>NZ_SWFP01000009.1 GCF_005869225.1 Dyadobacter bucti | reverse complement strand
AACATTCTCGTTACTTCCTGCTTAAACTCAGCATCATAACTCTTTCGGGTTTTGCTCTCTTTCTGAACTCCCATTTTGCATCATGTTGTGCAAAAATGTGTGCCGCTTTCGGGAGCCACCTCAAACATCTCCGCGGCGCGGATCGGAGCAGGCTTGCCCCACAGACCGCATATATGCTTCGCCGGTCCGGGTATCGAAAAAAGGATCGGATTTCGCCAAAGCGTCTTTCCATTTCGGGCCGACGATCGCTTTGGCACGGGTAAAGCGGGCTAAAAGCCGCTGTTTTATTGGGATTCCGGCCTGAGGTGGTGTACTTGTTTCCATTTGCATAATGTGTAATTTGCGTTTAACAGTTTGTGTTTAGCAAAGATACGTTCAATTTGGAATGATTACAAGCCATATTGACTAAATATTTATTCCATTAGGCTTAATGTTTGATATTCGGAGGGTAAAAACAATAAGGGAGTATTTACAACTTAGTGAAAATCAATTTGCTAAGAAGATTGGTGTTGCCCAAACAACCTATAACAGAATAGAAAAAGGAAACGCCAGCCTGACAGCAGAAGCCGCAAGTGAAATTGTGAAAATTTTCGAAGTCGATCCTAACTGGCTGCTTTTAGGAACTGGTGGCGATGAGCCAATCTTTTCCAAGCAGATAGATCAATCCAATACTATCACAATCACCAAAGATGAATACATTGATTTGCAGCGAAAAGCACTGTCGGGTAACGAGGATAGATTGGCTGCTTTGGAGAAGAAGATTGATGAGTTGAAAGGGAAATAGCCTGAAATTTTTTTATAGAAAATTGCCAAAAGGTCGCAAATTTGCGACCTTTACTTTTGCTCACACACAATGAGAAACAATATGAAACTGACAATCATAATTGAAAAAAGCGATGACGAATTATGGGGACGTATCGAGAATATCCCCGATTATCTGCCGGTAACCAACGGCAAAACCGTTGAAGAAATAGAGCATAATTTGAAAGATCTTCTGGATGACTATATCCTACATGAGGGGCAGGCTAATGAGGAATGGAAAAGCCTAAAAATCAATAATATAACCTTCGAACATGCCTACTATCTTAGCGCGTTTTTCGAGACATTTGAAGATGTAAAAGTGGGAGCAATTGCGAAGAGAGCCGGCATAAATGCGTCTTTGGTAAGGCATTATGTAGCAGGAACGAAATTCCCCTCGGCCAGCCAATCTAAAAAGCTGGAAAATGCAATCCATGAGCTTGGCGAGAAATTGAAAGAAGTAGTGCTGGTATAAATCTTAACTTGCCAGTACATCACCTTCAAAAATCAGGATCAAACAGCTCCGTCAACAAATCCGGGTTCCGAACGCAGAGGTGTATATGGTCGTGTTCGCGGAATGCGCTGCCAGGATAAAGCTCGAATCCCTCTTGGAAGGCAGCGCGGACAATTGCATAATTTTGGGAGTTACTCCCATTGGCCGCATTGTCGAGTGCAAATTCGATTACTGCTCTGTCCAAATAACGCAAAGGTCTGTCATCAGGATTGCCGATAAATCTGGGGTGCGGTTTATTCATTGGCAGTGGAATTCCTGAAATTCTGCTGATCGCCGATAAGTCAGAATGCGTATTCATCAGCACTCGCCTGGAATATGAGTTTGATATGTCAAAACAATTTGAGAGGTTAATCTTGGCTCCAATTACAGCAGCGTCCGCACCGAATCTGTCCCGCGCCCAATCACCAGCTCTTATTTCATCATTCTCCCAAAAATATACCCCAGCGCCAAGCCAATCGTAAGGCTTCTGGCTGATATTGAATTTCTTGTTTCCAGATAACAAGTCGATTTTGATGTCTTTGCGACAGCCGTGAAAACCGAAAACTGTAGTGTTTCGATAGTAAAAATTGTTCATGGTAATGTGTGATGAATGACCACGAAGCCGCCAAAAGCGGTCGCACCATTCAATAATTTAATTTGGAGGGATTAAAATCTAAAATAAAAAGCACTAAACGTTACTCCGATTTGTCGGCGACTGATTCGAGCGTGGGCTCCATTGCAGGCCCGCCAAATCTTTCAGCAAGCGTGCCGTCAGGGTTCAGAAAGCCAATTTCTTTGAGGTGATCTATCGCCGCCTGTTTCGGATTTTCCGACTCCATGATAGCTTTTTGCCTCGCTGCAATCACAGCTCTTACATTATCCAATGTTTCCTGATCCATAATGTGTATAGTTAAATTGAAAAATGAAAATTGTCAATAGTTACCCAAATTTGACAATTTTCATTCGCTTTTCCTACTCGGGTTGCAGCTGCTTATTTCTCCACCATTGTTCAAAAACCTGTTCGCCTTTCAGGTCTACTTTCTGGCCGATGAGCGGGGTTACGAGTGGCATATTCTGTTTCTGGGCTTCAATGGTGGCTCTTTGAATGGGTTCGTTCCAGTCGTGCAATGCGAGTGAGAATTTGGACCAGTGGACCGGCATTAATTTCGTGGCTTTGAGGTCATGGGCGGCGGTAACGGTCTCCTCCGGCATCATGTGAATGTATTTCCAGGCTTCGTTATACTGACCACATTCCAGGATCGCGAGGTCAAACGGCCCAAACTTCTCCCCTATTTTTTTGAAATGATTGTCGTAACCGGAATCCCCACCGATGAAGATTTTCATAGTTGGCGTTTTCAAAACAAATGAAACCCACAATGCCTTGTTCCGGCTGAATGTGCGCCCTGCGAAATGCCGGCCGGGAGTAACATTTATTGTGAAACCATTTCCAAAATCCACTTCCTCATTCCAGTCTTTTTCGCTGACTTTGGACATATCAAATCCCCAATGTTCCAGGTGGGCTCCGGTGCCCAGGCCGGTAACAACCCGCCCGACTTTTGATTTGAGTTTCAAAACAGTCTCATAATCAAGATGGTCCCAGTGATCGTGCGAAATCAAAAGATAGTCGATAGCCGGGAAATCATCGACGGAATAAACATCAGTACCCTTGAAACTTGGCGTGGTAAATTTGATCGGGGATGCGCTGCCACTGAAAACCGGATCGACGAGAAAAGTCTTGCCGTCAATCTGCATGAAGTAGGATGAATGCCCAAACCATACCAAAACATCTTCATCCGGGTTTAAATGCAAAAGGTCGGTTTTTCGCGAAGGGATCACGGCGCCGGGAATGTTGTATTGGCTTTTTCCAAAAAAAAACTCCGTGAGCACTTTCAGATAGCTTGAACCTTCGGCTAAGTCCGGCGTAAAACTTTCATTCTGAAACTGCCCGTCGCGGTAATTGGGAGACTTTTTTATTCTTTCAAGTCTTTCGCCGGAAGGTAATTTCCCGAATTGCGGTTGTTGCAGGAATACATAAATAGCCACCGCCAGGGCCGCCATCACTATGAAAAATATCATAAATATCTTTTTAAGTTTTTGTTTCATCTCCTAGATTGAGTAATCAGTCGGTAAATATATATGCAAATTTTTACATTCAAAACTATATGTTTGGCCACGCGTGATCCACGTGGTTTCTTCTGTATTTTTGCCTTATACAAAAATCAAAAAAAGCAGGCGCGACCATGAAGAAAAATATTACGGTTTGTCTTTTTCTAATTATCATAACCACGCTTTGCGGCAAGTCGCAAAATACCGCTGCGGATACTAGCTGGGTCAAAAACAACTATCAGAAATTAGAAACATATATTGTGATGCGTGACGGCGTCCGGCTGTTCACGTCCATTTACACACCGAAAGATACTTCACAAACCTACCCGATTTTGATGCAGCGGACGCCCTATTCCGTGCGTCCCTATGGTAGTGCTGCATATCGCCAGCGGCTGGGCCCGAATGCTTTGCTAATGCGCGAGAAATACATTTTTGTTTACCAGGATGCACGTGGCCGCTATAAAAGTGAAGGTAAGTTCCGGGAAATGACACCAGCGATCGCCGATAAAAAAAGCAAACAGGATGTAGACGAGTCGAGCGACACTTACGACACCATTGAATGGTTGCTGAAAAACACGAAAAACAATGGAAAGGTCGGCCAGTCTGGGATTTCGTTTCCGGGATTTTACTCCACCGCTTCCCTGCCGAATGCACATCCCGCCCTGGTAGCGGTTTCGCCACAGGCTCCTATGTCGGATGAGTTTATCGGCGATGATTGTTATCACAACGGGGCGTTTTTCCTGATGGATAATTTTGGTTTTTACAGCGGGTTCGACGGGCCAAAAAGTGAAAATGGAGAAAGTTACAAGCCTTTTTTCAATGCGAGTTACAACGATGCATACCAATATTTCCTGGATTTCGGTCCGCTGAAAAAAGCGAACACAGAGGCCTATTTTTCCGATCCCAACAGTATCTGGCGGCAGACTGTGGCACATCCTGTTTATGATGAATTCTGGCAGTCGCGGAACATAAAAAATCATTTGAAAAACATCAAACCCGCCGTTCTGATCGTAGGCGGATGGTTTGACGCGGAGGATTTATACGGTGCCTTGAAAACTTATTCGGCAATTGAAAAGCAGTCGCCCGGCAACAATTCCAGGTTGGTAATGGGGCCGTGGACGCATGGCGGCTGGGCGTCGCCGTCGTGGACATCGTTCGCCAATTATCAGTTTGGTGCGGATGTCAACAAGTATTTTCAGGAAGAGATCGAGACCAGATTTTTCAATTTTTACCTAAAAGGAAAAGGTATCTTCTCCCTCCCGGAGGTGACCGTTTTTGAAACCGGTTCCAACCAATGGAAAAACTATGACATCTGGCCTCCTAAAAACAGCCAGCCCACTGCCTATTACCTGGACGCAAACAGTAAACTTTCAATTGCTAAACCTACCAGTGCAAAAAGCGCGACTACATACGAAAGCGATCCTGCGCGGCCGGTTCCATATACCAATGTGATCCGCGGAAGCAGAAACAATGAATATATGGCCGAAGATCAGCGGTTTGCGTCGCGGCGCCCGGATGTGCTTACTTTTCAGACTGATTCTTTGCCGGAGGATTTGACGTTAACAGGCGAAATTGTCGCTAACCTGATGGTTTCGATGACAGGATCCGATGCCGATTTCATTGTTAAGGTAATAGATGTGTGGCCTGCCAATTCGGTTTTGCCGGCAGTTCAGGAAGGGCAGCGGCCGGTTCAAATGGGCGGTTACCAGCAAATGGTAAGAGCGGAGGTTTTGCGCGGAAAATTCCGGAACAGTTTCAGCAAACCGGAGCCTTTTGTAAAAGATAAAATTGAAAAAGTGACTGTAAAACTCAATGAAACTGCCCACACTTTCAAAAAAGGGCACCGGATTATGGTTCAGGTCCAAAGCAGCTGGTTTCCGCTGGTTGACAGAAATCCTCAGAAATTCATGAATATTTTTGAGGCGGACGAGGTGGATTTCCAAAAGTCAAAAATTACGATTTACCATGATGCAAAAAATAGCAGCCATATACTTTTACCGGTCCTAAAATAACCTGTTTTAGTTTTTATGGCCAAGTAAGATTTTCGATTTACATACTTTATTTTGTAACCGACATTGCATTTATGAATACTTCACTTTCAAAAAAGTTCTTCTGGATTACCTTTCTTTTTTCTGTATTTCAAATCCATGCTTTTGCCCAAATCAAATCACCAAAATTCAAAGTTCTGGCGTTGAATGAAGCTAGCGGGCACCATGTTGAATATTCGAAAACGGCCAGAGTCTGGCTTAACGAGCTTGCAAAAGACAATAATTTTACGATCGATTATCTTACCAAAACGGATCCGATCAATGATGAATATTTATCTCAATATCAATTGATTATCCAACTGGATTACGTTCCTTATGCCTGGACTCCCGTGGCAGTTGCGGCTTTTGAAAATTATATCAATGAAGGAAAAGGCGGCTGGATCGGGTTTCACCATGCTACTTTGCTCGGGGAATTTGACGGATATAAGATCTGGCCTTGGTTTTCCGATTTCATGGGCGGTATCAGGTACAAAAACTACATCGCGGATTTCGCCGCTGCTACCGTGAATGTTGAGGACAAAAAGCACCCTGTGATGAAAGGGGTCCCGGCTTCGTTTTTGGTCAAAAAAGAAGAATGGTACATCTACGACAAAAGCCCGCGGCCCAATGTGAACGTCATCGCCAGCGTGGATGAAAATACGTATTCCCCAGATTCCAAAATCAAAATGGGCGACCATCCGGTAATCTGGTCCAACAAAAAGTACAAGGCAAAAAACATCTACATTTTCATGGGCCACTCCCCTGTTTTGTTCGAAAGCGATGTGTACAAAACGATTTTCAAAAACGCTATTTTCTGGGCTGTCAAGAAATAATCAAACCTTCATGTCAAATAAAATTTTCTCTCTCTTACTGATTTTAGTTGCCCAGCAATCCATTTTTGGCCAGAACAAAAAGGCAGCTTCAGCATATCCGCAAAGCAAATCATTTTACCAGTTACGTCTTGAAGATGAGGATGCTGCGTATTTCACTCCCGAGAAATTTAAAATTAGAAATGATGGCAAATCGGACGTCTCCGACGAATTGCAAAGGGCCATTGATGAGGTAAAAATTAAGTTCAATTTTGGTATCGTTTTCATTCCAGAAGGCACTTACCGGATCAGCAAAACGATATACATCCCGACAGCCGTGCGGGTGATAGGTTACGGAAAAAAACGCCCGGTTTTTGTTTTGGCCGACAATTCTCCCGGGTTCCAGGAGCAATATCCGCAAGACAAAGGCAATGCCAAATACATGTTCTGGTTTACGTCGGGCATCCCGAAACCCGGCGCGCCGATTCCTGACGCCGGCGCCAGTACTTTTTACAGCGCCATGTCCAATGTCGATCTGAAAATAGGAAACGGCAATCCTTCGGCTGTGGCGTTGAGAACACATTTTGCGCAGCACAGCTTTATTTCACATGTTGATATCCACACCGGAAACGGAAAAGCCGGGATGTTTGATGTCGGAAATGAAATGGAAGATGTACGCTTTTTTGGAGGGGAATACGGGATTTATACTTTCAAACCTTCCCCGGGATGGCAGTTTATGATGGTCGATACCTATTTCGAAGGCCAGCGAAAAGCGGCGATCAAATCCCAGGAAGCCGGTTTGACTATTGTCAGGATGTCCGTCAAAAATGTCCCGACCGTGATCGAGACCAATCCGGGCTTTTATGAAAAACTGTTTATGGAAGACAGCCGCTTCGAAAATATCAGCGGCCCCGCGCTTACGATCAGCAATGAAAACAATGCATACACGCAATTCAGCCTGAAAAATATTGATTGCAATAAAGTGCCCGTTTTCGCAGGTTTTCCGGCCAGCGGGAAAACGATTCCGGGAGCCGGGGCCATTTATAAAGTGAAACAATTTTTTCATGGGTTGCAGATGGCAGACTTAACTGCAAAGCCTGTTCACAACACAATCCATGAAATGGAAATGTTGAAATCATTTCCGGAACCCGCAAAAAAAGACATTCCAGAATTTCCCGAAATCAAATCGTGGGCGAACCTGAAAACCTTCGGCGCGAAAGGCGACGGCGTTACGGATGATACCAAGGCGATTCAGGCGGCGATCGATAAATATGATGTAGTGTACGTTCCACAAGGTTGGTACCGGGTTACCGAAACCATCAAAATGAAGCCAAAATCGGCCTTAATAGGCTTGAATCCGATTTCCACGCAATTTATTATCGAAGACAATACGGAAGCTTTCGGCAGCTTTGGCCCGCCCAAAGCAGTGGTAGAATCGTCTGTCGGCGGATCAAATATTTTGACAGGAATTGGTATTTCAACGGGCGCGAGCAATTCCCGCGCCGTGGGGTGCAAATGGATGGCGGGCGCTAATTCTTATTTGAACGATGTGAAATTTGTCGGCGGCCACGGTACTATCAACCGCAAAAAGGTCGGCACAGCTGGAAATGATTCTCATGGCCAGTCAGAGTCGCTTTGGGATACACAATACTGGAGTTTATGGATCACAAATGGTGGCGGCGGGACTTTCAAAAATATCTGGTCGGCCAATACTTATGCGACTTCCGGAACCTACGTTTCGAATACTTCGACGCCGGGAAGGATCTATGCGATGTCGATTGAGCACCATGTCCGCAATGAAGTACGGTTTAAAAATGTGTCCAACTGGAAAGTGTATGCGCTGCAACTGGAAGAAGAAAGTAAGGAAAGCTCAGAATGTCAGCCTTTTGAACTGGAAGATTGCAGTAATATGGTTTTTGCAAATCTGTATATGTTCCGAGTTATCCGGGTCAAAACACCCTATCCTTATTCGGTACGTTCGTGGAATAACAAACAGATTGAATTTCTGAATGTCCACAATTACAGCCAGACCAAATATCCTTCTACGATTCCACTGCTAGATGTGAATTCCGGTGCGGAAGTACGGCCCTGGGAGTTCAACAGGCTTTTGATCAATGACATAAAAACATCTGCTGCAACTGATATTGCGGTTGGAAAAGTAACGCAGCTTGCCAAAGGATTTGAGTTTGCCGACGGGATTTGCAGGGACAGTAAAGGGAATATTTATTTCAGTGAGTCGCGGCAGCGGCGGATTTACAAGTGGTCGGAGAGTAAGAATACATTGAGTTTGATCGCTGATTTCCCCTGGGAGCCGCTTTCGCTGGGATGTGATTCCAAGGATAATTTACTGGTGGTTTTTAAATATGTACCCAAGCCCGGCTATGTTGTCAATGGACAACCCGAGACATTTCCGAACCCGCCCGACGCAGCCGGTACTTCTTTCAGTGGCTGGGGAAATAGTGGTTTTGGCACCTTGGTTTACGCTATGAACCCGGATCAGCCAGAGGAAACCATGCATTTGCTGGAAAAAGCACCGCTCGAAAAAGTCGCTAAAATCCATAAAACGCTCAATCCTTCGAACAGAAGAAGGGATTCGGGTGATTTCAATAACGTTAGTACCAATAATTTTAAAGAATGCTGGATCGCACCCGACGGCGTGACGATTATCCCGGTCGTTTATGATCTGGCGAGATCCAATTCTTTGATTGAAGGCTTTCCTGGAAAGCCGTTATACGGTGCGGACGAATATTTGAAACGAACTGTGAAATTCAATGTCGGGCCAAAAGGATATTTAACTGACCCTCAGATTTTTACTGAAAAAGGAGAATTCAGTTCGACGGTGGATGATGAGGGAAATGTATATATTGCAGACGGTCAAATTTACATTTATGATAAAACTGGCAAACAGATTGGCGAAATCGAAGTGCCGGAACGTCCGTCTACCATTGTAATCGGCGGCGAAAATAACCGGACATTATTCATAACCACCCGCAACAGTTTATATGCCACAGGAATCAAGTAGCGGATAGTTGATTTTCAAATAAAAAATCGGACTGCGAGTTCATACCCTTTTAAACCCAAACCACAGATCATTCCTTTGCAGCGGGAAGTAAGATAACTGTGGTGACGGAAAGATTCGCGGGCATGAATATTGGAGATATGGACTTCCACTGCGGGAGTTGTAACTGCAGAGAGGGCATCAGCCAGCGCTATGGATGTGTGCGTGTAGCCCCCGGCGTTGATCACTATACCGTCGAAGGAAAAGCCGGTTTCGTGTATTTTATCGATCAGCGCTCCCTCGTGATTGGATTGAAAATAATGAAGTTCTGTGTCCGGGAATGCACTTTTAAGCGTCTGAAAATAGTCCTCGAATGACTGATTTCCATACACACCAGGTTCACGTTTGCCCAAAAGGTTAAGATTAGGACCGTTAAGAATCAATATTTTTTTCATTGGATAAGGATTGACTGATTCACTTACTTCATTAACAAACTATGTGGCAAAGCTACATCAAACAATTTAAAAATTATCTCCGGCTGGAACGCTCGTTATCGGGTAATTCGGTAGACGCGTATGTCCGGGATGTGGAAAAACTGGCGGAGTATATCGAACTTGCAAAAATAGAGGTATCTCCGAATAAAGTCAGCGAGGAGCATTTGACAGGATTTCTGAGGTATGTTTCCGAACTGGGCCTGGCTGCGCATTCTCAGGCGCGTATGTTATCTGGTATCAAGGCATTTTACAAATATATGCTGCTCGAAAACGAAATTACTGAGGACCCAACGGAACTGCTGGAGTCTCCGCGACTCCCCAGAAAATTGCCCGACGTACTTTCCCTGGCCGAAATTGAATCCATGCTTGCGGCAATAGATCATTCTACGCCGGAAGGAACACGTAACCGGGCCATTATTGAGGTTTTGTATAGTTCCGGGCTGCGGGTTTCGGAGCTTACGGGCCTGTTGCTGACACATTGTTATTTTGATATCGGCTTTCTCAGGATTTTGGGAAAAGGGGATAAAGTAAGGCTGGTACCGATCGGGAAGGAGGCTATCAAATACATTCAAATATATCTGGATCACGTCAGAAACGACATTCATTCCAAAAAAGACAGTGAGGATATTGTTTTTCTGAATCGAAGGGGCGGCCAGCTTTCCCGTGTGATGGTTTTTCTGATCATTAAAGAAACAGCTGAAAAAGCCGGAATCCAGAAAAACGTAAGCCCGCACACCTTCAGGCATTCTTTTGCCACACATTTAATCGAAGGCGGGGCAAGT
Source organism: Dyadobacter bucti (assembly GCF_005869225.1). Taxonomy (GTDB): domain Bacteria; phylum Bacteroidota; class Bacteroidia; order Cytophagales; family Spirosomataceae; genus Dyadobacter; species Dyadobacter bucti. The sequence continues at coordinate 353,125 of NZ_SWFP01000009.1, read as the reverse complement.
CTCCGGGCAGTGCAGGAGATGCTCGGTCACGAATCCATCACTACCACCGAAATTTACACCCATCTGGACCGGGACTATCTGCGGCAGGTGATCACGGAGTTTCATCCTAGGGGATAGAAGTAGGATGTCATTAGGTGGTCATTTATTGTCATGAAGTAGTCAGGTGTGGTCATTTGTTGTCATGAAGTGGTCATTGGTAGTCATTTATTGTTATGAAGCAGGTAATGTGTGGTCATTCCTAAAATTATCCATAAATGACAATACATGACTAAAAATGACAATTAATGACTAAGTGACTATAAGTGACTAAAAATGACCACACCTGACATCATGACTACATATGACTTCACTTCACTTCTTCAAGGAGAGAGTCCAGCAGTAGCGAATCGGAATCCGGAGTGGCGCCGGGCATGGCGCGGTTTAATTGTTTGGGTTTGTTCCAGGGAGCCGTAGTTCGGCTCGACATATCATAGGAAATGTACGCGAACAGGGCCACAAAAAGAATGAACACAATAATGAATATCCTGCGGTTTCGGTTTGGTCTATCCATTTTTAATCAGAATCCCGGGTTTGCTTGGGCGTTTTATAGGTAATTAAATTGCCCGTCCTGGCAGAAATTTCCTCCCATTTTTGATCCTCAAAATCAATAATTACAACCGATCCTTTTTTCATGGAACCGATATTGGCGCCTGAGAGGTACTCGGCAAAATAGGTAATATCCGGATTGTGCCCAAAAAGAATGAGTCTCGAAAATGTTTCGGGGGTTTCCGTTACGGCACTTAGATATGCTTTGGGACCACCATCATAAACATTGGCGCGGGAGATAATGGACGATTTACTGAATCCAAGCTCATCAGCAATGATCTCAGCCGTTTTATACGCCCTCGAAGCCGGGCTGGAAACGAAAATATCCGGGCTTACTTTGGATTCCGCAAGCCATTTCCCCATCGAAGCCGCTTCCGACAGACCTTTGTTATTGAGATCCCTGTCAAAGTCTTTTACCCTGAAACTCTGGTCCTCGGCAGTCGCGTGGCGAACTAAAATGAGTGTCTTCTTCATTCCTTGATTTTTTTTCAAAAGTACAGAATCCGCTGCTGTAAATATTATAGCGCATCCTGAAAAAAACGGTATAAAAATTTACCACTTAATACACTGAAACAACCTTTTGACATTAATTATCCCTAACTGCGAGACAATTAATCCTTAATTTTGTTCCTTACATACCAAAGAAATAAAATCCAATACTCGGAATATCATGTTACAATTCTTTAAATATGTCCTGGCTACGTTCGTCGGCATTATCATTTTCATTTTTCTATCATTTTTTATCCTGGCAGGCATCGGTACTGCACTTTCTTCTGAGGATGAGGTTGTGATCAACGACAAGTCGGTGCTGAAACTTGACCTTAACAATCCGATCCAGGAGGTAGGCGTGGAAAATCCGTTTGCTGATCTTGGCGGGCCATTCAGCGGGAATGACAATGTGGTGGGCCTGAAAGACATTCTGGAAGCGTTAAAAAATGCGCAGGCAGACGTTAATATCAAAGGTATTTATCTCAAAACAGAAGGCCCTCAGGCCGGATGGGCGACGCTGGAAGAAATCAGGAACCAGCTAACTGAATTTAAAAAATCTAAGAAATTCATTGTAACATACGGGGAATCATATTCCGAAAAAGGATATTACATCGCATCGGTTGCAGACAAAATTTACCTGAATCCCGCCGGTGGCATTGAATGGAACGGCCTCTCCGCAGAATACAGTTTCTTTAAGGGAACGTTTGACAAGCTAGAGGTGAAACCGTTGGTATTCCGTGTAGGCGAATTTAAAAGTGCCATCGAAATGTTCTCAAGACAGGATATGAGCGAGGCCAGCAAAAAACAATCTTCGGAACTGATCGGCGCGATCAATAATAATTTTCTCAAAAACATTTCCGCTTCCCGGAACATCCCGGTGGAAGAACTTAAGAATCTGGCTGACTCTCTTTTAATCGATAACCCTAAGTCGGCACTTGAACACAAATTCGTGACTAATCTGGGCTATTGGGATGAATTTGAAGGTGTTCTGAAAAAAGAGTTGAAAGTTGAAGAGAAAAAAGATATCTCGTTTGTAGGTGTTGATAAATACCTGAAATCGGGCAGTAAAATAAAGGAAGGCGATTTCAATACCCGGATCGGTGTGCTTGTAGCCGAGGGCGAGATCACCAGCGGCGACGGAAGCGATGAATCTATCGGGTCTGAAAAATTTGTAAAAGAATTGAAATCGATCCGTGACAATGATAAGATAAAGGCTGTTGTGATCCGCATCAATTCGCCTGGCGGAAGTGCCCTGGCCTCGGACGTAATGTGGAGAGAAATACAAATCACAGCGAAAAAGAAACCTGTTATTGCCTCCATGTCTGATGTTGCGGCTTCTGGCGGTTACTATATGGCCATGGGCTGTGACACGATCGTGGCACAGCCGAATACGATTACCGGCTCTATCGGGATTTTCGGTCTGATTTTCAATGTTACGGATTTCATGAACAACAAACTGGGCGTCACATTCGATGGCGTAGGAACCAGCCCCCACGCCGACTGGCCGACCGCAACCCGTGAAATGACGGAATTCGAAAAATCCATGATCCAGAAAAGCGTGAATGAAGGATATGATACTTTCACGAAAAAAGCTGCGGCTGGCAGGAAAATGTCGGTTGAGAAATTAAGAAGTCTGGCACAAGGCCGGGTCTGGTCAGGTATTGAAGCCAAAGAAAATGGTTTGGTGGATGTACTCGGAGGCGTTGATGACGCGATCAAAATTGCAGCCAAAGCAGCGAAACTGAAAGAGGGAGATTATCGTGTAAGATACTATCCCGAAAAGAAAAAGCCGCTTGACGAACTTCTTGCAAAAGTGATGGGCGATAGCGAGGAAAAAGCTACTGCGAAGACCTTAGGCGAGCTTGCACCCTATGTCAAAATGTATAAAAAACTAATGAACATGGGCGGTATGCAAACCAGAATGCCTTTTGAAATGGTGATCCGGTAACACTACTGAAATTCCAGCAAAAAACCACCGGGCAATCCCGGTGGTTTTTTTGTTTCTTATACAATGACTTTTCCCGTCGATTCGTCGATTTCTTTTCTCACTACCATTACTGCATGTTTATTAGGTGCGATACTGACCCCGTCGAGGCCGGCATATACTTTCGTGAATTCCGCACCAAAATAGAGAATAATGGAGGAATAATAGATCCAGGTAAGTAAAATGACAATCGATGCTGATGCACCGTACGTTGCACCCAGATCTGATTTACCAAGATAAAAACTGATCACAAACTTTCCGATGAGAAATAAAATTGCAGTAAAAGCGGCTCCCACAATGCACTCCTTCCATCGTAGATCCCCGTCGGGAAGTATTTTGAATATAACTGTAAACAATGCTGTAATAATCGTCAGTACCATCGCAAGGTTGACCACATAAAACAATATCACCGAGCCTTCAGAAAAATAACGTTCTAACCGGTTACTGAGCACATCCACAAACGCGCTTGCCCCCAACGAAACTACCAACAGGAAGCCCAGCGCCAGGATAAGAGAAAAAGAAATCAGCCGGTTTTTCAGGTATTGAAGCCAGCCTTTCTTAGGTTTTGACTTGATAGACCATATATAATTGATGGAATCCTGCATTTCTGCAAACACTCCGGTAGCACCGATCAACAAAGTAACAATGCCGATTCCTGCTGCCAGCCCCGATTTATTTGACAATTCAGCATTTTTGAGTATTTCCTGTAATTGTAGTGCAGCGTTGGTTCCCACCAATCCCCTGATCTGTCCAAACAATTCCCCCTGAATCGCATCGCGACCAAAAAAGATGCTGAAGACCGAGATAATTACCAGCAACATGGGAGCAAGGGAAAAAATAGTGTAATAGGAGAGCGCTGCGCTCAGTTTAAGCCCGTTATCATTCAGAAACTCATTAAAACTCTGCTTAAGAATAGAAAAGTATTTTTTGATGGTTTTCATAGTATATCTCAATGGTTTACCCGTGCACGATCGCCCAACCACCTCGGGAAAAATATTCATGCCAAACTCAGCAAAATGTAAAGCGTAATAGCACTATACTTCCTACCGTATTTTCCCCGGTTCGATTTGTTGCTTATCACGTTGAAAAAAGCAATTAAAGCATTAATATTTGTTGCTTTATATCCCTTTCACAATATATCACCCTAATCAAATTCTTAATTTTATGTCACTATTTAACATTTATCTTGAAAACGATCTCGTCGGAAAAGAAGCCAAAGCCCGTAAATCAGATACCATTGAAGGCTGGTCAAAAGAGCCACTCGTCGAAGCTGAGAAAGCAACTTCGACGGACGACCTGAGATCAATGATTAAAAATTTCAAAAACGACTTTGTTGTTGCCGAAAAAAAAGACGATTTTCAGTCTGCAATTGTAATTTCCAAACAAGTATTGGATAAACTCTCCCAAATTGATGATTTTCACGGGATCAGAATTTATCTTTGCGACAACAAAGACCGCACACCTGAGAACAAGCAGCCGAGTAACCTGTTTTTGATCATGCCTGTCAACAGCATGCTGGAAGACATCACCGGAGACAGCAAAGATGCTACGGGACAAACGGCCAAGTCGTTTTTCAGCCTGAGTGGAACCGGCTGCCCACCGCGAGAACCGTCTTATTGCAAGGGCAGGGCGACATTGCTAGACTAATAATACTTTCAACCCAAAAATAAAATGGAAATTATTGACTGGATAGTTCTCTGCACTATTCTGGTTAATACGATGGCCGGTGTTTCGGTTTGGAAGAAGAGTACTAAAGGGCTGACGTTAATAATCATTTATTTTGTGCTGCAGTCTGTCCTTGAAATATGGAGCGATTATCTGCTTCTTCACAAAACCAACAATCAATTTCTATATCACTTTTTCATACCGGTCCTTTTCCTTATCCTGAGCTATGTTTTTTATCTGAATATCAAGGATATCAAAACAGGCAAGTGGCTCCTCGGGCTAAGTATAGCAATGATGCTGATCTGTTGGTGTTTTTCTTTTACCATCCAATCGATCAAAGACATTAACTCTTATGCTCACCTGGCCACCAGGCTTGTACTTTGTAGTTGGGTTGTATTGTATTTCAGGCAGCTTCTATACATAGATGAATACGAGCCGCTTATCCCAAACTACATGTTTTGGGTAAGCGTTTCGGTTCTGATCCATGTTGCTAATTATTGTTTTTACGGCGTGGTCAACGTGATGCTGAAATTTGATGGAGAACTGGCCTCTGCGTGGTATTCCAAAGCATTGATCATTGATCTGATTTTTTACTTCACCCTCGCTTTGCCGTTCTACCAGATACTCTACACAAATAATAAATATTTTAATGCAAAATGATGTTGCTCAACTGGCTGCAACCATTATAGTCGGCTCCTCAGTCGTACTGATTTTGTGTGCTTTCCTTATTGCTTTTCTGTTTTTTTATCAAAAGAAAAAATATGCCCATCTTCAGGAACAGGCCAAGTTCGCTGAGGAAATACTAAAATCTCAGGTCGAAGTACAAAACTCGACTTTGCAGCAAATCGGGCAGGAGCTTCACGACAATATAGGTCAGCTGCTTTCCGTGGCTAAGATTAACCTCAACATTTTGGAGGAAACCGAGCAAAGGGAAGAAAATGGCCATTATATCAGGCAGGCCAATGAGATTATAGGTCAGTCCATTAATGATCTGCGTTCGTTGACAAAAAGCCTTGACGGTAATATTGTGCAGCAATTTGGTCTTCAGGAAAGTATTTCCCACGAATTGCAGCGTATCCGGAAAACAAGAAAGTTCCAGACCGAAATAACGGTTACGGGCGACGCTTACTCTATCGGATATGACCGTGAAATTATTCTTTTTCGGATTACGCAGGAAATTCTTAATAATTCGATCAAACATTCCGGCGCAAAGAATATACACGTAAGAATGATTTACGCATCAGACAAATTTTCCATTTATTTGCATGATGACGGAAAGGGATTTGACCCGGAGGCTGTATTAAAAAGAAAGCTTGCCGACTCCGGTTCTGGCGTACGCAACATTCAACGCAGAACAGAAATGATAGGCGGAGCTTGCCGGATAGAAACCGCTCCGGGCAAAGGCACAAAAATAGAAATCGAATTACCTAATCAGATTATAGCAGCAGATTCGTCTCAAGCATAACATACAAACCATTTTGCATGAAAACCACTATTGCCATTGTTGATGATCACGAATTAATGGCCAAGGCACTTTCAGGACTGGTGCAGAAGTTTGAAGAATATGATGTCCTTTATGAAGTACCCGGTGGAAATGAGCTCATTTACATGATCAAAATGAAAATGGTCCCTGATATCGTGCTGCTGGATATCAATATGCCCGAAATGGACGGCTATGACACTGCGCTCTGGCTAAAAAACAATTATCCCGAGGTAAAAGTACTGGCATTGTCAATGAATGATAAGGAAGAATCCATCGTACGGATGCTTCGGAATGGGGCGCGGGGATATCTGCTGAAAGGATGTAAGCCGCACGAGCTCAAACAGGCCCTGGATTCCCTGGTACAGAAAGGCTATTATTATACAGAATACATAACTAACCAGCTAATTAAGAGTCTAAACCCGGATACATTTAAGAACCCCGTGGACATGCTGGGGCTTAATGAAAGGGAAACCAATTTTATCAGGCTGTCGTGCAGCGACCTTACTTATGCTGAAATAGCAGATAAAATGTGCGTCAGCCCGAGAACCGTGGACGGATACAGGGAATCCGTATTTCAAAAAATGAACGTAAAGAGCCGTGTAGGGATGGTCCTGGTAGCGATTCGCCTGAAAATATTTGAGATATAGATTACAAAAGCAGCCCTGCGAGTGTTGCCGACATATAAGAGGCCAGCGTACCGCATATCAAGGCCTTGAAACCCAGCCTTGCCAGGTCGGCACGGCGCATCGGGGCCAACTCTCCTATTCCACCCACCTGGATTGCTATCGAACTGAAATTGGCAAATCCGCATAAAGCGAAACTGGTAATAACGATTGTTTTGTGATCAAGCGTATCTTTTAACTTGATCATATCCAGGTATGCTACAAATTCATTGATCACCATTTTGGTCCCCATCAGCGAACCGGCAGCCTCAATATCTTTTCCCGGAACGCCCATCGCCCAGGCAAAAATGGAAAACACCTTACCTAATAGGAAGTTAAAACTCAATTGTGGAAAAGAAAACAGTCCTCCAATATAGCCTAGCAAGTAATCGAGCAGGGCAACCAATGCTATAAAACCAATCAGCATGGCGATAACATTAAAACCTACCTTCAATCCTTCACCCGCACCAGCAGCAATTGCATCCAGTAAATTTGCGTGTGTCTTCTGAATTTCTAGTTTTACAGCTCCTTTAGTGTTCGACTCCTCTGTTTCCGGATAAACTATTTTTGAAATGACCAGAGCTCCCGGTGCAGCCATAAGGCTTGCCGCAATGAGGTATGGTGCCGGAACTCCCAGCGATATGTAAACCGCCATTACGCCGCCCGCAATACAAGCAAAACTACCTGTCATAGAGGCCATTAGCTCGGAATTAGTCATATTTTTAAGATAAGGCTTGATCATGATCTGCGCCTCAACCTGCCCAACGAAAGTGCTCGCTACATTAGAAAGGGCTTCTGCACCGCTAACGCCCATTAACCAATAGACGCCCCGTGCAATGACCGATACCACTCGCTGCATGATACCCAGATGGTAGAGTATATTTACAAGTACAGCAACGAAAATAATGGTAGGAACTACTTTAAAGAAGAATACAAAATCATTACCCGGGCCAAATGCACGCTGCATCAAATCGGGACGCACCAGCGTACCAAAGACAAAATCGGCACCCCTGTCTGAAAAAGAAAGTAACTTCTGGACTTTCTCTCCCAACCATTGGAAGATTTTTTGTCCTGTATCTGTTCGAAGAATGAAAACAGCCAGGCCGAACTGAAGAGCCAAACCGACTCCCACTGTCCGGTAATTGATTGCTTTTCTGTTGTTTGACATCGCGAACGCGATACCAAGAATCAATATAATACCAAGCAATCCCGTAAATCTCTCCATCTGTTATATATGGTCACTTTTTTCAAAGGTGCAAAATAACAAACAAAGCAATGGTAAGTTAGAAATTGAAGGAAATATCGGGTTTTAACTGCTTCCCCGGGAAATTCGGTTGTGCCAGGGGCTTCACCGTTTTGATGTTGCTGGCCTGCCTGTGAGCTATTTTCCACGAGCCCGCTTCTTTACAGAGAATTAATGTTACCTGCAAATCGATTGTCTTGCCGCTGGGAAGTAAATAATGTTCTGTTTGCAGCAAGTAAGCCGTTTCTGCATTTACCTGACTCGAAATTCTTTCAGAACTGTAAATATTCCCGGCCGGCATTTGCTGGCTGGAAAGATCCAAAACTGTGTTCACAGAATCCCAGCCCTTTACGCCGCTGTCAGTGAAAAGCGTGACGTCGCTTTTACGGGACCAGAGTGATTTAATAAGTGCTGGATTACCTTTTGAAAATGCTTCATTTGCCTGATGCATATTCACTACAAATGCATCAAATGAGGCTTCGTTGGCTGTTTTTTGAGCGATATCGGCCTGCTCGGCAGGCAAAGGTTCACTCATCGTTTCTCTTGACTTGGTCCTGTATTTAAACGAGGACGCAAGCAAGATCAACAAAATGAATACATAAATATTTCTTTTCATGGCTAATAGATGGTAATAACTCCATTTTGGATATCACAATACAAATATTTCACGCAAACACGGAATAAAATAGCGTATAAATACCTGTTTAACATGTGTATTTCAACCCAATTTATCCCCGGTTTTAGTAAAATACCGATATTTTTATGCATAAAAAAAGAGAACGGGAAAACCCGCTCTCCAATTGTGCCCGATTTGTTAAATTAATATCCTAAAACAGGCGAAAGCCATTTTTCGATTTCTTCCAGCGGCATGTCTTTTCTTCTGGCATAGTCCTCCACCTGATCTTTGAATATCTTTCCTACCGGGAAATACCGGCTGTCCGGATGGGAAAAGTACCAGCCGCTCACACTACTTGCAGGGTACATGGCGTAGCTTTCAGTAAGTGTGATGCCAAGGTTCTCGGCCCCTAGCAGATCAAACAGCATGCGTTTCTCCGTATGATCGGGGCAGGCCGGATAACCAGGGGCCGGACGGATACCGGTATACGATTCTTTGATCAGCTCCTCATTTGTAAACTGCTCATCTTTCGAATGCCCCCATAGCTCCTTGCGGACTCTTTCATGCATCAGTTCTGTTAAGGCCTCAACCAGCCGGTCAGCCAGCGCCTTTACCATGATACTATTGTAATCGTCATGGTCTCTTTCGTATTTTTCGAGAAGCGCTTCAATTCCAATTCCCGCAGTGACGGCAAATCCGCCGATGTAGTCGGTATGCCCGGTTTCAAGCGGGGCTACAAAATCTGACAGACAGTAATTCGGGAGATTGGCTGCTTTCTGGCTTTGCTGGCGCAAGTGATGCAGTACAGCCGCAGTATCCGCAATCAGCTCACCGGCGTTCAGGTTATCCTGCCCGTGCTGACTGATTTTGTACTCAATATGCTGGTGCGATCCATGTCTTTCGCATGAGACATCCCTGGTGGTTTCTTCAAAGTGATGCAACACAATATCATCCTGGATGGAATTGGCAGGCCAGAATCCGATCACTGCTTTTGCTTTAAGGCTTTTATCCCGGATAATTTCTCCTAATAAAACAGACGCATCCTCATAAAGCTTCATCGCTTCCGCGCCAACTACTTTATCATCGAATATTTTGGGGTACTTCCCGTGAAGCTGCCACGTCTGGAAAAAAGGTGTCCAGTCGATGTATTTGACAATATCATTTAATTCATAGTCATCATAAATCCGGGTTCCCAAAAACTGAGGCTTCACCGCTTTGAAATCAGTCCAGTCAATTTTTGCCTTGTTTTCCCTCGCTTTGGCTATGGATACATGCGCTTTTTCGCTACCTCTTTTTGCATGGTCTTCCCGTAGTTTGGCATATTCCGCTTTTATATCCGACAACACTTCGGCCTGGCTCAATTCACTTTGGATCAACTTTCCGGCAACCGGTACAGATCGCGAGGCATCCAGCACGTGAATAACGGCGCCCGAATAATTAGGGTCAATTTTTACCGCTGTATGAATACGTGAAGTAGTAGCGCCACCAATCAAAAGCGGCATCTTAAACTGCCTGCGCTCCATTTCCTTGGCAACACCGACCATCTCATCCAGCGATGGCGTGATCAGTCCGGATAACCCTATAATGTCAACATTGTGCTCTTCTGCTGCCGCCAGGATCCTGTCGGTAGAAACCATCACGCCCAGATCAATAATTTCATAGTTGTTACAGCCCAAAACCACGCCGACAATGTTTTTACCTATATCGTGCACGTCGCCTTTAACGGTAGCCAGTAATATCTTCCCGGCTGAATTGGAACCCTCACTTTTTTCTGCCTCTATGTATGGTTGCAGGTAAGCCACCGCTTTTTTCATAACCCGGGCAGATTTCACGACCTGCGGCAGGAACATTTTACCCTCTCCAAACAAATCACCGACAATACTCATCCCGTCCATCAGCGGTCCTTCAATCACTTCCAGTGGCTTTTTGAACAAATGCCTGCATTCTTCGGTATCTTCATCAATATAATCTGAAATACCCTTCACCAGAGAGTGCGATATGCGTTCTTTCACCGGAAGCTGCCGCCAGGTCAAATCCGGACCAGACTGGGTTTTCCCTTTGTCTTTTACCGTTTCGGCATAAGTTACCAGGCGTTCCGTAGAATCCGGGCGACGGTTTAGCAACACATCCTCGACCAATTCCAGTACATCTTTCGGGATTTCATCATAAATACCAATTTGGGATGCATTTACAATTCCCATATCCATTCCTGCTTTGATAGCATGGTACAGAAAAGCAGTATGTATCGCCTCACGGACCGGTTCATTGCCCCTGAAACTGAAAGAAACATTGGAGACGCCACCCGAAACTTTTGCATGAGGTAAATTCTCTTTGATCCAGCGCACTGCATTGATAAAATCAACCGCATAGTTATTATGCTCCTCCATCCCAGTTGCAACTGTAAGGATATTCGGGTCAAAAATGATATCCTCGGGCGGAAAACCAACTTCCTCTACCAAAATCCGGTAAGCTCTTGAGCATATTTCAATTCTACGTTCCAGATTATCGGCCTGCCCCTGCTCGTCAAACGCCATTACAACGGCGGCCGCGCCGTAGCGCAAAACCGTTCTGGCCGATTCTTTAAATTTTTCTTCTCCTTCTTTCAGAGAAATCGAGTTAACGATTGATTTTCCCTGTACACATTTTAATCCTGATTCGATCACCTCCCACTTTGAAGAGTCGATCATCAGCGGAACCTTTGAAATATCGGGTTCAGAAACAATGAGATTGATGAATGTTTTCATGGCTTCTACTCCATCGATCATACCCTCATCCAGGTTCACGTCGATCACCTGTGCACCACTTTCTACCTGTTCCCTGGCAATACTTAATGCCTCATCGTACCTGCTCTCGCGGATCAGTCTCGCAAATTTCTTGGACCCGGTTACATTACAACGTTCACCGATATTCACGAAATTGGACAAGGAATTAATTTTCACCGGCTCCAGACCTGACAGCTTCATCACCGTTTCTGCAACTGGTAAAGGTCTCGGTCTGTGTTTCTGAGCAAGGTCAGCGATCACCCGGATATGGTCCGGCGTCGTTCCGCAGCAACCGCCGATAATGTTGATGAGATTGTCCTTCAAAAACCCATCGATCACCTCGCCCATCTGCTCAGGCGATTCATCATATTCTCCCATTTCGTTGGGCAGGCCGGCATTCGGGTGCGCCGAGGTATAAAATGGTGCCTCGTTGGCCAGGATCTGCACATAGGGACGCATCAGATCCGCACCTAATGCACAGTTCAACCCCACGGAAAGCAGTGGCAAATGCGATATAGAAGTAAGAAAAGCCTCGGTTGTCTGGCCGGACAACGTCCTGCCGGAAGCATCCGTAATAGTACCTGAAATCATGACTGGCAAAGATGAACCCGCAGCCACTTTCCAGGTGGGCAGCACCTCTACTTTGCCATTTCCTGCATCCGCAAAAAACTTATCTATTGCAAAAAGCGCTGCTTTTGCATTAAGTGTATCAAAAATCGTTTCTACCAGCAGAACGTCGCACCCACCATCGGTAAGGCCTTTGATCTGCTCATAATAAGCGTCCACCAGCTGATCGAAACTGATCGCCCTGAAACCAGGGTTGTTCACATCAGGTGAAAGAGAAGCCGTACGGTTGGTCGGCCCCATAGACCCGGCCACAAAACGCGGCTTGTCCGGATTCTGGGCGGTAAATGCATCGGCAACTTCCCTAGCCAGACGGGCGGATTCAAAGTTCAGTTCGTAGACAAATTCTTCCATCCCATAATCTGCCATGGCGATGGTCGTACCTGAAAATGTATTGGTTTCCGCTATGTCCGCGCCAGCTTCAAAATAAGCCGCATGTATTTCCTTAATAATATCGGGGCGAGTCAGCGAAAGCAGATCGTTATTCCCTTTCACATCATGCGCCCAGTCCCTAAAACGCTCTCCCCGGTAGTCGTGATCTTCCAGTTTGTAACGCTGAATCATGGTACCCATAGCTCCGTCAAGTACCAGAATACGGTTCTTCAAAATTTCACGAATATCTGCGTTTTGCGTTGCTACCATTATTTTGTCTTTTGTATTTACCTGAATATTCCTTGTCACTGAGTTTAATCTAATCGCAAATTTAACCCAATAGATGTTTTGTTCAATAAATTCAAAAAATTCAGACTAATAGTCTGCTATTTTTATATAAACTAAATTATTTATCTATATTCGAAACAGTTAAAAAGTGAATAAAGATATTCTATCTATGTATAATCCAGACGAGACGGACGCAAAAATCCTTCATTTTCTTCAGGAAGATGCTACATTAAAAACACGGGAATTATCTGAAAAGTTAAATTTATCGTATACGCCTGTTTACGAACGGGTAAGGAGGCTGGAAAAAGAAGGTGTGATCAAGAAATATGTTGCGCTTGTAGATCGGGAAAAAGTAGGCAAAAAACTCATGGCATTTTGCAACATCGCACTCAAAGAGCATTCAAAAATAATGGGTGAGAAGTTTGTCAAAGCCGTAATAGCCATGCCGGAGGTGATGGAGTGCTTCAACATATCGGGTGACTACGACTTTTTACTGAAAGTAATTGTGGACGATATGTCTCAGTATCAGCAATTTTTGATGCAAAAACTGGGTTCTCTGGAAAATATCGGGAGTACGCATAGCCTTTTTGTGATGGGTGAGATCAAAAACTCTTCCGTATTGGAAATGACGGTGGGTAAAAAATAAATACGGCCCCGGAAAATCCAGCACCGTATTCCAACTCACCCCTAACAAAATTCTTTGATGTATGTATAGCCGCTGTAAAGCGATAATTTCTTGTGATTCCGGTAATAGTTACGCCTCTTGATCGCCTGCTGTTGCATAAGAATGCACATTTTTTGTTTTTTATTTCAGAAATCCTGCGGCAGAACACTTAACTGCGATAATTAATTTCACCTTTTTGCAACATACGCAGGTATGCCAGCGTATCACCAATAAGAATTCAATCCCTGACAACCCGATATACAAACTTTGCTATTTGGAAAAAAAATATCCTTTGATGCTAACGACTTTGACGCGGTCGTATCAGCCTGCATTGCTGGTAACAGCCAGGCGCAGAGGCATCTTTACAAGCAATTTTTCGGATACTCCAAAAGTATTTGTCTCAGATATACCTCTACTACCGAAGAAGCGGAAGAAGTTTTGAATGAAGGTTTTTTGAAAGTGTTTAATAATCTGGGAAAATACGACTCAACGCACCCGTTCAAAGCCTGGTTAAGGACAATCATGGTTAATACGGCTATTAGCTACTATCGCAAACATAAGAAACACAGCGAAGACGTAATTTCCCTGGAAGATGCGCCCTACCCGAAATTTGAAGAGGACGTCATCAGCCAGATTACCGCCGACGAAATTTTAGAATTGATACAACGGATTAAACCCGTCTACAAAAACGTATTTTTACTATATGTCGTGGATGGCTATAATCATCGAGAAATAGCAGATCTGCTCCAGATAAACGAAGCCACGGTGCGGTCACATTACGTTCGTGCCAGGGCGCGCTTGCAGCATCTGATCAAACAATATTACCCAAATCTCTTCCCAAGTGATTGGGCTGTAAAGACATTCAGAGGAAATGAAAACTAGTAAATTTGAAGAGACTATACGCCGGAAATTAGAAAGTATTGAACCAGACTTTCAGGAGGCTGACTGGGCCAAAATGCAGAGTTATATGCAAGCCCACACGCCCCCGACTTTCTGGCAACAGTACAGTTCCTGGATCGGATATGCCGCTGCGGCCTCGGTAACCACCGTTATGGCCTTCATGTATGTCAGCCAGGTAAAGCAAAACAATAACCTTGTTGCTGACGTAAAAAATCTTCGGCATAAAATCGAGGTCATTGAGAAAGCGCCTGCAACAATTATAAAAAGTGACACAGTTTATCTGGTAGAAAAAACATCCAGGTCAGGAAGGTCTTCCTATACAGCTTCTGCCAATTCTGGCCGGCATTCAGGAAATGTACCCGAGGCGACAGAAACTGAATTGACTGTGGATGCCGAACAGAAATATACTCCGGTTCAACCACTTAAAAACGTAACAACAGAAAGTAGAACGGCTGAAAGATATGTTGAAAACGAGGCTCCAAATGTTAATCCGGAGACTGGTTATGAGGATATTACAGTTGACTCGAAATCCGGAGTTGCCAATAGTTCGCCTCAAAAGATCATTAATACAGATTTCGAGCCGCTGGCGATTCAGAATTCTACCTCTGTAAATAATGGTGGCTCGCTCTCGCGAAAAATGAAGTATGAACTTGTGAATCGTATTTCCCCGACCCAGGTTCAAAAGACGTTATTGTTAAACACACCCGCTCAGCAAACTTTATTGGCAGCAAATACCACTCAGAGTAGCAAATCACCGGCCTCAGCAAAAAAAGCCGAGAAGACAACGCAGGCTGAAAATGTTATTCCTCGCCTGGATGTGAAAGTACCGTATCGATTCGGCGCTGGCATTCAGATAGAAGATAACGGGATTTCCAAAACTGTTCTGAGCGAAGTTCTCATTGCGAAGAAATTCTCGATATCCGCCGGCGTGAGCTGGCTGAAAGTGAAACCGATGGAGTTCTTTAATGAGAAGATTTTCCGCGACAAAAACAAAAAGGACTTTAAAAAAACGCATCCTGGCGAAGTGCCGACTATATTCGATGTATATAATATCAAGATAAATCCAACCTTAGTACAGATCCCCCTTACCGTTGCTTTTCGGAACACCCTGAAAGACGACTGGGCCTATTATGCAAGTGCTGGTACCAACATTACCGTTTCTGCCAAAGAAAAGATCTCTTTTAACTGCAAGGGTCCGAACCGAGAATACTTCAGTCAGGAATTTGAAAGGAAATCTGATCTTCCTGTTGTCAATTCCCTCAATTTTTCTGCCGGGGTGGAAAAAACCTGGTATCCGATTGTGTTTCAGGCAGAAGGTTATTTGTATACCTATTTCAAAGCACTGACCCCGCTTAACCAGCGCACAGGTCCCGGAGTAAAAGTAAAGCTCATGTATCAAATCGGTGGCAAGATGTAATTGTCGGCCGCCTAACTTTCGCAAATTATTAATAGATACTTGTCCCTTAAAGTCATATTTTTGACTTTTATTTACTCCCCCTATTATAAATAGCTTTTGAAATTCGCTGCAATAGATATCGGATCCAATGGTGCCCGTATGCAAATATCTTCGGTGTTGCATGATGAAGGCATATCCCGTTTTAAGAAAATAGAGTACGTCCGTTTTCCCCTGCGCCTGGGTCACGACGTCTTTACTCAAGGCAGAATAACACCCCAGAGTGAAGACCGGATGATGAAACTTATGCTTGCCTATCAGTTGCTGATGGAATTACATGAGGTCGATGATTTTATGGCCTGCTCCACCTCTGCCATGCGCGAAGCAGAAAATGGTGCGGAAGTGCGGGAACACATTGAACAACGGACAGGCATCCATATTCAGATCATCGACGGCCAGCGCGAAGCCGAGCTTGTTAACAATATTGTGGTCAAATCACTGGCAGAAGGCCAGTACATCCATATTGATGTCGGTGGTGGAAGTACAGAGCTGAACATCTACAAAGACCGTCAGAAAATAAATGCAAAATCTTTCAAACTCGGTTCAGTACGGTTGCTGGAAGGAAAAGAGTCAAAGAATGTATGGCCGAAAATCAAGGAATGGATCAACCAGAATGTTGATTACAGCCAGCCGATCCAGGCAGTAGGTACAGGCGGAAATATTAATAAGCTCTTTGACCTTTCCTCCAAACTTTCCGAAAGCTCGACCAGCCTGGAGGAAATTGTCAGAATGAAAGATTATATCGCACAGTTTTCGCTGTCGGACAGGATCAATAAGCTACAGTTAAACCCTGACAGAGCGGACGTTATAGTGCCTGCCGGAGACATATATACTTCAGCGATGAAGTGGGCTGGCGCGAGCATCATCCATGTACCGGATGTAGGTTTGAAGGACGGGATGCTTCAACTTTTATATGAGCGCGCATGCCGCAAAAAAAAGGCCTGAACCCAGGCCTTTTCACTTATTTTTCGAAAAAATAGTCTACCAGACCTGTTCCAGATCTTTCGCGGAATACTTGTGATTTCGTTCTACAAAGACAGAACCTTTGGGCTCCCGCTTCAAAGAAAGGACGTTCTTTTTCCCAATTTTAGCGACGAGCGCCACTGGGAAAAGTACCAGAAAAAAAACAGCTGATAAAAGTATCCGGCCGTTTATAGCGCCCATTATTTCAGCAAGTTTATACCACCCTTTTACAATAAGATCACCGGCCGCGGGAATAGCTATACTCAGAACCCCTACCGCAGCAGCAGCCACTAAAAAATATGGGTACCTGGATTTAAAAACAAAATAAAGAACAACCAGTCCTGTCACAATGACCAGCTGGGCCTTGGTCTTCTCCGATTCACTCATTTCACGCTAATATTTTGGTACAATTGTCAAAAACATCCCTTCGTACAAGAATTTCTCTTGTATCTATTTATAATTTATCCCTTTGAAGGAATACTAAAAAATCAGAATAATGTGTAGATAAAAGGTGCTACTGCGGACCCGCCGCCAATAACGATCAGCACTCCTATCAATAAAAGTACCATAATCACCGGAGCAAGCCACCACTTCTTCCGCTCCTTCATAAATGCAAATAAATCCGTTAAAAAATCCATTTTATATCTAAGGTTGTTAAATTCAATATCAAATTTAGTACATTAATCCTTCTTCATCGCTTCCAGCAGCCTGTCAGCGATGAGCTTGTTTACGGCTGCACTCGCATGCCCGTCATTTTTGCCTACTACACGCTCTTTAACCGGTATTTTATTTATACCATCATTCAGCGGAACGACTGTGACACCTTTCGATTTCAAAAAATCCTCAACAGGTTTGGTGTAGCCAGCACTCTTTTCCATCTGGGACAGGAAAGGGACGAACACCGCATACATTTTTGCACCTGTGCTATCCTTGTAATTCGTAATCTTCGACAAGTCCCGAAGATGGGCGTTCAGTATAGTGGTATCGCTGTACGCCTTCTGGACAAAGTTCTCAAAAGTGCTGAATCCGGTATGAGGCAACTGCCAATAAATAAAATTTGGCAGGTAAAACCGGCTTACAAGCGTTGTAATCGGACTCTTGATATCAGCATAAGTTTCCGATGCCGAAAGTGACAATCCTTTTTCAATCCCTACTTTATCAACATCATTCGGGAAATATTCCAGGATTATGATATCAGGTTTTACGGGAAATTCCAAAAGCCTTTTCGCCTCGTCGCGGGTATCAGCACCTGACATCCCGAGATTATACACCGTATATTTATCTTTCCCCAATTCAGCTTCCAGGATATTGGAGAACCGGTCATCTACATTTTTCAGACCATGCCCTGCTGCAAAAGAATCTCCGACAACCAACACATGCTTCTTTCCAGGTTCCTGTGTCACTTCCTTGTCATGATATCCCAGAGAGTTGACCGGCTTCCAGTACTTTTCCCACCAAATCTGGGAAGCTTTTGACAGCACCCCTTCATGGCTTTGCGGAATGTACATGAATATAATTTCGAGAAAAACAAGGGTGACAAATATCGGAACGACTATCGTTGCTATGTTCGAAATCAGCTTATTCACTTTGCTTTTTACAATCCCATAATAAAAAATACGAAGGACTTCAATAACCAAAAGGAGCCAGAAAGACAGCTTTGCCAGCCGGATATACCAGCTGTCACTTTGAGGAAACCCAGGGTAATCAAATTTTACCTGAAACTTGTCAGGATAAAAAAGAAAAACAAAAAATATGCCCAGGAACATAATACGAACCAGGCTCGTGATCATTTTAGATGCCATGTAGTCGGATCTGAATATTTTAATAAATGCTAATCCAGAACAAACTCTTCTTTCCAGCCATCTTTTTCAAGCCACTCCGGTTGTTTCTTTTTGTCAAAAATGTAATTGCCAACAACCAGATAATCCATCTCTGTCCGCATAAAACAGCGGTAGGCATCATTGGGAGTGCACACAATAGGCTCACCCCTTACATTAAAACTTGTATTGACAACAACCCCGTAGCCCGTTAATGCCTTAAAAGAAGAGATCAGTTCGTAATAACGCGAATTGGTCTCTTTATGAACCGTCTGGATACGCGCGGAGTAATCAATATGTGTGATCGAAGGTAAATCGGATCTTTCGAAATAAAGCTTTTCACGCAGATCCATCGAACCATAATTCTCAGGTACAACTTTGCGCCTTTCGGCCGTAACCGGGTGTACCAGAAGCATATATGGCGAGATCCCATCGTAATCGAAGTAATCGGAACAATCCTCAGCCAGCACCGAAGGTGCGAAAGGACGGAACGACTCGCGGTATTTGATCTTCAGGTTCAGCTTCTTTTGCATGTCTGCATTCCGCGGGTCACCTAAAATGCTTCTTGCTCCCAATGCTCTGGGGCCAAACTCCATTCTTCCCTGAACCCAGCCTACCACATTTCCATCTGCGAGCAATGCCGCAGCCTCAGTCGAAAGATCTTTGAAATTCTCGAAATAATTGTAAACGGCTTTATACTTCTTAGCCGTAAGCGCCACATCCAGGTCTGAAAATGTAGGTCCCAGGTAAGAGCCCCGCATTGCATCAGCTTTCCATGTAATATTCCTTTCCTGCCCGAAATAAATATGATATGCTGCCTGGGCAGCGCCCAATGCCCCTCCGGCATCTCCGGCCGCAGGCTGAATGAAGATTTCCTTAAAAATATTGGCTTTCTGAAGCTTTCCGTTTGATACACAATTCAGTGCAACACCGCCAGCCATACAAAGGTAATCCGCACCGGTAAGCCGTTTAGCCTCCCTGGCCATCCTTATGACGGCCTCCTCGGTAATGTTCTGGATTGCAAGCCCGAGGTTACAATGTATTGCTTCCAGCGGATCTTCCGGTTTCCTGGTTTTAAAGCCAAAAAGTGCCTCCCATTTATGCTCATTGACCATTTTGAGACCGGTAGCATAATCAAAATATTCCTGATCAAGCCACACAGAACCATCTTCCTTCAGGTCGACCAGCTCTTTTAATATGATCTCTTCGTAACGTTTGATATCGGGTGAAGACGGGTCTCCGTATGGTGCAAGTCCCATCAGCTTATATTCTCCCGAATTGACCCTAAACCCCAAAAAATATGTGAATGCTGAATAAAGCAGGCCCAGCGAGTGAGGAAACCGCAGCTCCTTTAATATACTGATGTCCTTACCTTCCCCGAGGCAGATAGAAGCCGTAGCCCATTCGCCCACCCCATCAATGGTAAGAATGGCAGATTTTTCAAAAGGAGAGGGATAATATGCGCTCGCAGCGTGCGAGAGATGGTGCTCCGGAAAAAGAAGCTTTACTTTTTTCTTTTTATCGTAACCCAGTTTTACAAGTTCCTCGTTGATAAGGCGCTTCAAAAACATCTTTTCTTTGATCCAAACCGGCATCGCAGTCAAAAATGACCTCAGACCTTTTGGGGCAAAAGCGTAATATGTTTCAAGAAGGCGTTCGAATTTCAGCAGTGGTTTATCGTAAAACACGATTGCATCCAATTCGTTAAGGGTCAACCCACTATATTCAAGGCAGAAGGCAATTGCCTTGGAAGGGAAGCCCGGATCATGTTTTTTGCGGGTAAAACGCTCTTCCTGAGCCGCTGCCACAATTTCACCATTATCAATTAATGCAGCTGCGGAGTCATGATAGAAAGCCGAAATACCTAAGATCTTCATTCAATTATAATTATATGGATAGTCTTACACTATATCGTCCAAAAAGCTTGCAAGTTAAGCATTTTGGCTATTTGCACAATTCTGTAAAAACTCCTGTGTGATAATAAATACATTCCAGCAAGCTAAAAATCAATGTTTTACCATAAATTATCTCGCAATTGTTCTGTAAAATGCGATATGGAATTTCTTAACTAGCTTAGAACTAGGTGTATTTGCCTTAAAACCAGTTTTTGTGGTCAGAATAATTCTGTGCAATATTTCTGGGACGTGCTATCCTCTTTTTTCCGACCGCTGACGAATAAGCCGGTCAATTACTTTATCAGACCCTGAAGTTAATTTCAGGATACCGGTGAATTTAATCACTGTTTCTGATGAATTGAGGTCTGATCTTTTTTCCGGTAAAACATGAATTATCATATGGTGTAAGCAATCAATGCAGAATCCTTGTCGGCTTGTGATCTTCATCCAAAGCAACAAAGGTAAAAATGCCGGTAACAGCTTTTTCCCGGCCTTCTTCATACATCTTTTCCACAAAAATGTCCACCCTGACCTTCATACTGGTATTGCCAACCGTTTCTACCCTTCCCACCAGCTCAATAATCGTTCCCGCCGGAATGGGATGTGTAAAGTCGATGCGGTCGGATGAAACAGTCACACATCGCAGACGCGAAAACCTTGTGGCAGCAATAAACGCCACTTCGTCCATCATTGACAAGGCCGTACCGCCAAAAAGCGTGTCGTAGTGATTTGTATTATTGGGAAAAACGGTTTTAAAAACACGAGTTTCAGAAGCGAGTATTTTTTCGTCTAATGTCAAGATTTTGTCTTTTTAAGTAAAAATTTGTGAAGTCAGGGGTGGTCATATATGGTCAATAATGGTCATTAATAGTCATTAATAGTCATTAATAGTCATTGATAGTCATTTGTTGTCGTTAAATAACCCTAAACAAAAAATGACAATCCATGACCATAAATGACCTAATGACCATAAATGACCACGAATGACTATATGACCAAACATACAACCTAGGCCTCCACTGCTTCACGCAGCAATTTAGCCGCAGAAATCATGTTACGCAAAGCAGCTTCTGTTTCGGGCCATTTTCTGGTTTTCAGACCGCAGTCCGGATTCACCCATAAGTTCATGGCTGGTATTACTTTGAGGGCCTTTTCCAGCAACTGGCTGATCTCTTCCACCGTGGGGACACGAGGCGAATGGATATCATAAACCCCAGGCCCTATTTCATTCGGATAATTGAAGTCGGCAAACGCATCCAGCAGTTCCATTTGCGACCGGGATGTTTCAATGGTGATCACATCAGCATCCATTGCGGCTATGGAACCGATAATATCATTAAATTCGGAATAGCACATGTGCGTATGGATCTGGGTCTGGTCTGCAACCCCGGCTGCACTAAGCCTGAATGCGTCAACCGCCCATTTCAGATAATCCGCCCAGGCTGACTTCCGCAGGGGCAGACCTTCCCGGATAGCAGGCTCGTCAATCTGGATTACCTTGATACCGGCTTTTTCAAGATCGATCACCTCGTCGCGTATCGCCAGACCTATTTGAAAAGTAGTATCTTTCCTCGGTTGATCATCTCTTACGAATGACCATTGCAAGATCGTGACCGGCCCCGTTAACATGCCTTTCACCAGCTTTGCGGAATTGGCTTGTGCAAATGCGGACCACTTCACGGTCATCGCCTCCGGGCGTTCCACATCACCATATATGACCGGTGGTTTTACACAGCGGCTGCCATAACTCTGCACCCAGCCGTTTTGGGTGAAGACAAATCCGGACAGACTTTCGCCGAAATATTCAACCATGTCGTTTCTTTCAAATTCACCATGCACGAGCACATCGATCCCCAATTCTTCCTGCCAGCGCAAAGAGCTTACGATCTCTTCTTTGATCCTCGATTCATATTCATCAACGGAAAGATTTCCTTTTTTGAGGTTCGCACGCAATTGCCGCACTTCATCCGTTTGTGGGAATGAACCAATGGTTGTCGAAGGGAAAAGCGGAAGTTTCAGTTTTTCCAATTGCAGCTTCTGACGTTCTGCGAACCTGGCTTGCCTCTCAAAATCGGACATTTTGATACCCTCCACACGTTTTTTAACCAGCGGCTTGTGGATCAGCTCCGAACTCCTTCTGCTTTCAATCGCTTCCTGATTGACTTTAAAAGTTGCATCTTCAGTCCAGTTGGTAATCGCAAGCTTCTTCAATGTTGATACCTCGCCCAGCTTCTGCTTTGCAAATGCCATCCAGTTTTTGATCTGCGGGGTCAATACATTTTCATTTTTTTCCTGATCCAGGTCGTGCGGACTATGCAATAGGGAAGAAGAAGGTGCGACAATCACTCTTTTCTCGCCCAAAACCGCTATTGCTTCACGGAGATAGTCCAATGATTTTTTATAGTCATTCTTCCATATATTCCTTCCGTCGACGACGCCAACTGATAATTTTTTACTAGAAGAAACAAAACCAGGATTCGCCAAAATAGCTGCCAGGCTTTCTACTCCACGGGTAATGTCAATATGGAGCGCATCTATCGACATTTCCACGGCCGTTTCGAGATTATCTTCAAGTGCCCCGAAATAGGTTGCTACCAGGATTTTCAGGCCTGGTATTGCCTCCCTGATCTGAGCATAAGCACTTTGCAAGGCAAGTTTCTCCCGATCCGTCAAATCCAGCACAAGGCAGGGCTCGTCGAGCTGCACCCATTGCGCGCCGCGGGCATATAAATCTTTGAGTACTTCAATGTAAACCGGCAACAGATTGTCCAGCAGCTCGATCCTGTGAAACCCTTCCTCTTTTTCCTTACCCGACAATAAATAAGTTACCGGCCCTACAAGCACAGGTTTGGTGATGATACCGGCTTGTCTGGCATCTTCAAATTCCAGTGCGACTTTATCCGAATACCGGCTGAATTTCTGATTCTTTACAAATTCCGGCACGATATAATGATAATTGGTGTCAAACCATTTGGTCATTTCCATGGCCTTGATGTCCAGGCCGTCGCGCTGCACACCTCTTGCCATAGCAAAATAAAGCTCAAGTTCTTTGTTTGACTTTCCGTCGATCAATGAATGGAACCTCGCTGGAATTGCACCCACCATCAGTGAACTGTCGAGAACATGGTCATAAAGAGAAAAATCATTGGACGGGATCAAGTCGATACCAGCATTCTTTTGAGTCTCCCAATTGCGGTGACGGATCTGGCGGGCCACGTTTTGTAATTCATCCCGTGTGATTTTTCCAGCCCAGAATTGTTCGCAGGCTTTTTTGAGTTCTCTCTGACTACCAACACGCGGGTAGCCCAGGTTTTGTGATAACATAAAAATTGTGTTAAAAGAGTTAATAAAAACCCTTTGAAAACACCCCCGTCCTGACAAAATGTAACGAAATCAATCAGTACGTAATATCATTTTCACGCTGTTTTAAGCCACAAACAAAGCGGCGTCCTTTTCCGAAGCCGGTCCATAAAAGGCGAAGTGCTGAAAATAATATCTGGTAAAATCAATTCTTGACTAAACCCCAAACGTGAAGGAGTAGCCATTGAGCGTAGGGGCAAGTCTCCTGACTTGTATCATTTTCACCGCCCTTCTCGCAGAAAATCCTGCAATGGGACGCGAGGGTGAAAATTTGTCCTGCAGAAAACAAGACGGATACTTACAGTAGCACGACTGTCCGTGAATTGCACACGGTTCCTTTTTAATTTCTGCCTATATGGATGAGGGCTCCAAAAGCGAAAACCACTACCCCGATTGACGGGTGTTCACAAAGAACGGGGCAAATTTAAAAAGGAAAAACCACCGCCCGGAAGTCGAAGGCCAATTTAAGTGAACCCGCCAGCGATTAGAAAATGCCGGGGATAAAATATCTTTTTGATGGCAAATTTGATCCTCTAAAAAGTGATTTTTTATAAACTGCTATGACCAACCCGCTTTCAAAATGAAGTAATGTTTGAAGCGAGTAAAAAGAAGTTCCAGTAAATGCCATTTCCACTGTCGCTCCCACCCCGAAACATTTATCCATTAAAAAATACCAAAAACTGAACGTCCGACCCTAACTTTACCAGTTGTTCTGCATTATTCATTTTCATTATTCATTCTACATTCAAAAATGGAATACCGTATAGAAAAAGACACAATGGGCGAGGTGCAAGTTCCGGCACATGTGTATTGGGGTGCCCAAACCCAACGTTCGATCCAGAATTTTCCGATTGCCCAGGATATCAATAAAATGCCGAAGGAAATCATCAAGGCCTTTGCATATCTGAAAAAAGCCGCAGCGATCACCAATTACGAGGCGGGCATTCTGCCAAAAGAGAAAAGTGATCTCATCGGTGAAGTTTGTGACGAGATCCTTACAGAGCAGCTTGATGACCAGTTCCCGCTGGTTGTTTGGCAGACAGGTTCAGGTACGCAGTCCAATATGAATTGTAATGAAGTTATCGCTTACCGCGGCCATGTTTTGCAAGGCGGCGATTTGTCGGATAAAACAAAATTCCTTCATCCAAATGATGATGTGAACAAATCGCAGTCATCGAATGATACTTATCCGACTGCGATGCACATTGCTGCATATAAGATATTGGTGGATGTTACGATTCCCGGCATCACCAAGTTGAGAGATACCCTGAAAGCAAAATCAGAAGCGTTCAGAAACGTGGTAAAAATCGGCCGTACCCACTTTATGGACGCCACACCGCTTACATTGGGACAGGAATTTTCTGGCTATGCATCCCAATTGGACCATGGCCTGCGCGCTATTTACAATACACTTTCCCATCTTTCCGAGCTTGCTTTGGGCGGAACAGCCGTAGGAACCGGTATCAACACCCCTGAAGGCTATTCTGAGAATGTAGCGAGACATATTGCTGCTTTGACGGGCCTGCCCTTTATCACTGCTGAAAATAAATTCGAAGCACTGGCTGCCCACGATGCGATCGTAGAAGCGCACGGAGCGCTGAAAACAGTAGCAGTGAGCCTGATGAAAATCGGGAACGACATTCGTATGCTTTCTTCCGGCCCACGTTCGGGAATCGGGGAAATCCATATTCCTGACAACGAACCAGGCAGTTCGATCATGCCCGGCAAAGTGAACCCTACCCAGTGCGAGGCGATGACAATGGTGGCTGCGCAAGTGATGGGCAACGACGTCGCAATCGGGATCGGAGGTTCAAACGGACATTTCGAACTGAATGTTTTTAAGCCATTGATGGCCTACAACTTCCTGCATTCAGCCAGGTTAATTGGTGACGTTTGTGTTTCTTTCAATGACAATTGCGCGATTGGAATCGAGCCTTTGCATGATAATATCAAAAAACATGTCAATAATTCATTGATGCTCGTGACTGCGCTGAATACCAAAATCGGGTACTATAAAGCTGCTGAAATCGCTCAGACAGCCCACAAAAACGGCTCTACTTTGAAAGAGACTGCTGTTGCACTGGGTTATCTGACTCCCGACGAGTTTGATGCCTGGGTAAAACCTGAAGATATGGTCGGCGATAATAAATAAGCCGGAATATAACTGCCCAATACCGAAAGTGCCCTGCCAGAAAAAGTGGGGCACTTCTTTTTACCATTGAAACGCCTCGTGGCACATGGACATCAGGGAAGAATTATTAACCGCCAAATCACAGTCGAAACACCTCGCAGACGAGATAGCCCAGTACGCATGTACTTCCGAGATTGCTTTTAAGGAGTTGATGGATTGTTTCGTTTCTGAGGATTGTAGGCTTGCGCAAAGAGCTGCTTATTGTGTAAGTAAAGCCGGGAAAATGAGGCAAGACCTGATTTGCCCTTATTATGAAACGCTGGTCGGCCTGCTGAAAAGGACAGATGTTCATGAATCGGTGGTCCGGTGCTGCGTAAGTGTCTTACAGGAAGCCGATCTGCCTGAGGCGCTTCATGGAGAAGTAATGGATACTTGCTTCAATTTTATCCAGGACAGGAAAGCACCGATAGCCGTAAAGGCATTTTCACTGACTATTCTTCACAACCTTTCCAAAATTTATCCCGACATAAAAAACGAGCTCCGGATTATTATTGAAGAGAACATGGAATACGAAACGCCTGCGTTCAGGTCTCGGGGTATGAAAATTATAGGGAATATGTAGTTCAATATGCGCTTCGCGCAATTTTTTAAGCTATCAAAAACAGGGCGATAAAGGTAAAAATGGTTTACTTTATCCCTTTAAACAAAAACATTCAATGATTATCTACTGCCATTCCATCCTGGATGAATCGCTCAGAAATAAGCTGAGTGAGTCACTATCCCAACATAAGGTTTTTTTCCGCACAGAAGGCACATCCGACGAGGAGATCAAAGAGGATTTCTCGTTTGCGGACTATATCCTGGGCAATCCGCCGGTCGAATGGTTTCAGAACGCACCTGCAAACCTGAAATTCTGGCAGCTGGACTCGGCCGGATTTGACCAGTACGCATCAATTACCCTGGACGGCAATGTAAAAGTGGCTAATATGGGAGACTGGTTTGCACGTCCTTGCGCTGAATCTATCGTTGGCGGCGTCCTTGCTTTGTACCGCGGGCTGGACACACTTACCTTGCTCAAACAAAAATCAGAATGGATCGGCTCAAAGCTCAGGGCTGAGCTCAGGATACTTTACAAACAAAATGTAGTGATACTGGGAGCCGGAACAATCGGCCAAGCTGTAAACGCGATTTTAAAAGGATTGGGCTGCAATACACACATGATGGCGAGGACGTCTCCCGACGCTGACCTCCATAGCCGGGAGGATTTATTCAATGAGCTGCCAAATATCGATCTGGTGATCAATACACTTCCCGGAACTGCCACGCATTTTGCGGATCAGGAGTTTTTTTCCAAAATGAAAGAACACAGCGTTTATGCCAGCGTGGGCCGTGGAAGTACAACGGATGAAAACGCATTGATTGATGCGCTTAATTCCGGACATCTGGATGGTGCGGTGCTGGATGTAACAGAAATAGAGCCTTTGCCTCAGGATAGTCCTCTCTGGAGTATGCCCAATGTTGTACTGACGCAACATACCGGTGGCGGTCACAAAAACGAGCACATGGGGAAGGTGGATTTGTTTCTCAACAACATTTTTGCAATTGAAAATGGCGGAAACGTTGTGAACGAGGTAAATCTGATTAGAGGATATTAACAAACAAAGACCAGATCACAACCGGAAATGCTGACTACTGAAATAAATATAGTTGAGGGAATAAAAGATAAATATGCCGCTAAATTCGGACCGGAAACCCTGGATACGGCGCGGATTTTCCGCTCCCCGGGCAGAATAAACCTGATTGGCGAGCATACCGATTACAATAATGGATTTGTGCTGCCGGCCAGTGTCGACAAAGCGGTGTATTTTATTGTTTCGCCCAGGGAAGATAATCAGGTGATTCTTTACGCGGCGGACTTAGATGAGACTTATTCATTTACATTGGATGATCTTTCAAAACCTGCTCAATCGTGGGCCCATTATCAGATCGGGATCGTTGACCAGCTCCATAAAAACGGATATAAAATCGGCGGTTTTCAGACCACCTTCGGAGGGAATGTTCCGGTAGGCGCGGGATTATCTTCTTCTGCGGCTCTGGAATGCTGCCTATTATTCGCTCTGAATGAAATTTTTGAGCTAGGGCTCGACCGCTTTTCGATCGTAAAAATGTCACAGAAGGCTGAAAACGAATACGTGGGCGTACAGTGCGGGATTATGGACCAGTTTGCCTCTGCTTTTGGAAAGGAGGAATCGGTGATCCGTCTGGACTGCCGTTCGCTTGAATACCAGTACTTTCCTTTTCCGATGCAGGATTACCTGCTTGTGCTTTGTGACACAAGTGTTAAACATTCCCTGGCCAGCTCGGAATACAATACACGGCGGCTCGAATGCGAAAAAGGGACTGCGATTTTGAAAAAGTACAATCCAGCCATCGAAAGCCTGCGGGACGCTTCTCCGGAACTTGTGGAAGCTCATAAAGACGAGCTGGGCGAGGTGGTGTATCGCCGCTGCAAATTTATGACTGAAGAAATAGAGCGTGTTCAGGTCGCCTGCGATCTGCTCGTCGATGGAAATCTGGCAGATTTCGGAAAAAAGATGTACGAAACGCACGACGGCCTGCAACATGAATATGAGGTCAGCTGCCCGGAGCTGGATTTTCTGGTCGATCAGACAAGGGGCAACGGATCTGTGTTGGGAGCGAGGATGATGGGCGGGGGATTTGGCGGCTGTACGATTAACCTGGTCGAGAACAGCGCCGTTGACGATTTTGAGGAAAGCATGAAAAAGGCCTATTTGGATCAGTATCACATCGATTTGCCCTGCTACCGCGTGAAAATCACGGACGGTACCGGGGAAATAAAATAATGCCGCGAACTTTTAACCTTTTACTATGAAAAAACTACCCGTTTTTCTAATCACACTGATCAGCATGTCTATTTTCAGCTGCTCAGAAAACAATAAAGAAGAAACCATGATCAGTACTATTTCCAAAGAAGAATTTGGCAAACTTCCCGACGGCCAGAAGGCTGACCTTTATACCCTTACCAATGCCAATGGTATGACTGTGAACATCACAAATTATGGAGGTATTGTTACCAAAATCACAGCGCCTGACAAAAAAGGCGAATGGGCCGATGTTGTGCTTGGTTTTGATTCGCTTGCTCCCTACCTGGCGGGACATCCGTTTTTTGGTGCGTTGGTTGGAAGGTATGGTAATCGTATTGGAAAAGGCAAATTCAAGCTCAATGGAACCGAGTATTCGCTGGCCATTAACAATGGACCCAATGCGCTGCACGGAGGAAAAAAAGGTTTTGACAAAGTGATATGGAAGGCGACCGAAATCAATAAGGACTCAATTGTCGGCCTCGAACTGGAGTATGTTAGCAAAGATATGGAAGAAGGCTATCCGGGTAACCTTACTGTAAAAGTTACCTACACGTTGGATAATGAGAATGCATTGTCCATCAACTACAATGCCACAACCGACAAACCCACCGTCGTGAACCTGACCAATCACTCCTACTTCAACCTCACAGGCTTGAAACGTGATATTCTGGACCATGAAGTTTCGATAGCATCCGACAGCATTGTGCCGGTCGACGCTACATTGATCCCTACCGGTGAACTGCGGGCCGTGGAAGGAACACCTTTTGATCTCAGAAAACCAACTGCGGTAAAAGCCGGCATTGACAAGATCGAAGATGAGCAGATCAAAAACGGAGGAGGATATGACCACTGCTGGGTAATTAAAAGGTCCGAGCCTGGACTTGTACTTTTTGCAACCGTAAAAGATCCGGAAAGCGGCAGATTTATGGAAGTGTATACCACTGAGCCGGCGGTTCAGTTTTATACTGGCAATTTCCTCGACGGCAGCCTGAAAGGGAAAAATGCGACCTACTCCAAAAGGTTCGGTTTTTGCCTGGAAACAGAACATTATCCCGATTCCCCAAACCAGCCAGGGTTCCCATCAACCGTGCTGAACCCGGGCGAAACTTATAATACGACAACAAAGTATAAGTTTTCGGCGAAGTAGTATGAACATTGTTCGCGACAAATTAGACAAGGTTATTAGCGATAATCGTTTAAGGATAAAGTTCTTTACGTGTTTCAGAGAGCTGGACTTGGCTATTTTTGTATTGAACAATCGTCGTATTATCCAACGTTCATTGTCCTCATATCCAGTGTTAGAACAGGCTATTGACTGGGAATTGTTACAATATACTGTTTCCGACTACGGCATTCACTGGCCAGAACTGGACGCAGATCTTAGCCTAAGAGGTTTTTTATTGGAAGAAACTATGAAATTGGTGGCTGCATAACTCTATTCCCCCCGAAAAACCTGACAATCTAAATCAGCACAAAAGACAAGCAAAAGAAGAAGTCCCAACCCGGCCTTCCGATTGCTTGTCTTTTTTCATTATTTTAGTATATAATTCAATTACACACTATGCCAAAAATTTTAGAATACTTCGGGATTATCTTCTATTTCTATTCAAATGAGCACCTTCCGATTCATGTTCATGTATCATACAATGAATTCGAGAGTATTTTTGAATTGTTTTTTTAAAATGGAAATTTAAAAGATGTCCAGATCAGGCAAGCTTCGGGAATTGAGCCTCTGCCCGCCAAGCAAGTAAAAGAAGCTCAAAAAGTAATCGAGATATACGCTGTTGAAATAGCTGACCGCTGGACCGATTTCTTTATTTTGAAAAAGAAGGTGAAAAGTAAAAAGATTACTAAAAAGTTATGATCTCAACAATAAAGGTAACCGACGCGGAATATGTATCTGACTTTAAAGTCCAGATCACGTTTTCCGACAGTACCAGACAAGTCATAAACTTTCAGGATTTTTTGGATAAAAACCCACATCCTCAGTACGATAAGTACAAGAATCTGAAACATTTTAAAAACTTCAGAATAGAGCGTGGAAATATAGTATGGGGAAAGGATTGGGACCTGATTTTCCCGATCGAGCAACTTCACTCCGGGGAAATAAAGAATCAAGGCCTATCTTTGCAGTGAATAATCCTGAAATAGATATGCTTACCAGAACCGTAAAAATCAGCAATGTTACCAATCTGTCCGATGCCCGTTATTGTGCAGGTATGGGGGTAGAAATGCTTGGTTTTTCCATAGACGAAGACTCCCCTAATTATATCTCCCCTAAAAAGTTTGAAGATATCTGCTCCTGGCTGGCTGGCGTAACGCTGGTAGCCGAAACTGCTCAGACCAATCCTGAGGCCATTCTGGAATCCCTGAGCAAATATCCTGTGCATACTGTGCAGGTAGAGTCACCGGGCCTTTTGAGTTACCTGCGTGCCGAACTGAACTTGCCCCTCATCCTTCGTATCAGCGTGGATTTGTACGAAGCTGACGAGATCAGCTCTATTTTGAGCCGCTACGAAGGAGACGTATCCCATTTTTTACTGGAAAGCGACCAGGATGCCGAGCTTTCGGAGCAATGGATGCAGGTGCTGGGCGCACTGGCCGAAGAATACCCGATACTGGTCGGTTTTGGACTGGACAATGAATTTACGGTGGCTGCACTTACCGAGCTTTTCCCGCACATCGGGATTGCATTGCGTGGCAGCGAAGAAATCCGCCCGGGATACAAAGATTTCGGAAGTATGATGGATATTCTGGAAGCCCTGGAAGAACAATAACGAACTCTCCTCAAAAAGAACCACTCAACACGCGTCTTAACCGATAATAAATTTCTGGATGGCAGTATCTTGCATTACCTACTACCTTTGAATACAAATAAACGTTAAACCTATTATGGAAAAGAAATTGCACCGCATACCCGATCAGGCAGTATTTGGAGGAGTTGCTTCCGGAATCGCACAGTATTTACAGATCGATGTAGTTATTGTACGTGTTTTGTTTGTAGTCATGTTATTGCTTCCGATACCACCGAGCTTTGGCTGGACGGGGATATTGTATATCATTTTATGGGCAGTATTACCAACCGGACCGGCAGCGCCATATTCCTCTACTACAACAGGGTTTGGCACCGGTTCTTCCACGCCAGGTGATCCGATTTTTGACAAAAAAAGAACAGATCAGACGGTAATGATATTGGGTGGTGTGCTGATATTCTTTGGAGCTGTGATGCTGGTAGATGACTTTCCGGTTTGGTACCAGTTCAAAAAATACTTCTGGCCGATCATTCTTATCGCCATCGGAGCATTCCTGATTTTGCGCCAGCGTGATAAAGAGCAGGAGAACCATAATACGACAGTTTACCCGACCACCCCGCCTCCGACGGAACCGGTAGCACCAGCGCCTGTGGAACCCGATCCGCAACCTTATACGCCTTTTACGTCATCAACTTCACCGGCGACGCACTTTCCCGAAGATCCGGAAAACAAAAAGCCCGATGACGAAGACGATGCTATTATCAAAGTGAATTAGTTACCAGCCTTTATCTAAACAATTTTAGCCATGAACTTTCGAAATATTTTCTGGGGAGTAATCCTGATCATTACCGGGTCTCTGTTTCTCATCGAAGAACTGACCGAATTCGACTTTGGCAGATTTTTCTGGCCGATCATTATGATCACCACCGGAGGGCTTCTGCTGCTGCGTCACTTCCTGAATTCTGACACATCTAACCGTTCAAACATTTAATTATTATGAAAAATACACGAGGCATAGTCTGGGGTGGGTTACTTGTAATGATCGGGTTGTACTGGTTACTTAGGAATATGGGTCTGGTCCACATTCAATGGGACCAAGTCCTGCCTTACTGGCCGGTGTTGCTGATAGTCGCGGGCGCATTGCTGCTCGTTTCGGGCGGGGAACGCGGTGCTTCCGGCGGCCTGGTCGGTTTGCTGATCATATTGGCCGTTTTCGGTGGAATTATAAATCGTACCGACAGGGCTTTTGACCGAAACAACTGGAACTTTGGCTGGAACGATCATGACGATGATGATTATGATTATGACGGCCACGAAGACGACGGTGATCGCGACGACGACCGGGACGGAGATGATGAAAGAGAAAACGGCAAATGGAAAAAGCCGATAAACGGATCTTATAAATATGAAATGGAAGATTTTATCCAGAAAGCCAACTTTCATCTGGAAGGTGGTGCAGGGTCATTTTCGTTGAATGGCAATACGGACAAGCTTTTCGAGGCCAGTACCAAAAGCTCGATTGTCGGCTTTCTGTCAAATACTTCCATCAACAAACTCGATAATTCCGCGACTGTCAACCTGAAAATGGAAGAGGGCAACGTGAAGATCAAAAATGGAAAAATCAATAACGAAGCGAAAATTCAGCTGAACGAAAAACCTGTCTGGAATATCGACCTGGGAATCGGTGCCGGAAAAGGTAATTTTGATTTCAGTAATTACAAAGTTGAAAAGCTGAAAGTAAGCACTGGCGTTGCGGATATGGACATCCGAATGGGTGACAAGCTGAGCAATGCAGACATTGACATTGAAGCGGGCGTAGCCTCAGTAACAGTGGAAATACCGAGATCCGTGGGCTGCGAAATGTTCATGGACGGCGCGCTGAACGCTAAAAGCATGGATGATCTACACAAAGTAGGAAACGGTCACTATCGTTCGGATGGTTTCGATAATGCTGCAAAAAAAATAGTTATCCACTTTGAAGGCGGCCTTACCAGCGTAAATATCAAACGGTACTAGATCCTACGGTACTAACCCTAAATGAATATCTTTGCGCAATTCCCGCAACAGATATTCATTTTTTATGTTTAAAAGGCTTTTAACGTTAATTCCCTTCATTTTTCTCCTGATTACCGGCGCTTTTTCCCAGTCAAAAAAAG
The DNA here is from genome assembly GCF_005869225.1 of Dyadobacter bucti. Taxonomy (GTDB): domain Bacteria; phylum Bacteroidota; class Bacteroidia; order Cytophagales; family Spirosomataceae; genus Dyadobacter; species Dyadobacter bucti. The sequence goes on along the minus strand of NZ_SWFP01000009.1, from coordinate 319,375 downwards.
AACCGAAAACCGCCGCTGTCCCTGCCATAGAACAAAAAATGATCGATCAGGGCCTGGTTGATATCCAGAAAGCGATTCCCGGAATTCTCGTAGAACTAAAATATTCCATTACCGACAATTTTATAGGCAAAGATGTTTACGGAGACCTGAACCGCGCATACCTTCAGCCGGAAATGGTCAAAAGGCTGGCCAACGCATCTGCGCTTTTGAAAAAATCCAATCCTGGTTACAGCTTGTTGGTATACGATGCAGCCCGGCCGAATTCCGTTCAATACGACCTTTGGAATGCCCTGGACAATTTGAACATCCCGGCCCGGAGCAAAACACAGTATGTGGCAGACCCCAGGATCGGTTCCAATCATAATTTCGGCTGTGCCATTGATCTTACTATTGCTGATGAAAAAGGTACACCACTTGATATGGGTACCAATTTCGATTTCTTCGGCCCACTCGCCTACCCACGCTCGGAACAAGAAATGCTGAGCAAAGGCAAGCTTTCCCAAAAGCAGATCGCCAACCGGCAGATTTTGCGAAAAGTGATGAACCAGGCCGGATTTAAAACCAACACCACAGAATGGTGGCATTTTGACGGAATGTCGAAAAGCGAGGCCCGGGCCAGGTACGGCATGATCAAATAAGCAGCTTACTCCGGTCGCAGGCTGCTGCCACCCGATAATTTTTGCTCGATTCGGGGACTGCCCTTGAACCGGATACTGCTGGCGCCGCTGGCCTCCACATCCAGAAATCCGGTTATCCAGACCCGCGCACTGCTCGCGCCGGACAAATCCAGATCAGATTCTTCTGCCGACAAATCAAATGCGTTTAATTTTGAAGCACCCGAAATTTCTCCGTCCAAGTACCTAGAATGGCCGAAAAGATTCAGCTCCGAAGCTCCCGACAGATCAAATTCCAGCGACTGGGCCGTGCCGTCAAAATCACAGCGCGAGGCACCCGACAATTCGAAGTCCAACCTGGACAAATTTTCAAAGCCTTCGACAGAGGCATTCACCGCACCTGAAAAATCAACCGATTCCAACGCAGGCATGGTGATATCGATATCCATTTGCCGTCTGTTATTCTTCCACGAATTGTTGTAACGCGCCACCAGCTTCCCGTCCTGGACAAAAATATTTAGATCGTCCAGATCATTGAGCTCGCCCGTAGCGGAAACCGAAAATGTCGCCCCGGCCTGTACATGCACACGGAAAGCATGGCTCATTTCAATTTCATCAAAACCCCTGAAATCGTAAGTCCGGGTGCTTTCTCCCCGCGGAGGAATGTCATTTCCTGAATTTACATAAACACAGGATTCTAGGCCGATAAGAAGTGAAAATCCGATGCAAAGAGAAAAAAGTAAATGTTTCATGGCTAATAGATGAATTGAGCTATAACTTTAAAAATGACAAAAACCTGCTTACGCCTGTTTTATTCCAGACATTTCAGAATTTCAAAACCCCTATCGGAAAAAATATTTTTTATGCATAGGGGTAACACGTTTTCAGATTGTCATGAAGAAAAGGGACTTAAAACGTGGCAGCGACCGCACTTCTTTATCGGGAACTATTAATCGAAGGAGATTATTTATTTTTGACCGAAAATCAAAAAACTCAATCGGTGCATCCTTCCGACCCAGAAATAGTCAGCGCGATACGACGAGGTGACGAGCAGGCGTTCGAACAAACGTTTCGCAAGTACTACCCGCGCCTTTGCAATTATGCGTGCACGTTGCTCAAAGATGAAGAAGAATCAGAGGAAGTGGTTCAGACCGTTTTTCTGACGATATGGGAAAAGCGGGCCGATCTCGAAATCACCCTTTCTCTGAAATCCTACTTGTACCGCGCGGTACATAATCATTGTCTGAACCGTTTTAAACATGCGTCAGTACGTGAAGCACACCGCGATTATACTTTAAATTATATTCCACAATCTTACGAATCGGTTACGGAAGTGATACACGCCAGTGAATTGGAAGAGCGGATCGAGAAAGCAGTGAGCACTTTGCCGGAACAATGCCAGAGAGCTTTCAGGCTGAGCCGATTTGAAGAATTAAAATACCATGAAATAGCGGAACAACTTGGAATTTCAATCAAAACGGTTGAAAATCAGATTGGCAAAGCTTTGAAAATCCTGCGTCTGGAGCTGGCAGATTACCTGCCTGCGATGTTGTGGCCAGTTTATCTTTTACTTGAACAGTTAATCGGATCGTAACCATGAACTCATCTCATGAAAACATATCGGAAGAGCTGTTAGCACGTTACCTGGCAGATACAGCGACCGAACAGGAAAAAAATGAAGTGGATGCCTGGCTGGCCAGCTCACCGCTGCATACCCGGGAATTTGCCGCCTACCGACTGCTCTGGGACCATTCATCCTCCATGCATAAGACCCGGATCCCGGTAAATACCAATGCAGCGTGGGACAAAATGAAAATGAAGATGGACAAAGGTCCGTCCCAAAAACCCGTCGATGCTGAGATAAAGGAATTGGAAATTGATTTTGGGCAAAAAAATAAGCGCCGGAATTTCCCGCTCCGAATCTGGGTGGCTGCTGCTGTTACTTTGCTGATGCTTTCGTTCGGCTGGTTTTTCCTTGAGCAAACCCGTCAAAAAAGAGAGCCGCTGCAAATAGCTACCACCAATAATACCATTGAGAAAATATTACCCGACGGCACAAAGGTTTTCCTGAATTACAATTCATCCTTAACGTACCCCGAAACTTTCGATGGCGATGTGCGGACGGTTTCATTACAGGGAGAAGCGTTTTTCGATGTTAAACCGGATGCTGCGCATCCTTTTCTGATTGACGCAAACGGAACGGAGATCAGCGTTCTGGGAACATCTTTCAATGTGAAGGCTTATAAGGAAAAACCGGTTCGTGTGGATGTCAGCACAGGAAAAGTGAGGGTCAGCAAAGACGCACGTAAGATTGAGCTGGTGAAGGGCCAGGGCGCAGAAGTGCTGGACGATACCATCCGCAGTATTCAGGCAAATATCAATATGCTCGGATATCGTACGCAGATATATGATTTTAATGCTGCTAATCTCGACGATGTGATCAATTCAATCCGGGATGGCTATCATGTAGATGTGCGGCTTACCAATCAACAGATCGCCGACTGCCGGCTCACGATAAGATTTGAAAAAGAGCCGCTGGATGCAACACTTTCTGTGATCGCGGAAACCCTGGATCTCAACCTCAGAAAAGAAGGAAAGGTTTATTGGCTCGACGGAAATGGCTGTCAGTGAACCGGTAACTTTCTCATATTAAAATGCTCAACTTCAAGTCGTACATATTACTGATTTGCCTTTTGGCAGGAATTTGCGTGCATGCCCATGCGCAAGAATTGCTTGAAAAACGCATAACCATCAGGATCAATAATCAACCGCTGGATGAAACTTTGCAAAAAATCGGCGACCTGGGCGGTTTTAGTTTTTCGTACAGCCCTGATATGATCGATATCAAAGGCAGGGTTTCCGTTCAGGCCAACAATCAGAGCATCCGCGAAATTCTCACGGAGTTATTCAAAGACAAAGTCACTTTTAAGGAGCGGAGGAAATATATTATTTTACAAAAAAATAACACTGCCACACAAGAAGAAGAAAAACCGGAAAACTTCAATCTGAATGGTTATATCATTGACAACAAAACGGGTCTGAAGCTGGCCAACGCCAGTATTTATGAGTCGGTCACATTGGCTTCAACAGTCAGCAATCAGTATGGATACTACAAAATCCGGCTGCCGACTTCAAAGCAGAATATCCGGCTGGAAGTGCGCAAGGAGGATTATATTGCAAAAAGTATTGCCATTCCAAGCCGGCAAGATACATATCTGCAGATAACGCTTACCCCGGATACGCTGAAACCGCTTTCCGGCATAGCTCCACGCCACGTAAGTCGCGTGGATTCACTGCATCATAAGGTAGCAGTTCCGCAATATCCTGTCGCTTCCAATATGCCTTCAGCAAGCAGTGCCTTGTCCGCGCCAGTCGCCAGCAAAGATTATGAAAAATTGAAGGGTACCTATCAAAAAGTTCAAACCCAGTTTATCAATGCATTTGCCTCCGCGAAACAAGCAATCCACACCAGAAATATCGAAGACACTTTACACAGACCATTCCAGGCTTCTGTTTTACCATTTTTAGGAACCAACCATCAGCTTAGCGGAAACATTATCAATGATTATTCGGTAAACCTTATTGCGGGGTATTCCCTGGGGGTCAGGAAAATGGAGGTTGGAAGCATACTCAACGTAGTACGCGGGAATGTCACAGGATTTCAGCTCGCCGGTATCAGTAATATTGTTGGCAATAATGTCGATGGGTTTCAATATGCCAACTTCCTTAACCTGACATTGGGCAATTTCAACGGTTTCCAGGGCTCAAATCTCATTAACTATACTGGCAGGAATTTCCGCGGGTTTCAGGTCGCCGGGGCAGGAAATGTGGTTGTAGAGGTTTTGGAGGGTTACCAGCTTGCAGCAGGATACAATTACGCCCACACTGTACGGAGCGGGCATCAGATCGCCGCAGTCAATTTTGCCGATTCTTCGGCGACGGTTCCTTTTGGTCTGTTCAGTTTTGTTCGCAGGAACGGTTACCGACGCTATGAGTTTTCAACCGACGAATTCAACTATTTCAGTACCTCCTTCAAAACAGGTGTCGACCGATTTTACAATATTTTTACACTAGGCTTTAATGCACTGCAGCCCGACAAACCCTTGGGATCGCTTGGATATGGATTCGGCACCGGGCAAAACCTGGGACGCGGCTGGATGGCAAATGCGGACCTGACTGCCAGCGTCGTATTCCCCAAAGACGATCCGCTGGAAAATATCGGTTACGGATTGTTCCGTTTTTCTTTGGGAATAGAAAAGAAACTGGGGAGAGGTCTGGCAGTTTTTGCCGGCCCTTCGTTGAATCTGTTGTCTGGTAACCAGTCAGGGGTCATCAATGCAGAAAAAACCAAATGGTTTGATCCAATCTGGCTTGGCGAAACGCCAAACGTTTCCAAGAAAAGCTACGGCTGGGTCGGGTTCCAGCTGGGGATTCGTTTTTGTAACAGGATTTGAAAATTATATTTCTTTCAAAATCGACCGGGAATAAAGCCTAAAGGGCTGAAATTATAATAACAAAACGGGCTTACTACATTTTTCAGAACCCCGTCAGGGGTGGCATTACCGCAGCGATGTCACCCCTGACGGGGTTCACGGCTTAGTTACATATCACTTTTCTAGAATAATTACATCCCGTTGGGATTTCCATCCTATCGGAGCTGAGAAGACTTTCAGAAAAAATAGTTCTTTATCTTCGATTCTGACAGTATACTGCCTTAGACAATTACAGTTATTCACAAGTCAAAATCCTATCCTCTTTCTGCTACCCTGCGACAAGCTTCCGGCCACATACTCCCGCAATTCCTGCAACTCTTTTTCAAACCCGCCGGAAAGTATAGGGAACCGGCACCATGAACGGGGATCAAGATTGAGGTCGTCCAGATGAAAAGAGGGTGCATAACGTTCCCTTTTCCACTGGTTCCGGCTCCATAGCTTAAAAAACCTTTCGGTCCAACCCAGAATTTGCTCATCCGCATAAAGCCCCTTAAACCGTACATGCAGATTTCGGTACGATTCTACAGGCGATTTTTTATCCCTGATCGCCAGTTTTTCCAATATATTCAAAAACTCGTAAGGCATTAGATCCGCTTCGTCGGTTTGTGTCTGTTCGAGCGGTCGAAGTTCAGCTGTGGGCTGTAAACTATTCACTTTTTTAAGCCCCTCGATTTTAATATGCTTCCCCTTCACTTCACATCCGGCTTTTTCCAGCCACTGAAGCCATTGCCGCAAATAATGCTTGTCTATGCCCGCCAGCGGGCTGATGCTTCCGGCAGTATCTCCGTCCATCGTTGCATACCCCACCGCAACCTCCGAACGGTTGGAAGTCGCCAGCAATAAATGATTGGACAAATTCGTCAGCAGCCAAACTCCCGGGGCCCGTACCCTTGCCTGGATATTCTGCAAAGCGATATCATCTTGCTGCCAGGTCAGTTTTCTGCCGATCTGATCTTCTATCAATCCCTTGTAAGTTTCAACCAGGCCGTTGATATTGATATTATAAAATGTAGAACCAATGGATTCTGCGAGCGATTGTGCAGATTCCAGTGTATCCGTCGAGCTGTTTTCCGTTCCCTGATAAATATTGTGGATCAATGCGAGAGCTATATCCTCCTCGGTTTTTGCTGACTGGATTTCTTTAATGTAAGACAACTTCTGTTTCACACGCTTCATACCGATACTTTCATCTGCCAGCCGGATCATTAGCCCGCAAAGCGCAGTACAGGCGCAGGAATCTGCTCCGCCTGAAAGTGATATCGTGAAACCATTCGAACGGCTTTTTCTGAGATAGTCAAACAACCCAAGACAAACCGCCCGTGCAAACTCCTCTTCTTTGAGCGCACCACCCTTTTCGAAAGGCTCAATATCCGGTACCTGAGGAGGTACAGGCTCAATTTCCGGAAAGTCAAATCGCCCCGAAACCCGCCACGTTTTGTCCTTCGAAGGTGTTGTAATTTTATTTTGCACCTGGCTCAGCCTGGTATAATCCGTATCAATCACGGCCGAGGTGATCAGATAATCTTCATAGCTGAACCGCTGGCTGGATACCAGCAAGTCGCCGTTGGAAGCAATCATAGCATCGCCGTCGTAGATAGCGCGACCTGCTTCGTTTCCGAGCAAATTGGTATAAATATAACTACATGAAAAAGACCGGGATGCATCTACAACCAGTTTTTCCCTCGTGATAAACTTATGAAAAGCAAAATGGCTGGCGCTCGGGTTGAGGATAATATCAATGCCGCGTTCGTAATGTCTTCGCGCCGGACGGTTTGAAACCCAGGCATCTTCGCAAATCTCAAATCCTATCCTAACTCCCTGCGAATTCCCCTGTAACGGACTGTTAGTCAGATCAAAAATAATATCACCGATCGGGTATATCATCTGATTTACCTCTATACTCTCCACTGATCCTGCCTGCCACGGGCGAAACCAGCGTGCTTCGTAGTGGATTCCGTTATTGGCAAGATTTTGTTTGCAATAAAAACCCACGATCTGTTTGTTTGAGATCAGGCACGCCGCATTATACAAACTGTTATTATGCCTCACAGGCAGTCCCACAGCCACCACGATCCCGCTTGTTTCATGAACGATTTCAATCAGGCAGTTCAAAGCCTGAGCGGCCAGATCAGGAGCAAAAAAATAATCATCACAACCATATCCGGAAATACAAAGCTCAGGCAAACAAAGCAAGCTAACGTGCTGTTTTTTAGCCTCTTCAATTGCATTGATAATATTTTTGGTATTAGATTCCCACGCCATCGGCGTTTGATTTACTACCCCTGAGGCTGCTTTGATCAATGGCATAGAAAAGTGTTCTGTTTAATTAATTGTGGGTTACGGTACTTAAAAATCGTTCCTCAGGCAACTTAATAAAAAAATGCGTTTTAGAACCGGTAAAGTTTTTCCCTATTTTTGCCAAACGTAAATTTTAACCAACAGATTCCTCTTGCAGTTTCCCTCATTCATCGCCAAACGCATACGTCACAACGAAGCAGGCTCATTTTCAGCCACCGTTTCACGTATCGGAGTGGCCAGTATTGCGATCGGAGTTGCAGTCGGGATTATTGCTTTTGCTGTTCTGCTTGGTTTCAAACAAACCATCCGGCAAAAAATATTCTTATTTGGCGCACACATCAATATTCGCGCATTTGCTCAGGGAAATACTTTTGAAGACGGGCCGCTGGCCATCAGGAATCCTGTATCTGACGAGCTCCCGAAAATTCCTGAAATAGCCCACTGGCAGGCTGTTGCGCACAAATCGGGCATACTTAAAACACCGGACGAGATCAAGGGTGTGGTTTTTAAAGGGGTCGGCAAAGATTATGACTGGAATACCTTTAAAAAAAGCCTTGTGGAAGGGAACCTGATCACTGGAAAAGATTCTTCTTCCATTAAGTACGGTTATTCCTCAGAAATCATTATCAGCAGCAGAATTGCTTCCCAGCTACTTTTAAAGCCTGGCAATGAAGTGATTATGTACTCTTTGCAAAATCCGCCGCGTCCTCGAAAACTCACCGTCGCCGGGATATATGATACGCAAATGGAGGAATTTGATAACAATCTGATCATCGGAGATCTGGCATTGGTCCAAAGACTCAATGGCTGGGGGCCGGACTCTGTCGGTACCTATGAAATTTATCTCAAAAATTTCGAGAAACTGGACGACGTAGCGAACAGGCTGAGAACGTTGCTGCCGCCGGAAGTTTACATTCAGAAAGTTACCAGCAGTTTTCCCCAGATTTTCGACTGGCTGATATTGCTGGACAGGAATACTGCCGTTTTTCTGTCCCTGATTCTTTTTGTAGCCTGTTTCAATATGATCTCCATTTTACTGGTGATGATCATGGAACGTACACCGCTGATAGGACTTTTGAAAACATTGGGAAGTCCGAACAAACAGATCCGGATGGTTTTTTTCCGGGTAGGATTGCACATGGTCCGAAAAGGACTAATTATTGGAAATGCCGGAGGACTACTGTTTTGCTGGCTGCAACATCAATTTAAGCTGATCCCGCTCGACCCCGTAAACTATTATATGGATACTGTCCCCATCGTTTTCGACTGGCCGGTTTTTGTATTGGTCAATGTCGTAACAGTTATCATATCAGGACTCATTTTGCTGATCCCTACATTGATCATCACAAAAATACAGCCGATTAAGGCATTACTTTTCAAAAAATAATCGGCTGCGAATTAAGAAAGCAAACGGCTCAGCAGGCGATAATCAGTTGTAAAATCCACAGGGTCCAGAAACTTTACCTCTTCGAACTTAATAGCCTGCGGATTGATAATGATATTCCTTTCGGAAGGAACTACGGCCGAGGGAACAGTAAATGCAACTACTGAAAGGTCATCCAGGATCTGTTCTCCAAGCCATTGAGAGTAAGAAGTGTCCTCCGTCCAGGAGTTTTTCAACAGCTTTTCATCTATATGGAAAATGAGGTTTTTGTCTTCAGGAATTTCCATCCGCATCAGAGCGATGCGCTTCATGTTCTCTTTGGAATTGGCATGTACATATTTTTCCAGCAGGGCCAGCGAGACATGTTCGCTTGTGTAAATACAGGAGTGCCCTACCGGATTCCAGCGGCCACCGAATAATCTCGCACCTGTTCCGGTCCTATCAAGGATATAGTCCTTTGCCGCAAGCCGGTAAACGATCATATATAAACCCCGTGCTCAATACGCCCCAATTCATTACTGATCTGCTTTACACCCCAAAAAGACCGGAGTGTTGTAAAATCCTGACTTTTGCCGAGCACCGTGCGGGGTGTTCGAAGCCATTCTTCCAGCGCTTTGGCAGATGAAAAAACCAGAAGCCCGAGATCTGCCATATTATCCAATTGATATAGATGCTCGGCATACAGCCCTTCAAAGGGTTTGTTTTCTTTGAGGTACCGCTGCAATGTCCGGTCGCTGATGTGCAGGATATCCGCCCATTCTGCCTGTGTGAATAAAAGCTTTTGGGATAATGCGTGAAATTTATCAATTGAAAAAAGACCTACATCCTGCTGGGAGAGATACATTACTTCGGGCTCGGCTGCCATCAGGAGCGGGTTATCCTTAGGCATTTCATAATTGATGGCTTTCATAAAATCCGTATTTTGTCACACAAGTATACGACTTTTTTCATGGATTAAAATCTCATCCTACCATTTTTTTTTCTGCAGTAATTCTCCGGCTTTGAGCAATGTATCATCGTTCTTGGCAAAACAAAAACGCAATGTTTTGTAATCTGTGGCTTTATCGTAAAAGGAAGAAAGGGGTATCGACGCTACGCCCACCTCTTTGGTAAGCCTCTCCGCGAGGGCGAGGTCATGCTCTTCTGATAATTTTTCGTAAGATACGTTTTGAAAAAAACTGCCTTCGGACGGCTTTGCTATAAACCCGATATCCTTGATGGCATCCAGGAAAATGTTTCTTTTCTTTTCATAAAATGCAGCCAGTTCGAGGTAGTGCTGCGGCTCATTCAGATATTCTGCAATTGCATATTGGAACGGGGTTACTACGCTGAAAACCAGGTATTGATGAATCTTCCGGAATTCGGCCGTCAATCCGGCAGGGGCCAGGCAATAGCCCACTTTCCAGCCTGTGGTATGAAACGTTTTCCCAAATGATCCGCAGAGAAACGTCCGCTCACTAAGTGCGGGAACTGAGGCAGCCGAAATATGGCCCCGTCCGTCAAAAATAATATGTTCGTAAACCTCATCACTGATCACAATCAGATCATGCAGCTCCGCTACTTGTGCCAGTTCCTGCATATCCGTTGCTTTCCATACATTTCCCGTCGGGTTATGCGGGGTATTGATGATAATCGCTTTTGTTTTGTCGGTAATTTTTGATCTCACTTCCTGCCAGTCAATCGACTGGTATTGAGGATCAAGGGTTACAAAGACCGGAATCCCCCCGTTCAGTTCTATCGCCGGAACGTAGCTGTCATAAGCCGGCTCGAAAACGATTACTTCGTCACCTGGAAACACGACGGTACTTAATGCCACAAACAACGCCTCGGTTGCACCGCTGGTAATCGTAATTTCGGTTTCGGGATGATATTCTTTCATAGAAGCCTCATAAACTTTCTTCGCAATCGCTTCCCGAAGGGCGGTCACGCCTGCCATGGGTGCATATTGATTTTTGCCAAGTTTCAGATATTTGTCAACGAGCGCCTGTAAACCCGGTGCACAGTCAAATTCCGGAAAACCCTGAGCAAGATTTATCGCATGATGCTCCTCGGCAAGCCTCGACATTCTTGTGAAAATAGTGGTACCTACATTGGGCAGCTTGGACCGGATCCCGGCCCTGGCGGTTAAAGTCATTTTATGACGATATGTTATTTGATTGATAAAAAAATCCCGCATCGAAGCCGGATCGTCAAATATAATGACAACAAGGCTGATGCGGGATATTACTGTGTAATAAGGCTATTTTTTATACTTCCAATCGTACACTTCTTTAAGAATTGCCTTTGTATCAGGTGTATTATCAAAATTTTCGTCCACAAAATTGTAGGCAATCCTTCGGTCTTTGCCAATCACAAACAGGGAAGGCGTGAAAACCTCATCAGAAATCCCGGCTATGCGGTCCCAGATCGGTGAAGTTTCAGAGTAAACACCATAAGACCTGGCTACATGGTAATCCTTGTCATGATAGATCGGCAATTCGGTTTCCAGCTTTCTGGATATCCGTTCTATCTCTTTCTGGGATTCATTTGTCAATATGAGCAGCTGACCACCCAGTGCCTCTACCTGCGGTGCCAGCTTCTGTACCACAGCCAGATGCTTGGGTGCGTAACTGCCCCAGCAATTGCAGTAGAAACTCAACACCAAAGGTTTAAACTGCAGCAAATCGATGATCGACCGCGCATCATTGGAAAGCGAAAAGCCGGTGAGGGAAGTGATTGCAGCTCCTTCTTCATTTTTAAGATAAAAAAGTGGCGCAAGGTCACCATTTTTCAACACTGTCAGCGAGTGCTCAGCCTCCCGGTCTTTCAGCTGGATAGTAGATACATTACCTAATTCGTCTTCAATCTCGTAGTACATAACTGTTAGGGATAGTGCATTTTCGGTACGTCTGCTGCAAAGATATTATTAATCTATTTATCCTACAAGTTTAATAGACTATAATTTTCTAAAAATTCTTTTAGTATAAAAATATAATCACTTCTTATATTCTAAACCATCCTAATCAGGCCCTTACGTCATGCGTCTCACGTTTCTGCTGCTGCTTTGCACGATTTTCTATCTTGCACCTTCTCGTTCTTCTGCTCAAAATATCCAGTGGCAGGAAATTTACCCTGGCGTCTGGAAAGGCACTGCCGGAAAGCCCGATGCCTATGATCTTCTGAAAGCGGCCAATGTAACCCCGTCCGCCACTCTGCAGACGCTGGACAAAGCTGCATTTCCATTAAAAAAGGAAGACATTTCTATTGAAATGCATTTGGGCAAAACCTATATCAGATTGCCGCTGGAAAGGAATGAGCAGCTTTTTGGATTTGGCTTAAACTTCCAGACAATCCATCAGCGGGGAAGGATCATGCAGCTGCATGCTGACCATTACGGCAAGTCCGACAATGGAAGAACCCACGCTCCTACCCCGTTTTATGTATCATCTCTGGGCTATGGTGTTTTTGTAAATTCCGCTAAATACATTGACGTCTATGCTGGCCACGGCGTCAGGAAAGACAGTAAAAATCCACCGGAAGTACAGGACAGGAACACGGACGATAACTGGAGTGCGCATCCCTATTCCGATGCGGTTGAGATGCTGGTCCCGGCGGAAGGGATCGAGATGTATGTTTTTGCAGGACCAAAGCCGATCAATGCCATTCAGCGTTTCAACCTCCTGAGCGGAGGCGGCTGCCTGCCGCCGCGGTGGGGCCTGGGTTTTACGCAACGTGTGCACAGGCTGTATAATGCTGAGCAGGTAAAACAGGAAGCCAAAGCATTTGAAGACAGAGGCTACCCGCTCGACTTTATCGGACTGGAACCCGGCTGGCAAAGCAAATCATACCCTTGTACTTTTGAATGGGATAAAACGAGATTCCCCGATCCCGCAAAGTTTGTGAAAGAAATGGATGCGGTCGGTGTGAAGATCAACCTTTGGACCAATCCCTATGTGTCCCCGGACGCATCTATTTACAAAAAAATTGACCCGTACACCGCCTCACATACAGTCTGGAACGGTACCATACCCGATCTGTCCATGCCCGAAGCGCGCAAAATTCTCTTCGACCAGTTTGAAAAAGAGCATGTCAAAATAGGTGTAAGCGGTTATAAAATCGACGAAGTGGACGGTTTTGATTCCTACTTATGGCCCGACGTGACCATTTTCCCCTCGGGCCACTCATCCGAGCAAATGCGCCAGACTTACGGCCTGCTTGTCCAGAAGTATTCTTATGAAATGTTCAGGAACAACAACATGCGTACTTATGGCCTTGTAAGAGGCTCCAACGCAGGCGGTTCTTCATTCCCTTATGTGATCTACAATGACAATTACAGCCACGAAGATTTCATTACCGCTCTGATCAACAGCGGGTACGCCGGGGTATTGTGGACGCCCGAAGTGCGCGCTTCTAAAACTGCGGAAGAATGGCTGAGAAGATTTCAAACCGTTTGCTTTTCGCCTATGGCGATGATCAATGCATGGTCTACGAGCATGCAGCCCTGGACATTTCCGGAGGTGGCGCCCCAAATCAAAGCCGTCGCGGAACTCCGTATGCAAATGATGCCGTACTGGTATTCCGAATTTGCCAAATATCACTACAAAGGCACTCCTCCATTCCGTGGAATGAGCCTGGAAGAGAGATTCAGCTCAGGAGTGAAAAATGAAAAAACCGCAACGAACCTTGAAGAAAACCCTTACGAGGAAGCGCTTACAAAAGAAGTGAAAGACCAGTATATGGCAGGCGAATATTTACTGGTTGCGCCGCTGTTTACAGGAGAAACTTCCCGCAAAGTGATCCTTCCAAAAGGAAAATGGTACGACTTCTACACCGGAAAGCTGGCAGGAAACGGAGAGGTAATAACGATCACGCCGGGTTTGGACAAGATACCCGTTTTTGTAAAAGATGGTGGTATTGTCCCGATGATGCCTGTGATGCTGCACGCCCCGAAAGCTAACGAGAAAGTAGACCTGGAAATCCGTCATTATGGAGAAAAAAACGGGAACTACAAACTATATGATGATGACGGAGAAACCTTCGCTTATGAAAAAGGTATCTTCTCGTGGCGGGAAATCAAGGTGGAACGTCAGAAAAACGGCGAGCTGAAAGGAAGCATTTCCGCGGAAGAAAAAGGGAAACCCGGCACGGTCGGAAAAGTTACCTGGCGTTATATGACCAAATAGTCAGAATGCATCGAGATCTCTGAAATCAGCAGTAAAGTTTCTTGCGGGTTCTGCATTACCGGATAGCTGGCCGGCGATAAATTCGGGATAAACTTTTATGCTATGCAGCTCAGAAATGTCGAACCATTTGAATAGCAAGTCTTCTGATCCTTCTTTGCCCAGAAAGTCTGATTGATTTTCCAATTCATGAATCTCCATCATGAAATAAAATCCTATTTCATGGTGTTTGATCGAATTGTACACGAAAAAATTCTCGGAGACCCAAAGCATTTCCCCGACCGTCACATGCATGCCGGTTTCTTCCATCATTTCTCGGATCAATGTATTTTTTGAAAATTCAAAAAGCTCGGCCCGGCCGCCCGGCAGGCTCCAGAATTTATCGGAAGGTGTTTTGTGCAAAAGTACTTTCCCGTTTAAAATGGCAACGCCTGCAACTCTGTAATTGAACAAAGCATCACCAATCGGAAGGCTGATCATATCATGTAAAAATTGAATGGAGCCGCAAGATAATTATTCCCTCCTGATCTTCCCCGCGCTCGACTCCCGGATGACCAGAGAAGTTTTCAACGACCGGGTTTCAAAATCACCGGCTTTATTGGGGTGTTCGATAAGTCGGATCAGCAGCTCTACACCCTGCTGCCCCATTTCAAGGGCGGGTTGTACCACTGCAGTCAGAGGTGGGTTTAAAAGATCGGCGACGCCGATATTGGTAAAACCTACAATGGCAATCTCTTCCGGTATCCGGATATGCCTTTGATGTAAAACCGACATACAGCCGGTAGTAAGCCGGTCGCTTGCGGTAAAAATAGCATCCGGCGGTTCAGGCAGATCCAGCATTTCCCGCACCGCTTTTTCATTCTCGCTCGTCACTTTTCCGCCGTGATCGCAGTATTTGACATAAGCCTCATCAAATTGAATACCATTGTCTTCAAGTGCCTGTTTATATCCCGCCAGCCGCTCACTGGTGATCGACAGATAGATCGGGCTTGTCAGATGGGCGATCCGCCGCCTGCCCGAACGGATCAGGTGCTCCGTAGCCTCATAGCTACCTGCATAATTATCCGCCACTACTTTGTGCGTCTCAACCTCTTTGGGGACACGATCAAGAAATACGATCGGCAGGCCCCGGTTGATGAGGTCCTCAAAATGCCACAAATTCGTTGTAAGACTGGAAAGCGACACGAGCAGGCCGTCCACTTTGCGCGAAACCAGATAATTCGTGTTCGCTACTTCCCGCTCATAGGATTCGTGGCTCTGGAAAATCACCACGTGATAGCCCGAATCGTAAGCGATCGACTCTATTCCATTAATCAATTGTGAAAAGAAATTATTGGCAATTTCCGGAATGATAACGCCTATCGATTTGCTTTTGCTGTCCCGCAGACTCAATGCAATCGGATTAGGTCGGTAATTCATTTTCTCGGCATATTCCATTACCAGCCGCTTGGTTTCCGCATTGATCTCGTAACTGTTTCTCAACGCACGTGAAACCGTCGACGTAGAGAGGTGCAGCGCTTTGGCTATATCTTTAATTGTAATTGTATCCAAGCAAAAAATGGTTTATTGCAAATTAAACAGGAGATGAAGCGTAACGAATTAAGCGCTTGCTGAATGTACAAAAATTAGGAGGATATAAAAACCGGTGGGTTTACCTCCCTAACCGAGCGCCTGATAACGTTCCCGATAACGATTGCACAAAAAAAGACAATTCAATATTTGATATTTCTAATGATTCGGTCTATACTCACCAAACCATTGATCCGGTTATACCGACGCAAATTTCGTCGTCTACCCCGTAAAAGCCAATTTCAAAACCATTCATGAATACCATCGATTTATTTAATCTCTCTGGCAAAAAAGCGCTCGTAACCGGATGCAACAGAGGGATAGGAAAAGCTATGGCGCAGGCTCTGGCGGAAGCAGGAGCAGATATTATCGGCGTTTCTTCATCCATATCTGCTGCTGAAAGTGAAGTTCAGAAATCCGTTAAAAGTACCGGACGACAATTTTATCCGTATCGGGCCGATCTTGGAAACCGTGAAAGTCTTTACAAGTTTATTAATCAGGTAAAAAAAGACCACCAGCAAATCGATATTCTTGTCAACAATGCAGGAATCATTTTGCGTCAACCAGCCGCAGAACATTCCGACGAATACTGGGACCAGGTACTGAACATCAATCTGGACGCACCCTATATCCTGTCCCGTGAACTGGGTAAGGAAATGATTGCAAGAGGTTATGGCAAGATCATTTTTACCGCTTCGCTCCTGACTTTCCAGGGAGGCATCAATGTACCGGGCTACACGGCTTCCAAAAGTGCCATAGGCGGTCTCGTCAAAGCATTGGCCAATGAGTGGGCAGGCAAGGGCGTCAATGTGAATGCCATTGCTCCTGGCTATATCAATACCGACAATACCGAAGCGCTGAGAAATGACCCTGTCAGGAGCAAATCCATCCTCGACCGCATACCCGCCGGACGGTGGGGCTTGCCCGAAGATTTCAAGGGCCCTGTATTGTTTCTTGCATCAGATGCTTCCAGCTACGTCAACGGCACCATCCTTACCGTAGACGGCGGCTGGATGGGAAGATAAATTGCAACAAAAAATCAAAACCAATATCCAATAGCTGAAGGCCGACAGCCGACAGCTGATAGCTAAAACGTATGCAAATAAGATTTGAATCCAGCCGCAAGGAAGTATCACAAATGAATACCGAAGTCCTGCGCGAGAATTTTTTAATTGAAAATATATTTGAAAACGGAAAGATACATTTTGTCTATTCGCATTATGACCGCGTGATGATCGGAGGAGCAATTCCCACTGATACCCCGATCCGGCTTGAAACTTATGATGCTTTAAAAGCAGATTATTTTCTGGAACGGCGGGAAATCGGTATCATAAACATTGGCGGAGACGGGAAAATAAGTACGGACGGGGAAGTTTTTGAATTAAAAAAAATGAGCTGTCTCTATGTGGGCAAAGGGACGCAAGAAGTACTATTTTCAAGCAGCGACCCGGCCAGTCCGGCGGTATTTTATCTCCTGTCGTCCCCCGCACACCAGACCTGCCCGACTACCCTGTTCACAAAAGAAGACGCCGCCCCGCTCACCGTAGGAAGTATGGAAACTTCCAATCACCGCACGATTTACAAATACATCCATCTGGCTGGGATCCAAAGCTGCCAGCTCGTGATGGGGCTCACCGTTCTGCAGACAGGAAGCGTTTGGAATACCATGCCCTCCCACGTCCACGACAGGCGGATGGAAGCATATTGTTATTTTGATATTCCTGATAACCAAAAGGTTTTACATTTGATGGGCGAGCCTTCTGAAACCAGGCATCTATGGGTTTCTGACCGCCAGGCGATTATTTCTCCGCCCTGGTCTGTCCACTCGGGCTGCGGTACTTCCAATTACTCGTTTATCTGGGGTATGGCCGGAGAAAATAAGGATTATACGGATATGGACGCTGTGGCTATGCATGATCTCAGATAAACGCTAATAGCAATGGAGCAATTGAAAGGTAAAGAATACATTCAGGATAACGACATTCCATGGGAAGATCTCGGGAGTGGGCTGAAAAGGAAGATCATGGCTTACGACGATAATCTGATGATGGTCAAAGTAGCTTTTGAGATCGGGGGGATTGGTGCCCTGCACAGTCATTTCCATACCCAGATGAGCTATATCGAAAGCGGGAGTTTTGAAATTACCATCGGAAACAAAAAACAGATGCTCAAAAAAGGGGATGCTTATCACGTACAGCCTGACGTTGTACATGGCGCGTTATGTTTAGAAGAAGGAATTCTGGTTGATATTTTTACACCCATGCGGGCGGATTTTTTAACACATTAAATAATTAAAATGAAAAAAATCAACATAACACTCGTCTTATTTTTCGGCATATTATTGGTTTCCAGCCATTTATTTGCTCAAAGTCCTGCGCAGCTTGCAAAAGGAAAGCAATTTATAATCGATGCGGATATTCCGTGGCAGGAGATCGGACCCGGGGTTAAGCGCAAGATCATGTCTTATGACGAGACCATGATGATGGTAAAAATCGATTTCCAGAAAGGCGGGATCGGAGCACCACACAAGCATGTCCATACCCAGATGAGCTACGTTGAAAGCGGAGTTTTTGAGGTTACCATCGCAGATAAAAAACAAACCCTAAAAAAAGGAGATGGATATTATATTCCCTCAAATGTCATGCACGGAGCTGTTTGTATCGAAGCGGGTGTTTTGATAGACCTGTTCACGCCCATGCGGGAAGACTTTGTAAAATAACTTAAAGGGCAATCCGGGAAAATGTCGTCTGCTAAAATACGCTTAGCCTTAACTTACATTTATCCGAATATCCTCCTTTATGGAAAACCAAATGACAAAATATCGCTGGCGGGTTGTCGCCCTGCTTTTTTGCGCCACCACCATCAATTACCTCGACCGGCAGGTGCTTGGCTTGCTAAAACCAACATTAGAACAAGATTTTAATTGGAGCGAGACCGATTTCAGTCATATCGTTATGGCTTTTCAGACTGCATATGCAGTTTCGCTCATTGGTTTCGGTGCGATCATTGATAAAATCGGGACAAAGCTTGGCTATACCATATCTGTGGTTGTGTGGAGCATTGCCGCCATGCTGCATGCAGTTGCCACAGGCACTTTCAGCTTTGGTCTCATGCGTGCATTGCTGGGCATGGGCGAAGCAGGCAATTTCCCGGTCGCTATCAAAGCCACAGCAGAATGGTTTCCAAAAAAGGAACGTGCGCTGGCTACCGGTATTTTCAACTCGGGAGCGAACATTGGCGCAGTGGTCGCACCGATTATGGTTCCCTGGATCCTGGGCGCTTATGGCTGGCAGGAAGCCTTCCTGATCACCGGCGCAGTTGGTTTCATCTGGCTGTTTTTCTGGATAAAGTATTACGAACTTCCGGCGAACCACCCCCGCATCAACAAAGCGGAGTTCGACTACATTCATAGTGATAACGAAGCCGACACCAGCAAAGAAGCTCCTGTAAAATGGCTCGAATTGTTTAAAATCCGTCAAACCTGGGCATTCGTTTTCGGCAAAATGCTTACCGATCCGATATGGTGGTTTTTCCTGTACTGGCTTCCTTCCTATTTTGCAGAAGCATTTAAGCTGAACCTCTCCAAACCAAGCCCGGAACTGGTTATTGTTTACACTGCGACCACGATCGGCAGCATTGGCGGCGGCTATCTTTCCGGTTACTTTATCAAAAAAGGGTGGCCTATCTTCCGGGCAAGGAAGACCTCCATGCTCATTTTTGCATTTCTGGTTACACCCATCATGCTCGCCCAATATACCACGAACATCTGGCAGGCAGTGGTGCTGATTAGTCTTGCAGCGGCCGCCCACCAGGCCTGGAGCGCCAACATTTTCACTACTGCCTCGGATATGTTCCCCAAAAAGGCCGTGAGCTCCGTGGTAGGTATCGGCGGAATGGCCGGATCAGTAGGCGGTATACTTTTCCCGCTTTTGGTAGGGATAATTCTGGACAACTATAAAACGGCCGGAAATATCGGTGCAGGTTACAATATTATTTTTGTCATCTGCGGCTTTGCTTATCTGGTGGCTTGGGGAGTAATGCATTTCTTCGCCCCTAAGATGGAGCAAGTTGAGATTTAGGCTGCCGGATTTCAGCTGTCGGCCATCGGCTTTTTTGATATGCGGTCCTTGTGAGAACTTTAACTATTTTTTAAATTATTTGAAATGAAAAAAACACTCCTGATCGCCGCGCTGCTATTGACCAGCGTACTGACTTTTGCACAAAGCAAGGACGAAAAAGCAGTTGCAGAGGCGGTGGAAAAGCTTCGTACTGCGATTCTTGCAGCCAACGAAGCCGACTTAACGAAACTAACCTCTCCTTCCCTTACCTACGGGCACTCGAATGGTTTAATGGAAGATCAAAAAGAATTTATCCGTGCATTGACCAGCGGAGATTCAAAATTCACAAGCATTGAATTAAGTGAACAAACGATCTCCATTTCCGGCGATGTAGCTATGGTCCGCCACAAACTGATGGGCGGTACCCATAACAAAGGCAAAGACCCCGGAGAGGTTCGATTAGGCGTTTTCACAGTTTGGCAAAAAACAAAAGGAAACTGGCAGCTGCTGGGCCGTCAGGCTTTCAGATTGCTTTAAGTAAAGTATTTCGTTAAAACAAAAGCACCCGCTGATTTGATGATTGGCGGGTGCTTTTTTGGTTATCGGATCACGCTATAACGAATCTCTCTGACTCAGTTTTTGTTGCGCAATTTCAACTGCTTTATGCAATTTTTCCTGTAACAGTTCAGTGGGCGGAAGCGCGGTCATATAATCTGCTACGCGAATATTGGTCTTATCCAACTGGAGTAATTCTATATGTTCCTCATTTTTGCCGGTGCATAGAATCAATCCGATCGGTGAATTCTCGCCTTCTGCCAACTCGTATTTTTCCAGGTAACGCAGATACAATTCCATTTGTCCTTTAAAGCCCGCTTCAAATTCCCCAAGTTTCAGATCAATCGCTATCAGACATCTTAGTCTCCGGTGATAAAAAAGGAGATCGATATAATAATCACGGTTGTCGATGCTGATGCGTTTTTGTCGGGACAAAAATGCAAAATCACTGCCCATTTCGGTGATGAACCGCTGCAATTCCACAATGATCGAAGTTTCCAGATCTTTCTCCGAATAGGTATCCGACAATCCCGGGAAATCCAAAAAATAAGGATCTCTGAAAACCAGATCAGGGCGTAATTTTGTTGGTTTTCAGTAAATCCAGCTCAGTCAAGATCATCTCTTCCGGCTTCTTGCTGATAGCAGTGCGTTCGTAGAGCATGGATTGGATCCGTTCTCTGAAAGTACGGACGCTCCATTTTTCTAAAATGCACATCTGGATATAAAATTCCCGTTTTACAGGATCTGTAATAGGTATCAGTTCTTTAACATGCGACCAGCTCAATTTTCGCGACAACGTAGCGACATTTTTTTCATCGTCAAATTCTATCGCAAACTGCACCATTCTCCTCAGACTTTTCTCAGAAAACGAAGGGCCATACTCGGTCTCCAATTGTCGCGACAGCGTAGCGACAATTTCTTTACCGTATTCTGCGCGTTTATTCTTTAAAATTTCCTGATGAATTGTCCTCCCGATCTGTCAGTACATCATACTCATCATTGCGTTTACTGACGAAGCAATTTGATGCTTACTCTGATCGATAAGTTGTCTGATTGAAATAAACAGCTGACCTTTTTCTAATACTTTGGTCATCAAGTAGCATAATTTAAATGTGTGCAATCCTTAATTAGTCGGCCTTTCAGGGACGGGAGCCGAAGCGTGGTATTTTTTCTGGATGATTTCGGCATACTTGTCCAGCAGCTCGATCACTTTTTGCCGCGATTTCGAATGAACTACCAGCCCGACATGATAGGGTTCGTCCATTCGCCAGACAATTTCAGGGTCATTGAAAACCGACAGATCCGGCCATTCGTGGCGTGCCAGAGAGATAATAATGCCTGAGTAATCCTTTTTGACCGGAGGCAATTTATAATTTTCACCTTTTGCCTCAGCTGTTTCCATCTTTGCCCATTCCTTCCAGAGATTGATCCCCGACGACGCCTCTACCATCTCGGATAAATTGGCCCCTCCTACTCTGGACGAAGTTTCCAGAAAATAATATTTGCCATCGTCATAACAACGGATGACTTCCGTATGTGAGGCGCTGTGTTTGAGGCCAAATGCTTTCAGCATATCTACCGCCAGCGTTTCCAGCGCGTGTTCTTCCGATGAGTCAAAAGGTACTGTTACCGAACGGAATATCCCTCCTCCGTGTGCAACGTCAAAAGGCGGGGCGAGGTACTTGCTGCTCCACGAAAAGATCACCCTCCCATTATACGAAATCGAATCAACATGATATACGTCCCCTGGCTTGTACTGTTCTACCAGATAAGAATGACGCTTATCGCCGAGCTCGTGGATAGTCTGCCACAATTCCTCCGCACTGTGCATTTTCTTGATGCCCGTCGCAGATGCCTCAGACCGTGGTTTGATCATCCAGGGGCCAGGGTAATGTTCAATGAAACGATTGATCTCCTCGTCATTGAACAATGCAGAAAAACCAGGAACGAGAATACCCGACTCCGCTGCCTTGGTACGCATGGCAAGCTTGTCACGGAAATACCGTCCGGTGGTCTGGCCCATGCCAGGAATGCGAAAATATTCCCTGATATGCGCTGCTTTTTCAACATCAAAGTCATCCAGCGCCACTACGCGGTCAATGGGGCGGCTTCGCATCACGTAAGCCAGACCATTGATAATATCCATCATATCATACGTCCCGTCTTCTTCCTCTTCAACGTAGAAAAACTCATCCACGGACTCTCTTACCCATGGCTTATTTTCGAGTTTTTTAGCTGTCAGGAGATACACATTGTTGCCTGCATCTTTACAGGCTTTCAAAAAATCGTTCCCCTTAAAGTATGTTGAGATACAAAGAAAAGTGAGAGCTCGGGCCATAAATGATGAATTGGTGGAAAAACTTACTTTCTCAAATCTAACAAAAAGAACCAGTTTTGCAAGGCAACCCTGAGTTAAATTTCTGCTGCGATTTCTGTCTGCGATTTTACAATCAGGCAATCCCTGAACCAACCAAAGCAGACAAATAAGCCCGTAGTAAACGCACTCCGTAAGCCGTGCCAGCCCTTCCGGGAGCAAACTCAGTATCTCCGAAAGCCATTCCAGCGATATCAAGGTGTGCCCATGCAGGGTGCTCATCTGTAAAAGCCTCTAAAAATTTGGCAGCAACGATTGCACCGGCCAACGGCTTCCCGTGGTAGTTTTTCAAATCAGCGATGTCGGAGGCAATTTCTTCCTTGTATTCATCCCAGACCGGCAAACGCCAGAGACGCTCGCCGGTACTATCGCCAGCGGCGGCCAACTCCGCTGCCAATGAATCATCAGGCGTAAAAAGGCCGGCAGCCTCATAACCAAGGGTTTGGATAACACTTCCGGTCAGAGTAGCGAGATCGATAAGGATATCCGGCTTGTAATTCCGGATGGCATAACTAAGGCCGTCGGCCAGGATCAGCCGTCCCTCGGCATCGGTATCGATTACTTCAATGGTTTTTCCCGCATAGGAATTAATGACGTCTCCTGGCTTTATAGAGAGCCCGTCCACGCTGTTTTCGGTGGATGGAATTATACCCACGATCCGTATGGGAAGTTTCAGCTGCGCAGCCAGTTCCACGATTCCCAGTACCGCCGCGGCGCCGCCCATATCACTTTTCATCAGGTGCATATTGGCGGAGGTTTTAATCGATATTCCCCCGGTATCAAACGTTACGCCCTTCCCTACCAGCGCAATGGTTTTCTCATATTTTTCGGGCTGATAATCTGTAATGATCATGACCGGCGGGGCTTCACTTCCCTTGCTTACAGCCAGCAAAGCATGCATACCCAATTCTTCCAATTTCTTTTTATCAAAAACAGTGACCTGATATCCGTTTTCTTCCCCGGATGCCAGCGCCCAGGAACCGAGCGTTTCGGGCTTTTTATGGTTCCCCGGTGCGTTCATCAAATCCATGATACGCATTTGCACCATTGCGGTTTGCTTCGCGACGAGTATGCTTTTTTCCAGCGTGGAAGATTCTTTGTCGATCAAAACAAACAGTTTACCGTTTTCACCGAAGAAGTCGCTGATCAGTTTGGGATCCGTTTTATAGAGCTGAAGATTATATCCTCCCAGCATAATTCCGTTGATAGCCTCTTCAAGCCAGCCGGCCGCCCGGCCTCTCCCGTCTAAAATAATCTGCTCCGGCCAGCGGTCTTTCCGCTTGAAAAAAAACGAGCGGAAGATTTTCAACAAAGCGGGCAGTTTCGGCGCCTTCCCGAGCCCAAGCCAGACCTCCTGAGAAGAATACCACCATACCTCCCCTTTTTCGGCCTTGAACATAGCCTGGTTTTCAGGCTCGAAACCCTGTTCGAAAGGACGGACCAGAAGAACTCCTTCCTCTGATTCCGTAATTTGAGTTATCAGCATTACTTTTCGGGATCTTTATTTAAATCAAAAATCAAAATATCAGGTTAATCCAGGCCTCCTCTGCGAGTCGGTTTTCTCGGTTCGGGCCATGTGGCCGGTTCGCCTTTTGCGCCCAGTGGCAAAACGCTTTTTTCCCGTGATGTTTTTACAGGATCCTCACTCGCCTGATAGGCCAGGATCGCAGTCAGAATTGCGTTGCTGCGTACATCGTCAAACACGATCTTATCATAAGTATCACGGTTTGTATGCCAGGTATAGGTGCCATAGGACCAATTCAGTGAGCTAAGCGAAAATGCAGGAGCCCCGGCCGCTACGAAAGAAGCAAAGTCAGAGCCACCTCCGCCCGGGATGCTGGGAAATTTCAATTCGATCGGTGCTTTAATGGTCTCGGGGACTTTTACCAGCCAGCGTCCCAGATAGTCGTAGGCGTTCAGGAAACCCTGCCCTGAAAGGTTGATAACCCGTCCGGTGCCATTGTCCTGATTAAAGACAGCCTGTATATTCTGTACAATTTCCGGGTGGTCTTCCACAAATGCCCTTGAACCGTTCAAACCCTGCTCTTCACTTCCCCAATGCCCCACCAAGATCGTCCTTTTAGGGTTTGGGTACACTTTCTTCAGAATACGCATAGCCTCCATCATCACAATAGTACCGGTACCATTGTCAGTTGCTCCGGTACCGCCGTCCCAGGAGTCAAAATGAGCGGAGAGGATCACATATTCGTTGGGTTTTTCGGTTCCTTTAATTTCCCCGATCGTGTTGAAAGTCCCGCTCACGCCGGTCTCTTTCGCATCCGCTCTCACGCTGATCCTGGGCGTGTGCCCCGACTCGGCTAACCGGTAAAGCAATCCGTAATCTTCCAGGGAAATATCGATGGTAGGGATTTTTTTGGTATAAGCCCCGAAAATCTTGTTGGCCCCAAAACCTTTTGACCAATAACACATGACTATTCCGGCAGCGCCCGCGTTTTCCAATGCAACCGGCAATGTACGTGTGGTATAACCTGTCTTCCTCAAACGGTTTGTCCAGGCCTCGGTCTGGGCGTCACGTTGTTTTTTCATTTTGTCAAAAGACTCTTTCGTAGCAAATTCCTGCCAATTGTAGTCGGGCCTTCCGGTGGGCTGGTTCATACTGATCATCACAAATTTCCCTTTTGCGGTCGGAAGCCATTTTTGAAAGGCCGTTGAATCCGCCATATCAGGAACAATGATCACATCAGCAGTAACCGCTTTGCCACCGGTTCCAGGGCTCCATGCCAGCTGCATCCCTTCCAGCGATTTCACCCGAGGCGATACCATTTCAATATGGGACACGCCACGCTCCCATCCCCGCCATTCGCCCCATTTTTCATTTTTGGCCGAAATATTCCAGTCTTTATACTTTGCCACTGCCCAATCGTGCGCCTGCTGCATCTGCGGGGACCCTACCAGTCTTGGCCCGATAACATCCAACAGTTCATGGGCCAGTTTTTCGAGCTGCGAATGCTCAGTGGCTTCTTTTACAATACTTTCCACTACCGGATCTTTACTTTGTGAAAAACAAAAAGAAACCGACAGCAGCGATATCTGTATAATCAGAATAGCGACTTTTTTCATGTATGTTCTATGGATTTGTGATTTTACTGTTTTCTAATGTAGGAAATCCCGGCGAAGCTTTGGGTACGGCATTGAAAAATTTAAACTTGATACCTCAATAATTTTATTTGCCAGTGTCAGCCCGCATTTCATAATAAATTCCCAGGGATCTATGAATGCAGCGCCGGAAGCGGTAGTTTTAGTTTTTCTAGATTAAAATCCTGGTATGGGAAACCGAGTGGTGGCTTTCATTTTCTTTGCCAATTATTTTGTCGGATTGCTGGCTGTTGCGCTGTCGGTTGAAACCGCATTTCAGCTTAATCTGCCGCTCAACTCACCTGCCTATTACTTGCTGGTTTTCAGTGCCACAGTCATGTATTACACCAAAGCGTATGCTGTTCCGGCGAGTGAAATAACCTCGGCCAATCCGCGCACTGAATGGTACCGGCTTCAACATGGGTTCATACGCATAAGCCAGGTTGTTTTTCTGGTGTTAAGTATGGGTGCCGGAATTTGGTTATTGAATAAAGATTTTTCACGAATTCTCCGGTTGCCTTTCATTTACTGGCTGCTGCTGTCTGCTATCCCACTGGCTGCGATTTTGTATTACGGCCTGTTACCCAAATCCATTATCTCCCTCAATCTCAGAAACACCGGCTGGCTGAAAGCATTTGTGATCGGTTTTGTATGGGCGGGGTCTGTAAACCTTTTCCCGGTTGCGGTGGTGCATATTGAACGGGGCATATCGGTCGCGGAACCGGTTTTTATGTTATGGCTTTTTATTAAAAACTGGATGTTCTGCACAGTTAATGCAATCATGTTCGACATGAAAGACTACGAAGACGATGCCAATATCGAGCTGAAAACGTTCGCCGTGAGAATGGGATTGAGAAATACGATCTCCTATGTGTTGGTGCCGCTCTTGTCTATCGGGTTGCTTTCACTTTTGATATTTGCGGTGTCAAGGGGTTTCAATATCTTGACGATACTCTTGAATCTCATACCGTTTCTTTGCCTGCTGCTGGTTGCTTTTTCGCTGCATAAACCGCGCCCGATACTGTATTATCTTATCGTAATCGACGGATTGCTGCTTGTAAAGGCAATTTGCGGGATAATCGGCAGCTTTTTTTCCTAATCCGACTCTCCGGCCTCTTATGAATGTCAACAACTACGATAACGCAGCGGGATTTTATGATTTGCTGAGTCGGCTCGTCTTCGGAAAATCACTGATCCGGGCCCAGCAAGTGTTGCTGCCTTTTGTGAAGCCCGACAGTAAAGTGCTGATCGTGGGTGGCGGAACCGGCTTGATACTCGAAGCAATCGCAGACATCTATCCCGGCGGACTGAAAATTACTTATGTTGAGATTTCAGCCAAAATGATAAAACTGGCACAGAAAAGGGATTGGAAGCAGAATGAGGTTTTATTCGTGCATACGGGCATTGAAAGTTATGTCCCGGCCGGAAGGTTCGATGCGATTATGACATCGTTTCTGTTCGATAATTTCAAAGAAGAACGGGCAGAAAAAGTTTTCAAGATCCTCGATTCGTTACTTTCCCCGGCAGGAAAATGGCTATTTGCGGATTTTACTATTAAGAAAAAAACCGGTGATTTCTGGCAAAAAATCCTCTTAGGGACTATGTACCGGTTCTTTCGAGTACTTTGTAACGTTGAGGCTACAAGGCTGCCTGAAATGGGAATATTATTTCAATCGGCGGGGTATGAAACTTTGTTCGAAACCAAACATTTTCATGATTTCATCGAATCGATTGTTTTTGAAAAACCTTGTTGATAACATTTGCCGCCTCCGCCCCGGGCGGTGCCGCGGGGCTCAGGTATTTCAGCCCGTTGGGCTGGTACCTCTCTCGCCTCACTCCTTCCCTTTCCCCTTTCCTTACCCCGCAATCACATTTCTTCTCCGTCCGAAAATATATTTTTCGTTAAAAACGATGATGGAAAGAAGAATCAGCGAATAAGCCGCAACCTGTACCATATTGATAGGTTCATGAAAATAGAACAGCGCGATCACAAAATTCATGAGAGGATTGATGTAAAGCAGTATTCCCATAGTTGAAGACCTCACTTTTTGTAACGCATACAGATTCATAAAAAGCGGCAGAATCGTAAAAACAACTGCAATCACAACAATCAATGCGTAAAACGATAGCTCTGTGGGAACCCCCTCACTATAAACAGGGTAAAATGGCAGCAGGAGCAAAGCCGAGAAGATGATCTGCACGGTGAGGATCAAAAATTTGTCCAAACCAACATTCTGCCGCTGACCCACCAGATAAAAAGCATAAGAGGCCGCGACGATCAGACTGTAAGCGATATCCGCTATATTACTAAAAGACAACAGCATACAACTCAAAACACTGAGCAAAACCGCCGTCCACTGCCATTTGCTGAGCTTTTCGTCCAGTACAAAAAAGGCGATGACGGTTGTCATGATCGGACATACCAGATAGGCGAAAGAAGCCGCTTTCACACTGATATGGTTCATCACATAAATGAAGAAAAACCAGTTGGCTGTCAGAAGAAACCCGCCGCTTAAAGTCAGCACAGTTATCTTTTGTCTTTGGCCCGGAGAGAAATTTTTGAATATCGTGATATTTTCTTTCAGCACTTTTGTCCTTCCCAGCAAGCTGATCACAGACATGATCACCGCACAAAAAAATACGCGATAGAAAAGAATATCCAAAGAAGCATAATCATGCAGCGGTTTGAGCGCCAGACTGAAAAATCCCCAAATAGTGAAAGAGACCAGCGCGGCAAGATAGTATTTAGAAAATTTCATTAACCTGGCAATATGTTTGACAATCGATGTGAGTGTCATTGTGGAACAGCAAATCTTTTCATACGGTTCGGGTATCAAAATATTTTGGCTACAAATGTCTAAATGGAACCATAGTAAGCTTATTTGTCTTGCTAAATGAGATAACCATTAAAAAAACAGCATGACTTTTTCGAATATCAAACTGATTGCGACTGATATGGACGGTACGCTTTTAAACTCCAGACATGAATTGAACGAATCGTTTTTTCCGGTTTTCAGGAAACTGAAAGACAAGGGGATCATTTTCGTGGCTGCCAGCGGACGTCAGTATTTCAATATGGAAAAAGTCTTGAAAGAGGTCAAGGATGAAGTGATTTTCGCAGCTGAGAACGGAAGCTACATTGTTTTCCGGGATCAGGAAATCCATGTTCAGGACATGGATGGCAGTATCGTAAAAGAACTGATCAACATTGCCAGAAACATACCAGATGCCTACGCGATAATTTGCGGCAAGAAAAAAGCGTATGTCGAAAGCACCGAACCGGCATTCCTGGACCATCTCAAACTTTACTTTGAGCGTTATGAAATTGTGGAAGACTTACTTCTGGTGGATAACGATCAGTTTCTCAAATTCACCGTTTGTGACCTGGCGGGCTCGGAGGTAAACAGTTATCCGCATTTCAAGAGATTTGAGGAGCAGTTGAAAGTGAAAGTTTCAGGTCCTATCTGGCTGGACATTTCGCATAAAAATGCCAATAAAGGCAAAGCAATGGAGGTTCTTCAGACAAAATTCAATGTTTCAGCCGAGCAGACGATGGCTTTCGGAGATTATCTCAATGATCTTGAAATGCTGGAAAAATCTCACT
This sequence comes from Dyadobacter bucti, assembly GCF_005869225.1. Taxonomy (GTDB): domain Bacteria; phylum Bacteroidota; class Bacteroidia; order Cytophagales; family Spirosomataceae; genus Dyadobacter; species Dyadobacter bucti. The sequence goes on along the minus strand of NZ_SWFP01000009.1, from coordinate 290,171 downwards.
ATTCCTACGCGATGGCCAATGCACATCCTGATATCAAAAAAATTGCCCGATTCATCGCCAAAAGCAACGATGAAAACGGGGTAGTGGAAATTCTTGCCGAAGTCGCAGGCTAAGTGTTTATTCATGCAATAAAAAAGTCTTCCTGAGCTGTTGCGACCGGGAAGACTTTTTTTATTGTGAGCCAGATTAAGACTCCGTATACTTCTTGAAGATCGAAGTGGCCGTATGCCCCCCAAACCCAAACGTATTGTTAAGCACGTAGTCGACTTTCTGATTAATCGATTTTCCGAAGATAATATTGAGGCCTTCCGGAATATGCTCGTCCGGGTTTTCAGTATTGATCGTGCCCGGGATCACGTCGTTTTTAGCGGCCAGGACGCTGATCACACTTTCAACAGCTCCGGCTGCTCCCAGCAAATGTCCCGTCATCGATTTGGATGCACTGATTGCCACGGGGTGGTCGCCAAAAACACGTTTTATACCATTCAGCTCACTCATATCACCGAGCCCGGTGGAAGTGGCGTGGGCATTGATGTAATCGATTTTATCCGGAGTAATACCCGCTTCAGCCAACGCTTTGGACATCCCTAATGCAGCACCCAGGCCATTCGGCGGAGTGCCTGTGAGGTGATATGCATCGGCTGCCATTCCGCCTCCAACCATCTCGGCATAAATCGTCGCTCCCCTCTGGATCGCATAATCCATGTCTTCCAATATCAAAGCCCCTGCGCCTTCACCCATCACAAAACCGTCCCTGTCCTGATCAAACGGGCGGGATGCTTTTTCCGGGTTGTCATTTCTTTTGGACAATGCCTGGGCCGCACCAAAACCGCCCAACGCGGAGTGGATAATCGCTGCCTCCGAACCTCCGGCAATCATCACATTCGCTTTACCCAAACGGATCGTATCGAACGCGTTGATGATAGCGGTATTGGAAGATGCACAGGCAGACACCGTACAGTAGTTCGGTCCATGCAATTTATTCCTGATCGAAATGACGCCGGCAGCGATGTCGACGATCATTTTAGGGATAAAGAACGGATTGAAACGCGGGGTTCCGTCCCCGGAATGGAATTCACGCAATTGTTCTTCAAACGTGCCCATCCCTCCATTTCCGGTGGCCCAGATCACGCCGATCTCTGCACGTTCTTCTTCACTCATCGACCCGAAATCCAAGCCTGCGTCACGGATCGCCTGATCCGTCGCAGCAATGGCGTACTGGGTATACAGATCGTATTTTTTTAGTTCTTTTTTATCGATATACTCTTCGGCTACGAAGTTCCTGACTTCACATCCAAACTGTGTTTTGAATTTGGTAACATCTACCTTGGTAATCGGAGCCGCGCCACTCTTACCATTCTTAATATTTTCCCAGAATTCTTCAACCGAATTCCCAAGGGGAGTAATCACTCCCAAACCTGTAACTGCTACTCTTTTCATAAATAGTTTAGAATTGTTTCGACCACATCATAACTTATGTGTCAAACTCCTGAGCCACTGCTTCTTTAAATATCGTTTCAACCAGTTTCTGGACTCTTGGCCCAACCAATAAAATCACTGGAATCACTAGGAAATAGGCCATGCTCCAAGATTTCAGCCAAATCACTAAAAAATTGGTAACAAATCCAATATTTAGAGAAATCAAAGTAAAGGAAATTATACCGGTAGTAATAATTCCCATGATCATCGCGAATGCTATTTTTTGTTTCATCTCAGATATTTTGGAATCACTTTTTTGAATCAGTTGGCTCAGAAGGTTTCTAACCTGTCTTTTCATTAATTTGGGTTCATCGCCAGCAAAGCTTCGGAGGGGGATGCATGAAATAGTTCGAAGATTTGCGCGGTGCGGCCCACATGGATTTCAAATTCATCATTTGCCAATGCATTGATCAGATCGTCAGCAACCGCTTTTGCCGGAATTCCGTTCGCACCGCCGATTTCCTGAGAAAAATCCGTGTTAACCAGTGGAGGCATCAGTTCAAAAACTTTGATTGAAGTCGATTTTGCCAGTGCAATCCTCAGTGACTGGGTGTACGAGTGAAGCGCAGCCTTGCTGGCACCATAGGTAGAAGTAACGTGATTGGGCACAAATGCAACGATACTCGATACATTTACAATAGCGGCTTCTTCGCCTTTTGAAAGCAGTGGGAGCAATTTTTCATTCAACCTGATAATAGCCAGATAATTGGTGTTCATTTCCTCGGCGGCTTTATCCACAGTATCCCCGTCACCGGCAAGACTATGCACAAAAGCCCTCCCTGCATTATTGATGACAACATTTAATGAGGAAAATCTTTGGTCAGCGTAGCAACGAGCTCGTTTACTGCTGCCTTGTCCGCTACGTCCGAAACGATCGCTGTTACATTTTCCAGTTTTGACGCCGCCTCCCTGAGCCTTTCTTCATTTCTTCCGGTAATGATCACTTTGTTTCCTGCTTCTGACAATACCTTAGCGATCTCGAAACCAATTCCTGCACTTCCTCCGGTTACTAAAACCGTATTTCCTGTTGTTTTCATCTTGATTATTATTTGTTTGAATGCATGTTAAAATCTTCGTGTGTTTTATTACGTATTTGAAATAATACCAATCGGTATATTTTATTCCAAAAAAAATCAGCTTAAATCATTGATCATTTTTTCTACTGACTTCATAATAGCAGTTCTGTAGTTGAGCTTGCCCGTCACTTTCGCAACCATGATACCCCCTTCTATCAGTGCGACGATGCTTATTGCTATTTGCTCAGGGTCAACATCCGCGCTGAACTCATTGTTAGCGACCCCTTTTTGAATGATGCCTGCAATGTTGTTCTTCCACCCGGTAATTGCGTCAGCAGCTTTTTCACGCAGAACAGCATGAGTATCGTCAGCTTCGATGGCCGTATTAAGGATCGGACAGCCGCCTTCCGGAAATGCATCCTTATAAAAATTCCCGTACACTTTTGCATACACCATCAGCTTGCCTTTCGCCGACTTTTCTTTTTCCATTTCCCTCCTCACTACCTGATCCACCTTTTTCCGGTTGTGGTCAAATGCTGCCAGCGCCACATCATCCTTATTTCTGAAGTTACCGTAAATGCTTCCTTTCGTCAAGCCGGTGGCAGCCATCATATCATTCACCGACGTCCCTGCATACCCTTTCACATTGAATATGGGAGCCGTTTTTTCCACGATAAATTGTTTGGTCCTTTCTGCTTTGCTCATATTGGTAGCGAATAACATTGCAAAAATATACCAATTGGTATATTTTTGCAAACATTCCTGGATTTATTTTTTAAGACAAAAAAAAACGGCCCGATTCATCCATCAGGCCGCCTATTCTATTTCACACAGCTAATTTCTTACTGGGCGGTAACGCGCCATATTGTGTTTCCCGAATCGTCATTGACCAGCAGTGAACCATCATCCATGACCGTAACACCAACAGGTCGTCCATACACCTTCTCTCCACTCTCTACAAAGCCCGTCAGGAAATCCTCCGGCTTACCAGCAGGTTTTCCGTCTTTGAACGGAACGAACAATACTTTGTAACCCGACAGCGTCGAGCGGTTCCAGGATCCGTGCTGTCCTACGAAAGCACCATTATGATATTTGGCGGGAAATTTGGTTTTATCATAAAATGCCAGGCCGAGCGATGCCGTATGCGAACCCATCGGTACATCGGGGACAATCGTTTTTGCAACCAGTCCCGGATTTTCCCCTTTGCGTCTCGGATCTTCATTTGGCCCGAAATAGGCGTAAGGCCAGCCGTAGAAACCGCCTTCCTTCACGCTCGTAATATAATCGGGGACGAGATCGTCACCCAGTTTGTCCCTTTCATTAACGGCTGTCCACAATTCATTGGATCCCGGCGCCCAGTCCATACCAACCGGATTTCTCAGTCCGCTAGCAAATATTTTTTCTCCGGTACCATCCGGATTGATCTGCAGAATGTTCGCCCGCCGCTTTTCTTCGTCCATTCCATGATCCGCTACATTGCTCGCTGAGCCAACTGAAACATATATTTTCGATCCGTCTGCACTCGCCAGTAAATTGCGCGTCCAATGGTTGTTATATCCGCCGGCAGGCAGTTCCAGGATCTTTTCCCCTTTGCTCGTGATTTTGGTTTCGCCCGGCTTGTAGGGGTATCTGTAAAGTCCGTCGGTATTGGCCACATAGAAATAATTGTTCAGCACAAGCATTCCCAACGGCTTATTGAGCTTTTCAATAAAAATTTCCCTCATTTCAGGGGTACCGTCTTTGTTCACATCGCGAAGAACTGTGATCCGGTCTGCACTTTTTTTGGTACTTGATTCTGCGACAAATACATCACCGTTTGGCGCGATATAGGTCCAGCGTGGGCTGTCAAACTTATCTGCATATTTGGTAACCTTAAAGCCTTCCGGAGCTTTGGGCATTTTCCCCTCCGGCCAGCCGTCCTCTTTCGGGCGGTTCTCCACGGATTCGGTAGCAAAAGGTGCAGGCAAAACAAGACTGTCGGTCACTGTTGCTACCGAGTCCGGCCCGGATGCTGCGGCTTCCTTTTTTTCCTCCTTGCTATTGCAGCCCACCAGTACACCCATTACCAGAAGGCACACCAAAGCAATATTATTCCTTTTCATATTTTTTTAAAGTTTGTTGAAATAAAAAAGCAGATCAATGGTCTATAAGACCTTGATCTGCTTTTTAAAATAATGGTGCCAATGTTACGCTTCCGGTATCAGCCCATGCTCTTTGAGTACACGTTGCTCGTCGCCCGTTATATAGGCAAAAATTTTGAGTTCCTGATTCAAATGCTGAAGAAGGTATAGAACGGTGAATTCAATAGAACCTGATTTCTCTTCCGTTTCATAAAATGATTCCCAATATACTTCAACCATATAATGCAGTTCATTCAGTTCGGTGATATCCAGCTGATTGATAACCATTTTTGTCACACCCACCGAACGATAGAAATCATATCCTTTCGGAATCGACTCCAAAAAAGAATGGTCGTTTTTACCTCCTGTTACCCCTACCGGACTGGCTTCCACGAAGAAGTCTGCAAAGGAGTTGACTGTTTCTTCTGCTACCGGATTTCCGGCAAGCCCCTCCTCAAACCTCCTCTCATATTCCTCGAAAAATTTCTCAATCTTATCATTTACATCTTCCATTTTTTCGGTGATCATTGGTTAAGGAGTATTCATGTTGAAACAATTGTGCCAAAGGAGCAGAACAGGATCAGAATGTAACGGCTACCTCTACTATCGTGCTATCCCAGCCGAAGAACATTTTTGCCGACTTATCGGATACTTTTTCGAATACTATGGAAAAGTTCTCGATCGGTGCTTCGGCTTTCTTCACCGGCGCAGTTACACGGAGCACGTCATTTGCCTCTTTGTATTTGTATGCACCCCAGTAATCCAGGTCGGAGCTAAAAATGACAGTCCACTCCTTTTCACCCGGAATCGCAAACATAGAATAAGTGCCTGCCTTTATCTTTTTCCCCTGAACCGTAGCGTCCTGATAAAACTTGACCTCTGTCGATTCATCAGCGCCCAACCGCCACACTTTTCCGTAAGGTTCCAGCTTGCCGAATGCCTCTCTGCCTTTCAGGTATGGGCGGCTGTAAGAAACTTTGACCAGGGCTTTTTCGCCATCCTTACGATCGTGGGCGAAATGATCCGGGAAATAAGCAATGTCACGCGGGCTTTTATCCAGTCCCCTGAATTTCTGGGCCTGCGATACCAGGGTAATCATTGTCAACAAGAAAGCCAGTACAATTGTCCTTTTCATAAAGTTTGTTTTTTTATTTAAATGAAATATGATGTTACAGTTAAAAGCGGGTTTGACACCTACATTACTTCTTATCATGGTATCTGCATTTCAAAACAATTATAGTTCCGTCTTCTACGACCTATACCAGACGGTGCTCGTCCGTAATCCTTCTCGACCAACAACCGAAAAGGTCCCCTTTCAATGGCTCAGGTTTTCCTGTGCCATCAAAAGGGGACCTCTTGCAATCTTTTAACAAATCATTGATCCCTTTAAGAATTTTCCTGTCCGCAGACTGCCAATACAGATAATCATCCCAGGCATCATCATGAAAAAGCAATCTCATTCTTCAATAAGGCTGCGCTCATGGATGTTTTGTTTGCTGTTTTTGAGATCTGAAACTGCCCGCAGCAGCCTCTCCCGGTTCACAGGATTCCCCAAAAGATACTCAGTTGAATCGTTTGAAGCACCCGCCTGCTTACCGGTCTTCTCCATTCTCCACATACCTTTCCATTTTGCAGAAATCGGAAATTTCCTTTTAGCCCAATTAAAATGCATCCGCATATTTTCTTGTTTAATGTGTGTAAATGATTTTGTTTCAACTAAACAAAACTAAACGATTGCCAGGAAAATCAAAGCCTATAATTAGGCAATTACCTTCCCCGACAAAACTGGTCTCGGATCTTTTGTTTTTGCCAGAATAGCCAGGCTCCTTTTAAACTCGACTGCTATATTTCCTGCGTCGAACTGGCAGCGGACTGTTTCGTAATGTGCTGTTTCAATAAAACGCCAGGTCATCTCAAAAGTTTTTTCGTCCACCCAGGCTCCGCTGGCGGCTATTTTGCTGGTTTTTTCCCCGGGGACCGGCGTAAGCACCAATTTCAGAGGCATAGTAGAAATATCCGTCACTCCCTCCTTCCAGCTTCCGAGGCCGCTCACTACAGTATGATCACCCTGCGCGTCCTTGATTTTAAAAGTGCAGGAATCCTTGGCGAAATGCAATGATACGGTACTAATTTTCAAATCATTATCATCAATCTTGTAACTTTTACCACTCATTTTTGAAATCAATTCAGATGTAGGCTTGCCACTTTCGGGAGGAAGAGCCAGCTTACCCAATTTCTGCTGCAATGGTTTTTGAGCGTTGCTATCCGCTGCTTTTACCGCAGGAAGAATATTTCCCCAAACATGGTCCAGAATAGCCTGCATGTCGCCGGTTTCGCTTGTAATCGCTATGACCATATCCTCTTTCGGCATCACAATGCAATACTGACCAAAAGCCCCGTCGCCCCGGTAACCATTGTTCCGGCACCGCCAGAACTGGTAACCATATCCCTGCTGCCAGTCATTTTCCTCCTGAGCACGCGCCCCGCCTTTGGACTGCACCTGCTTGCTGGTTGCATCCACAATCCATGATTCCGGCAGTATTTTCTTCCCGTTCCAGGTGCCCTTTTGTAAATACAGCTGACCAAACTTGGCAATATCCTCTGTCTTTACCCGAAGCCCCCAGCCACCGGTATTGATCCCGTTAGGGTCTACTTCCCAATCCATACCTTCAATGCCCAGCGGCGCAAATAGCCTTGGTTTAAGATATTCGAGTAAGGTTTGTCCGCTCAACTTCTGGATAATCGCAGAAAGCATATACGTGGCACCACTGTTGTAGACAAAAAATGTCCCCGGTTTATGCTCTACCGGTTGTGCCAGAAAAGATTTCACCCAATTGTTATCAGATGATTCGCGCACGGCGGCAGTAGTATCTTTATCATGACCGGTAGACATTGTCAGCAGGTCTTTTACGCGCATAGCAGCCAGGTTTTCGCTGACGGTTGCAGGTTTTTCATTCGGGAAAAATGAAATTATTTTATCCTCTACCGTAAGTTTACCCTCGGCCACTGCCAGCCCGATTGCCGAAGATGTAAAACTTTTACTCAATGAGTACAGCGTATGTTTCAATTGAGGTGCATAAGGTGCCCACCAGCCTTCGGCCACTACCTTTCCCTGCCTCAGAATCATCAGGCTGTGTAAATTAAGATTGGCAGCTTCCACTTTGCTTACAAAATCCAGGATACCTTTTGCAGACATCCCCTGTAATTCCGGAGTGCTCCTGGGTAACTGCCCTGGCTTGAATGTGGCTGACCAGGCGGATGCAGGAATAGTGCTGAGCACTCCCAGCTGCAAGGCCCCGAACCCTAGTTGTTGTAAAAATTCTCTGCGGTTGGAACTCATATAAATGATGATAATGATATGTTTCGGTAGCTCAAAACGCGACGCGACGGCCAGGTTCAGGAATGTATAAGGCTTAATGGTATCTTTGCAAATTATTTGTACTCCTTTTGCCAAAACCATTAATAACTATATATGTCTTTTAAATCCCTCGGATTATCAGAACCTTTACTAAAAACCATTGCAGAACAAAATTATACTCAACCCTATCCTATTCAACAGGAGGCTATTCCGGCGATCCTGAAAGGAAGTGATGTGTTGGGGATTGCAAAAACAGGTTCAGGTAAGACAGCGGGTTTTGTACTCCCTATTCTTGAATTGTTTCAGGACAAACCTGCCCCCAAAAACAGGACAGTCCGGGCGCTGGTACTGGTGCCTACCCGGGAGCTTGCAGTTCAGATCGGGGTTGTTTTTCAGACATTTGGAGAAAAGCTGCCCAGGAAGGTAAAGACGCTGGCAGTATATGGCGGGGTTTCCATTAATCCCCAGATGATCGCATTGCAGGGTGTTGAAATTCTGGTGGCCACGCCAGGAAGGCTTATTGAGCTCCTATCGTACAAAGCGCTGAGTATTTCGGAAACGGAAATACTCGTGCTGGATGAAGCCGACAAAATGCTGGATCTGGGCTTCGCCGATGAAATGAAGGATATTTTTTTCCTGCTCCCCAAGAAACGCCAGAGCATTCTGTTTTCGGCCACGCTGGGAGATTCGGTTGACGCCATCAATAAAAATTTGCTGAAAAATCCTCTCCGCATTGAGATAGCCGAAGAGGAACAAAATATCGACCAGATCACCCAGACCGGCTATTTTGTAGATCCCGAGCGGAAAGGGCCGTTGTTAAGATATCTGATCAAGACTCAGGAGATGAAACAGGTACTCGTTTTCGTATCGGCAACCAGAACTGCGGATAATCTGGTGGAGAAATTAAATAAAAATGGCATACAGGCTGCCGCTATGCACAGCAAAAAAAGCCAGGGCGCGAGGACCGAGGCTTTGAACAAATTTAAATCAGGAAAATTGACGGTGCTGGTTGCTACTGACCTTGTCTCAAGGGGAATTGATATACAATTTCTTCCGTATGTGATCAATTTTGAGCTTCCACGCTCTCCGAAGGATTATGTTCACAGGATCGGCCGCACCGGTCGCGCGGAAGCTTCCGGCGAGGCCATTTCATTAATCTGTCCCGAGGATGTCCATCACTTTAAGATTATCCAGAAAAAGATGGGCAAGCGCGTGACGATGAACGAATCCTATGATCTGAATTTACAAGGTTATTGAGATTTCTTACTTTTTTTCTTTTGCCGAAAGCTCGACGATATCTTTTTTGCTGCCGAGCCAAAAAGCGATTTTCTGACGGTTCCATGTATAAGTTACCGCCACAGAATCCCCCCAGCTGATCACCGCAGGATATGAGAATTCGTCTTCTTTTTTTCCGGTGTCCAGATCGATCTCATCCGTCCAGTTATCGCCGTTGTCATAAGACAAAGCCAGTGAAAGCGGAGCGCGCGAACCCCAGTTTTCATGGTCAGGATTGTAGGCAAGTGCCAGGGTCCCATCGGCCAGTTTGGCCAGATCTATTCCGCTGTTAGGATTTGGCAAGCCTGTTTTTCGAATTGGCGACCATGTTTTCCCAAAATCTTTTGAATCGCTGCGGCCGATCAAACCACCGGTTGTCCTTACCAGCATGTGAACATTCCCCGGCTTCGACTCCCACAAAGTAGGCTGAATGGCACCCTTACCTTTGATTTCCAGTGTATCGATTTTGAAATAAGGTGACGCAGTCCAGGTTTTCCCTTTGTCGCTGCTGCGATCTACAAAAACCTCCCAGCGTTTCATTTCATTGGAAGCTCCGGCAAGCCAGGTACCGTCAGAAAGCTCGATCAATTTATTTTTCACCGGGCCTCTTCCGCCTTTATCTCCCTTTACAAGTTCGTAAGCTTCCGACCAGGTTTCACCATTGTCGTCAGATGTTTTCACCCAGGTTTCCCAGGGAGCGATTTCTTTTCCTACTTTGAAATACAAATAAACCTTTCCGTCAGATGCATTTTGTAAAACCGGATTCCAATGGGCATCTTCCCGGATCTTTGCAACTTCTTTGGGCTCACTCCAATGTCCGGGCCTGCCCTTTGACAACCATATACCCACATCAGGATTTTTCTCTTCCGTACCTCCAAACCATGCAACCAGAAACTGGCCGTCGTCCAGCCTTACCAGCGTAGATGCATGACATTGTGCAAATTCCCGTTTATCTCCGAAAACATAATCCTTTGCGCTCTTCAGCGAATCCTGCTCTTCCTTTTCAGTCGTTTCTGTTTTTTTTGAGTTGCAGGAAGTCATGGCGATGATACCAAAACAAATACTTGCCAGCAAAAAATGCTTGTTCTTTGAGTAGTTCATATAATTAAGTTGGGACTGAGTACATAAAAAGTACATTAACCAAAAGGAAAGAGACTACTTATTTCAACAATTTCTTCAACTCGTCCATCACCAGGGCAGGCGCCTGGTCTTCATAAAGGATGCGATACACGGCCGTGGTAATCGGCAGGTTTACATGATATTTTTTGTTAAGCTCGTTGATACTTTTGGTCGCAAAATAACCTTCGGCGATCATTTTCATTTCCAGCTGCGCAGCCTTCACGCTATAACCACGGCCGATCATGTTGCCAAAAAGGCGGTTGCGGCTGAACTGCGAATATGCTGTCACAAGCAAATCCCCCAGGTAGGCAGAGGAGCTCATATTACGCTCACGGGGATCTAGTGCGGTCACGAAATTGCCAATTTCCTCCATCGCATTCGAGACCAGGACAGCCTGAAAATTATCTCCATATCCCAATCCATGTGTAATGCCGCAGGCCAGTGCAATGATATTTTTCATCACCGCTGCGTATTCCACACCGTACAAATCGTCGAGCGGGTTGGCAGCAATGTACCGGCAGGTCATCAGTTTCGCAAAATCCTCAGACGTGGCGCATTCGGTAGACGCAATGCTGAGATAAGATTGTTTTTCCAGCGCTACCTCTTCTGCGTGACAAGGTCCGGCGATTACACAGGTTTCGTTAAGCCCAATATGATATTCCCTGGCGATCCAGTCTGTTACAAGAATGTTCTCGCCGGGGATCATACCCTTGATCGCAGAAACAATCCGCTTTCCTTTCAGATGTTTTTCGGATAAGTCCTGCAATGCCTCACGGACAAAAGCAGCAGGCACGGCAAGAATGACATAATCTGTCCCTTTTACGGCCTCCGTTGTCTTTTCAAAAACTTTTATTTTTTTGGGCGAAAGCGCCACGTCGCTAAGATAGCTGGGGTTGTGATGGAACTTCCGGATATGCTCGATGTCATCATGATTGCGAAGCCACCAGCGGATTTGCACGTTGGGTTGTTCACACAATATCTTGATCAGTGCAGTTGCCCAGCTTCCGCCTCCAATCACCGCAATTTTAGTATTATTTAAAAAACTCATTATTTCTGTTTCACCTGCTCACACAATTTGCGCCAGGAAGTGACGCCGCGGGAGCCAGGATGTCTTTCAAAAATGAGAAGTTTTTATAGAATTCGCTAAAACGACCGTTATTTTTTGGACCAAAATATTCGAGATTCGGAAATCCGCAGGGAAACGTCAAAAAATTGACAAAAAACGAGAGTTGAAGAAAGTATTTTGACGGTCGGTATTCTACACTGTTCGAAACTATTTACTGATAGAGCAACCGGCTCACAAACAATTGAATATCAGCCAATTTTAAACTTTGCACAGGCGTTCAAATAAAAAATCCTTGCAGCAAAGCCGCAAGGATTTTCCTTTTTAACCTAAACTAAATCGAACTTATTACGTACTTACAACGTACCAGTTCTAGTTTTCATTTGATTTCTGTCCGTCTTTTTTCACTTCTTCTTTCTTTTTTTCGACGAGGTCACCATTGTTCAGATTTTTGGACACAGCGATATAGGGCCCTGAAATGATCATATCGCCTGGTTTCAGTCCGGATAAAACTTCAATATTTTCAAAATCGCTGATGCCTGTTTTTACTTCTTTCATCTCCGCTTTTCCGTTCACGTCAACAAACACCACTTCTTTGATCACCTCTTCTTTTTTTGGTTTTTTCTCGTCCTCGGCGGAAGCATCATTGTTTGGCTGACCCTCCCCCGGGGCTCCGGCCGGCTTATTGCTTCTGGTGGTTACTGCTGCAATCGGTACAGAAACAACTCCGTTTTTACGTTCCGTGATAATTTCAACAGAGGCTGTCATACCCGGCTTGAAGGGATAGGATTTCTTTGATTTTGAAACGAGCAGATCGGCAAACGACTCATTCAGTATCTTTACTTTCACCTCAAACTCTGTGACAGCATCCGAGGAGGCACTTGATGCGGCAGTTGTGGAAGTTGAGGACGCCAGACCGGCAGCAGTATTGGCAATTTCCTTCACGATTCCCCTGAATTTCCTTCCCGACGAGCTATATGCATCTACATCGATTTCGGCTGTATCACCAATCGAAACCCTGACAATGTCATTTTCATTGACATTGACGCGAACTTCCATGTTATTCAGGTTAGCGATACGCATCATTTCGGTCCCGGCCATCTGGGAAGTACCTACCACACGCTCACCGGCTTCTACATTCAGCAATGAAACGATACCGCTGACCGGCGCGAAAATGCTTGTTTTGCGAAGGTTCTCGGCAGCGTCACGCATACTCGCCTCGGCGCTTTTGATGTTATACAACGCGGCAGATACATTCGCTTTCGCAGATTCCAGATCCTGCTGTGCAACTCCATAGTTAGACGAGAACTGTTCAAAGTCCGCGGAAGAGATCACCTTGTCGCTATACAGCTTTTTGTTACGTTCAAAATTCGCTTTCGCCTGCACCAGCCGCGCCTCCGCCTGGGCAACCATCGCTTTGGTCTGCTCATAATTCGCTTTGCTTGAATTAACGGCTGCCTGTGCACGCGCCATCAGTGACTCGTAGTTGTCGGGACGGATCTTCAATAACAATTGTCCTTTTACAACAGAATCTCCTTCTGCGACATTCAGACTTATAATTTCTCCGGACACATCGGGGCTCAGTTTCACTTCCACTTCCGGCTGTACTTTTCCCGAAGCAGTTACGCGCTCAATAATGTCCGTGCGCTTCACAGCAGTATATTCTACCTCTGTGGTTTTGGGCTTGCCAATGTACCCTGCCTGTTTGGCCGCCAGTAAGCCTGCGACCAGAACCAATACCAGGCCTCCTGTAATCCACCAGATTCGTTTCGAAGATTTACGTGCCATATTATTTATTGTAAAGGATTGTTTTTAGTGCTGAATTGCGCTTTCATGGGGCAGTGAGGACGCGATGTATGGAAAATCCGAGTGAGCCTTTCTGCTTAAAAGTCTGATAGTGGCCTGTTCATGTAGAAATCAAGGATTTTCGTCCGGAACACATAGTCGTATTTGGCTTGCACCAAATTTCCGTTTGCTTTGTCGAGATTAGCTTTCGCGATATTATACTCCACCGAGTTGATAGCCCCAACGTCGAACCTGACCTGCGATACACGGAAAGTTTCCTGTAGTGCCTGCACCTGATTGGCGGTAGCGGAGTATCTTTTGGCTGCATTGTTCATATCAATATAGGCCTGCTCCACATTTTTGCGGATGGTCAGTTGCACCTGTTGCGCCTGATATTCAGCGTTTTTCTGCTGGATCCTGGCATTTGCCACATTATACTTTACCCTGAAATTGGTAAAAATCGGAATGGTAAGGTTTAGGTTAATGGCTGAGTTCCGGTTGAAATTGAGCTGGTCAAAATATCCGAAATAACGCAGGGAGCCATTTGGGGTTGTCACTTTCTGGACAATCGGGAGCTGTTCGTTATTGTAAACAATGTAGTCCGTAGGCGAGGTGACTTCTATTTCCTTGTTTCCTGTTCCGTCCGAGACAAACCGCTCCTTTGGCGCGGCACTGGAATAAGCTGTATAAACGCCTCCATTTAATGTAAGGGAAGGCATTCCGGCTCCCCGCGCCAGGTCAATGTTTGTTTTGGCGGCATCAATTCTCAGGTTTGCCGCCTTCATTTGCGGCAGGTTTCCGAGCGCGGTATCAAATATTTCCTGGATCGACGCATCGTAAGCTCTGAGTGCAGGATCGGCAACAGGTATTTTCACTACATTGATCTGCTCACTACCCGGCATATTCATCAATTGTTTCAGTCCCAGTTTCGCTGTTTCCAGATTATTCTCTGCATTGACAAGCGTTAGTTCATCATTTGCAAGCTGTGCTTTCAGGTCCAGAAGGTTCGCTTCGGCCAGGGTGCCTGCCTCGACCAGTTTGGCTGTTCTCGCAACCTGAAGTTCAGATGCTTCCACCTGTCTTTTTGCTACCTCGATCAATTCCTCGTTGGTCACTACCTGAAGGTAAGACAGTGCTACATTGAGCATGATGTCATTTCGGGTTGCATCGAGATCTTTGGAACTGGCTTTGAGATTGGTATCATTTAGTTTGATGTTGTTTTTTATCTGAAAACCATTGAAAAGCGTAATACTCCCGCCCAGCTGGTAATTATTTGAATTGATATTCTGCTGAACAAACTGGTTGGTAAACGGGTCAATATTTCTACCGGAGCTGAAACCCTGCCCTGCACTGAAACTGATACTCGGCCAGCGCTGCCACTTGGATTGCGCATAAATATTTTCATTCGTTTGCACTTGTAATTCCGATAACTTCACCTGAGGATTGGTCTCCAGCGCGATCCGGATACAGTCTTCAAGAGAGTAAGTATTGGCTGGCTGCTCAACATTGGCTTGGGCATTCGCAGAATTCAAAAATGCACCCCCGCAAATAATGAGTAACACCAATGCGGATTTGAGTAACGAGTTAAACATAAGCTGTTCTGAGTTAGATAATCAATATTAGTGTATACCATAAAAAACAACCATCCATTTTATACGGACGGTTGCATTTCCGGGTAAAAGGGTGATTTGTTCCGACTATAAAAATTAATGAAAGAAGAGGTAGCCAAGCCAGATTCCGGCCAAAACTCCGACCAGATCTGCTATCAAACCGGCCACAATTGCGTATCTCGTGTTTTTAATACCCACAGACCCGAAATAAAGTGCGACAATGTAAAGGGTTGTATCAGCTGATCCCTGAAAAATGCATACAAGCCTGCCGACGAAAGAATCAGGGCCAAATTCCTTCATCGCATCAATCATCAAAGCACGCGCACCGCTGCCGCTCAGCGGCTTCATCAATGCAACCGGAAGGGCGTCAGTAAAATCAGTATTAAATCCTGAGAAAGAAAACATCCATTTTAATCCGTCGATCACATAATCCATCGCCCCGCAGCTTCTGAAAGCGCTGATCGCAACCAGCAGCCCGACCAGATATGGGATGATAGTCACCGAAGTGGTGAACCCTCCTTTTGCACCTTCTATAAATGATTCGAAAACATTCACCTTTTTATACATCCCCCAAAAAAGGAACCCGGCGACTACTGCCAGCAGTACCGAGTTGCCGACAAAGACAGAGATCGCTTCGATCTGCTCTTTCGGGAGATTCGCCATATACCACAGTGCCAGCCCCAAAACCGCCGTTACACTTCCCAGCCCAAACATGACCGTCCTGTTAAAAAGGTTAATCCGCTGCCAGGCGGCGGTAATGATCATACCTACAACCGTGGTCACATACGTCCCTACCACACACGGGATAAAAATATCCGAAGGACTCGCCGCGCCGAGAATAGCCCTTTGCGCAATGATCGACAGAGGAATGATCTGTAAACCGGAAGTATGTAACACCAGAAACATAATCTGGGCATTAGAAGCTGTATCCTTGCTTGGATTTAATTCCTGCAGGCTTTGCATGGCTTTTAGGCCAAAAGGCGTCGCGGCATTGTCCAGTCCCAGAAAATTAGCCGAAAAATTCATGATCATCTGACCGTTCGCAGGATGGTCTTTGGGAACTTCGGGAAAAAGCTTGTTAAAAAACGGGCCGATAAACCGGGCCAGCACATTAATGATGCCCGCTTTTTCACCCACATTCAGTATTCCCAGGAAAAATGTCATTACGCCTGTCAGCGGCAAGGCAATATCCATCACGGCCACCTTTGCCATTTCAAGCATGCCTTCTGTAATTGCTTTGAAAGTTTGCACATCACCTGTCAGCACAAATTTCAGCAAGGCAATCAAGAAAGCAATTACGAAAAAAGCAACGAAGATGTAGTTTAATGCCATGATAGAAATCAGAGTAGGATTTGTCGTCCGCGAAATTAACAGACCAGCTTTATTTGCAATGCAAAGAGCAGAATGTTTTATTAGTCACCTGAAGTAGCATATCTTGCCACACCGTCGAACCAAACAAACTATCCGATGAAATACTGCTGGCTTTTCATTCTTTTCGTCATTTTTTCATGTAATCAACAAAACAATTCTGATACTGCAAAAAGCGGGTCCGTCACTGTCATTAATGACACTATTTCACTTGTAAGGGATGAAGTAGGAACCGGCCCTGTCGCCAGTTTTATCGAGAAAGTGGAAGATCCGCTCAACGACTGGAAATTTGCCGTTGAAGTATATGAAACCAAAGCGACTTTCGATTTTTTGATCAAGATGCAGTATAAGGAGCTGGAAGCCGAAGATACTTTGAACGTTCCGAATTTTGGGATAATGCCAAAAGTTGAAATCAGAAAAGGTACTGAAAAGGAATCCTGTATCATAGGATTCCTCGACAAGCAGGGAGAATCCAAGGATTATAAACTGGTTCAGATTAAAAATAATCAGCTAAAAATATCAACGCTCAGGCATTATGCGCGGACGCGGTATAAGGTGAAGTAGGTCAAAAATGATAACTAATATTTATCGCACTCAGCGGGTCAAAATAGCTACTGAATCTCCGACTTGTGATAATCGGATGAGGATGTCGTTCATCATCCCTCGCACGATGATAGTTTACAGAAATGCCCGTCTCCGCAGATATTGACAAACGATCTGTGATCCTGTATTTCAATCCGGCGAACGGAGAAATTCCGCAATCCAATCTTCTTGATGTATATGAATATGGAGCTTCGGCTTTTAAATAATGGAAATCGGCGCCAATATCGGCGCCGTAAAATAGCTGATGCCGCCCCAAGTTTTTTCGAAATTCGTATCCCAATTGGGCTATCACATAATAGTTCCAGACTTTGTAAACCACTTGCGATTTATTAGTGATAACTCCTGTCGTCGAGTCGCGATAAGAAGCCTCATCGGCATAGCCCATAAAATGATGGTCGACCGAAAGACGATATGCTCCTTTTTCTTCGGGAGCATATTTCAACAGCACATTTCTATAGCCCCGGAATAAACTGTACATATCAAGGCTGACGTCCCATTTGTAGTCGTTAATACTCTTTATCAATTTCACTTTTTCCGGAGGTTTTTGCTGATCCTGGGCACAGACAGTATTCATGAGCCAAAAGATACCGATTGGCAGTAGGTGAAATGCTCTGATCATATTGAGTGATTTTATTTGAGACATAAATATCCGGTCACTTAAGTATGATCCGAACCTTGTCAAAAATCAATTTGGAGCGCTCGAAATGCAGGTAGTAAGTTCCTTTCGGCAAGTCGTTGGCGGGAATCGAAACGGTTCGGTCAGATGGAAAAGTACTAACTGAATAAGCGTCTTTAAGATCAATATTCCGGACTTCTTTGGACGTAGCTTCACTAAAAACCCTGATGGTTTCGGGCAGGCTCTGAATGTCGGCAACCGCATCAAAAGTGACATTGATAATGTCATTGGCCGGGTTGGGATATACTTTATAAACAGGTTTGTCCGTGAAACAATTATCGACACAAATCGTAATTCCTTTTTGAACAGAGCCAAAACAATTGCTGACTATCACATCGATCCCATAGCAATTATTGACGTAAGAATTGAAATAGGCGGATCCGCCGCTGTAGTTCAGGAATGCATTGGCAGGGTCAGTGACGGTCCACTCGCTGAATTTCGTTTCAGGTTCACTTGTATAAGCATTGAGTGAAACACCTGAACCGTTACACATAAAGTCCGGAGAACCTCCGCCATTTTCAGTAACAATCAACGCCGCAGCCAGCGGGGCACTTCTTTTCACCTGGACCGGCATGCTAAAAGCAGTAGTAACTCCACAAACAGCCGAAGTAGCCGAAACTTTAACAGTGCCATCACTTACACCGGTCAGATGAGCAGTGTTTGTTTTTGCCGGAGAACTTGCGGTGATACCTCCGGTGGAAACCCAATTATAGGAAGTAGCATTGCTTGCTGTGGCTGTGATATCTTTCGGGGCACAAAGCAAAATAGCTCCGGAATTGATGACGGGAATTGTAGGGAGCGGGCGGGTAATATTAAGCTGCGAACTGGTTGTCAGGCCCGCCACATCACTACGGGATGCGGTAACTTTAATAGTGCCGCTTGAACTAGCGTGCGGTGTTATCACAATGGTGTTGCCGCTTCCACTGTGACTCCACCCCGCGGGATACGACCAGACATAACTCGTAGCATTCGTTACGGGTGCAACTGAGACTGTAATCGGAGAAGACCCGCAGTTCAATTGGTAGCTCCCTGCATATTCATTTCCGTTGATCTTAATGTTGCCGGGCGTGCCAAGGTATTTGATGGGGATATTTTTGGTGGCGGTTAAGCCTACCGGACAGTTCTCGCAACCAACTACACTGCTCACCCTTTTAGCGGTTGTCACCTTGACGGAACCAATACCATTAACATTATTCCATTTAACAGTAATTATATTAGCAGCGTCTGCTTCATAAGTTGTGGAATTGTTGGTGACGATTACTCCGTTTGTTACTTCCCATTTAAATCGGCAACTATTTCCATTGGAGCAAGGCCCGAAATTTGATATAGCCGCAATAAAAGTGTGCAAAGTTTGATTTGGATATGCAACACAACCGAAATCAGGAGCACCGCAGGTAATGGATACCACCTGACCTCTTGCCATTATCGCTGATAAAACAAAAACCAAGATTACGCTGCATGATGTGAAAATCTTTTTCATCTGACATAGTATTAAAAGTGATATGAAAGGTTGATAACGCGAAGAGAATTGAATGAGAAATCCCATGACTGACCCTTGTGTACTTTGATTTTATGCTCATTGAAGCCCGTAACCAAATTGTAGCGTAATGAGCAACTGAGTTCTGCCGACACTGAAAGACGGTCAATAATCCGGTATTTCAGACCAGCGAATGGTATTATTCCGAAATTGTATATTCTGGACTGTACAATGCTGGCGGGGTCTTCATCGAAAAAATTCCCATAGAAGTCCATGTCTAAACCATAGAATATCTGATGGCGGACTGATGTTCTATGGAATTCGTAGCCAGCCTGTACACTCAAATCATAACTTTTCCTCTTATAAATGGTCAGCGGTTCATTGTTCAGATTACCCAGTGAGTCGCTGTACTGCTGATCCTTTCGTTTTCCAATGTTGATATTGTTAATTACAAATCGGTATGCGCCATTTTTATTTGGAGCGTAGCGCAGCATAATAATGCCATAACCCCAGAATATATGATACATATCCACGCTCGCGTCCCACTTGTAATCAATGGGAACTTTACTTGATTTTGCTGTTTCAGGAGGCTTTTTCTGATCCTGGCCCTGGACATCGTAACTCAACCAGAGGCTTCCAGCTAATAGTAGAATAAATGTTCTGATGATCCTTTTCATGGTTTCATTTGATACACACAAATAAAACCACGAATTATTACACCCCTAAACCAAAAACCCAGCTTCGAACCTACAAAAACCCAGAAAATCAGAACCTGGCTTTGAGCTTGCTCACGTAGTTTTCGGAGATCCCTAAATAGGATGCGATGTATTTTTGGGGGACGCGGAGAAAAAGGTCTCTGGATTGTCGGTGGAAAATATCCAGCCTTTCTCCTGCTGAATGAAGTCTCATTTCGCGAAGTTTTTCTTTATGAAGCAGCCAGTGACGCTCAGCGATAATCCTGCCCAGATTGCAGACTTCCGGATATTTTGCGTAGAGATAGTACAGGTCTGCACGGGTAATGTAAATCAGCGTAGATGCTTCCAGGGTTTCAATAAATTCCCGTGACGGAACCTCGTTAACGAAGCTTTCGAATGCGTGAAAAAAATCGTTTTCCCTGGCGAACCACTCGGTAACTTCGTCGGTCCTGCCCGCTCCGCGATCAATGTGATAACATCCGCGCGCAAGCCCTGCTTTGATGAACCAAAGTTTATCGCAGATTTCGCCTTCAGAAAGCAGGATCTTTCCCTGAGGTACACGTATAAGCTTTAATTTGTGCAGAAAATCCGTTTGGATGGTTTCATTGAGAGGCGCTACCTCCGCGAGGAAGGAGAGAAATTCTTTGGGCATGAACTGATAGTGTGTTGAATTTGGGTATGCAAGAATAACAAAATTTCGGCTTATAACGCAAAATAGCCCGGCATGACCGGGCTATTCCACTATACAAATCAGGTAAGAATTATGCGTTGAATACAAGATCCATTTTCTCGCGGATCGTCAGCAAACGCTTTCTGTCCCCGCCGGATACCTCTGCTGAGGCCCAACCCGAATATCCTATTTTTTGCAATGCTTTGTTAACTTCTGCCCAGTTGCAGTCGCCTTCCATGAATTCAACATCGAAACCCTTCCAGAGACCCAGGTCGTTTTGCTTTTTAAAACTGAATTCTTTTAAATCAAGTTTTAGAATACGCTTGTCCAATGCTTCTATCCAGGAAACAGGCCAACTGTAACGCAACACATTACCTACATCAAAATACCAGCCGACCATCGGATGTTTAAATTCATCCACATAACGCGCTGCTTCTAACGGGCTCAGCAAAAACTGGTTCCAGACATTTTCAAAAGCAATTTTTACACCCGTTTCTTCTGCTACCGGAAGTAATTTGCGAATTTCTGCCTGTGAGCGTTCGTATGCTTCTGCATAAGTTACATTGGCATTCACCACGCCCGGCACAACCAGTACCGTAGTACCGCCATACTGCTTGGTATCACGCAATGCTTTCTCAATCGATTTCACGCACTCTTCCCGTTTCTTCGGATCAGGGTCAGAAAGTGGCAATTTCCAGTGCATAGAGTTCACAGTACCAGGTAGTTCCAGCCCTGTTTTGTCTCTCGCTGCAAGCACTTCCTTCATATCCAGCTTGTCTGGAGAATCCAGTTCAACACCGTCGTAGCCAAGGTCTTTCAGCAATTTAAATTTGTCCATAATAGACAGATCCTCCTTCACCATACCCCACTTAAGGCTTTTCTTTACCATCGGCCGGGCAAGCGGATTGTTGAGATTCGCTTGCGGAACAGTAATGCCAGAGGCTACGGCAGAAGTTATCACTGAAGTCCCTACGGTTGCGGCAGTAGCTGCAAGAGCACCGTTTTTCAGAAAATCTCTTCTTTGCATCATTTTATGAAAAAGCAGTTATACCAGGTTTAGCAACTTCAACAACAGGCGGCTTCATATCAAAACTATATGTATCCGGACCTAATTTTTCAGTCGAGTTCATTGCTTCTTCCCAGGTAACTCTCTTCCCTGTATACGCAGCCATTCTGCCCATGATAGCCAGCAGTGTGCTTTGCGCCATAAATTCACCGTCATTGACATGTTTGCCGCTTCTTATCGATGCAAACAATTCGTTATGCTCGGTCTGGTACATATCATTCTGGGCACCTTCGTATTTCCAGGGGTTCTGGCCGTAGATTTCGTGTACGTTACGCGCGCAGTTTACCATAGCACGTCCTTTTGTACCGATCGTTTCAACCAGGTAACTGTTTTCGCAGTTTGCCTGTTGTCTTGAATGGTGGAAACCTTTTACACCGTTGGCATATTCGTAGGTTACCGCGAAGTGATCAAAGATGTTACCGAACAATGAATCCGTACGTACTTGTCTTCCACCCGTTCCGACTGCCGATAAAGGCAATTTACCTCCCATCGCCCACGACATCATATCGATACTGTGAACAGCTTGTTCGACGATATGGTCACCAGCCAGCCAGGTATAGTAAGTCCAGTTGCGAAGTACATATTCAGCGTCTGTCCAGCCAGCTACGCGTGGGAAAGACCAAAGCGTTCCTGTGTCATAAGTATTGTAAATAGCAGAGATATCCCCAACCGCGCCGTCAAGGATCCTGCCAAAACTTGCACGTTTTGGCTCATGGTATCTCCAGCAAAAGCCGGACATCAAAGAAACATTTTTTTGCTTAGCCAACTTAGCCGCATCCAGTACCTTACGTACGCCAGGTGCATCCACCGCCACAGGTTTTTCACAAAAAACGTGTTTTCCTGCATTGATAGCAGCTGTCAAATGTTCCGGACGGAAATGCGGAGGAGTAGCAAGAATAACTACGTCAACCCCTGAATCCAATACTTTTTTGAATGCATCAAACCCTACGAACTTGTGGCCTTCATCCACCTTCACTTTTGCACCGTGAACTTTGGTGAGGTTTTCCAGCGAAGAATCCAGTTTATCTTTAAAGATATCGCCCATAGCGTGAAGAACTACGTTGGGATCCGCTTTAAGCGCCTGATTGGCAGCACCCGAACCACGTCCGCCGCAACCGATAAGTCCTACTTTCAACGTTTCACTGTTTACCCCGGCAAAAGCACGATTGGGATTCAAAATAGCCACTGTTGGTAAAGCGCTGCCCGCCAGAGCTACGCCCGCCATTTTCAACACGTCTCTTCGAGAAGCATTCATTTTAATAGGGATTAGGTGATAGAATTGCAGAATTAATGTTAGATCTCACAGTATAAAACAGAATTGTTTTAAAGTTTTCGAAGCAATAAAGATATATAATTCCGACAATAGTTCAGTCAATAAAATCAAAAAATCATTTTGCGTGCTCGTCCACACCGTCACTTAAAGCGCTCAATTTGTCCGTAAGGACATTATTAAATTATTTTCAAATCGATAAAAAAGCGATTGTATTATGGATGATTGTATTAAAAAATAGAATAGCAATAAGAAATGAAACATAGCCGATAGCCCATCTATTTTCAAACACCAGAATGATTTTGCCGCGTGCTTTGTAAACGCTGACCAGGAGGGTGTAAGATTTTCAAAGCATTTTGTAGAAACACAAATGCTCTAAAAATCCCGGTGATGAAATTCAGAAAGTAATAGCTGCGCCGAAAGATTGAGTTTAATCCCATTCTACTTCAACCACCGAATCCCTCAGGTCGATCGTGGTGAAGCGTTCGCCGTTCTGGCGTTTAAGGGATACTTTGCCGTTTTGAACTTTGGCCACCTGCTGTGAAAGAACATCTTTGTTATTCTTTTTACGATAAATCGCTACCAGTGAATCCTGGCTGACCACATCAATTTCGAAGTTTTTACCCTTTGCGGTCACGAAACGGGAGTTACTGGGTAAGTACGGCGCTTTCGCCAATGCCAATGCACGGGAAGCGAGTGGAACACCATAACCGACAAAATTATTGCCGTAAGGATATAAATGGGCTGATTTTTCTATGAGGTCAATTAATTCCTTATTGGATAATTTCGGATTGGCTTGTAGGATACACGCCGCAAAACCAGTGATCACCGGAGCGGATAAAGATGTCCCGTATAATGAAAAGCAGGAAACATTCGGCTTTACATAAGACAAAAATTCGGGGCCGGTACTGCTGTAACCGATCCGGTTCCATAGTTTCCCGTTTGTGGCACCTACAGACAAAACGCCTTTGGCATCCGCTGGCGCAGATACTATTCCCCAACTTTTATCATCACCCTCATTCCCTGCCGAAACGATCAGCATAATACCTTTTTTATCAGAAGCAATTTGCGCAGCACGTGTGATGGCACTGGTTTTTCCATCCATCTGAGACGGAATGTAATTTTCTCTCGGGTCGGAAAATCCTTTGGCATAGCCCAGAGAAGTATTGATCAGACGAACTCCAAGGCTGTCCATCCATTCCATAGCAGCAATCCAGTTATCTTCTTCACCCCTGTACTCTCGCAGCGAATAGTCTGTCCTTGCCAGATAGAATTTTGCATTGGTCGCCATGCCATACTGGACCTGATCCTGGTCATCAATTCCTGCAATCGCTGCCAGTACTTCTGTACCATGCATATCCGAGAAAGATTCTGCAGTACTGAACAGCAGGTCTCCTGCCCTACCAGGCTTTACATAGTCACGGATACCGAGAACACGTTTGTTGGAAAAAATCTGGGTTAAGGACAGAGAAGAATCCGCACCATAGAAACCTGCATCGATTACACCTATCGTTACATCTTTGGCTGTAATGCCTTCTTTCAGAAACGCACTGGCCTGAACCTGCGACATCACAGGAGCCATCTGTGCTTTCTCAATAGCCTTCGTCCGGGCAATGTAAAAACCAGGGTCAATGGGCACTACTTCCTGAACAAAATCAAGATCCCTAATTTTCGTGGCCTGCTCACTGGTCAGTACCGCCGAAACTGCATTTAACCATTTGGAGCGGTTGATTATTTTTACAGACTGATCGCAGAGTGCCAGTTCGTATTCTCTTTTAATTGGTAGATCCAGCTCGTCCGAAGTAATCAGCCCCAATTTCTGGCGGTTCTCTAATGTCAGAGAAGATACCGCGGGGGTTGCATTAAGGTCTTTGCTTTTCAGATAAATCCAGTACTTTGGGCTTGCCGACAACAGGCAAGGCAATAATACGAGCGCCAGAGAAAAAATTCTTTTCATTAAATAGCAGTATTGTTAGGTATTTTGGGGTGTGTTTTGAAAATATCGACTCCCTAATTTAACCAATTAATATTTGGCTACAGGCAATTTTTCGGTTCTTTTCAATGCAATTCTTGAACAAGATAAACGTAATTTTGCAAATTATATTACCAGTTACAAAATTTACCCTTTATGCGTTACTCCCCGATTGACAAATCCCTGTTTATAGAAAACCGCCGCCGGCTTGCGGAAATACTGAAACCCAAATCTTTGGTAATCCTGAATGCCAATGACATCATGCCAACCAGCGCCGATGGGTCGATGGGTTTCAAACAGAACCCCGATTTGTTTTACCTGACCGGGGTGGACCAGGAAGAAACGGTCCTGCTTATCTCTCCCAACCATCCCGATCCCAAGTTTCGTGAAGTGCTTTTTGTTCGCGAAACGAACGAACTGATCGCTGTATGGGAAGGAGAAAAACTCACTAAAGAACAGGCAAGACAAGTATCAGGAATCCAAACGATTTTCTGGACACATCAATTTGAAACGGTTTTCAAAGGAATTGTATTTGAAGCTGAAAATGTATACCTCAATACCAATGAACATACCCGCAACGATTCTGCTGTGCAAACCCGGGAAGCAAGGTATATTGTTGATTTTAAAGAAAAATACCCGATCCATAATCTGGTCAGACTTGCGCCTTTGATGCATCAGCTGCGTGCCATAAAACAATCTGTTGAAGTTGAACTGCTTCAAAAAGCATGCGACATTACAAAGCTTGGGTTTGAAAGACTTTTAAAATTTGTAAAACCGGGTGTGCAGGAATTTGAGGTGGAGGCCGAGCTTTTGCATGAGTTTGTCAGAAACCGTTCCAGAGGTTTTTCCTACCAGCCGATTATCGCTTCCGGCGCCAATGCCTGCGTTTTACATTATATACAAAATGACCAGCCTTGTAAGGATGGTGACATTTTACTTCTGGATGTAGCCGCGGAATATGCTAATTACGGAGCCGATCTTACACGCAGTATTCCTGTAAACGGTCGTTTCACCAAGCGTCAAAGGGAAGTTTACGACGCGGTGTTACGTGTTTTCAAAGCGTCGAGGAGCATGCTGGTAACGGGCAATATCTGGGACGAATACCATGTGGAAGTTGGCAAGGTGATGGAAAGCGAACTGATCAGACTGGGCCTGCTGACCAAGGAAATGATCGAAAAACAGGACCCCGAATGGCCTGCCTATAAAAAGTACTTCCCGCACGGTACATCCCATTTTCTTGGACTGGATATTCATGATGTGGGAAATAAATACCGTCGCTTCGAGCCAGGGATGGTTTTTACCTGTGAGCCTGGGATCTACATCCGGGAAGAAGGATTGGGGATCCGTCTGGAAAACGACATCCTGATCACTGAAAATGGCAATACCGACCTGATGGCACACATTCCGATTGAGGCGGAAGAGATCGAAGATCTGATGAATAGCTAATGTCGCCGGGCATTTTGTAAATTTGGGAAAACAATCATCCGAATGGAAACAACATTAAATTTTAACCTGCACCTGACTTTCAAGCAGCTTGCTGAGCTTGTCCGGCAATTACCAAGGGCGGAACGGGAAAAGTTGGTCTCAGTATTACAGGAAACAACTTATGATGATCAAGAGCCTTCCAAATCTAAAATTTTTGAAGATTTCAAAGAGGACTTTGTTGCCCTGCAAAGCGGCACTTTAAACACCCGTCCTATTAAGGATATCCTGAATGAACTTTGAAATAAGTGCCTCTGAAAACTTCGCCAAAGGTCTAAAACGGTTATCAAAAAAGTATCCGTCAATTAAGGAAGATATGCTCCAACTTGCCGAGAGTTTATTTAAGAATCCGTTTCAAGGTACTCCGCTTGGAAAAGATTGTTTCAAAATCAGACTTTCCATAAAGAGTAAAGGAAAAGGTAAAAGTGGAGGAGCCAGGGTTATAAGCTGCATTTTTTCAATGAAAAAAACAGTTGTACTACTTTCTATTTATGATAAATCAGAAAAAGACAATATAGAGTCAAAAGAGCTCGAAGAACTTATTAAGAACATCTGACGGTGTGTTTTCACAATGTAGAATACAAATGATCAGAATCATTTTTAAGAGCCGGGAGATTAGATACCTTTCCGGCTCTTAATTATGATAAAACATAGTTAACGATATGGAATTATTACCGGAAGATATTTTCAAACTGCTGCTCTCTTTCGTTATTGGCTCTATTATCGGTACCGAACGGGAGTACCGCAGCAAGTCTGCCGGACTGAGAACAATGATCCTGATCGCAGTAGGGTCAACGCTTTTTACGATATTATCCATTAAAATAAGCTCGGATGCCGGTCGGATCGCAGCTAATATCGTTACGGGTATCGGATTCATAGGTGCAGGGATTATTTTCCGGGAAAACAACCGGGTCGTCGGGATTACCACTGCTGCGATCGTGTGGGTAACCGCTGCTTTGGGAATGGGGATCGGTGCGGGTTTTTATGAGGTTTCCATTGCTTCATTCGTCATTTCCGGACTTTCGCTTGTCGTGCTTACACCGGTCCAAAGGTTTATCCGCAAGAGAAGCCAGATCCGAAATTACAGGCTGATGTGTGTGTACCAGATGAAAACCCTGAAAACCTATGAAGACCTTTTTAAGCAATATGAACTGAAAATCCTGAGGGGCGAGCAAAACCGGTCACAGAATCATATCACGGGGAGCTGGACGCTTCAAGGTCCGCAGATCAAACACGATCAGCTGACCGCACAGCTTCTCAATGACCCCGAAGTCCTGGAGTTTGATTTTTAGGATTCAGGATGCGAACCGATTAGATTTTCATTAAAAATGCCTCTATCAAAGGTAAGATCGAGCTTTTCACATAAATAAAGTGTTACCAAGAGCGCGAAAGAAACTTATACCTATAAACTGTATTTATTAATAATTACCCGTTTAGCATGATTTTCAAAGTAACACCCCCGATAAATCGGATTTATTTTTAATTCGTTATGTCCGACATTTTAAAACAAAAGCTTTGGGGCATCATCACCCGGAACAGCTCTGGTACGGAGGCTGAATGGTTGCTTCAGAAAAGCACATCAAGCCCGCTTGAACTTATGACCGCGTTCGTGGCGGCACCGAGGTTTCTCGCAAAAAAAATAATCCATACATCAGAAGAAGAGCGGTTTGGACTAAGTTCAG
The DNA here is from genome assembly GCF_005869225.1 of Dyadobacter bucti. Classification (GTDB taxonomy): domain Bacteria; phylum Bacteroidota; class Bacteroidia; order Cytophagales; family Spirosomataceae; genus Dyadobacter; species Dyadobacter bucti. The sequence goes on along the minus strand of NZ_SWFP01000009.1, from coordinate 262,385 downwards.
AGATCGCCGGCTTTTCTGTTGAAGGCTGGTCACTGGTAAGGTTAGGGAGGGTTTGGCTGCTGACACAACTGGATTCTTCTGACCGGAACGAATATGTAAAAAATATAGAAACGCTTTTCGATACGGCCGAAATGAACGAACTCGTAGCACTTTACTCCGCCCTGCCGGTTCTGTCTTACCCTGACCAATGGCTTTTCAAGGCTACTGATGCGGTAAGGTCCAATATGGGTTTTGTTTTTGACGCGATCGCCTTGCATAATCCCTATCCCGAACAATATTTCAGTGAACTGGCCTGGAACCAGCTCGTGCTGAAAACGATTTTTAATGACAAGCCTATCCATTTTATTGAGGGCCTTGACAACAGGTCGAACGAAAAGCTCGCTGTCACTCTTTCGGATTTTGCCCATGAACGCTGGGCTGCCGGGCGTACGGTTCCCGCGCAAGTTTGGCGGCTGGTTGGCAAATTCATGAATAATGCTTTACTGGCTGATATGCAGCATCTTTTTCAGTCAGCAAATGAAAATGACCGCAAAGCTGCTGCGCTCGCTTGCAAAGAAGCTAACCTTGCATCTGCAAATTATCTTTTGGCTAAATACACAGACCTCGAAAAATCTGTGAGATCCGGTGAAATAACCTGGGCCAGCCTGGAACCTTGACCATACCATATTATGTGCCTCAACCATAACGATACCTCACCCAACCCTTCGCATTTTGAAGATAGCGAAGAAGTAAATACAACTCCCGCGCACCGCGATATTGAGTGGAAGGACTACAAGGACCTGATCAAAGGAATGCGGTTTTTCGATCCGCATATCCACATGGTTTCCCGCACCACGGACGATTATCAGGCGATGCACCAGGCCGGAATAGTCGCTTTGATCGAACCCGCATTCTGGGTCGGGCAGCCGCGGACGGGCTTATCCAGTTTTAAAGATTATTATAGCAGCCTGGTCGGCTGGGAAAGGTTCCGCTCGGCCCAGTTCGGGATCAAACATTACTGCACGATGGGACTTAATTCCCGGGAAGCCAATAATGAGCCGTTGGCTGAACAGGTGATGGAGATCCTTCCTTTGTATGTGTATAAAGAAGGCGTTGTCGGGGTAGGCGAGATCGGTTTTGATGATCAGACGCCCGCAGAAGAAAAATATTACCGCCTGCAACTGGAACTTGCCAAAGACGCAAAACTGCCGGTTCAGATCCATACGCCGCACCGCGACAAAAAGAAAGGTACGGAAAGAAGTATGGCCATTGCCCTTGAACACGGCATTGACCCGTCCTGGGTGATCGTAGACCATAATAATGAGGAAACGGTTAAAAGTGTCCTGGACCAGGGATTTTGGGCTGCTTTTACTATTTACCCTTTTACAAAAATGGGAAATGAGCGGATGGTGAAAGTGGTGGAACAATATGGCCCGGAAAGGATTATGGTGAACTCAGCAGCCGACTGGGGCATATCCGACCCGCTGGCTATTCCTAAAACCGCCGCCCTGATGAAAATGCGCGGGATCTCAGACGAAACAATCCGGCTAGTCACTTATCAGAATGCGATCGATGCTTTTGGGAAAAGCGGCCAGATCGATGTCAGTGATTTCGAATCCGGTTTTTCAATTGACCAGACAGAAAAATTCCAGGGCAACAGTATTTTAAGAGGCGGCCAGCAGCCTGCGCCGACAAAAGATTCATTAGTAATCCAATAATAGTGAGCAGCTTAAAACCCTACCTGCAGTTAACGCGGCCTGCGAACCTGGTTACCGCTGTGGCCGATATCCTGGCCGGGATGGCAATTGCACAATTTACATTTTCGAGTTTTTCTCCCGTATACTTGGTGCTGTCGACCTTGGGTCTGTATGGAGGTGGTGTGGTCATGAACGATGTTTTTGATGCACAGCTTGACAGCATAGAACGCCCCGAACGGCCTATTCCCAGTGGAAAAGTGCCTCTTAAATCGGCTGTTTTGCTCGGCATTTCCCTTTTGTTTTTTGGTATATTCATGGCCGCTATGTACAGTGTTACCAGCGGTATGATCGCGATTGTGGTGGCGATGCTAACCATATTATACAACCGTATAGCAAAGCATCATGTGTTTTTTGGTCCGCTGACGATGGGTCTCTGCCGTGGCGGGAATCTCATTCTAGGCATGAGCGTATTACCCGAATCGATTCAGAAATGGGGATTCATAGCACTTTTGCCGATTGCCTACATAGGTGCCATCACTTTGATCAGTCAGGATGAAGTGCATGGGGGTAAAAAACGGACGCTCTACATAGCAGCCGCACTTTATCTCATGGTGCTGACCGCGCAGCTTACGGTAGCTCAGCAGCAAGGCAACATTCTTTTTGCACTGCCTTTTGTACTTCTTCATGCATCGCTTATCGGCAGGCCGCTCTGGAACGCTATCCAGAATCCGGTTGGCCCGATGATCGGAAAGGCGGTGAAGTCCGGGGTAATATCGCTGATCGTGATGAACGCGTCCTGGTGCGTAGCCTTCGGGCTGTGGCCGCTTGCTCTGGCTGTATTGGCATTACTACCTCTCTCTATACTTCTGGCGAAGATCTTTGCAGTCACTTAGGTGCAGCCGAAAGGAAATGTGAGAATGCTACAGGAACTTTGAGCCAGGTAATTGGATTTAGTGTAGACTGATGTAATGGTTTTTTGTTAAAAAAAAGTCTTTATCAGGAAAAGAAAATAAACGGCCCTGATCCTTCTGTCAGCCTCATCAATTTTAATTTAATTATAATTTAAATTAATGAGGTGAATTCTCTTTTCAGCGTTCTAAAAAAGTTAGTGAGTATATTTACCTGTGCCTGATGCCGATTTCAATGCAAACCATACAACAAAAATTTCAGATTGAATACAATTACGCTGTATTCTTCACTCATCGATTATTTGACCAAAACAATCCCCTGCTCAGAGATTTTTTTAATAATTATCAGGAACAGGGATTTCAGCGTAAAGCCCTCATCGTGGCTGACGAAGGATTTCTGGCCAATTATCCGGAACTCCGCGACCAGGTACGAGCATATTTTGCAAGCTCCGTTTCACATATACAGTTAGCCCCGGAGATTATCGAAGTCCCCGGTGGAGAGGCGTCGAAAAACGATCCGGCTCATTTTGAGAGGATCGCTGCGGCGGTCGATATCTATGGAATTGACAGACATTCTTTCGTAATAGGCATTGGCGGCGGGGCCGTTCTCGACATGGTCGGTTATGCCGCGGCAGTTTCGCACCGAGGTATCAAACTCATCCGCATTCCTACAACGGTACTTGCCCAGAACGATTCGGGAGTTGGTGTAAAAAACAGTATCAACTTTCACGGCAAGAAGAATTTCCTGGGAACATTTGCGCCTCCGGTTGCTGTGTTCAATGACCTTACCTTTTTGAGAAGTCTTGACGACCGCGACTGGCGCTCGGGTATTGCGGAAGCCCTCAAAGTGGCATTGATCAAAGACGTAACATTTTTTGAATGGCTCGAAGAACGTGCCGTGTCACTTGCTCATCGCGACGAGGACGCGATGGCTTATCTGATCCATAAATGTGCCGAAATGCACACAGCGCATATTGCCGGCGGAGACCCATTTGAATTTGGCTCTTCCCGTCCTTTGGACTTTGGGCACTGGGCAGCTCATAAGCTTGAATATCTGACGAATTTCGAAGTTCGTCACGGTGAAGCAGTTGCGATCGGAATTGCACTGGACTGTGTATACGCCACGAAGATCGGCAAGCTGCCGCAAGCAGACCTGAACCGGATTCTGGACGTATTAACAAAACTCGGTTTTGAGCTTTATCATAGCAAACTGGCCGAAAATGATAAAATAAATCTTCGCAATGGTCTGCAGGAATTCAGGGAACATTTAGGCGGCAGGCTTACGATCATGCTTCTGGAAAAAATTGGGCATGGCGTAGAAGTTCATGAGCTGGATGCGGATATTATTGCAAAATCGGTGGATTACCTGGAAGCATTTTCTGCCCAGCCTGCTACCATCGATGTGAAGATTTAAAAGTACATTTATGAATACCCCTCACGGTCACTTAACGTATTGCAGCAACATTCATCCTGGTGAAAAATGGGCGGACCATTTCAGGACTTTGCAGGAAAATATTCCATTTATCCGTGAGCAGCTCGCTCCCGGTGAGCCATTCGGCCTCGGCCTGCGGGTTGCCAATGAAGCTTCCATAGAACTGAGCAAGCCGGAAGTTATCGCGGAATTCAAAGAATGGCTGCGACAGCAGAATGTTTACGTGTTCGTGATCAACGGATTTCCCTACGGAGGTTTTCATAATACCGTGGTGAAAGACGATGTGCACACCCCTGACTGGACCACCACGGACCGGAGAGACTATACCATCCGGCTCTTTAATGTCCTGGCAAAACTCCTTCCGGCCGATATGCATGGCGGTGTTTCCACTCCTCCCCTTTCCTACAGGTTATGGTGGAAAACAGAAACTGAAAAACAAGAAGCCACTGCTGCTGCGACCAAACACATCCTGGAACTACTGGATGAATTGATCCGGATCGAAAAAGAAACGGGAAAATTGCTGCATCTCGACATTGAACCGGAACCGGACGGAATTCTTGACAATACCGCGGATTTCGTAAGCTGGTACAAAGACATACTCCTGCCCGAAGGAATCCAATATCTGATTTCAAAATATGCCTTTGATGAATCAGAAGCAAAACAAATCATTCTCAAACATATTCAGCTTTGCTACGATATTTGTCACGCTGCGGTAGGTTATGAGGATCCAATACAAATCCTGGGTTCGCTGAAAGAGGTTGGCATACAAGTGGGCCGGATACAGGTGAGCTCTGCGCTGAAAGTTAATTTTTCAACCGAAAAAGAGATCAAACGAAAAGCAATTGAAACTTTCAATGAGCCCGTTTATCTGCATCAGGTTGTGGCAAGAGTATCCGGTGAAAACAATAAACACTATCCCGATCTTACCGAAGCGCTCGCTGACTGGAACCCGGAACATGAAGAGTGGCGGGTTCATTTCCACGTTCCGTTGTTTGTCAATTCCTATGGCGTACTGGATTCAACTCAGGGAGATATTGTCAAAACATTGGCTATTCACCGGCAAACACCGTTTTCCTCATTTTTGGAAGTGGAAACATATACCTGGGGCGTATTGCCGCAAGACATGCAAAAGCCAATCGGAGAATCCATTGTGAGGGAACTCGAGTGGGTGAAAAAAATACTTAATTACTGATGAATAAGACTGTTGTCATTGATATTGTCGCACTGAGCGCAAACCTGATCGGCGAGCATACTCCTTTCCTGTTGAATTATGTGAAAGACCGCCACATAACACCGATCAAACCAGTCCTCCCCGCTGTGACCACCACTTCACAAAGCACCTATATAACCGGGAAATGGCCTGCTGAAAACGGTATCGTCGGTAATGGCTGGTACGACAGGGAAGATTCCGAGATCAAGTTCTGGAAACAATCCAACAAACTGGTAAAAGGAGAAAAAATCTGGGAGGCTGCAAAAAAACTTGATCCCAAGTTTACTTGTGCCAAAATGTTCTGGTGGTACAATATGTACTCGACCGCCGATTTTTCGGTAACGCCCCGACCTCAATATCATGCCGATGGTGTAAAAGCACCTGATTGCTACGCATATCCGCCAGAGCTGCGGGACGAGCTGCAAAAGGATCTTGGCCAGTTTCCACTGTTTAATTTCTGGGGACCTAATGCCAATATCAAATCCACCAAATGGATAGCAGACTCTTCCATGTGGGTAGACGACAAGCACAACCCTACGCTGACGCTCATTTACTTGCCGCACCTGGATTATTGTCTCCAGAAATTCGGCCCTGACTTTTCGAAGATCAGCAAAGAATTAAATGAGATCGATCAGGTTGTGGAAGAACTGGTGAAGTTTTATGAGGCCAAAAATGCAAAAATAGTCCTGCTCTCGGAGTATGGGATCAATCCGGTAAGCAATCCGATCCATATCAATCGTATCTTAAGAAATGAAGGACTTATTTCGGTAAGGACCGAACGCTGGTACGAGTTGCTCGACGCAGGTGCCTCCAAAGCGTTTGCTTCATCCGATCATCAGATCGCCCACATTTATTTGAACGATCCTACTGTAAAAGAGCAGGTTATCCGTGTTCTGAAAAGCACACCGGGAATTGACCTGATCCTGGATAAGGACGCTCAAAAAGCATATCATATCGATCATGAGCGCTCCGGCGACATTGTGGTTGTGGCCAAACCAGATAGCTGGTTTACCTATTACTACTGGCTCGACGATGCCAAGGCTCCTGATTACGCACATCTGGTAGACATTCACCGCAAGCCGGGCTATGATCCGGTAGAGATGTTTATGGACCCGAAAAATCCGCTGATCAAACTCAGAGCGGGTTATAAACTTGCCCGGAAGCTGCTGGGTTTCCGGTATCTCATGGATGTGATCCCGCTGGATGCAACGCTTGTAAAAGGTTCACACGGAAGCCCGAATGTGCCAAAGGAATTTTACCCGATCTGCATCACCGATTCTCCTCTTGGAAAATCAGAGATGGAGGCACCTGAAGTGTACGATGTAATCTGGAATCACTTGAATTAAAGCCAATTTCAAAACAAATACATGTTTATGGCGTTGTTAAAAAAACATCAACGTCATGAAAACATCCCCACTACAGCTCATTTTTCTCTACATACTTGCCATTTCCGTGCCCGGATGCACTTCCAAAGGCAATGAAATCATCGAGGCCGGAAACAATTCCATCAGCTCCCGGGAAGCATTTCCAGCTCTGACTTTTACTTCACCCGTAGATATGCAACACGCCGGCGACGGCAGTAACCGGCTGTTCGTTGTGGAGCAGCAAGGGGTTATCAAGGTTTTTGAAAATTCCAGCTCCGTAAGTACCAGTGCCGTTTTTCTTGATATAAAAAGCAAAGTAACTTCCGGCGGCGAACGTGGCCTGCTCGGGCTCGCTTTTCATCCTGACTACGAAAACAATGGTTACTTTTTTGTCAATTATACACAGGGCAATCCGCTGAAAACAATCATCGCGCGCTACAAAGCCAACCAGCCTTCCGGCAACCTGGCCGATCCTGCAAGTGAAACCGTTGTGTTAACATTTGATCAACCTTATGCCAATCATAACGGAGGTTCACTCCAATTTGGCAAAGACGGTTTTCTTTACATTGCTACCGGTGATGGCGGAAGCGGCGGAGACCCTCAAAACAACGCTCAGAATCGTGGAAATCTGTTGGGTAAAATCCTGAGAATTGATGTAAACGGTACAGAAAAAGGTGCATATAGTATCCCGACCGACAATCCTTTCGTCAAAAATACAGAACAATTCAGAGAAGAAATTTTCGCCTACGGACTGCGTAATCCGTGGAAAATAAGCTTCGATCCCGTGACAGATTATTTGTATGCAGCGGATGTAGGCCAAAACGAAAGGGAAGAAATTAACCTGATCACCAAAGGCGGAAATTATGGCTGGCGGATTAAGGAAGGGGTTGATTGCTATAATCCTTCGTCCAACTGCAATGCCGCCGGACTCACCGAGCCCATTCACGATTACAGCCAGGAAAACGGCGACAAATCCATTACCGGCGGATACATCTACGCCAGTGATTCCGTCCCAAGCCTGAAAGGAAAATACATTTACGGCGACTTTGTAAGCGGCCGCATCTGGGCGCTTGAAATGGACGTTGATAAAAAGAATAACAATATATTACTCCTCGAAAACAAAGGTACAATCTCATCATTTGGCCGCGATGCAGCCGGCGAAGTATATTATCTCAATTATAGTGAAGGCAAAGTGATGAAGTTTGCTGGCAGCTTAAATTGATGATTTATTAATTTTTAAAAACCTCAGCTCATTCTATCTTTGCCGAAAACTGTGATACCCGGACTTTTGGGAACCGTCGCGGTTTTGATAAATACGCAAACATTCAAAATTTATAAAATGTCCAAGGTTCTTATCATTGGTGCAGGTGGTGTAGGTAGTGTTGTAGCGCATAAATGCGCACTGAACAGCCAGGTTTTTACTGAAATATTACTGGCCAGCCGTACCAAATCGAAATGTGACAAAATTGCCGCAGAGATCAAGGAAATGCATGGAGTCACTATCCAGACCGCGCAGGTTGATGCCGACATTGTTGCAGAAACGGTAATGCTCATCAAGAGATTCCAGCCGAAAGTCCTGATCAATGTGGCGCTTCCTTATCAGGACCTTACCATTATGGAAGCCTGCCTCGAAACCGGCGTGCATTATCTGGATACTGCCAATTACGAACCTAAGGACGTTGCCAAATTTGAATACAGCTGGCAATGGGCTTATCAGGAAAGATTCAAAGAGGCTGGTTTGATGGCTGTCCTGGGATGCGGTTTCGACCCTGGGGTTACGCAGGTTTACACTGCTTACGCCAACAAACATCACTTTGATGAAATGCATTATCTGGATATCATCGATTGTAATGCAGGTGACCACGGAAAGGCATTTGCTACCAACTTTAATCCCGAGATCAACATCAGGGAAATCACGCAACCCGGAAGATATTGGGAAAATGGTGAATGGGTTGAAATCCCGGCTATGTCAATACACAAGCCGATAGATTACCCTGAAATCGGCCCGAAAGAAAGCTATGTACTTTACCACGAAGAACTGGAGTCCCTGGTGAAGAACTTCCCTACTCTAAAACGCGCACGTTTTTGGATGACTTTTGGCCAGGCGTATATTACACATTTAAATGTTCTGGAGAATGTCGGCATGACGAGCATCCATCCGATCAAGTTCAAAGGAATGGATATTGTGCCGCTTGAATTCCTGAAAGCCGTACTTCCTGCTCCCGATTCACTGGGCGAAAATTATTCCGGAAAAACGTCCATCGGATGCCAGATCAAGGGTATCAAGGACGGAGAAGAAAAAACCTATTATGTGTGGAACAATTGCGATCATGCGGAATGCTATCGTGAAGTGAGGGCGCAGGCGGTAAGTTATACAACCGGTGTACCAGCCATGATCGGAGCCATGCTGATGCTTACAAACGATGAATGGATGAAACCCGGTGTTTACAACGTCGAAGAGTTGAACCCTGATCCGTTTATGGAACTGCTAAACCAGCATGGTTTACCCTGGAACGAACTGGTTAACATCGAACTTCCCCACGAATACTGATATAAAAAGAGAGGTTGAACAGTTCGTTCAACCTCTCTTTTTATCCCTCCATTGTGATCACCGCCCGGTTACAGACACCTCCTACCGGCGGATTGAATTTTGAAACTCTCACCGTGATATTGGCCACAGTCGGGTAATGGTCCCTGATTTTTTCTATTACTGTGAATCCGATATGTTCCAGCAACTTGGCCGGCTCCTTCATCACTTTTGAAGCAATCTGATATATGGTTTCATAGTTGACTGTTTCACTCAGTTTGTCATGCTGGGCAGCAACTATAAAATCTGTGGTAATGGTAATGTCCAACGCATATTTGTTACCGATCCGCTGCTCTTCGGGATAGTAACCGTGGTAAGCGAAAAATTCGAGGCCTTCAAGACTGATCGTTCCCAATGTAAATCAAATTTGGTCAAAAAATGATCCGCCGCCGCCCGTCTTCTTCGGCTGACTATTTTCTCTTTCCGTCTGTCTTGGTCTGTTGATTCCCGGAGCAGTATCGCGCGCTTTCTCTGCCGACTTATGCATTTCTGCCAGAGCCTCATTTGCGGCATCAGCAGCACTCTGAGCATTCTGTGCTTTTGCTTCCGCCCATACTTCCTCTGCCACCGGTTCTTCTTCTTGTACGAATACTTCTTCTTCTTTTGCCTCCGGCTCAGCTTCTGCTACAAATTCCTCTTCCGGTTCATGCTCGGGTTCAGGGAGAATGAATGCTTCCTTGGCATCCTCCTCAGGTTTGACAACTTCAAAAACCACCTCAGGCTTATCGTCCTGCAAAACTACATTCACCTCCTCGGTTAACTCCTCCTCGTCAGCCTCGGGCCTGTAAGCCGCCTTTTTAGGTATTTCAATTTCAGAAATGTGCTGCTTTATTTCTTCCATCCGGTTCAGGACGGATTCCTTATCATATTTCTTTTCAAACCGGTCTACGGTGTCGATCGTATTGTTGGCAAGAGATGAAAGCTGTACGATCAGATTGTCCCTGAAATTCTCGATTGCCCTGAAATCACGCTCCTGTATCTTAACCTCGGCAACAAACTCTTCTTTAAACCGGCGAAGCTTTTCCTCGGTCTCCCTGATTACCTGCGCCGTTCTGTTTTCCGCCTCTGTAACCAGCTCATTTGCAGTAGTTTTTGATTCTTCTATTCGTTTTTCCGCCAGTTCATTCGCCTCTTTTTCAATAAGCTTACTGGTATCTTCTGCAGCCTTTAAGGTTCTGAAAAGCGTTGATTCTATATCTTTCAGCTTCGCAAGTTCTTTTTCTGCATACTCCAATTGCATCTTCAACAGGCTGTTCTCGCTAGTGAAACGTTCCCATTCCTGCGACAGCGAATTCAGGAAAGCATCTACCTCGTCCGGATCATAACCTCTGAAAATCTTTTCAAAAGTGTGCTTACGAATATCTATTGCGGAAATTTTCATGATGCAATCTGTGCTTTGGTCCTAGTTAAAAACTATCGTGTAAGTTAAAGATATATGGAGCATTTTTCAAAGTATTTACCAATAATACCATATTATAAGTATGCACTTATTTGACCTCCCAAACCGAAATCATACGGTCATCACTGCACGAAATCAGCTGATTTTCAAAGGTCGTCCAGAGCAGTTTATTCACTGAAGTTCCATGCCCCGCATGCCTTGCCCGATCGATTATTTTTTTTAGTTTAAAGTTCTGTGAGTCCCACACCTTCACCGATTTATCCATACTACAGGTAGCAAATAATTTCCCATCCGGGCTAAACGTAATGTGATTGACTGCATACAAATGTGCCGGTATATCCGCCAGCAATTGATGATCATCCGCAACATCCCAGATCTTAAGATGTGCGTCACGGCCTGAGGTGAAAAGATATCTGCCATCTGGCGAATACTGAACGGAAAATACCGAATTGGTATGCGATTGGATTGTCCTTTTTAGTTTAAAACCGTCCAGGTCGAAAATATGGATATTATGGTCGCTGTCCCCGGCCGCGAATTCGAACGTAAGCGGATTGACCGAAATGGAGCGGATACTTTTGGTTGAAACCTTAATATGTTTTTGAACTGCAAAGGAATTGATATCCATAACTACGATGACACCATCGCCCAGGGCCAGCAAAGCCTTGCCGTTGAATATTTGTATGTCAAATATGGCCGCAGTTGTTATTTTCGCAGTATTATGAATTTTGTTGCCGGGGATATCAAGGATTTGTATTCCCTCGTAATTCTGCCCGATCCAGAGCGACTGGTTCACTTTATCGAGCGCCAGTGCATAAACGGAAACCCCCGCTTTGGCGACCAGATTTCCAAGATCAGGCTTATTGAGATCCCATTGAATTACAAAACCGTCACCTCCCGCCGAGTAAAAGCCGTGAGAAGTATTGTCAGAAATAATTGTGTAAACGCTATCCCTATGACCGGAAAAAGTATCTACTTTGCGAATGTTCATTTGGTAAATTTGCGATTAGCAATGATCAGTTTGAACCTTTGTATGCTTGGCCTGAGGCCACGCCCGGTTTCATTCCATTAAACAGGATAAGATTTTTAAACAGAATTATTATGCCGCTCGTTCATTCCGAAAAGATTGAAGAGACCACTACCCTCCTTCTCTGGAAACTCACTGAAACCGTGGAAGAACTCCGCGAAAACCTGGGCGGCGACTATAATGCGGAGGAATTCAGCAAGATAACCCACCCACAGAAAATCCGGGAATGGCTAGCTAGCCGTTTGCTTGTTAAAACCCTCTCCGAACAATTTGGCATTACCTATAAAGGAACACACAAAGATGAACATGGAAAAGCCTTTTTGATCAACAACGAATCCCATATTTCGATCACCCACACCTTTGAATACGTCGCTGTGGTCATGAACCCGTATGACGCAGTGGGTATTGATATGGAAAAAATGGACGCTAAACTTCAGAGGACTTCCAAAAAATACCTGTCCGTAACAGAACATGCCCACGCAGCAGATCAGCTTGCACCATTGTGCATGTATTGGTGCGCCAAAGAAGCTATTTATAAACAGTATGGAAGAAAGAAGGTCAGTTTCAGGGACTCCATATTCATCGATCCTTTCGAGACAGAGTCTTTACTGCTTGCGGGGACATTGATTGACAACGGGTTTGTCGTCAATTCGAATGTATATGTAAGATGGTTTGATGACCATTGCCTGGCCATAGCCCTGTAATTTTAACGTCCGTCAATGTCGTCCAGGGTAGATTTCAGAATCTTTTCAATTTCCCTTATTTTGTCCTGTTCGCTTGTTTTTTCATAGGACAGGATCAAATTACGCAGTACCCTTTGCACGATTTCCAGGTTGGTGCAGGGCTGATAGAAGATATCCTTCGATTTGATGTTCAGCTGTGCAATGTAATGATCGATATCTGTTTTCGAAAAAATAATCCCGCGATTAAAAACATTGATATAAAACTGTGTCTTGTCACTTTTATACGTCAACACGAAAAGATTAGGCAGGTTTACACCATAGACGGGCATATCCAGCTTTCTGGCGATCAACAGATATATAACGCACAAAGTGATGGGGTTGCCCCTCCTGTTATCCAGCACAATGTTAATCATGGAGTTCGCCGGAGAATGGAAATTCTTGGTATTGGCCGCAAAATTCATCACGCCGAAGAATATGCTGTTGATCCTTTTGATCTGGTCCACTGCATTCATCTCTTCCTGAAACTGTATCCAGATATCGTAATAAAGCTGCTCGATATTGGTTTTCAGTTTTTCTATAGATAAATCCGGGTAGTGGTAAGTAGCGATGATCCACATACCCTCCAGTAAATCCAGTCCTCCGCCATTTTTCCAGGCCTGCAGGCGCTCAATCATGATGCTCAGCTGCAGCTCATGGATCAGTTCCTCTATTTTACGCTGAATAATCGGGTTGAAATTACCCTCCCACTCTGTCTCCAGAAAAGGTATCACATTACCTCCCAAAGACAATATCTTATCTTCAACATGCTGACTTACCTCATGATCTTCATCATCAAGCAAGGATATCAGTGCTTTAATTTCTTTTTGGTCCATTTTCCTCAAATCTGCATTTTACAACCAACGGATAAATAAAAACATTTTTTTTTTATAGACGTCAAATTTTCTACTTTTGCCCGGAAAAAAATTACGCTTTAAGGGCATCAAATGTAGTGACAAGTGTTCCAAATAGTTGCTTTTTTTGTGTTTTTGATCCTGTTTTCCATCGATTACTATACCACAATTAATTTTCAAATTAAGGTCAGAACGAATGAAAATTCTCGTTACCGGAGGAGCCGGATTTATAGGCTCCCACACTGTTGTTGAATTGCATGAAGCAGGATTCGAACCAGTCATTATCGACAATCTTTACAACTCAAATCTGGACGTCCTGAAAGGTATCAAGAAAATAACCGGTAAGGATTTTCCATTTTACGAGATCGACTGCAACGACATCGAAAAAGTAAGGGAACTGTTCAAAAAAGAGAAATTCGACGGGGTGATCCATTTTGCTGCTTACAAAGCAGTCGGCGAATCCGTTGAAAAACCCCTGAACTACTACGAGAACAACCTTATTTCCCTGCTTGTACTACTGCGGGTGATGAAGGAGTTTAATGTCGACAAATTCGTTTTCTCTTCTTCCTGCACAGTTTACGGCCAACCCGACGCGTTGCCCGTAACAGAAAGCACGCCGCGCAAGCCTGCGACCTCGCCCTACGGGAATACCAAAGCCATTGCAGAGGACATCATCCGGGACTACGTTCATTCCGCTCCCGGCCTTAAAGCTATTTCCTTGCGTTATTTCAACCCGATCGGGGCACACGAATCTTCGCTGATCGGTGAGCTGCCGAACGGTGTTCCGAGTAATCTCGTTCCTTTCATCACGCAGACCGCCGCAGGGCTTCGTCCGTCGCTCACAGTTTTCGGGAGCGATTACGATACACCCGACGGTACTTGTGTCCGTGATTTCATACATGTTGTAGATCTGGCAAAGGCTCACTTGAAAGCCCTGGTCCTGCTGGACGGTCAAACCGACGCCAATTATTATGATGTTTTCAATGTAGGTACCGGCGAAGGTTACACTGTACTGAACCTGATCAATACATTTGAAAAAGTAAACGGGGTAAAACTGAATTACAGCATTGGCCCGCGCAGGGAGGGAGACGTGGAGAAAATTTACGCCCAATCCGATAAAGTAAATCAAGTCATGAAATGGTATGCTGAAAAATCCATGGCCGATGCGCTTCGCGACGCCTGGAACTGGCAATTAAAAATAACCCCTGAAAAATGAAAAAAATCTTAATCACAGGTGGTGCAGGCTTTATCGGATCCCATGTTGTAAGGCGATTTGTTACCTATCACCCGGAATACCACATCTATAATCTCGACGCTCTGACCTACGCCGGTAACCTGGAAAACCTCAGGGATATTGAGAATGCTCCAAATTACACATTCGTAAAAGGCGATATCGTTGATGCTGCTTTTATTGACAAACTGATCGGCGAGAACAATTTTCACGGCATCATTCATTTGGCCGCAGAAAGTCACGTGGACAGATCTATTTCTGACCCCATGTCTTTTGTAATGACAAATGTGGTCGGTACCGTGAATTTACTTAATGCTGCACGTACAGCCTGGAAAGATGATTTCACCGGCCGTCGCTTCTATCATGTATCTACTGATGAAGTCTATGGTGAACTGCATGATCCGGGAACATTCTTTGTAGAAACCACGAAATACGATCCACGCTCGCCATACTCGGCGTCGAAAGCATCTTCCGATCACTTTGTGAGGGCTTATAATAATACTTACAAGTTACCAGTAGTGATCTCCAATTGCTCCAATAACTACGGCCCCAATCATTTCCCTGAAAAGCTGATCCCGCTGATGATCCACAATATCATTCAGAAAAAACCGCTTCCGGTATATGGTAAGGGAGAAAATATCCGCGACTGGCTGTTTGTGGAAGACCATGCCATAGCGATCGATGTAATTTTTCATAAGGGTGCCAATGGCGAAACCTATAACATCGGCGGCCATAACGAGTGGAAAAATATCGACCTTGTTCTTTTGCTTTGCAGCATCATGGACAAAAAACTGGGACGTGAGGCCGGAGAAACAGAAAAGCTGATCACCTACGTAACCGACCGTGCCGGTCATGATCTTCGTTATGCGATCGATGCGACCAAATTGTCAGACGAATTGGGATGGAAACCTTCACTTCAGTTTGCAGAGGGACTTGAAAGAACCGTTGACTGGTATCTGGCAAATCAGGAGTGGCTCAACAATGTTACTTCCGGCGCATATCAGAAATACTATGATGATATGTATCAGGACAGGTAACTGTTAACTGAACAAAAAATCACAATCTTCGGCCTCAATATTCTTCGAGGTCATTCAAACTGACATCCAACTATGAAGGGAATAATTCTGGCCGGTGGATCCGGAACACGTTTGCACCCGTTGACACTGGCAGTCAGTAAACAGCTAATGCCTGTTTACGACAAACCAATGATCTATTACCCGCTTTCTATCCTGATGCTGGCTGGCATCCGCGAGATATTGATCATATCCACGCCACACGATCTGCCTCATTTTGAAAAACTACTGGGCGATGGCAGCAGATTGGGGTGCACCTTCAGTTACGCTGTGCAGCCAAGTCCCGACGGACTTGCTCAGGCTTTTATCATTGGAGAAGAATTCATTGGTGATGATAAAGTAGCGCTGATCCTGGGTGACAATATTTTTTATGGATCAGGCTTGTCGCAATTGCTTCAATCCAATAATGACCCGGACGGAGGTGTCATCTTCGCATATCAGGTGCATGACCCCGAACGTTATGGAGTCGTTGAATTCGACAAGAAAAATGATGTTTTGTCCATCGAAGAAAAACCGGAGAAACCAAAATCAAACTACGCGGTTCCGGGGCTATATTTTTATGACAATGATGTTGTACAAATTGCCAAAACCATTCCTCCGTCTCCCAGAGGTGAGTTGGAAATCACCGATGTAAACCGTGTTTACCTGGAACGTGGCAAATTAAAAGTGGGCGTCCTGAACCGTGGCACCGCCTGGCTTGACACCGGCACTTTCCAGTCATTGATGCAGGCAGGACAGTTTGTACAAGTCATTGAAGAAAGACAAGGCTTAAAGGTGGGATGTATTGAGGAGATCGCCTACCGAATGGGCTTTATAACAGGAGAACAGCTACGAGAAATTGCTAAGCCTTTGGTTAAAAGCGGCTACGGTACTTACCTTCAACGCATATTAGCTAATGTTTGATTTTTGTTAATCATAGTACATTAGGGTTTAGATTAAGAACGAAATGAAGTTTCTGGCAGAGGAAATTGAGGAATATTCCGTGTCTCATACGGAAAGTGAAAGCGACTTGCTAAAGTCTTTGAACCGGGAGACCTATGCCAAAGTTCTCAACCCGCGTATGTTGTCCGGGCATCTTCAAGGCCGGTTCTTGTCAATGATTTCAAGAATGATACGTCCGGACCGCATCCTCGAGATCGGGACTTACACCGGTTATTCAGCAATATGTCTTTGCGAGGGACTGCGCCCGGATGGAAAACTTATCACAATAGATATTAATGAAGAGCTGGAAACCTTCACCAGGAATTTCTTCGCCGGTTCCGGGTTCGACCAGTGCATTGATTACAGGATCGGCAACGCTCTGGAGATCATCCCTTTACTGGGAGATACATTCGATCTGGTATTTATCGATGCTGACAAAATTAACTATTCTTCCTATTTTAACCTCTGCCTTGAAAAGGTACGCCCCGGAGGTTTTTTAATTGCTGACAACGTCCTGTGGAGCGGAAAAATCATCCAGCCGAAGGACGCAAAAATAGATAAGGATACTCAAGCGTTGATAGATTTTAACCGGATGGTTCACGAGGACAGCCGTGTTTTCAATGTTCTGTTACCCATCCGCGATGGATTAATGATTCTTCAAAAAATTTAATTCAAGTCATTTAGCCAAGCTTTACAATTTATGGCCAGTACTTTCTTAAAGAACATCAGATACATCCTGTTAGCCTGGGTATTATTGCTACAGGCAGCGAGCAACGTAGATGCGCAAACTTATCCTGAAATTCCTTCCAGCGTATCTTTTGGCGGAATCACTGTAAAGTTTGACAGAAGCGCCCAAAACCTGATCGAAGAAGATGTTAAAAACCTGATGTCCAACAAAAAATTCTGGGAAGAAAAAATGGACCGGGCTGTTCTCCATTTCCCGATTGTGGAGGGCATATTTATGGACGAAGAAGTACCCATCGATTTTAAATACCTGGCTGTTCAGGAAAGCTCCTTCCGCCCGGATGTTGTGTCTACTTCGAATGCTGTAGGTTACTGGCAGTTCAAACCTGAAACAGCGCGGGAACTGAATTTACGGGTAGATGGTGACATTGACGAACGAAAAAACATCAGCTCTTCCACACATGCAGCAGCATGGTATCTGAAAAAAAATAACCAGCAGTTCAACAACTGGGTAACTACGCTCTACTCCTATTATCAGGGTGCAGGAGGCGTAAAAAAAATAATCCCTGCCAACTGGGCTTATGCCCGTGAGGTGACCTTAAACGGCAAGACGGATCGGTATATGCTCCGTTTTTTTGCACACAAAATTGCTCTCGAAGCCGGAATAGAACGCTACAAAACTGCTAATCAGACTATTCTCCTGGAATCCGATTATGGTAAGGGCCTGACATTTGATGAGATAGCGAGTTCGCTGGGCATTGCTTCTGCTGATCTGAAAGCTTATAACAAGTGGATTAATGCCAATGAAAAAATCCCTTCTGACCGTGAGTACCTGATCGCCATTCCTGTGCCTGTAAACCAGGTAGCATCGGTGCGCGAGAAACTGTCTTTACCCGAACGCCAGACCGTGGTGGCGTCGGTGTTCGAGGATACAGGTTTTCCCGTAGTAAAAAAAGCCGCGCGGCAGCTGTCAGAGGTGAATGCACCCATTTTATATGAGATCAACGGATTACCCGGAGTAGAGGCACGTGCAGGCGACAAACCGAAAACGCTGGCAAAGGCGGGCGATATCAAAGCACCTACTTTCATGCGATACAATGATATGCTGGCGGAGATGCCACTTATCCCGGGCAAGATCTATTATTTGAGTAAAAAGAATAAAAAGGCTGCAACTCCTTTCCATACCGCGCGTCCCGGAGATACTTGGCACAGTGTTTCGCAGCAATACGGATTGCGCCTGGTAAGCCTTCTGAAATATAACCGTACTACCAGTCGGAATTATCCGATTCAGACCGGGCAGGTTTTATTTTTGAACAAAAAGCGACCTAGAAAGCAGCCTATTGAAATTATTGCTCCTCCGCAGCCAGCACCTGCTACAACAGAGCCAGCCGTTGCATCTGCACCGCAGACACCACAAGCTACTGCTACTGTTCCGGCGCAAACCAACACTATTCCAGACAAGCCTTCGGGCAGAAAAAAATATACGCCGGTGCTCGTTGAAAAAAGTGACAGCAGCGTTGCCAAAGAAACTGTGCCGACGGCAACACCGACTGTTACTCCGCCGGTGGCCGTGGTGCCGAAGGCTGAAATACCAGTAACCACATCAAAACCTTCCTCTAATAATGCGGAGACCAATGATCGGGTAGTCATTATCACGCAGGACAATGCGGATTCATTCAGATCAGCAGAGGAAGAAAAACCGGCTACCAAGCCCGCCAAACCAACTGCTCCAGCTACAACGGGAGGTTCGACTGCGACAATGTCGGTATACCAACGGCAAAGATTAGCGGCCCAGGAAAGAGCAGCAAAAGAAGCAGCGGAACAGCCAGAACAACCCGAAATAGCTGCCGCCACGGAGAAGGTCAGCTATCACACTGTTCAACCGGGAGAAACCTATTTCAGCATTTCCAATAAGTATAATCTCACCGTAAGAGAGCTGATTTCGCTCAATAGCAAAAGCGGCGGCCCCAACCGCCTTGTTTCCGGCCAGCGATTGCTGGTAAGTAAATCTGAATCTGCTGCATCCGCTTCGGAGGAAAATACTGCCAAGGCGATACCTGTAACGCGTCCAGCTGCCGCTTCAACCTTTAAAACACCGGAAGAAATCAAACAGGAAATGCGAAGCTCCGCATATGAAGGACAGGAATTTCACGTAGTTCAGGGGGGAGAGACTTATTATAGTATCTGCAGGGCATACGGTCTCAATATCAAAGATTTGTACGCAATGAACAATCTGGACGATTCGGACAAATTGAAGTCCGGTCAGCGCCTGCGGATCAAAAAATCGGCTGGTAGCGATCCTGACTCCCAAAAACCATCGACCCCGGGTACCCAAACACATACTGTCGCTCCGGGCGAAACGCTTTTTCGAATCGCACAAAACTATCAAACGAGCGTCGAAGATTTGAAGAAATTAAACAATATGTCCGGAAACAGTGTTATGGTAGGGCAGAAACTAAAAATTCCTCAGCAGTAGGAAACTTCATATGATACTCATTGACAATACGTGCATTAGCGACGATATAGAAGATCAGCTCTTTGTTTGTAACCTTGACAAATGTAAAGGAGCGTGTTGCGTGGAAGGAGATTCGGGTGCACCATTGGACGAAGATGAGCTTGCCATACTGGATGCAATTTATCCGGCAGTTGAGCCCTATCTTTCAGAGGAAGGGAAGGCGGTAATTGCCAAAGAAGGGACACATACGACCGACTGGGAGGGTGATCATGTAACACCGGTTATCAATGGCCGGGAGTGTGCATACGCGATCTATGACAAGCGGGGCATCTTGAAATGCGGTATCGAGGAAGCCTATAATGATGGCAAGATCAATTATAAAAAACCTATTTCCTGCCATTTGTACCCCATCCGCGTTACGAAGTACGAGCAATATCACGCGTTGAATTATGACAGATGGGAAATCTGTAGCCCTGCATGTAGTTTTGGGGCAGAGCTGGGTGTACCAGTTTACAAGTTTCTCAAAGAACCGCTGATCAGAGCCTATGGAACCAAATGGTATGATCAGCTTACACAGGAAATACTTGAACGAAGAGAGGCCAGGGCCAATGAAGAAAAAAGGTAACGAATTCTTTGACGACGTTTATGATGTGGTGAGGCTTATCCCAAAAGGCAGAGCTACTTCTTATGGTGCAATCGCTGCTTATCTGGGTTCCAGAAGGAATGCGAGGATTGTTGGCTGGGCGATGGGAAGCAGCTATGAAAAACATGGGATCCCTGCTCACCGTGTTGTAAACAGCCAGGGAATATTGAGTGCAAAAATGCAGTTTCCAACGCCGACCACCATGCAGGAAAGGCTGGAAAGCGAGGGGATCGTTGTGAAGAATGATAAAATTCAAAACTGGAAAGATTGTTTCTGGGATCCTGAGAAAGAGTTGAGTTAATTGATAAAACATAAAGTCGCAGTTCGTTTTTAACTGCGACTTTGTGTTTTACCGGCTTATCCTGTGAGCACTATTCAAGTGAAATCAGCTTTTCACTGGTGCTGCGGATCTGGACTTCTTTGGTAAGTTTTTGTTTTTGATAAGACAGTTCAAAATAATACGTTCCGTCATGCAGTTCGTCAAGGTCAAAAGTACGACGGTACTTTAGATCTTTGTCATTAACAACCTCACTGTGAAATATCTTACCAACTTTGTCTTTCAGGACAATTCTCAATCTGGAATCATCCCCTTTGTCAACAGCCAGCTTCACCTTATTGGTATTCTTTAACTGATACAATGCTGCATTGAACGTGGCTGGTTTCGCGTCTTTTTCAGCTTTTTTGTTTCTCTTGTCGCCTGCAAATGAAGAAATGGACAAGGTTAGCGCAAGTGCGCAAAGGAAAGTTGGGATGCTTGAAATTTTCATGGCTATTTTTATTTAATGGTTATACTGTACACCTGCACAGTTGACCTTTAAATAAAAAAGGATATGCCAGATTCATTTTTTTCAAAACTCTATCTGACATATCCACCTCACAATATACTGAATCAGAAGGTATTACGATTTATTTTTAACATTTTTCAAAACTTCGCTCTGTCAATTCACGATGTTCGCTATCGAACATTTTAATTTGAAACCGAACGATTTCAGACACATTGATCTGTTCTATATTTTGTTTTTACCTCTGCTTTCATTCGCTATTTTCTTGATCATCGGTAGTCTGTCCGCAGGGATCAGGTGTTTATAGTCCCAAAACGCGGAAACGCAAACAATTTTCCATTCTCCATTGATCTTTTCCATCAGCCTTACCTCTTTGCTGTGATGGAAATTCTTTTCCATTTTATCGCTGTTGAACTGGTCCCAGGTTAGATATGCCACGTCATCACCAAAAAACTTGTATTTCATGTTCTTCCTCTCGACGATCGGGTGGCTGGATACCGGCTCCGGATTGTCGGCTATATACTTGCCTATCTGTTTGTTGATATCATCCCATCCGACGTTAGAGTCGAATGTACCATCGTTATTACTCCAGGCCTGGAAAGCGTAGTCTGTCTGTGCATAATTTGCTTTCCATGCATTATAATCTCTTGCAAAAAAAGACTTGGTCTCATTTTCGATGGTTGCGTTAATGGCCTTTTTCTCATTTTCAAGATTAGCTTCGCGGGTGGCTTCTTCATCTTTGGCTTTGTCGGTACATGCCATACAAAACAAAGCCCATAGCAAAATGAATGACAGTGTTTTCATATTAAAAAAGTTTAGTTTGTTTAACCAATCTTTTAATTTAAACATCCATCTACGGCGTAAAAGCGAAAATTATCTTACGTCATAATTTATCAGAAAGTTAATATTTTTTTGGATAAATACAAGTATTTAAACATAAATTTAGTAACCGATATTGAAGAAACCGGCTATTAAATTTACACTTCCTGATCACCGGGCAGATGTATAGGGATTGAGGGGTTTTGGTGTAGTGTCTTTGAGCAGCCACAACCCGATAAAAGTGATCAGCCCGTTGATAATCAGTCTTTCGAACCCGAATTTGTATCCATTAAACCATTCTGCTGAATGATCATTGATGATATACGTAAGTACAGGTGCCAGAATACATACCAGCGGCACCCACCGGTCTTTCACAGGTCTTTTAAGGAATGCACCAAAAGAGAACAGCCCAAGTAAGGGACCGTAAGTGTAGCCGGCAAGGTCAAAAACGGCAGTGATCACTTCCTTGCTGTTTAACCGGTTAAAAACAAGTATCACGAGATAGAAGATCACTGAAAACCCGATATGTACCCAGAATTTGATTGTTGAACGCGTTTCTTCCGGTCTTTTCTCAATGTTCATAAAATCGATACAAAACGCTGTTGTCAACGCTGTAAGAGCCGAGTCTGAACTGGCATAAGTAGCGGCAGTAATCCCAAGCAAAAACGTAACTCCAACCAGCAGCCCCAGATGGTTCAATGCCAGCATCGGATAAAAATCATCCGTTTTGGCCGGCGTAGGAATTCCCTGCGCTTCTGCATATACGTAAAGCAATGCACCCAATGAAAGAAACAGAAAATTCACGATCACGAGTACGACCGTAAACCAGAACATGTTTTTCTGAGCTTCTCCGATATTCTTGCAAGTGAGGTTTTTTTGCATCAGGTCCTGGTCGAGGCCTGTCATAACGATGGCAATGAATACCCCGGCGAAAAACTGTTTGAAGAAGTTCTTGGGGTCATTGACGTCCCAATAGAATATCCGGGAATAACTGCTTTCCTGCACTGTATTCCAAATTTCTCCAATACCATTGATATGCAATTCTTTTGATACGAGCACAATAGTTAGTATCACTGCGGTGATCAGGAAAAATGTCTGCAGCGTATCGGTAACAATGATAGTTTTGACACCGCCTTTAAAAGTATATATCCAGATCAGAAAAATCGTAATCGCAACCGCTACTTCGAACGGTACGCCCAGAGGCTTGAAAAGTGCCAGCTGCAATACTTGAGCCGCTACATACAGCCGCACAGCCGACCCGATAGTCCTTGACAATAGAAAGAAACCCGAACCGGTTTTGTAAGACCAGAAACCGAAACGTTGTTCCAGATAGGAATAAATAGAGATCAGGTTAAGCCTGTAATAAAGCGGCATGAGCACCGTACCGATCACCAGATACCCCAATATGTAACCAATCACTACTTGAAAATAGGAAAACTGGATATTTGCCACCGCGCCCGGGACAGAAACAAACGTAACCCCGGACAATGAAGTACCAATCATACCAAACGCTACCAGATACCATGGAGACTGCCTGTTAGCAGTGAAAAATGTATTAGTATCAGCTCCCCGGGACGTATATATGGAAACTGTGATAAGCATCCCGAAATAAACAATGAGGATGACAAGCGATATGTATGGGTTCATTAAAAGCGGGTATTTAAGAATTTGGAAGCTTATTAAAAGGTACTTAAAACTTCAGATAATCTGCGTTTTTAATTAGATTTGCTAATCAAACAGAAATTTGGTTGTTATGCAAGCGCTTACAGAGACTGAGGTAGAAATTCTGGATAAAACGGTAGATCAGGACATTCAAAAGCTGGTGATCTACAATGACGACATAAATACTTTTGATTGGGTTATTGCGACGCTGATTGAAGTTTGCGGGCACAGTAACGAACAGGCCGAGCAATGTACTATCATTATACATTACAAAGGTAAATGCTCCGTAAAGGAGGGTGCATTCGAAGAATTGAAAGGCATGCGCAATGAAATCTGCAGAAGGGGTATATCAGCCGAAATTCATTAGCCAAGGCCAAAATAAGAAATCCGGATAAAGTTCCGGCCCCAATTATCGTTCAAATCAGGTTTTAGCAATTATCGGGCTGAGATCAATACTATTAAGCGCTTCACATGATTTACCCCTCACGTCTTATTGAAGACGCTGTTAGTGAAATTTCCCGCCTCCCGGGAATAGGAAAAAAGACTGCTTTACGACTGGCATTACATTTGCTTAAAAGAGACGAAGAACAAACACGCTCTCTGTCTGATGCTATTTTGAATATGCGGACTAAAACCACTTACTGCGCCAAATGCCACAACATTGCCGACGAGAGGCTCTGTAATATCTGCAGTAACCCCAAACGTGATCAGTCATTGATATGTGTGGTGGTGGATACGCGCGATGTATTGGCTATTGAATCAACTAATCAATATAAAGGCCTTTATCATGTACTGGGAGGCATTATTTCTCCGCTTGAAGGTATTGGCCCATCCGATTTACAAATTGATTCTCTTCTCAGCCGGATTTCTGGCCCTGAAATTGCAGAGCCTGTTAAAGAAGTTATTCTGGCTTTGAGCCCGACTATGGAGGGAGACACTACTGCTTTTTATCTGCAGAAAAAATTAAAATCAACAGGAGTTAAAATGAGTACTATTGCCAGGGGAATCCCCATAGGAGGAGACCTTGAATATGCGGATGAAATCACCCTTGGCCGTAGCATTGTAAGCCGGGTGGCTTACGATTGATTGTTAACGTTTTATAATACCTAGTTATGAATAGAACTGATTTTTTGAAAACCCTTGCTGGCAGCAGTCTGGCTATGAGCGCATTAAGTGAGCAAGTTCTAGCAAAGTCCGTATCAGAAGTACGGATTGAAGTTGCCCCATTCAAACAAGCTCCACTTCCTTATGATTTCGGGGCACTTGAGCCTAGTATCGACAAGCTTACGATGGAAATTCACTACGGCAAGCACCACGCAACTTATGTGAAAAACCTGAATGACGCTGTCAAAGGCACTGAATTCGAGAAAAAAACTCTGGAAGATATTATCAAGTCAATCAGTAAAGCTCCTGCTGCCATCCGTAACAACGGTGGGGGGCATTGGAACCACACTTTTTTCTGGGAAGTAATGGGTCCTAAAAAGGGCGGCGCGCCAAAAGGTGCGGTAGCCGACGCAATCAATGCGCAGTTCGGGTCTTTTGATAAATTGAAAGAAGAATTCGGGAAAGCTGCTACAACCCGTTTCGGATCTGGCTGGGCCTGGCTGGTTGCCAGCGGCGGAAAACTTTCGGTTGGATCTACCCCGAACCAGGATAATCCTCTGATGGATCTGTCTGATCTTAAAGGCACTCCTATTTTGGCGCTGGATGTATGGGAACATGCGTATTACCTCCATTACCAAAACAAACGCCCGGATTATATCAAGGCGTTCTGGGATGTTGTTAATTGGGATAAAGTGGCTGAGAATTTGAAGAAGGCTTAGAAGGAGAAAAGGGACTAGAGAGGAAAGGGAGGAGGGATTTATATCTTCCGCCCTTTTCTCCTTTTTTCTAATTCGTCTTGTGAGCCCCGGGCGATGCCGTGGGGCTCAGGTATTTGAGCCCGTTGGGCTCTGGGGGAATTGATTTATTTATTTTTTTTCTTGCTTGCTTTCTCCTTTTCTTGACATATAATTCCACTTCTTTGCCCCGGGCGTTGCCGCGGGGCTCAGGTATTTGAGCCCGTTGGGCTCTGGGGGAATTGATTTATTTATTCTTTTCTTGCTTGCTTTCTCCTTTTCTTGACATATAATTCCACTTCTTTGCCCCGGGCAATGCCGTGGGGCTCAGGTATTTGAGCCCGTTGGGCTCTGTTCATATGAGCTTAGTCCTTTTCTTTGTTTCCCTTTCTCCCTCTCTCCCTTTCTTCCACTCTCCCTTTCCTCCATCCTCCTAATTACAATAACTACTAATTACCTTGTAAGCCTGGGTGTAGCCAAGTTCGCCCGCTTTGCTGAGATCCAGACAGCCGTCGTTAATTTGGCCGAGACTGTTTTTCAAAATGCCTCTCAGATAATACGCCTCCGGAAAGTCGGATCTCAATTTGATTGAGCTCGAAAAGTCCAATACTGCGCCCATCTGGTCTCCACTGGCAGATCTGATCATTGCTCTTGAAAAGTAGGCAGTAGAATACGTAGGGTTCAGCTCAACTGCAGTGGTAAGATCTTGAATTGCAGCCTTCGTATCGCCCATTTTTGATTTATTGATACCTCTTATATAATAGGCTTCTGCACGTTCATTGGTCAGGTTATCAATTTTGATATGCTGCTGCACCTGGTCGCGCAGCCCGTCCAATATTTCCCGGTTTATTTTCCCTGAATAGGTGATTTTATCAGGGTCTCCGACGTAGGTGTTTTTTATCTCAATGGCCTTTGTCAGATCCGTCACCGCGCCACGGGCATCATTCAATTTACCCTTTGCAAAACCACGTCCGTAATAAGCATTATAATTATCAGGGTTGATCTGAATCGTTTTATCAAAATCCATTATTGCCCCCTGAAAATCTTCTATTTTATTTTTTGCAAAACCACGGTTACTATAATATTCGCTTTCATTGGGAGTCAGCTCAATGGCCCTTGTAAAGTCAGCTGCGGCTCCCTGGTAGTCTCCCAGCTCTATTTTAGCCAATCCTCTGCCAGCATAAGCTCCAGTACGTTTGGGGCTTAACTCGATCACCCTTGTAAAGTCTGCAAGGCTACCTGCATATTCCTGCAAATCCTGTTTGCAGTTTCCTCTTGCATAAAGGGCCGCGAGTTCGTCGGGGTTCAGAGACAATGCCTTATCAAGATCTGCAAGTGCGCTTCTGTGGTTTTTGAGCTTCGCATAACTTACCCCACGATTATAATATCCTTTAGGATCTTCCGGATTTAACTCCACTGCCTTCGAATAGTCCTCAATAGCCGACCGGTAATCTTCCTGAAAGCTCTTGCTCACTCCGCGGCTCTGATAATAAATCGGTTCCCTGGGATTTAGTTCTATGGCACGGTCGTAGTCCGCTACTGCGCCCCGGTGGTCTTTCAGATTCGCCTTCGCCAATCCCCGATTGAAGTAACTAGGGGCATGTTCGGGGCTCATTGAAATAACTGTTGTATAGGCCTGAACTGCTCCACTGAAATCTCCGGTCCCTGCTTTTGTATTTCCTTCTTCAAAATATTCTGCTGCTGAACGCTGGGCCAACGCAGCTAAAGGTACTATAAGCGCAATGAGAGAAGTAATACCAAAAAATAGAACTTTCATGAATGTAAACCGTTTCCTCAGATCGTTATGTTTAAAAATAGATTTATAAAAGTATTCAATTTCCTATTCCCCATCAAATAGCGAAAACCGCATTTTTCAAAATGGCACATTAATTCAGTTTCGAAAGAATATTCTTAGTTTTACAGGATTATCCCCCTTTTGAATTTATATTTTTCTCATTCATCCCACACCGATATGACTGCCGCTTCAAAGAAAATTTTCGTCTTAGTTTTAGTGCTGATGGCCGCTGGGGCTATTTACTACGCATTTTTAAAACCAGCAGGTCAGGGAGTTGGAACAGCTGGAAGTGCAATTCCCGGCGTGGAGGAAACATCATCTGTATATCTGTCATCGCTTACAGACCTCGAAGGCAAGCCGGTTGCAATGGATCAGGAAAAGCTGGTTTTTATTAATGTCTGGGCTACGTGGTGCGGGCCCTGTAATATGGAAATGCCGGGTATTCAAAAGCTTTATGACAAGTATAAATCCAATGAAAAAGTAGCTTTCTATATTATCTCAGATGAAGACGCTGAAACAGTAAATCCTTTTATCTCCAGAAAAGGTTACCAGCTTCCTTTTTATCAGTATGCCGGTGCCTACCCTCCGGCATTGGACGGAAACGCAATTCCAAGAACCTATATCATTTA
This sequence comes from Dyadobacter bucti, assembly GCF_005869225.1. Classification (GTDB taxonomy): domain Bacteria; phylum Bacteroidota; class Bacteroidia; order Cytophagales; family Spirosomataceae; genus Dyadobacter; species Dyadobacter bucti. Next base: position 234,680 of record NZ_SWFP01000009.1, on the reverse strand, counting down.
TAAAGGTAAAATCCTGACGCAGGAAATCGGCGCTTCACAATGGGACCGGCCCGAGATCACAGCACTTATCGACAAGCATCTTTCTGAAATTTAATGATGCCAGGCAAAAAATAAGGGCGGGTTCGTTTGAACCGGCCCTTATTTTTTGAAATCATTTATCTGACTATTCGACGATGAAGCTACCTTTCATCAATGCATAGTGACCTGGGAAGCTGCAGATATAAGTGTAAGTTCCTTTTTTAGGAGCTGTAAACTCAATTGTATCGCTTTCTCCGCCACCAACCAATTTGGTATGTGCAATGATGCCGGCTGCTTCAGATTTAGGAATATACTCAGTTTCTCTTGCCGCAGCAGCTTTTGATCCAAAGGCAGCTACATCAACTCCTTGCTGTAAAAGAACCCAGTTGTGCCCCATAGCAGCTTTGGCCAGTTTACCAGAGTGTGTTAATGTAAGTTTCACTTTCTGTCCTGCCTTTACTTTGATTTCTTTCAGGTCAAACTGCATCGCATCACTTCCTTTTATAACGATGGTTTTTGCTTGTTTAACATCGTTTGAAACTGTTTTGGCAGGGATTAACTTAGCTTCAACAGTGTTCATTGTAGCAGCTCCAAAAGCCATAACAGAGGCAAGAAGCAACACGCCATACTTGGTCCTTTTCATATCTGAGTCTAAAAAACTTGTTTGTTTAAAATTAACTGGTGCAATTTAGCACATGGCATTTTAAAAAAACAATCCATTAACAATTGTTTGGAAAACAATACCTCAGAACAGGACTTTATATTGATCCCTGGCTGCCCTACCGACGCAAATCACCGACAGAACCATCATATAATGACTGATATCCACGGGATCCATCGGCAGCGGGATTTTACCGGCTTTGGTAGACAGCGCGAGAAGCATCATCGAAAATACCACCCAAAGCGCGCTCTTTTGGCGACTGGTCAGGCCTACGCAGGCGATTAACAGCGTCACCAATATACACAACGACTTGATGATTAGGCCGACATACTCCACACGAAACCACGTGATGCAATAAAAAAGAAGCATTCCCAGACCCAGCGTGGACCATAGCAAAAAACTGCCTCCCCGGTAGCGCATAATAAGGCACCAGGATGCCGATACCAGGCAGAAGGCACCAAGCGTCATTTCTCCGGCGGTAATAATCTGGTGAAACATCGACAGTCCGAGAATACCTGCGTTAATGAGCAAATCGGTAAACGCAGCGAGTGAAATACTAAATAAAAATACGCCCCAGAGCCATCTTGAGATCGCGGGCTCCCGGTTAAAGTATCTATAAAAAACAAACAGACTTGTAAAACTTAAGACGAGGTTTGAAAATATATGAGGATTGGTGAGTATCTGCATAAACAGGTCTTAGAATATCAAAAAAGCAATTTACAAATTATGGTTACATTTTGCTACTTCGTGCTTTTCGTTCTACTTTTACCAAAAAAACTGATTTACCAACATGAGCGTTTTAGTTAATAAAAATTCTAAGATTATAGTTCAGGGATTTACGGGTTCTGAGGGTTCTTTTCATGCCCAGCAAATGATTGAATACGGTACCAATGTTGTAGGTGGTGTCACTCCTGGTAAAGGCGGGCTTTCTCATCTGGAGCGTCCGGTGTTCAATACAGTAGACCTTGCAGTACGTGCTACCGGCGCAGATGTATCCATTATATTTGTTCCACCGGCTTTCGCGGCTGACGCTATAATGGAATCCGCTGATGCAGGAATCGGAGTAATCGTCTGTATCACAGAAGGTATCCCTACCAAAGACATGATGCAGGCAAAAGAATATATCAAAAACAAGAATTGCCGCCTGATCGGCCCTAACTGCCCGGGTGTTATTACCGCAGAAGAATGTAAGGTGGGTATCATGCCTGGATTTATATTCAAAAAAGGAACTGTCGGTCTTGTTTCAAAATCAGGAACGCTTACTTACGAAGCTGTTGATCAGCTGACACGCGCCGGATTAGGACAAACTACTGCTATCGGTATTGGCGGAGATCCTATAATCGGTACCACTACGAAAGAAGCGGTTGAACTTCTGATGAACGACCCTGAAACCGAAGCCATCGTCATGATTGGTGAAATCGGCGGCAGCATGGAAGCAGACGCGGCAGAATATATTAAATCAACAGGAAACAGAAAACCTGTTGTCGGTTTTATTGCGGGACAAACAGCCCCAAAAGGCCGCCGCATGGGCCACGCCGGTGCAATTATCGGTGGAGCTGATGATACTGCGGAAGCGAAGATCAGGATCATGAAAGAATCGGGAATTTTTGTAGCTGAATCACCTGCGTTGATCGGCGAGACCATGCTGATAGCACTTGGTAAAAAATAATCTGAATAGATACAACTTATGTTAGGGCTGGGGAAACCCCGCCCTTTTTTATACCATGAAGTCCATTACCCGGTCTACTTTTTGGGCTTTTTTTCTGGCAGTACTGTTCTTCGGGACTGATGCCCGGGGCGCGGTTAAAGCAACCCCGCCTGAACAGTTTTTCCCGATCTACGATTATCAGAACGACTGGCTTGTGTATAGCAACCAGTATAAGAATTACGTTCCGTTCTCCCAGGGTGTGAACGAAGGCGCACGTTTTGTGAGCCTGCACATTGACCTTTTAAAAAACAGAAGATATTCGCTGCTCCTAAAGACTGAAGATGAAAGCTATCTGTTTCTCGAGGGCGCGCTTCAAAACAAAATCCGCGAAAATTCCTGGCAGGAGTTAAATATTGATAGTCTTTACCGACTTTACAAAAAGGATGAATTACTGCTCACAATTTATGGCAGTCCGGGCATTGAAGGAAAAAGTCTGCTACTATGCAATGAAAAAAAGCGCAATGAAATTGGAATTGTGGCAGGTGCAGGATCTAATTTCATCAATATAAAGCCGATCAGCTTTTCTCCGTTCGGGAATTTTGCGGTGTTATCGCTGATTCTTATACTGATTGTTAACGTATGGATTTTCAACGTGAATCCGATGTCTTTCATACGTTTGATTAATCCAATTGAGTTTTTTAACAATGATCCCAGGGAACAACTTTCGAAAAATAATAAGCCTTACAGTAACAGTGTCGTATTTTTCAACATAACGATCGCGATGCTGATGGGGTTTGTTGTTGTGTTCTTTTCAAATAACAGGCTTAATTTATTTTCAGTCAGCACGATCCTGTCAGAAAAATCAAATACCTTGCAGCTGCTTGGAGACTTCTCTATTCTTACCATTATCTTTTTTCTCCTAACGTACGTGAAGTATATTTTTATGGTCATGGCCGGAAATATGCTTAATCTTGACAAATTGGTTGACACTGTTTTTCTAAAAATAGTACAATCCTCCTACCTCTTTTACGGAGTAGTGTATATCCTTGTTTTTATGCTAAGTTTCAATAATATCCACTGGTTTGAGGACTTGCGGCCATATATATTATTGCCTTTTCTGATTTTCTATCTTATACGTTTTCTTGCCCTATACGTTGTAACCAAGCCCCCGGGTTCATTGATTAATCTCTATTTATTTTCTTACCTTTGCGTCATTGAAATCATCCCTCTCATTGTAAGCGTAAAGTTTGCTTTATAATGCGAGCGTGGGTCGGGAAATAAACTAATGAGGATTTTACATGAGTGATACCATCAATTTTGATCAGGAACGGCTTAAAAAAGTTACCAGTCTTCTGGTTAGCCAGTCCAGACCAGCAGACGAAAATTCCCCTTACTATGAATTAGCCAAAAAGTATAATATCAAAGTAGATTTTCGGCCATTCATACAGATAGATGGAGTTTCTTATAAAGACTTTCGGAAGCAAAAGATTAACATTCTGGACCATACGGCAGTAATTTTTACGAGCCGTAATGCAATTGATCACTTTTTCAGAATTTGCAACGAGGGAAGGATTGAGGTGCCCGCTACCATGAAGTATTTCTGTATCTCGGAACAGACGGCAAATTATCTTCAGAAGTACATTGTAATCCGGAAAAGAAAAATATTCACCGGAACAAAAACGGCAGCGGAACTGATCGAGCTGATGCGCAAGCATAAGAAAGAGAAGTTCCTCTATCCCTGTTCCGATGTCCGCAAAAATGATATTCCGGAATTTGCGGATACAGAGGAATTTCATTTCACGGAGGCGACCATGTACCAAACAGTTCCTTCCGATTTGTCAGACCTGGAAGATGTTTATTATGACATTATCGCTTTTTTCAGCCCGTCAGGAATAAAATCTCTTTTCGAAAATTTTCCTGACTTCAAACAAAATTACACCCGCATTGCGGCATTTGGCCCTACGACCGCCAAAGCTGTGGAAGACGCCGGATTGTTTCTCGATATCCAGGCGCCGCTGCCCAACGCTCCGTCCATGACCGGCGCGCTGGATCTTTACATCCGCAAGGCCAATAATATTTAATTCATTTTTGTACAAAAAAAGCCCTGGAAATTTTCCGGGGCTTTTTTTCGATTTTATCAATTTTTTTCATCAATATGCGTTATGAATTATATCTGAAAACTGGCAGCGTGTTCTCTAATCCAACCCACAGGCATGACTTTGACCTTTATTATTCGAAGTATTAAATATATCCGGCTGTTCGCTTTATTGCTTGTAATATCTCAAAGTGCTATTGCCCAAAAAGATGCACAGTTCAGCTTATTTTCTTTAAACCAGCTCTATCTGAACCCCGCAGCCGCCGGAGCGGATGGACTGACAAAGTTTCAATTAACACACAGAACACAATACGTGGGTTATCAGGGGACAAATACCAATGATGCGGATGGAGCACTTTCTACCCAGCTTTTGTCATTCAGCATGCCGCTCAAAAATTTTGGGATTGGTTTTTATGCGCTCAACGACAAAAGCGGCCCCCGGACCGATCAGGATTTTAAACTTTCAGCTTCGTATCATATCCCTGCCCTTGGCGGCAATTTTCAGATAGGAGCTAGTGCCGGACTTTTCCGACAGGCCCTCGACTATGGTAAACTAAGAGCTCGGGACCCGGATGATCCCTTGATTCAAACCGGCGTCATTTCACAGATCAACCCCGATTTCGCTGTTGGGGTCCGTTTCGAAAACGAGACATTTTATGCAGGAGCTTCATTAAACCATCTTCTAAAACCAAAATATCAGATTGGTTCAGAAAACGCTACCAATCCTTTGCCCAGGACCATTTATTTCAACGCCGGAGTAAACATTGAACTTGGCTATTTACTTGATATTCAGCCAATCGTTCTGATAAAATCGGATATCAGCACTATTTCTGCGGAAGGCGGGGCCACCGTTACGTATAACAAGCGCTACTGGATCGGCGGTACTTATCGTCAACAGGATACCTACTTTATTATAATGGGAGGTTTGTATCTGCTACCAGATCAATCACTCAGGTTATCGGGCGCTTACGATATGGTAATTGGCGGAGATAAAGCCAAAGCCCCCTCATCTTTTGAAGTAATGTTGTCATATGCCCTACCTTCACCCAAATTCGGGAAGAAAACCATTATCAGAACTCCACGTTTCAGATTTTAAACTAATTACCATTTATACGTCGAGTTATATTGATAATCAATCTAAAAATTATTAAAAAAGCAAAAATTAACCATTTAATCATTGCTTTTTGTAAGCCAGTTGCTACTTGTTGTGAATCAGTTTGCAAAACTTTAATTTATATTTGTAAAGTTATTAAGTGTCATACCAATTACTTCATTCCTGCGTTAAGTCGGTAAAAACTAATTGGAAACAAAAATTTCAACTGTGAAAACCTTGCAATTCAGTACCATTTCACCTAGGTTGTGGATTGAGGTTTTGTTTTATTTCACTTATACTATATATCATTGGTCGACGTTTTTAGGCTAGCATTTTATTATTCAAAATTTTACAAAACCACTATGAATGTGAAAGTGTTCTATCGGGATGGATTCAAAAGCCTGCTTTTGGTAGCCGCTCTTATGCTCATGCAAAGCTGCGGGTTTATCAAAAGTAAGTTTGGGAAGGGAGGAAAAGAAGAAAGCGGAATTTCGAATGGAGAAATTACGGCGACTGCACGTAAAGGGTACAAACAAACTACACCTGCGGGAATGGTGGTAATACCTTCCGGATCGTTTGTTATGGGCCAGGCAGATGAAGATATTGCTTCCTCGATGAATAACATGAACCGGCGCGTAACGATCAGTTCTTTCTTTATGGATGATACAGAAATCACAAACAACGAGTATCGTCAGTTTGTCAATGCGCTGCTGGTCGACTCTGTATCCGTTCTGGGTGAAGAAGAAATCATGTCAAAATATTATCCCGACACTACCGTCTGGAAAAAAGACTTTGCTTATTCCAACGGAGATCCTTTCGTAGAATACTATTATCAACATCCTGGTTTCGACACTTATCCTGTTGTCGGCGTAAGCTGGCAGGGAGCCGAATATTTTGCAAAATGGCGGACAAATTTGCTGCATGACTTCCAAAACAAAGAGGGCCAGTTTAACTCGACAGGATTTCGCCTTCCGACAGAAGCGGAATGGGAATGGGCAGCAAGAGGGGGACGTGCTGTTGCCAAGTACCCTTGGGGAAATCCTTATACTATGAATGCAAAAGGATGCTTCCTCGCAAATTTCAAGCCACAACGTGGTAACTACGATGCAGATGGCTACCCTTACACCGGGCCGGCTAATGCATATAACCCTAATGATTTTGGCCTGTACAATATGGCTGGTAATGTTGCAGAATGGACATCAGATGCTTATACAGACAATGCTACTGCAATCGTGTGGGATATGAACCCACAATATAATAATCCTGATGAACCAAGAAAAGTTGTCAAAGGCGGATCCTGGAAAGACATCGCTTACTACCTTCAGACAGGTACGCGGACTTTCGAATATGAAACCGAACGCCGTGCCTTTATAGGTTTCCGTTGCGTGATGGATAATGTTAACGACAGAGGCGGTGCCCGCGCCCGTCGCCGCTAAAATTACTTCTATATCAAAAGAAGCAGCGTTCCTACTCTGCTTCTTTTTTACGATCTTATAAAATCCAAATTGACATTTCATTCATTTCCATTTTTTCACTGTAACTGATTTTAATTCGTATGGCTAAGAATAGCGGACCTAATTTTTTTTGGGATAAACTGGTACCAACAATATATAGTGCGGGTGCTGCCGTTGTAATTTTGGGAGCGTTGGCAAAAATTCAACACTGGGATTTTGGAGGCCCTTTGCTTACCGCAGGTCTTGGTACAGAGGTACTTATATTTTTACTTTATGCTTTGCAGACTTTAACCCAATCCACTGATAAGGACCCGGACTGGACGCGAGTATATCCTGAACTCGCTGATGATTACAACGGACCGGCTATCACCCGCAGCGCCACATCTAATAGCGGCGTCACAGCTAAATTGGATACCATGCTTGACAATGCTAAAATTTCACCTGAGATTTTCGATAGCCTGGGAAAAGGTTTTAAAAATCTTTCCGAAACTGTTGGTAAGATTTCCGACCTGACAGATGCGACCGTCGCTACCAATGACTACGCGAGAAATGTGAAGAGTGCTTCCAATGCAATTAACGACATGAACAAATCGTATGGTGTTGCAATCGGGGCGATGACTTCCATGGCTGATGCTACCAAGGATGCGCAGTCGTATCGTGAACAATTTCAGCAGATTACCAAAAACATGGGTGCTTTGAATGCGGTTTATGAACTGGAATTGCAGGATACAACCAAACATTTGAAAGCGATGAATGCATTCTACGGTAACCTGACTGCCGCAATGGAGAACATGGCTGATGCAACCAAAGAATCACAGTTGTTCAAAACTGAAATGTCTAAGCTGACAACAAATATTTCGTCTCTGAACGGCATTTATGGTAATATGTTGACTGCCATGCGTGGTAATTCATAATACCTATACGAATTGATAGTAGGACAATCTAAAATGCATTTACTATCGTTTGTTACACTAAATTATTTAATCACTGATAACTGATTACTGAACAATATGGCAGGTGGAAAAGAAACACCCCGTCAAAAGATGATTGGAATGATGTATCTGGTACTTACTGCCATGCTCGCATTGCAGGTAAGTTCAGCCATTATAGAAAAATTCATTCTTCTGAACAATTCTTTGGAACTATCCTCCGGAGCAGCTAATAAAATCAACCAGGAAACTGTACTTAAAATCAAGGCAGCAGTTGAGAAATCAGGTAATCGTGCATCTGACGTTGCTGTGATCAAGCAAGCCGAAGAGGTTCGAAAATTTTCAGCAGCCATTACCAACGAGATCAACACGCTGAAGCAGGAAATTATTAATAAGGCAGGCGGCGGATTTAATGAAGAGGGTGGTATAAAAAACCCTCAGGAAGAAGCGAAAGTAGCCGAGATGATGATTGGTGTAGCAAAAAAAGGTGAAGCATATAAATTGAAGCAAACCTTGAACAGTTACACAGCACAGCTCAATCAAATATCTCCCACGAAATTCCAGTTGCTGGCACTTGACGGCCGGGAAGACCCTGTGGTGAAAGGGAACAAGGAACAGAGAAACAAAGACTTTGCTGAATTGAACTTTGAATCGACGCCGGTTGCAGCTGCATTGGCTGTACTTAGCCAGAAACAGACAGATATTCGCCGAATGGAAGGTGAAGTGCTCAATTACCTCGCCAGCAAAGTAGGCGCCGCAGATATTAAATTTGACCGCGTACTGGCTATGGTAAGTGCTGATGCAAAAACAGTAGTAGCCGGTACCAAGTTTAAAGGTCAAATGTTTATTGCTGCATCTGCGTCAGGGATTACTCCAAGAATGAGTTTGAATGGCGCACCTGTGAAGGTAGAGAATGGCGTTGGTATAATTGAATTCACCGCTCAGGGCGGAAATTACAATGCAGAAGGTCTTGCACGCCGCGAACTTCAGGGTAAAATTACAATCCCTACGCCATCAGGTAAGGATACTACCTACACTATGAACCAGGAGTATTTTGTGGTTAAACCTTCCTATCAGATTGAAACAGGTACTTTACCCCCTTTGTATTTGGGTTGTGCCAATAAGTTGAGCATTCAGAGCCCGGCTTTAGGTCCTCTTTGGGCTCCAAGTTTTTCCACAGACGGTGGCGAGATTATTCAGAGCGGACAAAAAGGGAAATTTACTATCGTACCCAGCAAAGCCCAGCTAAATATCACGGTTAGCAATGCGGGGAACGTTTTAGGTTCCGAGCCTTTCCGGGTCAACAAAGTCCCAAAACCTTCACTTGAAGTTCGTGTTAACGGAAGCACTTTTGATGAACGTAAAGGAGCTCCTGCCTCTGGTACCAGAAGCATTCAGGTAGTGGCGATTCCTGACGAGAGCTTTAAGAACTTTTCTCCCGAGGACGCGAAGTTCAGAGTTTCACAGATCGAAGTGTCTCTTGCCCGCGGAAATCGCCGTATTAATGGTATTACGCTGAGCGGAGGAGGGGGATCTATTTCCTCTCTTGCACAACAAGCACAACCGGGTGACCGTTATGTAATTACGATTTTAAAAGTAGAACGTCAGAACTTTAAAGGTGTAGTAAATGAAGTTGAAATGGGTAACCAGTACAGACAAGTTACGCTATATTAATCTTCAGTTTTAGTCGTTGATTGGACAATACAACTTATGTATGATATGAGAAGAATGAACGGAAAAACGATTGCCTGGTCCTTAATTTCCTTGTCTTTGGGAACAGGTGCAGCCTTTGCCCAGGAGAAAGAAGATTCCACTACTAATCAATTCTCCTCCCGTCCCATAGCAGATGGAGACATAATGATGAAGAGAACTCTCTGGAGGAGAGTTGACCTCAAAGAAAAACAAAACGTCTCAATGTTCTCTAAAAACAACGAGATTACCCGTTATCTTCTGGATGCTGCCAAAGCAGGTCTCATAGATGCCTATTCTAATGACTCCTGTATGACTAAAATCACGCCGGATGAGCTTCACAAGCGCATAGTTATTCCTAATCAAACTGCGGGTTTGTCGGCAGAAGAGATTGCAGCTGGTTTCGGTGAACCTGCCAAAGCTGATGATGGCTGGGGCACTAAGAAAACAGATCCTTCCAAAACCGCCGCTGCCGAAGATGGCTGGAACAACACACCTAAGAAAGAGGTAAAAAAAGAGGAAGTGGTTGAAGACGATGGCTGGGGTCCTCCAAAAAAGAAAACAGCTAAAAAAGGTACTAAAAATGAAGTGGTTAAAGAAGAACCACCTGTTGTTGAGCCGCCTAAAGTAGATACCTTCGAAACTCAGGTTGCTGCATCTGAAGAGGAATATTTCCCTGAGCAGCTAACCATTCTGGAGGTAAAAGAAGACTGGACTTTCGACAAGAAAAGATCGCGATTATACAATGATATTCAAACGCTTACAATAATATTGCCATCTGATCAAACGGCTACTGGGCTGGAATTGCCAGTTGCTTCATTCCGTTATAAAGATGTTGAAAGATTGTTCCGTAGCGATCCTAAGAAATATATCTGGTACAATTCTCACAACACCGCTCAGAATAAAAATCTTGCGGACGCCTTCGATCTTCGATTGTTCTACGGGAGGATTACAAAGTTCTCCAATGCAAATGACAGAGCATTTTTGGACATCTACAACGGAGAAAAAGAAGCTCTTATCAAGTCTTTAAATTACGAACAGGAACTCATGGAACTGGAACACGGCTTATGGGAATATTAAAAAGCTAGTAAAAGAAAAGAGGGATGATCAGTGATCATCCCTCTTTTCTTTTGAGTCCATCAACTTTATGGTCGTTTGATATTAGCAAGACTTTTAACACCTGAGAAGTTTCTTGTCTTTTTTATTGTCTTCACATCCGCCTCTGTTAATCCAAGAGCTGCAACAGCTTCTTCATAATTTTGCCAGTTTACATTAGAATTATTCCTGCTAGCATTAATGGCCGGAATAACAAGAACTCTGATTTCTTCAAAGGTGCGTTGTCTTACAGTAGCCGCAGAAGTCCTGAAAATAGGGAAATATAACCCTAAACCATCTACTAGATAATAGTAACCATAGCTGATAGCTTCATCTTCAAATAGAACGAATCCAGGAAGCGGAAAATATGCACCGTCATCTTTGATGAAAACTTGGAATGACCCTTTTTCAACACTTGCAATTTCTTCTTCTGTAAATTCGTCAAAAAAGGCTGTATCACCCACAATAGCATTTCCAGCCGTGTCAGTCTGTAATTCCCCCATAAAAGCAATTATAGCACCCGAAGATCCGCTCCCCGTCCCATCTTCTCCGGCAGGCCCAGCAGGTCCTGCGGGTCCGGCAGGTCCGGCCGCTCCATCTGCTCCGGCGGGGCCAACATCTCCCTTGGGGCCTTCGCAACTAACTAGAAAAACCATCAGACCTACCCAGGCAACAAGTAATAATTTTTTGAACATAATAGTTAACGTTTAGAAAGTGAACTTAAATAGTGAGATTTTAAAATTAGTACGCACAAAAAGCACAAAATGATGAACCCCGGCAGACCTGGCCATAAATTATGTAAAAAAACTTATTTTTCCTTGTTGACAAACCAAGAATCTAAACCGACTCCATCAGTGAGATTAAGAATATTGGGCTAGCCAGAAACTGTTGTGGTAAAAAATAGGCTGATGAAGCTCATGATTGTAATTTCGCAGTTAATAAAATTCAGATAAAATCTGCACAATGTCAAACAGCCGCAACAAATACCTTATTATCGTAGCAGGCCCCACAGCGGTAGGAAAAACAGCCCTATCAATCAAAATTGCCAAAGTTTTTCACACAGAGATAATTTCAGCAGACTCCCGTCAATTCTTCCGAGAACTTAACGTCGGAACTGCAAAACCCGATTCCTTGGAATTGAATGAGGTAAAACATCATTTTATAAATTCCCACTCTATTACAGAATCATACAGTGCAGGAGATTTTGAACGGGATGTGTTAACGTTGCTTGATAAGCTTTTTACCAGGCATGATCATGTTGTAATGACCGGCGGGTCGGGACTCTATGTCAAGGCAGTCTCCGAAGGCCTGGATGACCTGCCTGCTCCACTGCCCGGGCTTCGCGAATCCCTCACAGCAAGGCTAACCAATGAAGGGTTGGCGCAATTACAGACTGAACTTCACAAAATAGACCCTGAATTCGCAGCCTCCAAAGAAATTTCAAATTCCCAGCGCGTTTTGCGCGCGCTGGAAGTATTTCATACTTCAGGTATACCATTCAGCCAATATCATAAAAAGAAGACGCAGAAGCGTCCTTTCCAGCAAATAATGGTGGCGCTGGACAGGGATAGGGAAGAACTATACGAGAGGATTAACTTACGTATGGAAAATATGTTGAAAAATGGGCTGGTTGAAGAGGTAGCAAGCCTGAAAGAATATCGCTCTCATCATGCTCTTCAAACAGTTGGTTACAAAGAAGTATTCGGCCACCTGGACGGCCTGTACGATGAAGAGGAAATGATACGATTGCTGAAGCAGAATTCAAGGAGATATGCGAAACGACAGATTACCTGGTTTAAACATCAGGGAGATTTCACCTGGTTTAATCCAGAAAATGTCAGCGACATTATAGCTTATATTAAGGATGTAACGGGCAAGTAACTCAGGACAGTTCATAGCCGAATAACGTAGCTATGAACTGTTAGTTTTTTCAATCTTCCAGCTCCCGGTAGGCAAGAATTCCACCCAATACATTTCTGACGTTAGAAAAGCCCTGAGTTTCAAGAAATTTGGCTGCTTTGCCACTCCTTGCCCCTGAGCGGCAATGTATAATGATCTCCTCGTTTTTCAACGGTTCAAGTTCTGCCAGGTGGTCCGGCAGCTCGCCAAGTGGTATTAGCACGGCACCGAGATTATCTTCCTCATATTCGTGCTCCTCACGCACATCGTAAAAATGCAAATCCTCACCATTATCCAACCGCTCCTTCAATTCCTCCACCGTAATATCCATAATAAATAAATTTTTGTGACTAAATAAGTTATTTCAAAATTAACATTTTCTGAACAAATGACCTTTTACCATCATAAGCCCGAATAATATAAAAACCGTCCTGCAGAAAATTCACATCAGCAAACCTGTCATTTTTCCCTGGCCTGAGCGTTTGAACCAGCACGCCGGTTAATGAATAAATTTCAATATTGTTCAAAGAAGTATTCTCCCATTTTATCATACCTCTATTGGGATTAGGGAAAAAAGAATATTTCCGTGCGTTTACGGGCTCACTTCCAGTTATGACTTCCCTGGCCTGCTTTCCGAGATAAGGACGAATCATAATACTTCCGCCAAGACTGCTTTCCTTGACCCACTCTGTACCCAGATTATAATAAATATACCTCGCACCTAACTTCGAATTCCGGTCAAAACCAACCGTGAGAGGTTGTTCATTGATCTGAATCCACCCCACATAGAAAGTATCCGGCACCGCCACTGGAAAGCTAAAGGCATAATCAATAAAGCCATTACGGGATGAAGGATATCTTGCTGACACAGGCCGCTGCGCTATGACCTGATCAGGTTTATTATTTTTATTACTCAAAATCTGGATGCTGAACCCCTGTCCCGAAACGTCTTTATTAAAAGGGATCATCGCCATCCTGACACCACCAATTGTATCTGGTTTAGACAGCACAAACTGCACTGCCGCACGTCCCAGTTTCTGATTAACCTGAATTCCGTACTCTGCGCTTCCGTCATCAAACGCAAAATAGTCCCCCAAAACAACCCTAGACGAAATAGTATCATTATGTTTCAGATTTACGTTGGGGATCGTATCCGTTGTCGTCACATAATATTTCAAAATCAGCTCGAGACTATCCTTTGCATTTCCCGCGGTAACAATTGACGGCTTTACTCCTATTGATTTAGATTTCAGCGACTCCACATAGATCGATCTTTGAACATTCCTGAAATACTCCGTTCCAGTAGCTTTGTTCGTGATCGTAAAAGTGCTTGTAAGAATATTGAAATTGTTGAAATTATTAACAATATCGGTACTAACAGAATCTGCAATGGCAGCTGCCGGACTTGCATTATACTGCCGGAGCGGCATGGCCGTATATTTTTTCAGGAACGGAGAAACAGGCGTTCGCATAGCAACGTCGAAAATATACGGCTGCCTTATTGAACGGCCAGAATTAAGATATACATAATCGAGATGCCAGGTATCGTACGGCCCGGAATTCCTCCCATAAGAGCGGAAACGGAATTGAAAATTTTCGTGAAAATAAGCCGCATCTTTGATCGCTATAAATTCCCGCTGAAAAACAGTATCCAGCTCGTAACCGACCTGATTCCACACGGGAACCCACTCGTTCGTTCTGTTTAAAAATTCAAGACTGAAAAAATCGCTCGAATCGGGTAACTCTCCAAGACCTTTTCCAAGCCAATAGAAACTCATGTAAACCGAATCCGCCGAAGTTTTACCAGCAAGATTCATTGGCTGAGAGGTCAAGGTATCCGTGAAACCTTGGTTTAAGGGATTAGCCAGGTTATAAGGAATCCCGCCTGCATTCAAACCGTCGAAAGTCGCGACATTCAGCGAAGGATGAGTGGTAACTAGTGAGTTATTCACATATGTACCACTTCCGGGCAACCAGTATCTGCTGTCCGGAAATCCGGATTTAGCAGTGGAGAAATCATCAAAAAAAGGCAAAATTAAGGAAGCTTGGGTACGTAAAACCTTCCCATTTACCTGGACGGATTGTTGGCCGGCATGTGAGCCGCCAATCGGAACAATTCTAAGCTGGGCGTAAATATGAAACTGGCAGAGCGCCAGAATCAATGTCACGTAAAAACTTTTATGGCTGATGAAAGAATTCCTATTGCTCTGGTTGATTTGCTTCATTCTCTGTTGATTCATCGCCCGGTGGTGTGATCCATAAATCTATTACGTCACCAATTCTAACATTATTGCCCGCATCCGGATTTTGCCGCACAACCGAACCGGGAGCCTGACCTTCCTCAGCCGCTACCTCCATCTGCTGGCCGACTTTCAGCCCCGCGCCAATAATTGCTATTTTAGCCTCATCCAAAGGCATTCCTAACACTGAAGGCGCCTCAAACTGAGCCGTACCCAATCCCTCTCCAAGTTCGAGATCAATTTTCGATCCCTTGGCGATAGGCTGTCCCGGCAAAATTTCCTTGCCATTATACATCTGCCTTAACACCGCATTTTGAGCCATATCTGGCACATATGAGATATTTCCCTCTTCCAGACCGACACTTTTAAGAAACATTTGTGCGCTGCGGTGCGTCATATCCGTGAGCTTAGGCATTTTGATAAGCGGGGCCGTCAGCGACGCAACAGTAACATAGATTTTACGGCCTTCTTTCACTTTTGCACCAGGCAGCGGATACTGCGAGATAATGGTAAGCGGAGGTACATTGGCAACAAAAGTACAGTCCACCTCATAACGAAGGTCCTTGCTATCGAGGAAATCCTCCAGTCCTTCAACACTCATCTTTTTGAGGTCGGGTACCGTAATGGCTTCTCCGTGATTAGTTGTAAAGGGTAGATAGACAAAAAAGAACCCCAGGAAAAGGACCAAAAGTAGTGAAACTATTATCCCTATGTGTATGAAAAGATCAGTTCTGGATTGCGTACTTATTTTGGCCATGAAAGTATTTAATGCGCGAAATAGATATATACGGGTAAAAATAAACGTAATATTCCAAGAACCCAATATACTAGACTGTATATGAACCCAGAATTCTTTTTATGTACTTCCCAAGAATATCGAATTCCAGGTTCACAGTATCTCCTTCATTAAGTGAATGGAAATTGGTAAAAGAATAAGTATATGGAATAATCGCCACTCTGAATGAGTTCTCCAATGAATTGAAAACAGTCAGACTCACCCCATTAATACAGATTGACCCTTTTTCTACTGTGATATTGCCTGCTGAAGTATCATACTCAAAATCAAACAACCAACTTCCGTCCCTTTCCTCAATCCTCGTACAAATCCCGGTCTGATCAATATGCCCCTGAACGATATGTCCGTCAAACCGACCGTTCGCAGGCATACAACGCTCCAGGTTTACCTTACTATTTAATTCCAGGCCCCCCAAATTCGTCTTGTTCAGCGTTTCTTCAATGGCGGTAACCGTGTACTCCTCTCCATCAACCGCCGTTACAGTGAGACAAACGCCATTGTGACTGATGCTCTGGTCTATTTTAAATTCATTTGCTATGGAAGATTTAAGCGTAAACGTCCGGTTTGTTCCTTGCTTATGTACATTTACTACTTCACCGATGGCTTCTACTACTCCTGTAAACATTAATGATATCGATTATTCAAAAAACAAAGTTACAATTTCTTCGCTACTCTTCAGTTCAACAAATATGCCATAACTGCCCATTACCACTTTTCAATTACGCATAGATTGCGAACTTTGCACCATTAACACAAAACACCCGGTTTTAAGTCAAATTAAATGCAACCAATTATCAGTTAATGAAAAAACTCTTGTTTATTGATCGTGACGGAACAATTATCGTAGAACCTCCCATAGATTTTCAGGTAGATTCTCTCGAAAAGCTTGAATTTTTGCCCCGGGCTATTTCTAACCTACGCAAGATCGCAGAAGAAACCGATTTCGAACTGGTGATGGTTACTAACCAGGATGGCCTGGGTACGGATTCTTTTCCCGAGACCACTTTCTGGCCGGCCCAGAACAAGATGCTTAACACTTTGGCTGGAGAAAATATCCACTTCTCAGCCATTCATGTTGACCGTAGTTTTCCTGAAGATAACCTTCCGACCCGCAAACCGGGAACTGGTCTGCTGACATCCTATTTTTCGGCAGATTATGACCTTCCTAATAGCTATGTGATTGGCGATCGTCTTACGGATGTGCAACTGGCTGTAAATCTTGGCGCGAAAGCGATTTTAATTGCAGCTGAGCCTGTTAAAGAAGGTATTTCTGATCAGATGAATTCCACGATTTCCTTTATTTCGAACGATTGGGATGCAATTTACGAACATCTCAAACTTCCTTCGAGAACCGCGTCGGTAAGCCGCGATACCAAAGAAACGCAGATTAAAATTGACCTGAACCTCGACGGCAGCGGCCGCTCAGAAATCCATACCGGCCTTGGCTTCTTCGACCACATGCTTGACCAGCTTGCCAGACATTCAGGGGCCGACCTTAAAATTCATGTGGACGGAGATCTGCATATCGACGAACACCATACAATTGAAGATACTGCCCTCGCGCTTGGGGAGGCTTACCGGCAAGCTCTGGGCGATAAGCGTGGTATCAGCAGATACGGTTTTTTATTGCCGATGGACGAGGCACTGGCACAAGTTGCGATCGATTTTTCCGGTCGCCCCTGGATCGTCTGGGATGCCGAGTTCAAAAGAGAGAAAATCGGAGAAATGCCGACGGAAATGTTTTTTCACTTCTTCAAGTCTTTCTCCGATACATCTCTGTCCAACCTGAATATCAAGGTAGAAGGTGATAACGAGCACCATAAGATCGAATCGATCTTTAAAGCATTTGCCAAAGCGATAAAAATGGCTGTTCGGAGAGATTTGAAAGCGCTTGATTTTATGCCATCTACAAAAGGTGTGCTTTAATTATTTTCGACAAAGGATACCCCGTTTGCATTTTTTACTTATTTTTGTTCAATATCAGTCAGGAATTAATTGAATATTTTTATGGGAATGACAATCATTATGATCGTTTTTTATATAGTTCTTCTTGGTTCGGCTTTTGTTGTCGGGCGCTGGCTGGAGAACCATGAAAAAGGATGGAAAGTTAAATAGAAAAGGGTTGTATTATCACAACCCTTTTCTATTGGAAGACCTTGGTAATGTATCCGAATTGTTGAAAAATATGTAATCAGGCGATAATAATTCAGGTCACTCCGAACGTTTAAGGGGAGTCCGATGTTCTGATTTCGTCGCCAAAATCCCAAAAAACCTTGTTAAGAAAGCTTTGTCTCATATTGCTCACAACCTTTCTAATCTGTAAAACAACAGATTTGATCAGTCTGTTGTGTGCAAAAGAGCAGTGCTCCATTGTTTGCGATACGGGTACTTGCGACAATGAAAGTAAAGAAGTTGAAAAGGTCAATGACGACCAGCTATTGAGTTCCCATATACTACATTTTGATAAATTCTGTTTATCAATCCCTTTGAAAGCGCTCTTCTCCTATGCTGTCAGCTTTCAAAATGAGATTTTCCGTAATCTCGCCTCCCCTCCTCCAGAGTTAATCTGATTTATTTTCTAGTTATACAAAATTACGAGTATTGATACCCGTGGATTAATCTGTCCTCAGGTACGCGATCCTCCATTATTCTATTCTGTAATCTATAATTTGAATCATGATTAAGTCATATCAAGAACTTTTTGACAATAACAAGAAATGGGTAGCTCAAACAAACCAGGAAAACCCTGAGTTTTTCAGTAATCTGGCGAACGGCCAGAGCCCGAAATTCTTGTGGATAGGCTGCTCCGACAGCCGGGTACCCGCCAACGAGATCACAGGTACGCAGCCTGGCGACATTTTTGTGCACAGGAACATCGCCAACATGGTGATCCACACCGACATAAGCATGCTAAGCGTTTTGGATTATTCCGTTAACGTGCTGGAAGTGAAACATATTATTGTTTGTGGCCACTACGGCTGCGGGGGTATCAATGCGGCTTTGGGCAACAAGCAGGTCGGGCTGATCGATAACTGGCTTCGGCATATTAAAGATGTTTATCGTTTCCACAGCGAGGAATTAAGTGCAATCAAGGATCCTGCTAAAAGGAGCGACCGTCTCGTAGAGCTGAATGTTCAGGAGCAGGTTCGGGATTTGGCTAAAACATCGATTGTCCAGAATGCCTGGGCCAATGGAAAAGCCATTCAGGTGCATGGACTGGTTTATGATGTCAAAAACGGAATTCTGAAAGATCTCAACGTTACTGTCGAAGACAACGAAGACGTCGAAGATGTGTACCGTCTTGAAGGTCCGGTTCATGTCTAACCCAAAACCCTCCGATAGTAGTAAATCCAGTAACGATACATTTGAACATTCGTATGTCAAAAAATAAGAGAAATTTGTTTTCTAACCTCAAGTATGACTTACCATCAGGTCTTGTCGTATATCTGGTGGCGTTGCCCCTTTCCCTGGGTGTGGCACTGGCGTCTACCGGACGATCGGACTTGCTTTTCTCGGGTATTATTTCGGGAATTGTAGGAGGGATAGTTGTCGGCTCGATTAGTGGATCTTCATTGGGCGTAGCTGGAGCGGCCGCAGGTCTTGTTGTGATCGTGTTCAATGCACTTGAGACATTGGGAAGCTTTGAGGCGTTTCTGCTGGCAGTGGTTATTGCCGGCATATTGCAGGTTATTGCCGGTATTATGAAAGCCGGGATCATCGGGTATTATTTCCCGTCCTCGGTTATCAAGGGAATGCTGGCAGCAATAGGTATAACGCTGATTTTAAAAGAGATCCCTCACGCCTTCGGATACGATGCTGATTTCATGGGAGATGAGGCATTTGCCCAAAAAGACGGCAACAATACCATTACCGAGTTGTTTAATGCCGTTAAATACAGCAGCACCGGCGCCATCATCATATCGATAGTTTCACTGGGTTTGCTCATTCTATTTGACAAACCTTTTATGAAAAAAATTCAGCTGTTCAGGTTCCTTCCTGGTGCACTTTTTGTCGTACTGATCGGGATCTTGCTGAATTCTATTCTCCCGGGAATCAATCCTGAATGGAAATTATCAGGCGAGCATCTTGTGCAGCTACCTGTAGCAACTAACGCTTCCGAATTCTTCGGCTTCTTCAAAACACCGGATTTTTCGGCGATTAACAAAATTGAGGTTTTCACAGTAGCGATCACATTGGCTGTTGTAGCGAGTCTGGAAACGCTCTTATCAGTAGAAGCGACGGATAAGCTGGATCCTTTCAAACGCAATACGCCAACCAATCGGGAACTGATTGCGCAGGGGTTTGGCAACATTACATCCGGACTTATTGGCGGGCTACCTGTAACCCAGGTAATTGTCAGGAGTTCCGCGAACATCGATTCGGGTGCAAGATCTCAGATGAGCACTATTTTCCATGGTGTTATCTTCGTTTTTTCTGCGATTTTCATCCCGAAATATCTGAATTTCATACCACTAGCCTCGTTGGCCTGCATATTGCTCACAGTTGGTTACAAGCTGTCCAAGTTCTCATTGTATAAAGGTATGTACAACCTCGGCAAAGAGCAGTTCATTCCTTTTATCGTTACCATCATTGCCATCCTCAGTACCGATCTTTTAAAAGGTATTGCAGTCGGAATGGTCGTGGCGATATATTTTATCCTTAGAAAGAACTACAAGCACTCTTACCACTATGTGAAAGAAACCCACAAGGATGGCGACATTATTACTTTGATTTTGTCAGAAGAAGTAACTTTTCTTAACAAAGGCAGCATTGGTGCGACCCTGGATAACCTTCCGGATAATTCAACTGTGGTTATAGACGGAACCAAGTCTATAAATATTGACTATGATGTTCTGGAAATCATCCAGGATTTCAGAAAACACTCCGCGCCGCTGAGAAATATAACGGTTGAAACCAAGGGAATTAATAGTGTAGAAACTGTTGGCGGACATTAACTGATCGCGCCAGATACCAGCATAAAGCAAAAATCCCACAATTGAAAATATTCAATTTGTGGGATTTGCTTTTGGTAATAAGCCGATAGCAGGTTTACTATTTTCTTTAATCTCTTATCGCTGTTTGAGCCGCTGGATCAACATATCATTGAACGTCCGTTCAGCCTTATACAACTCAATAACCTGGCTCGCAGTAATGACTTTGAGAAACCTGTTTTGGTACTCCTTTTCAAGATCCAGTTCTTTTTGACGCAACTCCTGGACCTCCTTAAGGTTATCCAATACTTGTTCGTCCGTCGTTCCTTCCGCCTTTTTATCGTTGATCAGCTTCCGCTGCGCCCTGTGAATATCCTTACGCTTATGGGAATACTCATTGTAAACAGGCCAGAATCCGGTCGACTGCTCAGGCGTCAGATTAAGGCGGTTGGTAATGATGGCAACCTTAGCATCCTGAATTCTCTTTATTTCTTCCTCCGACCGGCGCTGCGCCTGGGCCGACGAAAATGCAACAAATACAATTAACAGCGTCGCGTAAAACTTAAGATGCAGCTTGGCAATAAATTTCAAGTCCATTTTCATATTTTGTTAGGGTCAGATCTTGTCCGAACCGGAGACAGATTCGAGTAATTGCTGGCGAAGAACATCATCATCAAGACCGTCCAGATAATACAAAACTGTAGAATCCGTGTCAAATGCCTTCTGTACAACCTGGTGTTCACTCAGATCATAATAACTAATATTCTCGTCCTCCAGATAATCAATAATTGATGCATTGCTAATGTTGCTGAGCGGTTCCTGTCCCAGCGAACCCTGCCTTTCAGGAACAGTAATCCATACCAAAACCAGGATCAGTGCCATAGCAGACACTAGGGTCGCCGACCGCTGCCATGACCAGCCAATTACAGGTCTGCGAGCTGGCTCAGACGTGATTCTGGACTGTATGATTTGTGGCAATTTATCAAAATAGCCATCAGGTGTTGAAAAAGGTATTTCCTTTTTCAGATCATCCAGCCTTATGCGTTCCTTATCCATGATTATTTAAATTTCAAACTTCTGAATCTTTGACCAGTCAACTTCAATAAAGTTTAATCGGTTTCGTTTAAAAAATCCTCAATTTTTTTTGTAGCCCAATGGTAAGAGGCCTTTAATGCTCCTACTGAGGTTCCGGTTATCTCCGAAATCTCTTCGTACGGAAGTTCTTCAAAGTACTTCAAATTGAAAACAAGTCTCTGCTTTTCCGGTAATTTTAACAACGCCTTCTGCAATTTGAGCTGAATTGCATCTCCACTCACAAGGGGGTCCGCCTCCAGTTTTTCACTCAGCTCATTTTCAATATCATGAATAGGAAGGAAAAACCTCTTCCTTTTTTTGTTGAGAAAATTAATGGCCTCATTGCTGGCTATTCGGTACAACCACGTATAAAACTTAGAGTCCCCACGGAAATTTTCCAGTGCAGTCCACGCTTTTATAAACACATCCTGCGTGATATCATTCGCGTCGTCGTGATCCACAACCATTTTACGCACCAGCCAATATACCTTTTGCTGATGCTTCCGCACCAGCTGATTGAAAGCGTTTCTACGCGTTTCAGGATTTGCAAAAAGAGCTAATAATTCTTCGTCAGACATTTAATAAATACTAACCGATGGTTGGTCAGGATACAATCCGGTGAACTATCCCATAAGTTCCGGGTCAATTACAGGAACTCTCAACACAAGTCAATAATAGTTTATTTTTCCATGCAGGACAAATAAAAATTTGAGTCTTGCAAAAAGCGGCTAACACTCCGCTTTTTACAAGACTCAAATACCTACATGCCTGACTTGGCACCCAAATGAATGGTTTTGGAACCTTATTTTCTTGCTATCGCACGCTTTGCCGCTGCAACGATGTCTTTGGCCGTCAAACCATATTTCTCCATCAACTGAGCAGGCGTTCCGCTTTCTCCGAAACTGTCATTCACAGCAACATACTCTTGTGGAACCAGTTTATTTTTAATCAGAACCTGGGCGATACTGTCACCAAGTCCGCCGATCCTGTTATGCTCTTCCGCGGAAACAGCGCAACCTGTTTTTTCAACAGATTTCAAAACTGCTTCCTCGTCAAGTGGCTTGATAGTATGGATGTTGATAATTTCGGCGTTGATGCCTTCCGCTTCCAGCAGTTCTCCGGCCTGTATCGCTTCCCAAACCATGTGACCGGTTGCGAAAATACTGACGTCAGTACCTTCATTGACCATCCATGCCTTGCCAATTTCAAACTTCTGATCGGGATCTGTGAAAATAGGGATCACCGGACGGCCAAAACGGAGATAAACCGGACCGTCATGTTCTGCAATGGCAATTGTAGCTGCTTTGGTCTGATTATAATCGCAAGGATTGATCACCGTCATGCCTGGCAACATTTTCATCATACCAATGTCTTCAAGGATCTGGTGCGTTGCGCCGTCTTCTCCCAGCGTCAGACCGGCATGTGAAGCACAGATTTTTACGTTTTTATTGGAATATGCAACACTCTGACGGATCTGGTCATATACCCGGCCCGTAGCAAAGTTGGCAAAAGTAGTAGCAAAAGGAATTTTACCGCCGATTGTCAATCCTGCCGAAAGTCCGATCATGTTAGCTTCGGAAATACCGCACTGTATAAAACGTTCAGGGTTTTCTTTGATAAACGGTTCCAGTTTCAGTGAACCGACAAGGTCCGCGCAAAGTGCAACGACATCAGGGTTTTGCTGTCCCAGAACATGCATTCCGGCACCAAAACCGGAACGGGTATCTTTCTTCTCTGTGAAAGTGTATTTTTTCATTTTGTCAGATCAATTTCTTAGTAAACAAATATCTAATAGCCGGCAGCCAATCAATAATCCCCCAAAGTTTCGTCCAACTGGGCAAGCGCAGCCGCCAGTTGTTCGTCATTAGGCGCAACACCGTGCCATTTGTGGCTTCCCATCATAAAGTCAACCCCGAAGCCCATTCCGGTATGCAGCAAAACCATGATCGGCCTGCCGTGTCCCAGTCTGCTTTTTGCTTCGTAAAGACCTTTGTGTACTGCCGCCATATCGTTTCCTTCTTCAATAGAAATCACTTCCCATCCGAAGGCTTCATATTTTTTACCAAGATCGCGGTTGTTCATTACTTTCACCGTGGGTCCATCGATTTGCTGACCATTAAGGTCAATAAAGGCGATCAGGTTATCAACTTCGTGGTGCGGCGCAAAAGTCGCTGCTTCCCAAACCTGTCCTTCCTGCTGCTCTCCATCGCCCATCAGTACGTAAACAATTCCTTTGTCATTGTTTAATTTTTTGGCAGTCGCCGCACCTAATGCTACCGACAGTCCCTGTCCCAAGGAACCGGACGCAATCCTGATCCCTTCAAGATGTTCGTGCGTGGTCGGGTGACCCTGCAGGCGCGAATCCAGTTTACGGAATGTAGCCAGTTCAGAAACAGGAAAATATCCGCGACGTGCCAGCGTGCTATACCATACCGGCGAAATGTGGCCGTTTGAAAGGAAGAAAAGGTCTTCACCCGTTCCGTTCATATCGAACACAGGCTTTCCATCCTTTTCGTTGAGCTTCATGCGTTCAAAATACAACGCTACCAGTAATTCAGTGCAACCCAAAGAACCGCCAGGATGCCCCGACTGGCAACCATGTACCATACGTACTATGTCCCTGCGAACTTGTGAAGCTACTTTTTCTAATTGTTCAATTTCCATTTCTGTCTATTTTCTATTGGGTTGTCTTAAATCCTTCTTTACGCTGAGTATATTATTTCAGGCTGTAAATTTCATACAATTCTTACTTAGAAAATGACTAGTTATTAGTCATTTTTACCGAGAATTTGATCAGTATGGTTTTCGGTATCCACTTTCTGGATAATCTCCTCAATCACACCGTTTTCATCTATGACGAAAGTTGTGCGTATAATCCCCATATATTCCTTGCCAAACATTTTTTTCTCACCCCAGACGCCGTAAGCTTCCACGATCGCATGGTCCGTATCGGCAAGAAGCGGGAATGGCAGATTGTATTTTTTGATAAATTTTACATGCGATTTTTCATCATCCACGCTGACGCCCAATACTTTATAACCACGGCTCAGAAGCGTATCATAATTATCACGCAAATTGCAGGCCTGTGCTGTACAGCCTGGGGTATCATCTTTTGGGTAAAAGTAAAGGATGACTTTTTCGCCTTTAAAATCTGAAAGTTTTACTTGTTTTACTTCCTGGTCCTTTGCCGAAAATACCGGTGCGGAATCACCAACCTGAAGCGCCATATATTATTTTTTTTGTTTTTTTGCCGCCGCCGATGTAGCAGCAGCCTCAGTTAAATCAGTCTGCAAGATAGTACTATTTCCCGCCCTATCCGTAACTTCTAAAGTCAGTCCCCCTTCAAAAAGGTGATTTTCGTCCCGTTTTTCGGACCAGATATATCCTGTCTTCGAATCAAAATTCATCAGTACCCATTCTCCGTTTACAAGTGCCTTATAATGATCAATACCTGAAGTATTGTCCGATACATAGGCTCGTATACTTTTTTTGCTTCGTTCCACAAGCCGCACTTTTGGAGGAATGGTATCCTGTTGTATTACAAAAGTGCCCAGCTCTTTGGTGTCGAACCCGATATTGTCTCCCGACCACTCCCCGCCCAGGAAGCGATAGTCGCCGTCGAGATACCGGTAAACTCTCCAGTGTTTTTTATCCGTCGGCACATTTCCCGGCGTGAAGGAAACCGAAACTTTATCCTTTAACGGTGTGCCCCGGTTGTTAATCGTCAATGCATTAAAATTACGCTGACCGGTTAAAAACAAGGTATCAAACAAACTCGTCGGCTCAAATTTAACCGACCATTTCTCAGATTTGAATTCCGAAGCGATACCGGGCAAAGTCTGGTTTCTCAGGTAAGTTCTCACCGTTGAATTGCCGATCCTGACAGAATCCGGCATATATTCTCTCAAGTCATTCAAAAAAACAGCATATTCATTGCTATAGAAGTCCGGCTCCTTTTTGACCTCCCTGCCTGCCGCATAATAAGTCGCGAAAGGAATGGAACTCCGGTAATATTTTGCCTTTACCACAAGTGTATTCTCCTGTACATCGGTAAGAATGATTTCCGGGTTCACTTCCACATTAAAAACCGGCAACGGCGGGTGCTGCGGCTCTCCTTTTATAAAAAAGACCAGTTCTGAGTGGTTCTCGTACGAATCCGAAATCCTGATCCTTACTTCATGCCTAAGTGTATCGTTGATATTGAGTTTGCCGTTGTAAGCATCCGTTTTGTACAGATCAAAGTTATTTCCGTCGGGCACATAGCATTTCAGATAACGCTGTCCGGTTTCCTGCTCCGTTTCATAATCGATCAGGTTGTTATAGTCGCGGGTCGCGGCATTGGGGAATATTTCCATGTTATACGAAAAAATTTCACTGCCGTCCACTTTTATCTCTATGCACTGAAGACCATACCGAAACCCCGTTCCGGTCATCTGGTCGTAGGCCACCAGGTCTATACCGATAGTTCCCGTAGCCAAAATCGGATCAGCAAGCCTGTAAGACCCATCTTTAAGCCGCACCGGGGCATACACTTTTCTGTCAAACTGCCCATTCACGCGGCCATTGATATCCAGCGGGCGGATCGCCAGATTCACGAATTTCGGAGGCGTAACATCCCTGATCTCCTTGAACCCAAAATACAGCGGATTGAGATAATTGTCCTTCGAATCTCGGATCTCGAAGTGAAGGTGCGGCCCCGCGGAACCTCCGGTATTTCCGGAAAGTGCAATGATCTCACCTTTCGTAAAAGCATATTTCCCCGGCTCCGGAAAAAGCTCTATTTCAAAAGTCTGCTTTTTATATTGCTCTTCACGGACGTAAGCGGCTAGCTCGCTACTGAATCTAAGTAAATGCCCGTAAACAGTTGTTTGTCCATTGGGGTGGCGCAAAAAAATCACATTCCCATAACCACTTCTCTGAACCGCCACCTTATAAACATACCCCTCGGCAGCAGCATACACCGGCAACCCTTCCCGCTGCTCGGTGCGTATGTCAATGCCAGCATGAAAATGGTTTGTCCGCAAGTCGCCGAGGCCTCCCGCCAGCGAATTGGGTAATCCGGGGCGGATCGGAAACTGGTAATAACCTCTGGGGTATGATTGCTTCTGAGCCTGTACCGGCATCAAAACACTCCAAAAAACATATAAAAGTAGGCCAAAGCGGACTGACGTCCGGACAGAATATCGCATGAACAGGAAGGTATGAAATGAGCGGTGCAGGGACCGGCAAAATGTAGGACAGGTTTTATCTAACGAACAACTCCAGCATCTTCTTGCCCTCTATGGATGCAGTAAGCTTATCCCCTATCTGCACTGCCGAAACGCCTTTGGGTGTTCCTGTGAAAATCAGATCCCCTTTTTTTAACATAAAATACCGGGAGACAAAAGAGATCAGGTAATTGATCCTGTAAAGCATCATAGAAGAATTCCCGCTCTGCCGCGTTTCACCATTGATGTCCAGACTGAAATTGATATTCTGGATATCGTCATAATCTGAAACGGGGACAAATTCCGAAACCGGTGCAGATCCATTGAAGGCCTTCGCCAGCTCCCAGGGCAATCCTTTGCTTTTCAATTCCGACTGAAGGTCGCGGGCCGTGAAATCTATCCCAATACCTATTTCATCATAATATTTATGTGCAAACCTTTCTTCAATGTTTTTACCCACTCTGTTAATCTTCACGACCAGCTCAACTTCATGATGAACGTCTTTGGAAAAATCCGGATAGAAAAACGGTTCGCCAGGACGGACCTGTGCAGTTTCCGGTTTTAAAAATATTACAGGTGCATCAGGTTTCTCATTGTTCAGCTCAGCGATATGCTCAGTGTAATTCCGGCCTACACAAATAATTTTCATCAGAAATCAATAAAGTTTAATCCAATATGAATGTAAATAAGAACTTGTCTTCAAACAGTTCCGGTCTCTGACAAAACTACTTACAAAGCAGCCAGTCACATAATATTTATGGCAATTTTTCACCTGAAAATATCGCTGTTTCATCCGTTTCAGGATTATCCCATTCAATCCGTTCAGGTACTTTTTCATTGATTTTTCACTAATTTGAGGGAAGTATCGTTATTTTTAAAAATCGGGCGGCTTCTCAGGCACGATCCGGACGTTAACATACAAGCTTACGCATGAAGAAAAAGATTCCTTTCCCCTTTCTTGTCTCGATTTTCGCTTTTACATTTTTCATATACGCTTGCGACACCCTTCGCAAAAGCCCGGCCAAGCCAGCCGCATCCCGGAAAAAAAATTCTTCCGTTTACAGGAGGCCGCCCGCAAAGGCACCGGCACGAAAACCAGCTGCTACTTCCCGGCCAACCTATCCCCGTTCAGGCAGCAAATCGGACATCCCACAGGTTGTGCAGGTAGCACGGACATATTCCGGTACGCCATATCGCTCGGGAGGAAATGATAAAAGCGGCATTGACTGTTCAGGTTTGATATGTTCCGTATACTCAGAAATCGGCATCAAAGTCCCCAGGATTTCCTGGCAGCAATCCGAATACGGGCAGGAAATAGCGAGTATCAGCGACATCAAAGCAGGCGATTGGGTGTTTTTTGTACCGGAAGCCGGAAAAGAAGGTTATGTATCACATGCGGGAATAGTAACGGATGTGAGAGGCCAGCAGGAAATTTTCTTCATCCATGCTTCTACCTCCCGGGGCGTCCGAGAGGACAATCTGTTTTCTACCTATTTCAAAGGGAGGTTTGTAAAAGCAATGCGGCCTTTCTAAAAAATCTGATTTACATAAAATAGGGGTACGAGCCTGTTGGATTGTCAGTTACAATAAATATGCTTTATATTGAAACGCTAAATCCTTTCGCAATACATGCAAACAACCATTGCCCCTCCACCCGTTGGTAACGCACGGGTCACAGCTACATCGGGCAGCCCCGGCATTCCGGTATACATTTATGCTACCGTTTTTGCTTCATTTTGTGTCATTACCGGTTTGATATGGGATATCTGCTGGCACTTGAGCATTGGTCGCGACGGACTTTTGTCCCCTCCTCACCTGGTCATTTATCTCGGGGCACTAGTATCCGGCCTTTTCTCGGGTTATGAAATTTTAAGAAAAACATTCTGGGGAAATAACATTGAAAAATCATTCAGTGTGAAAATATGGGGCTTTTTTTACAGTTCACTGGGCTCGCTTTTCTGCGTATGGGGAGCATTGTCCATGCTTACCTCCGCTCCATTCGACGACTGGTGGCACAACACTTACGGCCTCGACGTCACCATTCTTTCCCCTCCTCATACAGTGCTGATCCTTGGCATTATCGGTATCCAGTTTGGTGCTATGATCAGTGTAATTGCTATTAAAAACCAGGCGGCATACCTGGTTGGCACGAATACCGGCCAAAACAAAAAACGGGACCAGATTTTGTTCTGGCTTTTCGCACTGTCTGCGGGCTTTCTTCTGACGATCTGGTACACACTTATTTCTGAAGAGCTTGGACGTATGCAGTCACATAGGTCCAGCTACTATGTGTTCGCATCGGCCGGATTTCCAATTTTATTAATGGCTGTCGGCAAATCCGTGAAACACAGATGGGCAACTACGGCAGTAGCAGGCGTTTATACCTTACTCATGCTCGCTACGCTATGGATCATCCCATTGTTTCCGGCTGAACCCAAACTTGGCCCGATACTCAATCACATTGATCATTACCAGGGCTTTCAGTTTCCACTCCTGTTGATCATCCCGGCCGTTATCACCGACCTGTTGCGCAACCGGTATGCATACCTCAATGACTGGAAATTGACGCCAATCCTGGCTATCGCATTTTTGATCGCATTCTTTGTTGTGCAGTGGAATTTCGGCGGATTTTTAATGGAATCGCCTTATGCAAGAAACTGGTTTTTCGGTAGCCACTACTGGTATTTCGGCAATAGCCCCGACTGGCAGTACCGTTACAAATTCGGGCCTTGGATGCTTGAAAGCACTCCTGAACTACTCAAAGGACTGGGTGTTGCCGTGATAGCAAGTCTTATTTCTACCCGTGTCGGACTGGCCTGGGGTAACTGGATGCATAAAATTCAACGATGAAAAATCTTCTGTTCATATTATTCCTGGCAGTAACATCCATTGCCAATGCCCACGTAGGCAGCTCAGACGTCCAAATGCAGGGACAAGCCGGACCTTATAAATTACTGGTGAGCATTCAGCCGCCTGATGTGATCCCCGGCACCGCGCAGATCACTGTTTTTGTTGAAAACGGCGAGGCACAGAAAGTTACCGCAAGGCCCATCTATTTTTATTCGGGTGATAAAGGTGCCCCTTCCGCGGATGAACTGACAAAGGCGCCCAATCAATCAGCTCAGTTCACGGGGGTAGTATGGCTTATGGAATGGGGCTCTTCCAGCGCCCAGATCCAGATTGAAGGGGATAAAGGCAAGGGTGAAATCATCGTACCGATTATCGCCGTATCTACTGCGCAGCGGGATATGCCAAAGCAATTGGGTATCGGCCTGAGCATTCTAGGCGTATTGCTCTTCTTACTCATGATCACCACGATCGGTGCCAGTGTGAGTGATGGTATTTTAAAACCGGGGGAAGTATTGTCCAAGGTTCAAAAACGCAGAAGATGGATCAATATGGGCATCGCTACGGTGGTATGCTCAGTCATACTTTATGGCGGAAGCAGCTGGTGGGACAGCTGGGCCGCGGATTATCAGCAATGGATCTACAAACCCACAAAAGGGAATACAGCTGTACTCGTTGAAAAGGATCAAAGGGTTTTTGAGCTAAAAATTGATACGACCGAATGGAAATCTCAGCGTAAGGGCAGTATGCTGAGCATGTTAGTGCCTGATCACGGTAAGCTCATGCATGCCTTTCTGATACGAACCCCGGGGCTCGATGCTTTTGCGCACATACATCCGGAACGAAAAGACAGTGCAACTTTTACAGCCGACCTTCCCAATCTTCCGGCCGGGAAATATCTCGTTTACGCGGACATCGTCCAATACTCAGGATTTGCAGAAACAATCGTTGATACCCTTGAAATCCCCGAAAAAACAAACAATTCCGAGACGGAAATTTCCAGTGAGGATACGTATGTAATTACCGACCCCATCGACGCTCCGGGGCGCGTGCCACTGGATGCAAATGTGGTGATATGCGGAAAGCCCGGAACAAAAACTGTTTTCAAAGACGGGTCTTACGCGATCTGGGAGGGCAAACCGGATAAACCTCTGGAAGCAGGCAAACCTTATCTGCTGAATTTCGAAATATTCAACCCGGATGGAACGCCCTGCTTACCGGAACCCTATCTGGGTATGACGGGACATGTAGCAGTAGTCCGTTCAGATGGCTCTGTTTATATTCATTTACATCCATCCGGTACGTTTTCAATGGCCGCTGAGCAGACTTTCAAAACCCGGATATCCGATACCGCCAAAGTTGCCAGAAGACCGTCTCCTCAGATTTTCAGAGATAGTGTAGATTCATACCTCGCCAGCCTGAAGTCTATGTCTGTCGCGCAACGGGAGGAGCAACTCATGACCGAAATGGGCATGTATGAACTGAAAACGGACGGTATGATGGGCATGGAACATACCAACCAGATCTCTTTCCCCTATTCATTCCCGAAAGAAGGCCGGTACCGGATCTTTTTACAGGTTAAACGGAATGAGCAGGTTTTGACGGGCGTATTCGATGTCAGGGTAAATGATGCTACTGCTTTGTAACCCTTACTGAGTCAAATCCCGTCAAACAGCTGTACTATTGCACTAAAAGACAGTTCGTTGTAATTTTCTACATAAAGATTACAAGGTGGCAGCTCCTCTTTGGTGTGTGAACTGAGAACGCCCACTACACGCATCCCGGCATTTAATGCAGCCGATACGCCCGAAAAAGAATCTTCAAAAACGACGCAATCTGCCGGGTCAACGCCCAGATTCGCAGCGGAAGTAAGGTAGACCTCAGGATCCGGCTTATGTTTTTTTACGTTTTCGCTGGCCAGAATTGAACCCAGGCTTTCGCGGATAGGCACTTTACTTAATATCAGTTCCAGATTGGCTCGGGGTGCGGAAGTGGCCACTCCGAGCTGCACCCCATGGTTGCTGAGATCGCTGATAAACGCTACAATTCCCTCAATCGGCTCAATGTAAGGCTCGTAAATCTCCCGAAAAAGACTTTCTTTCTCATTTTCCAGAGCCAGAAGCTCCTCGCCTTCAATAACCCTTTCCAAAAAATGGCTGAGGATGTAACTGTTGCTCTTCCCATACATGTGTTTGGCAAAATCTTCATCCGTTGGAGCCAGGTTGCGCTTTGAAAAAAACTCCCGGAAAGCTCTGGAGTGATAGGGATTCGTGTGGCAGATTACCCCGTCCATATCAAAAATTACTGCAATATTTCTTCTCATTTCACAAAGATAGTCATTACGCCCTTTTGGCAAATAACCGGAGTTACAGACTTTCATATGTCAGACCTCTGCCTTTTTTGCTAGAAATTTTATGATCAGTAACCAACGCAACGCGAAATAACTTTCATGCACACAACTAATTTTTCTACAAAAACATGAGCCTTCAATTCAGAATTCTACGAAGATTTAGTGGTTTATCTATTGATTCAATTAAATTTATACAATTATTGACTGTGCAAACCAATATTTCATCCCTGCCTTCCTCAATCACGCAATTATTTTTTGCTGGAAAGGCATTTAAAGGATACACTCTATGAACGAACTGGAACGAATCAACAAAACGGTTGATCAAAACCCTTCACTAAAAAGTACCGAAAAACTGACGTCGATTGAGGTGTACGATAAATATGGTGCAATGGCTTACGGGATCATATTACAGATCGTGCCCCAGCCTCACCTGGCACAGGAAATACTGGTCAACGTTTTTTCTTCACCCCAGCTACAGTTGTGTAACAGCTACCCTTTTACGTTTGCTGTGTGCATCATCAAGCTGGCCCGTATGAAGGCCATGGAAACCAAAGGGAAGTTGCTGGGTATCGCTCCGGAAAAGCGCGATCTTGGTATTTACGAAGGCGAACGTTCACCAGGGCTGGTCTTTGATCTTGCTTTTTGCCAGGGATATACCCCGGAAGAAGTAGCAGAAAAGCTTCAGATGTCTAAGTCGGAGGTTTTACGCGCTTTTCATGAATTCTTCAAATCTTACGCCATCACTAACGCCGCAAAGCTTTGAATAACCGGGATATTATCGAAAGCGGGATACTTGAATCATACCTTTTGGGATTGGGAAAGGACCATGAGCAGGAACAGACGAAACAAATTGTGCTGGCTGATCATACCCTCAGGGAGTATATTGAGGTCCTGGAAAACAATATCCGGGAGTATTTTGACCAAAAATCCGTAAACCCGCCGTCCCAGCTCAGGGAAGTTTTACAACTGCGCACATTGAAAAGTGAAACGCGGAAAGAAAAGCATGTATTCGGTAAAGCTGCAGATTCTCAGAACAGGCAATCCGGTGTTTACCATGATATCGAAGTTAACGATACCCATATCAAAGTTCATAAGTACTGGCGCCCGGCCTTTATCACTGTTTTTATTCTATCCAAAATATTCCTCATCGCCGGCCTGTATTATTTTTTCAAGTCTGCAAGCCTGGAAAATGAAAATGCAAAACTGAGAACGCAGTCAGAGCAGGTAAGATAAGACACGTATCGCTGATAAACCGTAAAAGCCGGAATTCAATGATGAATTCCGGCTTTTACGGTTTTTAACGCAATTATTTTAGAAACGCCCTCAGCATCCAGGCCATTTTTTCGTGCTGACGCAGCAGCCCGGTGACGTAGTCGCTTGATCCCAGATCTTTATAAGTGTCGGCAAATTCGCTGATAAGCGTGCGCAGAATCCGGATAATGGTTTCATGGTCATTTAAGAGATTGCTCAGCTGTTCTTTTTCTTCGTTGGTGTACTCTGGTTCCAGAAGGTCGGTAAGTTTCAGGATATCAACCAGACGGGCCTCAGAGTAATGCCCGATGGCACGGATACGCTCCGCAATCTCATCCATGATCTCCTGCAATTGTTCATACTGGCCTTCAAACAGTTTATGCAGCTCAAAAAAATGCATCCCGGCTATATTCCAGTGATAATTACGGGTTTTGGTATAAAGTACAAATTCATTGGCCAGCAATTTATTGAGTTGAAATGCAACTGCCTGCGTGTTACTATCGGAAATCCCAATGTTTGTTTTCATAATGAATGCAAAAGGGTTAACATATTAGAAATTGAACTGTTCAGTCTATTCATTAAACCAATCTTTTGCTGAAAAAGATTACGAAAAGCCGCATTTATTCTTAGAAAATCTCATGTTTAAAAATGTTTCTGATCATAGCCGTCTTTACCATTTCTTCCTGCGGGAATCCGTCAGCGCTTGTTGAAAGTTTACTATATTTGCTTTGAACACACTTTATCTTCACAGGGAACTCCCCTATTAAGCAATTACCAATACTGCACTGCAGATTTAAATTCTAACAAATGTTTCCGTTCCGGATCGGACAAGGCTACGATGTACATCAATTGGTTGAAGGCAGGCCATTTTGGCTGGGCGGTATTCTGATCCCGCACACCCATGGTGCAAAAGGTCATTCCGACGCAGATGTTGTTTGTCATGTACTTTGCGATGCACTGCTTGGTGCCGCCAATTTGCGCAATATAGGTTACCACTTTTCTGATAAAGATCCCCAGTGGAAAGGAGTGGACAGTAAAATACTGTTGGCGAAGGTGTTGGAAATGATCCGTGAAAAAGGGTTTGAAGTAGGGAATGTGGACGTCACTGTTGTATTGCAAAACCCAAAGCTGAACCCGCATATACCCGACATGAAAGCTTGTCTCTCGGAGGTCATGCAAGTCCCGGAAACTGAAATCTCAATCAAAGCGACCACGTCGGAACATTTGGGTTTTGTGGGTCGGGAAGAAGGAATAGCCGCCCATTGTGTGGCATTGATTTACAATCAAGATAATTTGCAATATAAATGAAGATAGTCGTACTCAGTCTCTCGCTCGTCATGGGCTTTGCTTACGTTTCCTGTGCCCAGGAGCCTTCCCAGATCACCCAGCCACTTGGTTTCGAAGAGTACGATCCCGTATCAACATTGAAAGTGGAAGAACATATCACCCGACGGGCAAAATTCCCTTTCATCGATGTCCACAACCATCAGTACCAGATGCCAACCCAGAACCTGAAAGCGCTGACGGCGCAAATGGACAGCCTGAATATGGGTATTATGGTAAATCTGAGCGGACGCGGATGGTCCCAGGAATGGCGTGAAGGTACTGCTACCCTGAAAGGCTCATTGGAAAATGTAGCGAAAAACGAACCTAAAAGAATTGCAGTCTTCACCAACCTTCAGTTCAAAGGTTTCGGTGAAAGCGATTGGACTGCCAAAGCAGTAAGCCAGCTCGAAGCGGATGTAAAAATGGGCGCAAAAGGATTGAAAATTTACAAAAGCCTGGGTTTCAGCGGTATTAAAGATGATAAAGGCAACCGTGTGGCCGTGAGCGACAGCCGCCTGCAGCCTGTCTGGAAAAAATGTGGTGAACTCGGTATTCCGGTGCTGATCCATACTGCCGACGTACCTTCATTCTGGGACCCGATGGATCGCTACAACGAACGCTGGCTCGAACTTAAAACGCACCCCGGCCGCCGTCGGGGAAAAAACGATCCCGTCCCTTTTGATTCACTGATCGCCGAACAGCATGCCATTTTCAGGAACAATCCCAAAACCACCTTTATCAATGCGCATATGGGCTGGTACCCCAACAACCTGAAAAAGCTTGATTCGCTGATGACCGTTTTTCCTAATATGTATGTCGAAATCGGTGCGGTGATAGCAGAACTGGGCAGGCAGCCGAGAGCGGCTAAAAAGTTTTTTGACAAATACCAGGACCGTGTTCTTTTCGGGAAAGACAGCTGGGTGCCTGCTGAATATGCAACCTATTTCCGGGTACTGGAAACCGAAGATGAATACTTTCCATACCATAAAAAATACCATGCTTTCTGGCGGATGTACGGTATGGGCTTGTCTGACGAGGTATTGAAAAAGCTTTATTACAAAAACGCTCTGAAAATTATTCCTGGTCTGGATAAAAGCCTTTTTCCTAAGTAGCCCTGCTTCATTTAAATGCCTTTGCCTCTTTGACGATTGACCGGTACTCGGCTTTTTCCAGGCATTTTTTGTAATACTGCTTAGCCTTCGCTTTGTTCCCCGACCGCGCAGCTATCCTTGCAAGACCTGCATAGGACATCGCGTGATACTCTTTGGTGTATTGGTCATCATGCGGAACTTTTAGTGCGGCAAGATAGTGTCGCTGGGCGTTTGCATCATTTTTGGCATCTTTTTCTTCAAGAATACCCTGGAAAGTATGTGTTGCAAGAGGGAAAAAACCGGTATTGATTTTCTTTAACAAGCCCAGCTCTTTTACAGCAAGATCGTATTTTTCCGAAAGCAGCAAAGCCTCAATGTTGGTCATCAGGTAAAGAGAATTTTTGGGGTACCAGTTGACCAGCTTTCCGGTATAAAAAGCCGCTTTCTCTGGCTGTGACTCATACTTCAGGTAAATATGCGAAAGATAATAGCACGCCTCGGCCCGGGTAATCGTTCCGACTTTGGTAGCATTGTCAATCTGCTTTAAACCCAGCGCTTTGTCCCCACTCTTAAAAAATACCAGCAGAGGCTTTACAATCGAATGTTCTTCCGGATATACTTCCACATAATAGTTGTACATCCCGGACGTAAAATAGAATTCAGGGTTTTTATTGATTAATTTAAATCCCTCCACAAAAGCATTATAGGCTTTTTTACCTTCTCCGGCTGCATTCAGCATTTCGCCACGGTAATTATAGACCATTGCCATATAGCTTCTGGCCACGATGGTATAAAAAACCGCTTCCGGGTCCAGGCTGTTTTTACCGTACTTTTTATTGACAGCTTCCAGGCACCGATCCAATTTCTGAATATATTCTTTTGATTTCGCCGGATGGTCTTTAATAGGCAGGTATTTCCAGAACAGGATAAAAGAATCCAGGATATGTGTAACCGGGTGATTAGGGTACCTCTTTTCTATCTGATTGATAGCCACTTCCGCCTCATCGAACTCGTAATTGTAAATCTTGTCCATGCTCGTCTGAATATTTTTCAGAGCCGCAGGATCATTCAGTATCTGGGCACCGGCAGGAAGAGAGGATATAATGGATAACAGAAAAAAACAAATCAACACAACCTTATTTCGCATGGCTTTGGCTATAAAATCAAAATGGTTTGGTGGTATCCCAACTGAACATTAGCTTTGTTTATAACCCTAAAACAGGGTACCGGGTTTCTAAAGCCGACGTTTATTTTGGCCGATTTATATTAATAATCTTTTACCGACCTTCATTATGATTCGTTACAAGCAGTTTACATTGGATAATGGCCTGAAAGTTTTTGTTCATGAGGATTTTTCAACACCGATGGCTGCGGTTAATATACTTTATAATGTGGGTTCCCGTGATGAAGACGAAGAGCGGACAGGATTTGCCCATTTGTTTGAGCACCTGATGTTTGGAGGTTCTAAAAATATTCCTAATTACGATATTCCGGTTCAAACCGTGGGCGGCGAAAACAATGCTTTTACCTCTCCCGACATTACCAATTACTATATAACCCTGCCTGCGGACAATGTGGAAACCGCTTTCTGGCTTGAGTCGGACAGGATGTTAAGCCTTTCTTTTGATCCGAATGTGCTGGAAGTGCAGCGAAAAGTGGTCATCGAGGAATTTAAACAACGCTACCTGAACCAGCCATACGGAGATATGTGGCTTAAATTAAGGCCACTCGCATACCAGGAGCATCCCTACCGGTGGGCGACGATCGGTAAGGATATCGAGCATATTGAACGCGCGACCATGGAAGATGTCCAGAACTTCTTTTTCAAATTTTACCGTCCGAATAATGCTGTGATGGTAGTAGCCGGCGCAGTAAAATATGAGCAGATCCTGGAATTATCGAAGAAATGGTTTGGAAACATCCCTCCCGGCCCAGCCTACATCAGGAACATTCCTGCTGAGCCCGTGCAGACAGCAGCACGGCACCTTGAAACCACGGCTTCGGTACCTCTGAATTCCCTGATCAAAGTTTTTCACATGCCTGGCAGGTATCAGGAAGGTTTTTATGCGGGCGACCTGCTGAGCGATATCCTGGGCCGGGGCAAATCCTCCCGCCTTTACCAGCAATTACTGAAAGAACGGGCCGTTTTCAACAGCGTCAGCGCCAGTGTAACGTCTTCGCTCGATCCCGGGCTGCTATTGGTAAAAGGGAATATTAATCCCGGTATTTCACTGGAAGAAGCGGATAAGGCTGTGGAAGAGTTGCTTGCGGAAATTATTTCGAAAGGTGCTTCCGATGAGGAGGTGATGAAAGTAAAAAACCAGTCCGAGGCCTCTCTGGCTTTTTCCGAGGTAGAGTTGCTGAACAGAGGTATGAACCTGGCCTTCGCAGCGAATGCCGGTAATGTGGATTGGGCAAACAGTGATGCCGAAATCATCAGGAACCTGACAACCCGGGATATCAACGAAGCCGCCAAAAATATCCTGCGTCCCGAAAACGCATCAACACTTTACTATATCGCGGAACAGAAATAATGTGGCTGCCCCACAAAGTGGCTAGCGTTTACTTTATACTGGTCAGTTAAATACAATCAATTACAATGTCACACTTCGACTGAGCCCCTTGTGTGACATTGCCCCAAAACAGCTACTTCTCAGGTATATACAAATTGACCTCAGGGTGCATGGTATACAGCCTGTATTTTTCACCGTCATTGACCATGATACCACTGGATCTATCACCTCCGACTATCGGATTTCCGCTATACTTCTTCCAGTGAACAAGATCTTTTGAAACCGCAACATTCATGCTCCATTCACGCCAATCCTTATACGCAGATGCGTGATAATAAGCATAATAAAGACCGTCTTGTTTCACGATATAATTCATAGCCACGGCAAAAGCATCATATTTTTCAGGGCCGGTTTTCAGAATAGCTTCATCCTGAACATTGGTCCATACTTTCATATCCGTAGACGTTGCCAGCCAGACACCGGCATCGTTTCTTTCGTAAAATAAATACCATGTATCACCTTCTTTCCAGACGGTAGGAGTTCCGAAAGGACCTTTTTCAATTGGACTGCCATTTTTCTGACGGACATCCAAAGCTCCTCTGTCCTCCCAGTTTACGCGGTCCGTGGAAGTAAGCAAATGAGCAGTATCGCCCCGGCTTTCGGCAAACATATAATACGTACTGTCGGATTTGAGCACAAACATATCCTCTACCCATATCGACTTGTGGATTGGGTTTTCTGGATATCTTGTCCAGTCAATGCCATTCGGGGAGGTAGCCAGACCAAGGTATTTTATGTCGTCGCCGGTTTTTTTAGTATAACCTGTATACCACATATAGAAAGTGCTGTCCTCCCGGATAATGAAACCCCGCTCCCTGATCTTCTCATCCCATTTGGTAGAATCGCCGGTGCCTTTAAAAACCGGATTACCTGTATATGGTTTGAAATCGACCAGCTCTTTTGGAAACTCATGCGTTTCTCCCTCTGCTGCTTCTTTCTTTCCGCAACCGAACAAGAGTGCCAGCAAAACAATCGTAATCAAAGGTTGGATTTTCATATTAAATATGGGTTTAAGGCTGAATGTCTGGTGTTGTTATAAATTACTATTCAACAAGTCAAAAAGACCACTGACCGGGCATCAAAAAAGCCGCTGCTTACTGCAACGGCCCGTTTTTTTTAATTTTTACTATTCTTCAGGAAGGAAAGTGAGGTAACTGAAATTTCTTTCATCAAACATTTCCTGCGAAATTTCCTGTAACTGCGCCGAAGTGATCAGCTCAATTTCCGCGAAAATTTCCGGCAGCGAATCTACCCTGCCTGTATCGAGCAGGCTTTTCGCCATCATCAGCATAAAGCTCATATTACTCTCCTCCGACATCGCCAGTTGCCCCATCAGCTGTACTTTTGTCTGGTGCAGCTGCAAAACGGACAAGGGAACCTCTCTGATCTTTTTTAATTCCTTGTTGATCAATGAAATACTTTTTGCCAGCTGTTTCTTTTCTGTTCCAAAGAAAATACCCATAAAACCTGTGTCCAGATAAGGTGTGTAATTTCCTTCGATCGAATACACAAATCCGTACTTTTCACGGAGGGAAAGATTAAAACGGGAGTTCATACCAGGTCCGCCAAGCAGATTGACCAACATAAAAAACGACAGCCGGCGGTCATCCAGCAAACCGTAAGCTGGCTGTCCCATAGCAACTTGCGCCTGCGAAATGGAGCGTTCTTTCTGCTGATGCACAGGTGTATACAGCTCCGGCGCAATCCTTACGCGTGATGTTTTTCTGGCAGGCACGTCGCCCAGGTATTTTTCAGCCGTTTTTACAACTTTTGAAAATGGCAAACGGCTCACCGAAGAAACGACAATGCGCTCGGTGTCGATATTGTCATTAATAAACTTAAAAAGCTGCTCCCGCCCAAAAGAGTTTACTGTTTCGGCTGTACCGAGGATGTTGTTTCCCAAAGCATGATTGACAAAAACAAGCTGATCAAAATCGTCCTGGATCGCATCCTCAGGCGAATCAACGTACATGGACATTTCTTCCAGGATCACATTTCGTTCTCTTTCAATCTGCTTTTCCGGGAAAATTGAGTGAAAAGTAATGTCGGCCAGCAGATCCATCGCTTTATCGAAATGGTCGTCAAGCACAGATGCGTGAAAACATATTTTTTCTTTGGTCGTATAAGCATTCAGTTCGCCGCCGACGTTTTCAAGCCTGTTGATAATGTGGTAGGAACTGCGTTTCTCGGTGCCTTTGAAAGCCATGTGTTCCCAAAAGTGGGCAAGGCCCTGCTGATCCGGAAGTTCATCGCGGCTCCCGATATCCAGCATAATGCCGCAGTGCGCAATCTGGGTATACGGAACCTGTTTATGGGCAATGCGTATTCCGTTGGCAAGCGTATGTAACTGGTATTCTTCTGTAAGTGATAGTGAGGTTGATTTTGGGTTTCCCCGCTTACGAACGTTATTTCTCTTCATTCCTTTTTAACACGAAATACACACCAATAATTTTCGGTGGTATCCACAAAATTACAGACTTTTGCTTGGAAACCCTTGCAAAACACCACTTATGCGTATTGGATTTGATGCCAAAAGAGCCTTCGCCAACAAGACCGGTCTCGGAAATTACAGCCGCTTTATTCTGAATGCGCTGCTGACCCACGAAAAAGAGCATGAATATTTTGCTTACACACCCAAAAACAACCAGGATCTTTTTCCCGGATTTCCGGAAAACCTGATCCAGCAGCCAAAATCTTTTTTGGACAAAAAACTGTCTGCCTTCTGGCGCTACTCGACCATTTCCAGCCAGCTCAAAAATGATGGTATCCGCATTTTTCATGGGCTGAGCAATGAAATCCCGCAAGGTTTGTCAGCGAAAAATATCCGGTCCGTCGTCACGATCCACGATCTTATTTTCGAGAAGCTTCCCTCCCATTTCAAGCCAATTGATCGCCTTATCTATCGTCATAAATTCAAATCTGCCTGCGAAAGATCCGATGTGGTGATCGCGATCAGCGAGCAGACTAAAAGGGATATCATAGACTTATACAGGGTACGGGAAGATAAGATCAGGGTGGTATATCAGGATTGCAATCCTGTTTTTAAAGAGAAAGCCGATGAACAGAAAAGGAGCGAAATCCTGAATTTATATGGCATTCAAAAACCATATATTCTCTGTGTCGGCACGCTGGAAGAGAGGAAAAACCAATTGAGGCTGGTCGAGGCTTTCAATCAGTTGGGACAAAGTGACTTTCAGTTAGTCTTAATTGGAAAAGCAACTGCTTATACCGCCAGGATTACTGATTTTATTACAACAAACAATCTACAGAACCGCGTGCTCATTTTGCAAAATGTGCCTACCCTACATTTGCCGGCACTGTATCAGGCAGCCGAAATATTTGCTTATGTGTCCATTTACGAAGGATTTGGGATTCCGATTTTAGAAGCATTGCATAGCGGCACACCGGTACTTTCCGCTAAAGGTTCGTGCCTGGAAGAAGCAGGCGGCCCGGGCGGATTATATGCCGACCCATATAAAACAGAAGACATCAGCCATCAACTTGAAAAGTTAATAACTGATGTCAACTTGCGAAAATCATTGGTTGAAGCCGGAAAGCGTCATATCAGCCAGTTTACCGGAGCGCACATTGCAGGGCAGCTTGTCGGCTTATATAAAGAAATCGCTAATTAACGATCTATTTCTCGCGGTACTGCTCTATTATTCGGTACAAAGCTTTCTGCTTTTCCAGATCAGGAAAGAAATCAAAAAGCTGAATGTGCGCATCGTAATCAAGCGTAAGACCAGTTTCCAGATGTAGTAAAGCTTCACGGTACTCACCCGCATGGATCTGATAAATCGCCATACGGTAATATAAATCTGCCTCTTCCGGCATATCATCCATAGCAGCCTGAAGCAAGTCGCAGGCACGGGCGTAATTTCCCTGCTCAAAAAGAACGTGCGACCATTTCATCCAAATATCGGGATTGGAGGGTTCAATTTCAGCAGCTTTTTCAAAAGCTTCAAAAGCCGAAACCACATTCCCTACCTTGAACTCCGTTTCAGCCAGGGCCAGCCAGTAATCGGGATTAAGCTCGGTGATCTGGATCGCCTTTCTTAAAAATCCTACCGCTTCATACCAACGCCCAAGCTCACTGAAACAAATCCCCAGCCCATACCAGCCATCATCCCACTGGTTATCCAGCTTCACGGTCTGACGGTAATACTTAATTGCAGTTTCGAATTCGCCCAGTTTTTCATAACAAGTGCCAAGGCAGCAGCAAGTTTCAGGTTGTTCCCCTTCCAGTTCAATGGCCTTCAGATATTGTTCTTTGGCATCCTCGAATTTCTCAAGGTTCATGTACGAATTACCGAGCTGAAAAAACGCGGAAGCAAAATCATCTTTGACTAAAGTCGCATATTCGTAGGCTCTCACGGCATCCTCGTACCTTTCCAGCTTGCTGAAGGCAATCCCGAGATTATACCAGGCATGGTGAGAAAAAGGATCCCTGTCGACAAGCTCGTTATAATAGTCCAGATGACTTTCCAGCTGACCTACCAAATCCAGGCAATGTGCCAGTTCGTACAGTGCGCTTTCATTATTCAGGTTGTTATGAAGGGATTTTTTATAATACCGGATCGCCTCTTCGTATTTACCCCAGTTCTGGTAAGTCTGACCGATCTGAAAGTAAATTTCATCCTGGTCCTCCACCCTCTGCAGGAGGTTTTCCAAAACTTCTATGGCCTCTTCATATTCGCCCATCATATTGGAAATGGCAACCTGCATGAAGGAAATTTCAATGTCGCCTGGATGGAAAAGAGATGCTCTTTCGAGTATTTCCTGTGCCAGATCATGTTCTCCGCGATTGGCGTGGAGCTGCACCATGCTCAAAAGCAGGTCAAGCGAATAGGGGTAATCGGATAGTCCCAGCTCACAAGCCTTGTAGGCTTTCTCCCAATCTCCTTTTTCAATGTAATGAACCGTAACCTTTTCGTACGTATCCAAATCAAAAAAAACCGGCTCGCTGGTTTTCAGCATTCTTTCAAACCTGAGCAATGTTTCCTTCATATAGTCCTTTCTTTCCCCGAAATTTTTCTCCATCATACGAACCGTCAGGTTAGATTTTGAGGGCTAACGCACCAAATAATTATGAAAGAAAGTTATAAAATAATTCCCCGTTATTCAAATCCTGCCCAGCAAACTTTCACTAACCCGGGCAATCGTTTCTTCAATAGACTGAAACTTAAAACCTAATGCATTCTTGATTTTCTCATTATTATATTTTGTTTTCCGAGCGGCCGACTGTGCTGTTTCTCTGGTAATTAAAGGCTTTGTTCCCAGCAACCAAGTGCGTACTGCTTCTATACGCCATATAAATCCAGCCAGTCCCGGACCTACACGAAACGAAGGACGTTTCTTGCGCATAGCGTCCGCAATAGTATTGAACAAATTCTGATAGGAAATGCTCCCCGCATTGAGCAAAAATCTTTCGCCTGATATTTCCGAGCTCAGGAGTAAGCTGATGATTTTAGCGACATCGAGCACATCCACGTAGTTGGCAAGTCCTTCGGTATAAAAAGGTTTTTCTTTATATACATATCGGAAAATCTGGGTGCTGCTTTTGGACCAATCGCCTTCTCCTAATATGAGCGTCGGATTTACGATCACGGCATTAAGGCCTTCTGCAATTCCGCGCCATACTTCCAGTTCGGCAAGATGTTTCGTCTTGGCATATTCCGAATTTTCCGGCGAGTCTTCCCAACGCTGATTTTCATCCAGGGTAATATCCAGCCCGGGAATGATCTTGCGGGAATCCGGACGTCCGATGGCAGCTATGCTACTGACGTGACAAAGTTTTCTTACGCCCGACTTCAAACAGATATTGACCACATTAGCGGTACCTTCGATATTGACTTTGTACATCATTTTA
The DNA here is from genome assembly GCF_005869225.1 of Dyadobacter bucti. GTDB lineage: Bacteria > Bacteroidota > Bacteroidia > Cytophagales > Spirosomataceae > Dyadobacter > Dyadobacter bucti. The sequence goes on along the minus strand of NZ_SWFP01000009.1, from coordinate 190,544 downwards.
CGGTCGCGGGGCACAAAAGAAACCACTGCAGCTGTATGCACCATAAAATCAATTCCCTCCGTAGCGATCTCAAGAGAACTGATATCAAGAATGTCTCCTTCGATCCACTGAATCCGTGAAACAATGTCCGATAGTAGGTTTCTGTCGGAATTTTTACGGTAAAGAGCTGAGACTTCATGACCTTCGGACAAGAGCTGCCTTGCAACTGCACTTCCCACCAAACCCGTGGCACCGGTAATAAGGACTTTCATAGCTGAAAAAAATGTCAGGCCCAAAGTTGGTTGGAAAAAGTGGATTTTTATTAAAAAAGAGCCCTTATCAAATGTTTAAAATTTGATAAGGGCTTTAATAATAGGTAAGAAATCTTACAAACTTTTTATATCGCGAAGGTATCGTTCAAGGCTTTCGATTCTTGGTGAGAGATCATCTATTTCATTCAGTGACGCAACAAATTCGGCTTTAAGCCCACCGTTGACCATGCCTGGATCGTCTTTTATTTTCTTTTGCAAGCCGGGCATCGCTTCCCTTGCTTTTTGATGTAATGTAAGACTGTGTTTCATCTGTTTTTCGGCTGAAGCCGCCATTGCCTGAAATTTAGACACTTCTACATGACCTTTTATTTTGCCCAGACTTTCCAGGATCAGGCCGTATCTGCCGCATTTTGAAGCAATCAACTCTTCCGTCAAAAACACGATCTGGCTGTAATCTTTGGATTCAAGAAGGTTGTAATCTTTTAGTATCAATTTTGCATATCTGTTACGGAAGTGCCTGACCAGCAAAGAATCCTGTTCGTATTTCTTCAAAGACGTTTTGTACGTTTTAAGAAGCTGATCTTTTTCACTACCAGTTAAACGGGTATTAGGTGAAGGTTGCGGGATCAAAGCCAGTTTAGCTAACCTATTCTTCGTATCAGACTCAGCCCGGAGAATCTCTTCGGAAACCACTCCGTTCCGACCGACGGAATATGTCGGAAATTGTTCACTCTCATCATTTACTGCTTTTTGGAAGTGAAAAACCTTGTTTGTTTTTTGAGGTTCTTCCTGCTTCTCCGTACATCCTGCAACAGTATAAAGTACAGCGGAGGCGAGCACAACGTGCGTGATTTGACTTGTTTTCATTGATACAGATTATATAGGTGGATTCATTAACTACTTGCCCATGAACTTATCTGGTAATCAATGGAATGCTGAGCATGTGGTGGGAATTATTTTTACAATTTTATTCAAAATTTTCTTTTAGGCCAAAAATTTCATCTATCAGGAAATTTCACGAAAACCAGCGATCTGCTGGCGATTTTACTAATTTTACTTTCTGGGAAAAACGCCGCAAATTTGGCCCCTCTCAGACTTTTTCGGTTTTTACTTACATTACCACATATCAAATGCCCATTACCAATCCAAAAAGGTATACTGTTACCGCTGCCCTGATCTACGCAAACGGCCCGATCCATATTGGTCACCTGGCCGGCTGCTACGTACCGGCTGATATATACGTCCGCTACCTGCGCGCCAGCGGAAAAGAAGTCGCGTTTATCAGTGGTACCGACGAGCACGGTGTCCCGATCACAATCCGTGCTAAAAAAGAGGGTCTTACGCCTCAGCAGGTTGTGGACAAATACTATACCCAGATCGACGATTCATTTAAAGCATTAGGCATTTCATTTGATATATATTCCCGAACCAGCAAGCCGGTTCATCACGAAACTTCCCGTGAGATTTTCAGGGATTTGTATGACAAAGGTGTTTTTGTAGAAGAAACCACGGAACAGTATTTCGACGAAACAGCCCAGCAGTTTCTTGCCGACCGTTACATTGTAGGTACCTGTCCTGTGTGTGCCAATCCCAATGCGTACGGAGACCAGTGCGAAAGATGCGGTTCGACGCTGAGCCCGATGGAATTAAAAGATCCGCGGTCTATGCTTTCCGGCGCAAAGCCTGTCATGAAAGCGACCAAAAATTGGTATCTGCCGCTGGACACCATGCAACCCGATATTGAAAAATACATTTCCAAGCACCCTGAGTGGAAAACAAATGTGGCCGGACAATGTCAGTCGTGGCTGAAAGACGGATTGAAACCACGTGCTATGACCCGCGATCTGGACTGGGGGATCAGTGTGCCGGTGGAAGATACCGAAGGCAAAGTACTATATGTATGGTTTGAGGCCCCAATAGGATATATATCTGCTACGAAAGATTGGCTTATACAAAAAAGCGGCTCCGATGAAGGCTGGAAAAAATGGTGGCAACCTGCAAAAGAAGAGGCCGATGGAGAAACGAAACTCGTTCATTTTATAGGAAAAGACAACATCGTTTTCCATTGCATTATTTTCCCGGCTGTATTAATGGCCGAGGGAAATTATATACTGCCGGACAACGTTCCCGCAAATGAATTCATGAACCTGGAAGGAGACAAAATATCCACTTCAAGGAACTGGGCAGTGTGGCTGCATGAATACCTGCAGGAACTCCCCGAAAAACAGGATGTTCTCCGTTACGTATTGACCGCGAATGCACCGGAAACAAAGGACAGCGAGTTTACCTGGAAAGATTTTCAAACCCGCAACAATAGTGAGCTGGTCGGGATTTACGGAAATTTTATCAACCGGGCGGTGGTACTCACGCACAAGTTCTGCGAGGGAAAAGTACCTGCTGCCGGAGAATTGTCCGAACTGGATCAGAGTGCTTTACAGGAATTAACAGCTTTTCCGCAGAGGATCGGTGACGCTATTGAAAACTACCGTTTCCGGGAAGCACTGACGTTGATTATGGATCTTGCGAGAACCGGCAACAAATATCTGGCAGAAACGCAGCCCTGGCACGTAATTAAAACTGACCCGGCACGGGTAAATACGATTTTAAACATTGCCCTTCAGATTTCGGCTACCCTATCTATTGTTTCTGAGCCTGTCTTGCCCTTCACTGCGGCTAAAATTCAGGAACAGCTTGGACTTTCGGGCCAAACCTGGCAAAATGCGGGAAAAGCTGATCTGTTACCTGCCGGACAATCCATTTCCGAAGGAAAACTACTGTTTGAAAAGATAGAGGATCACGTCATTGAAAAACAAATCCAGAAATTGCAGGATTCAAAAAAAATAAATGAACTAGAAGGCAAAACAGTAACGCCGGTAAAGCCTGAGATCCAATACGACGATTTTGCCAAAATGGACATCCGGATCGCTACGATCGTGGCTGCGGAAAATGTACCGAAGAGTAAAAAGCTTCTGAAACTACTGGTTGATATCGGACTTGAACAACGGACTGTACTCAGCGGAATATCCGAGCATTTTAAAGCAGAAGAGATAATTGGAAAAAAAGTACTGTACCTGGCCAATCTGGCGCCACGGAAAATGATGGGGATGGAGAGTCACGGAATGATACTGATGGCCGAGGACCGGGACGGAAGCTTGTCTTTTGTGCAGCCGGGCAAAGAAATCTGGGATGGAGGGACAGTAAACTAGAAAAATACCGTTTTGAACGACCTGCCTGAAAACAGGTCGTTTCGAAATACTACATTTTAAATTCCACTTTCACTTTATCGTATAACGTATAAACACGTTCCACCACAGCCTGGCATTCCTTGTCAGTCAGGTTATCGATTGTGTTGCTGATGGCATTGGAAATCACTTTCCCGTCTTCATTTACTTTTGCGCCCTTTTGTTTGAGGATTGTGAGAATGTTCTCCCACTCATTAATGAGATCCTCGGAAAAATACCTCGGCTCAATAATGTTAAAGTAAGCGGACTGCGACCTCAGTTTTTGCTTCAGTTTTTCAGAGGCAGAAGTCTTGAGTTCTTCTACCAACTTTGTCAGTTCGATGTAGGCGAAGATGTTAGATTTTTTCATGTTTTATGGAGGCATTTATCTTTTTAGTAATGCTAATATACTGATATGTAACGCTATTTAGAGAGAAAAATAAAAGGTTTACTATATCTTAATATAAACTATTAGAAGGGTACAATTTAAAATTACATCTACAATAGAAATATCATTGTACTACATAAAAAGATTAAAAAGCAATTAAAATTTTGAACCTTAAAATGGGATTATTACAAGAAAAGCCCGATGGTTGTTACCACCGGGCTACATGAACAAAACTACAAATTCAAGATATTACCATCTCTCTATATCTACTTTCCTGTGGTAATCGCCCTTCTCATTTCCAAAGGGTAAGAAAAGGACCAAGTGGCGAAGTGTATCGTCATATTTCGCTGAAATATTTTCAATATCCACACCGTCGGGGATTACAAAAGTATTAATGAAACGTACTGTTCTCCACTGTTCTTCTTCTGAAAGATGTTCCTGTGAAAATATGGGCAACAAGTGAAACAATTTAAGATTACTGGATTTGCTTTTTCCCTTTACCACCTCCAATTGCAGATCTTCTACTTCGATGCCTGGAATTTTCACAACTACTTCTAAACCTTTCGATCCTCTTTCAAGCTTAATAGCGGGCTCACTCGTTCCACCATTGACCGTGTTGATAAAATCGATATTCATCAACATCTCCTGGGGTATTCTTAGTTTGCTTTCCATGGCTATCGCATATTTAGGTTCACAACTTTTCCTAATAAACGAAAAACTACGTGCCAAAGATCACATTTTTAAGAAAAATAAAGATAAGGGAGAATATAGCGACAAATTTACAGCCTCCTTCCCCAACACGCGACAATTTGTCCTGAATCCGGTAATTTAACGGTCACTGTGTCCCAGGTTCCGGTCGGGAGCTATCTCATCCCTCACTTTTTGTTTGATTTCTTTCGGCTCGGGAAAATGCCCCTCACGCTTTCTGTCCCATATCAATGTATCATTCACTTTGATCGTATATCTGCCCCCAACTTCGGAAGGTATCAGCTGAACAGCGAAAACCTCCTCTGTAAATGTAGTGAGCAGTTCCTGCGCAATCCATGCAGCGCGCAATAGCCACCCGCATTTGGGGCAATATTCTATTGTTATGGTGGGTTTCATCTGGTATTGTTTATAATCTGAATACCTAAAATTGACCAAATACTGCCGAAAATCAAAAAAGCCGCGATGCAAAATGTATCGCGGCTTTCCCATACTAACCTAACCCTTTAATCTCAATGAAGAAACCTCTACAAAGTCTTCTTTATCCTATACAAATGTAGCGTTGCCTGGCCCTGGTTTTTAGCGTTAAAATCCCTGTTTTAATAATCAGGTAACAATCTTGACAACCCGTCGTAATTACCCGTGTTCTGATAGGTAAAATTACGTGTTTTGCCGATCGATCCAAAATCAAAGTACTGATTATCAGTAATTTATACTTAAATACCTTTTCAGAATCCGGTTCGCAGTTTGGTGATAAAAAGGTGACTGGCTACATTTACATATTAAAATATCTTATTTATTCGCTTCAATCTTATGGATATCAAATTATGTTCGAAACATATTTTGCATATAGTTTAAGAAAACCTATTCCATGTTTTTCCACTTTTATTACGCTGTTACCAATAGTTTTAATTATTACCAGAAAAGCTTACCTGGATCCGACATTTAAACTTCTCCTGTTTTATTCACTGTCCAAACTTATCACTGACCTTCTGATCTTTGACTCAGCAGTCCGGCAACAAAACAGCATCGTATATTTCAACATCAGCATTCCGGTTTTTTACAGCTTACTGGCCGGAATGTTCTATTTCAAATTCAGTTCGAGTATTTATAAAAAAGGCATACTGTATTCAATAGGAGGTTTTCTGGTTTTCGCCATCTGGGATATTTCAAATTCTAATCTGGAAATAACCGACTTTCAAAATCACAGGGCAGTGTTATTTGCCAAAACAGTTGAAGGTGTGTTGATCATTGTTTTGATCCTTATGTATTTCTACGAAATTATCAATTCCCTGGTCATCCCCGACCTTTTAACTTTTCCGTTTTTCTGGGTATGTTCCGGCTTGCTATTGTATTATTCTAGCTTTATATTTATTGCACCCATTTTACATTATGCGGCCAGCTGGAAGAACATTCAGGATTTGGGAATAGCCCGGACCGTTCCCTACATTTTTGAAATTATATGCGCTTTGTTTTTTAGTGTTGGTGTTTATCACTTTTCCGCAGATGATTATGCAAAACAGTGAAGAATTAAAATGGGCACTACTCATTGCTTCCATGGCAATGCTTATGATGGCGTTTTGCATGATTTCCTTTGTAATGTATTATCAGAAAAGGAGATTTGAAGAAGAAAAAAGAATCAACGAAATTGAAAAAAACTACAATCGCCTTCTCCTCGACACTGCCCTGAACTCAGAAGAAACTGAAAGACGCCGCATTGCACAGGATTTGCACGATGATATCGGCACCATGCTTTCTCTCACAAAGCTCAGTCTTAACCAGCTCAGCAAAATGGTAGAAAATTACGGGAATGAAAAAGACGACCAGATCATGCGAAAGTCACAGTCCCTGGTTGAAGAAACGATCCTGCATGTCCGCCGTATCACAAGAGACCTCGTGCCCACGACACTGGAAAGGTTCGGACTTCTGGAGGCGGTGGGAGAATTTGTTCATAAACTTGAAGAAGGCAACAAACTGGCTATCTCGTTCCATGCCAGCCCCGAGGAATTTCCGCGCCAGGGACAGAAACTGGAACTGACTATCTACCGCATTATACAGGAGCTTGTCAACAACGCCATCAAACATGCCAGTTGCTCGAGAATCGATATCAACCTGGAAATTAATGATGTGCTTATTGATCTCCGTGTGATAGACAACGGTGTAGGGTTTGATCCCGATAAAATTAAAGAAAGCAACCTTGCAGGCCTGGGATTGCTCGGAATTGAAAGCAGGCTTGCCATCGTAAACGGAACCGTTCAATACGAAAAGCCTGAAAAAGGAGGATCCAGAGCTTTCGTGCAGATTCCCGTGATGCCTGTATCAGATAGTAAACCAGAACCTTTGCATCCTTTTCGTAGGGAACGGGTGAATATTTAACCAATTATGACAACCCTCAAATTAGGAATTGCGGACGATCACGAATTGTTCAGAAAAGGATTCATCTCGATGCTGAGCGGAATCCCTGACTTTGAGTTTATTCTGGAAGCTGCAAACGGCCAGGAACTCCTTGACCGCCTGCCGACTAACACGCCGGATATTGTTTTTATGGACCTCCAGATGCCCGTTATGGACGGAATTCAGGCAACCGAGGCAGCATTCGAACGTTTCCCGAATATTAAGGTGATCGTCGTCTCCATGTATAACGAAGACCGTTTTGTTATTCACATGCTGGAAAAAGGTGTTCAGGGTTATCTGCTAAAAGATACCAGTCCCGACGAAGTTGAAAAGGCAATACGCCGGGTAGCCGAAGACGGATTTTACTACAATGACTTCGTATCCAAGGCAATGCACCGAAAAATGGTGAACCGCCAGCCCAATAAGCATCCTTTCTTCCCGAATGCATGCAATGTAGCCTTATCTGCCAGAGAAAAAGAGGTGCTGCAACTGATATGTGACGGCTTTTCAACAGCCGAAATCAGCGAAAAACTTTTTATCAGCATTCGTACTGTCGAGGGGCACCGTCTGCGTGTCCTGGAAAAAACAGGTACAAAAACCACCGCCGCCGCAGTAGCTTTTGCCTACAAAAATCAATTATTATAGCTTTCAACCGGGATTTGTCTGCCTACATTTACATCATTTCCAGTATCTTTCCAGACTTATATTCCGGCACAATGCTATGAAAATCCTTATCGTCTGCACCAATCATAGTACCTACCCGACCAAGACAGCCAAAACGGGTTTATGGTTAAGTGAATTAACCCATTTTTATGATGTAATGATAAAAAGGCGAATCATGATTGATATCGTGAGTCCTCTTGGCGGAGAAATCCCGATCGATGAGCGAAGCTTTGACTTGAAAGATGAATACAATGCGACATATTGGGAAGACAGTGTTTTCCGGGAGAAGCTGAAAAATTCGTTAAAACCTTCAGAAATCCATACTGCTGATTACCGGCTTATCTACTTTGCAGGTGGGCACGGGGCCATGTGGGACCTCACTGAAAATACTGAATTACAAGAGATTACAAAGAATATTTACGAGCGAAACGGTTTGGTAACCGCCGTATGCCACGGTGTATGCGGATTGCTGAATGTGCAGCTGTCAGACGGATCCTGGCTGATCCAGGATAAATACCTGACGGGTTTTTCCAACGTAGAAGAAACGTTAATGAGTTTTGTCAGCGAGGTACCTTTTTATCTGGAAGACAAATTGAAAGAACGGGGGGCGCATTTTACGAAATCAATGATCCCCTTTATCGAATTTATTGAAATGGATGAACGCCTGATTACCGGCCAAAACCCCGGATCCGCAAGAAAAGTGGCATCCAAGGCAGTAGAAGAACTGTTTGAAAAATGAAACATTCACAAAAAGGGAGAAAAAAATCGCTTCTTTCTCCCTTTCCGAACTCCTCAGATTTTGACTTTCAAACCATCAAAAAGCGACCTGAAGGTCGGTAATATCACATCCTTTTCCGAAACGATAGGATTTTCAACTCCCCAGTTAATTCCAAGATCAGGATCATTCCAAAGTATACCGGATTCCGATTCTTTATTATAAACATTGGTGCACTTGTAACTGAATACAGTGTCTTCCAGCGCTACAAAACCATGCGCAAAACCTTCCGGGATATATGCGATATTGTTAGTATCGCTGCGAAGTTCGAAGATTTCATGCTGACCGAAAGTTGGCGAATCAGGACGGACATCGACTGCTACATCCAAAACCCTTCCCGTAATGACGCGCACCAGCTTACCCTGTGCGAAAGGGGCTTTCTGAAAATGCAGCCCGCGAACAACTCCTTTTTTGGAAAATGACTGATTGTCCTGAACAAAATTAGTCGGTAAGCCGAGTGTTTTAAAAAGCTGTTCATTATAAGATTCAAAAAACATTCCGCGCTCATCTTCAAAAACACGAGGAAAAATTTCTACTAAACCGGCAATAGCACTTTTTCGAATCTGCATAAAATTATTTTTTCTCTGGTTGGTATAAGCTAAGCTTAATCTTGACGCAAATTTATGAATCTATTGATAGAGGTTGTAATTTCGGCGCATTATTTGCAAAATCATGACATACGAAGCACTCTTCGACCAGATATCACAAAAGAAATCATATTTATGTGTCGGTCTGGATACAGATTTAAGAAAAATACCTGCTCATTTACTGTCTGAAAAAGATCCCGTTTTTGAGTTTAACAAGCAGATCATAGATGCTACGGCAGACTATTGCGTTTCCTACAAACCCAATATCGCTTTTTACGAAGCATCAGGCTTAAAGGGTTGGGAGAGCCTGCAGAAAACCATCGAGTACATCCCGAAAACCCACTTTACGATTGCCGACGCGAAACGCGGGGACATCGGAAATACATCCGGATTATATGCCAGGACGTTTTTTGAACCTGATTCGTCCGGCCTCGACTTTGATGCGGTGACGGTAGCTCCTTACATGGGAAGCGATTCCGTTACTCCTTTCCTCGAATTCAAAGACAAATGGGTTATCCTTCTTGCCTTAACATCCAATCCGGGAAGTGGTGATTTTCAGCGACTGGAAACCGGCGGAATGCCTTTATACGAACAGGTTTTGAAAACTTCCCAAACCTGGGCCGGTCACGAACGGATGATGTATGTAGTGGGCGCAACCCAGGCTTCTGAATTTGAAAAAATCAGGACAATCATACCACAGCATTTCTTACTGGTACCTGGTGTGGGCGCTCAGGGCGGAAGCCTCGAAGAAGTTTCCAAATACGGAATGAACGACAGATGCGGATTGCTGGTGAATGCGTCCAGGAGTATTATTTATGCCGGAAACGGGCGGGATTTTGCAGAAAAGGCAAAGGCAGAGGCGCAAAGCTTACAAAAGGAAATGGAAATTTATCTTGATAAATACTGCCGCTGATATCCCAACTTAACTATCCGTTTTCCATTACCATTTCAAAATGCAACTGACAGATCAAAATACTTATACAATTCAGGGGATCGACCCTGTTCAATTGACCGAACAGTACGGCAGCCCGCTTTACGTTTACGACGGGGCCACGATACGGAGAAAAGCAGCGGAACTTATGCATGCTTTTGCGGGGATCAACATGAAGATCAAATATGCCTGTAAAGCCAATACCAATCTTGCCGTTTTACGCCTGATGCGGGAAATCGGGGTGGAACTGGACGTGGTTTCTCCCGGTGAATTTGAAATGGGCAAACTGGCCGGGTACGAAGGTAACCAGATCACATTTACGCCCAGTGGCGTGCCTTTCGAAGAAGTAAGAGCTGCCGTGGAAGCAGGAGCTATTGTGAATGTGGACAGCATCCCGCTTCTTGAATGGTTCGGGCAGACGTACGGAAACACAAAACCTTGTCTCATAAGGATCAAGCCCAATGTTGCAGCCGGCGGAAACGCCAAAATCATGACGGCGCATGCCGATTCCAAGTTTGGCATTTCAGTATTGTTGCTGGACCAAATCCTGGAAGTAGTAAAAAAATACAGCATCCGGATCATCGGATTACATCAGCATACCGGCTCGGATATCAAAGACGCGGAGCCGTTTTTGAAAGTTGCCGATATTCTTTTTGAAACCGCAAAACATTTCCCCGATCTGGAAATCATTGACCTGGGAGGTGGATTTAAAGTTTCTTATCTGCCCGGCGATGCTGTTACGGATATGGAGTTATTGGGAAATAAAATCTCTGAACGCTTCAATACATTTTGTAAAGAGTATGGCAGAGACCTGCAACTCTGGTTTGAACCGGGCAAGTTTCTGGTGAGTGAATCCGGCCATCTTTTTGTAACAGTTACTGTCGTGAAGGAAGATCCCGCAAGGAATTTCGTTCACGTAGATTCCGGGCTGAACCACCTCATCAGGCCTATGATGTACGGCTCTTACCACCATATCCTGAATGTTTCGAATCCCTCGGGAGAATTGAAACCCTATAATGTGGTAGGTTACATTTGCGAAACGGATACCTTCGCTTCCGACCGTCAGCTGCCGGAAGTAAAGCAGGGAGATATTCTGGCTTTTGCCAATGCAGGTGCCTACGGCCTTACCATGAGCTCAAACTACAACACACGCTTCCGGCCCGCAGAGGTTTTGATTGATAATGGGAAGGCAAGAATGGTTAGAAGACGTGAAACAATGGAAGACTTATTGAAAACGCAAACTGACCTGTAAAAAGTCAATTTAATGTTAACAAAAGGCCGCATGAAGAGATTCTTTGCGGCTTTTTGTTGTTACGTACTTGCACATCCGGCAGCACTATACTTGGCCCTTCATGAAGGTACATAACCAATAGCCCTTCCTGACGAAATGACACTTCAGTTTGCAAAATCAGTAAAAACCCGTCAAAATTTCCGGTTTAATCTTCCGGTACGTAGTTTTTGTAAAACTTATACGAACCAACTTAGCAATTAACGCCATGAATTTTAACCAATATACAATCAAGGCGCAGGAAATTATACAGCACGCTGCGCAAATGGCCCAGGGTAACCAGCAACAGGCCATCGAAACAGGACATGTTTTCAAATCAATTCTGGAAGAGGATCCGAATACTTCGTTATTTCTTCTCAACAAACTGAATATAAGCCCTGAAATTTTAAATACCCGCTTGCAAAAAATACTTGACGGTTATCCGAGAGTAAGCGGAGGCCAGCCTTATCTGGGTAATGATATGGCTGCGGCAACGGGCAAAGCACAAAACTATCTCAAAGAGTTCGGTGACGAATTCATTAGCATAGAGTTGCTTTTATTGGGGATTCTTGGCGGAAAAGACTCCACAGCTTCTCTCATGAAAGAGTTAGGATTTAAAGACAAGGAACTGATTAACGCAATCAAAGAACTTAGAGGAAAAAACAACCCCGTGAAAGATCAAAACGCAGAAGCGAAATACCGTTCATTGGAACGATACAGCAAAAATTTAAATGAACTTGCCAAAGCAGGGAAAATCGACCCGGTGATTGGCAGGGACGAAGAAATCAGGCGGGTACTTCAGATATTGAGCCGCCGGACCAAAAACAATCCTATTCTCCTGGGTGAACCTGGAGTAGGTAAAACAGCAATTGTAGAAGGCCTTGCGCAGAGAATCGTTCAAGGCGACGTACCCGAAAACCTGAAGTCCAAGATCATTGCTTCCCTGGATATGGGGTTGCTGATCGCGGGTGCCAAATATAAGGGTGAGTTTGAAGAACGTCTTAAGGCGGTAATCAAAGAAGTGACGGACTCCGAAGGCGAGATCGTACTCTTTATTGATGAAATCCATACCCTGATCGGTGCAGGCGGTGGGGGCGAAAGCGCCATGGATGCCGCAAACTTGTTGAAACCTGCGCTTGCACGTGGTGAACTGCACGCAATCGGCGCTACCACGTTGAAGGAATATCAGAAGTACATGGAAAAAGACAAAGCTTTAGAACGTCGCTTCCAGGCTGTTATGGTCAATGAACCGGATATTCCTGACGCTATCAGCATCTTACGTGGTATCAAGGAGAAATATGAACTTCACCATGGTGTCCGCATTCAGGATGACGCCGTAATTGCCGCGGTCGAGCTTTCCAACAGGTATATCAGCGACCGTTTCCTGCCGGATAAAGCCATTGACCTGATGGATGAAGCCGCTTCAAAATTACGCCTTGAAATGGACAGCGTGCCTGAGGAACTGGATGAGCTGAACCGTAAGATCATGCAGCTCGAAATTGAGCGGGAGGCGATACGCCGGGAAAACAACAAGGATAAAGAAACTGTTCTTAACAAAGAAATTGCCGATCTGAACGATGAAAGAAACGCGCTTCAGGCCCAGTGGGAAAATGAAAAAGGCAAGGTAAACGAGGTAAGGACTTTAAAAGAACAGACTGAACAACTGCGCCTCGAGGCAGAGCAGGCCGAGCGTTCCGGTGATTTTGGCAAGGTAGCAGAGATACGCTACGGACGGATCCCGGAGGTACAAAGCAAGCTGGAGGAACTTCAGAAATCAGAAGATCCGCAAAGCCTCATGAAGGAAGAAATCACGCCCGAGGACATTGCTGAGGTTGTAGCCAAATGGACGGGAATACCTGTAAGCAAAATGCTTCAGAGTGACCGTGAGAAACTGCTGCAACTTGAAGCTCATTTGCATCAGCGCGTAGCAGGCCAGAATGAAGCGATAGAGGTAGTTTCCGATGCCGTACGCCGTAGCCGTGCAGGTTTGCAGGATGCGAAACGTCCGATAGGAAGCTTCTTGTTCCTTGGACCAACCGGGGTGGGCAAGACTGAATTGGCAAAAACACTTGCCGAATATTTGTTCAATGACGAAAATGCCATGGTCAGGATCGATATGAGCGAATACCAGGAACGTCATGCCGTAAGCAGGCTGGTGGGAGCGCCTCCGGGGTATGTCGGATATGATGAAGGCGGCCAGCTTACAGAAGCCGTGCGCCGGAAACCATATAGTGTGATCCTGCTTGATGAGATAGAAAAAGGGCACCCTGACGTCTGGAACATACTTTTACAGGTATTGGATGAGGGAAGGCTGACTGATAACAAAGGCAGGGTAGCCAACTTCAAGAACACGATCATTATCATGACGTCCAATATAGGCAGCCATATCATCCAGGAGAAATTCGCGGAGGACGAAGGCTGGAACCATACTTTGATCGTTGAAGAAGCCAAACAAGCGGTGCTCGACCTCCTCAAAGCGTCGGTAAGGCCGGAATTCCTAAACCGTATTGATGAAATTGTTCTTTTTGAGCCTTTAACAATGAGCAACATCCGCAAGATCGTGGATATCCAGTTCAAAGGAATTCAGAAAATGCTGAAAGAACAAGGTATTACGCTTGATGCTACCGACGAAGCGCTGACCAAGCTGGGCGAAGATGGTTTTGATCCTGCTTTTGGAGCGCGACCTCTGAAAAGGGTTTTACAACGGAAAATCCTTAATGAGCTCTCCAAAGGAATCCTCAGCGGACAGGTTGCCAAAGACTCTGTGATCATGATGGAACTTAATTCCCAAGGTGATCTGATATTTGAGAATGTAGGAGGAGTAGAAATATAAGAATCCGGAAATAGTTATAAAACAGGAGCATCTCATAGATCGCTCCTGTTTTTTTTGTTGGTGAGAAGTACCCGAAAATCACGAATCCCAACCTGTGGATGCTCTGCTACGATTGGTATTGAAAAAGAGCCGTTTAGGGGTTTCTTTCTTTTGGCATATTTTTTGTACAATTATTTAATCAAATAATCTAACCTATACCTGTACAAATCATAACGTGGAACAATCACTAAATTCATTCAAAGTTGCAATATTAGTTGCCGATGGATTTGAGCAGGTTGAAATGACTTGCCCCAGAAAAGTCCTAAATCAGAATGGAGCTACCACTCATGTAATCTCTCCTAATAAAGATTCTGTCAGAGGATGGAATCATCTGGACTGGGGCGAAAAGCATAAGGTGGACGTTCCATTGGATCTCGCTCGCGCCGAGTATTACGATGCACTGCTGCTCCCCGGAGGAGTACTTGGAATGGATGCATTGAGGATCAGTCATAAAGCCATTGAATTCGTAAAGTCGTTTTTTATGGCCCACAAACCAGTGGCCGCAATTTGTCATGGACCGCAGATTTTAATAGATGCCGATGTGGTTCTGGGCCGCACTCTGACTTCCTACGTCGCAATAAAACACGACCTTGAAAATGCAGGTGCTATCTGGATTGACCAGGACGTGGTAACCAACAACGGACTGGTAACCAGCAGAACAACAGATGATCTTTCTGCATTCACTACTACAATGGTTAAGGAATTTAACCTCGAAATTCATCAATAAACGCTTCGGGTTTACGGATACATAGCGTCCGTAAACCCTTTTTTTGACCCGGCCATTACTTGAAACACCTTCTCCATGCCGGGCAAATATCTTCGACTTACACATCATAATCCGTAGTCTGGTCAGTTTTAAGTTGAAAGCCGGTTTCATTTTTTCTCTTTTAACCGAAACTTTCAATATTTGCCTTTCCACTGATCATTGCTTACCATGTCCTCAATATCCCTCGACAATATTTCCGTCCGCAAATATGATACAACCGTATTATCCGATATAAACTGGGAAATTGAACCCATTCAAAACTGGGCCGTCGTGGGCCCTAATGGCGCAGGAAAAACTATCTTGCTTGATATCATTGCAGGGAAATGGCCGGTATGGAAGGGCAAAATCAGCTATTCATTTAACGGGCCTCTCCGCGATACCATTGAACTTGTGTCCAACGACTACTCCTTCAACCGGATCGTCAGCGGCGGCGCAGAGTATTACCAGCAGCGGTTTCATGCCTATGAAGCGGAAAGAGCACCGACGGTAAAGGCCATCCTGACCGATCAGCTTAAACCTGTGGGAACCGTCAATGATAATTCTGTTAAGCTGGCTCCGTCGAAAGTATCTGACGAAAATCTTGCACAAGTAAGCGAGCTACTCTCCATCACACATTTGCTGGATCACCCGTTTGTGACACTTTCCAACGGAGAAACCCGGCGGATGCTTTTAGCAAAATCACTATTGAAAAACCCGAAAGTTCTGATGCTGGACAATGCATTCAGCGGGCTGGATGTACATTCCAGAGCGGTATTGCGGGGGGCACTTACACAATTGTCCGAATCCGGTGTAATGATTATCATGGCTACAACAGCCACAGAAATCCCCCCCTGTATTACCCATGTTTTAGAAATGAAATCGGGAAGGATTGAGGCAAAATATGCGGTGGCCGATTTTCAACACAAAATCACCCATGAAAAAGCCTATCCAAAGCCCGACCCGGAAAAATTATCGCATTTCGGCCAGCCGGAATTCACTGCATTTCAATACGCCATCGATCTCCGCAATACGAAAGTTATCTATCACGACCAGCTGATTCTGGATCATATAAACTGGAAAATTGCGAAGGGGGAGAAATGGGCATTGTCGGGAGCTAACGGTTCGGGAAAATCCACATTACTGAGCATCATCACCGCGGACAATCCGCAGCGCTTCGCGAACGATTTTGATTTATTTGATCGAAAAAGAGGCGGCGTCGGCGCTTCAATATGGGATATCAAACAGAAGATCGGGCACGTATCACCGGAGTTGCATCTCTATTTCCCCCGTAATACAACGGTCTTCAAAACAATCGCTTCCGGTTTTTTTGATGCTACCGGTGTATTTTTCAAGAAACTCAGTGATACCCAAATTGAACGGGTGCATGAAGTTGCCGAGCTTTTACACGTCCACGACCTCATTGAAAAAGATTTCTCCCAACTCTCAAAAGGCCAGCAAAGAATGGTACTCCTGGCCAGGGCACTTGTGAAAAATCCACCGCTGCTGATCCTCGACGAACCTTGCCAGGGATTGGACACCGAGGCTATCGAGTACTTTAAATCGGTAGTCGATGCCATTTGTGACACGCCGGAAAGAACTTTGATTTATGTATCCCATTACCCGGAGGAAATCCCCGGCTGCGTCACAAAAACATTGCGCCTGTCCAAAGGAAAAGTGATGGATTAGCAATCATTTTATCGGGCGAGAAACTGTGATCGGTTCTCGGACAAATCCGTTTTTCAGGTTCATAACGATGGACAATGAACTGCTTCCAAAGCCGGGGACATATTGTGCCCGGCCATACCCTACTTCAAATCTTTTGATGCGCAGCCACGCTCCGAACGAAAATCCAGCAAGAGCACCCCTGTCGGTTAACCTTAGCTCCTGCCTTCTGAGATGGTCATAACCGAGCAAAATCCTGAAACTGGGATGGATCAATACTTCGGCGCCTAATGCAAGATGCCTGGTCAGTTTTTCTGCCAGCCCGGTTTTTTTGGGGATCCTGTTCCCATTGATATCATAGGTAAAAAACAAGGCGGGGTCATTATAAACCATATCGAATTTATTCAAATGGTGCGCTGTCACCGAAACCCGGACAGGCATATATTCCGGCTTGAAAGTAATCCCTGCGCGTATGTCGAGCGGAAGCTGCGGCGTGGTGGCGCCGGTATAGTTCTGTTTTAAAAACCCTATGTTTTTAACTACAAAACCGATCGTCATATCCTCACGGGGATGTTTGAAAACCCCGCCCCAATCCAGCGCAAGGCCCCAGGTGTTATAGGCTTCCACAGAAGCCCCTACCACCTTTATTGTACCGCCGAGCGTAAATGCACCGAGCGTATGCCCGTATCCTGCCGACAGCCCATAATCTGCCGCCCTGAATTCCCCGATAACATTGCCAATGTCGTCGGTTTCAACCATAGTGCCATAGTTCAGATACTGAAGTCCCACGGCCCAGGTCCCCGACGATTTCTGTAAACGTTTGGCATAAGCCAGGTTCAGGAATTTGGTATCAGCCAGATAGGGCATCAGATTGAGTGATACATTATTGGATTTGGTGGAATCAAGGAGGCCAGGATTTTGCAGAAAAATCGCAGGGTCATTACCGCCAATTGTAAGATGGTTGGTACCTAATGCGGTACTCTTCGCCTGCGTCGGCAACTGTAGGAAATCAAGCCTGCTTTTGCCTCCGATAGACTGCGCATGAGCGGTTTCTTCAAAAACAAAAAGAAACCAAAATACAAAATGGACGCTCCATCCGATCTGCCTCATATGAATGCAATAATTTCCCGAATCAGTAAAAATGACACTATATTTATGACCTGTTCAAAAACAAATGTAACCATATCGTCCGTATTACATGGAATCAGTACCAGCCGTGACTTCAAAAAAAGAATTACTGGATTTAAAAAATGCCGAGGCGAATTCAGGAGGGGGGGAAAAGCGGATCAAAGCACAACATGCGAAAGGAAAACTAACTGCCCGCGAGCGTATTGCTGTTCTGGTCGACCCAGGTTCATTTGAGGAAATCGGCAAGTTTGTAATGCACAGAAGCAAAGACTTTGGTCTCGATAAGGAGCATTACCTGGGCGATGGCGTAGTGACGGGTTATGCCAAAATCAATGGCAGGTTAACCTATGTTTTTGCGCAGGATTTTACTGTTTTTGGCGGCTCACTGTCAGAAACGCATGCCGAGAAGATCTGCAAGCTGATGGATCTGGCCATGAAAAACGGCGCACCGATCATCGGACTGAATGATTCAGGTGGTGCGCGCATTCAGGAGGGTGTACTTTCCCTGGCGGGATATGCTGATATTTTTTATAAAAATACATTGGCTTCCGGTGTCATCCCTCAGATTTCGGCAGTAATGGGCCCCTGTGCCGGTGGCGCCGTATATTCGCCCGCGATAACCGATTTTATCCTGATGGTTGAGAACACAAGCTACATGTTTGTGACGGGCCCCAACGTGGTAAAAACCGTAACGCATGAAGAAGTCACATCGGAGGAACTGGGAGGTGCCATGACACATGCTACCAAATCGGGAATAACTCATTTTGTGTCTCCCAATGAGGTCGAGTGCCTCATTGCTGTAAAGAAACTGCTGAGCTACATACCTCAAAATTGCGAAGACGAAGCTCCCCGCCTTGCTTATGAACCACAAAACGAGCTGCGGCCCGGCCTCAATACGATTATTCCGGACAACGCAAATCAGCCTTATGACATGCGCGAAGTTATCAGCGAAATTTGCGATCCTGACAGTTTTTTTGAGGTACACCAAAATTTTGCTGAAAATATTGTAGTGGGTTTCAGCCGCATTGCCGGACGCAGCATCGGGATCGTCGCCAACCAGCCGGCTGTTCTCGCTGGCGTCCTGGATATTCATTCAAGCCAGAAAGCAGCCCGGTTTGTCAGGTTTTGTGACAGTTTTAATATTCCGCTTCTTGTATTGGAAGACGTTCCCGGTTTCCTCCCCGGCACCGATCAGGAATGGAACGGCATTATTACCAACGGAGCGAAGCTTCTGTATGCTTTTTGCGAAGCAACTGTCCCCCGCGTAACCGTCATAACCAGAAAAGCTTACGGAGGCGCGTATGATGTAATGAACTCCAAGCACATCGGCGCGGACCTGAATTTCGCCTGGCCTACCGCCGAAATCGCCGTAATGGGTGCCAGCGGAGCTGCGGAGATTATTTTCAAGAGAGAAATCGCCGAAGCAGAAGATCCGAAAGAAAAACTGCGCGAGAAAATAGAAGACTACACAGAAAAATTCACCAATCCCTACCGCGCCGCACACCGGGGCTATATCGATGAAGTCATTTACCCTGAACAGACAAGGGAAAAGCTGATCAGAGCTTTTGAAATGCTGGAAAACAAAGTAGATGTGCGCCCGAGAAAGAAGCACGGAAATATCCCTTTGTAATATTATCTATCGGTATTTTAATGCAACTGTGCGAATAACAAAGCCGCATAGGAAAGAAACGGGAATTCCTGTTTCATTATAAAGGGATTACTGAAATTAATAATCGCAACCCCAATCCGCCTTTGTTACATTATAAATATTGTCATAATTTCACGACCACTTAATAACAAAATTTACTATCCTAAATTTCCTTGACTAATGAAAGAAAAGAAAGGCATTTCTGCGTCCAGAAGAAGCTTTATCAAAGGTTCTCTGGCTACGCTGGCTACATTTTCCATTGTTCCGCGTCACGTTCTGGGGAAAGGCTTTATCGCACCCAGCGACCAGCTGACCAAAGCAATTGTGGGAGTGGGCTCCATGGGCCGCGGCCATATTCCTTATGCCGGAACAAAAGTAGTTGCGCTTTGTGATGTTGATAAAAAACACCTGGATATTGCCGTAGGTATGGTGGATAAAGGTGTAAAAACCTTTTCCGATTACCGCGAGCTGATCCAGCTTCCTGAAGTGGATATTGTACACGTTGCGACCCCTCCCCACTGGCATGGTATCATTGCGGCCGATGCAGCACGTGCCGGCAAAGATGTGTGGTGTGAAAAGCCGATGACCCGCACAATCGGGGAAGGCAAGCGTCTGGTAGAAGCCGTTCAGCAGCATGGAAGGATTTTCAGGCTAAATACGTGGTTCAGGTTTGAGGATAATTTTTATGGAATGAAAACCACTGTAAAACCTATTAAAAAGTTGGTTCAGAGTGGATTGCTGGGCTGGCCTTTGAAGGTTACGGTGAGCAAGCATACCGGTTTCGACTGGAAATTTTATTGGGTAGGAAAAACGAATAACGTTCCCCAGCAAGTCCCTGCGGAGCTGGATTACGATATGTGGCTCGGGCCAGCTCCTTACAAGCCGTATAGTGAGCACCGCGTGCACCAGACGTTCCGCGGGTATTGGGATTATGATGGCGGCGGACTAGGGGATATGGGCCAGCATTACATTGACCCGATCCAATACTTCCTGGGCAAAGACGACACCAGCCCCGTAAGTGTTGAAATTGATGCCCCCCAGCAGCATACCGAAGCAGTAGGCACCTGGCGCAGGATCACGTACACTTATGCAGATGGTTGCCAGATCGTTCTCGACGGTGAGGCAAAGGATGAAAACGTGGCATATATCGAAGGACCGAAAGGCAAACTTTATCCGAATTTCCAGTCAGATATCCCTGATCTGGAAAGAAAGCTGGCAGCATTCCCTGATCCCGAACCGCAGGTAACCGATTTTGTGGATGCTGTAAAAAACCGGAAGAAATTCGCGTTGAATGAAGAAAACGGCCACCGCTCATGTACCATTGTTAACTTGGGACTGGCGGCACTGAGACTGGGACGTTCGCTGAAATTTGATCCCGAAAAACAGGAATTCATCGATGATGAAGGCGCCAACCGCCTGATCAACCAGCCCATGCGCGGCCCCTGGACGATTTAACCGTAATCCGTAACATTCATTAAACCGAAATTTCTAAAAGCTAATTGCTGAAAGCAGACAGCCGACGGCCATACCCCAAATGAAAAGAAACATATACACCTTACTGGCCCTCTTCCTGATTACAGTTCAGGGGATGGCCCAAACTGATCAGATGCTTGCCACGAAGGCCAACGATCTGCTGGCACATTTGCCATCCGAAAACGCAGCAGGCCTTAAAAAGAATATGGACGACCTCGCAGCCCTCGGCAAGCCGGGATTGGTACATATCGCCTCCATGCTGAAACCTCTCGGACAAGGCGACAATACTAAAATCCAGTATGCGCTGGGTGGCTTTACCTACTATGCTTCCCAGGCAGGAAAAGAAGCTTTAAGAAAAACGGCTGCGGAAGCATACGGAGAAGCATTGTCCAAAGTAAATGATCCCGACAGCAAGAATTTCCTGATCTACCAGTTGCAGACCGTTGGAAAAGATGAATCGGTAGAGGTACTAAAATCCTATCTGACCGACGAAAGACTGGGTAGCCCCGCTTCAAGAGCGTTGGCCAGAATAGGTTCGCCCGCTGCCGGAGCTGCATTGTTACAGGCATTGAGTAGCGCCAAGGGCGCCAATCAGATAGCCATCACGGAAGCACTTGGAGAAAGCCGCTACAGAGAAGCTGCCGGAGCAATTGAAAAAACAGCCGCAAGTGCCGACGTAACTTTACGCAAGGTGAGTGTTTATGCATTGTCTGAAATCGGCGTACCTTCTTCAGAAAGTATCCTGGCAAGTGCTGCCCAAAAAGTGGCCTACGGATATGATGAGGCGGATGCAACAGCAGTTTATTTAAAATACCTCGTGCGTCTCGCAGAAAACGGAAATGCTTCTATCGCTGAAAAAGCAGCTTTGGAATTGATTAAAAATACGCCTGATGCCAAGCAGACCGCGACGCGCGCTTCGGCTTTGAAAGTCTATTCAGATATCAAAAAACGCGAAAGTGTACCGGTTTTGGTAAAAGCAATGGAAAGCACCGATGCGCAATACCGCGCAGCAGCTTTGAAACTCGGGCAACATTACCTGATGGCCGACGGCACGACGCCCTGGCTGAATGCGCTGAAAAAAGCAAAACCAGAGGTTCAGGCTGAAATCATTACCATGCTGGGTCATGCGCAATCCAAAGACGCGCTGCGTGCTGTCCTGAAAGCTTTGAGCTCAAAAGACAGCAAAGTGAAACTGGCTGCAATATGGGCGTCCGGAAGAATAGGACAGGAAAGCAGTATTGCTAACCTCATCACAATACTTAAAACCGGAAACGCGGACGATATCAAAGCTGTTAAAAGCAGTCTTTTAACCATCAAAGGCGATGGACTTGCAGATCAGCTTGCTACGGCTTTGCCTGCGTTACCCGCAGCCGCCCAACCCGCAGTTATTGACGTTCTGGCTGCAAGGGCTGCTAGTTCAAAACTAAATGTTGTCTCCAAGTTTCTGACGAGCACTAATGCGGAAGTAAAGAAATCGTCGTTCAGCGCCTTGAAATCACTCGCTACCAGCAATGATCTTCCACAACTATTTGCTTTGCTGAACACTGTAAACAGCGGTGACGAAATTACTGCTGTACAAAGCGCAATCAGCGTCGCGGTGAAAGGCTCGGGAAATGCAGTTGCTCAAAGCGATCTTATATTGAAACAAATGCAGGGATCCCCTACCGAAAAGCAGGCACATTACCTGGCTGTTCTGGCTAGTATCGGTGGCAAAAAAGCATTGGCATCCGTAGTTTCCGCCTTTAACAACAGTGACGCTGCAGGGAAAAAAGCTGCCATCCGTGCATTATCTGCCTGGACCGATGCAAGTGCGGCAAACGAATTGCTTGCCATAGCCGGGAAAACTTCTGATGCTGACGATTTCAATGCTGCGCTGACAGGATACGTCTCAGCGGCAACAAAATCGACAAAAACACCTGCAAACAAGGTAATCATGCTTCGTGAGGCGATGGCACTTGCCAAAACTGATGCTCAGAAAGAAGCCATACTGAAAGAACTGTCACGCAACCGGACTTTCAATGCATTGTTGTTCGCAGGAAGATATCTTGACAACTCGAATGCCGGTATTCAGCAGGCTGCTGCTCAGGCTGTGATGTCGATCGCACTTTCAAACAAAGGCATTTATGGTACCGAGATTCGTGAACTGCTGACCAAAACATCCTCTGTTTTGAAAGGCCAGGATGCTGAATATCAAAAAGAATCTATCCGCAAACATCTGGCAGAGATGCCAGCAGGCGATGGTTTTGTTTCTTTGTTCAACGGAAAAGATATCACCGGCTGGAAAGGTTTGGTTGAAAACCCGATAGCACGTGGCAAAATGAGCCCAGATACTTTGGCCGCAAAACAGAAAAAAGCAGACGAAGCTGCCAAGAAAGACTGGTATGCGAAAGATGGCGACCTGGTATTTTCGGGACATGGCGATAACCTCGCTACTGTAAAACAATACGGTGACTTTGAAATGTATGTTGACTGGAAAATCCAGAAAGAAGGCGATGCAGGAATATATCTTCGTGGAACGCCGCAGGTACAAATCTGGGATACTTCAAGGGTGTCGGTAGGTGCGCAGGTTGGTTCAGGAGGATTGTATAACAATCAGAAAAACCCAAGCAAACCCACACAGGTCGCGGACAATGCCGTGGGAGAGTGGAATACGTTTCATATTACCATGATCGGTGACCGGGTTTCGGTTGATCTGAACGGAGTCAATGTGGTCAGTGATGTGGTGCTGGAAAATTACTGGGACCGCAACCTTCCTATTTTTGCAAAAGAACAGCTTGAATTGCAGGCACATGGCGACCTGATCTACTACCGTGACATCTACGTCCGCGAGATCCCCCGTCAGGAATTTACGCTACCGGAAGCCGAAAAAGCCGACGGGTTCAAAGTCCTGTTCGACGGTACCAATATGTTTGAATGGATCGGCAACAAAACGGATTATTTCATTGACAACGGCGAAATGGCTGTTGATCCGAAAAAAGGCGGAAAAGGCAATTTGTATACAAAAGACGAATACAGCGATTTTGATTTCCGTTTTGAGTTCCAGCTTACCCCGGGCGCAAATAATGGACTCGGTATCAGGACGCCTCTGGAAGGCGACGCAGCTTACGTCGGAACTGAAATCCAGATCCTGGATAACGACGCTGATATTTACAAAGATCTTAAAGAATATCAGTACCACGGATCCGCCTATGGCATTATCCCTGCGAAAAGAGGCTTTTTGAAACCGCTGGGCGAGTGGAATTATGAAGAAGTCCGTGTGCAGGGATCCAAGATCAAAGTTACCCTGAACGGCACCGTGATCCTGGACGGAGACCTGGCCGAGGCCAGTAAAAACGGAACCGCAGATCATCGCGAACATCCGGGCCTTAGCCGTACCACCGGTCACCTCGGATTTTTAGGGCATGGTTCGGAGCTGCGTTTCAGGAACATCCGCATTAAGGATCTTACCAAAGAAACTGCCGCCCCCGCTCCCAAAGCCTCAAAGAAAAAAGCGAAGAAAAAATAACAATTGTAGACTAAGTTATTAATGAAAGCCTTGTCAATGTTTTGACAGGGCTTTTATTATGCGTTTCCGTACACACGTCCGGAATTTCATACTTAACGGGCAGGAAGATTTATTTAAAAAAATTAAAAAGTGACCTGTTCAAGCAGTTAGGCCATTTTTATTTAGCTTTGATATAATAATCACAAAGACTCGCTCCACACAAGCATTTCACATCAACGATCGCTCGACTTAAATTTTACGCTGTTTCAAACCAGACCATCATGAAATCCAAACATCTTTTCTTCACTGCATGTTTATTTGTCTTTAACGTAACGTCATTACAGGCGCAACATTCATTGACCCAGCTTTGGGCATCTGAGGCTGCCCTGCCTATTCCTGAGTCTGTGCTTTACAGCGCACAGGGCAAACTGCTTTATGTGGCCCTGATTGACGGGAAAGCTGGTGAAAAAGACGGCCAGGGTGGAATTGCGAAAGTTGGCCTGGATGGAAAGATCATTGCCAAGGACTGGGTGACAGGCTTGAACGCTCCTAAAGGAATGGGCCTGACGGGTTCAAAACTTTATGTTGCAGATATTACCGATATTGTTGAAATTGATGTTAAAACCGGTAAAATCCTTAAAAAGTACGCGGTTGAAGACTCCAAGTTTTTGAACGACATTACCATTGATTCAAAAGGCAACCTCTATGTTTCAGATTCGCAAACAAAGAAGGTGCATTTGCTCAAAGACGGAATGGTCACTACCTATTTCGAAAATCTTACCGGGCCCAATGGTTTACTGGCTGTGGGTTCGGACCTATTGATTGCTGACAGCGGAACATTGAAAAAGCTGAGCAGTGACAAAAAGATTACAGTTGTTGCCGAGGGCATGGATAAAAGCACAGACGGCATTGAGCAAGTGAAGCCGGGCGAATACCTCGTTTCCTGTTGGGCAGGTGTCGTATATTACGTTACAGCAGACGGTACCACTGAAAAACTTCTGGACACCTCGGCTGACAAGACAAATTCTGCGGATATCGGCTATGATGCCGCTAAAAAAATTGTTTATGTTCCGACGTTCATGAAGAACAGTGTTGTAGCATATCAGTTAAAATAAATATATTTATAACCTAAAATCAATCAAAAACAGGCGTTTCCATGGACATTTTTGTTGGGAGTCTTTCTTTTAAGTTAAAGGAAAGCGAACTGCGTGAAGCTTTCGAAAAATTTGGTACAGTGAGCTCCGCGAAAATCATCATTGACAAAATTACGCGTCAAAGCAAAGGTTTCGGGTTTGTAGAGATGCCCGATGAAGAGCAGGCAAAACTGGCTATAAGTCAACTGAACGGAGCAGAAATGTATGGAAGGCCGCTGGTAGTGAACGAGTCGCAGAAAAAAGAAGCAAGAAGCGATAACGGAGCTCCCAGAAGTGATTTCAAAAGAGAAGGATTTAGCCGGCCAAGACCGGATGGCGGAAGCAGCAGCACAGGAAGTACCGATCGCCCATCCAGCAGCGGATATAGTGGTGGAAGTAGTAGCGGCGGCGGCGGCGGATATAGTGGCGGTGGCGGCGGATATAGCGGTGGCGGCAACAGCGGAGGAGGATATGGAGGCGGAGGAGACCGTTATAAAAGCAGTGATCGCGGACATGGCGGAGGCGATCGGGGAAAGTCAAGGTCTGACAACGACCGGTTTGGACGTGGTGAGTACAAGAAAGGCGGAGGCGGTTCCAAAAAAACAGACTACACCCGTGATCGCGACGACGACGATTGGTATTGAGATAAACTGATATTGAAATAAAAAACCCTGTAAGATTCTGATGGATATCTTACAGGGTTTTTCTATTTTTTGAAGATAAAATAAACTGCCAGTATCAGGAAAAGAAACCCGACTGCGTGGTTCCAGCGAAAAGTCTCGGTTTTGAAAAACAGCAGAGTGAAAACCGTAAATATTACCAGCGTGATCACCTCCTGAATCACTTTCAGCTCAACCAAAGAGAACGGACCGCCATTTTCCCGGAAACCTATGCGGTTTGCCGGAACTTGAAAACAATATTCAAACAGGGCAATCCCCCAACTTAAAAGAATGACCGAGAACAGTCCAAGCTTACTGAACCATCCAAGTTCTTTGAATTTCAAGTGACCATACCATGCCATTGTCATAAAAGCATTGGACAAGATCAATAACCCAATCGTCAGCACAGATTTCATCAGGCAGCTTTTACTTTGTTGTCTTTAAAGAAAAGTACAAATAAAACGAGCACTACGGCTGCGATACCTGCAGGGACCATCCAGATGCTCGTCCAGTTCTTTACACCGTCCACAGTATATATATCTGCCACTACGCCCGCTATCCAGGATCCGATTCCCATTCCGATTCCATAAGTTGCTATTGAAATAAGCCCCTGAGCGGAAGAGCGGAATTTTTCACCAGCCTTGCTATCCGTATAAATCTGACCGGTAACAAAAAAGAAATCGTAACAAACCCCATGCAACACAATGGCGAGGTACAGCAGCCATTCACTATTGGCGTCGCCGTAGCCGAAGCCGATGAACCTGACAATCCAGGCGATAAGTCCCACAACCAACATCCATTTAACACCAAAACGACTGAATGCAAAGGGAATCAGCAACATAAAGATGACTTCGGAAGCTTGTCCCAGCGACATTTTATTTTCAACATTGGTCATTCCCGAGTCTGTAAGAGACGGGTTTGCCATAGCATAGTAAAATGACAAAGGAATACAGATCAGCAGAGACGATATGAAGAAAATTGCAAAAGACCGGTCTTTGAAAAGTTTGAAAGCATCAAGCCCGAGTATATCCGCAAATGAGGTGTTCGAACTTGGTTTGGGAGGTGTATTGGGCAGGAAAAACGAGAAAACACCCAGGAAAGCCGCCGCAAACATCGAAAGTTGAAAAATTGTTACTTTATCCCCGAAACCATAATAACCCACTATGTTGGTCACCACGATCCAGGCCACAGTTCCCATTACACGTATCGAAGGGAAATCCTTTTCCGAATCCTTCACGTGCTGCATCGCGATAGAAGTTGTGAGGGACATCGCAGGCGCGAAAGTGATACAATAAGCCAGGATCACCCAAAAAAATGTATCTGCGTCTTTTATACCGGTAAGAACGTACAAAATCCCAGCACCCAAAAGGCTAAGCACGCCCAGAACTTTTTGAGCAGCAAAATAGCGGTCAGCGATCATTCCCACAAAAAATGGGGCAATAATCATGGCGATAGAAAATGCAGCATAAGCGTTCCCAACCTGCCCACCCGTGGCTCCGAGCTGTGTAAACATGTATTTACTCATTTGCCCATACCATGCTCCCCACACAAAATATAGCAGGAACATCATAGCCATCAACTGAAAACGCATTGAATTTTTCATAAAAGGTTAATAGGAGATTATTTAATTGTGATACAAAATTTAAGATTCAAAACATTCCATCCTTAATTCTCCTTCTGTACAATCTTTTGGAACTCATTAAGTTTCAAAAGGGCCTCAATGGGCGACAGGGTGTTTACATCTACGAGCAACAACTTCTCCTTCATTTCCTCCAGTCGCGGATCGGCCGGTTCGAAAATGCTGAGCTGGAAGTTGTTTTTAGGAATTTCCTTCACGTTTTTTTTATGTGCCTGGGTAACATGGTCTTTCTCGAGATGGCGCATGATCTCGCTTGCTCTCAAAACGATCGGCTGAGGCATCCCCGCGATCTGGGCAACGTGAATACCAAAGCTGTGTGCACTTCCGCCCGGCTTCAATTTTCTGAGAAAAATCACTTTGTTGTCTACTTCCTTTACGGCTACATTAAAGTTTTTGATGCGCGGAAAATCCTCTGCCAGCTGATTAAGCTCATGATAATGCGTAGCAAAAAGCGTTTTGGGTTTGCAGCCCGGCTGATTATGCAGATATTCGGCGATGGCCCAGGCTATGGAAACACCGTCGTAGGTGCTTGTTCCCCGCCCGATTTCATCCATCAAAACCAGGCTCCTGTCGCTCAGATTGTTGAGTATACTGGCCGTTTCAGTCATTTCAACCATGAATGTACTTTCACCACGGCTGAGGTTATCGCTCGCTCCTACCCTTGTGAAGATCTTGTCAACCAACCCTATAGAAGCGGCCTTTGCCGGTACGTAACTTCCCATTTGCGCCATCAGCACAATCAGTGCTGTTTGCCGCAGCAGAGCCGATTTACCAGCCATGTTTGGGCCCGTAATGATGATAATCTGCTGCGCAACGTCGTCCAGAAAGAGGTCGTTGGGAACATAGCTTTCGCCCAGCGGCAACTGCTGCTCGATCACCGGATGCCGGCCATCTTTAATATCCAGCTCGTGGCCTTCGGTGATCACTGGTTTGGAATAATTGTTTTTACGCGCTACCGTTGCAAATGAACTCAGCGCATCGAGGGTAGAAATGACCAGTGCATTTTGCTGGATTGTATTGACATATTCCGCAGCAGTATGCACAATTTCATTAAAAATCCGGAATTCGATCGCACCGATCTTGTCTTCCGCATTCAGTATCTTCTCTTCGTATTCTTTGAGCTCAGGGGTGATATAGCGCTCCGCGTTGACCAATGTTTGCTTCCTGATCCAGTCGGCCGGCACTTTATTCTGATGTGCATGTGTTACTTCCAGATAATATCCGAAAACTTTGTTGTATGCAATTTTGAGCGAGCCAATGCCTGTGCGTTCAATTTCCCTGTTCTGGAGTTTAAGCAGATAATCCTTGCCTTCATAAGAAATTGCATGCAGTTCATCCAGTTCGGTATCTACGCCCGTCTTGATCATGCGGCCCTGGTTAGACAATACCGGCGCATCTTCCCGTAATTCGTTTTCAATTTTTTCGATCAGAAAACTACATGGATTTAGCTGGTCAGCATATTTTTTCAGAATTTCTGAAGCCGGCCCCACATTGCCGTCTTTCTCTTTTTTCTGAACAATACTCGTGAATAAGTTTTTGATCGGCTCGATCTGTTTCAGTGATTTCTTGAGCTGATACATTTCACGGGGATTGATCCGCCGCACTGCCACTTTGGAAATCAGCCTTTCCAGGTCACCAATCTGTTTGAGATGCTGAATAACTGTGTCATGCAGATCTTCATTCTGGATGAAGTGCCCTACCGTCGAAAGACGTTCTTCTATAGCAAGTTTTTCCTTCAAGGGCAGTACTACCCATTTTCTCAGAAGCCTTGCTCCCATAGGCGTAACAGTCTGATCAAGGATCTGGATCAGCGGCACGCCCCCCTCCTGCTGTGGAAATATCAGTTCGAGGTTCCGGACCGTAAAGCGGTCCAGCCACACATATTTATCTTCTTCCAGCCGGGTAATCCGTCCGATGTGCCCTACTTCCCTATGCTCTGTTTCACGCAGATAATGCAGGATAACACCCGCTGCTATGATCCCCAGCGGGAGCGTATCAATTCCATAACCCTTTAAAGTAGTGGTCTGAAAATGGGTGGTCAGCTGCTCAAATCCGTATTCATAGCCAAAACACCATTCATCCAACTGAAAGGTGTGGTATTTACCTCCGAAAAGCTGATTGAACTCTTGCTTGTGTCTTTTGCAGAACAATACTTCTGCGGGAGAAAAACCCTGAAGCATTTTATCAACATAGGCCGCATTGCCCTGCGCGGTCATAAATTCACCTGTGGAAATATCAAGGAAAGCCACGCCGTACGAGCCATCCTGACCGACATGAACCGCAGCCAGGTAATTGTTTCTGCGGACATCCAGTACATTATCATTGAGTGAAACACCGGGTGTAACCAGCTCCGTAACACCGCGCTTGACAATTCCTTTGGCAGTTGCAGGATCTTCAAGCTGGTCACAAATCGCCACACGTTCACCTGCTCGGACCAGTTTGGGAAGGTAATTATCAAGAGAATGATGTGGAAACCCCGCTAACTCTTCATGCGCACCGCCATTATTCCTGCGCGTAAGAACAATACCAAGAATTTTAGAAGCCCTTATCGCATCTTCACCAAATGTCTCGTAGAAATCTCCCACCCGAAACAGCAATAATGCTCCCGGATACTTGGCCTTGATCTCATTATATTGTTTATTAAGCGGGGTTTCTTTAGGTGCCTTTGCCAATTATTAGCCTTTTTTAAGAACAGGATATGTACAAAATTAACCCTTCTATCCGGTTTGGCAAGGGTGCTAAGTTGTTTTATGCTGCTACGTAACGGATCACAGGTAAAAGCGTTGCGCGTCTTTTGCGCTAACTTCCCATACGTCGCCTGGGTTAGCAGAATTTCCTTTTTGATCAGCCAAAGAAATTTTTCCAACTGACCAGCGTACAAGCCGGAGCGTAGGAAAGCCGACCGCAGCGGTCATCCGTCTGACCTGACGATTTTTTCCTTCGTGTAAAGAAATGGAAACCCAGGAAACCGGGATATTTTTGCGGAACCTGATCGGCGGGTTTCGCTCGGGTAGAAACGGCTCCTCTATCAAATGTGCAGCTGCCGGGAGCGTATGGTATGATTTTCCGTTAATTGAAATTGTAACCCCGTTGCTGAGCGATGCACATGCTTCCTCAGTCATTTCACCTTCTACCTGCACATAATAAGTCCGGACGTGCCGGTTTCTGGGTTCGAGGAGCTTGGTCTTTAAAAAGTTGTCGTTCGTGAGCAGCAGTAACCCTTCACTATCAGAATCCAGCCTGCCGACCGGGTATACATCTTTGGGGAACTTGAAGTCGAGATCTGCCAGTGTCGGGTGCTCCCCTTCACGACTAAACTGGGAAAGCATTCCAAAAGGCTTGTAAATTAAAAAATACCGGAACAAACTATGACGTGGGTTGAAGGATTACTTGATCAGGGCACCGGGATTAAGCAAAAAACCTGGTAAAACCGATTCGCCCGAAAGGTCAATATCGAGCGTATCATGAACAGTCACGGCCTGTCCTGACCGGTAAACACCTACTTTTCCTTCAAAGCGGTCAATAAGCCAGCCAAGTTCACTGCCGTTGGCGAGGTATTCCAGCATCTTATCCTGCAGGTATTGCAGCTCATCTGATTTTGAACGTATTTCAATAACAAAATCAGGACAGATCGGCGCAAATTGCTCTTTTTCTTCCTGAGAAAGCGCGTTCCAATTGTCACTTTTTATCCATGAAACATCCGGAGATCTTATAGCTCCGTTTGGAAGTGTAAAGCCGGTAGAGGAATCAAACACTTCGCCCAACTGATTTTCTTTATTCCAAATTCCAAGCTCAGTTAAAACTTTAGAATTAAATCCACCCGTAAAAGATCCTGTCGGAGACATAAGAATAATATTTCCATGCGAGTCCCTTTCGAACTCTAGTGTGTCGTTCATTTGGCAAAACTGGAAGAATTCCTCTTCACTCATCAGGTCGCCCATCTTCAAAGTTACCGGCATCTGAATGTTCATATTGCGTTGAGACTATTTGATCAGGGCACCAGGATTAAGCAAAAAACCTGGTAAAACCGATTCGCCGGAAAGGTCAATATCAAGCGTATCATGAACAGTCACGGCCCGTCCTGACCGGTAAACACCTACTTTTCCTTCAAAGCGATCAATAAGCCAGCCAAGTTCACTGCCGTTGGCGAGGTATTCCAGCATCTTATCCTGCAGGTATTGCAGCTCATCTGATTTTGAACGTATTTCAATAACAAAATCAGGACAGATCGGCGCGAATTGCTCTTTTTCTTCCTGAGAAAGCGCGTTCCAATTGTCACTTTTTATCCATGAAACATCAGGAGATCTTATAGCTCCGTTTGGAAGTGTAAAGCCTGTAGAGGAATCAAACACCTCTCCAAGACCGGAACCTTCATTCCAAAGAAATAAATGTCCTGAAACCCGTAGATTAAAATTACCTGTAAATGATCCTGTCGGAGACATAAGAATAATATTTCCATGTGAGTCCCTTTCGAACTCTAGTGTGTCGTTCATTTGGCAAAACTGGAAGAATTCCTCTTCACTCATCAGGTCGCCCATTTTTAAAGTTACCGGCATCTGAATATTCATGACCTCATTTTTATTTCTGCTTTTATCAAAAATACAAAAAAGTGCGATAAATAGGGCACTTCCCAAAAGCATAGCAACCCGCCGTCTTCTATTCGTTTTCAATGTCCAGAAAAACCGGACAATGGTCGGAATGCACCGCATCGTTATATTGCCTGCTCGACACAATTCTGTCTTTGATCGTATCAGCAACCGAAATATAGTCAATCCGCCATCCCTTGTTGTTACCTCGTGCACCGGCCCGGTAGGTCCACCATGAATATTCCCGGAGATCCGGGTTTTTAAACCTGAAAGCATCGGTATAACCGCTGCCAAACCATTTCGTCATCCAATCCCGTTCTTCCGGCAGGAAGCCCGACGTTTTTTTATTTCGTACCGGGTCATGAATATCGATCTCTGTATGCGCAATATTATAGTCGCCGCAGATGATCAGGTTAGGGCGTTCTTTCCTAAGTTCATTCACCCATTCGTAAAAATCAGCCAGAAATGTCATCTTAACGCCCTGACGGATTTCTCCGCTTGTACCTGAAGGAAAATAACAGTTCAGAACAGTGAGATCACCGAAATCAGCCCTCAATATCCGTCCTTCTGTATCATAAGTCTGGATCGAGCATCCGATTGATACCAGATCCGGTTTTATTTTTGAGAACATAGCTACGCCACTATAGCCTTTCTTTTCAGCAGCATGCCAGCCGATCAATTCGTAACCCAGCGCTTGAAAACCTGACAAGTCAACCACGTCGGGCGTGGCCTTAACCTCCTGAAAACAAAGTAAATCCACCGGCTTCGTACTTAGCCATTCGATCAGCCCATTTCTTAAAGCCGCCCTGATACCGTTGAGATTATATGTCAGAATCTGCATTGTATGCTATGCTTTGATATATTTAAAATAAAAAAACTTTCTTCCCGGTAAATTCAGACCGCCATTTCTGAGGCCCCGAGGTATTTTCCGACATCATCCATACATCATATTTACCGGCAGGAAGTTTTTGCCGGAACAATGCATATTGGACATCATCGCTGTAATATGTTTTTTTCCTCAGAAAATCCGTCACCGAATAAGGAACAGGCAACGCGGGCAAAACCAGGTTATGATCCTCTGATGCCAGGACGAAGTACCGCGGACTTTCTTTTTTACCCTTTGTGGCCCGGAAAATGAGGTATTTCGCCGGTAAGTTGTCTCCCGCATTCCGGTATTCGATTTTCATCTCAAAGGCCCCGTCGAACAAATGATCCTTCACCCCCGTTTCGGCAATGATTTTTTGGTGACCCGGGAATGTATTGAACTGGTAAAGATCGCTCAACCCGGCTGCCTGGATCGTATCGATCAGGTTGGCCATTCTGGTCGGGTGGTTCCAGAAAGGCACATCTTCGAATTCTTCTCCCGTTGTTAAAAATGTCTCGTAGTTTTTCCAGAAAAAACCGTCGATCCGTAAATCCTCATACATTTTACGAACATGGATGGTCGACGTAAAGTAGCTTGTAAAATTGAGCGCTAAAAATCCGGTCATGCCCAGGACAGCGACAACATTTTTTAATTTTTTGCTGTTTTTGCTTAATAACAAAATGCAGACATAAGCCGTAGCGACGAGTACTACACCGAAAATCATATACCGTCTTGAAAGCACGTTGCCACCATACATCAGGTAGTTGGCGAGCGGCCTGCTAACTACGAACATCGCCCCCGTACCCATCGAGAACATCAATGCACCCCACAAAAACCAGTAGCTTCTGGTGGGATTTTTGCCCAGCCAGATTTTCAGGAACCAAACGAAAAACACCAGTGCGATACCAGCTCCAAGTATTACGCACCATACCAAGTCTTCATAAAAAACAGGCACCAAAGGGTGAGGAATATCGAGATATAGGGCATTCCCCCAAAAACCCAATATGAAGACGGTATTGAATACAGGATGTTCCCAGACTTTTTCTCCGTCGGAAACGATGAAATAATAATCAAACAGGAAATAGAAAAGAACAACGCAAGTGGCAATGCCAAACCACTGACCCAATAATTTAAAACGTTTCTGAAATCCAAGTATAATAGCCCCCACAATCCAGGTCAACAAACCGCTCCCACTGGTAAAAGTTGCGATCAAAGCAAATGAGAGGCCGATATACCAGCCTTTCCTGTCCTGCCGGGCAACCCCATAAGCAGACAAAAATGAAAAAAAGATCAGAGGGGTATTCTGGATTGCGGCAATTCCCCAATATGCATTTTCGAAGTAAGCAAGATTGAAAAGCATGTACGGAACCGGTATGAAGTAATACCAGCTGATTCGCTCTCTTTTTAATGCGAGGAATAAAAGATACAGGATGCCAAGCATAAAAAGATTCCCTATCAGAATCTGTATTTTTATATTAACTGTCCCGGTCAGAAAGACCATGATCAGCATTACAATCCGTTCAAAAGCGAACCTGTGCTGGTTTACCTGCTCAAAAAGTATCTTTACAGAATCCAGAAAACTATTACTGTTCCTGAAATTGTGAACGGTTTCGAGCAAATTATAATCATCCGTAAAAGGAATATTGATAATATGCGATTCCAGAATGATGTAGAAATAAACGATCGGAACTACTACAAGACCCAGCCCCAACCACTTTTTTAATACAAGCAGCTCTTTAAAAAAGCAGGAAATAAGAAAAAGTAACAGCAGAACCAGGACGAGCCCGAAATATTCGAACAAACAGGGGTTATCTAAAAATATCTTCAAAA
Source organism: Dyadobacter bucti (assembly GCF_005869225.1). Lineage (GTDB taxonomy): Bacteria > Bacteroidota > Bacteroidia > Cytophagales > Spirosomataceae > Dyadobacter > Dyadobacter bucti. The sequence continues at coordinate 155,638 of NZ_SWFP01000009.1, read as the reverse complement.
CGGAGTGAAAATTTTATTAAAGCAAAACCGTTATCGGGTTCCGGTGATCATTTGACTGGTAATCTCCTTTTCAAAGGTGATATAGCCGGGGTAATTCACTTGTTTTCCTGCAAGGTCCAGCGTGGGTCTCACTTTTACAATAAACTTTGCTGGCTTCGCACCCGATTTACCGGTGAGGGCGAGAACCATATTGATGAATTCGTCACGTGTTTTATCATCGGAAAGCAACCGATAGGCATTTGTGTTCAGTCTTACAGGCACACGCGTACTTCCCGTTCCAGGCATAACTTCAATCATCTGGTTCAAGAATCCATTGAATAACTCGTTATCGGACAAGAGTACCTTATATTCAAGCTGGTTGATGGCTGCACGCTTTTTAGTCGGATTTGTGATATCGACGTTAACCCGGAGATCAAGCGGAACATTTTTCCTGAAAAGTGCTAAAGCAAGCCCCGGATATTTGGCGAGATCGAAATCGCTGAAACTTTTGATGTTTTTGAACTCACGAACATCTATTCCGGCGAGATAAACGCTGTCCACGGAAGCAATGTCGTATTTACATTCCCCAAATGTCTTGGCTTCTGATACCTGACGACCTACGCCACAACTTGATAATATTCCGGCGACCAGCAATAATGCGCCCCAAATGCATTTTTTCATCTTTGTCTTTTTTTTCCGCAAGTTAAACAGTCGGTTTCACAACGCACGCATGCCACGTGCATTATCAGGCATCCCTTATATTTTTTCCCCGGTTTAAAAACACGGATTATTGGATGCATTAATGCCAGCATATACATTTGCAGACTTTTCAGTTTAAAAAACAAAACGATCATGGCAAGCTGGTATTTAGGAAAAATCAGGTATCAAAAAGAGGACGACGCGGGAAGTCTGAAGACAATTAATGAAGTATATCTTGTGGATGCAGTGTCCTACACAGAGTCGGAAGCAAGGCTTTATAAGCAGATTGTTACCGGTGCCAGCGATTTCAGTGTCTCCAGCATTACCCGCATGCGGCTCGCAGATCTGTTCGCATATGAGGATGGAGAACAATGGTTTAAGGCTAAAGTGATCTATTTTTCTGTGGATGAAAAAAGTGGCAAAGAAAAAAAGATCGTGAATTACATGCTCGTGAATGCAGATGGTATTCAGCAAGCGCTCGACCGGATCAACGAAAGCATGCGTAATTTCCTGATCCCTTATGAAACGACAGATATTAACCTTACCCCGATCCTGGATGTATTCCCATACACTGCCGAAGAAGAAGAGCAGGAAATTCCGGCCAATATGCGGCCACTTTCGGAAGTAATGGCTGAAAGAGCTGCTGCTGAAACTGCATAAATTTTAAATAGTACCGGGCTGGATCTGTTACAAATGCAACCCGGTGCTCAATTTTTTCAGTCATTGACTTTCAGCTCCTGATATCCTTTTGTAACCGCCAGAAAAGGATCCCGCCCGAATGAAGTCAACTTCAAAACCAGATCTTTTGAATTGATCTCTGTCAAAAGCTGGTCGGGTGCAAGCAGGTGCATGTAATCGAACGAAACCGGCAAACTGACTGCCCCTTCAATAAGCTCGAAACCATATAATGAATAAACGCTGAAAGGTGTTTTTGCAAGCCAAATCTTATCTTTCGCGTCCGAGGTGGCGTAGCCCAGATCATACTCCTGACTTTCCAGCCCGAATTCCTGGCGGGTATTCGCAGTGGGGATACAGTATGTTGTGAAATCCTCCTTTTGCTGTGCTTTCGTTTCTGCGTCAAGTTTCAAGGCTTCCTGGATTTCCGTAATCTTTACCTTCTTACCGTTTTCATCCACCCCGCAATAAATATATTTCCCATCCGGGAAACCTATAATGAAATCAAATGATTTCGCCCCCAGCTTGAAGCTGCTCTCTTTCTGAAAGCACATGGCACCAGTTACCGGATCGACATGGATTTTGAGGGAGCCTCTTGTTTTTTCTGTTTTGTTCTCATAATCAAATACAAGGGCGTGGCTAAAATAATACTGTCCCTTGGCCGGGCTCCACTGGGTTGCACGCTGCTTGTCGGCCGGGATTTTCTTAACCGCTTGTGCATTTGTAGGTTGAATGCCCGCTAATAACGCGCTCAACAAAAAGCAATAAAAATATTTTCTGTTCATCGTTAATTAAATTTTACTATTGCAATCTAAAAAGAGACTGCCGGAAAACCATATAAATCCGGCTCTGGCAGGCATTCTGCCTGCTTGCTGATGCCTTTTAAAAGGAAGATCGTAAATTGCACCGCATTTGTAATCATCCCATGAATCTTCAGTTCGAGCAAAAGACTATTTCATTACACGAAGGGCGCAGCATTTATTTTTCATCCGACTTTCATCTCGGGGTACCTACCGCGGCAAAAAGCCGGGAAAGAGAAAAGTTGCTCGTAAACTGGCTCGATACCATTCAAAAGGATGCTCAGACCGTTTTTCTGGTCGGTGATATCTTTGATTTTTGGTTTGAATATAAAAAGGCAGTCCCAAAAGGCTTTGTTCGCTTTCTGGGCAAGCTCGCTGAACTTTCTGATAAGGGCATTGAACTGATCATCTTTACCGGAAACCATGATATGTGGATGTCGGGATATCTCACAGAGGAGCTTAATGCCGTCATTTACCGCAATCCCGTTGTTTTTACGATTAGAGGAAAAAATACAAAACAGTCGTTTTTTGTGGGTCATGGGGATGGCCTCGGGCCCGGGGACAATACCTATAAGTTTTTAAAGAACATTTTCGAAAACTCTTTTTTTCAGATGATTTTCCGGATCGTACATCCTGATGTCGGCATGTGGATCGCTATGGAATGGTCGAAACGAAGCCGGCTGGCGAATGTCAATAAGGGAGAAGAGCGGTTTTTGGGTGAAGATAACGAGTGGCTTTTCCAGTATTGCAAAGAAATCGAGGCTTTACAGCATCATGATTTCTACATTTTCGGGCATCGTCACCTCGTGCTGGACATGCAGGTAAATGCCACCTCGCGATACATTAATCTTGGGGAATGGGTTACCCAGCAGCATTATGCTGTATTTGATGGGCTAAGTCTGGAATTAAGGAAATTTAAGCAGGAATTGCCCGCAGCAAACGTCTAATCCGTCGTGTTTTTCTTAACTTCTTTCTCAACAGGGACAGGTGGAAGAAAATCCTGCTTGGTGATATTTTCCCGGGGAGCTACATTCAATTCTTTTCTCCATTCCTTTTGTTTCAGGTCACCTCTTTTAACCGATTTGATAAAATTAGCCCAGGCAAAAGGGTTCAAAAATGGGAATGTGGTCGCAAATCCTTTGTTGGCAGCCGATTCCCGTCCAAACATCAGCTGATCCATCGAATACCGGTAATTGGTTTGCGCGTTGTTAGGGACCTGTGCAGCCATGCGGTTCAGATAGTCGGGATCCGTACTCCTTGCCAAAGCATCACGGTCGGCCTGGTCAGGCAATTTCAATTCCAGAAATGCCTTTTTGAATTCTTCCTCGGTAGAATACGGATAAATCGTAACTCCGGAAAGCGTCACTACATCTTCACGAAGCGCGACAATGGCCGAATAGATATCAGAATTGTAATTTCTTGGAATAACGTGATATTGTTTCTTGTAACCCACGTAGCTGAAAACGATACTGTCACCCGGAAAAACAGGGATTGTAAACGATGCGTCGCTTTTTGCCAACGTGCCGCGGCCCGCATTGACAATAAATATGGTAGCACCAGGCAGCAGTTCGGTAGTTTTTCCACCGACTACAACCCCTGAGAATACGATGGCCTTTTGTTCACCCTGAGCATACAAATCCCGGACACAAACCACTCCCGCAAGCACTAAGAAAAATATTAAAAGACTTCGTTTCATTCTTTCCAGATTGTTATTCCAATATCAAAATTAACTTTGGCGGCCAGGGATTGTTTTTATTACCTCAGGAAAATAATTTAAGAAAGGTAACAATAAACGGCGCCGATAAAAGCAGCCCGTCAAACCGATCTAAAAAGCCGCCGTGCCCCGGAATACTACTTCCCGAATCCTTAATTGCAATGCTGCGCTTGAACAATGACTCGACAAGATCACCATAAGTTCCTACCACTACAATGATCGCCCCTATGCAATACCATTTCCAGGGTTCGAAGGTACGGAAATAAAAACCCAGCACAAATGCAATGATCGCCGCGAAGGCCGCACTTCCTATAGCACCTTCCCATGATTTTTTAGGAGAAATGCGTTCAAAAAGTTTTCTCTTCCCAAATTTCGTTCCAGCAAAGTAGCCGCCAATATCAGAAGCCCATAATAAAAGGAGGCTTCCCAACACGATTTCATAGTTGTATTTTCCACCGCGCATCGCCATCACGATGATCAGCGCAAAAGGCAGCGCAACATAAATAATGCCCAGAAACGTAAATCCTATATTGGTAAATGGTTTCAGATCATTCTTTTTATAAAGCTTTATAAAAAAGATCATCGAAAGCAACGGACTGATCAGGAAGTAGTTTTCAAACTCCACGATGTCCTGTTCTATCAAGTACGCAAGCAATATCATGACTGTGCCACAGAACGTACCATAATATGTCAGCGGTTGATTGCCATCCAGTCCGAGCAACTTATAAAACTCGAGCTGGGTAAGCGAACTGATGGTGCAGAAAAGCAGTAAAAACGTCCATTCACTGTAAACAATACAACCTATAATAACAAATACACCCGCCAGCGCAGTTACTGTTCGCTGCTGTAAATTACTCAGATTGTTTAAACGATCCTTCATTCAATAATAATGTTTGGGCCTTGGCCAGGTCACTTGCAAGCACATGCACTTCATACGCGCCGAAAATCGGATAACTACTATCCTTTTTATTCACAATTACTGCCGGTACTTCATTTTGTTCGAATATTTCCCTTGCGATCTCGGCCCTGATAGCCTGCTCACTTTGAAATGCCTTAACCCAGTTCTCCTCCATAAATCACGTAGCCGTATGCTGTTACAAATTGTTATTGATTCGTCCGCGCGGCTGCATTTTGCGCCGTACCCGATTTCTTTATAATACTCAATATTCCCGCAGAAAGAAAAAGTGATGCCAGTACCATCATCCAGGGCATCGATTTTTTTTCTTCGATGTTGATGTCAACTACATTGATGTTGTGCAAATACATCATCACAAGCACAAAGCCGTTATTGACAAAATGTCCCAGCACTGCCACTTTCAAATTCCCGGTCCAGTAATACAGATAGCCGAACAATGCGCCCAGCATCATGCGTGGCAAAAATCCGTAAAACTGAAAATGGATCGCGCTGAAAATAGCTGCTGACACCCAGATCGCCAAATGTATATTGCCCCACTGCTGCGACAGTCTTGTCTGAATAATACCCCTAAAAAGAACTTCCTCACCAAGAGCCGGCAGCAAAACCACCACAAACAAAGCTATCAATAGCTGACCAAACTGATCATATTCAGTAAGAAAAGCGGTCATAACAGACAGTTGATCTTCTTTGTCCCGCATCCACTTTTCCATCCCTGAAAATATTTCAGGGAGCTCCATAGCCCCGTTCCATTCAATGAATTTGCTGTTGACAGGGATAAAGACAATGACGAGGATAATCGCAAGAAACCAAACATTAGCCGATGGAGTAGTTCGTAAATCAAATTGATGAAGTGACTTACGTTCAATATAGAACCAGTAAACCAGTGATGGAAGCAAATACGAAAAGAAATGTACCGTTCCCTGAAGGATCATCATCGCATACCAGCCGTTCGGCACCTGCGATGGATTCGTGATGAGTTGACTGAGCAGCTCGGTTACGCTGCCCGTATCGGCAGAAGTGTAAAGGGCAAGAATCATTACAGCCAGTATATTGCCGACTGCCATCCCAATGAGCACAAAGCCTATCAAAACCAATAAACTGCCCCAGGCGCCAGGCACACGTGAAACCACCAGATTAGGGTTACTATTTTGCATAATTGGTGTAAATTTACAGTTTATTATCAATTTAAAAACACGCGGTTAACAAGTAAAACGCATTCAAATTGGTTTAAAACCGTATTCAAAAGGATTTCAAGTTCTGATTATAAACAAATGGTTAAGATTGGAAATATAGAATTGGGCAACTTTCCGTTGCTGCTGGCTCCTATGGAGGATGTAAGTGATCCTCCGTTTCGCGCAGTCTGCAAGGAAAACGGAGCGGATTTGATGTATACTGAATTTGTTTCATCCGAAGGGTTGATCCGCGACGCCGCCAAAAGCGTGCAGAAGCTGGATATTTTCGAGTATGAAAGGCCGGTTGGTATACAGCTTTTTGGCAGCGACATTGAAACCATGGGATCCTGTGCTGAAATTGCTTCCAGGGTAAATCCCGACCTGATTGACATCAACTACGGCTGCCCCGTTAAAAACGTAGCTTGCCGCGGGGCGGGAGCCGCTTTGTTACAGGATGTGCCGAAGATGGTAAAAATGACGGAAGCTGTCGTCAAATCGACGCATCTGCCAGTGACTGTGAAAACGCGGTTGGGCTGGGATGAAAATACGAAAAACGTTCAGGAGGTAGCCGAACGGTTGCAGGATATAGGAATAAAGGCATTGTCAGTTCACGGCAGGACGCGGGTACAGATGTACAAAGGTTCGGCAGACTGGACTTTGATCTCCAAAATAAAAGATAACCCCAGAATCACGATTCCAATTTTCGGAAACGGCGATGTGGACACTCCTGAAAAAGCGCTCGAATATAAAAACAGGTTTGGCGTTGACGGCATTATGATCGGTCGCGCTACAATCGGAAACCCCTGGATTTTCAACGAAATCAAACATTTTCTCAAAACCGGAGAAAAACTCCCCGCTCCTACCCTCGAACAGCGCGTGGAAGTTTGCAGAAGACATCTGGAATTTTCGATCAGATGGAAAGGCCCGGTAGCCGGTGTTTTTGAAATGCGCAGGCACTATACCAATTATTTCAAAGGCCTTGAACACTTCAAACCTTTCAGGATGCGACTGGTAGAAGGCATGTCATTCGAAGAACTGGACCAGATACTTACAGAAATTGTTCACGATTACAGCGCAGCATTATGCTAAAAATAACAGTATCCGGCGATCCGGATACTTCTTCGGGCGATAACGGGATTTCTTTCCATGTCAGTCGGGACAAAGACCAGTGGTTTGTAGGAAATGAATTGTTTGAAGCCGATGTGGTTGAGCTCAGCAAAAACCATTTTCATGTGATCAGAAAGAACAAATCTTATAACATTGAGATTATCGGATCGGATCCCATCGAAAAGACAACTCATCTAATCATCAACGGTCAGCATTATCACACCAATACCAAAGATCAGTTGGATCTGCTGCTGGAAGGTATGGGTATGCAAAGTAATGCCGCGCCCAAGCTCAACAATATCAAAGCCCCGATGCCCGGCCTCATCCAGTCTGTTTCCATTTCCGAAGGAGACGAAGTCGCAAAGGGCGATTCCCTGCTTGTATTGGTGGCTATGAAAATGGAAAACGTCATCAAAGCAGCCGGAAACGGAAAAATCAAGGCGCTTAAAGTGAAGGCGGGCGAAATTGTTGAAAAAAACCAGGTATTGCTGGAGTTTCAATAAATTACTTGTTTATCTTGACTTCCTAGCCTTATTTTTGCGGGCGGAAACACCTTACATCACCAATCATGCCGGAACCAAAATATAAACGTTTATTATTAAAACTGAGCGGAGAAGCACTCAACGGGGGCGACAAAGGACAGGTTATTGACTTTAATATTCTTGACAGCTACGCGAAAGAGATCAAAAGAATAGTTGAAGCAGGAGTCCAGGTCGCAATCGTAATCGGCGGAGGAAATATTTTCCGCGGTGCATCCGTAGAAAAATCCGGGATTGACCGAGTTCAGGGTGATCACATGGGAATGCTCGCAACCGTGATCAATGGGATGGCTATCCAAAGCTCCCTCGAAAAGCACGGCATGAATACAAGATTAATGTCGGCCATTAAAATGGAACAGGTTTGCGAACCGTTGATCCGTCGTAGGGCTGTACGCCACCTTGAAAAAGGTCGTGTCGTAATCTTCGGTGCCGGAACGGGAAATCCATACTTTACGACAGACACAACGGCTGGGCTTCGTGCTATTGAATCAGAATCCGAAGTGGTTTTGAAGGGTACGAGGGTCGATGGCGTTTATACTGCTGATCCTGAAAAAGACCCGCTGGCTACAAAATATGCTCAGCTTACGTTTGACGAAGCATTGTCCAAGAATCTTAAAATCATGGACCTTACAGCTTTTACGCTTTGCAAGGAAAACAACCTCCCGATTATCGTTTTTGATATGAACAAACCCGGAAACCTGTATAATCTGGTGATGGGCGAAGACGTTGGGACTTTGATATCGAACTAGTAGCAATACAATACCTTACTATAAAACAATGGAAGAAATAGAATTATATCTGGAAGACGCCAAGGACACCATGGAAGGCGCGATCAAACACCTTATCATAGAATTGGGTAAGATACGTGCCGGAAAGGCATCGCCCCAAATGCTAGAAGGTCTCCAGATTGAATATTACGGCTCTATGACCCCTTTGCAGAATGTGGCAACCATCAATACCCCGGATGCCCGGACCATTGCTATCAAGCCGTTTGAAAGAAAGATCATTAATGATATTGAAAAAGCGATACGCAACGGAAACCTTGGTTTTTCTCCATCCAATGACGGAGAAATGATCCGGATTTCAGTACCTCCCCTGAATGAAGAACGCAGGAGAGAACTTGTTAAACGCGCAAAAAACGAAATCGAGACTGCGAAGATCAACATCCGTAATATTCGTCAGGATGCCAATAACTCTTTGAGAAAACTGACCAAGGAAGGAGTTGCAGAGGACTTGGTAAAAGTAAGTGAAGACCGCGTTCAGAAACTTACCGATGGATTTGTATCCAAAGTTGAACAGATATTTTCCGCTAAGGAAAAAGAAATCATGGAAGTGTAGTTTCCTGTTTCTACCTACCAAAATTAAAAATCCCGCTATCCGCGGGATTTTTTTGATTTTTATTTAGAGCCACTGAAACCTTCGAAGCCCCTGTGATTTGATTCTTCGTATAATCTCTCCTTAGGCAGGTTACGGAAATAGTCGTAAGTAATTCTCAGACCTTCCTCACGGGAAACTTTCGGTTCCCAACCCAGTATCTCTTTCGCCTTAGTAATGTCTGGCTGGCGTTGCTTCGGATCATCCTGCGGAAGCGGCTTGTACACCACTTTCTGATCTGTACCGGTTAGCTTGATGATTTCCTCAGCAAATTCCCCGATTGTAATTTCTCCCGGATTACCGATGTTGACAGGCAAAGAATAATCGCTCAGGAGCAGCCGGTAAATACCTTCAACAAGATCATCAACATAGCAGAAAGACCGTGTCTGCGAACCGTCGCCGAATACAGTGATGTCCTCGCCGCGCAAAGCCTGTCCGATGAAAGCAGGAAGAACCCGCCCGTCATTGAGCCGCATTCTCGGCCCATAAGTATTGAATATCCTTACAATTCTGGTTTCCAGATTATGGTAACGATGGTAAGCCATTGTGATCGCTTCCTGATACCGTTTTGCCTCATCATAGCATCCTCTCGGACCGATAGGATTAACGTGCCCCCAATAATCTTCTGTTTGCGGATGTACCAAAGGATCTCCATATACTTCCGAAGTAGAAGCAATGATAAAACGTGCATTTTTAACGCGGGCAAGGCCAAGCAGGTTATGAGTACCCATCGCACCCACTTTCAGGGTTTGGATGGGGATTTTTAGATAATCAATCGGGCTCGCAGGAGAGGCGAAATGCATGATGTAGTCCAGCTCACCCGGGATATGGACAAACTTGGTGACATCATGATGGTGAAATTCAAAATTCGGGTTCGGCATCAGATGCTCGATATTCCGCATATCACCCGTGATCAGGTTATCCATACCGATCACAAACATGCCTTCCTTTAAAAAGCGCTCGCAAAGATGCGAACCCAAGAAACCTGCTGCTCCCGTAATTAATACACGCTTCATTCAAATGAGATAGTTAGTGGAAATTTAAATTTTCTTGGGTGAAATCTAGTTCACTTTTTCCCGTCCGATACTGTAATAGGTATAACCCATTTCGCGCATCTGATCCAGTTCATAGAGATTCCGACCGTCGAAAATTACTTTATTTTTCAGCAACTTGCTCATTTTTTCAAACTCCGGTGTGCGGAACTGCGGCCATTCTGTGAAGATCATCAATGCATCCGCATCGTCAAGGGCAGCATAGGGCGTGTGGCAAAAAGTAACTTTATCGCCCAGAACACCTTTGACATTGTTCATAGCCTCGGGATCGTAAACCGTTACTTTTGCCCCAGCTTGCAGCAAAGCTTCGATATTTTCAAGCGCAGGCGCCTCGCGGATATCATCGGTATACGGCTTGAAAGCAAGCCCCCATACAGCAATAGTTTTATCTTTAAGTACGCCGTCGAAATATTTTTCAACCAACGGTAGCAGCTTTTTCTTCTGATCGTAATTAACATCCATGACAGAAGTCAGAATACGAAAATCGTAATCGTAGTCTTTTGATGTTTTTGCCAGAGCCTGAACATCTTTTGGGAAGCAGCTCCCACCGTATCCTATACCCGCAAAAAGAAAACGCTTGCCAATACGGCTGTCAGTACCTATCCCGCGACGGATGTCGTCCACATTTGCGCCCACTTTCTCACAAAGGTTTGCGATCTCGTTCATGAAAGTGATTTTCATGGCCAGGAATGAGTTGGCAGCATATTTAGTCATTTCAGCTGAGCGCTCATCCATGAAAATCACAGGATTACCTTGTCTTACCAAAGGAGCGTACAGCTTTTCCATCACCTTTTTGGCTTTTTCAGAAGATGTGCCCACCACAACCCGGTCAGGCTTCATGAAATCTTCAACCGCCACACCTTCCCGGAGGAACTCAGGATTGGAAACCACATCGAACTCCACTTTTGCATTTTTTGCAATCGCTGAACGTACTTTCTCCGCGGTACCCACAGGAACTGTGCTTTTATCGATGATCACTGCGTACTGATCCAGGATATGACCCAGATCGTCGGCTACCTTAAGGATATATTTTAAATCCGCAGAACCATCTTCGCCAGGAGGTGTAGGAAGTGCAAGGAAAATCACCTGCGCATCCTTGATACCCTCAGCAAGATTAGTAGTAAAAATCAAACGTCCTTCCGCCACATTACGGTCAAAAAGAACATCGAGACCCGGTTCGTAAATAGGTATCTCGCCTTTCTGCAGACGTTCAACCTTTTTGATATCAATATCAACGCAGGTAACCTGGTTACCCGTCTCGGCAAAGCAAGTTCCTGTAACCAAACCAACGTAACCTGTACCTACAACTGCAATTTTCATAAATGTGATAATTATAATATAACTGCTATCGGATTAATCCATTTAAACCCAATGATTGTACTTAACCAAGTCTCAAAAAAAGGGATGACTGCAAAAGTAATTTTTTTAGATGAATCTTTACGGGCCAGGCAATGATTTGTTCGTTACTGGTTAGCGAAAATCATTCTTTTCTTGCTAACATTGAGATACACAAGTAAATCATCAACTGCCATGACATCACACACCACACCGGACCAGCGGGAAGAGATCTGCAAACTGATAGACGAAACCGTAACTACCTTTGCCTCACTCAATATAAAGCCTAATATAGGCAAGTGGGACGAAGAACAACAATTCCCCATAGAAATATTTCGCAGTCTTGGTGAACTCGGGCTTATGGGTATGCTTATTCCCGAAGAATATGGCGGCGCGGGACTGGGCTACAAGGAATATGTAACAGCAATCATTGCCCTTGCCAAAGTAGACCCGTCGGTAGGATTGTCTATGGCGGCACATAACTCACTTTGTACCAATCATATTTATATGTTCGGTAGTGAAGCTCAAAAAAGAAAATACCTGCCGGAACTGACGTCGGGAAGATGGATCGGTTCTTGGGGACTCACGGAACCCAACACGGGATCGGATGCAGGGAATATGCAAACCGTAGCAATAAAAGACGGCGACGAGTGGGTCGTCAACGGATCCAAAAACTTTATTACTAATGGTAAAAGCAGCGACGTCACGGTGCTCATTTCCCGAACGGGAGAACCGGGCGACAAACATGGCGCCACTGCTTTTATTGTAGAGCAGGATACACCGGGGTTTACAATAGGCAGAAAAGAAAACAAACTGGGTATGCGTGCTTCCGAAACCGTGGAGCTGTTGTTCCAGGATTGCCGGATACCCGACAGCCAGCGATTGGGTGAGGTTGGTGACGGATTCATACAATCATTAAAAGTGCTCGATGGCGGCCGGATCTCCATCGCCGCATTGGGAGTAGGAATTGCGCAGGGAGCTTACGAGGCCGCTCTTGCCTATTCCAAAGAAAGAAAGCAGTTTGGAAAAGCGATCTGCGATTTTCAGGCTATCGCGTTCAAGCTGGCAGATATGTACACCGATGTTCAGGCTTCATCATTACTTACGTTTCACGCGGCGGCCATGAAAGATGCGGGCCGGAAAGTCACACTGGAAAGCTCAGTCGCCAAATATCATTCATCCGAAACAGCCGTCCGGGTAGCCGGGGAGGCCGTTCAGATTTTCGGCGGATATGGATTTATTAAAGATTACCCGGTGGAAAAATTTTACCGCGACAGCAAGCTCTGTACAATAGGCGAAGGCACGAGTGAAATACAAAAAATGGTTATTTCAAAAGAAATATTAAAAGAATAACATACCGGAATTGCCTTTTATCCCCTTTCTGAACCGATGAGCCAGTTTCCGTCACGTTGATCCCAGAGTGATAGGAAGGTCGGGCTGATATGGTTATTTTCGCAATAAACCATTCAACCTGACTTCCATGACTTCACTGATAATCCTCCTGGTACTGGTAGTGCTGACCATTCTGATGACCGTAAAGGTTGTTCCCCAGCAGACAGCGTATATATTGGAGCGGCTTGGAAAATTCGATGCCGTGCTCCAACCCGGAATCAATTTTATTGTTCCTTTCTTTGACCGCATAGCATACAAATACACCCTGAAAGAAACAGCCATCGATATCCCCGAGCAGATTTGTATCACCCGCGACAACGTTCAGGTTCGCATGGATGGTGTGATCTTTATTCAGGTTATTGATCCCAAAAAAGCCGCTTATGGAATCGCAGATTATACTTTCGCTGTAATCCAGCTTGCCCAGACAACCATGCGGAGCGAGATCGGGAAACTGGATCTTGACAAAACGTTTGAAGAACGTATGACCATTAACCGTGCAGTGGTGGAGTCCATTGATGAGGCTGCGATCGGCTGGGGGGTGAAGGTGCTCCGATATGAAATTAAGAACATCACCCCTCCTCAAAGTGTTTTGAATGCTATGGAAAAACAAATGCAGGCCGAGCGCGAAAGACGGGCGGTGATTTTGCAGTCGGACGGGGAAAAGCAGGCAGCCGTTAATGTCGCGGAAGGACAAAAACAGAAAGCAGTATTGGAATCGGAAGGTCTCCGTTTGAGACAGATCAATGAAGCGGAAGGTGAAGCTGCTGCTTTAAGGTCAGTGGCGGAAGCTACTGCCGAAAGTATCCGGCTTGTTGCGCAGGCGATCCGGACCGACGGTGGCATGGAAGCGGTACAGCTTAAGGTAGCTGATAACTATGTTGAACAATTTGGTAAGTTGGCCAAAGCGGGAAATACACTGATACTCCCCGCCAATCTGGCCGATATAAGCTCGCTTATCGCCACCGCACTTACTGTTGTTAAATCAGAACAGAAAAAATAATATGGATTTGTCTTTGCCGCAAATATGGCTTATCGTCGGACTAATAATGCTTTTGGCAGAGTTGGTGAGTGTTTTACTGGTGTTTGTGTTCTTTGCTTTCGGGGCGCTGGCGACCTCGCTGTTGGCAACAATTGGTCTGCTCAATGATCTCGAAAGTCAGATCCTTTCGTTTTCCGTTATTTCACTTCTATCACTGATTGTCCTCAGAAAGCATGCACGAAAGCTTCTTGACCGCCGGGGACTTCCTGAATACAATGAGTTTGTAGGTGAAACCGCTATGGTCATCAAAGATATTCCTGTGAACGGAGAAGGTAAGATATACTATCGCGGCGCAGAGTGGAAGGCTATTTCCTTTAATCATTCGCTTATTTCCGCGGGAAGTAAAGTGGTTATTATGAGGACAGAAGGTATCGTTCTTATTGTTGAAGAATCCTGAAATTTTTATTATCGTAAGCGAAAAGCTGCGCATTCCGGAACGGACGCGCAGCTTTTTGCTTTGATCAACTGCAAATTATTTTTTTAATGCTTCCTCCACAGCATTTCCGGTGTTACCGCTACCGGGCAGGATGTGAAGCAGTGAGGCAACCGTAGGTGCAATGTCCGAAACGGAAGTCCGGCGTAATGTTTCCCCTTTATTGATGCCCCATCCAAAAATCACAAAAGGCACCTGGGTGTCGTAATTGTAGGGTGTCCCGTGAGATGTACCCGTAGATGTACCGTAAAACCATCCCGGCAGCGTCAAAATCTGCACATCCCCACTCCTTTTTGCATTTACATTGTTTTTATACAGTTCAAGCTGATAGGTATTCAGCGGGGCTTTTCCCATGTCTGTCAGATCAAGAACATCCGCTACGCCTGGTATTTTCAGCAATGCTTCACGAACAACTGCCGAGGCTTGTGCAACAGAAACATTTTTGCTTTGTAACAATGTATGGTTGAAATAGAGCTGATTGTTCTCCCGGCTCAGTACATATACATCGCTACCGAAAGCGGAATTCAATGCCTCATCAACAGTTGCGTTTACAACTTTTCTGTCGACCAGCCCTGATGGAAGTTTATGTTCCTTTGCAAAGCCGGGTACGTCCACTACACCATGATCCGCCGTCAGGAAAACGGTGTACTCTCCTTTTCCAACCCAACCATCCAGAAAAGTAAAAAGATCTGCAAATTCCCGGTCCAGTTTCAGGAAATCATCCTGCTGCTCCACTGAATTGGGCCCTGACCTGTGGCCGATTTTGTCGGTAGAAGAAAAGCTGATAGCCAGAAAATCTGTTTCCCCGCGTTTGCCAAGGTTCTCCCCTTTTATCGCTTCAATAGCCATTTCTTTTGTGATGGTGTTACCCCAGGGAGTGTCGGTCACAACGCCAAAAGCATCTCCGGCCAACCCTGCAAGGTCATATGGAAAAACGGGTTTTGGATTCCCGGGCAATTTACCCTCCCAAGCTACGTCGTCTGGTGAACTTTGTGTGTACTGGTCAGCGGGCAACATCAGTTTCCATCCTTTTTTCAAATACTCGGACGGCATCTTCTTCGCATTGTAATCTTTCGCCCATTGCGGGAGGTCGTTCATATAATAGGTACTGGTAACCCAGTTACCGGTTTTAGAATCGAACCAGTAAGATCCGTTTGCTGTATGCCCGGCAGGTAAAATCGAGCCCCGGTCCTTGATGGCAACACCAATTGTTTTGGAACGGAAATTCGTTGCGATCCTTAATTGGTCAGTCACTGTGCTTGTCAGCAAATTACGCGGAGACATTTTGCCGACAGTCGGATTGTTGCTTCCGACAGTGGTAACGGTGCTGTCTTCAACACAATACACTCCTTGCTTAGCAATCGGATCGAACCATTCATTGCCAATAATACCGTTCACAGCAGGCACGGAACCGGTATAAACCGAAGCATGACCGGCGGCAGTTACCGTCAAAGCATAACTATAATGATTGTTCCGGCAATTGAAGCCTTCATTCATCATACGTTTAAAACCTCCTTCTACATATTGGTCATAATAGCGGTACAAATAATCGTAACGCATCTGATCCACTACAATTCCGACGACCAGCTTGGGGCGCGCTATTTTTGATGATTTTGTTACTTTGGATGTTTGGGCAGGAACAGTAAAGGACATTGCCAAGGCCAATGCCACAATGAATAATCTTCTCACAATCATTAATTTAAATAAAAAATATAAACCAGCCGGCCCGAAAACCGGAAAAGACAACTTCTGAAGTTACTTTTTCAAAGCTTCTTCTACCGGATTACCCACATTTCCACTCGGAGGTAAAATATGAAGCAACGCCGATATTGTCGGGGCAATGTCCGCGATGGTAGTCCTGCGAAGTGTTTCGCCTTTATTCACGCCCCAACCATATAGTAAAAAAGGTACGTGTGTATCGTAATTATAAGGAGTTCCGTGATCGGTACCGGTGGCGTAGGAAGCCGCAAACCAGCCTGGCTGAACAATGAGCTGCAAATCACCGCTGCGTTTTGCGTTGATGTTGTTTTTAAACAATTCCAGCTGATAGGTATTTAAAGGCGCTCGTCCGATATCCCGTAAGTTGATCACATCAGCCACACCCTGCATCGGAAGCAAAGCCGTCCGCAAAACCTGATAAGCATCCTCCACTGTTTTTTTCTTCCCGGCGAGCAATGTTTTGTTCAGATATATCTGATAGTTTTCAAAAGCCGAAACATACTCCCCCTCTCCAAAAGCATCATGTAAAGACTTGACAACTGTTCTTGCCAATGTAGTTGAATTCATGAGCCCTGCCGGAAGCTTATGCTCCTGCCAGAAAGCCGGCACATCCATAGCTCCATGATCGGCCGTGAGGAAAACAGTGTAATTTCCCTTTCCAGCCCAGCCGTCCAGGAAATTAAAAAAATCGGCGAATTCCATATCCAGTTTCAGGTAATTGTCTTCCTGCTCTACCGAATTCGGGCCGAAGGCGTGACCGATCCTGTCAGGCGTAGAAAAGCTTACGGCCAGAAAATCCGTATCAGCGCCTTTGCCAAGATTCTCACCTTTGATCGCCGCAATCGCCATATCCTTGGTCATCGTATTTCCCCATGGAGTGGTAGTTAATACTGTGTAGGCATCACCGGAAGTCCCAATGATATCATGTGGAAAAACAGACTTTTTTTCTCCGGAAATCGTTCCTTCCCAGGCCACGTCGTCGGGTGAACTTTGGGTATATTGGTTTATGGGCAAAAGGGTATTCCAGCCTCTTTTTGCATATTCTGCGGGCATTTTTTTATTGTTGTACGCTGTGACCCAATCTGGCAACGCATTCATATAGTAGGTGCTGGTTACAAAATTTCCGGTCTTGGAGTCGAACCAATATGCGCCACTGGCAGCATGCCCGGCCGGCAAGATAGATGCCCGGTCCTTGATCGCGACACCGATTGTTTTGGAGCGGAAGTTCGTGGCAATTCTGAGCTGGTCGGTCACCGTGCTCGTGAGCAGGTTACGGGGGGACATTTTGCCGACAGTTACATTATTGCTTCCCACGGTTGCAGCTGTGCTATCGTCAGTGCAATAGACATTTTTGGCCACATTCGCATCATACCAGTCGTTGCCCACAATACCATTTACAGCTGGCAGTGCACCCGTATACACCGCCGAATGGCCCGCTGCGGTTACAGTAATTGCATAATGATAATGATTGTTCCTGCAATTAAAACCTTCGTTCATCAACCTTTTCAGGCCACCCTCTTTATACTTGTCATAATAGCGGTACAAGTAATCATAACGCATCTGATCCACCACAATTCCAACCACAAGTTTGGGACGTGCCAGGGTACTTGGTTTGGTCGTCACCGGTTTCGGTTTTGTCTGTCCGTAGGAGCTTCCCGTGGCAACGGCTGCGAGAAAAAATAAAATCAGGGCTGGAGTTATTTTCATGTGAGGAATTATGCGGCTGTAAGGATTAATACTAGGCAAATATAAAGATGTACCATCTTAAAAGCAGAAAACCGGCCTGCTAATTGCAGCCGGTTTTCGTACAAGTATAAATATCACTACTTTTTCTGGCTTCCGCCTATAGAAGCAGGGGCACCTTCCGCGGGGGCACCTTTTTTAGCTTTGGCAAAATCACCTGCTTTGATGATTACCAGCTTATTGTAATCAATATATTTATTAAATGCCGCTTTGATCTGTTCAGGGGTCAGTGAATCGATTTTCTTTTCAAAATCAGCATCCCACTGCATGGTCCGGTTCAGGTATAGGTTATTGCTTAATGTGCTTGTCAGCGACGCATCCTGTGAGCGCGCCACCTGCCGCGACTGCAGATATCCCGATTTCGCAGCTTTCAGCTCTTCGGCGGTGAAACCTTCTTTCACGGCTTTTTCAATTTCCTCTTTAAACGCTGCTTCGAGTTTTTCGGCATTTTGAGGCGCATAAATCGCGTAAGACATAAAGGAACCGCTCTTATCCAGCGAACTGGCCGAGAATTGAGAACCTACTCCATAGCTCAATCCATCTTTTTGCCGGATGCGGGTAGCCAGACGTGAGTTAAGGAAACCGCCGCCCAGGAGATAGTTACCGATCACCAGTGCCGGATAATCCGGATCGGTATCCTGCAAAGGCATATACAAGCCGGCTACGAACATAGCGTTCGCTTTGTCGGGCGTTTCCAGCGATTTATTCTCAGGCTTAACAGGAATATATGGCGAAGGTATCCTTGTAAAAGGCTTGGCACTTTTCCAGCTGCCGAATTCAGCAGCCAGTATTTTTTGTATTTCAGCCTGATCAAAATCCCCTACCACGCTGGCAGAAGCATTATTGGCACCATAAAAATCCTTATGGAATTGTCGGAGCTGGTCAATTGTAGTCGATTTGATGCTTTCTACATCTTCATCAAAAGTACCCACATACCTGATATCGCTTTTTGGGTACGGTGTTACGATGCGGCGAAACTGATTGAAAGCAATAGCCTGCGGTTCGCTGCGCTGAGACTCGATTCCTGCCAGTTCCTCCTGTTTCAGTTTTTCAAATTCAACTTCATCGAACGATGGATTTTTCAAAACTTCTGCAACCAGTTTCATCACGGCAGGCAGGTTTTCTTTGGTAGTTTCAATGCTGGCACCTGCCTGGTTGGCTGCCCCGAAAAAGCTTACTCTCGCTTTCAGTTTATCAAACTCGTCTTTTAGCTGCTGGCGGGTTTTCGTCTTGGTACCTTTGTCGAGCATGGAACCTGTCAGGTCCGAGACAGTAGCCTTGTTGGCCAGGCTTTTTTCGTCACCATAACGAAGTGTTATCCGCGCGGCCACCACGTTACCACGCGTTTTTTTCGGCAATAATGCAGTTTCAATTGCATTAGGCTTTTCGACTCTTGTTGTACGGCTTTCAACATTCATCGGCGACGGGTCAAAAGCCTCGCCTTCTGCTACCACAGCTTCTCCTTTGTAGTTTTTAACCAGATCCTCCACGTTCGGGGCCTCCGGAATTTCCGCTCTAACCGGGTTGGTCTCAGGCACAAATGTCCCGAGGGTACGGTTTGACGGTTTAAAATAATATTGTGCAACCCGGAAAACATCCTCTGGTGTTACTTTCCGGATGTTATCCCTGAACAAAAAAGCCAGCCGCCAGTCGCCAGTTGCTATGGATTCACTGATGCTTAGTCCTACGCGCTCGGAATTACGGAATTCAAGATCCCAGTTTTTCAGCAAGGTTACTTTGGCACGTTCCACATCCTCAGCAGTCGGTTTCAGGATTGCGGAAGAATCGAGGGTTGCCACAAATGCTTTCCTGGCTTCATCCAAGGATTTTTCCTTCAACACCTCTGCGCCGAATAAAACAATCCCGGGATCAAACAACTGAAAACTGAACCCGAATTCCGACGACGCTTTTTTTGTGTTGACCAGATTTTTATACAGCTTTCCATTGGGCTCAGCGGTTAACAGTTCGGTCAGTACTTCCATAGCAGGATAATCGCCGTGTGAACCGGGCATGATATGGTAGGCAGCCATCAGCATTTGTACATCGCCTGTCCTTTTTAGTTCAACAAAACGCTCCCCATCCTGCGTAGGCTCCACGGTGTACGATTTAGGTAAAACGCGTGTTGGCTTAGCGATTTTACCAAAATATTCATTGATCATAGCCAGCGTTTTGGGTTCGTCGATCTTTCCCGCAACTGTCAGCACCGCGTTGTCGGGCTGGTAATACTTTTTATAAAAGGCCTGCAGATTCTCGATTGGCACGCGCTCAATATCCGAACGGTTTCCGATCGTGGATTTGCCATAGTTATGCCATAAAAAAGAACCCGAAAGAACACGCTCCATCAATACGCGGAACGGACTGTTTTCACCGGATTCAAATTCATTACGAACCACGCTGAACTCACTGTCCAGATCTTTTTTAGCAATAAAAGAGTTGATCATCCGGTCCGATTCCAGGTCCAGTGCCCATTTCAGGTTTTCTTCTGATGCTGAAAATGTCTCAAAATAATTGGTGCGGTCGTACCAGGTCGTGCCGTTTGGACGGGCACCATGTTCCGTAAGCTCCTGAGGAATATTGGGATGCTTGGGGGTTCCTTTAAAAACCATGTGTTCCAGCAAATGCGCCATACCTGTTTCGCCGTAACCCTCATGACGGGAACCCACCAGATAGGTAACGTTCACCGTTATGGTAGGTTTAGAAGGGTCCGGGAACATCAGCACTTTCAAGCCATTTTCGAGATTATATTCTGTAATCCCTTCCACTGAAGTTACTTTTTTAACTCCTTTGGGCAAATCCTGTGCAAATGACGGCGCCACCATGAGCGATGTCAAAACCAATCCAAATAATGTCCCGCGCCTTGGCGTCTTTTTTAATATAGATTTCATGACCATTCTAATATTGAAACAGTTTAGATTTACAATCCATGAAAATAATGTAGATAATTTCAGCAAGCAATTACTTCGGTATAAACGGCAAAATAAAAACCCGTTTTCAGGTAAAAAACATAAATCGATATATTCCCCTGGAAAATGCAACATATCGGCTGTTTTGACCTGTATAGAAATAAATACACGAAATTTCCGGAACGATGGGAATTCAGCATGAAGATTCGCAGTTTTGTTAAAATGATTACCGACATATTAATGGCCGCAAACAAAAAAATCAACAAGCTTATTATTGCCCTCATCGCGGGCACACTTCTGGGCTGTGCAAGCGGGGGCATCCCGATTTCAACCAATACCAAATATCCTATTGAGGTACTGTACGAAAATCAGCCATTGGAACGCCCCTATTCCGAAATAGGTCTTGTGGAGATCAGTAATGAAGATTCCCTCACCGCGAGACAAACAAAGGATAAAAGAATGATGTACCGTGGAAATGACGCCAAGACGAAAGAATTGCTCACAGCAAGGCTTGTCATGAAGGCGCAGAAAATCGGTGCGGACGCGATTATCAACGTCAGGTACAAATATTATACAAGTGTAAAAAGTGAGGGGTATATGCTTAGCGGACTCGCTGTCAGGTACAGAGGCGAATAAATTTTACATCTAAAACTCATAATCATGCTTTTTACTACTGACCTAACCAGTATGCCTGTTGAGGCTGAGTCCAGGGTTATCATCCGCTTTCAGGACTGTGATCCGCTGATGCATCTAAACAACTCCAAATATTTCGAATATTTCTTCAATGCCCGCGAAGACCAGGTTTCCAAGCTTTATGGGTTTAGCTATGAGGCCATGTACCGCGAACTGCGCACCAGCTGGGTTGTATATCAGCATCAGATCGCCTACGTGCGCCCGGCACTGATCAGTGAGTGGGTAAGGATCACTTCGAGGATTATATACTACAATGAAGACACTATGGTGACTGAGTATTTCATGACCAACGATCTCCATACTGAACTGAAAACAATGCTTTGGACGACATCCAAGCATATCAGCATTACAACGGGCAAACGGGTGCCGCACACACAGGAAGTAATGGATTATCTTGCAGCAACTTGTGTCCCGGATCTTGATTTTCCAAGTATGCAGTTCAACGAACGCATCCATGCCATCAAGCACGGACTTTCGGCGGGTACTAACGTGTAGATTCTTTGTTTGAAAGCAGCTTTTTCCCCGTAGAATCCTGGCGGGTAGAGTCCGGCGGGAGTATGTAGGGAATCTGGACTGTTGGCTTCGGCATCATCCCGAACCGGTTGAAGCTATGCGTAAACTGCATGCTCACACCACCCGTTGTGAGCGTGTTGGTAAGAAAAGAGTTCTGAATGTTACGGTTATATGCTTTTACCCTGACTGAACCCGTACTGTTCAGCCAATACTCCAGAGTCCATTCGCCAAGCAAAGTGGCGGCATCATACTGGGTAGCGCCGGTCTGGGTGCCGGATGTAAAGCGCCCGTCTCTGGTTACCCTGAAACGATCGTTGAGGAACCGGTAAGAAAATCGGAGCTGAAGATTATTGAGCGCATTCTGGTCAAGAGAAAGGCCGGACACACCCACTTCCAGATTCTCATTGATCCCCGAAGCCCAACGGCTTATCTGATTCGAAACCAGCTCACTGATACTGCTTCCCAGGAAATTCTGATTGCTTGTTTGTCCTGCCAGACTGCTTTCCGGCAACAATTGATTTACGACCAGCAAGCTGCTTACCTGGCGGCTAAGTTCCTGTTCATCCGATTTCAGTTTGTTCTGAAATGCTTCCAGCTGTCCACGGTAATTGCTCAATGACGGATTATCCAAAATTTTAAGGTCGTACCGGATCTGTGGCGACATCAGCCTTTCTGACAATCCAATGGTTACTTCTACCGGATACCTTCTGGATAATGCATCACCGCCGGAGCCGGTTGAGGTACTTGAACTTGGCAGTACACCGGCGAGCGAAACCATTTGGGTATAACCAGCCTTGACATCCAGTTGCGCCCCGTAAGGATCGCCCGACCACACAATTCTGCTACCCGGCTTGATGCTGAACTTCTTATTAATGATATTCTGAAGTGTAAAATTGTACTCACCTCTTTCGATTTCATAGGTACCAGCCATTGTAAAATCGCCCTTTGTATCGATGTTCAGATTGAGCCTGCCGCTACCGTTTCCGCGAATGATATCACCGGTTTGACGGTCGAATATAATCTCGCAGGTAGCATCCGGTGTGAGGTTAAAATTAAAATCCATTTTTATACCGCCGCTAATCTGTTTCCGGGCGACAGAATCTGAACTGCTCTGATTGTCCTCCAACGGAAGCTTGCTCACAAACTGAATGTAATCCTGCGTTGCAACTTCGGTGGCACCGTCCAGCGGTATATGAATTTTGGTTCCCTTATTACTGGTTACATTCGCCTCAATATTAAGATTGTCTATCGGCCCGAAAACAGCCACGGGACCGGTGACATAGGCAGTGCCGTAAAAAGTATCGTTGTCAGGCGGAGTTGTATTCAGTATCTTGAAATTGCGCAGGTCGGCATTGAAACCCAGAGAAAAGTACTTAAAACCGTCATGAAACACACCACCACGAAGCGTTGCAGTGTTTCCATCTGTATCAGTGAGCAGGATGTTGTTACAGGTAATTTCACTTTCTGTAAAATTGATCTTGTCGCTAAACGTAAAAACAGACTGCAGATAGTCAAATTTCATCCTTCCCTTCTCCACCATCAAAGATCCTTCCAGAACCGGAGCGTCCACTACCCCTTTGATAAGAACAGTGCCCTGCGCGCTTCCGCCGACGTCTGATATCAGCCCTTCGGTAAAAGGTTCGAGAGCTTTGAAGTCGATATGATTAAAAATAGCTTTCAGATTGAGCGTATTCTCACCCAGTTTTGGCCGGTAGGCACCAGTCAGATTAAAAACTCTCCGCGCGTTCTTATTAAGCTGGGCATCGATCTGCAGCTCACTCGTAACCTGGTCCCAATAGCTGGTACCCGACAGATTCCCGAACTCATACTGCCCGTAGCCAAGGCTTTCTATGTTAAAATTTGCATCTAATAATACGCTATTGTACACATCTTTCACCTTGGCGGAGCCATCCATTATGCCTGCAAGCTGTGTATTCAATACAGGGTTAAGGCTTCCCAGCTTGAAATTCCTGACATCCAGCACCAGGTTTTTATCAGGGTTTTCAGACGCGGAACCACTCAGGAAAATGCGCTGCTTTCCGCTTACTAAACCTACATTCCTGAAATTCACATCCTTTCCAACTATTGAAATGAGGCTTTCGGACGGCACATTCCACTCTTCTTCCAGCAGTTTTAATTTGGAATTTTTAAAGCCAATATCGAGCCCCTCGGGTAAAAAGCGTATCTCTCCGGCCAGACTGGCACTGTTTGTGCTCTTGACCTCATTCAATGCGCCATTAAAATCGATGTGATCTACATCCCAGGTACCTTCCAGCTCCAGTTTTTCTGTGGGCACAAGCACACTCATTTTCTGCTGCCCTGAAGTGATAAGGACAGAGGCGAGTACTTCGGCGCTATTCACAAACTTCGAGGTTGTTACATCTACCTCAGAATCTACAAATTCATTTTTCCCATATCTAAGGGTATCCGAAATCGCATTCAAAGTAAGAAAAGCAGTATTTCCCATTTTAAAAGTCCCTTCCACTTTTGCCCCTTTTGAAACATAAATGTCAGGACTTAAAAAAGCCAGGAACCGGGAAAGGTTTCTGGTTTCGACCTCATAATCTATCTGATACCTTCTCTGAGAAGACTCTACAGGCTTTTTGGCGTAATATCCCGCACGGTTTGCCTCATTTTCAAAGAAGTAAAGTTTATATTCATCCAAAACCCTGGTGACGTCCCCCCAAGCTTCGGTAGGTAAAAAAGTACCCTCCGCTTTTGCTGTAAGAAACTCACTTTCCAGCTGAAGCCTGCGTTTGTCTTCCTGCTGAGAAGATGAGAAAACAAGGGTGTCAATAACCAGGTTTCTTTCTTTGTTCGTCATCAACAGATAAGTATTGAGCAGTTTCGCATCGCCGGTCAGTTCATCGATTGTATTACCCGAAACATTAACATTAAGCTCTGTACGTAAAGTAATCGGGTCCTCGACAAAACCCAGCTCCCTCAGATTTGCCTTCTCGACAACACCCTGTAAATCAAAAGAATTCTGCGGCTTCGAAAGGTCAAACTCTCCTTCCAGATCGACGACAAAATTACTATCCCTTGCACTGACCTGCCCGTTAAAGTACTGATTCTGAAGGTTGCCTTTCAGCCGTATATCCCTGTAATCGTAATTCCGGAAGCCGAC
This sequence comes from Dyadobacter bucti, assembly GCF_005869225.1. Classification (GTDB taxonomy): domain Bacteria; phylum Bacteroidota; class Bacteroidia; order Cytophagales; family Spirosomataceae; genus Dyadobacter; species Dyadobacter bucti. The sequence continues at coordinate 130,714 of NZ_SWFP01000009.1, read as the reverse complement.
CCTGCTCACCAGGGCATTCATGTCCGTGGAAGCAAATTGCAGCTCGGTCCCTTTCCCAACCACTTTCCCGCCAAAGTCCAGCTTTTGCCAGGTTTCCTTTTGGTCCAGCAAGGTCCCGAGTTCAAATCCGGACGTATGGATTTCACCCGAATAGGTAGTTGTTCTGGAATCCGAAACATGGAAAACCAGGTCACCGGCTATTTCACCCAAACCTGATGAAGCCGACGCATTGACAGCAAAATCTTCCAATGTACCTTTAAATGTCCCATCCAGAAGTGTGAGCCCGAACTTGTTCAGCGTAGGATGCATGTCCCACTCGGGGTAATACTGAATGATATCTTCCGGAAGAACTTTAGACAGAGATAAGCGGATATCCATCTGAACGCCTTCGATCTGCGGCAACCCTTTAAAACCTAAATCACCTACCAGCCGGCTCCCTTTTCCAAAATAAAGATCCGTATTGGTAAGTACGAAATCATCCACTTTTCCATTGAAATCCCCGGAAATTTTCCAGGTTTCATGGAGTCCGTCGACGTAGCTCGAAAATAATCCCAGATCCTGCGAATGAATATGGCTGCCGACCAGATGCCCCGTCATCCGCACTTTATGATTAAAATCACCCAGCTCGCCGGACCGGTTATAATAGAAGATGATCTCATCTTTCAGATAAGAGCTGCCTATATGCGCGTCGAGCTCTTTCAGCTCCATTTTTTTCTGACAAAACAGGAAGCGGGTATCCAGATCATGCATTTTCAACCCGGTTTGTTTATCAACCGTTTTAAGGTTTTTAGCGATAAATGATATGGTATCCCCCTGAACGAGAAAGTCTTTTAAATCCCCGCTGAGATGGTTTAGCTCAAAATGTGAGTAATCAAAAACCCTCGGACCTTTATCCCGTCGGTTTCTGGGGTCATCGTAACTGAAGGTTCCGTCTATCACCTTCGATTTTCCAATGACAAATGGCGTGTTATTTTCCGGGGCGTTGGGCGGGCGGGGCGTTGCCGGACGGGTCAGTTCGTTGATACTTTCTATAAAACCATCAATATTGAGCGAGCCCGAACCAGGGACTACAACGAGGTGCACATCCGGCTGGAATACATTCACTTCGTCCAGAAATATCTCCCGGGACGAATTGTTAATAATGTTGCGCACATTGAGATTGACGTCAATCCTGCCGACATCGATCATGTCCTGCTGGTTTGTATCTTTCACTGAAATGCCTTCCAGGGATACGACATCAAACCATTTGATGTTTACTTTTTCTATGGTAATCGGATAGCCGAGTTTTTCAGAAACAGAAGCGGTTGCTGCCTGTACGGCCCAGGTTTGAACGGAAGGAAGCTGAAGGGCGATTGTAGCAATTCCAAGCGCCAGCAGCGCGAAAATGATAACCACAATCAATACATTACCAAACGCCTTCAGGAATTTTAACATATATAGCTTCGCAGTTCAATACTGCTTATCTTATTGTTAATGCTTAATTTTGCGAATAAATTCAAAGTATGAATATCCTCGCCATAGAATCGTCTTGTGACGAAACCTCCGCAGCTGTTATAACTAACGGGAAAATCCGATCCAATGTTGTTGCTACACAACTCATTCACACACAATACGGCGGCGTTGTACCTGAACTGGCTTCCCGTGCCCACCAACAACATATTCTGCCGGTGGTGGATAAGGCTTTGAATGATGCAAAAGTAACAAAAAAAGACCTGGATGCCATTGCTTTCACCAAAGGGCCGGGTCTGCTTGGTGCGTTGCTGGTAGGAACATCCTTCGCTAAGTCGATGGCTTTGGGATTAAATATCCCTTTGATTGATATACATCACATGCAGGCGCATGTGCTTGCCCATTTCATAGAAGATCCCAAGCCTGCGTTCCCGTTTTTGTGCCTGACAGTGAGCGGCGGACATACGCAGATTGTAAAAGTCAGCGGCCCGCTGGAAATGGAAATTATAGGAGAAACCAAGGATGATGCGGTTGGGGAGGCCTTTGACAAAACTGCGAAGCTTCTGGATCTGCCTTATCCGGGAGGCCCGTTGATTGATAAGTATGCGTCTGATGGCAACCCGGCAGCATATCCTTTTCCACTTCCGGAAATGCCCGGACTGGATTTCTCATTCAGCGGGATCAAGACTTCTTTCATGTATTTTTTACAAAAACAGATCCGCGAAAATCCGGATTTTGTATCACAGAATATATCCGACATTTGCGCCAGCATTCAGTTTACGCTTATTAATATTTTGTTAAAAAAATTAAAAAAAGCGTCAAAGGAAACAGGTATAAAAGAAATTGCGATTGCAGGAGGGGTATCTGCCAATTCAGGTCTGCGCAAATCACTTCTGGAACTCGGAGAGAAACTTGGCTGGAAAGTGTACATTCCTGCTTTTGAATATTGCACCGACAACGCGGCTATGATCGCGATTGCCGCACATTATAAATTTCTGGAAAACGATTTTTGTGATCAAACGGTCAGTCCGCTGGCTAAAATGGAATTCAGTTCTCATTAACCTATCTGCTTCAATATGGTACTTTCGGAAATATGGATCTATCCCGTAAAATCGCTGGGCGGCATTCGTTTGAATGCGTCCGAAGTAGAAGAAAAAGGCTTGAAATTCGACAGACGCTGGATGATCGTAGATGAGGATGGCGTGTTTCTGACGCAGCGTGTTTTCAGTAAGATGGCCTTGCTTGATATTTCACTTCTGGAAAATGGATTGGTCATATCAAGCCGTTTTGAGCCTGGAAATGAAGTTTTTGTTCCTTACACCCCGGTTTCCGGAGCAAATATTGAAGTAAAAGTGTGGGACGATATCGTGCAGGCTGTAACAGTCAGCGACGAAGCTGATGCATGGCTGAGTAAACAACTGGATAAAAATGTAAGGATCGTAATGATGCCCGAATCAACCAGACGCCCGGCTGATCCGAGATATGCATTGCATGGAGAAGCAGTAAGCTTCGCGGACGGATTTCCGTTTTTACTAATCTCCCAAGGTTCCCTGGATGATCTCAATTCCAGACTTCCGGAAGCAATTGAAATGAGGCGCTTCCGACCGAATTTTGTGGTAACCGGCACCGGTCCGTTTTCGGAGGATGCCTGGAAGTCAATCAGGATCGGCAGCTTGTCTTTCGATGTTGTGAAACCCTGTGCCCGGTGCGTACTTACGACCATTGATCCAAAAACCGGCGAAAAAGGCGCAGAACCCCTTAAAACTCTTGCGTCTTTTCGCAGAGTAAATAATAAAATACTTTTTGGTCAGAACCTTGTGGGGAGAGGCACGGGAACAGTCTGCGAAGGAGATGAGATTACTTTGGTATAGAAATCTGCATCTTTCCTTCTGACGTTACTGCTATTGCTGCGATTCGGGATCGACTGTTCCGGCGGTCTGAAAAGGGCTTTTCATAATACCTCTTTCAGAATTACGGATAAAATTAATGATCTCGTCCCGTTCATTGGAAGGGGGTAGTTCGAGTTCGATTTTTTGAAGAGCTTCTGCATTATTGAGCCCTTTCATGTAAATGAGGCGGTAAATATTCTGGATTTCAACAATCTTTTCATTACTGAACCCACGACGCCTCAGACCTACAGAGTTGATACCGGCGTAGGAAATCGGCTCTCTTGCTGCTTTTGTAAATGGCGGCACATCTTTACGTACGAGCGAAGCTCCGGAAACAAAGGCGTGGGCACCGACTTTTACAAACTGATGCACCGCGCTCAGCGCACTGATAATTGCCCAGTCACCTACATGCACGTGCCCGGCCATCTGTACATTGTTTCCGATAATGCAGCTGTTCCCGACCCGGCAATCATGTGCGACGTGGGCATAGGCCATGATCAGGCAGTCTGAGCCGACCACTGTTTTCCAATGCTCTTCGGTACCTCTACTGATTGTTGCATACTCACGTATGGTGGTATTATCGCCGATAATCGTTAAAGTATATTCGTTATTATACTTAAGATCCTGGGGTGTTGAGGAAATCACCGCCCCCGGATAAACTTTGCAGTTTTTCCCTATTCTTGCGCCCGAGTTAATGACTGCATGCGATCCTATCCAGGTACCCTCGCCGATTTCCACATCTTTGTGTATCATCGCGAAGGGTTCAATTTCTACATTCTGAGCGATCCTGGCGTCAGAATGGATATATGCTAATGATTGAGTCATTTTTTCTTTACCAGGCTAGCTATCATGTCCGCTTCACACACCAATTGTCCGGCAACATATCCCCGGCCACTCATTTTGACGATTCCCCGTTTCATCGGAGAAGTGAATTCACATTTAAAAATTACCGTATCGCCTGGAAAAACGTTTCTCCGGAAACGGCAGGCATCAATTCCAATCAGGTAGGGCCAGTAATTATCCGGGTCAGGCACACTGGTAAGTACCAGTATTCCTCCTGTCTGAGCCATAGCTTCCAGCTGCAAAACACCTGGCATCACAGGATTTCCGGGAAAATGTCCAAGAAAAAACTGTTCATTGATCGTCACATTCTTTACACCTACTACGCTATTTTCGTCCAGGGCAATGATCTTGTCAATCATCTGAAACGGATAACGGTGAGCAAGCAGCTGCCCGATCTGATTGATATCAAACACCGGCGCTTTATTCGGATCGTACTGAGGAATATCTCCTTTGCCCGACTTGATCAGTTTTTTTATCTTTTTAGCAAGCGCAACGTTGGCTGCATGCCCCGGCCTGGCAGCAAGTATCTGTGCCTTGATCGGCCGACCAATGAGTGCCAGATCTCCAATGAGATCAAGCAGCTTGTGCCTGGCCATTTCATTGGAATAATGAAGGTCTACATTATTAAGAATGCCCTTCGATTTATTTACACTTACTTTCGGCTTGTTCAGTAATTGGGAAAGATGATCAAGCTCACCATCCTGCACTTCTCTGTCTACAATAACAATGGCATTGGTAAGATCCCCTCCTTTGATCAGATTCTGGCGGTAGAGTGCCTCCAGTTCATGCAGGAATACGAAAGTCCGGCACTTAGCTATATCATCTTTAAAGAGTGTAATATCATTCAAAGAAGCATGCTGGCTACTGATAACCGTCGAGTTATAATCAACCATAACAGTCAGTCGGTAATCTGAAAGCGGCAATGCTACCAGTTCGGTATCCTTCTCCAGGTTTTTGTAATGCACATATTCCGGAACTTCAAAATAGTTACGGTATGCATTTTGTTCTTCAATCCCTGCATCAAGCAAAGCATCCACAAATTTGATCGAGCTACCATCCATGATTGGTGGCTCCGGGCCGTCCAGTTGGATCAGTACGTTATCAATCTGTAATCCCACAAGTGCTGCTAGGGTGTGTTCAACGGTATGAATCCTCGCTCCGTTTTGCTCAATGGTAGTACCTCTGGAAAGATCCACCACATTATCAACATCAGCGTCTACAATTGGCTGATCCGGTAAGTCAACACGTTGAAATTTATATCCGTGGTTTGCGGCAGCAGGGACAAAAGTCATTGTAGCCACGACACCTGTATGCAAACCCACTCCTGTTACGGATACTGACCTGGAAATGGTTTGTTGTTTTTCGTTCATTATATATTCTCCTTTTCTGCTTAAAGGCGACGAGGATTTCGTAGTTCCGCGATTAAAAGCCGCTTTGTATATTGATTAGTTAGGTTAATTCCTTTCCTGAACATCGGAAGTTTCCCGTTTGCTTTCCAGTTCTTTCAGTCTTTCCTCCATTTCAGGAAGCTTTCTTACCAGAGCCATGGACCTCAGATGCTCGTTCAGGTCTCTTGCCGGTGACCCCGACAAAGACAGGCCTTCCTTTTTGATAGATTTACCTAAACCGCTCTGCGCTCCGATTTTCGTATTGTTGGCAATTGTAATATGTCCAACGATGCCTACCTGCCCGGCAATGATACATTGTTCACCGACCGTCGTCGATCCTGATACGCCGGACTGGGCTGCAATTACGGTATTTTTTCCTATCTCTACATTATGTGCAATTTGCACGAGATTATCTATTTTGACACCTTGCCGGATGATGGTCGAGCCCATTGTTGCACAATCAATTGTAGAATTCGCACCTATGCTCACATCATCCTCGATCACAACGTTTCCAAGCTGCGGGATGGTTTTATAAGTACCGTCAGCCTGTGGCGCAAAGCCAAAACCGTCGCTGCCGATGACCGTATTGGCGAAAATAATGCAGTTTTTGCCGATGATTGTGTCATCATAGATACGCACGCCCGGATGAATTACTGAATAATCCCCGATCGTAACATTGTCTCCGAGATAGGTATGGGGATAAATTTTAACGCCGTCTCCGATCGTACAGTTTTTACCGATATAGGAAAAAGCGCCACGGTAACAACCTGCACCGGTACTGCTGTTTTCACCTAAAAAACTGGGTTGTTCCACACCGGACTTGTCATTGGCGATACGCTTCTGATACTCTTCCAGCAGGATCGTGAAAGCAGTGTAAGCATTATCGACATAAATAAGTGTGGAGGAAATTTCTTTTTTGGGGACAAAATCTTTACTAACTATTACTGCAGAAGATTGTGTGGAGTATATATAGGATTCGTATTTACTGTTGGCAAGAAAAGAAATACAACCCGGACGCCCTTCTTCAATTTTAGCAGCCGAATTAATAGTAATTTTATCATCTCCAACAATAGTTCCATCAAGCATTTGAGCAATCTCGCCGACAGTAAATTTCATATTTTATTGGCTAATTTCGGGTAATGAAGTTCTTGTATATAAAGTAAATTTTTAAAACGACTTTTTCTCATCAGGATCCTGACTAACCACGCAAAGATACATTTTTACCCCAACATACATAGTACTTGCGTACAATCTTAGTCAGTGCTTCTATGGTTGGAATATCCGACGCATCGGCAATGTCCAGCAGCCTGCCGTCCTTCATCTTTACCCTGATCGGATCCTGCTCTTTTGCATATGCCCAGTTTGTAGTTTCGCCAGACACCAGAAAATAAGGAATCTGTTCCTTTGTAAGCCCCGCTTCTAAAAGTTGATTTTCCAAATCAGCCAACATATCCGTGCCGGGCTGCGAATCCAAAATATTGATTTTGAATAAATTCCTGTTCAGCAGCATCTCACAAAGTATCGAAAGCACCGGGTCGCTATGCTTTGTCCACCCTTTCACAGAAGCCCATACGTCGTTGTCGTCCAAACCGTTGAAAGATTCAAGCAAATCAGGATAAATTTCAAAATCGTGGAGGGAAAAAGTGTTTCTCAAAAATCTGGAAAAATCTGGCGTAGCAAACAATTCTTCTCCGTTTTCGGACAATTCCCTCGCCCTCTGGAGTATGCGTGTCAGCATGGCCTGGGCGCTCAGGAGGGTTTTGTGTAAATAAACCTGCCAGTACATCAGCCGTCTGGAATGCAGAAAATTTTCTATACTCAATAACCCTTTCTCTTCCACCACAAGCTGCCCATTGCTGATATCAAGCATTTTGATAAGCCTGTCCGCCCCAACCGACCCTTCAACCACACCTGTATAAAAACTGTCCCGGTTGAGGTAATCCATCCGGTCCATATCGAGCTGGCTTGATATCATCTGGTGGAAAAATTCTCTGGGGTAAGTCCCTTCAAACATCTGTATAGCAATTTCCAGCCTTCCGTGCATTTGACGGTTCAGCTCTTTCATCATCACTAAAGTCACGGATTCGTGCGAAACTCCCGGCATAAGCACACTCTCAAGCACGTGAGAGAAAGGGCCGTGGCCAAGGTCATGCAAAAGGATAGCAGCCTGTGCAGCTTCGAGCTCAACTTCATCCACCCGGTTTCCTTTTTCCTGTAAAGTCCTCAAAGCAAGACCCATCAGATGCATGGCACCCAATGCATGATGAAAACGAGTGTGAAGCGCGCCCGGGTAGACAATATCCGCCAGGCCAAGCTGCTTGATTCTTCTTAACCGTTGAAAATAAGGATGCTCAACGAGATCAAAAAGTAGATCAGAAGATATAGATATAAATCCGTAAACCGGATCGTTGATTATTTTCCTTTGATTCAAAGCTACTTTTTCCCAATGTGTAAACTAGCAACGGACAAAAGTACTTATTCTTGTCATATTGATTTGGAGATTTAAACAGTTTCGCTAATTTTGCACTCCAAACCGCGAATAAGCGGAGCTTTTTACGCTCGGGCCTATAGCTCATTCGGTTAGAGCAACTGACTCATAATCAGTAGGTGCCTGGTTCGATTCCAGGTGGGCCCACTTGAAATTGAAGCACTTAGCAAAAATGCTAAGTGCTTTTTTCTTATATTTGTCCCAATGTTGCAATGAACTCCTGCAAAACAACGACGTCGTTAGCTGATCAATCTTCCACAAAAAATTTGAAGCCGACCACAATCACACCCACAATGTACTTTGATAAGAGGGCAACAAACGGCACTCCAAAGTAAGTGGACCGACACGAAACTAAATACATAAATACCTGACTACAAAGTACGTGATATCACTACCAAGCCGATCCAACTTGAAAAACTTCCAGTTCTTTTACATCAATACCATTGCCCCAAAAATGAAACCCCTCTTTATTTCCTGGTTCCATTTTTCTTTCCATAGAATAGGAATACGCACCGCCGTCAATAAACACCTCAATGGATGTCCGGTCGATGAAGATGTCCGCTGTGATTTCTGTACTGGTTATATTCTCAGGTGAATAAAAAACTTTGTTGACCAGGTTGAAATTCAGGTCATAATCCAGAATACGCTGTCCGAAGAGGTTCAGACCTGCGTTTGTGGCATGGGAAAGTTTGATTGTTGCTTTTATCCGCAAACGGTCAGCATTGCTGAATTCCTTCAATTTCGCGTTGGCATCGGAAGCCGTCAATGACGGCCACCGATTAATCCGGTTGAATAACTGATTGGTTTCTTTGACCGGCGTACTAAACATCCTGATTCCGTCTTTCGTGGTTCGTAATGTTAGCTCGGTTGGCATAAGCATCATACCATTGAACGGCATTCCCGGGTGCTGCAGCCTCCCCCAACCCATCTGTATCCTCCTGCCATCTGATTCAGGGATATTGGTAAAGGTTTGAGCTGCGTATATAGACCCCGTGGTATAGTAATATTTGCCCGATTCCGGCTTGAAAGTCTTCCCGTCAAACGAGCCGATCATATAGGTGCTTGACGCACCGTACATCACCCATTTTGTTCGGTTTTTATCGCCGTCCACCGGTAGTTCAAAAAGGTCGGGACATTCCCAGAAACCGGTAACATGGCTTTCAGCATTCCAGTCTTTCAGGTTTTTGGACGTATAAACGGTGTGACCGTCTCTTTCGTTCAGCACCATTACCCAATGGTTGCCAGGTTTGTACCAAAAAACCCTTGGGTCTCTGGTATCCTTGCTGTTCCATTTTGCTTTGGAATCTATCACAGGATTTTTGTCATATTTTGTCCAGGTGCGGCCTTTATCCAGGCTATATGCTACACATTGGATCTGCCTATCTGCATTATCCGCTGTATATATGGCTACCATTGCCGGTGTACCTGCTTTGTTAAAACCAGCCGTATTGTTATAATCTATCACGGCCGATCCGGAAAACATGGTGCCCAGGTTATCCGGGCTCAGCGCAGTCGCAAGCTCATTCCAATGAATCATATCCTTGCTCACGGCATGTCCCCACGACATATTTTCCCATTCCTTTTCATAAGGATTGTGCTGATAGAAAAGGTGATATTCCCCTTCATAAAAGATCATTCCGTTCGGGTCGTTGATCCATCCTCGTTTGGTTGTAAAATGAAATTGCGGACGGTTCTTTTCCTGATAGAGGGAATCTTGCCCCGCTATTTTATCATCCTCATAAATCCTGGACAGACCTGATGCATCTCCGTCATAACTGATTTTGACAGTTTGCCCCTGTAATGCAGTCATATCACAGAAAACCCAGTAATCAGGTTCATTTGCAGCCAGCCTTATTTTGAACGACCTCTCCTGTTTACCTGAAACTTCAAATTTCATAACACCTCTTTCCTGTTTTTGGGACACGGGAAGGTTGAGATATTTTCTGGTAATCTTTAAAGTAATATCCGCCGCATTGACGGACTGAGCCAGGATAAAAATGAGCCCGAAAGCCTGTAAAGCCAATTTCGCTTTCATAGTTCGTTTAGGATGTTTGTGATAGATCAATACTACCTTTTCTAAACCTTGATTTACAAACAAACTACTATTATCTCATCAAAACATCCGTTTGGTAATTGCCACCGACCGGAGGAAAACTTCTTCAAAACTTGCGCATATTTTGAAATACAAATAAGCTTTTATCGCCGTACACTTGATCAACAAATCCTACTGGTCAGGACTCAACTTCTTCTTCCAGGCATTTATACCATTTGTGAACAGAAATCACGAATCTGTTTTAATCCCTTGTCTACATGTTTCACTTTAAACAAATTAAAAATGAAGAAGTTGTTATTCTTAGTAGCCCTCATTGCATGTAATAAACCCACCCCGGGCTGGCCCGATCCGCAACCGGCCGAGCCCATTTATATTCCTACTGCCGAAGATTCTGCCAGGACAGCCGGGCCATTTATGCGCGTTCACCCCGTGGGGCAATATCCCGAGATGATCCATGACAATATTGAACGACAGCCAGCACTCAAAATAGAACAATGGTTGTCCACACCTGTCCCAGTGGCAGATTTCGGACGTATACTCAAACCGGGGCAAGAAATGGAGATGGTTGCATTTGGCGGTGGTTTGACGGCCGGCGTCATGAATGGCGGCATTACCCGGGAAAGCCAGCAATCCAACTACACCAATCTGCTGGCGCACCAAATGGGTATCCAAAATTTCGCTATGCCCCTTTTTGAAAAAGAGCATTTTAATGGTACAGGTTATTACGTATACCGTAATACGGAAAGCGGGTATCCGCAGTGGGACAGGGTTATAAACAATACTATTTCTATCTCGCCAGGCAGCCCGCCGACTATGCCGGAATACCAGGGGAAGATTTCAAATTATGCATTGCCTGATGGAAGTGCAGAAAGGTTTATGATGGGTTATGATTGTGCAAATTGCAATTTAAACAAGCTTTTCCTATCGCGCTTTAAACATTATCTGCGCCCCTACATGTCAGAAGCATTTGATCAGATTAAATCCGAAATACCTTATAAATTCGTAATCATCGAAGAATTTTTCGATCGTTGGATGTATGGAATTCAAACAATAAGTCGAGTCGGGCTCTGGGACTATAGCTTCAACGGTTCAATCATGAACACCGGCAGGATTACTGAGTCTGCAATCAATAATATATTGAGCGAAGGCCAGAAGGGAGTCATTTTTACAATCCCCCGATACCAGGACCTGGCATATATGCACTGGTACTCTATCGATAATTTAAAAAAAAGGGCATCGGAAGTATACATCACCTTCAATATGGACGGCGAAGGGGATGGATTGGTAAACAGTGCAAAGCCGTTTTCACTGATCCCGACGGCGAAGCTCCATCTACTATTTGAAAGATTCAAGGATGGTGGAGCTTTTAGGGCAAATCTCGAAGATAAAGAAGTGCTGGATTATGGAGAGTGCTATATGTCTGACCCGGCCCTTCACTATAACCAGAAAATACGAGAATATGCGACAAAAAAAGACCTCGCTGTTGTCGATCTTTTCGACCTATATCAACGCATTCACCAGGGCGGATATAAAACCGATGACGGCGTTTTGATAGACGGAAGCCCATATGGTAATTTCTTCTCATCGGACGGCATTTACCCAACACCACTCGGGCAGGCCGTTATTACAAACGAGGTCATCAAGGCTATTAATAAACATTATGGTGCCAAAATCCCTTTGATCGATATCGCAGGATTCTCCAAAGGAGTAGGATTCAAAAACTAATATTCGTCTAAAAAATCAACAAATAACTTCCTGAAAAATGAAACTTTTTAAAGCGTGGATATTAATGGTCACTTGTCTCACGGTAAATATTTGCAGTGCACAAACCGTATCGTTGTCGTATCCTATCAATAATGGTGTCATCCAGCGCAACACGCTCAATAAGGCAACAGTGACGATTGCGGGACAACTTGTTCACACCAATCTCGCAGTTCCTCTGAGTTATAGAGTCCGGACGGTGAGCACGACCGGCGTCGTAGGAGCAGCGGGACCTGCGACGAACCTGAGTTTAGCGGCAAACGGTATGTTTTACACTACGCTGTTGGTCGCTAAAGGCTGGTATTTATGTGAAATCCTTTTTAATGGTGTAGCATATGCCTCCGCGAAATTTGGAGTTGGAGACGTATTTATCATTGCCGGTCAATCAAATGCCCAAGGAACTGGAGATCCAAAATATGAACTCCCATCAAATGTCAATATCCCGGAATGGATCGTTGGTACATCCGAGGACAAGACATGCACTAAAAACATACCACATTCAGTCCTCAGTCTATTTTCCTTAAACACACCTGATCCGGTGAAGCGGTATGGCCGCTTGGGGCCAACAGGAAATAGCATTTGGGCTTACGCTACCTTAGGCAAACTAATCTCTGATGCAAATGGAGGAATGCCTGTGGCATTTTTCAATGCGGCGTCGGGAGGAACTACAATAACGCAATGGAAGCAAGGTGTGGACGGGGTCGAAGCAAAACATCCTTACGGAGGGGCGCAGATATGTTTAGGTTATAAGGGAGGTTCTGTAATTCCTTCTGACTATTATGGCCAGCCTTATACGCCGCTAAAAAACGCGTTAAATTATTTTGGATCAGTGTACGGCATGCGGGCTGTGCTCTGGCATCAGGGAGAATCCGACGCAGATCCAACCATTGCTCAAAGTTATCAGGCAACCAGCTCCGCCGATTATCAGGCCAAATTGCAGGCTGTAATTGCCAAATCACGCGCTGATTTCGGAGCTCCTAACCTGACCTGGTATATCTCCAAAACGTCTATCAGCAAATTCGGACCTCTTAAGCCGTTGGTTAGAACAGGGCAAGGCAATGTCGTAACGGGTTTGCCAAATCTTAGCGGGCCTGACACAGACTATGTAAATGGAAGTTCAGGGGCTACGACCATTAACGATGGCGGCGACGAATACCGGGGTGATAGTACCCATTTTTACGAAGGCTCCGGATCCATTAAAGGGCTTACCTGGCTGGCCAATAAATGGTACGCGACTATCGGTGGTTTGGTCAATCCAATCTCAGCGAGTTGGGTGCCGCAACTAACCTATTCGAAAATCGACGCTGACTGGCGAACACTTACCGCCCCTTCCGGAGGGGTTCAGTATATCTGGAACACAACTGATGCTAATTACCCTCCGGTTCCGGGAGGAAGTGCGAGTACATTTACAACTGATGGTAAGTATCTTGGCATCAAGTGCCATATAAAAGATGCCATAGGAAACTGGCACATTTCACCGTCGATAAATGTGGGCAAGTATGCCAACCAGCGGGAGGGGATAGATATTGTTAAAGATAACCAAAATGAACAACCCGGTTTTGAACTCAATGCCTACCCAAACCCCTATACCGATGGATTTACGGTCGCGTTTGATGTGCCCGATAACAATAGCCATGTCAGATTGGAAATTATTGACAGCCAGGGACTGGTTCTTCAAACGGTGGTAAACAATCCGCACGCAAAAGGTAAATGGGAGTATCCGGTAAAAGAGCTGCCTGATAGTACTAGTGAAATATTGTTTTGCAGATTAAAGATCAATGAAAACTATACAGTTAAAAAATTGGCGCACGTCACAAAATAATCTGAGATACAAAATACATCCATATTTATCTATTCTGTTAGCGCCGACATCCCCCGGCGCTAACTATTCCCTCCGACTTTCACCTGCCAGAAATAATCCTGCGTAAAAGCAAGGCACCTTTGGCAAAAAGTATTGAGAATATGATATTTGCCAACGAAGCTGAATACAATTCAACTCAACAGCTAAGCAGCAACAATCAAATGGAAATTAAAACACATCAGATCAACGGGCAGAAAATTGCGGAGGTGACAGCCGAAGGTTTGATCATTGCGACAATCGGGGACGGGACCGACCTGATAGGTAATTTGTACTACCAGGATTTCGACAAGGTGATCATTTATGAGAAAAACATTACACCTGATTTTTTTGATCTCAAGACTGGCATTGCCGGCGAAATTCTTCAAAAATTCTCTACCTACCGTATGCGTCTGGCTATTGTCGGCGATTTTAGCAAATATCCCGGCAAAAGCTTAAAAGATTTTATTTATGAAAGTAATAAGGCCGGGAGGATCAACTTTTTAAGTACAACCTCAGAAGCATTGGACCGGCTTACCCATGATTAGCAAATAAAAACCAGGTACCTGCAATACCATGCAGGCTACTGATCCGTCAGATTTTGATTCCAAACGACACTCCAATACTTCGCCCATCGGAACTCCATATCCCGGCTCCCGGGTACATTGTTGGCCTTTTGGTAAAATATTGCTTGTTGGTGATATTGTTGATCCCCATCCGCAGGCTGTAATTTCTGGTGATATGCAGGGTGCCGTTCAGATCCAGCAAACCATACCCTGGCACCTTGCCAATCGTGCCGTTCGCAGATGGCTCGATGGTGTTCAAAGGATTCGCGAAATTGGAGCTGACATAACTGTACTGGCACGTCAGTGACAGTTTTTTATACTGAAACTGAATCCCGTTCCGGGAAATCCAGTTGGGAACGCCCTCTACCCTATTTCCTTCAACGCTCGTATTTTCATTGTTCACAACCGCATTTCCTTTCAGGTATTTTGCATCGAAATAGGAAGTTGATGTAAATACCGACAGTTCTGTCGGCAGAGAAGAGTTGACGCTTCTGAATAAACTATACTCAATATAAGCCTCTACCCCGCGTGTCCGGGTGTCACCGGTAACTGTTCTGAAAAGATAGGCGGCATTATTTTCATCACGCATTGAAACAGTTCCCATACGGTTGTTGACCGACACCTGAAATACACCAATATCATACTTCATTTTTCCCTGCACATTACCGCCCACACCCGCTTCCAGGTTATATCCGTAAGCATCTTTGAGATTCTTATCCACTCTTTCCAAAACCGATCCCGGAATGATATCCTTAAAAACAACTGGTCTGTATGCCTGTGAA
The DNA here is from genome assembly GCF_005869225.1 of Dyadobacter bucti. Lineage (GTDB taxonomy): Bacteria > Bacteroidota > Bacteroidia > Cytophagales > Spirosomataceae > Dyadobacter > Dyadobacter bucti. The sequence goes on along the minus strand of NZ_SWFP01000009.1, from coordinate 115,658 downwards.
AATCCCGCGTAAATACGGTTCTGAGCATCAATTCGGTATTGTGTGCTGATTCCAAACAGCGGGAACTTGTGCTTGATCTTGTTGGGCAGATTTTCGGGGCTGTAATAGCTGATCTTCCCGGTCATATCGGTAGCGCCGCTTTCGATCCGGAAACCCGGCGAGACGCTCAGTTTGGAAGAGAGACAGATCATATTTTCTGCAAAAATAGCTATGTTGTCAGTGGTCATATACAAATCCCTTCCGAAGGCAGGATCGGTAACCGTCAGATCGAAATCACTACCTGTTGTACCTTTTCCAAGTTGCCTCCTGCGCAATTTGTTATGCATATACTGCACACCGCCCGACAATATGCTTTTGACGCCCCCGATCTCGTAATGATGTATCAAACGGATCTCAGAAGTAAAGCTCTTGAAATTATCAATGTCAACCTGACGCGCCCGGTAAGATTTCGTTGCAGAGCTGATCGTGTCGGGGACATTGGCAAAAGCGTCAAAAATGACACTGTTTCGGGCCCCGTACACGCCCGAATTGGTAAATTTCAGGTACGTGCCCGGATTGATTTTCCAATCTAGGGTAATCGAAGGGACATAGATGTCTGGGTTGAAATAATTGCGTGAACGCGTCGATTGGCGGGGATTGGCAGCGAACATAGCGTCTGTGAGCGGGCCCGGAATCTGGTAAATGTAGGATGAACGTCCCAATTCAGCCTTAATGCCGAGCGACCGGCTGATGTCATACGACAGGCTTACGAATTGAGATTCTGCATCGGACTTAGCATTCTTTCTGTAACCGTTTGAGTGCCTTTTTTGATAATATGCCGAATATGTAAACTTCCCTATCCTGCCGCCAATAGCATTATAAGAACTGAATAATCCGAAAGATCCCGCTGAATTAATGGTTTCAAAAGTAAAAGCTTTGGATGTATCCGGACCTTTGGATACATAATTGATCATCCCGCCAAACTGGGCACCATACTGCAGAGACGATGTGCCCCTTACCAGCTCCACTCTCTCAATCGACTCCATTGCAGGACTATAATGGCTTGCCGGATATCCATACATATCAGAATTGGTGATGACGCCATTCTGCCGGATATTGTATTCCCAGGATCTGTGCGGATCGAGCCCGCGCGTAGATATATTGATCTGATTACCGCTGCCGTCCATGTCATAGACAAAAACGCCCGGGATCTTGGCAAAAATCTGACGCCCGGTTTTCTCAGCTATGTTCCCATTTACTCCTTTCAATTGTACCACTTCACTTTTTTTACCGGCTGCTATGAAAGTGTTGTTGTGAACGTCTGGTAAGGCTTCGGTATAAATTACATTTCTGCGGTCTTCAACTGTTACTTCATTGAGGTTCTGCACACGCTCGCGGATCGAAACAGAAAGTATCAGCGTTTGCCCGGCAGTCAGTTCAACTTTTTTGTCAAGTGCTTCGTAACCGACCATCGAGAATTTGATATGATGTGCTCCCGCAGGCAATCTTTCAATTATATAATTTCCGGTGTTGTCAGTCTCCGTTACTTTTCCATTTTCCAACCGAACGGCCACTCCTTCCAGCGCTACACCTTTCTGATTCTGCACCTGCCCTTTTATGATTGACTGAGCTATCGTTTTGACGTCACTGGAAAGGAATATTAACACTATCAAAAGACAGGTAATAAGAGATTTCATTATTTGATTGGTAGAGATTTATTCAAAAAATAACTTAAATGCAAGTGACTGTCATATAACGTGATACGAATTCAATAGCGCTCGGTTTTGGGGTTAAAGGTTCGCCAGCTATGCCAGAATTCCTGATAGGCATTAACCGGTTTCAGGTCGGTTGCACTGCCCGAAACGCTTTTACCAAGAAAGTTATAGGCGCTGTTTTTTAAGAACAGAGTGTCATGGTTAACAGAAAAAGTATTGGTTTGGGTAACCCGGTCAAATGCAAAAATGCTTTTGTCGTCTTCTGACAAAACAACTGCAATGGGTCTTGATCCTACGCTGGTATTTATAATTCTTTCTTTTTTCAGACGGTTCCAGTCAAACGCTTTGCTGGCCTGGCCGACCTTTATTCCCACCACCCACGACTTGTCTTTCCAGGATGTAGTGTCGGTCAAAGTCAATGCGGAACGGCCTTTGCCGGTTTCATACCTGCTCATGGAATCATATTTAACCTGGTATGCAGGATCCGGTTGCATGATTTTGCTGTCAGGATGTAATCTCAGCCACTGTGCAAGAGACGTTTGCGTGATAGGCAATTCAGGTAGAAATTTACCTTTTAATGGCCCTGCAATCGCCTCGCCATTAGCCTGTCTCCACCAGCTTCCGGTAGTCTGATCTTCAAACATCGCATTAAAATGATCCATCCCTACTAGCCGGAATGCGTCTTTTTGCCCATTTACGAGAGGTTCGAAAACCCTTCCGGTCCTGCAAACAGTGCAATAAGTCACAATTATCGGCTTTCCCCCAAGAATGTCTTGGACCTGGTGATGATATCCTATGTATTGGATCGGGTATGCTTTTGCCTCTCCGTTCGCCTCTACCCCAATCACCAGCCGATTGTCTTCCACTTTATTCTGGGCAGCATGATGCAAAATCACCTCATTGGGCTGATAAAACATGGTATCGGCTGCCATTTCAAAATTAGTGGCGTAAGTAATTCCTGCGGCAATTAGCAAAACCAGCGCCGGCAGCCATTTCCTTTTCGCCTTAAAAACCGAAATAGCCCCCGACAGAATCAATACCCAGAAAAATATACGAAAAAACCAACGCCAGGAATGCAGGAAATAAGCCAGGTCAATGCTGTTCATCTGCTGGCTGCCCGGCATCGGCATAATAAAATAAACTTTTGCGATCTCGTAGAGAATAATGGCTGCAATTCCAATGTAAAATAATTTTTTCATAGTAGTGAAGGACAATCAACAGCAAGTCTTTTATATGTCAAGAAGTAAAAAAAAAGAAACGGATTCACCAAGCGGCAAATCCGTTTGCCTATTTATTAACCTATGATACTATACTAACTTCGCTTCTTTACTCTTCGCCGTCACGACCAACGCGACCAAAAAAGGAATGGTAAATACCAGCAGCGCATTGCCGAACCCGCCCAAAAAACTCACGAGCGCTCCAATAAAAAACACCGCTGTGGCTGTAAAAAACCTACCTGCATTGAAGCAAAAACCGGTTGCCGTGGCACGTACGGAAACGGGAAACAACTCCGGGATATAAGCCGACAATGTGCCCTGACTCAATCCGAAACAAAAAGCAAGCAGGGCAGTTTCGACATAAACAATGCTTGAGAATTCACGGTTAGTCAGGAAGAGGATCGTGCACAAAACCAGGCAGCTGCCAAATGTGAACATCAGTGTTTTGCGTTTTCCAAGCCGGTTGACCAGTATTCCGGAGAATATTCCGCCGGTAATACCTCCCATACCAAGCAGGATCATCGTTAGACCCCTCTCTTTTTGTCCGTCTTCACCCGATACAAGTAAAGTTTGCACCCAGGTAGGCAACCACGAAAATATCCCCCAAAGCCCGATCAATACAGAACCGAAAATGACCGAGCCGGATATCAGATTGGCTTTATTTGTTGCTTGAAACAATCCTCCGGAATTACTTTTTTCAATCCGCGTGCTGCTCCATTTGTCCGATTCGGGCGCCAATAAAAAAATCAGCAGCGCGGTCATCACCGGGATTATCCCGATCCCGAAAGCAGTCCGCCAGTCGGAAAAAAGGAGGTTCAGGCTGCCCGTGGTTACAATTCCAACCGGAAAAAAAACCGCCAGAATCCCCAGCATGACTGCACGGGTACGTTGTTCCCAAATTTCTGAAATGTATACGGTTGTGATGAGCAACACGCCGCCCACACCCATTCCGGTTACAAACCGAAAAGCCAGTAACATATACCAATCGGGAACTATCGTGACAAGGCATGTGAATATGCCGTAAAGTGCCGTAACCAAAGTGAGTGATTTGACCCGCCCAACGCGATCACTGACCATTCCGAACAATAACCCGCCGCACATCCAGCCATACAAAAAAAGCGCATTGACATAAGCCCCGATCTTCCCCAGCTCTGCCTCGCTGACCGGCTGCCCTTTGAGCTCAGGAATGGCCACAGGCAAGTATACAGACATAAGAGTTGATACAGTACCGCTCAACATATAACTTACCACGCACAGCCCGAACGCCAGCCATTTTCTGGTGCTGCTCATTGATCCGGTATTAACGATTTCCAGTGTTTCCATGCCTATTGCTATCTGAAAAGCTGATCAAAGTTCAAACTGATGTAATACAAGCCGCCGACCGCAGGCGAACCATAGGCCTGTACGATATACTTATTGGTAATGTTTGATCCGCCCAGTTTCACGATCGTTTTCAGGCTGGGAATACGGTAGCTTACCTGGGCGTCGAGCAGGCTGTAGCCGCGCACTCTTCCCGGTGCCATTTCTGTGAACGTACCGTACCAGTCGAATCTTTGCTGCCAGTGCCAGGCAAGGTTAAAGCCGATTTTATCGGTCAGCCGGGCATTTCCGAACATGACATTGGTTTTCCATTTCGGGGTATTGAAGGCAGGGATGTTGTTTTGATCCGCCTCCCGCATATTGAAATCGATCCAGGTCGCATTGACGCCGAGTTTGTAATTTTTGGGCAGCGAATAAGTCAGCCCCGCGCTTACACCCTGGATAGAAACCTTGTCGGCTGCATTGGTATATAATTGAAAAAGCTGCCTGTCCGCACCCAGTAATTCGGCCGCCGCCGCCGGATTTACAGATCCGTCCCCAAGCAGGATATCCGATTTTGCACGGGCTACTACTGTATTGATCATAAAATCCGTATACTCGCTATAATAGTAATTCACATCAAAAAGCAACTTCTTAGCGATCAACCCCTTGTAGCCAATCTCATAGCTTTTCACCTTTTCCGATTTGATATAAGGTACATTGGACTTTACCAACTTATTCTTATTGTTCGCCACAGCCTGAGGGAAAGGTGTACCCTGTGCCATATCCTCCCCAAAAGCACTTGCAAAAGCCCCGAACGAGGCGATCGTCACTGAGTTTTCGTAGGCATTCAACCCCTGGGAATTGACCGGTGCGCCACCCAGAATGATGATCGGCCCAACATTCAGTTTGATATATTGGTCACCGATCGTAGGGTTTCTGAAACCGGTCTGGTATGAGGCTCTGAAATGATGGTTTTCAGTTGGAGAGAACACAGCTGACGCCCGGGGTGTAAAACGGCCGTCAAAGTTTTCGTTTTTATCATAACGACCTGACAATGTAATTTTCAATTTATCTTTCAACAATGCCTTTGAAGCCTGCGCAAACACACCGTACTCCTGATTAGTGAGGTCTTTGTCTTTATCATCAAACAATGTTCCGCCTGTATCCAGGTAATATTTCCGGTAATTTCCTCCGACCTGAAGATTAATAAATCTGAGGACTGAGCTGAAATCATACATACCTTCAATGTGGCGCAAACTGCACTGGCTGAGAATGCCCGCGCCCGCGAGGCCCCGGGTTTGGATAAGCCTGTCTTTTGCACTTTCAAATTCCGAAGAACCGGGCAGAATACGTCCCTGATCGGCGAAAGAGCGCGCAGAGGTATGATCGTGATTTGTGACACCGGTAATTGTACCATTGTAGGCTGCAATGTATCTTTCAAACCAGACTGCATCGGCTTTGTCAGGCGTTACTGTGACGCCTTTCAGGTCTTTGACCCAGGTTCTGTTGATGTGCTGGCCCAACGCCCGGGTATTGTAAGAATTGGTGGAAAGTTCTTTGTTACTGTAAGCACGCACATAGAAATTACTGCCTTTCAACTCCAGTTTGTGCTGTATGAACTTAAAATCGTTGATCACAAAACGGTTACTTCCTGTGTACTGGGCAGTACCCTGATTGAAATTCCCCTGGTAGATCGCTTCAAGCTTGTCGGTAATCCTGTAATGCAAAGCCCCATTGAGTTTCAAACTGTATACGCCATAGGTAGCGAGATCTTTTTCTTCGTAACCTGTGCGTGAAACACGGCCGATGTCCGGGATTGTCTGCGCCACCTCATCTCCGTAAATATTCAGCGCATTTCTCCCCGGGTTGTTTGGCCCCCGGTTGGCAGATGGTGTATTGGGATCAATATCAGTGTAATCATTTGCATACCAGTCTGTTCCCTTCAGGTAAGATGCATTGACCTTGAAGGCAAATTTATTGTTAAAAGCTTTTGCGTAACGCATTGCCAGATCATACAACGGCTTGGCGCCCAATCCGGTGCCGTCACCAATGTGATTGACCCCGAATTTGGTCTGAGCACTCAGACCCTGATATTCGAACGGATTTTTGGTCCTGGTATTGAGCATACCATTGAACGCAATCGGGCCATATAACGCTGACGCAGCGCCGGGAATCAGTTCGGCACTCTCCACATCAATATCATGCGGCCCAAACAAATTCCCCATCGCAAAACCAAGCCCCGACGGCTGGTTATCCACACCGTCAACGAGTTGTAAAAACCGGCTGTTTCCGGTAGTATTAAACCCCCGCGTATTGATTTGTTTATAGGTAAGGCTGCTGGTAACCATATCCAGCGACTTCATGTTGACCAGCCCATCGTAATAATTAGCCGAAGGCGACTGCTGAATGGCACGCGCGTCCATTTTTTCAATGCTGACAGGCGAACGCAAAATATTCTCTTCCACCCGTGACGCGGAAACAACGACCTGATTTAACTCTTCAATAGAAGGTATGAGACTGATTTGAATATTCTCGGTTGAGCTTACATTTATTTGCTGTCTAGCGTATCCGACAAAAGAAATGAGCAACGTCGCGGGAATGGCCGTTTTTAACTCAAAAACACCATCGGCGTTGGTGACCGTCCCGGTATTTTTTCCTTTCACAGAAACTGAAACTCCTGCAAGCGGCTTCCCGGAATCTCCGTCCGAAATACTGCCGGAGATCCTCTGGGATTGCGCCTGCAAAATATGTGCATATAGCATGCATAAGCACGTAGTAACCACAAGTAAATGTTTTTTCATGTTGAGTTCTTTTTAGTCAGGAGGTTTTTACTTTTTTAAATGGTCATAACCATCGGGCAGACGATTGTAACCGTTGTCCACTAAACGTTGCCCCAGGCCATGATAGAATTCCGGATTTTCCGGCGCCACTGTGGCCATACCGTCGACATACCGGTTGTACAGACAAAATAGAGCCGCGATCAGCACTGTGTCGTGGATCTCTAAGTCGGTAGCTCCATTGTTTTTGGCATCTTCAATTGCCAAAGTGGTTACTGCTTTTCCACTAACCTGAACTTGCCGGGCTATTTTTAGCAGTGATTTCATTTTCTCACTTACCGGTGCTGCATCTATATCGTGCTTTATGATTTCGCAGGTTTCAACGTCACCAAGTAACAGGTCGGCAGCAGCGGTATGCGCCGCTGTACAAAATGCACATGCGTTATGATGAGACACAATCGTGGCAATTAGTTCCCGTTCGCCTGGACTGAGCGTCGAGTCACCGCGCAACAAAAATTGTGTCAGCTGGCGAATGGGCAAAGCTGTGTGCTTGCTATACTCCAGCAACCCGGTTATTCCGGGTAAATGATCCGGTAATGGGATATGCGGCATATCTGTATTAGTTAAACATATCCTTTAAAAGCCATCCGCTGGCCCATTTCCCGGTAGCCCTCATGTTCCTCAGGAGCCCAGGTTCCGAGCCCGTCGACATACCTGTTAAACATGCAGAACGCAGCAGCGATCAGTACCGTATCGTGAATTTCCTGATCTGTCGCTCCCTCCGCCCGGGCAGCGGCAACATCTTCTTCCAATACATGCTTTCCGCCTTTTTGCACTTTTGAGGCGATATAAAGCAGGGTGCGAAGTTTTGTGGAAACTGATATGGTTTTAAAACCCTCCTTGATGTCATCGATCAAATCCAGGTCGCAAGCCAGATGTGCCATTGCCGCTGCACCGTGTGATGTGTGGCAAAAATGACAATTGTTCAAATGAGAAACGTACGAAGCTATGAGCTCTCTCTCTGAACTTGCAATCGGAGATTCGCCTCTGAGCAGCGTTTCTGCCAGCAATCTCAACGGCGCGGCGGTTTCAGGCCGAAAATTAAATAATCCGACAATTCCCGGAAGTGTCTCATCCGGTAACGTTATATGTGCCATTTTAGGATTGCCTGTTTAATGAACCCGATTTAGTAAAACCTGACCCTTCACAAGCTGCGAATGAAAATACATTCAGCTCCTTTCGTGCCTATGCACGGAATGAGCCCGCAACTTCTGTAGAAGAAAAAAAGAAAAACTAAGCCCGATCAGGCGGAGGTGAAGGAATGCTGAAATGTGGCGCCGGTTGAGAAGACCCGATCGAAGGATATTGCGCTTCGGTAACGGAAACCCATTCTACAAGGTAGAAAGTGTGCTTCCTTCCTGTAGTCATATATTCTTTGAGGAAATTTTTTAGGAGTAAAGAGTGCGAATCATTTTGTGGGCTGGAAGCATTGCCCGTAACCTGATCATTGATTTTTGAAACCAGATCACTGAAACGGTCCCGCGCATTCTGGTCAAATTCGCATTCGACATACAGTGTATCGTTAATTAGCTGCTGGGTTTTCATCTGGTAAAACTGCCCCTCATGCTCAATCTGCCCTTCTACGGGTTCCGGGGCATCCCAACTTGTCTGGTAAGGAACCGACACCGGAACCTTAATGACGATATTATGTGTGCCGGCAGGCTGCTGCACAAAGTTATTATCCCCAGAGCTGATAGTATGCCGCTCTTCCGCCAGGTAGACTATAGAATAGCCCACCATGTTATAAAGCAGCAGCCCTAAAAGCAATATGGATAAAATCCTGCGCAATGTTGTAATAATAAAATTTAAGACAGATTTTACAAATGTATAAAAAGCATCATGAATTTAGAGAATCTACCCTAATTATTTCATTTTTACAGGATTTGGGTTCCTGACTCAAAAATTACTCAATTTTACAATAATTTGAAACCAATTCGATCAGAATAAAACATCAGTAATTGCTAATATGCCTTTTGTAGATTTTAATACTAAAAAAACAGTGCGGATCTGGGACGGGATCTATGGAACGCTTGCTCATTCCGATAAACTTACTTTTGGACATTTCACTATCGACGAGGGTACGGTCCTGCCGGAGCACAGCCATTTCCACGAACAGTGGTGCCATATCCTGGAAGGTGAGCTGGAATTTGAGATAGGAGGAGAAAGGATGGTTTTGACCAGTGGCATGACTGCTTACATTCCTTCGGATGTTCCGCATTCCGCAGTAGCCCATACGCGATGCAAAGTCATAGACTGCTTTTCTCCGGTGCGGCAAGATTTTGTGGAACTGGAAGAACAGGCGCAGTAAAAAAAGTGGGCAAGTCAGAAACATGAATGATCATCAGTGTTTCTAGACCTGCCCTGTTTTGTGTGTAATTTTGTGTAAAAATAGCCTCTACTTGACGTCGGATACATTGTGCCAATATCCTGGCTGATACCGTGGCATTAAACCAGGTCTCTTTCGTACTGCAATCCGATCTTGGCCGGGGGATAACTTAATACTTTGTTGAATTCGGACACCACCTGATTAACCTGCCGCTGAGAGACTCCGCTGTATTCCAATACAAGTGATTTAGCCTGCTGCGCACCCGATCTTTTCATTTTCCAGTACTGAGGGTGGTTAATTCCTATCGGGCTCCGAAAAAACTTCTCTTTGGGCTCTTTTATCAATATTTCATATTCGGTGCTCAATTCGGGGCTGTCATTCAGAAAATATCCTTTCACAATGACTTTTACTTCTCTTCCTCCTTTTAATTGAAAAATCTTTTCGTGAATCATAACGGTTTTGTTTAAGAATAAGTGGCTAATAATTGATTTAGGTGCGCCCCACTTTAAGCTTGAAACTTTTGTATCTGCTGTGTGTAAAGCGCTATGATTTAAACTGATAACATGTAATTAATACTTTATCAACAGGTTGCAAACTTTGTAATACAAACCGATTATTTCTCAAAAAGATGAGCGAACGGTAGATTAAATTAGCCTGCGGTAAATTTCTGGTGATATGATGTATAAAATTCGTCTTATCCTCTTACAAAATAGAAATAACCGATAGAACATATAGGATTCACAACGCCCGGCTTGCCAATTAATTTTACAATTTATTCAATGATTTTCACTATTTAACCAGATGACCAACAAACTGAGCGGTGTTGTCGAGTATTTTGCGCCCTCTGCGGAATCCTAATCCGCAAGGCTCACCGGCATAAAATACCCCGGCCTGGTATGAATTCCCAGCTTTATCCATCGGGAAAGTAACATACTCCTGGTAAATCCTGGGCTGTTTGTCATACTCTCCTTCAACACTTTCCAGCACCTCGCCGCCTTTTTCGAGAATGGATACATTGGCACCCTCTCTTCCCAGCAACACTTTACTTACACATTTTTTATGTGGCAATGCATACCGTTCCGTTTGTAAAAGCAATGGATGGTAGGGATAAAGGTCCCACAGGATTTTTAGTATGTATTTTGATTGAAAAAGAAGTGTGTAGGCAGGATTAAGTATGATTGCTTTTCTGTTTTTTACGATCTCGGTGAGCATACTGGCCAGTTCCGGCTCGTCATTTCCGATATGCTCCCAGGGAACAAGCTTAAACCAGAAATCAAAACGAACAAAATTGCCGGTATCGGGATCCTGCTTGAAAATCCCGTTTCCATTAGAAAACTCCACCTCTTCCACGTAAGCAAAATCCGTATCGAAACCGGCTTCCTCGGCCGCTTCGGATAACAAAGAAACATTGGTATCGTCCTCGGCATAACCCCGCATCGTAGAAAAAAGAATAGAGGGTGTAAGGTCTTTATTCACTTCTTTTAAATACTGAAACTGACTGACAAGCGTCTCATAAAGTGTATTAAACTGTCCCGAATCATCCAGTCCGTTAATCCGCAAATGCGCCCACTGCACCACAGCCGTTTCAGGAATGCAGGTTGCGGTATCGGCATTAAATTCTATGAATTTGATGGATTCTTTTTCAAAACCGCCCGCAAGATCAAACCGCCCGTAAAGGTGTACCTGCCTGTCATCCTCCCAGGTTACTTTGATCAGCTCGATCAGGTTCTCCGGAATTCCCATATCCCGGAAGAGATTGTTATCTATCGCGTATTGGCCGGCGTCCACCAGCATATCATACAATGTGCTTGCCGCCTCGTAATATTGGTCCGCCTGCTCCTGACTGACAACTACAACATCGCCGGTTACATAAGCAGACGTATCCGTACCCAGCATCCAGTTCCATCCGACATTCTGCAATGCTTTCTCGGGGTGATTCGGGAGGGATTTCAGTTCAACCATGATTTTTATTTAGAATATTCGTTTCTATAACTAGTTCCGGGCACTACATTACCCACCGCTCCGCCCCGCTGACCTTCCGAAGAAACCGCTCCTGCCGCCGGCTGGCCGAGAAGTTACAACACGGGTAGCGCGTGATGCATTTACATCCCTGACTACGCCCTGCGATCTGGAATAAGTATCCGGATTACTGTAAAATCCACGGGCGGTAGCTCCGCCGTCACGGTCGCGATAATTATTGATATAGGCATTATTGGCATTACGCCCCATCAAATAACCCATTCCACCATACAGAAGCATACTCGACAATCCGCTGTGATGCCCTACATAATTTTGGTTGGTCCGGATCTCTTCGTCCACCAGTGCTTTTGCGGCAGCAGTGCTGAGTGAATCCGTATGGCCATCGAGGTAAGTCACAATCGCGACTGACTTGTCGGCGTCTACACTTTCTTCATCGGTAATTTTAAACTCTCCCGGTTTCACTTCTTTGATATGTGAGCGGATGCCTTTTGAATAAGTGGTTTCCTCATAACTGTACGCCGACTCATCATCATTGGAAGAACATCCTGGCATCATCATTCCTGAAGAAAGAATAGCAAGAGCGAGCGCACTGCTGATACTGATATCTTTGGCTTTTTTGATGAAAGATCCTTTTCTTAATTGTGTCATAGCTCTGGTTTTAAATAAGGGAATTTCAAAAATACGGCTTTCTGCCTGGTTAAAAACCTAAATTGTTCGAATGGTTGATATTCCCCGGTTTAAAAATGCATTGCGTTACAAACGGTCTTTCCTGCAAACATTTACCAAAAGAAAAAGCATAACCAATACATCAGAGTTTTGATTATGCTTTTATCCCTTATTCAGGAAATCAGTCCATTTTATGCCTTTTTAGCTATTTTTTCAAGAGCGCCCACCAGTTTGTCGAGGTCGCTGAGCTTGGTATAAACGTGGGGTGTGACCCGCACGCAATGTATATTTTCCCAGTTGATCCCGACCGTATGGATCTGATAATCCTTCATGAGTTTTCCGTCCAGCTCCTCGGGTTTCATACCGTCTATACTTACTCCGGCAATGGCACAGGAAAATTCAGGTTTCAGAGAAGTATGGATTTTCACACCGGGAATCTGCATCGCTTTTTCAGCCCAGTATTTTTTCAGGTAATGCACTCTTTCTTCTTTTCTTTTTGAGCCGATGCCTTCCTGAAAATTAACTGCCTCCCCTATGGCCTGCTCAATACAGAAACTCCTGGTACCCAGCGTCTCAAACTTGCGTATGTCCGCACTTTTCGGCACGCTGTTACATAACAGCGGCCATATTTTTTCGATCTTGTCTTTTTTAATCCACATCATGCCGCTGCCCACAGGCGCACTCAGAAATTTGTGCAGGCTGGTTCCATAGTAATCACATTCCAGGTCGGGGATTTTGTAATCCAGCAAACCGAAAGTATGGGCGCCGTCCACTACCACCTCAATTCCCTTGCTATGGGCCATTTGGGAGATCTTCTTCACCGGCATAATCTGCCCCACCCAGTTAATGATGTGGGTAATGTGAATAATTTTGGTTTTTGGTGTGACTGCATCTGCATAGGCTTTTACAATCTGCTCGTCATTTTCAATAGGAAAATCGAAAGACAATTGCTTGTACACCACCCCGTCCCGCATTTGCCTTTGTTTATAGGCTTGTATCATATTGGGGTAGTCCTGTATGGTACCGATGATTTCGTCCCCTTTTTCAAGCGGTAACCCAAAAATTATGGTGTTCAGCGCCTCAGTAGCATTCCGGTTGATCGCAATTTCCTCGGCATCGCATCCGGCAAGCTTCGCAAGCCTTTGCCTCAGCGGCTCGCGGCCCTTATCCATGATACGCCACATGTAGTACGAAGGTCCCTGGGCGGCGGCCTTGTTGTATTTGTCCAAAGCCTGCTGAACCGCTATGGGAGAAGGCGAAACGCCACCGTTATTGAGGATAATCACTTCACTTTTGCTGGCAGTATAAGCGTCCTGAATGACAGACCAGTAGTCCTCATTTTGGGCACTATTGGGATTCCAAAGTTTTTCTGCTTCCTGAAAATCGGCAGCGTGCAATTCATTAAAAAGGCTGTTCACGCCAAACGCGCCCATACCAAGGGCTGCGCTTTTCCTGAAAAAATCCCGACGGTTGTTCATAGAGTTGGTTTATAGGAATAGTAATTGAGCAACTTACAATATATATTCAAATTGCGGGTAATCCCAATTAATTCCACTCCAAATTATCTTTTACCGTCGCCATATACATCCAGTCGTAGGTATTATAAGGTTCCGGGTGGGCGCTGCTGTCGAGTTGAAGGTACATCAGGTGCAAATGCGTCGGCGAACGTTTTTTGTATGCATTAAAACCGGAGCGCCCCACTTCTGCGATCTTATCACCGGCTTTTACCCACTGCCCGGGTTGGACCTGAACGATATTATTATGGGCGTAATAAAAAAGACCGTCCAGGCAGGGATCATAAATCCATATCCAGTTCCCGCCCCGCAGTTCACTGTCGTATCGCCAGTTTGTTTCTGTGGCCACTACTATTCCCGAAGAAAATGCCAGCACGTCAACTGGTTTCCAGGTCCGGTCGTCCAGATTATCCTGATCTTTGTCTTTGATAAACAAGTCATGGGCCGGGTGGCTCCCTTTTACATCCATATCAAAAAGGTCGAATCCGTCGGGTTTGTAACCTCGTCCTCTGCCCCCGATGGACTCCCTCTGTGTGTAGGCTTGTATCGGATAAACAAAATAGGAGGAATCAATTGCTTTGCAGGACTCCTTGCTAAAACTGGCCCTCAGGCCGAAAATGACCGCCTGAAACGCCGCCCGGGCAGAGTCCGGTGAAATGTTCCGGTCCCGGATATCGATCTGCATCTGATGGAACGCATCACAATAATCTTTGACCCCATCAGAAGTTTTTGTTTCGTTTGTCCAGCCGGCAACTCCCACAATCAATACTATCCCGACAATTCTTTTTGCAGTCATTAACAAAGCCTTTTTCATCCAGCCTGATTCCATCACTTTATTCACATCCGAGGGATAAGCGTATCGCATTTTGATAATTTAAATTGTACAAATGTATTTGTAATACATTAAAAAGATGCAACCGTATCCTTTAAACAGGGAACATCAAACAACTTGAAAATGCAAAACCGTCGCTTTGGACGTACAGGCTGGGAAATCAGCGAAATAGGATATGGCATGTGGGGGCTGGCTGGCTGGACAGGCTCTGATCGCAAGGAAACTGACGACTCGCTAAATCTGGCCGTAGAATCAGGCGTCAATTTTTTTGATACGGCATGGGGGTATGCGGAAGGACTGAGCGAACAAATCCTCGGAGATCTGATACGCCGCTATCCCGACAAAAAACTGTACGCTGCTACCAAAATCCCGCCAAAGAACCGCAGCTGGCCTTCCCGTCCCGAATTTACCCTGAAAGAAGTTTTTCCAGCCGAATATATCGTGGAATACACTGAAAAAAGCCTTAAAAATCTTGGTACCGAGCGCATCGATCTCCTTCAGTTCCATGTGTGGGAAGACGGCTGGGCGCAGGAAGACGAATGGAAAGAGGCTATTCAAAAACTGACTAAAGAAGGAAAGGTCGAAAGATGGGGTATCAGCATCAACCGCTGGGAGCCGAACAATGCGCTGGAAACACTGAAAACCGGTATGATCGATGCGGTTCAGGTGATCTACAATATTTTTGACCAGGCACCTGAAGATCAATTGTTCCCGCTTTGCAAGAAACTGGACATCGGTGTGATCGCCCGCGTCCCGTTTGACGAAGGCACCCTTACGGGTACTTTGACCAAAGAGACTACTTTTCCCGCAGACGACTGGCGTTCTACTTATTTCGTCCCTGAAAACCTGAATTCCAGCGTGGACCATGCTGAAGCGCTGCGGACAGACATCCCGGAGGGCATGACCATGCCGGAACTTGCGCTGCGGTTTATCCTCAACAATCCGGATGTGCACACAACCATTCCGGGTATGCGCAAATTACCCCATGTAAGATCTAATGTAGCCGTAAGTGACGGAACCAAACTGGAAGCTTCCGTTGCGGAAAAACTGAAAAAACACCGCTGGGACCGCTCCCCGACCCAGTGGTCGCAATAGATAGGCAAAACCCTTCTCCCAAGTATAACCGGAAGAAGGGTTTTATTTTATTTATACAATCCCCGGTCAATTGAGAACTTACCCGGCCCGGTAAGAAACAGCGTAATGTACGGGATCAGAAATAATAATGAATGTTCTTTTTTATCAAAGGGATCGTCGCCGTGAATGATAAATGTAACAACCGTCATAGTGATGATCAACGGGATTAACACCGCCCGCGACCCCAGCCCCAGAATCAGCAATACCGAACAAAAGAATTCTGCAAAAACAGTCAAAACCAGCGAAGGCCCTTCTCCTATTCCGATGGGATCTGCAAAGGAATGATCCCCGCCTATGGCTCTTGTTAGTTTGGGATACCCATGTGTAAGCATCAGCAACGAAACTCCTACCCTCAGAATTAGTACTCCCCAGTCTACCGGTGCCGGCAGCTTCATGGGTTTTAAAAATTTCCTAAGCATACTCGAATATTTATTGGTTAAATTATGGGTTAAACACACTACATATGTATTGGGATATGCAATAATGTCTCGGTTACCGGCTAGGTAACTTCATAGTAAAAGAAAATAGTTTCATAAAAATAAGAAATGCATCATTGTTGCATATTTTTATTTACCAAGTAATATTTTTAGATTTGTCTAAATTTATATTAAGATACCGGTAAAATAAAAATTCGAACGTTCTATGAAGGCACTCATACCCTTGCTCTTCTGCACTTTACCATTTAACGCCTGGGGACAATTTACCCTATCCGGAAAAATATCGCTGGAAGGCCAGACCGAATCTGCGTTTGGGGCGTCCGTTTATATCAACGAATTAAAAACCGGTACCACAGCCGACACCTCGGGTGCCTACAAGATCTCCGGCATACCAAAGGGGATCTACACCATCAAAGTGAGTTATATTTCCATGCCTACAATTACCGAGAAAAATGTGCGGATAGACAAAAACGTAACCCGTGATTTTTCGATGAAATCGGGTGCAAACGCCTTAGACGAAGTGGTGGTTACGGGTACTATGAAAGAAGTTTCCAAACTCGACAGCCCTGTACCCGTGGACATAATAACAGCCAAATTCATTTATAAAAACCCCGTACCGAGTATTTTTGAAGGTTTAAGCTATGTTAATGGCGTGCGCCCGCAGCTGAATTGCAATGTATGCAGTACTGGAGATATCCACATCAACGGATTGGAAGGCCCTTATACCATGGTGCTGATCGACGGTATGCCTATGGTGAGCGGGCTTTCCACTGTCTACGGGTTATCCGGCATTCCTAATAGCCTGATTGACAGGGTAGAGATCGTTAAAGGCCCTGCATCTACTTTGTACGGCTCGGAGGCTGTCGGCGGGCTGATCAATATTATTACTAAAAATCCATCCAAGGCTCCGACATTTTCAGCAGACGCCTTTAGTACTTCCTGGAGAGATTACAATGTAGACCTGGGTGTCAAATTCACCCCGGGATCACGGGTAAGTGCATTGCTGGGCATTAACTATTTCAATTATCAAAATCCCCTGGATAAAAACGGTGACGGGTTCACGGACCTCACACTACAAAACCGGGTTTCTGTTTTCAATAAGTGGTCTTTTAATCTTAAAAACAACAAGCAGGCCAACATTGCTGCCAGATACTACTATGAGGACCGCTGGGGTGGGCAGATGAACTGGAACAAGTCTTACCGCGGTGGGGACGAGGTTTATGGAGAGAGCATTTATACCAAACGATTTGAAATACTCGGTAATTATCAGCTTCCGGTTTCTGAAAAAGTTACTGTGCAGTATTCGTTCAGCTCGCATAACCAGAATTCAGTGTACGGTAATGTACTTTTTGACGCGGATCAGAAAATAGGTTTTTTACAGTTCCTCTGGGACAAAGAAATAGGGAAACATAATCTGCTTTTCGGAACACCTTTCCGCTACACTTTTTACAACGACAATACTACTGCTACCAGGAACACCGACGGAAAAGACCATCCCGATAAAATATACCTGCCCGGCATTTTCGTGCAGGACGAAATAAAAGCAGGGATACATTCACTTTTGCTGGGGGCGAGATACGATTATAACAGCCGACACGGCAGCATTTTTACGCCGAGAATGGCTTACAAAATAAAACTAAATCAAACGGACGTGGTCAGGCTCAATGTAGGACGTGGCTTCCGTATTGTCAACCTTTTCACCGAAGACCACGCCGCGCTGACCGGATCCCGACAGGTTATTGTTAAAGAAGCACTCGATCCGGAGCAAAGCTGGAATGCCAATATCAATTTTGTAAAGAAAATCGTGACGGGGAATTCATTTATCGGTTTTGATGCCTCTGTATTTTACACACATTTCACCAACCGAATTCTTCCCGACTACGATACCGATCCAAACCAGATCATTTACGATAACCTTGACGGCTACGCGGTTTCCAAAGGGATAAGCCTAAACCTGGATTTTAATTTCCCTTTTCCTTTGAAGATCATCGCGGGAGGAACCTACATGGATAATTTTCAAAAAGAAAACGGAGTTCGCTTCCGGCCAGTTTTGACCGAAAGATATACCGGGGTCTGGTCTGTTTCCTATGAACTTCAGAAATCCGGGATTTCATTCGACTACACCGGCAATATTTACGGCCCGATGCGCCTGCCTGTTCTGAGTGAAGATGATCCGAGAGCGCCGGTTTCACCGGTCTGGTCACTACAAAATATACAGATCACGAAAAAATTCAGTAACGGGCTGGAGATTTATGGCGGTGTTAAAAACCTGCTGAATTTCACCCCCCCATCCAATTCCATTGCCCGTTCCCACGATCCGTTTGACAAAAATGTTCAGTTTGACAATGAAGGCCAGGTTGTTGCCACGCCTGAAAATCCCTACCGCCTGACGTTTGATCCGTCGTATGTTTACGCGCCAAATCAAGGTGTCAGAGGATTCTTCGGACTACGTTATACGTTGCGGTAAATGTCATTAAAATTCAGCCCAAAGTTATTTTTAAAATGGTATTATATAATTATTCGAAGATATAAAACGTTCACTGTATTGATATTCATTGATTTGAATAATTTTTGATTGTATATTTGTCGCATCAACTTTTTAACACTACTTGATCATGGCATTATCAAAACAATTCGTAAAAAGTAAATCACTTTACAAAGTAACATTTACGGTACCTGCGGAAGCAGCAGCTGAGACTAAAAAAGTTGCTCTGGTTGGAGAATTTAACGGATGGAACCCGGAAGAAGCTATTGCATTAAAAAAACAAAAAGACGGTTCTTTCAAAGCTATCCTTGAGCTTGCATCCGGAGAGTATCAGTTCCGTTACATTCTGGATGATGAGAAATGGGAAAACGATTGGGAGGCTGACAAATATGTGCCAGCAGGCGTTGCAGCAACAGAAAATTCAGTAGTAGTATTGTAATTGGCTGTCGGCCAAGAAAAAACCAGGATGTAGTTATCTACTCCTGGTTTTTTTATTTCTATATATCTTAAAAAAGGCCGATCGCCGACAGCCGAAGCCCTAAATCGCGAAACTGTCGCTCTCCACGTAAGCCTTGATCAACGCCGCTTCTCCCTCTTTTCCGGACTGAGAATTGCCGTGCTCCATCCCCATGATGAAAGATTTGTTTTCTTTTTTACTGCGATCGTAAATGTATTTGAATACGTTCTTATAGTTGATCTCTCCGGTCGTAGGCTCCTTTCTGCCAGGTTCATCGCCAATCTGGAAATAATCGATCTCACTCCAGGTCATATCAATGTTGTGGATGATCCGGCCTTCATTCTTTTGCATGTGATAGATGTCAAAAAGAATTTTGCAGGATTTGCTGTTAACTCCGCGGCATATCTCGTAAGTCTGGTCGGACGTACGCAGGAACAGGTTTGGCGTATCGCTGAGCGGTTCAAGAACCATCACCAAGCCATGCGGCTCCAGTATTTCAGCCCCGCGGCGCAAAGCGTCAATGACGTGGCCGGTTTGCACACCTATGGGCAAATTACGTTCAAAATCTCCTGGTACAACAGTCATCCATTTCGCATTGACCCTTTTCGCAACCTCTACTGCCTTTTTACATCCATTGAGAAAAATATCAACATATTCTTTCTTTCCTGCCGCAAGTGTGTTGGCTCCGTTGCCACCTTTATCTACCACGAAAACACCCATTTCCATTCCCAGGCGGGTCATTTCCTTGGCTATTGCTTCCTGTTGTTCAACGGGCCTCCCCATCATTCCATTATCTTCCAGCGCCATGAAACCCTGATCCGCCATGAATTTAAGCTGGTCGATCACATCCTTTCCAGCGCTGTTCTGGAACATGCCAAAGTGAGAAGCGTATTTGAGCTTAAACTTGTTTTTAGCCATTGGTGCTGTTCCGAAAGCTTCTCCTGCTGCGATCGCCGCGCCAGCCAAACCAAGTGAAGATTTTACAAAATTTCTGCGGAGCATATTTTCTAACGTTTTTGTTTTTTAGAGTTTAAAGGTGCTATACGCACAAATATACCGCTTATGCCATTCTAAACTCAGCGGCTTCCCCGCCTCCTTCTCTTTTTTTCCTTTGTTGGTTGAACATCCACCGGAACCGCCACAGCTTCCACCACCGGAGGTGGGAAAAACGGTGCCAGTTCACGCTTTACATCTTCCCGGTACGCATTTTTGACCCCTTCCAAGAGCGCTTCTTTCACCTCTCCGTCCAGTAGATCTTCTTTCAGTATTTTCACAACAGCTTCTTCTCCCGGCCAGCTCGCACCCAGATAACGGGCAGCATTTTTTCTTACAGATAACGGCTGGTCGGAATCGAGGGCGGCGTTGCGCAACAGATAAACAGATTCCGGGCTTCCCACAGTTTGTAAGGACGCAAGCAAAGCTGATTTTTGTTTCTCATTCAAACCGGCAAGTTTTTGTGAGACAAATGAAATCCCTGCCTGCTCCATTAGCAGCCTGCCCGCGTCCCTGCCTATCACTTCATCCGATTTATCGAGGGCTAGTTTAAATAACCTTCCGTTTTCGGATTCAATTTCATATCGGGTCATCAGCTCAATGTAATCCTCAGTTCCGTAGGTTTCGTCCAGCAGTTTATTCAATGCAGTTAGTCCCTGCTGCGAATTTGTCACAAATGATTTATCCAAATGCAAAAGCGCGAGCTTACTTACCTCGATCCGGTCGGATGAATTAACAGTCATCACATTCAACAGGGCCTGTGATTTTTCGTAGCCGGCGTGAAAGAAATCAAAAGCCCGGAAATAACGCAGGCGGCTCTTGAAACTGACAGAAGTATCGGCAGCAAGCGTAGTAAGATAAGGTATTGCTTTTCTCGTGCGGGCCAGCCAGATAATATCTTTTCCCGCATCTGTGCCACCAGGATTGGGCCCTGCATTGGCGAGCCAGGCAGGAAAAATACGCTCCCACTGACCAATGGCTCCTACACTCAGTGCCTCCACAGACCACCTGTCATTTCCTTTGTACTGCCTGGCAAGCTGCAGCCACACGTCCAGCGCCTCGTATGTATGGTTGTGATTAATGGCCAAAGCACATTCGCGCCTTACCTGAGGATCGTGGTCAGCGGTCAGCCTTTTGATATACTCAGTCGGATCGCTGTTCCTCTGGCGCACCGCCCGCAGGGCGGTGATCCGTAGATTCGGATTGATTTCCCTGAAAGCGATATCCAGACTCCTGTAATTAAAACCTTCAATTCTGTTCAGCACCCACAAAGCCCTTGCCCTCAATCTGGGATTTAAAGCAACATTCCTCAACAGTTCTTCCAGAAAAGGCTCGGCAGCCCAACCCAATTTCACACAGGCATTCCAAGCCAGGTAACGCATCGATAAATTAGGGCTTTGCAATGCTTTTACAGCTTGCTCGGGAATGGAAAGATCATAAACGGGAATCTTATATCGCGTGCCGGGCGGTGCGATCCGAAACAACCTGCCCCGGCTTTTGTCCTTCATTTTATTGGAACCGATCACAGGATCGTACCAGTCGGAAACAATCAGTGAACCATCCGGCGCTACACACACGTCTGTCGGACGGAACCATTTGTCCCTGGTCCCTTCAACCAATGGAATAATGCCGGTAGATTTATAACCTGCGCCGTCCACCTGAACCGGAAAAGAACTTACATAATGCTGACCAGCATCTGCCAGAAGGATTTGGTCCCAGTAGCGCCTGGGCAGTAAATCTCCTTCATATATCGTCATCCCCATTGGAAAACCGGAGCCAGTCTGCAGCAGATTGGGGACAACGCCGGGATCGTTCTGATGCCAGTGCCGACGCGGAATCTCATCTTCCAGATTGGTACGATTGATCCGCCAGCTCGAACCGTTCATTTCATCGATATAACCAAAATTCCCATTTTCCATCACATAGGAAACCCGGTCGCCTTCATTGCCGGGTTCTTCCTGGTCCGACTGCCACATGGTGCCATAGCTGTCCACGGCCACTTCAAAACCATTGCGAAAGTTCTCGGCAAGAATTTCAACTTTGGTAAAATCCTGATCGCACCTGAAAACTACGCCCTGCTTATATTGCCTGAAGTCGATTGGTCTTTCGTATTTGTCCAGTAACGGCCGGTCCTGCCCGTCGACAAGCTGCCTGCCCGCATTTCCAAAATTGAAATAAAATTTCCCGTCGGGGCCAAAAACAAAAGCATGTATACCTGCATCATTTTGTGAACCGCCGATTCCCTTGAACAAAATCTCTTTAACGTCTGCTTTATCATCCCCATCCGTATCCGTAAAAAGCCATACATAGGGACTTTGGGAAACGACCGCCTTGTTTCCCATCACCCATATCCCCAGAGGTGCCGCAAGTTCCGGCCCCTGATAAAAGATTTTGGTTACATCGGATTTTCCATCACCATCTTTGTCTTCGAGGATCACAATTCTGTCACCCACGCCAAGTTCTGACTTACCGTTCACGGCCGGACGATAATTATAAGCTTCACAAACCCACACCCGCCCGCGATGATCCACGTCAACGTTGATCGGATTGGTAATATCAGGTTCAGAGGAAAAAAGTGTTGCTTCCAGGCCGTCGGCTACCTTTAGCCCGGCCACAGCATTCCGGGAGAAACGCCTTTCAGGCTCGGAAAGGGCAGCATAAATACTGTCAGGATCGGAAATAACCAATGAATCAGCGACTTGACAGATACCGTAGAAATTAAAGAGCAGGCTACTTACGGCAATTAGGAGGGCAGATTTTTTACAATTGTATTGTTTCAAAACAAAAATTTTGATGAAGAAAGGAAACTCAAAAAACCTTTAAAAATACCTTATGTTTCCTGAATAACGAAATGAAGTTAGCGGGAAGTGAAATTTTATGGCAAATAGTTCTACAAAATATTTGTTATGTAATATCACAAAACTATTTATTTTTGAATTAATTACATACACTAAATAACATGAAAGAAAAACTGCGACTGCTTTTCGCTGAGCATTTGATGCAGCAGGGAAAACTTAAAATCACACTTCGGAATTTGAATGCTATCGGTGCACTTACTGACGTTCCTCAGGATCAGATTCTTGACGAATTCAAGAGCTTGATGATTCAATTAAAAAGCTGAATGAAATTCTAAAAAATCGTTGAGATACTAATGATATGAAAACTTTGATCAAAAATTTAATGAGTGCTGCCACCCAGGATGAATACGAATCTGCAAGCAAAGAAGGCTTGGATTATTTTGCAAGAGCGACTGAGGAAGAACGCAGCCAAATCAGAAAAGCCATGTTGCAGAAAGCGGACGAGATGATGTCAGATGCAATTAAAACTCGTCAAAAAGCTGCTATGTTAATATCTGAATTTGAGACAAAAAATATCTCCATTGAGATTGACGGGCTCAAATACCCTTTGAGTGAATGGGTAACCATGAAAGAATATTGCAGGCGTTTTGGATTGAAAAATACTATGGTGCTAAACAACTGGATTAACCGGAAGATCGTACCCAAAGAAAATATTCTCAAGATCAGCCAGCTCAATAACCTAAGGCTGATCAAGGCAGTGCCTTATAAAGCTTAAAGCCGGAAAGTGTAAAAAACACTTTCCGGCTTTAACTATTTCTCTTTCAACTATTTCTTCTTCAAACTACTCAAATAATCAACCAGACTTACCAATTCGTCAGTGCTCATGGCGTCCTGCAAGCCGGCTGGCATCATGGAGTCTTTCATCGGTTTGATGGACTTAACCTGTGACATTTTATATTCCTGCGTCGCTCCGCCAGGGAATTTCAGGATCAGGTCGGTTTCCGTTTTACTGGCAACAATACCAGAAACCGCCGAACCGTCTTTGAGCTGCACTTCAAAACCTTCATAACCAAACCCGATACCCGCACTCGGTTCGAAAATAGCCGCATATTGTGCTTCTTTTGGCAATTTGCTCCCGATCTCGGAAAGTTTAGGGCCAAAATCCATTCCTTCGCCATTAACCTGGTGGCATACCGAGCAGTACATGGAAAACACCTGTTTCCCTTTTGCATTACTGCCTTTCAGTGTAAGCAGTTCTTTGAGCTCAGGATGCTTTTTGACAGCGGTAGCCGTTCCTTCAATATACTTCGCCGCCTCGATTTTCACAGATTTCCTCCATGCCCCGCTCAATCCTTGTACGGCCGCGGTTTTCAGATCCCCCCCAATTTTACCATCTTTTAACAGTGCCAATACGACATCTTCACCGCTCATTGTTCCGCCAAGTGCTTTTACTGCCTCCGTTCGCAAAGCAATAGGATATTTGGAATCCAATGCAACCGTTTTAAGGATCTCAAGAGATTCTTTGCTACCCACTCCTTTGATCGCTGCCAGTATATTTTCGGCCCGTGAAGCATCCTCTCCTTTGATCGTACTCCATACCATATCCCCGCCCCCCTGCTTCATGAGTAAGGCCCCGGCCGCACGTCCGCTATTGGTCGACGCCTGCCCGATCGCCAGCTCCAGCAATCTCTTGTTTTCGGAGGTCAGTTCGTAGCGGGCTACGAGCTCCATGTAGGTCTGTGTACCGTAAGAACTATCCAGCAATTTCTTAACCGCCGCCATCGCCTCAGGGCTTTTTTTCACAAATGCAGGATCCAGGTGGCGTAGTGCGAGTTCATTCACTTCGCTCTGGTTTGCCGCGTTACCCTCCATAATTTTCAGCAACGCGGTGGATTTTTCGTTGGCACCGGGATTAAAGTCAAATGCTCGGAAATAACGGAGGCGGCTTTTCAAATCCGTATTGACATCGCCCGCAAGGGACGCCAGCAAATTAACGGATTCTTTTCCTCGCGACCTCCATACAATGTCTTTTCCAGCCTTGGTAGCAATTGGATTTGCTCCTGCTTTTGCAAGCCAGGCTTTAAAAAATGAATCCCATTGTCCATCGGCGCCTATACCCAGGGCTTCCAGGTACCACCGATCTTTGCCGTCATACTGCAAAGCCAGATCTGCCCACAATGCAGGCGAATTAGCAGATTTGTTATGATGAAGCAGCAACGCGCATTCCCTGCGTACCTGCGGGTCGGCATCTTTTGCCAGTATTTTAATGTAACTGGTAATGTCAATTGCTTTCTGCTCGCTGGCTGCGCGCAGGCCTGCAATACGGATATCGGGGTTAGTATCTTTGATAGCCTTATCAATATACTTTTTATTAGAAGCCGGTAATTTGCTCAGCAACCAGAATGCCCTGGTCCGCATGCGGGGATTAGCTTTTTTATCAGAAAACAGCTTATCCAGCGCAGGGGCAGCGCTTTCGCCCATTTTATTCAGTGCATTCCAGGCGAAATAACGTATCGAAAGATTCGGGCTTTGCAGCGCATCAATTGCACCTTCTATTGTCGTGAAATCAGTTTTCGGAACGCGGTATGGTGTATTGGCTGGCGCCACCCTGTACAAGCGACCTTTGTTCTGATCCCCGGCCTGGTGTCCTCCAACGCCCGGATCATACCAGTCGGAAACAATGAGCGAACCGTCCGGTGCGACACAAACGTCCGATGGGCGGAACCACTGATCTCTTTTACCGTCTATTACATTGACAATGTTCGCTGTGTAGCCCGCGCCAGCTTTTTGAACAGGATAAGAGCGGACCACATTATGCCCCGGCTCACAGTGGATCATCTGGTCCCAGAATTCCTTTGGCAACAGCCGGCCTTCATAGATCACCATTCCTGTAGGCGATCCCGAGCCGGTTTGTAATAAATTCGGAACAACGCCCGGATCATTCAAATGCCAGTGACGGTAAGGAATGGAATCTTCGATATTGGTCCGGTTTGCACGCCAGCCAGCTCCTGTAAGCTCGTCTGTATAACCATAATTGCCGTATTGCATCACATAGTTGATCCGGACACCTTTGTTACCGTCATCATCATTGTCCGATTGCCACATGGTGCCATAGCTGTCCACGGCCACCTCATAGTTGTTCCTGAAATTATTCCCCAGGACTTCGATATTTTTAAAATCAGGATCGCACCGGAACACCATACCTTGTTTCAACTTCTTGAAATCGATTGGCTGGCCGTCTTTTCCGATTACCGCCTTACCTTTTCCATCCAGAAGATGCCCGCCCTCATTTCCAAAGTTGAAATATAATTTCCCATCTGGGCCGAAAGTAAAAGCATGCATGCCATGATCGTGCTGCTCGCCTCCTACCCCTTCAAAAATCACTTCTTTTTTATCTGCTTTGCCATCGTTATTTTCATCTGTAAAAAGCCAGACGTACGGACTTTGTGAAACCACAACCCTATTGCCCATTACCCATACGCCCAGCGGTGAGTTGATTTCAGGCCCCTGGTAAAAAACAGTTGTTTTGTCCGACTTGCCATCACCGTCCGTGTCTTCAAGTATCAAAATACGGTCGCCTTCCTGATGCGTAGGATTTCCATTGATCGCTGGCCGGTAGTTATATGCTTCGCACACCCACACCCGCCCCAAATGATCCACATCTATATTGGTGGGGTTGGTAATCACGGGCTCTGACGCAAACAAGGTTGCTTCCAGGCCTTTCGCTACGGACAAACCGGCTATGGCATACTTGGGCGACCGTTTCTGTTCGTCGGTGAGATCTTTATACAGACTGTCCAGCCTCGCACTCGGGATCGTGCTAGGGTTTGAAGAATGATAGAACGCAACCATTAAACCCATAAGTACTGTTCCGGCAACGGACAATGGTAATGATTTTCTTAAGTTCATAGTGATATTTTATTTCTTTGAGCCTGTTTATTCTATTCTAATAAAGATTATTAAATTTAGAGTATAAGAGACAATCCACCTGTCATTTACTTTATATGAGAAAGACTTTTTTTACTGTCGCTGTGGTTTTGATATCCATGCAAATCAAAGCGCAACAGACTATTCCCGACGCGGATACACAGATTAAATTGGCAATACTCGCCGCACCGACAGACAAACGTGAAGGCGCAAAAGTATATGGTTATGCCGCCGACGGCACATTCAAAATTCTCCGGAACGGGACCAACGATTTTGTATGCATCGGGGACGACCCTAAAAAAGAGGATATCAGTGTCTCCTGCTACCTGGCGGAGCTCGAACCTTTCATGGAACGCGGAAGGGTGCTGACCAAAGAAGGCAAAAATGCCAAACAGATTTTTGATATGCGGGAACAAGAGGTAAAAGAAGGAAAACTGACAATGCCTAAACAACCTTCAACCCTATTCGCACTTTCAGGGTCAAAAGACAAGTATGATGCAGCTGCCGGTACCCTGAAAGACGGCTACCTCCGCTACGTGGTCTACATTCCGTATGCAACTTCCGAAAGTACAGGACTACCTCTAAAACCCGATGTACCCGGAATGCCATGGATCATGGATCCCGGAACGCACCGCGCCCATATCATGATCAACCCGGCAAAACCCTGATATTCAGAATTCATTTTCTGCTCACCTAGAAAGCTCATATCAATGAAAACCCTGGTTTTCACTGATATGAGCTTTCTGCTGTTATCCTATGCTTGTAATCAGCTAACGTCGGCTTTTCCGTTAAAAACCAGTTCCTACCGCTTGGAAACTGGACGCATTTCTACCCAAAATAAATATTTATTTCGGCAGTAGGTTTTTTCGAAACACTCATTTTACTTTGTAATACAAAGTACTTTTAAAAACGAAAAATAAAGTATGAAACCAACTGCTGCTCCCGAAATCATTTCGCCCGTTTACAAAGAAACACCCCGGTTTGACATTGACATTGACTACATTATTGGATTGGGCTGCCTGATGATCGGCTCCATCGTTCTTTTGGCCTCTTCCAGAACAATAGGCTCCAATATGGATTTCATCATGGATCTCAGCTTCGTCTTAAACTATGTGATTTTTATATTTTACGGAACCTGGCTGCTGGGCACAGGAAAAATGGAGTTCTTCTGGAAAAGCCAGAAAAAAGAATTCCAGCCGCACCGGCTGTTACTATGGATTTTAGGGATTGTAAGCTGTTTTACACTTAACCGCGAACTGCCGATTTTCAACGAATCGGCTCCCTGGCTTTCTGTTGCGATAATGATTTCCGCCGCGGTTTGTATCCTTATCAAATGGGAGAATTCCTTACCATACATAGCCAAGAAGGTGCTGTTCCTCCTTCTCGGCACATCCACTATTTTGTGGCTGTATTTTGCAATTTATCTGATGCCACTTTACCTGATCAGCGTTCCCGCCATCCTGGCTTTTGGCATCTCCATCCACACTTTTATCCCCGCTATCCTATCATTCGGACACATTCGTATACTTTTTCAAAAATGGAAATCCTATCGGCTACCGATCCTGGTGGGTGTTGCAGTCCCCTTGCTCTTTTGCTTGTATTTTTCAATTCAATGGAATCGGACCACCCTCAAAATCCGCGCGGTGAATCAGGATATAACCCTCAAAAGCAGCGAACTCCCCGCTTGGGCTGTGCTGGGCCAGATTCTGGACGACAATTGGATCAGTGAAAAAATCATTAAAGGGGATCTTTTGTACCAAACACATCAACCGGGCTTCAACCCTTTTCCCGGAAACAATAATCTCGCCGAAATCTCCCGGCATGACCCTCTGGTCTATATCGCATCACTTTTCAGTCAGGAAACCGGCATAGCGGCGTCCGACCGGATCAAGTTACTGGAAGTCTTGTTTGACGCCCGGCACGGTACCCAGGAGAGAAACTGGTCGGGAAGAAATTTGAGGACCGAAAATATCCTTACCCACGCAAGAATATATCCCGAGTACCGTCTGGCCTATACGGAAAAGACACTCAGCATCAGAAACCACGCTACCTCCAATTTCAGCCAGCAGGAGGCCTTGTACACATTTCACCTCCCGGAAGGCTCCGTTGTCAGCTCGCTTTCACTCTGGATTAATGGAAAAGAAGAAAAAGGGTACCTTACTTCACAGACCAAGGCCGATTCGGCCTATCAAACTATCGTTGGGGTAGAAATGCGTGATCCGGCCGTAATTCACTGGCAGGAGGGAAACGCGGTAAAAATCAGAGTTTTCCCGTGTACCCCGGAAGAAACAAGACGGTTTAAAGTTGGTGTTACGTCGCCTTTGAAAGTTGAGGAAGAGCAGCTTGTTTATGAAAATATTTATTTCCAGGGACCAGGTACTGTTACAGCCACCGAAACAGTAAAGCTCGATTTCCCTTCAAGTACCAGACTGGTATCGATGCCTTTCCAGTCAGAAACCAGCGAACCCAACACCATGCTGGCAAAAGGTGGCTACAAGCAGTTTTGGGAAGCACGGTTCAAGAAGACCCCTCTTGCATCGACCGGCTTTACTTTTGGCGGAAAATCCTACTTGGTTGAACCCTACCAGGAAATAGTGGCACCTGCCGAAATCAAAACATTTTATCTCGACATTAACAAAAGCTGGTCAAAAAGTGACTTTGATGAATTATATAATCTTTTAAAAAATAGCGATTTACAGATCTATGACGGTGCCTGGCTCAAACTTACCGCCAATAATAAGGACGCAATGTTCAACAGCCTATCGAAAAAAAGGTACACATTATTCCCTGTCCACAAAGTCCGGGACTTGAATGCAGCCCTTTTAATTACAAAGGGTACCATTGCCTCTCCCAATCTTAAAGATATGAAGGGCAGTTTGTTCGGTGATATGCTGAAAAACAGACACTTGAATAATTTAAAGCTGAAAACGTTCAACATCGGAGATGAGCTTTCCCCTTATTTTAAAACACTGACCGAACTCAGGATTGTGCATTGCGAAAGAAAAGAGCTGAAAGAGATCAGCAAAATGATTTCTGAACATACCTTCCCTGTTGACCCCGAAACCGTAACTGCGGATAACCAGGCCATAGTCAGGATAGACCGGGCGGATATCCTGATCCGCGAAACGGATCAACCGGTGAAACAAAACGCTCCTGACCATTTGCTACGACTCTTTGCATATAATCAGATCATGCGGCAGATCGGGGGAAAATATCTGGACGAGAGCTATATGAAGGCATCCGAAATAAACTCGGCACTGATAGATCAGGCTGCAAAAGCCAATATCGTCACTCCGGTTTCCAGCCTGATTGTCCTCGAAACGCAGAAGGATTATGAACGGTTTGACATCAAAAAAAGTAAAAACAGCCTTGATAATGCCAGTATCAAAAATTCAGGTGCAGTTCCTGAACCGCATGAATGGGTGCTGATCATACTTTTTGCCTTACTGGTAACCTTCTACACTCTCAGGAATTATGTTCTCTAGAAATACCATTTTCGGTATCCTGATTGGTTTGTACGCCGCCCTTTTCGCATATCTGCTTACCCGCGGATACCTTCTTGGTGACGCTACATTCTGGATTGGAATTTGCATCGTGCCCTTTGTTTTGACAAAACCGGCGCACCGGGGAAGATCGCTGAGGTTGTTGCCCGTTGTATTGCTCCTGGTAGTAGGAAGCTTGTTTATAAAAGAAAGGTCATTCGGGTATTTATTAATGATAGCGTCGGTACTTTTTACAATTGAAAGCTGCCGGGGTAAAACCGGGCCACTGCTGCTATGGTTGCTGCTGATCATTTCGCCCTTGTTCAGTTACCTCAGCGAAGTATTCACATTTCCGATAAGATTAAAGTTAAGTGAATGGTCGGGCCGATTGCTTCAAATTTTCGGTTTCCAGGTAGAAGTCTCGGGGAACATTATTCATCTGAACCGGTCCGAATTCTCGGTGGATCCGGCTTGCATGGGATTACAGATGACCGGATTTGCGTTGCTGAGCGGTATTTTCCTGATAGCCCACTACCAGCACACCACTAAAAGAGAATTAAGCCTGATGATTTCCTCGATTTTAATGATCCTGGTGTTCGGGTTCAATATTCTTTGCAACCTGATGCGGATCCTTGTTTTGGTGATTTTCAGCATTCCGCCACAAAACCCGCTTCATGACGTTGCAGGAATAATTTCTCTGCTTGCGTATGTCTGGTTACCGGTTACTTTATTGGTCAGGTTTTTTTTCAGGTATTTTTCCAAATCAGTGAATGAGCTCCCGCAAAAAGCCGGAGCTCTGCGTCCGGGAATTTTGATTGCAAATGTTTTGATAGCTGCCGCATGTACCGGTTTTATGCTGTTACCGGAAAATGTGGTTGTCAACAACTCTTCAATAAGTCCCCTTGTTTTTAATAAAAAATATCAGGTGACCCGTTTGCATGCAGGGGTTACACGGTTTCAGGACAAAAAAGCGCTGATCTATACCAAAGAAATCCCTTCATTTTATGCAGCTGAACATAGTCCTTATACTTGCTGGAAAGGTTCGGGTTATAGTTTTACCAATATCAAAGAAGGCCGGGTTTCAGGAAACCGCATTTATCTGGGAACATTGCAAAAGGGCCAGGACCAACTGCTGACTGCCTGGTGGTTTTCCAATCATGAACATAACACCATCAGCCAGCTCGACTGGCGCTGGCGTGTACTCCGAGGTGACCGTGAATTCCAGCTCGTTAATGTAACTGCTGCGAATGAAAGGGATTTGCACCTTGCTATCAGGGAATGGTTGTGATGCCGGGCGTCTGGGTAAATCATTACGAGGCTCGTCTTTTTGGATAAAAGCAAAATCATCGATGAAAAAAATATCCAGTCTTGCTATCGCTTTGGGCCTTTCGGCTTTATCATTTCACTCCATGGCACAAAATCAAACAATGAACCTCTGGCCGGAAGGCAAAATCCCGAACTTCAAAGCCAGCTCAGTCCAGGAAAAATCCGAGACAGATGCGAGCGGAATTTTGCGGATCAGCGGTGTTACCGTCCCGACCATCACAGCCTACATTGCTCCAAAGGAAAAAGCAACCGGCGCAGCAGTAATGATCTGTCCGGGAGGTGGATACAGCATACTGGCAGCTTCGCACGAAGGCAGTGATTTCGCCAAATGGTTCAATGACCGCGGAATTTCGGCATTTGTTCTGAAGTACCGCCTGCCCGACGAAAAAGCGATGACACATCAGCATGAAGTTCCATTAATGGATGCCATGCAGGGAATGAAAATGATCCGTCAGAATGCAGCTAAATGGAATATTGATGTAAACAAGATCGGTGTGATGGGATTTTCGGCCGGCGGGCATTTGGCTGCGACGATCTCCACGCACTACAATTTGGGACCCAATGCATCGGAAGAAGCGAAACCGAATTTCTCCATTTTGCTGTATCCTGTAGTTTCCTTTCGCCCGGTCATTTCGCACGGAGGTTCGCGTGACAAAC
The DNA here is from genome assembly GCF_005869225.1 of Dyadobacter bucti. Lineage (GTDB taxonomy): Bacteria > Bacteroidota > Bacteroidia > Cytophagales > Spirosomataceae > Dyadobacter > Dyadobacter bucti. Next base: position 83,594 of record NZ_SWFP01000009.1, on the reverse strand, counting down.
TTTTGGGCCCGGATAAATCCGAGGAGCTGATCAACTATTACTCCAATGAATTGCAGGTAAGCGCCAAAACCCCCCCGGCGTTTTTGGTACATGCCATGGATGACAGCTCAGTACCTGTGGAAAACAGCATCGAATATTACCTCGCGCTGAAAAAATTCAAGACTTCCGCAGAAATGCACCTTTATCCGATCGGCGGTCATGGCTACGGCCTTCGCACAGAAGGAAAGGGATCACTGGTGAACTGGCCCGCAGCCATGGAAGGCTGGCTAAAAGCGTCTGGATTTATGAAATAAGTGCTTCTTTAAGTTAATTTTTTTTATTAAATTTACTGTCAAATGATTATTTAACTTCAATCATTTGACAGTATGCATACGCAGATTCTTGATATATTAGGCGGTCCGAAGGCGTTTAAACAAAACGTCGACAGCTTTTTGTCCTTCATCGAAATCACCGAAACAGGATTTCCTATCGCCGTAGCCCAGCTCGTCCAGAAACGGCTGAATTTATCCAATAAACAGTTCAGCAACATGCTAAGCCTGTCTGAAAGCACTTTTCAGCGCAGGATTAAAAACAAGTCCTCATTATCGACAGGCGAAAGCGAAAAAGTTGTGGATCTTTCCAAAATCATCGCGAAGGGGCAGGATGTTTTTGAAAATGACGACGATTTCAAAACCTGGCTTAACAGCCCAGTGCTGGCATTGGGAAATAAAAAACCTCTTGATCTACTGGGGTCTTCGATTGGCCGGGAGGAAATTCTCAATGTACTTTTCCGGATAGAACACGGCATTTTTTCGTAGTTATGCGCCTTTACAGGATCACAAGCCCTGCTTATGCAAGCGATCTTCAGGGAACAGGCTGCATGTACACCGGCGGAAGATGGCATTACAAGGGCACCCGAATCCTTTACACATCTCAACATATTTCGCTGGCAAAACTTGAAATTTTAGCCAATTCGGCCGTAATTCCGCGCAACCAGGTACTGGTGACGATTGAAATTCCGGAAAGTGCCGGTATCAGGGAAACGGCAGTTGAAGACCTTCCGGATAACTGGTGGCATTTCCCGTATCCCGGTGCGCTTGCACAGCTTACAGAATCGTGGGTAGATGAAAAGCAGCACTGGATTATGAAAGTTCCTTCTGCCCAGTCTGTTACCGAATACAATTATCTTCTGAATCCATTGCATCCGGATCACGTATCGGCAAAAGTGACCAATATTGAAGATATCCGATTCGACAAACGGTTAAAATAAGTCCTCGTAAGCTGCGAATTATCCATAGATTTGGCTAAAAATCTAATCTCTCAATCGGGATGAATGCTGTAAACCGCTTCTTGATCAATCCAAAATACATTCTGATCTTATTTGTGTGCGTTGCAATTTTTGCAAGTCTGAAGTCTTATCTGGCAGACTTAGGGCCGTTCGTGGAAGGCGGGCGACTGTACACTTCTTACAACAACTACATCATTTTCAAACAATCGTTTTTTCATCTCCTTGAATCGAAAGATCTGTACGCAGACTTTGTTGAAGAACAAGGGGATTTGTTCAAATACAGTCCCGCTTTCGCGCTTATTTTTGGAGTTTTGGCAATACTGCCGGATATTCTCGGGCTCTCACTATGGAATATTCTGAACGCTGTTGTTCTTTTTTACTCCGTATATTATTTACCAAAAATCGATGTCCGGACAAAAGGACTGATCCTGATTTTTGTTTTGATAGAGTTGCTCACGTCCGTTCAGAATGAACAGAGCAATGGGCTCATTGCAGGATTGCTGCTGTTTACATTCGGGTTTCTGGAAAGAGGCAAATATTGGGCAGCATCTTTATGCCTTGTATCCACGATTTTTATCAAGCTGTTTGGAATCGTCGGCCTCGCATTGTACCTGCTGTATCCCAATAAATTCAAACTCACTTATACCACGGCATTCTGGGTCATACTACTTACATTCCTCCCGTTGCTGGTAGTTTCAACCGAGCAATTCGTGTTTTTGTATAAAAGCTGGGCAAATCTGCTCGCCAACGACCATTCCATTTCCGACGGATTTTCGGTGATCGGCTGGCTTAAAACCTGGTTTGGGTGGCAGGTTAACAAAACGTATGTGAGTGTGGTAGGTGCAGTGCTTTTTTGTATCCCTTTACTGCGGGTCAGCGAGTACTCAAACTACATTTTCCGGATTTTAGTATTATCGTCAGTTCTGGTCTGGGTGGTAATTTTTAACCACCGGGCAGAATCCCCGACTTTTATCATAGCTATTACCGGCGTAGCGCTCTGGTATTTTTCTCAACTGCAAAAAAGGGAGAATTTTTATTTGCTTCTGCTGGCATTTGCATTCACGATACTGGCCCCTACGGACATTTACCCGAAGTTCATAAGGGACGAATGGCTGAGACCCTATGTGGTTAAAGCTGTACCATGTATTCTGATCTGGGCGAAAATAACTTTTGACCTGCTGGCAGGAAAATTAAGCCCGAGAGTCCCGGAAGAAGAGTTGACAAAAAATGCGTTACAGAAATGATGCGGCTTCAAATCTGCAACGCATAACCAAAACCTAATTCAACCCTACTAAAATGCGGCGATCAACCTCTTTCAATTCAGCTGTGGACAGGCGGATTGTCTTTACAATTTTTTCGTGATCGTTGGAAATTTCCAGAGAATAGTTACCATCCTGGGCATCCGAAAAATTGAGGCTCCGTCCGAATTTTTTCATCGATTTGCCCACGTACTCTTCGTGAACAACCCTTCCCTTTTCGTCCAGTAACCGGATTTCCACCCGCTCCCCTGTCTCCTTTTCCATGAGGAGTTTCATCGTAAGCGAATCTTTCAAGCGGTACATTCCGATCCTGAATTTTTCACAGCTGTTGTTTTTACATTCTGTTTTCGTTTCAATAACTGCTGCTGAAAGGTTGGTATTGAGGAGAAATAATCCGAGCGCCGCGGCTGCAATAGATTTGATCAATTTTTTCATGGCTAATGAAGGTTACTAATGTTAAATCTTTAAAGAATTTCACAAAAGATGACTTCAGGCCAGTGATGTTGCACGGTTTATTTGAGTGGTAAAAATGAAGGGTTGAATGGTTTTACCCGCCTTGAAGTAAAAAGAAAGCTTCTTAAATTAAAAGAAAACCCGAAGCTGTATGCGGTCAGATACAATGAGATCCGGTTCGCAGTAACAGATTTTCCCCTACTCCATTCATTTCAAGATTGAAGAAAACAGCATGGTGATACAGATTTTGGCTGTACTCTGCCACTATCGAAATCCTGATACATTTCGGAAAGACAACAATGAAAAGGTTACCCGCCAATCGCAATCATACGGCGGTTTTGCTCGTAGTCGGATTTGGCTTGTTTTTCGGTGAAGCTGACATGACCGCCGTGCGCAAAATGCTTTTTTTCAAAGTGGGAATAAATGAGTGCGCGAACGTCTTTGCCTTCCCGTAAAGGTGTAAGTAGGTCTATTTCTGAGGTATCAAAAAGGCAATTTTTCAGTTTTCCGTCTGCTGTAAGACGAATCCGGTTGCAGCCTCCGCAGAACGGATGCGTAACCGTACCGATGATCCCGAATGTACCGGCACCCCCTGAAACCTGAAAACGGTTGGCGGTATCGTGCAGTTCTCCGGACAATTGTCTGAAATCAAACTCATTGTTGATCGTAGAAATTAACTCTGCATAGGAAACGATTTTTGACATGTCCCACTGGTTCCCGTTAAAAGGCATGAATTCAATGAAACGAACATGCATATTGGGCTCATCAATGGTCAGCCTCACAAAATCATTTACTTCATCATCGTTAATCCCGCGCATCACCACCACATTGACCTTGACAATAAAACCTTCGGACAACAGCAATCTGATGTGGGCCAGCGTCGTGGAAAAATGATCGCGCTTTGTGATTGTTTTAAAACGTTCTGGATTCAAGGTATCCAGACTGACATTCAAAGAATTGACCCCGGCCTCTTTGAGATTACCTATAAACTGGTCAATAAAAACGGCATTAGTAGTCAGCGTGAGCGATGTTGGTAATTTCCCCAGGCCCGAAATAATTTCACCTACATCTTTCCGGACCAAAGGCTCGCCGCCCGTCAGACGGATTTTTTCAACGCCCATTTCCACAAATATCTCCGCCAATGCCTGAATTTCATCTGCCTGCATCAACCATTTGGAAGGCATAAACTGCATATCCTCCTGCGGCATACAGTAGGTGCAGCGCAGGTTACACTTATCGGTCAGCGAAATACGCAGATAAGTATGTTTTCGACCAAATGAATCAATAATCGGTAATGACATCTTTTTATTTAAAACCTATTCGTGTTTGCTGCCTGCTATAACGCTGAAGACATGCAATACCTGCGGAAAAAGCGCATCCATATATTCTGTAACTCCTCCGGTACTTCCAGGCATAGTGATCACAAGCGTATCGCCTACCAACCCGCCAACTGACCTTGAAAGCATGGAAGTGGGCATCCTTTCCTGTCCGTACTGCCTGGCAGCTTCAGCTATCCCCGGAATTTCCCGATCTATCAGATCCGACACTGCTTCCGGAGTAACATCGCGATCAGATAAACCAGTTCCTCCCGTGATCAGTATCATACGATATGAAGCAGTACATAAGCTACGTATTTTCTCCTGAATATTTTCCTTTATGTCCGGAATAACACTGTAATCATTTACAGGAAGATTCATCGCCGCAAGTTTTTCAATGATTTTTTTACCGGACTTATCCTCTCCTACTCCCTGGGCAATACGATCGGAGCAGACGATGACAGCAGTTTTGATATCAGCCGGAACTGCCTTTCGATCACTTTTTCCGCCCTTTTTCTCCAGTAACTTTATGTTGTGAATTTCAACTCCCTTGTCAATCGGCTTGAGCATATCATACATAGTCAGTGCTACTACGGACGCACCATGCATAGCTTCCACTTCCACACCCGTTTTATAGATCGTTTTGACTGTGAGCTCAATAAAAATTGATAAGTTTTCAATTCTGTAATTTACACCGGTATATTCAACGGGGATGGGATGGCAATCCGGCAGCAAATCCGGTGTTTTTTTTACTGCCAAAAATCCGGCAGCTTTCGCCATTTCAAAAACATCGCCCTTCGGAACATTCCTGTTTTTAATAGCATCAATGGTTTCCTGCTTACTCACCTGTACAACGGCCTGGGCAGTCGCAATTCTGAGGGTATTTATTTTGTGGGTTATGTCGACCATTTTTAATGGGTGAATGTGTGAATGACTGGATGATTGAATGACTGAATGAGTGAATGAGTGAGTGAATGAGCCGCGGTGGAACGGGGAATGAGTGAATGTTTTCGTATTTGTCGATTCAAAAAATCGAAAGCTGACAGCCGAAAGCCGATAGCTGAAAGCCCTAGCTATTTTCTTTCCATACATGCGCTCCGCCTTCCACTAGCTCCTTCCCGAATATCGGGACGTCGGCTTTGATGGCTTCTACTACAAATTCCGATGCTTCGAAAGCAGCGCGGCGATGTGGGGAGGATACAAAAACAAAAAGGCTAATTTCACCGACAGGAACCAGCCCCAGGCTATGGTAGATGTGCATGCATGTCAATTCAAACCGGGCAAAAGCCTCTTCCCTTATTTTATGAAAAGCTTGTTCGGCCATTTCTTCGTAAGCCGAATATTCGATCCCTGTCACCGTGCCTTCCTCCTTTTTATCCGCCCGGATCTGGCCAAGAAATATTGCATGTGCTCCGATAGTTGTTTTGGACTGGTGCGCCGCAATGGCGTCAGCAATAAACTGCGGGCTGACCGGTCCCTGGACAAATACTTTTTTAGGCTTGTGAATCTTCTCCATTAGTTTCTTTTTTACATTTTTTGTAGCCACACTTTGGGTAATTTTTCATCCCCCTGCAAACGGCGGCAGTAATGCAACTTCGGCCTGCGTATCGATCTGAGCATAATCTTCGGATATTTTTTGATTCACCGCAACCTTGAATTTTTTACCCTGCAGCTCCGGATATTTAGCCAGCATCAAAGCACGAAATGACCCTACAGAAAGACTTTCATTTGCAGTCCAGACTTCCTCTGCGTGGCCGGTAATTTCAGCCAGCATTCCGTAATACATAATATGAATGCTCATTTAATCAAGTAGTTATGTTGATATTTTCAAAACGGCAGTAAATGCACTTCCACCAAGTCACCTTTTCTTACATTTTGTTGTTTTACAGGCAAATAAATGATCGCATTGGCCACTGCAAAAGAGCGTAAAGCAAACGATTCCTGTCCTGTCAGCGGCGTTACCGAAGCCTGATTTGCGTATGCTTTCAAAAATTCATCCCTCTCCCCATCAAACGAATAGTCGACGGTAACGGGCATTTTTAATGCTCGCAAGAAAAACTCCGATCTCCCGGAAAGCTTTCTGATAGCCGGAAGCACATACTCGTAATAACACACAAGTGAAGATGCAGGATTCCCCGGTAGAGCAAAAAAGAGTGTTTTTGATGTTTTTGCGAACAATAGTGGCTTGCCAGGTTTCTGTCTGACTTTATAAAATACTGTCTCTGCCTGAATTCCCGAAAGCGCTTTTCCAACAAAATCATAATCTCCAACCGAAACGCCGCCTGTCGCCAAAACAACATCATTTTTTTCAGCGAGATCCTGCAACGCTGCCATCGTTGACTCAAGATCATCTTTTGCGTACTTCACCTCCACACGTAAAATCCCCTCCTGCCCCAAAGCTGATACCAGCATGGCCGAATTGGATTCATATATTTTTCCGTGGCTCAACGGTTCATCTTGTTTCAGTAACTCATCACCGGTTACAAGCAACCCGATCCTGGGTTTACGGTAAACCTCAACTTCCGGAACATTCATCCCTAATAAAAACCCTACGCTGCCCGGCGTCAAAAAAGTGTCTTTGGCGAGCGCTATCGCACCTTTTTTTACCTGCTGGCCAATATTTCTTACATTTTTCCCTTCGGCAACGGGATACTCATTGATCACTACCTGACCATTTTCTACAACCGTATTCTCCTGCATAATCACAGCAGTTGCTCCTTCGGGAACCGGCGCACCGGTAAAAATACGGATAGCAGTGCCGGCAGTCAGTGTCTGAACGGTGGTCAGCCCGGCCTTGGCTTCATCTGCTATTTTCAGAGAAATACCTTTACCTGTAACATCTGAATGGATGATAGCATAGCCGTCCATAGACGATTGCCTGAAAGAAGGGAGCGGCATAGGAGAAAGAATATCTTCCGCCAGTACATAGCCCGCGGACGCTTCCGTATTCCGCTTTTCGGTTGGCAAAAGTGGGGTATTGGCAATAATTTTTTCTTTGGCCTCGTTGACTGTAACCATAATTCAAAATGATGAAAACGCAAGATAACACATCCTGAAATCCAAAGTACATAAGGAACCGGAACAGTATTTTATCGAAGGATAATTGCCCGACGCGGATTTTGCCAATCAAGCTGTTAACCAATGATAATTTTAGTGATCCGGCGATCACATAGAAAACAGAGCGGGATGCGTTAAAAATTACAAAATTCTGCCATCTTGAATTAGTTCTATATGGTATATACATAAACCTCTATAAATCAGATTTTTATACGAAATAGAATATTATTTATTCAATATCGTTATATTTGTACCCCGGCTAAAAGCCATCAATTATGTTTCACGAAATAAATTATGCATGATTAGACTAATCTTTATGGCCTTCTCAATTGCGTTACTGGGTAAATATCCCGGACGCGAGGTGGAGGTGGAAAAGAAGGAACTGAAAGAAACAAATATCATTGATTCAGATCTTCTTGCTATTGACTTCTGTGGCGAGGCCATCCCGTTAACGGAGCTTCGAATTGCTGAGCGATATCAAAACATGATCAGAAATTACGACAATCCCACTTTTCGTAAGCTGATGACCAGGACAGAAAAAAGAATGAGAATTATAGAACCCATTCTTAAAAAGTACGGAGTACCAGCCGATTTTAAATATATTCCTTTGATAGAGAGTGCCATGAGCGATGATGTGACTTCACGCCGGGGTGCCGGGGGCTACTGGCAGCTAATGCCATCGACAGCAAAATCTCTTGGGCTGGTAGTAAATGAAACCAGGGACGATCGCAAACATCTCATCAAATCCACACATGCAGCCGGCAAATACCTAAGCGAATTGCATCGCCAGCTAGGCTCGTGGACACTTGTGGCCGCTGCTTATAATGCGGGACCCACCCATATTCAAAACCGGATGGACTCTCAAAACAAGGACGATTACTTCAAGCTTCGTTTAAACTCCGAAACAACAAGGTACATTTATAAGCTTCTTGCAGTAAAAGAGTGGTTTTCCAACCCGGAGAGAAGTAAAGAATGGGGAAGCGGAGATGTTGTCAACAGGCTTTCCGAAAAACTGGTAGAACTCAAAAAGGCTGAACTTCAATTGGCCAAGGCTACCACTGACTCTTAATTCAAGCATTTAATTATCATTTAAGTAAAAGAAAAGGATACAATATCCTTTTCTTTGTGTTGTTATTGCAGCCAGTAAAATCTGGTTGGATGACAACACTCATCTTCTTCAAAATATATTAAAAGCAATATGACAAAAGCAGAAATGATCACGGACAAAGGAACCATGCTGATCGAATTTTATGATCAGGATGCTCCTATCGCAGTGAAAAACTTTGTTGACCTTTCTAAAAAAGGATTTTATGACGGACTGATCTTTCACAGGGTCATTCCGGATTTCATGGTCCAGGGAGGTGATCCTACCGGAACCGGCCGTGGGGGTCCGGGTTACAAAATAAAATGCGAAGTAACTGGCGGTAATCAATACCATGACCGCGGAGTGCTTTCCATGGCACATGCCGGGCGCGACACCGGAGGTTCGCAGTTTTTTATATGTCACAGCCGTAATAACACTGCCCACCTTGACGGAAACCACACTTGTTTTGGTAAAGTTGTGGAAGGCGTGGACACAGTTGATCTGATCCGTCAGGGGGACAAAATACAGAAGATCACTATAATCGAAGAAGAAACCGTATAGGTTTTTTTTCTGATTAAATTGAAAAGGGCTTCCCGGAAATTTTCCAGGAAGCCCTTTTGCTATTTGTGGCCCTTATTACCAGAAATAAGAATACAGGAATGTAATGATCGCAATCACAACCGAAGCGCCGATAACGAAAGTACGGTGAGGCATGAACATCGACGAATCGATAGCAAGACCTTTACGTTCGTCGGGCATCACGAGTCCCAGAATAAACATCACTGCCACGCAAATCAGGAATACCAAGCCCATTCTGTCGAGGAACGGAACCTGCGTCCAGTCAGCGAAAGGAAGAAAATTATTGTGCATGCCGAGCGCGATGAGGAAACCGCCTACGATCGCAAATAAAGCCCCGGCAGAGTTGGTCCTTTTCCAGAAAAAGCCCATAATAAAGGAAGCAAAGATCCCGGGTGAAAGTAGCCCGGTCATTTCCTGAATAAACTGAAATCCTCCTTTTTTATCAATTCCCATGTAAGGTGAGACTACAATCGCCAGGATCATGGAAATCACAACCACCAGTCTTCCGATCCGTACAAGTGTCTTCTCGTCGGCATTTTTACCTATATAATTTTTAAAAATATCCAGCGTAAAAATGGTTGAAATACTGTTCGCTTTACCCGCCAGGGAAGCCACCACGGCAGCGGTCAAAGCAGCAAAAGACAGCCCTTTCAGTCCGGCGGGAAGCAAATTGAGCAAAACCGGATATGCTTTATCCGCATTAATCAAACCATCATCTCCCAGCATTTCTGCCTGAAACATTCCCTTACTGTACAATGCATAAGCGGCAATACCTGGTAACACCACAATGACGGGCATCAAAAGCTTTAAAAATGCAGCGAACAAAATACCATTTCTGGCCGTTTTCAGATCCGCCCCCAAAGCACGTTGGGTAATGTATTGGTTACAGCCCCAGTAATTCAGGTTCACGATCCACATACCTCCGAGTAGTACTGTCAGTCCGGGTAATTGCATGTAAAACGGACTTGACTTTGGGAATATCATGTGAAAATGATCGTCGTGATTTTCTCTCATCATTTTCAACCCGCTCATGATACCATCCATTCCAGCCTCTCCCGAAACCAGATTTACCGCCAGATAAGTAGTGGCCAAGCCGCCTATCACCAGGAAGAAAACCTGAATCACATCTGTAAACCCGATCACTTTCATCCCGCCAATTGTAATAATAATGGCGAAAACAGCCAGTGCGATCATGCAAAACTGAAAATCGAGCCCGGAAATACCCGAAACCGCCAGGGCTCCCAGATACAGGATGGAGGTAAGATTGACGAGAATATATAACGCAAGCCAGAAAACCGCCATGATCAGACTAACCGTGGGGTTATATCGCTGACTGAGGAATTGCGGCATTGTATAAATTTTGTTCTTGAGATAAATGGGCATAAAAAAAACTGCTACAATAACCAAAGTCGCAGCCGCCATCCATTCATAAGTGGAAATCCCGAGCCCCATTGAAAAACCGTTTCCCGACATTCCGATGAATTGCTCAGCCGAAATATTGGAAGCGATCAGAGATGCGCCTATCGCCCACCACGTGAGCGACCCCTCGGCCAGGAAGAAATCTTTTGTAGATTCCACATTTGACTTTTTTCGCTGATAAATCCAGTAACCATATCCGGATACGACAATAAAGTAGAAGAAGAAAACAATGTAATCCAGAGTATCTAATTGTTGCATTTCAAATAGTAGAATAGATGAATGAATGAGCAGGTTTGGTTTAAATCGAAAGGTACATTATTTTCCGAAAATAGTACAAAGTCAAAAATACTACACGAATAACGTTTCTGTTACTGAATGTGCTTATAAATATAGGCACAAGCTTATATTCGAACTGCTTTATTCTGATATTTTCTTTGAATTTTCAAGCCTCAGAGGGTTCCTGGGCAATTTTGTTTTGAGGCTGTGGCTACCTTCCTGTTCGGCCTTAATATATGCTTCCGAGAATGAACTACCCTGGTTCATTTCGCTCATAAAATCGCGGAATCCGTTCCCTCCTGCCCTTGCCAGCCAGTACGAAACTTCCATCCCGGAGGTCATGTAAGCAAGCATTACCTGCCGCTGTCCACCGTTAAAAAACCCTTTGATCGTGGAGATATCTTCCAGTTCCAGTATTTCCTGTCCGCCCCGGGTATAGTAAAGCCACTCGTCCATATATTCGAAATAGCGGTCGCCCGGATCGGAATTGTTTACAAATCGTCTGTCCAGCATCAAGGCTGTTCCCTCATTAAACCACTGCGGAATTTTGAAGGCAGTTTTCCACCAGCCCAATTTTTCCAAAAGTTCGATGTGACTCATTTCATGGCTTATTACATCGACATTCAGCCCTTGTGCATTCAATATGACATAGTTACTACCCCAAGGCGTACCGATACTGCAACCTGCGCCTTCTGTACTGCTGCAATATTTTTCATACTGACGGGCATTGCTGCAAATAATGAACACAGGATCTGATTTTTTGCAGGAATAGAAAGAATCGACCCGTGCTTCGGACTTGGCAATCAGCATTTCCACGATAGGGAAATGCGCTTTTTTAATTTCGGGACTGAAATAGATTGTCCCTTTCGAAGAAAAATCAGAAAAGGATATCAGGTGGCAGAAAAAAATTTGTGGATAAAGGAAGGCAATGCTTCCGGCAAGAACCGTAAAGCCAATCAAAAGGACTTTCCCGAAACGGAGAATGAGCTTCTTGACTGGCTTGTTGGTTTTCAAAAGGGATTGTCTTTTGCTGCCACGAATACACGGATTTTCACGAATTCGCGCATTCGTGGCAGTTATATTGTTAATGCTTAAAATGCCGCACGCCAGTGGTAACCATCGCTACACCATTTGCATTGCAATAATCAGTAGAGTCTTTGTCGCGGATAGAACCACCCGGCTGCACCACTGCTGTGATACCTGCCAGATGGGCAATTTCAACGCAATCCGCAAATGGGAAAAACGCATCGGAGGCCATCACCGCACCATTAAGATCAAAGCCGAATGCTTTTGCCTTGTCAATGGCCTGACGCAAAGCATCCACGCGGGAAGTTTGCCCCGTACCGCTGGCCAGCAGCTGATTTTCTCTTGCCAAAACGATTGTATTTGACTTGGTATGCTTGCAAACCTTCAGCGCAAACTCCAGTGCAGTCAGTTCACCGGCAGTAGGTGCTTTTTCAGTTACAGTTGTGAACTGAGCTGCAGTTTCCGTAGCCAGATCCTTATCCTGAACCAGCACACCATTCAATATGGTCTTAAACATGACCTGCGGCAGATCCACGGCATTGCGTTTCAGTAAAATCCTGTTCTTTTTGGATTTCAAAAGCTGTAATGCTTCTTCCTCATATTCCGGCGCGATCAGAATTTCCATAAACAACTTGTTCAATTCCTCTGCCGTAGCAAGATCAACCTTTGAATTGGTGATCACCACCCCTCCGAAAGCCGACACCGGATCACAGGCCAATGCATTATCATATGCTTCCTTGGCAGTTTTGGCAGTTGCAATTCCGCAGGCATTTGTATGTTTGATGATCGCAAAAGTGGGATCAGCGTCGGCAAATTCGTCGATCAGACTTACACATGCATCCACATCTACCAGGTTGTTATAAGACAATTCCTTACCATGCAGTTTGTCAAAAATCCCTTCCAGATCTCCGTAGTAAGTAGCATTCTGGTGTGGATTTTCCCCATACCGTAAGGTTTGAGAAGACAAACTTGTGAAGTCAAAAAGTTCTTTATCCGTCTTTTCTTTGCCGGCAGTAAAAAACCTGTTGATCGCCCCGTCATAATGTGACGAAACCGAAAATGCCTGACCAGCATAGTAGCGGCGGTCTTCCAGATCGGTCGCCCCCGCTTTGGCGGTCAGTAATTCAACCACTTCAGCATACTGGCTGCGTGATGAAACGATCAGCGTATCTTTAAAATTTTTCGCCGTGGCACGTATCAACGAAATCCCGCCAATATCTATTTTTTCAATAATATCCTCTTCTCCCGCTCCGGAAGCAACAGTTTCTTCAAATGGATACAAATCCACCACCACCAGGTCAATGGCAGGAATATTGTATTGCTGTGCCTGGGCCACATCGCCGGCATCATCCCTGCGATACAGAATGCCGCCCATTATGGCCGGGTGCAACGTTTTAACCCGCCCGCCAAAAATGGAAGGATAACCTGTAAGTTCCTCCGCAGCGGTAACGGGGACATTCAGATTTTCAATAAAAGTTTGAGTTCCTCCTGTTGAGTAAAGCTTCACACCGTTATCATGCAACAGGCGAACCAATGGTTCAAGTCCATCCTTATAGTAAACAGATATAAGTGCGGATTGGATTTTTTTAGACATTTTGAAATGTTGGACTGAAAGATTACAAATGAAAGAAGACGAGTTACAAGAAGTTATATTTCAGTGTCTCATCATGTCTTTACCGAAAAATAAACCGCAAAGATAGATGAAAAAAGTACGAAGTTTGAGGTTAGGAACGCAAAAGCATATCGTCACGGAATTATAGTTTAAAAATACAAAGCAATGAATCTTAATCTTACAGGAAAAACCGCATTGGTATGCGGAAGCACGCAGGGAATTGGCCGGGCATCGGCTATTGAGCTGGCATTATTGGGCGCAAATGTGACCCTGGTGGCAAGAAACGAAGAAAAGCTCAGAGAAACCGTTGAATCGCTGGACACTTCATTAGGCCAATTGCACCGATATGTGGTGGCCGACTTTTGTGACAATCAGAATGTTAAAGAAGCAATTGAAAATTACCTGCGGCTATGCCCCGATGTCCATATTCTTGTCAACAACACAGGCGGACCTTCCGGCGGACCGATTATTGAAGCCGAAACCGAGCAATTCCTGAAAACCTTTCAGATGCACGTGATCAATAACCAGTTTCTGGTGCAGGCCGTGGTGCCATCCATGAAAAAAGCAGGTTTCGGACGGATCGTCAATATCATCAGCACGTCCGTCAAACAGCCGATCATTGGCCTGGGCGTTTCCAACACGATACGTGGCGCAGTGGCAAGCTGGTCGAAAACGCTGTCCCTGGAATTGGGCCAATTTGGTATCACTTCCAACAATGTTTTGCCAGGCTATACCGAAACAGCCCGGCTTGATGGAATATTGGAAATGAGAAGCAAGGCGCAGGGAAAAACCAGAGAGCAAGTCGCAGAGGATCTCACGTCGGTCATCCCGATCAGACGTTTCAGTGAGGCCGGAGAAGTAGCGGCGGCCGTGGCTTTTCTATGCAGCCCTGCGGCGGCCAGTATCAGCGGTGTTAATTTGCCGGTTGATGGGGGCAGGACTGAGAGCATGTAGGTTTTAGAAATGATATTTCCAATTGATCGAAGGAATAATTGTCCCAAAAACCGAAAGCCGGTAACTCACCAGTCTTGCACCCGATTGCTTGAAATAAATTGAATAAGGATTTTTTCTCGCGTAAAGATTATAGAAAGAAAACGACCAGATGGAGTAGCGCCGCTGGTCGGTTTTCAGGCGGGTGTCTTTGGTAAAGGAGATATCCATACGATGGTAATCCGGTACCCGGTCAAGATTTCTTTCGGAATAATCCTGCACTACAACATCGTTCAGCCGGTAAGTCCCGTCGGGGAAAGTAATAGGGCGTCCTGTCGTATATACAAAATTCGTCCCGAAAGTCCAGCCCTTCGCCCATTTCCATTGAGCGGAAAAAGAAAGGTTATTGGGCCTGTCTACTGTTGATGGAAACCAGTTTCCCTTATTGATCTGCTCCAAAGGAAATTGCGTACTTACCCTGGCAAATGTCCTGCTGTAAGTATAAGAGAGCAGCCCGGTGATCAACCCTTTCGATTTTTGAATGCTTACTTCCACGCCGTAAGCTTTCCCCAGCGCCGGTAAAAGTCCTGCTTCAAGTGTCGGGTTTAAAAGTAAGTTCGCACCGTTTCGGTATTCAACCAGATTTTGCAGACGTTTCTGATAAAGCTCAACTGATGTTTCAAACCTGTTGTCACGGATATTTTTGAAAAAACCGATCGCCAATTGTTCAGAAATTTGTGGCGGCACAAAATGATCCGCCAGCTTCCAGAAATCGACGGGAGAGATGGCAGTAGTATTGGAAATCAGGTGGAGGTACTGACGCGTTTTGGTATAGCTCATTTTGAAGGAGCTTGTTTTGCCAATACTTAGCCGAATAGACAAACGTGGTTCAAAGCCGCCAAAACCCGTTATTTTTTTCCCCTTGCCATAAAAAGCCGTGTCGGTAATCGTCTCCGCACTTCGTGGCAGATTGTTCTCGTAAGAGAAAACGGTGCCCACCCCTGTATTGACAAAATTAACATATCTGATACCCGCATTGACCGATAACCAGCGCGCCGGATTCCATTCGTCAGTCAGGTAAAATGCCTGTTCCGCAGCCTGCTCCCTTTCAATAGCTATATTGGTAATATTTGATCCTGAAACCGGCGCGAGATTGCCAGGCGAGAGCTTGTAGCCTGTGTAGACCAATCCCGCTTCTAACCTGTGCGATTGCATAGGGCTGTACAAAGCCCGTACATGCGCATCTTGCTGGCGAATTCCCGAGGTAAATTCAAACTCATTGGTTGGCGAAATTCCTTCCAGTGTAAATTTATAGTCGCTCAGATTTCCACCAATCTCGAATGAAAATGCCTTGGTCACTTGCTTGTTCCAGTTGATTGTCGCGGTTGTGGACTTCCAGGCATAGGTAGTGTCCTCCGGAAATTTAAATGCATCGCTGCTATGATAAGCCGTTACAGACAACACGCTGTTGGGCGAGATTTCATAAGTAGCCCGGCCGTTCAGATCGAAGAAGAACGCCTTGTTCTGATTGGTTGGCGACGGAAAACTTTTGATCAGAAGATTGGGATAGGCAATCCGCCCGCCAGCCAGGAAGGTCAGTTTTTTATTTTGGGAAAGAGGCCCGTCGGCCATAAAGCTTGCGGTCATTAATCCCACGCCGGTAGTTACATTCACTCTTTCTTTATTCCCGCTGCGGGTAGTGATGGAGAGCAACGACGAAAGCCGTCCACCATAAGAGGCAGGGATGTCGCCTTTGTATAAAGTCACATCGCGGATCGCGTCGGCATTGACGTTGCTCAGAAAACCAAGCAAATGCGAAGTATTGAAAAGAGGCGCACCATCGAGCAGTACCAGATTCTGGTCTGTGCGCCCGCCACGCACATTGAAACCGGCAGTACCCTCTCCTACCGTGCTCACACCTGCCTGTAACGTCAATGCTTTGATAATATCCACTTCACCAAAAACGACCGGGATATTTTTGAGGTTTTTGATATCCAGCGTCAGGACGCTCATCTGACTGGATTGGACATTGTGGTCAGGCGTTTTTTCCTTCACGGTCAATTCTTCCAGCTGCCGTATTTCAGGCAATAGTGTAACATCAAAGTTAGACAGCGTTTCTCTGTACGAAATGTTAATGTTTTTGGAAAAATAACCTATGGAAGAAAAACTGATTAATTGTTCACCAGCCTTCAAAACAATGTTGAATTTCCCCAGACTATCGGTCAGAGTGCTCGCTTTGGATACTTTCGAAATGACGGAGACATTGGGAAGACCTTTGAAGGATGACCCGTCGGTGACGCGGCCTCTCAGATTCCACTCGCCCTGCCCGAAAACAAGCGAAGATCCCAATAAAAAGAATATTAAAAGTTGATATAATTTCTTCATCACCAGTTGGGGGCTGTTAGTTGTCCCTGACTATATGCTAACTGGCAATTTCCTTCCGCCACGAAAATATCGCCGTATTTGATCTTAATGCGCTCAGCATTTAAAGTATCGCCGGGAATGATCAGTCTGCCTTTTGTCACTGCCGAAGAACCAAAGTAACCCAGTGCCAAAACGGTAGTATCGTCTTCTGCATGCACATTACCTTCAATAGATGCGGGCAATGGATCGAACAATGAACCGGTCCGTTTTCGCTGCTCCTCAAAACGAACCCAGAACTGATATGCCTGCCTGGTAAGCGAGTATTGCCGGATCTCAATGTAGTGTCGTCCAACATAATAGATCGGTGAAGAAAGAACCGGCCGCCGGCTGATCGTATTTCCATTGATATACACATCCGACAAAACATCCGACTGGGAGCCGTACACCGGAATCCAGCACCAATTACAGCATATCCCTGCAAAACCGATTGGCTCGCCGGTGGAAGTCCGCGGCACATATCCATATCCCGACCATCGGTAGTAATTCCCTGCTTCGACTGGCTCTTTAGTATCGATAAAAACCTGATAATGATCGGGTTCGCGGAATTCTGTGTCTGCACGGCCTCTGAACTCGGCATATATCCGGTCAATTTCCGAAACCGGTTTCAGCAGTTCGGGACTGGAAACGAAGCTTTTCCCGTCCGAAAGCTCGATATGCAACTGGTAGCTCCGGCCTACTTTTCCAACAAAAGTGGTGTCGCGCATCCAGTAATAGGAAGGTGTGAGCGGGTCCTGCTCCAACTTCACCGTGCGCCCGCCGACTTCAATAATGCGCACATCGGCACCATTTACAGGAATTTCGTTTTGTCCGTAAATCAACGAGTTATACTCACCAGTATAGGACAGCTTGACGGTATAGGGCGGCTTTTCGTCGGTGATCAGGCCTTCTACCACCAGCCGCGACTCCACAGAACGCGCCGGAAGCTGCACTTCGTCCACGCAGGAAGATTGCGTAAAAGACAACATTACGCAGGTGAACAGCCACCAAAAGAGATCAAGCGGTTTTTTTTTCATGGAATGAATTCCCAAAAATCAGTACATCCTATTTGTTCCGTCGCTTCCGAACCCGTTACCGGGCGGTACTCATAACCCCAGCCGAGATATGCCCTCGTTTTGTCCGAGAAAGAAATCAGGTAGCGGTTGCCTTCGCCCGGATATTCCGAGTGATATTTCCAGGTGTTTTTTGCAGGGTCAAACTCCCACAAATCCCTAAGACCTTTGCCATTCTGGTCGATACCAAGACCGTAATAGCCTTTTCCGGCAGCCGAAAATCCAGATCCATCCTCCCTAAGCGTACCTGGAAAATCGGCCTTGCGTTCCCAGCTATCTTTCGCCGGGGAATAGGCATATACATGTGGCTGCCGACCGGAAATTTGATTGACCACATATCCTGTTTCGTCGATTGCAAATGCTACCAGTTTCCCCGTTTTTTCCGGCAACGGGCTGCAATCGCGTTGATCCCATTTGATATCCATCGCCCGCATCGCACCGGAATTGTTTTCTTTCAGCAGGTAGGCATTGTCATAAGTGAGAAAAAATTTCACCTCATTATCGATATTGGAGTATGCAGGAAACACTGTACCCGAATGCGTCCCGATATAATAGTAGCTTGCAGTCCACCACATATCACTCAGATAGGCTTTTTTGCCCGGTAGTTTTTCATCATTGAGGTAGCCAAAACCCATGAAGATCAACTCGCGCCCACCAGCCTGCCCGAGCGGAAATGCAATCGCGCTATGCCTCGGAAATGGTTTCAGGCTCTCAGAACTTTCCCATTTCCCATTGCTGAATTTCAGGATATCCCAATGCTCCGCGTCCTTATAGCGGTACACCGCCAGCTGTGAGTTGTACAACGGCGAAAGCAGCGCGGCCCCAGTGTGATCGCCATCTGCAAACGGAGCGTGCGATAATTTTTTCCAGGAAGAGGCGCGACGGGCTGTGAACGTCCTGGTTATTAAGGTGTTCTTATTGTTGGCATCGATATAATCAAATACTACTTTATAAACTTCGGCCTCTTTGAGCTCGTCGGCTGTGTAACTTTGAAGCGAAAAGCTCCCCGACACGTATGATGCACCCGGTTTAAGCGGTATTTCATTGCCTGAGTTATTCAATAACCGCACCTTGATACCCTCTATTTCGGATTGTCTGTTGGGGACCTTCAGCTCGATCACCGCCCGCGCGGCACTTTCGCTTTGATGTACCGAAACAATAGCGCCGAGTACAACTGCCTCTTCGACAATACCTACTGGCGGAAACCTGGACTCGCAGGCAACCAAGGAGATTACGAAAAAAAGAGGTTGGAGTTGCCCTGACAGAAGTTTCACATAACTGATGATTATGGTGTGACACTAAGCTATTTTTTCGGCATTGGTTTCAGGAACGTTAGCGGCAAATTATTCCGCGCGACAACCCACACCGGTCCTTCTTTTGTGTTGACTGCGCGGATATCGCGTATCTCCCCATCGAGTAAAAACCCGGTATCGATTGGCGACAGGCTCTCAAATTTGCCTTTTCCCCGATTGATCAGCACCAATCCGTAACTGGAATCGTACCTGCCCTGGTACGCGCTTACGCCCAGGTAATTACCGCCCCCCAGCAAGTCTGGCCGGCCGTCTCCGTTAATATCTGTCGTCGCGAATGCGAAAAGTTTGGAAACCTGCGCTTCCCGCGGCAGATCGTGCACAATGAATCTACCGCCGCTGTTTTCGAGATATACAGATTCAAACTTACCGACTTCCAGCAATCTCGAATCTTTCAACTCTTCCGGTTTAAAAATCTCATCGATCGTTTTGCCCGCGAAAGATTTATAGTCGGTAAATCTTTTATTAATGATTGAAGGAATCCGTTTTCCTAGTTCATCCTTAAACGCCACAGGGTACCAGCTTTCATCGACATTATATGCCAGCACCTGTTCGAGTCCCTGATTGTTGTCAAAATCCTTCACCCACATTTTCAGCCCGGACTCCGCATTTTTTCTAAATTTATTATTGGTACCAAGATTTCCGACAACCAGATCCATATCTCCGTCCTGATCAAAATCGGCCGCTTTTACACATTGCCAAAATCCGCTGGGCGCACTAAACCCGTCTTCTTTTTTCAGCTTTCCCTGCTGATTCAGGAAAACAGTAACAGGCATCCAGTCGCCGACTATCACCAGATCATTTTGCTTGTCACCATTGATATCCGCCCAAACTGCATCCGTTACCATCCCGATGTTGCGAAGGCCGGGGGCGATTTCGTTGGTTTTATCGGTAAAATGGCCTTTTCCATCATTAATAAGGATGTAAGAAGAGGGTGCCATTCCATACTGAAACCCTATTACCCTTCCCCCGACAAATAAGTCCAGATCACCATCACGGTCAATATCAAAAGCGCGCACGCAGGATTTATTCGTAAACATTGACGGCAACGCGGTAGTATCGCTTTTAAAATTGCCTTTTCCGTCATTAAAATAAAGCCTGTCGAACTGCTGGGGCATTTCCCCATAAAATTCATTACCGCCCGAAACCACGTACAAATCCGGAAATCCATCTTTATTGGCATCGAAAAACAAGGCATCTACGTCTTCAAAAGTAGAGTCAGCCCGGAATGCAGGCTGAAGGCTTTGCGTAAAACCGCCCTTGTCATTTTGCAGAAATAGTGCGCCGATCTGCCACTTGGCGCCACCCACATACATATCCTCCAAACCGTCGCCATTTACATCCGCCATAGCAGTTTTCGGCCCTTCTGTCGACACCAGAAACGGCATCAGACTCTCGCGGTAAAAATCGAAATACTGGTTTTCCTGGTGTTTGTAATTGAGTTTAAAATCATTGGTAACATTTGTAAAAAACAATGGATCAGGCTGTTTCACGAGAGATTTTAAAATACTACCGCCTTCTTCCTGAACTTTTTCCAAATATTTGATCTTCAACAATTGATTCGCTTTGACATTGGTCAGCACCTGTGATTTTCCATTCGGCCATACCACCGTCAGGCTGTCGGCAGCCGGCGCTTTTCCCAATCCGAAATGGGCAATCGGTTCACTCGACGACTCAAAACCTCTTGCTGCAGCAAGCTGCTGCATCTGCAAGCCATCGGCATTTTTGATCACCACTTTCGCCCCGAGCGCGAAGGTATTTCCCGGAAATCCTTCAAGTTTCACCCTCAGATATCCCGATTCCGACTGCAAAGACCGATTCTGGTAAAAAACCGAAGGTTCGTTCAGGTTATTTGTGACAAGATCGAGGTCACCGTCGCCGTCAAAATCGGCATAGGCAGCCCCATTGGAGATATTGGGCGTCTTAAAACCCCAGGCAATGGACTTATCCTGAAACCGCAACTCTTTTGTTCCCTTGAACAGATAATTGTGGACCTTCCCTTCCGGCATCATGGTCAATGCCTTTTTGTCCAGCTCCATCGAAGTTTCGGTCGCGTATCTCAGTGAATCATCTGCCGCATATTTGGCATAATCGAGGTTATTGGGGCGGTGCGCGATGCCGTTGCTGACAAACAGGTCCTTGATCCCGTCGTTGTCGTAATCGGCCAGCAGCGGCGACCAGCTCCAGTCCGTCGCAGCAATACCCGCCATCGCAGCCACCTCGCTGAAATTCTTACCCGATTGGTTGACCTGCAAACAGTTACGGCTCAATTGCGGCATGTAGCCAAACGAAAGTTTATAGAGGTAAATATCCAGCGCGTCCTCTCCAATCGAAGATTTTTCCACATACTCATCCTCGGGGTACATATCGAGCGTGATAATATCCGGGTAACCATCATTATTTACATCAGCAATGTCATTCCCCATCGAATACCGGCTGGTGTACCGGAGCATCTCGCGGCTTTTATTGGTAAATGTTCCGTCCTGATTATTGATATAGCAGTAATCATCTTCGTGGAAATCATTGGAAACGTAAATATCGTCCCAGCCATCGTTGTTGAGGTCGGCCACCGCTATACCCAGCCCATAGCCCATCGCTGCGCCATAAATTCCGGCTTTTTCACTTACGTCCTTGAATTTGACGGGCTTTGAAGAACCCGCTTTCTGGTCGCTCACCTGGCTTTCGTACAAGTAATCGCCTGCCTCATTGTTACGCAGGTGGCGGGTGGTAACGCGGTCGTAACTGCGGGACGTATGCACGGCGTGGTTTAGCAGATAGCAGTCCAGATCTCCGTCTTTATCATAGTCAAAAAATGCAGCCTGGGTTGCAAATCCGGTAAAATCCAGACCGTAATCTGCCGCCTTTTCGGTAAAAGTCAAATCCCCGTTGTTGATATAAAGCTCATTGGCTCCTTCCAGTCCACGAAAATTCCCGACTGCCGAAACATAGATATCCAGAAAACCGTCACCGTTGATGTCAGCCATAGTCACGCCGGTTTGCCAATCGGAAAAACCTGCTACCCCTGCCGATTAAGTAATATCTTCGAATTTAAAATTCCCTTTATTAAGATACAGCTTGTTTTTGCCCTGATTGGAAACGAAATACACATCAGGCAGTCCGTCATTGTTGATATCACCGGTAGAAACCCCGCCGCCATTGTAGAAATACAGGTAATCCATAAGATTCACCTGCTCACTATCCACCACTTTGTTCACAAATCCGACGCCTGTTGCAGTGGAATCTTTCTCTTCAAACAGCGCCTTTTCGTCCCCACCCGCTTTTTTACAAGCCTGAAAACCAATTGTAAAAACAAGAATAACTAACCAATTATATTTCTTCATTCAATCACTATTTATCAGTACCCGGTTTGAAAACCTTCGCCGTACTGTTATTGCGTCCTAAAATAAGCTGTCCCTGTTTCAGTAACTTCATCGTCCTGACCTGATCTTCAAGCCACAGCCCCGTTTCGGAAGGCGATTTTGCCTCGAAACCTTTTGCTGTATTATGTAAAACAAGTCCTTTCAGCCCATCGTACCTCACCATCTCAGGCAAAACATCGTAATAATTACCAGAAACAATGATATCCATTTTGCCGTCGCGGTCGTAGTCTGTGGTGACGATGCTGTAAATCGGAGAAAGCTGGGCTGCCTGGGGTAAAGGCACAAAAGTAAAGCTGCTGCCTTTAGATTCATTTCTCAAAATTGCAGACTCAGCGGTGTACACTTTTTTCAAGATCGCGTCGGCAAGGTCTTCTTTATTAATCACCTCTTCAATCGTTTTGTCTGCATATTGCTGATATTTCACAAACTTCTTTTTCAGAGAAGGCATTGCGCGCAGCAAATCGGGCTTCATTACCATCGGGTACGATTTCCCGGTTTCGTCCGGGCATGTGATGATCTGTTTGATGATCCCGTTATGGTCAAAATCCTTCACATACATTTCCACGGGCTTTTGCTGAGAAGCTTTCAGGCGCGAGTTCAATCCAAGGTTTCCGGCAATGACATCGAGGTCGCCGTCATTGTCGATATCGGCTACGGCCAGCGAATTCCACCAGCCCGCAGTATTTACAATCTCTCCTTTGGCATTTTTAACCACATCTGCTGCCTGTAATTCGAGCTTGTTCTTTTTGTTTTTAAAAACCATGATCGGCATCCAATCGCCAGCCACCACCAGCTCGGGATAAGCATCTCCATCCAGGTCAGCCCATACTGCGTCAGTAACCATGCCCAATTTTCCTATTTCCGGGATATACCGTTTTGTGTAATTCTTAAAACTGCCGGTGCCGTCGTTGGTGAGCAGGTAACTCGGTGGATCCACACCATATTGTCCCGATTTTAATCTGGAACCTACAAAAACATCCAAATCTCCGTCTTTGTCATAATCTGCCACCGCAACGCAGGAGGCGTTTATTTTCAATGCCGGAAAACCGTTGCTTTTGGTAAAGTTACCTTTGCCGTCATTCAGGTACAGTTTGGGCAATAAAATATTATCATCGTCCTTGAACTCATTGCTGCCGGATACTACCAGCAAGTCAAGGTCATTGTCATTATCCAAGTCAAAAAAAACTGCGTCAGAAGCCTCCAGTTCTGTTTCCTTTGCGAAAATTTCAGGCGTTTTTTCGACGAAACTCCCACCTTTGTTCTGATAATATAGCCTTCCGCCCTGCCCCGTCGCGCCTCCGATATACACATCGTCAAGACCATCATTATTCACATCACCCACAGCCAGCGCCGGCCCCAGCCGCGAATACATCTGTTTGATCAGGGGGTTCTGATTATAGTCAACGTAATCGGCCTCTTTGTGTGTAAAATCTATCCCGCTGCTGGCAGTGACATCATTGAATTGCTTTTTACCTGATTCCATTTCCGGTTTCCATGTTCCGGAAGCATCTTTTTGACTGACAGTGTACACCGAATCCGCCCGAACCTGCCTCATCACCTGCTGCTTGTCGTTCTCCCAAACTAAGGTTACCGAATCGATTTTGGGATCATTACCCAATCCGAATGTAAGGCGGAGGTCAACGGACGACTCAAATCCCCGGTTGGGCATTTGCTGAAGCATCTGCGTCCGGCCGGCCTGGTGCACATATACTTTTGTCCCAATCCCGTTTTTGTTCGCGCTCTCGCCGTTTAGCTTGAATTTGACATAATGAAAATCCTTTCGTTCGTTCGACCGGTTTTTATATACAAAAAGCTGACTGTTTACATTATTAACTATCAGATCCAGATCGCCGTCGTTGTCAAGATCGCCATAGGCGGCTCCATTGGAAAAAGAAGGGGTAGCAAGCCCCCATGCCGCGGCCTGATTTGAAAACGAAAGGTTACCCCCATTTTTGAAAGCATAATTGGAAAGCGGCTCCGAAGGCATTTTATCCAGAAACATCCGGTAATCGAACTTCCGTGTCCGGCTTACTTCGGCTATATTGGACGGATCGGCCAGAAACTGTACAAAATCCTGGTTAGTCAGATCCTTATTGATTCCATTGGCTACGAAAATATCTTTTTCTCCATCCGAATCCATATCAAAAATAAGCGCACCCCAGCTCCAGTCTGTTGCGTGTGTACCGGTAAACCTTGCGATTTCACTGAACCAGGTTTTCCCTCCCGGGCCGCCTGACTGGTTGAGCTGCAAAGTATTCTGCATGTATTGATAATGAAAATCACGGGATACTTTCAGTGCAAAAAGATCATGGCCTTCGTAGGTAGAAGTGAGTTTGAGCCTGCGATCCTGGCCAGGAAGCATGTCTGTGACGTAAATGTCCAGCTTTCCATCATTGTTGATATCGGCAATATCGGCGCCCATCGACGACAAACTCATGTGCTGCATCGCCGACTTACCGGATTCTGTGAAAGTGCCGTCCTGATTGTTGATGTAAAGGTAGTCGTGTTCGTAAAAGTCGTTGGAAATATACATATCCAACCAGTTGTCATTGTTTACATCCCCAATTGTTATGCCCAACCCAAAACCGATCAGACTCCCGTAAATGCCGGCTTCCTCACTGATATCGGTAAAGTGCCCTCCATCATTTCTAAACATTTTATGGCCGCCTTCCTTGTCTCTCTGATTTCGGATATTAGAGTAAGCCAGCCTTCCCACTGGTGTAAAACTGTTGTTGAGCAGGAACATGTCAAGGTCTCCGTCCCTGTCAAAATCGAAGAAAGCAGCGTGAGTGGAATAGCCCTGATCATCCAGCCCGTACGCTTTTGCGCTTTCCTTAAAAGTACCGTCACCTTTATTAATAAATAGTTCATTGGCACGTTCATCAGACCTCCCGGCATTGCACAAGTACAGATCTAGCAGCCCGTCTCCATTCACATCCGCAAAAGTGGCACCGGTGCTCCACGACTTGGTACCCGCTACCCCCGCTTTTTCTGTTATATCCTCGAACTTAAAATTGCCTTTATTGAGAAAAAGCTTATTGTCTCCCTGATTTGCGGTCAAATAGACGTCGGGAAGATCATCATTGTTGATATCACCAATCGCTACGCCTCCACCGTTGTAGAAATTCCGGTAATTGAAAATATTAAACTCCTCACTATTGGTGATCGTGTTTTCGAAGGAAATACCGGTTTCCGTCTCGGACATTTGCTGAAACAGGTAATCACCCTCTTTTTCTTTGTCCGAGCACCCTCCAAAAATGAGAATACAGGACATAAAGACTAACTGCGCAATAACATGCTTAAACATAAGCGGGCTTTTCTTGATACAATTTAACAGGTACAACAAAGGTAAAATTAAACAGGAGCAAGCCTTAATCAGCCTGCTCCTGCTTTGATCAGATATTACCAACTGAATGTGTCACAACGAAGATCAATATCCGGGGTTTTGTTTCAGATTGGGATTCAAAGAAATCTGGGACGACGGGATCGGGAAGATATTCCTAAATTCCGGAGAAGCTTCTTTAAACTGCCAGGCCTTGTTGAACTGACCGAACCGGATCAGATCCTGACGGCGGGTATATTCCCACGCCATTTCCCAGCCTCTTTCGGCAAGCATGTCGGCCAATGTAAGCTTTGTCACGGGCGTAGCGCCTACACGCTCCCTGATTACGTTCACATCTTTGATCGCATCTGCGGTATTGCCAAGACGCAGATTCGCTTCCGCTCTGATCAGATAGGTATCTCCCAAACGGAAAATCACGTAGTCATTATCCTGATCATTGCTGGCTCCGTTTCTCTGAATTTCATATTTCTGACTTCTGGCACCGGCCAAACGGGCCACGGGACCAGCAGGCATTTCGAAAGCAGGTATCTCAGGAGTGAAAATGAACGGTCTTCCATCGTCGGTCAAAGCTTTTCCGTCAGACGAATACTGCTGGCCAACGATCCACATTTTTTTCCTGTCGTCACTTTCGGCAAATGAATTGTAAAACTCTGTCGCAGTACAGTAACCGTTCCAGGGAGCCTGGGGCGTATTGTAAGTCAGCTGGCTGAGATAGTGCAGCGTACGCATGTTCATGTTGAAACCTCCTCTTTTGGAAGCGTCATAAGGAACTGCCAGGATGTTCTCTTTCGACGCCTGGTTTTGTGTAGAGAAGTTGCTGAAAAAGTCTGCAGAAAGCGCATATTTACCTGACGCAATGATGATATCGCATTCCGCCTTTGCTTCGGCCCATTTAGGGGTTCCGGTATAAACCTCTGCGTTGATATACAATTTTGCAAGAAGCATATCAGCCACATATTTATTAAAACGTCCGTAAAATGCCCCACCGGTGGTAGTGCTAAGGTTCGGATATACTTCTTTCAATTCTTTTTCGATCCAATCAAAAACTTCCTTACCCGTTTTCTGTGTAGGGCTGGCTCCGCCGAGTTTGTCTGCAATAATGATGTTACGAAAATGATCCAGCGCTACATAATGGAAAAAAGCCCGTAGTGCTCTTAGCTCCGCCTTTGTGCTTTCGTCGGTAATGTTGGGATTATTCAATTGCTGGTTAATGGACGTGATACTGTTATAGCACCAGGTCCACATGCCGTTGAATTTATCGTCGTCGCCCGCCGGTGTCCAGCTATGTTGTTTCAAACGTTTCCAGGCATCGCCATCTTTCCAGTCACCCCCTCTTGTTGGGATCACCTGTTCGTCGGTAACGGTGTTCAATTCGGCATATCTTCCAAAATAATCGCCAAGTGCGCTGTAAAGCGGCCCGAGCAACGCAGCCTGCTGATCCGGCGTTGAACCAAACTCATCTGTTGGAATTACATCATAAGTCGTTTCTTTCAGATCAGTACAGGACTGACCTGCCAGTAACATTGCAGAGCCCAGTAATATGTGTTTTATGTTAACTTTCATCTCAATATTTTATTTATATGTAGAGAAATTCAGATCGCGGCTTCATAGCCGCCTGATCCTGCTGCTCCTGTTGGTTTGTTAAATCAGAAGGTTAAGTTCACACCCAATTGGAATGTACGTGTTTTTGGATAAATACCCGTAGCATCCAGACCAAGACTGTTTGGTGTTTGTGAATTGGTTGGCAAATCTCCCTTTACCTCCAATTCAGGATCCACGCCGCGGTATTTGGTAAAAATCAACAGATTGTTTCCGCCCAAATATATCCGCGCATTCGTAATATACTTACTGTCCATCGCAAGATTGTAACCAACCTGCCAGTTATCCAGACGGACATAAGTAGCTTTTTCAAGCCAGTAGTCCGACAAGGCATTGGTGCTGAAATTAGCTGGAAGCTCTGACACGCTTTGCAACATATTCGTTTCAAGAATAGAGCCCGGAATTGATAGGTTGGAACGAAGGTTATTCAGGATACTGTTGCCAAAAACACCTCTGAACTGGAAGCTAAGATCAAACTTTTTATAGGTGAAATTGTTGACCCAGGCCGCAGTTAAAAACGGCTGCGGATTATCCTTAAAATTCAGCTTGGCTTTCGCGGGGTCGGTTACCGGAGCGCCATCATCAGCAGCCTGCAGCTGCATCTGTCCTTTTTCATCGAACCCTACAAAATGGCCCACATTGTTAAAGGTTCCCAATGCAAGTCCCGGGGTAAGAATGGAAGCAAAAACGTTGGACAAACCACGTCCACCAAAAGCATTGAAACGGATGATACCAGAATCAAATTCGTCGCTTTTCAGATTGATGATTTCATTTTTAATATAAGACCCCACTACCCGGCTCGTCCAGTTGAAGTTATCTTTTTCGATCACCGCGCCGCCAAATGAAAGCTCTATTCCTTTGTTACGCATCGAACCTACATTCGCATAGATTGAATTCGTGAAAAACTTCACGCCGTCCGCAGGTACCGAATACCGGTAAAGCATGTCACTGGTTTTCTTGTTGAACAAATCGATAGATCCGGTAAAGCGGCCATTAACAAATTGAAAATCAAGACCAAGGTTTGTCTGCGCCACCACTTCCCATTTTAGGTTTGGGTTGGTATTCTGCGTGATCGCATAGCCCGGCAAAAAGTTATTGATCCCTCCGTCGTAATAAGATGTGGTAGGGCCATAAAGCTGCAGTGACTGGTAAGGAATCAACCCTTCGGAGTTACCTGTTTTACCCCAGCTGGCACGTAGTTTCAGATAATTGAATGCGTTCGATTTCGGGAAGAAGGATTCATCTGAAAGCGTCCATCCTGCGGCAACTGACGGAAACAAGCCCCATTTGTTATTGTCCCCGAATTTGGAACTACCATCGTACCTCAATGTTCCGGTAAGGTTATATTTTTCGTTGAAGTTCAATGTACCTCTTCCGAAGAAAGATGCCAGAGAAGTCCTTCTTTTATAAGAACTTGTGTATGAAGTTTTAGGTAAAATCAAAGATCCGGCACCCAGCCCGAGGTTGTTAAAACCAAGGCCTGTCGCTACAAACTGCGAGTTATTTGCGCCAAAACCATCATCGATGATATCTTGGTATGAATAACCTCCCAACAGAGAGAAATTACTTCCTTTATCGCCAAAACCTTTTACATAAGTAGCTGTCAATTCGAGAAGTTTGTCGTTGGTCTGTCCGAGGTTCCTTGACGCTTCACCATTGGTGATCTGGAAAGCCTTTACGGACCTGTCACGCGCACGGCTTGTTACCTCCTGGTCACTTTTGATCGCACCATTTACGCCTAGGGTAAAACCACTGAATAATTCGTATTTCAGGTTAACACCTCCAACCAGTACATTTTTCTGACGCTCAAATGTCTCATTGGCTAGCATGGCCATCGGATTGTTCAGGTCAAATGCACCCGGTACTTCATAAAATGAACCGTTTGCATTCCTTACAGGCAAAGTAGGGAGGAACAATGTAGCGTTTACCAATATGCCCGGATCTGTGAGATCTGAATTTGTATTGGTATAAGAAAGGCTGTACTGGATATTCAAACGATTGTCCAGTGCTTTCTGATCCAGGTTGATACGCGCAGTAGTACGGTCAAACCCAGTGTTTTTGATAATACCCTGTCTTTTGATGTAATTCAGCGATCCCCGGTAAGAGAATGTTGGCGAACCTCCGGAAATAGCGAGATCGTGGCTGTTTGTGAAACCCGAGCGGGATATTTCATCCCACCAGTCGGTATTGTAGTTCTTTCCGGACGCATCCTTCGGAAAACGTTGCGAGTCTAGCAAAGAGGAATCGCCTTTGATCCGGCTTACCTCTGACATATAGCCAGGCCCGTCGAGCAGTTTAAGGTTGTTAGAAATCACGTCGACACCAACGTAATTGTTAAATGTAACAGTTGCCCGTCCGGTTTTCCCGCGTTTCGTAGTTATGATGATTACTCCATTGGCCGCACGTGAACCATAGATCGCGGAAGCAGAAGCATCTTTCAAAACATCCATCGTTTCAATATCCGTCGGGGAAATGGTAGTAATAGGAACACCGATAATCCCATCGACAACATATAGAGGATCGCTACCTCCGGCAAGTGAAGTATATCCCCTTAGCCTTACTGTCGGGCTGGTATTAGGATCTCCATTGGGCTGCGTGATCACCAGACCAGCTACCCGGCCCTGAATGGCCTGAAGCGGGTTCGGGTTTACACCCGCGTTGAAATCTTTGGAAGTTACAGACTGTACGGAACCTGTAACATCTTTTCTTTTCGCGGTTCCATATCCTACAACGACAACTTCTTCGAGCGCTTTGATATCATCGCTCAGTTCAACATCTAATTTGGATTGATTTCCGATAAGTACCTCCTTGGTGGTAAAACCGATAAAACTAAAAACCAGGGTGGCTGACGACGGGGCTGAGATAGCATAGTTGCCGTCCATATCCGAGTTGGTACCCGTAGTTGTACCTTTTACCGTAATGGACACGCCCGGGAGACCTGTACCTTTACCGTCTGACACCTTGCCCGACACCTTCACATCCTGCGCAGATACCGCGGAAGTAATAATCATTAAAACAAGCAAAACTTCTAAAAATCCTGAACCAGTGGCCGACGACCGTTTCCTGGCAGGGTTGTTAATAAAAAGATTTCGCCCTCTAAACTCTAGAAAGGATAGATTCATCATAGGTTATAAATTAATTAGGTCTGTTTACGCTTTCTGTATCATCTTAACATTCTTCTGTCTTTCCTCCCAAGGCGGCTTTATTTTTAAAAACCGCTATATGCGATGGGTTTAATTAAGAAAAAATATAAAATTAGCATTGGCGCTTGTACAAAATAATATAAAAGGTTCGGATAATACAATACCAGTTTCACAAATAAATCTGCCAAAAATTCAAATACCATGTCAAGAAGTTATAATATCTGATTTTAATGCAAACCCGCCATTTGAGAAATGCAATACAGGTGGGCCAGGCAGCTGACGGGACAGAATCAGCAGGGTAATTCGGGTACGATACCGGAAAAGTTCTAATATAAAATTACTGGAAATCATTCACGGTTCTGTGTAACTTTGAGGCAGATATATTCCCAGTTTAATTGCTTTTATGACATCGCCGTCCCCTGAAATAAATACTGATTTAAGCGAACTTGCCAAACAACTTGAAGGTGATCTGTTCTATGATAACGTAATGCGGACACTTTATGCAACGGATGCTTCCGCTTATCGTGAAATGCCTCTGGCTGTAGCGTTTCCAAGGACAGAAACCGACATCAAAACACTGATTTCGTACGCAACCCAAAACAGGATTTCTCTCATTCCCCGCACTGCCGGAACGTCTCTGGCTGGCCAGGTGGTGGGGAGCGGAATTGTGGTGGATGTTTCCAAGAATTTTACTAAGATACTGGAAATCAATGCAGCGGAGCGCTGGGTACGGGTGCAGCCGGGTGTAGTAAGGGACGAGTTGAATATGGCTTTGAAACCGTATGGTCTCTATTTCGGCCCCGAGACTTCCACAGCCAACAGGGCGATGATAGGCGGCATGGTCGGCAATAATTCCTGTGGCTCCAATTCCATCGTATATGGAAGTGCCCGGGAACATACCCTGGAAGTAAAAGCAATCCTGGCAGACGGTTCCGACGCTGAATTCAAAAATATCGATAGTAGTGATTTCACCAATTTGCTGGCCAACGCGCAGCAAAAAAATGGCAGCGCTTCGCTTCTTGATAAAATATACCTCAAGACAAATGAAATCCTGAAATCGCCTGAAAATCAGGAGGAGATCAGACGAAATTTCCCAAAACCTACCATCGGCAGAAGGAATACGGGTTATGCGCTGGATATGCTGCTGCACATGGCGCCCTATTCAGGGAATGAAAGTGATGAAGTACGGCCTTTCAATATGTGCAGCCTGATCGCCGGTTCAGAGGGAACGCTGTGTTTTCTGACGGAGATTAAGCTGAATCTTGTACCGCTTCCACCAAAAACGCAGGGACTGGTTTGTGTGCATTGCGACTCTATCGATGAAGCATTGCGGGCCACAATATTGACATTGAAATACCAGCCGCACGCTGTAGAGTTGATCGACGACTATGTATTGGAATGTGCTACCATGAATGTGGAGCAGAAAAAGAATGCGTTTTTTGTTAAAAATAAACCGGACGGTAAATTTCCTGCTATTCTGGTGGTGGATCTGTCGAGGGAAACCAAAGAGGAAGTGGAGTCGCTGGCTGCCGCGATGCAGAGGGAATTGGAAGAAGCAGGCATAGGATTCCATTATCCGCTTCTTTTTGGCGATGATACAAAAAAAATATGGGCACTCCGCAAGGCCGGCCTCGGGCTGCTCGGAAATATTCCAGGCGACGAAAAGGCCGTGGCAGTCATTGAAGATACCGCCGTTGACGTATACGACCAGCCCGATTATATCCGCGATTTCAATGTGATATTGAAAAAACACGGGATGTCGGCGGTACATTATGCACACGCCGGGACCGGTGAAATCCACCTCCGTCCGATCATCAACCTCAAAACAAGGGAGGGGCACCAGCAATTCAGGATGATCGCTGAGGAGATTGCTGACCTTGTTAAAAAATATGACGGATCGCTTTCCGGTGAACACGGCGACGGACGGCTGAGAGGGGAATTTATCCCGAAAATGGTCGGCGAACACAACTACCAGCTTTTTAAGGAAATCAAAAAAACCTGGGATCCGAATAACATCTTCAATCCCGGAAAAATCGTGGATACTGCCCCGATGGACACGTTCCTTCGCTACGAAGCAGATCAGCAAACGCCCGAATTCAAAACGTACTTCCGGTTTCAGGACCAGAACATCCTGCAACATGCCGAGCAGTGCAACGGCTCCGGCGACTGCCGAAAAACGCAAATGAGCGGCGGAACAATGTGCCCGAGTTTCATGGCAACCCGGAATGAAAAAGATACGACCCGAGGCCGGGCGAATATTTTGCGTGAAATGCTGACGCGCTCGACCAAGGAAAACCGGTTTGATCATCAGGAAATTAAGGAAGTTTACGACCTCTGCCTTGCTTGTAAAGGCTGTAAAGGTGAATGCCCCTCCAATGTGGATGTTGCCAAGCTGAAAATGGAATTTCTTCAGCAATATCATGACGTACATGGTGTACCGCTGAGGTCCTGGCTGGTTGGTAATTTTTCTAAAATGACAGGAATCGCAAGTTACGTTCCCTGGGCCTATAACCTGATTTTCAAGAACGCGCCCCTGCGTAAAATTGCCAACCGTGTCGTAGGCTTTCACCCTGAACGTACCATGCCTCTGCTGCACGCCACGACTTTGAAAAAATGGTATGATAACAGACCAAAAGCTCCCGGAAAAACCACGGATGCCCGCAGAGTGTATTTGTTCTGTGATGAGTTTACCAATTATAATGATGTAGAAATTGGCAAAAAATCTATTCTGACATTGGAAAAACTAGGGTATGAAGTGATCATCCCTAAACATGTTGCCTCGGGTCGGCCACAACTTTCGAAAGGGTTATTAAAAGATGCAAAAAAAATTGCCGAAGAGAACATCAGGTTATTGAAAGATATCATTTCTTATGATACACCGCTTGTCGGGATTGAGCCTTCCGCTATACTTACTTTCCGTGACGAATATCCTGATCTTGTCAGCCAGGAACTGGTGGAGGAAGCCAAAAAACTGGCCCAGAATGCACTACAGTTTGATGAATTCGTGTCGAGAGAAATTGAGCTGAAACATATTTCGAAAAATTTGTTCACCAAAGAAAAACGGCTGATCAAATTGCACGGACATTGTCAGCAGAAAGCAATTTCCA
This sequence comes from Dyadobacter bucti, assembly GCF_005869225.1. Lineage (GTDB taxonomy): Bacteria > Bacteroidota > Bacteroidia > Cytophagales > Spirosomataceae > Dyadobacter > Dyadobacter bucti. The sequence goes on along the minus strand of NZ_SWFP01000009.1, from coordinate 49,961 downwards.
GTGTAATCCCAACCAAGAAAATGCTCTCACTCCCTGAGAACTACACCGTACAACTGATTCCATCGGGATGCTGCGGAATGGCCGGTTCTTTTGGTTATGAAAAAGAACATTATGATCTCTCCATGCAAATCGGGGAACTGGTACTTTTCCCTGCTGTGCGCCAGCAGGCAGAGGAAGTGATTATCGCTGCCCCGGGCACCAGCTGCCGTCACCAGATCCACGACGGAACCGGCAGAAAGGCTTTGCACCCGGCAGAGATATTATGGGATGCATTGGTTTAGATGCCGGTAGACGAAGAAAATTTGAACATAAATCATCAAAAAACCAGCCAAACATTGATCGTTCGGCTGGTTTTTTTGATTGTTAAACCCACTAGCTCACCTCCGCAATAAATGGTGCTTTTCTCAAATATTTATCATCCGACAATTGTCCGATCAAAAAACCGGCGATATCGGCAGCACTTATCTTCTTGCCGGGGCTGTCTTCAAGGTCTGCTTTTATTTCAGCCCTGTCGCTGGTAAAATCGATAAAAGGCACTCTTACCAAAATCCAGTCGAGCCCGCTTTCCGACAATATCCTGTATGCTTTCTGCCGGTCGTCGTGAATGGCGGGAAAATTGGTTTTCATCCATTCCGTGGCCGTTCTTGTCTCAGGGCTCTTTTTGTCAAAAGGCGTATCTACATTGAGTCCGGCGACGGAAATATACCTGACATGCTTTCCGCCCTGCAGTATTTTCCTGATCGTGTTCAGAATGTTTAAAGTCGCCTGGCTTGAAACCAGCGGCTCGTCCTTTCTTTGTCCGACTGTACTGATCACCGCATCGCAACCTTCGATCAGCGAACCGACAGCGGCCGGATCCATCACGTCCCCTTTGATGATTTCGATGGAAGAACTTTCGATATGAAAATCCTGTGGGTTCCTGAGCAGCAATTTCAACTGGAATCCCTTTTCAAGTAACTGGCTAACAACGTACTGACCAGTACGTCCGCCTCCGCCGATGACGGCTATTTTTGATTTTTGAATCATTTCTCTCTGAATAAAATATACGTAACATATTACCCCCGCCTTGAAAAGCGGGACTGCGTGGCTCAATGGCCTGTTTGCGATATTTTATCAGGAGATTTTAATGAGGTAAAGATAAATAATTTCCGTAGCCGCTTTTGCTACCTTTGGCAAAATTTCAATCATACCCAAGTAACATGGAAGTAAAAGACAGCAATGGGACTCTTCTCGCGGAAGGGGACTCTGTGAAAATTATAAAGGATTTAAAAGTCAAAGGCTCTTCGACAACCCTGAAAAGAGGGACATTGGTAAAAAACATCCGCCTTACCGACGATGCCGAAGAAATTGAAGGCAAAGTGGAGCGGACGGTAATGGTTTTAAAGACGATGTTTCTGCAGAAAGTGTAAATTCTGAAAACTCAACTTTTTGGGAATCGAATCCTAAAAAGTTGACACCTTTTGGGATTTCATTCCTGAAAAGTTGGGTTTCCTAAATTATGGCCTAAAAATTCAGATTAACGAAATCAGCTATCCACAAACTCCCAGGCACTCTGATAGGCGTTCAGATTTTCGGCGTAAGCAATAAATTCCGTGTAAAAAGGTAGCTGGGAAAGCGTGGCGCTGTCGCCGATCACTACGAGCTTTTTCCTGGCTCTGGTCATTGCCACATTCATCCGGCGGATATCAGACAAAAACCCGATCTCACCTTCAGGGTTGCTCCTCGTCATGCTAATGTATACGATGTCACGCTCCTGCCCCTGAAAACTGTCGATCGTATTCACTGAAATCTTGTTCCCATAAACAAGGAGCTCTGGCGAATGAAGCAATTGCTCCTTCAGAATATTAATTTGCTGCTTATACGGGGAGATAATGGCAATTGTAGGGAAATCGGCCTTTTCTACACCGGCCTGTTCCAGCTCAGCTAACAGCTGGGTGAGATGCTTAAATAAGAATGTCGCTTCTTCGGGATTGGTTGAACTCGTACCTTCCAGTTTTTCGTCGAAACCACACCCCGCAGTATCAATAAATGCAAGTGGCGAATCGGCGGGGAACAGTAAGTGACCAGCCACCGAGGAATGCGCTTTGAGCCGGTCCTGATAAAAAACCTTGGAGGAATATCCCATAATCGCCTCATTCATACGATACTGCTCTTCCAGCAAAATAACCGATTCGGGATGTAACGCAACGCATTTTTCAAGCAAGGTGGTACTTAACCCGTTTTTTGCAGCTTCCTGGGATTTAATCGTCGGCGCGAGCTGGAAATGGTCACCGGCCAGCACTACTTTTTCTGACTTCAGAATAGGTATCCAGCAACCAGGTTCCAGCGCCTGGCCGGCTTCATCGATCACTACGGTCTGGAATCTGAGGTTTTTGACAGTATAATGGTTGGCCCCGACCAAAGTAGCCGTAATGACCTGGGCTTTTGAAATAAGGTCTTCCGTCACATATTGTTCCAGATTACCCACCTCCTTCATAATTCTGTGAGCTTCGTCAAACAGCGCTTTGCGCTGGTCACGCTCGCCTTTCCCGAAATTCCGTTTGTACTTATGGGCCAGGTTTTTATACTCATTGGCCTGCTTTTTCAGACTTTTAACGTCTTTCATACGGGCATGAGCTGCCATTTTGCTGTCGAGCGTCAAAGACATCAGTCTCTCCGAAACCCTGGCCGGGTTCCCTACCCTTAATACTTCAAGGCCTTCTTCGGTCAGTTTTTCACTCAGCAGATCCACGGCGGTGTTGCTGGGTGCTACGACGAGGATTTGTTTATGATCCCGCCGGACCAATGCCTTGATCGCCTGCACTAAAGTCGTTGTCTTACCGGTTCCGGGAGGCCCGTGAACGATAGCGAGCTCATTGGCAGACAGAATTTTGTTAACCGCCTCCTGCTGGGAGGTGTTGAGCCGGGGTATTGTAATTTCAGGCAGGTCCGGGTGGAAAGACGGTTTCTTTTCGCCAGTCAATATTCTGATCAGATGCCCTTCCTTTTCTTTTTCAGACAAGGCCGACGCAGTTTTGAGGGCATTTTGCATTTCATCGTAACTGTTGTCGTCGAAAAGCACGTCGATACCCAGTTTCCCGTCCCGCGACCACTCGGGCAGCTCGTCGGTACGCAGGGTAATTTTAAGTCTGTTTCCACCCTGATAGGCAACAATGCCTTCAACCCTGTCTTTTTTTGGTTCATGATTGGAGAAAAGTACGGCGGGCATTCCGAAGCGAAGCTGGTGCGGTATATCCTGGTGCGTGGTACGCTCCACCTCCACAGTCAAATAGTCGCCCCTGCTCATTTCGGTTCCCCGGATCGCGATCGGATACCAGCTTAGCCCATTGGCCCTGCGTTCCGAAACGGACGACATTTCTGTTAGTTTTATATAGGCCTGACGGTCTTCTTCCCGCTCAGTTTTCAGTAGATCAAGCAGCTTTTTGAAATAATCCATGTGCAAATTTAAGGAAGTGAAATGTCTATCCGAGGGTTCGACTCCCTGCATATCCAAATTATGATTTTAAAAAATGATGTTATATTGCCTGAATACACAAAAGCCTTAATCCGATGAAGAAACTAGTATTGTTTTTTGCCCTGATCGTACTCGGCCTTGGCTGTAAGGATAAAAAAAGAAATACACCCGAAATCGCGAAAAGGGATACGACCATTACTGTGGAAACCTCTTTCACCGAGTTGTTCATCGACAGCACTTTTCTTCGCCGGTTCATGTCCGCACATCCCATGCAGGACAGTCTCTCCGCCAAATTCCAGAGCTTTTATAACCATCGTAACTATCAGTTTGCCTGGTTTTTCCCAGACGGAATGGCCGAGTTTGTACCTTCATTCCTGAGCTTAAGAAACGACTATATCCATTATTCCGGCGATAGCTCCTTATACGATCCTGCTCTGGAAGCGGCTATTGATTCTTTGAGCCAACTGAAAAAAATAAATCCCAATGATTCTCTGGCAGCCAGTACCGAACTGAAGTTAACAGAGCAGTTTTTCCGATATACCGACCTGGCCTATTCCGGTGACCACCGCATCAATACCCATGAACTCAACTGGTTTATTCCCCGAAACAAGCTGAATCCAGAGATATTCCTCGATTCCCTGATGAAAAACAAGGGTAAAAATCTGTCTGCATACGAGCCTGTAAACCGCCAATACAACCTACTGAAAGAGAAACTATTACAGTATTACGCTATTTCGAAAAACGGTGAACCGGCTTTGCTTGAAACAGATAAAAAATTCAAATACGGTGACAGTGACTCCCTGATATTTAAACTAAAAAACCGCCTGCACTTGCTTGGCGATCTGCCAGCACCGGACAGCTCCCTTACTTTCGATTCAACACTTGTGACCGCTGTAAAACAATTTCAGCAGCGTTCGGGTTTAAAAGCTACCGGTGTCACCAGCCCTGCGTTTTACAAAGAACTCAATGTGCCGGTAGAGAGCCGCATCCGCACCATTCTGATTAATATGGAGCGAATCCGCTGGATGCCCGCTGCGCCTGCTACGGACTATATCCTGGTAAACATTCCCGAGTTCACTATGCATGTGTATGAGCAGGGTAACCTTGCTTTTGATATGGTTGTAGTGGTAGGATCAGAGGCCAATAGTACCGTTATATTTTCGGGGACATTAAACCAGGTGGTGTTCAGCCCGTATTGGAATGTTCCAAACAGTATTCTGAAACGTGAAATACTCCCCGGTATCCGGAAAAACCCTAACTACCTTGCCCGGCACAATATGGAATGGAACGGCGGAACCGTCCGCCAGAAACCGGGGAAATCCAATTCGCTGGGGCTCGTTAAATTCCTTTTTCCAAACAGTTACAACATCTACTTCCACGATACGCCCAGCAAAAGCCTTTTCAACGAAAGCCAGCGGGCATTCAGTCACGGGTGTATAAGACTCGCGGAACCTAAAAAACTGGCGGAGTGGCTGCTGCGCAAAGACAGTACCTGGACGAGCGAAAAGATCACAAAGGCCATGAATGCCGGCAAAGAGAAATATGTGCGGCTGCGCAAGCCCAATGAGGTTCCGGTGTTTATCGGCTACTTCACTTCCTGGGTCGACAGGCAGGGAAATCTGCAATTCCGGAAAGACGTTTACGGGCATGACAAAAAAATGGAGGAACGCTTATTCGGTAAAAAGGAAGTTGCTGCCACAGCGCTCGCGGAATAGGGAAGCAGTTGCCTAGTGCAAAACTCCGGTATCCGCTTCATGATTCACATCAACCTGTTCGGCAATAAAGCGGCGACCTGCCACCAGTACCAGCAGCGCCAATACGGCCGAGCCAGCCATGGCAGTGACCATCGGTACTACCGAAGGCACTTCAAACAAGCTGATCGCAATCGATATCAGGGTCCCCATCCCCATTTGCAGCGCGCCCATCAAAGCCGAGGCGCTACCCGCATTTTTGGTAAAAGGTGCCAGGGAAAGTGCCGCCGCGTTGGGAAAAACAAGTCCGACGCAACAAAGAAAGAAAAACAGGAATACCAGCGTAGTTGGAAGATCCAGCAGCCCGGCGAGCGCAGCAGCCAGAAACGTCATCCCGATAGCAGCCTGTGCGATCAATGCGACGTTCACAACCTGCTCACTTTTGAATCTGCGCAAAAGAAGCGTGTTCAACTGGCTTGAACCTATAAAACCCACAGAAAGAAAAGCAAAGATCCATCCATATACTTTCTCATCGGTATGAAAAACCTCCATAAAAACCAGGGGCGAGCCGGATACATACGCGAATAACCCCGCGAAGGCAATTGCTCCTGTCAGCGAATAAGTGTAAAACTGTGGTTCTTTTATTACCAGAAGGAAATTAAGCAGTATAGGACGTGGTTTCAGCGAAAGCGACTTATCGGGCTTATAACTATCCGGTAGCCAGAGAACAGTTGCAGCGAGAATGGCAACGCCCATGCCGGTAAGAATAAAAAACACGGCATTCCAGCCAAAAGCTGCGGTAACATAACCTCCAACCGTCGGCGCGATCATCGGTGATACGCCTACTACAAGCAACAAAAGAGAAAAAACCTTGGCATTGTCCTTCACCGGAAAAAGGTCGCGGACCATCGCTACCGAGGCGACTGTGGCGGCACAGCTGCCGATCGCCTGAACAACTCTCCACATAATGAGCCCATCGATACTTTTGGTAAAGGAACACCCGAGGGATGCGATAATGTAAACGCAAAGCCCAATGAACAGCGGCTTTTTTCTCCCAAACCTGTCGAGCAGAGGGCCGTACAAAAGCTGTCCGACAGAAATTCCTATAAAAAAGCCTGATAACGAAAGGGATACCTTGGCAGCCGTCGTATGAAGATCCCGGGCAATGGCCGGAAATCCCGGCAGGTACATATCAATTGAAAAAGGTCCCAGAGCTGTTAAACTCCCTAAAATCAGTATTAAAAAGAAGTAAGTTTTATTAGACATTCACAGTGGTATTAATATTTGCATTGTGCAGATAACGCCGGCAAGGTGAAGCGGGTTCTGTGAATGAAGATTTTTAATGATAAGGTAACTCTGAAAACAAAAGAGGGCCGGTTTTCACCAGGCCCTCTGCTATATATTTCTCACGGCAATGGGTGTCCTTTAAGCTGCCACCCAATTTAGTTTTTTGTAAACCTCGCGTTCACTTTCGCTTACCGCATACGGGACTTTATTTTTGAGATAAATAACGCACCCACGTCCTTTTTTGATAGGTGAAATCTTCACTACGTCTTGCTTGTGGATTATAATGTTTATGAGCTTTTTACCCAATAATTTAAATGTACCTGACTGTACCATAGCCTTCTTTAAATGAAAAGTTTTTAAATGCTTTATGCAATTCCACTTAATGAACTTTCTGATTTGCGATATAACAAGAAATAATCTTTTGAAATCAGGAAGTAACCCAAATCGTCCCTATTACTCAATTGTAGAAAATCCGCCACTTCTCTGTGGGCATCGGATTCGTTTAACGCGCCTGAAACTGTCAGAACAGCGCCTGGCTTTAAAGTACCTATCGTATTGTTTTCAAGTGAAGCTATCATGTTACGACCGATTAAGAGTTTTCGTTACTATTAGATGTTGAGAATTAAGAATTGCATTCTGACAGGAATAATAAATAAATATGCCAGACTGGTTGATTTCAGCAAACGTATAGTAGCTCTTTTCGTGACGGGCCGAACTTTGAAATGAATTTACAAATTTAATTTACTGATTACAAGTATCTTGGCATAATAAATAAAAATTGCCCATTCCTCCCCGGTTCGTTTCACAGGCACGGAATTTTCCTCATCTGGTGATTTACTTAACCAGGAAATTATGAGAGCTATATGGACAGGGGCAATAGGTTTTGGGCTTGTGAATATCCCCGTCAAACTTTTCAGTGCGACGCAGAGCAGCGAGCTGGACCTGGACATGCTGGATAAAAAGGACCACGCGAACATCAAATATCAGCGCGTGAACTCCAATACGGGAAAAGAAGTGGAATGGGACAATATCGTCCGCGGATACAAAGTCGGGGACGACTATGTGGTGCTGGACGAAAAAGATTTTGAAAAAGCCAGTCCTGAAAAAACCAAGCTCATAGAGATAGCTGAGTTTGTCAATGAAAAGGACATTGACAGCATCTATTATGAAACGCCTTATTATCTGCAGCCCGAAAAATCGGGTAACAAACCCTACGCACTGCTGAGAGACGCCCTTAAAAAAACAGGCAAGGCGGGCCTGGGCACATATGTGCTCCGCAACCGAGAAAGTTTGGTACTGATCAAAGCTGCGGGCGATTTCTTGATCCTGAACAAGATCAGGTTCCAGGAAGAGATCCGCGATACAGAAGATCTGGTAGCACCAGATGTTAAAATCAAGCCCGCTGAAATGAATATGGCGATCCAGCTCATTGAGCAGCTGACCACCGATTTTGACATCAGCCGTTACAAGGATACCTATAATGAAAAGCTTCTCAAACTCATCATGGCCAAATCAAAAGGCAAAAAAACATCCACGCCAAAGATGAAGATCGTCCATTCCAAAAGCCGCGATCTGATGGCCCAATTGAAAGAAAGTCTCAGTTCGTCCTCATCCAAAAGAAAGGCGTCTTAAATCGTTAACAAACTGAAAAGGTTATGAAAAAGGAAGCTGAACTTACGCACCTGGACAAGATCTACTGGCCGGATGAAAATATTACAAAAGGCGAATTGCTCGAATATTACAGTCACATTGCCCCTTACATCCTGCCCTATCTCAAAGATCGACCGTTGTCACTGAAACGGAATCCGAACGGGATCAAAGACAAAGGGTTTTTCCATAAAGATGCAGGAGATATCGCTCCGGACTGGTTGAAAACGAAGAAGATACATGCCGAATCTACCGACAAAATGGTCGATTACCTCGTATGCAACGATCTACAGAGCCTTCTCTTCATCGCGAACCTGGGATGCATTGAAATGAACCCGTGGAACAGTACCATTAACAAGCTGGACAATCCCGACTACATTGTCATGGATATCGATCCGTCACCCAAAAATACGTTTGAGCAAGTGGTCGATGTGGCGCAGGCGATCAAGGAAATACTGGATGAGATCGATGTAAAAGGTTACTGTAAAACCTCCGGTTCCCGTGGCCTGCATGTATATATCCCTTTTAACAAAAAATACACGTATGACGAAAGCCGCGACTTCGCACAGATACTGGCTGGTATGGTGACAGAAAAACTGCCCGATACAACCACGCTGGAACGATCACTATCGAAAAGGAAGAAAAACCATATTTATGTCGACTATCTGCAAAACAGGATTGGCCAGACGCTTGCATCGGCTTATAGCGCGAGGCCGAAACCAGGTGCAACTGTGTCCGCACCCCTGGAATGGAGCGAGGTGAAACACGGACTTAAAATGCAGGATTTTACAATCAAAAATATGATGCAGCGCGTGGAGGAAAAAGGCGACCTTTTTGAAGGTGTGCTGGGCAAGGGTATTGATATGAAAAAAGCCCTGCAACGCCTGGAAGCAATGCATGAGCAGTAAAAATATGTTAGGAGATGTTTTGAAGTAGTAGTTACTTTATCGCTTCAACCATACTCTATGATCATGTATACATTTAAAAAACGTACGAAATTTCTCCCGTCACTCTCCTGTCTTTTGGCGACCACGTTCATACTCGCCCTGAACGGGTGCAAGTCGGAAGAGAAAAAAGAGGCTGAAACCGAAGCAGGAACGAAGCCAGTAGTGATCGGTTATGTGGGCGGCTTCAAAGGCCTTGTCAACACAGAAGAAATAGAGGCAAAAAAACTGACGCATATCAATTATGCTTTCGTCAATGTACAGGATGGAAAAGCATTTCTGACCAATGAAAAAACCGATTCTACCAATTTCCGGAAACTAAAATTGCTGAAAGAAGTTAACCCTGACCTCAAAATATTGATCTCACTGGGTGGCTGGGCATGGAGCGAGAATTTCTCGGACGCGGTTTTAACGGATGCTTCCAGGAAAATATTTGCGAAAAGCTCTGTTGATATCATCAAAAAATATGATCTGGACGGTGTAGACATTGACTGGGAATATCCGGGTATGGCAGGCGAAGAAGGCAATGTATACCGTCCGGAAGACAAGCAGAACTTCACGCTGATGTTCCAGGCAATACGCAATGAGCTCGATTTGCTTGAAGAAGAAATCGGCAAGAAAAAGCTCCTGACCACCGCAGTACCGGGGTTCGCTTCTTTCCTGGGCGTTACGGAAATGGGCAAAGCCCAGCAGTATCTGGATTATGTCAATCTGATGACCTATGACCTGTTTCAGGGCGATACGGTGGTGCACCATGCAAGCCTGTACGCTACCGACAAATACAAAACTGAAAAATCCGCCGACGATGCTGTAAAAGCGTATACCGCAGCCGGTGTACCTGTTGAAAAACTGGTAATGGGCTTGCCGTTTTATGGCAGGATGTTCAAGGTAGCCAAGCTGGAAGGAGGATTGGGCCAGAAACAGACATCTCAGGAGTATATCGACGGTTATACCTATATCAAAGACAGTCTTGTCAATAAAAAGGGGTTCAAGGAATACCGGGACGAGGTCTCCAAAGTGCCTTATTTACTGAATGCCTCGACCGGGGAAATTTTGAGTTATGAAGACGAAACTTCGGTGAGCGAGAAATGTAAATATGTACTGGACAAAAAAATGGCCGGGGTTATGTTCTGGGAATATACCTCCGACCCTAAAAGCTACCTGCTGAATGCAGTGGACAAGGCTTTGAAAAAATAAGCTTCCCAAATCACTGCTAAAAAAGCAAGATGCCGCGACCTGCATCTTGCTTTTTTGTTTTGGTCAACACAAACTCGGCTGACTTATGGGATGATATCCTTCCTTTAACTTGCCCAACCGGAACAGGTTGACATATTCATGTGCCTGCCGCGTGGGTTCCGGCAGCCGGTGCTTGTTTACACATTGCATGATCAAATCGAGACTGTTTTCGAGGCTCATCCCGTTTCCAGGCGATACAAAAACAGGTTTTACATTGTCCTTTGTCCTTAATGCAAACCCGATCGTATCCCCATGATCGTTCACAGGCGAAAATTCCCCTTTGCTGTCGCCTGGCTCCTCATACTGCCCTGCAAGCTTTTTCTTTGCACATCCGAGCGTCACAGTATCAGTTATAATACCGAAATGCGTCGCGATGCCCATTCTTCTAGCGTGAAGGATACCGTTGCCGTCAAACATGATCACATCGGGTTTTACCGGGATCTGTTCGTAAACATAGAGTAGAGCCGGAATCTCCCTGAACGCCAGATAACCAGGCACATAAGGAAAAATCGTACTGCTTTTTACCAGTGAATATCCAATAGGCTGCATCTCCGGGTAGCTGAGAACAACCATTCCGGCATATACGGTTTCGCTGTAAAGCGACAATGAAATGTCTGCGCCGGCAATGGTTGAAATTGGGGTGGTCAAAGGATTCAGTTTGACTTTTGTACGCAATTTCTGTTGTAATGCCGTCGCCTCGGCGATGGTCAGCTGCCCGTAGTTCAACATTGGAGCGTCCATGATAATTTGATAAGGTAATGGCATGATATTTCTAGCCTGCTCAGGTAATTAGTTAAACCTATTAAAAATCTGCACCATCCTCATGACGGAAACGAGTTTCAAAAGCAAATGGGCCAATTGGAAGTTTGTGGCCTTTATTATAATTCTGATAGCAATATTCATCAAGTTTTATGTAATCAAGGAAAGGGATGAAAATGCCCCGGTTACCGTGGAGATTGATCTCAATGAGGTTGCTTTCCGGAGTCAGAAAGAAGTAGCGGCCATACTGGGTACCGGGAAGCTGGTCAACTATTACAAGGATGCCAAAGCAGGTTGCGAAAAATGCCCGGAAGTAACTTATCGTGACGGGAAAGTAAAGATCATTTTTATCGAAAACATTGCCGACAGGATCACGCTCAACAAGTTATCCGGTTATGCTTTTGAGAACCGTGTCATACTGGGAATACTGAATCTTAAGGAAAACATCGAACCTACTTTCGAAGATGCCAGAATGAAACAATGGGAGAATTACGGGAAGTACACTCAGATCTCTGCGTTTTCGTCCAAAGGCCAGATCGATTATATACTGGTCAAAAGTAAAGCCGAATAAGGAAACATTATTCCTCATACAGCAAATTATTATACTTTTTCAAGATGCCTGATCGTAGCCATTAAAGCAGATCAGGCATTTCTTTTTTAGAAATACAGATCTCAGTTTTAATATAAATAACTCATCATCAATTAAAACCATTTAAACATACAATTCGCCAATTGGTAAAAAAACCAAAACAGGTCGCGTAAAACCGGATTAGATTTGCAGAGTCAAATAAGACAAAGACAAGAATTAAAAATAATTTAGCAATGAAAAATTCAATCACAACATTGGTTTTCGCCCTGGCGCTGAGTACTACTGTCGCATTTGGTAATACAGAAGATAAAGCAAAGGTTTCGGCAACAAATACATTACCGGCCTCGACACCATCCATAGAAACTCCCGCTCCACAGCACAAAGCTTCGGCCAATGATTACGCAAAATATACAGCATCACAAAAAGCATCTATCGTAGAGCTTAAAATGACAGAGAATATCGGTAAATAATTATTGAGGTTAAATTGAGATTTAAAAAGGAGGGCAGATCGCTCTCCTTTTTTTTGTAAAAACCGGTAACAGCTATGCAGCAGCAAGCGAAGAACCTGCGTCTTTCTGCTCTTTGCTAACCCGGTGCCGTTCAAGATATACATTGCTCATGATAAGCAGTAAAAAGCAGATCGTGAACTGAAAATAGGTGAACTGCATGAGCACATTGGACCAGCTGTGGTCTTTCATAAAAAACTCTTTATACAGCAGCAGGCCAACACTACCCAGATACCCGATGCTTTCACATATATAAACAAAATACCCTGCATTGGCTTTGATCCTGAACAACGCGATCATGCGTTCAAACAACACCGTTTGCAGCACTGTATAAGCTAAAAACATACCTAACCCGACCAATAGCATCCAGTAAAACCCGTTGATCAGTTTTCTTTCAAACAAATAAGTTGCGAGTCCGGTCATCGTCATACCTGTGGCGAGGATCAGGTTCGTAATCCGGAAGCTGATCAGATTGCTTTTGATCAGAGCGAGGCTTCCTACCACAAACAGTACCACCACACCTGTGATCATTTCGGTGGAGGAGAGTACGCTGCTCGACCAGTTTACATCGATTTCATTCCAAATTTCTATCGTGAAATTATCCCGGAAATCGCGCACGACCACCAGCGTTGCATAGCAGGCAACCAAACAGATGATCGGAAACCCGAATTCCTTCATCACCCGCCGCTTATCTTCTTTGGTCATGGGAGACCGCTCCGTCCGCAGGCTGATGTCCTCCGGCGTCGGGGCCGGAATTACCGAGAGCATCCACACGAACATGATAAATAAAGGCAGGAAAAGCGCACCCATCAGCGCAGGCATCCAGAATTCGGAAACGCCGGGAAAAACCGCATGCACTTCAATATAGGTGGTCTTCATGATCCCAGAAGCGATCACTACACTGATGTTTAGACCCATTGCCAGCATTTCGGTAAACCGGCGCCCTTCCAGAAAACTGAAAACCACGCCATAAACCATCCCGAGCGGCAAACCATTGATAAAAAGAAACACGAAGTTGTAAGGAAAAGGAACAAGTCCGAAAAACACCAGGGCAACTTCTGCGATAAGGATCAGGCAGACGATCAGCATGATCCTGGAACTGGCCTTGAGTTCCGATATCACCTTGATCCCAGCGAATTTAGAGAGCGTATACCCCGCTACCTGTGAAATGATCAGGATGGCTTTGTAGCTGATATCCCATAACTCCAGCCCCTGATAGAGGCCGGAATTAAAGGGTTTACGAAAAGCATACATACAAAAATAAGCGCCAAAAGAAGCAACAACTGCCCAAAATATAAATAGTGCATTCGAACTTAAAAGCCTTTCTTTCAGACGCATAACCCAGTTATTTTATATTTTAGTCAATAGCCGAAGCCTTCATGAGGGCATGTTCCAGGATACCCAGCGCCGTTGTCAGTTCCTCCCGGCTGATAATCAGCGGGGGCGACAATTGCAGCACATTCCCCTGGGAAACTTTAAAACTTAATCCATTTCTGAGACATTCGTACATCACGATTTCGGCTTCCTTAACTGCTTTTTCACGGGTATTTCTGTCTTTCACAAGTTCAATTCCCCACAGCAGCCCCACACCCCGCACGTCACCGACGAGGGTAAATTTATCTTTCAATACGCCTAGTTCGTATTCCATAAACCGGGCATCATCCTGGACTTTTCCGAGAATATTGTGCTGTTCGATATATTCGAGCATCGCCAGTGCTGCTACACTTCCTAGCGGGCTTTTTTCGTGTGTAAAATGTCCCAGCGAAACACTTTGCGCGACATTATAGGATTCCCGGGCAACAATCCCGGCCATCGGCATCACGCCTCCGCCCATACCTTTTCCCAGGCAGATAATATCCGGCTCAATGCCATACAACTCAAAAGCAAACATCCTCCCCGTACGCCCGAATGCGATCGGGATTTCATCGAGAATGAGGAGGACCTTGTGTTTGTTACAAATTTCCCTGACCCTGTCCCAATAGGCCTGAGAAGGAATCTGAACATCGGTATTACGGATGGTTTCGATGATAAACGCACCGATATCACCCTCTTTTTCAATCACATATTCAAGATAATCCGCATAGGCCAGATCACCGTTACCTGCCGATACAAACGGCCCTCGGTAGGTCATTGGCGGCGGAATTCTCTCCACGCCCGGCATCATCGGGCCCATATCTTTTCGGAAATCCGTTTCTCCCCCCGCAGAAATGGCGTCCAGCGACGCGCCATGGAAGGAATCCCATAAGGAGATCACTTTGTGCTTTCCGGTCACGATCCTGGCAAGTTTCAGCGCCATACTGATCGCAGATGTGCCTCCCGGTGCAAACAGCACTCTTTTCAGATCGCCCGGCATAAGGCTTCCCAGCTTCCTGGCGAGCGCTATGGCCGGAATGTTGGTATAGCGGCGCGGCGAAAACGGCAGGATATCAAGCTGCTCCTTGACCTTTTCAACGACATAAGGATGGCGGTAACCGAGCTGATGCACGTTGTTACCATGAAAATCCATGTACCTTTTCCCCTGAATATCAGTAAGGTAAATGCCTTCACAAGAAGCCAGCACATCCAGACAAGGTGTGGAAAGTGATTGGTGCAGGAAATGTTCCGCGTCTTCATCGAGGTATGCAATCGTTTCCGGATCGTTCAAAACCGAGTACCAGTTTTGCCGGGCTGATGATAGATTGATGTCGCCTTCGGTTCTGTTGTGCGTTTCTGTCATGGTCTCATAGTCATCGTCATGTTCGTGCCCCGGACGTCCCCAGCCCCCAGCCCCGGACTTAAGTCCGGGGTTAATGGGATCCCGGGGTCGGTGGATAGGTTACGGGTTTATGAAAAGTTTATCCGCCGGGATGAGTTGTTTGGTCAGCCCCGGTCCTTTGTAAAATGCGTCCAGCCAGAAGCCGCCGCCATTGTTATAGTATTCAACACGGATGGCGTGTTTACCTGCTGTGAGTTCGATATTACCTGTCTCTTCTTCCACACCGTGGTTTCCGTCGTTATCAACCACCTCTTTTCCATCGATGTACAATTTACTGCCATCATCAGATTGGGTCGCAAACATATATTTGCCAGCTGTATCGATTTGTAGAAAACCTTCGAACTGCAACGCAAAACTGGAATTGTCTTTTTCGAGCAGTCCGTTGATCTGGTCACGGTTGATATTGAATTCAGAACTGGTCCAGGATGATCCTTTTTTGAGCTTGGAAAAAGCAGGAACCTCTTTCAATTCATTGCCCTGATAAAAGGTTGTTTTCAATCCGTTACCCTGACCTGATTTTACCAATCTGAAATAAGCCGTCGACAGTAAGCTGGAATTTCCTCTTTCGTCAAAAGATCTCGCTTTTACAACCGTTGTTTTGTCCAGTGTAAAAGGTGTTTTATAAACCTGGGAAGTACTATCCGGATCTTTTCCATCAGTGGTATACCGGGTTACACCTTTTTCACTTTTTGTATCGATCTTCACCTGAGGCTTTTCATTGATATACAATCCACCGGCTTGCTGATACAATTTTCTCTCAGGATAAATCACCGGCGCAGCCACTGACTCCTCCCCCATCCACAAGTTCTCCGGCTCTGCAAATCCTTCAAACGCAGCTTTCACAGGCCGTCCGGTCCAGGCATAAGGTTGTTCTATACCAAAAACAAAAGCAATTGTAGAAGCCAGATCGTACGTATAAACCTGTTGTTTTACTTCGTATCCTTTTTTAATGCCTTTCCCATAAAAAATACCCGCGATCTCAGCTTCCTGAGGGGTGGCACCGCCATGTCCATAGCCGACACCACCATGATCGGCCCAGATAATAACCAATGTATTGTTTTCAATGCCAGCTTCTTTAATACCAGCCAGCACTTTTCCGACGAGCGAGTCCGTCTTGGCAACAGACTTATAATATGCCGCAGAACCGTGCCCGTCGTGGTGGCCTGCATGGTCCACATGATCAAAATGGACAAAACCCAGTGTTGGCTTTTTTTCCTTGATATATTTTATAAAATCGGCAGCCGTTGAATCTTCCGTCTCGAAATGCTTGTCATAATTCATCGCATTTTTCTGAAACAACCTGCCAAAACCGCCCCAGTGGTAAACTGCACCAATCTCCGCATCAGGTTTGTTTTTCCGCAGGATACTGAATATAGTCGGAAAACGTCCGTCGGCTTCCTGCACGATCGGCGGCAAAGAATGATCATCCATTTCCCAGTCGTTGTCAATGATCCCGTGCTGCTCCGGCCCTGCGCCCATGATCATCGAAGCCCAGTTCTGACTGCTGGCGGAGGTTAGTACGGTACGTACATTCCATTTCACGCTTCCATTGGCGGTCATACTGTCGATTACCGGCGTTTCAGCTTTTTTGATACCATCAGGACTTAATCCGTCCACCCCGATCACGATCACGTGCTCGATACCCGACGGACTGTCCTGAACATTTTTCGAGCATGCCGTCAACAGCAAAGTGGCTATTGACAGCATGTAAGAGATTCTTGATAACATAAATTTAAATTAAGATTACTGTTTATCCCACCAAACATGGGTTTTTAATTTGAGACTGTTAATGTCTGTGCGCGTTCGTTGAAGTTCCTTTATTAGTATTTTTTACAATGATATTGACCCCGGCAAAGCCTGCCCGGTTTTATCGATTACTTTACCTTTGATATCTACCGCTGTATAACCGCGCGTTTTTGAATAGACTCTCCTAACGGCACTGTCATATACGTTTCTGATATTTTTTTCTTCTCAGTCCTGGTACCCATCGTATCATGCAAGCGATTTTTGTCAAATCGGGTGTAGAGCGATTGATGCGTGATGGCAAGGAAGCTCAGGGCGAGCAACCGTAACACATCAGCAAAACGGCTTTTGGAAACGCGGATTTCATTACTATGATTGGGTCTATTGTGTTCTGATTCCGGCTTATTGCCAAAATCTCTTCCCTTTCTGCATTATTCCACAGTGCGTATAAGTGAGCTTTTTGTATGAATGCTTTTTAAAGTTCCTGATATGTCCCCCCTACCACTTCATCGCAAAGACCAAAAGAAAGCGTCATGCCATTTCCTCCGAGCCCGTTGATAATTGTCACGCCTTCTTCAGGTTTTAGAACGATTTCGGTTTTCCCGTTTTTCATTTTTGGATAGATCCCGTGCCAGGTCTGAAACACCTTTGGCGACTTGAACCGGGCAAAAGTCCCCAGGTAATCGAGGATCATGGTATTGATAAATTCCCTGTCAAAAGGGTCAAAAGTGAGTGCGTATTCGTGCGAATCGCCCACGGTAATTTCTCCAAGGCCATTCTGGGAGGCCATCACATGGATGCCCCATTTCAGATATTCGGCATAATCCTGCTGGTATCTTGCTTTCAAGCCAGGCAGCGAAGCCGCGGCTTTGAACCCGTCGTAATGGATCAGCGACAAACCGCCGCAAAGGGCCGGGCCAATTTTCCAGTCGTCCGGCTGGGCTTCCAGGCGGAGCATCTGAAGTTTGCATTTGGTCAGCGGCGCAGCAGCAAACACCTCGGGGTAAAGTGTTTCGAAATCCTGGCCGCTGCAGACAAAAATCTCATCGGCAGACCATTTTTTCGAACCAGAGTAAACAGTCGGATATTCTATTCTGGATATGGCCGTGTTCCAGATAAAAGTTACGCCCAGCTTCGATTGGAGATAGCGCGGCACGCCCGCTATTGCCTCTCTTGGGTCGACGATCATTTCGTCATCGGAATACAGCGCACCCAGCAGGCCTGCCGGGTTTACCGCCGGGGATTTTTCCAATGTGTCTTTTGCACTGAGCACTTTTACCGGCCGGTAAGCACTTACCTCGGCAAACTGTTCAATAACTTCCAGCTCATCCTGGTGATAAGCCATGTGCAGGCTTCCGCCTTCATAAAACCAGCAATCAGCACCTGTCAAAACCTCTTTCCAGATACTTTTGGCATGCAATGCCCTTTCATATAACTTTCCTTCCGGCTGCCCGATAGGCCATACCATACCGAAATTCCGGATAGATGCGCCCACCGCTTTTTCCGAACGTTCGATCACCGTTACCTGATAACCTCTCGTAGCCAAAGCCCTGGCTGTTGCCAGCCCAACAATTCCTGCCCCGATTACAATAGCAGATTTGCTCATTTGAAAGTACTGATTAAATGCGTAATTTATTCCTGGGTTGAGTAAGTCCGGTTCGACGAAATGATCCTGACGACATCGGCAATATCATCTATGATATGCGTGGGGTTATAAGGCAGTAATTCCTCGCGTGTAAACGCGCCCGTGGTCACTCCAATCACATATTTACAGCCGGCATTGAACCCTTCATTTATATCTACTTCGGTATCGCCGACCTTGGCTACTTTTTCCGCCGAATCAATGCCGAGCGCACCCATTATTTTTTTGATCATATCCGGATAAGGACGACCATCGGCCACCTCGTCGCTCGCTACCAAAATATCAATTTTATCTTCCCAGTTCAGCCGGCGCAGGATCACCTCAGCTATATCCCTGGAAAAACCTGTATTCAGCGCGATCCTGATCCCGCTCTCTCTCAAAGTACTGAAAGTTTCTTCCACGTTGGGAAGCGGCGCAATATCCTGCGTAGTGTTATAAAAAGCGATCATGCCTTCGACAAATTCCGTATGGATCCGGTCGATCAGTTCTTCTGTGATCTTATCTTTATCAGCCTCAAAAATATCAAGCATCATTTTAATCGCTACGGGCTTTTCGTAGCCCATCAGCGGATTCACATCTTCAATAGCTATTTCGTAACCCGCGGTTTTCATCGCTTCCTGAAATGCAAGCCCTACAAAATTTTTGTCCCTGACTGTGGTTCCGGCCATATCAAAAACAACAAGTTCTATCGACATTTTACTTCTAATAATTAGTGAACTAATACTGAACTTTCAGGAAATCCGGGCAGTTTGAAATGATCCGACAGACCACTCAACGGTTGTAAAGTAATATTGAACTAAAAATTATCACGAACGACCTATTGCCAGAACTCTGAGCCATAAAAATATCCGTTATCACTTTAAATTACAAGTAAAAGTTAATTAATATTACATAATAACCTCCCTAATATTTTGCCGGTTACAATATTAGGCAAAATGGAGCAGATGCAGATTACCTAAATGTTAATTAATATTTAACTTTTAATAGTTTTTAACGATTCCAGAAAAAGTACCCGGCTGGGCGGGTCACATCGCTTCGTTGAAGAAATAAATGACGAGCAGCAACACCTCGTCGCCGTCGATGCACTTGGGGTTATGAAGTTCGTTGGCGTCAAAAAACATCGAGTCGCCCTGATTGAGGATATACTTGTTTTTACCGACCGTATATTCCACCGAACCCTGCAGTACGTACTTAAATTCAAATGCATTGGTACGCACCATAGGCCGTCGCGAATCTTTTTCCAGACGGAGCAAAACTACGTCTATATGATTATCCTTGAACTGTTTGCTGAAAATCCGGTGGTAGAAAAACCCTTTGGCATTCTCCTTTGTAAAAGGCTGATATTCCTCCTTCCGGCGGATCAGTACGTTTTCTTCCGGGCCTTTTGAAATAATATCCTTGAAAAAAGCATTCAAATCGATATCCAGGGCCTGGATCAGGCCAAGCATTACCGGGAGTGAAGGGATTGTCCGGCTGTTTTCTATCTGCGAAACGAGGCTTTTGGTAACACCCGCCTCATTGGCAATCTCCTGGAGGGTAACACCTTTGTTTTTCCTGACTTCCTTTAACTTGTTGCTGATCTGAAATAGAATATCTTCCTGCATATTCCGAAAATCGTATGGATGGATTACCTGTTTGTCATTTCAATATAGCCACAAGGTAATTTTTATTTCGGAAAACTGTGAAAACATTTCGTATACAGCTAACGTCCAGATCACTCGCTGCGGCGCTTTCGGGCAAGCACCGGATATTCCTTGCATTTCAGCTTTGCTATATCATTCTGCAATTTTTTGTTGGTCTTCCGGATCAGCTCGTTCTGAACTTTCATGATCGTCAGAAGGTCGTGCATAGCGTCCAGGTTTTCGAGCTGGGTCATTACTATGCATTCCAGGTCAGCTTTAGTGTATGTCATGATATTTTTGATTTTCGATAAATACTTTTAGCTTTTCTTGACAAATTTAGAGATAACTTTTCATACAGTCAATCAAATATTTCAGCTTGGTCTACATTTAATTTATTAGTCTTTAATTTGTCATGAAAAAATCATTTATCCATGACACGGCTGGGGGAGTATCTCAATAAAAAATCGGTTAACAAATCTGAGATTTCCAGAAAAACCGGAATCAGCAAAGCCCGCCTGAGCGAACTGACTTTGAACCTCTCAACAAAGCTCAGAGCTGATGAACTGTATCTGATTGCGCTCGCCATCAGCGTAAATCCCAGCGAAATTCTGACAGAAGTCTGCGGGCACCTGACGCTGGAGAAATAAGAGATGGGCTAATATAATGGCGACGGTATCCTGCGCCGTTCGAAAACTCAGATAAGCCTTTGAATAACTATCAGGAGGCTAAAAACAAATGGCCCCTAATTTAGGGCCGAACTCCTTTCTTTTGACCAGTTACCGATTCATGTTTTGAAAAACACAGGCTTCTATATATCATTCAGCCCTGCTGCGCGGAAGTTACTATTCTACCATTTTTTAGCAAAAACTGCCCCCTGAAACCCTAATCCCCCAGCGGTGACATTGCGCCTTCATGTTTCTTGGAAAATAACCAAATGGCTCCTAACTTTAGACCGAAACCTTGGCTTTTCAGCCGCTTATCTATCTCTACTTCTTGAAAAAACGCACACTTTTATACATCATTCATGATATTCAGCTGGGCGGCGTGGAGGTCGCGCTGGTGTCGGCAATTCCGAAGCTCAGCGAGCATTACGACCTGACAGTAGCCGTCTTAGGCCAAATCGACCCCAAGATGATCTCGCATCTTAGTGATAGCCAAAAATCTTGTTTCAAGACTTTTGATTATCCGCTGATCAGTTATCCGTTCAATATTTTCAGAATTGCCTTTTCTCTTTTGAAAATGAAGCCCGATATCATGATCTCCTCTCTCTGGAGAGCGTCTCTTGCCGGGAGGATCGTCAAGGCTATCGACCGCACCATTGTGTTTATCCCGTTTATCCACAGTACTACCTTTTTTCACCTGTGTGACAAGATATTTACATTGCTCGCGATCCGTTCCGCAGACCAGGTTTTCACCGATTCATCTGCCGCTACAAATTTTATACAGAAAGAGCATTCCCCGGGATGCCCGGTTACGGCTATATCATTTTTTACTCAAAAATCGCCCGCCGAAAAATCCAATCCCCCGTTGTCAGGTGATGTTATCAGGTTCATGTTTCTTGGCAGGCTCAATCCTGTCAAAAATTTACCCCTGGCGATTGACACAATCGGTGCGTTACGTTCCAGAGGATTAAATGCACATCTGGATATATTCGGCCGTGACGACGGAATGCTCGCTGATATTCAAAAGCATATTGCACGCAACAATCTCCAGTCTTTTGTAAAGTTTCAAGGTGAGCTGAATGCAGATCAAAAGATGCAGGCATTCCGCGAACATCATTTTCTTATTCAGCTGAGTTTCCGTGAAGGAATGGCTATGAGTGTGGCTGAGGCTATGCAAAACGGGCTGGTTTGCTTCGTCACACCCGTCGGGGAAATTCAGAATTATGCAGAAGACATGCATACAGCGGTTTTTGCAAATACAGGCAGCGAGGAAGAATGGGCCGCATCTCTTGAAAAGCTCGAAACCTGTGCAAGCGACCCGATCATGTATCAACAAATTGCAAATAACTGTTTCGAGCACTTTAAAGAAGTCGTAACCTATGCGGATTCCTTGACAGCTGCTATCGACCAGATCAGCGGAGGCTCTGGGTAGTCGTCCCGGAAATCAAAACCGCTGCTACCGAAACAAACACTACACACCATCCATGAAAATACTCCACGTAATCACACTAGCGGAACTTGGCGGAGCCCAATCAGTTTTATTGAATCTTGTAAAAGAATCGGTGCGGGCTGGCGATGAAGTAATGGTTGCATCCTCTTCAAACGGTGAACTTTGGAATATCCTGCCCAGAGAAGTTCAGAAGGCAAAGATACCGTCTCTGAAAAGAAAGATCAGCTTGTACCACGATTTGAAAGTGATCTATGAATTGAGACATGTTAACCGGGCGTATAAGCCGGACGTGATCCACCTGCATTCGTCGAAAATAGGTATCCTCGGACGTATCGCTTTCCCTGCACGAAAAATCATCTATACCATTCACGGCTTTGATTCCATAAGGCTGGCATTCCGCAAATTTTTGTACCTGGAGCGTCTATTACAGTTCCGGTCGAGATATATTGTCGGCGTAAGCATTTACGACCTCAAAAATATGGTTGAGGAAGGCATCAGGCATCATGTGAGCTGCATTTACAATGGCATAAGCGATTCCTATGGAAAATTCCCCGAGCCGCAGACAGACTCTTTTACCAGGATCAAAACCAAGATTTTAGCGGAACAGAGTTTCAGGGTCCTATGCATAGCCCGCCTGTCCCCTCCAAAAAACTTTACGCTCTTCTGTCAGGTAGCTGAAGAAATGAAATCGTACCCGGTCCACTTTTTCTGGATTGGGAATAAGCAGGAAGTTCTCGATACCCCAGCCAATGTACATTGCCTCGGCCAGGTAGAAGATGCACATCTGCTTTTGAAATACGCAGATCTGTTTATGCTTCCTACCAATTTTGAAGGGATGCCGATATCCATCATTGAGGCATTATGCTACTCAGTGCCAGTGACCGCATCCAACGTCGGAGGTATTTCTGAAATGCTGAACGGGCAAAATGGCATAGCACTGGAGAATACCGTAGAAGCTTTCGTTTCCGCCATTCTGCATTACATGAACGATCCGAATGCTCTCGAATCAGCCAAAGCAAACGCCCGGGCGGCCTATGAACAGCATTTTACTGTAAAATCCATGTTTTCGGCCTACCAGGAGCTTTACCATTCCATCGAACCAGAGAATCTCAACGGGACAACCGTTAAGCTACCTGAACCAGAGGACACCATCTGAGGATAGCGGAAGGTTTCATTGTTATCAAATAACCTTTAATTCCGGATCGTAAAAACTTTTCCAAACCTCGGCAGCTTCCTCCGCCGTCTCGGGCGGCTCGGCCAGGTATGCTTTCATTTTGGCCAGATTTATCGAAAGCGATTCTTTTGACGACAACTTCACGAGCTTTACAAGAAGTGTGTCGATCTCAGAGGTGTCGATGCGCCATATTTTGCTGTATTTGGTAAACCAGTTTTCGCTCAGAAAAACGTACCCATCGTAGCGGTACACATCCGAAACACCAAACGCGTCGATCACTACCGGCTCTGTGGGCCATTCCTGATCCAACTCTTTGTCACTGAAACGTTCCCTGCCATCGCCGAGCAAGGCTATAAATCTGTAATTTTTTACAGTCATCGGTTTTCAAATAATAGGTTACCTCTTAGCCTCTTTTCCAATTTAATCCTGAAAGTATAAAATTATCATTCCTCTACGCTGCCCTTTTTCGAAATAACATGTCCAGTTTTTGGCGAAAACTGGACATGAGGTCATAATCTGTCCAGAAAATGGACATATGTCGAGTACATGTTCAATATTTGCGTAAAAATGGACACGTTAAATGATCAGAATCTCAACACTCCCGCTCATCGAAAGTACAGAGCAGTTCCACGCCGCCAAACAGATACTGCTTGTTGATGTACTCTTTGTAGGTGACGCCCCCAGGGATATGCGGGAATATATCAAAAACAATCATGGCGGATTTGTTTACGAAAAGAAAACCTACGTACCTATCACACTTACCGGCGCACCAGAAAGCCTGCTTGCCAATGTGCAAAAGCCTATTACCTTCAAATTCGACAGAGGCTTTGAAAACAATTATTTTTTTGACAGTGAACTGGAAGTGGCGATCTGGCACAAGAAGCTATACGATATTTCGGCCCTTGTAAACGAGCCTTCCATTGCATTTGAGCGTGAAGAATCTTTTATCATAGAGCGTTATTTGTCGGGTGTAATCCCTTTCCCTGCAAAGCCGGAAGAAATAAAATTACTGACCCTGCCATCAAAAGCCCCTGCCATTGGCACCACGGCGATGAAAGGCCTGAAACCGGTACGGAAGTAGGCACTCCTGTGTCTGTTCCGGTGTATAATCTCCAAAAAAGATGTTTGCGGGCGAAAAGTCGTTAAAATATGTGCTACATTGTTTTTCACAGCCTCTCCCATCAAAAATGTCAAAGTTATTTAGCGTTGCCCGGCTCAAATGTCCCCGATGCCACAAAGGGGACCTGTTTGTGAAGCAAAATCCTTACAGTTTCAAAGACGGGATGAAGATGCCCGACCGCTGTCCGGTTTGCGGGCAGGATTTTCAGATCGAGCCGGGGTTTTACATAGGGGCGCTATGGACCAGCTTTCCGATTGTCATTTTCATCATGGCATTGCTTTCCATTTTATTGCTCGTCTTCATCAAAATGGACCTGAACTGGTTTTTTGTAACGCTCACCCTGATCCTTTTTCTACTGCAACCCCTGATCATACGCCTCGGCCGGGCAATCTGGATCAACATTTTTGTAGATTACGAGGAAGATGCGATTGAGGAGTGAAATTTGAAATGCGGAGATTAACCTTTCTATTCTCCGCAAATTTGCGGAGAATAATTTGTATATTCACCGCAAAAAGACGTTATGCCTTTGTACATCCATCAGCGAAAAAACTGGCCCGACTTCGTTTGGAACGACAACAAACTGGCCTGTGTATTGGGTGAGGTAAGGTATGAGCAGGGAAAAATTTCCGGTAGAATGGATTCTCTCGGCTTTTCGGAAAAAACAGAAACTGTTCTTCATACTATTACTCAGGATATCACCAAATCCAATGAGATCGAAGGAGAAGTATTGAATACAGATCAGGTTCGCTCCTCGGTAGCAAGGCGATTGGGCCTGGATGTCGCCGGACTGGTGCCTTCGGATCGCCATGTTGACGGTGTGGTTGAGATGACACTGGACGCAATTCAAAATTATAATCAGGAACTAACGAAAGACCGGCTATTGGGCTGGCAAGCGTCTTTGTTTCCTTCCGGCAGAAGCGGCATGTACCAGATCATCACCGGTAACTGGCGTGACAATGAAAAGGGCCCGATGCAGGTTGTATCCGGACCGATAGGTAAAGAAACCGTCCATTTTGAAGCACCAGAAGCTGCACGCCTGGATCAGGAAATGGATCAATTTCTACTCTGGTTTAATAGTGATATCGATATCGATCCGGTTCTTAAATCAGCAATAGCACATTTTTGGTTTGTAACTATTCACCCTTTCGACGACGGAAATGGCCGTATTGCCAGAACGATTGCAGACATGCAGCTGGCCAGGGCAGAGGCAAATTCACAACGATTTTACAGCATGTCGGCGCAGATAAGACAGCGCCGGAACGAATATTACACCGTATTGGAGAAAACACAAAAGGGAACGCTGGACATTACGGACTGGCTCGAATGGTTTCTTTCCTGCCTTAAAGATGCTTTAAACGTTACAAATGAAACGCTTAATTCGATATTGCAACGTGTTGCTTTCTGGGATAAAAATGCGACTGTCCCATTAAATGAAAGACAACGACTATTGGTCACCAAAATGCAGGAAGGCTTTTTTGGAAAGCTAACCACGTCCAAATGGGCCAAAATCGCAAAGTGCTCGCAGGATACTGCTGGAAGAGATATCCAGGATCTGATCGAAAAAGGAATTTTGAAAAAAGACGGTGCGGGCGGGAGAAGCACAGCATATGAGCTTATATGGTGAGTCTGTCTCCCGCATGTATTTAAAAAATTCAAAACTTCATCTTCCCGATCGCTTTCCCCCAGTATTTCCCCAAAACCACTACGCCCTCTTCATTGGGATGCAGGTAAAATACCCCTTGCTGGCCGTTTTCGGGTTTGAAATATTTTAGATGATGTTTTTTGAAGTATTTGAATGCTTTGGTATCACCTTTAAAAACACGTCCCGGCTCCGATTTTTTATAATCCGAAATCATGCCGTCAAGCTCAGGAATATACGATTGCAGCCGCTCCAAACCTTCCGCGAGATATTTGGACCTGTTATAGGTGTTGGTACTGTACCAGATCGGATGATGGATCACTACCTTGCTGCCGGGGTATTTATTAAGAAGCTCCGAAACAATCGTCTGCATGTTTTTTCTATACCCTTCTTTCGAAACCGGCGCACCATTCGGGCCCTCCATCGCACTGTCGTTGGTACCCAGTTTGATAGAAAAAATAAGTTGGTGATCCTTTAGCAGGTACAAACTATCAGCAGCTTTCGTGGCCAGTGGAAACAGTTTACCCGTTTCAGGAAGCCAGTCTACGGTTGTGGAACCGCTGCGCCCGACATTAGCGAAGGATACGTCTTCAATCCCCTTTTGTTCCTTCAGAAAATTAACTGCGTGGGTAGGGGGCGGAAACCCATTCGGGCCCCCTTTTCCCTGCGTAATGCTGTTACCAACAAAAACGATGGAAAGCTTCGTCTGGGAAAAAGTATGCAGACTGAAAAGGCAAAGAAAAAGACAAAAAGCAAAGCGGTTTTTCATTGGTTACGGGTTTGAATGGATCGGAATTGCTGGATTGTGAAATTTAAGTTTAAAACAGTAACCTGCAAAACTTCTTTTATCCTATTCCTTCACCAACACCTTCATCAGCTCCGTCAAACTCACTGAAAACGGAATCCCGGAAGCCCGGTTCGTTTTGTATTGCGACAGCTTCGATATATCCCAGCGCTGGGTCCTGAACTCGGGATCAACTTCGAGATCGATACGGTAAACGATGTACAAATCACCTTTCGGGGAAGGATACTTCTTCCTGATCAGGTCCTGCTTTGAGAAAATCCTGGGACCGGTTTCTTTCATTTTAAAAAGCTTCCCGGTAACCTTTTCCCCCGGCCCGTGAAGAAGCAGATACCTGGCATTTACCTCCCTGGCCCCAAGCGACAATGAACCGCTGTCTGTCCCCGTTCTGAAATTGTAAAGCTCGTTGCGCCTGATCCAGGCCAGCTGTTTTTCATTTTTGTAAAACCCTACCAATACGAAAGTATCATCCGGGATCAGGTCCCTGTTTTCACCGAAAGTCTCAGGCAGTACTTCCCTGACTTCATCTGTCTGGGGGGAATTATAAATGTCATAATTCCTGAAAGCCACCTTTTCCCGTTGCGAGGCGCGGTTGAGAAAGTGCCGGATAACATCGTCCAGAAAGCTTCTCAAGTCTTCCACGCCGCTATTCACCCGCGACGGCCGCACCGCAAAGGCACCCAGCCCAGGTATAAGCTCATGGAACCCTTTCCACTTATAAGGCTTTTCCGCACTGCCGGGATATAAAACATAAGCTCCGGCAGTTCTCCGGATAGCGTCTTTATAGGAATGCATTTTCAAAAGATCATCATGCCGGTAATCCGGGCTCTGTGCCGTCACGTCTGCTGAATCGATCGTTTTAGTTTCTTCCCCAAAAATCGCCGCTACGGTTTCGATCTTGTATTTGGCATCAAAATGAATATGAACGATCAGCTCATCGGTTTCGGCCTGCATCTGGCTTACACCTGCGGGCCAGATCGAAAGCGTATAGTCCGGGCGCATGCCGGTTGTCCAGCTGCCAGCTTGCGGATAATCATTCTTCCCCGAAAACGATCTGTTAAAACTGAACTCCACATTCAACTTCCGCGAATCCCCGTCAAAAACTCCATTAACTGCGATATGTTTTCCCTGCTTCAACTGCAGCCCAAGGCCGTCGCGCGTGGGTTTGATGAGGTTGTCAATACTCGCGGGCTCTATCGAAAAAACCTTTCTGACGAGTTCGAGTAACTGAAAAAACAGCCAGTACTCATATAGCGCAGCCACATCCTTTTTGCCCGCTTCATACACATCATCCCCGCCCCGCCAGATCAGCCGTGCAGCAAGGTCAAACATCAGCCATACTTTAAGAACTTCTTTATAACCTGGTTTTCGCTGCAGCACCGGACTGTTCAATGCCAGCACCACGGGTTTTTCAACATCCCTGAACATGGCATGCCCCAGCATCAGATCGAGCCGAGTTTCCAGCAGCACTGCCTCATCATAAAGCCTGCTTCCCTTCCGTGCCCGCTGCCGGAAATCGCCGATAAAGGCACAGAAAGTTTGCAAGACATGTTTTACAAATCTGTTCTCCGCAGTGTCGGGCGACTGCTTTTTGGCATCAACGTAGATCCGGACGGGAACTGATTTCAGCCTGTTCTTTTGTAAATGTGCATCCGGCAAAAATATCCTGTTTCCCGATCCCGCAATTTGCCTGCCCACCTTACTACCCATTTTTTTAAGGTTCCTGATATCCTTCGTCCCCTCCGTCCTTGCCCAGGCTGTAACAGGGTTGGCGACGATCTTCTGTACGGCGTTACCAAACTCCTCCGATTCGAGGATAGACCGGATAAAAGAAAACCGCTGATACATGGTCCTCGAATCCTGTTTAAAATCAGGCGTGAAATGATGTGTCACCGGCGAGCTGTGCTCCAATAGTAAATCGGTACACTTCTCAGTGATCCCTTCCAGCATAAACCTGTAATCGTGACGGTAACTTGCCTTTTTCGATCTGACTTCCAGCTTGATGGTTGCACATTTTCCCTTCGCAGGATTCAGGATATCAATCGCTAACGTGCCTGTATAGATGTTGGGGGCCAGCCTGCCCGAGGAGGCATTTATCCTGGAAGGATTGACAACTTCCGAAGCTTCCAAAGCATAATGATCCGAAATAATATATTCGTAAAAGTGCCCTTCCAGCAGCTGTATCCGTGCTTCCGCATTCTCGAAAGCTTCCAGTTCATTGATTTCAAAAAGTGTTTCATACGCATTTTCCAGACCGATAATCTTCAGGCTTACCAGCTCATTGGCCACGGGAATCCTGATATTTATTTCATTGATAAACATCAGGCTTCGGCATAACTCGTGAAACCATTGTCTATTAACCCTCTGTACATTCTGCCGAGTTTTTCCAAAGTGACGGGAAAATATATGGGACCCAGTTCAGACAACTCTTTTTTCGAATTAAAATAATCGTCAATTTTTTCACTATCCTTTACACAATGCCTGGCGATCGCCCTTAAAACCGGTTCCAGCTTTCTCCGGGAGCCATATACCTTAGGCAACAGCTTCTGCATCAGCGCCGCGTCTATAATTTCATGAGCAGTCCAGCTGGGTTCGATCCGGTTAACCATAGATGCAAACCTCAAAATTTCCGATGCGCTCCTGTATCCGAATTCCGCACCAGCGGGTTGCAACTCTTTAAAAAAGCTGAGAAGAACAGCCGTAATTTGCTCCTTATGTTTCAACTTGAAATTTTTATCCCTGGAAATATGGATAAAATGCGCCCCCATCTCAGCTCCCCCTGCATGTATGTTTTCCAGGTCCGGCGCAGCCTCAAATTCCAGAAACCCCTCCATCTCAGGTAACGTAATCCTGAACTCGATCACGTTGGCCCTGTCCAGTACTTTGGGGCTGAACATATAGGTGGTCTCATCGATATTAACCGTACCGATTATAAACAAGTTTTTGGGTAAACTGATCCTGGAAGGAATGTTATCCTCGGTACCGTTAAGTTCCGGATGCAACAAAATTTCCTCTCCTGATTCCATAGCACTCAGAAAATCCGCAAAATAACGCTCTACATGGCTAAGGTTCATTTCATCCAGGATCAGGAAATAGGGCTTGTCCGGATTGTTCATGGCACGTAATATCAGATCGAGCACGCCACTTTCGGGCCTGACGTATTTTCCAGGCTCCAATGCGTTGGGATAGCCCAGCAATGGCTCGCGGTTGGTCCAGTCCGCACCGACGGCCACGACACAAATCTGATCACGGCCACCGCAAATCCAGCCCGAAAATGCCTGTGCCAACTTGGTCTTTCCCGACCCTGAAAGCCCTGTCAGGATCACAAAAGGCTTACTCAGAAGCGAGGCAATGAAACGGAGTGTGATTTGAGCACTTATATGAAGATTACAGGCAGCGATTTTATCCTGAAAGTCGGTGTAAATAAATTCCGGAGCGGTAACGTCATCCCGCCCCGAGGTTTGATTTAATGTCTGACGATAAATTTTGAGGATATCCTGAAGATCTTTTTCGACTTCTATCCGGCTCAGATTTTGAGGGTCTTCGTATACTTTGAACACAAAGGAATCTCCGTAACGCGCCGGCTTTCCGATATTGTGCTGTTTAAAATAGGCACCAATTTTCTCAGGGTACGTTATTTTCCAGCTGATTTCCGGCGATATCGTTTCACTGACGCCATATGCCAGAATGAGGATGTTTTGCTTTTTGTAGTAAAGATAAAACGGATATATACCGTTGCTGATCTGCTGACCTCCTGCCAGGAAAGATATCCAGGTAACTCTTGCAGGATTTCCTTTGCCAAAACTTACTTTGACTTTGAGGCCTGCGTATTCATCCTTAAAATGTGCGGTTTTCAGATCGCCGGTACCCGACTGCGCGAGGAACCTGACCAGTTCTTCAAAATACTCCATGAAATAGTGTGTGTTAAGTAATGCCTAAAATTCTATCTCATAGTTACTAAAAAGATGAATGATTTTCTACTTCTGCCAGATAATGTTTGATCACCAACATTATCTTCTAGGTTAAAAACCTGCGGACCAACCAGATAACAAGGTTCAACACGCCGCTCAGCAGCAACATGGTTGTAATCGGGAAGAAAAAACGAAAATTATCCCTTTCGATACGGATATCGCCAGGCAGCCTGCCGAGCCAGTGCAGCTTGTCACCGAAAAAATAAACCAGGCCACCGGCAACAACCACCAAAATTCCGATGATAATCAGGTATTTGCCGGTGGCTTGGATATCAGGCATTTTGTTTTCTCGCTTCCACTACCAACGCACCAATAATCAACGCGACCAGCAGCAATGAGCTGATCAGGTCCACTTTGCTGCCTGCACTTACCGACACGGGCTCAAAACTGAACTTGATGGTATGCTTTCCGGCAGGTACACGTAAAGCCCGGAGCACATAATTGGCCCGCAGCAGATCGACAGGTTTGTCATCGATGGTAACTTTCCATTCGTCCCGGACATTGTAATATATTTCTGCAAAAACAGCCAGCCCTTCATTTTTAGCATCACTTTCATACACCAGTGCATTGGGCGCATAACTGATCAGACTGATTTTGGCGGAAGAATCCGGCAGTAGCGTCAAGCCGGTCAGCTTATCCGCAAAACGCTGATCAAGAACCGCTTCAACACGTGGATTCAGAGAATCGAGCGCACTCATTTCGGCATCTGCATTGGGGACAATTTTATATTTTTCAACAAACCATGCGTGCCCTAATGCACCCGGATTGGCCTGAGCTACTTTGTTGCCCTGCTCATCAGCCGAAATAATGTATTTGGTATTGAGCATATTGAGAATGCCCGGATTGGCATTCTGCTTGGCAATCTGGCGTTCAAATAATTCCTGGTAACGACGCAGCTTGGCAGCATGATATCCCCCCAGCGATTTGTGAAAATAAGATGCAGTTGCACTTTGAAACGGAGAGGTTGAAGCATCGAGGACTTTAAAATCTGGATCGGTATCCCTTAAAATCTGCTCATCGGCAGGCGAAGGAGTGGTTACGGCCTGTGCCGCGTAGTTGCTTACGAAATCGTCATTGTTCAGGTATCGCTTACTCACACCAAACTGGTCAAAAATCATGATCAGAATGAATGCTGGGTAAAAAATGAAAGGTTTGATCATATCTTTCATCCATAACCAGACGAGGCCCGCGGTGAGCAGAACAAAAACAAGGCTACGCATGGCATCGGCCTTCATCATCCCCTGGCGGTCTGTCAATACCGCATCAAATATCTGCTGGGCGAAATTTTTATCCCCCGACATCTGCGTAAAATTCGCAACGAAATTCTGGTCGTTAGCCGATTGGAAGCTGAAGAAAACGCCGGGCATCAAAGCCATCAGTAATGTAATTCCACCTGTTATACCCAATGTGATCAGGAACGGACGCTGAAAAGCTTTCCAGGTTATTTTCCGCTGAACCAATGTTTGCAAAGCTAAAATCGCCACGAAAACCAT
Source organism: Dyadobacter bucti (assembly GCF_005869225.1). GTDB lineage: Bacteria > Bacteroidota > Bacteroidia > Cytophagales > Spirosomataceae > Dyadobacter > Dyadobacter bucti. The sequence goes on along the minus strand of NZ_SWFP01000009.1, from coordinate 17,775 downwards.
CAGCAGCTGCACCAGCGCAAGCACCATTGTCATAGCCCTGAACTTGTTGAACATTGGGAAATAATAGAAGAAAAGATCATTGACCGGCGCGAAGTTTTTACCCCAGGCCCATATCACATACAGGATAATGATCCCGACGGCCCAGTTTTTCAGCGGTCCTTTTACAATCAAAAGTCCGAGAACGAAAAGAAAAAACACCATCGCCCCGGCATAAACCGGACCACCCAGGATGGGCTGGTCACCCCAGTATGACGGTATCATCCGCGCAACGTTCTGCAATGCAGCCGGATCTGATACGCGGCTCGCCAAAACCTTGAAAGTTTCAGAAGAAGGCGAGAAACCACCGCTAGACGCACCGCCGTAAGCGTTCGGGATCAGCAACGTCAGCGTTTCCCCGATTCCATAGCTATATTCAAACGCATATCCCGGATCAAGCCCATCCTGTTTCGGAGCTGTTCCGGCGGATTTCAAAGCAGTAAGTTCAGGCTTGCCGCGTATGGTTTCTTTGCTGTAGTCATAGGCGTTCCATAAACGGGTGGTATGTGTTCCGACGGAAACAACTGCTGCCAGCACAAGCCCGGCTATAATGAAGGTGAGCTGTTTGATGTCCCCTTTTTTTATCAGTAAAAAGCTCTCAATCGCCACCAGAACAATGATTCCTATTCCAAGGTAGTAGGTGATCTGAATGTGATTTGCATAAAGTTCGAGCGAAAGAAACAATGCGGTGAGTGCCGATCCCGCCAGCCAGTTTTTACGGAAAGCAAGCAGGACACCCGCCAGCACTCCCGGCGAATACATGATCGCAATCACCTTTGAAACATGGCCTGCTTCAAGACTGATCAGATTAAATGAGGCAAAAGCAAAGGCTATTGCTCCCAATGCGGCCAACCCGATGCCTGTCCCCAAAACCAGAAAAAGCACGTAGGCACTTACCAGACCAATTAAAAGGTAATTGGCAGGTTCCGGTAAAAGTTTATTGATTCCCTGCCCAAGCTTGGTAGGTATACTGGTAGGATAGTCGGTAGCTACCAGGTAGGCGGGCATTCCTGCAAACATCCCGTTCGTCCAGCTGGACCACTCTCCTGTTTTTTTATGGTAATCGATTACCTCGCGCGCAGCCCCCCTGGCCTGCAGATCGTCACCCATATTCAGTTTCTTGCCTTGTAAAACCGGAGAAACATACATGACCGACAAAGCCATGAAACCAATTACAGCTACCAGATGCGGCCAGATACGCTGCCAGGAAATCAGATTTTTCATTTTAATAACATTAAGCTAAACCAGTCGTTTTCTCGGTTTGCACTGATGACAGGAATTTTTCACAAATATGACTTTTCCATCAGCAACAGTTTAGATAATTGCACCGGAATTCATATTAAATAATTATTAACCGTCGCAAATATATAAGTAATGATATATGTTTGAGGTCTTAAATTTGAATCTTCGCCCGGCTTTTTTTTAATATAATTAAGAAACAGGTCATATATTTTAAGAAAATACCGGATAAATTTGCAGAAATTGTGCCTTGAAGGTTTCAAAGCACCCAATTAGAGATTGATTAGAAGTAACCCGAAATTTAGATGAAAAGAATTGGAGTATTTACCTCAGGAGGAGATGCGCCGGGGATGAACGCCTGTATCCGGGCCGTTGTCCGTGGAGCGGTATATCACGGCATTGAGGTTTATGGTATAAGAAGAGGATATAGCGGGATGATTGCCGGAGATGTTTACAAGATGGAATCACACTCGGTAAGCAATATAGTACAGCGGGGAGGAACGATCCTCAAATCTGCAAGGAGTAAAGAATTCATGACTCCGGAAGGACGCAAAAAGGCGCATGAAAATTTACAGTCGCTCGGCATTGAAGGCCTTGTGGCGATCGGTGGAAACGGTACTTTCACAGGTGCGATGATATTTGGCAATGAATACGGCATACCCACAGTGGGCGCGCCGGGAACCATTGACAATGACTTGTACGGTACAGACTATACCATCGGTTTTGATACGGCAGTAAACACGGCGCTCGATGCTATCGACCGTATCCGTGATACGGCCAGCTCCCACGATCGTATTTTTTTTATTGAAGTAATGGGCCGCGACTCCGGTTACATTGCCGTGCAATGCGGTATTGCGGGCGGAGCTGAACTTGTAATGGTACCCGAAGTACTGACGCCCATTTCACATGTGGTGGAAACATTGAAACAAGGCTGGAGCCGTTCCAAGTCGTCTTCCATCATCATCGTTGCAGAAGGTGACGAAGAAGGCAGCGCCCAGGAAGTAGCGGATAAGATCAAAGGTCAGGTGGATGAAAACGCGGACATCAGGGTTACTACGCTTGGGCATATTCAACGCGGCGGTCAGCCATCTGCATACGACCGTATCCTGGCCAGCCGTCTGGGGCTTGGCGCACTGGAAGGGTTGATCGGAGGACAAAAGAATGTAATGGCAGGGATTATCAACAATGACCTGGTTTATACCCCTTTTGAAGATACAATCAGGCTTCCCAAACCAATTAATGAAGATTTGCTGAGGATGGTGAAGATACTGAGTGTCTGACCTTACGAATAACCCACCAGTTTGTACATGATGTAACCCACCCATTCGTGCCATAAAAAGCTGAAATATGCGAGGGCGTTGGGATCGGGAACAAGGGCATTTTTAAAAGCCACGGAATAATAACTTCCATAGTAGTCGGCCGGGAATTGATCCGTTTTAACACCCACTTTTGCAAAACACCCGGCTGACCTGGGCATATGGTATGCCGACGTAATCAGCAGGTAACGCCCGCCAGGAAATTTTTGATTTAATATTTTTGCCGAAAAAAGCGCATTCTCCCGCGTATTTCGCGCATTTTCTTCAAAAATAATATCCTGCGCAGGCACTCCCCATTGGACCATTAAGGCGGCGGCACGGCGGGTTTCTCCCTGGCCGGCCTCCATCATCGGCTTGGAGCTCGTACCTGTGATGAGCACCTTTTTTATTTTGCCCGCTTTGTAAAGTAAAAAAGTCTGAAGTACCCGGTCGCCATGTGAACCGAGAACTGCATGGTCCTCACTGGGCATATTGGCACCTATCAACCCGCCGGAGAGCAAAATACCCACGTCGTAAGTACCGTCAAGGGCGCTGATATTGACCGGCCGCGGCTCCCACCAGTTAAATACTTTGTTAACCAGCCAGGTATTGGAAAGCAGCAGCATGGAAACACAGGTAAGCAGCAGCATCAGCTTTCTTTTCTTGTTATTTTTTGTTGCCAGACCGTACAGCATCAGCAGAAAAATAATGCTGAGGGGCATGATAAGGAAATCTATTGCTTTGGAGAGAAAATAGAACATTTGGATAAGAAGCTGATAGAAGTTGTCGTTTTGAGTTTAATTTTGGGCTCTGATAAAGGTGAAATAATTAAATAAAGAATTCATAAACAAACGGCCGCTTTCTCCATGAACTATTATACCCGCAATGCGCTCTTCGCTTTTCTTTTAGCCGTCGTGTTTTTTTCAGGCAGCTCAGCCCAGGGTTACCGCATTGAAGCTACAATTAAAGGCATCAAAGATTCATCGCTGGTGCTGGGCCATTACAACCGGAACCACACGCTGTTTGTACCCAAGGATACGGCAAAGGCCGACTCAGAAGGCAAAGTGCTATTTGAAGGAAAAACAGACCTGCCGGGCGGATTATACGTCATTATTATAGGAGGCAACAAAAGTCTTGTAGAGCTTGTTTACTCCGGAAAAGAGACCAATTTTTCTTTTGAAACCGATTCGACAGATGTGATCGGAAAAATGAAAGTGACCGGTTCACCCGAAAACGAATTGTTTTATACCTATCAAAAGCGGCTTAAATCCGTCTCTCAGGAAATTCAGGCATTGAATAAAAACAAAAACGCAGACACACCGGCCAAAGTAAAGACGCTGCAGGACAACTTTAAGGTATACCGCCAGAAGTTCCTGAACGAAAACCCAAAAACCTTTACTGCGCAGCTCCTGAACATGTCGAGTGACCCGGAAATCCCGGCTGCGCCGAAGCTGCCCAACGGCAAAACGGATTCTGCGTGGGTTTTTAACTACTACAAATCACATTACTGGGATTACTACGATTTTTCAGATTCCAGGATTCTCAATACACCTTTTCTGGAACCCCGACTCGAACGTTATATTAAATCGTTGGTTGTACAAACACCTGATTCACTGATCCGGGATGCGGATATGCTGGCGAGAAGAGCTACTAATAAGGACGTTAAAAACGTAGTGGTATTTTATATCACCAATCAATATGAAAACCCAAAAACGGTAGGTACGGAGGCGGTTTGGGTGCACATGGCAAACAAATATTACCTGTCCGGAGAAATGGGCGTTTCAGAGGATGTGAAAAAACGTATAGCTGATAAGGTGAACACCATGAAAGACTTGCTGGTCAACAAAACTTTCCCGGCCTTGTCGCTCGTAGACCCTGCCGGAAAGAAAGTGAGCGTGCAGTCTATTGCAGCCAATTATACGGTACTTTTCTTCTATGCGCCTACCTGCGGCCACTGCAAGGAAGCATCGCCGGTACTGAAAGCTTTTTATGATAAAAACAAAGCGAAAGGCATCAAGGTAATGGCCATTTCAACGGAGCATAACAAGGAAGAATGGGCTTCGTTTATCAAAACTTACCACCTGGAAGAACTGATCAACGGGTTTGATGCATTGCAGGAAATTGATTTTCTCAAAAAATTCGATGTGGTAACAACTCCAACAATCTATATTTTGGATAAGGATAAAAAAATCATCGCGCGTAAAATGCCCGTGGAGCAGCTCGATGATTTTCTTAACTATTATCAGACCAAAATAGCCCGGAAAATGTGATCCGCGGTCAGTAAAAAGCGACGCAGATCGGTGTTTTGATCCCAATGCTTTCATGCTTGAAAGTCAGTTTACCGGTAACTGCATCTACGTCGTAAACCACCAGATTATCGGTTGTCTGGTTCGCTACAATCATCAATTTCCCGGTAGGGTCAAAATTGAAGTCGCGGGGCGTGGAAATGGATCTGGTTTGCTGGTCAGTCATTTCCAGCTCACCATTTGCCTTGATCTTATACGCTGTAATGGAATTATGCCCACGGTTGGAAACGTAAACAAACTTTCCGTTGGGATGCAGGTGAATAGCAGCATTGGTATTTGGGGTTGTGAAATCAGCCGGCACATTGGCATAGGTCCCGATTGCGGTGATCACGCCCTTTTTATCCACAGAGCAGGAGGTCACGGTACCATCCAGTTCGTTCAGCAGGAATAATGATTTACCCGACGGATGCACTACCAAATGCCTCGGCCCGGCTCCTGGTTTTCCTGTAAAAAACGGCTGCGCAGGATTAGCGACCAGTTTTCCGGATTTGATATCGGCCACGTAATTCATCACTTTGTCACTCCCCAGATCAGTCACGTAAACATATTTCCCGTCAGGCGTGGAGCTGGCAAAATGTGCATGCGCTTTTTCCTGACGTTTGGTATTGGGGCCTGTGCCCGTATATTGTTCCGTATAGATCGGCGGCGTCACTTTTCCGTCGGCTTGTATGGTATAGGCCGAAAAACTTCCGCCCGTATAGTTGGCAGCAAAAGCCATTTTCCCCGAACTGTGAACCGCGACATGGCAAGGGTTCATCCCTTCCGACGACTGACTGTTGAGATAAGCCAGCTTATGATCCTGGCCAATTGCAAACGCTGTGATTTTATTATCTCCGGAAACCGCGTACAGGTTCTTTTTATTAGGAGAAATGGCCACATAACCGGGCCCAACACAGTTGTTAAACGTGTCTTTTAAGGTTATTTGGCCGGTGGAAAGATCAAGCTCGCAAAGAGATATCGAAGAGTTCGCTCCTTTATCCTGCGTACCTACATAAAAGGGAACTGTTTTATCCTGAAAAGCAAGAGCCGTAAAACCTGTGTGCAATAAGAGTGTCATCGCTATCAACTTTTTCATGAGAAGTTTTTATTATTGAAAATGGATCAACTTATGGATCAAAGTGAGATCCTGTACTTTTTTAATGGTTTTTTCCAATTTATAAACAATACCTGGTGCCATACCTCATGGAGCAAATGAACACTATAACCTGGCAAGACTTTGAAAATGTAGATTTAAGGGCAGGCACCATTGTAAGGGCAGAAGATTTCCCGAAAGCAAAAAAACCTGCATTCAAACTCTGGATCGATCTGGGCCCTGAAATAGGTATCAAACCAAGTTCCGCCCAAATCACCAAACGTTATAACAAAGAGGAACTGGTCGGCAGACAGGTTTTATGCGTGGTGAATTTCCCGCCCAAACAAATCGCTGATTTCAGGTCGGAAGTGCTCACTACCGGCTTCATTTTGCCGGATGGAGAGGTTATTCTTCCGGCCCCGGACTTTCCGGTGCCCAACGGCACCAGGCTAGCCTGAGAATATGTCCCCGAATGTGAATGATGTATCTTCCAGCCATAATTGTGTAATGCGGACGGTTTCCGATACCGTTAATTTTGTATTATCAATGTGAGCGAATATGGAAACGACAATAGCAACACAAAAAATTACGGTCCCGGTAACAGGCATGTCTTGTGCAGCCTGTGCGGTGAGCGTTGAATCAATGCTGAAACATACAGCCGGCGTGGCGGATGCTGGCGTCAATTATGCCAACCAATCGGTTTATATAGATTATTATCCGAAAGCAACCAACCTTCCGGCACTGGACCAGGTTTTACAGGGAATCGGCTACGGGCTGATTATTCAGGAAGACCAGGACGATGCCATTGCCGAACAGGACCACATCAGGCAGGAACATTATCAGGAGCTGAAAACCAATACGATCCGCACCGGGATCCTGACTGTCCCTATTGTGATCATCGGCATGTTTTTCATGGATCAGTCAAACCTTTACAACTATATCATGCTGGTGCTCACCCTTCCGGTGCTGGCTTTCTTTGGAAAAGACTTTTTTATCAACGCCTGGAAACAGGCCACGCATGGAAAAGCCAATATGGATACGCTGGTGGCGCTCAGCACAGGTGTAGCGTTCATTTTTAGCTCTTTCAACACATTTTTCCCTAAATTCTGGCATGCCAGGGGACTGCATCCGCATGTATATTTTGAGGCGGCTGCCGTTATCATTTTCTTCATTCTTCTTGGCAAGCTCATGGAAGAACGTGCCAAATCAAATACCTCGGATGCGCTGAAAAAACTGATCGGACTGCAGCCCAAAACTGTCCGGGTAATCCGGGATGGCGTTGAAGCAGAAATGAACATCAAGGAAGTAAGATCAGGAGATGAAATTGTTATCCGTTCCGGTGAAAAAATCCCTGTGGACGGAAAAGTAGTTAGCGGAAGTTCTTTTGTAGATGAAAGCTTAATGACCGGTGAACCTATCCCAGCCGAAAAAAAAGCGGGCGATCCGGTATTTGCGGGTACGATCAATCAGAATGGAAGTTTCAGTTTCATTGCTGAGAAAGTCGGGAAGAATACAGTTTTAGCTCAAATCATTAAAACGGTACAAGCTGCGCAGGGAAGCAAGGCGCCGGTTCAGCGTCTGGTGGATAAAATCGCGGGTATTTTTGTGCCAGTCGTGATCGGGATCGCAATCCTGACTTTTGTTGCCTGGATATTTTTGGGAGGGGAAAACGCTATCACCCATGCTTTGCTGGCAGCAGTTTCTGTGCTTGTTATAGCCTGTCCTTGTGCGCTCGGCCTGGCAACACCCACAGCCATGATGGTAGGCGTAGGCAAAGGAGCTGAAAACAATATCCTGATCCGGGATGCCGAAAGCCTGGAAAAAGCTTATAAAGTTGATACCGTGATCCTTGACAAAACAGGTACACTTACCGAAGGACATCCAAAAGTCACCGACTGGGTCTGGGCTGGCGGAGTTGAAAGCCAGGACTCACGTAAAGCCGCCGTCAAGGCATTGGAAAGCCGCTCCGAGCACCCTTTGGCTCAGGCTGTTGTGAATGAATTATCGGGTTTACGGCAGATTGACGTTGAGCAATTTGAATCCGTTACGGGCAGCGGTATACGGGGAACTGTAAATGCTGAAACTTACCTGATCGGGACATTTTCCTTCCTTGAAAAAGAAGGTATAATCCTGGATGATACGCTGAAAAATCAATCCCGGAATCTTCGGAACCAGGCTAAGACTGTTATTGGCGTGGCGGCCAGCGGAAAACACATCGCTCTGATCGCTATTGCAGACCAGTTGAAAGTCACCTCCGCGGAAGCCGTTTCGAAGCTGCAAAAGCAGGGAATTGAAGTGTTTATGCTCACAGGCGACAACGCCCAGACCGCAGCAGCAGTGGCCAAAGAAGTGGGCATTCAGGAGTATAGGGCAGAGCTGAAACCTGATGATAAAATGCAGTTTATCAAAAAACTGCAGTCCGAAGGTAAGATTGTGGCTATGGTAGGAGACGGCATCAACGATTCCCAGGCAATGGCGCAGGCGGATGTAAGCGTTGCAATGGGAAAAGGATCGGATATTGCGATGGATGTTGCAAAAATGACGCTCATTACCTCTGACTTGCTAGCCCTGCCGAAAGCTCTGAAATTGTCGAGAAAAACGGTTATTACCATCCGGCAGAACTTGTTTTGGGCATTTATTTACAACGTGATCGGCATTCCGGTCGCAGCCGGGATCTTGTACCCGTTCAACGGCTTCCTGCTCGATCCCATGATCGCAGGCGGGGCTATGGCATTAAGCTCGGTATCGGTGGTTTTGAATAGTTTGCGGCTGAAGGGGCTGAGGTTGTAGGGTTACCCAAGCGGCTCGTTGAAATCATCCGGCAGTGTAACGCTTCCTTTCATGCTTCCAAATCTGCGTTTTGGCTTATTTGCTGAAGACGAAACTATATCAGCATCTTCAACCACGGTCACGATTACTTTTCCATAGGGAATTGGAAGAGGTTCTTCCAGAAACAGCCTCCCGTTTTCGTATGTACCTTTTACCGATGTCTGCATCATTTTCATTTTTAATATATCCATAGTTAACAAATATCACCGAATCCAGTTTTGAGATATCCCCATGAAATGATGTACGATATCACAAGAGATTACCGAAAAATTGACATTAAGACGTGGCTTTTCAAAAAAGTAACGCGACCGCTCGAAAAAAAAACCAAAATTTCCCAAAACCAAAAACTCTGTAAATCATATTCATAATTCTGTAATAGTCCGCCGGGATTTGATGGCGATCTTTGCATAGAAGTAAAAACTTGAAAATGGAAACACTGAAATTTAAAACCAATATCAAATGCAGCGGCTGTATCGCAACTGTGACACCGTTCCTGAATGCTGACGACAATATCGAAAAATGGCAGGTTGACCTCCTGAGCCCAGAAAGGATTCTGACAGTTGAAACAGATCATTCCGCCGGAGAAGTGACCGAACTGGTAAATAAGGCAGGCTATACCGCAGAAGAAATAGCCTGATAATTAATATATTTGAATAAGAATTTGATAAAACGAAAGCCGATAGCTGACCGCCGAAAGCCGTAATCAAAATGAAAAACAAACTACATCAGTCACTTACCATCGTAATGGCGCTTCTGGTCCTGCTGAGCAGCACCGGGTTTGCGTTCATCGAGCATCAATGTATGATGCGCGGTAAGTCGGTGCAGCTTGTTTCTGAAAAAAAATCCGGGTCCTGCGAGACGAAAGTCGTTTCATCATGCTGCGCGAAAAGCAAAGCACTGAAAGAGTCCACAGGCGTATTTTTTAAAAAAACCGACTGCTGTAAGGAGAACCAGAAATTCGAAAAGCTCGACGTCCTTTCTTCGCTTACGCAGCATCTCGCAAAAGCATCAAAAGCCATTTCCGATGATATGCTCTGGTCGGTAAGATCCTTTTCGTTTATTCAAGCGGAATGGATTTTACCTTCATCGGAACGTTCTGACGTTATTATATCCTTCTCCTCGCTCTTTCACGGGCGCAGTATGCTCTTTTTCGTCCAGTCTTTCCTGATTTGATTGATTTGATTATCAGTATTTTAAATGCACAAATGGATTAAATTCCCTTTTGCGTCGGAATTCTTTTATTCAATGATTTCAAATAACGATGGTAAAATATTTGGTAGGAGGAATGCTGTTCCTCATTGCTATCTCGGTTTCAGCCCAGCGTATTACCGGCACCGTGAACGAACAACTCGCTGAAAGTAAAACATTAAGACCGATTACCGGTGCCAATGTTTATTGGTCTGGCACGTCCCAGGCCGTATCAACGGATACCGCGGGAAAATTTAGTATTCCCAGAATTACCCAGTCCAACTTGCTGGTGATCAGCTTTGTCGGCTTTCGAAACGATACAGTCAGAGTCGGAGCCGAGAGTGAGTTACAGGTTGTGCTTCAGAACGATCAGACACTCAATGAAGTGACCGTCCGGGGCAACGCGACCACTATCGACAGGCTCTCCCCACACCAGACCGAAATTATCACTACCCGGGCACTGGCCAAAGCTGCCTGCTGCAACCTCTCCGAAAGCTTCGAAACCAATGCGTCTGTGTCAGTTTCATACAGCGATGCAGTAACCGGGGCAAAGCAGATCCAGATGCTGGGGTTAAACGGAACTTACATCCAGACCAACATTGAAAACATCCCGTCTATCCGGGGGCTTGCTTCTACATTCGGGCTGAATTTTGTGCCCGGTACCTGGATCCAATCCATCGACATCGGAAAAGGTGCAGGATCGGTTGTAAATGGTTACGAATCCATGACCGGCCAGATCAACGTGGAACTTCAGAAACCGGACACCCGCGAGAAACTTTATCTTAATACTTATATAAACAGTTTTGGCCGGGCCGAAACAAACTTGAACCTCGCACATCAGCTGAATGAAAAATGGAGTACTGCCCTGCTAACCCATGCAAGCGCACTGCGAAGCCGTATCGATCAGAACAAGGATGGTTTCCTGGATCTTCCGCTCTATACGCAATATAATGTGGTCAACCGCTGGAAATACCAGAGTGAAAAGGTGATGGCGCAATTTGGCGTAAAAGCATTGTATGAAGACAGGCTCGGAGGTCAGAAAAATTTTAAATCCGAAATGAAAGGCAGCGATGCCGTTTACGGTTTTGGAGCGAAAGTAAACCGTTACGAGTTCTTTTCCAAGGTCGCGCGGCTGTTTCCCGACAAACCTTACAAAGGCCTTGGTCTAATAGTTAATGCCTCTTTGTATGATTCAAAATCCTATTTCGGACGTTCCAATTACAATGGCCGGCAGGAAACTTTGTACGGAAACCTGATCTATCAATCGATCATCGGCAATACCAACCATACTTACAAAGCCGGGCTGAGCTATCTCCTTGATCAATACAAAGAACGTTACCGGGACATGCCGCTGACCAGAAACGAGTCGGTGCCCGGTGCATTTTTCGAGTATACCTACAATCATCTCGACAAATTTGTGCTTGTAGGCGGTGGAAGGGTCGATTTTCATAATCTGTACGGGACGCAATGGACACCCAGGTTGCACCTGAAATACAATCTTACCGACGAAACCACGCTTCGTGCCTCGGTCGGAAAAGGATTCAGGGTAGCCAATCCGCTGGCCGAATATTATGGCAATCTGGTCAGTTCGAGAAGTGTTGTTTTCCGGGAGCAGATCCGCCCGGAAGTGTCGTGGAATTTCGGGGCAAGTGTTACGCAGGAATTCAAGCTCGGCGAGATGGATGGAAATCTGATTGTAGACTTTTACAGGACCAACTTTGACAATCAGCTTATTGCCGACATGGAAGATCCTCGTTACATTGTATTTTACAATCTGGAAGGTAAAGCCTATGCCAACAGCTTTCAGGCCGAGGCTAATTTGACGCCCCTCAAAAGATTCGAATTAAAGCTGGCTTACCGGCTATTTGACGTGAAGCAGACAATACGGGATATGAACAATGAAAATGTACTGCTGCCGCGCATGATGGTAAGCCGCGACAGGGTGCTTTTCAATGCGGGATATGCCCTTCCCTACGACAAATGGAAATTTGATGCGACTTTACAATGGAATGGAAAACGACGCATTCCGTACATGGGACCGGTTTCCGATCACCAGCATGAGGCGAGTACGATGGAATCTACCATGTCTCCGTCATTTTACAATCTAAATGCCCAGGTTACGCGCACCTTTCCTAAATGGGACATTTATATCGGCGGCGAAAACCTGACCCATTTCCGTCAGAAAGATCCGATCATGAATGCGAACTACCCTTTCGGGGAAAACTTTGACGCAGGAATGGCCTGGGGACCCGTTACCGGCCGAATGATTTATGCGGGAATACGTTATAAGATTATAAAATAAAGGAGAAAAGGGACGATGGAGGAAGGGGAAGACGGAGGAAGGGGAAGAAAGGAAGGAAAAGGAGAAACGAAGGAGAAGAACAAAAGCAGAAAAAACCCTAAAATAAACCAAACAACAAGAGCCCAACGGGCTCAAATACCTTAGGCCCGCGGCATCGCCCGGGACGAAGGAGAAGAACAAAAGCAGAAAAAAAAACCTAAAATAAACCAAACCACAAGAGCCCAACGGGCTCAAATACCTTAGGCCCGCGGCATCGCCCGGGACGAAGGAGAAGAACAAAAGCAGAAAAAAAATCTAAAATAAACCCAACAACCAGAGCGCAACGGGCTCAAATACCTTAGGCCCGCGGCATCGCCCGGGACGAAGGAGAACAACAAAAGCAGAAAAAAACCTAAAATAAACCAAACAACTAGAGCCCAACGGGCTCAAATACCTTAGGCCCGCGACATCGCCCGGGACGAAGGAGAACAACAAAAGCAAAAAAAATCTAAGATAAACCAAACAACCAGAGCGCAACGGGCTCAAATACCTTAGGCCCCCGGCATCGCCCGGGACGAAGGAGAAGAACAAAAGCAGAAAAAAAATCTAAAATAAACCCAACAACCAGAGCGCAACGGGCTCAAATACCATAGGCCCGTGGCATCGCCCGGGACGGATAAAATCAAAATCAATATGATATTACGGATAAAAAACATGGTGTGTGACCGCTGCAAGCGGGTCGTCCGTGAGGAGCTTGAAAAACTGGGCGTCGATCTTAAATTTGTAGAACTGGGCGAAGTAGAAACTCTGGCTGAAATTGACCCCGAAAAATTAAAAACCGTAAAAGATGTACTGGAAAGCAGCGGTTTTGAACTGCTGGATGACAAGCGGTCGGCATTGGTTGAGCATATCAAAACCCTGATTATTGAGGAAGTACAGCTTTTCAAGGGCCACAAGCCGGTGCAGATGAACTTTTCGGATTATCTTTCTGAAAAAATAGGTTATGAATATTCGTATTTGAGCAATCTTTTTTCCTCGGAAACCGGGCACACGATCGAACAATATATCATTGCTCAAAAAGTTGAAAAAGTAAAGGAATTGCTCTCCTACAATGAACTTACATTGAGCGAAATGGCCTGGCGGCTGTCATACAGCAGTACGGCGCATTTAAGTAACCAGTTTAAAAAAGTAACCGGCATGACACCGGGTGAATTTAAAAAGAGTACCGCGCACCCACGCAAAGCACTGGACCAGGTGGGGAATTAATCAAAAATATATTTTTAATTAAAAGACTATGAACAGGATACTATTCGCTTTGATCGTATTTTTTTCCGCAGCTTGCTCAGGGACCAATGAAAGTTCGGAAAAAACAGCGAACGCCGACGCAACACAGGCGACCAATGCAAAAACCTATGCATGCCCGATGCAATGCGAAGGCGATAAAACTTACACCCAGGCCGGCAAATGTCCGGTTTGTAAAATGGATTTAGAGGAAATAGCGCTGCTGGATACCGATTCCACTGCACATGACCACCAATAATAACTGACCACTATCATTTCAATTATCATGAAAAAGACAATCATATTATTTCTGACCATAGTTTTCTTTGGAGTCAACATTGCTTTTGCAGACGGCGACAAGGAAATTAAAATCAAAACTTCGGCAATATGCGAAATGTGCAAGGCCCGGATCGAGCGTAACCTCGGATTATCGAAAGGTGTGAAAGAGTCAAACCTCAATCTGAAAGATAAAGTTGTGACGGTCAAATATAATCCCGGTAAGACATCTCCCGAGGCGATCAAGGCGACTATTATCGGTACTGGTTATGATGCAGATGAGCAGGTGGCCAATCAGAAAGCCCACGATAAGCTGCCGAGCTGCTGCCGGAAAACTGCGGCTGCACATTAATGCGAAACGGGAAGTAAGTTATAGATACTTTTGCGGAACATTAACCATTATAGACCTTGGCCTGGTACCATACTTATTTTGAAGGGCTTCCTCAGGTTGCGTGGAAAGCGCATCAGGATGAAGAGTTCACCGAATACGAAGTTGATTTTCTGAGAGATGTATTGGAATTAACGTCGGAAAGTCAAGTTCTGGACGTACTTGCAGGCTATGGCCGCCATGCAGTGCCACTGGCGGAAGAAGGCATTAACCTGACCTGCGTCGACATTTCAACTGAATATTGCGACGAATTGCAGGACATTACCGAAAAAAAGAGGCTGCCGATCAATGTAATCTGTGCGGATATCCTTGACTACTCTTTTACAGAACAGCGATTTCACGCCGCATATTGTTTCGGAAACAGTTTCAGTTTTTTTCCGCGCATCGAAATGCAGCGTTTCATTTCCCGGATCGCCGAACTGCTGGCCCCGGGAGGACAATTTGCGATCCATACTGAAAATCTTGCCGAAAGTATCCTGCCCAACTTCCAGGCCCGGAACTGGATGCCGGTAAAAGGGGACATCATTTACCTTGCCGAAAACGAATACCACCCCGAAGGAGGGTTTATCGAGGCTGAACAGACCTTTATTCGTGGGACCGAAAAAGTGACGCATACCGTGCGCCAGCACATTTATACCCTCGCGGAAATATGTTTTATGTTCCAAACGGCCGGTCTGCAGGTTACCGGGACTTTTGGAAACCTGGAAGCCGATCCTTTTGTGTTGGGCGATGAGCAGCTGTATCTGGTCGCGCGAAAAAAATAATATCAGTGCGGGAGCCTGGATCTTAACAATCCGTAGGTCCAGGTTCCGCCAATAGCACTCAATAACGTCACGACCACAGCTAGAAAGCCGCTGCCGATCTGTGCAAAAAGCGGCCCGGGACAAGCCCCGGTAATAGCCCAGCCTACCCCGAAAAGAATCCCCCCGAAAATCTGTCCTTTGTCGAATGTTTTTGGCGAAATCACCACGTCTTCCTTCTGAAACGTTTGGATCTTGAATCTCCGGATCAGCTGGATAGAGATAAGTCCAACGAGCACCGCCGAGCCGATCACGCCATACATGTGAAATGAGTCAAACCGAAACATTTCCTGGATACGGAACCAGGAGACAATTTCTGCTTTTACAAAAACAACCCCGAAAAGTACTCCCACGATCAAATATTTGAGATTGGCCACAACACCTTCGGATTGCCGCTGGTGGTTGGCTCCGTCAAAAATCTCTTCTTCGCCCGCTAGCTGTGGTTTATTTTGAATGTTTGCTAAATCCATATTTGTTGCGATTATTTTTCTGTTAAAACCCGGCACTAACGTACCCAGTCCAATAATACCGGTAGCAGAAAATGCGTAGAAACAAGTCCGCCTACCATAAAGCTGATCGTTGCCACCAGCGACGGCCATTGGAGATTAGATAGCCCCATAATGGAGTGTCCGGAGGTACAGCCTCCAGCATAGCGCGTTCCGAATCCAACCAAAAATCCTCCAAAAACGAGAAAAATAACGCCTTTTGCAGAAAAAATATGAGATACAGAAAAGACCTCCTGCGGCATGAGTCCCGAAAAATCGGAGATACCCAATCGAGCGAGGGCGTTTTGCGTCTCAGGCGCAATGACAATTTCATGTGGATTGCCCAGGAAAAAAGTAGCTATAAAACCGCCCAAAGCAATTCCAGCTACAAAAAATAAATTCCACGCCTCTTTCCGCCAGTTATATTTAAAAAAAGAAATATTAGCAGGGATCACAGCCGCGCACATGTGCCGGAGCGTGGAAGAAATACCAAAGGATTTATTCCCCAAAAGCAGGAGTGCCGGAACTGTCAGGCCAATGATCGGTCCGGCGACATACCACGGCCACGGACCGCGAATAATTTCAAAAACATTCATAACATTATCCCAATTAATATATAGAGATTATAGGTTAATATAATAAAAAATAACCCCTGATTAGTTCAGGGATTACAAATCAAAATCTATTGGGTTCGCCTTTTGCGCCTAAACAACCGGCACTTCCGTTTTCGACACTTTTCCGAAACCGCCTTCAATATTGATTACATCATCAAAACCTCTCGATTTGAGGATGGAGGCTGCGATCATGGAACGATAGCCGCCCGCGCAATGAATATATAGCGACTGGTTTTTCGAAAATTCTTTCATCAGGTCATTGATATAGTCCAAAGGCAGGTTTTTGGCACCTTTTATATGTCCTGACTCAAATTCATCAGGCTTCCTGACATCAATCACCGCTATTTCGCCTGCTCCAAAACGCTCCTCAAACTCCTCGGCGGAAATCGACACGACCGAATCCGTTTCTTTTCCCGCTTTTTCCCAGGATTCAAAACCTCCGTTGAGATATCCGATGGTATAATCGTAGCCAACCCTCGCAAGACGTGTTACCACTTCTTCTTCCCGGCCCGGTTCGGTAACGATCAGGAGATTTTGTTTTAAATCGGGTATCAAAGCCCCAACCCAGGGTGCAAAGCCGCCGTCAATACCAATGTTGATCGAATTAGGAATAAAACCTTTCGCAAAGTCCGACTCGCTGCGGGTGTCAAGGATCAGAGCTCCGGTATTATTGGCCTTCGCCTCGAACGCTTCCGCCGAAAACGGCTGTGCTCCGCGTTCCAGCACATCATCGAAAGATTCATATCCTTCCCGGTTCATTTTTACATTTTCAGGAAAATATTGCGGAGGTTCGGGCAAACCGGCCGTAACCTCCGCAACAAACTCTTCCTTCGTCATATCTGACCTCAGGGCATAATTGAATTTCTTCTGATTGCCCAGCAGGTCGTAAGTTTCCTTGCTCATGTTTTTACCACAGGCAGAACCTGCACCGTGAGCCGGATACACAATAACGTCGTCCGGCAACGTCATGATTTTAGTCCGGAGACTGTCGAAAAGGATTCCTGCCAGGTCTTCCATCGTAATATCGCCTTTTTGGGCCAGGTCCGGCCGCCCTACATCACCTATGAATAATGTATCCCCGCTGAACAAGGCAACAGGTTTTCTGTTTTCGTCAAGAAGCAGATAACTGGTCGATTCCAGTGTGTGCCCCGGCGTATGCAGTGCTTTGATCACCACATTACCCAGCAGAAATTCCTCCCCGTCCTCCGCTATATGTGCTTTGAAACCAGTTTTGGCATTGGGTCCGTACACGATTTCCGCCCCGGTTTTTTCAGCAAGATCAATATGTCCTGAGACAAAATCCGCATGAAAATGGGTCTCGAAAACATATTTGATACCTGCTCCTGATTTTTCAGCCTTTCGTATGTAAGGCTCTACTTCACGCAAAGGATCTATCACAGCCGCCTCCCCGTTGGAAACAATAAAATAAGCACCCTGGGCAAGGCATCCCGTGTATATCTGTTCAATGTGCATAAGACAATTAAGAATGTGGTCACTTCTTAAACCAATAGCAATGCAGTTTTAGTTTCGGGGACGGGGTACAATAGGAGTTGGCGCTGGTTGAGGTGGCTCAGAAAAGCGGCACACATTTTTGCACATCATGATGCGAAATGGGAGTTCACAAAGGGATCAAGACCCGAAGGAGTTATGACGCTGATTTTAAGCAGGAAGTAACCAGAATGTTG
>NZ_SWFP01000008.1 GCF_005869225.1 Dyadobacter bucti | reverse complement strand
GCAGGCTTTATTTTTAACATGCAAACCCTAACACAAAAAAATTGTCAACCTTTTTTTACAAAAAATCTAACCGCTTGATAACCAAACTTATTTATCGTTCAAAAAATTATAAATTTTTGAAATACTCTATAACATGCATTTTAAGAAGCGCTTCCTGCTTCATTATGTCGCCTTGCGGCAGGGCACGGTTTAGCTTGTAATGGGGCCAGCCATCCTGATCAATATGCTCCAACGCATAATAAGAAGATAAACTTAAAACACTGCAGATACCTATATGTATCAAATCCTGTTTTTGCTCCTTTGTAAATCGCTTCGCCCCTTGCCCCAACTCCTGAACACCTATCAGAAATAATACTCCGTTTAAATCTCCCGGTTTTTTTCCCACCAGGGTTTCAAGATTATCAAGCAGGTGCTCCCATTGCATTTCCAGAGGTTGATCTTCAATATCCATTTTATGTTATGTTATTAATGGTTAGCCTGCGTCTCACCAATGCTCACTTCAGGCATATTGTTTAATGAACTGACAAACTTATATACTCTCAGCTATATATAGAAGAACGCTTTTAATGCTTTTTTCTAACTTTGACTTTTAGTGGGAATATATTTAAGAAATAGAAAAGGATATAATTTTGAATAATAACGGTTATTTATCAACTCTGAATGATCCTCAACGAGAAGCTGTATTGTATGGTAATGGCCCGCTGATGATCATTGCAGGAGCAGGTTCTGGAAAAACTAGGGTTTTAACTTATCGGATTGCCCACCTTATAGAAAACGGAGTAGACCCTTTCAGGATACTCTCGTTGACCTTTACGAATAAGGCTTCGGGTGAGATGCGGCACCGAATCGAGAATGCCGTTGGAACCGAGGCAAGAAATATATGGATGGGGACTTTCCACTCCGTTTTTGCAAAAATACTGAGAATTGAAGCGCGCTATCTGGGTTACACCAGTGATTTTTCAATTTATGATACGGATGATTCCAAGTCATTACTTAGAAGTATCATTAAGGAATATAATCTTGATGACAAGGTTTATAAGGCAAACGTGGTTTTCAACAGAATTTCCGGCGCAAAAAACCGGCTGGTATCTGCAGATGACTACATGAACAATGCAATTATCCAGGCAGACGATGAAGCTGCAAAAATGAAGGAAATTGGCAGGTTGTATAAAACCTATGTGACCCGTTGCTTTCAGGCGAATGCCATGGATTTTGATGATTTACTTTACAATACAAATATCCTGTTTCGGGATTTTCCGGATGTACTGTACAAATACCAGCACAAGTTTCAGCATGTGATGGTTGATGAGTTTCAGGATACGAACGTTTCCCAATACCTGATTACGCGCAAGCTTTCAGCGGTTCACCGTAATATAGTGGTAGTGGGTGATGATGCTCAAAGTATTTATGCCTTCCGCGGCGCAAACATTGAGAATATCCTGAATTTTGAAAAAGATTTTCCGGATGTACAAACAATCAAACTGGAACAGAATTATAGATCTACGAGCACAATAGTAAATGCTGCTAATTCTGTCATAGCAAGAAATAAAACCCAGCTTAAGAAAGAAACTTTTACCGTCAACGAAGAAGGTTCTTTGATCGATGTCATTAAGGCGGGGTCGGATAACGAGGAAGGACGGCTGGTAGCGACTGCGATTTTTGAGGAAAAAATGCAAAAGTCGCTGCGAAACGAAAACTTCGCCATTCTTTATCGTACCAATGCGCAGTCCCGCTCTTTTGAAGAAGCGCTGCGTAAGCTGGGAATTAAGTACAGAATCATTGGCGGGCAGTCATTTTATCAGCGGAAAGAAATTAAAGATCTGCTCGCCTACCTTCGGTTTACCGTGAACCAGCGTGATGAGGAAGCTTTTAAACGAATTATTAACCTGCCAAAAAGAGGTATTGGCGACACTACAGTTGCCAAAATTACAGTAACGGCTGCCGAAAATAATGTCGCCATCTGGGACGTAGTTGCCAATATCGCAAGTTTTGCAAGTGGTCGTACCATTGCTCCCATCGAGCAGTTCGGGACACTGATAAAGAGTTTTAAGTTGCTCGTGGAAGACGGAAAAGATGCCTACGAAATTGCGGCTCATATTGCTAAAGTCTCCGGTATTTTGAGAGAACTATATGAGGATAAGACGGTTGAAGGGCTTTCTCGATACGAAAACGTGCAGGAACTGCTCAATGGTATCAAGGAATTTGTGGATAGCGATGCCAACGAAGATAAAACGCTGAGTGCTTTTCTGCAGTCTGTATCTCTGTTGACCAACGCGGACGAACCGGACGAAAATGAAGATAATGACCGGGTCACTATGATGACCATTCACTCTGCCAAAGGACTGGAATTCAGGAATGTTTTTATTGTGGGACTGGAAGAAGATTTATTTCCCAGCCAGATGATGCTGGAAAGCCGCCAGGATCTCGAGGAAGAGAGAAGGCTTTTTTATGTGGCTATTACAAGGGCAGAAAAGAAATTGTCTTTTTCCTATGCTGAAAGCCGGTATCAGTGGGGAAGGCTCAAAATGTGTGAGCCCAGTCGCTTTCTGTTGGAAGTTGATCCCCGCTTTCTGAATGTCTCTAAAATGATACAAGGCGCGACGGAACGCGAGAACTCAGTAGCGGGTGGCACATCATTTGCTCGAAATCTGATCGCGCGTAAGCCTGCGGAGCCCAAAACCAATGTAGCGGTCGCGGCAGCATATACACCCTCTGCGGATTTTACTCCGAGCGATACCTCCGATCTCAAAGAAGGCGACAGGGTAGAACACATGAAATTCGGGTTGGGAAATGTGACTAAAATGGATGTCAACGGAACGGATCGAAAAGCGACGGTCAAATTTGATATCGTTGGAGAAAAAACGCTGCTGTTAAGTTTCGCAAAGCTTCATATCGTCAAATAATTGCACTTACATGGTTATAGTACATCAACATAAGACTTTATACTATTGAAAGATTTAATTTTAAATAATTAAGAAATTACCCTAAAACTTCACTGATTAACTTACTTGATATGTTCCTTGAAAAAGATATTGTACAGATTGGCGAACGTGGGAGTGACCTCGCTACGGTAAAAGAACAAGTTAAATATTTCGAAGATGGATTTCCATTTCTTCATCTTTCGAAAGCGGCCACTGTCGGAGATGGAATAATCCGGCTTACTGACAGTCAAATTACAGAAATGCTCGCCGAATTTGATAAAAATACACTGGAAGGTGAAATAGCCCTGTTGAAATTTGTACCGGCATCCGGCGCGGCAACCAGGATGTTTAAATCCCTTTTCGGTTTTTTGCAGGAGGGGAAAAAAGATAAATCGGTAGACGAGTTTTTTGCGAGACTGCGCGAATTTGCTTTTTTTGATGACCTTAAAACTGCCCTCGCTGCGGATGGTAACGATATAGAGACTGCGGATGAGACTACTATCGTTTCTTATTTTCTCACAAATAAGGGCTTGGGATACGGTGAGTTACCAAAAGGTCTTTTGAAATTTCACAATTACGAAAACCGCTCCAGAACACCTCTGGAGGAACATTTGGTGGAAGGCGCAAAATATGCAAATGCCGGAGGCCATGTTAAAATACATTTTACAGTGTCGCCTGAACATCGCGATAAATTTGAAAAACTGGTGGTAGAGGTGTTGCCAAGTTACCAGAGTGTTTTCGGAGTGAAGTACTTTGTGTCATTTTCAGAGCAAAAAAGTGCTACGGATACCATTGCGGTCAATCTGGACAATACACCTTTCCGTGAAAAAGACGGTAGTTTGCTATTCAGACCTGCGGGGCACGGTGCGCTCCTTGATAACCTGAGCCAACTGGATGCCGATATTATTTTTATAAAAAATATCGACAATGTGGTGCCTGACCGCATAAAGGAAGATACAATTACCTATAAAAAGGCACTCGCCGGGATTGTCCTGACTTACCAGAAACGTATTTTCGGCTATCTGAAAAAGCTTCAGCAATATGACTCGGCCCTGTTAAATGAGCTGGATTCGTTTTTCCGAAACGAACTTTGTGTTATTCCTCCGGCATCTTTTGACGGATTGACGGATGAGCAAAAGAAAGATTACTTTGTTCAGAAGTTAGACCGGCCTCTGCGCGCTTGTGGGATGGTTAAAAATCAGGGTGAACCGGGCGGCGGTCCTTTCTGGGCACAGAATAGTGACGGATCATCTTCCCTCCAGGTTGTGGAATCTGCCCAGGTGGATGTGGATGATGCTGAACAAAACAAAATTTTCAAGGACTCAACCCACTTTAATCCTGTTGATCTTGTTTGTGCTATCAAAAACAGCAAAGGAGAATTGTATGATCTCAAAAAATTCAGAGATCCGTTGACAGGCTTTATTACCGGCAAATCAAAAGACGGGAAAGACCTTAAAGCTCAGGAACTTCCCGGACTGTGGAATGGCGCGATGGCAGATTGGAACACACTTTTTGTAGAAGTTCCTCTACTGACATTCAATCCTGTAAAGACTGTAAATGACCTGTTACGGGAGCAGCATCAGTAATTTTAATTTATATAAAAAAAGGCGTCAAATTTAAGTTTGACGCCTTTTTTATGCCTCTGTTTTTGCTTGAATCAAGGAATTGGCAATACTTTGCTTTCTTTAAAAGTAGAAAGAATAACCATGGTTTGCGTGCTCGCTACTTCTTCGATCTCATTGATTTTTTCAAGCATCAGCTTCTGATAAGTGCTGATATCTTTTGAAATAACCCTTAAAAGAAAGTCACCTGTTCCGGTAATGTGATGACATTCGATTACTTCCGGGATCGCGTGTATTTTTTCTACAAAAGATTCTGTAACAGCTTTTCTATGCCCAACGAGTGAGATCTGAACAAATGTGCTTACTCCCAGACCTACCTTTTCAGGTTCTAACTGAGCGTGATAGCTTTTAATGATCCCTGATTGTTCAAGTTTCTTTACACGTTCCAATGTGGGTGCGGGAGAAAGCCCTATTTCTTTGGATAGTTGTGCGTTGGTTATTTTTGCGTTCGTTTGTAAGATCTCCAGTACTTTACGGTCTATCTGGTCTAACTTAATAATGGCCGACATTTCTCTATGACTAAGGTTTATATTAGGTCCTTTTTTAAGGACGCTGCAAAACTAATTAGTTTCCCGAAGAATCTTATAATTATATATCGTTAATTTGTTAAAAAAAAGAATTTTCGTAGGTAAAATGTGATTTTAGTGTTGAAATATTAGGAGTTAACGCGACAAAACCCATTTATTTCACTTTTTTCAGACTGCGTAAGTTTCGATTTTTTGTAGAAAATCCTGATAAGTTATTCTTATTCCATCTTCCAATTCAACGCGGTGTATCCAGCCAAGCCCGTGTAATTTACTTACATCCATCAATTTACGGGGAGTTCCGTCAGGTTTATCGGTGTTCCATCGTATTTCGCCTTCATATCCTGTAACATTTTGAATCAGTTCCGCCAAAGATTTGATGGTCACATCTGATCCGACCCCGACATTCAGAAAGCCCGGTTCATTGTAATTCTGCATTAAAAAGTAGCATGCATCTGCCAGATCATCAGCATGCAAAAACTCTCTCAACGGCGATCCTGTTCCCCACAATTCAACAAAAGGCTTATTTTCTTCCTTTGCTTCATGAAATTTCCTGATCATAGCAGGAAGCACGTGAGAATTATTCAAATCGTAGTTGTCATTCGGACCATACAAATTGGTGGGCATGACCGAGATGAAGTTACAGCCGTATTGTGACCTGTACGCTTCACACATTTTGATTCCTGCAATCTTTGCAATCGCATAGGGCTCGTTGGTAGGTTCAAGAAGGCCTGTCAAAAGTGACTCTTCCTGAAGCGGTTGAGGAGCTAGCTTGGGATAAATACAGCTTGATCCCAGGAACATTAATTTCGTAGCATCGTTGCGATAAGCGCTATCGATTACATTGTTCTGAATCAGGAGATTATCATGCAAAAACTCAGCACGGTATATGTTGTTTGCCATAATTCCGCCAACTTTTGCGGCAGCAAGGAAAACATAGTCCGGACGTTCGGTTTCGAAAAACGATCTCACAGCTTGCTGATCACGTAAGTCAAGCTCGGAAGAAGTTTTTACAAGGATATTCTCGAATCCTTCCTGAATCAATTTTCTGTGAATAGCCGAACCTACCATCCCACGATGTCCGGCAATATAAATTTTAGCGCTTTTTTCCACGGTGTTTGTTTAAATTTACTTCTTGAAAGTCAATATAGAAAAAACCAATTCGTTACAAAAGTAACAATCTTGCTAAGAAGAAAAATTCAATACACATGCAAAAGGTAAGTTTAATGCTGTTTTGGTGCACTTTATCGGTCTTTTTGCCCGGTATAGCGTCCGGACAGTCCGAAAAACAGAAGGAGTCAACCCCTCCTCCTGCGTGGCTGCCTAAGGAATCATTGAAGAAAGATACTTTGGGTTCTCAAAGTGGCAAATCAAAAGACTTGAAATCCTTTATTTCCGGCCTGGATCCGGTAGTAGGTGCGTCCGCTCCCGGTGGAAATGGGAAGTCTGCCAGCCTGTCTACCTTATTTGGTGAGACCATTCCTGATTTGGGACTGAGGGTCAAAGAATATAAAAGCCAGAAAAGTGAGCGGAAAAGAAAGAAAGAAAAAGCAAAACTTTCGAAGGTACAGTATGAAGGGGTCCCGATGCAAGCCATGTCCGTTAAATACGGCAGTGGCGACCGCGCTACGGTAGAATCCTTTCATGTCCTGAAAGGATATCAGCCAATCAATGCCTACGTCAGGGCCACAGAGACGCGCTGGTACGATAAGAAAGGGAAAAAGCTGAGTTCAGCGGTGGTGAAAGAAAAGGAGCAGGCTCTTCCGTTACACGGTTCATACAGAAAATACAACGGTGAGAACCTGATAGAGGAAGGTTACTATTACAAAGGCGTAAAAGATGGTCGTTGGGTCAAGTACGACACGAAATACAACCTCATCGATAAAGTGATCTGGGACCGGGGATTTCCGGCAGAGTCAAGGGTTACCTATTATGATTCAGCGCATACGCAGGTTAAAGAGGTAATGCCAGTCACTTTCGGAGAAATCGAAGGTGAATATCTGCATTTTTATAAGGAAGGTCAGCTTATGGCCAAT
This sequence comes from Dyadobacter bucti, assembly GCF_005869225.1. Lineage (GTDB taxonomy): Bacteria > Bacteroidota > Bacteroidia > Cytophagales > Spirosomataceae > Dyadobacter > Dyadobacter bucti. Next base: position 399,417 of record NZ_SWFP01000008.1, on the reverse strand, counting down.
GGTAAATACGATGACGGTAAAAAAGTGGGCCGCTGGGTCGAATATTACCAGTTCCGTCGTCAGAGAAAAAAAGAAATTCAATATCCCAAAACCAGCTGGGACGAGGAATTTGAGCCTTTTGTTTTGAGAGAGTGGGACGATAAAGGGAAATTGCTTTACGATTACACCAAAGATCCGCGCGCTTCCGTGGAAGAGGAAACGGAAAATTGAGTTTCATTGATTGGAAATTAGCTACTTCTTTCTTACTTAGTAGTTAAATTTTCAACACTGACACACATATTTATGTTTACACCTCTTCCGTCTTTTCTAAGACATAGAAATTGGTTGATATTCTTATTGAGTATTTTGCCGGTAATTATCTACATAATAGTATTTCAATCCATTGCACTGAATGTCAACTATGTCGCTTTTGATGATATTCTTATCCTGGGTATCATCCCCGGTTTCGCAGAAGCTTCCTGGACCGAACGCTGGGCAAGGCTAAGCGAATTGTTTCCTGAACACAGACTTGTTTTTTCGCGCTCGGTCATCCTCTTTTTGTACAATATTTTAGGCAAGCTAAATCTGGTCTGGCTGATGGCCATCGCAAATTTATGCTGGGGCTTTTGCGTGGTAATATTCTATCGCGTTTTTGTGCGGACAGAGCTTTCTTTATGGTATTTTTTGCCCATTCCCTGGCTCTGGTTTAATATCCAGTCATTCGAAAATATTTTCTGGGGTGTTAGTTCACTTTGCAATTTCGGTGTGATATTCTTCGTCCTTATCACACTTTATTTCACTGTTTATTACAAAGACCGGATCATTTTTAGCCTTCTTTTTGCTGTGATTGCCACTTTCTCCTATGGGAATGGAATGTTTGTTTTTCCGGTTATCGGACTAATACATTTGCTTACAAACCGCCTGAGATCATTTCTGATAACAATGGGTGTGGCTGTTGTTATAAGTGTCGTTTATTTTTTTGATTTTGCTCCGATCACGCAAAGCCTCAATTTTACTGATCCAAAACAGTTGAGGGATGGTTTTTTTGGTTTCTTCGGTTTTTTGGGGTCTCTGGCGACATTATCAGCTTACGACATACCTGTCTTCATGTTCTACACCGGGGTTATAGCCGGCATGTTCCTGATTGCGGTTTTTCTTATTTTACTACGAAAACAGTTTGTTCTGCTAGTGGATTCGTTTCGGCAGAGAGCAGAATATCAGAATAAAACCTTCTTGTTTGCTTTGTCCGTGACCATGTTTGTGGGTATTACTGCCCTGATTCTCACATATAAGAGGATTCCGTCAGATGCGTTCGAGGGAATGTTTAAAGGCCGTTACAGGATGTATTCCCCAATGTTGTGTATCGCTGTTTACCTGGCTTTCTTATCAGTTGAAGGAGTCAACGCCAGAAGGGTTGCCTTGGCATTTATCTTGCCTTTTACGATTATATTGAACCTGGTTATTCTACATGATAATTTCGCGAAAGCAGTCAATTTCCGTCATGCCGCCATTGCACAGGAATTTAACGCGAGGTACAACCCCGACTGGCTTGGCATCCGCATGTTTTCGATGGATAACAGACATTTTGAGAAAATCAGGGGCTATTATGGATCCGCAGATCCGCTTGCAGAAGGCTGGACCCCGACGTCAGAGTCTGATCGTATACTGTATGACGGCATACGTCCGGCGGACATAGTGACACTATCGGGAGATAATATTTTTATTGGCTTTTCAAATGATATTTTTGAGGTTGAAAAAGACTTTTCCGATGGGGCTTATGTAATATTGAAATCGGCAAATCATGTTTATGCAGCCTCTCCGACACTATATGCCACGCCACTGAAAACTACGGTTCGCCGGTGGGCATATTTTGCAAAAGGGGGAATTGCAAGTTTTCATACAGCTACTGTTGAGCCGGGGCACTATAAGATTTACCTGCTTGTCAGGAAAAACGGGCAAAATAAAATCTATTGGACAGGCAGAACCTGGGATGAGAAATAGCGTCAGAATTTCTGGTGCAGTCCAGTCAGTATTCGCTCAATCTCCTTTCGTACCTCACCGGTAGGAACAGTAAAATTGTTATTCATAAAGCTGAATGCGAGTGTTTTACCTTTTTTTGTAGTCAGGTAACCGCTCAGGCAATAGTTATTACTCAGGCTTCCCGTCTTCGCAAAAATGAAAGGTGGCTCATCTTTAAATAGAGTTCTGATGGTACCTGTTTTTCCTCCCGTTGCAAGGATCTGAAATAATCGTTCACGAGGGATTTTGGCGTAAATCTTTTGCAATAATGCAGTTATAGTCCTTGGTGTGAACAGATTATACCTGCTAAGCCCCGATCCGTCACGCCACACCGGACGGTCCGGCAGATCGCTCAGATGATGTTCAATGGCGTGGGCGATCGCCTTTTCGGTGTTCAATGGCAAACCGTTCGCAGAAGCATATAGCAACATGAGCTGTTCAGCCAGCATATTGTCGCTTACGTGCATCATACGGGTGTATAAAGAGTCCGAAGGGATGCTGTAAATTTTGTTCAGTTCAGTATCCAGTGGAATATTGAGCGGTTTGATCTCCTTTTTCAGGGTGTCGCCCAGCAATTGAACGGTAAGAAGGTCGGACATTCTGACGGGAACGTCCTGGATGAGGCCCTGAGGTACAACCAGGCTGGAATGATGAAAGCGGTTTTGAAATTCTTCACGTTCGATCCCAGAAGCGGTTGTATCAAAAATCATTGATTTTTTCCAGAATCCAGGATTAACCTGATAGTTTTGAGAAGCTTCTCCCGAAAACCGGGCAATGTTCCCATAAACCGGTAAAGAAGAAATTTCAGGCTGATAATAATCATTGTAATCATTCCAGCTCCACCCCGGTCCGAAACGTTTGTTTTCAAAATGAGAGGATGTGAAAAAGATCTGGTCCTTTCTGTTTTTCAGGAAGTCAAAGACCTTACTGTGAGGCAAATCTGGATGTAAAAGAGAGGGATCCCCGGTACCCCTGATGATCAGCAACTCTCCCCATTCGAGATATTCTAATCCGGGAATGGAGTCGCCAAGGGCACATAATCCTGCGTAAAAGCTGAATAACTTTGTGTTGGATGCTGGCGTGAAATATTTATTTTCCTGGTAAGAAGCTAGCGGCTTTTTCCCGTTCAGACCGGAAACCGAAACCCCTGTATGTTGCTGGCTGAGGACTTTGGAATTTTTTAATTCGCGTTTCAAATAATGGGAAACAGAGCAGCCTGAAAACGTGAACAGACTGATAAAGAAAATAAGCGTGCGCATGGAGACAATTTGAAATTGACAAAAACAAATATAATATTTTTACATATTTATAAATGGCCTGTCTGTTTGGCCTTTCCGCGAATTTCCATGCCCAAACTATGATACCCGGCATTCAGGCGGTTGATGCGCTGATTTTTGATGACCAGGAAAAAATTATCCCGCAATGTAATCAAGCCGTCTTTCTTCAAATCGAACTGATTCAGGCAGAAGGAATTAGCAATAATGTATTTGGTATAATTGGTTTGTGTAGTGAGGGATAAATGATGGTATCGCTGGAAGTAGGTATGAATGTCGGCATTCTGATAGAGTTCCTGACATATCCCTACTGTTGACGATCTGGAAACATAGCCGCTTATCTTTTTTATATTATAGGCCATGCCGTTAGATTCAAGTGTATTAAGCTTCCTGACAGTAATTCCCCAGCTGACCAAAATCGATGCTAAAAGAATTCCGACGCTGAATTCCCTTTTTGACAATATAAAGTCGTTTATTTTTTCAACATACAAAGACGCGAAAAATATAGCCACGAACGGCAAAGAGGGTAGCAGGTAATGCGGATATTGTTTGATACTGATCAGCATAGGAGCAATCCCGGAAAAAGCGATTAAAAAGACGAACTTGCTTACCCGCGCCACTTCTGAAGAAACCTTTATTCTCAGTTTCAGGAAAAAAGCGATGGTATAAAGCCCGGCAAGTGCAAGGAAATGTGGGATCAGATTTCGGAATAATTCCTGGACAAGATAAAAATGAGCTGTCCAGCCAACACCCGTTTTTTCCCTTTTTTGCAATAAAGCCTGCACAACCTGACCGTTAAAATAGGTGCTGAGAAAATGGTATGCCGGCTTATAGAGAAGGATGAACCCCATTGTTATACCAAATGTAACAAGCATCACGAATGTGTTGACCGCCGCTTTTTTTAATGTTGTATATTGATAACCAAGAATATACAAAATAGAAAAAGCAAGTGGAAACAACCCGACAGGACCTTTCGTAAGAAATGCCAGCACAATGAAAATACCCGCAAGAACTTGCAGAAAATTACTTTTGGCAGAGTACTCATCTCGCGACGCAAAAAATAAAAGCTGGCAGTAGCAGGAAGCCAGGCAAAAAACAGTCATGGTACTGTCAAGGAAGTTATTGGGAATGCTGTACCAAACGGTAATCATTCCGTACCAGCACAAAACCGGCAGCCAGGCGAAGGATTGCAGAGCGCGATGGCCCTCAAATAGTTTTCGCCATATGCTCACGATCAAGGCTACACTGCAGATCAGTACGATCAGATTATAGATATTTTCAACAGCGGTAGTATCCCCAAATATTCTGAATAAAACAGACTGAATACCGAATTGTAGCGGGGGATGTCCGGAAAAAAACGCACCATTATCGTATGGCAGCCAGAAGGAATCGGCGAAATGCGGCCGCCAGAAAGATCCGACCCCCATGGCCATATTACGGGCGATTGATGCATAGGCCAGTCCGTCCATAAACATAGTATCGTCCAGTGACCTGGGAAGGAAAGTAATCAATATAAAGCTGATAGTGAATAGCCAGTATAGATATACCTGGTATTTTTCATTTCTGAAAATGGACAATATCATTTTTATGGAGGACTTGAGTAATGTAGAATCAAAGTAAACAATTTCCGGCTTTTAGATAACAAACATTATCACATTACTTTGTAAAGGGAAAAATACAAATCTATTCTGATGATTGACCTTCGATCGGTATTGAAGCGCTATTGGGGTTACGATTCGTTTCGGCCATTTCAGGAAGATGCCATCAATACGGTGCTGAATGGGATTGACGCGCTGGTATTGCTGCCGACCGGTGGGGGGAAATCTATCTGTTTTCAGGTGCCGGTTATGGCTATGGAGGGAGTTTGTATCGTAGTTACCCCATTAATCGCTCTGATGAAAGACCAGGTTGAGCAGCTGAAAAAACGGGGAATTGCCGCTGCGGCGATCCACTCGGGAATGAGCCGGACGGAAATAGACATTACCCTCGACAATTGCATTCACGGCAATACGCGTTTCTTATACGTTTCTCCGGAAAGGTTGAGAACGGATATCATGATCGAGCGGACGAAACAGATGGATATCTGTTTGCTGGCGATCGATGAGGCGCATTGTATTTCTGCCTGGGGCTACGATTTCAGGCCTTCTTACCTGATGATTTCTGATTTCCGGGACCTTATTCCCGGTGTACCGGTAATGGCACTTACTGCAACAGCCACAGAAGAGGTGCGTGCAGATATCCTGGACAAGCTGAAAATGCGCAATTCGCGTGTATTCAAGCAGTCTTTCGCGCGGGCTAATCTCTCTTATTCTGCATTTCAGGAGGAAAGTAAGGATAGAAAATTGCTTCAGGTTTTAAAGAGCGTATCAGGGTCGGCAATTATTTATGTCCGGACAAGAAAACGAACCAAAGAACTAGCCGACTGGCTGGTTCGTCAGGGGATCAGCGCGCAAAGCTACCATGCCGGATTGCCGTTTCGTGAACGCTCCGACCGTCAGTCGGCCTGGATTAAAAACCAGGTACGCGTCATTGTTGCCACCAATGCATTTGGAATGGGGATCGATAAGCCCGATGTCCGGGCGGTGATCCACTTCGACCTGCCGGATAGTTTAGAAGCATATTATCAGGAAGCAGGGCGGGCAGGGCGCGATGAAAAAAAAGCATATGCCGTGGCCCTTTTCAATAAAATAGATCTCGAAGAGCTCGCGGAAAGTGTTGAAAGGAAATATCCGGCGGTCGAGGTTTTGAGGAGAGTATACCAGGCTTTGGCCAATTATTACAAAATTCCTGTTGGCGGTGGTGAGTTTGCAGGTTTTAGTTTTGATATCCAGGAGTTTACAGGAATATTCGGTTTGCCGGTAAATGAAACACATTACGCGCTGAAACTTTTGGAAGAAGAGGGTTTTATGCAATTGAGCGAAAATTTCAATGAAGCTTCCAAGATACATTTCCTGGTCGACAACCGCCAGTTATACGACTTCCAGATACGGTATAAGGAGATCGATTCGTTTATCAAGTTGTTGCTCCGAATCTATGGAGGCGAACTTTTCACAGAGTATGTGAGAATTTCCGAAAACGAACTTGCTCAGATCTATTTCGCACCGGAGCCTGAGATTGTCAAAAAGCTGACTTTTTTGATGGAGCGGGATATCCTGCACTACGAACCAAGAAGGGACAAACCGCAGCTGACCTTCCTCACCCCAAGATACGATGCGGCCCTGTTGCCGATAAATGTTTTTGAAATAGAAAAAAAGAGGGAAAGGGACCGCCAGAAAGCGAAAGCCACCATCCATTACGCCACACATACGCATATATGCCGGACATTGCTTCTGCTGGAATTTTTTAATGAGTTTGATGCTGAAGAATGCGGCGTTTGCGATATCTGTCTGAAAAATAAAAAACAGGATGCTGGAAATGATCTGGAAATTGGGGAGGCGATTCTGGACTATCTTAGAAGTTCGGGCCCGGTACTTCCGCAGATATTTGGACAGGTTTTCGAAAATATTCCTGAAAAAGTGCTCCTGCAGGTTGTACGGCAGCTTATAGAAGAAGAGTGGGTTAGCTATAACCCCGACGGAAAACTTGCGATAACTAACAAAACTCAACTTTGAAAAACGCACTTTTTAGCTTCATCATTACAATTGGCACGTTTACGGGGACAACTTTTGCACAGGATATTCCCGGACTTGTAGCCAGCAATTACGGAGGATTATACCGCGCTACCTATAACCCGGCAGTTTTGGGAGGTCCGAAACACAAATGGCAGATCAATATCGGCGCGCTGGGAGGAAGTATCAACTACAGGTATTTTGTGTTTATCGGCAAGAATTCCCTACTCTACCCCCTCCTTGCGCCGCATTCTACTAAGGAACTTTACGGCCGTTCCCGGACAATGGGTTCACTGATGCATGCGGACCCGTTATTTCTGGTTAGCGAAATCCGTTGGCCGTCAGCGTCATTTTCGTTGGGGAAATATCAGGGGGTGGCCGTGCAGTTCAGGACCAGAGGTTTTGTGCAGGGAAAAAATATGCCCGAGGCGATCAGGAATTTATATTTCAAGAGACTTGATACCGAAAGTACCCCGGCTACCAGTAATGAATCGTGGGGAGATTTTGACCTTGTGCAGCAGAGTTTTTCAGATGTAAGCTTGTCCTATGGTATTCAATTGCTGGACCTGGATGCACATAAGTTGAGGATAGGTGCCACTGTCAAACGTATTTTTGGCGCACGGATTGGATATCTGTCAGGCTCTGCCAGTCAATTCTCGATCCGGCCCTTAGCCGGAAGCCCGGAGTCCAGCGAATTGGTTATTTCTGATCTCGCCTATGAAAGCGGTTACAGCGCTCCCAACCAAAAAATGAGCATTGGAAATCTTTTCGATGCGGATAAATATGGTACCGGATGGGGTTACGATCTGGGCGTATCCTATGAATTTGGTTCTTTCTGGCAAAGTGATACGGAAAAATTTGATGAAAGTCCGGCCTACCTTTTTCGACTGGGTGCTTCTTTAACCGACATTGGATCAATTCGTTACCGGACTTCCAAAAGCAGGGTTATCACAGGACGGCAGCCGGAATCTGTAATCGGACAAAAAGAACTGGAAACCATCAGTGACAAGGGACCGGAAGGGTTTATGACCCTGTTTCCTGCTGAAACGAGTGCCGTTTTTGGCAGGGATGTGAAGCTGCCGCAGGCAATTCATCTGGAAGCAGATGTTCAGCTGGTAAAGGGTTTTTTTCTCAATATGTCCCAAACCAAACGCTACGGAAACAGTAATCGGTCGCTGGACATTTATCAGCCGGAATCTTTTACGATTACTCCCCGCTTTGAGGACGAGGATTCGGATTTCGCCTTTCCTGTTTCTTTTATTAAAGGCAACAAACGTCCCTCTTTGGGGGCGGTCGGGCATTTTGGTCCTGTTTTTCTCGGATTCAGCAACTTAAACGGCCTTATCAAAAAATCAGGGGCGCGGGGCAGTATGGTTTACCTGGGATTTTCAGCCTGGAAATTAAATCGCAGGCAGAACAGAGAGTAATAGCTGAAACAGTAAACGAGGTTTATAAATGTCTTTGGAATGCATTCACAGGCTTTTATAAACCTTTTTTGTGGTAACGATGATTAAACAGCTATGAAAAAATCTGTCCTGTTTTTGACCCAGTTGTTATTACCTCTGTTCTTGCTGGCGCAACACGAGCATCATCCTGCACAGCATACACTCACGGGTGTCGAGCCGCAACCTTTGCTGGCTCAGGCGATGCGTCTTCAGGAAGCATTGTCTTTTTCGGGAAATTCATTGTCGGCTGTGGATCTGGATAAAATCAAAGTATTGAGCAACAAGCCGTTTGATCAAAAAACAGTATCGGAAATCCAGGAAATTCTGGATCCTTATTGTCTTAATATCGTCGGTATCAATCCCGAAGGCAGGGTTAAGGTGGAGCGCGGGCAGGCAAAAGCGCTGCTGGTGCAAGGCGGCTGGACCAGTTTTCTGGTCAAGGTCAATAATGAGGCTGGCATTACTGCGAAGTTACAGGTGGAAAGTCCAAATGCTCTCAAACCCTTTCACTCTCCTTCGTTTGAATCCAAGGTAAAAAAGGAACATGAACTTTCTCCTGGCCAGGTCGCGAACCGGTTTCTTGAGATTCAAATGTATACGGGCAGGCCTTTACAGCCTAGCCTGACCGGCCTGAAACTGGAATATGCAGTAGTTCAGGTATATTGTAAAGATTCTGGTCAGCGTGAGGCTGAGATTGGTTACAATGTCGGGCAAGGTTCTCAGGATATTGGTTTCAGGAATTCCACACATATTCTTTTTAATATAAAACCTTCTGTAAAGGTCACATTGCGTATCAAAGACGATGATGGTTCATCTGCTATGGCTTCTTTGCTTATTACCGACGGCCAGGAGCATGTCTCCGGAAAGTTCACCGGGATTTATCCGCTTCCATCCCGCCGCGTCGCTGCCTTTGACGAGTACCCCGATTTTTTCTTTCAGCCTCAGATATACCGTAACGATGGTGAGCATGTGCAGTTGCCGTCAGGAAAATATATAATTACTTTCGGCCGTGGCCCGGAATATGTCAGGCAAACCCGTGAAGTGACAATTCCGGAGAATGTCAATGCATTCGATATTTCGCTGCAGCTAAAAAGATGGATTCAAATGACAAAGCTGGGGTGGTACAGTGCTGACCACCATGTACATGCAGCAGGATGCAGCCACTACGATAGCCCCACGGAGGGTGTAAATCCGAAAGATATATGGCGGCAGGCACTGGGAGAAGACCTGAATATCGCCGCAAACCTTGCCTGGGGACCAAGCTGGTATCATCAAAAAACGTTTTTTACCGGAAAGGACGATCCGCTGTCCGACCGAAAAAATATCATGCGTAATGATGTGGAAGTTTCTGGTTTTCCTTCCTCACATTCCGGACATATCGTGCTTCTGCGGATTAAAGAGGATGATTATCCCGGGACAACCCAAATTGAGGATTGGCCAAGCTGGACAGCCCCGGTTTTGTTCTGGGCGAAATCCCAGGGCGGTGTTGTCGGATATGCGCATTCCGGCTGGGGGCTGGAACCTGCGCAGCCTACCAGCAAGCTCCCCAATTACGTTGTGCCGAAAATGGACGGTATCGGGGCCAATGAATTCATTGTGACGGTTACCCAAAACCTCGTGGATTTTTACAGCGCAGGCGATACACCGGCTCCCTGGGAACTCAATATGTATTACCACACATTGAATTGTGGATTTAAAACGAAATTAAGCGGTGAAACAGATTTTCCATGCATTACCGATGCCCGGGTGGGTCAGGCAAGAAGTTATTTTAAATCCGACGGACCGTTGAACTATGACCGGTATGTGGAGGCATTACAAAAAGGCAGAAGTTATGTTTCAGACGGGAAATCACATATCATGGATTTCAAAGTAAATGGACAGGAGGCTGGCGTGGATGATAGTGAATTGTCACTTTCAGGTAAACAAACAGTTTCTGTAACCGCAAAAGTAGCTGCATATCTGCCTGCTGAGCAGGATGAGCTTGGCGAAACGACGGCCAAATTGCCACTGACGGAGAAACCATACTGGGATATCGAACGTGCAAGAATTGGGAAAACAAGGAATATTGGGGTGGAACTGATTGTAAATGGAGCAGCTGTGGATACTGCCATTGTCACGGCCGACGGGCAGATCAGCGACGTGAAGTTTTCTTTCCCGGTTGTGAAATCTGGTTGGATGGCGCTTCGTATTTATGCAAGCTCACACACCAATCCGGTTTTTATAAAAGTTGATAATAAAGCCATTGATGAGAAAAAAAGCGTGGAATGGTGCCTGGCGACGCTGGATCAATGCTGGAAAATGAAGGAGCCGAATATCAGGGCCGCGGAAAAGAAAGCAGCTGAAACCGCGTACGACAATGCGAGGAAAGTGTACAGAAAACTGCTGGAAAATTAGACTTCACGCTTTTTCTTTTTAAAGATCCCTCCTATCCTGCTGAACATCCTTTTCTCAAATTCCCAGAAAAAAGAAAATTTGCCCCATACCCAGCCCCAGGCAAGCAGGATAACCTGATACAAAGGGAGAATGATGAGGATATTGACAGTCCAGCGTAGCCAGCCTGGGGATTGCTCCGTCAGGCCTGCGAGATCGAACAAAGCACGTTTTACATACAAAACAGAAAAACCTGTACACGCGAAAACAGCGAGGATGATGAGCACATCCCACCCATTTCTGACCTTCCAGCGCTGTTTCAGTTTTTCGATCATTGCTTATTCGTAGAGGAAATCCAGATGTTCGGGCTTGATTTCTTCTGTATCCAGCGAGAGGAATTCTTCCCAGAAAGGGTCATTTGGTAGCCCTGCCTTGCAAATGATGGGCTCCTTTTTTACAGGATGTTCAAAGAACAGACGGCGTGCATGAAGGTTGATACTTCCGTCTGGGTTTCCTTTCGGATAACCGTATTTGACGTCTCCGCGTATCGGGCAGTTCATGGAAGCCAGCTGCACACGGATCTGATGCGGACGACCGGTTACGGGCGTAACCTCCAGTAAATTGAACTTATTAAGTTCTCCAAGCCAGCGATATGACAGCTCAGCCCGCTGTGTATTGGGGGCCTCATAGTCATACGCAGTTGTTACATTACGTTTTTCGTCTTTGGAAAGCCAGTGTACAAGCTTGCCTTTTTTCTCGGCAGGCCTGTTTTTCACAACCGCCCAGTATGTTTTCTGGACGTCGCGTTTGCGGAAGATTTCATTCATCCGTTCCAAAGCTTTGGAAGTGCGGGCGAAAACGACCAGTCCGCTTACAGGCCTGTCCAAACGATGCACAGTACCCAAAAAAACGGCTCCCGGTTTCTGATAGGTTTCTTTGATATAGTCTTTCACCATATCCAGGAGACACTTGTCACCGGTTGCGTCACCCTGCACCAGTATGCCTGGTTCTTTATTGACAATGACCAGATGATTGTCTTCGTATATTACTTGGAAATATTTTCTAGCCATATAAATAGGTCTTTACTTTTAAAAAGGTTAGTATGATTCCTTTTCGTTGGGAAATGACTTGCCTTTTACATCTTTAATATAATTGGAAATAGCGTCTGTCATGACACCATTGAGATCTGCATACCGGCGTAAAAATCTGGGTTTAAATGCTTTATTTATGCCTAGCAAATCATGAAGCACCAAGATCTGGCCATCAGCGTGGGGCCCGGCACCTATTCCAACTGTAGGAATGCTGATACTTTCTGAAACTTTTTTGGTAAGAGATGAAGGTATTTTTTCCAAAACCACCGAAAAGCAGCCGACTTCTTCCAGCATTTTCGCATCGTCCATTAACTTTTGCGCTTCTACATCCTCTTTGGCCCGGACCGTATAGGTTCCAAATTTGTATATTGACTGCGGTGTAAGTCCCAGATGCCCCATAACAGGAACGCCGGCGCTCAAAATCCGCGTAATAGAATCTTTGATTTCCAGCCCGCCTTCCAATTTTACGGCATGTGCGCCCGACTCTTTCATAATACGGATCGCAGAACTGAGTGCTTCTCTGGAATTACCCTGATATGACCCAAAAGGAAGATCAACAACCACCAGCGCCCGTTTCACGGCCCTTACCACAGAAGTGGCGTGATATATCATTTGATCAATAGTAATCGGCAAAGTAGTTTCGTGGCCCGCCATCACATTCGAAGCCGAATCCCCCACCAGTATAAGCTCTACACCTGCAGCATCCACAATGCCAGCCATCGAATAGTCATAGGCGGTAAGACAAGAAATTTTCTCGCCTCGGGTCTTCATTTCCTGGATAATGTGAGTCGTTACGCGTTTAATATCTGGGGTATGGATAGACATATATTCTTGGTGGTTTTCGGGTACTGTTACTTTTTTTAGAATAGTCGGGCGGCTAGGGGATCAAAAAATGTCCCTACCTGCTAATCAGCCAGTTTTCCGGATTGAGCCGGGATGTATTTTTCCAGATCTGGAACTGCAGTTCTGATGTTCCGTCACTGTCTGTGGCAACTCTTCCGATATTCTCCCTTGCCTTCACTTTTTGCCCGGCCCTGACGGTCACACCATTCATTTTTGCATAAATGGTCATGTAATTTCCGTGCTGAATCGCTACTACATTGCCCATGCCCGGCATTTCTGTTACATCGAGTACAATTCCGTCGTAAACAGAACGTACAGGTTCTCCGGCCGTGGTCTGGATATCAACACCAAGATTATCAATCATCACACCCTTTAAAACGGCATGTGGCCGCTGGCCAAAATGTCCCGAAACGAAGCCTTTAACCGGCCACGGCAACCGTGACTGGGAGGCTGTGAACGAGGAAGCCAGGGTCGTTTCTTCTTCGCTCATCCCACTGGACACAACTGGCTCTTCCTCTTTGGGTACTTCCACCACTGCTGCTTCGCCTTTTTTCTCGCGTTCCGCATTTTCCCTTGCTATCCTTTCTCTCTCGGCGCGGCGGCGAGCCTCACGTTCCTCGCGTTCTTTTCTTTCCCGCTCTATCCTTTCGCGTCTTTCTCTTTCGGCAATCCGGCGGATATTGGCTTCCAGTAAATCAGTCGCCCGTTTATTTTCCGCTATCTGTTTTCTCAGTTCTACTTCCTTCTGGGATAGCTCCTGGATCACTTCGTTCTGCTTGACTTTCAGACCCTCCAGCTTTGTGTTTTCTGTGATACGTGTGTCCAGTACTGTTTTCTGCTGGTTTTGCTTGGAAGTAATACGCCGACGTTCCGCGATCAGTTTTTCCTGCAGAACTTCCATCTCCTTCACCTGGCCTTTTCTGGCGTCGGTGTATTGTTTGAGATATTTATATCGTAATACAAACTGATTAAAAGTGCCCGATGAAAACAGAAAAACCAATTGATTGAAATAAACATTCCGTTTGGAAGCCTCGTAGATCATATGTCCGTATTCTTCCTTCAGTTTGGCCAGGCTGTTGTCGAGTTCCTGCCGCTTTTTTTCAAGCACTTTTAATTCACGATCCAGCAATTCCAGGTCGTCGGATAACAGGTCGATTTGTTTCTTATAGGTGTTAATCTGTTGATTTAAAGCCTTTAACTGACCTAGGTTGACGTTTTTTTGTGAAGATGTTTGTTTTAATATATTTTGAATCTCCCTGATTTTGCCCTGGTTCTCACTTTTTTCACGCTCCAGCTGTTCCCGTGTTTTTTGCGCAAATGCACTTGTTCCCACCAAAAACAGGAAAGTCAACAATAAGAATACACGGAAAAAAGACGGATTTTGAAAGGGCATATTAGTTTTTCTTGCGGCCAATAACCATAACGGCAGGCAAAGTTAAGCAGACTTCATGTTTTTGGCCCTATGATATGGGCGGCAATGTATATTTTACCTCTTTCGCGTGTAGGAAGACGGGACATTAAATGGAAATCCCGGGTTTTGATCCACCAGATCGACCTTGCTATGTTTGATACGCATGGTGGTTTGGCTGACTTGCTGATCTTTTGCCGACTTTATGCTTAAACGAATCAGGCTTGTGAAAGGAAACAGTACGTCTTTTACGTTCTTAAAATCTTCGTAGTCAAGAGTAAAGGTATTTTCGGTGGGAACTTCCGTTGCCTTGAGGCGGGTCAATTTCAAATTATCGCCGGCGATATAATTATCAACTGTCAGTCGCTCCGGAGCTTGACGAAGTACATAAAAGTTTTCTTCTTTGGTAAATTCCGCGTCGGGTTCTTGTGGGAAGGGGAGGTTACCGATGATAATGGACTGCAAAAGGGCAAAATTCAGGTCGAAATTGTATTTCTTGCTGAGCTGCTCATAATTGAATGCAAAATATTCCTTATGAAACTTATCCAGAAAGACGATAGAGTCTTTGGTGATCAATCCTCTTGCTACTTCAAAGCCGATCCCGGTCACGGAAATCCATATCAGGCTATCTTTTTTCATCCGGATGTTGACATTCGTATTGTCAAAATCCTGTGTTTTACTCTGAAAGGAGAACTTTGATTTGGCGACGAGGTAATCGAAAGCAATTTCCTGGATCTTTACAGGTGCGACTGTTTCGGCTTCTTTTGTTATCGAAGAATCTGAGGCAGCAGGAGAGGAGTCGACCAAAACTGAATCTGCGCTGGACTTAATATCTGTGTTCTTGGCTGCACGCTGTTTATGACAGGCAGTAAGCCAGAAAAAGCTCATGGCCACCAACCACGCCGTAATTTTATTGCTCATGTAATGCGCCTGTTGCTATTTTTTTATCAAGAAGTTCAGTGGTTTCCCCCATTCTTTTGGCTTTTTTCCACTGGGCCACTGCATTGTCCCGCTCACCTAGTTTGAACAGCACATCACCATAATGTTCAACAATCGTGCCACTGACACCACTGCTGTCCAACATGGCTTTTTCAAGATACTCCTTGGCTTTTTTGTAATCTTTCCGGATGTATAACACCCAGGCGTATGTGTCCAGGTAGGTAGGATTGTCCTTGTGGGTATTTACCAGTTTTTCAGACATTTTGAGCGCCAGGTCCAGCTTTTCCTTACGAAGGGAAAGGAAATAACTATAATTGTTCAAAACATGATCATTATCCGGGTTACCCTGCAGGGCCAGCTCGTATGCCGCATCTGATTTGGCATGTTCACCTAGACCGTTGTAAGCATCACCGAGTTGGGCATTGATGTATGGGATCATATCCGGTTTATCCATCAGCTTCAGACTTTCTTCAAGAGACGAGATCGCCTCTTTGAAATTTTTCTTTACCAGGTTGGCAATTCCATTGGAATACCAGAACATACCCTGGTTCGGGAACAATTCAAGCGCTTTTTCTGAGTGGACGAGCAGACTGTCCGGCTGGTTGAGGTCATTGTCCAATTGTAATATAGCTCCCCAAACCTGAAAAACGGAACCATCTGCCAACGCTGCTTTCATAAACATTTCCCTGGCTTCGGCTTTTTTATTCTGCCGCATGAGCAATTCCGCATAAATCACATTGACGCGCGGCTCATTGGGGTGAGTATCAGAAAGTTGTTTGGCCAGAACCAATGCGTCCCCGAGTTCTGCTTCGGTCTTGAGCATCGTGAGGTAGCCGGTTAATACCCGGATTTTAGGATCCGCGTCAAGATTGGGGTTAGCAAAGACGAGCTTTAATTCCTGGTTGCATTTTTGAACATCTCCGTTTCTCCGGTAAATGTCGGCGAGCAATACGTGTGCCTGGGCTTCATCAGGATTGATTTTAAGAGCATCTTCCAATGGGCTGACAGCCTCCACAATCCGGTCATTCGCAATCAGCATTTCAGCCAGTTCCACCCGGTAGCTCACTTCGCCTGGTTCGGATGCAATCAGTTTTTTTGCTTCACTAAGTGCTTTCTCCAGATTATTTTGTCTCAGATATAGCTGCTGTTTCTGGTGCGTGATTTCTTCAGTTACCCCAAGTGTTTTTTCAAGAACATTGTAGGTATTGATCGCCTTATCGAACTGATCATTAAACACATACACTGCGGCCAACTCAATTCCATACTGAATATTCTCGGGGCTTTTGGTCAAAAGCGTTTCATAAATTTCAGCCGCTTCTGCGTACTTTCTTTTTTTTGCGTATAGCTCTGCAAGCTGCTGCGCAAAAAATATGTTTTCCTTATTGAGTTCGTAGGCTTTTTTTGACGAAACGAGGGCGTCGTCAAAACGTTCGAGTTTGAGCAGGGCAGAGGCAAGCAAATAGTGGCTTGCGCCATCCTGGCTTTTAGCCTGGACTAATTTTTCGAAGACGGGAAGCGCACGTGCAGGCTCGTCTTTCATCATGAACTTCATGCCTTCCGTGGCAAGAGATTCTTCTTCCAGTCGAACGCTGGTGGCTTCTGTTTTCTCCGGCCCTTTCTCACGATCTTTATTACGACGCTGCGCTTGTGCCGGCTGCACACATATCGTTGCCAGCAAACAAAGAAGAAGGCCCAGTTTTAAGTATTCCGTCCTCATATTTTATAGAGTGCCATCAGGTCGTGAGATATAATGCCGTATTTTCTTTATTAAACAGCAAAGTTATCAATTTTTGTCTGTATGATTTGCGCATAGAGCGATCCAAACAAGAATACTAACGACCAAAACCGCGGATTCTTGTCTGAAAATCAGTTATTCAACGGTATAACCCGATTTGGCAAAACCCGGAATTCCGGCTGGGCTTAACACATCGGCCCGGATGTCGACACGGGTGGCCGCATCGGTATTAAAATACTGAAACTTCACTTTTCCGTCTTTGCCTGTTTTCAACATGGGAGCCCAGTATATCGTCGACCGGTAATCTGGCCGGTTGTCTTGTGGCTTTTTCACTTGATAATCAGGCATATAAAAATCTCTTGGAACATCAAAGCCCGCTATTTTAGAGATCAGAACGCCAGGTACAATTTCCTGTGAGTAGTCGTAATTTTCATTGCCTCTTTTGGTCAGGATGGAAATAACGCCATTACCGCCTCTGCTTCCGAATATCGCTGCGGACGCCCCTTTCAATACATCGATAGACTCAATATCCTGTACATTCAGGTTCGTAACCAGGTCTTTATCAACGGGCATACCGTCGAGGACAAATTGAGGCTCGCCCCGGTTTCCCCGAATGAAAACAGAAGCATTCATGCCTGAGCCAACCACCTGAACACCAGCTACTCTGCCAGCCAGCATATCCAGAACAGACATAGCTGACGAAGCCATCTGCGGTGTGATTTTTAAACTTGCATCGGCATTGTTATAGAGCTTTCGGGTGTCCCGTTGCGTTTCTTTTTTGCCTTTGATGGTTACTTCCTGTAAGAGTCTTTCCCGGCTTTCCCGTATTTTTCTTGCAATTTCCTGATCCTGTGCCGCCCTTTTTAAATATTCGCTCAACTGAATTGAATTTACGGTAACCGGGTAAAACGGCACCTTCTGCATGGTGGTTGAAAAAGGCTGGAACAAACTTAATGTGAAAGACAGATTCTGATTTCCCTTTTTGTTCATACCCTGAATCCGAAGATTAAGGGAGTCAGAAAAGACCAGGTTATGTATAGCGAACCGCCCCGATTGATTTGTTTCTGCGGTCATAAAACTGTTAATACTGTCACTACTCAGGTAAACAGAGAGCATGGTTTTGTCGGAAAGTTTTCTGCCCGACCGCTTTGCTTCTCCTTCCAGAGAAATACCTTGCTCTACGAAGTAACGCGGTTCGGGGAGCGAATCCCGAAAAACATCGTCCCAGTGAAATCTTGTCCAACCCTGGGTCATCATCAGGTAATCTGCATAAATTTTCCGTTCGGATTTTTCAGCATCAAAGTAATATCCGGGCTGCTCTATGTGACCTTTTAAATCAGACGATAAATTAAGGTAAGAGACTAAATTCTGATCGTTTGGTTGCTGCTCGATCTGGCTGGCATCTGTAACCGAAACCGAAATGCTCGTTTCCACGGGGTTACCGGCCGAATCGCTCACAGTGAGTTCTACTTCGGTTTTTTCCCTCGGTTTGTATGTTTTTCTGGTCGGATTAAGGCTCACCCGCAGCCTTCGGCTATGGTCTGTGAAAACCAGCCTTTCGGAAACCGGTTTGTTCTGTTCGTTAAAAAGTGTCAGGTGCGTAATTCCGTCAGGCAGATCGGTGGTGGGGATACTCATTACGAGACCTTTGTCAGAGATTTTACCCTTCGCCACAAACGCCACAATTCCTCTGGAATGACCTACGACATGCACCGGATTTTCTTTTGATCCAGGAAGCTTGCAATAGGCCAGTATCTTCATTTTTAGAGGATTGGAAAGGTTGTCGACCATCATTGTAAAACCTGATTCTTCTACTTTCGGGAAGTCAAAACGAGTGGTGCCGCCATTTTTATTCCGGAGAAATGCAGTATAAATTTTTCCGGGAGCGGGTTCAAACTGAAACCTGCCCATACCAAGGTGCTGGCTTTTAAAAGTTGCAACGGTATCCTTTTGCTGATCGAGGATGAAACCTTCCGCATCCGTTCCAAGCCCGTCGCCGTCTATTGCCTTGAATGCGATACGTGTGTTAATACCTGCGACAAGATGCCCTCCTTCGGCGAAAAACTGAAGGTCTGTTTTTGATGATGCGGAGGAGGCGGGGGTTCCCGTTTCATCAAAAAGATAAATATCTTTTTTGAAAATGAAATCCTCTGAAAAATTGCGCATCCAGTTGGTGTACGCCCGTATAGTGTATGGCCCTGGCGCGATAGAATCCGCGAGTGCAATATCACCGTGCCCAATTCCCCCGCTAAGCTGTACCCGGCGCAACGCCACGTTTTTTCCTGTGCGCTGGTCGATAAGACCCACATATAGCAGATTACTGGCACTATCGGCCTGGTGGAGAGAAGCTTCTGTCAGATAACCCGCAAACCATAGCGTATCTCCGACGACGTAATACGGCTTGTCCAGGTGCAGGTAGGCTTTTTCCTGTGGAAACGCCTGTCTGTATTTTTGTAATCTGGCGGCGATTTGTCCCGTAAAATCATCATCAGCCCACTGAAATGCAGCCAGCAGAAGTACCAGAACAGTTGGGATCAAAGGGATTTTCCTGAACAGAGTGGCATAAGAGATCATCATGGTCTACGTTGGTCCCGCGCAATTTATTATTTTACTGAAAAAGAATAGTATTATTTTATCTGTTCAGACGGCTTACCAGCAAGTAAAGCGGGTAGCTGATCACCAGAAAAAGCAATGAATACTGACTGCTCCCCAGGTCCTGCACCACCGCGCTCACCAGAAAAGCCAGTGAGCAGATCAGCATTAAAATCGGCAAAAAAGGATAGGCCGGAACTTTCCAGGGGCGGGGGAGAAGCGGCTCTTTTTTCCGGAGTGCCAGCAGGGACGCGAAGCCGGAAGTGTAGCCCAGCACAAAAAAGAATGTAGCGATATCGGAAAGTTTTTCACAGGCCTCTTTTCCGATCAGGATGAGGGTAATGGCTACGCCGGATGTTACCAGCATGGCGAAAGAAGGTGTCCCTCCTTTATTGACCTTTGTCCCGCCTCTGAAAAAAAGCCCGTCGCGGCTCATGGAATACAAAACACGGGGATTAAAAAGCAGCTGTGCATTCACAATCCCCAGAATAGAGATCATCAGAAATAAGGTTACAATTTTTCCTGAACCTTCTCCGAAAATCAGTGTGATTGCATCTGCGGCGGCTAGCTTGGATTCAGACAATTCACTCATGGGCAAAATGTGGAGAATCGCCAGGTTACACAGCAGATAAATGGCAATGATGAGCAAAACACCCCCGATCATGGATTTAGGAAGGTTTTTGGAAGGGTCCTTATCTTCCTCCGAGAAATAGGCAGCGGTATGCCAGCCGTCGTAGGTATAAAAAATAGCCTGCAATGAAAAGATGACAGGAGCTATCCAGCTGCCGGTTTGTATGATGCGGCTGGTGGTGAGCCGGGTTTGTTCGGTAGAAATTTCATCGCCATACATATAACATACCGCCACGAACAGGAACAGCCCGATACCTTTGAGTACGCTCATTACATTCTGAAAACTACTCGCCAGCGCCAGTCCGACCCAGTGTATGCCGGTCAGAACCAAAAGGATGGCTGCCGCTGTATAGGGTTCGTAACCTACCAGCGAAGGGATCAAAAGCGCGAGGTATTCGCTCATGGTATACACACCGAATCCCAAAGCCGAGCATGTCCCCAGCCAGCTGTTTATACCGACAACAAAACCGGCGTAATTTCCAAATGCCCGTTGCGCATACACATACCACGCGCCCGCCCTGGGCACCGATGTGCCGAGTTCGATGGTACATAAAGTCCCTAAAAAAGCATAGAGGCTTACTGCCACCCACAATGTCATAATAAGCCATGGGTCTCCGAGCTGCGCGGCAATAGGCCCCGGTTTTCGTAGAATACCAGTACCAATCGTGCCGCCAACGGTGACCGCGATCCCGAAACCGACGCCCAGTATTTTGAAGAGTTCGTTCCTGGCAGAGGGTTGCTGCATAGATGGAGTGAAAAATGTGCTTTTCCGAAAATATGAAAACTTTTTCTTTTTGTAACTGCCTATATTCGTAATGATTTGCAGCCGGGAAGATTAACAATGAACAACCGTAATGTTTAAGACCAAGAATTTCTGGATTCTTCACCTGCTGGGGTGGCTGCTTTTTATCAGCCTGCCTTTTACGATCATGTCCAGGGAGGCTGAACAGGGCAGGCAGGTAGCAGTACTCACTTCGGGTTCATTCTGGCTGTTCTTTCTAATTTATTTCGCGCTGTTTTATCTTAACCTCCGTTTTTTAATTCCTGGGTTGTTTCTAAAACAAAGGCATTGGATTTACGCCGGGATCTTTGTGAACGGTTTTGTGGTCTTTTATTTTACACAGCCTTTCGAAAATCTTATTTTTAAAAAATTCCGAAACCAGGAATTTGATCACCCTCAGCGATTACATTCCCCTCCGGATCACAGTTTTGAAAGAATGCCGCCACCGCACCGGCCAGGACCACGCCGGCAAACTGCTCCTGTGGATTTTGTGAGCCTGGTATTGTTTGTTATTATCTGGGTTGTTGCGATGGCAATCAGGATTTCTGAGCAGTGGCGCTTGTCTGAGCGAAAGGCCATACTGTCGGAGGCAGACAAGGCGCAGGCCGAGTTGTCTTTTTTTAAAGCCCAGATCAACCCTCATTTTCTTTTTAATACGCTTAACAATATTTATTCGCTGGCTGTCAGCAAACATGATAATACCGCGCCAAGTATTTTAAAATTATCCAAAATGATGCGGTATATCACAGAAGAGGCAACAGAGAATTATGTACCTCTGGAAGACGAGATCGCATGTCTTAAAAACTATATAGACCTGCAAAGATTGAGGTTAAACGAGAAGACAAAAGTGGATGTGGAATTGAAAATAGCTGATACGGATACTGCAGTGGCGCCTTTGATCATGATGACATTCGTAGAAAATGCATTTAAATTCGGAGTAAGCAATCACCGGGATTCGCTGATCAGGATCTGTATTGAAAGTACCGCTGAGATGATCTCTTTTTTTTGTGAAAATATGATTATCGATCAGGGTACGATTGAAAACGGGAGTGGAGTAGGTATAGCCAATACTAAGAAACGTCTGGATTTTTTATATGCCGGGCGCTACGAATTCAAAATTGAGAATAACGAAAAAACCTTTGTTGTGCATTTAAAGCTTTTTTCAAAATGAAATGTGTTGCGATTGACGATGAGCCGCTTGCGCTTGATTTATTGGAGAAATATATTTCAGAATGTCCTGCAATCGATCTGGTAAAGACTTTTGACGATGCGATTGAAGGTGCAGCTTATCTGAAAAGCAACACAGTCGATTTGCTTTTTGTGGATATCAACATGCCGGACCTTTCGGGGCTGGCGCTGGTAGCCCAGCTCGATAAAAAGCCGATGGTCATTTTCACCACCGCACATAAGAAATACGCGCATCAGGGTTTTGAGCTGGAAGCACTGGATTATTTGTTGAAACCTATCAGTAAGGAACGTTTTGAGAAGGCGATAGCCAAAGCACTGGAGCTGTTTCAGTACAAAAGATCCCGCCAACCAGAAGTCGCCGGCTCTATTATCGTGAGATCGGAGTACAAAATGGTTAAGGTCGTTTTGGATGATATAGAGTTTATTGAAAGTATGGAGGATTACATCAAGATCCATTTACTGAGCATTAAGCACCCGGTACTTACATTGATGTCTTTAAAAGGTATACTTGAAATTTTACCGGAATACCGTTTCAGCCGCATTCACAGAAGTTACATTGTCCCATATGCGTCCGTTCAATCGATACAAAACAGAAAAGTAAAATTGTTAACAGGACGGGAACTGACGATCAGCGATAGTTATCTGAATTTTATAGAAAAATGGAAGGCAAGATGAGTTCGGCTTTTACCCATTCACCGGGACAATCGGGTTATTGACCGATACATACCGTAGCCGTCGCAACAAGGAGGTTGATTTCCACGATATAGGTTAGAAATCACAGAACTGTTGCAAATATGGAACGTAAAGAATTTTTAAAGAGAGGATTTTCAGTATTGGGTTTTGCGGCCATCGCCCCACTGATCAGTTGCTCAGACAGCTCGGTAGATCCTACCGGAACCTCATCCGAAACCGGCACTACAACCGGCACTACCAATGGCACATGCACAGCCACGGCGTCAGAAACCGAAGGGCCGTTTCCTACCAAATCGCCAAGCGGGCTTGTTACCAATGATATAACTTCGGATAGAACTGGAAATAAACTGACGGTTAAGATTATTATCCAAAATAAAAACAATAGCTGTGCTGCTTTGGCCAGCGCGTTCGTGGATATCTGGCATTGCGATGCGGCAGGAAATTATTCAGAATATGGAGGTACGGGGATGCAGTCTACTAACTATCAGAGTGTACACTTCCTGAGGGGCAGGCAGACGACCGATGCAAACGGACTTGTAACTTTTACCAGCATATATCCGGGATGGTACTCCGGCAGGGCTCCGCATATTCATGTTCACGTTTATAATGCGAGTGGAAAATCGCTGCTGGTTACACAAATCGCTTTTCCTGAGGACGTATCCAAAGTAGTCTATGCCCAAGGCGTTTATGCGACCCACGGACAGGCAGACACTACCAATGCGCGCGACAATGTTTTTGGCGATGGCGTGAGTACCGAGATGTCGACGATAACCGGAAGCGTTTCGGCGGGATTTGAATTGAACCATACTATTGTGGTAACTGCGTAGAGGGCTGTCGGCTTTTTGTATTACAAAAACTATCGATTACCAATAGCGGATAATTAGCATATCATGGATGTTCAAATCGAAGCGCAGATTTTTCTGGAAAGTCGGAGAGGGCTGTTTCAAACCGATGGTTTCCGCAGTTTTCGAACATTCAACTTTCCCGGTTATCGGGCTGAAGGCAGAGAGGCGTTTGGGAAATTGCTGGCGGTTAATGACGAAACATTGCTGGCACAACGCGAGCATGAAATCAAGGTTCATGAATTTTGCGAGATAGTTTTGATCCCTCTGGTCGGAGGTATTGAGGTTCATGTGGAGAAAGGTTCAGCGGACTTTGTGAATTCGGGAGAAGCGCTAAGATTCCTTGCAAATCCGGATCAGACCTATATGTTGATAAATCCTTATCCGCAAGAAACGATCAACTATCTGCAAATCAGGTTAAGTACGGAACATTCAATGCATAGCAAACAGCTGAGCGAATTTAATCTTTTACACAAAAACATCCTTCAACCGGTTTTCAGTGGCGGAAAGGACGAGGTAAATATTTACACAGGTAAATATGGAGGCCGGGAAGAGGGTGTTTATTCCGTTTCACATCCGGGAAATGGCGTTTTCGTATATGTTATTGAAGGGGCTTTTGAAGTCAAGAACCGGCTGATGGAACGGCGGGATGGTTTGTCGCTAAGAAATGCAGAAGTTATAGAATTTGAGGCGCTTTCTCAGGATGCGATTATTTTATTGGTGGAGGTATAGGTGAGTTGGTAGAACGAGTAGTGTTAACTTTTTCCGCAAAACTCAGTAAACATTTCGAGAGACATCAAGGAAATATTGGGAAAACCAAGTTCATGCAGAATTTTGAAATGCCCATCGTTGCTAATCAAAATTGCACCTGCCGCAAAAGCGCAGTCACAGAACTTATTATCGTCGGGGTCTTTAGTTATCAAAGCCATATCGAAATATGTTTCGTATTTTTCCACGAAAGGATGGACCGTGAGGAAATTTAAAATGTTTTCGGCTACGTCAACATTGGTTTTTAGTTCAAGTACTTCCCGGTATTCTAACAAAATTGAGTTAGAAACACATAATATCAGTTCACCCTCAATAATGGCATCAAAAATCCAGCGAAATGGAGATTTTCTTCCGATACTGGCAATGATAATATTTGTATCAATTACGACCCTTGTAGCGGTTGTGTTCATTAGTCCAATTTACCATATCCTGCTTGCTCAGGCTTTTTTCTTCCCATATTTTATCCATTGCATCGGTCGCCTTTTCTGCAAAGTGTTTTCCCAGGATAGCTTTAATTTCCTTTAATTCATTTTCATCCAGATCATTCGCGTATAGCTTGAGTAATTCTGCCTGCAGGTTACTCATAGGCTTGTTTTGTATGATAGCCATAGTTTAATTTTTGGTAATGCGCAAGTCTAATGTAAGAAAATTAGATACATTGAACAAACTCTGATGGATATTCTGCCGGCCGATGTAATCCAGTTGGAGAGTTATTTAGCCCAGGTACAATAACAAAAAAAGCAGAAGCTGTGCAAACAGCTTCTGCTTTTTTTGTTATTCCGGGTCCGGGTTACAACACGGCTTCGGCCAACACCAGTACTTTATTGTTGAGCACTTCTACAACACCTCCATCAATAATATAAGTCTGTTTGGCGGCTCCTGTGTCTACAACCACATCTCCTTTGCCCAGTGTGCTTACCAGGGGTGCGTGACGGTTTAAAACCTGAAACTGCCCTTCCGTTCCCGGCAGGGTAACGGCGTTCGCTTCACCGGCAAACACTTTTTTATCTGGAGTAATTATTTCTAAGTGCATATCTGATTCGCTGTTATCTGCTGGCTTCTGCGAGCATTTTCTCACCTTTTGCCTGAGCGTCCTCAATTGTACCTACCAAGTTGAACGCCATTTCAGGAAGGTGGTCATAACCTCCGTCCATGATCAGGTTGAAACCTTTGATGGTATCGTTAATATCAACCAATGTCCCTTTCAAACCTGTGAACTGCTCAGCAACGAAGAAAGGCTGTGACAAGAAACGTTCCACACGACGTGCGCGGCTTACAACCAGCTTGTCTTCGTCGGAAAGCTCTTCCATACCAAGGATCGCGATGATATCCTGCAATTCTTTGTAACGCTGGAGAATATTTTTTACACGCTGTGCGCAATCGTAATGCTCAGCACCCAGTGTCTCAGCATTCAAAATCCGTGAAGCCGAATCCAGTGGATCCACCGCAGGATAGATACCTTTTTCAGATACTTTACGGCTCAATACCGTAGTAGCATCCAAGTGGGCAAATGTTGTTGCCGGAGCAGGGTCAGTCAAGTCATCCGCAGGTACGTATACCGCCTGTACAGATGTGATAGAACCGCGTTTTGTAGATGTGATACGTTCCTGCATCTGGCCCATTTCAGTAGCCAGCGTTGGCTGGTAACCCACGGCAGAAGGCATACGTCCCAAAAGGGCCGATACTTCTGAACCAGCTTGCGTAAAGCGGAAGATATTGTCAATAAAGAAAAGAATATCGCGACCCTGTCCTTCACCGTCACCATCACGGAAGTATTCCGCCATAGTAAGACCTGAAAGCGCCACACGTGCACGTGCGCCAGGAGGTTCGTTCATTTGTCCGAAGACGAAAGTAGCCTGAGAATCTTTCAGTGTATTGTAATCCACTTTGGAGATATCCCATCCGCCTTCTTCCATGCTGTGCTTGAACTCGTCACCGTATTTGATAATACCGGCTTCGATCATTTCACGCATCAGGTCATTTCCTTCACGGGTACGCTCGCCGACACCGGCAAATACCGAAAGACCTGCATAAGCTTTCGCGATGTTGTTGATCAATTCCTGGATCAAGACAGTTTTACCTACACCGGCACCTCCAAACAAACCGATTTTACCTCCTTTTACATAAGGTGCAAGCAAGTCGATTACTTTAATACCTGTGAAAAGAATTTCGGTTGACGTAGCCAGATCCTCGAATTTAGGAGCTGAACGGTGGATAGAAATACCGTTAGAGTTATCAAGTGGTGTCAGACCATCAATTGCTTCGCCGATTACATTGAAAAGACGTCCTTTGATGCCTTCTCCGATTGGCATTTTGATTGGTGATCCCAGCGGAGTTACTGCCATACCGCGCTGCATACCTTCCGTACTATCCATAGCGATGGTACGGACCCGGTCTTCACCGAGGTGCTGCTGGCATTCGAGAACTACTCTCTGACCATTTGCTTTGATGACTTCTAACGCATCAAGAATAGCAGGAATACGTCCGCTGTCCTCAAATGATACGTCTACAACCGGACCAATTACCTGCGTAATTTTTCCTATGTTTGTCGCGTTTGCCATTATATAATTTTGATTATCTTCAATGAGGTTTTTTTCAGACCGCAAAAGTAGGAGATAATTTGGTCAGTACCAATAGCTGTCAAGCTCATTTATAGGATATTTTTTAGAAACTGGCCCTTTTTTCAAATTAATATATTGATTTTTCCGGAATGGGGTTTAAAAAAAATTTATGAAGGATCTTTTTTTCTGGAAAGTATGGTCTCCGTCCGAACGCAGAATGGCTGTTTGGGCTTTGGCTATTCTATTTTTAGCAATCGTTTTTTTTATCACAAAGATTCTTGACCCGCTTGGAAACGTAATCCGCTGGAATGTTTTGAGTGAATTGTCCGAAGTAAGTACTGTCACAGACATATTGCAGCTTGGACAATGGCAATACGGAATCTCTGTTCCGTCACATCTGGTAACAGAAAGTTTCGCCGCCTCCGTCATGGAAACCGATTTTCTGACCGTCAGGCTTTTCTGGGTTTTTATATTGGTCGGCCTTTGCATTATTCTGGCTGCGCTGTCAACTATGCCGAGGTTCTGGTATCTGGCGGGAATGGCTTTATTCATCCTTGCGCTGTCATTTTCACGACTTGAAACATTAAATGTTTTTGGTGATGGAAACAGGTCTTTGTTTTTGCTTGCTGTGGTGCTTTATGTCGGGCTGACCTACTATTTCCACGCTTTCCGGCCGGATCTGGGCATTGCGATCCGGATTCTCGGGCTGATCTGCGTTTCCGCATTTCTGGTAATCATCGTTTATTTCTCCTCGAAAACGGCTTTCCCGGCCATTACTGCTGCGGCGTATTCTTTCCCGTTCCTGATGCTGCTGACAGTTTTATTTTTGTTAATGATTTCTACCGAGATCATGGCAGGACTGGTATGGCTCAGTTCCAGTGGTAGCGTAACAAATGGCAAGCCGGGACTCACCCGTTTTGTATTGATCAGTGTTTTGTACCTGCTTTTGCTGTTGTTGATGTATTTAAAAAATACAATGCGAATTGACTGGAATATTACGCTGATCAGTCCAGTTTTCCTTGCTTTGGCGTCGGCAATCCTGGGTTTGTGGGGCTTTCGAAAAAGAGCCGATTCCACTGGAATTATTCCTTTTCGGGGTACGGGTTTCTGGTTGTATGCCGGTTTATTCATGATAGCAGCTGCTTTTACCGCATACGCAGCCGGAACCGCCAATGATCCTGTATTGGAATCCCTGGAAGATGTAGTAGTACAGGGGCAACTGGCTATGGGCATCCTTTTCTTATTTTACGTTCTTGTCAATTTTTACCAGCTTTTCATGCAGGGACTGGCGGTTCATAAAGTCCTGTACAAACCACTTCGTTTCGGGCTCACGCAAACCCGTTTGTTTGGTTTCGCTGGCGTGGTCGTTTTATTTTCCATTCAAAAACTACTTCCTGTTAACCAGGCAATTGCCGGATATTTTAATGGATTGGGCGATTTACATGCGGCTTCCGATGAATTTCCGCTGGCCGAGCAATATTATAAACTGGCGCTGCAGCAGGAATATCAAAACCATAAATCCAACTACGCACTGGCTTCGCTGGCCCTCCGGCAGGGAGACCATAATGCGGCTGCATATTATTTCAGACAATCACTGCTCAAAAATCCATCGCCACAGGCTTACGCAGGACTTAGCGGCATATTAACACAAGAAAATCTTTTTTTCGACGCCGTTTACAGTTTGCAGGAAGGTATCGGCAAATTTCCCAAAAGCGGGGAATTGCTGAATAACCTGGGCATGCTTTATTCCCGTACCAATGTTGCGGATTCTGCTTATTATTATTTGCAAAAAGCTGAGGGAAATACAAAGCGGAATGAAATTCCTGCCACAAATTTGCTGGCAATTATGGCTAAAAGTACTGATCCGGCTTTGCTGGACTCTCTTGCTGCAAACATGGAGAAACATAGCTATCTTTCCTGGCAGGCAAACTGGCTTGCGGTCCAGAATCTCCGGCAGAAGTTTCCAAAAGAGGCTTTTTTGAGTGAATCTGTACCGAAGGACTCGTTACTGAGTGTCTCTGGTTTGGCTTATCTTTTGAATTATACCAGGAATCAGGCCAGGCAGGACAGTATGCCGGCGACCTTATTGCCGAAGCTGGCGGTGAAAAATCCTGTCCTTTCCGGCGACCTGTCGTTTGCATCACTTTACGCTCAGTTTTACAGCGGGGATAAGCTTAAAGCATTGGAAACACTTTCGGCCTGGGCAGGAGAGGAGGACGAAAAAAGCGACTTGTATCACAAGGTTTTGGGTCATTGGTTACTGCAGCTTGGGCTATATAACAAGGCGATAGAATCATTGTCTGTGGTGGAAGGCACGGAAGGTACACTGGGCATGGCTGTTGCAAATGCTTTGTCTGACAAAAAAGAAGTAGCAGTTATTTTGCTGGACAAAATTCAGGAAAAAGAGAAAAGTCCGGCGATCGATCAATTGAAGAAAACGCTTTTTTCGGGTGTCAAACCTGTTTCAGCAACAGATTCTTTACTACAGGTTGCGCGAAAATCACCTTCGGATAAAAATTTCCAGCGGGCTATGATTTCGAACCCATTTGATTCCCACGTTGTAGCCGCGGCGGCGACCTATTACCGTCAGGCCAAACAAACTACAAAAGCTTACCGGCTGGTTGTTAACGCATTACGGTTCAATGAATATGCCCCGCAGATCTGGGAACAATATGCCTATCTTAGCCTGGATCAGGGGTTAATGTCTCAGGGAGACGAAGGCGTGGAAAAAGTCAGGCAACTGGCCTCCGCAGCCGACTATCAGCTATTTCTAAATCGCTATCAGCCGATGCGTGCTCTTATCGAAAAACAACGGGCAGAATTTCAATGATTTAATATTTTAGCTATCATTTAAAGGGATCAGCCTTACCAAAATGCAATTAATTTGGAAATCCACTTTTACCGGAAATGAAACCCGTATTTTCAGGGGAAAGGTTCTTGCGGGACTTCTGAAAGTAAGCAACTGGAAAGACAATGCTTATGGGGAGCTGGATGGCCACATGCTTCGTTTCAAGACCCGCGGATTCTGGAAAAGGCATACTCAAATTCTCAGCATTGAAGGCGAGCGGGAACTTGGTAGGATCGAGTATAACATGTGGAATGGCAATGCCACCATTGTTTATCAGGATAACGAATATCAATGGAAGTTCGGGTCCTGGAAAAGAAACAAATGGACGGTAACCGATTCTGAATCTGTCGCTCATTTTACTAAAAAAAGTCTTTGGAAAAATCAAGGAGAAATAGAATACGAGTACATTTCTTCTGCCATAATTCTCATTGGATTGTTTGTAAATACATATTTCCAAAGAATATCGGCATCTGCCTGAGGAGAAGAAACAGCCGCTTATCAATTACAATCTATTCTGTCCATGTTTATAAAATAAGGTTTTCATGAAAATTATAGAAACCAACGAAATTTCGAAGCGCTACGTCATGGGTAGCGAAGTGATACAGGCGCTGAAATCCGTGACGATCTCGGTTAACAGGGGAGAATATGTGGCGTTTATGGGACCGTCGGGTTCAGGAAAATCTACTTTGATGAATATCATCGGATGCCTTGACACACCCACCACCGGCAGATATGTTTTGAACAATAAGGACGTAAGCGACATGACGGAAAGCGAACTAGCCGAAATAAGAAACAAGGAAATAGGGTTTGTATTTCAGACGTTTAACCTGCTTCCCAGAATGTCGTCCCTGGATAATGTGGCTCTGCCGCTGATTTACGCGGGTTTAAGTAAATCTGACAGGACAGAGAAAGCCATGTTGTCGCTGAAAAATGTGGGGCTGGAGAACAGGGCCGGACATAAGCCCAATGAACTTTCGGGTGGACAGCGGCAGCGGGTAGCTATTGCGCGGGCACTTGTTAATGATCCCAGTATCCTGCTTGCGGATGAGCCTACGGGAAACCTGGATTCCAAAACATCCTATGAGATCATGGATTTGTTTGATCAGTTATATAGCAAAGGAAATACGATTGTGATGGTCACGCATGAGGAGGATATCGCGCATTACGCGCACCGGATCGTGCGGCTTCGTGACGGTTTGATCGAATCCGATACCATCAATCCTAATCCAACCAAAGTGAGCGAGTTGGTGTAAACTAAATAGCTTATCTTTGCAGCCGGAATACCAGAGATAAAAAACATTTGATACCAATATTGATCCGAATGAACTACTGTTATCAGGTAATTCATTCGGATTATTTTTATTAAAATACTCATGAAAATTAATTTCAAAGACATCATATTATTTGAGGACGACGATTTTCTTCTGGTGAATAAACCGCCGCACCTGGCTACGCTGGACGAAAGAACTGCTGATCGAGGTGGAAGTGTATTGCGGCTTGCAAAGGAATATAATCCGAATCTTCAGGCTGCGCACAGGCTGGATAAAGAAACATCGGGGGTTTTGGCTTTTGCCAAAAATCCGGAAGCATACCGTCATCTCGCCATGCAGTTTGAACATAGAGAAGTGACGAAACGCTATCATGCAGTTGCCAACGGAATCCATAATCTGGAAGGCATATCTGTTTTTCTGCCTATTCTAGCGCTGAAAAATGGCACTGCGGTAAAAATCGACCGGGCAGAGGGAAAAGTAGCTGAGACGGTTTTTAATACATTGAAAGTGTATCGAGGCTACACCTTAATCGAATGTATTCCAATCACGGGCCGGATGCACCAGATCCGTATACATCTGTCCTGTCTGAAAGCGCCCATCGTTTGTGACCCGCAATATGGTGGCGAGCCTATATTTTTATCGACGCTTAAACGCAAGTTCAATCTGAAAAAGGAAACCGAAGAGCAACCACTTATTCAGCGGGTGGCGCTTCATGCACATGCTCTTTCTTTTGCCCTGATGAATGGCGAGCGTGTTCGCATAGAAGCACCGTATCCAAAAGATTTTGAGGTACTTGTGAAGCAGCTGAATAAATTCGGCGTTTGATTTTCGGCGGGAAGACCGATCGAGCCGGTAGCTTTTTTGTAATTTGGAACTTCGTAATTCATAGGCTGAAAAAAGTAGTACCAAAATGAGGGATCCGGAGTATAATAACCGGCGCCGCATGGAAGTCAGCATTTGACCCAGGAGATCGCTTTTAATCAATTTGTTAAATAAATCCTTCATTTATGAAATCAACACTATTACCATTAAAGTCTGTTTGGTTATCTGTTTTTTTGCTGGTCGGCCTGATCAGCTTTTCCAATGCACAAACGCCACCTCCGCGTAAACCGGACGTAATTATCATGCGGGATAATTCCAAACTGGAGGTACTTATTCAGGAAGTAGATGAGAATGTGGTAAAATACAAAAAGCTGACTGATCCGGACGGCCCGGTTTTTTCGATACGAAAAACAGAAATTGCGTCCATAAAATACGGAAACGGGGAAGTGGAGACGTTTGAAGCTGTGCTTGAAGTTCCCGGTTACTATTCCCCTTCGCAGCCGACTACGCCTGCGTCCCAGGCAGCACCCGCACCGGTTGCGAGAAATAAATCTGAAGCTAATTTGCAGACATTGGAACCGGACAGGTTGAGGACGATTTACAAATATTACAAATCAAAATCAAAGGCCGGGATGGTCATGGGAATTGCCGGAACCTCAATAGGAACATTAGTAGCCGCCATTGGAACGGGGATAGTCACGTCGTCTACTGATGCAAATGGAAATTACAACAGTTATCAGGATCAGCAAAGGGCTGTTACCGGTGCCTGGATGATGATTGGAGGATTTGCCAGTGCGGTGACATTTGGAACAGTTGGTTTTATAAAAGGGGGTAAAAACGGTGCTAAGGCAAGCAGGGTGAAAAGGGAGCTGTTAAGAAGGAGAGAGCCACTGCAAATCAACTTTACACCGGGTTTCAATGTGATGACCGGTACAGCCAACCTCGCTTTAAAAGTTACATTCTGAAAGGGCTAAATATGAGAAAAGCGGTGCAGGATCAAGTCTTGCACCGCTTTTTTTGTGGATTTTGTGTGTACTTAGAATTTGAAAGTGATACCGACCTTCAACGGAGTTACGTTATATCCAACTTCTGCAAATGCGGCCATATTTGGTTTGAAATAATACCTTCCGCCACCAAAAACACCAAATAGAACTTTGCTGCCATACGAGTCGCTATAAGATCCTCCGAAAGGGGTGTCGGCTTTATAGCTTGAAATGTAGTAACCAAGCGAGGCTCCTGCGTAAAGGTCAAGTTTTTCTACTTGTAAAAAATGTTTACCGAAGTGGTAAGAACCTCTTGCAGCTATCGGAAGAAAAGTATAACGATATTTGTATCCGCTTCCCCAGTTATAGCCCCATGTATAGAAGTCCGCTTGAGCACCTACACTAATAAAATCCGTAACACCGTATTCGAACGCCGCGCCGACAGCAACACCACCTCCGTAATAAGAGCCTAGTCCAATTCCAACATTCAGAAGTTTGTCGCCTTTTTCATATTGGGCAAAAGCTTTGCCGGACGCTACGCTCATGAGAGCTGCAACAACTACAATCATTAATAAAGTCTTTTTCATCGCAAATAGAATTAGTTATTGTTAAAGTAATAATGGCACAAATTAAAGCCTTTATTTCAATGCTTCAAAACTTGTGCCATTCTTAGTTATTATACGGAGAAATAAATATGGTGAAAGGATCCTTAGCCTATTTCAAAGGCATTTATGTCAGATATTCTTTCGCAACTTATCCTTGAAAACCTTCTTGAATTTATCCAGTTTGGGCGCGATCACAAATGCGCAATATCCCTGGTCCGGATTGTTCGCAAAATAATTTTGGTGGTAATCTTCTGCCTGATAAAACGTTACGGCTTTGGTAATCTCGGTCACAATCGGTTTTCCATATGCTCCGGACTTGTCCAGTTCTGTTTTCGCCTGCACCGCAAGCTGCTTTTGTTCATCATTGTGATAAAAAATAACAGAACGATACTGTGTTCCAATATCATTGCCCTGTTTGTTCAGCGATGTAGGGTCGTGGCTACGGAAAA
Organism: Dyadobacter bucti; assembly: GCF_005869225.1. GTDB lineage: Bacteria > Bacteroidota > Bacteroidia > Cytophagales > Spirosomataceae > Dyadobacter > Dyadobacter bucti. Next base: position 365,673 of record NZ_SWFP01000008.1, on the reverse strand, counting down.
ACGCCTCAAGAAGATCAGCATAACTGACCACTTTGGGGTCGAAAGTGACTTCTACGCATTCGGCATGGCCGGTATTTCCGGTACACACTTCTTTATACGTGGGTTTCGGGTCATGCCCGCCTGAATAACCCGACACAACTTTTTTTACACCGTCGAGGGATTCCATTACTGCTTCTGTACACCAGAAACATCCGGTTCCAAAAGTTGCAATTTCAGTATTCGAGGTATCAACGTTGGTTTCATCAAGTGCGGTCGCACCTGTTTCCTTGTTCATGTTTTTCTTTTGTTTTTTTTCCGGCTGTGCGCACGACACAATGACCATGCAGCACAAAAATATAAATGTAAAAAACGGAATGGTGGTTCTCATGATATGAATGGAGATTACTTCTTGCGTACTAAACGATTAACCGACAAAGAAAGTTTATGCCGGTATTCATTGGATATTTACGAAATTTGGGACGAAAAAGATGCTATCATGACCTATCTCCACTTCAAAGCCCTTCATATCATTTTTGTTGTCAGCTGGTTCGCCGGGCTTTTTTATATGCCCCGTTTATTTGTGTATCATACCGAGGCGAAAGATAAGCCGGAGCCTGAGCGTGGTATACTAATCGCACAGTTTACAAAGATGGAAAAGCTGCTCTGGAACGCGATCATGACACCTGCATGCTGGGCGGCGCTGATATTTGGCTCGATCATGCTCTACATAAACCCGGCCTGGCTCGAACAGGACTGGATGAAACTGAAGTTGCTTTTTGTACTAGGGCTGCTAGGATACCATTCTTTCACCCGTAAAATATTGTTGGAGCTCCGCCAGGGGAAATTCAGGTTCGCCTCGTTTCAGCTCAGACTTTTTAATGAGGTAGCAACCATTTTCTTGTTTTCAATCGTATTTCTGGTCGTATTGAAAAATACCGTCGATTGGCTCTGGGGTGTTCTGGGACTGGTCGTATTTGCAATTGTGATTATGACTGCGGTGCGAGTGGTGAAGCGGGTACGGGAGAAAAAAGAAGGTAAAAATCCTACCGGTTGAGAAAATATTCTCTGAAAACATTCATTTCCGAGCGCTCGGTTTCCAGGTACTTATCAAAAATCTTTGCTCCGACTTGTTCTCTCAGGGCCGAAATACCAACATCAATTAACCTTAACCCGCTGTCAGTCAATAAAATATTGTCGTAATATAACCCTCCGATACCTGAGGGACGGCGTAGATCGCGGTGAACAAACCCAGCTTTGTGAAGCATTTTCAGCTGGTCTTCAAAAACATCCAGCCATAGCTCGCGGATTTCGACCTCATAAGCGCGAAAATCCATTGGTTTCAAACGCTCCATCACCAGCATTTCTGCCTGCAAATCTTCGTGAAAATCAAGGCGGATAAACTTTACGACCAGACCGTTGACGGAATTTGCAAATTTCATTTTTTCCGCCTCCGAGCCAATATCTGAGCGTGTATCGTCAAGAAATAGCTTGGCGACTTCCAAATCGGACAGTGTTATAACCGTGTTATTTGCTCCGGAAGAAAGGCGGTTGGGATATTTCATGGATCATTTTTTGAAACTGTCCTGAAAAGTAAAAATGCCATTCCTGAAAACAGGAACGGCATTTTGTGCCGAAGATGGGACTCGAACCCACACAGGGCAACCCCCACACGCCTCTGAAACGTGCGTGTCTACCAATTTCACCACTTCGGCATGAAAATCTGGTGGGCAAAAATAGTAATAATGTAACCGACTTTCCAAGTGTTAGGGTAAAGATGATTAATTAAATAATCACATTTTCATACAATGCCGGGATATGCACATCCTTGTAACCCGCTTTTTCGAGTTTTAGCTTGAAAGAAATCTGGGTTTTATATTCTCCATGTACTAGAAATACTTTTCTGACGCGCTCTGGGCTCTGGCAGGACAGAAATTCGAGCATTTCATTGTAATCGCCATGGCCGGAAAAAGAATCCATACTCGAAACCTGGCACCGTACCTCAAATTGCTCCCCGAAGATGTTAACCTCCCTGTCTCCCCTTTTCAACGCACCAGCCAATGTGTTGGAGGATGCATACCCCACCAGCAGAATGGTTGATTTCGGATCACCAATATTGTTTTTGATGTGATGCTTGATACGCCCGGCCTCGGCCATTCCCGATGCGGAAATAATGATACAAGGTTCTTGTTTATCATTAAGCGCAATAGATTCGTCGGCACTTGATATGTAATGCAAGTATGGAAAGGCAAAAGCATCTCCGTCTTTCTCAATGTAGTCCAGGATTTCAGGATTGAAACATTCGTCGTGCTCCTTCATGATTTTGGTCGCACGGATGGCAAGGGGACTGTCGATATAAACCGGGATCTGAGGTAATTTTCCGGAACTTGACAACTGATCCAATGCATAGATCAATTCCTGGGTGCGGTCGATGGCGAAGGCAGGAATGATCAGTTTTCCTCTTCTGACAACACAGGTCTGATGTACAATTTCCAGGAGATGTGCATGCATATCTGTTTCTTTTTCGTGCAGCCTGTCTCCATAGGTAGACTCGCAGATAATAATATCCGCCTGTGGAAAAACATCAGGCTTGCGTAAAATGCGATCTTCCGGCCGGCCAATGTCGCCTGTAAATGTTAGCTGTTTGAATGCTCCACTGTCAGGAATAGTAAGGTGGACCGCGGCGCTCCCAAGCAAATGAGCCGCGTCGGTCAGGATAACTTCTACTTCGTTACTTTCGCCAAGAAAAAATGGTTGTCCGTAACGGACTGTTTTAAAAAGGTTCAACGCTTTCGCCGCATCTTCAGAGTCATAAAGTTCTTCCAGCAGCGGCCTGCCCTGTTTTTCGCGTCTCCGGTTAATTCTTTCCAGATCTTTTTCCTGGATATGGGCACTATCGAGCAGCATCACGCGGCAAAGGTCGGCTGTTGCAGATGTACAATATATGGGACCGTTGAAACCTTGTTTTACAAGTCTCGGAATCAATCCAGAATGGTCAATATGTGCGTGGGACAAAATCAGATAGTTAACTTCGGCCGGCTTAAACCCGAAACGCTGATTGAATTCATCTGTTTGTATCCCCTGAAACAATCCGCAGTCAAGAAGGATTTTTGTTCCCTTTTCGGTAGTAATCAAATGTTTGCTTCCTGTAACAGTTCTTGCGGCTCCAAAAAATTGTATATTCATATTATGCAGATTGTCTCTAAAATTCAAAAGGTGCCCGGTCGGCAATTACTACTTTTAAAAAGGGTCAGGCTAAAACATATATTGAATCCAGGTTACGGCCGATCCCATCATAATCAAGACCATACCCGACAACAAACTTGTTTTCAATCTCAAAGCCGATGTAGCGCATTGCAACAGGCGTTTTAAGTGCTTCCGGCTTATGTAGTAAAGTGGCAATTTCGACAGACTTCGGTTTCTTATCTTCAATTTGTTTTAATAACTGTGCAATGGTCAGGCCGGTATCCACAATATCTTCGATAATAATGATGTCGCGGTTTTCAATGTTGTTGTCCAGACCTATGATTTCCTTTACTTTTCCAGTCGATTCGGTTTGTGAATAGGATGAAAGCCGGATAAATGTAATTTCGCAGGTCAAAGGAATATGCTTGACGAGTTCCCCGGCAAAAAGAAATGCACCGTTCAAAACCACGAGGAATAACGGGCAGCGGCCTTCATAATCTTTACTGATCATGGCCGAGAGTTCCAATACCCGGTTTTCAATCGATTGCCTGGAAATAAATGGGACAAATGTTTTGTCCAGTATGTTAATCATAAGGAAGTGCCGTAACGTTAAAAGCTCTGAGGATCAATATTAACTCTTTTTTCAAAAACCCGACAGCCCGCAAACGTAAAATTCGAATCCGGCGTTAAATAGGACAGATTTTATCCCTGACATGAAAAGTTTAATTTTTAACACCATAACATTCTGTTTCTTAACTGTAATTGCCATTCATTCTGTCTCGGCTCAGCTATATTCTTCTGCCGATCTGGACAAGAATTATGATATGATCCTGAAAAACCCGAGCGTACAAATCGAGTCAACGGAAGCTATCAATATGCTTTACAATTATAAGTTTGCGGAAGCGGATGCAGAGTTCAGGTGGCTCAAATATCGCTACCCAAAGCATCCTATGCCCCATTTTCTGATGGGCCTTTCCGAGTGGTGGAAAATCGTACCGAACACGGATAATGAATCGCATGATAAAGCTTTTCTGGCACAGATGGACTCGACCATTGCGCTGGCGGAAGAGTTATATGACGTGGAGAAAAATAAAGTGGAATCTGCTTTTTTCCTGGCGGCAGCATATGCATTCAAAGGACGGCTATATGCCGAGCGGGAGAGCTGGACAAAAGCAGCTTTTGCCGGGAAAAAATCCCTTAAATATTTTGAACAATGTAAAGGAAATGGTGATCTGAGCCCGGAATTGCTTTTTGGCGACGGTTTGTATAATTATTATGCAGAGTGGGTCCCCAAAGAATATCCGATTCTGAGGCCTGTGATGGCGCTTTTTCCAAAAGGCAATAAAAAGCTTGGTGAAAAACAGCTTGAAAAAGTAGGGAACAATGCTTTTTACACGCGGGTAGAAGCGAGGTATTTTTTACTGCAGATTTACAGCATGGAAAATGAGTATGGAAAAGCTTATGAAATGGCTAAGTATATGTGGCAGACTTTTCCTAACAATCCATATTTTGAAAGGTACTTTTGCAGAACAGCCTTTGTAACTGGAAAAATGGCAGAGGCAGAAAAGGCAGCCCAGAATATTCTTGATAAAATTGGCAAAGGTATGCCTGGATATGAAGGGGTTAGCGGAAGAAATGCGGCGTATGTCCTGGCTTACTACAACATGCAATACCATCGCAATTACGATCTTGCCGCGCAGTATTATCAGAAAGCAATTGAGTTTTCAGCTCAGACCAACTCTCTCAACGCTGGTTATTATATCTCGTCACTGATTGGGCTGGGCAAGATTGCAGAAACCAAAAAAGATTACGATGAGGCGCTGAAATACTATAAATTGGCGGATGATAAGGCGGATAAGAAGTCGAGCCAGGATAAGGAAGCGAAAGCTGCGATTGCCAATTTAAAGAAAATGAAACGGGAGCAGCGCCGGAAAAGATAGTACAAAGCCGGGCAAGCCGATAGCCGCCCGGCTTCTGAACCGATCATTTTTTCAATTTCGCATAGTGTTTGAAAAATAACGGGATCGTCTCAATTCCTTTATAATAATTGAATAGCCCATAGCTTTCGTTAGGTGAATGCAGGGCATCAATATCCAAGCCGAAGCCCATCAGGATGCTTTTTCTGCCAAGTTCCTGCTCAAAAAGCGCCACAATCGGAATACTTCCTCCTCCCCGCGTGGGTATAGGCTTTTTACCAAAAGATTCTTCCATTGCCATTTCGGCAGCCTTATATTCTACGGAATCCGTCGGAGTAACGTAGGGAAGACCTCCATGATGAGGAGTAACCGTTACCTTCACCGAAGCCGGGGCAATGGATTCAAAGTGTTTCGTAAATAACTCAAGAGTATCTTCATCTGTTTGATTCGGAACCAGCCGCATGGATATTTTTGCATTGGCTTTCGAAGGCAAAACTGTTTTTGCGCCTTCACCTGTGTAACCTCCCCATATTCCATTCACGTCCAGCGTAGGGCGAACTGAAGTCCGTTCAATAGTGGAATATCCTACTTCGCCCTGGATGTCTTCAATGCCTAGGTCCCGCTTGTATTCTTCCAGATCAAACGGAGCTGAATTTAAAGCTGCTCGCTGTCCGGGTGTCAGTTCTTCCACTTTGCTGTAAAAACCTGGAATTGTGATGTGGCCGTTTTCGTCTTTCAGCGACGCGATCATTTCACATAAAACATTTACCGGATTGGCAACGCCACCGCCATAAACGCCTGAATGCAAGTCCCGATTCGCGCCTACTACTTCTACTTCCACATAAGTCAGACCACGGAGCCCTGTTTCTATGGACGGGACATCGTTTGCGATGATGCTGGTATCGGATATCAGGATGGTATCACATTTCAGCATGTCCTTGTGCTCGCTTACAAATGCACCCAGATTTGAAGATCCGATTTCTTCTTCGCCCTCGATCATCATTTTTACATTGCATGCCAGGGAATTGGTGGCCAGCATCGTTTCCAATGCTTTGATATGCATATAAAACTGTCCCTTGTCGTCGCATGCACCTCGTGCATAGATACGGTCATTTTTGATTACCGGCTCAAAGGGCGGGGAATTCCAGAGCTCGTAAGGATCGGCTGGCTGTACATCATAATGCCCGTATATCAATATGGTAGGCAGTTTGGGATCAATGATTTTTTCACCGTAAACCACTGGGTGCCCTTTGGTTTCATAAATTTCAGCACGATCAGCTCCGGCTTCCGATATGCGGTCGCGAACGTATTCGGCGGCTTTAAGCATATCGCTTTTGAAATTGGAATCTGCACTTACTGAGGGTATCCTGAGAAGGTCGAAAAGCTCATTTAAAAATCGCTCGCGGTTCTTTTCAATATATTTAAGCATTGCGTTTTAATGTTGTGGACCAAAAATAATTATACTCGATAAGCTGCCCAATATAAAAAATAACCCCTAAGGTTTTGCCTCAGGGGTTGCTATTTGTGTATAAATACTTTTGTCAGGAGATCTGCCGGGCAGATTTGGATTTCGCGAAAATATTAACCCGGTTTTCATTTCCGTTCAATAATCTGATGATATTTTTCTGATGTGTCAAAACGACCAGCAGAAACATCGTAAACCCGAAAACGACCAGGAGCGGCTCAGGATGTCCGAAAACCCCAAGCCACGATAATATCGGAAATGCCAGGGTTCCAAGTATAGAGCTCAGCGACACATATTGAGAAGCGATCAGCGTAAGTATAAAAATTGTGATGGACATCAATGCCAGCTCGGGATGGATAGCAAGTACCATTCCCAGCAACGTTGCAATCCCCTTGCCACCCTTGAAGTTTACAAAAACAGGGAAGATGTGCCCAATGATTGCTATGATGCCAAAAATGATCTTATACATCAACAATTCGGTTTCACCGATTTCATTCATATAAAATAGCATGGAAGCAAGGCACGTTGCAGTCCATCCTTTGATCACGTCGATCAGCATTACAATTGTTCCTGCCCTTTTGCCAAGTACTCTGAAAGTATTGGTAGCACCCGCGTTTCCACTTCCGTGCTTCCGCACATCAATTCCAAAATATCCTATACCATACCAAACGGAACTCGGTATGGATCCCAATAAATAGGCTGCAACAATCGTAATTATTAATAAGGCAATACTCATTTTGTACTATTAGAAGATAATTTTAGATTACAAACAGGTTTTCTCAAAAATACGATAGTTGAAGGATTTTGCAAACAAAAATGCGAAGACAAAATTATCATTTGGTTAGCAAATGACCAAAAAAATGACAAAAGCACTGAAAATCAGAACCCTTCTGTTGGTTCCTCTTTTTTCTTCTTTTGGGCTGCGGGCACCACTTTTTTCTTGGCGGTTTTTGCAGCAAGTTTGGCCTTTTTGATGGCAGGCTGGTAGAAATCATCGAAGCGGTTCACAAAAAGATCTTTTTCTTCTGTGCCAAGCCCGATGAGCGACATATCCCTCGACTTTACATTTTTTGCTTTGGCCGTTATCTGGTCATTGAAATCAACCATGGACGAAACCACGCCGAGCTCATTTAATTTGTAGTCGAAAAAGTACCAGACATCCGGTGATGCCTCGAGATAAAGACTGAACTCGTCGCCGTCAATCGAGCGGCGGATTTCGAGCACGCCCTCCATTTGAGCATTGATATTGCTTTTACCCAAATGTGAAACACCGATCGGCCCCTGTGAATAGTATGCCCCGTGAGAAGCCGACCAGTTGAGATTTACATTGGAAAGCGCCAGCTGGGCATCCAGCAGGGGAGAGGCGTCAAACAAAGGTTTGTAGCCGGCGGCAGAAAGCTTGATATAATTGTCTGTTGCTTTCGGGCCGATCAATGCGGATATTTTCTGGTTGAGCTGATCGGGATCCTCGTCTGCTGATGTACTGTTCTGCTCTTCCAGGTTGATCTCAATGATTTTGGCAGCGAGTGGAGGTAATATCGGATCGAGAGCCGGTAGTTTTAGCAGCAAGAGAGAATTGAAAGCAAACCTGGAACTATCGACCTGTACCTCGGCTATCCCTGAGGATTGCAGCCAGTTTGCGCCGGTCAGTTTTAGGGGACCGGAGAATGTTGCCAGGCCGGTTTTGTCGTCAAATTTTAAAGTATTGGCTTCGTCTATCAACCCGTCGGCCCCTGGGGGGGGCGTTAGTTTGAATGCTTTTTCATCTTCATCATAGTTCAATGCGCCCTGTGCTGTATAAATATCCTCGTCACCCTCAGACTCTTTCGGCGAAAGGAAAGACATATACATGCCTCTCGTTTCATTGTGATGCAAACCAACGGAAAGCGGTATTTCGTGTTCGTTTTTAAGGTCTTTGTCTACTTTTATAGCAACAGACTCGCCCGGCGAATCATTGTAGACGATCCAGGAACTCTGGAAATCTTTCCGGTATTTGATCACAGGCTTTACAAATCCTTCCAGTTTCAGGGATGGCTCGTATGCGATGAGATTAATCGCACCTTTATATTGTATGCGAGGTGAAAGGGTAAGGTTATCCGTTTCTTTGATGTCTGCACGGGCAGTTGTATAATATTTGGGAGTTGCTGACGGAGTTTTGCTTTCCGCACGTGAGCGCTTTCCGGCAGGGATTTCGGTCAATTCTTTCAATTCAAAATTCTGCATTTTGATATTAAAAGTATCCTTTCTGGCTGTAATGTACTGGTAAGTGGCGGAACCTTCAAAGTGGTTACGGGAATCTATACGAATGTCCGCGTCACGCATGCGGTGAGAACTGTCTATCTCGATCCGCGCTTTTTTCAACGGGCTGATCCGGCCTTTGCTGTCGATACTCACCATTCCTTTGTCGGGAATGATCGTTACATCTGCTGTTTGTATTCCTGGAACGCCTTTTACATTCAGGGTAACTTTTTCAATATCATATATTGCCTCCGTACCATTGAAAGTCAACCCTTCCTGGGCCGGGTCGGTGGAAGTATAAGACGAAGTTTCTCCCAAACCTTTCATTAAAATTGTCTTTTTAACCATATCCCATTTTGCACTTCCGATCAGCGTCTGGTAAGAGGCCGTCGGGATCTGCATACCCGAGGAATCGCTGCCGAAACCGGTTTCGTCGGTCAGGAAATTGGCGACGCCGGTTTTGAAGTTAAAATCGATATTTACGTTATTTCCTGTCAGCAGTTTTTTGCCGGATTTTGCATCGCCGCTGTTGATAGAAAACTGCGACCGGTTCGCCAGAAAGCCGTCTTTGTTAAATTTGATATCTGGGGAAGATAGCTCGGAATCCGCCCGTTTCAGTTTTCCGCTGCCATATAATCCTGTGGAACGAAGCAATAGGCTACCCTCAAGATTTGTTGTTCCTTTATAAAAAGCGAACGATTTGCCCTGCGTATTAATAAACATGCTGTCTGCATTGGGATACCATTTTAGCGCATAATCCTTCAATTCCACTGCCGGAAAGTAGCCCTTGCCGATCGTTGCCTCCTTAATGCTGGCCACATCCCCGGATGCCATCAGAGAATCGGAAGTGAGCAGAATGTTCTTGGCGGTCATGGAAGCAGATTGGTATTTCAGGATTGCTTTGGAATGCAGACCACTGTTATCCATGGTAAGCGTATCGGTAAATCTGGCCGTAGCCTTGCCTTCATACAATTTCATATCTACCGGCGGAGCTTTGTATTCAAAGCCCAGTGAGTTGTCGGGCATGCTTTTCAGGATCGTCTGAATAGGAGGGAGGATGCCGTTTGAATTGAAAGTTCCTTCAAAAATCACATCGCGCTGGTCCAGCCCGTCCATATCGATTTTGGGGATTTTGAAAAAAACCTCGCGGGGATACAAAACAGTCCCGCGCTCGGGCTGATCGAAATAGACGATCATACCATCGGGGACAACCAGTCGCGGCGACTTTTTGATCCCTTTCTGATTCCCGGATTTATTCTTTGGGTCACTCAGATAGAAGGTCCCGCCCTTTTCGTACTTCACGTGCCCGCCTACTTCGCCTTTCTGACCTTTGGCGAATTTTTCGCGCGGTGTAAAAGTGATGGAATCCGAAGGCGGGACGTTCACAAAGAACTGATTATAGTCAAACTTTACATTCTGGCCACGAAACTGGTAGTTAGACGCCACCATTTGTCCGTTCAGCGAGAAACTCCTGTTGCGTCCGATCACCAGCTTTTTATCCGCCGGAACGGCATATATTTTCAGGGAATCGCTTACCACGAAACGATCAACCCCCAAAACGGTAAGCATGGTATCCGGAAGGTAGATGGTCGCATTGGCAATCTCATCGTTGGCTGTAAATTGGGAAACGACCTGGAAATTATCGTAATCTGCCTTATCCAGATTGGCCAAAACCCACAATATCCCTTTTTTTGCCAGTGAAAATTCGTCTGTGGCTTTGTTGTAAATGAAATAATCTTCCAGTGTCAGGCGCTCCAGTGTTTTTCTTACGATTTTCGGATTCTGTTTGAATTTGGCGGCCAGTTCTTCTGCAAGGAATGCTGATTTCTTGGTGGTTTGCTGATAGTTGGCGGCCATATTAAGCGGTTGAAAACCATATTCCTGGCTGATACCTTTGAATTTTTCTTTTTTGAAATAATCAAAAGATTCAAGCTTAACCGGAACGACCTGCTTGCCGTCTATGCGAAGAAATTCAACTTTGTCATTGGGAAATTTCCATCTCATAGCCTGAGACCAGATATTCATTTTATGGTAGGAATCCTGGTAAGGCAGAGGCGCGTAATCTGTTTTATCGGCCCGGCCCAGTTTTACGAGCCCTTCATCGTCATGGTAAGAGAAAGTAACGCCGGGATGGTACAACGAATCACTTCCCAGAGGCATTGAAAATATTGCGAAACCAGAAGTAATCACAGAATCTTTCAATGCGAACTTCTTACTAAGTGCCTTAAATGCAGGTTTATCCTTGTACTTCACCGACACGGTTGAATTCTGATCGCTGAGTGAAGAACTATACATAGCTGTTCCTATCAGTGAAAAGCCGCCTTTATAATCAATGCTTTTTCTGGTGTCTTTCAACCGGGCGTCAATTCCATTGGAAATAAACCGTGGATAGGGTGCCGACTGGCCTTTTATTTTTTTTACACTCCGGTACTCCATCGTTCCTTTAATAGGTGCTGCCAGTTTTTCGTCATAGTGGAACGTGACATTTTCAGCCACAATTTTCGGCTGCGAAATATTGAAAGAGTAAGTGTCGAGATCCGCGTAAATTGACGAATCTCCGATTACCTGCCAGCTAAATTTTCCGTTTTTGCCCACAAAAATTCCGTTCTGCAATGAGACTGTGCCATTACTAGGACCGAAAACTACCGAGTCGCCAGCCGCTACCATAGCAAACGTAGCGTTCTGCAGATCCACCAAAGCACCCGAAACTATGGGTAACGGATTGGATTTTGGCGCAACAACAAAATTGGAATCGACAGGGGTGTCCCAGCTGTCATTGGCGGCCGCTACTGCAGCTTCTGTATTGGCTGTCTGGGCATTGGTTGTATCAAAACGATATTTATAAGTGCCGCTTAGTAAATAAAGGGAATTGTAGTTGGCAGCGTACAGTTTATTGGTTTCTGTGATCGTCCTGACCGTTTCCAGCACTTTTTGCAATGTTTTTCCATCATACTTTTCACCGGATCTGGCAGCCAGTTCCAGAAAACCATCCAGATTTTCAGGGGATTGTTTTGCAAATGAGTGCGTATTTTTGATCAACAGAAACATAACCGGTCCCGCTTTTTGTCCTTTCTGTATCTGCGTTTTTACAATGCTGATAAATTTCGCCTGCTGGGAGGTGTTCACCGAGGACATCCAGATACTGTCCAGCTGAGCTGCTGCTCGGACATACTGTGGGTTCCGGCCTCCGTCGATGAGCTTGCGAAGCTGCACCACAAACTGGCCCGGATCGTCTGATAACTTCAGGTTTTGAGCCGATGCAGTTTTCCCAAGAAGTATGATGAAGGATAAAAGTAAAGCGAAACGTATGATTCTCATGGATTTGCTGACTTTTGCTTTGAATAGCTAGCTATTATTCAATTTCTCAAATACAACGCAGGCCCATTGATTACGTGTATTCGACCTGATCTTTTTAAGGTTATTTTCTTCTGCACAACGTTCAATATCAACCTGATCTGTTTCATAAAAACCACTCACTACCAGCCATCCTCCATCTTTCAGGTGCGAGACGTAAGTCGGGATTTCGGCGAGCAGGATATTGCGGTTGATGTTGGCTAGTATTCCGTCAAAAACCTGGCCTTTCTGAACTTCGGTAATCGTTCCCTGGAAAACCTCTGTTTTGGAAGGCAGATTGTTCATTGAAAAATTTTCCCGGGTATTTTCCACGGCCCACTCATCGATATCAAATCCCAGTATGTGAGTTGCACCTAGCTTGGAGGCCAAAATCGCCAGAATTCCTGTTCCGCAGCCGACATCCATTACTGAAAAACCCTGATGTGGAAGACTGAGTTGTTCGTTCATTACCAGCCAGGTAGTTTCGTGGTGACCGGTACCGAACGACATTTTCGGCTGGATCAGAAGATCGTATTTAAAAGACGGGTCCGGTTCATGAAAAGTTGCTCGAACCCTCACCTGATTACTCACCTCGATCGGTTCGTAGCTTTTTTCCCACTCCTCGTTCCAGTTCCTTCTTTCTAACGATTTCCAGGTTGCGGCTATTGCCGTTAAATCCTGGTATTTGGCTGTCAGTTTATTCAGTTCATTTTCATCAAAATCATTTTCCGGGATATATGCTAGCAACCCTTCGTCCGTTTCCACAAACGATTCAAAGCCCGCCTCTCCCAGTTCCGCCATCAATATTTCCGAGTAATCCGGTTCAAGTTTCAATTCAACTTCTATGTAATTCATTTTATAAGCTATGAGTGTATTTAATCGGAAGTGAAGGTAATCATATCAACAAAACGATGAAAATATACTTGCTTGCAAGACAAATCTTAATGTAGATTTTTGTTAGATTTGATTAAACACGATTGCGCTAATTATGTACACAGCTATTAAGGGAATTTATGAAAATGGTGTTTTAACATTTACTGAGACACCGCCAACCACCAGGAAATCGGAGGTTGTTGTATTGTTTATGGAAGAGGCGACGAAGTCCCATACTGAACCTAATTCGCCAAAAAAGGGGGTTGTCCTAGGAAGTCATGCAAATAAAGGCTACAGTATTCCTGATGATTTCAACCAGCCACTGGATGATCTAAAGGATTATATGTAAATGCAAAAATATCTCGCCGACACTCAGATTCTTATTTGGGCTATTATATCTCCATCAAAATTGCCCGCGGAGGTAAGGATACTATTGACTTCAAATCCGATAGCAGTTTCTCAAATAAGTATTTTGGAAATAGCGATCAAACAAAAGATAGGAAAGCTTCCTTAACTTCCTTTGGACATAAGTGAATTATATGAAATCCTTTCCGAGGATGGTTTTGAGGTAATACCTTTAAAATCAGACCATATTGCCAAATACGGGTCCATTCCCTTGCTGGCTAATCATAAAGATCCTTTTGATCGACTCCTTCTCGCGACTGCCTATGTTGAGTCAATTCCAATAATGTCTGTGGACGAGAATTTTAAGTTGTATAAAGAAATAATCCGCCTTGTAGATTTTTAAGAACAAAAGCCGGCCAACAAACGCTAACCGGCTTCTCCAATATAAAAACTCATAATTAAGGCTTCCTCCTCTTCGCAGCGAGATCATGCGCTGTATCGTAATAAGACCGCAGATTCATCCAGTCAAAAACGTCAGAAATGTTTTCGACCCGGTTGCGCTGCATAATGCGGTCGCGGCGCTGCATTTTTACGAATTTGAACAAAATATCGGCCATCTGATCGGCAGCCTGAGAGTAATTCTGTGATTTTCTGTTGATCACGTAGATTCCCCGGTTTTCATAATCACGCATAATCTGCATGATATAATCCCCGAAACCTGACAAGTCGCTTGTTACTGTAGGAACACCCCGAACAACGCATTCCAGCGGCGTATAACCCCATGGTTCGTAATAGCTCGGGAACACCCCCAAATGACAGCCACGGACAAACTGCCCGTAATCAAGCCCAAAAAGCGGGTTGGTGGACGAAATGAAATCGGGGTGATAAACGATTTTCACCCTGTCGCGTTCATTATTGATCAGGTTAGCTTTTTTGCAGAAATCGGTGATACCATCTTCTTCCTTCAGATCGTGGGTAACAAATGCCGGAAGCTTTTCCGTTTTCCAGCTTTGGATCGTCCGTCTCAAACGGAGGCGCCAATATTCGTCCACAAAATTGTTCAGGTCGGGCATTTTATGGTCTGCGCCGGAAGCGGTTGCAAGGAAAAGTTTTTCTCCTACTTCTTTTTCAATGGCCCTGCAAGTCTCCTGCAACTCGTTTAAAACCGCCCGCGATTGCAACACGTCGGGATTAACGGAATAGTAGGGTTGTTTTGTAACAATGAACATCACCACCGTTGTGTCCATATTGGCCTGGACCATTTTCCAGTTGAGACGTGCAAGTGCTTCCAGTGTAAGATCGTAACCCTTGTTACTGTATTCGTACCGGCCCGAGGTAAAAAAGTAGAGCGTTTTATCCAGATCAAAAGAATAGCTGGGAAAGAAATGCCCCAGAACAAACTCGTGTATACGCTCTTTATATTTTAAATGAAGATTTTGAAACTCATGTACGGCCTGAAAACGGACTACATTCAAGCCGTTAGGCGTAACGAGGTCGGGCATCCTACCCAAAAACACTTCACACTCCCGGGCGGTAACGTCGCTTACAGTGGTCAGTACATGCGCACTCAGGGCTGCCTGCCGTTCTATGGAACATTGGGCGAGAATACCATAGTTTTTGGCTTCCTGTTCCCAGTCGAAAAATGGAAGCTTGCTATAAAACCCGCTGACATTCTGCGCAAGATAGCGGCCCAGCATAGTGGCATGGGTAGTGAATGTCAT
Organism: Dyadobacter bucti; assembly: GCF_005869225.1. GTDB lineage: Bacteria > Bacteroidota > Bacteroidia > Cytophagales > Spirosomataceae > Dyadobacter > Dyadobacter bucti. Next base: position 350,620 of record NZ_SWFP01000008.1, on the reverse strand, counting down.
GGCGATCTTGACGTTGTCACGTTTTAGATCGGGCAGGCCGCTGCTTGCCATCCATTCGTGAAACTGAGCGTAAATCTCTTCGCGCTTCGCATTTTCTTCGGCATATTCTTTCAAGAAAATCCGTACCATTTCACCAAAACAAAGCGTCTGATTAACCAGGTGCTCAACGTTGATTGTAGGAATCCGGCTGCGATCCCACAGGTTGAATTTTATTGTATCCAGTTCTTTTGCAATGCTTTCGAGGTCAAAAAGCACTACGCGCGGCTTGCCGGTCACCAGCCAGTAGCCATAGTATACGGTGTAACCCATCTCACGCATCCGCTTCACGATCCGTCCGGCCGGGGAGTCGTCCAGGTCGGTGATAATCTCAAATTCTGACGATGCCTTCTTTTCGAAATATGGGCCAAGTAAAAAGTAGTTGTCTTCCCACTTCTCAACCATCGCCGGGACTTTGGTCCTGATTACAGTATAAATTCCTCCAACTTGATTACAAACCTCCCATGCAATTTCAAACAGGACGTTCTTCTTAGTGGTTTTGACAAATGGTTCCAATATGGGATACAGGTTTAAACGTTTATTAGGGTAATGGCGACAACCTTGGTTGGTTTTAAATCACAAAAATCCTTGTAATTACACAATAAATATGCAGAAAAATTATTCACAATTACAACAATCCGTTGCATGTTTATTTGGCCTGTGTTGAAGCACTATCTGCATTTTCAGAACCAAAATATAACAATGCCAAGAATGCTTTCAAACGGGTAAATAAGCTTGAATACTGCAAATCAAACCCTGTTTGTATGAAATTAAGGTGGTTCTCGGCTAACTTTGTTCCAAATTACGTTACTTTGATCGGATTAACATTTTGCATTGGTTAGATAGTGAGAAAAATTAGAATAGTTGTGCTTTCCTTTACGATCATGATGTTTTTGATGGAAAGTTGCATTGCGCAATCTGCAGAAACCGAAGACGTTTTGCCTCCTAAGAGAGAATTCAGAGCTGTTTGGATTGCTACTGTCGATAACATTGACTGGCCCAGCAGTAAAAATCTCATACCAGGCGAGCAACAGGAAGAATTCACATCGCTTCTTGATTTTCATAAAAAAAATGGCATGAATGCAGTATTTGTCCAAGTTCGCGCGGCCGGAGATGCATTTTATGCTAAAAGCCCGGAGCCCTGGTCGGAGTGGCTGACAGGCCGCCAGGGAAAACAACCGGAACCATTATGGGACCCTCTGGATTTCATGATCGATGAGTCGCACAGACGTGGGCTCGAATTTCATGCGTGGCTCAACCTGAACCGGCTGGTGCACAAATCATCCACCAGTGTTTCTTCCGACAACATCAGCCGTACACATCCCGAATGGATTTTAAGCTACGACGGGTATAAGCTTTTTAATTTTGGTATTCCCGAGGTGCGTCAGTTTATTACAGATATAACTGTAAACGTTGCTAAAAACTATGATATAGACGGCATACATTTTGACGATTACTTCTATCCGTATGCCGCTCCCGGACAGGTTATTCAGGACGATGAAACCTTCAGGAAATACGGTGCTGGATATGCGAAAAAGGCTGACTGGAGAAGACATAATATCGATCTGCTGGTCAAACAGATCCATGACGCACTTACAGCTGTAAACCCGAGACTGAAATTTGGGATCAGCCCTTTTGGAGTCTGGAGAAATAAAGGTACCGATCCCGAGGGTTCAAATACCTATGGAGCATTAGCTTCTTATGATGACCTCTTTGCTGACAGCCGCAAATGGGTAAAGGAGGGTTGGATGGACTATATCGCGCCACAGATCTATTTTTCATCGGGTTTTGGAAAAGTACCTTATAAAAACCTGGTCGACTGGTGGGTGGAAAATAGCAACGGGCGGCATTTGTATATCGGAACCGGCGCTTACCGAGTGGGTTATAAGGATAAAGATACGCACTGGGCCAATCCTTCCGAGATTCCAAACCAGATCCGGTATGCCAGGGAAAGCGAGACAGACGGTTCCATTTTTTTTAGTTCAAGGTCGCTGCGGGCCAATAGCCTGGGTTTTGTGGATTCGCTGCGAAGGGATTTTTTCAGGTATCCGGCTTTGGTTCCGACTATGCCGTGGAAGGATAAAATCCCCCCTTTGTCCCCTAAGAGCCTTAAAGCTACTTTGCTGTCACGGGGTATCGAACTGACTTGGGAAAAATCGGATCCAGCTGCGGATGGAGAGCGCGCGTGGTATTATGTGATTTATCGTTTTTCGGCCGACGAAAAGGCTACTGCCCATGATCCCCGGCGTATTATCGGTATGTGTTATGATGGGGAACGTTTTGTAGACCTCAATGCTGAAAGCGGACAAAGGTATGTTTATTATGTCACGGCAGTGGACAGGCTGCACAACGAGGGGCGACCAATAGGGCCTTTACGCGTTGAAGTCCATGATCAGAAATTAGTAAGATTTTAAATGCTATGAGCAATTCTATCCAGTACGAATACCGTCCAGAATATCTAAGCGTTTCGGTTCCCACAAAATACAACTCCGAAAATCTTCGTACTGAAGAAATGGTATTAAATATGGGTCCGCAGCATCCGTCTACCCACGGTGTTCTTCGGCTGGAAGTAGTTACTGACGGCGAAGTGGTCGTCGATGTAGTGCCGCACCTTGGCTACCTGCACCGTTGTTTTGAAAAGCACGCCGAGGCACTCCCTTTCAATCAAATCATACCCTATGTAGACCGGATGGATTACGTTGCGGCTATGAACTCGGAACATGCGTATGTGATGGGTGTGGAACGTATGTTGGGCATCGAGAATGATATTCCCAAAAGGATAGAATATATACGGGTAGTGGTTGCCGAGCTCAACCGGCTGGCTTCCCATTTTGTTGCATTAGGCACTTATGCAATGGATATCGGAGCCTATACTCCATTTTTATGGATGATGCGTGACCGCGAACAGATACTGCGTTTGCTGGAATGGACCTGCGGAGCCAGAATGCTTTACAATTACATCTGGATCGGTGGGTTATTCTATGATTTGCCGGTTGGCTTTGAAGAACGTTGCCTGGAATTTATACAATACCTGAAACCAAAACTGGCCGAGTTACAACAGCTGGTGGTCGACAATAAAATATTTATTCAGCGTACGGCCAATGTAGGTGTTCTTCCAATGCCCGTCGCAATTAATTATGGCTGCACGGGGCCTATGCTGAGGGGATCCGGGCTGCGCTATGATCTGAGGAAAGTGGACGGCTATTCGGTATATCCCGAACTCGACTTTGAAGTGCCGATAGGCGAAGGCAAAATGGGAACCGTCGGCGATTGCTGGGACCGTACCTGGGTCAGGGTAGTGGAATGTCAGGAATCTTTGAAGCTGATTGAACAAAGTCTGGTTCAGCTAACCGGCGACTATAAACGTACCCGCGGTTTTGATCCTCAGGCAGTTGTGCCCAAAAAGATCCGCCCGAAAGCGATGGATTTTTACGTTCGTGCGGAAAACCCGAAGGGCGAGCTCGGCTTCTTCTTCCGGACTGACGGGCGGTCGGATATTCCGGTTCGCTGCAAGGCCCGGGCCTGTTCGTTCAATAATCTGTCAGTGATTGGTGAAATGTCAAAAGGAGCATTATTGGCCGATCTGGTCGCTATTATCGGGTCTATCGACGTGGTAATGGGCGAGGTAGACCGCTAAAAAAGGAGCCACCTTCCGGCAGCTCCTTTCTCAAAACTTTTATCAATATTAAGCTTCCTGAGCTACTGCTACGAGTTCATGCTTTGCCAGAAATTCGGCAATCTGAACAGTATTGGTTGCTGCTCCTTTACGAAGATTGTCAGCTACGATCCAGAGGTTCAGTGTTTTAGGCTGAGATTCGTCGCGACGGATACGGCCAACAAACGTTTCGTCCTTTCCGTGAGCTGTCAAAGGCATTGGATACACAGCATTTTTCGGGTCATCCTGGATAATCACACCTTCAGCTTCGCTCAAAATCCGGCGAACTTCGTCCAGATCAAATTCATTTTCGAATTCGATGTTAACTGCCTCAGAGTGACCGCCAATAGTCGGAATACGAACGGTTGTGGCAGTAACAGCAATGCTGTCGTCGCCCATGATTTTCTTCGTTTCGTTCGTCATTTTCATTTCTTCCTTGGTATAACCGTTGTCGAGGAACACGTCGATATGCGGCAATACGTTTAGGTCGATCTGATGCGGATACACATTGCCTTTGCTATGGTCACCTGCGCGCTCAGAGAAAAGCTGATCTACTGCCGCCTTGCCAGTTCCGGTTACAGACTGGTAGGTTGAAACAACCACGCGTTTGATTTTATATTTCTTATGCAAAGGGTTCAAAACCACCACCATCTGAATAGTTGAGCAGTTTGGATTTGCAATGATCTTATCTTCTTTCGTCAATTCACCTGCATTAATTTCAGGAACAACCAGTTTTTTGGTCGGGTCCATGCGCCATGCAGAAGAGTTGTCAATAACGGTAATACCAGCTTCGGCAAATCTTGGGGCAAGTTCAAGGGATGTGCCGCCGCCTGCTGAGAATATCGCTATTTCAGGTTTGGCTGCAATCGCTTCCTCAAATCCGATCACCTTTATCTGTTTACCCTTGAATGTAACTTCCTTACCAACAGATCTTTCAGATGCAACGGCTAATAATTCCGTTACCGGGAAATTACGCTCTTCGAGCACTTTGAGGATTTCGCCGCCCACCAGACCGGTAGCGCCTACTACTGCGATTTTCATTCTTGCATTAAGATTAAAAATGGATATGATATAACTTACAACTCTTCTTGTCCAAAAAGGATTCTGAAAAGTGCCGCAAATTTACGAGGAATTTTAGAATGAATTGTGTTTGGGCCTCATTTAATGTATTTAAATTCAGGATTTAAGGGCAAATCTGAACATTAATGAGTGTCGGAACAATAGAAGGGCATAGTCAGAACAGGTGAATTTTTGTAGGGGCGATACAGATATCAAGCGGAACGTCATATTGATCTTTGTCCTCAATTTTTTCAACAGGATCAAAAAAAGACAGACCAATTTTAATGGCATCCGGTCTGCATTTTTTTAAAAACCGGTCATAGTATCCCCCGCCGTATCCTACTCTGTATCCTTTCAAATCAAAAGCAAGCAGTGGGACAAAAATGGCATCAATCTGCTCAGGATCAACTTTTTGAGAAGTCAAAGGGTCAGGTTCGGGGATTTTCCATTGATTTTCGATCAGCGATGTTTCAGCTGAAATCAGATAATGTTCCATCTCCCTGGTTCCCGGAATAATATAGGGTGAAGCAATCGAAACCGAAGGATATTCCCGTCTGACCATATCGATAATTGGCCAGGTATCGACCTCTTTGGAATTACGCTGAGGCAAAAATGTGTGTAAAATATTGAATTCTTTGTCTTTCAGATATTTACGGACATTCGCGGAAACTGCCGCCATTTTTTGCGCAAGGTCGATGGCTTCGAGCGCCTTTCTTTTACTTATATATTCCTGGCGGAGAGAAGATTTATCCATGTCAGCATGCATGTTTGCAATACATTATATCAAATGAAATATTTTTTATATCAAATCCCGTTGTGTTCATTACCAGTTCTTTATTCTCTAAAAAGTTGCCGGCAGGCCCAGACTTAATCCTTCTTTTTTCGCCTTTTTACGCTATTGTTTGTACTTTCACGCTCGCGTTTTAAAAAATCTTTAACTATAGTATAGAAATAAGACATGAGCAAAATTAAAGTTGCAAATCCCGTAGTGGAACTTGACGGAGACGAAATGACCAGAATTATCTGGAAGTTTATCAAAGAAAAACTTATTTTACCTTATCTGGATGTAGATATCAAATATTACGATTTAGGTGTTGAATATCGTGATGAAACGAACGATCAGGTAACAATAGATGCAGCCAACGCAATTAAAGAATATGGTGTTGGTATCAAATGCGCTACCATTACGCCTGACGAAGATCGCGTAACTGAGTTCAATTTGAAACAAATGTGGAAGTCTCCAAACGGAACGATCCGTAACATCCTGGATGGTACTGTATTCCGTGAGCCTATCGTGATGAGCAATGTTCCCCGATTGGTAACCAACTGGACTGCACCTATTATCGTTGGTCGTCACGCTTTCGGTGATCAATATAAAGCAACTGATTTTGTAGTACCTGGAAAAGGTAAGCTTACCATCAAATTCGAAGGAGAAGATGGCAATGTGATCGAGCACGAAGTGTATCAGTTCAAAGGACCTGGTGTTGCGATGGGAATGTATAACATCGACGAGTCGATCCGTGGATTTGCCCGTGCTTGTTTCAATGTTGCGCAGGATAAAGGCTGGCCGCTATACCTTTCAACAAAAAATACGATCCTGAAAAAATACGACGGACGTTTCAAGGATATTTTCCAGGAAATTTACGATCAGGAATATGCGGGAAAAGTACACTATGAGCACCGTCTGATTGATGACATGGTTGCTTCTGCATTGAAGTGGGAAGGTAACTTTGTTTGGGCTTGTAAAAACTATGATGGTGACGTTCAGTCTGATACAGTTGCGCAAGGTTTTGGCTCACTCGGCTTGATGACTTCCGTGTTGGTTACGCCCGACGGCAAAACAATGGAAGCCGAAGCTGCACACGGAACTGTGACCCGTCACTACCGCGAGCATCAAAAAGGAAAACCAACTTCTACCAACCCGATCGCTTCAATTTTCGCATGGACGCGCGGTTTGGCATTCCGTGGAAAACTGGATGACAACCAGCCGCTGATCGATTTCTGTCTGGCTCTTGAAAAGGTGTGTATCGAAACTGTGGAAAGTGGAAAAATGACCAAGGATCTTGCTGTGGGAATTTATGGTAACGACGTGAAACATGGTGACCATTACCTGTACACGGAGGAATTCCTTGAAGCCATCGATACCAATCTGAAAGCTGCATTGGCATAATACCAATTTATTTTTGGCAAAAGCGGCCGGTTTCACCAGAAACTGGCCGCTTTTGTTGTTGCGGGTATCATTTTATTATAAATTACTAGTATCCGCTTATAAACCTGACTATTGAAAAAGGCCACCTGCATATTAACCCTTTTAATCTCCCTGACCATGAGCCGTCTGGCGGCATCGGTATGCATTTTGCGGATAGAGGAAGTGAAGACGATTACCACATCAGAAACTGACTCCGTACGTAAAGCGGGGCAAAAGGATATTATCGATATTTTTAAACAATGGAAAAACAAGAACAAGTCTGATTCATTGAACAGGGTTCCCAAGATCAGATCGGGTAAGCCAATATTTTCAATAGTTCCGGCTTTGGGTTATACCCTTTCGTCGGGATTGACGGGCTCGATCAATGTCAACACAGCTTTTTACACCAGCAATCCCAAGACAACCAACATTTCCAGTATTACTACCAATTTTATCTACACCGAATACAAGCAAATGACTATTCCGGTGCAGGCCAATATCTGGACGAGGAATAACAATTATAATTTTATCGTAGACTGGCGGTTTTTTAAATATCCGCAGGATACTTATGGCCTCGGCTCCGATACCAAGCTGGGTGACGCATTCAGGCTGGAATACAAGCATCTTCGCTTGCATCAGTCGGTTTTGAAAAAGATCGGGAAATCTTTTTTTGTGGGACTTGGGTTTTTCTACGACAAACGCTGGGATATCCGGCAGGAGGAGGACCCTGAGAAGAAAAACGAAGATATTGAAACTTATGGGCTTGGCCGGAAATCGTCTTCTGTGGGGCCTGTTGCCACGATTTCTTACGACAGCCGAACCAATTCCATCAATCCCTTACATGGATTGTATACCAATATTCAGTTCAGACCAAATATGAAAGGCTTGGGTAGTACGAGCAACTGGCAGTCGCTGGTGATAGATGTGCGGAAATATATAAACTTGCCGCGAGGTAGCCAGAATACGCTGGCGTTCTGGAATTATAACTGGCTCACTATCGGCGGTAAACCTCCGTACCTCGATTTGCCCAGTACCGGATGGGATCCGTCCAATAATATCGGTCGTGGTTATATCCAGGGCCGGTTCAGAAGTACTAATCTGCTTTATTTCGAGTCGGAATACCGGTTTGCACTGACGAGAAACGGACTTCTGGGAGGCGTTGTGTTTGCCAATGCGCAAAGCGTCAGCGACTGGCCGTCAAAAAACTTTAAAAAAATAGCCCCTGCCGGAGGCTTTGGCATCAGGATCAAAGTAAACAAAACCTCCGGAGCCAACATTGCCATCGACTACGGCTTCGGTATGGATGGATCGAGGGGGTTGTTTGTGAATTTGGGAGAAGTATTTTAGATTAAAGCTTCTTATACCTAATTGAAATCCGTGACCATCTGAATCAGCAGAATATTCTCATGTGAACAGGCTTCTTCAAAATTTTTAACATCATATGATGCCAAAGCATTGATTCGGTGAAGTTTGCAAATCGGCATCGGTCACTGAAAAAACATCTACTAATGAACCTAAATGCACAAATCATCAAGGAATCAGGAAAGCCAAAATATGCAGTTTTGCCTATTGCTGACTATCAGTTGTTACTAGATGAGCTTTCCGATTTTGACAGCATCGAAGATCTGGCGGACTATTTGAAGGCAATCAAAATTCAATCGCAAACAAAAGTCTGGCATACTTTGGACACTGTGAAATCAGAATTAGGCCTGTAATAGCGGCCAAACAACACCTGACAATCCATGTCAACACATTTCTCCTTTAATTACTCCCCGGCCGCCAGCTTTTCACAAATCTTTCCCCTTATAACACAATCAACATCCAAAAAACCTGTACCTTTGCGGGCAATTTGTTGATATCGATACCAGTACCTTCTTTAACTAAATTTTTGTTGCAATGTCCGCAGTAGCAGAGCAAACCCGGTTGGAAACCCGGTTGGCCGACCGGATCAACGCCCTCGAAGAATCTTCGACACTGGCAATGACCAAAATGGCCCGTGAATTGGCTGCCCAAGGCCATAGAGTAATCAGTCTGAGCGTGGGAGAGCCGGACTTCAAGACGCCCGCACACATCTGCGAGGCTGCAAAAAAAGCAATTGATGATGGATTTCATGGTTATTCGCCAGTGGCGGGATACCCTGATTTGCGCAAGGCAATCGCTGACAAGTTAAAGCGCGATAATAATATTGAGTGGAAGCCGGAAAATATCGTGGTTTCAACAGGTGCCAAGCATTCTTTGGCCAATGTGATCCAGGTTTTGATCAATCCGGGCGATGAGGTTGTGATTTTTGCACCTTACTGGGTCAGCTATTCCGAAATGGTGAAGCTGGCAGAAGGAAAGTCGGTGATTGTCGACGGTGCTTTTGAAAATGATTTTAAAGTAACAGCAGAACAATTGGAAGCTGCCATTACACCACGGACCAAAATCGTGATGTACGCATCTCCCAATAACCCCACCGGTGCCGTATATTCTGAAAAAGAATTGAGAGAAATAGGTGCCGTGCTTGAAAAGCACCAGGGAGTTTACGTTCTGGCTGACGAAATTTATGAATATATCAATTTTACTGAGGAAGGACATTTCAGCATCGGATCTATTCCTGCGTTGAAAGAACGTGTCATCACGGTAAATGGTGTTGCCAAAGGATATGCGATGACCGGATGGAGAATCGGGTTTATCGCTGCTGCAAAATGGATCGCCGACGGCGTTGAAAAATTGCAGGGCCAGGTAACTTCCGGAACGAACTCCATTGCCCAGAAAGCTGCCACTGCTGCTTTTAACGGTTCTATGGAACCTTCATTGGAAATGGCAAAAGCATACGCCCGCCGTCGTGACCTGGTGGTAGGTTTGTTGAAAGAAATTCCTGGATTCAAAGTTAATGTTCCTCAGGGCGCTTTTTATGCTTTCCCTGATGTGAGCTATTATTTCGGAAAGTCAGATGGAACGACAACTATCAATGACTCGGATGATTTTTCAAACTGGTTGCTGAACAGCTTCTATGTTTCAACAGTAGCCGGTTCCGGCTTTGGTGCACCAAACTGTATCCGGATCTCTACTGCCGCCGCTGACGAAGCACTGGCAGAAGCGGTTGAAAGGATCAAAACAGCCGTCGCTACTTTAAAGTAATCACTTTTGAAATCTTAAAAGCCTCATAGGTGTTACCTGTGAGGCTTTCGTATTCTATGATTATACCGTTTGGCATAATTGCGGAAATTATAGAGCTGACAGCCAATAGCTAACCGCCAAAAGCGAATTCACACAATGAGTAAATACTATTTTCTGAAAGTTAAAGAAATAGAGAAAGAGACCGAAGAAGCATCTACTATACATTTTTGGCACCCGATCAACGAAGTAGTGGCTTACAGGCCGGGGCAGTTCCTGACATTATTATTGCCTTCTGAAGATAAAAAAGTGCGGCGTTCCTATTCGATGTCGAGCTCTCCATATACGGATGTTTCCCTGGCCATAACGATAAAACGGGTGCCGGGCGGCTTTGCCTCCAACTTTCTTCTTGACACAATAAAAGAAGGTGACGTTGTGGAGGTGATGGAACCTATGGGAACGTTTTTTCCAAAACAGGCCGACGATCAAACCAGGCAGGTTGTGTTTATTGGTGCAGGAAGTGGGATTACACCTTTATTTTCAATAGCAAAGTCCATTTTGATGGTCGAGCCGGAAAGCGAAGTTTTCCTGATTTATGGAAGCAGAAATGAAGAAAGCATCATTTTTAAAGATAAGATCAGCAAGCTGGAGGCAAAATACGGCGCCAGGTTTACGGTTGTTCACACATTGAGTCAGCCATCTGATTTCTGGACAGGCGAAAAAGGGCGGCTAAACAAATCCCATATTCTGAAAATCATGGAAAAATTGCCGTCGCTGGATAAAAGTCAGGCAGAATTTTTTATGTGCGGACCTGAGGATATGATGGAAGAGGCGCACCGCGCATTTTCCATTTTGGGAATTCCTGATAATAGGATCAGAAAAGAAAGTTTTCTTACAGCCACCGCAGCGCAACCGGGAGAGGTCACTATGGAAGAGGATAATTCTTTAATAACAAGAGAGATCACTTTGTTTTATGAAGGCGCGGAATATAAGCTGCCTGTAAAACCTCATGAAACAGTTCTGGAGGCGGCATTGAATATGGACATCGATTTGCCGTATTCCTGTCAGGCGGGTATGTGCACGGCTTGTCTGGGACGATGTGTTTCCGGAAAGGTTCACCTGGACGAGGAGGATGCACTTTCACAGGCTGAGTTGGATGAAGGGTTTATCCTGACATGCGTGTCACATCCGATGAGCGATGATGTGATTATTGAAGTGGAGTAAAACGCAATATTTTAAAAGATAAAAGCAGCTCTCGTCATTGGGGCTGCTTTTATCTTTTCATCAAAATTACCTTTTGGCCGGAGGAGCAGGAGGTGGCGGCGGAGGTACGACAGCCTTCGCTGGTTTTGCCGGTCTGGCAGCAGGAACCGGTGGAGGCGGAGGGGCCAGAGCTCTTCGGCTTCGGGGAACGCGCGCCACCCTGGGACGAACAGTCGTTTCAAGTTTTTCGAAGCCCAGTGCCTCAACACCTATTTTTACGTTGATGTCGTTGATTTTATCATTGAGTTCCTCACTTTCAACCTCCAGCCTGCGAACGGGTTCCTCCGCCTTAAGAGCTTCTTTTCTTGTTGCTGCAAGCTGAGAATTCAAGTTTGAGATTGTTTCTTCCTGCACTTTGATTTTTTGTTCAAAATCGGCCAGTTGTTTGTCGAGGTCTGTCTCATTGACTGACTGCCCTGGCTTTTTGCCACGGTCGAACAGAGAAGAGCGTTTTTCCATCAGTTCAGATCTAAGCTGCATCGCCTGATCTTTTTTCCACTCAATTTTCTCCATTTCACGATGGTATCGCTCCACCTCGAACTGCTGCTTTTCCATTTCAAGGTTTATTTCTTCAATACGTTGATTCAGCGGCTGCATTTCATTTTGAAGGGCCTGCACTCGCTTATGGATCTCATTCATTTTTTTGTTCAATGAATCATTGCCAAATGAAATATCGAAGTTAACTGGGTCCAAGGTCGCGTCTGCAATAATTTCTGCAAGCTGGCCATCTTCTTCTAGTTCAAGAATAGCTTGATCCTCCACTACCTCAGATAGCTCATTCTCAATCCGGATTTCCTCAAGGCCCGATCTGTTTTTGTCCCGGATTGTATGCTTGATTACTTTCTTTGGCTTCGGCTTATCGACCTTCTGGGCTACCGAGTAGATCGAACCTCCGATGATCAGACTTATGGCAATCAATATTACCGGCATGGACCCAAATGTGCTGGCAGGTTTGGAGTTCATACCCAAAACCCTTTGTATCCTTTTCAGCAGCAAGGGCTTGCTTGAAGCAAATGCCATCGCCATTTGAGGTGCATTTTGCCACTCCGCCACTTTTACCAACGCATGTGCAAGTGAAACGCGGTCACCGCAGGCGGACAGTGCAATGTCGTCGCAGCAGTGTTCACGTTCCGCACGGATTTTTTCCGAGATCCACCAAATCGCAGGGTGAAAGAAGAAAACGACTTCAAGAAAAGACTGGAGCATATTCACCAGATAATCGTTCCGGCGAATGTGTGCCAGTTCATGAGCAAGTATCGCTTCCACCTGCGCGGTCGAAAATCCGGAGAGCAATCCGATGGGAATCAACACAACCGGCCGGAAGGCCCCGATGACCATGGGGGTAAGTATTCTGGCAGTTTCTTTGAATTCGATGGCTTGTGAAATATTCATCCGGGCTGTAAGCACACCGAACCTCGCACGCCACTCTTTGTCCATCACAACTTTTGCGTTAGTCCGCAGCCTTTCGGTAAATATCCACCCACCCGCAAATCTCAAAAGCAAAAATGCTGCGCCGATCAGCCAGCAAATAACCAGCTCCGAAATATGCGCGGAAAGCCACATCTGAAGTTTGAAGCTAACAGGCAGCTCGTATTTGATATTCTCCAGTGTCACCGAAGTTGGGACATAACTGGATAAGGGTTTTGCTGCGGGAATGGAGATAGCAGCCAGTTTTAAATAATAATATACAAAAGTCGCAGCTGAAATAAAGACTTGAAATGTCAGCGCAAATACGCCGGTAAGATAGCGTACATTGGCGGAGTAGGAGCGGAGGAGATATAACGCAAAAACCGTTATCAGCGCAAGCGCCGCCCCTTGCCATACAGAATGAACCAGAGTCCATCCGAAGGCGACGACAGCCGAATCAGAAAGCAAATGGGAAATGATTTTCATGACGGACGATTGTTTTCCAGGTTATCTAATAATTCACGGATTTCATCTAGCTCTTCCTTCGAAGTGGAGTGGTTGCCCAGCGCCTGCATCACCATTTGCGCGGCTGAGCCTTGAAATAATGTATCGACCATTTTTCCAAGCAGATTTTGCTGCGTTTCTTCTTGGCCGAGCAGCGCGATGTAAATGTGGGAGCGTCCCTGTTCGGTCCGGTAGAGCAGGCCCTTGTCGTGCATGATCTGCATCAACTTTAATGTAGTGGTATAACCTACATCTTTGGTCGCCGAGAGCGCATCGTGTACAGCTCTTACGGTGCTCGGCCCCGCTTGCCACAAGTAATTTAAAATTTCGAGTTCTGAATCGGTCGGTTTGATATACATGGCGTTAATTGGACTACGATAATCTTCGTATCAAATGTCTACGAAAAAAATCGTACTTGCAAGGGTTAAGTACGATTTTTTTCGTAATATAAATATTTAATTGGATAAAGTGTATGGTTTTCAATTGGTTATATCAAAAAGAAGAGTTTTTGACCTAGATAGGTATGCCAAAAGCCCGAAGGGCTGAAATTATTATAGCAACGAATTATGGCGGAAGTGGAAACCCCTTAGGGGTGACATTGTACCGAATGATATCACCACCGTCGGGTTTCATATCAACGATGCGATATCAATTTCTAGAACAATTACATTCCTTCGGGGTTGGAGGAAACCGTAGTCGTATGGAACTACAAATAAAAAAAGGCCAGCCACTGAAATGACTGACCTTCCAAGAATATAAATTTCGTGGTCCTACACGTAAGTATTTAGCATTACAGGCATTACCAGCATCAGGATATCTTCGTTCTCTTCCTGCTCTGCCGGGATGATTAATCCTGCCCGGTTCGGAGCGGAAAGCTCGAAAGTAATGGTCTTGCTGGATAAGTTGCCCAAAACTTCAATCAGGAATTTAGCATTAAAACCGATCTCCATATCGTCGCCATTGTATTCGCACATCAATCGCTCGTTGGCTTCGTTGGAGTAGTCAAGATCTTCTGCTGAAATGACCAGATCATTCAACGACATTTTCAAGCGAACCTGGTGTGTTGTCCGGTTTGAGTAAATAGAGATACGTCTCAGAGAACTCAGGATTTCCATCCGGTTAATGGTAAGCGTATTCTGGTTATTGGTCGGAATCGCATTTTCATAATCAGGGAAACGCTCGTCGATCAAGCGGCAGATCATTCGGATATGTCCGAAATTGAAGAATGCATTGGAAGATGTAAACTCGGCTTTTACGGGAACGTCGTCAGAAGGAAGACATGATTTTAACAAATTCAGTGCTTTCCGCTGAATGATCATCGAAGTGTCCACATCGGATTTGATGTCGGTGCGACGGTAACGTACGAGGCGGTGTCCGTCGGTTGCTACGAATGTAGCGTTCTCGGTACCCATTTGAACGAAAACCCCTGTCATCGCCGGGCGAAGATCATCGGTGCTCGTTGCAAAAAGTGTATTGGCAATTGCGGAACTCAGTGCCGAGGAAGACAGATCCACAGACTGGCCTCTGTTTACTACCGGCGTTTTTGGAAAATCGATCGGGTTTTCTCCCGAAAGCTTGTAGCGTCCGTTATCAGATATGATCTCCGTTCCGAAGGTTTCACTGTTAACCTGTAAGGTAATAGGTTGCTCCGGAAGCCCGCGAAGCGTATCAAGCAATAATTTCGCAGGAATTGCAATCGCACCTTTCTCAGAAGATTCCACTTCAATCTCCGTAATCATAACGGTCTGAAGATCGGAAGCTGTTACGGTCAAAGCATTTCCTTCGAGCGTTAACAGGAAATTCTCAAGTATAGGTACAATTGGGTTCGTTGAAACGACACCATTAATAGCTGACAGCTGTTTAAGAAGGATTGATGACGAAACGACAAACTTCATAATTCGTGACGTAAGTGTTTGATTAGATTAATTTAAAGATAACAGATCACGCGAATCTGTTTTGTAGGGAACAAAAGTATAAAAAATTACGCAGGAAGCACCTTACTCAGGCATATTTTCGCCGTCTTAAATAGTAGTGGAGTCCACCGAAAACTCCTATGAAAGCCAGGGGAATTATCAAATTAACGCTTTGCCAGAATTTCCTTTTTTCCTGAATCTGTATTTTGTCCAAAGCGCGGATGCTTACCTGCTTGGTCCTGGCACTGATCAACCCGTTGGCGTCCGTCATGTAATCAAGCGCGTGCATCACGAAATCCTTGTTTCCAAAAGTTTGCTTGGAGACGCGGTCGTAGCCGAGGGGAAGGGGTGTATTCCTTTTATAATCATAATCATTGACCACAATGTCGCCGTCGGAACAGATAATAACCTTTCCTGTATTACCGCTTTCTTTGAATTTCACTGCCCTCGGATCGTCCGGCAATATCCGGTTTTTGAAAAGAGAGCTGAAAGAACCTTCCAGCAGAACACCTGCGATCTTTACCCCGCCTCTGTAATCGGCTGCAACAGGTTCTTTCCTGGCTTCATTATAGCCTATTAGTGCCGGGGAATTGACGAGCTGAGTATAAGGTGACGTCATCAGAAGCGGTGTCTTGACAATTTCAGCGGCACCTCCGACTGTATCTATGGAACTCAAAAACCGCGTGTACACGGCATTAATGTTTCTGCTGATGGGGTGTTGGCCGAAGTTGTTCAGAACCGGGAAAAAACGCCAGGGCAGAGGTTTGATCTCGGGCTGGTCACCCATGTTTCCGACATTAAGCAGAATTTCGGCGCAATTAAGGTCTTTTACCAAATTAGTATTCACGCGTGCGCCCCATCGGAAAAAAAGATCGCTGAGATTCAGGTCTATGGGCTGCGCATAATTTCCGTCCAGGCTTACACTGTCTACTCTGGAACCATCTACAAAAAAGATTGCCCTTCCGCCGCCCACAACATACTGGTCCAGCTTGAATTTCTCATCTTCTGAAAAAGCACTGTCTGGCTTCAACACGAGCAATGCATCCAACCCGTCATAGGATTCCGGATTATTCATATCCAGAAAAACATCATAATTCTGCTGAATTGTCGCAATCAGGTCACTTAACCTGGCTGGCGGAACTTTGGTATGGCTTACTACCAGACCGACTTTTTTTCTTTCCCGGTTAGCGAGCAACCTGATCGCAGAAGCAATTTCAAATTCAACGCCTTCATACGACTGATTCAATTGTTCTTCGGGAGAGCTCGCCCTGTTACCTTTCAGCAGCTGCACCGGAACAGCCAGGGTGTCGGCCTGTACAATTACGCCCGGGAAGATGATCTTTTCAGTCCGTTTGCCGTCTTCGTTGGCAAATACATTTGTTGGTGTAAGGCCTCTGTCTACAAGATTGAGAAATTGCTTTTGGCGCTGTTCTTCATTAACAGCCTGGGTTGGATCGGAATAATTGACCGTCAAATGGCCGTTTGCGTAGGTTTTGAATTCGTCAAGTGTTTCCCGCGTAGCGCTTTCCAATCTCTCAAAGCCTGCTGGAAAGTCACCCTGTAGGTATACGTTAACGGTTATGTCCTGGTCCAGATCGTTCAGCAGTTGTTTGGTCGCATCGGAGATGGAGTAGCGTTTGTCTTCCGTCAGATCCCACCTGAAAAATAGTATTGACGCTAACCAGTTAATCCCCGCCAGAACAGCTATCAGCAAAATAAGACGGAGAATTGTATTTTTCATGAATGCGGTTTTGATCCTGCCGGCTGATTTTGGTAACAAAAAATGGACGTGCCAGATTTGCAGGTTTAACGTCCAATTTTTTGCAAAAATATAAAAACCAAAAATCAATTGGTTAATTATTGTTGATCCAATAAACCGCCGGATTACAGATATGACTTACTTTTTAAACTTACAGGTGGCGTTATCCGCAAATTGATAATAGGACTTGTAGTTGACTGCTTTCGGGTTCATGCAGCCTTTGAGGTTCAAGAGCTCGATGTTCCGGAAATCGATGGGATGGCTTTCGGCCTGCAATGCAATGTAGCCGCTGCCGAGCGGCGTATTGTCTTTTTTGATCCACCCGGCCTCGTCCCCAACTTTGCCGTCTTTAAACGTATGATTTTTACCAACATACCCGCCGCCCACTTTCGGATTGGTAAAAACCAGGACTGTGTCGCCTTCGATCAGATGATACACGATGGAATCGCCAAGGACAATCGCTTCCGCAGTGACCCACTGATCGCCGTTGTAGGTTTTGGATGTGGAATTGATACAGTGATTTTCATCCACCTTACCATTGATCTCGACAATCGTCCCGGGTGTACAGAGATTGCCAGTGGTCCTTTCACCTGCATTCAAGCCGCCCAGATACTGCATTTCCAACGAGATCGGGAAATCCTGGTCAATTCCCAGGCTGGCAGCCGACTGGGAATGCAGCATGATACCGCTATTGCGCACATTCCACGATGCCCCACCCGGCACCTGATTTCCGGTAAAACGATACTGAAGACGGATTTTATAATGTGAAAATGGCTTATTATAATACATGTGGCCATATTCCGTAGTAAAACGCTCGTATTCTTTGTAGTTCACCCGGATCATATTGTCCTCGACAATGAAGGTGTTTTTATAATTGTCATTTACCTTGTGCCCCGCGATTTTGATATCCCAGCCGGTAAGATCTTTACCGTTGAAGAGCGATTGCCATTCTTCCTTATCCGCTTTTTTCTGGGCAAATGAAGTGAATGAAACGAAGAGTAACAGGATGCAGATTTTTTTCATTTTGAGAATTTTTGATGCTTTTTTTGCCACGGATACACGAATTCCCACGGATACGTTAGTGCCTTATTCCTGTATTCGTGGCAAAACTAATTAGTAAAAATTCAAAGCACCAATCGCTTATATTCTAATTTCCCTCGTCCGAAATTAACAAGCAGTCCAAGTTTGTTGCCGGAGACTTTGAGATAGTTAATCGTCTGAGCAATATGTTCGTCCGTCAGAAAAGTTACACATTTTAGCTCCAGAATGATTTTGTCGTAAACCACAAAGTCCGCCCAGAATTTGTGACGAAGCAGAATTCCACGGAAATAAACGGGGTATTCTTTCTCTCGCTCGTAACAAATGGCATTCTGAGTAAGCAAAATTTCCAATGCATCTTTATACACAATTTCCAGGAAACCATGTCCGAGTTCATTGTGCACTTCCATGCATTTGCCGATAATCTGATACGACTCTTCTTTGTAAATCAAGTCCATAAAAAAGGAATGTAACATTTAAGTCCATTCCCTTTGACGTTGATTACGTAATTTGGTAACGTTTTAAAATTACCTCCGACGCCGCGACTTCGGCTTAGCCCCTGACGTTGGCGTAGGCCTCCTGCTCCGTCCGGAAGAAGAAGAACGCTCCTCCCTCGGCTTGCGAAAACTGTCACGGCTGCTATTATTGCTGCTGCGGTTCGGACTGGGAACGGTTCCGGCAAGATACAAATCCATACTGCGACGTGCCAGATTGGTATCTTTTACCTTCACTTTGACTATGTCCCCAAACGTATATATCTTTTTGGTACGCTGACCTACGATCCGGTAATTCTCTTTTTCAAGCTCGTAATAGTCGTCTCCCAGGTCGGTCATCCGGATCAGACCTTCCGACGCGGTCTCAGTGATCTCTACAAATATCCCAAATTCGGTAACTCCTGTAATGATCCCGTCAAATTCCTTGTCAGGGTCCATCATGCTCATGAACTCTACCTGCTTGTATTTGATGGAAGCTCTTTCTGCCTCGGCAGCAAGTCTTTCCCGTTCGGAAGAATGTTTGCTCGCAGCCTCGTAAGTTTCCTTGTCCACATTCGCGCCGCCGTCCAGATAATGCTGAAGTAGTCGGTGCGCCATTACGTCAGGATACCGGCGGATCGGGGAAGTGAAATGAGAATATCTTTTGAATGCAAGCCCGAAGTGCCCAAGGTCTTCCACGCTGTAACGTGCTTTTGCCATGGTGCGTACCGCCAGCGATTCGATGAGGTTCTGCTCGGGTTTGCCTTCTACCTTTGCCAGCATGCTGTTCATGGATTTGGCAATTTTATTTTCTTCATCCACTTCGAGTTTATGCCCTAATTTGGCAACAAAAGTGGCAAAAGTTTTCAGGCGGTCAGGGTCGGGCGCTTCGTGAACCCTGTATACCATTGTATTTTCCACATCACCTTTGGATAGTGAATATACATATTCGGCCACCCGTTTATTGGCAAGAAGCATGAATTCCTCGATCAGCTTATTTGAATCGTGCCGCTCTTTTTGGTAAATACCCAGTGGTTTTCCGTTTTCATCGAGACGGAACCTCACCTCCGGCGTTTCAAAATTGATTGCGCCATTTTTAAAGCGCTCCTTCCTGAATATTTTGGCCAGGCTGTTCAGAGCTTTGAGTTCATTGGGAAAATCCCCTTCTCCTGAATCCAGTACCGCTTGTGCCTCCTCGTAAGAAAACCGTCGGTCGGAATGTATCACAGTGCGCCCGAACCATTCTTTTAAAACTTTCCCTTTCGGGCTTATCTCAAAAATCGCCGAAAATGCCAGCCTGTCCTCATTTGGACGTAAGGAACAAAGGTTATTGGACAATTTTTCCGGAAGCATAGGCACTGTCCTGTCGACCAGATACACCGAAGTTGCGCGACGATAAGCCTCTTTTTCCAGCTCTGTTCCCGGCAGGACGTAGTGCGAAACATCCGCGATATGCACGCCAACCTCAATAACACCATCTTCCAGATATTTTACCGATAAAGCATCATCGAAGTCTTTTGCATCCACCGGATCAATCGTGAACGTCAGTATGTCGCGGATGTCCTTGCGTTTGGCTATATCTTTTTTAGCGATCTTATTTGGGATTTTTTGTGCTTCCGCCTCCACCGTTTCAGGGAAATGATAAGGTAACCCGAATTCCGCCAGGATCGCATGCATTTCGACATCGTTGTCCCCGGCTTTGCCCAGAATTTCCAGAATTTCACCTTCGGCCTGACTTCTTCTGGTTGGCCATTGCAATACTTTTACAATAACCTTATCGCCGTTTTGTGCACCCTTAAGTTCTTCAAGTTCAATAAAAATCGGATCGAACAATTTCTTGTTATCCGGCTGCACGACTGCAAAACGGGAGTTGATTTCTATAATTCCCACAATCTCCGTGCTGGATCTTTCGACGATTTCTGCTACCCGGCCTTCTACCCTGCTCTTGCCTGAATCATTTCTGCCGGACCTCGATCCACGGCTGCTTTTGGTCAAAGGCTGAACCGCTACAATATCACCGTCCCACGCACCGTTCAGAAGTTCTGCTTCTACGTAAATATCGTCTTCGCGGCCTTCGATGATTATAAATGCAAAAGACTTGTTAACCCTGTCCACACGACCGGTAAGCCCTTTTTTTACCTCCTTGTCAGGCCCGGCAGCATAAGAACCATTGTGGTGAACCAGCCTGCCCGACTCCTCCAGTTCGTGTATGATCTCGTTAAAAAGTTGCCGCACCTTTTTGTCCTGAACGCCAAAATGGTCATGGACATCAAATGGCCTGAATGAATGTTCACTGTTCAGATCGAAGAAAGCGGCAATGTCAGCTTTTAAATTATCTATATAGGAAACAATATGGTGAGGTGTTCTGACCTCTTTCTTTTCTTTATTCTCTTTTCTTGGTTTTTTATCTTTCATGTAATTCTTTAATTCTTTGGGCAGTAATAAGCATTATTCCACCCTTGTGATATTTTCCGGTTTTACGGTCTGGAAACAATGTAGCCTAAGATAAAGCTGTGCCAGTACCACAACATCCTCCCTGCAATACCGGCAAATTTTAGAGAGATCCTTTTCTTCGTAATATACCTTGGTAACCTGGTCCCCGCTCATTTCGTTTTTACTTCCCGGAACGTCAAAAACGGCAGCCAGCAGGTCGAGGGAAGTGTAGCTTTTGTAATCACCGAATTTCCAGAGCTCCATGGTGTCCTGATGCAGAATTTCCCACGGTTTTTTGCCTGATATCTGCAGTGCCCTTGGGATTTCAATACAATGGATCAGCATACGGCGACAGATGAAGGGAAAGTCAAATTCTTTGCCGTTATGCGCGCAAAGTACCAGTTGGTCGGCAGGGTATTTTTCAATCAAAGCCTTGAATTGAAGCAGAAGCTGTACTTCATCATCTCCCGAAAAGCTACTTACTTTAAAAGCAATTTCATCTCTCTCATTCCAGTAAAATGCCCCGAATGCAATGCAGACAATCTTGCCAAATTCAGAATATATCGCGCCACGGTCGTAAAAATATTCGGCGTTAGACATTGTTTCGTCCCCTCTTTTGAGACTGACCGCTTTTTTGTCCCATAACTTCTGCATCCGTTCCGGCAGCTGCTCGTAAGATGCAAATCCCGCTACGGTCTCAATATCAAGCAGGAGGAAATTCTTAAACCGCTTCTTAAATTCTTCTGTCATTATAGTGGTGTGTTTTGGTTAAAGATCTTCGTCAGGACAGGTCGCTTTTAGTCAAGAAGTTGTCATTTATGGTCATTGATTGTCATTTAGTCGTTGATAGTCAACACCTGACAACAAATGACCATTTATGACTACAAATGACGACACCTGACCACAAATGACATTTTCCTTCACTCATGCAAAACCCCCTCCATTCCCAGGGAATCAATAGTGATCAGGTTGGATTCGATGATGCTGTCTGGCACGAAGATAAACTTTTTATCGTATATCTGGTTTTCAAGGAAATAACTGACCCAAAACTCATTATTAAGGTGGAAAACATCAGGCATGATCGGTTCCACCACAACATGTCCGCCGGCAGCGATTTCGGGAAAAAAATGTCTTAATGTGGAAGTCCGCTGATCTGAATTCGTTCCGGATTCGCTGTTTCCATAGCCTTTGGACGTGACAAAACAATTCGTGACCGGTTTTTCGTTGCGATTGATCACGATAACATTCCATTCCGGCGCCTTCAATTCGTTGAAAGTTCTGGCAATGGCGACCTGTATTCCCTGAACGGGGTGAAATATGATGTCCTTTTTCATTAAACCGTTACTTGCAATTCCATCTGGAAAAGCGCTGCTAAATGATTTTTTAATTGATTAGAAACTTCGTCCATGTCGATATCATAGCCCAGCTCTGCCGACATAGACGTCACCGCCTTGTCCTGAATGCCGCAGGGAATGATATTTCCAAAATAGGATAAATCAGTATTGACGTTCAAAGCAAAGCCATGCATGGTGATCCACCGACTGGCTTTAACGCCCAACGCACATATTTTTCTG
Organism: Dyadobacter bucti; assembly: GCF_005869225.1. Taxonomy (GTDB): domain Bacteria; phylum Bacteroidota; class Bacteroidia; order Cytophagales; family Spirosomataceae; genus Dyadobacter; species Dyadobacter bucti. The sequence continues at coordinate 328,219 of NZ_SWFP01000008.1, read as the reverse complement.
GGATTTTTTTGCTCAACGTAATCCAGCCAAACGCCCGTCAGCCCCTCGATTCTCCCTGCTTCAATACCATAATTGGCCAGTGTCAGGATAATTCCCTCTTCCAGCGTCCGCATGTAGCGGTGAATATCCGTAAAAAAATTGTCAAGGTCGAGAATCGGGTAGCCCACCAGCTGGCCGGGCCCGTGGTAAGTAATATCGCCTCCGCGGTTGATCTTATAGTATTTGGCGTGTTTTTCTTCCAGACCGCTTTCCTGCAGCAGCAAATGATCCGGTTTTCCGCTTTTTCCCAAAGTATACACATGCGGGTGCTGGCAGAAAATCAGGTGATTGGGCGTAGGGATTTGTTGTTCTGAGGCCAGGTTCCGGTTCCCGGTTTTCACGGCAGTAGTTTCCGCAAAAAGTTTTTCCTGATAATCCCAGGCCTCCTGGTAATCGATCAGCCCCAGATCCTGAAAATGTACTTGTCTGTTAATGAGGGTATTCATTATAAAATTTCCTGAAATCAAATTTATTTTTCGCAACCAGCGATACTTTTTAAAGCCGCTAACGTCTAAAAGTCAATTGAAAAGAATGTTCGCAATATGGAATACGGCTTTTCTCTTTAGTTCTTTTAATAATAACACTAATTTGCAATATAAATGTTCGTCAAAAAGAAACTAGCCTATTATCCACATCATAGATCGAGCTATATGAAAGCTTTGCTAAATTTTCTGCACTCGAAAACCACCTATGTGTTGGAATTGCTTACAATGCTGCCTTTTTTTAGAAAAAGGAGCATTTCTTCACACAAAGCCAAGGTCCTTAGTGACTTAAAGCAATCCGTCAAAGAGATGCATTTGGTCAAAGAAGGCAAGTTGATTGCTCGGGATGCGGATGAGCTTTTCAATGAGCTTTAAGGTAAAAGTCATTCCCAAATTTGAATCGGAGCTTAAATGACTAGTCAAAAAATACCCCTCTTTGAAATTTGAGTTTAGAGATCTAAAAGAATCATTAAAAATCTCTCCGATTCAGGGTATCCCGCTCGGTCACGACGGCTTTAAAATACGACTGTCCATTGTCTCAAAAGGAAAGGGTAAGTCGGGAGTAGGCAGGATCATTACTTGTGTTTTCGTATCTGAAGAAACTGTATACCTTCTATCCATTTTCGATAAAAGTGAAAAGGACAATATTCAGGATAAGGAATTGAAAGAATTGTTAAAACTCCTTCCGAAATAGAAATTAATCTACACACATGGCGGCACACAATGACATTGGAAACTGGGGAGAGCGAAAAGCTTCAGCCTTTTTAGAAGAAAAAGGATTTGAAATAATCGAAAAAAATTACCGCCACCGCCACGCCGAAATTGACCTGATCGTCAGAAAAGACAAAATGCTGACTTTCGTCGAGGTGAAAACCCGCACCGGCAACGCGTTTGGCATGCCCGAAGAATTTGTTAATGTTACCAAAGCCAGGCTGATCATGGCTGCGGCAGAACATTATATTTACGACAAAGACTGGCGTTTCGATATCCGTTTCGACATTGTTTCCATCCTCATCCTTCCAACCGGGAAAACGGATATCAGGCACGTAGAAGATGCTTTCTGGAAATAATGCCTGTAAGAAACTCATTGACAAGTAGAATCAATTTGTAAACAGATTTTGAGGATAACATTTCTTATTCTTAAAGCGCTGTTAATATGAATGATGATCTGCCTATTGGTCGTAGGGAAATGATTAAAAAAAGCTCGCTTCTGCTGGCGGGCTCAGCGGTTTCGGGCCTTTTAAACACTTTTGCTCCAAAATTTCAGCTGGGTGCGTGCGACTGGTCTGTCGGGAAAAGTATGAATCCCGAAGCTTTTGACCGTGCCAAACAAATCGGTTTGCAGGGTATACAGGTCAGTTATAATACAGGTCAGGATCATAAAGGACTTTCCGTTCCCGCCACGCTTCAGGCGATCCGCGACGCTTCCGAACGTACGGGCATCAAAGTTTCCAGTCTGGCGATAGGCGAGCTGAACCGGGTACCTTACAAATCAAAACCCGAGACAGAAGAGTGGGTATGGAATAGTGTAAATGCCGCGCAGGCGCTTGGCGTTAAGGTAATTTTGCTTGCTTTTTTCTCCGAGGGCGATCTCCGGAATGATGACGCCGGGAAAAAGGCCGTGGTCGAACGTTTGAAAAAAGTGGCCTCTCATGCAGAAAAACAAGGTGTTACCCTGGGTATTGAGTCATATCTGACGGCTCAGGAACACCTGGATATCATACAGGCGGTGGGTTCAAAAGCCGTCAAGGTATACTACGATTTCCGGAATGCCGTAGATGCCGGCAATGATATTTACAGGGAAATTCCCATGCTGGGGAAAGAAATGATCTGTGAAATCCACATGAAAGAAAATGGCCAGCGCCTCGGACAAGGTACGCTCGACTGGCCGAGGATCGCAAAAGCTGTCAAAGAAATTGATTACCAGGGGTGGATGCAGATAGAAGGAGCAACACCTCCGGGCGTCGACATTATTGAATGTTATAAAGACAACCGGAAGTATCTGGAAACGCTGTTCTCCTTTTCCTGAAACCACCATTGCGAACCATATTTAAACCCGTAATATGACTTTCGTTATCCATACTTTTCCCAGATTCCTGGTCTTTTCCGTAGCTTCCATTTTATTGGCTTTTTTCGGTTTCAAATACCAGAATCATCAGCCTGGGTTACCACAAAAATCATTCGTAGCAATCAACGCGCAGGAAGATTCTTCCCGCCTGTTTTTGCCCGACGATCTTGAAGCGACACTCTGGGCCGAGGCGCCTTTGTTTTACAATCCTACCAATATGGATATTGATGCAAAAGGACGTGTCTGGATTACGGAGGCGGTGAATTACAGGGATTTCAATACCAAACCCGCGGAACGTTTGAGCCATAAACAAAAAGGCGACCGGGTCATGATCCTGGAAGATAAGGATGGAGACGGGAAAGCGGAGTCGGCGAAAGTGTATGTAGAAGATACATTGTTGACCGCGCCTCTGGGCATTGCGGTGATTGGTAATAAAACCATCGTCTCCTGCGCCCCGAACCTGATCATTTATACAGATACAGACGGAGACGACAAGCCCGATCATCGGGAGGTATTGTTAACCGGTTTCGGCGGATTTGATCACGACCACTCCTTACATTCCGTCGTTTCCGGGCCGGACGGCAGGTATTATTTCAACACAGGCAATGCAGGTCCGCATCATGTAACGGATAAAAGTGGCTGGACTTTACGCAGTGGGAGCTTGTACACCGGAGGTACTCCCTATAACAAAAGCAACGAAGGAAACCAGAAATCGGACGATGGCCGGGTGTGGGTAGGAGGGCTTGCATTACGGATTAACCCGGACGGAACGGGATTGAAAGTTTTGGGACACAATTTCAGGAACAGCTACGAAGTTTGTCTGGACAGCTATGGCAACATGTGGCAGAATGATAATGATGATCAGGTGATTACGTGCAGGGTTTCATTTTTACAGGAAAATGGAAATGCCGGCTATTTTTCACAAGACGGTACACGGTTTTGGCAGGCGGACCGCCGGCCGGGCCAGGATATCTTCACAACGCACTGGCACCAGGAAGATCCTGGCGTGATGCCGGCTGGTGACAATACCGGCGCAGGTTCGCCGACGGGTATTGTTTATTATGAAGGAGATGCTTTGGGTAAAAATTACCGCGGAACGCTGCTCAGCTGCGAAGCCGGGCGAAATGTCATTTTTGCTTACCAGCCTGAAAAAAATGGTGCAGGTTTCAATCTCAAACGACGTGACCTGATAAGCTCGTTCCCCCAGGCTTCCGAGCGTTATGAGTGGTATGAAACGGACAATGATTTCAGGAAATGGTTCCGTCCTTCGGATGTATCAGTTGGGCCTGATGGAGCTGTGTACATTGCTGACTGGTACGATCCCATCGTCGGCGGGCATGGTATGCGCGATAAAAAAGGCTACGGCAGAATATATCGCATCACACCTAAAGGCAAAAAACTGACTATTCCCCAACTTGATCCGAATACTACAAATGGCTTGGTCGAAGCATTGAAAAATCCCGCTGTAAATGTCCGTGCGCTTGGATTTGAGGGATTGAGAAGCAAAGGAGATGCTGTTGTCGAAGATGTTATGAAGCTGCTTTCTGCCGAAAACCCATTCCATCGGGCGAGGGCGATCTGGCTGCTGGCGCAACTGGGGCAAAAGGGGAAGGCAGAAGTTGTGAAGCTGCTGCAATCTCCCGACGCGTCGTTTCGGCTCACGGCTTTCCGGGCATTAAAATCGGTAGATGCGGTAAGCCCCTATTTTAAACAAATGGCAGAAGACCCTGACGCAGCAGTTCGCCGGGAAGTGGGGATTGCGCTACGGGATGTGCCTTATGAAAACGCGCAAGAGAGCATTTATCAGCTTCTCAGACGATATGATGGAAAAGATCCATGGATGCTGGAAGCAATTGGCACAGCATCGGATGGTAAGGAATCGGAGGTATATAGCTATGTAAGCGAACATTACAAGGCTGATCCCTATCACTTTTCACCTCAGCGCGCAAATCTGACCTGGCGTTTGCACCCGGTCGAGGCTGTTGACGAGCTAAAGGCACGCGCGGGATCGGATCAGGTTCAGCCAGCCGAGCGACGCAAGGCATTGACTGCAATTGGTTTCATCAAAGATAAAAAAGCTGCCGACGCCATGGTTTCCTTGTCCAAATCGGCATTTCAGGATGTGTCAACCCAGGCATCCTGGTGGCTCAATTTCCGCAAAACGAACGATTGGGCTGACCTGCTGAACTGGGAAGAGGCGACAACGCAGGTGATGACGCCTGCATACCGCAAAATGCTGGAAATGAAGAAAACCGTTTCTGACAAAAACCAGCCGATGGCAGCCCGCATTGAAACTGCAAAACAAATGGCGTCCGATCTCAACGGTGGAAATATTCTGGTGGACATGCGGGTACAGGGACAATTGCCCGATACCATCGCCAGGTCGGTGAGTGAAGTGATTTTTAAAAACCCCGATCAGAACATCCGGGTGGTGGCCAGCCAGTTTTTTCCAAGAAACGGGAAAGTCCTGAAAACAGACTTCATTGCGCGGATGAACGGGAATGTTGAAAAAGGTGAAAAGCTTTTTGCAAATACCTGTGCGGCATGCCATAAACATGGAAAAGCAGGAGCCGACATCGGGCCCGACCTGACTTTGATCCACAAAAAATTTGATAAAAACGGCTTACTGGATGCTATCGTCAATCCGTCTGCCAGCATGGTTTTTGGCTACGAGAGCTATACCATTGTTACCAAAAAGAATGAAACGTACTTTGGTTTTCTGCTCAGCGACGGGGCTAATGTGGTATTGAAAGACGCCGCCGGTCAGCAGCATTCCGTCAAAGCCGACCAGATCAAAAGCAGGGAAAAAATGCCTTCGTCGCTCATGCCTGAACCGACAGCGCTGGGTTTGAACGAGCAGGACCTCGCAGACTTGACGGGTTATTTAATGAGTTTTAAATAATGGTTTTACAGTCCTTTCTGGAAATTTTTACGGTAATTCAGCGGGCTCATTTTCATGTTTCTTTTGAATATTTTATAAAAATGAGAAACATCACCGAACCCGCTTTCCATGGCAATTTCCGAAACAGGCTTGTCGGTTGAAAGCAATTGCCGGATCGCGAAATTGATGCGGTAATCAATCACCGTATCCATGAAAGTCTTATTGGTTACCTTTTTGAAGTACTTGCAAAAGGCATTGGGTGACATGTTGACGATGCCCGCTACTTTATTCAATAAAATCTCGTTTCTGAAATTGTCGACAATGTAGCCCAAAGCCGCATTGATCCTTTCTTTGTTGCTATTCAGCTGTTGCGCCACCATTCCATCCTGGTCCAGCAAAATATACTCCCTGGATATGGCCAGGTTTTCCAGGATATCGAGCAGCATCTGCATTTTCCTGAAAGCGTTTTCCTCCTGGGCCAGCAGTTTCATCTGGCTGCTGATATTTTCGGTCGTTTTGTCAAGATACCGGATGCCATAGGCGCTGATCTTGAACAGGTTATTGATATTGGCCAGTTCGGGTTTATTAAAAAATTCGGTTCCGAGAAAATTTCTTTCAAACTGCACAACGATGGATTGTACATAACCGCCCGGCTCCGTCACGTCTTCCGATTTCCACGAATGCGGCAGGTCTGAACCCAGAAAAACCAGGTCGCCATCTTCAAAATCCCCCATATTTTTCCCTACATACCTTTTGCCCCTCCCCCTCACGATCAACGTCAGTTCGAATTCCGGATGAAAATGATAGGGAACCGTAAAGCTTTCCAGCTTAAACGAATTGACCAGAAAAGACGCGTGGGATTTCGGATTCAGGGATTCAAACTGAGCCTTTATCATTGACTATATTATTCACAAATGATCAATTGTAATAAAAATAGATAAAATACTCCATTAAATGGCCATTATCGGCCTAACTGAAAATGCGGGAACTACCGAAATTTGATATGATTATTCCTAAATCTTAAAAACACTCGACATGACCGATTTCCTTGCCCCGGACCTAACCGGCTTTAAAACTGTATCTACGGAAGAAATTGACAGCTTCAGAAAAGACGGGCACATTTTGATCCCCGACATTCTGAATGAAACCGAAGTGGCCTATTACAGGGATGTGATTAACAAAGCCGCGTTAAAGTTTAATACCGAAAAGCGTAAGCTCGAAGACCGTGACACCTACGGAAAAGCATTTCTCCAGATTATGAATTTGTGGGAAATGGATGAGGATGTGAAAAATTATACACTGGCCAAACGTTTCGGGAAGATTGCCGCAGATTTGCTGGGCGTCGAAAATGTCAGGATTTACCATGATCAGGCATTGTACAAAGAACCCGGCGGTGGTTTCACGCCCTGGCACCAGGATCAATACTATTGGCCGCTCGACACCGACAAAACTGTCACTATGTGGATGCCATTGATCGATATTACCGAAGACATGGGTATGCTGACCTTCGCGTCGGGCTCGCATGAAGCCGGTTTTATCGAGAATATGCCGATTTCGGATGAATCGGAGGCTGCCCTGGAAAAATTTATTCAGGAAAAAGGTTTTGAGATCAAGCGAGCCAAAACGATGGACGCCGGGGACGCAACCTGGCACTACGGCTGGACCCTGCACTCGGCCCCGGGCAATAATTCCAAAGAAGTACTGAGGGAAGTAATGACCATTATTTTCATTGCCGATGGCGCCAGGATCACCGAACCTCAAAACAAACATCAGGAAGCCGACCGCCAGCGCTGGATGTGTGGCGCATCTGCCGGAGAATTATTGGCATCCGAGCTCAATCCATTGGTTTTGTAACAAGGAGTCGGATTTTAAGTCAATCGTAATTTCGTAACGATATCTTTAACGGTAACCAGTATGGTTAGTGCGCCTGCTATGATCAGGTAAAGGCGATCGAAATAATTGTCGACGGGTAATTTACGGTCGAATGACAAAATAATGATCTTCAACGCGGGCACTAACGCGGCAAATTCAGTGATTATCAACAGAAACTCCTTTTCATTGATATTGTGAAAACCGCGTCTGATCCCGCAGGTCAGACCATACGAGATGGCACCGATCAGGCCCATGATAAGTGGTGGGGCAATTCCGCTCAGGGATTCCCTCACTACAAGAAGATGTTCGTTCATTGAAAGCGAAGTTAGCCGGGGCTAGCTGTGGTGAACAATAGTCCTTTTTGACGCTTTCACGGCAGACCTGCCTTTTTTTGAGGAATAACTTTGTCGTTTTTGTCGATTCGAAAACCTATGATAGCACCGGCTATTGAGCCAAACAATGCTCCAAAAGGCCCGGCAATTGCTCCAAAAATAATTCCGGAAGTGGCTCCAATTGTTAGTGGAGTGCTGGAAAACCTGTTTTCTTTTTGATCTGTGTGCATATGTTCTGTTTTTTCTAACACAATAGAACAGAATTTATACAAAATTAACAAATAGCCCAGCTCTCGGGTTGCAGTCCTCGAGGGTAGATTCTTGTCAACTTTGCTTTCTTAACATTTGCGACTCGTAGACGCATTTTGTATTTTAGTCCACGCGGGTTTTGGAATTATTCTGGCATGACAGACGAAAATCTTTTATCGGAACAAAATCAGATAACAGCATTGAAAAATGGTGACGAGGAGGCATTTACCAGAATCTACCATGACTACTGGTACAGAATGTTCCTCGTCGCCTACAGAAAGCTGCAGAACCGGGAAGTAGCGGAGGAAATTGTACAGGATATTTTTACCAGGCTCTGGAAAGAAAGAGCTAATATACAGGTTGCCAATCTGGACTACTACCTGTTCTCGGCTGTGCGATATGAGGTCATAGATCATATCCGGGCCAAAGGTGTACAGGGCGATTATGACAATTATTTCAGGGCTTTTTCCAGATTTGAAGACCTGAATACTGAAAATACCATTGTCTTTAACGATCTCGTCAATACCATTCACAAGGGCCTCGAAATGCTTCCCGACAAGCCCGGCGAGATTTTCCGTTTGAGCCGGCTTGAACATTGGCCAGTTCCCAAGATCGCCGCGCACTTCAATTTATCCGAAAAAGCCATTGAATACCATCTGGCGAAAGCAACCCGTTTTTTCCGGGTTTACCTCAATGAAATGCTTATTTCGCTTCCTTTTTTATTCCCTTGTTTTCTTTGACAATGTCATTTTTTTTCAATCCGAATAATGATCGGGTGATTTGAGGATAAACCTTTGATCATTTGGTGCTAGTGCCATAGTAGCAAAATTATATAGTACAATTTCAATGAATTCTGCCCATTTTTTTCATTTCTATATAAACTTTCGAAGAACCGTCGAAAGTGTTTAGGAAATTTTCCCACTTCCACGGCTTAACGTTAGAAATGAAAAAAGCTTTATAACGGGTTACCCCGGTTTCAGGGATGGACAAAAAAGAAATTCTGGCGCTGCTTTCGAAATACCGCCAGGGGAAATGCGATGATGAAGAAATCAGGAAAATCCATTTGTGGTACGAAAGTATCAATCACGACCCGGAATTTTCGCTGACCACGCATGAAAAGCAGTTGCTTGAAAACAAGTTGCTGAAAAATATCCGTAGGGAAATCAATGATAGTGAATCTGAAATACTGGAAATAGAGGAAAATAGAGGTTGGTGGAGAACATCTTTCGTTTATTCCGGCATTGCCGCCAGTCTGATCATCGGGATTTTTTATCTCTTGTTTTTTAATAACCAGAGACGGAATGAAAAGGCGCTTGCCGGATCATTGATCACCGTTTCGCCTACCAGCAAACTGGTTATTAAGAAAAATGAAACGTCAGAGAGCGAACAAATCAGGCTTTCGGACAATAGCCTGGTTACAATGTCGCCGGGGAGCGAGGTAACCTACCCCGAGGAATTTGAAGGAGGCAAAAGAGAAGTGCAGCTGAAAGGCAATGCGTTTTTTCAGGTAACTAAAAATGAGTCCAAGCCCTTTCTGGTATACAGCGGAAAGCTCATTACCAAAGTTCTGGGAACCAGTTTCTGGATCAAAACCAATGAAAAGGACATGGCGCTGGAAGTGGAAGTGGTGACCGGGAAGGTGTCGGTTTTTGAAAATAATATGGTAAAAGAATCCGATCCTGAGGCTGCGCATACTGATAAGAGCAACAACGGTGTGCTGCTGACGCCCAACCAGCGGGTAACCTATTTTTCGGAAAGCGGGCATCTGCTGACCAGCATTGTAGCGAAACCAGTCGTGATCGAGGACCGGAAAGTTTCTGCCAGGCTGAATTTCAATAATACACCCCTGCCCGAAATTATAACCGTGTTACATCAGGAATACGGTATCGAGATTGTTTTTGCCAATGACCGCCTTGAAAAATGCACTTTCACCGGCGATGTTTCGGATATGTCATTGTATGAAAAGCTGGATCTGATATGTAAATCCAATTCGGCGGATTATGAAGTAAAAGGAACCCGGATACTTATTTCGGGAGAAGGCTGTGAGATCTGATCATTTTGTGAGAACCATATATATAAATTCCTGACCCACATATAACCGAGCACCACCAATGAACTTCAAAACCTGACCCCGCCGCAACCGGACGAACACCATCGTCTGGGTTCCATTTTAAAAAGCCGGTAATGATCCCCACCATTACCGGCCGATTCTTCCTTCACTCTTTAAACATTTATCCTGGCAGATAAACGGAGTGAAGTTTTTGTCCTGATTTTCACAACAGAACCTTTCAAAATTATGCAAAAATTTCGACAGTTTAAATTTTGTGCGTCCCTGTGCGTGCTTATGAAAATTTCCCTGACCCAGATCATTTTTTCCATTGCATTTGCCGGCTTCACCTACGCCGGGCATGAAGGACGAGCCCAGGAAATATTAGATCGAAAAGTGACTTTGCATGCTGAAAAAGCGGAACTCAAGGAAGTTCTTAAACAGCTGGAAACACAGGCGGACGTGAAGTTTGCCTATAGTCAAAGAACAATCAGAGCGGAACGAAAAGTGATTTTACATGCTTCCGGACAGCGGCTGTCGGAAACTTTGAATGCGTTGCTCACCCCTTTGAACATAAGTTATCAGATTGCCTCCGGCAGGATATTGCTTACGGCAGCAAAGCCTCAGTCCATTAAAACGGTTGAGAAAATTCTTGAAAATGAAACAGATCCGCTGCTCGCCCAGATCAGTGGCAGGGTGACGGACGAAACCAGCGCGCCGCTACCCGGCGTAAGCGTGGTGCTGAAGGGAACGCAAAGAGGGACTACGACGGATGGTGACGGCCAGTTTAAACTGGAAGTTCCCGACGCCTCGGCGGCCGCCGGCGGCCCGGTGGTGATCGTGCTCAGTTTTGTGGGTTATGTGACGCAGGAAATCAATATAAGCGGTCAGACCAGTTTGTCGGTAAGTCTGGTGCCGGACAATACTGCCCTGAAAGAGCTGGTTGTGGTAGGTTATGGAACGCAGAAAAAAATAAACCTGACAGGCGCGGTAGCCACGGTGGGGTCCGAGCAGGTTACCAACCGGCCGGTTACCAATATGTCGAGTGCCTTACAGGGCGTTTTGCCGGGTGTGGCGGTTGTGCAAAGGTCAGGTCAGCCGGGCAAAGACACAGGTATTATCAGGGTGCGGGGTGTGGGAACGATGAACAGTGCTGCCACCGCCGCCTCTCCGATGGTCGTTGTTGACGGGTTGATTTCTTCGATGGAAAACCTTAATCCGAATGATATTGAAAGCATAAGCGTATTGAAGGATGCATCTGCGGGGGCTATTTACGGATCGCGTGCCGCAAACGGGGTAATACTGGTAACAACTAAAAGAGGGAAAGCTGGTAAGCCGGTGGTGAGCTACAACGCTTATATAGGTTTTCAAAAGCCGACCAATCTTCCCGATTATCTGGGATCTTACGAATATGGGAAATTGCTGAACGAAGGACTGGTGAATGAAGGCCAGCAGCCCAGATTTACCGATGCCGAGCTTGAAAAATTCCGGGACGGTTCCGATCCGGTCAATTACCCCAACACCGACTGGCTGAAACTTTTGTACAAGGGTTCAGGAATACAGCAGGCCCACAATCTAAGCGTTTCGGGCGGAAGCGAAGCTTCACGTTATCTGCTTTCATTTGGTTATCTCAATCAGAAAGGGTTAATAAAAGCTACTGATAATGAGCGATATAATGTCCGTGTCAATCTGGACAGCAAAATTTCGGAACGGCTTTCCGTAGGGCTTACCTCTTCATTTATAAGGCAGGGCATCAGTGAACCATCCGCGATTGGGACTGCGCCCGGTCTGGATTTCAGTATTGTATATGCAAACCGCATTCCGCCGACAGTGGCCGACAAGTATGCCAATGGTACCTGGATGAGATACCTGGACGGAAACCCTAATGCCTGGGTGCAAAATGGCGGCTCGGTAGGTAATACGATTTCGAATGGAATGGGCAATGCTTTTGCCGAACTGGTTATTGCGAAAGGATTGAAACTGAGAGGTTCTGCCGGAGCCGATTTTACTTTTACCGACCGGAAAACGCATATCAAGGATCTCACCTATGGCGATGGAAGTTACCAGGGGCCGAATTCTATCAAAGATGAAAACCTCCGCAATTCCCGCATTACTTTACAAGCATTGCTGACTTACGAAAAGAGCTTTGGACAGCATAACTTCAACGTTCTGGCAGGCTCATCACGCGAAACATACTCATATAAGGAAGACAAAGCTTTCAGAAGAAACCTGCCGAGCAATAATCTTACAGACATTGACGCGGGTTCGACGGAGGGTATGACCGCAAACGGGCTGAGTTATGAAAGTAAGCTGGGCTCGTATTTCGGTAGGGTCAATTATGATTACAAAGGGAAATATCTGCTGGAAGCCAGTATGCGTTACGATGGATCATCCAAATTCGCTGCGGATAAAAGATGGGGCGTTTTCCCTTCATTCTCGGCGGGATGGAGAGTTTCGGAAGAGGAATTTCTTAAAGACATACAGATCATTACTGATCTGAAACTGAGAGGTTCGTACGGTTCGGTAGGTAATAATGACATTCTGGACTACCTGTATATCCCGACTGTTGCTCTTGGCGTGAACTATCCTTTCAATGGTACCATTGCTGCGGGTGCCGCCCAGCAAGTAGCTGCCAATCCCAATTTGCAGTGGGAAAAAAGTACCACTTTTGATATAGGCGCGGATGTAGCTTTATTTAATAACAAGCTGACCGTAACGGCCGATTATTACAACCGTTATACAAACAATATCCTCGTTGCGGTTCCGGTATCGTCAATTTACGGACTTCCGGCACCGACTGTCAACGCGGGAGCGATGAGAAACAAAGGATTGGAATTGGTTGTAGGCCATACCAACCGCGTAGGGGATTTTTCTTACGGCGCCTCATTTAATATCGGCATCAACAAAAACATTGTAGAGAAATACGCAAACCCGGCTAAAACCAAACGGATCCAGGCAGAAGGTTATGCATGGAATTCCTTTTTTGGCTATGAGGCAATCGGCATGTACCAAACCGACGAGCAGGTTCAAACGCTTCCAAAAGTGGTAGGTTCGCCGGTTCAGAGAGGGGATTTGATTTTTAAAGACCAGAATAACGACGGTAAGATCAACGGCGATGACCGGGTCGATCTGGGAAATGATATCCCTAAAACAACCTATGGCCTTAACCTGAATGCCCGTTACAAGAACTTTGATATCTCCATACTAGGCCAGGGAGCGGCGAATGTCCGACAATATTTACAGGATCAGGTGCAGTTTGCTTTTGTAAATGGCTACAAGGCGCAAACCAAACATTTGAACCGCTGGACGCCTGAAACACCCAACGCCCGCTTTCCCAGAACGCACGTAAGCCAGTGGCACAATTATGCGATCTCCAGTTTCAGTGTAGTGAACTCGAGTTACCTGAGGATGAAAAATCTGCAAATAGGCTACAATGTTGCTCCAAAAGTTCTTAAAGCGATAAAAGTCAGTTCGTTGCGAATTTATCTGAGTGGTCAGAACCTTTTGACTTTTACCAAGCTTGACAGCGGATTTGATCCCGAAAGTGCGGAAAATGCCCAGTTCGGCTATCCGAATGTGAAAGTTTACACTGCTGGTTTAAATCTCAATTTCTAAACTCCAAGACGATGAAATTCATATACAAAATATTCTGCCTGACAATTTTCGGTTCGCTATTCACTTCGTGCGGGGAAAAATTTCTGGGTGTTTCTCCTACTGATAAACTATCTGATATGACTTTCTGGAAAACAGAAAAGGATGCGGATATGGCCCTGGCGGGTGTTTATAACAAATGGGAAGAGGTTAATAATGTGCTCTGGTGGGATCTGATGACCGATAACGGTTTCTCGCAGTATGCCTGGGACAATGTACAGGTGATCGGGAACGGTCAGGCCAATGCGTCCAACTTCGGGAAAGATTATTTTAACTATAACCTGATCCGGAAATACAACCAGTTTATAGAAAAGATACCGCAAATCGACATGGACGCGGCGAAAAAGGACAGGTATCTGGCCGAAGCACGTTTTCTGCGTGCCTATGATTATTTTCGGAAAGTGCAGTTTTACGGGGACGTGCCGCTGGTTACCGAAGTAATTGAAAACCCGGAAGATGCAAAAATCGAAAAAACACCGAGGGCAGAAGTTGTGAGTTTTATTCTCAGTGAGCTGGATGCAGTTTCCAAAATACTCCCGGTGCAAAACATGCGTCAGTCGGGCGGGCATGTTACGAGCGGCGCGGCACTTGCATTGAAAGCCCGGCTTGAACTATACGAAGGAAAATACGCGGATGCCATGGCCGATGCCAAAAAGGTAATTGATATGGCAAAAAGTGGGGTTTACCAGCTGTTTCCTGATTATTACGGATTGTTTCAAGTGGAAAATGAGAACAGCAACTACGAATCCATTCTGGAAATACAGTATATCAAGGACACCTATGCCAATAATTTGTGGCAAAACATCCTGCCGTCCAAAGAAGGCGGTTGGTCGTCTATTTCAGCTGTACAGAGCATTGTGGATGCTTACGAGATGAAAGATGGCAAAACGATTTCGGAGTCGGCATTGTACAACACCGAAAAGCCGTTTGACAACCGCGATCCGAGGCTTGCTATGACGGTTCTGTACTCGGGAGCCAGATACAATGGCAGGTTTTTCAATACGCTTGAATTGTCCAGCCCGGATTTTTACCAGTCAGCTTCTGCTCCCAAGAGTGGTTATAATGTATTGAAATACACCACAATTGTACCTGAAGCGTTATTAAATAATGGTGATGCGAACGTGATGATCATCCGCCTCGCAGAAGTGCTTTTGACTTATGCAGAGGCAGCGATCGAATCAGGGCAGATCACCGCTGATGTTTACGATGCGATTGATATGGTGCGGACCCGGGCCAAAATGCCGGTTGTTGACCGGACGGTATATGCTACCCAGGCGAAGCTCAGAGAACTGGTCAGAAGAGAGAGAAGAGTGGAGCTTGCTTTCGAAGGACTGCGCTATTTTGATATAAAAAGATGGGATATCGGTGCCCAGGCATTGAACGGTCCGGTATACGGTTCACGACTTGGGACTGTCAATGCGGAAACGGGGGCGGTAAACTGGTCTGCGACGAGAATTAAAGTGGAAGACCGGGTTTTTCAGCCCAGCCGTAAATATTATCTGGCTATTCCGCAGGCCGAGCTCGATGCAAATCCGAACATACAGCAGAATGCAGGCTACTAGGACATATCGGCATGCCAGCGACGGAATTGAAAGCAAGAATATGTCTCTGCATAAGTAAGTAGGTGACTAGCAGCCAATTCTTTTATTGGAATAAAAACACGTATTTGGCACTTTGAAGAATACCAGGATCAATTAATAGAAAAATGAGAAACAGGGTTTATATAGGTATTGGTGTGGCGGTGATTCTCATGTCCTCTTTTACGTGGTCTGGAGGTTGGTTTGGCCAGAAAGTCGATTACAATTCTGAGGTCAAGCCAATCCTGAACAAGCACTGCATGGGCTGCCATGGCGGTGTCAAAAAAGCCGGGGATGTGAGTTTTCTGTTTGAGCACGAAATGCTGGAACCGGGTAAATCCGGGAAGGTTCCTGTGGTGCGCGGCGATGCTGATGCCAGCGAGATGATCCGCCGTATCCTGAGCAACGACCCGGACGAAAAAATGCCGAAGAATGGTACACCGCTTACTGAAGATGAAATCGGCACTTTAAAGAACTGGATCAATGAAGGAGCCGCGTGGGAAAAACACTGGTCTTACAAACGGATTGAAAAGCCCGAGGTACCGTCGTTAAATAATGTCTGGAACCTGTTTGGGCTGCTTGATACCGGCGATAAGAAATGGGCAAAGAACGAAATTGACCATTTTGTATTAAAAAAACTGAAAGAAAAAGAACTGTCAGTTTCTCCGGAAGCCGACAGGGCAACTTTGATCCGCCGCGTGAGCCTGGACATTACCGGGCTGCCGCCGACAGAGCAGGAGGTCAGCGATTTTAAAAATGACAAATCAGAAAATGCCTATGAAAAAGTAGTCGACAGACTACTGAAATCGCAGGCTTACGGCGAAAGATGGACATCGATGTGGATGGACCTGGCCAGGTATGCAGATACCAAGGGGTACGAAAGCGACGGTGGCAGGACCATGTGGCGCTATCGCGATTATGTGGTGAAATCCTTTAATGAAGACAAGCCTTTTGACCAGTTTACGATTGAGCAGCTTGCCGGGGATTTGTTGCCCAAAGATCAGAACGGCTTTCCCAAAGAACAAAACCTGATTGCGACTGGTTTTCACCGGAATACCATGACAAACAATGAGGGCGGTACCGATGACGAAGAGTTTCGTACAGCCGCGCAGATCGACCGGGTAAACACAACCTGGGAAGTGTGGCAGGGTACTACTTTCGCTTGTATCCAATGTCATAGCCATCCTTACGATCCGATTCCGCACGAGGATTATTACAAATACATGGCATATTTCAATAATTCGAGAGACGAGGATGTTTGGGATGAATGGCCTAAGCTGCGGTTTTACAAAGGAGAGGATTCCGCCCGTGTTGAGAGGGTGAAAGACTGGATCAAAAAATACAATCCTGCACAAGAGGCTGATGTTAACCAGTTTATGCGGGTAATGGAGCCGAAGATCAACGCCCACAATTTTGTAAAAGGCGACGAGTCCACGGTACATCTGATATCCTACTATGCCGTAAAAGACAAAGGAAATGCCCGCATCCCGCAAGTGGATCTGACCCATGCCGATAATGTGGTGATGAATGTTTCTACCAAAGCTGAAAAAGCGGTTTTGAAACTTCATCTCGACAAGCTTGACGGACCTGTGATATCGGAAATAAAAGTACCTGTAAGAGACACTGTTGTAATAGCGCCGATTTCGAAGGCGGCCGGTAAGCACGATATTTACCTGAGCTTGACCAGTCCAAAAATGCCGGAAGAATGGGTCAGGATTACCTGGGCGGCTTTTCAGAAGGCATTGCCGGGCAAAGACCAGCCCGATTACGCCCAGATTGTTGCTGATTATGCTACCGCATTGACCAAGTCAACCGAAAGTATGCCGGTTATTTGGGAGGGTAAAGGTGATTTTGCGAGAAAAACGCATGTTTTTGTCAGAGGGAACTGGATGGTAAAAGGAGCGGAAGTAAAACCGGATGTTCCAAAGCTTTTGGCCCCAATGCCCAAGGAATTTTCGAAAGACAGGCTTGGATTGGCTAAATGGATCGTGAATCGTGAAAACCCGCTGACCGGGCGCGTGATCGTGAACCGTTTCTGGGAGCAGCTTTTTGGAAGGGGTTTGGTAGAAACCGTGGAAGATTTTGGGTCACAGGGCAGCGAGCCGACCCACCAGGAATTGCTGGACTGGCTGGCTGTCAAGTTTATGGAAGAAGATCACTGGAGTGTGAAAAAACTTTTGAAAACGATCGTGATGTCGGCCACATACCAGCAAAATTCAAAATCGGATAAGGTAAGACAGGAAAAAGACCCGTACAATATCTGGATATCGCGAGGCCCGAGAGTAAGGCTGAGCGCCGAGCAGGTGCGTGACCAGGCTCTGGCTTGCAGTGGGTTGATTTCAGATAAAATGTATGGTCCAAGCGTTATGCCTCCGCAGCCGGATAAAATCTGGCAGTCGCCTTACAGCGGCGAAAGCTGGATTGTAAGTGAAGGGCCGGACCGTTACCGGAGAGGGGTTTATACGTATTGGAAACGTACGGCGCCTTATCCGTCGATGACAACGTTCGATGCGCCCAGCCGGGAATTCTGTCAGTCGCGGCGGATTTTGACCAATACACCATTGCAGGCGTTGGTCACGTTGAATGATCCGGTTTATCTGGAAGCTGCTGAGAAACTGGCCGGTACGATGAAAAAAAGAGGGAAAACGCCAGAGCAGCAATTGAGCGAAGGGTATCGTATGCTGACCTTTCAGCCAATTGAAGCTAAAAGCCTGAATGTGCTTTTGAAAATATATCAGGAAGCTCTGACCAATTATAAAAAGACACCGTCCGATGTGGACAGCATTCTGGTTTACGGAAAAGAAAAGTCTCCCGAACTGGCAGCCCTGACGATTTCGGCGAATGTGATGCTGAACCTGGACAACGTGGTGACCAAAGAATAGCCCAGATAGCCCAGGGCTTCAGCTCTGGGTCCGGGATGTGGTCGGGGAAGCGTCAGAGGACGTATCGGCGACGGGTGTCCGAAAGGGTATCGGCGGTGGCCATCCAGAGAGGCATCGGCGTTCGATCGCATTGGATCCCAGGGCTGAAGCCCTGGGCTGGGGATAAACCGGCATCGGGTGTACCAACCCAGGACTTCAGTCCTGGGACTGAGACAAAAAAGAACAAAAAACATGGAAAAACTACTAAAAGAACTTCAACACGCAGACTTGCAGCGCCAGACCAGGCGTCACTTTCTGCAATCGTGTGGATTCGGGCTTGGAGCATTGGGATTGGGTTCTTTACTGAGTTCATGCGGCGATTCAACGGCCGGAACTGATATTTCGGCTGAAAATATTTTAGCAAAGATCCCGCAGTTTGCACCCAAAGCAAAGCGTGTTATTTACATTCACATGGCGGGCGCTCCGTCCCAGCTTGAATTGTTTGACTACAAGCCGGAACTTGTAAAGTACCACGGGAAAGACTGCCCTGCCGAGTTTCTTGAGGGGAAGAAATTTGCCTTTATTCAGGGTGTCCCGAAAATGCTGGGACCTCAGGGGAAATTTGCACAATATGGTCAATCCGGCGCCTGGATGTCGGATTATGTTCCTTATCTGCAGACGGTTGCGGATGAAATCACATTCGTCAAATCCATGCATACCGACCAGTTTAACCATGCACCTGCCCAACTGCTGCTGCATACAGGAAGTGCACGTTTGGGGCGGCCGAGTTTGGGTGCCTGGGCAGTATATGGACTGGGTTCGGAAAATAAAAATTTACCGGGATTTATAGTGCTTGCATCAGGCGGCAGGCAGCCTGATGCTGGTAAGAGTGTTTACGGCAGCGGATTTTTGCCTTCTGTTTATCAGGGCGTGCAATGCCGTACAGGCGGCGACCCGGTTTTGTATGTAACAGACCCCAGCGGGATGAACCGTAACATGCGTAAACAGACCATTGAGGCCATCAATGAGATCAACAGGCAGACTTACGAGGATGTACAGGATCCCGAAATTCTGACACGCATCAGTCAGTATGAAATGGCTTTCCGGATGCAGATGTCTGTGCCGGAAGTAATGGATGTGTCGAAGGAACCGCAGTTTATCCTGGATATGTATGGTGTAAAACCGGGTGAAGGTACCTTTGCGATGAATTGTCTTTTGGCAAGAAAGCTTGTTGAAAATGACGTTCGTTTCGTACAGCTTTTCGACTGGGGTTGGGACGGACATGGAACTTCCGCCGGAGACAATGTAGAAGGCGGGTTAAGAAATAAATGCCAGCTTTCGGACAAACCAATCGCCGCGTTGATCCAGGATCTCAAAATGCGCGGTTTGCTGGAAGAAACACTGATCGTCTGGGGTGCGGAATTCGGCCGGACGCCCATGCAGGAAAATAGAAATGGCCTTGTAATGCCTTATATGGGTCGCGACCACCATTTGGATGCATTTACAATGTGGATGGCCGGAGGTGGCGTGAAAAAAGGTTATTCGCACGGAGAAACCGACGAGCTGGGTTATTATGGGGTAAAAGACCGCGTACACGTCCACGATCTTCAGGCCACGATCCTGCATCTGATGGGTTTTGATCATGAAAAATTCACATATCCTTTCCAGGGAAGAAATTTCCGGCTGACAGATACCGAAGGAAAAGTTGTCAAACAGGTAATAGCTTAAAAATTCGAAAAAACGATAATAAATCCTTTGATGACCAAAGTAAAAGCATTCCGGATGCAGTTAAAAGCCGGAAATGAGGCGGAATATAAAAAGCGGCATGACGAGATCTGGCCGGAATTGGCAAGTCTCCTTAAAAGTGCGGGAATAGAAGAATATTACATCTTTCTGGACGAAGAGACACTTGCGCTTTTTGCTTTTCAGAAATTGGGAGAGAATGATACCTCAGCCAGTCTGGCGTCTTTGCCGATCATGAAAAAATGGTGGGATTACATGGCTGATCTGATGGAAGTTAATAATGATAACTCTCCAAAGGCTGTTCCATGTCCCGAAATTTTCAGATTGTAACTACATAAGAATGATTTATCCACTTTTGCAAGCCTCAGGCTGGGCTCTTTTTATCGGAAGGTTTCATCCCGTCCTGGTTCATTTACCGATCGGGTTTTTACTCGTAGCCGCTCTTCTTGAGATAGGCAGACGAACCGGAAAAATCAATGTAAGCGAATCCGCAGTCTCGTTTGTTCTGTTCTGGTCGGCAGTCGGAGCGACTTTTGCATGTATTGCCGGTTATCTCCTGTCGCTGGGCGGAGGGTATGACGAGGAGCTTTTGGGTGATCACATGTGGCAGGGCATAGGAGTAGCGGTTTTTGCATGGATTGCCTGGCTGCTCAAATCCGACTGGACAGCCTGGAGAATCCCCTTCGGCCCTAAGATCTACCTGCCTGCTCTCGGCTTGGCAACCCTGCTTACTTTTACCGCCGGCCATGATGGTGGGTCGCTCACGCATGGTGAAGATTATCTGACCCAATATACGCCGGAACCATTCAGGAGCCTGGCCGGGATACCCCCCGCGAAAGAACAAACTACTGAAATAAAGCCGATTGCAAACGTGGAGCAGGCGGTCGTATACAAAGATATCGTTCAGCCGATCCTGGAACAGCGCTGTGTGCAATGCCATAATGAATCCAAGAAAAAGGGCGACCTGCGTATGGATGAGCTGGCGTTGCTGGTAAAAGGTGGAGAAGGCGGACCGGCTTTTGTAGCAGGAAAGAGTGCAGAAAGTGATATGATCAAGCGCTGTCTGCTGCCGGAAAGTGACGATGATCACATGCCTCCGAAAGGCAAGCCGCAGCTTTCAACGGAGCAGATCGCATTGCTTTCCTGGTGGATCGATCAGGGTGCACCGGCAGATAAAAAAGTGTCGGAACTGAAAGTTTCGGATCAGGTAAAGCCTGCTTTGGCGTCGCTGGGAACAGGTTCTTCGTCGTCTGGCAGTACAAAAAGCAGTAAGTCCGCCGTACTTAGTCTGAAAGTACCGGCTGCGAACGAAAAAGATATTGAGGCGCTGAGAAAAGCAGGCTTAATTGTAAATTCACTGGCGCAGGATCAAAACCTTATTGAAGTAAGTGCGGTAAATGCGCCGAATTTTGATGATAAACAAATGGCACTGCTGGCTCCGCTTTCCGAACAGATCGCCTGGCTGAAACTTGGAGATACCAAAATCACTGATGCTGCCTTAAAGGAAATTGCAAAGCTGAAAAATCTTAATAAACTGCATCTGGAACATACGGCTGTAACGGACGCCGGCCTGGCGAACCTGAAAAACCTGGCCTACCTGGAATACATTAATCTGGTCGATACCAAAGTAGGGGATCCTGGATTAAAGGATGTGGCATCAATGAAAGGACTGAAATCCGTGTATGTCTGGCAATCGGCTGTGACCGATAGTGCTGTCAGCCAGGTTAGCAAACAACATCCCGATCTTTTGATTGTCAGCGGATTTAATGAAGCCACAGTAGCACAATTCCTGCAAGCGGGCGATTCTACGGCTCAGAAGAAACAGTAAATTTTATTCATCCAAAGTATTTCAGGCAAATATGAACCGCCGCAATTTTGTAAGCACTGCATTGGCTACGGCCGGAGTATTATCGGGCATTGAGTCCATCGCATCAGAAAATCCTGCACCGTCCCGGTTTGACAATAAATTATCTTTAAAAGTACTCGGGACTAACTGGGGTTTTACAGGTACAACGGATGAATTTTGTGCAAAGATTAAAAAAGAAGGTTACGACGGAACAGAAATGTGGTGGCCTGGCTCCAAAGAGAGACAGACAGAATTGCTTTCGGCTTTAAAGAAGCATGGATTGGAAGTAGGGTTTCTCTGCGGCTCGGGAGAAAGACAATATCCTGCGCATCTGGATGCTTTTAAAAAGCAAATTGACGCGGCTACGACGCAGTTTGGTCAAAAACCACTTTATATCAACTGTCACAGCGGGAAGGATTATTTTACCTATGAACAGAATAAAGCTTTTATTGATTATACTACCGAAGCTTCTTCCAAAAGCGGAATTCCCATTTATCATGAAACACACCGCGGGCGGATGCTTTTCGCTGCCCATATTACCCGTAATTTCATTGAAAAAAACCCCGGTTTAAAACTTACGCTCGATATTTCGCACTGGTGTAATGTGCATGAAAGTCTGTTGCAGGATCAGGAGGAAACGATCAAACTGGCGCTTTCGAGGGTGGGACATATCCACTCGCGGATCGGTCATGAAGAAGGGCCACAAGTGAATGATCCGCGGGCACCTGAGTGGGAAGCCGCTGTGAAAGCACACCTGGCGTGGTGGGATGCAGTAGTAGAGCAAAAAGTAAAAAATGGTGAAACCCTGACGGTTCTGACCGAATTTGGCCCGCCTAATTATCTCCCGACTGTTCCTTTCACGGGCCAACCGCTGGCTGATCAGTGGGGTATCAATGTTTATATGATGCAGATGTTAAGAAAAAGATATCTGAAGTAAATCGGCATCGATTCGATGGATGGGAAATTCATTTTTTTATAACTTGCAGTTATATCAAACGTCGGCTTTATACTATGAAAAACACACACTTTCTGATCGCAAAGGAAGAAAAGGACATCCGTAAAGCCTTTTTAGGTGCATTTATTGGTCAAATAGACGGCAGCAAAGCAATGTCGATCAAAGACTTTCAGGAGCAGATTGCAAATGCAATGGAATTTCCGGATGAACCTGCTAGGAATCTGGAAGAGTTGGACGCTATGCTCAACGACCTGCAGTGGATCAAAGAACAAAAAGTGATCATTTATATCAATCATTCCTCAGACTGGCTTTCCAAAGAAAAATCTGAGGAAAAAATTCTTTCTGTCATCGACATTCTGGATGCAACCGCTGAAGATTGGAAATGGATGGATGATGAAGAAGAAGAAGGTTTGGTCAAGAAAGAGTTGCAAATCGTTTTCCAGGATTCGCCCAGAATAAAGAATTTGCTGGAAGAGCAGGAGATTCCGTTTGGCATATTTGACTGACCAGGAGGGGGGCGTCATTTATTGTCATTCATAGACATGTGTTGTTACTTGTTGTTAAGAGCGATACCTGACCACTTTACGACTACCCTGACCAGACGCGATTACTTCATGACTACCCCTGACCAAAAATGACCATCCCTGACCAAAGACAACATCATAATTTCTTGGCGGTTTTGCATAGCATATCCCGCTTCCATTGAAAATACCCCATCACAGCCAGAGCGAGAAATACTGCATATAAAATCGCCGTTAAATGCAGGTCTTTGTAAAAATACATGACCACGTAACAAGCGTCGGCGAGGATCCAGACAATCCAGTTTTCGAGGTATTTTCTTGCCATCATCCATTGCCCGATGAGACTGGCGACAGTTAATGCGGAATCGGCATAAGTAAGGCTTGCATTCGTAAAGTGACCCAGAAGGAATCCCCAGGAGAATGTGACAACTATAAAAATGAATCCGAAAACAGCATAAAGTTTTAAGGGAGTGGATGTTACCCTTACTCCGTCGTGACTTTTGCCACCAAATTTCCACATCCACCAGCCGTAGATACTGGTCACAAAATAGTATCCCTGCAATCCCATATCGGCGTAGAGCCTCACCTGCCAGAAAACCGCGGCGTATAAAACAGCGTTAATAATTCCGAAAAACCAGCCCAGCACATTCTGGCGGGTGTTGAGATATACACAGATTGCACCGGTAACAAAGCCCAGAATTTCAAGCCAGGTAGTGGCAATACCTCCCAGGGAAATGGGTTGATTGAGCCAATCGATCATTTTACGGAATCAGCGGGTTATGGAGGTAAATATATCGGATTAACAATTAAGTAATTTGTCCTGATCTTCTTTTGGACCTATTTTTGCAATGATTTGATAACGGTTAAACAAATTCAAAAAAACTGTTGTTACCTATAATGCCGGTCAGGAAATTTCCTGGAACGGCTTTTTGCGTTTAATCCTGTCATACATTCACTGCGGCGGAAAACCGGCTAATATTGAAATTACTTGGAAGTTAAAGACTTATTGAAACTATACGGAGGCGACAGTTACCTGGATCTGCTGGTCTCCCAGATTGACTCAAAAAATCCGGAAGCCGCTCACGTTCAGATCAAAGGATTAGTTGGAAGCCTTGATGCAGTAGTCACTGCGGCAATCCAGCAAAAAAAGAAAGGTCCGGCAGTTTACATTTTAAGCGACCGGGAAGAAGCTGCCTATTTTCAGAATGATCTGCAGAATCTGATTGGAAAAACGGAGGTCCTGTTTTATCCGACATCTTATAAGAGGCCTTATCACTACGAGGAAGTGGACAACGCCAATGTCCTGATGCGGGGGGAAATTCTTAATAAACTCAATGTGAGCAGGGCTGTCCCGCTCCAGATCGTGACTTATCCTGAGGCTTTGTTTGAGAAAGTAATCAACAAACGGTCTCTGAAAGCCAACACTTTTTCTGTTAAGGTTGGCGAGAAGCTGGATCCGTCCTTTCTGACTGAATTTCTGACGAGTTATGGTTTTGAAATTACAGATTTCGTTTTCGAAGCCGGGCAGTTTTCGGTCCGGGGGGGTATTCTCGATGTCTTTTCATTTGCGAACGAACATCCTTTCAGGATTGAATTGTTTGGGGACGAAGTGGAGAGTATCCGGTCATTTGATCCCGATACACAGCTTTCTTTGGAAACCGCCAAGCAGATTAACATTGTACCGGATATTCAGCAAAAACTGTCGCATGAAACGCGGGAATCCTTCCTGAATTTCTTTTCTCCTGAGACAGTTTTATGGTTCAAAGATGCTGAACTAACGCTGGAAGTAATTGAAAAATGTTTTGAAAAGGCTGAAAAAGCACTGGAAGAAGTAACCGGGGGAGGTGTGCAGATCGTAGCCAATCCGCAGGATTTGTTTGAAACGAGAAGAGGGTTTCTGAGCCAGGTTAAAAAATTCAAAACCGTTGAATTCGGGAAAAGATCTTATTTCAAAACCGAAAGCAAGCTTCCCTATTCTTCAAAGCCGCAGCCTTCTTTCAATAAAGATTTCAAAAGATTATTGGATGATCTGTCTGATAATCAGTCCAAAGGCTTTGTCAATATCATTGTGGCCGAGCAGCCCAAGCAGCTCGACCGGCTTGAAAGGATTTTTGAGGATCTAGATCCTTTTGTGAAATTCCAGCCGATGCACATCTCGCTCCGGGAAGGTTTTGTGGACGATAACCTGAAGGTTGCGTGTTATACCGATCACCAGATTTTTGCGCGCTTTCACAAATACAGGCTCAAAGAGAAATTCAGCAAATCGAAGGCGATTACACTGAAAGAACTCAAATCCCTGCATCCGGGCGACTTTGTGACCCACGTGGATTACGGGATCGGTCGATTTGCAGGTATGGAGCGGAAGGATGTAAACGGAAAGGAACAGGAAGCGATCAGGCTGATTTACCGGGATAATGACCTGCTGTACGTAAGTGTGCATAACCTGCATAAGATCGCCAAATACACCGGCAAGGAAGGCACGCCGCCGGCGATGAGCAAGTTGGGCTCGGGTGAGTGGGAGGCTAAAAAATCGAAAGTTAAGAAGCAGCTCAAAGACATTGCGCATGAACTAATCGCACTGTATGCCAAGCGCAGGCAGGCGCCGGGTTTCCCGTTTTCGCCGGACAATTACATGCAGGCAGAGCTGGAATCTTCATTTTTATACGAGGATACGCCCGACCAGGCAACGGCTACAACCAATGTAAAAGAGGATATGGAAAAGGCACATCCGATGGACCGTCTGGTTTGCGGGGATGTAGGTTTTGGAAAAACTGAAATTGCAATCCGGGCTGCCTTTAAGGCGGTTTGTGACAGCAAACAGGTTGCGGTTCTGGTGCCGACGACGATTCTTGCTATGCAGCATTTCAAGACTTTCAGTGATCGTCTGGCAGATTTTCCGGCGAGAGTTGGTTACATCAACAGGTTCAAGTCTACGAAAGAAATTAAGGATACGCTGAAGGATACTGCCGATGGGAAAATAGATATATTGATCGGTACCCACCGAATTTTAAATAAAGACATCAAATTTAAAGACTTAGGGCTTCTTATTGTCGATGAAGAACAAAAATTCGGGGTAAAGGCAAAAGATCGGCTGAAGGAAATGCGGGTTAATGTGGACGTACTTACCTTAACCGCTACGCCGATCCCGAGGACACTGCATTTTTCACTCATGGGAGCCAGGGATCTTTCGGTGATCGCTACGCCGCCGCCTAACAGACAGCCGGTTACGACAGAAGTACATACTTTCAGTGAAGAGTTTATCCGGGATGCAATCAGTTTTGAAGTGCAGCGGGGCGGGCAGGTTTTCTTTGTACATAACCGTGTCAACGACATTGAATCCATTGCCAATATTATCATGCGATTGGTACCGGATGTCCGGATCGGCGTGGCGCACGGGCAGATGGATGGCGACAAGCTGGAAAAGGTCATGGTGGCTTTTATCGAGGGAGAATATGATATTCTGGTCTCTACCAATATTATCGAGTCGGGAATTGATATTGCGAATGCCAATACAATCATTATTAATTCAGCGCACATGTTCGGGTTATCGGACCTGCACCAGATGCGCGGTCGGGTAGGACGTTCCAATAGAAAAGCTTTTTGCTATCTGCTGACACCTTCAGTATCTACACTGGCAAGCGATTCTAGAAAGCGTTTGCAGACGCTGGAAGAATTTTCGGAGCTGGGCGACGGTTTTAAAGTGGCTATGCGCGACCTGGATATCAGGGGGGCGGGTAATCTTTTGGGCGCGGAGCAAAGCGGTTTTGTGAATGATCTGGGTTATGAACTTTACCATAAAATGCTGGATGAAGCGGTTCAGGATCTTAAAAATAATGAGTTTAAAGACCTTTTCACGTCGGCGTTGGGGCTGCCCAAAAATCTGGTTCCGGATTGTCAGATAGAAACGGATTTTGCTACACTGATTCCTGACGATTACGTCAAAAATATTTCAGAAAGACTATCGTTATATACCCGCCTTGACAATATTGAAACTGAAGACGAACTTGCCAAATTCGAAAAAGAAATACTGGACAGGTTCGGACCGGTCCCGCCGGAAGTTTCGGACTTATTGCGAACGGTGCGTTTACGCTGGGCAGCAGAGCGTATGTACTTCGAAAAATTGACCCTGAAAAGCAATACCATGAAAGGCTACTTCGTTACTTCGCAGAACGATGAGTTCTTTCAGTCGTCGAAATTCGGACAGGTTATAGAGTATATTAAAAAGCATCCGAAACAAATTGCTTTGAAAGATCAGAAAGGTAAGTTGATGTTGATCTGCGAGGATGTAAAGAGCATTGATCAGGCCCGGAGTATTTTGTCGGAAATGACCCAATAAACGATTTTTAAGTAATAAATTCGATTCATTTCATACATTTGCGGTTTAGCATACTATAAAATACCAAACACTTAAGTCACTTTAAAGCAATGATTTGCATGCAAAAGATGGGTATCCGGTCGATCTCGTTGATTCTGATTGTGTTATTAGCGGCTACTTCTTGTAGTAAAAACAAAAAACCGACAAGCTTGAAACCGGGAAAAACCAGCTCCAAAACGGGTCTGGCTTATAACGGTAAAGATGGCTTTGAAGTTAAACAATATAAGGCCCTGCCTGCAGGTCCGGACCTTGTTTATATTGAAGGAGGCCGATTTACGATGGGTTCTCTGGAAGAGGAAGTGATGAACAGGCGCGATAATCCTAAAAGAACTGTAAGTATCCAGTCCTTCTACATGGATCAGACCGAAGTGGCGAACGTTCACTATTTGGAATATCTGAATGCAGTGCAGCGTGATTCTTCCGAAGAATTTTACAGCAAAGCACTTCCTGATACCAACGTTTGGTTTAACGATTTATCGTTTAATGATTCTTATGTAACCATGTATCTTCGTCACCCTGGTTTCCGTTTGTATCCGGTTGTCGGCGTTTCGTGGGTTCAGGCAAATGACTACTGTGCATGGCGCACGGCAGCTGTTAGTCAGGCCAACAATACAGCTGGTGCAGCCGCCAGTGGAAAGAAAAAAGGCTTTTCGTTTGGCAAGAAAAAGAAAGCAGCTGCTGCCGAGGCCGAAGCTGTTGCCAGCACGCAGGCTGCTCCGCAGCTTAGAATTGAAAGTGGCTACGTGATGCCGCCATACCGCCTCCCGACAGAAGCAGAGTTTGAATATGCTGCTATGGCAATGATAGGCACCCAGTATTCGGATGAAAATCAATCTAATCAAAGAATTTACCCTTGGGACGGTTCCACAATGCGTAATCCACGCGGCCGTAAGCAAGGTACGATGTTAGCGAATTTCAAACGTGGCCCCGGTGATTACGCGGGTATAGCAGGTAAATCCAATGATGGAGCGATCATTACCCAGGAAATCCGTTCTTATCCGCCGAATGATAACGGCCTTTATGACATGGCCGGAAACGTGAGTGAATGGGTATATGACGTCTACCGCCCGCTTTCAAACTCGGATGTAAATGACCTGAACTCTTTCCGCCGCGATGGTTATCAGGATGAGGCAAAAAGTTATGATACAAAAAACAATAACTCACTGGTGAATGATAATCTGAGAGTTTACAAAGGAGGTTCCTGGTCGGACGTTGCCTACTGGTTGTCACCCGGCACACGTCGCTATATGGATCAGGATTCGGCAACTGCGATGGTTGGTTTCCGTTGCGCAATGATTGCCACAGGAAGCCACAAAGAGTGATTTATCAGGTAAAAACATAGGCAAGTCGCTGCTCATTCAGAGTGGCGGCTTTGTTGTTTTTAATGGTGTGCCAAAGCGATTGTCATGATATAAAATTTACGGCAGCCTGCGGCTTTCAATGTTTCTGCGCACTCTTCTAAAGTTGCGCCTGTTGTGAGCACGTCATCCATGATGATGATGTTTTTGGCGGAGATACTCTCTTTCACCAGAAAAACACCTTTTACATTCTCCCGACGTTCGGCTTTGGTTTTTCCGGTTTGGGTGGCGGTGTGCCTTATTCGTTCCAGAGTGGTTCCTGTCCATGGAATTCCGGTGGCTTTGGAAAATCCGGCAGCCAGCAGATCGCTTTGGTTATAGCCTCTCAGTTGCTTCTTTTTCTTGTGTAAAGGTACGCTGATGATCAGATCGGCATCGGGAAGATGGCCCGCAGCAGCCATTTCCTGCCCAAACATAAAACCCAGTAAAGTCCCAACTTCTTCATTTCCCTTATATTTCAGTGCATGTAATAGCTTCTGGACTTTCCCTTTTTTTGTAAAAAGTAAAAACGAACTTGTTGAAAATACTTCCGGTGCATTTACAAACTTGAACTGCATGATGTCTTTGTAAATACCGTCGGCTGTGATTCTGGGGAGGGAAATTCGGCAACCGGTACATATAACTTCTTCATTTCCAATAAGACTTTTGTCACAAGCTTCGCAGCATCGTGGAAAAGCGAGGTCGATAAAATCGTTCCAGATAGTTCTAAGGCTCATATTTTAAACAATATCAAGTGAGTGATTTTCGCGCGGACTGAATACCTTTGCACAGTAAAAATTCTGATTCCCGACATGACAACGCTGATCGTTAATGCACAAGTAGTAAATGAAAACAGCACGCATCAATATGACGTGCTAATTCAAAATGGTCACATAGAAAGGATAGGAAAAGATTTGCAAAGCGTTCATGCGGATCATGTCATTGATGCAAAAGGAAAGTATCTGATGCCAGGTGTGATTGACGATCAGGTACATTTCCGGGAGCCGGGACTTACGCATAAAGCGACTATTTATACAGAGGCCAAGGCAGCTGTGGCTGGTGGGGTAACATCCTTCATGGAAATGCCGAATACCGTTCCAAATGCACTCACGCAGCAGTTGCTGGAAGATAAATACCACATTGCTTCTGAAACATCTTTAGCTAATTACTCATTTTATATGGGCGCCTCTAACGATAATTACGAGGAGGTAATGCGGACAGACCCGTCCAGGATTTGTGGTATCAAGATCTTTATGGGTTCATCGACCGGAAATATGCTTGTAGATGCGCCCGAAGTCCTCGAAAAAATATTTGCCAATGCACCTTGCCTCATTGCCACACATTGTGAAGACGAGTCGACCGTGCGCAAGAGGATGGCGTTTTTTAAAGAGAAATACGGAGAAAACGTTCCATACAATATTCATGCGTTGATAAGAAATGAGGAGGCATGCCTTACTTCATCTTCTTTTGCCAGTTCGCTGGCCCATAAACATAAAACCAGGCTGCACATTTTACATATATCAACCGGAGACGAAGTTTTCCTTTTTGAAGTAGGAAACAGAAGTAACGGGCAGATTCTTTTGTCTGACGGGCAGCAGAAACTTATCACAGCTGAGGCTTGTGTACACCATTTGTGGTTTGATGCTGAGGACTATCACAGGCTTGGGAACAAAATCAAATGTAACCCTGCGATAAAGGCGCCGCATCACAAGGAAGCTATTTTACAGGCGGTTTTGGATAACCGTATTGATGTGATTGCTACCGATCATGCCCCGCATACTGTGGAAGAGAAAGCGCAGCCTTATTGGCAATCCCCCTCCGGCCTGCCACTTGTGCAGCATACACTTAATGTGATGCTGGAACTTAGCAAAGAAGGTAAGATTTCAGTGGAACGGGTGGTCGAAAAAATGTGCCACGCTGTTGCTGACTGCTTTCAGATCAAAGACCGGGGTTACATCAGGGAGGGATATTGGGCTGACCTTATTTTAGTAGATTCTCAGGCAACGACGACCGTGGAGGCGGGAAATATCTATTCTAAATGTGGTTGGTCTCCGTTTGAGGGCAATCAGTTTAGATCCGCAGTTACACATACATTTGTCTCCGGACATCTGGTATTTGAAAATGGCAAATTTGATGAAACTGTGAAAGGGAAAAGATTACTATTTAGCCGCTAGGTATCGGTAGTAATTCTGGATAATGTCTAAGTCTGCCTCGGTCCAGTCAAGGGACGGCAATTCCTCGGATTTAAGCCACATAATTTGCTCGTGCTCGGTCAGCTTAATGTTCTTAGTTCGGAGACGGCAAACAAACGGGACAAGGATTATTTCGCGCCAGCCCTGATCTTTGGAAGTGACAGGAAGCTTGTGTAAAATTTCAATTTCAACGTTGAGCTCCTCTCTTATTTCCCTGACAAGACCTTCTTCGTCTGTTTCATTTTTCTCCAGCTTGCCTCCCGGAAATTCCCATTGTAGTGGAAAAGATAAAGCAGCACTTCGCTGTCCTGCCAGGATTTTTCCATTATGTTCAATCACAGCACAAGGCACTCGTACAACCAACTTTTCAGAAACCAATACTTCAATCATAGAGGCAGACACAGTAATTTACCGCAAAAATACTACATCTAATGTTAACTTACGTTGAATTCTTAAAACTTGGAAGAGTAATATTTTCAAAACAGCTCTCCTGATCTGTGACGTGGTAAAATTCCCATGTGCCTGAAAGCCTTTTCAGTAACCTCACGTCCGCGAGAAGTTCGTTTCATATAGCCCTCCTGAATCAGGAAAGGCTCGTATACTTCCTCAATGGTTTCTGCTTCTTCTCCGCAGGCTGTCGCAATCGTTGATAACCCAACCGGGCCTCCTTTGAATTTTTCGATGATGGTACTGAGTATGCGGTTATCCATTTCGTCCAATCCGTTCTGATCAACGTCCAGAGCAAGTAACGCAATTTCAGCAATGGCTACGGTTATTCTGCCGTTACCTTTCACCTGGGCAAAATCCCTCGTGCGGCGTAGAAGATTATTGGCTATACGCGGAGTGCCGCGGCTTCGTCTTGCGATTTCAAAAGCGGCATCATCTTCAAGTGGAGTTCCCAGAATTGCGGATGAACGCTTCAAAATAGTGGTCAAAAGCTGAGCATCATAATACTCCAGGCGGGCATTGATCCCAAACCTGGCGCGCAAAGGAGAAGTGAGCATGCCGGCCCGGGTAGTGGCCCCTATCAAAGTAAAAGGATTCAGTCCTATCTGAATACTGCGGGCGTTGGGGCCGCTGTCCAGCATGATATCTATTTTATAATCCTCCATAGCCGAATACAGATATTCTTCGACAATAGGATTCAAGCGGTGAATTTCGTCAATAAAAAGGACGTCGTGTTCCTGTAAATTGGTAAGGAGTCCGGCCAGATCACTGGGTTTGTCCAGCACCGGTCCTGACGTTATTTTAATGCCCGCGCCCAGTTCGTTGGCTACAATATTGGACAAAGTGGTTTTTCCAAGCCCCGGAGGGCCATGTAATAAAACATGGTCTAGTGCATCGCCGCGCTGCCGTGCGGCCTGAACAAATATTTTAAGGTTTTCAAGAATCTTGTCCTGCCCTGTAAAATCATCAAAAGACAGCGGTCGTAGTGCGCGTTCGATTTCCTTTTCAGTATTGGAAAGATTTTCTTTTTCTCCGGACAGATAATCCTGGCGCATAATCAATTTGTTATTTAGCCAAAAATAACGGTTTTAATCTGCAAAATGAAAGCCTACCGGATGATCATCACAGAGCCGCGTTTGACAGTCGGAGCGCGTTCGGGGTAGTAAAGACTTTCATAGGACAGCACATATGGATAACTTCCGGGCTGCACTTTCAACCCTTTGTATGTACCATCCCAGCGATCTTCGAGGTTATTGGTCGCGTAAATCACCTCTCCCCAACGGTTGTAAATGCGCATAGAGAAATTGGTATAATACGCCCCAAAGATCTCCAGGATTTCATTATGTCCTTCCCCGTCTGGCGTGAATGCGTCAGGAATAAAAAACCGTGGTTCGCATTTATCCACCACATTCGTGGACTGCTCCGTTACGCAACCATCATTATTTGTGGCCTGAACGGTATATGTTCCCTCCAGGTTCACCGAGATAGTCTGAGTAGTATCGCCGGAGGGCTGCCATTCATATTCCAGCACGCCCTGCCCTCTCGCATCCAATGTGACTGATTGGCCGTCCGGAATACAGATTACGTATTCAGGTGCAAGGTTAAGGATCGGAGAAGGTAACTCGCCAACCTGGATCGTGTCTGAATTGAAGCAATCGTTGCGGTCTTTTACAATAACAAAATAAGAACCTGGCTGACCAACTGTGATGTCTCTTGTCTGTTCACCGGTACTCCAGTTAAATTCAATCCAGCGTTCACTTCCTACTGACAGAACAACGGAACTGTCACGGCACAAAGTGGTGTCGGGGCCGATGGAAAATGCCGGCGGGCGGCGCAACGTAATTTCGAGTGTATCGGCAGAAAAACAGTCACCCTGAGGGCCATTGAAAGCCACCGCAATGTATCTGCCGGTTGCTGTGGCACGATATGTTTTTTCACGGCTAACCACCCGGCCTCGGTGAATCCAGGCATATACCTCGGCAGTCACTTTCATATCCAGCGGAACATATGCACCACAAGTATCTTTGTCCGGACCAAGGTCTATCTGCGGAGGTGTTTCATAAATTGTAACTTCCTGAATGACTGTTGTGTCTTTGCATTTATTGGTAGCACGCATCGCAACCATGTAAGTACCAGGCTGGGTATAGGTATAAGTAGCCTTTTGCTCCTTGGACGGAGCGGTAAAACTGCCGTTTCCTAGAAAATCCCAGGAGTACATATCTTCGATGGGCTGGCAAATGGGGCTGGCCTCAAATGTCGTAGGCTCATTTGTACAAAATCCGTTTGCCTCAAATCCCGGGCCGGAGGATTCTTGCGTAAAATCCTGAACCATATTCGGTAGCCCCAACTGACTGTTTTTTCCTCCCAGATTTACCCCGTCTCTTTCATAATCCACGCCTGTTAACGAGTTGCCTTCCGGCTCACCAATGACGGCCAGATATTCGCTTCCCTCGATAGCCATATAAATCCTGCCGTCGGGGCCAAACTGGAGAGCACCGTATTTTCGGTTCGCGGAACTGTCTATGGTGATAGCCGTTTCAGTCAAAAGGCTGTCGGGGAGTGTAAGATCGTATTGTTTAAGATAGGAATTCGTACCGTTTTCGCCCTGGAATGAAATGTACATTTTTTCTCCCGTGGGCGAAAATTCAATTCCATAAGCAATGGGCGGAGCCGGGCCAAGGTCGATTGTTTTATCGTAGGTGAGTACACCTGTTGAATCATTGAAATTGAATAACTCCACGTAATTCTGCGGAGGACCAGGTATGATCACCGCAAGTCTGCGCTGACCGGATGCGCTGTCGGGAGAAGAGAATTTCATGTAGCCCTCCGCCTCATTGGGGCTATCATGTACCATGCCCAGTTCAGGGGAGCTGGTTTCTACCAGACCGCCAGGTGTAGCGTGAAAAATGCGGAACTTATTGGTGCCGTAGTCGTGGGAAATGACCCAGTAAGTACTATCAACATCGTTACGCGCAGACACTATACGTTCCGTGGTTGGGGTTTGTAAAGTAGTGTTTTGTTCGATGATCATTCCCTTGCCGTTATTCCTACGCATATCCACAACACTTACCGTCAGGAGCTTTTCCCCGTTGATATCAGAAGTCGTAAATACATTGAAAAGATACTCGCACCCGCGGCAGGTAGGCTGCGGGACTATCAAAACGGATTGGGTGGAGTTCGGGCTGCCTTTCAATGGGACGCAATTAGCCAGCTCAAAACATTGCATGACCTCCCCGTCCTTGTTGTATATAGTTATCCCGTCTGAATAGAAGAGCAACTGACCTTTGGAATTGGCAATTGCAGAAGTACCTTCGGGCGTATTCAATTTACCATCAGTAATGGGGGACGGCGGATTATTGGAGAAATCGAGCCCCGCATTTCCACCGAAATACCACTTTGAACCTTCCTGGGCGGCTGGCTCCATACATATTTTCACATTGATCCTGTCCTGAATTTTACAACCATTTGGCAGGATAACCTCTACCGAATAACACCCTGAACTGTCTACTTTCAAGGTTTGTGTCGTGTCGCCTTTCGGGTACCAGACGTATTTCGCACCCGCGGGAGCGCCGTTAGGGTAAGGATCAAGGGTAAGGGTATCGCCGGGGCAGATCGTAGTGTCGGCTTTCCACTGCTGAAAAGGCGGAGGTAGTTCTCCTATGGTAACACTTTTAAAAACTATTTCTGTAGCCCCGCCGGCAATGGTTCTGGTTAAAGTAACATTATAGGTTCCAGGGGAAAGATAAGAGTGTTGCGGGTTTCTACGGGTATCGGTAGCGCCGGCTTCGCCAAAATCCCAACGCCACGCAGTAGACGTTTTCAGCGTATCACTGAATGAAGTCGAGTCAGATTCGCAATCCGGGTTTTG
The DNA here is from genome assembly GCF_005869225.1 of Dyadobacter bucti. Lineage (GTDB taxonomy): Bacteria > Bacteroidota > Bacteroidia > Cytophagales > Spirosomataceae > Dyadobacter > Dyadobacter bucti. Next base: position 292,876 of record NZ_SWFP01000008.1, on the reverse strand, counting down.
CATGCATTGTCCCTCAACAACAAAGGGAGTCTGCGCCTCAGCATATACCGAGGATAGCAGTATAAGAAGGAGAACCGGATAAAATATTTGTTGGTACTTATTATAAATTCGCCCCATGTTTCGTTACTTGTTCAAACACCCCCATCCTTCACAATTAATATCTGGTTACCCGACAATACTAACGAAAATAAAATGTTAAAATTTTGTGTGATATTGTCGCAAAAACCACTCTAATTTGAATATTAATACGCAATTTGATGATATTTTGTGAATTAAATTACCTGATTTTTTTTGAGCCTTTTCATCGACCTGCTTTAAAGTACGTCAATAAGTTATATTTATGATAAAGCGTATACTACCTCTTTTGTTGATGACACTCCTTGGTTTGAAAGGTTGGAGTCAGGATCCGCAGTTTTCTCAGTTTTACGCAAATCCGTTATACCTTAATCCTGCTCTCGCGGGCGGTGCGCTTGCACCCCGCGCAACAATCAATTACCGCAATCAATGGCCTTCCTTGTCGGCAAACTTTGTGACTACCTCTATCGGAGCGGATGTATTTTTGCCAAATTATAACAGCGGACTGGGCGTGCTGGTGACAATGGACAGCCAGGGTTTAGGCAATCTGAAGTCGACAGAGGCTGCACTCCAGTATTCATATCAATTGCAGTTAAATGAGGTTACATCTTTGCGGCTGGGTATCCAGGGTGGTTTTGCATCCCGTACGCTGGATTATTTCGGATTAACATTTGGTGACCAGTTTAACAATGGCGGACTTACAGGGCAACCTTCGGAAGATCCTTTTGCAAAAGGAGGGCCCAATGTTTTTTATGCAGACTTCGGTGCGGGGATGATGTTGTATTCCGACTGGTATTGGGCTGGCGTATCTGCGCATCATTTGAACCGGCCGAATCAGGCGTTTTCTTCCATTTCTGACGCCAGGCTGCCGGTTAAGGCGAGTTTGCAGGCTGGTTTGCGGATTCCTTTTGCCGGTTATACATTTTTAGGCGACGAAATTGACAAGGAAAAGACCATTTCCCCGGCGATTATGTACAAGAAGCAGGGAAAGTACGACCAGTTTGATGCCGGTTTATATGCGACAATAGAGCCATTGGTACTCGGCGCCTGGTACAGGGGGATTCCTTTCAAAAAATATGCGCAGAATATCAATAACCATGAATCACTGATATTTCTGGCAGGGTTTCGTCAGGATAAGTTTTCTATCGGTTACAGCTATGACCTGACGATTTCTACCCTCGGAGCGAGCAGCGGCGGCGCTCATGAAATTTCCCTCTCCTATATATTTGATCCTTTCGACTCAAAACCACGGCGGAGCAAAAGCAGTAAAAAACAACTTTCCTGTCCCAAATTTTAAGGATAGTAGCGCTATCGACTTGTAGCAAATATAAACTGGCGGTTAAAGGGTAAAGTTGGAAGCAGTTTGTCTTCTTTATTACAATTGAATCACCGTTTAACATTATATCCATCCATGGTTAATTGCTCTAGGCTCAGCGTTTTCGTTGCCTTGTTTTTGCTTACGATCTCGTGGAGTGCTCAGTCAGCTGCTCCTAAAAAGGAATTTTACGAGATAAGAATTTACCACCTGAAAAATCCGGATCAGGGATCGAGGGTGGAAAAGTATCTGAAAGATGCCTATCTACCGGCCATGCATCGCGCCGGGATCAAGAATATTGGTGTGTTCAAACCTGTAGCATCGGATACTTCTGCCGGAAAGCTTATTTATGTCCTGACTCCGTTAAAATCACTTGACCAACTCTTAGCTCTTCCAAAAACACTGGAAAAAGATGCGGCTTATTTATCAGCGGGCAAAGATTATATTGATGCAGCTTACAATAATCCACCTTATGCCCGTTTCGAATCCATTGTTCTGGAATCATTCCGGGATATGCCTGTACACAAATTGCCCAATTTGTCGGCACCGAAAAGCGAACGGGTCTATGAATTAAGAAGCTATGAAGGGCATACTGAAAAAATCCACAGGAATAAGGTGAAAATGTTCAATGACGGTGGGGAAGTACCGCTTTTTGACAGGCTCGGATTTAATGCAGTTTTTTATGGTTCGGTCATTTCAGGTAGTCACATGCCGAATCTGATGTACATGACCACTTTTTCTGATAAAGCTTCCCGCGACGCGCATTGGAAATCGTTTTTTGAGGACGACGTTTGGCTCAAACTGAAAGCAAATCCGGAATATCAGAACAACGTATCAAAAAACACGATCTTCTTCCTTTATCCTACGGATTATTCGGATATTTAGGAGGCCGGATCAATGTTCATTTTGAAGTGATGGAAGTTGGTTTGCATCTTCAGGCAAAGCCGGTTCCATCACTTTTTTTATTTTAAATCGATTTTATGAAAGCCGCTGTTTTAAGAAATCTGCATGAAGAGCTTGTTATTGAGGAACTTGAAAACCTGGATCCTGCCGCAGAGGAGGTAATTGTTGAATTGAAAGCAGCATCTCTCAATCACAGGGATGTATGGATCCAGAAAGGGTTGTATCCAAAAATTACGACTCCGATTATCCTTGGCTCAGACGGTGCAGGTATCGTGATTAAAGTTGGTGAAAGTGTTGAAAAGGCTTGGATTGGCAAGGAGGTGATTATCAACCCTTCTCAAAACTGGGGTGACAACCCCGATTTTTATGGTGCCGATCATAAAATCCTGGGACTGCCTGATAACGGCACTTTCGCCGGGCAGGTAAGGGTAGAAGCCAAATATCTGGTTGAAAAGCCGAAACATCTTACTTTTGAACAAGCATCAACCCTGCCACTTGGGGCACTTACAGCGTGGAGATCGTTGATGACACGCTGCCGTTTTACGCCGATTGACAAGGTACTGGTTACCGGCGCAGGCGGAGGCGTGGCGCTTTTTGCCATTCAGTTTGCTATCGCAGCAGGGGCGGAAGTATGGGTTACTTCAGGATCAGACGAAAAAATTCAGAGAGCGATTGAGCTGGGTGCGAAAGGTGGGATCAACTACAAAAATCCAACCTGGTACCGTGATTTGCTTGTAAAGGCGCGGGGGCCCAAAATCGGATATTTTAATGTGATCATCGACAGTGCCGGCGGGCCTGGTTTTGCAAGACTGATAGATATTGCTGCACCAGGATGCAGAATTTGTTTTTACGGGGGAGGAACAGGCAATATCACTGACATTGTTCCAGCCAAAGTTTTTTTTAAGCAACTCAATATCTATGGTAGCACAATGGGTACGGAATATGAATTCCGGCAGATGATCAATTTTATTGAAGAAAAAGAAATAGTACCCATTATAGACAAAGTATTCCCGATCGAACAGGCTGAGCAGGCACTAAGGTATATGGAGTCCGGGCAACAGTTTGGTAAAATAGTTTTGAAGATTGAATGACCTAAGTTTTCTAATAAATCGCTCATCGCGCCGGCGACCCGGTCATTCAATCATTCAATGTTATTTTTTAACCGCTTCAATCGCTCCACGAACACTCCCGTGTTCTTTCAAGAGAGATTCTGCCTCATCCGGAGAAATATGAAGTTCATCGATGATCATTCTCAATGCCCTGTCGACCAGCTTTTCGTTGGTAAGTTGCATGTCTACCATTTTGTTGCCTTTTACTTTCCCAAGCCGTATCATCACCGCAGTTGAAATCATATTGAGTACCAACTTTTGAGCTGTTCCTGATTTCATCCTCGTACTGCCAGTCAGAAATTCGGGGCCTACTACCACTTCAACCGGAAATTCTGCTGCTTTTGCAACTGGCGAACCGTCATTGCAAACGACGCAGCCTGTCAGCAATCCCGCTTTTTTTGCTTCGTTCAGCCCCCCAATTACATAAGGCGTCCTTCCAGAAGCTGCAATTCCGATAAGCGTATCGTTTTCATTCGGTTCATAAGTTGCGAGATCTATCCAAGCCTGGTTCCAGTCGTCTTCAGCATTTTCTACAGCCTTTCTGATCGCCTTGTCGCCTCCCGCAATAATTCCGACTACCAGATCAAACGGAACGCCGAAAGTAGGGGGACATTCGGAAGCATCGACGACGCCAAGCCTGCCGCTGGTGCCGGCACCTATGTAAAACAGCCTCCCACCTTTCTGCATACGCGGAACGATCTGCTCCACCAGCGCTTCTATTTGAGGAATCGATTTTTTTACAGCATTGGGGACTGTCTGATCCTCCTGGTTGATAGAGACCAAAATATCTTTGGTGCTCATTTTTTCGAGATCGTGGTAAAGCGAAGATGATTCTGTGGTAAGCATTGTATATGGTGATTTTTATGAATCAAAATTAAATCTTTTCCTTTTACCATCCTTTTAACGCCATAAATTTGGTATTTATCATAGATTAATAACAAATAATCGCGTGAATGTTTGGAAAATAAAAAGATACCCTTCTAATTTGTAACATAAATAAAAAACGAGCGAAATTTCGCTAAATTTAATTGTTACGCTAAAATGTCTTTAAAACTAATCATCCCAGTACTAGTTGTCACGCCCCTGGCGTGAGTGGGACGATTATAATAGATCTGGCACCTCGCTCACTACAACGAGTGGGGTATTTTTATTTTAATCCAATATTTTCACCATGGCGACAGAATTAAATAAGTTTTCAAAAACCCTAACCCAGGAAGTTACAAATCCAGCTGCGCAGGCGATGCTGTATGGCATTGGTCTCACTGAAGAAGATCTTCAGAAACCGCAGATTGGTATCGCCAGTACCGGCTACGAAGGAAATACCTGTAATATGCATTTGAACGGTCTTGCTGTTTATGTAAAACAGGGAATACAGGCAAATAAAGATATGATCGGATTGATATTCAATACGATAGGTGTTTCTGATGGTATGACCAACGGAAATGACGGGATGAGATATTCGCTTCCCAGCCGTGATATTATTGCCGATTCTATAGAAACGGTTGTAGCTGCGCAATGGTACGATGGCGTTATTGCAGTAGTGGGATGTGACAAGAATATGCCCGGCGCCATCATGGCTATGGCACGTCTGGACAGACCCGCTATCATGGTTTATGGAGGAACAATCCGTTCAGGACATTATAAAGGCCAGAAACTGGATATTGTTTCGGCGTTTGAAGCACTTGGAAAGAAGTTTGCCAACAATATATCGGACGAGGATTTTAAAGGAGTAATCCAAAATTCCATTCCCGGACAAGGTGCCTGCGGTGGTATGTATACTGCCAATACGATGGCGTCGTCTATCGAAGCAATGGGTTTGAGCTTGCCTTTCAGCAGCAGCTGGCCTGCAACACACCCAGGTAAGCAGGAGGAGTGCAAAAAGATAGGTGTAGCGATGAAAAGGCTGCTTGAACTGGATCTCAAGCCAAGAGATATCATTACTAAAAAGTCGCTGGAAAATGCATTGACTGTGGTAATGGCTTTGGGCGGCTCTACAAATGCAGCTCTTCACTACCTGGCCATTGCGCGCGCCGCAGATGTGCCGCTGACATTGGACGATATCCAGGCTATCTCGGATCGTACGCCGTTCATAGCCGATCTGAAACCGAGCGGAAAGTATTACATGGAAGACCTGCTTGAAATCGGAGGTGTTCCCGCGATTATGAAATATTTGTATGCAGAAGGTTTGATCCATGGCGACTGCCTGACTGTTACCGGTAAGACATTGGCGGAGGATCTGGCGGAAGCTCCGGACCTTAATTTTGATACACAAAAAATAGTTTTCCCACTTTCTCAGCCGATCAAGTCATCGGGACATATCCAGGTTATGTATGGCAATCTTGCACCGACGGGCTCTGTTGCCAAGATCACTGGAAAAGAGGGGCTCCAGTTTGACGGGACTGCCAAAATCTGCGAGCACGAAACAGAGATCATTACGGCGCTATCAAAAGGAGAAATTTTGCCAGGACAGGTTGTTGTAATCCGCAACGCCGGTCCAAAAGGAGGACCAGGGATGTCTGAAATGCTGAAACCGACCTCAGCTGTTATGGGAGCAGGTTTGGGAGATAAAATTGCCTTGATCACAGACGGACGTTTTTCTGGCGGTACCCATGGTTTTGTAGTAGGACATATTACACCTGAGGCATTCGACGGCGGGCCAATCGCGCTTGTAAAAGACGGCGACCGTATTACGATTGACGCCAATACGCGCCAGTTGACCCTGCATATTTCTGATGAAGAAATGGCAATCCGGAAAGCAGCCTGGGTTAAACCGGAGCCACGTTTTACAAAAGGAATGCTGGGAAGATACATCCGCACAGTAAAATCAGCCAGCGAAGGCTGCGTTACTGACGAAGCGTAAGATTGATAGCTTGAAAATTCATCGGACTAAATAAAAAAGAGAAGTCATGGAATTTAATGAAAATCAAACAGAAACAGTCCAGATTGCGGAGCCGCAGGTTTCGGTAGCTAAACCGGAATTGATCAATGGTTCGCATGCATTGATCAGGTCTTTGATTGAAGAGGGTGTGGAAACGATCTTCGGATATCCCGGCGGAGCTATTATGCCGGTTTACGATGCGATTTATGATTATCAGGATCAGGTCAACCACATTCTTGTACGTCATGAGCAGGGTGCCGCGCATGCAGCCGAAGGCTTTGCGCGTGTAACCGGGCGGGTTGGCGTTTGTATGGTGACTTCCGGTCCTGGCGCTACCAACCTTGTGACAGGAATCGCAGATGCAATCATCGATTCGACTCCTATGGTGTGTATTGTTGGGCAAGTTGCAGCTCACTTGCTGGGAACAGACGCTTTTCAGGAAACGGATGTGATTGGAGTTACTATCCCGATTACAAAGTGGAACTACCAGGTTACCCGTGCCGACGAAATTCCTGAGATTATTGCAAAGGCTTTTTATATAGCTAAATCCGGCCGTCCCGGACCAGTGCTTGTTGACATTACAAAAAATGCGCAGCAGGAGTTGATGTCAAAATCTTTTACATACAAAAAATGTGAAAAACTGGTCAGCTATCATCCCCGCGTTTCTCCAAAACAGGACCAGGTAGAAGCAGCTGCAAAGCTCATCAATGAAGCGAAAAAACCGTTTTTGTTCTTCGGTCACGGCGTGCAGATTGCCGGGGCTGAGCAGGAATTACTGCGGTTCATAGAAAAAACAGATGTACCGGCGGCGTCAACATTGTTGGGTCTCTCATCTGTGTCTGTCGATCACCCGAATTACGTGGGCTGGCTTGGGATGCATGGTAACTATGGTACCAATGTGTTGACCAACCAATGTGATTTGATTATTGCGGTCGGTATGCGTTTCGACGATCGTGTTACAGGAGATTTGAGCAGGTATGCGAAACAGGCTAAGATCGTACACATCGAAATTGACCCGGCTGAAATTGATAAGATCATGAAGGCAGATGCGCCGGTTGTAGGTGATGCTAAAAAAGCGCTTGAACAGCTTCTTCCACTGGTAAAAGAAAACAACCATCAGGAATGGCGTGCCGAATTCAAAAAGTTTGACGCGATTGAAGATGAAAAAATCACACAACCAGAACTCGCTCCTACCACTGAAAAGATAAAAATGGCGGAGGTAATCCGCACACTTTCTGATAAAACAAAAGGTGAGGCCGTTATTCTGGCAGATGTTGGCCAGCACCAGATGATGACCGCACGTTATTATCAGTTCAAAAAACCGAATTCATTTATTACTTCCGGCGGGTTGGGTACAATGGGCTATGCATTGCCGGCAGCGTTTGGGGTAAAAGTAGGTGTCCCCGACCGTGAAGTGGTCGCTATTATCGGGGACGGCTGTTTTCAGATGACGATTCAGGAATTGGGTACCATTGCGCAAAGTGGCCTGCCAGTAAAGATCATTATTCTCAACAACAACTTTTTGGGAATGGTACGGCAGTGGCAGCAGCTTTTCCATCAGAAACGCTATTCATTTGTGGAATTGCAAAACCCTGATTTTATCACCATCGCCAAAGGTTTTGGTATAGACGGGCATACCTGCGCGGAAAGGGAAAATCTTCATGCGTCTCTGGACAAAATGCTTGCTTCCGATAAACCTTATTTGCTGGAAGTATTGGTTGAAAAAGAAGAGAATGTATTCCCGATGGTTCCTACCGGGGCCTGCGTGGCGGATATCAGACTGGAATAAGTTAAAGTCGGCTAAATTTAAATAACATGACAACATACACCATCTGTGTTTTTACGGAAAACACAATTGGCATCCTTAACAAGATTACCACTATTCTGACGCGGAGGCGGATCAATATCGATAGTCTGACCGTGTCTGAGACGGAACGTAAGGGTATTTCACGATTTACGATCGTCATACATTCCGAGTCCCGTGAAGTGGTTGAAAAGCTGGTTCGCCAGATCCGGAAAGTGATCGAAGTGCTGGCCGTGTTCGGGTATCTGAACGAGGATATCGCATTTAATGAAATCGCAATGTTCAAGATTTCCACGCCAATAGGTGCGAAACCGCTTGATATAGAAACCATTAATAAGGTATATAAAGCCTGGGTAGTATACTGGCACCTCACTTATGTGATCATCCAGAAAACCGGGACGGAAGAAGAAATTTTCGAATTCTTCGACTACATCAAGCCGCACGAGATCCTTGAATTCGTAAGATCAGGAAGGGTTGCGGTAAGCAAATCGCCTCAGACTCTGGTGGATTATCTGCCGGAAGCAGAGTGGGAATATTACCAGTAGCAAATATTTTTAGTAGTATTGTTTTCAATTTGTAGTAAATCAATAATTCAATCAATAATCAATGGCAAAATTAAATTTCGGCGGGGTCGAAGAAGAAGTAGTTACCCGCGAAGAATTCCCTCTAGAAAAAGCACGTGAAGTACTTTCCAATGAAACAATTGCTGTAATAGGATACGGTGTTCAGGGACCAGGTCAGAGCTTGAATATGCGTGACAATGGTTTCAACGTAATTGTTGGACAACGTAAAGGCGGTAAATCATGGGACAAGGCAGTTGCTGACGGATGGGTACCTGGCGAAACTCTCTTCGAACTTGAAGAAGCATTGGCAAAAGGAACAATCATTTGCTACCTGCTTTCTGACGCCGCTCAAATCGAGTTATGGCCGACCGTTAAAGCTAATCTTACTGCCGGAAAATCATTGTATTTCTCACATGGTTTTGGCGTAACTTATAAAGATCAGACTGGTATCGTACCTCCTGCTGATGTGGATGTATATCTTGTAGCCCCAAAAGGGTCAGGAACTTCACTGCGTCGCTTGTTCGTAGAAGGTAAAGGATTGAACTCTTCTTTTGCGGTTTTCCAGGATGCAACTGGTAAAGCACGTGAAAAATGTATCGCAATGGGTATCGGTGTTGGTTCAGGATATTTGTTCGAAACTGATTTCTACCGTGAAGTTACATCTGACCTTACAGGTGAGCGCGGAACTTTGATGGGCGCGATCCAGGGAATTTTCGCTGCACAATATGAAGTACTTCGTTCGAACGGACACTCTCCATCAGAGGCTTTCAACGAGACAGTTGAAGAATTGACGCAGTCATTGATGCCATTGGTTGCTGAAAATGGTATGGACTGGATGTATGCCAACTGCTCTACAACTGCACAGCGCGGTGCGTTGGATTGGTGGAAACCTTTCCGCGACGCTACTAAGCCTGTTTTCGAACAGCTTTACAATTCTGTAAAAAGCGGCGAACAAGCAAAAATCTCTATCACCCGCAACTCACAATCTGATTACCGTGTGAAGCTTGAAGAAGAATTGGCTGAACTTCGTGAATCGGAAATGTGGCAGGCAGGCTCAACCGTTCGCGGCCTACGTCCGGAACGCAGCTAACCCCGGACTGAAGTCCGAGGCTATGTAGCCTCACAACCAAGCCCCGGACTTCAATCCGGGGCGATTTTGTTTCCAAATCAGCAATGAGCACTAACCATCAACTTCCGACACTCGACAATATTTTCCTAGCCGCAGAACGACTACGCGGTGTGATTAACCATACCCCTATCTTTTATAATGCACATCTTTCGGAACAGTATCAGGCGAATATTTATCTGAAACGGGAAGACCTGCAGACGGTGCGTTCGTACAAGATCCGTGGTGCATATAATAAAATGGCGAGTATGAGTGCCGAGGCGCTGGCGGGCGGAATCGTCTGTGCGAGTGCAGGTAACCATGCCCAGGGCGTCGCTTACGCCTGTCGCAAAATGGAGGTAAAGGGCGCGATTTTCATGCCGACCACTACACCGGCACAAAAAGTAAAACAGGTTCGGTTATTTGGTCAGGACTGGATAGAAATTCATCTGGTAGGCGATACTTATGACGACGCCTATCACGCATCGATGCGTTACAGGGATACTACAAATGCTGTTTTTGTACATCCCTTTGATGATCTGCAAGTGATTGAAGGCCAGGGAACGGTTGGTCTGGAAATTTTCAAAGATGCCGATTTTAAGATCGATTATTTGTTAATGGCGATTGGCGGAGGCGGATTGGCTTCTGGTATATCAACCGTTTTTAAACAACTTTCTCCTAAAACACAATTAATTGGTGTAGAGCCGCTTGGTTCCCCAACTATGCAGAAATCGATTGAGGAAGGACATGTGGTCACGCTGGACCATATCGACAAATTTGTGGATGGAGCAGCCGTGCGCCGGGCAGGTGATATCACTTTTGACATCTGCAGTAAAAGCCTGGACAAGATACTATTGGTTCCCGAAGGAAAAGTCTGCTCTTCGATTTTACAGCTTTACAATGAAGAAGCAATTGTTGCCGAACCTGCTGGCGCATTGACGGTTGCAGCTTTGGACTTCATAAAAGATGAAATCAAGGGGAAAAATATCGTTGCACTCATCAGTGGCGGCAACAACGACATTACGCGCACCGAAGAAATCAAAGAAAGATCCTTGCTTTATGAAGGTCTTAAACATTATTTTATTATTCGTTTCCCACAACGTTCCGGTGCTTTCAGGGAGTTTTTGAATGTACTCGGGCCGACGGATGATATAGCCAGATTTGAGTACGTCAAGAAGACAAACCGCGAACAAGGGCCTGCTTTAGTTGGAATTGAACTTAAAAACCGGGAGGATTTTGAGCCGCTGATCAAGCGAATGGATGCAGGCCGCATTGTTTACGAATACCTCAATAACCAGCCTGATTTGTTTCAGTTTATGGTTTAGCAATACTTATAACTATCACATTTTGCTACGCGTCCCTTCCGATATCAGCTCACAGGAATTTGAATCCCTGAAGATTCAGGATATGACTTTTGTAGCGTATCGGAATGAAGTGTATCCGTCGCGCTATGACGTTTTTTTTGAGGAGCATGCGGTAATTGTGGTTTTGGAAGGGGAGAAAAAGTTTACAAGCCCGACCCAGGAAGTTCATGTCAAAAAGGGGGATATACTTTTTGTGCAGCGTGGATTTTATCTGATGTCCGAATCCATTAATGAATCTTATAAAAGCTTGGTTTTTTTCTTTGATGAAAAGCTGCTGAAAGAGTTTGTGAATTTGCATCCCGAGCTTTTCAATCCCGGAAAAGCCGCTGCTACATTTGAAAAGCCGATATTGCTTTTGGCTTCTGACGATAATTTTGAGAAATTCATTCAGTCTGTATTTCCGTATTTTCAGTCGCGTGCTGAATTGAAAAATCATTTTTTACGGCTTAAATTTCAGGAATTACTCCTGCACCTGCTTGAACTGGATACATCAAAACAACTCAGAGCAATACTTTACAGCCTCTACATCGGGGAGAAAGTAGACCTGGCATTTCTGATGAACAGCTACTATCTGAAGCCGCTCACTTTGAATGAACTCGCGAGATTGTCGGGTCGTAGTCTTTCTGCTTTCAAGCGCGATTTTCAGGAGGAATTTCAGACGTCACCCGCCGCATGGCTTAAAAACAAGCGCCTTGAATATTCGGATTTTCTGCTTCGTAACAGCACCAAAAATGTCTCGGAAATAAGTACAGAGATAGGTTACGAAAGCGTTTCTCACTTTATTAAAAGTTATAAGGAAATGTTTGGGGTGACTCCGAAGAAGCATGGTTGAAACCCTGAGATTTCATCTTGTTGGCCGATTTCTTATATTTGTTAAGTTCAGATAAATCCAATTTCATGGAAATTATACATGTTTATCCCACCAAGGCCCAGGAAAAGGTAGTAGTGGCTTTTCTTGAGTCGTTAAAAATTCCATTTGAAAAACCGGAATCTTTGCCCTCACATGTTTTGGCTGGAATTCAGAAAGGGAAGGACGATATCGAGGCAGGAAGAACAATGACTTTAGAAGAGTTTCAGAGAAGAAAACGTTGAAGGAATGAGTTTAGAAGTAATACTTACACACACTGCAGTGGAAACCTATGACGCTATCTTTGAACAGATTACCTTAAAATTTGGCTCAAACGTCTCTGATAAGTTTCAGGATAAAGTTTTCAAAATACTGAAAACAATCTCAAAATCGCCATTGATTTTCAAAGCCACGACAGAAAATCAGAATATTAGGAAAGGGTATATAAACAAAAATTGCTCTTTTTTCTACGAAGTCACTGCTACACAAATACATATATTGTTCTTTTGGGATAACAGACAAGAGCCGTTGATCAGCTAGATGTTATCCCAACATTCGAAAAACTTCAATAAAGATTCCCGCCCAAAAGGGCGCTTCAAACCAAAATCGCTACTTTTTGAACGTTTTACGTTATCGTAATTCACTTTATTTTACGGTAATTTGTACTCTCATTTCTTCTCTTAAGAAATACGTTTTGAACGGTTATTTTCTTCAAAGTCAGTGAGAAAGGCGAAATTTTAATTTATAAAAAATGAGTAATCAAGCGAGTACCCTTTTTGACAAAGTGTGGGATGCACACGTTGTCCGCAAAATCGAGGACGGTCCGGATGTTTTCTTCATCGATCGCCATTTTATTCATGAAGTAACCAGTCCGGTTGCTTTTCTCGGGCTCGAAAGCAGAAACATCGGTGTAATGTACGCCGAGCGCACATTTGCTACTGCCGATCACAACACACCAACTATTAACCAGCACCTTCCGGTGCAGGACCCTCTTTCTGCAAACCAGCTGAAAGCGCTTGAAACAAACTCTGCAAAATACGGTATCTCCCACTGGGGACTTGGACACGCCAGAAATGGAATTGTACACGTAGTAGGCCCGGAAAACGGGATTACACTGCCGGGTATGACGATCGTTTGCGGTGATTCACATACTTCAACCCACGGAGCTTTTGGTGCAATTGCCTTTGGGATAGGTACTTCCGAAGTTGAGATGGTTCTTTCGTCTCAATGCATCATGCAGCCGAAGCCGAAGAAAATGCGTGTCAACGTAAATGGTAAATTGGGCAAAGGTGTTACACCGAAGGATGTTACATTATATATTATTTCAAAACTGACTACTGCCGGCGCAACAGGCTATTTTGTTGAATATGCAGGCGATGTATTTGAAAACATGAGCATGGAAGGCCGTATGACGGTTTGTAATATGAGTATTGAAATGGGTGCGCGTGGAGGTATGATCGCTCCCGACGAAACTACATTTGCATATATCAATGGCCGTGAACAGGCGCCGAAGGGTGAGAAGTGGGACAAAGCGCTTGCCTATTGGAAAACATTGAAAACAGACGAAGGTGCTGTTTTTGATAAAGAATATAACTTCGATGCAGCTGATATCGAGCCAATGATCACCTATGGAACAAATCCGGGGATGGGTCAGGGTATCTCTAAGGCGATTCCTTTTTCAGATCAGGTAGAAGGAGGAAAAGCTACTTATGATAAGTCTTTGAATTACATGGGCTTCCATGAAAATGAATCCATGCTGGGCAAGAAAATAGATTACGTGTTTATCGGTAGCTGCACCAATGGCCGTATCGAGGATTTCCGGGCTTTTGCGTCTATCGTAAAGGGAAGGAAAAAAGCTGATAACGTTACGGCATGGGTTGTACCGGGGTCGCATATCGTAGAAGCGCAGATTAAAGAAGAAGGAATTCTTGATATCCTTACAGAAGCTGGATTCGAACTTCGTCAGCCAGGATGTTCGGCTTGTCTTGCGATGAACGATGACAAGATCCCAGCCGGAAAATATGCGGTAAGTACTTCAAACCGTAACTTCGAAGGTCGTCAGGGCCCGGGGGCAAGGACGCTTTTGGCAAGTCCACTAGTGGCTGCTGCTGCGGCAGTGACTGGTGTTGTTACTGATCCGAGAGATCTTTTGTAACCAGACCTCGAAATCCATAAAATTAATTATTATTCAAAGAATAACTGCTGAGGTATAGGATTAGGCAAGGCCCGACAGCCAACAGCCGAAAGCCGAAAGCCGAAAGCCCCATAATATGGCATACGATAAATTCACAGTACTGACAAGCACGGCAGTTCCTTTGCCGATAGAAAACGTTGATACGGATCAGATTATCCCTGCACGTTTTTTGAAAGCCACCAAACGCGAAGGTTTTGGTGATAACCTTTTCCGTGACTGGCGCTACAATGGCGACGATAGCCCGAAACAGGATTTTGTACTGAACAATCCTATTTATTCAGGGAAGATCCTCGTAGGCGGACATAATTTTGGAAGCGGATCAAGCCGTGAGCACGCAGCCTGGGCTATTTATGACTATGGTTTCCGCTGCGTGGTATCCAGCTTTTTTGCAGATATTTTTAAAGGTAACTCATTGAATATCGGTATCTTGCCAGTACAGGTAAGTCCCGAATTCCTCGATAAAATTTTCCTGGCCATTGAGGCTGATCCAAATACGGAACTTGAGATAAATCTTCCGGAACAAACCATTACAATTCTTGCCACCGGCGAGCAGCAGTCATTTGATATCAATGGCTACAAAAAGCATAATATGATCAATGGCTTCGATGATATTGATTATCTGCAGGCTATGAAAGGTGAGATCAAGGAGTTTGAAGCTGAGAGAATATATTAAAAAGGTTATCGGCTGTCAGCTATCGGCAATTGGCTTTAATGTCGGTTCCGTGGCTGACGACAGACGACCGTAAGCCCTATGAACAGCCGCTATATAGAAATAATGGACACGACACTTCGCGATGGTGAGCAAACCAGCGGTGTGTCGTTTTCCGCATCTGAGAAGTTAACCATTGCCCAGCTTCTTTTGCAGGAAGTAAAAGTGGATCGTATTGAAGTGGCATCTGCCCGGGTTTCGGAAGGTGAATTTCAGGCGGTACGGAAAATTACCGACTGGGCAAAGGAGCATGGCCTTTTAAATAAGATAGAAGTCCTGACTTTTGTTGACGGTGATGCATCAATCAACTGGATGCTGAAAGCCGGAGCAAGGGTGATGAATTTGCTGACCAAAGGGTCATTGAATCACCTCAAACATCAATTAAAGAAAACGCCGCAAGAGCATTTCGAAGAGATAAGAAATGTAATCGAACTGGCGGATTCTAATGGTATTGAATGCAATGTTTACCTGGAAGATTGGTCCAATGGCATGCGTAATTCTCCGGAATACGTATTTGCCTCGCTGGATTTTCTGACAACGTTGCCTGTTAAAAGGATACTTCTTCCTGACACGTTAGGCATTCTTACTCCTTCGGAATCCTATGACTTTGTAAAAACCATAGTGGACCGATACCCCAAAAGTCATTTCGAATTTCATGCACATAACGACTACGATCTGAGTGTCGCTAATGTGATGGAGGCTTTAAGAGCTGGTGCTCATGGACTACACCTGACTGTAAATGGAATGGGCGAAAGGACAGGCAACGCTCCTTTGGCAAGCACTATTGCAGTCTTGAATGACATGCTCCCGCAGTTTCAAACGTCGGTCAATGAAAGGTCTTTGTACGCGGTCAGTAAGATCGTGGAAACGTTTTCGGGAATCCGTATTCCTTCCAACAAGCCTATTGTCGGCGAAAGTGTCTTTACGCAAACTGCTGGTATCCACGCGGATGGTGACAAAAAAAATAACCTGTATTTCAGCAAGCTGATGCCGGAGCGGTTTGGCCGACAGCGACTTTATGCGTTGGGCAAAACTTCCGGAAAGGCTAATATTGAAAATAATCTGCGAGACCTTGGCATTACATTGGCCGACGAAGATCTAAAAAAGGTAACACAGCGGATCATTGAACTGGGTGATCGGAAAGAGGCGGTGACACCCGATGATCTGCCTTATATCATTTCCGATGTACTCGCCAGCAATGCGATTGAGGAGAAAGTAGTGATCGTCAATTATGTCCTCACGCATTCAAAAAACCTGAAACCTTCTGCTACGCTGCAGATTAGGTTCGGGGACGAAATTTTTGAGGAAAATGCACAGGGCGATGGACAATATGATGCATTCATGAATGCACTGAAAAAAATCTACTGTCAAAAAGGGATCAGTTTGCCAATGCTGACCGACTATACCGTGCGTATTCCGCCCGGTGGAAAAACGGATGCACTTTGTGAGACGATCATTACCTGGGAAATTAACGGTAAGGATGTCAAAACAAGAGGACTGGATTCAGATCAGACCGTTTCGGCTATTATGGCTACCCAGAAAATGTTGAACCTGATAGGCATACCGCATAACCAGGATCTTATTGCGCAGATTCCGCTCATGAATTCATTGTAAGTCGCTGATAGGGAGGCTATTAAATCAAATATAATTTACTGATTATCAATTAATTTATTAATGAAGAAGAATATCTTAATAGTTCCTGGTGATGGAATCGGGCAAGAAGTTACTGAGGTTGGAAAGAGTGTACTCGTCAAAATTGCTGAGAAATTCGGCCATGAGTTTATTTATGATGAAGCCTTAATGGGCCACGTGGCGATTGAAGCCACGGGTAATCCTCTGCCTGATGAAACGCTTGCGAAAATGCGGGCTTCTGATGCAATACTTTTCGGGGCGGTAGGCCATCCGAAATACGACAATGATCCAACAGCAAAAGTACGTCCTGAGCAAGGTCTGCTTAAAATGCGTAAGGAGCTGGGTTTATATGCCAATTTACGTCCCATCAAATTGTTTGACGAACTCTTGGGCGCGTCATCTATCAAGCCTGAAATCCTGAAAGGGTCGGATATTCTTTTCTTCCGGGAATTGACAGGGGATATTTATTTTGGAGAAAAAGGCCGTAAAAATGATAACAATTCGGCTTATGATATCGCGGAATACAGCCGCTATGAAGTGGAGCGTATCGGTCGCAAAGCTTTTGAAGCAGCCCGTACAAGAGGTAAGAAATTATGTTCTGTTGATAAAGCTAATGTTTTAGAAACAAGCCGTTTGTGGCGTGAGGTCATCCAAGGGCTTGCTGTTGAATATCCTGATATCGAAGTAGAACACCAGTTTGTGGATTCGGCTGCGATGATGCTGATCAAAGATCCACGTCGTTTTGATGTTGTAGTGACTGCTAACTTGTTCGGAGATATCCTTACAGACGAGGCTAGTCAGATCGCTGGCTCAATGGGTATGCTTGCGTCTGCATCGGTTGGGGACAGTACCGGCGTTTACGAACCTATTCATGGTTCAGCTCATGACATTACCGGAAAAGGTATCGCCAATCCGTTGGCATCAGTGCTTTCCGCGGCGCTGCTTCTTGATATTTCATTTGGTCTGAAAGAAGAATCTGAGACAATTATTGCGGCGGTCGACAAATTATTGAAAGATGGTTTCAGAACCCGCGATATCGCTGATGCCTTAACTCCTGCCGACAGGATTCTTAATACGGAAGTAGCTGGTATTGAGCTTTTGAAACGGATTTAAATAATTGCAAGTTTTGCCAAATATTATTTGTTGTGAACAAAAGTTATGTTTTCTTTGCAGAAGAAACATGCAGTTAGCGAAATTTCGCAACTTTGAAATCATGAACACACGCGATAAAAACTTAGCCCTTCTTAATCTGACTATCCCGTAAGAGCGGGAAAGGTAATGTTTTGACTCGTTTTAAAACCCTTTCCACAATCCGGAGAGGGTTTTATATTGTTTGAAAATTATTAAATTCGTATCCATTAAAATTTTAATACCCGCAAATGAGTAATCGAGTTCAAGTCTTCGACACAACTTTACGAGACGGCGAGCAGGTCCCAGGCAGCCAATTAACTACGGAAGAAAAGATTGTTGTAGCCACGCAGCTCGAAAAACTAGGGGTAGATATCATAGAAGCGGGTTTTCCGGTATCAAGTCCTGGCGACTTCCGGTCGGTGGTGGAAATTTCAAAAGCAGTTCGTCAACCGATCATTTGTGCGCTTTCGCGCGCGGTTCAAGGCGATATCGATGCGGCAGCCAATGCTTTGCAGTATGCGCAGAGAGGCCGCATCCATACCGGAATCGGATCTTCGGATATTCATATTCAGCATAAATTTAATACGACCAGGGAAAAGATCATCGAACGAGCTATTGCGGCCACAAAATATGCCAAAAGCAAGATTGAAGACGTAGAGTTTTATTGCGAAGATGCAGGAAGGGCAGACTTGGTATTCCTTTCCCAATTGGTTGAAGCTGTGATTGGTGCGGGGGCCACGGTAGTGAACATTCCGGATACAACAGGCTACTGTTTGCCGGATGAATATGGAGCAAAGATCAAGTATATTTTTGAGCACGTTTCCAATATTCATAAAGCAACAATTTCAATACATTGTCATAACGATCTTGGCCTTGCAACTGCAAATTCAATCGCTGGTATAACCCAGGGCGCGCGCCAGGTAGAAGTTACGATCAACGGAATAGGTGAACGTGCAGGTAATACATCCCTTGAAGAGGTTGTGATGGCACTTACCGTTCATAAGGAACTAGGTCTTGAAACCGGTGTGAACACGCAGTTTATTTATCCAACAAGCCAGCTGGTTTCCAAAATGATGCGTATGCCAGTGCAGGCAAATAAAGCAATTGTAGGAAGGAACGCTTTTGCACATTCCTCTGGAATTCACCAGGACGGTTTCCTGAAAAATACATTGAATTACGAGATCATGAACCCTCAGGATGTAGGTGTTGACAAGTCAGACATTGTTTTGACAGCGAGGAGCGGGCGTCATGCATTGAAGCACCGTTTGGAATTATTAGGGTTTAGTTTTGATAAACAAGCTCTGGATGAATTGTATACGCGTTTTCTGGAAGTCGCTGACCTTAAGAAGGAAGTTAATGACGCAGATTTAGTAGATCTTGCTCGCACAGCGATTCCCGTGTAATTAGAATCTTATTAGAATTACTTAAACGTACCGAATCTGAATTTGATGTTTTAAAGAAATTTTTGTAACATTACATATTCAATAACATCCATCAGATTGCAAAAAGCCCTCGGTGATTCTGACTAAGGGCTTTTTTCTTGTATTATAGTATAATCGTACGGTTGCCGTGAATAAAAACACGGTCATTAAATACGAGTTTAAGCGCCTTCGATAACACGGCTTTTTCCGTATCTCTTCCCAGCGTAGCCATATCCGAGGCGGTTTGTCTGTGATCCACTGATTTTACATCCTGCGCTATGATAGGTCCTTCATCCAGGTCATTATTCACAAAATGTGCTGTTGCCCCAATAATTTTCACCCCCCGCTCATAAGCCTGCCTGTAAGGGTTTGCACCTATAAATGCTGGTAGAAATGAATGATGGATATTGATGATCTTATCAGGGAAATTGCTGACAAATTCAGGAGAAACAATACGCATGTACTTGGCAAGAACCAGGTATTCAGGGCGATAAATGTCCAATGTCCTTAATATAGCCTGCTCATGTTCTTCTCTCGTTTTATTTTCATGCGAGATAAAATGGAACGGAATCCCGAATTTCCCGACGAGCGGTTGAAGTGTATTGTAGTTGCTTATTACTGCCATAATAGTAGCATCCAGTTCGTCAAACGCATACCTTATGAGCAGTTCTCCCAGGCAGTGGTGCTCCTTGGTTACCAGGAGTACGATGTCTTTTTTCTTTTTTGGATTGATACGGACATTCAGGCCATGCGGTAGCTCCGTTCTGAGTACCTGGAGGACTTCATTTACATCCGTTTCTCCCTCAAATTCCGTACGCATAAAAAAATACTTCGAAGGGCTCACATATTCGTCGTTCCGGATGATATTCTGATTGTGGGCGAAAAGAATTCTGGTTACCTGATAAATCAGACCTTTGTGGTCTGGTCCGTCCATCAGTAATATATGACGCTGAATCATTGGCAGTTTGAACTTTGCAAAAAACAATTTTACGAAATAACATATTATAAAGTGTATTCAAACTATACATAACCCGAATATCTTCTTTACTAATCTGCGAAGGCAGGTAACGATTAAAGAACAATTTCTGTTTTTTGGAATATCAGTTTATCAAAATACAATGGCAGAAGAATTAATAATTCCCGCGGGAGCTGGTCGAGCTATGGTTTACGAGGCATTGTTACCGCAAATCAATGCGCTGGTTGAAACAGAAAGTGATCTTACAGCGAATCTGGCAAATATCGCAGCAGCTTTAAAAGAAGCTTTTAGCTTTTTCTGGGTCGGATTTTACTTGGTTAAAGAAGGCCAGCTTGTACTAGGGCCTTTTCAGGGGCCGATAGCTTGTACAAGAATCCCCTTTCATAAAGGTGTGTGCGGTGCAAGCTATACCAGAAAAGAAACGATCATAGTTCCTGATGTAGAGGCTTTTCCAGGACATATTGCATGCAGCTCGGCGTCAAAGTCGGAAATTGTATTGCCTGTTTTTCACAGAAACGGAACAGTCGCGATGGTCTTGGATGTCGATAGTGATCAAATGAACGACTTCGGTGATGCGGATGCAGCAGGACTTCAGCAAATAATCGCGTTGATCGAAAGGAAACTATAAGGCATAAAAAACCTCACCGCAGTTTGACGAGCAGTGAGGTTTTTTTATTGCTGTTATTTAATTCAGCGAAAACATGGGCAGTCTCAGCGCAACAACATTGTTGAACATGAGTTTGCAAATTTTGGGATCCATATAATCGATTAACGGAAACTCCGAAACGAGCGACATCACTTCAAATTCACTTTCTGCCCTTACCACGCACCAGAGCCTGGAGTAATCATCTGACAATGCATAGGACATTAGTTTCCCTTGCTCCATCAGTTCATTGATCTTTTTTCTCTGAGCAGGTATTTTCGCTGTAAAATCTTCCGACATAACAGCAGGAAGCTGGATTTCAACCATATATTGGCTCATGGGCGATAGAAGTTTGGGTTATAAAATACCTCTTTCATACTTCGACAATAATAAAAGGATATGTTCCGATTATTAGTTCCTGTGGGTAATGTAGTAAATATCTGATAAAAACATTCCTGCAGTTTTCCAACCATTTGAAATTTGGCTGTGTCATAACTTTTACGGATTGTGAAATGTGGAATTACACAGTCAAACATATAGAAACAGTAATCAACTATCTTTGGGTAGCGGTGCTGATCTAACTAATAACCGAATGAAGCACCCCTAACCTTCGGATGACCTTTAACGAACAGGAATTGGTGAAAGGCTGTAGACAGCGCAACCGAATCGCCCAAAAACAATTATATGACGTTTTTGGGGGTAAGTTGTTTGCTATTTGCCTGCGCTACACCAAAAACCGCGCTGACGCAGAAGATGTTTTACAAGATGCGTTTATTAAAATTTATGAAAATATAGATTCGTTCCGGAGCGACAGTCCGCTGGAATACTGGTTGCGTTCTGTAGTTGTTAACACAGCTCTGAACCATCTCAGGCAGCAGAAGTACTGGAAGGATCTGGATGATATTGAAATGCATCATAATGGCATTGCAGACAAGGAAATTACGCTGGGCAATTTTCAGATGCAGCAACTACTGGAATTGATACATGAATTACCGCCAGGCTGTCAGACGATATTTAACCTTTACGCCATTGAAGGTTATCAGCACAATGAAATTGCCCAGAAATTGGGTATATCTGAGGGAACATCCAAATCGCAATATGCAAGAGCGCGAGGAATTCTTCAGCAAAAATTGAACAAAGAAAAAAGATTTGATGATGGATCCGTCCGGAATAAACAATTTTGAAGATCAGTGGAAAAGAGCTTTGCAAGAAGCATCTGAGACACCTCCTCAATCAGTTTGGGAGGGTATAGAAACGCACCTTGACCAGCATGACAACGGCAGGATAATTCCTCTTTGGTGGAAATCGGCCAAAATCTGGTACGCTGCGGCCTCTGTTGCCGCGCTCTTACTGGCGGGAGGAATTTGGTATAAAAATGCAGGTACGAACCATGAAAATGCTTCTGTACAGATTGCCGCTAATCAGAAAGCTGAAAAAGCATTGACCCACGAAAACTTGGCAACCAATGAAACTGAAAAAGCCGGCAAGGGTAATGCAAGTGCCCCAGTAATAGCCAACAATGGTGTTTCCCAATCCAAAAGTGAAATTGCTGAGGTAAACAAAAAAGCTGATACGAAACAAAATACCACCGAAAATGTAACAGGAACTTTGGGAAATACCGGTTCTCTGGCATCGAAAAGGTCAAACTCCCAAGGCGAGCAATATGCAGGAAAAAATTCTTCAAATAAAAATGCGCCGGAACCTAAACCGGTTGCTCTGTCCGAACTTCCTTCTGAGAAAATTGCGGCTGTGAAAGAAGTTGCGGCAGTTATAGCAGTTACTGAAACACCTGAAAAATCCATTTCCGCGGAGCGGTTGACAGGGTTACCATACAGTGATCTTGATGTTCATCTTCAGAAACGGTATGTATTTTTCCGTCCCGAAGTAAAATCTGTAACCAAGGAAGAAGAAACTGTGAAAAAGAAGGAATATTGGGCCGGTCTGAGTTTGATGCCGGCATCATTTAACCCTGATGTAAAATTGAAGGAGGCCCCCATGGCTTTTGCTGCCCAATCACTCTCAAATAAAAAATCGGTGACTGGTAGTAGTGAAGCCGGTGCCTCATACGCGGTTCAAACGCAGGGAGGTGTGCGTATCTCGAAACACTGGTCTATGGAATTCGGGCTTAGTTACCTGAAGGGAAATTCCAGCTATTTGGGGGGAGGATATGTGTTAAGTGCCTATAACAGTCAGAAATCCAACGTTTTAGAATCTGCCGTAAGTCCGGCTTATGGTAACAAAAATGCCGATTTTATCAATAATGGTGCACTTTATATTGATGTGGATAAAAAGGTGAGCAATAATTACCAGTATCTGCAGTTGCCCGTGCAGGCCGGATTTACGCTGAATCCCGAAGGAAAACTAAGTTATTCTTTATTGGGCGGACTTATGGCTAATTTTTTCCTCAGCAACGAGCTGGAATCTGCATCTGGTGACATCATCAAAACAACGGCCGTCGACCAGGTGTATCGTGACATGAACTGGGCGGCAACAACAGGTTTACGTTTTAACTACAGGCTGTCTTCGAAGTGGAAAGCGAGCCTTACGGGATCGTATCAAAAAGCAGTTTCTTCCGGTTTCAGGTCTAATCAAAGCCTGGATTCCCACCCCTATCTGTATGGGGTCTCTTGGGGTGTCCGTTATTCTTTTTGAAATAATTTAAAGGATATTTCCAACCAATTCGTATTGTTCTGAATCTACCTAGAGTAACCTTAATTGGCGGATCAGTACATATTTCTTCTTGATTCCCAAAATTGGCCAAACATCTATTAGCCATGATCAAGACTCTTAAAGTTTCCTTTTCAACATTAACTTTCATCGCTGCTGCGCTGATTAGCTGCACGAATGATACAGTTAATCCTGGGAGTAACGAGGTAACTCCAGTTGAGATTCCCAGCCGGATTTCCGATGGTACTACTAGTTTCGCATTTGATTTTATGCATAACCTGCTGGAAACGCAGCCTGCTGAAGACAATCTTTTTGTTTCTCCGCTCAGCCTGCATATGGCATTGGGCATGCTTTTGAACGGAGCTGAAAACGAGACCTCCCAGGAAATATTGAAAGCATTGAAAATGGAGGGAGTATCCATTGAAGACTTAAACAGCGCCTACAAAACGCTGATCAATAACCTTCCTGTCGCTGATTCGAAGGTAAGTCTCGGACTTGCCAATTCAGCCTGGTACAAAAGCGGTTTTCAGGTGGAAACAGATTATCAGAATGTGCTTAAAAGTTCCTTTAACGCTGAAATAACCGGTCTGCCTTTCGATGATGCCGGTAAAGACAGGATTAATAAATGGGCGAGTGATAAAACAAACGGCAAGATCAAAAAGGTGCTGGACAAAATAAGTCCTGAGCACGTCATGTTTTTGTTGAATGCATTGTATTTCAAAGGTGACTGGAGCTATCAGTTCGATGCCAAAAATACCGTTGATGCACAGTTTCAGCTCGAAAATGGCACAACCAAGCAGGTTAAGATGATGAATGTAAAATCTGACTTTAAATCTGCTTCCAATACAACATACAACGCGGTGTCTCTCCCTTACGCAAACGGACAGTTTAATCTTACACTGGTGATTCCTAATGGCCAGAATACTGTGGACAAGGTGCTAAAAGAGATGACTGCAGAAGAATGGAACACACTGCAATCGACCGGGCTAAGGAAAGCAGGTATCAATGTTGGATTACCGCGTTTTACCCTGGACTATTCTGCTGATCTGAACAGTACACTTGATAATATGGGCATCAAAAAAGTATTTACAGGTGCCGCTGAATTGGGCAAAATCAATAAAACAGCCGACTTGTATGTCGATTTTATTAAGCAGGATGCCTATCTGGGAATAGATGAAAAAGGGACCGAGGCCGCAGCTGTCACAACTATTGGAATTGGATTGACTTCCGTCACTCCCGAACCACCCAGATTCATTTGCGATCGGCCTTTTGCATTGATAATAAGCGAAAATACATCCAATACAATACTATTTATGGGAAGGATCAAAAATCCGGAAAGTAAATAGGCTGGGCCGTTAGGCACAGCAGATCTATTAGCCATAATAAAAACATTAAAGATAAAAAATGTCGGAATTCCGGCATTTTCGGGGTGCGTTATCGTCCGAAGGCATTGCTTTCGGACGATTTTGTTTTTTGTTCCAACCTTTTTTTAAAAGGCTGTGTCTTGGAATTAGCTAAGTATTAATATGATTTTTACTTGTGTCCCCTAACTCTGAGCTATGAAATCAACACCTCTACACATCCTCTTTGTACTGTCTGCAGTTTTGTTCTGGTCATGTAATGACCAATGCAAAGAGACGCGCGTTACACGCCGCTTTTCCACAGTAACACTTTCACTGATGGAACTTCGGACGCTGGTTAAGACTGAATCTCCGCGTTTAATGGAGAAGCCCGGGAAAATGTATGTTAAGGGCAAGTATTTGTTTGTCAATGAAATAAAAGAAGGTATCCATATCATCGACAACAGTAATCCTTCAAGCCCTAAATTCGTTTCCTTTCTGCGGATTCCTGGCAATGGCGATATTGCGGTGCGCGACAATATACTTTATGCTGACAGTTATTCGGATCTTGTGGCGGTGGATATCACCAATCCTTCCAGTCCCAGTGAAGTGGAACGACTCAAAAACGTATTTGTGTCCGGTCAATTTGAAGGGGGGAATTGGGTCGTGAACGAATCCGTTGGGTCCATCACCGATCAGAATGTTGATTATGTTACAGAAACGGTTACCGTCAATTGCGAAGAAAACGTATCCCCCAATTTCTGGTGGGGAGGTATGTTGGTGTTCGCTGACAGGGCGTTTTTCGGTAGCGCGGCTAGTTCTTCCGCACCCCAGTCTGCGGGTGGTAGCAGCGGACAGGCAGGGTCAATGTCACGTTTCGCGATTCACAATCAATTTCTTTACACAGTCGGTCAAAACAATCTTCGGTTGTTTAATATATCAAATCCGAAAAAGCCGGTCGATTTCAAGAACATTAACTTTGGATGGGGTATAGAAACAATCTTTCCCTATCAGAACAAGCTGTTTATAGGGTCTGCGACAGGGATGTTTATTTTTGATAACTCCGATCCGTCCAATCCGGTGCAGTTGTCCAGCTTCCAGCATGGTCGCGCCTGCGACCCGGTTGTTGTGCACGACGACATTGCCTACGTGACACTTCGCACGGGCACTGCCTGCGCAGGAACACAAAACCAGCTGGATCTCGTGGATGTAAGCAACGCATCATCGCCACAATTGATCAAAAGCTATCAGATGGAGAATCCCCACGGGCTGAGTATTGATTTCCCGACATTATATCTGTGTGAAGGTGAACATGGTTTGAAGGTTTTTGATGTAGCAGACAAGTTTGGTGTGGACAAGCATCAGCTTGCACACTTCAAGGATATGGATGCGTATGATGTGATTTCCCTGGGTAAAACCTTGCTTTTGATAGGCAAAGATGGTTTTTACCAATATGATTCAAGTAACCCGAAGGATCTGAAATTACTGAGCAAAATCCCGGTGGGAAAAGCGATCTGAGATCTAAACCTTTTTCCCCGATGAGACGTAAAATATTATTTCTAATAGGTCTGACGCTAGCCGGTGCCTCATTGAGAGCACAGGAATTACTGGACACCAAACGGAAGTTTTATGTGAATCAGACAGAATTTGGCATTTTAGCGGGTAGGGTGAAATATCCAAATCTCTATAATGGCAACCAGGAACAAGTGGACAATAAGTTCAGCCTTACCGTTCAGACATTCAATGGGATACAGATTGATGAGCGTTTCGCAACGGGTATCACAGTTGGTATGGATTGGTATAAAGCAGCACTGCTTAATCCTGTGGCCGTGGGCTTTCGTTATAATCTCACCAAAAAAAGTCCCGTGAAATTATTTGCTACGGCCGATGTGGGCTATGGCTTTACCTGGTTTCATGATGATTCCGAAGGTTTTGATACCAAAGGTGGATTGATGATCAATCCTGGTTTAGGGCTTAAATATGGACGAAAGAACGGTGCAGCATTTACGATTGCGATGACGTATAAACGACAGGAGGCCCGCGTCAACAAGCCGGTTCTCTGGGATCAAACCGAACGTTCGGAAGAGAGAATATACAACCGGCTGGCATTGAGGTTAGGAATGAGTTTTTAAAAATCATAACAACCATGAAAAAGTACATATCATTGATAGCCATCACATTGCTCTTCGGGTTGACCGCTTTTCAGTGTGAACAAAAAAGAGACTGTTGTGTGCCTCCTGTATGCAGCGAAATACATACCCTCAAAGGAAAATGGCGGCTCACAGGGTATGAGAATAATTTAAACGGTCAGATGGAAAATGATCCTGAGCCAGATGGAAAGGGGGTGATCTTTACATTTGATGACAACTCTAAGGAGGGAAGTATAACCGGACATACTTTTGTGAACGAGGTTTCCGGATCTTATACATTGGGGGAAGGATGTTCCTTTAAAGTACTGGTATTCGGCGGGACAAAGGTTGGTGAACCTGTAGATTTCAGTCGGAAAGCCTGGCTCAAATCCGACGTGAACGGATACTATCAGATTGTTGGCGGCACACTCAAAATAGGGTTTGCCGGGTCCCAGGACATGATGGTATTTAAGAAGATATAACCTTAATTTTTTTCTCAAAATCCTGAATTTCCTTTAAGAACATTGCTTCACCACGGTGATACCAGGCCCGGAATTTTCCGGACTGGTCGGTATGCCTGGGCAAATAATCGAGCAGGACAGATAAGTCAAAAACCTTTGACATAACTCCGGCCCCGGAAATTACGCCGTCTATTGCGTTGCACGCCTGTTCAAAGTGATTCGGAACAGGGACCATCATGACCGGCTTTCCCAAATACATGGCCTCACACACCGACTCAAACCCTGCGGTCGTCACCAGAGCCCGGCAACTTGCCAGCATTCTAAGGTATTTTTCGCTGTTAATTTTGTGAAAAGTCAGAGTCTGGTCTACAACAAATTCATCGGGCGCTTCCGGATTATCCCAAAAACAATGCAACTGAACATCAGGATGAGCCGCGTGCCAGTCTGTAATCTGTTTGCTCAGGCTGTGGTGCGTCATATACACCAGAAAAAAATCATCTTCCCTTGTCGGAAGATTAATCACCTCCCGGCGTAAAAGGGGGGGGACAACAGTTACTTTCAAGTCGTTGCGCGATTCAATTTCACGGAATGACAATGCAAGGCGCTTGGCCGCAAGCCAGGAAGTGGCTTTGGAATTGAGATTAATCAGTATCTTATTGATACCCGGTTTTTCAGGAAAAACAAACCTCGGGTGCAATAGCAGATATTGATGCGCAATACAAATCATGGGAACCGTAGTTCCGTACAGCAAATTATACAGCCCGCTGTAAGTTTCATAAAAGCTGATAATCAGATCGGGATTAATTTCCTGTATGGATTCACGGATCTTACGAAGGCTTTTCAGGTATTTCGGCAAGTTGGTCAGGTGCGTAAACACCGTCCGTTTAAGGTTCATTCCGCCACCATGCGCGTTGTAGATAATATTTGGTGCGTCAAAATGCAAAACGGGTGCGGAAATCTGCTCGGCAAAAAAAGATGGAATAGTTCGTCCTGGTGACGCGCCGACCATGGCCGCTGTGATTTCGTGCCCCGCAGTTCTCAAAATCTGGCTTAACGAAATAGCCTGGGTCAAATGGCCCCGGCCTTCTCCCTGTACCAAAAACAGAATCCTCATAGCCTTGTTATAAGATACGTTGGTTTTTCCCGAGGAAAAGCCCTGAAAAAGCAACCTGCTTTTCTACTCCGGGGAAATTTTCAATAATAGTATTGGAATTGCTGTTTTTGCTGACAGGTTTTGGCTCCACGGCCGACGATTGATTGTAATACAAAAGACTCCAGTTTCCGTCAAAATCTTCCACCAGTGCACTTAGGGTTTCGACCCAGTCGCCCGAATTCATGTAGGTAATGCCATCGATTTCACGAATAGCCGGGTGGTGAATATGGCCGCAGATAACCCCGTCGCAACTTCTTGACCGTGCAAGCTCCGTCAGCTTTTCCTCGAAGTCGGTCATGTAATTAACAGCCATCTTCACCGACTGTTTGATGCGCTGCGAAAGAGAATAATATGGCAGGCCTCTCCATTCGCGGTATTTGTTATAGAACTTGTTGACCCATAACAAAAAAGTATAGCCAAGGTCACCCAGGTAAGCGAGCCATTTAAGATGTGTGGTTATAGAGTCAAAAACGTCACCGTGGGTGATGTAAAAGCGTTGTGACCCCGAGTTGAGGATATAATCTTTTCTGATCTGAAAGTGCTTGCCGAGGCGTAAGGGGATGATCTGATCCAGAAAATCATCGTGATTGCCGCGAATGTAAATCACTTTGGTTTTGTTTTCTTCGATCATTTTTAAAACCCTTTTGAAGAACATGGTGTGTTTCCGCTTCCAGACTCCATATTTTTTCAATTGCCAGGCATCAATGATATCACCATTCAGAATCAGCTTTTTACAAGAATAGCTTTTCAGAAAATTAGTAACTTCTTCTGCCTTCGAACCACCTGCTCCGAGGTGTAAGTCAGAAATAATAATTGTTCGAAAGTGAGTGGTATCTCCCATGTTACAAATTTTCTCATTTTATATTAACTGGATGTTACTCGCAGGTTATCAGTAGGTTAAGTTTTTTCTTGTCAGAACTATTACAATTGGTTAGAATTATCTCTATATCACGTATTTGTAATATGTCAAGGATAAAAAATACTTTTTTAATAATTGAAAAATTCGCCTGCCATCGCCGTTCACGGATTCTCCGAGCCAGCTATCTGGTTTTTTGAATTGTACGTCCAACTTCTGCGTTGGAAATTGAATTGAATTTGATAATATTATGATATCATTTTACTATCACAATATCAACTATGATTGAAAAAGAACTACGCTCGATTTCAGGCTATTTGCTCTTTGCAATAGGCCTGTTGATGCTCTTTGGCGGCATTGCATTTTCGATTTCAGATGAAACCCCGTTTTTAGGCATCCTGATCTCACTGACTGGCTTCGTTATACTTATAGGACTTACAGTGATCAATCCGAACGAAGCGGTTATTACTACGTTTTTTGGCGATTATATGGGAACAATGAAGCAAAATGGTTTGCGTTGGGTAAACCCTTTGTTTCGCAGGAAAAAAATCAGCCTGCGCGCCAGGAATCTCAACGGGCAAAAACTGAAAGTCAACGACAGGCTGGGTAACCCGATCGAAATTGCGGCGGTGGTAGTATGGAGAGTCGGTGATACTGCAAAGGCTTCTTTCGAGGTGGATGATTATGTCAAATATGTAGAAATACAGTCTGAGGCTGCTGTAAGGCACCTGGCGGGTATTTATGCATACGATACGATGGAAGATGAAGATCTGCAAATCCAGGAGGTAACATTGCGGGACGGCAGCGGAAAAATCAATGAAATGCTGGAAGCTGAGCTCACCGAGAGACTAAGCCGCGCCGGAATTGATGTACTTGAAGCAAGGATCAGCCACCTGGCCTATGCGCCCGAGATCGCGGGAGCAATGTTACAGCGTCAGCAGGCTTCGGCAGTGGTAGCGGCACGGCGGCAAATTGTGAACGGAGCAGTAGGAATGGTCGATATGGCGCTGGCCATGCTGTCGGAAAAAGGGATTGTACAATTGGATGAGGAGCGCAAAGCTGCCATGGTGAGTAATTTGCTGGTAGTTTTATGCGGTGAAAAAGCGGCAACTCCCATTTTGAACGCCGGAACTCTTTATCCTTGATATGGCCGAAAAGAAAGCATTTGTACTACGCGTAAATCCTGATATGCTCAAGGAACTGGAAGCCTGGGCACAGCAGGATTTTCGTAGTTTGAACGGACAAATAGAGTATCTGCTCAGCGAGGCTTTGAAAAAGAAGAAACGTACGAAGGCAAAAGAAGACGAAGCCGGGGATGTAACAGGATAATTTATCTTGCCATTGCTATACCGCTTTTCATTGTCTTACGTAAGATAGTGTGAAGCGGTATATTTTTAATCAACAGGGCAGTATTGGTGTTTTTGTAAAACAAAGTATTAAAATTGCAAACTATAGTTGTTGTACTATCTAATTTTAACAGCGCTGATGAAGCATATTATCAAGACTTTTATTTTAACAATTCTTTCTTTTCAGCTTTTTGCACAAATCCCTCCTACCTTTCAATGGCTGGCTGAAGGCACCGGTTTCCGGGACGTAGTTGAAGGTGAGATCATGGAAATCTCTCTGCCGGGCAATCAGGAGAAGGTTATTGTATCAAAGCAGCAGCTTACACCTTCGGGTGCGGGAGTGGCGCTGGATATCAAAAGCTATACAATGAGCCAGTCCGGAGATAAAGTGCTGATTTATACCAATGCAAAAAAAGTTTGGCGTTATCAGACCCGGGGCGACTACTGGATTTTTGATCTTACCTCCAAAACATTGAAACAACTTGGGAAAGGTCTCCCGGAATCTTCAATGATGTTTGCCAAATTTTCTCCTGATGGTAAAAAAGTAGGCTACGTGAGCAAGCATAACGTATACGCGGAAGATATCCAGACCGGAGAGATCAAACAATTAACCAAAGACGGTACCGACAGAGTGATCAACGGAACGTTTGACTGGGCTTATGAAGAAGAATTTGACTGCCGGGACGGTTTCCGCTGGAGTAACGACAGCAAATCCATCGCTTTCTGGCAGCTGGACGCACGAAAGATCCGCAACTTCCTGATGATCAATACTACGGATTCTATTTATTCTTTCAATATACCGGTGGAGTACCCGAAGGTTGGCGAAACCCCTTCTCCGTACAAGATTGGTGTCATCGATATCAATAGTGCCGAAACAAAATGGATGAACATTCCGGGAGATCCGCAAAATACCTATCTGCCGAGAATGGAGTGGTCAGGACAGCCTGGCGAACTTGTTGTACAGCAATTGAACCGCAAGCAGAATGAAAGTACGCTTTTCTATGTGGACGTTCAGAAAGGAACTGCAAAGCCGTTTTATTCCGAAAAAGACGAGGCATGGATCGATATCAAGAGCCGCTGGGAAGATGACCCGATGGGCTGGGACTGGATTAACAACGGAAAGGAATTTCTGTGGGTAAGCGAAAAAGACGGCTGGCGGCATGTTTACCGGGTGAGCCGCGACGGGAAAAAAGAAACACTTATTACAGCGGGCAATTTTGACATGATCAACCCTGTCAGGATCGATGAAAAGAACAATGTGTATTATTTTATAGCCTCGCCTGAAAACGCCACGGAAAGCTATCTGTACAAAGTCCCGCTGGACGGAAAAGGGAAAGCGGTGCGGGTTTCTCCGGCAGACCAGACCGGCTGGCATACCTACAGCATTTCTCCGCAAAGCAAATTTGCGATGCACAGTTTTTCCAATGCCCAGCTTTCACCCATGATGGAATGGGTCACGCTGCCCGATCATAAACCGGTAGATCCTGCGAACTCTATCCAGCAAATCATGATGCGCATTAGGCCGGCTGCTATCGACATCGAATTTTTTAAGGTCAAAACAGATGAGGGTGTTGAAATGGATGCCTGGATGGTGAAACCAATGAATTTTGATCCGACAAAAAAATATCCTATCGTTTTCACTGTGTATGGCGAAGCAGCGGGAAGTACTGTAAAAAATACCTATGGAACCGGCCGGAATCGCCTTTATAACGGAAGTATGGCGCAGGATGGTTACATATACGCATCGATGGACAATCGCGGCACACCTTCACCAAAGGGAAGGGCATGGCGTAAGTCTATTTATAAAAATATCGGGACCATTAACATAAAAGATATGGATGGAGCGGCTGTGGCGATGTTCAAAAAATATCCTTTTATAGATACGAGCAGAGTGGCAGTGCATGGGTGGAGCGGAGGCGGTTCATCTACGCTGAATTTGCTTTTCCAATATCCGCAGCATTTCAAAACGGGAATAGCAGTTGCCGCGGTTGCAAACCAGCTTACTTACGACAATATTTATCAGGAGCGTTATATGGGCATTCCGCAGGAAAACAAGGAGGATTTCATCAAAGGGTCGCCGATCACCCATGCTAAAAATCTGCGGGGAAAATTGCTCTACATTCATGGGACCGGCGATGACAATGTACATTATCAGAATGCGGAAATGCTTGTGAATGAGTTGATAAAGCATAACAAAGTGTTCCAGTTTATGCCTTATCCAAACCGCTCGCACAGTATCAATGAAGGTGAGGGTACATCCGCGCATCTGAAAACTCTGTTTACGGATTATCTAAACAAAAACTGCCCTCCGGGAGGCAAATAGTTTTCGCAATATTTTGATCTAGCTATGAAACGGTTCTTTTTTGGAATAGTAATAAGTGTCCTCGGTTTTCAAGCAACAGCGCAGGTTAGCGAAGGTACAAAAGTCGGTATTGCCACGGGACGTGGGCTTAATGCGCAAAGATCGGATGTGTTCTGGACCTCGCCGACGGCCGTTTCCAATGTGATCGGTGATTTTTACATAGATTCTTTGTGGCAGAATGGAAATGTAAAGTTCACAAACAAAATACCCCAGTTCGGTGGCGGGGAATCGGACAGCCTTTCCGGAATAATGGTACGTTACAATGTGCTGAACAATGAACTGGAGGTGCTTGTTGATAAAAGCAAGAACGATATCCGGGTTATTCGCGGTAACCAACTGAAAAAATTCACGATCCGAAATGGAGCTGATGCTGAAACTTATGTAAATGCGGCAACATTCAAATCAGAAAAGCCTTTATCGGGCTTTGCATCAGTTTTGGCAGTGGGAAAACTGACGCTCGTTAAATATTTCTATCCCAAAATCACAAAACCTAATTACAATCCTGGCTTTAATACCGGGGAGAAAAACACAATTGTACGTGTTGCGAGCGATTACTACATTGTTTCGAATGACAATCCGGAGAAGCTAAATGTCAGCAAAAAAAGTATTCTGGCATTGATGAAAGATCGGGGTGCAGATGTTGAAAACTACATCAAAGAGCATGATGTAAATTTTAAAAGCGAAGAAGATCTATCCGGGCTGTTCAGTTTTTACAATTCGAAATAATTGACAACTGTCCGCCGACGATCAACTTCACCGGCGGACAGTTTACCTTATTACTTCCCGTAAAGTTTCTTGGCTGCTTCTTCATATTTATCTCCTGCCGACCATTGGGGAGCCTTTTCACGGTTGGCGATGAGCCGGGCCGCGTAGGTATAGGCCTGACTGAATTTGAGGAGATAATTAAAATCGATTGTCTCGGGATTATCAGAAACCTGGTGGTAATTTTTCATGATATCCCCATTGAATTCCTTGAAACCGGGCGTGAAAGTAGGCGAGGGAATACCCTGCTTCGCGAAGCTTACATTATCCGAACGGTCAAACAAACCTTGCTCCGGTGACGGATCTGCAAATATTCCAAGCCCGAATGCCTTGGTGGCTGTTTCCATTTCGGCTCTCGCGCCAGTCCGGTCCAATCCCATTACTGAAACTATAGTAGTATCATTGTAGCCGGCACCATCAGAATTGATATCAAAAATACATTTGTTAAGTGGTAGCAGCGGATGGGCCGCATAATATTGGCTTCCAAGCAAACCGACCTCTTCTCCGGTCAACGCTACTATGAGTATTGAGCGTTTCGGAGGGTTTTTGGCAAAAGACTCGGCGGCGCTCAGCAGTGCAACTGTGCCAAATGCATTGTCGCGGGCACCATTAAAAATACTATCCTCGGGAGTATATGGTTGTCCGCCTTGTTTTCCAATCCCGATATGATCGTAGTGGGCTGTGAGCAAAACATATTCATCTTTCAGTTTTGGATCGGAGCCAGCTATATAGCCGACAACATTGTAACTGTTAACAAGCTGGGCTTTTCTTCCGCTGGTTTTAAACGTGACTTCCTTTACACCCCGCAAGGCACGTGTAAGATTCGCCTCTTTTCCATTGACCCAGGCATGAGGGATCGTTTTTGCTACGCTACCATCAGCAGCCAAAGCCATTTTTTCACCGGTAAAATATTTATTCACTACATTCCACGGTATAGGCGCATTGAAAAGCTCGATGATTGCGATAGCCCCTTTCTCAATCGCTACTTTGCGTTTTTCGCTTGATGAGGCAATCATTTCGGCTGGTGTCTGTACATCGGGTGTTCCGCTTTGGACCAAAACGATTTTGCCATTCACATCGAGGTCTTTGTAATCGTTCCAGCCTTTCGAAGCATTTTCCAGGCCATAACTTGCATAGACCAGTTCAGATTTCAGGTCAGCGGCGTCGCCGCTCATTAATATCCAGTCGGTCCCGCTTTTCAACACATCCGCGTCGGCTGTGATTTCGCCGGTTCCATTTGCGCCCATTTTTTCAAAAGGCACATGCTGGTAATATGAAGTCGTTCCAGCATCAGTCACGCCCGGTACTGGTGTAACCCCAAACTTGCGAAACTGCTCAGCAATGTATCGGGCCGCTACCATGTTTCCCTGCTCGCCAGTCCGCCGGCCCAAAAGCTCATCCGCCGCCAGAAACCGCATATGCCCTTCTGTATCAGATTTTTTAATGCTGAATTCAGGAGGAAGCGATTTCTTCTTTTGGGAAAAAACCGGCGCTTGGGTAGCAGCCAACGAAGCTATGCAGAGTAGTAAAGTTTTTATTTTCATGTTGTTGGAATTGATTAAAAAGCCAGCCGGACGATTTTGCCTACATCGACAAAATCGTCCGGAGACCCAATTTAGCCAAAAAACTTCACCCAACGCAGGGTTTCAACCCTGCTCAGACCAGAAAAGGTGAACACCAAATCACTATGCGTTCAAGATCACAGCCGCCTCCTTAGCAAAATACGTAAGGATACATTTTGCCCCGGCGCGGCGGATGCTCAGCAGAATCTCCATCATGGCACGTTGGCCGTCGAGCCAGCCATTTTGGGCGGCGGCCTTCACCATTGCATATTCGCCGGAAACATTGTAAGCGGCAATGGGGATGTCAAAATTTTCGTCCAGCAGACGTATGATATCAAGGTAAGACAAGGCAGGTTTCACCATCAGCATGTCAGCACCTTCTTCAAAATCAAGCCCCGCTTCGAGCAAAGCCTCTCTTTTGTTGGCCGGGTTCATCTGGTAAGTTTTTTTATCCCCGAATTTGGGTGCCGATTCCAGAGCATCGCGGAACGGTCCGTAAAATGCGCTTGCATATTTCGCGGAGTATGACATGATGCTTACCTCTGTAAACCCGTGGTTGTCGAGCTGGCTGCGGATATAGCCTACACGCCCATCCATCATATCGCTTGGGCCGAGGATATCGGCACCGGCTTTTGCCTGGGCGAGTGACATGTTGCCCAGTATTTCCAGCGTGGCGTCGTTCAGTATTTTCCCGTTTTCAACCAGGCCGTCATGCCCGTCGGAACTGTATGGATCCATGGCCACATCCGTCATGATCACCAGCTCGGGAAATTTTTCCTTAATGGCCGTAATGGCTTTGAGGTAGAATGTATTTTCGTGGTAGCTCTCCGAGGCAAAACGGTCTTTTTTGCTCTCCGGATAATTGGGAAAAAGATCGATGGCTTTGATACCCAGATCGGTAACTTCTTTCAGCTCTTCCAGCAAATTGTCCAAGGAAAACCGGTAAATGCCCGGCATCGATTTCACTTCCACTTTTTGATTAAATCCCTCCTGAACAAACATCGGGAAGATAAAATCGGAAACCTGTAACGTTGTTTCCTGCACCAGATCTCTGATAGCGGAAGATTTTCTATTGCGTCTAGGGCGACGGGATATATAGGTCATGATGGGCTTTCGGCGATCAGCTTTTGGCTGTCGGCTTTTAATTTGGTAATTAATTTCTAATACTTTTTAATTAACCAATCCACCAAACCAAGAGTTCTTTGCGTCCTCCTTTTTCCATCCTCCCTTTCATCCTGGTTCACCCCACCATCAATTTAAAACCCTCTCCATGCAAATTCATGATCTGGATGGTAGGGTCTTCCCGGAGGTATTTCCTCAGTTTGGTAATATAGACATCCATACTTCTTGCGTTGAAATAGGAATCGTCGCCCCAGATAGTTTTAAGGGCAAAGCTACGGCTGATGGGCTGGTTGAGGTTCTGGCAGAAAAGTTTGAGCAGCTCGGACTCCTTGCTGGTAAGTCTTGCAGATTTGTCGTTGGCCGTCAATTGCTGGTGGCTGTAATCAAAGCTATACTGGCCGATCTGGAAAACGGTAGCTTCCTCCCGGTTATCGGGTTGTTTTTTATAGCGACGGAGGATCGCCTCGATGCGAAGCAAAAGCTCTTCTCTGTCAAATGGTTTGGTGACATAGTCATCCGCGCCCACCCGGAAGCCCTGCATGGTATCTTCCTTCATGGATTTTGCGGTCAGAAATATAATAGGCACATCCCGCCCGCTCATCCTCACTTCTTTTGCCAGAGAAAACCCATCCTTTTTTGGCATCATCACATCAAAAATACACAGGTCGTACGCTTTGTCGACAAACGATTGCCAGCCCTTCTGGCCATCGGTAGCCAGGTCGGTCGGAAAGCCTTTATCGATCAGATATTCCTGAAGCAGAGATCCCAGGTTGGTATCGTCTTCAACGAGTAAAAGATTAGGCATTAGTAAAATATTAAAAATTATGTTTGCAAGATACTAAACCTGCATATTCATTATTTGCCTAAAACTAACGATCTTTCCAGTGTGTGAAACCTTCTTAATTCATAAAAAATGTTAAAGATGTTCTTATGGATCGTCGCTGTCATCGCGATTCTCGGCATTATCTACCTCGCTGGTCCGCGGGTTTCCAAAGCGGAACTCACCCCAGCCCTGCCAAATGTGAATGCCGACCTTGTACAGCTCGACGAAGAGATTAACCAAACAGAAAAAGCGACTCCGTTCTTAAAGCCTGACAATCAGGCAAGAATTATTTGGGCAGATTCTTCTAAAAAAGAAAAGACACCTTACAGTATTGTTTACATACATGGTTTCGGCGCAAGCTGGGCCGAGGGTGATCCTGTACACAAGGATCTCGCAAAAAGATATGGAGCCAATTTATACCTTGCGCGTATGCATGACGCCGGTATCAGTGATCCCGAAGCATTTGAGGATCTCACACCGGAAAACTTTCTGGCCGGGGCCAAGCAGGCGCTGGCTATCGGCGAGGCTATCGGGGACAGTGTAATTGTGATCGGGACATCGGCCGGCGGCCTGTTGTCGGTTTATCTGGCATCCACGCATCCTGAGATAAAAGGTCTGGTACTTTACTCGCCATGCATGGCGGTGGCTAACTCTTCCATGAAACTGATCACCGGTCCCTGGGGTAAGCAAATCCTGCATTCCGTCATGGGAGAGTATCGTGAGCCAACCGACGAAGACGCTGAACGTGCCAAGTTCTGGTTACAACGTTATCATACCAATGGCCTGATCACCTTGCAGCAAATGATCGATGCGATATCCAGACCGGAGGTTTTTGAAAAAATCAAAATGCCGGCGTTCGTAGGGTATTATTATAAAAATGAAAAAGAGCAGGATGAGGTGGTTTCTGTGAAGGCTATTCAGAATATGTTTCCTGAACTCGGTACGCCCGAAAATTTGAAAGTACTTAAGGCATTTCCTGAATCCGGCGATCATGTGATCAGTTCCAGATTACGGTCGAAAGATGTGAAGGGCGTGTATGAGGCGACGGATGAGTTTTTTCAGCAAAAGCTTGGTCTTAAACCAGTAGAAAAAAACATTTTGCAGCCTTGAAATGGTACCCGGGAAAAGACCAGTAACATAAAGAATCTGGTTAAACCCATCAAAATTGCTTTACTTTGCCGCCCTAAACGGACATTTATCCTAATTAATCAATAATAAAAGGAACCATGGCTTACGGTTTATTAAAAGGAAAAAGAGGAATTATATCAGGTGCACTCGACGAAAACTCGATCGCGTGGAAAGTGGCATTAAAAGCAAAGGAAGAAGGGGCCACATTTACATTGACCAATGCTCCGATCGCAATGCGGATGGGCGCAATCAATGATCTGGCGAAGCAATGTGATGCA
This sequence comes from Dyadobacter bucti, assembly GCF_005869225.1. Lineage (GTDB taxonomy): Bacteria > Bacteroidota > Bacteroidia > Cytophagales > Spirosomataceae > Dyadobacter > Dyadobacter bucti. The sequence goes on along the minus strand of NZ_SWFP01000008.1, from coordinate 254,218 downwards.
CAGATTATCCCTGCTGATGCTACGTCAGTTGAAGATATAGAAAATCTTTTTACACAGTCCGTAGAGATTCTGGGGGGCAAAATAGACTTCGTATTGCATTCGATCGGTATGTCGGTCAATGTGCGTAAGGGCAAATCCTATGGCGACCTGAATTACGAATGGTTTCAGAAAGGGATAGATATTTCGGGATTGTCCCTGCATAAATTCCTGCAGGTAGCAGAAAAGCTGGATGCAATCAATGAATGGGGCTCGGTTGTGGCATTGTCATACATCGCCGCACAACGTACCTATTCTTTTTACAGTGATATGGCCGAAGCCAAAGCCGTGCTCGAAAGTATCGCCCGCAGCTATGGTTACCGTTACGGAAAAGCGAAAAATGTGCGTGTAAACACCATTTCTCAGTCCCCTACCAAAACAAAAGCAGGTTCCGGAATCGAAGGTTTCGACGCTTTCTACGACTTTGCAGAAAAAATGAGCCCGCTTGGAAACGCTACTGCCGACGATTGTGCCAATTACGCAATTACTTTGTTCTCGGATCTGACGCGTTTCGTAACCATGCAAAACCTTTACCACGACGGAGGATATTCGTCAACAGGCATATCCGAAGAACTGGTTGAAATGATACAGAATCAGCACAAATAAGAGTTTAGATGATAGTTATAAAAACCCTTTGGAGCTAGGTTCCGAGGGGTTTCTGTTTTTTTGGTAAAATAAATCAACTCGTCAGCCGTTTCGCGTTGTATGATATTTGTGAACTAATTAGTTTCGCTAAATAATTGAACAACATGGATCGCACGGTAACCCACCCTATTTTCAAGACATATTTGCTTCACTGGAAGTACATCCTTTTTTTCGGATTTTTCATGCTGTTGGCTTCCTGCGGAGGCGAAAAGGAAACTGCCGCCACCGCCCCGCCAGTAACAGTTCACACATTGGTTTTTTTGGATAAAACGCAAAGCGTGAATGTGAACAAAGGTTACGTGAATGAAAAGTACCGCCAGGCGCTGACGGATATTGTGGAAAACAATATGAAAAACAAAGGCGACAAGCTGGAAGTATATTTTATCCATGAAAATACCTCCAAGGCCCGCGCCTTATCCCTGACCGTTCGCAGTGAAAAAGATAACCTCGAAGGTGCCAATGCAACTGACCGCGAAGGAATTGAAACCGCTTTTCAATTGGCTCTGCAACGCGAAAAAGGCATTTACCTGAAACAATTGCTGACCAAAATGAACCAGCAGAACACAGGCGCTTCCAACCAGTCGACGGATATTTGGGCGAGCCTGCCGGTCATCGCCAAAGCGGGCGAAGACGGATCGGAAGTAAAGGTGTATTATTTCAGCGACATGGTTGAAAGCGTAAAGGGGTCCGGTCGCCGTGATTTTCATATCAAACCACCGGTAGACGATAACCAGGCCGAGGCAGCTGCCAAAGAAGACATCAAACAGCTTGCAAAATATACAATCGGTTCTCCGCAGGTGACCATTGTTTCCCCTTTCGAACCGACAGCATCCGTCAAAGAAAACAACCCGCACGTTACCCATTACTGGCAAACGCTGTTTCAGGAGTTAGGAGGGGTCAGTATTGAGGAGTTGTAGGAATTCTATAAACCAGCAACAGTCTTCAAATTCTCAGTTCCGTCGAAAATGGCTGAAATAGGAATCCGAAGACCATCGATTGCAAAGCTAGTGACTGGGCCCTGTGAAGATTTCAATACAAGGTCATATTCATTGCCTCTAAGGTGGTACTGTTCCAAAGTCTGGTTTTCAGAGTCAATAATCCAATACTCTTCAATCTTATGTGCCTGATAATCTTTGAATTTCACGCCTCTGTCTCTTGATTCTGTCGATTCAGAAAGTATTTCTATTACAAGATTCGGGGCGGGAAATAATGTTTGGTCCTCGGTGAAATTTGCGGATATTTCTTTTTTGAAAAAACAGATATCTGGTTCGTAATCATTGCGGGTCAACGTGATCATGATCTTTTCAATTCCCACAAAACCCAGATCGTTTTTCCCGCAATATATGCTTAGGAGCCTGTACAACAACCCGCTCGCCGCATTATGCCTTTTGGTAACAGGAGAATGAACAATGATTTCGCCATTGATAAACTCTACTTTTTCCTGTTCGGTGACGTCGTTATAAAATGCAAATCTTTCCATTACCCAGCCCAATTTTCCCGGTCCAGGCTGCGGTATTGAATCGCCTCTGCGAGGTGCTCAACCTTGATATCATCACTTCCTGCGAGATCTGCTATGGTCCGCGATACTTTCAGGATGCGGTCGTAAGCCCTGGCCGACAAACCCAGCCTTTCCATCGCCGTCCGTAAAAGAGCCTTACCGGGATCGCTGATAATGCATATTTCCTTTACCATTTCTGGCGGCATCATGGCATTGGAGTAAATTTCCTTTTTGTCCTTAAACCTTTCTGTTTGCCGTTCCCGGGCCTTGATCACGCGGTTACGGATACTTTCGCTGCTTTCGGATTTCCGGGTAGAAGCGATCTGGTCAAAGGAAACAGGGGTTACTTCTACGTGCAGGTCAATGCGGTCGAGCAAAGGGCCGCTGATCTTATTCAGATATTTCTGCACAACACCGGGCCCGCAAACACATTCTTTATCGGGATGGTTGTAATAGCCGCACGGACAAGGGTTCATACTGGCGATCAGCATAAAATTCGATGGGAATTCAACCGTCATTTTTGCCCTCGAAATAGTGACTTTACGTTCTTCCAGCGGCTGCCGCATTACTTCCAGAACTGTTCTTTTAAATTCAGGAAGCTCGTCCAGAAACAGTACGCCATTGTGTGCCAGAGAGATTTCCCCGGGCTGAGGAAAACCACCGCCACCTACCAATGCCACATCACTGATCGAATGGTGCGGCGCGCGAAAAGGACGTCTTGAAACCAGCGTGGCGCGTTTCCCGAGTTTACCGGCTACTGAATGAATTTTTGTGGTTTCCAATGCTTCGGGCAGGCTCAGCGGGGGAAGAATGCTTGGGATACGTTTTGCAAGCATGGTTTTTCCGGCACCCGGTGGTCCGATCATGATGGCATTATGCCCGCCGGCTGCGGTGATTTCCAGTGCTCTCTTGATATTTTCCTGACCCTGTACGTGTTCAAAGTCAGCATCATATTCATTCTGAGAAGTAAAAAACAAATCCCGCGTGTCAACAACCAGCGGCTGTATATCCGACTTTCCTTCAAAAAAAGCAATGGCATCTGTAAGCGTTTCTACAGGAATGACATCGATGTTGTTCACAATAGCAGCCTCGTGGGCGTTTTCCGCAGGTAGTATAAATCCTTTCAGACCTTGTTTTCTTGCTTCGATCGCGATAGGGAGAACGCCTTTAATAGGTCTTAAAATGCCATCAAGCGACAACTCGCCCATAATCACATAGTCTTCAAGGTTTCGTTCACAAATGAGCTGCTCGGAAGACTGCAGGATACACAGTGCAATAGGCAGATCATAGGCAGAGCCCTCCTTACGTATATCCGCAGGAGCCAGGTTCACGACCAGTTTTTGGCGGGGCATTTTGTAATCGAAGTATTTCAGAGAAGCCTCTACGCGCTGCTGACTCTCTTTTACTGCACTATCGGCCAGACCGACCATGAAAAACCCTATTCCCTGGGCTACATTTACTTCAATGGTGATCATTGTGGCGTCCACACCGGAGACGGTGCTGCCGAAGGTTTTTGCTAACATGTGTGTGTATAAATTTTATGGTTAATGAGGGATTTCAATTCAAGCATTTCGGCAAAAATAGCAGGAAATCGGAGAAACAAATCATTAATTGAAGATTGCTTGTCAATCAGCCAAAACATCCCTATTTTATTGAAAAATGTCGATATCTGTCTCATGAACAAATATATTGCTCTGCTTTGCCTGTTTTTCGGGTTAAAAAATGTGGTCTCAGGTCAGGAAAATAGCAGTACTCTCAGAGGAAAAATCATCTGCATCGATCCTGGTCACGGCGGAACTGCACTTACTGATAGTTACCGCGTGGGACGTGCGGGCGAGCGGGAAGAGTGGGTTAATCTGAGGGTGGGATTACTGCTTCAAAAAAAGCTGGAAGCCAAAGGTGCGACGGTGATCATGACCCGGACAGTAGATAAAATCGTCACATTGCCGGAGCGTGCAAAACTGGCGCTGGATAACAAGGCCGATCTTTTTGTTTCGATCCATCATAATGCTACCGCGGACTCTTCCGTCAATTTTCCGATTATTTATTTTCATGGTAACGGATCTGAAAATCAGGCGAGTGTTGCATTGGGAAAAGCATTGGCTTCCCGTTTGCTGAAGCATTTGTATAAAAGTAAAACACCGGTTTCCGTCGTTTCCGATTTTACGGTTTTTGCCGAGTTGGGCGCGTCGGTTTTGCGTAATACTTATGGTATCCCGGCGATTCTCGCAGAAGCGTCGTTTTTTACAAATGCACAGGAAGAGCAGCGTTTAAAGTTGCCGGATTACAATGAAAAAGAAGCCAGTGCATATGCGGAGGCCCTCGAAGTTTTTTTCTCAAAACCAATCGAAAAAATACAGCCTAAAAACTCCATCGTACCGGTTATCCCCGCGTTCAAGGTTTTCCAGGAAGCCGAACGCATGACTCCTATCGCCAAGCGTTGGAAGCAGGATTTTATGGAAGGCGAAAAGTTGATAAAACGAAAGGATTCAACTTCCTTACAGCAAGCATACGAACTTTTTACTAGGTCTGCCCGCTCATTTCCCGACTCCTATGTTGCTGCTCGCTGTCACGCAAATCGTGCCAGGATTTTAATGCAGACAGGAAAAACGAAAGAATCGGAGCAGGAGGCGCAGCGGGTAAAAGAGTACTATATCGCATTTCCCTGAGGAATGCTCAACATATCATTTTTTGTCCTTTGCCACGCATTTCATAACCGGATGCCGCTAGATATCATTCCACCACTGCGGATACACAAATGTACGTCGGGATAATACCTGTACTTCTGATCCGGACTTCCGCATCTTCTGCCTGGGTATTACCGGTTAATACCAGGGCAGTATCAAGCCCGAACTTGTTCCCGCCCAAAATGTCGGTGTGGAGGGTATCTCCTACCATGAGAATATCCCGTTTGCTGACATTGGGATAATTTTTGATGTGCTGGTACGCAAAAATGAACATCTGAGGATCCGGCTTTCCAAATCGTATGAATTGTCTGCCGATAGTATCTTCCACCATTTTGGCCAAGGCGCCAACGGCTATGGATAAACGGCTTTTGGACGCGGGGTAAGTTTTGTCCGTATTGGCGACAATTACAGGAATATTCCTTTTTCTGAGCAGGTTGAGCGTTTTGGTCAGGTCTGTATTCCAGTCAAAACCTTCATCGTCCAGAAATACCAACGCGTTTACATCAGCTACGGAATTCAGGTCCAGCTCTCTGATCGATAGCGTTTTCAGGTCTTGTGTGGCGATGTAATGTGCGGAATTATCGGTTCCGAGATAAGCAACAATCCCTTTTCTTACTTTCAAATCAAGGTATTCGCGGGCCAGCATACCCGATGAAATAATGCGATCGGGTGTAACATCGTCGATGCCCAGCCGTACATAGGATTCTGCAAGCTGCTCGGGGCTGCGGGAAGCATCATTGGTGACCACATAAAAATCTTTGCCATTCTCCCGGAGGTAGGCAAAGGTATTTTCAATGCCCGGAATCAGGCCATTATATGTTTTTAAAACACCAAAAGCATCAAAGAAAATAACTTCATATCTTGACAAAACAGATTTAAAATTGTCTAATATCATAGGGCTGGTGTCTTGGAGTAAAAAGAGGGATATCTGATGTTGTCCCTATATTTTTAATATTCTAAGGATTTTTTCTGCATCGAAACCGTCGATGGAAGGAAAATAAAGCTCGTAAGCCTCCTTTTGCAATTTGGTGCAATAGGATCTGTGAAAGAAATACTTACCGTATTTGATCACATAGTTCAAGATAAAGAAACGGTAGGCTTCCTTCATAAAACGTACTTCTTTCTCAGTCAAAGGATATACTTTATGATACTCCTGAAGAAATATCATAAAACGGTCTTCCATCAGCGGCCCCATCAGATAACTGAAAACCGTACGGTCACCGACATTGGAAACGACCCGACTGAAAAAATAGAAATCCATGATCCTGGACGACACCCTGAACCAGTCGTAATCCCAACGTGAATAAAATTTCAGATCTTCGGTCACAGAAAAGTTACCGATATTCCAGTCCACAAAAACGGGCATCAGGTCGAATGAACTTACATTCAGCCGCTGGATATTTTTCATGAAAATATCGCATTGTCTTTTCAGGGTTTGGATGTAACCGCGATGTTCGTATTTCCCGGTATCGGTTTCAAGAATATCCAGGAGATGCTGTATGTCTGTGCGCAGGTTTTTGGAAGATTTCGGAATGGATTTTCCTGCCCTGAAACACGCCTGATGAAACTTGGCGGCTTCCGTCCCCAGTTTCCTGATCTGATCCTCATTCAATCTGCGGGGCATGCGGTTCATAGCCCGGATCGGATTGTAAAAAACTACCCAGGTATCGACAAAATCCTCCTGATAACGATAGGTATAAACCTGATTGTTTTTCATAAGAGACCTCGCCAGAACGTTTTCATAAGGAAACAGGAGGTTGTTGGCCAGCGTCTGGATAATGCGGTGATCCTCTTTGAAATGCTCGTATTTTCCGAAATAGGAAAGCTTGGCAATTACTTTATCATCATTGTCGAGTGTGACCCTGAAAACGTGATTGGTTGATACTTTGGCACTGATATCCTCAACAAATTTCACACCGATAGAATTATCAAACCCTGCCCAGGCCGTACGGATAATTTCGGGATAATCTTTTAAACGCATTATTGATCTTCATTAGGCCTTGCAGGACGCCGATGTGTTCTCCTGCGAAAGTTGAAACTGCTTCAAAGGTAACAACTTCAAAGAAGTTGAACGCGGAAACGGGTGTATGGATCGAAAATAATAAATAATTTTGCGTCAAACTTACCAGTTATATTTTGTTTTACTATTTCTCCCGTTTCCTGATCCGCTTTGCATTGCCTATTTATTTAAAAAAGCTTTGCGTTGCCAATCTTGATAAACTGCCTGTCGGAAAGCCACTGCTTTTAGCTTCTAACCATCCCGATTCGTTCTTTGATGCGGTTGTTATCGGTTCCGTCCTGCAACAGCCGATCCATACCCTCACCCGGGGCGACGTTTTCAAAAAGCCTTCGGCTGCTTTCTGGCTTCGGCAGATCAAGCTGATACCCGTTTTTCGTGGCTCTGAAGGAAGGCACAATGTGAAAAATCATGATGTTACCACCCGAGAAAGCCACGATGCACTCAAAAAAGGCGATGCAGTGGTAGTTTTTTCGGAGGGGATTTGTGTGAATGAATGGAAATTGCGTCCGCTTGGAAAAGGTACAGCGCGCATGGCTTACCAGACCTGGTATGGTGATGATGCTCTGAATGATATGAAAGTGATCCCGACCGGACTCAATTATGAACATTTCAGAGGGCCGGGTAAAAGGGTTTTCCTGCGTTTTGGCCAAGAAATCAATAAGGAGGAAATCGGGACGAGCCCGCTGGAATATGAAAAATGGCTGCGCGAATTCAATGAAATCCTGGACCTGCGCATGAATGCCGAAATCCTGACCATACCTGCGGACTTGCCGCGAGAAGAGCATCAAACCAGGCTAAATGCATTTTTTGGGAATTGTGACGCTCCCCATACCAGCAGCGCATTGTTAAAGGCAATCGGCTGGTTGGGCAGATCCATTCACCGGCCATTGTATTCATTTTTTGTAAAGAAAACCGCGAAGCTGACGGGCAGATCGGTATTTTATGATTCAGTGCTTTTTGGCTTGCTGGTCTATATTTATCCCATCATTGTAACGCTGCTGTCTATTATACTTGGTGTTTTTGCTGGCTGGCAGGCTGGGATCGCGTTATTTTTCGTGCTGCCGGTATTAGCTTGGTTTGGGGCGAGGTACAATTAATCCTTAACCCTGTTCAGTCTCATCATTTTCAGCATCCAGTCGGGTAGCGGACGCTGGTGTTTCCTTTTTTGTATATCAAGAAACCAGCCGATTTTTTTCAGGATTGGCAGTTTGTGGGTTTCCACCAGTTCGATCAAAGTACCATCAGGATCTTCCAGATAAGCAAAACGGCCTGCCGCAGATTCCATTCCGAATGACTTTTCACTGTCAATGGTAAAAGGATATCCCTGGGCCTGGAGCTTGGTCTTGAGCGTATCCATATCAAGCGTATCAAAACAAAGGTGGATATAGCCGCAGTCACCCCAGAAACGGTTTTCAAATATCTTCTTGGGCGTACGGTCGAGCGCTTGTATCAGCTCAATCTGAACATCACCAAGCAGTTTGCTGAATGCACCCTCCGGAGTAAAGCTTTTTCTCAACAATACTCGTCTGAAACGCTGACCCGGAATAGATGTTGGCAAGTCTTCGAAGACGCCGGTTTTATCATAAACAACTTCGAGCGGCTGCAACAGGTTTTTATAGAAAACAAGGGATTTGTCGACATCCGTCACACCTACCACAACGCCGGCAACCCCTCCTACCGGTTTGCCTGTTTTTTGGAACCAGGATGCGTCACCAGTGATCTGGAATGTGTTGCCATAAGGATCGGTTCCCCAGAAACCTTCGCCCTCGGGTAGGGCAACCAAAGGGCCTACTGCTTCCTTGGATTGGCTTTTGAGCCATTCGTGCGCCTTTTTTACATCCGGCGATTTGAACCGGATTGCATTGATACCCAGGTCTCCGGGTTCGGTTTTGAAATTGGCGGGCTGGGAAGTGCGGCTGGTAAAAGACCATATTTCAAGACCGCCACCGCCAGCGAGGTTAATCGCCAGGATCGCATGACGGGCGTGTACAGCTCCGCCTGTATAAGGAGTCATCAGAGGCGCTTCGGCCTTTTCATCGAAAACAGGCACGTCGAAGCCCAGGATACGGCGGTACCATTGCCAGGCCTCAGGTGCATTCTGAACACCAATTCCAACTTGTTGAATTCCTGATATTAGCGGCGCACTCATTATTGATTATAGATTAAAATTTAGGAATCAGATCTCAATCCGGTTAAACGGACGGCAATTTTACAAAATAAAAAAGGAAATCAGACCTCCGGCAGGATATTGCACGGAAAATCAAAAAAATGTGGAAAAATTTCTCACAACACAAGACCTAATTGATTAAGAGATAAACATAATAATTCATATCTTTAAAAGAGATTTTCAGAATTTTATTTTAAAAACCTGAAAATCAACGCATCCATTTGACTGCTCTCGCCGTATATACGACGGACGGTCTCAATTAAAGTTAGAATGAACCAGTCTGTAGTTATTGCACCGATTACCCAGAGTTTACCTGAATTTTTAAGTTCAAAACAGTATTCAAAATTAGTCGTTGTAGCGGATAACAATACAAAAAGACACTGTTATCCTGCATTAAAGACGATTTTGCCAAAACATAAGCTGATATCCGTTCCCAGTGGCGAGTCATTTAAAATATTGGCAACCTGCGAAAAGATATGGGAGGCGATGACCAGTGAGGAGCTGGACAGACACGCACTGGTGATTAATATAGGCGGCGGGGTGATCGGGGATATGGGCGGTTTTTGCGCAGCGGTTTATAAACGTGGAATAGATTTTGTGCAGGTGCCGACGACACTTCTTTCTCAGGTAGATGCAAGCGTAGGAGGTAAGCTTGGGATTGATTTTCAAGGATTTAAAAACCATTTAGGCGTTTTTAATATTCCAAAAACAGTACTGATAGATCCTGACTTTCTGACAACTTTGCCCGAAAGAGAAATACGTTCGGGTTTTGCGGAGATAGTCAAACATTGCCTGATCGCAGACGCTGAAAAATGGAACGAGATCAGACAAAAAGATTTTGAATACCAGAACTGGAATGACCTCATTGCACATTCGGTGAAAATTAAGCAGAATGTGGTGGAGCAGGACCCGACGGAAAAAGGCTTGCGGAAGATCCTGAATTTTGGGCACACGCTAGGACATGCCGTGGAAACATTGTTTTTAGGCAAAACAGAAAACCAGAGACTGTTTCATGGGGAGGCGATTGCGGTGGGGATGATCATGGAAAGTTATTTGTCTTTTGAAAGGAAAATGATCGATGCCCAGACGTTACAGGATATTGAAGAATTCCTTTTCGCAACCTATGGAAAAGTGGAGATCAAGCCGGAGGAAATAGAGCAGATCATTGCACTGACGCGGCAGGATAAGAAAAATAAAGGAAAAGAAGTACGGTTTTCATTGCTTAATGGAGCAGGGCAATGCGGTTATGATATAGTAGTTTCTGCTTCTGAAATGCGTAAATCAATAGCTTATTATTTGGGATAATTGTACGTGGATTTTGGGATAAGCTATTGTTCTGGTTTAGATTATTTTTTGATATTCTTAAATATTTATTTACAACCTGACAAAAATTAAATGCTTATGTTGAAGTCCGTTACAATCTATGCCGCTTTACTTTTGGTAGTTATAATCGCGGGGTGCTCGAGTGGCCGTAAAGTGTTTGTGGAGCACGATTATAGTTATGAAACCAATTTCAAAGATTACTCCTCCTATACGTTTCTGGAGTGCGAAAGAGATACGAATAATCTTTGCACGGAAATATACGAGGCGATCCGCCGTCAGATGCAGGTGAGGGGTTATAAGCTTACTGCTGAAAAACCTACTCTGCTGGTTAATTACGGGATATTCTATGATAACCTGCGCTACCAGGGATACATGCAGCCTGTGATTAAAAACTGGGTGGATACGGAAAACGATGGTTTCCGTTATGAGCCTATCAAATATGCGCTGGATAAAGGGACATTGATCGTATCGCTGATTGACGCGGACAGTGATCAGGTGGTGTGGAGAGGATACGCTTCCGGCATATTTAAAGGCGTTGAAAATTCAAATAACCACTACCGGAGTGTCGTAAGACGTATTTTTGACCAATACCCGCTCTTTGCAAAAGGGTATGATCCGAGGAGATACAGTGAGCAGGTAGGACGGTAAGAGATCATCCGGATAACAATAAATGACCTTATGACCTAATGTCAGACTGAGCGGAGTCGAAGGCTTTCCAGCAACTTCGACGCTCAGTCTGACATTCTTTTTTACCTCAACTTCAAGGTAGCAAGCGTCAAAATCGCCAGGATAATTCCTACGATCCAGAAACGCGTTACTATTTTTGATTCGTGAATTCCTTTCTTTTGATAGTGGTGATGCAGCGGCGACATGAGGAACACTCTTCGGCCTTCGCCGTATTTGCGTTTGGTGTACTTGAAATAGCTGACTTGTACAATAACAGATAGGTTTTCGGCTATGAAAATCCCGCACATAAAGGGGATCAACCATTCTTTCCTGATCGCCAGTGCAATAACTGCAATCACCCCTCCAAGCATCAGACTACCCGTGTCACCCATAAACACCTGGGCTGGATATGCATTATACCAGAGAAACCCGACACAGGCCCCGATAAACGCAGCACAAAAAATTACGAGTTCTCCCGAATTTGGGATGTACATAATGTTCAGGTATTGCGAAAACTTGGTATTACCTGATAAATAGGCCAGGACGCCTAAAGTAAGCGCAATAATCCCTGAAACGCCCGCTGCCAGACCGTCGATCCCATCGGTGATATTTGCACCGTTGGAAATAGCTGTTATAATAAAAATGGCTACAATGGTATAAATCACCCAGGTGTATTCTTCCGGAAGCCAGCCGAATAACAGGGTTTTGTAGTCAAATTCATTGTTCTTGATAAATGGTATGGTAGTTACCGTAGGGTGAATGATATCCCGGTATCGCTGGATTTCTCCCAGATTGGAGCTGAGCAGGGGTTGGTCATACACGCGTATCCGGACGTTGTCGTTAAAAGATAGGGTCACGCCGACAATAAGTCCCAGACCGACCTGCCCGACAATTTTAAACTTTCCGTGAAGGCCTTCCTTGTTGTTTTTGAATTTTTTAAGGTAATCATCTACAAAGCCGATCATGCCTGTCCAGACGGCGGTGATGATCAGCAGTACAATATACACATTGCTAAGCTTGGCAAACAATAGTACGGGGATCAACAGAGAGGCAAGGATAATAAACCCGCCCATCGTTGGGGTTCCGGCTTTTTCCATCTGACCTGCCAACCCAAGGTCACGGATGGATTCACCCATTTGCTTTTTTCTCAGAAAATTGATGATCGACTTTCCGTATGTAGCGGCGATGAAAAGGGATAACACCGTTGAGCCCAGAGCCCTGAACGATATATACTGGAATACACCGGCACCGGGAATATTGAAATTTTTGTCGAGATATTCGAATAGATAATAGAGCATGTAAAAACGTATTGGGATGACAGATGCAAAGTTGCTTCTTTTCGAAGATTACACAAAAGGTCAGCAGATTATTAAGGATCGAATTCCTGAGTCAGCTTGAATATCTTTTTGCAAAAATTTCCAAAAGCTCTTCTTTATCATCAAAGTGGTGCTTTACCCCTTTGATCTCCTGATAGTTTTCATGCCCTTTTCCGGCAATAAGGATAATATCTTCCGGATTTGCTTCTTCGCCTGCCTTTTTGATCGCCTCCCTACGGTCCTCGATCACCACCGTTTTTTTATAGTCCAGCGGAGGAACACCTTTTCGCATTTGTTCCAGAATATCCATAGGTTCTTCATAACGGGGATTGTCAGAAGTCAAAATCACCCTATTGCTGTATTTACATGCGATAGCGGCCATTTTCGGACGTTTTTCCGCATCACGGTTTCCACCGCATCCCACAATGGTGATGACTTTTTCGTTTCCGTGCCGCAGATGGTTGATTGTTTCCAGCACATTTTCCAGTGCATCCGGCGTGTGTGCGTAATCTACGATCCCCACAACGTTGTCGGCGGAATGAAACTGTTCAAACCTGCCCGGAGGGCTTTTCAGATTGGATAGTTCTGTCAGCACCGACTCCGCTTTTTCTCCCAGCAACAACGCCGCTCCGTACACAGAAAGCAAATTATAAGCATTAAACCTCCCGATCACCCTGAACCATACCTCCTGTTGGTTGATCTCCATGTGCATACCTGTAAGAGTATCGGAAATGATTTTCCCCTTAAACGATGCGAGGGTCTGCAGCGAGTATGTTTCCACTTTTGCCTTTGTATTCTGCACCATTACCGTTCCGCGTCGGTCATCCACATTCACCAGGGCAAACGCGCTTTTAGGCAGCTGGTCAAAAAAACCTTTTTTGGCTTTAATGTAATTGTCAAAAGTTTTGTGAAAATCGAGATGGTCGTGCGTGATATTGGTAAAAATCCCACCTGCGAAATGTAGTCCGGCAATGCGGTGCTGACTGACAGCGTGGGAGCTAACCTCCATAAAAACATGGGAACAGCCTTTTTCAAGCATTTTGGCAAGAAGCTGGTTCAACGCAACCGAGTCGGGGGTGGTATGCGTGGAAGGAATCACCTCGTCTTCGATCTGATTTTGAACCGTCGATAAGAGTCCACACCGATATCCCAGCGCGCGGAAAAGCTGAAAAAGAAAAGTGGCTACTGAAGTTTTTCCGTTTGTACCGGTTACGCCTACCAGCGTAAGTTTCCTGGAAGGATGCCCGTAAAAAGCAGAGGCGATCTGGCCCATTGCGGCCGCCGAATCAGGCACAACAACATAAGTTACGTTGTCGCTTGTTTGCTGCGGAAGTTCTTCACAAAGAATCGCACTTGCGCCGGTTTCGGTGGCTGTGCCGATAAACTGATGTCCGTCCGTCTGCGTGCCGCGGAGGGCCACAAACAAGCTTCCGGGCAAAACCCTTCTTGAATCTATAATGATATTTTTAACCGGAACATCGGGACTGCCAATGATCGTCGCGTCGGCGATGCCGGTAAGAATATCGCCTAATTTTTTTTCCTGATTGGTTTCCATGAAAGGAATTACTGTAATGTTAAAAGGATTGTTTTGATCCCCGACCTGTTTGAACCTGGCGGCAGCGATTGCTCCACCACCTTGCCTGAACCTCTGAATGTCACGGTGAATCCTTTGTTTTCCATGATATACAAAGCGTCGCGCATGGGCATTCCCTGAAGATTCGGGATATCCCTAGCATCGATGCTGCGCGATTGCCATTTCGTCTTCCCTTTTTTGAAAAGCGAACCTGCGGCATATTCTTTATCTTCGGGTACGGGCGTAAGTTTCAGTTCTTTGCTGATAATCTGAAGGTCTGAAGTTTTACCGGCCCATTTTACGTCCTGCGAAACTTCGGGAACCGAGTCTTTCAAAGGTTTTTGAATGCTGACGTCATAAGCATAAATACGGTCGGCCACTTCCTTGAAAACCGGAGCCGCAACACTGCCGGCATACCGGGTATAGTCCGCGCCGGAACTTTTGGGATTGTCAATAATGACAATGCAGCTGTATTTGGGTTTGTCGGCTGGAAAGTAGCCGGCAAACGAAGTATAGTTTTTTCCTTCTGTATATACACCGTTAATAAGCTTTCTCGCAGTTCCTGTTTTACCGGCAATTCTGTAAAGGTCGTTTTTGACTGTTTTTGTCAGACTGTTTTCCACAACGCCTTCCAGCATCTTCTTCACTTTTCGGATCGTCTCTGGAGAGCAGATCGGCTTTTCTTCCACGTACGGGATCATTTTATCTTCCACGTCTTCTGCATTTCTGATCTCGCGTACGATCATCGGGCGAACCCAGTAACCGTCGTTGGCCACAGCGTTGTAAAATGCCAGCGTCTGGAGCGGGGTCATTTGCATTTCGTACCCATGCGCCATAAAATAGAGCGAATAATTGCTCCAGTGTTTGGACGACCGGTCACGGATCAGCGGAGGCTTTTCCCCTTTCATGCGGATTCCGGTGGGCACAGTCAGGTGGAACCGTTTGAGGTAGTTAAGATAACTGTCAGGTTTTGTGGCAAAATACCGCTGCATTAATAACACAATACCAATATTGGAGGATTTTTCGAGTACCTGAGAAGCGGTAATCGTGCCAAAACCACCCCGGTGGGCGTCTTTTATAGTATGGTTTCTGAATCGCATGGCACCCGTGCCGGTATTGACGGTAACCTGATCCGGGTTCATTTTTGTTTCTTCCAGCAATGCCATCATTGTCGCCAGCTTGAACGTAGAGCCGGGATCGTTGCTTCCTGCGAGAGCATAATTAAAGACTTCTTCGTATTTATCATTGCCCCGTTTTGTGAGATTGGCCATCGCTTTAA
Organism: Dyadobacter bucti; assembly: GCF_005869225.1. Classification (GTDB taxonomy): domain Bacteria; phylum Bacteroidota; class Bacteroidia; order Cytophagales; family Spirosomataceae; genus Dyadobacter; species Dyadobacter bucti. The sequence goes on along the minus strand of NZ_SWFP01000008.1, from coordinate 239,008 downwards.
TCTCCCCGGTCGCTACTTCCATCACCACCACTGATCCAAAATCAGCCTGCATCTCTGTCAGTTTTCGTCTGAGCGCAATTTCGGCCATATCCTGGTAGCTCATATCGAGCGTAGTATAAATGTTCTTACCGGCTTCGGGCTGTACGTTCAGTGCATCTCCAACAGGGATTTTTACACCACCTTCTACCATTTCAACCCATTCTATGCCCGATTTTCCTTCCAGTTCCTTGTCGAAACTTGCCTCTATCCCAATATAGCCTCTCCCGCTTTTTGGGTCAATGCCGCCAATAGTGCGGTCTGCCAGCGGACTGAATGGTTTGTATCGTTTGTAAATTGTCTCAAATTTTCCACCACCTCCTTTGCGGTCTTTTGTGAAAAATGGCCATTCTTTTATTTTTTCCCTTTCCAGATGTGTGATTTGTCTGGACTTTAATCTCAGATACCGTTTCGTCTTGCTGTTTCGGTAGCGTAATATTTTGCTTCTGTAACCATCGGCGGTATTTTCTCCGAAATTTTTGGCCAGCAAAGCGCTTAGTTTGTCGAGGTTTTTGTTAAAGTAGGCCGAGTCAGGCACTTTTGTATCGAAGCCTACATAATAATAAGGCAATGAAGTAGCCAGGAGGCTGTTATCGCTGGAATAAATGTTGCCGCGCATAGCGGGTATGGTGTCCAGCTTGAGGTCATTTTTTAAAGAGTATTCAGCCCAGGTTTTCCCCTTAAATGTGTCGTAATACTGAACGCGGATCAATTTTGCAAAAACCAGTACCGCCAGTAAAAACAACAGCCACCCCACGGTCCTCGCCCGGTTGATCAGGGCCTTTTTATTATTCTGACCGCTTTCAATGTCGTTCCTCATTACTTGTTTGCAAAGAAATATTGATGATGAAAAGTTGAGTGTCTGTCAGGTAGCGAGGTTAGTCTTCTTCTTTGAGGATTATTTTTTTCGGAGGGGTCAGGTTTTCTTCCAGGCCGCTTGCCTTCACTTTCTCGATCACGACCGACTGCAATCCGCTTTTCATATATTCTGCATGAATCGACGTATATTCCGCACGGAGGTCGTCAACTTCTTTTTTCAGTTTAATGCTGTTACGGACATATTGCTCCGACTGAAAGCCGATCCTTTCATAGGCGACCAGAAGAATGACAACCCAGCCGAAATAATAAAAATATTTCACCGGAACCCGCTCTTCCTGTCCGGGCAATTTTTCACCAAAAACTTTGTCCAGCGGTAAAAAGCGGTTCAGCCAGTTGAACAGGTGATACTCCCGTTTTGGCTTCGGCTTTTTAGGCGGTAAAGGTTTGATACGTTTCCTATTTTCAGGCATTCTTTCTCCTTGGTTATAGTTATGTTCTGTCACTTATGGTAAAGTATGGTCATTTTTTGTCATTTATCGATATTCAAAAGCAACCTCATGACTACACCTGACCACAAATGACTTACCCTGACAACATCATGACCAGACCTGACTATATCTTCTCCGCAACCCGCAACTTCGCGCTTCTCGCTCTCGGGTTACGGGCGGTTTCCTCCGGTGTGGCTTCGATAGGTTTACGGGTGATGCTTTTAAGGGGCTTTATTTCATTACCATAAAAATCCTTTTCAACCTGACCATCAAATTTTCCCTTTTGTATAAAGTTTTTCACCAACCTGTCTTCCAGCGAATGGTAGGACATTACTACCAGCCTTCCGCCCGGATTCAGTACCTCCGCGGTTTGGGTAAGAAACTCTTCCAAAACGCTCAGTTCATCGTTTACCTCAATGCGTAAGGCCTGAAAAACCTGTGCAAAATACTTGTTTTCGCGGTGCTTGGGCGCATAACGCATCAATATCCCTTTCAGCTCACTCACGGTTTCTATGGGTGAATTATGCCTTGCTGCAAAAATGGCCTCGGCGGCAGTGCGGGCATTGGTAACCTCGCCGTACATACCCAATATCCTTTGTAACTCGGCGGTAGACCTTACATTTAAAACTTCCCGTGCCGTTTTTTCGCTGGCCGGGTTCATCCGCATATCGAGGTCAGCGTCGAAACGCGTGGAAAAGCCTCTTTCCGGCGTATTGATCTGATGCGACGATACGCCCAGATCTGCTAGAATACCATCCACTTTTGGCGCTTTATGCAATTTCAGGTAACGTTTGAGGTGCCTGAAATTGGCTGCAATGAATGTAAACCGCTCGTCATTTTTGTAGGCCTCCGCATTGGCGAGGGCATCGGGATCCTGGTCAAAAACCAGTAGCCTTCCGGTCGTCAGTTTTTCAAGAATCGCCCTGGAATGTCCGCCTCCGCCAAATGTTACATCCACATATATTCCTTCAGGTTGAATATCAAGCCCGTCCAGACACTCGGTTAACATTACAGGCTCGTGATATGTACTTTGTAAATCCATTTGTTAAAAGCAACGTATTTAGGAACTATTTCTTGCCGGGAGGCAGTTACAAACTTAGCAATTTTCAAGCGTAGGAATCACGGTTGACATTGGATTTAATTTTAACGCCGCACCTGTAATTTCATAATAAAGGATTGTATATGAGATTAATAAATTCTGTCGTGGCCGTCATGTTTTTTGTTACGCTGGCGGCATGTGATTCGTCTTCACAAACAAATTTGAAAACCGGTATATGGAGGGCGACATTGAGCCGCGATGCGCACAAGCTGCCCGTAATTCTGGATGTCAGCAAAAATCCGGATGGCAAAACGTACACTGTGTACTCGGTCAACGGAGCTGAAAAGCTGCGGTTGGATACGGCCTATTTTCAGAATGATTCCCTGCATATTCCGATGCTGCTTTTTGATTCGAAAATTGTGGCGAAGCTGGAAGGGGATCAGCTGACTGGTAAATATTACCGCTATCTCAATGGAGCTACATCGGGGTTTTTACCTTTTGAAGCTAAGTTTGGTGAAAACTATAAGTTCTTCAAAGAAGGCGAGGCGAAAAGCGCTAAAAATATCTCCGGAAGCTGGGCCACATTATTCAAAAATGAACTGACAGGCGATACTACCCAGGCAGTTGGAAATCTATCTCAAACCGGCACCGCTGTGGAAGGCTCATTTCTTACCCCAACAGGGGACTACCGTTTTCTGACTGGCAGCGTCAATGGCGACAGCCTTTACTTATCGACCTTTGACGGTTCCAATGCTTATTTGTTCAAAGCCGCGATCCAAGCTGACGGATCTTTGAACGGATCCTTCTGGTCGGGGTTGAAAGCATACAAAACGTGGAAAGCAAAGCCCGATCCTTCTGCAAAACTTCCCGATGCGGACAAGCTGACTTACCTTAAGCCTGGGTTTGAAACCGTCAATTTTACCTTTCCGGATGCAGATGGAAAAAATCTGTCACTGACTGATGCCCGTTTCAAAGGAAAGCCGGTTATTATCCAGATCTTGGGTTCGTGGTGCCCGAATTGTATGGACGAAACCAATTTTCTGGCCCCCTGGTACAAAAAAAATAAAGAGCGGGGCGTAGAGATCGTTGGGCTTGCATTTGAACGGTCAGACAAGCCGGAGGTGTCCGGACCCAGGATCAAGCGTATGAGCGACCGCCTTGGAATCGATTATCCTGTTTTACTTGCGGGTACCAATACTGACGAAGCTACCGGAAAGGCACTGCCCATGTTAAATAAGGTAATGTCCTATCCTACAACTATTTTCATCGATAAAAAAGGAAAGGTCAGGAAAATACATACTGGTTTTTCGGGGCCGGGAACGGGCAAATATTACGATGATTTTGTCGCTGAATTTAATGGTTTGATGGACAAACTGATCAGCGAAAAATAGTTAAGAAGAGCGCATCGGTATTTAAAAGGCCGATGCGCTTTTTGTTTGACCGAAAATAGTATGCTTGCATAATGGTGTATGGATTTCTTACATTTGTAAGGCCAGGATGTTCCCGGTATCCGATTTATTATTCGATCATGCGCAAGGAAAAAACAATCGATTTCCAGATAAAATGGGCCTGGCATTCCATTTCGAGAATGTACAATGCCTATGCGGCGCGTTATGATACAACCATGGCCGTTGGTTATGTATTGTTAAACATCGACATAGAAAACGGAACTCCCGCAACAAAAATAGCCCCGCTGCTGGGAATGGAGCCCAGAAGCCTGGTGCGGATGCTTAAAACGCTTGAAGAACGCGCGCTCATCAAAAGGGAAGTAAGTAAAAGTGACAAGCGGTTTGTGAGAATAGTACTTACCGATCTGGGAAAGGAAAAACGAGAATTGGCCAAAGAAGGCGTTATTTCTTTCAATACAATGATCAGGGACAAAATCCCTCTCGACAAGCTGGTCACTTTTTTTGATGTGATCAAAGAGATCAACAGGCTCGTGGAAGAGGAAAACCAGAAACTGCGGGCGGGAGAAACGGAAGGTGAATTTTTGACAGACAATACCTGAACTCTGACATTTAACACCAATTTTCCTGGAAAATTATCCTAAAAACCAAACCTTTAAAGAATGAATCGTTCAATTCGTAAAGTAGCTGTGCTGGGCTCAGGTATAATGGGATCGCGCATTGCGTGCCATTTCGCCAATATAGGTGTTGAAGTTTTATTGCTGGACATTGTTCCAAAAGAATTGTCCGAGCCTGAAAAGGCAAAAGGACTGACAACTGCCCACCCGGCTTTCCGTAACAGAATCGTAAATGATTCATTTCAACAGACTTTGAAGGCTACGCCAGCCTCTCTTTATAGCCCCGCTTTTGCATCAAGAATCAAGTTGGGAAACTTTGATGATAATCTTGCCGATATCAAAAACTACGACTGGGTGATAGAGGTGGTGGTTGAGCGGCTCGACATCAAGAAAACCTTATATGAAAAGGTGGATGCACTGCGAAAGCCGGGCACATTGATTACCTCCAATACTTCCGGAATCCCTATCCACCTGATGTCGGAAGGGAGGAGCGATGACTTCAGAAAGAATTTCTGCGGGACCCATTTCTTCAATCCGCCAAGATACCTTCGTTTGCTGGAGATCATCCCGACACCTGAAACAGACCCTGCGGTAGTGGATTTTCTCATGCATTACGGTGATCTTTTTTTAGGGAAAACAACCGTTCTGGCAAAGGATACACCCGGGTTTATCGCAAACCGGCTCGGAATTTACGCATTGATCCAGACGATAAGGGTGGCCGAAGAAATGAAGCTCACTGTGGATGAAGTGGATAAACTGACAGGTCCCGTAGCAGGTCGGCCCAAGTCCGGAACATACCGGTTGTCTGACGTGGTCGGGCTGGATACGACAGTGCATGTTGCCAATAATTTATATGCATCGGGCGAAGGGAAAGACGAGTCGCGGGACGGGTTTATTTTGCCGGCTGTAATGCAGAAACTGTATGAAAATAAATGGCTGGGGGATAAAACCGGTCAGGGTTTTTATAAAAAAATAAAAGACGAAAAAGGTAAATCGGTAATCCTTGCGCTGGATTTTGAGACATTGGAATATAGACCTTCCCAAAAAGTGAAATTTGACACTTTGGAAGGTACCAAGGCAATTGGCGATGTTGCTAAAAGATTTGCCGTACTGATCGCCGGGAAAGATAAAGCCGGGGAATTTTACCGGAGAACCTTCGCCGATATTTTCCGTTACGCTACATTTCGCATACCTGAAATTTCTGATGAAATATTCCGTATTGACCAGGCCATTTCCGCCGGCTTCGGGTGGCAACTGGGACTTTTCGAAACCTGGGATGCGATCGGCCTGAAAGATATGCTTTCGGTTATGGAAGACCTGAAACTCAAACCGGCAGACTGGGTTTATGAAATGCTTGCAGCCGGTCATGATTCCTTTTACAAGATCGAAAATGGCAAAAAACTGTATTACGACATTCCTTCGGCATCATACAAGAAAATTCCGGGGCAGGAAAGCTTCATTTTGCTGGGCAACCTTTCCAACAACATTGTATGGAAGAACGCCGGGGCCAATTTGTACGATCTTGGAGACGGTATCCTGAACCTGGAATTTCGCTCCAAGATGAATACTATGGGCGCGGAAGTGATCGAGGGCATTCAGAAAGGTATCAGTTTGGCGGAAAAGGATTTTCGCGGGCTGGTGATCGGAAATGAATCAAGTGAGGCGTTTTCCGCCGGGGCCAACCTCGCGATGCTGTTTATGTATGCCATCGAGCAGGAATTTGATGAGATCAATCTGGTTATAGCCCAGTTTCAGCAAACCATGATGCGGGCGAGGTATTCTTCGATACCTGTTGTGACAGCTCCGCATACACTTGCATTGGGAGGCGGATGCGAATTGAACCTTCATGCGGATAAAGTTGTGGCACATGCCGAAACTTACATGGGATTGGTAGAATTCGGGGTAGGAATTATTCCAGCCGGAGGCGGCACGAAGGAAATGGCGCTCCGGTGCTCGGATATGTACCAGGCTGGGGATACCGAATTGAACATCCTGCAAACCGCATTTATGAATATTGCACAGGCAAAAGTATCCGCTTCTGCCCAGGAGGCGAAGGAAATGAATTACCTTCAGGATAAGGACCAGATCGTGCTGAACCGTTCCCGGCTGATTGCGGAGGCCAAGCAGGCTGCTATGGATCTGGCGGACAACGGATATACCCAGCCAAAGCAGCGAAACGACATCAAGGTTCAGGGGAAAACGGGTATGGCATTGTTCATGGCGGGAATTGCGCAAATGCGGCTGGCCAATTACATCTCTGACCATGATGCGAAAATCGCGAATAAACTGGCTTATGTCATCAACGGAGGCGATCTGAGTTATGCGCAGAATGTTACGGAGCAATACCTGCTGGATCTTGAAAGAGAGGCATTTTTATCCCTCTGCGGCGAGAAGAAAACACTTGAGCGGATGCAGGGGTTACTGAATGGCGGTAAGCCGCCGCGGAATTAAACAGCGGGCTTTTGATGACGGGAATTATTGCTTAGCCAATTTATGTTCTGGAATTAGTAGAATATTCGACTTAAAGTTCGATATTTAGAATTAATCAAGTGAAATGTTTTCTAAAACCAATGCATTTTTGCGCATAGAAAAACGCTAAAAAGTACATTTGATCAACAATGATTTCAAAAAAAGCAAAATACGCCCTTAAGGCTTTAAAAGTTCTGGCAGAACAATATGGGAAAGGACCTGTGTTGATCTCCTATATTGCAGAAAAAGAAAAGATCCCCAAAAAGTTTTTGGAAGCAATATTGCTAGATCTGAGGAACAACGGTGTTTTGCAGAGCCAAAAGGGAAAAGGAGGAGGATATTTGTTGCGTGTGCCACCGGGAGAGGTGAATTTTTCAAAGGTGCTGCGGATTATAGACGGTCCTATCGCGCCTGCACTTTGTGTTTCCATGTTTTTTTACGGAAAATGTGATGACTGCAAGGATGAAGAAACATGCAGCCTTCGGACAGTGCTGGAAAAATGGAGGGATGCAAACCTGGCCGTGCTGGACAGAACGACTTTGAACGACCTGCTTCTCTCAGAAAATGCAGCTCAACCTGATATTTTATTGTAATTACAGGCGGTCATTTCTGACGTACAGCCTCGTACCGTCAAAATTTCCCAGAAAAGTATAGTGGGTTTGGATAAAATGAAATAGGCGGGGATAACTTTCGATTCCCTGTGTTTTTGGATCCTGGACCCAAAAGCTGTTTTTCCCAACCGCATCCAGCAACACCGCCGGTTTATTTCTTTCCATATCTGCAAGATACCGACTTCGGTATTTTTCCCGCAAAGGATGATCGAAGATCGATCGCTCGGAATGGTTTTCTGCAGTTCCCTGCGCGAGCTGAGCTTCCACGTAATATACACATTGCCAGCCCCAAACAACCATGTAATCTTCTTTTTGAGTGTATTTTTTAAGCTCGGACACCACCGGACTTTGCCAGAGTTCTCGCGCATCGACTGAGGAATAATTGTTCAGCCGGCGCTCTTTGACAAAGTAAAAGGCATCATTAACTCCAAACCATGCAAGCAGCAGGATCGGGAAAATAACAGCCTTTTTTCCAAGTCGTGACAATCCGAGCGCTGCCAGCAAAGTCCAGGGAATGATACAGAAATTGAGATAATGGATAAAATCATTTCCCGATTTGGTGACTGCGTAAATGCTCGCTAGCAGCAAAAGGACAATTGTTGTGGGTACCTGATATACCCCCGCTCTTTTTACGGAAAATCCTGAGAACTTGCTGAAAGATGCTAAGATAGGAATGCTCAAAGCAATTGTAAAAGCGATAAAATCAGGACTTTGTGAAAATATTCTTGCAAACTGGGAGGGTATAGACAAAAATCCTTTTCCACCGGCATAGATTACATTCCCCAACAAATAAAAGTCGATCAGGTCTTTCAGGACATGGAATGAATATGTCCATATCAATGTGATCAGAGGAAATGTAAGTCCGCCTGCGATCAGTGCCAGCGATGGTTTATAGCTTTTTGTCGATCGAAAATTCCGGTAGCAAACCCAGAATGCTGAAAGTACCAGAATCATAGCCTGAGGCACGGCCTGAAGTTTTGCAAAAGGAATGGCCCCGGCAAAAAGTCCCAGTAAATAGGCAGTTACAGCCAATGATCCTCTATTTCTCGTCATTTTTGATAACAGCCACAAAACCAGCGCCAGCAGGAAAACCGGAAGCTGTTCACTCGAATAATGCACAAAATCGATTTCCTGGGTGAATGACAAAAAAATGACCGGCAGAATGAAAACCCTTCTGGCGACCGCAGCCCCTATCCAGTTTTTGAGTGCGGAAAACAGAAAAAGGAGTGAGCCTGCTGAGCAGAGCAGGCCTATTAATCTTCCTGAAGTGTAATTGATCTGAAAACCGAAGAGACGGGGAATAACAAGCAAATAGTTGTCCAGCGGCCCTATTGTCGTTCCGTCTACCGACCGCCAGTAAATTGGATCCTGAAAAAGCGTAATTGCATGACTGAGCATCTGGCTTTCATCCGGATTGAGTTCCCGGTTAAAAAGGATCACAGGCAATCGCATTGCTACCAGGAGCAAAATGCTGACAAAGAGGAAAATGTTCGTTGGGATCTTTTTGAAATCAGCTGCGAAAATGACCCATGCAGCCAACGCGTAACCAATAAGCCAGTATACCGTCGGGGAATTATCGAAAGTGATCATACTAGCTGAAAGTATCTACCTTTTCCACGAAGTCGCGGTAATGTACCGCTGGGATGAAATGTTGCTGGGAGCGGTACTGCAGAACCATGAAAACCAGAAACAGTGAAATGAGAAAGGATTGCAACATCAGGATCATCAGCGTGCTGCCCAATGTGGAAGCCCAGCCGGGTGTGGCATTGCCTATCAGTTTTAAGAAAACAATAATAAAGATAAACAGCACAGCCAGTCCTGACATGAAAATGGAGAAAATCAGAATCCTGACGGCAGTTGTATCAATCATGACCGATATAGCACTTAGGCCGTGCAAAACGAGCGATACAAAGTTCATTTTACTTTCACCTGCCAGTCTTTTCGCACGGTCGGTGAGGACGGAATCGTATGGTATCCTGGATTTAATGATGCCGCCGGGATAGTTGTTCCAGATTTCGGAAACGCGCACCAGATTCTGAAGACGTGATTGAGGAACGAGGCTGAAATTACCGAATGTAATAATTTTGCCGGTCAGCAGCTTGAAAACCACCTTATATATCATGTAAAATAACCTGAAGAGCAGGTTTTCTGTGCGTTTGTTCCGCTCCGCAAAAATGATTTTGTCGGGTTGTTCTATTGATCTGGCTACCAGTCTGTTGATATCGGAAGGCGCATCCTCCCCGTCTGCATCCATGACGATCACTTTGTCTGCCGCCATCTTTTCGGCGACATAGGAAAGGCCGATCGCAATTGCTTTTTGATGGCCGAGGTTACGGTATAATTTCAGTACCTGGATGTCCTTCCCATTGAAATGGACGAATGGCTGTTCCCTGGGGCGGGTTGAGCAGTCGTCGACGATCAGGAGTGTTGAATTGTCTAGTATCGAGGGACTTAAATCTGAATTTATCTTTTGTATCAATAGATTCAGCGCCTCCCAGTCGTTGAATTGAGGAATTATGATGACGTAGTGCTGTGGCATAGGGGAGGAATTTGAAGATCTCCGGGCCCGAAGAGTTTACCCGGAGATCTCAGTATTTTAAACCGTTTTTGCTCCTAATCTGGAAGAAATACCATCGTGGATCTGCGTGAGCGTCTCAACAAGTCCGTATTCCCAATTCCAGCCTGGATAGTGCGATTTAAATTTGGAAAGGTCGCTTACATACCAGATGTGGTCACCGATCCGGTTGGTTTCCGAATAGGAATAAGACAATTTATTTCCAGTGATTTTCTCGCACAAAGTGATGGCTTCCAGCATGGAACAGTTGGCAAATCGCCCGCCGCCTGCATTGTACACTTCTCCCGGACGCGGGTTCTGATAAAAATGCCAGAACATGTTTACGAGATCGTGGCTATGGATGTTGTCACGCACTTGTTTTCCCTTGTATCCGAAAATGGTATAGTGATTACCTGTAATCGCACATTTCATCAGATAAGCAAGGAAACCATGCAATTGGGCACCAGAGTGATTTGGCCCGGTAAGACAACCCCCGCGGAAAACCGCAGTTTTCATACCAAAATATTTACCATATTCCTGCACCATGATGTCGGCCGCAACTTTGGAGGCACCAAAGATCGAATGCTTGGTATGATCGATGCTGTGACTCTCGTCTATGCCGTTTTTGAAATATGGATGGTTTTCGTCAATTTCCCAACGTGTTTCCAGCTCTATAAGTGGCAGATAATTAGGATTGTCACCGTAGACTTTGTTCGTTGAGGTGAAAATGAAGACAGCTTCAGGTGTATGAAGACGGGTCATTTCCAGCATGTTCAACGTGCCCACGGCATTTACACCAAAATCCGTGAAAGGCTCTCTAGCTGCCCAGTCGTGGCTTGGCTGCGCTGCTGCATGGATAATCAGTTTGATATCAGTTCCATACTCTTTGAAAATAGGTTCGAGCTGGCTTACTTCGCGGATATCGGCCGAGTAATGTTTGTAATTATCAAATGCGCTCTGGATGCGGTTGCGGTTCCATTCTGTATTTCCGTCAGCGCCAAAGAAATATTCCCTGAGGTTATTATCAACACCGATTACGAGATCAAATTTATCAGCCAAAAAAGCAACTGACTCACTTCCAATAAGTCCGGCAGAGCCGGTAACCAAAGCTATATTCATGTTTTGTGTATTTTTAATTGTCTTTCGTTTTCCGAAAAAATACAAATCCTGTTTGTCCTTAATGTGTAAAGTAAATTAAAAATGTTCAATTGTCACAACTTCAGTTATTCTGAGGAGGCCTGGTAAAACGAATTACGTGCGGGACATATATTGAAATTATTCAATCGTTAAAAAATAAGGTCAAAAAAAAGATATCCCCGGATTTGGGGATATCTCTGTTATAGGCAAATAAAAAGTTGCTATTCCTTTACCACTGCGCTTGTGATGCCACCGTACAATTTTTCACGGATATCGTTTACACGTGCGTCAAGTTCCGGTTTGGCCTCATACTTGTTGGCCATCTGGCGTGGCAATGAATCCGGGCTTACTCCATAAACATATTCATTCCCAAGATTCAGGTCTTTCTGCTCCTTGTGATTATATTTTTGGTAATCGCAGGAAGAAAGCAATGCCAGACATGCAACAAACGCAACTATTTTATTGAATTTCATTTCTTTGACAGTTCATAGTAATACACGCAAAAATAACCGCCATTTTTATAACCACCAAATCGCGGAGAAATGAAATGTTATTTTTTTAACCGCTCCAGTTCGGTACGCACAAACTGCATTAATTCGGTGATATAATCTTTGGAAAAATCGAACGGAATGTTCGCAGCCTGATAAATCTCGCCGATCGTTGCAGTATACCCAAGTTTTAATGCGTCGAGATATCCTTTTAAGCCTTTTTCGCGATCCTGACGGTAATTTTTCCATACGCCGATTGCTCCCAGCTGTGCGATCCCATACTCAATATAATAGAAGGGTACCTCGTAAATATGTAGCTGGCGCTGCCAGAGGTACTTTTTGAAAGTTTCCAGCTCTGACCAGTCCATCACATCATCCGTAAATTGATCATAAATCCCGACCCACGCATCCGTGCGTTGCTCAGCTGTGTGCTCTGGGTTTTCATACATCCAGTGCTGGAATTTATCCACCGTAGCAACCCAGGGCAACGTTTCAATGATGGATTCCAGATGTTGAATTTTGGCCCGTTTCAGATCAGCTTCATTGTCGAAAAACTCATCCCAGAAGTCCATCGTGATCAGTTCCATAGACATAGAAGCCAGCTCTGCAACTTCCGCCGTCGTATGTTTGAAAGAATTGATAGCCAAATCGCGAGTCACCAGGGAATGTACCGCGTGACCGCCTTCGTGCAGAAGCGTGATCATATCGCGAAGGTTCGACGTAGCGTTCATGAAAATAAACGGTACGCCAATTTCGTCCAGGGGATAGTTGTACCCGCCTGGCGCTTTCCCTTTCCGCGATTCCAGGTCAAGGTGTTTCATTGTTTTCATGATCCGCAGGCAGTCGCCCAAAAACGGGTCAAGACGGGAGAAACAGCGGATTGTTTTATCCAGCAATTCTTCCCCGGTTTCAAAAGGTTTCAGAGGCGCAAGTCCTTTCGGATCGACTTTTGTGTCCCACGGGCGCAGCGCATTAACTTTTAAAGCTTCCTTTCTGTTGGTTGCCATGTCGTTCAGCAGCGGCACGACGGCCTCTTTCACAGAATCATGGAAATTGAAACAATCCTGGGGAGTGTAGTCAAAGCGGCCCATGGCAGCAAACATATAATCCCGGTAGTTTTCGAAACCTGCATTTTTCCCAACTTTGTCCCTCAGGCTTACTAACCTGTTCAACAGTTCGTCCAACAGCCCATGGTCCTCGTAACGCCTCTCGCTTATGGCCCGCCAGGCTTCTTCCCGAATTTCCCGGTCGGTAGACTGCAGACGGTCAGCGGCTTTTTGCAAAGTCATTTCTTCGTTGTCCAATGTAACCGTCATGGCGCCGGCAATAGCTCCGTAGCGACGTTCTTCGGTTTGCATTTCGGTTATCACGGGGATGTTCTCATCGCGGAAAATTTCGATGGCTTTTTTCATTCCCCTGAGCGTGATTGCGAAGCCGGGTTCAGTCAATTCGCTTAAAAATGGACTGTCAACCACTTTTTTATCAAGAGCATTTCCGTATTCTGCGAGCTTGGGCTGTATTTCGGTGATGAAAAACTGCAAAGCATTGATCAGGCCGGTATTGGCGGTATCGCAAGTCTGCCGGATGTAACGCCAGGCAAAATTTTCGGATAAATAGGATTCCACTTCACTGCGATCGGAGAACCATTGTCGTAGTTCCGAGGCGGAATTGATCTCGCGGTTTTTAAGATTTTCAAAAAATGGTTCAACGTCGCCCCATGTTTTCAGATCAAATTCTTCCCCGATAAATGGCCGGGCTGATCTGCGAGGTATATCAATTGTGTCCTGATCTGTCATTTTTTCCTTACTAAAATATATAATGTTCAAAGTTAAGATTGAAATTGAAGAATGAACAAGAGGTTATCTAAAATGGCCGCGATTTGATTTGCGCGTACAACCACTCTTCGAAGTCGTCGTGTTCAGTGAAAATAATCGAGGGAGTATTTCGGATTAAGAAGATTACGAATATTGCAGCACAGCCTGGATGGACTCTTTGTCAAGGTGAGGATACATTGCAATAAGATCAGCCGTCGTAGCACCTTCGCCCAGTTCCCGTAAAATCATCTCTTCGGACAATCGAGTGCCCTTAATAACGGGTTTGCCCAGCAATACCCGGTGGTCTGAAACTATGTAATCTTTATAATTCATAGTAAAAATTCTCAGCGTAGTAGATAAAGATAGTAAATGTTGCAGAAACTAACGCTTCATCTGCTGTGGAAGTGTCTTATCACTAAGATTATCAGTAACGATGTTTTCAGATTCCTTTATGTTGGCGAAAGCGTAGTTCATTTTATCGCGGTCAAATTCTTTTTCGTTATTGGCCAGCCAGATCGTTGCTACTCCATTCCCGATAAAATTGGTGATAGCCCTTGCTTCGGACATAAAACGGTCGACACCCAGAAGTAAGGCCAGCCCCTCAACCGGTATCACCTTTATAGCCGTCAGTGTTGAAGCCAGCACGACAAAACCACTTCCCGTTACCCCCGCGGCGCCTTTTGAAGTAACCATCAATATTCCGATCAGCGAAAGTATTTGTCCGATGGTGAGATGTACATTGAAAACCTGTGCAAGAAAGATCGTCGCCATAGAAAGATAGATCGTGGTTCCGTCCAGATTAAAAGAATATCCCGCGGGTACAACAAGGCCAACTACCGGTTTGGAGCAGCCCATGCGTTCCAGTTTTTCCATTAAGGACGGTAGTGCGGCTTCCGAAGAAGACGTGCCGAGCACGATCAGGAGGTCTTCACGGATATATTTGAGGTATGACCATAAACTGATCTGATAGCTTTTAAGAATGAGGCCCAGTATACCGAAAATGAAAACGCCCATGGTAGCATAAACTGTACCCATAAGCTTCGCAAGCGGAAGCAGGGTTGCGATGCCGTACTTCCCGATGGTGTAGGCCATGCCACCGAACGCACCGATTGGAGCGAAGATCATAACCAGGTGCAACGCCCGGAACACATATTTTGAGGCATAATTGAGCCAGTAAATTACCTTCTCTTTACCCTGATATTTGCTCAAAACCGTGCCCAGGATCAGAGAAAACAGCAGAACCTGTAACGTAACATTATCAAAGAAAAATTGGAGCCATGAAAACTCCTGCACCTTACTGGCATAGACCGATATGTCGCCTTTCTGGAGATTGGTAGTGACAACGCCGTCGCCGGGACGGATGACATTGGCTACGATCACACCGATCACCAATGCCAGAGTTGTTACAATTTCAAAATATAGCAAGGCCTTTGCGCCCACTTTCCCAACCTTTTTAAGGTCGCCCATGCCGATAATACCGAGGGTAATGGTCAGGAAAATGATCGGATTGATGAATATTTTAACGATCTGGATAAATCCTTTCCCAAGAAATTCCATTTGCACGGCAGTATCCGGCTGGTAGTGGCCTAGCAGCGCGCCGCCGGTAATAGCAGTCAGAACCCAGAAAGTAAGGTTTGTAAATAACTTTTTCAATTTTATAAGATTAATGATTAGGAATCTGACGGAACAAACCCGGGGGCGTTTTGCAGAAATAGTGCAAGTTTTGAATATACAATAATAAAATCCTAAAGGCAGGATTCTGAAATCGGAAAAAGTAAATTTTTATCATTGTTTATACTTGGTCTAAATAAATAATTTATATTTGCTCAAACAACAGACACTTATGCACAACGATCCGCATTCTTACAATTCATTACGTATTCTGAGCCAGTCTGAGAACGGCTATATCGGGCAATGTTCCTGTTGCGACCATTACAATTTCGTGTTTGGCAATGCCCTTTTTATTTTCACGGAAGACGGGCTTACGGGTTTTCATTCCGTGCTTTACAATAAGTGCTATTTTCAAAAGCTGGAAGAACCGCTGCCACACGGGAAAAATCACCTGCTGCTTTCCCCCATACCCAATTTCATGCTCTCTTTCGACAGCAGCGAGATGGAGGAAATAAAAAACCTTTTTCAAGAAGCCCTGCTTGCGCTCGAAATAGACAAAATATTTTCCTATAAAAAATAGCGTGCATGCGTACTATTAAATTTTTCAGAATTCTTTTTACCTTTTCCTTACTGTGCATAATTAACGTCAATGTATTTGCAGTCAAGTCTTTACGAATTGTATCTGCAAACGGTACACTCAGTGAAATCCTGGTAGGGCTCGGCCTTGAAAAACAGTTGGTGGGGGTTGATGTGACGAGTACATATCCCGCATCTCTTGATAAAATCCCGAAAATAGGACACAACAGAAGCATTGCCGCAGAAGGGATTCTCTCATTGAACCCTGATGTCATTATTTATACAGATCAAAGTATGCTTTCCCCTGCGGTAGTGAAGCAGCTCAAAAGCAGTGGGAAAAAAGTAATGGAGTTCAAGCATGTGTATTCAAGCGACGGGGCTGTACAATTGATCAGGGAGGTCGGTGCATACTTCGACGCGAAACCGCAGGCTGAGAAAATGGTTAAGAATTTACAGACAGATCTCACTAAAATACCAAAACCTGTCAGTCCTAAAAACCTCCTTTTTATTTACGCAAGAGGAACAGGCACGCTGATGGTCTCGGGTACAGGGACATCGCTGGACAAAATGTTTGAGTTGGCCGGACATAAAAATGCGGTGACGGGATTCTCCGAATTCAAACCGCTGACAGCAGAATCCCTTATTGTTGCCAATCCGGATGTACTTGTTTTGTTTTCGAGCGGGCTGGAAAGTCTGGAAGGAATGGACGGACTGTTGAAAGTGCCGGGAATTGCGAATACCAAGGCAGGAAAGAATAAAAAAGTGATTTCGATGGACGGGCAATTGCTCACCGGCTTCGGCCCCAGGCTTGGAAAAGCAGCTCTTGAATTGGCACAAAAAGTAAAATAAAAACGAATGTTGGCTGAGACGATCAAGGAACCGCAGATGATCAGGGGAAATAGCAATCAAAACCTGATTGATGTACCCTCTTCCATGGGGAAAATGGTTTGGACACTGAGCTTGCTGCTGCTGGTGTGTGTTATTTTTTCGGCCTGTACGGGTGCCATATCCATTTCTCTCACAGAGCTGGGCCATATTATTCTCAATCAGCTGGGTATTATTACAGACGCTCACGTTGAAGAACAGAAATCGATTGTTTTCCGGATTATCCGTCTGCCAAGGGTATGCCTGGCGGTACTTGTCGGCGCAGGCCTGGGCATTGCAGGCGCTTCACTTCAGGGACTTTTCCGGAACCCGGTGGCCGACTCGACTTTGATCGGCGTATCATCCGGTGCGTCCCTTTTTGCGGTTTTTGTTATTATGCTCAATGCAAGATATTTCGGAATGCTGAACGAAATGGCGGGAGCGTATGCTATATCATTTGTTTCATTTATAGGTGCGGCGCTTACTACTTATATTGTATATCAATTATCCAAAGTAACCGGCGAAGGCGGAGTGACCACCATACTGCTTTGCGGCATTGCGATCAATGCATTTGTCGGTGCAATTACGGGGTTAATGACCTACCTGGCGACAGACGATCAGCTTCGCTCGATCACATTCTGGAACCTTGGAAGCCTTGGAGGCGCAAGCTGGACATCGGTCATGGCGGTGGCGCCTTTCGTGGGTATTTCGGTGATCTTGATGCCATATCTTTCAAAAGCACTCAATCTGCTTGTTTTGGGGGAAAGCCAGGCTGCCAGCCTCGGTGTCAATATGAACGTCCTAAAAAAACAGGTAATTATATTGGCTACTTTGGGGGTTGGTGCCTCAGTGGCTGTAGCCGGGACGATCGGTTTCGTAGGTTTGATCGTGCCCCACATTATCCGGACTTTGTTCGGTCCGAACCATCGCACACTTTTAGTAGGTTCAGCGATCGGTGGAGCGATTATCCTGACCCTGGCGGATACAATTTCGCGTACAATTGTCGCACCATCAGAGCTGCCGATCGGGATTCTCACTGCTTTGTTCGGCACACCATTTTTTCTGTATATTCTTTGGGAGCAAAAACGAAAAAGAATATGATAGAGACCAGACAAGCCGGTTATGAAGTTAGGAGCCGTAAACTTTTGCAGGATATCAACCTGAAGGTTCTGCCCGGGCAGTTTTGGGCTGTTGTCGGTGCAAATGGTGCAGGGAAATCAACGCTTATCAAATTGCTATCGGCCGAATACACGGCGTCGCAGGGGTCTGTTTTGTTTCACGGGAAGGACCTGAATAGTTTTAAACTGAAAGAACTTGCCCGTAAAAGAGCAGTTCTGGCCCAGCAAAACAATATTTCATTGTCATTTACAGTCCAGGAAATTGTTTTGATGGGAAGATATCCATTTTATGAGACCCAGCCAGAGCAACGGGATCTTGCGATTGTAGACTTTTGCCTTAAAAAAATAGGTATAGGATATCTTAAAAACCGACTTTATCCTACACTCTCGGGAGGCGAACAGCAGCGGGTGCAGCTGGCAAGGGCATTGGCGCAAATCTGGGAGATCGAAAACGGCCTTTTGTTGCTCGACGAACCTACCACCGGGATGGACCTGCTGCATCAGTATGAAACGTTTCAACTGGCCAAGGAAATGACAGGGCGTGGTTTTGCGATAGTAGCTGTGATCCATGACCTGAACCAGGCATTGCAATATGCGGACCAGGTATTGATGTTGAAAGAAGGAAAATGCTACGCCTCCGGTTCGGCCCGGGAAGTTTTGACGGAAGAGAATATTAAAACCGCATTCGGGTTGCCGGTGCAGATTATCCAGCCTGAAAATACACGTTTTCAGATCATCGTCCCCGACGTGCCAATCATGTCCGAATCTCATTATCAAAAATAAATTCACTATGAAAACCATCCTGCAGGTAGATAGAACCGAGCTGAAAGAACTTTGGGCTGCCTTTAAAGTCGCCAATCCAAAAACCCGTATCCGTGATGCAGCCAGGGAGCTGAACACTACCGAAGCAGAACTGCTCGCGACTGGAATTGGTGAGAATGTTACATTGCTGACCGGGGATTTTCGCGAACTGATCAAAGAAGCTGGCTCACTTGGCCATGTGATGGCGCTTACCCGCAACGATCATGTTGTACACGAGCGGAAAGGTGTTTATGAAAAAATATCATTCAATAACCATGTTGGCTTGGTACTAGGTGCCGATATCGATCTCCGGTTGTTTTTGGGAGACTGGAAATATGGTTTTGCGGTACATGAAAACGATCGGTTCAGTCTGCAGTTTTTCAATAGCTTCGGAGAAGCCGCACATAAGATATATCTGACGGACAAAAGCAACAAAGATGCTTATGATGCAATCGTAGAGAAATACAGGGCCGACGACCAGGAACAACCTCTTATTATAAAAGAGAAAGAACCAAAAGATATTGAGCCGGAGGCTGATGCAGACATTGACAAAGCTGCTTTTCAGGCGGAATGGCTTGCACTAAAGGACACACACGACTTTTTTACATTGCTGCGGAAATACAAACTATCCCGCAAGCAAGCGCTGCGTAATGCACCGGATGGTTATGCATACCAGATTAAGCCGGAAAGTATGAAAGCGGTTTTTGACGCTGCTTCTGAAACGCAGATCCCCATCATGGTATTTGTATCTAACCCCAATTGCATTCAGATTCACACAGGGCCAGTCAATAAAATCTTTGTAATGGGGCCATGGCTGAATATTATGGACCCGGAATTTAATCTCCACTTGCGCGAGGATGCAATCGATGAGGCCTGGGTAGTCAGAAAGCCGACAGAGGATGGCATCGTTACAGGAATTGAACTCATCGATAAGGACGGGACGATGTTCAACCAGTTTTTCGGCAAGCGCAAGCCGGGTATCCCCGAGCTTGCCGAATGGCCCGAATTGATCAACAAAGCAGTTATTAAAATCTGAAAAATGGGCTTTACAGCCTCAGCTCGTTAGGCAAAAACTTTAAATAAAATTTCGCCATAGTAATTAGAAAAAAGGCCGGTCTGCGTTGACCGGTCTTTTTTTTGGAGGCCCTGGCATCTGCTAAAATTACAATCCCGAAGGGCTGGAATTGTTTTAGAAATTGACATTAGCCGGGGATTCAACTCCGAAGTAGTCGCATCGCTTCAATAATGTCACCCGTCACGGGGTTGTTGGCGATGTAGTGTAGCGTTTCTTATAAAAATATCAGCCCTTTTGGCTTTTCCAGGATGGCTTCAAAAGACATTGTTAATAGTCTTAACGGGTATAAGAAGTATATGTAAATCAGGCATGTTACGGTAAACTTATAATTTACAAGAAAATAGATAGGAATAATTTTATGTAAACATTTTTGGTCAAAGAATACCGTAATTATCTGATTTTGAGCACAGTGATCTGATTTTTTTGTAAACTATTTTTAATTACATATAAACAAAAGCAAAAAATTAGTTAAATTTGAAACTCGCTTTTCTGCAAAAAACCACATCAATTATATTCATGGAAACCATCAATTCGTCAAAAATTGAGCACACTTATACTTCGGACGAAGCTTATCAGGCATCCCTTAAATATTTCAAAGGAGATGATCTTGCGGCCAGGGTTTGGGTTAATAAATATGCGTTAAAAGATTCTTACGGAGCTATATATGAAGCCACTCCCGACGATATGCACAAGCGTATCGCCGGTGAAATTGCCAGGATTGAGCAGCGTTATCCAAATCCGATGAGTGAGAAAGAGATTTTTGAACTGATCAGAGATTTTAAATATATCATTCCCCAGGGAAGCCCTATGACGGGCATTGGAAATCCTTTTCAGATTGCCTCACTTTCCAATTGTTTCGTGATCGGAAATAAAGGAGAATCCGATTCCTACGGAGGTATCATGAAAATTGACCAGGAACAGGTTCAGCTGATGAAAAGACGCGGAGGTGTCGGTCATGATTTGTCGCATATCCGACCCAAGGGTTCTCCCGTGAAGAATTCAGCTTTGACTTCTACGGGAATCGTGCCTTTTATGGAACGTTTTTCCAATTCGACGCGGGAAGTGGCCCAGGACGGACGCCGCGGCGCACTGATGCTTTCGGTAGCTATTAAACATCCTGATTCAGAAGATTTTATCGATGCCAAAATGGAGCAGGGAAAAGTTACCGGCGCCAATGTTTCGGTCAGGATTGACGATGAATTTATGAGAGCGGTTGATTCTCAAAGTCTTTACAAACAACAATATCCGATTGACAGCGCGACACCCACGCATCAGAAAGAAATCGACGCCAATGCACTGTGGAAGAAAATTGTGCATAATGCGTGGCAGTCAGCAGAGCCGGGCATTCTTTTCTGGGATACCATTATCCGCGAGTCGGTTCCGGATTGTTATGCCGATTTAGGATATAAAACCGTATCTACGAATCCGTGCGGTGAGATTCCTTTGTGTCCCTATGATTCATGCCGGTTGCTGGCGATCAATTTGTTTTCATACGTTGAAAATCCTTTTACGCCGGAAGCAAAGTTCAATTGGGCTTTGTTCAAGAAACATATTGCTGCTGCACAGCGTATGATGGACGATATTATAGATCTTGAGCTTGAAAAAATAGATGCGATCCTCCAAAAAATTGACGAAGATCCCGAGGGCGAGGAGGTTAAAAGAGTTGAAAAAAATCTGTGGCTGAACATTCAGACCAAGGCGAATGAAGGAAGAAGAACAGGCATAGGCATCACTGCCGAGGGAGATATGCTGGCTGCGCTGGGACTGCGGTACGGAAGCGATGAAGGCTCTGAATTTGCGGAGGAAATCCATAAGACTGTCGCACTGGAAGCATATCGTGGTTCGGTACATACCGCCAGGGAAAGAGGCGCATTCGCGATTTTTGACCCGGAAAGAGAAAAAGAAAATCCTTTCATTTTACGGCTCAAAGAGGCTGACGGTCAGCTTTATTACGAAATGCTGGAGTATGGGCGTCGTAATATTGCGCTACTCACCATCGCTCCGACGGGTACTACCAGTCTTATGTCGCAGACTACTTCGGGTATCGAGCCGGTTTTCATGCCGGTTTACAAAAGAAGAAGAAAAGTGAACCCCAATGACAAGGACGTTCGGGTTGACTTTGTGGATGAGGTAGGGGATTCGTGGGAAGAATATGTCGTGTTCCACCACCGGTTCAAACAGTGGATGGAAGTAAACGGATACGATACTTCGATCAATTATGCGCAGAAAGATCTGGATGAACTGGTCAAGAAATCACCATATTATAAGGCGACTTCCAACGATGTAGATTACCTGAAAAAGGTAAAAATGCAAGGGGCGATCCAGAAATGGGTAGATCATTCGATCAGTGTGACCATTAATATGCCGGCAGATGTGACGGAGGAATTGGTAGGTGAATGTTATATGGAAGCCTGGAAGGCAGGTTGCAAGGGTGTAACCGTTTACCGCGACGGTTCACGGTCGGGTGTTTTGATTGCCAATACTGAGAAAAAAGAGGAAGCGGTTGCTGGTAACACGCCTTTTCCAACAATTAGACCGCAAACTCTGGAGGCGGACGTCGTACGGTTCCAGAACAAGAAGGATAAGTGGATTGCTTTTATTGGTTTGATCGATGACAGACCGTATGAGATTTTTACCGGTTTTGCCGACGATGAAGATGGTATCCTGATCCCAAGATGGGTTAATGAAGGTTTGATCATTAAAAATCGCGAAGCTGACGGAAGTTCACGTTACGACTTTCAATATAAAAATACACGTGGATACAAAACGACAATCGAAGGGCTGTCCCACAAATTCAATCCGGAATACTGGAACTATGCAAAATTGATTTCCAGTACATTACGTCACGGAATGCCGATTGAAAAGGTTGTTGATCTGATCAGCAGCCTGCAATTGGATGAATCTATCAATACCTGGAAAAATGGGGTGGCACGGGCATTGAAACGTTATGTTCCGGATGGTACCGAGGCTGTAAAGCAAAAATGCCAGAACTGTAATTCGACCAACCTTTTATACCAGGAAGGCTGCCTTACTTGTAAAGACTGCGGATCGTCCAAGTGTGGATGATTCGAAACAAAAAAGCCGCTTTATGCGGCCTTTTTTGTTTCGAACTGAGCGCAGTCGAAGTTTACAAGCTTGATCGCTCCCTGGCTTCAACTGCGCTCAACCTGACAATTGATCAATGCGCAATTGAAATCAATGCGTATCTTCAACCACGCCCAAATAGTTAAACGGCGTCAGCGCACGAAGTTCTTCACGGATCTTTTCCGAAACATCCAGCGTTTCGATGAACCTCGAAATAGATTCGTGGGTGATTTTCTCATTGGTACGCGTTAATTCTTTCAATGCTTCGTATGGTTTCGGGTAGCTTTCCCGGCGAAGGATTGTTTGTATTGCTTCTGAAATAACAGCCCAGTTCTCTTCCAGTTCTGTTTTCAGGATTTCCCCGTTCAATTCCACTTTACCAAGACCTTTCAGCAGCGAGTTCAGCGCAATAGCCAAATGTGCCAAAGGAACACCAATGTTACGTAAAACTGTAGAGTCGGTAAGGTCGCGTTGCATACGGGAAATAGGCAGTTTAGAAGCAAAATGCTCAAATAACGCAGATGCCAGTCCCAAGTTCCCTTCAGAATTTTCAAAGTCGATCGGGTTTACCTTATGGGGCATTGCTGAAGACCCAATTTCCCCGGCCTTGATTTTCTGTTTAAAATAACCCATCGATATGTAGGTCCACATATCGCGGTTCAGGTCCGTAAGTATGGTATTCAGTCTTTTCAGACAGTCAAAAGTAGCCGCCAGGTTATCGTAGTGCTCAATTTGGGTGGTATGGCGGCTTCTTTTCAAACCGAGGCTTTCCACAAAGTGATGTCCGAAAGCCATCCAGTCCTGCTTGGGATAGGCGACATGGTGCGCATTGAAATTACCCGTAGCCCCTCCGAATTTGGCGGAATGAGGGATTTTGTCCAGCATTTCCAGCTGGCGTTCCAGCCGTTCCACAAAAACCAGGAATTCCTTGCCTACACGCGTAGGTGATGCAGGCTGTCCGTGAGTGAAAGCAAGCATCGGGACGTTTTTCCACTCGATAGACATTCTTTTCAGGACGAATAGTACCTGGCGGAACAATGGTTTGATCTGCCGTTCCAGCGCATCTTTCAGGGAAAGCGGAATAGCTGTATTGTTGATATCCTGAGAGGTGAGGCCAAAATGGATAAATTCCTGATACGATTCAATCCCAAGCTTTTCAAATTGCTCTTTTATAAAATACTCTACTGCTTTTACGTCGTGATTAGTAACCTTTTCAATATCCTTAATATGAAGTGCATCCTGTTCACTGAACTCTTCATAAATGTTACGCAGTTCAGGATATTTTTTCTTGTCAAATTCCGACAGTTGCGGCAAAGGAATTTCACACAAGGCTATGAAATATTCTATTTCTACGTATACTCTGTAATAAATCAGGGCATATTCGGAAAAATAGGCAGAAAGTTCGGATACCTGCTTGTAATAACGGCCGTCAACCGGTGAAATGGCCGTAAGTTGGTTTAAAGACATGATTTTCAGTACAAAGAATAGATTATGAGGCAAAGTTAGTAGAAATCAGCGTCGAAAACTGGTAAATAAAGCATGAAATATTCTTTTTGGTATTTGTGGCAGATATTTTAAAACTATTCGCATATTCGTCATTTCATCTCTGAATCCCGTAAATCTTATGCAGCCTTCCCCCTTTCTTGGTGAATTAGTTGGAACAATGGTACTCATTTTATTAGGTAACGGCGTTGTGTCCAATGTGGTGCTGAAAAGCACAAAGGGGGAGAGTTCGGGGTGGATAGTTATTACCGCCGGCTGGGGTTTTGCGGTGATGATAGGGATTTTCACTGCCAATGCTTTTGGGAGTGCCGCCGCACATTTGAATCCGGCGGTTACTGTTGGTTTTGCAGTGCTTCGGCAGGATTACAGCCTGCTTGCCAGCTATATTCCGGCACAACTGATCGGGGCATTTTTGGGGGCAGTACTGGTTTGGCTTCAGTATTTGCCACATTGGAAAGTAACCGATGACGCGGGGGCCAAGTTGGCTTGTTTTGCAACAGGCCCCGCGATACGCTCCTCTGGCTCCAATTTCCTGAGTGAATTTATTGCCACTATTCTATTGATCGTTGGTGTAGTCGTAATCGGATATGCCGGTACTTCGGATCCGGAAAAAGGTGGAATTCCTTCCGGGGTTACCCCTTACCTGGTGGGCATGCTGGTCTGGAGCATAGGCTTGTCGCTTGGAGGTACTACCGGTTATGCAATAAACCCCGTCCGTGACCTGGGCCCAAGGATCGCACATGCCATTTTACCAATTCCCAATAAAGGAAGTTCCGATTGGACATATAGCTGGATTCCTGTAATGGCCCCCATTTTGGGAGCCATCATCGGTGGATTGGTTTTGCGCTTCTTTTATTTCTGAGAATCTACTCAACCTTTATTTTTCCCCCTCCCGAATAACTTCTGAACTCACCCTGGTACATGGCATCGGCTGCTGCCGGCCCCACTGTAAATGTGCCTTTGGAAGTGAGCCGCACCTGATAATAGAAGGTTTTGGGCTGCTGGTTAGCGGACGTGAAAAAATGAATGCGGTCATCACGGATATCGTAAGCGTCAGGAATCGATGTGTTTTTGATCCATGGCATATCCCTCGGCTCAGTAAGTCTCGGATTTTCTATTTCAAAGCCGGAAGGAAGCAGGTCAGTTATCACCACATTTTCTATGGGTAGCCCATTATTGCTGGCCAATGTGAGTTTTACAACAATCAGATCGTTTTGATCGAAATCGGAAGCCGGAGCACCGTTTCTTGTTAAAAACTGCCTTCTTACAGTCAATCCCTGATCTTCTTCCACAAAAGTTCCGGTAGCTGACATTCCTTCTGACTGCGTAAACCAGTATAAATCACCTTTTCCCTGCGTAGTGACGGCCAGTTTCTGATTACTAATCCCTTTCGAAAGCTTCAATTCCTTTCCACTAAATGTAGCCAGCGGCTTGTTGTTTTTAAAGACCGTGGCCGTCACCGAAGAGCCGGAAGTACGTTTCGCAATTTTGCCCAAAGCCAAAACTGCGAAAGCGGCCTCCTGCGTATTCAGATAAGTTGCCGACTGAACTGCTTTGGATAGTTGCCGCGCGAGAGGCGTTATCTGCGGATTATCCGGATCGGTATCGATTAGGGTGCTCAAAACGAGTGACATATTGCGTAACGGAGACGAGTAGCTATGATCCGTAATCTGCGAACCATTTTCAATGACATATTTTTTAGGAAGTAAGGCGGCAGCACTTCTTGAGTCGCCGGTGAGCTGAAAAGCTCCTGCCAGTAAATACCTCGTATCCAATGTCAGCAGCTGCGGATTTTGTTTGTAATAGTTCATCGAAGACCGGTTCGGATGCCCGGTCAGAGCCAGCACGTACAAGGAATAAATGGCCTCCCTGCGCGCGACGGTTTTTCGCACTTGTGTACCTGATAATGGCTCATTTTCATAGGCAAGCCCGGTATTTGTGCTGGCGACAACCACCTCTTTGTTTGCTGTTGTCCCACTTTTGGCGGTCAGGTAATCTATCGCTTTGGCCATTCTTTTTGCATCGACTTCGAATCCGGCTTTGCGGGCTTCTTCCAGGAAATGCACAGCGTAGGCAGTCGCCCACCAGTCTTCTATGGTCGTGGCACCCGGCCACATGGACATGCCGCCATTATAGATCTGTTGCGATTCTATTTTGAGGATGGCCTGCTGAACATTGGTCATCGGATTAAAATCACTTTCCCCGGTCTTGACCTGGTAAACAGGAGCCGCCATCGCTTTCGTGAGATCAGCAAAATATATTTGCGGGAATGCCTTGGAAATAGTCTGTTCAAGGCAGCCGAAGGGATAGCCCAGCAAGGTAGCGAGGGCCTTGCCTCCTCCCTGAACCAATGGTGATCGGCTGAGAATCACCTGACTATTGCTTGTACCCGGAATAAATGAGGATGAAAGATCGATGATCCCCTGTTTTCCGCCAGCGATCAGTCCCGAGTTATTGGTTTTTAACAAAGGCGAGGCGGGTCGTACTGTGATGTTGGTTTCATTCAAAAATGTCTGACCAAAGGCGCTTACTTTCACAATGATCTTCCCTGCACCGATTGCCTGCAACGCTTTCACTGAAAATATCGCGCGGGATTCTTTACCTGCCGGAATAACCATTTTTTGTGCAGAAGCATTTGTTCCGGGTGTAAGCTGACCGGATAATTGTAACGAAACTGTGGCGCTGGCTGCGCGGATTTCGGTGTTGCTGATATTCACCGGCAGTTCCAGTTCGTCACCGGGACTGAGAAACCGGGGTACACCGGCACTGATCACCACCGGATCAGCGACTTTCATATTCCTGCTGGCCGACCCAAAGGCATTGTCCTTATATGCTACGGCCATGATTCTCAAGTCGCCGCTGAATTGCGGAATGTCCACGTCGAAAGTAGCGTCTCCGTTTCCATTCGTTGTCAATATGCCACTCCAGAACGAAACCAGTTCTGTGCGACCATTGCTCAAAGGATTGATCCTCCTTTCGAGATCATAGCCGTCACCACCGAAACTGGACGTACCTGAAATAGAGATTTCAGGGAAGAGCTGGGCGTAGAGATCGTGGCTGGTAACTTCTAATGCCCGTTTTTGATAAAAATAACCGTGTATATCGGGTGTTTTGAAATTCTTGATCTGAAGAATGCCTTCATCCACAATGGCCAATGTGACTTGTGTATTTGGCTTTGTTTTGATCTTGATCTGTTGCTGCGTTTTGGACCGGGATTTTTCTGCTGCCAGTATTTTTACATCCAGATACCGGTTAGAATCTTCCACTAAAAGCGGAGCGAAACCGTGGGCTACCGTCAATGGCATATCCGAAGAGTCCACCGGGCGGATCAGGGTTGCGGTTATAAATACATTAGGCAGATATTCCTCTTTCAGGTCAATTTTCAATTCAGCAGCCTTTTTCTCGCTTGTAATGATGTGGTGTTCGAGCACATTGTTGCGTTCGATGGTTACCAGCATCCTGCCGTCAAATGGTGTTTGAAAAAGGATTTTAGCAGATTCTCCGACTTTATATTTGTCCTTATCTGTCTTGATAATGACTTGTCCCTCATTGCTTACTTCAAAAGATGAATATTGCGTGAAACCATATCCATAAGCATAAAAGCGGCTGATCGTATAATGATCTGCATCCGGGCGACGTACCCTCACTTCGTATTCTCCGGATACCGTGGGAACATAGTTAACCGTACCTATTCCACCTCCGAGTTTCAGGATATTGGAATAAACAACTTTCTCGCTTTTGCGCGAGGTATAGCGAAGTTGCTCATATTTTTTCTCTACAACGGTTTGGTATTCAATACGAACGACTTCAACTTTAGCGGATATGCCATTTTGTAATACACCTTTGTTATTGACGCCGACTATATCTACCGGTACCGGAGCATTGACACCCAGATAAGAATCGGGCATTCGGATACCATAAAATACAGGCTGTGTAAATACCTCAAAACGTTGCAGGCGATTGACGGGACGGCCATTTTCATCAAAAACAGTCACGTAGATCTTTCCTTCTAGCACACCTATATCTTTTAGTCCTGGCGCGATCACAAACTTTTCGGTAGCCTGGCCTTTTTCATTGGTAACGCCTTGACGGACTTCCCGTTCGAAAACGGTTTCGAGCGGGATATTGAAAGTATATTCCGGAAATTCAGACGCGGAAAAGCCTTTACGCTCGTACTGGGACTGCATTTCGTAATTCCGGTTCGTAGCAGGCGGACCAAATAGATTCAGGGCAGTGGCTGTCAGCATAACCGTTCCGCCGGATTTATACGTATCGGCTGCGCCGCTTAAATCAACTTTGATACGGTCTGGCATAAATTCTTCCACACTTACCGATCTGGAAGCCAGTAGCACATCGTTGGCATTGTATACCTCAAAAATGTAGCTGCCTGTTAGTGCCGCCGGATCCATTTTTACTTCCGTTTCGACTGCGCCCTGGCTGTTGGTCGATTTTCGCCAAGTACGATATACTCGTCCGTTGGGTGTCAGGAGACGGAGTTTCAATGGTATTTCTTTGGCGGAATCCCATTTTTGATTGCGAAGTACCGTATTGAAATGTATCGTTTCGCCAGGCCGGTATATGTCCCGCTGACCATAAATGAATGCTTGAAAACCAGATGTGTTATCACGCTGACCACCCACTTCGTATCGCGATGTTTCCACCTGCGTGTCATTTAACAGCAAATAATTAAAGTCGTCCTCACTATTGGCAGTAATCATGGCGACGCGAAAACCCGGCGCTTTTTCATCCAGTTTGTCAACATGCGCAATACCGTTGCGATCAGTGTTGACAGTATGAATGGTCTGGTTATTGGAGCTGATAAGTGTAATTTCGAGATCGGCCAGCGGTTCATTATTCTTTATAGAATTGGCAAAAACCCATAGCTCGTCCTGCCCTTGTTTGGCAATAAGTCCGATATCAGAAATCGAAACCAGCTTGGTTGCGCCCAGGTAAGCTTCTTCCTTTGATTTTACCGAAACGAGGTAAACGCCACGGCGACGATTATCGTCGGGAAGCGCGATATTCAGTGCGGAGATATTTTTGCTGACAGGCAGGTTTTTTGTTTCAACCGTTTTATCTACGACCACGTCGCTGTACTCACTTTGTGTATCGTCGCCATACTGATATGCTCCGGATGGTTGCCATTCATCGTCAACATAAGCATAATCTCCCCAGCGGTTAGTGCGCACATAACCGAGAATATTATTTGCATACAATTTCGATATCCGAACTTGTACTTCAGGCACATTGACGATCTGGACCCCAATATTTTTGGAGCCTTTTGGCGTCATATAAACAGCTTTTTTATTGGAAAAAGAGATCGCCGAAGGCATTTTACCGAAAAACAGGTCACGGGAAACTTCACTTTCCAGTAGCGGGCCGAGCATTCCTTTCAGATTTTTGTTGAGCAGCAAAGCATAAGTATCTGTCTCGTTAAAATCCGCTGCGATCGTAAAACCATTTTCAGTCATCGCTGTTTGCGGAGTGAGCACAGGATTGATACTAAAACCTGCCGTAATGCTTTCCTTGTCCAGCGTCTGAGAAGTGACCACCCGGATACGGGCTTCATT
Organism: Dyadobacter bucti; assembly: GCF_005869225.1. Taxonomy (GTDB): domain Bacteria; phylum Bacteroidota; class Bacteroidia; order Cytophagales; family Spirosomataceae; genus Dyadobacter; species Dyadobacter bucti. The sequence goes on along the minus strand of NZ_SWFP01000008.1, from coordinate 209,328 downwards.
GTTTTCGAAGCCGGTTTTGATGTCGACGATTTCCAGATGGAGCGGCGAGGGAAGGCTAATAGTTCGTGAAAGTGCGTCTTGCGTTACATAGGATGTACTTTGTGCCTTAATGCCTTTTTCAAGCGTGAGTGTTAATGGTATCGGATTGTTATCAACGCTGCCGGTATGGGCCAGGGCGAGTATTACCGTTGTTTCGGATACAGATGGTATTATTTTGTAATCCAGCGATTTATCTCCCAGGCTGACTTTTAGTTTTTCAGCTATATTCTGGCCGTTCACTGGATAATTGAAAACCAGCTTTACGCGTGCTTCCTGTTTTTGTTCTGCGGATAATGTCCACCAGCTCTCGCTGTCGATCAGCTGCAAATATGGAGTATGGAATGCTACGACATTTTTTGACAAGTCGTATTTCTTTTTATCGGCTGATCCGGATAAAAGCAGATCGGTAAGCCTGGCCTTGTACGCGGTTGCGGGACTGAAACCGGCAACCGGGGAAAAAATCAATTCATTAGGTGCCGCCCATTTAAATTTGCCTTTTACTGCGGGTTCAAACTGCAGATATTGCGTTGAATCCCAGCTGTTGAGCTGGCTTTCTCCGACCAGGTCTTTGTTAAAAGTAAAAACAAGATTTTGTGACTGGTTGATTTCATCCGTGAAATTGGTTCCTGCAATCCGGACCTCGTGAAGGGATGAGCAACTGTTTAGAAACAGGGAGGCGAAAACAGAAAGAAAAATGTAAATCGCAGAGAGTTTTTTCATAGGAAATAATGGTGGGACGGCTATGCAAAAGGGCTTTTGCACACTAACGTTTTGATTTCAAAATTGAGATAAAAAAAGGGTGGTTTTTATAAAAAACCATCCTTCTAATTTAAAGCTAATTGAATCAAATCCTGATGTCGCCAATATCAAATGAGTAAACGGCTGGCAATACTTTTTTTTCGCAAAAACTAGAATTCCTTCATCACTTCCTCAATCGGTTTTGCGCCGTCGAAAAATGAAAGTAACCGCATTAAAATGGCCTCCACTACTGCGTCAGGGCACGATGCCCCGCAAGTCAGCATGATGCGTGCAGGCGTATTTCCGGGGAGATAATTTTCCGTCACGACCTCTTCTTTCGTATGCAAGTTAAAGTGCCGGATCAGCTGTTTGTCAAGGATTTTATTGACGGACTCGATAAAATAGGTTGGGAATTTTTCTTCGCAAAGTTCAACCAGATGTGAAGTATTGGAGCTATTATATCCTCCTGCAACTACTACAAGATCAGCCGAATGCGTCAGTAAGGCATAAGTAGCATCCTGATTATCATTCGTAGCATAGCAGAGTGTGTCACGTGTATTGGCAAAACGGTCCTCCACTTGCTCCGGGCGAAGGTTATAATGTCTTACCATCACATTTTTGAGATAATCGGCAATGCCTTGTGTATCAGAGGCGAGCATTGTGGTCTGGTTCACAACCCCAATACGCTGCAAATCTTTAGCGGGATTAAATCCGTCGGAATATCTGCCTTCGAAATCCGAGAAAAACCGGGAGCCGGGCAGCTCGTGGGTGATGTATTGGGCGAGCAGTTCAGCCTGCCCGATATTTTCTATGACAAGTGTCGGCGCATTTTCCTTGCTATGCGAAAATGTTGCCCTTGTTTCTTCATGGTTAGGCTTTCCGTGAACAATAATGGTATAATCCTTCTCCCCGATCTGCGCCGCACGATTCCATACCTTTTCCACAAACGGGCAGGTAGTATCATATATTAGGGAATCGACACCCAGCTCCGCGAGTTTTTTCTGGTTTTCCACGGTTGTTCCAAATGCTGGTACGATCACAATATCTTCCCGCGTAATTTCCGGCCAGGGAATAAGCTGATTTCCTTTGGTATCCATGATGAACCGCACGCCCCGGTCGGTAAGGTCGCGGTTGACATCGGGGTTATGGATCATCTCACTGAGCAGAAAAATCCGGCGCCCGGGATTTTCTGCTATGGCTTTATAGGCGATATCAATCGCATTTTCGACCCCGTAGCAAAATCCGAAATGCCGTGCGATCAAGAATTGAACAGGCCCGAAATCCAGCAATGTAGGCGAGTAATCCCGTTTCAACTTGTCATTTTTACGGCGGAAATCCTTGATAGGTGTAATGATACGGCTCCGGTAAAAATCAGGGATGTTAAACGTTTTCATTGACTAAATGGGTAGATTGCAATTAACAAAATAGGATATTTTCTCATCAATAGTCAAAGATATCCCTGCTTTTATAAGAAACAACCGACGATAGATCTTTGTTCAGGCCGTCTACTTTGAAAAATATCTTTCGATTTGTGCAACATGTTTGTTACGGCAGTGGTCTTTATCCGGAACGTTCAAATTTAAACCTTCTGCTTGAAAACACAATTTTACACCGACCGGCATGTAGAACTGGTGGAGCGTTGTAAACTCGGGGAGCGAAAAGCCCAGTATGAGTTGTACAAATGTTACTCCAAAGCTATGTTCAACATTTGCATGCGGATTTTAAATCATTTGGGGGAGGCTGAGGACGCTTTGCAGGAGGCTTTCGTGGACGCGTTCACGAACCTGCACCAATTCCGTCAGCAGTCGACTTTCGGGGCCTGGCTGAAGCAGATTGTGGTTAACAAGGCCATTAACCACATGAGAAGCCGCAAGGTGAAATGGGTGGAAATTGAAGAGTGGAAGGAAACTATGGAAGAAAGTGATCACATTGAAGAAACTTTCGGATGGAGTGAAAGTGATACCATGCTTGAAATTGAAAGGGTCAGAAGTATGGTACAAAAATTGCCCGACGGTTACCGGGTTGTGCTGAGCCTTTATTTATTTGAAGGGTACGACCATGAAGAAATCGGCGAAGTGCTTGGAATCAGCGAAACAACGTCAAGAACGCAGTACATGCGTGCGAAAAGAAAATTGACGGACATGCTGGTGAGATGACGTGGGGAAGGGGATTTTGGTCATTTATAGTCATTAAGAGTCATTTATTGTCTTGTGTAGTTTTTGTTAACAACTTGGCTAAAAAATGACGACCCCTGACTAAAAATGACTATTCCTGACAAAACATTACCACTTTTGACTTTTAGAATAATGCTAGCAAGAATTGATTTTTCACTTAAACAAATACAGGTTTGAAAAAATATTCTACACTTTACAAGTTAATGAATCTATGAAAAATTCTTCTGATAAAAAAGATCGATTGGAGCGGTTTGTGCGGGATAACAGGGATGGATTTGATACTTTCTTACCTCAGGATTCTTTGTGGAATCGAATAGAAGGAGAGCTTCGCATTGAAACGCCGGCAGCCGCGGAACAGCCCCCCAAGAAAGTCAGGCGATTAAACAGTCCCTATTTTGACTGGCGGATTGCGGCCGGTGTTTTTCTTGCGCTGGGAATTGGTTTTCTGGTCTATCTCAACAACGAATACGGAATAACCCGTGATCCCCGCGTGGCACTCAAAGTCCCCACCTATGCACGCGAATTCAATCAGTACAATGTTGCAATTGATCAAAAGCGTGAAGAAATCATAAAGCTGGCGCACAATAACCCGGAGCTTTATAAGGATTTTGCCGCTGATCTGAAAAGTTTGGAAGTAAGCTATAAGACCTTACGCTCCAACTTGTCCAATGCCCCTAACCAGGAGGCGTTACTGGAGGCCATGGTCCAGAATCTACAATGGCAGGTTGACTTGCTCAACCAACAACTTGATATTTTGCAACGCATTAACAAAGTAAAAAATGACGACGATAAAGAAACCAATAATTCACCTGTTATATAGCATTGCCCTTATATTGCCTCAGACATTATTTGGAGAAAATCCCGATCCCAATCAGAACGGGCTTATTGAAAAGCGAAGAAATATCGTAAAAGTGTTTGATGTTGGAAATCATGATCTGCTGATGGTCGATAATCAGTTTGGGCAGGTAAAGATCAATCTCTGGAGTAAAGAAGAGATCAAAGTTGAGATCATTGTAACGGCCAATGCGCCTACTGACGAAAGAGCCGCGGAGTACCTGAGCTCCGTCAGCATCGATGAAAAACGAGTCAAAAATCAGATCAGCCTTACGACCAATATCAACCGGAGCCAGTTTGGTAACAATGGTTGGAATAACAAAAAAGGGGAAAAAAACTTTATCCGCATCGATTATACAGTGTATATGCCAAAAGAGAATGCGCTGATTGTGCGTAATAAGTTTGGTGATACCGATATCCCCTCCTTCCACGCGCCGCTGACAATCGACTCGCGCTACGGAAATTTCATAGCCAATGTGCTGGACAATGCTGAAAATACGATTGACGTCAAATATGGAAGTGCCAAGATCGGCAAGATGGATGGGGGTAAACTGGAATTCCAATATTCAAATCTGAAACTTGATCAGGCGAAGAAATTATTTCTGAGCAATAAATTCGGTGATCTTAGCATTGGTGATGTGACCAATCTGGATGCGGATATTGATTACTCGGGCGCCAAAATCGGAACTATGCGGGGTTCGGGGAAAATCAAGCTGAATTATTCCGGGAATTTCAAAATTGATGAACTCTCCAATTCTGCACAAAATGTGGATATCCAGGCAGCTTACTCTTCGGTTGTTTTGCCTGCTGAGGCCAATCAGTTCAATGTGACGGTAACTTACGGCAGTTTCAGTTATCCTTCCACCAATGTGAATTTCTCTCAACAGCCTTCCAAGGAGGAAAAGGCACACAAATCGAGACAATATCAGGGGAAAGTGGGCGCCGGGTCAGGTACCAAAATAACTGTTAATTCAAAATTTGGTGATGTCAGGCTGAAAGAATAAGACTGTAAATCAAGTAATTATTCTTCCAAAAGTACATTATACCTGAAGTCAAGCGGGTCAAAAGCTTTGAAAAGCTTTTGGATAAAGCTGGAATCATTGGTATAGAAATTCAACAGATTATCATAGCGTTCCTGGGCGATTCCGTTCGGGAACAGCTTGTTTTTAAGGCCAATTAACTGATGGATTTCAGATTCATGGTTTCTTTCTTCGGCCCTCAAAATACGTTTTTCAAGATGCTGGAGAGAATTAAGCAACCGGGTCTGTTCGGCCTTTACTGCACCTAGCATGGTTTGGTCCACTGCCGTTGCTTTATCAAGAATTTCGTCAAATATGTTGTGGAAAGCAGCTTTCTGATCGTTCAGATTTAAGGTATGGGTTGAGTTTTTTTCAATAAAAATCCTACGCAAAGCTACTTCGTCCAGGAACAGATCTTTGTAATTGATCTTCAATTTTTGTGCTTTCTTGCTTTGCTGACTATTTACATACAGCGCAAAATTGCGCGGTATCAGCATTGGGAAAGGCACTTCAAAGTGGTCAAAAACACCTTTCAGCTGCATCCAGTACGGGATTTCGGAGGGGCCGCCGATGTATGCAAGATTTGGCAGGATTATCTCCTCGTACAGAGGGCGCAAAACTACATTGGGACTGAATAAATCGGGTTTATTTTCTGCAAGATCAAGAATTTCTGTTTCCGAAAATGACAGTTCGGTATTTAAAACCCTGTAAGTGTCGCCTTCTTTGGTGATACGTTCGCGGAGGTTGTTATCCAGATAAAAAAGGTTGATTTCTCTTGCGTGAAGTGGGGTGTGGTACCCGAGGGCATTTAACTTGGAAGTGGTTTCTGTAACCAGTTTTTCGGAGATCAGCCCGGAAAGCTCCTGCCGGATGACGGGGAGGAAATGACGCTTTAACTCAGTGTGATCTGCATCCAGACAAATCAGACCATGTTGGCCGAATAATTCATGCATATAACATCGAACAGCATCTGCCAGAGTATCATTTTCCAGATATGCTTTTGCGAAAAGAAGCGGCTTGTCGGGAAGTTGCTTGATAATACTTTCCAGTTCTTTCGGGTTCAGCCTGCCTACAGCACCTTTATGCTCACCGGTCCATTTGTGTGTTTGACCAAATAAATGAAAAGAGGCAATCTCTTCGAAATCATGGTCTTCGGTCGCCATCCAGTATACGGGCACAAAGTTATTACCGGGATAGGCTTCCTTCAAAGCCGAGGCCAGTTTAATGGTCGTTACGATTTTATAGATAATGTATAGGGGGCCTGTAAAAATATTCAGCTGATGGCCTGTCGTAACTGTAAAGGTGTTTTCGTCCAGTAATTTCGAAAAATCTGGCAGATAAGGCAGCCCCTGATATTGTTTTGTAAGGACGTCTACAAGGGTTTTTCGTTTTTCGATATCAAAATTCCCTTTTTTCAGAATCGTCTCGCCTGCATTTTCCAGGGTTGGAAAAGTGCCGTAGAATTCTTTCAGAGAAGGTTTTTTATCAAGATAATCAAGAAGTAAAGCCGGAAATTGCCCGGTAGTACGCAGATCCACAGAATGTAGAGTCATGAAAGGTGGTTTTTCAGTAGCCAGTAGAGAATCCAACGTAAGAAATTTTGTGATATTTAGTCAAAACGAACCTTGGTAGTAACGAGAAACCCCGGGATTTTGGTTTCCCAAAATTGCGTAATTTGAGATAGAATAAAAAACGTTTTGCCTGATACAAAAAAGCCGAACCTGAAACAGATCCGGCTTTTAAACTTCATAGGATTTTCAGTTGTGCAGGTTGTCAGCCTGAGATATCCTGTATGTTTCAGTTAGAAAACGTATTCATTTTTACGAATCAGTTCGTCAGCAACACGACGGCGGGCGTCTTTCAGGTTTACGGGCTCAATTTTGGTAAAACGTTTCAAGCCCATCAGCATCACCCTCAGTTCATCACTTTCTGCAAAGCTGGTGATGGCTGCTTTTCCTGCATTATTGACCTTTTCCACAGCTCTGTGCAGGTATATGACAGCAATGTCCTTGTGCAGGGCGTTGGCATCCACACCCAGCAAATTGGTACGTTTCTCTACTCTTAACAGAACGGATTCTGCGGCATAGATCTGAATTATCATATCAGCTACGTTCATGATAATTTCCTGTTCTTCGGAAAGTTTCATCATGAATTTCTGAACCGCCGCACCTGCGATCATAAGTACTGACTTTTTTAGGTTTTTGATCACCTTTTTTTCGGCTGCAAAAAGCGTTTCATCTTCGTCTGTATTGAAATCGGGAATAGAAAGGATTTCCTTCCCGACTGCCGTGGCCGGGCCCATGAGGTCAAGTTGTCCTTTCATGGTACGCTTAAGGAGCATGTCTACGATCAGAAGGCGGTTTATCTCATTGGTACCTTCAAAAATACGGTTGATCCGGCTGTCACGATAAGCACGGTCCATAGGAGCGTCGGCAGAAAAGCCCATTCCACCATAAATCTGTACACCTTCGTCGACGACGAAATCAAGCACTTCGGAACCATGCACTTTCATGATGGCGCATTCGATAGCAAGTTCTTCCAGGGCTTTCAGTTTCGACTGGGAGTCGGGCATTCCTTTCTCCTGAAATGCGGCAATCAGGTCGTCGATATTCTGGCCGACACGGTAAGCAGCCGATTCCGTAGCAAACATCCCGACCGCTATTTCAGCCAGTTTGTGTTTTATAGCCCCGAAATTAGCGATGGTCGTACCGAACTGTTTACGTTCATTAGCATAATTAATCGCTTGCTTCGCAACGAGTTTTGCCCCGCCCAATGCCGCGGCAGACAATTTGATACGGCCGATATTCAGAATATTTACAGCGATTTTGAATCCGTTTTCACGTTCGGAAAGCATGTTTTCAATCGGAACAAGGCAATCATTGAAAAAAATCTGCCGCGTGTCCGATCCCTTGATGCCCATTTTGTGTTCGGGCTCATTCATGGTAATGCCGCCAAAAGACTTTTCAATAATGAAAGCCGTCAGGTTTTTGTCGGATTTTCCATTCTCTTCGATTTTGGCGAAGACAATAAAGATATCTGCGAAGCCGCCGTTGGTGATCCACATTTTCTGGCCGGTAATCGCATAGTACTTTCCGTCACCAGTCAGGACAGCTTTGGTTTTCCCTGAGTTGGCATCCGAACCGGAATCCGGCTCTGTCAGACAGTAGGCCGCTTTCCACTCTCCCGAAGCCAGTTTAGGCAAGTATTTTGTTTTCTGGTTTTCATCACCATAATAAAGAATCGGTAATGTTCCGATGCCGGTATGTGCGGAAAGTGCGACAGAAAAAGAATTACCCGCACCCGTCGCTTCCGCCACGAGCATGGAAGTATTGAAATTCATCCCGAAACCTCCGTATTCCTCAGGAACGGCTGTTCCAAGCAGGCCCAGTTCTCCGGCTTTGTCCATCAGACCGGAAATGAGTTCAGTGCTTTTTGCCTGGTCGATCTCATCGAGACGTGGCCAGATTTCCTTGCCCAGGAAATCTCGGCAGGTATCTGCTATCATTTTTTGCTCTTCGGTAAATTCTTCGGGAATAAAAACCTGTGAAGCAGATGTCTCCTTAATCAAAAATTCCCCTCCTTTAATAGTCGTTTTGTTATCCTCTGCAACGGCCATGTCTTTATGAATTTTTAAGAGTAAAGGTTAAATTAAAGGTATGCTTGCATACTATTTGCGCGCAACACAAATATAAATCATTAATATTTCAAGCAGGCAAAACACCGGAAAAATTAAAACCGGCCAGGACCGGGGCAGATTACTTTTTGAATATTTTAAATTGTTTCAAAAGCGAGCCTTTGTCTTCCAGACGGATAAAATAGATGCCAGCAGGGACACGGAGCGTGGTTAAGTCGATATTGGCCAGATCATCGGCCACCGTTACGTAGCTTTTAGGGATTTGCATTCGTTTCCCTGAAACCGTGATAAGAGAATACTCGATTTCAGTGGCGGCCTGTTGCACCGGCAATTTTATATTCAGAATATCCTCCAACGGGTTGGGATAAAAAGCCCATTCTTCCATATCCCGCGTAATATTTACCGAGTCACCATAGGAAATACTGAACTGTATGGAATTTGAAATAATGGCTGAGTCTTGCTTGGAGGCGGTAACTGTGAGCGTGTACCGGCCGATATAAGGTGCAAAACCTGACGCATTTTCGTAAAGTGCGTATGGGAATTTTGAGGTTTTGGATTTTTTGCGGTAGGGCCCGTTCAGGTCAAAAGCTACTTCGTCGAACTCGAAATTTCCATAAGCCAGAATATTCAGCAATGGAGGTAATTCACTGGCGGGAAGCACATCATCGGCAGCCAGTGGTTGTAAAACTTGCTGATCTACCTTACTGCCCCCTCTTGTCAGTTCAAATCGTATTCTTGGAATTTCAACTTTGATAATAAACGGGATTTCTACATAAGCCCCTGAATTGTCATAGGCCCGAACGATCAGCCGGTATTCCCCTTCCTCGGTCGGTGTTCCCGAAAAGACATTTAATGAAAAATCAAGCCAGGAAGGACGGTTTTGCAAGGAAATTGATGAAATATAACCATCGGGATCTCCAAAAATACCGTTAGGAAGAATGTAGTTGAAGGGCATATTGAGCTGGGCATATTTGACCGGCAGCGTGCCACTCGCATAAGGAGGGGAGTTCAGGTACTGGGGTTCTACGACCTTGATGGTAAAATAGGTTTCGACGAAGGCAGTAAGATTGTCATACGCTTTGAGAATAATCCTGTATTCTCCGACGCTGGCTGGTGTCCCGCTGAGTACTCCGTTCGAAAAATTAAGCCAGGAAGGAAGTCCGCCCGCTTCAATGTTGGTGATCTGTCCATCGCTGTCTATAAACGCACCTTTCGGGATTGTCAATGTAAAAGGTTGACTGACCGCTACAAGCTGGTTGGTAAAATTGCTGCTGACAGTGGGCGGCTTGTTGGTATTTTCGCGCTCATCCACCCGGACCGTCAGATATGCTTCTGCTGATCCGCCCTCATCATCGATACCTTTTACCAAAATCCGGAAGTCGCCCAATGCAGTGGGTCTCCCTCTCAGCTGCCCCGATTCGTATCTTAGCCAAGATGGCAGTGTACCCACATCCATCCGGACGATAGTACCGTCCACGTCCGAAAACGTATCCATTGGCAGTCGGTAGGTAAAATCTTTATTGATCGGAATGATCTGCATCGGGACCGGGCGGAAAACGTAAGGATCGTAGTTGGTGGCATCATCCCAATACGAAGGTGAAAGCAAATCCTCATCCAGATTGACCCGAACAGGCCTCGGATTGGCAGGATCGGCATAGGCGCGTTTTGCCCATTCGCTGTAAACCACATTCAACGGCCCCCCCTTTTCCACTGCGGCGGACAGCCGGTAACCTACAGATTCATTGTAGATGATCGGGGTCAACGGTTTATTGAGCCAATTCGACGCAGCTTGTCTTAGAAATGACTCGGACCTGGACATCTGGTCGGTAGCGGATATTACTACTGCTACCACATTGGCGCCATGTTCAAAATTCTCATTGATCTGTTTCAGGTGGGCGTTGTTATCAAAGTATGCATTGACAAACAACTCATTGGCCGTTATAAAATTAGCCGGAGCGCTGCTTTTCAGAATATCAACAGACCAGCGGTGGTCGTGTGAAGCCAGGTTATCATTGATCTTGATACCGTCTGACTTTTCATTCAAGTCCCTGAATCCCAGTGTTCCCCTCACTGCCGACTGTGTGTCAAAAACCGAGCCGTAGTCGGAGACAAACTTAATGTTACCATTCACCGATTTCACAGCGGCGATCATTTGCTCGGTATATTTTTTAAGAATAATGTGGCGGTAAATGTACCAGTCCTTTCCGGCCCGCTGCTTGAAGGAGTCTCCCGGTTCCCAGGGAGTGGAAGGAGCCGTGGCATTTGCAAAAGATTTGTAGGAAGTTCCCCATAAAAAATTGAGGCGCTGGATTTTTTTATAATTTGTCTGTAACCAGGTCTGAAAACCTGCTATCATGGATTTGGAATAATCAAATGCGGCAGACTGCTCTTTTCCATTGAGAATAATACCGCCGGGATATTCACCTTCCTGCGTGGACGTGTTGGTGACGGAAACATACAAAAGCTTATTCTCGGTCTGGAGATGTTTGTATCTGTTTACAGTTTCTTTTACAAAGTCAATTCCTTTATTAACAAGAGTTTGATTGTCAAATCCAAAGAAAGTATCACCATATCCACTCACCAGCGGCTGGTTCGACTGGCTCACCTGATTGTCGGCAACGTTCCAGAAACCATTTATACGGGTGTTATAGCGGCCAAGATGAATTCTCAGTGCGACCTTCATACCAAGGTCCGTCGCAATTTTAATTTGCTCATCGTACTTGGCCCACTGCGGAGTTTCGGTCGGGGAATTGTAATAAACCTTGTCCCAGGGTATGGTAATGTAAACTGCATTCAGGCCCAATTGGCTGGCGGTCCGGATCAGGTCTGGTTCGGGCCCTCTGTCGTTGGGAGCAGTCAGGTTGAGAAGCATGAGCGCAAGGTAGCGCTGGGGATCGGCCTCAGTTGTTCTGGTATGTGTCTGCGCCGAAACTAATTGTATGGAAATAACCCAACAAATGAACAAGTGCGGGATTTTACATATTAAATTAAAGACAGGCGTAGATTTGTACATGCTATTGAGTTTGGTCAATTAATCCGATCCAGTTGTTATAACCATTTTCTACATTGAAAAGACTTGCCACTTCTACACTTTTTGACGGATCAGTAGCTATTTTCCCTTCCATGATCGCGCGCATAGCCGAGACCATCTGTCTCACACTCAGCTCTTCAGTAACAATCCCCATTCCATCCTGAATGAATTCCGAAGCCCCGCCCGAAGGAAATGAAACAATAGGCTTGCCGAGCAGGGCAGCTTCTATCATAACCAGCGGAAAGGGGTCCTGGCGGGAAGTAAGCAAAAAACCGTCTCCTAGATTGAGGTAATTATAATAGTCGTCTTTTTGCTTTCCGACCAGGTGAACTCTGGTTCGCAAGCCGGAATGGAGGCAGCGTTGCTCGGTGTAATATACCAGTCCGTCGTCGATCCTGTCACCCACCCATATCAAATGAACGTGAGGATCATTCAATTCTTGTGCAATATCCGGTAACATATCAAAACCTTTTCGCTCGGAGGTCATGCCCGACAATATCCAGATAAAGTCATTGCGGGGAATCCCCAGGTTTTCTCTCAGAGCCAAGGTCCGGGTTGCATCGTGTACGACTTTGGTGTTATCAATGAAGGAGTACAGTAGTCCTATATTTTTGGCACCGGCATTTTTCAGGGCATCGCAGGTGGTTTGGGAGCATCCGATCAGAAGGTGCGAATAGTTGATGATACTTTTGAAGTCCGTCCCGCTCAGGTAAGCGTAGGTCAGCGGCAGTTCATGAAAATGTGTGACAACTTTGATAGAAAATTCTTTCGCAACAATGATTGTTTCGGGGATCATGGTTGTATTTACATACCAAAAATCAGCCTTGAATTCTTTTGCGAGTTTTTGAAGGTATCTCAGGGTAGGGTTTCTGCCGAGGTGATATGAGATTTTTTGCAGGACATTGAATTTCCTCGGAGCAATGAAAACCGGAACATCCTCCGGAAATTCTTTGAGCAGCTCACCATTGGCAAAACTTACAATACCTATATCAAAGCGGCTGCGGTCAATCTTTTTAACGATATAAAGGAGCATCATCTCCGATCCGGTGCGTGTGGCATAGGGTGTAAAAAAGAGAATTCTTTTTTTTACTTGTTTCATGTAGAAGATGTTAGCAAATCTATGTTCTCATTTGGTTTGATTTTAAACTGTCCTTTCCCCAAAAATAAGGTTTTCCGGAAGTACTTCAGAAGGACATAGATTTTTCTTGCATAAATGTGTTGTGTCTTTAATTCTCTCAATGGATTCCCGTATTTTTTCAAATTGAAAAACATTTTCCAGATAAAAACCACCGGTGTCATTGTTAAGTAATGCGTGATCAGCATCAAGTACTGAAATATCCCGTACTGCTTCCGGATCCACAAAAAATTGGATACCTGCATTTGCGTGCTGAACCGGTTGATCCATGAAATATTGGTGCGCCGGAAGGGGTTATTGTTTTCCAGGTGTATGAATGTGCAGTCTTTGAAGTAACACAGCTTGCCCAGCTTTCCCAGCCTGCCCGACCATTCCACATCCTCTCCGTACATAAAAAAATTGTCGCTGAAACCGCCGGTTTTTTCAAATCCTTCCCTACGTACAAACATAAATGCGCCAACGAGCCAATCATACTGATCCGGGTCGCTATGTTTTGGCTCAGGATAAAGCCAGTCGATGACTTTACCGATCACTCGGTTTGGAGGAAGGATAAAAAACGTCTTGCGGAATTCGTTAAAGCTTTTGTAAAACGGCATCGGCGTGCCGTCCGCATAATATTGTAGGGCTCCGCAGGCAATTACATCCTGTCGTTTGTTCATTTTTTCAAAACACCTGCCGATGACATTATCCGACACCAGGGTGTCGGCATTGAGTAGCAGCAAATACTTTCCTTCCGCCTCCGACATTCCTTTATTATTGGCAATCCCGAACCCCGAATTAAAAGCCATGTCAATCCATTTTATGTCTGGAAAGCGCTCTCTGATCAATGCCCCGCCGCCGTTTTCCGGGTCATTATCTACAACGATCACTTCAAAATTCACATCAGAAGTAAACTGATATATGGAATGTAAACAGTTGATTATTAGCTGAGGAGTTCTGTAATTAATAATAATAATGGATACATCCATGAAGAGACGGGCATGATTGATCGGGCAAAAATAAAGATTCTCGGCGGAAGACAAACAGCACTTCCGCCGAGACCTGGAAAATAATGATTTTGACGACTTAGGGCTTTAATTCAATCTTTCATAAATCCCGGCCACGCCCTGGCCACCCCCTACACAGGCGGTTACCATACCATATTTCTGGTTTTGTCGGCGCATTTCGTTAATCAGCTGTACCGACAACCGGGCCCCGGTGGACCCCAAAGCATGGCCGATCGCAATCGCGCCGCCGTTTGGGTTAACGATTTCGGGGTTGATCCCAACTTCCTGAATTACAGCCAGTGACTGCGCTGCAAAGGCTTCATTAAGCTCTATCTGCTCAATGTCATTCAATTTCAGGCCAGCCTGTTTCAGTGCCAGCGGAATAGCAGCTACCGGTCCGATGCCCATAACCCGGGGATCTACGCCTGCCGTTGCATAAGATAGCATTCGTGCCACAGGTTTCAAATTGAGCTCATTCACCATTTTTTCGGACATGACTACTACGAAAGCAGCTCCGTCTGAAGTTTGTGAAGAATTGCCGGCGGTCACAGATCCTCCGGCTGCAAAAACCGGTTTGAGTTTATTTAAAGCCTCCAAAGATGTATCAGCTCTTGGGCCTTCATCCTGGCTGATTGTGATTTCTTTTGTTTTTTTCTTGCCGGATGCAGCGTCAAAATACGTTTCCGTAACGGTTACAGGGACTATACCATCTGCGAACCAGCCTTCTTTCTGGGCCCTCAACGCTTTCTGATGCGACTGAAATGAAAATTCATCTTGCTTTTCCCGGCTGATATTGTAATCCTTGGCAACCTGCTCCGCGGTAAGTCCCATACTCAGATAATAATCAGGATTACTATGCGCGATTTCATAGTTAAGAGCGGTTTTCCAGCCCATCGTTGGCACCATTGACATGGATTCCGTTCCTCCTGCTATGATACATTCCGCCATTCCAGCATGAATTTTGGCCGCCGCCATTGCAATTGCCTCCACGCCCGAGCCGCAATAACGATTGATCGTAATACCTGAAACATTCTTAGGGAGAGCCAGCAGTGCTACGTACCGTCCCATCTGCATACCCTGCTCCGCCTCCGGTACTGCATTTCCCACAATCACATCGTCCACTCTGGCGGGATCGAGTTCCGGTAGTTTTTCGAGCAAATACTTAATCACTTTTGCTCCCAGATCATCAGGACGTGTAAAACGGAAACCGCCGCGGGTTGCTTTTCCGACTGCGCTGCGGTATCCGGCTACAATATATGCGTTCATATTAATGTGGTTTTAGGTCAACGAAAAAAGGGGGAATATTGAAGTAGTATGCCTGCATACCATAGGTAAAAGTAGCAATTAAAAGTAAAACAACAAACCGCAGAAATTTGTTTTCCTGCGGTTTGCAACTACCTGACTTTTACTGATGGAGCCTTTAATTTTATGAGGAAATATGCCTTTCCTCCAATGATTTAGGCTGCTTTGCAATGTCCGGCATCACGATCCAGAGAATGATATAGAACAATACGATCGGGAACGAAAATGGGATAAAAATTGCCATTACGAAAAGTACCCTTACGATTGTGACATCAATTTGGAAGTAGTCGGCCAGGCCGGAAGCTACACCACCAATCATCTTGTTATTGGTATTGCGAAATAATCTATTGCTGTTCATGGCTATTGCGTTTTGTTATTGTTGATTCAAAGGTACTATGTATTACCAAGTAGGCTATTTTTTCTTTACAAACGGTTCCTGGAAGTGAAGTTGGGCGGATTTTGGTGATTAAGGATGGTCAGAAGTTGACATGTGTGGTCATGGATTGCCGGAAAGGGCATGTTTTGAAAATGGTTACAAAAAAATTAGAGTTCTATTAGGATTCTTAAAGATGTTGCAGAATAGTATGGTCAATGAATTACCTTTGAGGTTGAAAATGATAGCTTTGCTGACAAACTGACATCAGAACGGATGCAGGCTCAATATTTTTGAATAAAATGAACGATTAAAACATTATATAAAAAGTCATGTTTAAAATATTTTCGAAGCTATTTGGTACAAAATCAGAACGGGATTTAAAGGAGTTAACCCCGTATGTTGATAAAGTGAATGCCGAATACGCCTTGCTGGCCTCGCTCACCAATGATGAATTACGTGCTCAGTCTGAAGGTCTGAAACAGCATATTGCTAATCAACTTCAATCTATCGACGATCAGATTGCCGCTTTGAGACAACAAGCAAACGACGAGCCGAATGTGGACAGCAAGGAAGCTATCTTTAAAAAAATCGATGCCCTGGAACTGGATCGGAATAAAGAGCTTGAAAGGGTTCTTCTGGATATTCTTCC
This sequence comes from Dyadobacter bucti, assembly GCF_005869225.1. GTDB lineage: Bacteria > Bacteroidota > Bacteroidia > Cytophagales > Spirosomataceae > Dyadobacter > Dyadobacter bucti. The sequence goes on along the minus strand of NZ_SWFP01000008.1, from coordinate 193,411 downwards.
AAAGGCATTTGCAATAGTAAAGGACACCGCACGCCGTTTCAAGGATAATGAAAAAATCGAAGTAACTGCTTCGTTTTTTGACCGTGAAATAGCCACCAGAAAATCACACGTGACGATTGAGGGAGACAAGGCATTCTGGAACACGACCTGGGATGTGATCGGCCAGCCTATCAAATGGAGCATGTTACATTATGACGTTCAGCTGATTGGTGGTGTGGTTTTGCACCAGGGGAAAATTTCTGAAATGGCAACGGGTGAAGGTAAAACATTGGTAGCAACCCTGCCGGCTTTCCTTAATGCCCTGGCCGGACAAGGAGTTCACATTGTAACCGTCAACGACTATCTAGCCAAGCGTGATGCGGAGTGGAATGCGCCTCTTTTTGAGTTCCACGGCATGAGTGTCGATTGTATCGACCGCCACCAACCTAATACCGTTGCCCGCAGAAATGCTTACAAAGCGGACCTTACCTACGGTACCAATAATGAGTTCGGTTTTGATTACCTCCGTGACAATATGTCACGAACGCCCGAAGAACTCGTTCAGCGCAAGCATCATTTCGCGATGGTCGATGAGGTTGACTCCGTGTTGATCGATGATGCACGTACACCTTTGATCATCAGCGGCCCGGTACCTCGCGGCGACGAGCAGGAGTATCTTGAATTAAAGCCACGTGTAGCCAGGATTGTAGAGGCTCAGAAAAAACTGGCCATGGATTTTCTGAATGATGCGAAGAAAAAAATCGCTGCCGGTGATAAAAAAGAAGGAGCGCTTGCATTGTTCAGGGCACATAGAGGTATGCCAAAATACAAGCCTTTGATCAAGTACCTGAGTGAATCGGGGATCAAAGCATTGATGCAGGAATCGGAGTCAATACACCTGGCCGAAAATCAGAAATTAATGCCGGTGGCCGATGCACCTCTTTATTTTACTATTGATGAGCGTCACAACAGCATTGAGCTAACAGAAAAAGGGATCGATTTCCTGACAGGAGAATCTGATGAAACCAATTTCTTCATTTTACCGGATATCGCTGTCGATCTGGATGTGATTGAAAAAGATCCTTCACTCACAGAGCAGGAGCGAATCTTGAAAAAAGAAGCCCTCATCCGTGATTATTCTGTAAAAACCGCCCGTATCCATACAGTAAACCAGCTTTTGAAAGCATTCACGCTTTTTGAAAAAGATGTGGAATACGTGATCATGGACGGAAAGGTAAAGATCGTTGATGAACAGACCGGTCGTATTATGGATGGCCGTCGCTACTCCGATGGTCTGCATCAGGCGATTGAAGCGAAGGAAAGTGTAAGGGTTGAAGATGCTACGCAAACTTATGCGACCGTAACCCTGCAGAATTACTTTCGTATGTACCACAAGCTGGCTGGTATGACGGGTACTGCGGAAACGGAAGCGGGCGAGTTCTGGGAAATTTACAAACTGGACGTAGTATCCATTCCAACGAATGTGAGTGCGGTCCGTAAAGATCATGAGGATAAAGTTTACCGTTCGGTACGTGAGAAATACAATGCGGTAACAGATGAGATCGTAGAGCTGGTTGAAGCCGGAAGGCCTGTTTTGGTCGGTACAACTTCGGTTGAAAATTCCGAGATCATCAGCCGGATGCTTACACTGCGTAAAATTCAGCACCAGGTACTGAACGCAAAGCAACATCAGAAAGAAGCGGAAGTTGTTGCCGAAGCTGGTAAGCCCGGTACTGTGACTATCGCGACGAACATGGCCGGCCGTGGTACGGATATAAAACTGACACCGGAATCCAAACAGGCGGGCGGTCTTGCCATTATCGGTACGGAGCGCCACGAAAGCCGCCGTGTCGACAGGCAGTTGAGAGGTCGTTCGGGACGTCAGGGTGACCCGGGTTCATCTCAATTCTTCGTTTCGCTGGAAGATAACCTGATGCGTTTGTTCGGGTCCGACCGGATGGCGAAGGTAATGGACCGGATGGGGCTGGAAGAGGGAGAAGTGATCCAGAGCGGCATGATCACGAAATCGATCGAGCGTGCTCAGAAAAAAGTAGAAGAAAACAACTTTGGTATGCGGAAGCGCTTGCTGGAATATGACGATGTCATGAACTATCAGCGTGATGCGATTTATACACGTCGCCGCAATGCGCTTTTCGGAGAACGTCTGGCGGTGGATATAGCCAATACTTTATATGATGTTTGCGATGAGCTGGTAAGCACAGCTGGTACTTATGCCGAACTGGAACTGGCGGCTATTACCACGCTGGGAATGGAACTGCCATATACCGAGCATGAATATGCTGCTTTCAAACCAGCCGATCGTTCTCAAAAACTCTATGAAGCTGCGGAAAAGCAGTATCAGGAAAAAAATTCGGCTATTTCCCAAAAAGCCCTTCCGGTACTCGGATCTATCCACGCAGAGCGCGGTGGCACGATTACCGAAATCATGATTCCGTTTAGCGATGGTATCAGGCAAACGGGCGTTGTGGTTGGTCTCAAAAAGGCTCTTGAAAATGAGGGCCGTGAAATCACGCACGAAATGGAAAAAGCGATTGTACTTTCGTTGATCGATCAGGAGTGGAAAGAGCATTTGCGCGAGATGGACGATTTGAAGCAATCCGTTCAGAATGCCGTGTTCGAACAGAAAGATCCATTACTGATCTATAAATTTGAATCTGTTGAATTGTTCAAACGCTTTTTGAGCAAAGTAAATTTCGACATGATTTCGTTCCTGATGAAGGCAGATATCCCTCAGGAAGAAGCGGTTCCTGCTACGGCGGTTCAACAGACGGTACGTCGCCCGGCGCCTGCACCTGCGTTGCATACCAACCGTGAAGAGGAATTCGAAACGCCGGAACTTGACGGCCCAAATGAATACGGTCGCCAGATGGAATCCACTACAAAGACCCAGCCTGTAAGGACGATCAAGATTGCGGACAGAAATCAGAAAGTTTCCGTTCAATACCGTGACGGACGTATTTTAAGGGATGTTAAATTTAAAAAGGTTGAGCACGAAGTGAAGAATGGGGATTGTGTGGTGATTGAGTAGCCAGTGAATTTCTTAACTGTTTTCTGAAAAAACTTGGCCCTGCCTTCCCAAAACGGGTTGGCAGGGCCTTTTTGATTGAAAGTAAATCAGTATTTATACGATATTTGTATTTTAAAGGCCATTTTTAAACGAAACTTACACTAGATGAAATTGCACAGAGAAGGATATACAATAATGGCGGTAACAGCCATCGTATTGATATTGATCAATTTGGGTATCCGTTTTCTTCTTCCGGAAGGCTACTGGATCCCACGTATTGTGCTGGTGGCTAGTATCTTTGTTTTTCTGCTTGTCGTGCAATTTTTCCGTGTTCCGAAAAGAACCGTCCATAAAAGCGACCGCCAGATCGTTGCTCCCTGTGACGGAAAAGTGGTGGTGATCGAGGAAATTGTAGAAAATGAGTATTTCAAAGGCCCGAGGAGGCAGATCAGCATATTTATGTCACCGCTCAATGTGCATATCAACTGGAACCCGATCAGCGGGGTAATTCAGTATTTTAAATACCATCCCGGGCTTTATCTTGTTGCCTGGCACCCCAAATCAAGTACCGACAATGAGCGTACAACAATTGTAATCCGTACCATTGAGGGCGTTGATATTTTATTCCGTCAGATCGCAGGAGCTGCCGCACGGCGTATCCGCTGGTACGTGAAAGAAGGCGACAAAGTAGAGCAGAGTACGGAGATGGGTTTTATCAAGTTTGGCTCAAGAGTCGATATCTTCCTGCCTCTCGACGCAGAAATAAAGGTTAATCTTCAGGATAAGACTGTTGGTAGTATTACCGTGCTGGCGGAATTAAAATAGTCTCCAGCTCAGGATCTGTGCAAAAAATTGCGGTACCGCACTCGGATAAACAATAGCCATAAACACCATTCCGAAAATAGCGCCGAACATGTGCGCGCTGTGGTTTACATAGCTTGTACCTCTTTTGGATTCATAAAAAGAATAGCCTAAAAACAGCAGTCCGAAGATAAATCCGGGCATACATATAAAAAAGTAGAGGCATATACTCATCAGCGGTGCATACAGAATAGCTGCAAAAAGAACCGCCGAAACGCCGCCCGACGCACCCAGAGAGTTGTAGTTTGAACTGTTACGATGTTTCAGGAACGTGGGGATATCCGACACGATGATCCCGACGATGTACAGGAACAGGTAATAAATAGAACCGTTCGGGCCGAAAAGCATTGAGAAAAGCCGCTCAATGCCTTCTCCTACAAACCACAAACTGAGCATATTGAAGATCAGGTGCCCGAAATCAGCGTGAACAAATCCGGATGTCACAAATCGGTAGTACTCATTGCGTTTGGTTACTTTGTAGGGATTCAGGATCAGCTTTTCCATCAGGCTGGGGTTATTAAAAGCATAATAACTGATCCCGCAGGTAATGATCACAAGTATGAGGGTAATTGACATGGTTTTTATCTGTTTTATCTAATTTAAAAATAGCCGGCCCGGTTAATTAATTTTCTCGGTCGACCAGCTTGTGGACAAATTCCAGTAGCGGCTCTTTCCGTTCGCTGCTGATGTTAAGTTGTTCAAGGCTGCTGATACCGCGCGTGAAATATTCGCGGATCTTTTGTCCTGTAAAAGTACGTATATCCAATGTCTCGTAAATAGCGCTGACCGCCTCCACTTTTTCACTTTTGTCGAAAGTTTTCAGGGAGATCCATTTTTCCAGTTCAATTTTTGTTTCTCCCGTTGCCTTGGAAAGTGCTTCAATCAGCAGGAAAGTCTTTTTATTGGAAATAATATCACCGCCTACCTGTTTCCCGAACTTGGAAGGGTCTCCGTACACATCCAGGAGGTCATCTTTGAGCTGAAACCCGATCCCCATATTTTCTCCGGCGGCGTATAACAACTGCGTTGAATGATCATCTGCACCACCTACGATCCCTCCCAGTTCCATTGCAAAACCAAGTAAAACCGATGTTTTAAGACGGATCATGCCAAGATATTCTTCTTCGGTAACATCCCAGCGTGTCTCGAAATTCATGTCCAGCTGCTGACCCTCACAAACCTCCGCCGCGGTTTGGTTGAAGCGCGACAATACCCTGCGAAGCTGCTCTTTCGGTATATCCAGCAGGAGGTCATAGGCTTTGATCAACATTACATCTCCCGACAATATTGCAGTGTTGGCATTCCATTTTTGATGTACGGTCGGATTTCCGCGCCTGAGCGGTGCCTGGTCCATAATATCATCGTGCATCAAAGTGAAATTGTGAAAAACCTCTACGGCCATCGCCGGTTTCAGCGCCTTTTCCCACTCGTTTGTATAGATAGAGGCCGCCAGCAGCGTGAGCAGCGGCCGAAAGCGTTTACCGCCCAGGGACATGATGTATTTGATAGGCTCGTATAGTTCTGCGGGATTTTCACCATAAACATGCTGATCGAACTCGGTTTGCAGTTTCTGGAGTAATTGTTCAGGGTTAATCATTCGAAGTATAATAAAGAGCTGCGCTAATCACAGTTCCTGCGAGATTTAAGGATAACGGTTTTCCAGTTCGGAGATGTTTGCAAAATAGGAAAAAATGTCCGGTTTCCGGTGATTCCGAAGTAAACGCGAACATTTCAATATATTTGGGATTCAGTGCGCATTGTATTTAACCGATCAGTTGTATGCCTTTTTATCAATATTTCAACGGGGAGATCTTACCAATTGACAGCCCTGTTTTCAAAACGAACGACCTGGGACTGCTGCGCGGTTTTGGATTATTTGATTATTTCAGGACATACAATGGCGTACCGTTCCGATGGAATGATTACTGGCAGCGATTTGAAAATTCGGCCCGTTTGCTCAAACTGACTTTGCCTGCCACGCAGGGGGAAACCGAAAAAGTACTGGCGGACTTACTGGCCATGTCGGGTGAAAACGAAGTTGCTTTTCGCTTTGTACTGACGGGCGGGTATGCGCCGGATAGTGTAAATGTCGTAGAACCTAATTTCCTGATTCGGACGGAGCCGCTTCCGCAGGATAATCCCGCGGGGAGGCTGAAAGGAATAAAAGTACTGCCTTACGAATATGTGCGTGACCTGCCGGAGGTCAAAACTACGAACTACGTACACATGGTGCTCATGGCGGAAGAAATGCGAAGGCAGCAGGCAGCCGATCTGTTGTTTCACAAGGACGGAGAAGTGAGCGAGCTTACCAGAAGCAATATTTTTATTTTCAGCGGGGACAAGCTGATTACCTCTGACCGCAATATTTTAAATGGGATTACGCGCCGGGTTGTGTTGGAACTCGCCGCATCGGATTTTGAGATAGAAGTGCGTCCGGTGACTTACAGAGAAGTGGTAACCGCGGATGAGATTTTCACAACAAGCACAACTAAGTGGGTAATGCCAGTAGTTCAGATCGGCGAACTGCCTGTGGCGGATGGACTGGCGGGAAAACGTACACTCTTTCTGCAGGAAAAATTCGAAAACCTGATCACCGGCTGGGGCAGGTAAACAATGTAATTTTAAGGCCGTTCACTAAAAAAGTGGCGATCCATGCGGAAAGCCACTTTTCATTACTTTGTAACAAATTGCAATTTAGTCAGGCGCATTTGGTGAATCCTTATTGACAATTGGCCAGACTCCCGGCCTCGGAACGCTAACCCCCTTGGTAGCACCACGAACCATCGCATCTAATCCAAAATAATATAATGGCCAGCCTTTGTAGGTAAGTTGTTTTTTACCAAAAACATCGATCACACCGAAAAGTGTTTTGTCAATTGCAGATGGTATATCTTTCAACTCGGCGGTGTATACCGGCCAAACAGCATCATTGCTGAAATCTGGCTTGGTAAAATTGTTTTTATTCTTTTTATCGTTTGCGAAAGCATAAAGCGTGCGACCGAGGTCATCAACCAAGAATTGAGTTTCTCCCGTTCCTTCGGTATAGTCCGATTTATACGATTTGCCATCATTGCCTACCAGCTGCGCATTACCCAGCATCAAAGAGTAGCTCGTGCGGGCAACAAACCATATACCACCCACATTTTCACCGTTCACATCTCCGGCCGCTGCATCATTTTTGAAATAATACAATGGCCAGCCTTTGTAAGTTACCTGCGTTCCGCCCTCTGCCCGTGTGATTGTTCCGAAATCCGCCGCATTTAATCCTGCGCCCAACTTGGGGTTCGCGACGGTAAATACTGGCCAGTTGGCAAGGCAGTTACCGGAGCAGGCGGACATTCCGGCAACATCTTTTGTGAAAAAGTACAGCGTTTTTCCGTCTTTGTCAGTTAAAACCTTCCCGGCTTTACTGTCTTTTTCCTGAATGTCGAATGTCTCTACCGGATCAGGCGTGTCGTCATCGTCAGAGCAGGAAATGCTGACTGCCAGCAGAAATCCCACGGCCAAAAGCATGCGGGTTAATGGAAATAATTTCATCGTATTTTATTTTATTGTTAGAGATGAATTGGTTTTGTTGTTAGTACGATGAAAGGCACCTACCGGTTGCGTCATGTTTTTGGCTGCTTACATAGAGTTTGTTTTATGAGCTAGTGGAATAAAAAAGCAGCATAACCGGTTTGGCTATGCTGCTTGGCATTACAGACTCGATTTGTTTTATGTCCATCCCTGGGCTGTGATAGGCACGCGACTATCTGCTTTGGTATGGAGTACAATTTCCTCTTTATTGTCGGTTATATAACCGATTACGCTAATTTTCGGGTTGTTCTTAATGAGCTCATAAGAAGTTTGAGAAACGGTAAAAAGCAGCTCATAATCTTCTCCTCCGTTCAAAGCTGCCGTCACCGGTCCGATGTTGAGCTCGGATGCAGCCAGGTAAGTTTGTTCGTCTATGGGCAGTCTTTCTTCTACCACAACCGCTCCTACCTGCGACTGTGCGCAAATATGCAGCAGATCAGAGGCCAGGCCATCGGAGACGTCGATCATGGACGTAGGTATCACGCCGGCTTCTTCCAGTTCATAGATCACGTCCATACGCGCTTCCGGGCGCAACTGGCGTTGTACTACATAATCCTTTCCTTCCAGCTCCGGCTGCATTTCCGGATTGGCCAGAAAAACCTGTTTTTCCCTTTCCAATAATTGCAAACCAAGGTAAGCTCCACCAAGATCGCCTGTGACACACAGCAGGTCATTCGGTTTGGCGGTGTTCCGATAAGTAATTTTGTCTTTTTTAATCTTGCCAAAAACGCTGACCGAAATCAATAGTCCTGATCGGGAGGAAGAAGTATCGCCGCCAACCAGGTCGACATTAAAATCTGAGCAGGCAGCTTTTATTCCAGAATACAATTCATCTATTGCCTCTACCGAAAATCGGTTGCTCAGAGCGAGATTCACAATCACTTGCCTTGGAACACCGTTCATTGCAGCAATGTCCGACACATTGATAGCGATCGCTTTATAGCCAAGATGTTTTAAAGGGAAAAAAGTAAGGTCGAAATGCACGCCTTCAAGCAGCATATCGGATGTTAACAAACCATATTCTTCCCCTATATCAAAAACTGCCGCGTCGTCACCTATTCCTTTAATCGTATCCGGCAGCATATTTTTTACACCTTCATTAATTCTCTTGATAAGCCCGAATTCTCCCAGGCTGCTTATTTCGGTTCTAGTTTCCATTCCGTAAAATTAAATAAAAAAAGCGAAGCCGCTTTCCGGAGAAAATAGCTTCGCTTTTGTAAAATATCATTGTTTGATTACGCAGGTCAGAAGCCTGTGGATCTCAAAACTATGGATTGCTCAAAGTATATTCATTAATGGTCCCGCCTGTTTTTGGGCTGGCTGTAAGCCTGGTAAGAACCACCTTGGCATCGTCAAGGGATGAAATAGTAAATTCAATTGTTCCGCCGCTGCCGGTAGGCTGAGGAGTAAGGCCTTTCAAGACCAGTTTGGTTTCGCCTTCCACGTCCCAGGTGCCGGTAAATGTATCTCCGTTCCACTCGGTATAGGTTACAGTTTTTGTGCCGGACGAATTATTTAATGTAAGCCGGAAGCCCGAATAACCAGGTACAGTGCTGGAACCTGCTTTTGAATAGACAACTGTACTCCCATGTTTCACTGTTTCTGCGGTCCATGCTTTGGCAATACGTTCTGATATTGGTTTTACCTTTTCCTTACAACCGGCGGCAAATAGTGTGAGAGCCAACAATGTACACCAAAGAAGAGAGTAACTTTTTTTCATATTATTTTTTCATGATTGTCTTAACAAAACGCCAAGTTCTTACATTTTAGTCTTATTATCAAAATATTCCGGCAAGATCATTTTTATTTCATGCGCAAAGGTGGTTATCATTAAATTGCAGCCAAAAAAGGATTTAATGAAAGAATATACAAGGGCGCAACTGGCGCTTCGGAACGGGCAGGACCGCGAAGAAATCTGGTGTGCGTTCAAAGGGGTTATTTATGATGTGAGCAAATCGAGGCTCTGGCGTAACGGACATCATTATGAACACTGGGCCGGGCAGGATTTGACAAAAGAGCTTGGCGATGCCCCCCATACCGAAAAAGTTTTCGAACGTTTTGACAAAATCGGAAAGCTACTGAATTAGCCGGAACGTAAGATACGCAAAGAAATAAGCTCAAAATCATCAAAAATGAGGCAAAAAAAGCTGGCAGCCGACAGCCTGTTAAAAACAATGCATTCAACCCCATTTCTAATAGCCGACAGCGGATCTACCAAAACTGACTGGGTAGCCATCAATCCCGGCTCGGATATGATCCGCTTTCAATCTGCTGGAATTAATCCTTTTTATCAGACGGCCGGTGAAATCATCCCCGTACTGGAAAATGAAGTTTTGCCGCATCTGGGTGATGATATCGACAGTATATTTTTCTATGGTGCCGGCTGTGCGGACGAAAAATCGGGGCGGCCGGTTTACGATGCATTGAAGCATTGTATTACATCTGCGCGGATCGTTGAGACTGCCTCGGATATGTTGGGAGCTGCACGCGGACTATGCGGGCATGAACCCGGACTGGCCTGTATTTTGGGTACGGGAGCCAATAACGCTTTTTACGACGGTAAAAATATTGTCCATTCCATTGGATCACTGGGTTTTTGGCTGGGAGACGAGGGAAGCGGGTCTTATCTTGGTAAAACACTGGTTGTACATTACCTGCAAAATGAGTTGCCTGCGGCGCTTCATCAAAGCTTTGCTGCGGAATATCCTGAGATCAACCGGCTGTCGGTATTGGAGCATGCTTACAAAAAACCGTATCCTAACCGTTATTTTGCCTCATTTTCAACATTCATCTCAGACAATATTGAACTTCCTTTCATCAATGATCTGGTGCGTGAAGCATTTCAGATTTTTATCAAAAAATACATTTGTAAACATAAAGATCCCGAAAAGTATCCGGTACATTTTACGGGTTCCGTCGCTTACTATTATCAGGATATCCTTAAAGCTGCCTTGCAGAAGTCCGACTTGAAACCGGGTCGGATTTTGAAATCACCTTTGGAAGGGCTGGTACAATACTATTTATAGAAATCAGCGACGGTGGGCAGGGAATATAAGAAGTTAATGAAATGTTAAACATAGCATCTCCATGACATGCCCTGCGATTCCATGATATCTTAGCGTTTCATTTTTGACACCAGTAACAGTAAATGTCCCGTCGTACCATTCAATTGCTTGTTGTATTTTCTGCGCTGCTGATCTGCGGGGTGGTTATCACACAGATATTTTGGGTAAAACAGGCCCTCGATCTGCGGCACCGGCAGTTTAATCAGAATGCTCACGTCGCCTTGCAGGATGTGGCCGGAAAGCTGGCCAAAGTGAGTGGGGTCATGCAGACTACAAACCCTGTGGAGCAGCTTTCCCCGGAATATTTTCTGGTCAACACCAATGCTACCACGCAGCCTGATCTTCTCGAACTTTTCATTAAAGACAGCTTTCATACGCATAATCTGATCACTGATTTTGAGGTGGGGATTTATGATTGTACAACCAACCGTATGCGTTATGGCATGTCGCTCAGCACAAAGGACAATGATAAAAAGGCTGCGACACTGACATCAAACTGGATTAAAACCGATAAGTATCCCTACTACTTCGGTGTGCGTTTTCCGGAACAGGAAACCTATTTCGCAGGGAGCATGAACAGCGCAATATGGTCGTCGATTCTTGTGCTCGTGGCGGTATCATTTTTTGCGTATGCGCTTTTTATAATTTTGAGACAAAAGCAATTATCGGAAGTGCAGCGGGATTTTGTCAATAACATGACCCACGAATTGCAAACGCCTATTTCAACAATCCGGATCGCCGCGGATGTACTGAACTCAGAAAACATCGTGACGCAGCCGGTCAGGCACAAAAGATATGTGCAGATCGTGCAGGATGAAATTCTGCGCCTGCAGGGACAGGTTGAAATGGTTTTATCGATGGCTAAGGCCGAGCGGGATGTACTGACTTTGCAGAAGGAAAACTTCAACGCGGAAGAAATGATCCGGTCCATTTTGCTGCCTTTTGAGGACAAAGTGAAGTTCAATTGCAATGCGTCAAATACATTTATAGATGCTGATACTTTTCATTTCAGATGTGTGATCAATAACTTGATAGACAATGCGCTGAAATATTCCAATGATGTGCCGCACGTCGCTGTGGAAACTTATAATCAGGGCAAAAATCTTGTGATAGCTGTCCGTGACCAGGGCATCGGCATTGCGCCGGAGTATCAGAAAAAAATCTTTAACCAGTTTTTCAGGATCCCTTATGGTGATGTGCACAATGTAAAAGGATTCGGGATCGGGCTTAGTTATGTGAAACAGATCGTCAGGGCGCACCGCTGGCGGCTGGATCTTGAAAGTACACTGGGCGAAGGCAGCACATTTAAAATTACGATTCCGCAGGCATGAAAAAGAAAATTTTATACGTCGAAGACGACCCGAACCTGGCTTTTGCAACCAAGGATAATCTGGAGGAGTATGATTATGAGGTAGTGCATGCCGTGGACGGGAAACAGGCACTCGACTTTTTCGGAAAAGACCATTTCGATATTTGCGTACTGGATATCATGCTCCCGAAAATGGACGGGTTTACCCTGGCCGAAAAGATCAGAAGCGCGGATAGCCAGGTGCCGATCCTTTTTCTCACGGCCAGGGCTCTTCAGGAGGATAAGATCAAAGGGCTTAAACTCGGAGCCGACGATTATGTTACCAAACCTTTCAGCATCGAAGAACTGAAATTACGGATCGATGTTTTTTTGCGCAGGAGCAAGTCGGATCAGCCGGTGCCGGTTAAGGTAAATTCCAGCCAGGTAGGAAAGTATGCATTTGACTTTCAAAAACTTACCCTTACAATTGATGAGACCCGTCAGAATCTCACTTTCAGAGAGGCGGAAGTGCTCAAATATCTGGCTGAAAGGACAGATCAGGTGATCAGGAGAGATGAACTTCTGAAGGCGATCTGGGGAGATGATGATTATTTCATGGGACGTAGCCTGGATGTTTTTATTTCAAGATTACGTAAATATCTGTCCGGCGATCCCGACATCCGGATTGATAATATTCATGGAGTCGGGTTCAGAATGAGATGGTAAGCAGGGGTTTTTTGAAAAATTATTTTTACCTACACTTGCTCAAAGAAAAATAATTGCACATCTTTGCACCCTCATTTGGAAAAATTGCAAGGTTATGGCTAAGGTTTGTCAAATTACAGGTAAAAGAACTCGCGTTGGAAATAACGTTTCTCACGCTAACAATAAAACAAAACGTAAATTCTTCCCGAATTTGCAAAAGAAACGTTTCTTCCTTCCTTCAACCGGAGAGTGGGTTACGTTGAAAGTAGCTACTTCTGCTCTTCGCACCATCAATAAAAATGGTATCGAAGCTACTATACAAAAAGCATACGACAAAGGAACGCTTACGTTCTGAGACATTAGAATGATTTTATAAAAAGGACTTCTCTCTTAACCGGGAAGTCCTTTTTTTCGTGTTTCAACCTGATTGTTTTACAATACTCCATGATAGCAGGTCTGAACAGCATTTATCTTCTTCTCGGATCCAACCTCGGTGACAGGTTACTGATCATGGAGTCTGCACGTAATCTGATCAGTAAAAACGTGGGGCACATCAGTATTGAATCATCTATTTACGAAACTGCACCCTGGGGAATCACGGATCAACCTGCTTTTCTGAACCAGGTGATCCGGGCAGAAACTTCACTGGCCCCCGAAAAAGTTCTAAGAAACATCCTGGACATCGAGCATGAGCTCGGACGTGTCCGGTACGAACGCTGGGGCGCCAGGGTCATTGATATCGACTTGTTATATTATCAGGACCTGATCCTCGATACCGCCGTGCTTACCCTCCCTCACCCACGTCTGCAGGACCGTCTTTTTACATTAATACCGCTGGCCGAAATCGCCCCTGATTTTGTACATCCATTGCTTGGTGAAACGTCCGCAGCATTACTTGCGAAATGCACCGACAAAGGTTTGGTGTCAAAAATATCTTAAAAAAGTTATATTCTTTTTAAGTGCCTGATTTTTTCATTTTGCCCACTTATTCCGTTTTTTCGGCAGTTCATCATTTTTTTCTAAGATATTATCCTCATAAACACGTGCTTTGTTCGTCGGTAAAATTGGCTCGGAATATTTTTATCAGAAACCAAAAGGGTAAACCCCGGCTGAGTTGTCATTCAGAAAAGGGAAAAATTCAATTTCTGATAATTTTTGAAATTTAGGTTTAAACACAACAGAACTTACCATCTATTAGCACATGAAAAATAAAATACTCAACAATTGCTTTGTCCTGCTTTTGCTTAGCCTGACGTTTCCAGTAGTAGCCCAGGACCGGCATACAGTCAGCGGATTCATCAAAGATCAGGCAAACGGCGAGGGGTTGATCGGCGTATCTGTGTACGTTAGGGAGGCGGAAACAGGTGTGGTTACCAATACGTATGGTTTTTATTCCATTACGCTGCCAGCCGGTTCCTACACACTCGTGTTTAGTTATATCGGTTATCAAAAGGTAGAAAAGCCTGTGGCGCTCGATGCTGACAGGACGGTGAGCATCGAAATGTCCGACCAAAGCAACGAACTGGCGGAAGTGACGATTTCGACCCAGAAGGCGGATGAAAACGTGAGAGGTATTGAAATGTCGGTGAACAAGGTGGAAATGAAAACCATCCGGAAAATGCCTGCACTTCTTGGCGAAGTGGATTTGATACGCAGTATTCAGCTTTTGCCGGGTGTTACAACAGTTGGGGAAGGCGCTTCCGGATTTAATGTCCGCGGAGGTGATATTTCCCAAAACCTGGTGTTGCTCGATGAAGCACCGGTTTACAATTCCTCTCACTTGTTTGGGTTCTTTTCTGTTTTCAATCCGGATGCGGTGAAGGATGTGAAGCTGATAAAGGGGGGGATCCCTTCGCAGTATGGCGGCCGGATTTCTTCTATCCTGGATGTGCGGATGAAAGAAGGTAATTCCAAAAAACGTGAAATCAACGGAGGTATCGGGTCCATTTTTTCCCGTCTTACTTATGAGCAGCCTTTTGCCAAAGGAAACGGTTCATTTATTGTTGCCGGGAGGAGATCTTATATCGATGTACTCGCCAAGCCTTTCCTGAACTCAGACCTGAAGGACTCGAAGTTTTTCTTTTACGACCTTACCGCGAAAGTAAATTACCGGTTGGGCGATAAGGATACCTTTTATGCATCGGGTTATTTCGGAAAAGATGTTTTCGGAGGTGGGGATTTCGGTTTTGGTTGGGGAAATGCCACTGCTACGGGCCGTTGGAACCATATTTTTTCCAACAAGCTGTTCATGAACCTGACTGGTTATTACAGTAATTATGACTACAATCTCGGCCAAAATCAGAATGATCCGAATGCCAAGGATAAGTTTGACTGGAAATCCAAGATTATCAGTACCAGCATCAAACCCGATTTTACCTATTACCTCACACCCAACAATCAGCTGACCTTCGGTGGGCAATATATTTATTATGATACACGTCCCGGAAAGGCGATTGCGGTGTCGGAAGGTGAGAATACGGACATAAGCCTGGAACCGAAGTATGCTGACGAATGGGCGCTTTACATTGGTAATGAGCAAAAACTTTCAGACCGGATTTCGTTGCAGTACGGCGTTCGCTATTCTTATTTCAGAAGCCTCGGACCGGGTACCGAATATGATTACATCGAAGTAGACAAAGGTCAGCGCAAGTTGCCGGTGTTTCCCGGGACGGAATACGAAAAAGGGGATGTGATCAAAAGTTACGGCAATTGGGAGCCCAGGGCGTCTCTTAATATCGGCTTGAATTCAACCACTTCTATTAAAGCAAGCTATAACCGTACCGCGCAGTACCTGCATCTTCTGTCCAATACTGCTGCCAGTTCGCCACTCGATGTGTGGACGTTGAGTTCGCCGTTGATTGCGCCCGAAAAAGCGGATCAGGTGGCGTTAGGATGGTTTCAGAATTTCAAGGATAACACTTATGAAGCATCGGTTGAGGTGTATTACAAAAAACTTTATAACCAGATCGACTATGTGCCCGGCTCAGAGTTGCTCTTGAACCAGTTTGTCACAGGGGATTTGCTTTTTGGGAAAGGGCGGGCATATGGTGCTGAGTTTTATCTGAAAAAAAACAAGGGGAAACTAACGGGCTGGGTGAGCTATACTTTGTCCAGAACGGAACGCAAGGTGGAGACGATCAACAATGATAACTGGTTTCCGGCAAGATTTGATAAGCCTCATAACTTCACTTCGGTCGCCATTTATGAACTTCGGAGAAGATTATCGCTCTCGGCGAATTTCACGTTTGCAACAGGTACTCCTGCTACTTTCCCTACCAACCGTTATGACGTCGGAGGATTTCCGATCGGGAATAATTATGATGGCGCGAGAAACAATAACCGCATCCCGGCTTACCACCGGTTGGATCTGGCTGCTACTTTGAAAGCGAAGAAAAAGCTTTTCTCAATTGGTGAAGGTGAATGGGTATTTTCGATCTATAACGTGTACAATCGTAGAAATGCGTTTTCCGTATACACCAGGGCGAATGAAGGTACACCACTTAGAACAGAGGCTGTTCGCTACTCTGTTATCGGTAGCATGATACCTTCGGTCACCTATAATTTCAAGTTCTGAGCCCATTGGAACCCATTATTAAGATAAACAACCTGATTTTTCTTTTGGCCTGAAAATAGAAACGATGAAAAATTTTATAAAAACAGACAACATCAATAAACTGATAACCGGTGTGTTTTTCTTGGGTGCGTTAACTGCACTCACCAGCTGCGAGGATGTTATTGACCTGGAAACCCAGACAGGTCCTACCCAACTGGTGGTCGACGGCTGGATTACTAACCAGGCCGGGCCGCAAACCATCACGCTTAGCTGGTCATCAAGTTATTTTGATAACGGAGCGCCGAAACCTGTTTTGAATGCTGAGGTAACCGTTACCGACGATAAGGGAATGGTTTATGAGTTCGAAGACCTGGCAGGAAATGGAAAGTATGTATGGACACCAACGAATGACACCCTTGGACATATCGGGCGGACTTATAATCTGCGGATAAAAAATGAGGATGATATTTATACGGCTACAACTCAGATCAAGAGGGTGCCGGCAGTAGACTCAGTGGTATATGAAAAGGAGAAATTACCATTTAAGCCGGATAAAGGTCCTCAGGAAGGTTATATTGCCCAGTTTTATGCCAGGGATTTCGTCGGGGCAGGAGATACTTACTGGATTAAGCCGGTCATTTCGGGTAAGGCTGTTGTGGAAAAGGCTGTTAACATTTCGATCGCATACGACGCGGCGTTTAGTGCGGGTGCCCCTTCTGACGGACTGATATTTATCCTGCCGCTTCGTCAGGCGATTACAACCGATTCTTTGTATTCTGCGGGAGCATCTGTGGGCGTGGAACTGCACAGTATTACAGGTGAAACTTTTGAATTTTTGAAACAGGTAAGTGAGCAGGCGGCAAATGGAGGATTGTTTGCAACGCCGATCGCGAATATAAAATCCAATGTTACCAATACCAATCCGAACGGAAAAAAGCCTTTGGGGTTGTTTAGCGGATCAGCGGTCAGCCGGATGGAAACTGTTATAGATCCTGCGAAAGCCCGTCCTAATGACGACTGAGTTTATGGAGATCGATTTTTGAACCGGGTGATGTCAGTAGAGTAAGGGTCAATATTTAGCCACTGGTAAATCATACTTTACCGGTGGCTTTTTACTAATTTACCTTTTAAAATAAAGGGTTTCTTTATGCGACTAAATCTACTTTTACTTTTTTGTCTGCTCAATTTATCCGTCTCCGCGCAGATGCGTCCGCGTGAGCTGGGTATAAAAATAGGCGTTCTGCCAACCGGCAAACTGAATGCCATCACTGACGTTGCCGGCGTACGGGTAGGTCAGGTTACACTAATCGAAGGCGCGGATATCCGGACCGGGGTAACGGCTATCATTCCGCACAGCGGTAATCTTTTTCAGGAAAAGGTTCCTGCAGCTATTTACATTGGAAACGGATTTGGGAAACTCGCCGGCTTTTCGCAGGTAGAGGAATTGGGGACAATAGAAACTCCTGTTGTATTGACGAATACTCTAAACGTTCCTACCGCCTCCGACGCGATTATTGACTGGACATTAGGCCAGAAAGGAAATGAAAATGTACGCTCAGTAAACCCGGTAGTGGGAGAAACCAACGACGCTTTTTTAAATGATATCCGCGGTAGGCATGTAAAGAAAGAACATGTTCTCAACGCCCTGGCGCAGGCGGAAGGTGGTGCGGTTCAGGAGGGAAATGTCGGTGCGGGAACCGGAACGGTCTGTTTTGGGTGGAAAGGTGGAATCGGTACATCCTCCCGCGTACTATCCCAGAAACTGGGTGGATATACTGTGGGGGTTTTGGTACAGACCAACTTTGGCGGCGTGCTGAAAGTAAATGGGGTTCCTGTTGGCGAAGAACTTGGGAAATACTCATTTAAAGAATCTCTGGATAAATCATCAGACGGATCTTGCATGATGATTATTGCTACGGATGCGCCTTTGGATGCAAGAAATTTGAAACGCCTCGCCAAACGGGTAATGCTTGGAATGGCACAAACCGGAGGGATTGCTGCAAATGGGAGTGGTGATTATGTGATTGCATTTTCGACGGCGAACCGCGTATTGCATGAGGCGGCTGAGCCCACTTTCAGCGCAAGCTATTTACATAATGACTATGTGTCGCCTCTTTTTCTTGCTGCTATCGAATCAACGGAAGAGGCGATTATCAACTCGCTCTTTATGGCAAAAACCTCAGAGGGGACGCAGCGACATAAGGTAGAGGAACTTCCCAAAGACAAAGTGTTGGAAATTATGCGCAAGTACGGAAGATTGAAAAAATAGCTGGGGAAACATTCCCCAAAATATTGCTTGCGATTGTAATTTTTTAAAACAAAATTTGCGGTTTATAAGGAATACCGTAACAATACGTGAAAACAACCCGAGTTATCAACCAGACAATCAGCTTAATGCTGGCCATCATGCTTCTGATGGTAGCAGGCATGCGGTCGTGGTCGGATGCGTCGGGTTTGGTTAAAAAATATTCTTCAGAGAACAAATCTGTCTCGAAGGATGTAAAACAAGGTAATGAACAATTGCCGGAGGGCGATCAGGCCAAAGTGAGCACATTGTCACTGAATGCTGTTATCACGCCCGCGATTTCTTTCGATTTTTCTCATTATTTCTATTTTCTTCCGCAACCGGTCTGGGATTTTGTTCAGGACGAATTTTGTTCCCGGATAGCATTTAAGGAATCTGTTTTTCTCTTCTCCTACTTCCACAGAGTCTTCGGGAAGTATATAGTCACCAACGCCCCGTAGGGTTTGTCCGCCAATTTATTTCGTGGTTACTAATTGTTTGATATGCAAATAATTAACTTCGAATTTAAGTGTATTTCTCAAAGATTTTCTTTCTCAATTTTTATAAATAACAATGACTAATAAGAATGGAATAATTGGGTTGACCATTGTGCTCGCCCTGATTAGCGTTTATTATCTGTCCTTTACTTTTGTTTCCAGGAACATCAAGAGTAAGGCGATCGTTTACGCCACAGATGCCAAAGGAGAGGTGGATCCTGCAAAAAAACAACGTTATATCGACTCACTCTGGCGTGAAGATGTATACATAGGTCACACTTTGCAAGAGGTAATGGAACGTGAACTTAACCTGGGTCTTGACCTTCAGGGTGGTATGCACGTGGTACTTGAAGTAGCTCCGGCGGATATATTGAAAGGAATGGCTGGCGGAAATGCAAGAAGCGTTACTTTCCAGAATGCCCTGAAAAAGGCAGGTGAAGATAAATCAGCCAGCAACAAGACATTTATCGACCGTTTCGCGGCAGCTTATAAGGCTGAGGCGCCTAACACCAGTCTGGCAAGTGTGTTTGCGACCAGTGCCAACCGTGGCAAGATCAGCAGCAACTCTTCGGACGGTGATGTTATCAAGATGCTGAACACCGAGATCGACGGATCTATTGACCGTGCTTTCCAGATCACGCAGGCACGTATAGACAAATTTGGTGTTACCAATCCTAATATTCAGCGTTTGCCAGGTCAAAACCGCGTTTTGGTTGAGCTTCCAGGTGTTGATAACCCTGAGCGTGTGCGTCGCTTGTTATCCGGTGCAGCCAAGCTGGAATTTGCAGAAGTATATTTGACCAACG
Organism: Dyadobacter bucti; assembly: GCF_005869225.1. Taxonomy (GTDB): domain Bacteria; phylum Bacteroidota; class Bacteroidia; order Cytophagales; family Spirosomataceae; genus Dyadobacter; species Dyadobacter bucti. The sequence continues at coordinate 173,769 of NZ_SWFP01000008.1, read as the reverse complement.
AAGTAGCACCTGCGCTTGACGGCTTGGGAAAATATCTTACGCAACAGGATGCCATTCAGAAATCTACTGCAAAACCTGGTGCTGATAGTGCCGCTGCGGATACTGCAAAGAAGACAGCATTGGAAGGCCTTGCTGCCCAACTTGAACAGAAAGGTGATTCTACTAAATCCGATTCATCGGCTTTGGCAGCCCAAAGTGCAGCGCTAACCAGTCTTTTTGTGCCGATGCCACAGGGGCTGGGAGTATATCTTAAAGACACTGCCAGGGCAAGTGAAATCCTTCGTCGCCCGGAAGTACGCTCGTTATTCCCGGCCGACCTTGTATTTATGTGGGACCGTAAAGGATCAGAAGGAACCAATAATCAGTTGATCCTGCCATTGTATTTTATCAAAAAAGTAAATGGTGTGGCAGCAATGGAGGGGGATGTTATCGTAGACGCTACCCACGATTACGATGAGCGCGGCCGCCCGGAAGTAACAATGCGAATGAACGGAGAAGGTGCCCGTAAATGGAGGTCTCTTACCGCCCGCAGCATCAATCGTCCTGTCGCGATTATTATTGATAATCTTGTTTATACTGCTCCTACGGTACAAGGCGAGATACCTAATGGTAACTCCAGCATTACCGGTAATTTTACCGTGGAAGAAACAAAAGATATGTCTAACGTATTGAAAGCGGGTAAGTTGCCTGCTCCAACCCACATAGTGGAAGAAGCAGTCGTAGGTTCTTCGCTGGGTGCGGAAGCGATCAATGACGGTCTTTGGTCTTCGGCTATCGGTTTGGTAATCGTTCTTGTTTTCATGTTTGCCTATTACAGCAAAGCGGGCTGGATTGCTGACATCGCATTGCTTATTAACTTGTTCTTCCTGCTTGGTGTGATGGCTTCCCTTGGTGCCGTGCTGACGCTTTCAGGTATTGCCGGTATCGTGCTTTCAATCGGTATGGCTGTGGATGCGAACGTACTGATTTACGAGGGGATCAAGGTTGAAATTGCAGAAGGGAAACCTTTTGCTCTCGCTGTGAAAGAAGGTTTCAAGAATTCGATGACGGCGATTATTGACTCTAACGTTACTACTTTGCTGACGGGGATCATTCTTTATACGTTCGGTACAGGTCTTGTACTGGGCTTTGCCACGACACTCGTACTCGGGTTACTTACCTCTTTGTTTTGTGCGATTTTTATCACCCGTCTTTTACTGGAATACCAGATCAAAAAAGGCAGGACTTTTCATTTTTATTCCGCATTGACCAAAAACTGGTTCAAGGATAATGATTTTGATTTTGTATCACAACGCCGCAGGTTCTACATCATCTCAGGTATCATTATTGCTATCGGGATCGGCTCTTTTATTTTTAAAGGATTTGGACTTGGTATCGATTTCAAAGGTGGACGCTCTTATGTGATCCGTTTTGAGAAAAATGTTGATGCTGACGATTTGCGTACGATCATGGATGATGTACTTGCATCAACGACCGAGGTTAAAACTTTTGGTGGCCTTGACCAGGTAAAAATAACAACGGCGTATCTGATTGAAGATACAAATCCCGATGCTGATCAGAAGGCAGAGGCGAAGGTGATGGAAGGTGTTAACAAGATCAAGGACAATCCTGGAAAAATCGTGAGTTCCAATAAAGTAGGTCCGACAATGGCTTCTGATACATTGTTATCAGCAGTTTACGCGGTATTGCTGGCACTTGCAGCCAACTTTGTATATATCCTTATCCGTTTCAAGCGGGTTGCCTTCAGCTACGGAGCGGTTGTGTCCCTGGCTCACGACGTGGTCATTATCCTTGCCATTTTCTCATTGTTTAATGGCTGGCTTCCATGGTCGCTGGATATAGACCAGGCGTTCATCGGCGCGATCCTTACCATGATCGGATATTCGATGAATGACACGGTTGTAATTTATGACCGTATCCGGGATTACCTTGCAGATGACAAGTCGCGTGGTCAAAGCCTGCCTACTGTCATTAACAACGCATTGAACAGCACGCTTAGCCGCACAGCGGTTACTGGTATCTCAGTGATCCTGGTGCTTATTGTGTTGATGGTCTTTGGAGGTGCTGTGATCCGTGGGTTTACATTCTGTATGTTGCTGGGTGTGATCGTGGGAACTTATTCGTCTCTTTTCGTGGCGGCACCTATTGTTGTTGATTTGCTACAGCGTCAGCAAAGTAAGGAGCCGGCACCGCTGGCAGTCGCAGACGTTACGGCACCTGGGGCGAGCAAAAAGATCAAGGCGTAGGATTTAAAAGAATAAAAGGGGGTAAGTATTATACTTTCCCCCTTTTTATTTTGTCATCATACGTACTTAGCAAATTTTATTTTAGATTTATACATCTATCAACTTCAAAAACGAATCCAGTTTATATGGCAAGTCAACTATGGATCAGAAAACCTCTTGATAAATTAATGCAGGAGTCCAGTGGAGAAGGCAACCAGCTAAAGCGTACGCTTGGACCTGGAAGTCTTGTCGCCCTGGGGATTGGGGCAATTATCGGGGCGGGATTATTTTCCATTACCGGCGGCGCTGCGGCCAACCAGGCCGGGCCGGCGATCACCATTTCTTTTATTGTTGCCGCATTGGGTTGCGGGTTCGCAGGTCTTTGTTATGCTGAGTTTGCTTCGATGATCCCTGTTGCCGGTAGCGCTTACACCTATTCTTACGCTACGATGGGCGAGTTCATTGCCTGGATTATTGGCTGGGACCTTGTATTGGAATATGCAGTAGGTGCCGCGACGGTCAGTATTAGCTGGAGCAGGTATCTGGTCAAGTTTTGTGAAGGCTTTGATGTGCATTTGCCCACTGCGCTTACAGTGGGCCCGTGGGATGGCGGTGTTATCAATCTGCCTGCAATTTTTATTGTGATCCTGGTGAGCTTACTATTAATGAAAGGTACCGAAGAAAGTGCTACGGTCAACGCAATCATTGTAGGCTTAAAAGTGACCGTCGTGCTGATTTTCATTGTTTTAGGGTGGAAATATATTAATGACACCAACTATGTACCCTACATTCCCGAGAACACCGGGAAGTTCGGAGAGTATGGTTTTAGCGGCATTATTCGAGCTGCCGCCATTGTCTTCTTCGCCTATATTGGCTTCGATGCCGTGAGTACTGCGGCGCAAGAGGCCAAAAACCCGCGGAAGGACATGCCGATCGGGATTCTGGGCTCTCTGGTTATTTGTACGATTCTGTACATTCTTTTTGCTCACGTCATGACTGGCGTGACCAATTACACTTCTTTTAAAGGTCAGGACGGTATCGCGCCGGTGGCAGTGGCTATCGAGGCGATGGGAACACCGGATGCAGCTGGTGTCATTCACCCTGATTATCCTTGGTTGAACCGCGCCATTATCGTGGCTATTTTGGCAGGATATGCATCTGTGATCCTCGTGATGTTGCTGGGCCAGAGCCGTGTGTTTTTCAGTATGAGTAAAGATGGTCTGTTACCACGTGTATTCTCGGCCGTTCACCCCAAGTATCAGACTCCCGTCAAGAGCAATACCATGTTCCTCGTTTTCGTGAGCCTTTTCGCAGCATTCGTTCCGGCTCGTGTGGTGGGTGAAATGACCAGTATCGGTACATTGTTTGCATTTATCCTGGTTTGTATAGGTGTTTTGGTCATGCGGAAACAAATGCCGGATGCGCCCCGGGCATTCAGGACTCCCCTGGTGCCGCTGGTGCCAATCCTGGGTGTTTTCGTTTGTTTTTTCATGATGGCATTTTTGCCACTTGACACTTGGATCCGTTTGTTGGTGTGGATGATTATCGGATTTGATGTGTACCTGTATTACGGTATCAAAAACAGCTACCTGTCAGATAAATTGCCGCAGTCGATTGTGAACGGGAGTAAAACTGTTGGAATAGTGGGAATTTTGCTTGCGATAGCACTTGCGGTGATTGCCTATCTGCATCATGTTCAGACGGATGGTTCTGATACAGGCATTTATTATTTCTCTATGATTTTCGCTTTGGTTCATTTGGTTACTTTCGGCTTGACGCAGACCAAAAAATAGATTTAAACCGGTAGGTTTAAATAAAAAATCCCTGGTTTCAAATTTAGAAATCAGGGATTTTTGTTTTTTAAGTCGTCAGAATTATTGCCTACATTCTTGCGAGAACTCTTTCGGAGACGGTTTGCCCGATCGACAGCGACGAGGTTGCTGCCGGTGAGGGTGCGTTACAAACATTGATCGAGCCTTTATTTTCTATGATCGAGAAATCGTCGAGCAGGCCGCCGTCATAATCACATGCCTGTGCCCGCACGCCCGAGCCACCGGGAATCAGGTCTTCGCTCTGTATTTCCGGTATCAGTTTCTGTAATGCTTTTGTAAATGCAGTCTTTGAAAACGACCGGTAGTATTCGCCCATTCCTGTTTTCCAATATTTTGCAGCAACTTTCCTGAAACCAGGCCATGCCAGCGAATCCAGTAGTTCCGGCACATTAATGTCCAGTTTATTGTAACCCTCGCGCCGAAATGCGAAAACGGCATTGGGTCCTGCTTCAATGCCACCTTCGATCATCCTGGTAAAATGTACGCCAAGAAAAGGGAAATTAGGATCAGGTACCGGGTAAATCAGATTTTTGACGAGGTAGTGCTTTTCGGGACGTATCTTGTAATATTCACCGCGAAAAGGGATGATGCGGACTTTTATGGTTTCCGGTTGTGTGAGCTGGGCTACTTTGTCAGAATATAGTCCTGCGCAGTTTACAACTAATTTTGTTTCAAATACTTTGCCGGTAGCAGACACAACCTCGGAAAAGGTATTACGGCTTTTGATATCAATTACCTTTTCTCCGAAAAGAATCTCCCCATCCAGCTTTCGCAGGCATTCTGCATATTTTTCTGAAACCGCTTTGTAATCAATAATGCCAGTATAGGGCACCCATATACCTTCCAATCCGTTTACATGCGGCTCTATTTCCTTGATTTCGGAGGCGGAGATCATGCGGTTCTGAACCAGCCCATTTTGCATGCCTCTTTCATACAGATTACGTAAAAGGGGCTTTTGGTCTTCGCTCGTAGCAACCACAACCTTTCCGCACAGATCAAACGGAACGTTTTCCCGCCGGCAAAAATCCAGCAGCATTTCGTAACCGCGTATACAATTGGTTGCTTTGAGGCTTCCGGGTTTGTAATAAAGACCGGAATGGATTACGCCGCTGTTATGTCCGGTCTGATGCCTCGCTACCTCGTTTTCTTTTTCCAGAAGCAGGATTTTAAGTCCGGGCTTTTGCTCTTTGATACGGAGGGCGGTTGCAAGCCCAACGATTCCTCCTCCAATTACAGTAATGTCGTACATGTATTTTAAGACTGCTTATTTAATAATCGGCGTTATTGCGGGAAAGAAATTTTCCCCATTGATATACCTGGAACACCTTCTTTCTCTCCAAAATGTGTTTGGTTCCCGGCTACCGTTTCATTGGCGAGTACTGCAAAAAGCACCGCTTCTTTGGCGTCTCCGGAAACGCCCAGTTCGTCGATGAGTTTCACGGGACAACTACCCAGCTGTTCACGGATAGCGTCCATCAGTACCGGATTATGGGCACCGCCGCCGCTCGCGTAGACGGTATATGACTCTCCGGAATGAATTACACTTTTAATTGCATCAGAGATGGTGTCAGCGCTGAGCCTGGTTAAAGTAGCGATGATGTCCTGGCGGGAAAGCGAAGGAAGTTTCGATTTTTGAATCGCGGTCTCCACATAGTCAAAATTGAAAACTTCCGGTCCTGTTGTTTTTGTAAACGACTGCCTGAAAAAAGCTAGTGATTTCAATGTTTCAAGTAAGGCATCATTAACCTTTCCGGTTGATGCGATCTGGCCGTTTTCGTCAAAGGGTTTATGATAAAATCTGCGCGTGTAAGCATCGATGAGGGTATTTCCTGGCCCTGTGTCTGTTGTAAAAACAGTGGTTGCGTCCAGCGTTGCAGGTAAAAAAGTAAAATTGGCGATTCCTCCCATATTCAGCAGAATCCGGTTTTCACCGTTTTTTGAGAATAAATAATAGTCTCCATATACTGCCAGCGGTGCGCCTTCACCTCCCGCAGCTATATGTTTCTGGCGGAAATCACTTATGGTAATGATATTTGTTTTGACGGCAATATGGTCCCCATCGCCGATCTGAAGCGTTGCGTCGGGAAACCCGGCCAATTTGTGTTGTTTTTTGGGAGCATGAAAAACGGTTTGTCCATGGCTGGCAATCAAGTCGATATCTGCCCCAGGTATGTTCCAATCTTTCAGACAGTTCAGCACCATTTCGCCGTGCGTTGTGCCGATAAAAGGGTTGAGCAGGCAGAGTTGCTGAAAGTCAATTTCCCTTTTGGCGAAAATTTTACGGATTTCGTCCCTGAAAGGCTCTGTGTAGGGTATTGTAGTAAATCTTTCCAACTCCAGAACGGTTTCCAGCCCGCTGCCTTCGATTTTGCACAGCGCTATATCCAGGCCGTCAAGCGATGTCCCGGACATTAATCCGATAATCCTTCGTGATTTCTGAAATGCGATCTCATGAAGTTTTTTGATGTGTTCTTTCATACTGAAGGGCTTAATAAAAAAGAAGCCAAGCTTTTTCAACTTGACTTCCTGAAAATTATGGCATCCGCATAGACATTAAATCTAATATTATTGCGGAGAGCATGACGGCTGGGGCTTGTTATTATTATTCTTGTTTTTTCCCGACCTGTTTTTCTTCTTTTTCTTCTTTTTCTGTTCCTCGCTGTATTTTTTGTCCAAATTTTCCAAGTCGCTGTTCAGCTTGTTGGATCCTTTTTCCAGGCTCTTTTCAGGCTCTGGCGTAAGAATTTCAAGCGATTCCGGAATGATGTCTTTTTTGTTCAAAGCCATGATCTCCAATACCTTATCAATCGCTACGGGGTACCAGTTTGTATCTTTATCAAAACCAAACCACATCACTTTTTTAAAGATATCCGTCTTCTGCAAAACCGCCACCCCTTTTTTTGTCTTTAAAGGAACATCCACTGTCGGGATATCTCTGAGTGCATCAATGTAAGTTTCTAGCTCATAGTTCAGACAGCATTTCAATCGTCCGCACTGACCCGAAAGTTTTGCAGGATTCAACGAGAGGTTTTGGTAACGTGCGGCTGCCGTTGAGATGTTTTTAAAATCTGTGAGCCATGTAGAGCAGCAAAGCTCCCGGCCACAAGATCCCAATCCTCCCAGCCGGCTGGCTTCCTGGCGCAGGCTGATCTGCCTCATTTCAATCCTTACCTTAAATTCAGAAGCAAGTGACTTGATCAGTTCGCGGAAATCGACGCGTTCTTCGGATGAGTAATAAAACGTCGTTTTAGTATTGTCAGACTGAAATTCAACATCGGACAATTTCATATTCAGCTTCATCTCCCGGATAATTTCGCGGGTACGGTAGAGTGTAGGCATTTCGCGCGCCATAGCCTGCGTATGCTTGTCCAGATCCTTTTCCGTTGCAATTCGGTATATCACATGCAGATCGTCGCTGATCACCACATTTTTTCGCTTCATCTGAAGACGAACCAGCTCACCCTGAAGGGACACGGTACCTATATGCTGGCCAGATGCCATTTCACAGACAACGTGGTCACCCGTGATAAATTCCAACTGATTTATATTGCGGAAATATTCCTTTCTGCCTCCTTTAAATTTGACTTCTACAACATCGAACCGTTGGCTGGTCGGCACATCCATATGGCTCAACCAGTCGTAGACATTCATTTTATTGCATCCGCCTGTTCCACAGGTTCCTTTACTTCCACATCCGGAGACAGCCGATCCATTAGTACCGCATCCGCCGGATGAACATGATCCACATCCCATAATTTATGCCTGTTCATCTATCAATCATTGTAACGAATCAAATCCACACCAATGTCGTGCCGGAAGTACTTACCTTCAAATTGAACCGCTTGTGCGGCGCGTTGTGATTTATGTATAGCATTTTCAAGAGAATTGGCGATACCTGTAAGTGCCATTACTCTGCCTCCGTTGGTCACGACTTCAGTATTTCCATTAAAAGTAGTTCCAGCGTGGTATAAATACACATCTTCTACCTTCTGATTTCCTGAAATCACTTTTCCTTTTTCATAGTCTCCGGGATAGCCACCTGAAACCACTACTGTGGTTACGGCAACCTGGGGAGAAATATGCATTTCGCAGTCATTCAGCGTACCTTTTCCTGTCGCTGCCATCAGCATTGCAAAATCCGACTGAATACGGGGTATTACTACTTCGGTTTCGGGATCTCCCATCCGGACATTATATTCAATTACAAAAGGCTCACCTTTGATATTCATCAAACCAATAAAAATGAAGCCAACATATTTGATACCCTCACTTTTTAATCCCTGAAGCGTAGGTTTGACGACTTTTTCATCGACCTTACGAAGGAAATTGGCGTCCGCAAAAACCACTGGTGACACGGCTCCCATCCCTCCGGTGTTAAGCCCCGTATCGTCCTCCCCGATACGCTTATAATCTTTGGCCTCTGGAAGGATCTTATAATTTTCTCCGTCCGTAAGTACAAAGACCGACAACTCTATTCCCTTCAAAAACTGCTCCACAACCACTTTACTTCCGGCATTTCCGAATTTGCCGTCTACAAGCATTTCTTTAAACGCTTGCTCGGCATCTGCGTGTTTTTCGGCAATAATTACACCTTTTCCAGCCGCCAGCCCGTCTGCTTTCAGCACAATTGGTAGTGGAAGTGTTTCGAGATATTCCAGACCGATTGCGAGAAGGTCGGCGGTGAAGGTACGGGAAGAGGCGGTAGGAATACCGTATTTCTGCATGAATTGTTTTGAAAAATCCTTGCTTCCTTCCAATTGGGCACCCGCTTTGTTGGGACCTATGATCTTAACTTTGGCCAGGTCGGTTCGTGACTCAAAAAAATCCACGACCCCGTTGACAAGAGGTTCCTCCGGTCCTACAATGACCAATTCAATATCATTTTCTAAAACTGCGTTGGCAACTGCATCAAAATCGTTGTAAGAAATAGAAAGGTTTGTTGCCACTTCGGCTGTTCCGGCGTTTCCAGGAGCAACATATAATTTATCGCAGAGAGGGCTTTGGGAGATCTTCCAGGCAAAAGCGTGCTCTCTTCCCCCGGACCCCAATATAAGTATGTTCATAAATTGGTTTAAAAAAATTCACTGTACTGACTAATCACTAGTCTTTATTTAACGCCTGTTAGTTTGCAAGCTCTGATAAAAACTTGATGCGCATCAGTCTCAATTCTTCTTCGCTTATTTCATCATTTGCAAATTCATCCAATGCCGCGGCGATATTATCCGTTTCAGCAGTCATGAAATAATCATAGATATCCTGCTGTCTCTCCCGGTCGATGACCTGGTTAATATAGTAATCCAGGTTAAGCTTTGTGCCGGAATAACAAATATGCTCAACTTCCTCGATAACATCCGCAAGTGCAAGGTCCTTCACCTCGGCTATTTCATCCAGGCTTACCTTGCGGTCGACCTGCTGAATAATAAAGATTTTAATCTTGGATTTATTAATTGTCGACTTGATGACCACATCCTTCGCCGTTTCAATTTCATTCTCTTCTACGTACCGGGTGATGAGATCGATAAACTGGCGACCGAATTTCTGTACTTTCCCCATACCAACACCGTTGATCTGGGCCATTTCCTGCTGAGTGGTCGGGTAGGTTGTGGCCATCTCTTCCATAGACGGATCCTGGAAGATTACATAAGGAGGCAGGTTTTTTTCTTTTGCTACTTTCTTGCGAAGTGCTTTAAGCATACCCAGAAGCGCCTCGTCATAAGCATGTGCACTTCCTCCGCCGGTCGCGGCATCCTTATCATCATCCTCTGTCTTAACCTCTTCTTCCTCGAAATTATGGTCTTTGTGCAAAGTTACCTGGTATGGGTCATTCAGGTAATTTGAACCTTTTTCGCCAATTTTAAGAACACCGTAATTCTCGATGTCCTTTTCCAGATAATTGAAAATCACGAGCTGGCGTATGGTAGAGATCCAATAATCGCGCGACTCGTTAATTTCTAACCCTTTACCATAAACTTCCAGCTTGTCGTGCTCATAGCTCTTAACATACTGGTTTTCAGTAGCGGTAACCAAATCGGCAATATGGTCTGCGTCGAAACGCTGTTCAGTAAGCTGTACTGATTTCAGTATCAGGACTACATCATCCTGTACCTTGGTCTTTTCCGTCGGTTTGATACAATTGTCGCAGAAGCCACAGTCTTTTTCCAGATATTCCCCGAAATAGCTGAGCAACTGCCTCCGCCGGCATACACCAAGCGTGGAATAAGCCACCATTTCATTGAGTAAATGACGTGCATTGTCGCGCTCAGTAACGGTCTTATCCTTGTTGAATTTCTCCAGTTTCTGGATGTCATCGTAACTGTAGAACATCAGGCAATTGCCTTCCAGTCCATCTCGCCCTGCACGTCCAGTTTCCTGATAATAGCCTTCGAGGGACTTGGGTACATCATAATGGATCACAAAACGTACATCCGGCTTGTCGATCCCCATTCCAAAAGCAATAGTGGCGACGATTACATCTGCCTCTTCATTCAGGAAAGCGTCCTGGTTTGCCATGCGCGTGTTGCTGTCGAGGCCGGCATGATATGGCAACGCACGCACATCATTAACAGTTAGTAATTCAGCTACTTCTTCAACCGTTTTTCTGCTCAGGCAATAGATAATGCCCGACTTGCCTTTGTTGTTTCGAACGTAGCGTATCAGTTGTTTTTTTACATCCTTTTTGGGACGGATTTCGTAGTAGAGGTTCTTTCTGTTAAAAGACGACTTGAAGGTTTCTGCTTCTTCCATCTGGAGGTTTTTCCGGATGTCCTGCTGTACCTTGGGAGTGGCTGTAGCAGTAAGTGCAATGATAGGAAGCTGACCAATATTTTCAATAATACCATAAATACGACGGTACTCAGGTCTGAAATCATGGCCCCACTCGGATATACAATGGGCCTCGTCGATCGCGACAAAAGATATTTTTACTTTTTTAAGGAAGTCCAGGTTCTCTTCCTTTGTAAGAGATTCGGGAGCGATATAAAGTAATTTGAGGCTTCCGTCCAGGGCGTCAGATTTGACCCTGTTCATTTCTGCTTTTGTAAGTGTGGAATTCAGGAATTGAGCATTAATGCCAAAGGCAGTCAGCTGATCAACCTGATTTTTCATCAATGCGATCAGAGGCGAGATAACGATGGTCAGGCCGTCACTGACAAGAGCGGGTAACTGATAACAAAGTGATTTCCCTGCTCCGGTAGGCATGATCACAAAAGTATTTTTACCGAGAAGGATGTTCTGAATAATTACTTCTTGCTCACCCCGGAATTGACTGTACCCAAATATTTCTTTAAGTCTTTCTTTTAACGTGTCTAATACGACTTTATCAACCTTCTTTACCATACTCTGTTAACAAAATGGTTATCCCAAACTTCTCTATCTTTGCTTTTGAAATTAATAAATCCAATTGGTTCTCAATAAAACTGTGTTTCAGATTTGAAATTAATAAAAAATATTCAGTCAATAGCAAAAGAAGTATTACAGCAAGAGGCAGAAGCATTGCATAATCTTGTTGGAATGATCGGGGATGAATTTGAAAACTGCGTATATGCTATACTGAACTCAGGAGGACGGGTTGTTATTTCCGGAATTGGCAAAAGTGCCATCGTAGGTCAGAAAATAGTGGCGACATTAAATTCCACGGGAACGCCCGCATTGTTCATGCATGCAGGTGATGCCATACATGGGGATCTTGGCATGATTCAGGACAACGATGTAGTAATTGTAATTTCTAAAAGCGGGGATACACCTGAAATCAAAGTGCTGGTACCCCTTTTAAAGCGCATCGGAGTAACCATGATCGCTATGGTGAGCAACAGGGACTCTTATCTCGGGAGGAGCTGTAGCCATATTCTGCACGCTTTTGCACCAACTGAAGCCGACACGATGAACCTGGCTCCAACGACCAGTACTTCCGTGGCCATGGCTCTTGGTGATGCCCTGGCGATTTGCCTGCTGGAAGCCAGAGGATTTACTTATGACGATTTTGCAAAATACCATCCCGGCGGATCGCTTGGGAAACGTCTCTATCTGAAAGTCTGTGACATTTATCCTAACAATGCTTTGCCAGTAGTCGCAGAGAAGGCAACATTACAGGAAGTAATTCTTGAAATAACGTCAAAAAGACTCGGGGCCACAGCTGTTAAGAAGGAATCAGGAAAAATGGCAGGCATTATCACCGACGGTGACCTTCGCCGTATGCTCAATCAGCATGCAGGTGACAGCATACTGGACCTGAAAGCATGCGATATTATGACCACGTCACCGATTTGCGTATCGCCAGAAGAATATGCGGTCAGGGCACTTGAAATTATGCAGCTTAAAAGCATCACCCAGGTTGTGGTGGTGGAAGATGATGTTATCCTGGGCTTTGTTCACCTCCACGATTTGCTGAGGGAGGGATTAGTATAAATTTCAGGGCAACGGGTTATTATTTCCATTGCCCCGACCATTCGTTTTATCTGAATCTTTTAGATTGCTGCACTTCCCGCTCATCTTTACGGATAAACCGGTTGGCAAAAACATTTGCAAGCATAGCCGCCACAAGACCGTAGAAGCCCATTTCGTAATTGCCAGGCGTTTGGGGATCAAATAATTTCGCCGTTTTATAAAAAGTGAAATAGATCACCAGTCCCATAATAATGGTCATCAATATGGAATTAACTGCGCAAAGTGCAGACTGTAAAACCCGATTTCTGAATTGGAAAATAGCATACGCGGCAATTCCGGCAACCAGGATTGCCAAAATGATCAAATAATAGGCCGGCTGAACCTGGGACTGAACTGCATTGACCTGATGATTCAGCCTTATCGCAGTAAGATCGGCATGTTGCTCTCCTGAAACAGATACCTTGCTCCATATTGGAAATGCAAGAAAAATACCCATTCCAACGATAGTAATGGCCAAAAAAATAGTTTGGATTCTTTGTAACATAAGTCTTTTAAATAATTATTAATGCGGCTTGGCAAGCGACAAATTTAATAACAAGTCAAACAGCAGAAAAAGAAATCAGGAAATTACCTCTCCGTACAAATCGAATTCTTCGGCATTGGTAATTTTTACGTTGGCAAAGTCGCCAAGCCTTACATATTGACTGGCTGGTACCAATACTTCATTATCGACTTCTGGTGAATCGAATTCGGTGCGGCCAATAAAATGTCCTCCCTCCTTGCGGTCAAAAAGGACTTTATAAGTATTGCCGATTTTTTGCTGGTTCAATTCGTAAGAAATGCCTTGCTGCAATTCCATAATCGCGTCTGCGCGTTCCTGTTTGATCTCTGCGGGAATATCATCCGGCATTGTATAAGAATGAGTATTGTCTTCGTGGGAATACTGGAAAGCACCCAGCCTGTCAAAACGCATCTTTTCAACAAATTCAAAAGTCTCGTCAAATGCGGCGTCAGTTTCTCCGGGATGTCCAACGATCAGCGTAGTACGTAAGGCAATCTCTGGTATCTTTTCCCGGATCGACTCGATCAATGCTTCTGTTTTTTCACGGGTAATGCCCCTGCGCATCGATTTCAGGATTTCAGTGGACCCTGATTGCAGCGGCATGTCCAGATATTTACAAATATTGCTTCGCTCCTTCATCACATCCAGAACATCCATGGGGAATCCGGCAGGATAAGCATACTGCAACCTGATCCATTCAATGCCTTCAACATCGGAAAGCTGGGCAAGCAAGTCGGACAAATTTCTTTTTTTGTAAATATCAAGACCATAATAAGTAAGGTCCTGGGCAATCAGGATCAGCTCTTTTGTGCCGCGTTTTGCCAATGATTTTGCCTCTTTGACCAATTCGTCAATGGATCTCGAAACATGTCCTCCGCGCATAATCGGTATAGCACAAAAACTGCATGGCCTGTCGCATCCTTCGGCGATTTTCAGGTATGCATAGTGTGTCGGTGTAGTAAGAAGACGCTCCCCGACTAGCTCGTGCTTATAATCTGCTTTGAGTGTTTTGAGAAGCCGCGGAAGTTCATTTGTGCCGAACCATGCATCTACGGTTGGGATTTCTATGGAAAGCTCATCTTTGTAACGATGCGACAGACAGCCTGTTACGTAAACCTTGTCCACCATTCCTGCCGCTTTGGCGTCGGCGTAACGAAGGATGGTGTTGATAGACTCTTCTTTGGCATTATCGATAAATCCGCAGGTATTGATAACAACAATCTGCGAATCATCTTTTTTCGACTCGTGGGCAACATTAAAACCGTTTCCTTTGAGCTGGGTATAAAGTACTTCCGAATCCACCAGGTTTTTGGAGCAACCCAGTGTTACTATGTTAACCTTATTTTTGACTATTCCTTTGGTTTTCATTGGGGGAAAAGCTGTCAGCAATCAGCTACTAGCTTATGATTAATATTGAAAAACTACCATTTGTATCAGGCAAAGTGATTGATACTGACTGGAAAATGGGCTGCAAAGTTCGGTAAAAATGTCAGGAATGCCTACTTAATATAGGGAAATCGTTCTTTGCGATATTCGACAGGGATGTGCTGCCAGTGGTGATATTCAGAATAAGATGAAGGGCACGCACATATCCGTACCAACTTTCAACGGCGAGTTGTTGCCGATGGTATTTTTGGTGAAATTAAGTAGTTTTCATGGCCACCAGCTAAGAGTCCGAAGGCGAACCAAAGATCAGAAGGCGTATGGTTATCCGATCTTTTTAAACAATGAATCCACAAATTCGTCCCTGTCAAACACCTGCAGGTCCTCCATTTTCTCGCCGACACCGATGTATTTCACAGGAATTTTGAATTCGTCAGAAATGCCTATTACGACCCCGCCTTTTGCCGTTCCGTCCAATTTGGTAATTGCGAGCGCCGTTATTTCAGTTACCTTGGTGAACTCACGAGCCTGTATAACAGCATTTTGCCCGGTACTGCCGTCCAGCACGAGCAATACTTCATGTGGAGAATCCGGAATAATCTTTTGCATCACGCGCTTGATTTTCGAGAGCTCGTTCATCAGGTTTACTTTGGTATGCAAGCGGCCGGCCGTGTCAATTATAATTACGTCGGCACCAGATTCTGTCCCTTTTTTTAAAGCATCGTAGGCAACGGCCGAGGGATCAGTGTTCATTCCGTGGTCGATTACCGGAACATCCACGCGCTTGCCCCATAATTTCAGCTGGTCTACCGCCGCAGCCCGGAAAGTATCAGCGGCTCCTAACACAACTTTATGTCCCTTTTGATGAAACTGGTGGGCAAGTTTTCCGATCGTTGTCGTTTTACCGACGCCGTTCACACCTACCACCATAATCACATAAGGCTTGGGAAGGTGCTCTGTTTCAAAGCTGTCTTTGATGTCTACAGATTTGTTTTCGGTCAGAAGCGCGGC
This sequence comes from Dyadobacter bucti, assembly GCF_005869225.1. GTDB lineage: Bacteria > Bacteroidota > Bacteroidia > Cytophagales > Spirosomataceae > Dyadobacter > Dyadobacter bucti. The sequence goes on along the minus strand of NZ_SWFP01000008.1, from coordinate 158,374 downwards.
AATTTCTTCCCGCAGGATATGGTCAAGTTCTGCCGTGGTAGCATATTTGTCCCTGGCAACGCGCTCTTCTATTCGTTTGATGATTTTCACAGTAGTTTCAACACCTACATCGGAGCTGACGAGGATATCTTCCAATTCGTCCAGAACGTCTTCGTCGATTGTCGTTTTACCAACTATTGCGCGCGACAGTTTTCCAAAGAAACTGTCCTTTGTTTTTTCGAGGCCTTTGTCTAACGTTTCTTTTTTCTCTTTTGAAAAAAAACCAAATAAGCTCATAATCGGAGTATGGGATATAAAATCTGTAAGCGTATGTGTATTTATTACGGCTCAAAAATATAACAAAAAAAGTCCCAAAAGGGACTTTTTAAAACTCAATATCAAAACCTATAAAAGGAAATCAGTTTTTCAACGCTCCTTGAACACCGTCAAGAGGTACGATTTCTTCTTTGAACGTGTAAGCTCCTGTTTTTGGAGATTTAACGGCTTTAATCACTTTGGCAAATGATTTACCGCCTTCTTTTTTCAGGGTAGCAACTACTTTCTTTGCCATGTCTGTATATTTTTAAAATGTTATATATTAAAAGCTATCAGTTAGTGATACGCTGCCTGGCTACTTATGTTAAATTTCCTAAGCAACCGCCGAGCTTACAACGAACTTACTTAATCTCTTTGTGGATTGTATAGCGTCTCAGAAAAGAATTGAATTTTTTCAATTCCATACGGCTAGGCGTATTTTTCCGATTTTTTGTAGTCACATAACGTGACATTCCTGGAACACCACTATCTTTTTGTTCTGTGCATTCCAATATAACCTGTACTCTATTACCTTTCTTAGCCATTACTTTACATCGTTTTACAAATAGGACTGCAAAAGTAATAACATTTCATATTATTCACAATAATATATTTCAAATAAAGATAAAATTTGAAGATTTTTATTTTTATGGTTTGATGTTAATGAGCTGATAAATAATGTTTTGTCGATTGTTTTTGTTAAAAAAGATCGTGCTTTCCGTAACAAATATCAAGGAATTCTAACGCAAACTTGCTTTCTTCGTGTGGCGATTAAACAGTAATGACCTTAATCTGGCGGAAATTTTAAAAAATTGAAAACAATGACACTCAAAAAAAGTACTTCTTGGGTATTTACAGCCCTTGTAGTTTCTCTTTGCGCAGGCTGTTCTTCCAAAGAAGATCGCGATAAGTACGATCATTATTATGGCTCGGGTAGCAAAGCCAGGGAAGAAGCAGCTCTTGTAACCCTTCAAAGTGAAAGAAAAAACCAACCTGAGCGGACACCAGCATCTGCACCCGCGCCTGCCACATCTCCATCGGATTCAACCAAACCAGGAGATACTACTGCTGCTGCTGCCACAGCAACGCCGGTAGATGCAGCCCCTAAACGCAAAGCGGTACCTGCGGATGTTTCTGCATTATTGAACAAGCATGCTTGTTTTGCGTGTCACCAAGCTTATGATAAGGTGATCGGGCCTGCTTATTCAGAAGTGGCGAAGAAAAAGTATACAGCGGATGAAATCGTCGAACTGGTACATAATCCAAAACCAGAGCACTGGCCCGGATATCCTCCCATGGCTCCTCTTGCACACGTTCCGAAAGCCGATATTGTTATTATAGCAAACTGGATTAACTCTTTGTAATATCAAAGGGTAGTCTTTATATAGAAAATACGGGCCGTTCATGCTGTGGACGGCCCGTATTTGTATCTTTGCGAAAGCATTTGTTAATTATTATGACCGAAAAGGCACATCATCCCGCTGATATCAGTGATGAACTTTTAGCCACTTACGAAACCGTCATTGGGCTTGAGGTACATTGCCAGCTTCTAACCGACTCCAAATTATTTGCCCAGGACCGCAATCTTTTCGGTGCCGGGCCCAATACCAATATTGGCCCGCTGACTCTGGCTTTGCCGGGCACCTTGCCCAAGATCAATAAAAAGGCAGTTGAATACGCAATACGGCTCGGGCTGGCTTGCGGATGTTCTATCAGCCGACGGACTATTTTTGACCGGAAAAATTACTTTTACCCTGATCTTCCTAAAGGTTACCAGATTTCCCAGGACAAAAAGCCGATCTGTGAAAATGGAGGGGTTAAGATTTCTGTGAAAAACACCGCAGGGCAAATCAACGAGAAGCTGATCCGTTTTCATCATATACACTTAGAGGAAGATGCCGGAAAATCAGTTCATGACGGCAGCGACACTGCTACTTTGCTCGATTACAACCGGGCTGGAACGCCGTTGGTGGAAATGGTTTCAGAGCCTGATTTGCGCTCGGCGGAAGAAACCGGGGCTTTTGTAACGGAAATCAGAAGGCTGGTGCGCTATCTTGGTATCAGCGACGGGAACATGGAGGAAGGGTCACTTCGCTGCGATGTGAATGTATCCATCAGGAAGAATGGAGAGAGCAGGCTCGGGACCAAAGTGGAGGTGAAAAACATGAACTCGATCCGGAACATGATGCGCGCTATCGCTTATGAAACCAGAAGGCAGGTGGCGCTGCTCGAGAATAACATTGAAATACAGCAGGAAACACGCATGTTTGATGTCGAAAATGGTCAAACTTACGGCATGAGGGTAAAGGAAACAATGAACGATTACCGTTATTTTCCCGATCCTGATCTTAGTCCTATAATAGTGTCAGACGAATGGCTTGAAAATATCAAGGCGAGTATGCCTGCGCTTCCGCATGAATTACGTGAAAAATTTACGTTGAAGTACGGAATTCCGGCATACGATGCAATGGTACTCACTGACACCAAGGAAATAGCAGATTATTTCGAAACGGTCTGCTCCAAAACATCTTCATATAAAGCTGCGTCAAACTGGCTGATGGGTCCTGTAAAATCTTATCTCAATGACCACGACGGAGATATAGCATTGTTCCCCGTGAGCGCACAAAGTCTGGCCGATCTGATAGAGCTGAGCGAATCCGGGGTTGTGAGCAATTCGGTAGCTTCCCAGAAAATATTTCCTGTGTTATTGGCTGAGCCTGAGCGGACACCGACAGAAATTGCAACATCAAATAACTGGCTGCAAAACAGCAATACAAACGAACTTGAAACGTTGGTAGATGAGGTAATCAGCTCAATGCCAGATAAAGTCGCGGCATATAAAAAAGGTAAAAAGGGACTGTTAGGGCTGTTTGTAGGGGAGATTATGAAAAAATCAAATGGTACCGCAGATCCGAAACTGGTCAACCAACTTCTTGCCGGGAAACTCTGAAAATTTGTCACACAAATTCTAGAATATATCATGAAGGAATATTTTAAACGGTGTCTACTTGCCTCCGGTTTTTCTATCGTCAGCCTGCTGTCGGTAGCTCAGGAAATTACGCCAAAAGAGTTTACGGTGACGGGAAAAGTCAAAAATGGAGTGAAAGGAGAAAAGATTATTCTTTCGCGTTCCGGAGCCAATGGATCTTCAGTTAAACTGGATTCCACGCAGCTTTCCGGGGACGGGTCTTTCACAGTAAAGGGTACTGAAAAAGAAAGGGGAAGTTTTTTCTCGATCAATGTGGCTGACCGTCAGAAAGTCGTTTTGCTGGTTGAAGGCGGGGAGAATTTTAATGTAATAGCGGACGGAGTTGCTAAAGACAGCAAGGGCAAAAACGGAAAAGCTGAGGTGACAGGATCCAAAAACATGGAGTACTATGCCAAAATCGATCAGTTAATGCAGGGTTTTGCTGCGAAAGTGACCGTTTGGAACGAAGAATATGCTGCTGCGGAAGAAAAAAAGGATACCAAAAAAATTCAGGAAATACAGCAATCTTTTGCCGCTGCTGATAAGGAGCGCCTGGAAGTAATCAAGAAGTTGTTGCCGGAAATGGGGACCTCACTAGTAGCTCTGTTTACAGCCAATAATTTCCTGAGCCCGGAAGATGATCTGGAAATCCTGAAAAAACTGGCTGAAGATTACAGCCAGGTTCAGCCCACGCCTGTGCTGGCAAAGTCTTTCATTGGCCAGGTGAAACGAATGGCGGGACTTGCAGTTGGTGAGCAGGCCCCAGATTTTACGCTGAACGATCCCCAGGGAAACAAAATAGCTCTTTCTTCATTGCGCGGAAAATTTGTTCTGATAGACTTCTGGGCTTCCTGGTGTGGCCCCTGCCGCATGGAAAATCCGAATGTGGTTCGCATGTATGACAAGTTCAAAGACAAGGGTTTTTCTATTTATGGCGTTTCGCTTGACGATAATGAGAAGGCATGGAAAACGGCTATCGAAAGGGACAATCTCAAATGGAACCATGGCTCAGAACTCAAAAAATGGAACTCAGGCGTGGCGCAGGCGTACGGAGTAAATGCTATCCCTGCGACATTTCTCCTGGACAAGGACGGTAAGATCATCGCCAAAAATCTTCGTGGCCCGGCTCTTGAGACCAAACTGACAGAGTTGCTCGGGGCGCAGTAGAAAACAGATATGACAATGAAAAGTCCATGGGATATGATCTCATGGACTTTTTTTGTAAATTAATGATTTGATTATGCCGGTTTTAACGAAGTTCGTCTTCCAGGCTGTAATAGAAGTCCAGCGGATCAGAGAACAGGAATTTGTAATCGTAGAAAGAGGAAAATTTATCGGCCGAAATAATTTTAAAGTCTTGCTCGGTTGCAAATTGGTCGAAGGTGGGTACTTCCCAGCCAAATTGGTTACATGAGGCTTCGTATACTTCACCACGGGTTGGATGGAGTGGGGCTACAATATTAAATGTCTCGTTCACCACGCCGCGTTCCAGAATGGTTACAATGATCCCGACAGCATCGTCGCGATGGATATAATTTACAGGTATTGAACGGGTTGTCATATTTTTTTGTCCCTTTACGTATTTCCCCGGAATGCGGTTGTAGCCAAGCAGACCGCCAAGCCGGAGAATTGATACCGTTTTTTCATGGCGCAGTGATTGAATTATATTTTCGGCGGTAACCATGTCCGGAGATGCAGATTGTTCCGGAAGCAGCACGTCATTTTCCAGGACAATCCTGTTTAAGTCAGGATAAATTCCGGTTGAACTAATGAAAATTATTTCTTTGATGAAAGATTTTTCTATTTCATCAGCCACTGAATCAATCTGTCTGGTATAGAATCCAGGTTCAGTTTTGCCCAGGCGCGGTGGCAGGGAAATGATCAACGAATCGGTATCGAAGAAAGACATCGTTGAGGAATCATCACTTCGAAGCTCAGGGGTCAAATCGAGTAGGTAGCCGTCAATTCCGTTGGTTTTGAAGTTTTCCAGTTTGAAGAGCGACGTTGTACTTCCTTTGATTTCCGAAGTGATCGGGTGACTTCGAAGCCGTATGGCAAGCGGAAAACCCAGCCAGCCACAGCCCAGAATGCTTATTCGTTTTTTTTCTACTTTTGATTGCTGATTCGACATATTAATCTTTTATCCCACACAATGATATATTCCAGAATCTTACCCTTCCTAATGCTATTTGCCGTTTTTGTTGTTTCCTGCAAAACTGATGACAGGGAAGAAACAGCTGCAGATGCCATTCAAATGGACCTTTTTTCGGAAAATCTTGACCAGGAGCTTTTCTCCTGCAAATCGGTTAAAGATGTGCAAAATTTTCTGAATAAGCATCCGCATCTTTCGAGCATTTACTTCACAGACTCACCCGTTGATTCAGCACAGTTTACGTCATATTTATATAATATTTTACAAAATCCGGATTTACAAGCTTTTAAAAAGCAGCTGGATTCACTGATCGGAAACCGGAACACGACGATTTTAAATCCGCTACAGAAGGCTTTTAAAAATATAAAACATCATTATCCTGATTTTAAAGCGCCCCGGATTGAATTTATGGTGACTGGTTTTACCGGCAACGATCTTTACATTTCCGACTCGCTTATCATCATTGGTCTCGACTATTTCGGAGGGCCCTCCGCTCGTTTCCGGCCTGATGTCTTTGATTATCAGCTCAAAAGATATCAAAAGGAGTATATTGTTCCGGCCATTATATTCTTCACATCCAACCGTTACAATAAAATGGATGCTGCCGATCAGACACTTCTCGGAGATATGGTGGGCTATGGAAAAGGATACGAATTTGTAAAACAGATCATGCCAGATACACCCGATAGCCTGATCCTGGGGTACTCCGGCGAAAACCTGCGCCGGACCTACAATAGCCAGCTTCAAATATGGTCTTACTTTATTTCCAGCAAATTGCTATATGAGAAAAGTGACCTGCGGAAAAAGAAATTTATAGAAGAAAGACCATTTACGTCCGAAATCGGGGAAAAAGTGCCGGGCGCTATCGGACGTTGGCTTGGTTGGCGTATTGTTGGCCGTTTTATGGCGGAAAATCGTAAAGTAACGCTGGTCGAGCTGATGCAGATCGACAATGCCGCCAGGATTCTTCAGGAATCGGGATATAAAGGTGAGCCCGATGACCAGGAGTAAGTTTTTTACTTACTTTTGTGAAAATTGGAAACGTATATAATTGGTTGTTGATGCCGTTTACACTCATCTTTTTCTTGTTGGCGGTCCCCGGGTTTGTCGTAGTTGGGGTATATCTGGAACGTAAAGTCTCAGCATTCATACAAGACAGGATGGGGCCTATGGAAGTGGGTAAATGGGGGCTACTGCAACTTTTCGCCGATTTGCTGAAGTTGCTTCAGAAAGAAGATATTGTTCCCAAAGCCGCCGATCGCCGGCTTTTTCTTATAGCGCCTTTCGTAATTTTTCTATCCGTATTTACTGGCTTTGCAGTGGTTCCTTTAGCCCCCGACCTGGCAGGATCAGCCGCAACTGTGGGGGTTTTCTTTTTACTGACAATAGTTTCGATTGATGTCATCGGGCTGCTGATGGCGGGCTGGGGCTCCAATAACAAGTTTGCATTGTATGGTGCGATGCGGGCGGTAGCACAGATCATTTCATACGAAATCCCGCTGGGCCTCGCGATCCTCTGTGTTGTTATGCTCACGCAAACATTAGATTTACAGGTAATTAGCTATCAGCAAGGAATTTACAGTCCGGACACGATATATCTTTTTGGAATGAAAAAACTCGGGATCGATGTCACGGGTGTGGGCGGTTTTTTATCCTGGAATGTGATCAGGAATCCATTTTTATTAATTGCTTACATTGTATTCTTCATTGCTTCGCTGGCCGAATGCAACCGTGCGCCTTTTGATTTGCCGGAGGGAGAATCTGAATTGGTGGCCGGTTTCCATACTGAATATTCCGGGATGCGCTGGGCATTGTTTATGCTTTCTGAATATGGTATGATGCTGCTGGTTTGCCTCTTGGGAGCGATTTTATTTCTGGGAAGCTGGAATACCCCTTTTCCAAATATAGGCCCTCTGAAACTCGCGGATTGGACCAGCGGTGAGCCTGGAACCTGGTTTGGCTACATGACCGGAGCTTTCTGGTTATTAAGCAAAGCGATCACTGGTATCTTGATTCAGATGTGGGCACGATGGACATTGCCGAGGCTGCGTGTTGATCAGCTGATGTATCTGGGCTGGAAAGTGCTGACGCCGGTAGGGTTGGTTTTGTTCTTTATTTCAGGTGTCTGGCGCCTGGTAGGGATTCAGTGATCAATTCGCGATTTCAGCGTTTTCGAGGATATAATTCATTTGATATATATCGTCTGCATTGAGCTTTAAAGTGCCCACGAACGTGAGCCGTTCGTCAGTTTTAAATTTCTTTCCGTCTTTCTTCTTAAAATTCAAAGTCATAACGGTTTCCGGACCAGCACCCCCGCAGAAAAAACAGGCACTGAACGGAAAAGCTGACAATACATACAAATTAGCTTCCAGATCCACCGGAAGAATATAACCGGTAATTGTCACCTGCTGGTTTTTTAGCTTTTCGACACTCGGGCCAAAGGTCGGATGAAGCATATATATGGACTCTTCGGCATACCATTTCTTCTTAAAAGTGACGTCACGCAATATTTCCCATGTCAATTTTACCGGATTGGGAGCAGGCGTGAATGCGAAAAGAGAAGTAATGCAGCAGAATAATATGATGGCTTTTACAGATTTCATCGGAGTTATGGGTTTGCCTAAAAGATGATAAGCTAGGTTAACAAATTTAAGCAGAATATCATTCCTCTGCCAATGTTCGCGATATATTGAGGCGATATATGCCAAGAGAAGGCAATGCGGCTGCCAGCAAACCGATCACCAACGCGCCTAAAAAGAGAAAAATTTCTTCCGGTAAAAGACTGAATTCACTCAAAGAATAATGAAAATCCCGCTCTGCGGCTTTGGAAAAAAGCAGAAGGCCAATCCTGCTAACGATAATTCCCGTAAAAAATCCGGTTATAGCCAGCATTATCCCTTCCATCAGCAGCATCAGAAAAAGTCTGGAACGTGTAGCTCCCATGGACATCATGAGTGCCATTTCGTATTTCCTTTCCTTGAGCGAATTGTAAAGAGAAATGAATACACTTACCCCTGCGATGCTAATAATGATCAGCGCCAATGCGCGGAGAGTTTCAATGCCGACACCCAGTAATGAAAACAAACGGTTGATCTCGATACTTGGCAGTGCAGCTTGCATAGATGTGTTTTCGTTGATCTGACGCGGAATTGTCATGAGACCCATCGGGCTTCTGAATTGGACAAGCGCACTGGTCACTTGTTTTTCTTCATGATGTTCGGGATCGGCTTCATGGTGATCTTCTTCATGATCATCATGCCCGGCAGGTTCTGCATGTTCATGAATATCCCAAACACTGGAAAGGCTCGTCAAAACCAGCTGGTCCACTACTGAACCGTTTGCCTCAAAAATTCCTACGACCTTGTATTTTTTCTCGCCATGTGCATCGCCTTGTGCATCAAGCCCGTGCGAGCTGGCGAAAGTATCCCCTATTTTCAGTTTTGTGGCTTCAGCAACTTTGCTTCCAATGGTAACTTCCATAGAGGCATCAAATAATTTTCCTTGCGTCATCTTCGCTTCAAAATGCGCCGGATATTGAGCTGTTGTGCCTAATATTCTGAACCCTTGATAATTATCTCCCATTGAAAGAGGAATAACAGTTTTTACAAAGGGGTTTCTTTTTAATCCGTTGACCTCCGCAAGCGGGATATTGCCCGTTGGAGCGTCTATCTGGTAGATACTCGAAAGTATCACTTGCAGCGGACTTCCCTTTGCCCCGACTACCATATCGATACCCTTAATGTTTTTCTTGAACTGCTCATCCAATTGTCGGTCGAGCAGTAGCAGCAGGGATATCATCCCAATGCCTAACGTAAGAAGAAGCGCACTCAAAAAACTGTTTAGTTTTTTCTCCTTAAGATTGGCAACACTTATTTTGAGAAGGTTCATTCCGATAATATAATAGAATTAAAAATCAACAGATTTTCCGAAATAGGGAATTTGTTTACAAAAAAACCTGGTTCGAAAATTCATCCTTCAGTCGTTGGTCGTGCGTAACAACAACCAGACTGGCTCCTATTGACCCCGACTGCGTTTTCAGCAGGTCAACAACTTTGCGGCAATTGTTGTCATCCAGATTAGAAGTCGGTTCGTCGGCAAGGATCACATTTGGATTGTTCATCAACGCCCGGGCTATACTTACCCGTTGCTGTTCACCTTGGCTGAGTTGGGTGGTTTTTTTAGACAAATGCTCAGCGAAACCCAATTGCTCGGCAAGATATATAGCCTTGTTCTTGTCCTGACTTCTGTTAGCGAGGTAGTTGGACATCAAAATGTTATCTATTACTGTAAGCGAGCTGACGAAGTGTGGCTTCTGGTAAATAATGCCGATATTTTTGGCCCTTATTTCAAGAATCTGTTTTGCCGAAAGGTCGGTAACCTTGCTTTCGGCAATATGAATTTCCCCGGAATGAGGCTTCAATAGCAGAGCAAGCAAATGAAGAAGAGTGGTCTTCCCTTTTCCTGATTGTCCCAGGATCAGTAGAGTTTCCTTGTCCCCGCAGGTGATATCGGGAAAAGTAAATTTCTTTTCAGGAGAATATGCGAACTGTAAATTGTTGCTGGTAATCATCTGAGGCGGTTTTTCCTGATGTACAATGATAATGAAGTTTCAAGCGCTTTCGTTAAAACCGTCATGAAGGCATTGTTATTTGTATTTGAAACAATGTTGCAATTTGCGAATAATGTTGATTATTTAAAAAATACATCGGCACAAATAAATTAATCGCAAATACGTTCAAATGATGATGAACCCTGAATAAAACCAACAACTATTCTATTTTTGCAAAAAAATCATCAGAAAATGCGTAGAAATTTTGAATTGAAAAGAGTATCCGGAGCATTGACATTGATGTTGGCTCTCGGACTTTTATTGTCAAACGGAGAGTCTTACGCACAGAGCCGGGGTATTTTTGTACCTTATTCTACGGCTGGTTTTGGATTGGGAACTTCGAATTATTACGGCGATTTTGCTCCTTACAGAAGACCTATCGCATCTACTTTCAAAATGATGCGCTGGAGTATCGGCGGAAACTATACACGTCATTTTACACCACGTCTTGCGGCGAGAGCTGCATTTACCTACGCCCGGATCGCTGGCGATGATTACATCATGAACCGCGATTCGAAGCATGAAACCAACATTTACTACGCACGAAACCTTCATTTCAGAAATGACCTGAAAGAATTTTCTATCCAGGGTATTTTTAAGCTGATCCCCGACAACCGCAGTTATGACCGGCGTCCGCAATTTGGGGCCTATGTGTTTGCTGGGGTCGCACTGACCGCGCACAATCCCAAGGCGCTTGATTCTCTGAAAGGAGATTGGATCAAACTGCAGCCACTGGGAACCGAAGGTCAAGGTAATGAAGGTTATGCAAAACCTTATTCATTAGTGCAATTTGCTATTCCTGTGGGAATTGGTGTGAGATATAAAATCAATTCCAGATTCGACATTTCCGCAGAACTTGGCTTCCGGAAAACATTTACTGATTATCTCGATGATGCTCACGGTAACTACGCCGATCCGGCATTATTTGCAGATAATCCTACGGCACTGGCTCTTTCGAACAGGTCAGCCGAGCAGTTTGCCGTTAGAAAGGGTGCGGACAGGACTGAAACTATTAGGAAATTTCTGCAGGTAAATTATAACATTGATACCAACGATCCCCTGGCTACGCTGCCGTCCACAGGTTATGCTGCTCCCGGTACTTTCAGAGGTAACAGCCCTACACTAAAAGATAATTACCTCTTTGGTATGATACATATCAATTACATGCTTCCTTCCCAGATTAAATGTCCACCGCTCAAATAACAGGAATATCATTGAAGCATTTACGTAAATTTTTCATAAACAGATACTTGCTTTATCTTTTGATAGCAGGTATTTGTTTTTTTACGGCATCGGAGAACAAGCTTTTCGCACAAAAAATTGAACTGGGTGCCGGCATAGGCGGGCTCAATTACAAAGGGGATATTTCGCCGTCTTTGCGAATGCGGTTTTTCAGACCGGCGGGCAGTTTGTTTTTTCGTTATAATCCTAATCAGGCCCTGTCACTTCGTGCCGAATTGATGATGGGCGGCATCGGAGCTGCTGACCGGCATAGTGATGACCCGCTTCTCGTCGCCAGGAATATGTCTTTCAAGACGCGCATTCTAGAAGGCAGCGCAGTCGCAGAATATAACTTCCTCAATTTTGTTGACCGCAGGTTTGCGATAAACTGGAGCCCCTATGTCTTCGGGGGGATCAGTTACTCCAAATTTAATCCTGACATTCAGACCAGTTCTTACAAGACTTCCGGTTTTGTGTTGCCTTATGGAGTAGGAATAAAATATCAGGTCCGTCGTCCGTGGAATATCGGGCTTGAATTCGGGTCACGAAAAACCTTCACGGACTATCTGGATAATCTGGGGGGAGAGCCGGTTAACAAGGAGAAATTACAGCAAGGCGATCCATCGGTAAAAGATACTTACTATTATCTGCGTCTTTCTGTAAGTTATACTTTTTATAAAATTGTTTGTCCATAGTTAAGTATGAAAAAAATTCTGCTGATTGTTTTAGGTGTACTTGCAGTGTTGGCATTAGGCTTTTTCGGATTTAAAAAATACACAAAATCGTTTAGCCCGGAAGCTGTCGCTGAAACCAGTAATAATGGCGTTAATGTAAAAGTGAATTATAGTAAACCCGGTAAAAAAGGCAGGCATATCTTCGGAAGAGAGCAGGACAAAGCATTGCTGCCTTATGGTAAAGTCTGGCGGACAGGCGCAAACGAGGCCACAGTCATAGAAATAGGTCAGGGAGTTTCTATTGCCGGCAAGCCCGTGGAGGCAGGTAGTTACTCCTTGTATTCCATACCCGATCAGGGAAGCTGGAAAATTATATTGAATTCCGATGTCGGCCAGTGGGGTACTGAATACAATGATGGTAAAAATGTGTTGACTGTCGAAGTGCCGATCCGGGTAAAACCATCTGTTCAGGAATTATTTACAATTTATTTCGAGGATATACCTAACGGATCAAACATGATTTTAAGCTGGGATCAGACCGAGGCAATAGTTCCTTTTACCCGCAATTGATGTTGGCCCAAAGTACCCTCTTCTATGTTTGTTGAAGCTATTGAAAAAGTAGATCAATTCACCCGCCCTGTTCATTTTATTCTGCGTTACTACACTGGCAGCGACATTGTTCCTGGTACCGGAACCTTGTTTTTTGTAAATGAGGAGGGGTTTGCAATTACCTGTCGGCATATCGCCCGTCAAATCATGTACGCTAATTCGATTTATGAAAACTACCTGAAATTCAAGACGGAACTACGGAGGTTTGAGAAGGATCCCGGTCAGGAAACGCAGCGTAATTTTCTGGAATTGAAGTACAAAATCAACTCTGAAAATCCGATCAGGATACTTTTTAACTTTATTAATTGCGTAGCAAATTATAAGGCGCTGAACGTTTATCTGCATCCAACCCAGGATCTGGCCATCATTCAATTCCGGGATTTTGAATCCAGGCAATACCAGGGATATGCGCGGTTTCTGAAAGATTCTAAGTCGGTCAGACAAGGAAGGTATTTGTGTAGGCTGGGATACCCATTCCCGGAGTTTACCAATTATCAATACAACAAAGACACGAATGATATTGAGTGGACAAAAAAGGGCAGGATAACTTCACCAAGTTTTCCAATTGATGGAATTATCACGCGTCATATAGGCGAAGGCAACGAGATCACCGGAATTGAAATGAGTACGCCGGGGTTGAGAGGCCAGAGTGGCGGACCTCTTTTTGATAAAAACGGGACAGTTTACGGGATGCAAAGCTCAACCCGTCACTTGCACCTCGGATTTGATCAGGTTAACCGGGAAGTGATTACGGACGGTCATCGCAAAAGAGTATCCAATTATCCTTTTTTAAATGTAGGTCAATGTGTTCACGTCGAGGTTATAAAGCATTTTCTTCGTGAAAAGAAGATTGCATTTTATGAAACGGAAGGGATAGGGTAGTTTCGGATTATCAGTTTCTTTTTATTCAAAATAAACTGAAAAATGACAGAGCAGAGCACAGACTTACTTCATAAGGAACTTTCAGAGCCTTTCACCGTTGCTCGTGAAGCGATTGAACATTTCGATACCTACGGATATGTGAAGCTCAAGAACGTACTGAGCGAAGCACTACTTTCGCATTATGATTCCTTGATTACAGATTTGGTATTTAAGCTTAATAAGCTGACCAAGCCTATGGAAGAACGTACGACCTACGAACGGGCTTTTTTACAGGTCATGAACCTTTGGCGTGAAAGTGAAGAGGTAAAGGAATTTGTTTTTTCAAAACGTCTGGCCAAAATAGCAACTGACCTTTTGCAGGTAAAAGGTGTAAGACTTTATCACGATCAGGCACTATATAAAGAATCAACCGGAGGAATCACTCCTTGGCATGCTGACCAGTTTTACTGGCCGCTTTCATCTCCAAAAACTGCGACTGTCTGGATCCCGCTTCAGAAAACTTCGATGGAAATGGGGCCTTTGGCTTTTGCCGAAAAAAGTCATCATGTAGAGATCGGGCGTGATCTGGAAATCAGTGACGAAAGCGAAGCATTGATGAGCGAACAATTAAAACAATTCCGGCTTAATGAAGGCCCGTTCGACCTCGGGGAAGTAAGTTTTCATGCAGGTTGGTTGTTTCACCGTGCGGGAGCAAACACTTCGGGATATCCAAGAAAGGTAATGACTATGATATATATGGACGCGGACCAAAAAATCACGCAGCCTAAAAATGAATACCAGCAAGCTGATTGGGAAACCTGGCTTTCGTCCAGGCCGATCGGTGGAGCGACCGATGGCGAGCTGAATCCAATGCTATTTAGTTACTAGAATAGCGAGCAGTTTTTTTAAAATATAAGCAACAGCTCTTCCAGGCGCTGAATATCGTAAGTAGGGGACTCGTCGAATTTTAAGCCTGCCGGATTATAATAGACCGTATCAATTCCAAACTGTTTGGCACCCATTATATCAGCAATCCAATTATCGCCTATCATAATACTTTCTTCTGGCGTAGCGTTTGCTACTTCCAATGCGTACGCATAGATTTTTGGATCGGGCTTTTTAGCATTGGCAGTTTCAAAAGTCACGACGTTCTCGAAAAAATGACCGATATCAGAACTCGCTATTTTTTTTGCCTGAATTTCATTGAAGCCATTGGTGATGATATGCAGCGTGTACCCCGCGGACCGGGTATAATTCAGAACATCCAAAGCACCTGACAGCAAGTGCTTTTTATCAGGTAATGTTTTAAGGTAAATTTCGCCGATTTCGCTATGGTTTGCCGGACATGCTACGCCAAGTTCTTCAAAAACCATTTTAAACCGATTTTCACGTATATAGGTATGGTGCAGTTTTCCGCTGTCGAAGGCATTCCAAAGCTCAGTATTGATCCTCAGAAAGGATTGGATAAATGCATCCAAAGAGGAAATGCCGTATTGGTTCAGCAACAAATCATGAAAGATTTCCCGCAATGATTCGGAAGAGTTTTTTTCAAAATCCCAGAGTGTATGGTCGAGGTCAAAGAAAAGATGCTTATACTTCATTTCTTGGTAAAGTTCTATATTTAGTAAAAAAGTGATATTCTCAGTCCGGGCAAAATTTTTCTTTTATTTTTTACAATATATGATCGAAATACCTGGTGAGAATCGTATATCTATTTGATAAGTTCTATTAATTATTATAATAGGTACACGGTCATGTTATTGCGCACCAGTATTCATGAAAACGTCGCCAAATTGTTAACATGTGTTAATAGAAAATAATTTGGAAAAAAAAGAAACCCAAACATTTGCAAATTATTTCTCAAATCTATTTCTTTGATTCGTATAATTCAAAATACATCCAAGCTACTTCATTTTTTCACTTACACAGAAAGGAGAAACAATATCGACGAACCGCTCTACGTTAACTAAATCGAATAGGAAAATGGAGAAAGTCCAAGTTAGCGACAGTGAGTTGGTAACATTGTATATCCAAGGTAATGAGAAGGCTTTTGAAAAGCTTGTTCAACGCCACAAGTCAAGAATATACACCACTATTTATCTGATTGTCAAGGATCAATATGTAGCCGAAGACTTATTACAGGATACATTTATTAAGGCCGTTGATACGATAAAAGGTGGTAGATATAATGATGAAGGCAAGTTCCTTCCCTGGATAATACGTATCGCACACAACCTCGCCATTGATTATTTCAGACGCGATAAACGCTACCCCAATGTAGTGTTCGAAGATGGAAGCAGTGTTTTCAATACGCTGGATTTTTCGGAGGATTCCGTTGAGTCGATCCAGATTCGTCAGGAGACGCATGAGCAGCTGCGGGAGATGATCCAGCGGTTACCTGATGTGCAAAAGCAAGTATTGATCATGCGCCACTATGAGGACATGAGCTTTCAGGAAATTGCGGATGCCACAGGCGTGAGTATTAATACGGCATTGGGTAGGATGCGTTACGCGCTAATAAATTTGCGTAAGCAGTTCAATCAACGTGCCCCACAGTATGACAAAAACTTTTACCTACGATGATGTTGTAAGGTATTTATATGCCGAAACATCAGAAAATGAAAATGACCTGATTGTTGAGGCGCTTGCCCTTAACGAAGATTTGATGAACTTCTACATGGATTCTCTAGAAATACAGAGTCAGATGGATGGAATCGTTAGAACTCCTTCGGATGTCACGATTTCGGAAGTTTTCAAATATTCTCAACAATTTTCACCAAAACAGCCTGCAGCTCTTTCTTGTTAGAGTAACAGGCTGTTTTGGTGTTTAAGCTGTCACTTTAACGGCTTAATGGTTTTGTATTGAGGAGGCGAGATATTTCTTTGCTTGAATTTATCGGTGTGCCATGGCAGCCTGGATTTTATTTCCCTGGCAGAGGATGTAATTTTGTCTATGCTTAAAAAAGAACGCTTCAAATTATTTTTGGATTATTTTATCCAGAACTTTCCCGAGCCAGAGACTGAACTTCATTACGGGAATCCGTACGAACTTTTAGTTGCTGTGATTTTGTCTGCGCAATGCACAGATAAAAGGGTCAATATCGTTACTCCGCCTCTTTTTGAACGCTTTCCGGATCCTGAGTCGCTGGCTGCTTCGAATGCCGAAGAAGTTTTTAGCTACATTCGGTCTATTTCATATCCAAATAATAAAAGTAAACACCTTGTAGGTATGGCCCGCATGCTGGTTGAAGATTTCAATTCTGAAATTCCAGCCTCTGTGGACGAATTACAGAAGATGCCTGGAGTGGGGCGTAAAACTGCCAATGTGATTGCTTCGGTTATCTTTAACCAGCCCGCGCTGGCGGTTGATACACACGTTTTCCGCGTGTCGCGTCGACTTGGACTTGTGCCGCTAACGGCAACAACACCACTGGCTGTCGAAAAGGAGCTAATGAAATATCTCCCCAAAAGCCTCGTTTACAAAGCCCACCACTGGCTTATACTACATGGTCGGTACGTTTGCCTTGCCCGCAGCCCGAAATGTGCGGAATGTCACTTGAAATCCTTTTGTAAGTACTATGAAAAATTGATACAGCAAGAAGTTTTTTAAGAATGTTTACAACTATTTATCATCCGGTTGAGTCTAGGTTGAAATAGTGGAAATTTATATTTTGTTTGAACGAAAAGTAAAAAAATGAAGCGTACCAATTTAACATTGTGTTTCTTGTTGGCGGTAATTCTTGGCCTTTCAGGCTGTATGGATTCATCTAGCAATCAGGACGAACAAAAAATTATCGAGAACGAAGCGGCGATTGAAGCATACCTTAAAACTGATAGCGCCGGATCGACGGCAGTGAAGGACAGTTCGGGTTTGTATTACATCAAACGCGTTCCAAATCCAGCTGGAGAGCTAGCTAAACGAGGTGATGCAGCCACTATCAAGTATACTGGCTACTTGCTGAATGGCACCAAGGTAGTTTCCTCAACTGTGGACAATAAGGTAGATTTCACGTTTCCTGTCCAGGGATACCAATACTGGGGAGGCATAGAGGTTGGCATCTTTTTAATGAGAACAGGCGAAAAAACCACCTTTTTATTGCCATTTTATCTGGCTTCGGGAAATGTTGAAAAAGTGAATATTCCTGCGTATTCGCCAATTCGCCTTGAAGTGGAATTTATAAAAACCCGTACCGAAATTCAGCAGATAGACGATTTTATAACTGCCAAAAAATTCGTAGTGTCCGAGAGAACGCCCGAAGGCTTGGTTATTGTACGAACAAACACTGTAGCAGGCGACACGATCGGTCCCGGGAAATCGGTAAGTATCAAGTATACCGGGAAGCTATTGAACGATACAAAGTTCGACGACGGTACCTACAACTTCATTACTGGAAATAGCAATGCGATCAAAGGATTTGATGCCGCTATCCGCAGAATGCGTAAGACCGAGAAAGCGATTATTGTATTTCCGTCGTCTCTTGGGTACGGAAAAACAGGAAACGGGAGTATCCTGCCATATTCTCCATTACAGTTTGAGGTAGAGGTTTTATAAAAAACACCAGACTATCATACCCTCCGAGACCTTCGTCCCGGAGGTTTTTTATGTCGGGCCCGGCCTGTTTAATAGTAAGCTGTCGCATCTAACCGGTGAACTTTTCCATGCATTTGTCCTTATTCTGATTTATGCCTTTTCTGTTCACTACTGACATTACGGTCAGGAAAATGATTTTCATATCCAGTTTGAACGACCGGTTCTCAACATACCAAAGATCGAATTCAAATTTTTCCTCCCAACTTAAAAAATTTCTCCCCCTGATTTGTGCCCAGCCTGTAATGCCCGGAAGAACTTTGTGGCGTTTTCGCTGATCAGGATTATATAATTTCAGGTATTCGGGTAGTAAAGGCCTTGGTCCGACCAGACTCATATCTCCTTTTAAAACATTCAAAAGCTGAGGAATTTCATCAAGAGATGTTTTTCGAAGTAAATTCCCAATATATGTAATTCTTTGAATGTCAGGCAAAATGAATCCTTGCTCAGTTTTCAAGCTGGTCATTGTACGAAATTTAATGAGGGTAAATATTCTTTCGTTTAAACCCGGCCTTGCCTGCAGAAAAAAAGGATGTCCATCATTTGTGAAGTACAACAGGATTGTCAGGAAAAGAAAAAGCGGAGAAAGGATTATTAATCCAGTCGCCGCCATCATGATGTCTAAAAATCTTTTGCCTGTTTTGAGATACATTCGGATCTGCTAAAATAACTCCGGATAACTTTCTGGATCCGTTTCATGCATGATCCCGTAGGCGGTTTCCAGGATATCGTCCATATTAGGTTTGGAGAAGTAATCACCATCGGATCCGTAAGGCGGACGGTGGTCCTTTGCGGAAATCGTCACGGGTGGAGAATCAAGCCAGCGATACGCATTTTGTTTTTCAATCACTTGCTGCATCATGTATGCAGATGCACCGCCGGGAAAATCTTCGTCGGCAAAAATAACGCGGTTTGTTTTCTTTATAGATTCAGCAATGCTACTGTTGATGTCAAATGGTAGCAATGTTTGTATATCGATAACCTCAGAGCTAATGCCTAAATTCTGGAGATGTAACGCAGCTTCCATCACAATACGACACATCGATCCGTAAGTCACAATGGTAATGTCACTTCCCTCACGTATCACCTCAGGCTGACCCAGGGGCAGGCAAATTTCACCGATATTGTCAGGCAGTACTTCTTTTTGGCGATAGGAATTAAGTGGCTCAACGATCAGGGCTGGGTCGTCGCCTTTGATTAATGTATTGTAAAAACCTGCTGCCTGCGTAAAGTTTCTGGGAACAACCACATGCATACCGCGCAAGCTTCCCAGCATGGCTCCCATTGGAGAACCCGAATGCCAAATTCCCTCCAGCCTGTGCCCGCGCGTACGAACAATCAGCGGCGCCTTTTGCCCTCCCGCTGTCCGATAGCGCAAGGAAGCGAGGTCATCAGTCAATGTCGCCAGCGCATAAAATATATAATCGAAATACTGAATCTCGACTATCGGCCTTAAACCACGCATAGCTAATCCGATACCTTGACCAACAATTGTCGTTTCGCGAATACCGGTGTCTGTGATACGCAGTTCGCCAAACTTTTCTTGCAAGCCCGCAAGACCCTGATTTACATCGCCGATCATACCGACGTCTTCTCCAAGCGCTACTACACGCGGATCCTTTTCAAAAAGTGCATTGAAATAAGACCTTATCACATCCCGTCCATCTACAACAGGACTGTCTTCCGAATATACCGGGCTGACCGCCGAAACATTTAATGGAGATTCCGGTGATTCACTGTACAGGTTTGTGCTGAACCGGGCTTTATTGTCTTCTAGGCTTTTATGAAGAGAATCCTTCAGTGCTATTTTTGAAGAGAGATTTTCTTTGCCAATGATCCGTAGCGCTTTACGGATGCTGGATACCATATCCCGGCGAA
Organism: Dyadobacter bucti; assembly: GCF_005869225.1. Classification (GTDB taxonomy): domain Bacteria; phylum Bacteroidota; class Bacteroidia; order Cytophagales; family Spirosomataceae; genus Dyadobacter; species Dyadobacter bucti. Next base: position 138,520 of record NZ_SWFP01000008.1, on the reverse strand, counting down.
CGGGTAAATAGGTTTTTGTAAGTTCGAGAATTACATTGCTAAGTTCTTTTGAAAAAGAACTTTCGTGCATTACATCCTGAAGGATTTTTATGGTTTCGAGATATTCTTTATCAAGTTCCTTACGGTAGGCCTGCCATGCCATATTTCTAGCCTGAGTTGCACTTTCCTTCGCCTCTATTTCAATCTGTTCCAGCTCATCATCTGTTGCGTAACCATTTTTGAGGATCCAGTCCCTGAAATGAATGTTACAATCGGTGTCATTTTCCCATTTGAGTCGTTGCTTGGATTTGTAACGTTCATGTGAGCCGGAAGTGGAGTGGCCCTGAGGCTGCGTAAGTTCAGTTACATGTATCAGAACAGGGACCTGCTCGTTCCTGCATAAGTTAGCTGCCCGCTGGTAGGTTTCGATCAATGCCGGATAATCCCAGCCCTTCACAGTCAAAATTTCTATACCTGGTTCATCTTCATTTCTTTGAAGACCTGCAAGCGCTTTTGATATGCTGGCTTTGGTCGTTTGGTACTGAACAGGAACAGAAATTCCGTATCCATCGTCCCAGACTGAGGTCAACAAGGGAATTTGTAAAACTCCCGCAGCATTCATCGCCTCCAGAAACATTCCCTGAGAAGTAGAAGCATCTCCTATGGTCGCAAAAACGATTTCGTTCCCGTTATGTGAAAAGTTGGACAGATATTCGAGGTTTTGGTTGGCCCTGTATAATTTGGATGCATAGGCGAGACCAACTGCCCTGGGAATTTGCCCTGCTGTCGATGAAATATCGCAAACTGAATTGTAGATTTTGGTCTGATCAAGCCACTGACCGTTTTCGTCCAGCCAGCGGGTAGAGAAGTGCCCGTTCATAGACCGCCCTCCGGTGCTTGGTTCATGCGCCAGATCGGCGTGGGCATACATTTGGGCAAAAAATTGCTGCCATGATACATTTCCCAAGGCAGCCTCAATAGTTTGATCTCTGTAGTATCCCGAGCGAAAATCACCTCTTCTGAAAACCCTTGCCAGGGCAATCTGCGCCAGCTCTTTACCATCACCGAAAATTCCAAATTTAGAACGGCCACCCATCGTATCTTTCCTTCCCAGCAAGCTCACCTGACGACTTTCACAAGCAAGGCGATAGTCGTTTATAATATTTTCTTTACTCAGCACACTGGAACCGGTCAAACTGTCATTTTCAAGCATAAGCAAAAGTCACGGGGTATGAATCCGTAGTTAAATTACGTTTTTTTGAATGCAAGCCAAAATTATACAGGAAAATAATAATCCACTGTACCCATAGGGTATAACTTTAGAGGCATTGTTAATATTGGTTAATGTTTATTAAATTTAATTTTTAAACATTAATCTTGTTACCTATTTATTTTCCACCACTTAAATGTATTGTTTCAATTATGAAAGTTTTTGTTTCAGCTCTGGTTCTGCTTTTAGGCCTGACCACTGTTAGTTTTGCCCAAAAAGGTGTTTTAAAATTCAAAGAGGAAACACGGAATTTTGGTAAAGTACCACAAGGCACTCCTGTTACGCACGAGTTTGTTTTTACCAACGCAGGTACAGATCCTATCGTTCTTTCCAATGTAACGGTTTCTTGCGGGTGCACTACTCCGGTTTGGTCTAAAGAGCCGGTGATGCCAGGTAAAACAGGTTCTGTAAAAGCTACTTTTAATGCAGCTGCTGCAGGTCCTTTTAGCAAGCCGGTTACGGTTTTCAGCAATACTGAGGGTGGGTCTATTACTTTGTACCTGAAAGGGGAAGTGGTTCCTAAAGTTGCAAAGCCTGCTTCAAAATAGGGAATTCTATAAAGATCATGAGGTGGCTGTCCGGACTGGATGGCCATTTTTTTTGCAAAAATTAATAGGCTGATCTGTCGTAGAAGGAGCGGCGCCGGGTAACTTTCAAATCCTGGAGGATGCTGGATTTAACTTTCAGGGTAAAATTGTAATTGCTTACGCGTGAGGCGCTTCCTGCGAACGGTGTCCAGCTGAAGCTCATATCCCAGCAGTGAAGGTCACGGTAAAGGGTTAACGACGTAATAGTCGGTTGGAATGCAGTGAAGTCAAACCCGGTGTTGATGCTGATTTTAAAATTCTTCGAAAGGCTCAGATCTCCCGTTGCCTGAATCGCCTGAATCAACATTGCCTTTGAAAGACCGGGTTTCGTCAGTCCAAAGTTGTAGTTCAGAGAAACATTCCAGGGGATATTGAAATCCACATAAAGCTCGGGGTTTTGGGCAATAAATTCGCGTTGCTCTTCGGTAGTAGTGCTCGTATTTGTACCGTTTGTGCTCGGTGTGGAGCTGGTTTTGCTAGAAGTCTTGGGCGAAAAACTGGTACCCAGCGTAAAGCCGAGATTTTGCAGATTGGCCAGCCCCTGACCCTGGGTGATTGCATACTTATTTACTTTATAACCGACCTGATTGGTAAGAATCCTCGGATTTGCTTCATAAGCATAGGGGTCCAGGTTCATGTTGAAGTTCAGGTTCAGATTTCTTCCGATACGCGCATTGGCGTTGATCGTGATATTGGACAGATTCAGAGAGTCGGCTAGCAAATTGTAGCTTCCACCAAGACTTAAGTTGTCAAGCAGTGATACTTTTTCGAACTGAGTGGCAGCCGTATCGCTTTTTGTTTTCAGTTTCATTTCAAACGAGTTGTTCAGACTGAATGAAATTACGCTTGATGCCCGCCCGTTACCCACACCGCTTCCCACTCCACGGAAACGCGATAACGATAGCTGTCTGTCAACACCTTTGCTGTCCGTTACCGTTAGATTTTCGTAAAAACCAAATGCGTCTCCCGTGAAATCTGGTGTGTAAGTAAATGATAATGAAGGAATTACTGTATGTCTGATAGCTTCAAGGCGCTTGCCTCCGAAAAAGAAAGTACCGTAAAAGCGGGTGTTCATGCCTGCCCCAAAGGAATAAGAATATTCAGAACCAACCTGTTTAAGCGTGTCGATGCGTACGGTGTCTCCGCCTAGATGTGTGTATTTATATTGTTTTGTGAAAACCTCACCATTCAGGGAAAGGCTGGGCGTGATGTTGACAAACCGCAGAACTTTGAAATTGGGCAGTGAAATCGGGAGGCTGTAACGACCGGTAAACTGCGCATCCTTTAACATATCCGGCAGATTGCCTATGTTAAAAGGTACTACCTTAGTAACTAGTCTGCTAGAATCAACATTATTTTCAATTCTGAAACCAAGTCGTGAATACGAGGTATCAATGGCTGTCAGTGAGTTTGTCAATGCATAATTACCGCTGAAATCGAGTCCCAGACGAAAGCTTTCATACCAGCGCCCGCGTCCGCCTTTTAATGCAAAGGGTGCGATTTGATTTACACCAAAACTGAAATCGGAAGAAACGTTCGTTTTTCCGCCCTCCTTTTTCTGGGTTTGTGAATTAGTCTGCCCGAAATTCTGATTGACACGTAAACTGGCTGCCGCACGCATATACTGCCCGAATGTGCGATTGTACTGGACAGAAGAACTGGCCACGTTGGAAATGTATTTTTGAGTATCAAATTCCTGAAACTGGTTGTAGCTGTTACTGCTCACATTCACATTTGCAGAGAACTGAGAATTCCCGCGGGGTCTTGGCGCGTGTGACCAGATCACGCTGAAATCATTGGTAACGCCACTACCAACCAGCTTCTGCACCTCATCACTCGGACGGTTACGGTTGAAACGGAGAGCGAGGTTACCATTATACTGATAGCGTTTGGAATAAGTGGAAGTTACACCCAGCCCCCAGCTCCCAGTCGAGTAAATCTGGCCGGTGACCGACGCATTGATATATTCACTGATCGCAAAATAATACCCTCCTTCGCGCAGATAGAACCCACGTCCGTTGGGCTCTTCTCCGTAGGTAGGAAACAATATCCCCGAAGTCCCGGTCTCTTTTTTCTTCGGGAAAGGGAAAAATCCAAAGGGTAGGGCAATAGGCAGTGGAATATCACTGATCACGAGATTAAACGGCCCGGATATCACCTGTTTTTTATTTACCATTTTGATCTTCGGCGCATTGATATAATAATGCGGGTGTGTAAGATTACAAGTGGTGTACATCGAATGCCGTATATAAAAATTCCCTTCGGCATCTTTTTTTACCTTTTCTCCCCTGATATTACCATCACCTTCCTGTGTGATAATACCTTGTATCATAGCCTTTTTAGACTTGAAATTATATCTGATTTCTTTGGTATTGTAAGTTTCCGGGCCATCCTGAAATATAGGATCGCCGGTTATTTTCTTGGCGGTGGAGTCGTATGTACCAACTGCATATACTTCATTGGTAATCCAGTTTAGTCTGATATAGCTTGCTTTCAGATTAATGGTTCCGTAGGTAACCTCGGCGTTGCCGTACAAATGGACCTCTTTCAAAACAGCATCCATAACGGTGGAGTCTTCGGCTACATACTGCACCGTGTTATCAAGATCGTCGGGATTGGAAAGAGAGTCGGTAGCTGCCGAGTCGGCAGGGGTCAAACCATTGTTGGTGAGCGAAGTATCACCTTTTACGGTCGCTCCGTTCAATGACGTAGCAGGTTTGACAGTGCCGGATGTGTCCGCACCTGATCGTTTTTTTGCCGTAAGGAGAGAGTCTGCGGATGCTTTGGCAGAGGTTGATCCGTTAACCTTGCCAGAACTTCTACCGGGTCCCTTGGTGCGTTGCTGAACACATGCTACTGTGCTGAAAATTAGAAACGCTACAACAACTGACGATATAATAATCGCCTTTCTTTTCAGTTCTAACAAATAGAGTATTTTTGCATATCGATTGTCAAAATTAGCAGAGAAACCTCTAACGAGTAACGCCGTAATTAAAAAATAATGTTAAAAGTTCTTAAATTAGTAATTGTTGGAAGTTGCCTATTGACGAGCCTCGCCTTTGTTTTTCAAAATGAACCCCTTTCCCCTAAATCAAATAGTAAAGTTAATACGGTTGTAATCGACGCCGGGCACGGGGGCAAAGATCCTGGAACGCGGGGAAGAAGAACAAAGGAAAAAGATGTCGCACTAGCCGTGGCGTTGGAGCTTGGCAGGAGAATCAAAGATGAGACGCCTGAAGTAAAGGTGCTGTATACCAGGTCGACGGATGTTTTTATCGAATTGGGAGAACGCTCCGCATTTGCCAATCGTAACAACGCCGACCTTTTCATTTCCATCCATTGCAATGCAACACCGAGGTCCAGATCGGTGAGAGGAACGGAAACTTTTGTAATGGGTTTGCATAAAACCGAAGGTAACCTGGAAGTAGCAAAGCGGGAAAACTCGGTAATCTTGCAGGAAACCAATTACAAACAAAAATACAAGGGATTCGACCCCAATTCTCCCCTGGCGCATATTATGCTCGCCAATTACCAGAGCGCTTTTATATCCAGCAGTCTCCGTTTCGCGGATCACGTTGAAAAGAAATTCCAGTCGGTTTCCGGTCGTGAAAGCAGAGGTGTGAAGCAAGCCGGTTTTTTGGTTTTGTGGCGCGCAGCCATGCCCAGTGTCCTGATTGAAACCGGGTTTTTATCTACACCGGATGAAGAAGATTATCTCAGTTCAGAAGACGGACAGGCTGAGGTTGCGGAGTCGATCCATCAGGCATTCAAGTTGTATAAGTCAGAAATGGATCGCTGAATAATGCAGAGGCCGTTTTGTATTTGCCAAAACAATTTTGAATACTTTGGTGTTAACATGAAAAACGAGTTACTTACAATCAGCTGAAAAATTATTACTGCATTTAAAGCCTGCTTTTTGTGACAGGTAAATTAATTAGTCCATGAAATTATCAAGAGAAGCAAAAGTCGGTGTAATGGCCATATTCGCCATGGTAATGTTGTATTTCGGCTTTCATATCCTCAAAGGCTCCGATGTTTTTTCCCGGACGCATAAGTACCATGTGATTTACGATAATATTGACGGATTAACTGCCTCCAATCCGGTATTGTTAAATGGATTGAATGTAGGGCGGGTTCAGGAAATCAAGTTGTTGCAAAACAGGAAAAACCATTTACTGGTGATTCTGGATGTGCAGAAAGGCATAATCCTTCCGGGAGGTACCGCGGCAGTACTGGCTGATGGAGGGTTGCTCGGCGGTAAAGTAATCCACCTGTCGATGGGTACAAAAGGCGGAGCTTTGCAAGAAGGGGACACTTTACTTGCGAGCAAGGAAGCCGGCATTTCGGCAGTTTTGCAGGAACAGGCATTGCCATTGGTTACCCACGCGGATTCACTGGTGAAAAATCTCTCCCTGGTAGTGGCTGGATTTGAAGAAACCGGCTTGATATTGAATGATGTTCTCAGGAATTATAATCAAACCGGTTCGAGCCTGCAGGGACTTCTGGCTGAAAACCGCAGTAATTTGCTTGCTTTAACTTCCAATTTGAATAAGCTGTCAAGTTCGCTTGTCGAAACTGAAAAAGAACTCAAACCCCTTTTGTCCAAAACCGGAACACTGGCGGACTCTTTGAATGCACTGAGATTGGGGGAGACCGTTCAGGGAGCTAATAAAACAATCGCTGAACTACGTCAGATACTGGCCAGTGTGGAATCCGGAAAAGGTACTGCTGGAAAGCTTATTAAAGACGAAACACTCTACAATAACCTGGACCGCACGGTAGTGAGCCTTAACAAGCTTTTGACTAATCTGCGTGAGCATCCTAAGCGTTACATCAGCATTTCAGTTTTTGGTAAAAAGGACAAAGGTCCTTCGGAATCACCTCTTGACACCGCTACTCAGATTAAGTAGGGTAATAAAAAGATGTAGCTCATCATAAAATAATGAAGTCGTTTGCTTACCGGTGAACGACTTTTTATTTTTGAAAACGGCCGGTATTTATATCAATTACAGCTTCATTACTTCACCAGACTATGACAAACCAGGAAAGCTTTTTGCAATTGGTACATACCCTCCGTCAGAAGTATGATAAGGTGAAACTGGGCGGCGGTCAGAAGAAGATAGATGCGCATCACCAAAAAGGTAAGCTCACAGCCCGGGAACGCATTGATTACCTGATCGACACAGATTCACGGTTTCTGGAAATCGGGGCTTTTGTTGCGGATGGAATGTATGAAGAAGAAGGAGGTTGCCCCTCGGGCGGAGTAGTTGCCGGAATTGGCTATGTGTCTGGAAAACAATGTGTGATCGTTGCCAATGATGCCACAGTGAAAGCAGGCGCGTGGTTTCCTATTGCAGCCAAAAAAAATCTGCGCGCACAGGAAATTGCAATGGAAAACCGCTTGCCTGTAATTTACTTGGTGGATAGTGCGGGGGTATATTTGCCACTCCAGGCCGAAGTTTTTGCAGATAAAGAGCATTTCGGACGAATTTTCAGAAATAATGCGCAAATGTCCGCAATGGGAATTGTCCAGATTTCGGCTATCATGGGAAGCTGTGTGGCGGGCGGGGCTTATTTGCCTATTATGTCTGATGAGGCTTTGATCGTCGAAGGTACGGGCTCATTATTTCTGGCCGGGCCCTATCTTGTTAAGTCCTCGATAGGGGAAGATGTAGATGCCGAAATTCTGGGAGGCGCCACGATGCATTGTGAAATATCGGGCGTAACGGACAACAAGTTTCCCGACGATAAATCCTGTCTGGACGCAATTAAAAGGCATATCGATAAAATTGGCAAACCGATTTCAGCAGGTTTCGACAGAAAAATACCTGAGGCACCAGCCAGGCTTCCGGAAGAAATTTATACAGTACTTCCGGTCGACAGACTGAAACCTTATGATATGCGCCAAATTCTGGAGTGTATTGTGGACGGGTCGGAACTGGACGAATACAAACCTGATTATGGAAAAACGGTCATATGCACATATGCGAGAGTGGACGGCTGGGCAGTAGGAATTGTGGCCAATCAGCGTAAAATGGTAAAATCCGGGAAGGGCGAAATGCAAATGGGCGGGGTAATTTATAGTGAGTCAGCAGACAAAGCAGCCCGTTTCATTATGAATTGCAACCAGAAGAAAATCCCGCTGGTGTTTTTCCACGATGTTACCGGATTTATGGTAGGCAGCCGTGCCGAGCAGGGTGGTATTGTGAAAGACGGGGCAAAAATGGTCAATGCAGTAGCGAATTCGGTTGTTCCTAAATTTACGTTTATAGTAGGCAATTCTTATGGTGCGGGAAATTACGCCATGTGCGGAAAAGCCTATGACCCAAGGTTGATTTATGCCTGGCCTACCGCGCAAATGGCGGTCATGAGCGGATCCACCGCGGCGAAAACATTATTACAGATTCAAACCGCCACTTTAAAAGCCAAAGGCGAAACAATTACTCCAGAGGCAGAAAAAGAACTTTTGGATCAGATTACAGATCGCTATAATGCGGAGCTGTCGCCGTATTATGCAGCGGCCAGGCTTTGGGTTGACGGTGTCATTGACCCTCTGGAAACCAGGCAGATCATTTCAATCGGGATCGAGGCGGCAGATCAGTCACCGATTACCAAGGCGTTTAACGTCGGTGTTATGCAGGTCTAGAATATCTGAACTTGAACAGAATATTTACTTTATAAAACCTTAAACTTTAAATTATGTCTGAAAAGATAGCATTTCTTGGCCTTGGAAATCTGGGTGCGCCTATTGCCGAAAGTCTGATCGGCTCGGGATTTGATGTGACGGTTTGGAACAGAACTTTTTCCAAAGCGCAACCCCTGGCAGAGCTTGGCGCTAAGATTGTAGAAAATGCGATCGACGCCATCACGCCCGGCGCTCTTGTTTTTTCTGTCCTGGCCGACGACGCTGTTCTGAAGGAAGTTTTCAGTCCGGAACTCGTAAAGAAAATCGGGAAAAATGGCGTTCATATCTCCATGAGTACCATATCTCCTGACACGTCCAGACAATTGAGCAAAATCCATGACGAATATGAAGCAATATATGTTGCGGCCCCGATCTTTGCCAGGCCAGAGGCTGTCCGCGCAGGTATCGGTAATATCTGTTTTTCAGGCAATGCGGACGCAAAAGAGCGTATCAAGCCTGTTTTACAAACTTTTGTAAAAGGTATTTTTGATTTCGGGGATGATCCGGGAGCTGCGAATGTGATCAAACTGGCAGGGAATTTTATGATCGCGGCCAGTCTTGAAATGATGTCCGAAGCTTTTACAATGGCTGAAAAAAACGGTATTTCCCGGCAAAGCATTTACGAAATGCTCACTCAGACCTTGTTCGCCGCGCCGATTTTTCAGAACTACGGCAGGATAGTCGCACAGCATGGTTACGACACAGTAGCTTTTGGGTTGCCGCTTGGATTGAAGGACGTTAACCTCACGTTGCAGACCGCCTCAAAAGTGAATGTACCAATGCCTATGGCTGACCTGGTGCGAAACCGCCTAATTTCCGCTATCGGAAAAGGCCGCTCGCATCTGGATTGGAGTGCTTTGGCACTCGGTGCTTCCGATGATGCCGGACTGTGATATAAAAAAGTAACGCTGCCCACAAGGACAGCGTTACGCTCATTCAGATTCAAAAAAGCAATTACTCTCTGATCTCCATTAACATCTCATCAGTAATTTTGTTTTTCTCTTTAAAGTCCGCTACAGTTTCCGTAAAGGAAGTCTGAAGATCTTCTACATGCTGAAGATTTTTATACACGCCGTCGTAAATTTCGTTTAATGACTTGTCAAGATTCTGGACATTAACATTCATATTTTCTGTTTCGATCTGTCCGATTTTCTTGATAACCGCAGTCTCACTATTTTTCAAATCTTCGATTTCACGGAGAATCTTCTCCATGGTTTTAAACTTTTCAATCTTATCCATAATCTCTCTTTTGAAGTTTGATATATAAGTATAAAATATCATACCAAAGTGGGTAATTCTGGCGGTAAATATGAGGTCGTTATTTCTTTGTGCATTATGAAAAGAAAATACTACACATGGTTTTGGTGCGTAATATTGTTGTTTACCACTTTCGGAATCTCAGCGCAAACATCCGAAAAAACCATTTCCTGGAAGGGATTTGATAAGGTAGAATTTACTTTTGAAAATAGGGGCGCATGGTACGTTAAGCCTCAGAAAGCTCTTCCCGGAAATCCCTGGGTGTGGCGGGCCCACTTCCCTACCTGGCATACCGAAATGGACAGTATTTTGCTTTCCAGGGGTTTTCATGTCGCTTATGTCAACACCAATGATATGTTCGGGAACCCCAAAGCCATGCAGGTTTGGGATCGGTTTTATGACTACCTCGTGAAAGAAAAACAGTTTGCGCCAAAGGTAGCACTGGAAGGCGTGAGCCGGGGAGGATTGTATGTATATGGTTGGGCAAAAAGAAACCCCGACAAAGTAAGCTGTATCTACGCGGAAGCCCCGGTTTGCGACCCAAAAAGCTGGCCGGGCGGAAAAGGTAACGGGCCTGGTTCGAAAGACGACTGGGCCTCCTGGCTGAAACTCTACAATCTGACGGAAGAACAGGCCAAAGATTTTAAAGATATTCCACTCAATGACCTGGCCGGGCTGGCTGCATTCAAAGTTCCGATCCTGCATGTGATCGGATTGGCGGATAAGGTAGTGCCTGTTGCCGAAAATAGCGATATCCTGATAAAAAATTACACGCAGTTAGGCGGACCGGTGAGTGTTTATCCCATGACACGTAGGGAGCAGAAATTGGAGGGGCATCATTTCCCGATCGAACATCCCGAGTTTTTTGCCAATTTCATTTATCAACACAGTGTTCCGGTTGTAAAGCCGCTTTCGCATCAACCTTACATCGAAGTAAATCGCGGTTTGGGGAATGCTTATGAGAAATTCCGGACGACTAAAAAGGGAACTGTTGCATTTCTGGGTGGGTCGATCACGCATAACCCGGGCTGGCGCAACAAAACCTCCCAGTATCTGACGGAACATTTTCCTGATACCGAATTCACGTTCATCGCCGCCGGAATTCCTTCCCTGGGAAGCACACCACATGCCTATCGCTTTCAGCGGGATGTAATTGGTAAAGGGGTACCCGATTTACTTTTTGTAGAAGCGGCGGTGAATGACCGTGGAAATGGTTTTAGCGAGAAGGCTCAGATCAGGGCACTGGAAGGTATTCTCCGTCAGATGTACGCCAAAAATCCAAAAGCAGACGTGGTCATGATGGCTTTTTCTGAGCCGGTAAAAAACAATGATTACGAGGCAGGAAAAGAACCGGTTGAAGTTGCGGTGCATCAGAAATTGGCAAAATACTATGGAGCCTCCTATATTAATCTCGCACGGGAAGTATATGACCGGATCCGTGCCGGGGAATTTTCCTGGCAGTATGATTTTAAAGATCTGCATCCGTCTCCCTATGGTCAGGAGGTTTATTTCCAGACGATCAAAGAGTTGCTGAAATTGGATTTCCCCTCTGTTCAGGAAGTAAAGCTGCCCGCTTTGCTTGACAAATTCTCCTATGAAAAAGGGAATTATCACCCGATTGAGGAAGCGAAAAACCTGAAAGGTTTTACATTGGTGCAAAGCTGGACACCCAAAGATAAAGTGTCGACCAGAGATGGTTTCGTCAATGTCCCGATGCTGGTAGGAGAGGAAGCAAATGCGGCGCTGGAATTTGATTTTAAGGGGAAAGCAGTTGGAATTGCAATTATTTCCGGTCCGGATGCCGGGAAAATTTCCTACTCTATTGACGGTAAAAAAACACAGACACTGGATCTGTTTACAAACTGGAGCACGCAGCTGCATTTACCCTGGTACCTGATGCTGAATGATGAACTTTCACCCGGAAAGCACAAATTACGCCTGAATATTACTTCCGATAAAAATGAAAAGAGTGCAGGTAATGCCTGCCGGATCGTGTATTTTCTTGTGAATGAATGATGCAGGGCATTTGTTAGTTAGTTGATAAATGATTAGTTTGATCCAGGCCTGGGTGGAACTACATAGAGATGATTTGTTAACAAACTATCAGGAATCTCAAAAAGATAACGGACAGCTACGAAAGATAAAACCCTTGCAGTAATGAACCCGAGAGTGAAGCAAATATTGTCAATTGACCCTTTTACCGTCAAAGCTCTATGGAGTGATGATAAGGTGAGGGTGACTGATTTTGGCAGCTTTCTTTCAGAATACTTTCAGAAAAAGAAAAGTCTGTACTACAAGATATTGCAAGAGAATACTTTCAAACAGGCAAAGGCAGACGGGCGAACTATTTATTGGGAGGACATCGCAGAAATGATCGATTACAACGGCAAAAAGATTTCCGCTCCCCTCAATTTTTGCCCCGATGTACTTTTTGAGCAATCTGTTCTGGTTGACTAGGTCACCGCGACGTTTGCGTCGTATAAGTACTTTCAAAAATTTTATCTGCATTGGCAGCCTCGAAACCGTCGCGGCGATGCTTTCTTTCAATTTCAGCAGGAGGCAGGTTTTTGAATTCAGGTAAGACTTTCCGTTCCGCGAATTCTACATAAGACCCTGATATCCTGAATTTTTCTCCATCCGCAAATTCAGCATCCAACATTTCCGCAACAGTAGCACTCTGCAGCAAGCCTCCGTCCGGGCTGACCTTTATTTTCCCCCCGGCGGTATTAAGTTTGATGCCGTTTTTCTCTAAGAATTCATTGAATTGAGAAACAGTCTGATATCCCTCGGGCAGATTATGTACGCTGATTGTAAAGTGATTGAGATAATATCTGTTGTAAATTACCCAGGCGGCGTATTCGCTTTCTTTCAAAAGTGTCTGATAATCAGCTACCGTCGGTGTACGCCATAGTGGTTTGTGCAGGAAAGCATCTACAGCCAGGCCATTGTCCAGGTCAAGACTATCGACCGGATCGCTTGTGACTTCGTCGGTATAACTCCTTATGATACGCTGGCTTTCCTCTGACAGATCCCCCACCCGGAGCTCGCTGACAAATATTCTCGGATCACTTTCGCGGGGTGGGCTGTACCACCAGGCATCCAGTTTTTTCCCTTCAAAAAAATAGTGATCTCGCTTTTTATAACCATAATGGATAAAAATCTTTTCAAAAGACTTGATCCCCAGGTTAGGTACACCCATTGTTCGAAAAGCAATGTGGTCATTTTCAATGCGTTCGATATTTTCAATAATGCCATCTGAAACCATTGCATTGATGATTTTACTCACATCGGGAACCCTTTCTTTATAGCGGCTCATCAATCCGTTCAAGACGATGTCCAATGTTTTTAGATTATCTGATGATTCACTCATAATCAGTTATTTAATTCAGGAAATGTGTGGTATTATGTAAATTTGCCTAGGCAAACAGCTAGCCAGCGATATTCGCCACGAAGGCTGGGATAGATCTGAATTTAACTATTAAACGATAGAAACGCAACTAAGATCTCTTTGCAATCCATAGACTTGGCGACCATTCAGTACACACGGGCAATCTTTAAATTATTTAAAAAATACTAGCTAATAAATAATTTAATTGAGTAATTTGTTTATAATTATATTGAGAAATTTTTACAATCACAAGGTAATTTCATCATGAAAAATAGACTTTTCTTTTCAGCAGGAGGATTAATCGCCATCGGCATTATGGTGCTGTCCTGCTTTCAAAAGAACGGTACACTAAAGAGCAAATCTTCCACCGAAGCGATCAGCTATAATTTTAATGTAAGACCGATATTATCGGACAAGTGTTTTGCTTGCCATGGTCCTGATTCTAAGAAGAGAGAGGCGGGATTGCGGCTGGACATGGCTGAAAGTGCTTATGCCAAACTGAAAGATGGAAAAGGTGTAGCCATTTTTCCGGGTAATCCCGAGAAATCCGAGCTTTATAAAAGGATTACTTCTGTGGATCCGGAGTATCAGATGCCGACACCGGAATCTCATTTGGGGCTTTTAAATGAGACGGAGGTCGAGACGATCAAAAAGTGGATTGAGCAAGGCGGGAAGTATGAGAAGCACTGGGCCTTTATTGCGCCTGTGAAATCAGCCTTGCCGGAGATAGATAAGGAAGATTGGCCAAAGAATGAAATCGACTATTTTGTGCTGGATAAAATGGAGGCTAATAACCTGGCCCCTAATGAAGAAGCCGATAAAAGCCATTTGTTGAAAAGGGTATCTCTTGACCTGACTGGTTTACCGCCGTCTATCGAATTGCAGAATAAATTTGAAGCTGACAAAAGCGAAAAAGCTTATGAAAATGCAGTCGATGAGTTGCTAAGCCAGAAAGCTTACGGTGAGAAAATGGCCGTCTATTGGCTGGATGTGGCCCGGTATGCCGACTCCTACGGGTACCAGGACGATGAGTTCAGGACGCAGTGGCCGTGGCGCGACTGGCTGATCAATTCTTTTAATAAAAACTTACCCTACGATAAATTCCTGACCTGGCAGATTGCCGGGGATATGCTGCCGAACGCGACCAAGGAACAGGTACTCGCGACGGCATTTTTCCGTAATCACAAGTATACCGAGGAAGGCGGGGTTATTCCTGAAGAATACCGCATCGAGTACAACATTGATAAAACAAAGACTTATGGAATGGGCGTTCTGGGGCTGTCGGTAGAATGCGCGCAGTGCCACGACCATAAGTATGACCCTGTTTCCCAGGAGGATTACTACCGGCTTTTTGCTTTCTTCAATAACTCGAAAGAGGTCGGATATGAGGGCGATGTTTCCCAGTCGAAACCCGCCAAAAATCCGATCATGAGCATTACCGACGAGGAGGCGAAAACTTTGCTGAAGTTTATCAACAGGCCGGACACAAGTCGGTTGATTGTCTCGGTACTTGGAGATCTGGACACCTTGCGGCCGACACATATCCTGAACCGTGGCGTTTATGATGCACCCGGGAAAGTGGTTACCGCTTCGGCGCTTCCGGCGGTGATGAAGTTTGATACAACGAAAATCCCTCAAAACAGACTTGGACTCGCCACTTGGACCACGAATAGAAGTAATCCGCTTACTGCCAGGGTTTTTGTGAATCAGGTATGGCAGGAATTCTTTGGCCGGGGAATTGTAAAAAGTACAGGTGATTTTGGTATGCAGGGAGACCTCCCTACCAACCCCGCACTTCTCGACTGGCTCGCGGTCGATTTCATGGATCATGGCTGGAATATAAAAAGGCTTGTTAAACAGATAGTAACATCTTCGACATATCGGCAGTCGGCCAGGATCACAGATGAAAAGTTAAAAGCAGACCCTGATAATGTGTATTTGTCAAGAGGGCCCAGATATCGTTTACCTGCAGAATTTGTGCGTGATATGGTATTGTCGAGCAGTGGATTGCTGGTACCGAAAATTGGCGGGCCAAGTGTAAAGCCATATCAACCCAAAGGGCTTTGGGAAGCAGCTACCTCCGGCCGCGGACAGCTTGCAAAATACCGTCAGGACGATGGGCAGGCTTTGTATCGCCGCGGGATGTACACCTTCATCAAACTCACGGTTCCGCCGCCCTCTATGATCATATTTGATGCCAGTAACCGCGACCATTGCGAAGTAAAGCGTTCAAAAACAAATACCCCTTTGCAGGCTTTGGTGATGCTGAATGACCCTACGGTTTTGGAAGCTTCGCGGGTTTTGGCCGAGCGCATTACGTTGAAACAGGGTACGGTAGAAGATAAAATCAAAGAATCTTTTCAAAGGATTGTATGCCGGAAGCCTACCGAAAAAGAAATCAAACTGCTGGTTGAATACTATAACGATCAGGCAGGCATGTTCACAAAAAATAGGTTGCAGGCGCACAAAGTACTCAATGTTGGCGAGCATCCACACGAGGAAAAATTGCCGGAAGATCAGGCGGCTGCGCTGATGCGGGTGATCAATACTTTGTACAATATGGAAGAAACAATCACAAAGTCTTAGAGGCTATCGGCTGTCAGCTATTGGTTTTCGGCTTTATTTCAAATTTGTTTTGTGACTTTATAATAGAGTCGACGTATACAAGAAGATCTTTTTATCAAACAATATAAATGGCTTATAGCTAAAAGCTGTAAAATGGAAAAACAGGTTTTTGATTTTGGAATAAACACGACCCGTCGGCATTTTCTTTCCAAGCTGAGCCTTGGGGTAGGCAGTGCCGCGCTCGGTTCATTGTTGATCCCTGATCTGTTCAGAGGGAATGGCGAACCCAATATGGACGATATCGTCGCAGGACTGCCGCATTTTGCTCCGAAAGCAAAAAGGGTCATTTATCTTTTTCAAAACGGTGCCCCGTCTCAGCTGGATTTGTTTGATTACAAACCTATGCTGAATAAAATGCATGGAGAGGATTTGCCCGAATCTATCCGTGGCGGCCAGCGGTTGACGGGTATGACGGCCAATCAGGCCAAGTTTCCGCTGGCGGGGTCGGTATTTAAATTTGCCCAGCACGGAAAATCGGGTGCCTGGATGAGCGAGTTGCTGCCACACATGTCGAGCATCGTCGATGATCTTTGCATTATCAGATCACTTAATACTGAAGCTATCAACCATGATCCGGCACTCACTTTTTTCCAGACTGGCGCTCAGGTTGGAAACCGGCCAAGTATGGGCTCCTGGCTGAGCTACGGACTTGGCAGTGAAAATCAGAATTTACCGGGTTTTTGTGTGCTGCTTTCCCGTGGTAAGGGAAATGGACAGGGCGTTTATTCCAAATTATGGACAAACGGATTTCTGGACTCGGTACACCAGGGCGTGCAATTCAGCAGCGGGGAAAATCCTGTTCTTTATCTGAACGATCCGGATGGTATGGACAGGGCCCAACGCAGAAAAATGCTGGATAAGCTGTCGGAACTGAACCAGGGTACATTTAGTGAATTCGGGGATCCTGAAATTACTGCGAAAGTTCAACAGTATGAAATGGCTTTCAGGATGCAGACTGCGGTACCGGAAATCACCGATATGAGCAAAGAACCTGAGTCTATCGTGAAATTATACGGCCCCGAATGTCTTGTGCCCGGTACTTATGCAGCCAATTGTCTTTTAGCGAGGAAGTTATCCGAGCAGGGTGTGCGTTTTGTACAATTGTATCACCAGGGCTGGGATAGTCACGGTGGTCTTCCCAATGAGATCAAAGGACAATGTATGGATGTGGACCAATCCTCTGCTGCATTAATTACGGATTTGAAGCAAAGAGGGCTATTGGATGAGACACTGGTGATATGGGGCGGGGAATTCGGGCGTACCAATTACTGCCAGGGTACGTTGACCAAAGATAATTACGGTCGTGACCACCACCCGCGGGCCTTTACAGTATGGATGGCGGGAGGCGGTGTTAAACCCGGTATTGTATATGGGGAGACGGATGAATTTGGATATAATATTGTAAAAGATCCGGTTCATGTACACGACTTTCACGCAACTATCCTTAATCAACTGGGCCTCGATCATGAGAAATTAGTTTTTAAACATCAGGGCCGTCGTTACCGTCTGACAGATGTAGCCGGAAAGCTGGTAAAAGGTCTTATCGCTTAATGAATTCAAAATCAAAACCCTCGCATCAGTATTTCGCAGATTGGAAAGGCATCATTTACAATCTGGCTTTCTTTTTAAATGGATTGCTCGTATTTCTGCTTGTCTTTGAAGAGCGACTTTCCATTCCTTTCTGGATGCAGTCCATAGGGCGTATGCATCCGCTGGTTCTTCATTTTCCTTTGGTTGTTTTGCTGCTCTACTCGATCTGGACCCTGCTCGTCGGGAAACCGGAATCGACGCGATGGAATTCGGACTTGGCCGACACCTTACTGCTGATCGGCACATTTACAGCAGTGATAGCCGCATTTTCGGGTTTTGTGCTTTCTAAAGAAGAAGGTTATGAAGCAGATACCTTGTTTTGGCATAAATGGCTTGGGATCGTTATTTCAGTCGCGAGCATTGTCTGGTACAGCACCGGGAAATATCTGCCGCCATGGAAAATTCTTTCCAAAATAATCGCAGTTTCGTTTATTCTGCTCCTGTTGATCGGGGGACATTTGGGCGGAAACCTCACTCACGGAGAGGATTTTTTAACCGCTCCGCTTGAATTGTCTTCGGAGCCTGAAAATAAAATTTCTTTCGAGGAAGCCAAAGTATATGCAGACCTGGTTCAACCTGTATTGAAGCAAAAATGCTACGCTTGCCATAACGCAGAAAAGTCAAAGGGCGACCTGCAGATGCAGACGAAGGAATTGTTGACAAAAGGAGGTAAAAACGGTGCGCTCTGGGATACGACCAGAGCAGATCTCGGGCTACTGCTTGCCAGAGTACATTTGCCTCTGGACGATAAAAAGCATATGCCCCCAAGAGGAAAAGCCCAGCTGACGGACGAGGAAATTGTGTTACTGGCTGAATGGGTAAAGGGCGGTTCGAGTTTTGAGCAGATGGTGAGTGCGATTTCACCTCAAAATCCGGTTTATAATTATGCACAAAATATCCTGGGAGGCAGCCGAACCGAGGAGAGTTATGATTTCAGCGCAGCAGATCCTGGTAAGGTAAAAGAATTAAATACAACCTATCGGCTTATCAAACCTTACTCTGCCGAATCGCCGGCATTGTTCGTCAATTTTTACAACAGGGCTGCTTTCAAAAGCTCCGATATCAGTGACCTTGCTCCGTTGAAAGATCAGATCGTGGCAATGGATTTGAGTAAAATGCCGGTAAAAGATGAAGATTTAAAAACGATTGCACAATTTCCCGAGCTACGAAAACTGCTTCTCACATTTACTGATATCCAGGGCAGGTCATTAAGTGAATTGAAGAAACTGACCAAACTCCGTGAATTGTCATTGAGCGGGACGGCCATCAAGCTTGCCCAGGTTAAAGAACTTGAAAGTATCCCTTCTCTTAAAAAGGTCTTTATATGGAGTACCGATATCCAGCAGGAAGAATTGGCGCAATTGAAAAAGAGCAGGAAAATTGATTTTGAAACTGGTTTTCGGAGTGATACAGTTGTGCTGGCTCTCAATCCACCGATCATTGAAAACGAGGAGCAGATCATTTCCGGCAATACGCCCATCAAAATGAAGCATCAGATTCCGGGGACGGTCATTAGGTATACCATTGATGGCACTGAACCCGATAGCATTAACGCCCCTGTCTATGACAAACCCATTCTTATCAGTAAAAACACCGATCTGAAAGCAAAAGCCTTTAAAAAGGGATGGTACGGCAGTAAACAGGTGGATAAGACATTTTTAAAATCGACCTACCGGGCCGACAGTGTAAGGCTTATCACAGAGCCGGATGCGAAGTATAAAGCCAAAGGAGGAAAGTCCCTGGCCGATGGTGTGAAAAGCAGCGCCGAGCCTGGAAGCGGTAGCTGGCTGGGTTACCGGGAAACCGATTTTCAATCGTATTTATTGTTTAAAAAACCTGTCAAAGCTAGTAGCGTCACGCTAAGTATGTTGCGTAATGTTGGAGGGTTTATCTTCCCGCCGGTACGTATTGAAGTTTGGGGTGGAAGCGACGAAAAATCGCTGAAATTGCTGAAAACGATTACCCCGCAAATGCCTGACAAAACGACTTCCAATGTTGACGACCTGGTTTTTGAAGCTGATTTTGCTCCTCAGGAGATCAGTTGCATTAAAGTTATCGCCAGGCCCTTAGCAAAGCTTCCAGCGTGGCATCCCGGAAAGGGCCAGAAAGCGTGGGTTTTTGTAGACGAGGTTTTGGTTAATTAGTAGCGCGATGTTAGCACGAAGCTGCGCTTCGTGCTTTCTATTCCAAGGCCTCCGGCCGGCTCAGTGAATTACGAACACCGGCCGGAGGCCTTGGAATATTGGGTACGAAGCGGAGCTTCGCACCAGCTAGCCTTTTGAAAGTTCTGTTGACCTTACCTGTGCAGCGATAATACCTTGCTTTAACGTTTCATCCAGATGCCCGGCTTCAAATTGCCGTAGCGCTGCTTCGGTAGTTCCGCCTTTTGACGCAACAGCCTTAATCAATTCATCCAGGGATTTATCTGCTGTATTGATCAGATGAAAAGAGCCAAGCATGGTTTGCTTCACCAATAATGCAGCCACTGATTCCTCGAAACCCATTTGTTTTCCGGCCTCGATCATCGCTTTTACAACATAGAAAAAATAAGCCGGGCCGCTGCCGCTGAGTGCCGTCACAGCATTGAGCTGCTCCTCGTCTTCCAGGAACACCGAGCGGCCGGTAGCATTGAGAAGGTTCTCAATTTTACGCAGCTGGTTGATATCAACTTCCGGGGACGCAGAATAAGCAGTGATCCCCATTCCCAGCATTGCTGGTGTATTGGGCATCGCCCGGATGACAGCTTTATGGTTCAACGCATTTTGTATGATCTGGATCGTGACGCCTGCCATAATTGACAATACCACCTGGTTAGGCTGAACGACTTCTTTTAAAGCTTCTGATACCGAGATAAAATCCTGCGGTTTAACAGAGAGGATAATCAGGTCATACTCGCCAATCTGAGGCCCGATTACACCGGTAATTACCCCCGGTTGGAAGTTGTTGAGGCTGTCCATGCGGTCGGCACTTTTTTCAACCATCAAAAAATCTTCTTTTTTAACCAGGTCAAATTTCAGGAACGCCCGGGCGAAGGCCATGCCCATATTGCCGCAGCCTATGATTGCAATTTTCATTTGAGTTAATATAATGGTAATTCAGGATTTAGGCGAAGTACGTAACTTTTGAACAAAATTATTAATTCCCGGATTGTAAATAGTGGGATTTCTTTCGGAATGAATTGGGAATAGAGCACGTTTGGAATAATATCCTGTTACTTTCGTAAAATAGTAATCCGGATGAAACCGAAAAGTGTGAAAAGGAAATAATATTTTGCATAATGCAAGTATTATAAGGATATATTTTGAAAAATAAGTATAATACATTTCTTTCGAAGCAGGTATTTTCCTGACTGCCAAATCATTTAATATTATTGTAATACTCCAACTATGGCTATAAAAGTTGCTATTTCGCATAAAACAAAATACAAGTTTGACAGGAGTGTTTCACTTTCACCGCATATTTTCAGGCTTCGTCCGGCACCGCATTCGAGAACGGCGATAGAGGGGTACTCATTAAAAATATCTCCCGAAAATCATTTTATCAATTGGCAGCAAGATCCCTTTGGCAATTATCAGGCCCGTGTTGTTTTTCCTGAAAAAACCACGGAACTCAGTCTGGAAGTGGAAGTGATTGCCAAAATGCAGGTTATCAACCCGTTTGATTTTTTTGTTGAGGAATATGCAGAAATGTATCCTTTTCAATATGACCCTTCGCTGAAAAAGGAGCTGGGGCCATACCTGGAACCACGTGAAAATGGGCCGCAGCTGATGCAATGGATTGCAAATGCCGCCGTAAACCGGGATATTAAAACGGTCGATTTCCTGGTTCATCTTAACCAGCAGCTTTACAATGCCATTCACTATAATATCCGCATGGAAGTCGGCGTGCAGACCTGCGAAGAGACTTTAACCATCAAAAGTGGCTCATGCCGTGATTCGGCCTGGCTGTTTGTACAAATCTTGAGGCATTTGGGTATCGCCTCGCGCTTTGTGTCGGGATATCTCGTTCAGCTTACTTCCGATATCAAATCCCTGGACGGACCTTCCGGGCCTGAGGAGGATTTTACGGATCTTCACGCCTGGACTGAGGCCTATGTTCCGGGTGCGGGCTGGATCGGCCTGGATCCTACTTCCGGGCTCTTTGCCAGTGAGGGTCACATCCCGCTTTGCTGTACACCCGACTACGCCAGCGCAGCTCCGGTGTCGGGTGCGACGGACGTTTGTGAAGTTACGTTTGAATTTGACAATAAGGTCTTCCGCATACATGAAGATCCCCGGGTCACCAAACCTTATAGTGAGGAACAATGGGCTGCCGTGATGCAGGTAGGTGAGGATGTAGAGAAAGACTTGCAGGAAGGCGACGTCCGGTTGACAATGGGCGGCGAGCCTACTTTCATTTCAATTGACGATTTTGAATCCCCTGAGTGGAATACGGCCGCTGACGGTCCGCTGAAAAGACAGCTGGCTTATGATCTTTCACTGAGATTGAAAAAGCGTTTTGCTCACGGCGGACTGCTGCATTTCGGCCAGGGCAAATGGTATCCCGGCGAACCTTTTCCGAGGTGGCAATATGCTCTGTACTGGAGAAACGATGGTGTGCCGATGTGGCGCAACGATGAGCTGGTCACGAAAGAAGGTCAAACCAAATATACTTTCAGGGAAGCAGAGACTTTTGCAACGGAACTTACAAAGTTTCTTGGCATAGACATTAACAACATTACTCCTGCTTACGAGGACCCGATTTACTGGGCAATGGAGGAGGGTAAGCTGCCTGTTAATATCGACCCGTTAAAAGTAGATTTAAAAGATTCTATCGAAAGACGGACGTTGGCGAAGCTTTTGGAAAAAGGTTTAAATAATCCCGCAGGCTTTGTTTTACCAATAAAATGGAATGAAAAAGGGAAACACTGGTCAAGTACGGCCTGGCAGTTCCGGCGCGAGCATTGTTTCCTGATCCCTGGAAATTCAGCGATCGGATTTCGGTTGCCGCTGAAATCACTTCCCGAATTGGCAAAAGAACATCGTGAGCAGCCTGTGGAACGCAGCCCCTTCGAAGATTTGCCGGTTTTGGCTGATTACAAGCCGCTTGTAGAATCTCGTTACGGATCGGTTGCCCCGGCTTATGTGCCTCCGGTTAATGTTTTGCCAGAAGAGGAGGATGGAGGAAAGGGAGGAAAGGAGGAAGAGGGTAAATTATTATTTGAGGTTCCTATTATTAAAACTGCGCTTTGCGTGGAAGAAAGAGACGGGATCATTTATGTTTATCTGCCTCCTACCGATTATCTGGAGCATTATCTGGATCTGATGGCTTCGATTGAAGCTACGGCTGAAAAATTGCAGATGCCCGTGCGGATTGAAGGCTATGCTGCACCTTCCGACAGCCGCGTGCAGAAGCTTATTGTTACGCCCGATCCGGGTGTGATAGAAGTGAATATACATCCTGCGAAAACCTGGCAGGAGCTAGTGGATAACATCAGCGCATTGTATGAAGAGGCTTTCTTTTCAAGATTAGGTACTGATAAATTTATGGTCGATGGCCGGCATACGGGAACCGGAGGTGGAAACCACGTGACAATCGGAGGCGCGAAACCAGCCGACAGCCCTATACTCCGTAGACCCGATTTACTCAGAAGCCTGCTTACCTACTGGCAGCATCACCCTGCATTGAGTTACCTTTTTGCGGGACCGTTTATCGGCCCTACCAGCCAGGCGCCGCGTATTGATGAAGGCCGCGATGAGCGGCTTTATGAAGTCGAAATTGCTTTTGATCAAATACCGGACGATAAGGAAGTGCCTTTCTGGATGGTGGACAGGATTTTCAGGAATTTGCTGGTGGATATCACCGGCAATACGCACCGTTCAGAATTCTGTATGGATAAATTGTACTCGCCGGATTCCGCAACGGGCCAGCTGGGTATACTTGAATTCAGGGCATTTGACATGCCGCCGCACAAACACATGAACCTGGTCCAGACTTTGCTGGTCCGGGCTTTGATCGCCAAATTTTGGAAAAATCCATATAAACATAAATTGATACGCTGGGGAACAGAGCTGCACGATCGCTTCCTGTTGCCGCATTTTGCCTACCTCGATATGGTGGACGTGGTCAATGATCTCAAAGAGGCAGGATATAATTTCGATATTTCCTGGTTTGATCCATTCTTCGAGTTCCGTTTTCCACATTATGGCGGGATCAAGGTTGACAATATCCAGCTGGACTTGCGTCTGGGTATAGAACCCTGGCATGTTTTGGGAGAGGAATTGTCCAATTCCGGTACCGCCCGTTTTGTCGATTCTTCGCTGGAAAGACTGCAGGTGAAAATCAGCGGTTTTGTGGAAGGAAGGCATATTCTGGTATGCAATGGCTGTCGGGTACCGCTTCGGAGTTCGGGTATCAAAAGTGAATATGTGGCCGGAATACGTTACAAAGCATGGAACCCGCCATCTGCTTTGCACCCGACGATCGGGGCTGACGCGCCGCTGGTTTTTGATATTGTGGATACATGGAATAACCGTATATTGGGCGGTTGTACTTATTTTGTTTCACACCCCGGCGGGCGCAGTTTTGACACTTATCCCGTAAACAGTTTTGAGGCAGAATCCAGAAAAATCAGTTTGTTCCAGGGTTTCGGGCATACACCTTCCGCAAAACAGGAAGTCCCTATATTGGAGAAAAATACAGGAGGCGTCTCCAGGTTTGTCGCGGAGACCAAAAAGGAAATGAAAAGCGATACACCGATAGAGCTGATCAACCCGGAATATCCTAATACGCTGGATTTGAGAAAATTCTGGAAAACGAGATCGTAATCTTGCCGGCAGTTACGTCGCGGGTGCAACGCAATATGGTATGCCAAACACCCTTTTCTAACTGAATAATTTCAATTGAACTATGCTTACCGAGGCATCCGTGAATCTTTTACAGTCGTATCAAAGCGGACTTAGCTCTTATGATGAAGTTCTGGATCTGAACGGTAAAATAAAGCCATACTGGCAGGCACTCTTCTCCACGCTGGAGAAGCTGGGGCTTGACGAACTGAAAAACAGGAACCAGGAGATTATCAGTAAGCTGCGTGAGAATGGTGTGACCTACAATGTATATGGCACACCTGACGGCCTGAACCGTCCGTGGCAATTGGATCCTATTCCTTTTTTGATCGAACAAAAAGAATGGGCACTGATTACAAAAGGCCTACAGCAAAGGGCTATATTGCTTGACCTCATACTGAAAGACCTTTACGGCCCGAGGAATCTGGTAAAAGATGGAATTATCCCGGCCGAACTTGTCTTCGAAAATACCGGCTTTTTAAGGTCATGTATTGATATAAAACTACCTTCCGCGAATCAGCTGACGCTTTTTGCTGCGGACATGGCGCGGGGGCCCGACGGTCAGATGTGGATTGTCGACAACCGGACGCAGGCACCTTCCGGCTCTGGCTACACGCTGGAAAACAGGATCGTGATGAGCAAGCTCCTGCCCGAACTTGCAGATGGGATGTATGTCAGCAAACTTTCACCTTATTTCAATTGTCTCCAGAACACCGTTTCGAGGTTATCGGATAAAAGTAAAGACGCACCAAATATTGTCTATCTCACTCCCGGCCCAAACAACGAAGCGTATTTTGAGCACGCGTACCTGGCATCTTATCTTGGCTACACCCTGGCTCAGGGTGACGATCTCCTGGTGCGGAACGGATGTGTGTGGCTTAAATCGATAGACGGACTTCAGAAGGTGGATGTTATTATCCGCCGGATCGATGACGACTGGTGTGACCCGCTCGAACTCCGCGAGGATTCGCAGCTGGGTGTGCCGGGATTGCTTCAGGCTATCAGGATGGGAAATGTGCAGGTGCTGAATCCGCCGGGAACCAGTGTGGTTGAAAATCACGCGTTTCTGGCATTTATGGATAATATCAGCCTATATTTTCTGGGAGAAAAACTTGTGATGCCTTCCGTTGCTACCTGGTGGTGCGGACACAAAAAAGAACTGGGTTATGTGTGTGACCACCTGGATGAGCTGATCATTAAAAAAGCCAACAGAAAATCAAAGTTCAGGTCGATTTACGGCAGGCTGCTTTCTTATTCGGAGCGTGAAGAGCTGAAAAAAATGATCTCCCAGCGCCCGCACGAATATATCGCCCAGCAGGAAGTAAGCCTTTCTACCACGCCGTCATTGATCAACGGGAATATTGAACCCCGTTATGCAGCGTTGAGAGCATTTATGGTAGCCGATGAAAACGGTTATCATGTGATGCAAGGCGGCTTGACAAGGAGCTCCCCAGTGAAAGACCGGTTCGTTATTTCCAACCAATATGGGGGGCTTTCAAAGGATACCTGGATCGTTTCAGATAAAACCGAAGAAATTCAGGAGAAAATTGTGCTGAATGTTCCGGCCTCTGTAAACAAACACATATCGCTTCCCAGCCGGAGCGCGGAAAATTTGTATTGGGTGGGCCGTTATTGCGAAAGAACGATGGCGGTGATCAAATTCATGAACATTACGATCAATGTACTGAACCTGGACAGAAACTTTGGTGGATCGGCCAAGCAGGAGCATATCAAAGTTTTGCTGCAGGCCCTTACGCATCTTTCAGCTACTTACCCCGGTTTTACCGAAGAAGATACGCTCTCAAATCCTTACACGGAAATTATTGATCTGGTGTCCAATACGACCAGACCAGGGAGCATTGCATCGAACATAGGATCGTTTCTGAATTCCGTCGGCGCAGTACGTAACCAGTGGGACCTTGAAATCTGGCGGATCGTCGATCTGATCGATAATGGATTTCATGAGATCCGAAATGCGTCGTCGATGAACAGCAACAATATCCAGAAAACGCTGGACGGATTGTTCAACAACATGTTCACGTTTTTGGGTGTGATAGCCGAAAGTATGCCAAGGGATAACAGCTTTTTGTTGTTCGAAACAGGCAAACTTATCGAGCGCATCTTGTCCCGCACCAGCGTGATCCAATCAAACTTTGGCGTAAAAAATGAGCAGAATGTTGAGAATGAATTAATAGAAGCTACTTTAATTAATCATCATTCTCTCGTGAATTATCGTCAGATATATAAATCTCAGCTTAGCGTGGAAACGATGCTGGACATGGTTTTACTTGAAAAGTCACTGCCTTACTCGCTGGTTTATATGCTCGATGAATTGAAAAGGAACCTTGGTAAATTGCCGGTAACGACAAGAGGGGAGCGTTTGAATGAGGCCCAAAAATTTGTGCTGAAAGCTTCCACCTTGGTCAAGCTCGCGAATATATCGGCCCTCAGCAAATCGGATGAAGATTCGGAAAGGAAGGAATTGTTCGATTTGTTATCGGAAGTTTCCAGGCTGATTTCCTCTGTTTCCACCAATCTGACCAACATGTATTTCAGCCACACCATGATGCAGCATTCGTTTTTTGAACCCGTTGACTACGATAAGGATGAAATATAGGCTGACACATAAAACTGAATACCAATATACTGTGCCGGTAAACAACTACCACAGTTTGTTGTGCCTCACGCCGCGCACGTTGCCGAATCAGATATGTCATTCATTTTCCATCAATGTAACGCCAGAGCCTGCGCAGATTGTGGAACGGACTGATTTTTATGGAAATAAAAACCATTATTTCTCAATTCATACACCGCATAAGAACCTCACTGTGCTTACGTCCAGTATTGTGGAATGCCTGAGCGAGGCCATGGGGCCGCCGTTGATCTCTGCCGACGGAACTTGCGGGGCTGCCCGCCAGCGGTTTGTTACAGACAGGTCGCTTAAGATTTCATTGATGGAATATATCACGCCCAGCCCGCTTGTGAAATGGGACCAGGAAATTCTGGATTTCGCGGCTGACTGTTTTCGGGATGATGTTTCACTTTACGAATGTGTCCGGAATTTGTGCCGGAAAATTTACACGGAATTCGATTTCGTTTCTGATTTCACAACGGTTAATACGCCAATAAAGGAGGTACTTGCCTCCAAAAAAGGTGTTTGTCAGGATTTTTCCCACTTAGCCATTGCTTGCATACGTAGTTTCGGTTTTGCCGCCAGATATGTAAGTGGCTATCTGGAAACGCTTCCGCCGCCCGGAAAACAGAAATTACAGGGATCGGATGCGTCGCATGCCTGGATATCGGTTTTTATTCCTGATTATGGCTGGTGCGACTTCGACCCTACCAATAATGTCGTACCCGGAGAAAGGCATATCATCACGGCATGGGGCCGCGATTACAGCGATGTCCCGCCATTAAAAGGGATAATATTCAGTTATGGAAAACACGAGCTTTCTGTGGAAGTAGATGTGATTCCGGTTTAACCCGTATTTGCTGTAATTTTTGGCTTCTTTTTAACA
Source organism: Dyadobacter bucti (assembly GCF_005869225.1). Lineage (GTDB taxonomy): Bacteria > Bacteroidota > Bacteroidia > Cytophagales > Spirosomataceae > Dyadobacter > Dyadobacter bucti. Next base: position 110,797 of record NZ_SWFP01000008.1, on the reverse strand, counting down.
GAATGGTTCTCTGAAAGAATTTGAGAATTGACCTTGTTTCTCTAATTTTACCAGATCATTTTGAAATAAGTATACAAAACGTCTTTTTATGTAACCACCAGGTGTAAATCAAATTCAGAAAATCGGATTTTGCTGTGGTTCCTTCTAAGAATTAAATAATTATAAAATCACGAATGAAAGAATTAGCATTCAGAGATGCCATTCGCGACGCTATGTCGGAAGAGATGCGCCTTGACAAAAGTATATTTCTTATGGGCGAGGAAGTTGCGGAATACAACGGCGCCTACAAAGCCAGTCAGGGAATGTTGGACGAATTTGGTCCCGACCGCGTCATCGACACGCCTATTGCTGAGCTTGGATTTGCAGGTATTGCAGTTGGAGCAGCAGGAAATGGTCTTCGTCCGATCGTCGAGTTTATGACCTTCAACTTTTCGCTGGTAGCTATCGACCAGATCATTAATAGTGCGGCCAAGATTCTTTCCATGTCTGCCGGGCAGTATGGTTGCCCGATTGTGTTCCGTGGACCTACTGGTAATGCGGGGCAGCTTGGAGCGCAGCATTCTCAGAACTTTGAAAACTGGTTTGCGAATACGCCGGGTTTGAAAGTGGTTGTGCCTTCCAATCCTTATGATGCGAAAGGTTTGCTGAAGTCTTCGATCCGTGACAATAACCCGGTTATCTTTATGGAATCGGAAGTGATGTACGGAGATAAAATGCAGGTGCCCGAAGAGGAGTATCTGATTCCGCTGGGCAAGGCTGATGTAAAACGCGCAGGTAAGGATGTAACCATTGTTTCTTTCGGAAAAATGATTCCCCGCGTGGTGATGCCCGCGGTACTCCAGTTGGAAAAAGAAGGAATTGATGTGGAGGTTGTAGACTTACGCACAGTTCGTCCTATTGATTATCCTGCTGTTATTGAGTCCGTTAAAAAGACAAACCGTTGCGTAGTAGTAGAAGAAGCCTGGCCTTTGGCATCCATTTCAACAGAAATTACATACCATATCCAGCGTCACGCATTCGATTATATGGATGCGCCGGTGATCAGGGTCACCAATCGCGACGTGCCTCTTCCATACGCTCCAACGCTGATTGAAGAAATTTTGCCAAGCGTAAAAAGAGTGGTCGAAGCTGTAAAGTCGGTTCTTTACAAATGATCACCAGAAAGAAATAATACGAAGCCATTTCCCTTGTCGGGTAATGGCTTTTTATTTGGCAGCCTGCTTTCCGGTAAGAAAGGGTCTTATCTTTTATATAATGTTCCAAATAAGCAGAAATACTACTATTTTTGTATTTTAAAGCCTCCCCTTAATAGAGATTCACGAAAAATCAATTAAGATTATGCAAGAAGAACGGACCAGGTATTCAGAAGAAGAACTAAAAGAATTTGAAGAACTCATTCGTGGAAAACTGGAAGCAACAATGAGTGAACTTAATTATATCAAAGGAGGTCTGAGTAAGAAGAACGATAGTGGCACTGATATAACGGCTGGTTCGGCTAAGCTTGTGGAAGACGGAGCAGATGCAAGCGAACGTGAAAATTTGAGCCAATTGGCTGCCAGGCTACAGAAATATTCCATACAGTTGGAAAATGCATTGGTACGCATTAAAAACGGAACGTACGGAATTTGCATTGACACCGGCAAGCTCATCCCGAAAGAAAGATTGAGGATTGTACCACATACACAGCAAACCATTGAAGCGAAACTGAGACGCGCAAGCTGATCGGAAAGCTATTCGAGTATTAAGCGACAAACAATCTGAGGATTGTTTGTCGCTTTTGTTTTATCCTCAGTCTCTTTTCAATTGCGTGTAATAAGGATTAATGTAAATTTACAACACACATCAATAGCTGATTGTATGAAAAAACCTGACAGACCAAATATCCCAGCCCGACTGCTCTGGGAATTTGACTATGATCATTTCAATTTCAGGAAATCATATAGAATTGTAATTGAACGGGTGTTGGAGCGAGGCGACCTTAATAATTGGCGGGAAATGATCCAATATTATTCAAAAGAACAGATTTTAGAAACCATCGATTGGTCCTCGCAGCTAGAAGAAAGAGACAAGCATTTTTCAAGGCTATTCATCAATTCAGATTTTGTAAATGCTGAATAAAGATCCATTTATAATTGACCCGCACACTTTTGAGCTTATTCAGCAACTTCAGGCAACCCCTGGACTTAGCGACTTTTACCTTGTTGGAGGAACCTCACTTGCTCTGCAGATTGGGCATCGTAATTCTATTGATATCGATCTTTTTACTACGAAGGAGTTTGTAACGGATGAGATAATTGAATTTTTACAACCCCGCTTCCATGTGGAGGTCTCATCCAAAAGAAATATAAACAGTCTTTTCACTTTTATCAATGACGTCAAGACCAATTTTGTACGTCATGATTATCCTTTGATAAAACCTGCAAGAACAGAAGAAGGAATTACATTTTTATCAGCCCAGGATATTTCGGCGATGAAGCTAAATGCCATTGTCAACTCGGGTAAACGCTTGAAGGATTTCGTAGATGTATATTTTCTTCTAGAGCATTTCAGTCTCAATCAAATCATTTCGTTTTTTGAAACGAAATATCCCCATATGAATGCTGTAATCGCGTTAAAATCGCTTTCGTACTTTGATGACATAGACCCCGAACTGGATCCTCCAAAAATGAAAATAAAACTGACATCCAGCCAGATTCGAAAAAGGATTGAATTGGCGATATTGAATCGTAATACAATTTTTTAAGATTCCTCTTCCGTCCCCAGCACTTCCCTGAAGACCTCCATAAGCCCTTCCGAAGGCTGCTGACCTTTGTTTTTGGTTTTAAAATACTCCAGAAACAGTTTTTCGATACTGAGAGATAAATCTATTTCTGCGCTAGTTTCTGCCAGCTCGCTTTTTTTGATTTGCGGAATGATCTGTATGATCCCGGAATGTGCTTCGGTCAACCGTTTTTTGTCAGCTGCTTCCAGGTAGTTATCGGATACAATCGTTAGCTCGATCAGGTCGTCGGAATGTTCATGCAGCCAGGCAATTGCGTCGTCAATATTATCGAAATTTTTACGCCTCAGCTTTTTGCCTCTTAACAGTTCAATCGGTCGGTAACTGATCAGCTTCCCGGCCTCTGCTTCGATCAAAACTACATATTTGGACTGATTGGCCTCTGAAAAACTATAAGCAAGCGGACTGCTGGAATAGATGACCGGCGCAGGATTTTTATCAATAACCTGATATCTGTGCAGGTGTCCCAACGCGACGTAATGTACTTGTTTTGGGAAGTTTTCAGTAAAGATAGCCTGTGCGCCTCCTATGTGAAGAATAGGGCGCTCATCGTCTGGTTCTTCGGGCATAGGTCCGCCTTTTTGCATTACAAAAAGATGCGTGGCCAGTAAATTGAAACCTTCGTTATCCAGATACAGGTCGGCCAGTTCCTGCCAGTGATTTTGTAAATTAATCCGCAATGCTTCTTCGGAATCTTCAATACCGAGGAAAGTTTTAAGGCGTTGTTCATTGGCATAAGGTGTATGTAAAATCCGCAACGGAACGTCCGAATTGGGCAGACTCAGTTCTATAAAACCTTTGGCAGAGCGTATGATTTCTACTTTTCCCTGTGTACAGAACGGGCTTATTTCAGTATTAGGAAAGCCTACAAAAATAATCCCGCAAACTTTTGCCAGCGCATCAGGAACCTGAATCCGTTCGGGAGAATCGTGATTGCCTGCGATGGCCACTACGGCCCTGCTTCCATTTGCGGAAAGGCGGTGCAAAGTGCTGTATAACAATTCCGTAGCTTCTGAAGAAGGATTGAAATTGTCGAAAAGATCGCCCGCCACTATCACCGCGTCAACCTTTTCCTGTTCTGCAATTACACAGATTTCGTCCAGCACGAGCCGCTGTTCTTCCAGGCGGGAGTAGTTATCAAGCCTTTTACCAATATGCCAGTCGGCCGTGTGGAGAATTTTCATTTTGTGTGATTAATTTAGCGAAAATAACATTTCATCCGGGAAGTATTGAAATATTCAGCGAACAGGCCTGTATTCATTTTTGTATCAAAACTAACTTTCTTCTTTCTATTTCTGGGGTGCGGACAGGAGACGGTTAACCACGAAAAAAGCGGCGTAGCCATTTCTTTTGACGACCGTTTTATTAATGAATGGTATGCGTTGCGACCCTTGTTCCAAAAATATAATGCGAAAGTTACCTTCTTCGTCACATGCAGCGATAGCCTTTCTGCGGAGGAGATCTCTAAATTAAAACAGCTTGAAAGAGATGGGCATGAAATTGGTTTTCACGGGACTATTCACGGCAAATCTACCGAACTGATCAAGGCATTGGGGCCGGAAAAGTACGCTGCCACAGAAATCTATCCGGGTAAAGACGCAATGAAAAAGGCCGGTTTTTATCCAAAATCCTATGCGCATCCCGGTGGTAATCACAATGACCAGGTCGACTCAGTGCTGTTTGCGAACGGGTTCGAAATCCTGCGGGATGTAGCGATTTCCAGACGTAAAATTTATGGAATACCCGTTTATACGATTGCGCCCAGAGTGATGGATTGGATATTTTACGGGTTTAAAAAAGAAAAACTTGTAGATGCTCTGCTGATCGATACCGACTCGGGTATTACAGAGCGAGAAATCAATGATGCAATTGAAAAGGCAAAAAATACGGGCTCGGCATTGATGCTATTTGGCCATGAACCTTTGTACGGTTCTCCGAATAATGGCGAGTATGGATTCAAGGTGGCGTTTCTTGAGAAAATATTGAAAGAAGCGAACCGGAAAAATCTGAAATTCTATACCATGTCCGAACTTCCTGAAAACTAGGGAGCTGAGGTTGTTAGCGTCCGAAACGCTTGTCCTTAAAGGCCAGCAGCGGTTTTTCGATATAATTGTACGACAAAGTGGCAACCAAAACGGATGCTGCAACGCTTAGAACATAAAGCACGATTTGGTAAACCGGTCCTCCCCATTCAGGAGAAAAGGTGATCAATAGGTTGATTACCAGTACAATGACCGCTACGTGGTAGAGATATAATCCATAGGAGATTTTACCGATATGATGCATAAACGGATTCTCCAGACTGATCAGCGTATCGGGATTGCAGGAAACATTTAAGACAAAAAACGCAAAGAAAACGGCATATACTTCCAGGAATCCTGTGAAATGCACGCCTGAAAAGAATAGGACAAGCAGGATCAGATAAGCAATAACCTGTACATCCTTTCTGAAAATAAAGTCCAGGATATGAGTTTTCTGATTGTATACCAGCCACGCGCAAAGTCCGCCCAGCGCCATTGTCTGTATTCTGAACTGGCCCAGAAAGGTACTGATCATCGTACTTCTCGTCTCTTCGGAAACATCAACCAACTCAAGGCCGAGGAGGAGAATTGCAGCAGTAATTGCCAGAAAGAAAATAAGTATCGGGATACGTTTTTTAGGATATTTGATCAGCCAGGGCCACAGGTAGTAGAATTGCTCTTCCACCCCAATTGACCAGGTTTGGGCGCACCAGTAGGGCAGATCATAAAGGACGAATGCAAAATTTGGTAAAACCAATAGAAGTAGCGTGAGTCTTTCGGCCGCGTGTACCTGCAACTTTTCATCAGTGCCTGGAAAATCCATTAAGCTGATGTGCGGAAATACTAGAAAAGACAGTCCGATGATCAAAAAATAGATGGGCCAGATGCGAAAAATCCTGCGCAGATAGAATTTTCCGGTATCAACGTTCCCGAACCGGCCTCTTTCTTCCAGCAGTAAATAAGTGATCAAAAAGCCGCTCAGGACAAAAAACAGCCCTACACCTAGTCGTCCCGCGTGCTGTACAATCGGTAATTCATAGAAATTCGGAATTCCCAAAGCATGTTTAGCCTGTTCCAGATGATGAAAAACCACTAAGAGAGCTGCAATGCACCGGATGCCATTCAGGTTTGGGAAGTAACGCTTTTTTTCCACTAATTCTGCTCGGGATGTTTCCCTCGTTTTACTCAAACCAACTCATCCATTTTCCCTGAACCTTCATTACCTGCTCGATCAGATCGCGAACTGCGCCATGACCGCCTTTTTTAGGGGATATGTAATCGGATAGTTCCAGGATTTCCTCAACTGAATCGGCAGGGCAGGCAGCAAGTACCGACGTGCGCATGACTTCGTAATCAGGCAGATCGTCGCCCATGAATACGATTTCGTCTTCGGAAAGGCCGGTCTCGGCCAGATATTTTTTGAAAACAGGCAGCTTGCCATCGGGAGAAGTACCGATGAAAATATCGGAAACACCGAGATATTCCAGACGTCTGCGGACGCCAACCTGATTTTGGGCGGATATAATAGCTACTTTGTACCCCATTCTGATCGCGCGGTTGATACCATATCCGTCTTTCACATTGAAAATCCGGGGTTGTTCTCCGCTTTCGAGCGCAATCACGCTTCCATCAGTCATTACACCATCGATATCGAAAATAAAAGTGGTGATACGTTTAAAACGGTCTGCCAGTTTAGAATCCATGCATGATAAAATTGTGGTTCTTGCAAATATAGCCTAACTTTTTTCAGAGCGAGCAAAATCACTATTTAGAGATGTGCAGGTTTCTTATTTTGTCAGTCATGAGCCTGTAAATTTCGGTCCAGTCGGAGTTTGTTTCCTGCAGGTATTCGAGATGATGTGCGGTGGTCTTCCAGTCTCCGCGCCGTGCGGGGCCGGTTTGCCCGAGGGCCGGATCATCGGACTGCAAAGCTTTTTCAATCGTAGTTCGGATGAGCGGTTTGAGCAGATCAAAATTCAGTTGCTCATGTTCGAGCAAAGCGTGGGAAATACCCAGCAGGTAATTTGTGAAATTACTCGCAAAAACGGCCGCTACATGAAGGATGAACCTTTCATCTGAATCCATACGGCTGACATTATTGCTCACGCTCTGGGCAAGTTGCAGAAGCTTGTTTTCAATTAGCTCGTTTTTTGACTCAATACAAAACGGCAATTCTGTATAATCCATTTCCACGCCTTTTGTAAAAGTCTGCAGCGGGTAAAAAACACCGGTATGGACATATACGTCGCTGTAAATTTCAATCAGGTTCTGAAAATCCGCCAGTGATTTCGCACCGGAAGTGTGAACAAGGATAACGCCCTCAGGTAAAACGACCCTCTCGATAATACTTTCGATCGCATCGTCGGTGACGGCTATAACGATCACATCCGCCTCGCTTTCAGAGAAATTAAGATCGGGCTGAATATTGGTATCATACAGATAAGATGCCAGCTGGCGGGCTTTCTGCGTGTCGCGGCTGTATATTTCACAAATCCAGTGTCCGGCATCCTCGAAAGCCTGTGCGAGATGCCAGGCCACATTTCCTGAACCAATAAATGAGATTTTCATACAGGAGAAAATAAATATGTCCTCAATTTATGATCGGAATGCCAGCTCTACAAATCAATTTACCAAAGGAGCGGTTTGCTCGGCACTCGTCACGCCGGAAGGCAGTTCAAGTATACGCATATTCCGAAAATGAATTTCAGCACCCTCGGCCTCCAGGCATATATATCCCTTTTTGCGTTCTGACCCACGGAGCCCGTTGACGAATTTTCCATTGACCGACAGCTTGACCGTTCCGTCTACACAAACCACCACATACTTGTTCCACTCGCCTTTTCCTTTACATCTCTTTTCAATGGATTTGCTCCTGATACCCCTCGGGTTATCAGGAACGGCCGTCATGCCCATCGTTGGGAAAAGTTCTCCGTGAACATAGTCATCCGTTGCGTTGTGCTGCCTTGCATAGTCGAGTTCCAGCATTTGCACTTCTATGGCTTTTGTAAGCGGATCGTGTTCCTGCGGCGTGCCTTCGCTCCATACAAAAATGCCGGAATTGCCGCCTGCCTCCATGTGTTTCCATTCTACCTCTAATATGAAATTTTCATATTGGCGATCGGAGCGCATTACCCCTATAGGCTTCCCGGAGCATATTAATGTGCCATTTTTTACTTTCCAGGTCTCCTTGGATGTATTCACGTCGACCCAGCCATCGAGATTTTTACCATTGAAAAGAGGTTTGAAGGAAAGCATTTCAAATCCCTGTGCCCGGGGTGCAGGGCCGTTTAAAAAAAACAATGCGAGCAGCATCAGTAGTGCAGGTAAGCTGGGAAGTGGGCGAATGTTCTTCATCTGAAAGGATACTTATTTGTTAAAGAGATTTAGGAAAAATGATTTTCAGTGTGACTTTTTCAAAAGCCGACGTCTAAATGACATTTCGCTTGTGGAGCGAGTGGTTTTTGTCAAAAGTCAATAATATCATTTAATTCTATGAAAACGATACAATTAGCTTTGTTTACTATCATGATTTTGAAATTTACGACATCCCAGGGGCAGTATCAGCTTAGTTCCGGTGCCGGAATTGATGTGGGGGCCGGGTTGAGAGGCAAATCATGGACGCCGGGGATCACTTATCACGAAGAGCTCGGCGTGCGTGGAATGCCATGGCTGCAGGCTATGCTGGGTATCAGGGCATGGGGATATTATGCCGGGAATTCGGAGCTTTTTTCGCAAAAAACAGATTTTCCGAGAGACACACTTCAATATAATGCGCTTTCTTCCAATGGTATAGGGTTTGTTTTGGGCGTAAATTTGAAATTCGGGAGGGTGAACTTCGGAGCTAGCACAGATCTTGGTAATCTGGCTTACGGATCAGCCCGGCGCGCTATTTATCGGAAAAACACGGCAGACACTACCGGTATAGGATCTGCATATTATAATAAGTATGTCTCCACAATGCCCGCCAATTTGAACCTGCTTCCACTTCTTCTGCGGAGGCACAGCGGGCAATCGGAAATTTATGCGAGGATTTGGATCACAAAGAAAGTTGGGATAAAGCTGGCTTACATATATGGCAGGCAAGCTTATACCACCAAATCCGTGGAGAATAGCCCCGTTTATCTTGATAACCGTCAGCGGCGGTTTTCGAATGTTTATTCGATACCTTACGTGGCGTTGTGTTTCCGTTTGTTTGAGTAAATAAAGGTATGCCTGCCAAAATAGCAGAGATGAGCACCCGGACAATCCTCTCCAATGCGGTCCGGATGCCGAAATATCTTAGACATACTTGTAATTCAATTTGTTAAACTCTATATTTGCACTCCCATTTTGCGATGGGACTGTCTTGTTACAGTGTAAATTATTGAAAATCAATTAAATTTTTTGTTAATCGTGGATACGTTAAGCTACAAAACCATCTCGGCGAACAAAAACACAGTGAACAAGGAGTGGGTTGTTGTGGATGCTCAGGATGCAATTTTAGGTCGTTTGGCCAGTGAAGTTGCTAAAATTATCAGAGGCAAGCACAAGGCAAGTTACACTCCTCATGTGGACTGTGGTGATAATGTTATCATTATCAACGCCGACAAAATTAAGTTGACAGGAAAGAAGATGACCGACAAAATCTATGTTCGTCACACTGGCTATCCGGGAGGTCAACGTTTTCAAACTCCCCGTGAGTTGCTCGAAAAACACCCAGAGCGTGTGATTGAGAAAGCAGTAAGAGGTATGCTTCCAAAAAATCGTTTGGGACGTCGTTTGTTTACTAATCTGTTTGTATATGCTGCTGCAGAACATCCGCACAGCGCTCAACAACCAAAAGAAATCCAGTTGTAATTCATGGAAGTTATCAACACAATAGGTAGAAGAAAAACAGCTGTGGCCCGTATCTATATGACGCCAGGCAAAGGAGATATCAAGGTAAACGGACGCGATTACAAAGAATATTTCCCTTTCGAAGTTCACCAGATCGTTCTTCAGCAGCCTTTTGCCGTCATCAGCGGAGGCAATGGTTATGATCTTAAAGTGAATGTAAGAGGCGGCGGTATATCAGGACAGGCGGAAGCAATCCGTATGGCTGTTTCACGTGCGCTTTGCGAATATAACGGAGAATTCCGTGGGGCGTTGAAAAAAGAAGGATTCCTTACCCGTGACCCTCGAATGGTTGAACGTAAGAAATACGGACGCGCTAAGGCTCGTAAGAGATTCCAGTTCTCGAAACGTTAATATCAAACCGTCACTTTTGGTCATTGATGGTCAGATATCGTCATTTACTGTTTTCCATCTTAAAACAAGACCTGACAATAAGCGACGACAAATGACCGCGCGGCGGACCGCAACTAATGACAAAAAATTGTCCAGACGTAGCTTATCGTGCCCGATGCTTCGTGCTGCGTAATTTCAAAAAAAACATTCTAACATTAATCTGTAATGGCACAATTAGAATATAAAGAACTATTGGATGCAGGTGTCCACTTTGGTCACCTTACCCGCAAGTGGGATCCACGTATGGCTCCATACATCTTCATGGAGAAGAACGGTATCCACATCATTGACCTGAACAAAACTTTGAGCTGCATCGATCAGGCTGAGGCCGCTTTGAAGCAGATCGTTCGTTCAGGACGTAAGATCATGTTTGTTGCTACTAAAAAACAAGCTCAGGAAATCGTAACGGAAGAGGCGAAACGCCTTAAAATGCCTTACGTGACTGATCGCTGGTTAGGTGGTATGCTTACAAACTTCGGCACAATTCGCAAGTCTTTGAAAAAAATGCAGACTCTTGAGAAGATGCTTAAAGACGAAACCACGGTTAGCAATATAGCGAAGAGAGAACGCCTGATGCTTACACGTGAAAAGGATAAACTGGAAAGAGTGTTAGGTGGTGTAGCTGACCTGACCCGTCTTCCTGCTGCCCTTTTCATCGTTGATGTAAAACGCGAGCACATTGCAGTTGCAGAAGCAAAAAGATTGAACATACCCATCTTTGCAATCTGTGACACCAACTCAAACCCTGAACTGGTTGACTTCCCGATCCCAAGTAATGACGATGCTTACAAGGCTATCTCATTGATCACTTTGGCTATCGGAAAAGCGATCGAAGAAGGTTTGATGGAACGCAAGCAAGATAAAGACGATCAGCGCCTTGTAGAAGAAGAAGAAGCCAAACGTCAGGTTGACAAAGGCGGTGAAGAAGCGGCTCCTGCACCACGTGCGGAAGTAGCAGAAGAGACAAGTGCTGTTGATGAAGAGTAATTAGGGCGATATGGACTTGGTTCCAGTAACCTTTCCTGTCTGACAGATAAAAGTAGCCCATAGCCTTTTTGCTATGGGCTACAGTTTTTTAAAATTCAATTGGAAAACGGATTTCATAACTATTTGATAATGCAATAGTAAAGGTCGTTTTCATTCAAAATAATATTAAATCATATTAAAGCAAATCATGGCAATTACCGCACAAGATGTAAACAAACTCCGCCAAATGACTGGCGCGGGCATGATGGATTGTAAAAAAGCACTTCAGGAAGCTGATGGTGATTTTGACAAGGCCGTTGATATTCTACGTAAACAAGGTCAGAAAGTAGCTGCCAAACGTGCAGATAACGCTGTGTCCGAAGGAACGGTTTTGGTTAAAATCAGCGAAGACGGAACAAACGGAAAACTGGTTGCATTGGCTTGCGAAACTGAACCGGTTTCCAATGTCGAGGATTTCAAGAATCTTGCGCAAAGCATTCTTGACAAAGCAGTTGCAGACAATATTTCTGATAAAGAAACTTTGCTTTCTTCTCCTTTGGCAGATGGCCGTCCTGTTAGCGAGCATATCGTTGATCTGGTTGGCAAGCTGGGCGAAAAACTTGAAATCACTGCCTACGAAAATGTAACTGCTGATCAGGTTGTCCCTTACATCCACTCAAATGGTAAATTGGGCGTATTGGTAGCGTTTGGAGGAGTAAACGGAACTGACGTTACCGAGCTTGGTAAAGACGTAGCAATGCAGATTGCTGCCATGAAACCTATCGCTTTGGATAAGGATGAAGTTGATTCTGCAACTGTTGAGCGTGAAATTGAAGTGGGTAAAGAGCAGGCAAGAGCGGAAGGCAAGCCAGAAGCGATGCTTGAAAAAATTGCTCAGGGAAAACTTCAGAAGTTTTACAAAGACAATACTTTGTTGAATCAGGAGTTTGTAAAAGATTCTTCTCTGACGATTCGCCAGTTGCTTGAAAAAACAGCGAAAGGGCTCACAGTTACGTCATTTAAGCGTATTGCTATTGGTGCTTAGTAGTTAAGCCTAACAAAATATTCCTGACAACGCCTGGTATACATTTGTATACCAGGCGTTGTTTTTTAATATTTACGAAAATTAAGATCGTTATTTAATTTTTCGCACACTATCAGTGATCTTTTGATATCAGAATGGTTACAACATCAACAGACAATTACGCCTGGCATAATTCGACGGACGAAGAACTTGTAAAACTCTTCCTGGAATCTCAGGACAACCGTTATTTCGAGAAATTATATGAAAGATATTCCTTTAAGGTTTATCAGAAGTGCGTTGCACTGATCAAAGATGCGTCCGGAGCGGAGGATGTTACCCATGATGTTTTTCTTAAGCTGATCGGTAAAATGAACTCGTTTAAGAAAGATGCCAAATTTTCAACATGGTTGTTTTCAATCACTTACAACCATTGCATGGATCTGTTAAGATCTAATAAAAGGCGGATCATAACTGTTCACGGAGAAACGGCCGACTTTGTTGATGATTTTGATATGTATACGATCTTCGACCTTGATGAAATTGATATGAGGAGTTTGAAAATCGCATTGACACAATTGAACCTGGATGAAAAAGCACTTTTGTATATGAAATACATGGATGATTTCAGTATCAAGGATATAGCGTTGACTTTCAAGGTTACTGAGAGCGCGGTAAAAATGCGCCTGATGAGATCCAGGGAAAAACTGAGAAAAAGATATCTGGAAGCGCGTCTCTTTATATAAATATACCCTCGAAATGCTCTCCCCAATTCTTTCAGAAATAACAGTATTTTAACTCAACGTTTCACCAAATAAATTGAAAATGAACGAAAAACTTCGCCGTGGCCTACTATGCTTTTTAATTTTTGTCATCGCTGTTCCTGGTTTTGGGCAGAATAATGTTGATCTGACCAACTCGTTGAATAAAGAAAAACTCAAAACAGCAAATGATACAACCTGGAAAAAGATTGAATTCGGCGCTAATTTGAATCAGGGTTCTTTTAGCTCTAATTGGACCGGCGGAGGTGTTAATTCAGTGGCGCTCGGCCTTTTTTTTAATGCGCTCAATGAAACTAAACGCGGCAAGAACGCCTGGAGGAATGATTTTCAGTCGCAGTATGGTATTGTCAGAAACAAAGGGCAACAAAGCAGAAAAAATGTTGACAGGATCTTTTTTGACACAAAATACAACCGTGAACTGACACAGAAATGGAGCTTGTTTGCTAATATTAACTTTCTTTCCCAGTTTGGTGCCGGATATGAATATTCCTCCAATCCTGATTCGGCAAATGTCAAGAGAAAGGTTTCCGGAATACTCTCTCCTGCTTATCTCACAGAGGCCATTGGTATTGAATATCGTCCCGTCCCTTATTTTTTCCTGGATTTTGCACCGGGAGCTTTGAGGCAGACTATTGTGGTGGACACAGATTTGTATGTTAATACACCGGATCAGAAGAATTATGGTGTTCCGATTGGCAAGAGGATAAGAACCGAGGCAGCTTTAATGCAGATTGTCGCCAACTTTGATAAGGACATAGCAAAAAATGTTAACCTCAAATTCCGATATCTGATGTATTCAAGCATCAAACACCCCTTGAATATAGACAACCGGCTGGATGCCATGCTGACTGCCAAGATAAATAAATTTGTAAATGTCAATCTTGGTGCGATTGTAGTTTATGATGATGATCAAAGCAATAAAGTACAGTTCGCCCAGGCTCTCAGTATAGGATTTTTATACTCTTTTTAATCCATTTCACTAACCTCAACTTGTTATGCTTCAGGAGTTCAAAACGTTCATTGCCAAAGGAAATGTCCTTGATTTGGCTGTCGGTGTTGTCATCGGTGCGGCTTTTGGTAAAATTACTACTTCATTGGTTGAAGATATAATCAACCCCATCCTCGGTCTTTTGATTGGCGGTGTGGATTTCACGCAGCTGAAAATTGTTTTGAAAGATGCAGTAGGCGATACGCCTGAAGTGGCCGTAAAATACGGCAACTTTATTCAGGTGTTAATTCAGTTTGTTATTATTGCCTGGGTGATATTTTTAATTGTTAAGCTTGCCAACAGGCTAAGGATCTCAGAATCTTTGAAAAAGGAGTAGTTGAAATCCATAGAAAAATAAATACCAAAAAAGAGGCATGTACCGACATGCCTCTTTTTTTATGGAGATATAGGGCAGGAGTAAATATTTTTTCCGGAAAAGTTTACCTTCGCAGTCAATGCAGGTTCTACCACGTTTAATTTAATGCTTGTGCAAAAAAAGGTAATTGTTTTGGGAGGAGGAGAGAGCGGTGCCGGAGCTGCGATCCTTGCAAAATCCCGGGGATATGATGTTTTTTTATCAGATCGCGGCCAGTTGCACCAAAAATATAGCGATATTTTGACCAGCAGAGATATCTCTTTTGAGCATGGACAACATACAGAAGAGCGGATCCTGGCAGCTGATCTTGTCGTAAAAAGTCCAGGAATTCCGGATACGGTTCCGCTTATTCTGGCTTTAAAAGAAAAGGGAATTCCCGTCATATCTGAAATCGAATTTGCCTCCCGTTACACGGACGCCAAGCTTATTGCAATCACTGGGAGCAACGGAAAAACGACCACAACACTGCTCACCTACCATCTTCTGAAAACCGCAGGCTTACATGTAGGGCTGGCCGGTAATATTGGTGAAAGTTTTGCGTGGCAGGTGGCTGAAAAAGATTTTGACTACTATGTGCTAGAAATAAGCAGTTTTCAGCTGGATAATATTGTGAGTTTTCGGCCGGACATAGCTGTGTTACTGAATATTACCCCGGACCATCTGGATCGCTACGGGTATAATTTCGAAAACTATATCAACTCTAAATTCAATATCATCATCAATCAGACCGGAAGTGATCAGCTTGTTTATTTCCGCGACAGTGAAGTGATTGCTTCTGGTTTGGAGAAGCGAAACCCTCCGGTTAGAAAATGGGCGATTTCGCTGTCGGATACGCTCAGTGAAGGCTCATATTGGAATAATGGAATTTTGAAATCTGAAATTGACGGAGTTGGCTTAGAGCAGGATTTCGGCCAGTTGCCTATCAAAGGGCCACATAACGCGATCAATGCAATGGCGGCTATATCGGTCGCCCTGCTCGTAGGTGTGGACGGCACAGATATACGAAAGGGCTTGATGACCTTTACAAACGCGCCCCACCGGCTGGAGAAGGTAGAGGAGATCAACGGCGTTACTTACATTAACGACTCCAAAGCAACGAACGTAGATTCGGTTTTTTATGCTTTGGGAAGTTTTGAGCAGCCTGTTATCCTGATTGCCGGTGGAGTTGATAAAGGGAATGATTATAGCCAGATTGAGGACCTGGTAAAAAATAAAGTGAAGGGATTGATAGTTCTGAGTAAAAGTTTTGAAAAACTAAAGGACTACTTTTCGGGAATTGTTCCTCAGATTTATACCACTCAGGATGTTCAGGATGCGGTAAATAAGGCGCAGGAATGGAGCACTCCGGGGGATGTTGTTTTGCTTTCTCCCGCCTGTGCGAGTTTTGATCTGTTTCAGAATTATGAAGACAGAGGTGATAAATTCAAAGCCGCCGTCAGGAATCTGTTGAGCCGTTAATACCCAATAACATCAGTTTGTAACCGGTAATTCAACATGGATTTCTTGCAAAAGTTAAGAGAAGATACGCAGGCCTGGTTTGCCAGAAACCTGAAAGGAGATCCCTGGATTTGGGGAATTTGTATCATCATGCTTCTCTGGAGTATTGTGGTAGTATATAGTGCAAGCGTAAAAGACGCATATAGCCAAATGGACGGTAACACTGAGTACTACCTCTATAAGCATGTTCTTTTATGTGTAGTTTCATTGGTGGTGATGTTCTTCGTCCACCGTATTCCTTATATCCGATTTGTGTATGTTACCCGGCTGGCCGTGTGGAGTTCGATCCTTTTGCTGGTTTTTACGATGTTCTTCGGGACATCCGTTAATGACGCTGCGCGATGGATCGAGATACCAGTTATAGGGCAGCGGTTTCAGCCGTCGGAATGGGCGAAAGTGGCTTTGATCGCACACTTATCACTTATTCTTGCAAGGCATATCAAGGGCGGCTGGAATACCAGGGAGCTTTTTATGGAACCACTGGCACTGGTAGGAGTGGTATGCGGGTTGATATTTACAAGTAATGTATCGACGGCTGTTATGCTGGCAGGTATTTGTTTTCTGCTGATGTTTGTAGGTAAAGTTCCTTTGCATTATTTGCTTTTTACTGCATTAGGGCTCGTTTTCTTCGCTACCATTGCTATTCTTTTGAATTCGACCCAAAGGTCCGGGACTGCCCAGAACAGGATCACTGCTTTTTTTGACAAGGATGTAGTTGTTTATCAATCTCAGCAATCCTATATGGCAATGGCCCGTGGCGGGTTGTATGGTGAAGGCGTTTCCAAAAGCCGGCAGAGGCGTTTCCTCCCTGAGCCTCAGAAAGACTTTATTTTTGCGGTTGCTGTCGAAGAATATGGTACATTGGGCGGCACCATTCTCATTATTTTGTACCTGATCCTCTTATACAGGGGGCTCAAAGCAATTGAGGCAACGAAACGACCGTTTGGCGGTCTGTTGTCCGCAGGATTAACATTTATCGTGGTTAGCCAGGCATTTTCTGCGATGGCTGTGACCGTAGGTTTAGTTCCCGTTACGGGCCAAACCCTACCCTTTTTTAGTCAGGGTGGTACTTCGCTGATTTTTACAGGAATAGCTATGGGAATGATCCTCAGTGTAAGCCGGGGGGAAAAGATCGAAGAGAAACGAATTTAGAAATGTCAAAGAGGGTAATCATCAGTGGAGGCGGAACAGGCGGGCATATTTACCCGGCCATTGCCATTGCGACTGCATTGCAGCAAAGGGAACCTGATCTCGAAATCCTTTTTGTTGGTGCTCTGGGTAAAATGGAGATGGAAAAAGTGCCCCGGGCAGGATATAATATTATCGGCCTGCCGGTTGCGGGAATTAAAAGAGAAATCTCTGCGGATAATCTTTCATTTCCCTTTAAACTCATCCGCAGCCTCTCCATGGCAAGAGCAATCATAAAAGATTTCAAACCTGACGTTGCGGTTGGAGTAGGTGGTTTTGCCAGCGGGCCTTTGTTAATGATGGCTTCCCTTGCCGGTATACCGACATTGATCCAGGAGCAGAATTCTTATGCAGGTATTACTAATAAATTACTTGCAAGACGAGCAAAGAAAATCTGCGTGGCATATCCGGGGATGGAGGCATTTTTCCCGAAGGATAAACTTGCGCTGCTCGGAAATCCAGTGAGAAGCGACATTGTGGATGTGTCCTCGAAGCGGAGAGAGGCATTGGTTCATTTTGGGTTAAACGAAAATCAAAAGACACTTTTCGTGATGGGTGGCAGCCTTGGTGCGCGGTCGATCAATGAGAGTATTAATAAGGGCTTACCTGAAATAATTGCAGCAGGCTATCAGATTTTGTGGCAAACAGGAAACGGATATATTGATACCGCCAAGACAACCATAGCCGGGCTGAATACTGATAGTGTGAGAGCTTTCGATTTTATATATACCATGGACCTTGCTTATGCAATAGCCGATGTCGTGGTATCGCGTGCAGGGGCTTTGTCCGTTTCGGAACTATGCCTGGCGGGAAAACCTTCGGTGCTGGTTCCGTATCCTGCAGCGTCGGAAGACCATCAGACAAAAAATGCGCTCAATCTTGTGGAACAAAATGCCGCTATCCTGATTAAAGATTCGACGGCGCGAGATGCATTAGTGCCGGCTGCTTTGGAATTATTAAAGGACATGGCCAGACAGCAAGAACTTAAGATTAATATCAGAAAACTTGCCAGGCCGACAGCTGCTGACGATATAGCTGCTGAAGTATTTAAGTTAATAAAATAACACACCCCAGAATTTTACGCTTATGTCATCTTCTATGACGAATTGGAAATATATTTATTTTGTCGGGATCGGCGGGATCGGAATGAGTGCGCTGGCCAGATGGTTCAATGCAAATGGTTTTCACGTGGCAGGATATGACAAGACGTTGACACCGCTTGTTCAGAAGCTGGTTGAGGAAAACATCCCGGTGACGCTCGAAGATGAAGTTGGAAGCATTCCCGGAGATTTTAAAGCGGATCCTCAGCAAACTTTAATCATTTACACACCGGCCGTGCCTGTACATCACAAGCAGATGCATTATTTCCGGGACCAGAATTTCCTGATTCTGAAGAGGTCGCAGGTGCTGGGGATGTTGACACGAAATTTAAGGACAGTCGGGGTAGCCGGAACTCATGGAAAGACTACGACTTCATCCCTGGTTGCGCATATCCTGCGTCATGCCAACGTAAACAGTACTGCTTTTTTAGGAGGAATTACCCAGAATTACGGCACGAACCTGTTGCTCAATGAACCTACGGAAAATCTGGAAGAGGTGGTTTGTGTGGTGGAAGCCGACGAATTTGACCGTTCATTCCTGACTCTTTTTCCGGAAATTGCCATTGTAACTTCCACGGATGCCGACCATCTTGATATATATGGAAAGCACGAAGCGGTGCTGGAATCGTTCCGGGAGTTTGTAAGCCAGATTGACGATAACGGGATACTTTTCATGAAAGACGGCCTGGAAATTGCTTCGAGTACCAAGGCCAAAGTGTCAACCTATGCACTGAAAAGCGGCGATTACCATGCCGAAAACGTTCATATCGAGAATGCCAGATTTGTGTTTGACCTGGTCTATCCGGGTGGGACAATTGATGGGATCGCGATGAGAATACCAGGCTATCACAACATCGAAAATTCCATCGGGGCGAGCGCGGTTGCCTTGTATCTGGGAGTGGCCCCTGAGAAGATCAAAGAAGCACTGGAGAGTTATAAGGGTGTCAAAAGGCGTTTTGAATATCAGCTGGAAGAGGCAGCTCACGTTTATATCGACGATTATGCGCATCACCCTGCCGAGATCGAGGCGTTCCTTTCATCTGTCAAAGCTTTGTATCCGGGAAGACATGTCACTGCCATATTTCAACCGCACCTTTTTACCCGGACGCGCGATTTTGCGGAGGGTTTTGCCGAAAGTCTGTCCATCGCAGACCGTTTGCTTTTGATGGAGATCTACCCTGCCAGAGAGCTGCCGATCGAGGGGGTAACTTCTGAAATAATACTACGTAATGTGAGTGCAAAGGACAAACAAATTGTAGGTAAAGATAATATAATTAAGATTTTAGCCGGTTTAAATACGGATATTGTGGTTACAATCGGTGCCGGAGACATTGATACATTGGTGGAGCCGGTGAGGAACTTGCTTAAAAATCCATTTGTGAATAATTAGTCAAAGCATTTTTAATATTACTAAGATGTTACGTAAATTTGACTATTCATGGTTTTTATTAAAACGTAGTTTGTGGCTCATTTTGCCAATTGCTGCCATAGGAATGGCGGAGAACAAACTTGGAAAACAGCGTTGTACGAATCTGGTAATATCCATTAAAGGCGACTCCAGTACACGGTTTTTGAATCAGTCGGATGTGCAGTTACTGGTGACCGAGAACGGCGGTGATCCGTTGATGGGTAGCCGTTTGGACGATGTAGCCTTGCATGAGCTTGAAAACAGGGTCAGACGTAACAAATTAATCAAAAAATGCCAGGTCTTTCGTGACCTCAAGGGGAATATAGTGGTTGAGGTGGAGCAGGAAAAACCACTTGCGCGCTGGATAAATACTTCAGATAACGGGGAGCTACGGAATACATCGGGATACTATATTAACGAGGAAGGCGTTTTTTTTCCATTATCCGATACTTATTCAGCCCGTACTTTGCTGGTTTCCGGCTCTTTTTTCAATAATTCCGGTAAGATGAAAACGGAAAAGGGGGCGTCGTTTATGGAACTGCTGCGTTTTTTAAACACCGACCCTTTCTGGAAAGCTCAGATCGCTCAGTTAAATGCAGATAAAGAAGGGGAGATCTTTTTTACCACTGTTTTGGGGAACCAGCGAATTGAGTTCGGTACTGCGGAGGATTATCAGTTGAAATTTAATAAGCTGAAAATATTCTACGAAAATGTATTGAGCAAAGACTGGAGCAGGTATCAAAGAATTAGTATTAAGTTTCAAGATCAAATAGTTTGTGAATAATAATTCACCATCAACATGGCACACGAAAAAATTGTAGTTGGAGTCGATATCGGAAGTACGAAGATTGCTGTTATTGCTGCCCAGGGGTCGACGTCAGGCCCCCGGCAGAACAATATCGAGATATTGGGTTTTAGTGAAGTTCCTGTGCCTGTCGGAGCAGTAGTAAACGGATCAGTAGAAAATATAAAGCAAGTAGGCAGTGCAATCAGGGAAGCTTTGCAGGAGGCATCCTCCCGCTCAGATCTTGACATTGGTATAGTAAACGTAAGTTTTGGAGGTACTCATGTAAAAATCGGCACGCATAGCGATGGAGTTATAAGACCATCTGCGTCATCGGGAGAAGAGGTGACGCAGCGAGACGTCGATCAACTGGTTGACGATATGTACAGGGCTAAAATTGAGCCTAATTACGATGTGCTACATGTCTTGCCCATGGAATTTGTGGTAGATAACTCTCCCGGGGTTCGTGAACCGGTAGGCCGGACGGGAATTAAGCTGGGAGGTAATTTCCTGATTATTTCTGCAAATAACCAATCGATACAACGTACCAAGAAAAGCCTGGCAGATGCTGATCAAAACCTGAAATGTGATAAAATGGTTTTTGGCCCCCTCGCAACAAGCCTTGCCGTACTGACCGATAATGAAATGAAAGCGGGTATTGCGTTGGTGGATATAGGTGATCACACGACTGATCTGGTTATTTATCAGGATAGGATTGTGAGGCATATTGCAACATTCCCGATTGGTGGCAGGCACATTACCAATGACCTTGCCATAGGCTGCGGTATTCAGTTTGAAAATGCCGAGCAGCTTAAAAAAGAATATGGTGTGGCGGTATCCGCAGATATACCGCTGAATGTCGAAATCCTTGTGAATTTCCTTGCGGGACGTCCACCCAAGCAGGTTTTGAAAAAGAATGTTGGGTTGATCATTGAAGAAAGACTGAAGGAGATAGCGGCAATGGTTTATGCTGAAATTATCAAATCCGGATATCTCGATAAATTGATAGGCGGGATTGTATTAACCGGAGGATCGGCTAATATTGATGAAATTGAAGTCCTTTTTGAAAAAGTAACTGATATGTCTGTCAGGGTAGGCTATCCTGAAAATATGGAACGTACAGCCAAGGCTGATGCTGTCAGTAACTCCTCATTCAATACAGCAATTGGTCTTGCATGGGCCGGGCTTAAATTAATCGATCCCAGGGTAAAATCGGTTTGTAAGGCCCCCACAGTAGCCACAACGGTGATTATTCCAAAAGAAAAACCGAAAGAAGTCAAAGAACCGGTGAAGAAGATCGGGACTTTTTGGGATAGCATTATTGGCAAAAAAGATGATAGTCTGGGAGACTATTGAGGTAAATAGCAGGAGAAATAGCACTATATCAACTCAAAATTATGAATACAAGCTTGTTGCACGCTCTAGACCAGGACTACATTGTGAACGAAATCGTCAAAGATCTGCCAAATGGGGCCAATCATGCCGAGCCTGCCATCATTAAAGTGATAGGTGTGGGCGGCGGCGGCAGTAATGCGGTAAATTACATGTTTGAGAAGAAAATCAAGGATGTTGAATTTGCAGTTTGTAACACTGACCGGCAGGCATTGGCTAACAGCCCCGTACCGGTTAAGATCCAGTTAGGTGCGACATTGACCCAGGGCCTCGGGGCAGGGACGGATGCATCGAAAGGAAAGGAAGCGGCGCTCGAAACGATCGAGGAAATCAAAGGGTTGCTCGGCGGCTCAACACAGATGGTTTTTATTACTGCAGGTATGGGCGGCGGAACTGGAACCGGAGCTGCACCTGTCATTGCCCAGCTTGCAAAGGAAATGGGCAAGCTCACTGTTGCGGTAGTTACGGCTCCCTACACCTGGGAAGGACTTGATAAAAAAGAACAGGCACTGGAAGGGATTGAACAGCTGAAAGAATATAGCGACACGGTTCTGGTAGTCCTTAATGATAAATTGGAAGAGCTTTACGAGGACATGACGCTGACACAGGCTTTTGCCGAGGCAGACGGAATTCTCTTGAATGCCGTAAAAAGTATTTCCGAGATCATTACCACGAACGGTAATATCAATACGGATTTTAAAGACGTAGAAAAGGTACTGAAAAATGCGGGGCAATCTGTTATGGGAACATCGGAGTCTAGTGGTGCTGAACGCGCGCAGATTGCGATCAAAGAAGCCCTGGATTCGCCTTTGCTCAATGACCGGGATATCCGCGGTGCCAAACGTATTCTTGTGACACTTGCTACCAGCAAGAAAAAGGAGGCTACTATGAAGGAGCAGCGTGAGATCTGGCGTTATGTACTGTCTCAGGTTGGTGGTGAAGCCAGGATGTTCAAATTGGGGACGATTACCGACGATACGCTTGGCGACAAGCTAAGGGTGACGATTGTGGCGGCAGGTTTCGATAGTATCGAATCTCCGATTCCTGGTATCGAATTGAAAAATGTAATTAAAACCAAGGGGCCTGAGCCCGTGGTTATTTTTGAACCTGAAAAAGAGGAAGTTCTAGAGGAACTTGATCTTGTTTTAACGGGTGAAGTAGAAGAAAAAACACATACCGGTGCGATCGATCTGGCCCTGGAAAAGGAAGTTGTCTCGGCAGATTTCCATTCTATCAACGTACATGTAACAAATTTTGAAGAAAATCAGGACTGGTCTGATGAGGAGACAGAAAGGCTTGATATTATGGTCAAATCCTTCCGAGACGGCCTGGTTAAATTTCCTGATCTGGAAGGACCTGCTTACCGAAGAAGCAGGGTTGAGCTTTGGAAAAGGCCTGCAATACCTGCAAGCGAAATGGAACAACATTGGTTAAAATAGCGAAAGGGAGCTAAATGCTCCCTTTCGCTATTTTAACAGTTTCAAAAATGGATAATTTGCCCAGCCTGAATTTCCAGCAGTTCCTTATACAGGGTATTTGAAATGATCTTATCATGGTAATGAGACCGGATCTGGGCGAGTTTTACCCTTAACGCCAGTGTATTCATTCCAAGATAACTGAATACATCATTGAGATGGCTTAAGGCGACCGCAGCCCCCTGCATATTCGAAGACAGCCCTACAAGAGCTGCTTTTTTATTAGCAAAACTATTGGGATAAGGTAACCCATCTATAAAGGCCTTGAGTACACCGGGGTAAGACCCATTGTATTCCGGAACTATAAAAACGAATTTATCAGTTTGTTCCAGCAATTCTTTCAAGCTATTGAATTCCGGATTTTTTCCGGTATTTTCATATAGGGCAGAAACGGTGAAATCGTGCGGTAAATTTATGAGGTCTAATATGATACTGGGGGTATTGAGTTGATTTAGAATGTTTTGGTAATATTCAGCAATTTTCCGTGACATGGAATTGGGCCGGTTTGTACCCACTATAATCACAATCGGGGAAGTATCGTTGGTCATTTTTAAGCGATTAGAATACCCTGCTCGAATTAATCAGGATAGAAGTAGCGTTGGTTAAAGTAACAAATTACTGTCAAAATTGTTCAACAGGTTGCATTAGTTACCCCAAAAAATGAATCTGTAATAATTCACTCACAATTGCTTCCTGGCGCGTTACACAACATTTATTGCTATATTTGACCCCGTTACTCATCATGAAAATATAGTAATTGGTTGATTTTAAGGCTTTTACTAAGATATTAATCCACTAAATAATATGTCCTGGTTTATTCGGAAAGAGAAAGGTATTAATACACCCACCGAAATGAAGCGCGAAGCGCCGGATGGATTGTGGTATCAGTGCCCTAATTGTAAAAAAATTACACCCACCAGAGAACATAAGCAAAATGCTTTCACATGCCCTCATTGCAACTATCATGAAAAGGTAGGGTCTGATGTGTACTTTAACCTGCTGTTCGATGATAACGAATTCATTGAACTGGATGCTAATCTGACATCCGGCGACCCGCTACATTTTGTCGATACCAAATCTTACCCCGACCGCATCAAGTCGACGATGAAGAAGACTGGGTTGAAAGATGCTGTACGCACCGGGCACGGAAAAATGAATGAACTGGATATTGTGATTGCCTGTATGGATTTCAATTTTATTGGCGGCTCGATGGGTTCTGTGGTAGGCGAGAAAATCGCACGTGCCATTTCTTATGCGCTCGAAAAGAAAATTCCCTTTTTGATGATCTCAAAATCGGGTGGTGCGAGGATGATGGAAGCAGGGTTTTCCCTTATGCAGATGGCGAAGACTTCCGCTCGGTTGGCCCAGCTTTCTGAGGCAAAAGTGCCGTACATTTCTCTTTTAACAGACCCTACTACAGGTGGTGTAACGGCTTCTTACGCTATGCTTGGAGATTTCAATATATCCGAACCGGAAGCATTGATTGGATTCGCCGGCCCGAGGGTAATCAGGGAAACAATTGGTAAAGATTTACCAAAGGGCTTTCAAAGTGCGGAGTTCGTGCTTGAACACGGTTTCCTCGATTTTATAGTTGACAGAAAAGACCTGAAAGACAAACTGACCAGTCTGCTCACCATGCTACGTTGATATGCGGTTGATTTCCCATCCAGTACTGTGCAATTACTATGTGACTTACCGTTGTAACGCATCGTGCAGTTTTTGTGACATTTGGGAAAAACCATCGCCACACATTACAGTAGAGAACCTGCGTGAAAATTTACGGGATTTAAAGCGTCTGGGCGTCAAGGTGATTGACTTCACCGGTGGCGAGCCGTTATTGCACAGGCAGCTGGACGTTCTTTTAAAAGAAGCCAAAGATCACGGGATGATTACCACAGTGACGAGTAACGGGTTACTGTATCCCAAATACGCCGAAAAGCTCCGCGGGCTGATCGATATGCTGCATTTTTCCCTGGATTCTCCGGACCGCGATGAACATGACAAGTCAAGAAACGTAAAATGCTTTGATAAGGTGATGGAATCCATTGAGATTGCCAAATCCTTTGGTGAACGACCCGACATCATATTTACCGTTTTTGAAGACAATGTTCATAAAATCAGACAGATGTGGGAGGAAATATGTCTGCCCAATAATCTGGTATTGATATTAAATCCGGTTTTTGAGTATAACAACGTTGGCTCCAATCTTTCCGAGGATGCTCTAAAGGAATTGCTTTGGTGGGGAAAACAGAAAAATGTTTATCTCAACGATGCTTTTATCCAGTTGCGTCTGGACGGTGGAAACCATGTAGAAGATCCGGTCTGTAAGGCAGCAAGCACGACAATCGTTATCTCGCCGGAAAACAAGCTTGTATTGCCATGTTATCATCTGGGACTGAAGGATTATCCGATCGAAGGAAATCTGTTCAATCTGTATCATTCCGATGAGGTTCAAAAGCTTGTCGCATTGGAAGGCAAATTGCCGGCTTGTGAAGG
This sequence comes from Dyadobacter bucti, assembly GCF_005869225.1. Taxonomy (GTDB): domain Bacteria; phylum Bacteroidota; class Bacteroidia; order Cytophagales; family Spirosomataceae; genus Dyadobacter; species Dyadobacter bucti. The sequence goes on along the minus strand of NZ_SWFP01000008.1, from coordinate 85,259 downwards.
CTGTGCGATCAATTGTTATATGCAGCCCTCCTTCGCCGTGGAAATGAACCGCTACTGGTGGAGAGCCTTGCCTAGCACGCTCAAATACAACCGCATCAAAGGGACCTGGAAACAAATGGTCAGGTTCTAAATTACGGAGGGTTTCTCCTCTTCTTGTATATCAGTAACGATACTGATCTTCCATTCATTTAAGGGAATCCGAGCGCAGCCATTGGGACACAATCTGTGCGCTCCATTAATTGGTATAGTTTTAACAAAAACTTAATTTTGATCCCCTTTGCTAATTAGAGAATATATATGTCCGAAAAAATAGTTAAAAAAGTAGATATACGTAACAGGAAAGCTTCGTTCGAGTACTTTTTTCTGGAAGAAATTACGGCAGGGATGGCGTTGACGGGAACGGAGATCAAATCGATCAGGCAGGGGAAAGTAAATTTCCAGGACGCTTATTGTTTATTTATGGACGGTGAGCTTTATATCAGAAGTCTTCATATTTCTCCCTATACGGAAGGTACACATTACAATCATGATCCTATGCGTGATCGTAAATTGTTGATTACGAAGCGGGAAAAAAGAAAGTTAATCGAGAATCTCAAAGATCAGGGGCTGACGATCATTCCGGTCAGATTATTCACAAGTGAGCGGGGTTTGGCAAAACTGCATATTGCGCTGGCAAAAGGTAAGAAACTTTACGATAAAAGGGATTCTATCAAAGAGCGCGATGTAAAGCGGGAAACAGATCGGATGAATTTTTAGACCAACAACTTGATTTGACAAAACAGAGTGCGTAATACTGTGATACTGGGCAAACTACTTCAATAATAATTGAAATATGAGGCGCGTTTTTTAGGTAAAATTCCTATATTGTCAGAACTAAATACCTCAAGGTCTCATGGGTAAGGTACTTGTTCTTAATCAAGATTATAGCGCATTAAGTGTCTGCACGGTTCCAAAAGCGTTTTTGTTAGTTTACATGAATAAGGCTGAAATGTTAGCCGAATCTCCAAGGCATTATCTTCGGACTGTCAGTGATCAATATCCAATGCCTGTTGTGATCCGCCTGAACCGGTACATTCACATACCTTACAGAGGAGTGGTCATGACTCGGCAGAACCTCTTCAAGCGGGACGGGAATCGTTGCCAGTACTGCGGAACACATGACAATCTCACACTGGATCACGTAATCCCAAAATCAAAAGGCGGAAAAACTACCTGGGATAATCTCGCTACTGCCTGCAAACGCTGCAATTCCCGAAAAGGAGATCATACACCCGAAGAAGTTGGTATGCCATTGCGTCAACGTCCTTTCCGACCTTCATTTTTAATGTTTATCAGAGATTTTTCTGGTTTGGCTGATGATGAGTGGTTGCCATATCTTGGCTCTAAGGAAAGAAGTTACTGAAACCTCTTATCTCTCCGAAAAAGCCGTATCAGGCTAACCTTCAGCATATTTCCGGTTAAAATATCTTGCTCTGTTAAGTAATTTTCAGAGGAAAGAGTTACCTTTGCGCTCTAATTTTTTATTCTAATTTACTTTTTTCACTAATTTTCAGCTACTTAGCTCGCGAGCTGATGTATTTAAGAGCGATAATTCCTATTTATGTCTAAGGAAAAAACAAGTCAACCACTTCCTGATTTCGATTGGGATAAAGCAGCAGACAAAGGTTTCGGTACAGGTTATTCATCTGCGGACCGTGACCGTCTGGAACAAATGTATGAAACTACCATTTCTCCTGTGCAGGAAAAAGAAGTAGTAAAAGGTATAGTAGTTGGTATTACAGACCGTGAGGTGATCCTTAACATCGGTTTCAAATCTGATGGTATTGTTTCATCCAATGAATTCCGCGACCTGCCAGGCATGAAAATTGGCGACGAAGTGGAAGTTTATGTAGAAAACCAGGAGGACGCACAAGGTCAGCTTGTTCTTTCACGTAAAAAAGCGAAAGTGATTACTGCATGGGATAACATCCAGAAATCATTCGATGAGGATGTTGTGATCGATGCAAATGTGAAGAGAAGAACCAAAGGTGGTCTTATTGTTGACATATTTGGTATCGAGGCATTTTTGCCGGGTTCACAAATCGATGTGAAGCCTATTCGCGATTTCGACATTTTTGTCGGAAAGCGTATGGAAGTTAAAGTTGTTAAGATCAATTACGCTAACGATAACGTAGTTGTATCTCACAAAATATTGATCGAAAAAGATCTTGAAGCACAACGCCAGCAAATACTTAATAACCTTGAAAAAGGTCAGGTACTTGAAGGTGTGATCAAAAACATGACCAACTTCGGTGTATTTATCGACCTTGGTGGCGTCGATGGTTTGTTGCACATTACTGATATTTCATGGGGCCGTATTAACCACCCATCTGACCTGCTTGCGCTTGATCAGAAATTGAACGTGGTTGTTCTGGATTTCGATGAAGAGAAAAAACGTATTTCATTGGGTCTGAAACAACTTCAGTCTCACCCATGGGATTCATTGGCAGAGGAAATCCAGGTTGGTTCAAAAGTAACAGGACGTATCGTTAACGTTGCTGACTACGGTGCTTTCCTTGAAATCAAACCAGGTGTTGAAGGTTTGATCCACGTTTCTGAAATGTCATGGTCGCAGCACCTGCGCAATCCTCAGGAATTCATGAACGTCAATGACGAGATCAGCGCAGTTGTGTTGACATTGGATCGTCAGGAGCGCAAAATGTCTCTTGGTATCAAACAGCTTACCGAAGATCCTTGGACACAGGGTTCACTGAAGGAGAAATATGCAATCGGAACCCGTCACAAAGGAGTTGTTCGCAACCTTACTAACTTCGGTCTGTTCATCGAACTTGAAGAAGGTATAGACGGTCTTGTTCACGTTTCGGATCTTTCATGGACCAAGAAAATCAAACATCCATCAGATTTCGTAAAAGTAAATGACGAACTGGAAGTTGTTGTTCTTGAACTGGATGCGGATAACCGTCGTCTTGCTCTTGGCCACAAACAACTGGAAGAAAATCCTTGGGATACGTTTGAAACCATATTTGCAGTTGGTTCAGTTCACAAATGTACGATCGTTGCAAAAGGCGACAAGTTTGCTACACTTGAACTTCCTTACGGAATCGAGGGTGTTGCAGCTATCAAAAATCTTGCAAAAGAGGACGGTACTCTGGCTGAGGTAGGTGAAAGCCTGGACTTCACGGTTCTGGAATTCCTTAAGGATGAAAAGAAAATCGTTCTTACTCACTCTAAAGTAAAAGCGGCTCCGGCTTCGGAAGAAAAGAAAGAGGATAAACCTGCGAAGGTGGCTTCAGCTCCTGCGAAGAGTTCATCTACTCCTGAAAGCACGAGCAAAGAAGGAGAGAAATCTACCTTTGGCGACTTGAGCGTACTGTCTGCTTTGAAAGAACAGATGGAAGAGAGTGAAAAGAAAGGAAAAAAATAAGGTAGTGTGCAGAAGTAGCGAAAAATTTTGATACTTTTGCACCCGGATTAGCTGTCACCATTCAGGTAGCAGCTAATTCTAATCTGGTTCCGTGGCCGAGTGGCTAGGCAGAGGTCTGCAAAACCTCGAACAGCGGTTCGAATCCGCTCGGAACCTCACCAATTTGCAGTTCGCTTTTTAAGTTTTAGGCGATCATAAATTTACTAAAAAAAATACCATTTGATCAGGGCTAATAGGCGGCTCGGCAAATGGTATTTTTTTTGATAAATATCTGAAAATCAATACATATTACAGTTAATATCAAAATAGATAAATCATGATAAATTAGACGAATTATAAATAACACAGTGGTTCAAAATATCCCTGAAATACTTTTGTGGATAAAAAATCGTAAGCTAGTTTTGTCTGTTGAAGAATAATGAATAGTTGATTATGAATATACCATTCCGAAAGGACGCTAAGTTTTGTTCCTCCTTTAGTTACTCAAAAACGTTTATAGCTATTGTTGTAGCTTTATTATTAAGTGTTCCAAACTTAGTATTTGCTCAGGACAGTACAGCTGCTGCTGGCGCTGCTCCCGCAGGAGGAGGTGATGCTGCTAAGGGAGAAGCACTTTTCAAAAATAACTGCGCCCAATGTCACGCTGTAACTGAAGAAAGAGTTGTAGGTCCGGGCTTGAAAGGCGTAAGTTCAAGACATGATTTTGCATGGTTAAGTAAGTGGGTACGTAACTCGCAAGCAGTTATTGCATCCGGAGATCCCTATGCAGTAAAAATTTATAATGAGTATTCAAAAGCTCAGATGACAAGTTTCCCTAATTTATCAGATGACGATATAAAGGGGATATTTGCTTATGTTGATAAAGCTGCCACCGCTGCTCCTGCAGCTGCGGCGCCGGCTGCCGCGTCAGGAGCAAGTTCAGCCGGTACTGATGGGGGAGGTGCGCCGTCCGACTTATTCGTAATTGTGCTGGCTGCACTGGTGGTTGTGATGTTGCTGGTGTTAGGCGTCTTGCTTGTTATTGTATCGCTTCTTTCCAAGGCAGTTGGCGGTGGTGAATCTGCGGAAGCGGAAAAAGGAGACTTCATGACCCGACTGGGTGCTTCATTGAAGAAAATAGCCGGCGATCCGGCAATTCGTTCTGCCACAATATGGATTTTTGTATTGCTTGTTTTAAAGGCTACCGTGGACGGCGCATATAGCGTTGGTGTTCAGCAAGGTTATGCTCCTAAACAACCGATTTCCTTCTCTCACAAACTACATGCAGGGGAATACAAGATTGACTGTAATTATTGTCATACAGGTGTAAACCGGGGTAAATCTGCCCACATTCCTTCTGCAAATATCTGTATGAATTGTCACGGGGTTATTAAGAAAGAGTCTCCTGAAATTCAGAAAATCTATACCTCTATTGAGAATAACCAACCGATCGAATGGGTTCGTGTACACAACCTGCCTGATCTTGCGTACTTCAATCATGCCCAGCACGTAAATGTTGGTGGTTTGGAATGCCAGAACTGTCATGGTGAGGTTGAAAAAATGGAGGTAATACAACAGCGTTCATCGTTGACAATGGGCTGGTGTATTGATTGTCACCGTAAAACGGAGGTTAATACAAAAGACAACAAGTATTACGATAAGCTGGTACAATTGCACGCTTCTGAAAGTAAAGAGGCATTAAAAGTAGCAGATATTGGTGGTTTGGAATGCTCTAAATGTCACTATTAAGCAATAGAAATTAATACCGAATACAACTCATTTGTATTGAATAGTTTTATGGAAAATAGTAATAAAAGATACTGGCGAGGACTTGAAGAACTGCGGAATGACGAAAAATTTGTTAAGGATGCACGTTCAGAGTTTTCGGATGGGCCTACTGAAAGTCAATATGAAAGTCTTGTAGATGGAGTTGGAACACATCGTCGGGATTTTTTAAAGGTTCTAGGTTTTGGTATGGCAGCGGTATCGCTCGCTGCTTGTGAAACACCGGTAAAAAAAGCAATACCTTATGTCAATAAGCCTGAGGGAGAATTCCCTACAATCTCAAACTGGTATGCGTCTACTTACTCAGAAGGTGGTGATTATGCCAGTATTTTAGTTAAAACACGAGAAGGGAGGCCCATTAAAATCGAGGGCAATTCCATGTCAAATGCATCATGTGGTGTTAGTGCCCGCGTTCATGCATCTTTACTTGGATTGTACGATAATGAAAAATTAAAAGGCCCTAAAAAGGGAGAAGATACAAAAGTTAGCTGGGAAAGTGTCGATAAAGAGATTGCAGATCAGCTGGCAAATATTTCTACCAAAGGTGGAGCTATCAGAATTGTTTCCTCCACCATATTAAGTCCGTCTACAAAATCGGTCATTGCAGACTTCACTGCTAAATATCCGACTACAAAACATATAGTTTACGATGCCAATTCTTCTTCGGCAATTGTAAAAGGAAATGAGCTCTCATTTGGCAAGGCTGTTATTCCAACTTATAACTTTAATAAAGCTAAACTAATAGTAGGTATCGATGCGGATTTCCTGGGAACATGGATAGCGCCTGAGACCTACTCTTCGCTATTTGCAGAAACACGTATTGTCAGCAGTTCGAAAGAGGGGAAAAAAGACATGTCCCGTCACTATCAGTTTGAGGCAATATTGTCTTTGACAGGTTCGAATGCCGATTATCGTACCGCTGTAAAACCATCCCAACTTGGTTTGGTTGTCACTACATTATATAACAAAGTAGCGGCCAAATTGGGTGGAAAAGCGATTTCCGCGCCTACTGTTGAAGTAGCAAATTTGGACAAAGCTGCTGCCGAATTGGTATCCGCAAAAGGACAGGCGCTTGTAGTATGCGGCATTAACGACCCTTCGGTTCAGGTTGTAGTGAACGCGTTGAATAGTTTATTGGGCAGCTATGGCACAACGATTGATATCGATAATCCGGTTTATTTCCGTCAGGGAAATGATGCTGCGATGAACGATTTCATCGAAGAAGTAAAAGGTGGGAAAGTCGATGCTGTTATAGTTTACGGATCAAATCCTGTTTACGATCATCCTCGTGGAGCTGAACTTGCTGCTGCATTACCAAAGGTGGCACTGGGGATATCATTTAACGATCGTGCAGATGAGACTTCTTCTTTATTAAAATATATCTGTCCTGCACCTCATTACCTGGAATCATGGAATGATGCAGAACCGAAGGCTGGCTTTTTTAGTCTTACGCAGCCAACAATCAGTTTGATATTTAGTACCCGTCAGGCGCAGACAAGCTTATTGAAATGGGCAGGTTTGCAATCTGACTTTCATGAGTATATCAAGGCGTACTGGAGAAAGAGCATTTATCCACAAGGTGGAACTGGAGGGTTTGAGCAATTCTGGGTTAAGTCTCTTCACGATGGTGTGTTTGCAGGAAATAATGTTGCTGTAGCCTCTAATGTTACTTTTGTGGGTAATGTTGACGCAGCTGCTGCGGCAATTGCTAAAAAATATAAAACGGCTTCATCAGGAATTGAGCTGGCGATATTTGAAAACGTCGGTATAGGTAACGGATTTGCTGCTAATAATCCATGGTTACAGGAGTTCCCTGAGCCGGTTACAAAAGCATGCTGGGATAACCATGCTGGCCTTTCTCAGAAAACTGCCACAGAGCTTGGGGTGGTTCAGGGAGATGTTGTTAAAATAGAACTCAAAGGTAAGTCGGTTGAGGTTCCTGTTATTGTTCAGCCGGGACTTGCTCATGGTACTGTCGCGGTGGCTATTGGTTATGGTCGCGAAAAAGCAGGTAAATCTGCCAATGGAGTTGGGAAGAACATCTATCCGTTGGCATCGCTTGCAGACGGTTTCATATCGTTTGCACCCGGAGAGGTAACTGTTTCCAAGACGGGCGATTTCCGTGAGATAGCACAAACCCAGACACACAACACTGTGATGAACCGTAAGTCGGTTCTTCAGGAAACAGTTCTTTCGCATTTTCAGAAAGACCCTCTGGCGGGTCGCTTTGTACCTAAAATTCCAACTTCGGAGGGAACTGTGGATGCAACAGATCTTTCACTCTGGAATGGCCATAAATATAAGAATCATTCATGGGGTCTTGTCGTAGACTTGAACACTTGTTTTGGGTGCGGATCTTGCGTGATCAGTTGCCAGGCTGAAAATAATATTCCTGTTGTAGGGCGTCAGGAAATTATAAATGCCAGAGAAATGCACTGGATGCGTATTGACAGGTATTATAGTAGTGATGCTGATGTAGAAGACCTAAGAGGACTCGAGATAGCTTCGGAAAATCCTGAGGTTACTTTCCAGCCGATGATGTGTCAGCATTGCAATAATGCTCCTTGCGAAACGGTATGTCCTGTATTGGCAACTACGCACAGTTCGGAAGGATTGAACCAAATGGCTTATAACCGTTGCGTAGGCACAAGATATTGCGCCAACAACTGTCCGTATAAAGTACGTCGTTTCAACTGGTTCAAATATTTTGACAACGATAATTTTGACTACAACTTTAACAATGACCTGGGTAAAATGGTCATTAATCCGGATGTAACTGTGCGGTCTCGTGGAGTAATTGAAAAGTGCTCAATGTGTGTACACTTAATCCAGGAAGCGAAGTTGACTGCGAAAAAGGAAAGAAGACGCTTAAATGATGGTGACGTTACAGTGGTTTGTGGCTCGTCTTGTCCGACTAACGCGATTACCTTTGGAGACATGAATGATCCGGAGAGCAAAATATCCAAATTACTTTCAGAGGAACGTGAAGGACGGGCATTCCATATGCTCGAGGAGATCAACGTTCGTCCACAGGTTTCTTATCTGACTAAGATCCGAAATAAAGATGTGGTGGCAAAAGCGGAAGAGAAGAAGGAGCACGCGTGATTTTCCCAGTTATTGAATTTGTTTGAAGATTAAATCATTATAAATTATAGTAGTATGCATGTTACTTCACCTGTAAGAGAACCACTAATTCAAGGTGGGAAAACGTACGCAGACGTAACGGAGGACATATGCCGCCATGTTGAGGGTACTCCAACGAAGGAATGGAAGATTGCTTTTGGAATTTCACTTTTGGTGCTTGCCTATGGATCTGTTTGTCTTGCATGGACCTGGTGGGAAGGACTTGGTGTTTGGGGATTGAATAAGACCGTCGGTTGGGCGTGGGATATTACAAACTTTGTATGGTGGGTTGGTATTGGTCACGCCGGGACGCTTATTTCTGCGATTCTTTTGCTATTCCGCCAGAAATGGAGAACATCTATAAACCGTGCAGCAGAAGCGATGACGATCTTCGCCGTTATTTGCGCGGCTTCTTTTATCCTAATGCACATGGGTCGTCCTTGGATGGCTTATTGGGCGCTTCCATTGCCAAACGCATTCGGGTCTCTATGGGTGAATTTCAACTCTCCTTTGGTTTGGGACGTGTTCGCGATCAGTACATATTTCTCAGTTTCGCTGGTATTCTGGTACATTGGTTTAATTCCTGACTTGGCGACAATCCGTGATCGTGCTACGAGCAAAATTTCTCGTTTAATGTACGGAACTTTTGCAATGGGCTGGGACGGTTCGGCTAAGACCTGGGCACGGTATGAATATATCAGTTTGATTCTGGCCGGTCTATCTACACCACTTGTACTTTCAGTACACACTATTGTAAGTATGGACTTTGCGACTTCGGTTATTCCGGGTTGGCATACAACAATTTTCCCTCCATACTTTGTTGCAGGAGCTATTTTTTCGGGATTTGCGATGGTTCAAAACCTGATGCTGATCACCAGGGTTGTTTATCGTCTGGAAGATTATATTACACTCGAGCATATTGAGACAATGAACAAGGTAATCACCCTGACAGGTTCTGTTGTAGGTGTTGCCTATATAACTGAGTTCTTTATTGCCTGGTACGGTGGAGTGGAGTACGAGTACTATGCATTCTTTAATCGTATGACAGGTCCTTACTGGTGGGCATACTGGGCGATGATGACATGTAACGTGATTTCTCCGCAGCTGTTCTGGTCAAGAAAATTACGCCGTAGCATCACTTTTACCTTCTTTATTTCAGTAGTAGTGAACATTGGTATGTGGTTTGAGCGGTTTGTAATTATTGTAACTTCTCTCCACCGTGACTATGTTCCTTCGAGTTGGGCGATGTTTTCTCCAACCATGTTTGATATCGGGGACTACATTTTCTCTTTTGGTTTATTCTTCACTTTGTTTCTTTTATTCTCTAAATATTTGCCAGTTGTGAACATGGCAGAGGTTAAGGCAGTAATCCGTTCGACATCTGCAAATCTTCCTGCGAAAATTGCCGGAGTTGCAAAGGTCAGACAACGTGGAAATGCCGAACCGGTTTTTGGTAAGGATCAAGAATAAATAATTCGCAATAGCGACTTGACAGGTATTTTAATATAAGTATAATATGGCAGAGTTATCTGGTAAATATTTGGTCGGAGTTTATGACGATGACGATACTGTTCTTCATGCAGTACCAAAGCTTAGAAAGGCTGGAGTTAAAATAAAGGAAGTCTACTCACCATTTCCGATTCACGGGTTGGATGAAGCACTGGGTCATCCAAGAACCAGAATTGGTATCGCAGCTTTTATGTTTGGCGTTACTGGATGCTGTGTTGCTTTGACATTGATGATCTGGACGATGGGTATCGACTGGCCAATGATCATCGGTGGTAAGGATCCGATATCTGTCCCTAACTACATTCCTATCACGTTTGAGCTTACCGTGTTATTTACCGCTTTTGGAATGGTGATAACTTTCTTCATCTCTAATGGACTTGGGCCAGGCACTCATTTTCATCCAAGATTTGACGAGCGTTCAACAGACAATAAGTTCGTGATGGCCATTGACCTGGGAAGGAATTCTATGAGTGCCGATGAGATATCCCGTGCTTTGAAGGACAGTGGGGCTGAAGAAGTCAATATCAAGCAATTTTAACGGAGGTTCGTGCAATGAAATTTAAAAGTTTATATAAGAATCTGTTGGTGGCGGTGATGATAATCACAGTGGCTACTGGTTGTAAAAAAGATCCGAGTGATCCCGGAAAAGAATACGCGCCAAATATGTATTTGCCTGTTGGATACGAGCCCTACAAACAGGAAAAAGCAAATCCTATTAATCCGATGGGGCTGACAATGAGATTACCTGTTGCCGGAACGGTTGCAAGACGTAATTATCGCACTTCCTTCGGCGAGGGGGACTCCGCAAGTATTGATTTGATGGTCTACAATATTCCAGCCGACAGTATCTCAATTTCTGAACGAGTTTTGAAGAATCCGATTCCTCTTAACGATAAGACGCTCGCGGAAGGCAAGGTGTTGTATGACAGATATTGCCAGCATTGCCACGGAGCAAATGGTGCGGGAGACGGGAAGGTTGCTGCGATGTATAAGGGTGTTCCTAATTATGCCAGTGACGCTTACAAATCCTTAAATGAAGGTCATATTTTCCACGTAATTACGCACGGGAAGGCCAGAATGTGGCCCCATGCTTCTCAGGTTAATCCGGAAGAGCGGTGGAAAATTGTACACTACGTACAAAAGCTTCAGAAAGGTTCGTAATACATTTGATAACAGAGAAATTAATTAAATAATGGCATCAGCACATTCGATTCCTTCCATTGAAGAACGGTTTGAATTTACATCGGGAGCTAAAAGAAATTTGCTAATAGGCGGTGGTGTAGGCCTTGCCCTGATATTATTAGGAGCTTACCTTGCTGCGACAGGAGGAAGTGGTCATGAGGCGGCGGCACACGGCGCAGAACATGCAGCGGCAGCAGGTCACGCCGCCACCGAGCATGCAACGGAAGCCGCAGCTTCAGAGGGTCATCATGCAACGAGCTGGATGACAAGAATATGGGCTAATCTTTGGGTTAATGCAGTATATTTTACAGGTATTTCGGTAGTGGGGATGTTTTTCATATCCTATAATTATCTTGCACAGGCTGGCTGGTCGGCTGTATTTAAAAGAGTACCTGAGGCATTACCTGCATTTCTTCCAGTTACAGGCGTCGTCATGTTAATAACTTTTTTTCTTGGCGGACACGATCTTTTTCACTGGACGCACGAGGGACTGTATGAAGTGGGCGGACCGGAGTATGATCATATAATTGCTGGCAAAAAAGGGTTTCTAAATACTCCGTTTTTTGTTTTTCGATTGGTATTTTATTTCGCTGTGTGGTATTGGCTGTGGCGTGTGATCCGCAAGTTGTCTTTACAGGAAGATGAAATAGGAGGTACCGAGTTTTATGAAAAGTCGATTAGATTCGGAACGGCTTTTTTGGTTGTGTTCGGCGTCACGTCGTCTACTTCTGCCTGGGATTTTGTAATGTCCATCGACACGCACTGGTTTAGTACAATGTTTGGATGGTATACGCTTGCAAGCTGGCACGTGGCCGGACTGGCAGTTATCACATTGGTGGTAGTTATGTTGAGAGAAAGAGGATACTTGCGTGCGGTAAATTCCAGCCATCTTAGAGATCTTGGCAAATTTATATTTGCTTTTAGTATTTTCTGGACGTACGTGTGGTTTGCGCAGTTTCTTTTGATTTACTATGCTAACTTACCGGAAGAAACTATCTACTTTATCGAAAGATTCAGAGGTCATGGTGGTTTCTTCAAAGCACCGTTTTTCATCACTTTGTTTCTTAATTTCTTTTTCCCTTTCCTTGTCCTGATGACAAGGGATGCTAAGTTCACGCATTCTATTCTTAAAGTTGCGTGTTGGAGTGTGATCATCGGTCATTATATGGATTTTTATACCAATATAATGCCTGGAACATTGGGAGCAAACGCTGGATTTGGGCCTTTGGAATGGGGATTCTTCCTCTTGTTTATTTGTGCATTCGGATATTCAATTGCAACTCAGTTAGAAAAAGCGAATTTGATCCCAAGGAACCACCCCATGTTGGAGGAGTCATTGCATCACGATATCGCTTAATTGCAAAACCAGTTAATTATCATGTATATTATTATCGCATTAGTTGCTCTCGTTTTTGTGGTTCTCACAGGTATTGTGATTGCCAGGCTTCAGAATGTACTCAAAAGTGTAACACCTTCGGAATCAGCCGATGCTGAGCCATCAGGTAACCGCTGGAACGGCGCTTTGTTTATTGTAATCCTTATTGTTGGAGCGGTTACAATTACATGGTCGTATTTGCACGCGAGAGAGTTTTTTCTGCCAACCGCATCTTCGGTACATGGGAGGAGAACGGATGATTTGTTTTGGTTCTCGATGGGAATCCTTACGATCCCTTTTATATTGGTTAACTTTCTGATTTTCTTTTTTGCTTGGAAGTATCAGCATAAAAAGAATCATCGCGCGTCTTTTTATCCCGATAACCATAAACTTGAACTTATCTGGACCATTATACCCGCAATCGTAATGGCACTTCTGGTTTTCACTGGTTGGAAAGCTTGGTCAGATATTACGGCAGACGCTCCAAGGGATGCGGAAGTAATAGAGATTACAGGTAAGCAGTTTAACTGGATTGTTCGTTATCCGGGTGTTAATGATAACAAGCTGGGCGATTACAATTTCAAGTTGATAGATGCTCAGAATGAAGTAGGAATTGACTTGTCTGATGAGAATTCATTTGATGATTTTACAAATCCAAGTGAAATGCATATTCCCGTAAATCGTCCGGTTTTACTTAAAATCAGAGCTCGTGACGTTTTGCACAGTGTTTTCATACCTCACATGAGGGTGAAGATGGATGCAGTTCCAGGGATGCCGACCAAGTTTTGGTTTGTGCCGGATAAGACTACTGCTGATATGCGTGCTGAATTGAACAACCCGAATTTTGATTACGAAATAGCGTGTACGGAGATTTGTGGACAGGGACATTTTTCAATGAAAATGAGATTGATCGTTGAAGATGAAGCTTCATACAAAAAATGGTGTGCAGAACAAAAGACTTTTTTGGAGACTTATCCTGAGTACCTCGCCAAAGTTCCCGAAAATCTAAAAGCAAAGGCCATGAAGTACGTGCCTGCTGAAGCAGCGTCGCCTGCAGATACTTCGGCAACATCGGTTGGATCAGGAGCGGTGACATCCAGTCTTCGCTAATTTTAATAATTTAAATACATTTCAAGTATATGTCAGCTATTGAAGGATTGGAAACAGCTCATCATCACCATGAAGTGGAGCATGAACATCATCATGAAGAGCAAAACTTTTGGCAGAAGTATATATTTTGTGAGGATCATAAGGTCATAGCCAAACAATATCTGATTACCGGTATTTTGTGGGCGGTGATAGGAATTTCGATGTCCGTTATCTTCCGGATCCAATTGGGATTACCGGATTCTAACTTGTCATGGCTCAAACCAGTTTTGGGAGGTTGGATCAGTGATTCGGGCAAGCTTGACCCTAATTTTTATTTGGCTCTTGTTACAATGCACGGTACGATCATGGTATTCTTTGTGTTGACGGCAGGGCTAAGTGGTACGTTCAGTAATTTTCTGATTCCGTTGCAAATCGGTGCTAGGGATATGGCGTCAGGGTTTATGAATATGCTCTCGTATTGGTTTTTCTTTCTTGCCAGTGTGATCATGTTTGTGTCATTGTTCCTGCAGGCAGGTCCGGCGGCCGGTGGTTGGGTAATTTACCCGCCTTTAAGTGCTTTGCCGCAAGCGCATCCGGGTTCAGGAATGGGTATGACCTTGTGGTTGGTTAGTATGGCGCTTTTTATTGTATCTCAGTTATTAGGGGGGATCAATTATATAACAACGGTGATTAACCTGCGTACACGCGGTATGTCGTTTGATCGTCTGCCTCTGACGATCTGGTCATTCCTTATTACAGCTGTGTTAGGGTTGATTTCGTTTCCTGTTCTATTGTCTTCTGTATTGTTGTTGATTTTTGACCGCCATTTCGGAACAAGTTTCTATCTGTCGGATATATATATCAATGGTGAGGCGTTGCCGAACGTTGGTGGTAGCCCAATCCTTTTCCAACATTTGTTCTGGTTCCTGGGGCACCCTGAGGTTTATATCGTTCTGTTGCCAGGATTGGGGATAACTTCTGAGGTAATTGCTACCAATGCTCGTAAGCCAATATTTGGTTATCGTGCGATGATCGCTTCCATGTTGGGTATTGCGTTCCTAGCCTTTATCGTATGGGCCCACCATATGTTTGTAACTGGTATGAATCCATTCCTTGGATCTGTGTTCATGTTCCTGACTCTGATCATCGCAGTACCTTCTGCGGTTAAAGGTTTTAACTATATAACGACACTGTGGAAAGGAAATATCGTCTTCACGCCGGGAATGCTGTTTTCTATTGGGCTTGTCTCTCTTTTTGTATCGGGAGGTCTTACAGGAATTATATTGGGTAATAGTGCATTAGATATCCAACTTCACGATACCTACTTTGTGGTTGCCCACTTTCACCTAGTAATGGGGGCTGCTTCCGCATTCGGGCTTTTCGCAGGAGTTTATCACTGGTTTCCAAAGATGTTCGGTAGAATGATGAACACCACTTTGGGTCAAATCCATTTCTGGTTTACCTTCGTTGGTATCTACCTTATCTTTATACCCATGCACTACGTTGGTATAGCAGGTTTCCCGCGTCGGTATTACCAATTCACGAGCTACGATTTCACTCATAAATTTATGGACATGAATATGTTCATTTCTGTAGCGGCGATATTCTCTTTCCTTGCGCAATTCATTTTCCTCTGGAATTTCTTTTACAGTATTTTCAAAGGAAAGAGAGCTCCGCAGAATCCGTGGCGTTCGAATACATTGGAATGGACCGCACCAATCGTTCCTGGTCACGGTAACTGGGACGGCGAGATTCCGGCAGTGTATCGCTGGTCTTATGATTACAGCAAGCCTGGAGCAAAAGAAGATTTTATTCCACAAAATATTCCTTATTCTCAAACATTGGAATCTAACTTGCCACATGAGAATGAACTGATTTCCACGGAGAAAGTGATTGAGTCACAAAACTTCAATGACCAGTTTAAGTCCTCGCATTGAGTCAAGCGCCAATCGCCGATTTCGGCGATTGGCGTTAAACACTGTAATTACACTCTATTTTCTGATTGTTGCCGGTGGAGTTGTGAGAAGCACGGGTGCGGGTATGGGTTGCCCCGACTGGCCTAGGTGTTTCGGTAGATGGGTTCCTCCCACTGAGGTGTCTCAGTTACCAGTCAATTACAAGGAAATTTACGGCGCGAAGCTAAAGGGTGAGGTAATTTTTAATCCCACCAAGACTTGGATTGAATATGTTAACAGACTCCTGGGTGCATTCACAGGAGTTATGATATTCCTCACTTTGCTTGCGGCTATACCTTTTCTGAAATCCAGTCATAGGCATATATTTTTCCTGAGCGTTTCTGCATTTGTTTTAGTGGGTGTTCAGGGATGGCTTGGGGCAAAAGTTGTTTCCTTTGAATTGTTGCCGGTTATGGTAACATTACATATGCTTCTGGCCATAGTTATTGTATTTCTGTTACTGTATCTATTCACCTGGGCCGGTTATACTGCAAATGTGGTTGAAAAAGGAAGGCCGCATGATGCTGCCCTGAACAAGATTGGAGTGGTTGTTTTGACATTGTCGGTAATACAGATTTTGTTGGGAACACAGGTGAGAGAGGTTATGGATGAGGTAATAGCAAGATTAGGGTATAGTGAAAGGGC
The DNA here is from genome assembly GCF_005869225.1 of Dyadobacter bucti. Lineage (GTDB taxonomy): Bacteria > Bacteroidota > Bacteroidia > Cytophagales > Spirosomataceae > Dyadobacter > Dyadobacter bucti. The sequence goes on along the minus strand of NZ_SWFP01000008.1, from coordinate 69,193 downwards.
AAGGTGGATAGATGGTTTGGGGGCGATATTCTACTTTCATCGATCGTTCTCAATTGCAGTTTTAGCAATTAACGTTCTTTGGATTGTTAGAATCCGAAAATCAGCTGGTGCGGGTTCTCCACAAAGTAAAATTGCCTCTGTGTGCATGTTAATCCTAATAATTGAATTGATAAGCGGGTTGGCTATGGCCTATTATGGAGTACCGGCATTTGCTCAACCGCTTCATCTTGTTTTAGCTATTTTGATGATAGGTCTGCAGTTTGTGATTTGGTTACTTGTAAATGGAGAACGTTTTCTACGAACGGAGAATGGTTTGAAATTTGAAATAAGTTAAGGAGTAAATTGTAAATATTTTGGTTGATGATATCTGCGGAAGAGAGCTTAGGAGGATTTGATAGGGTAAAGGAAAGGCTAGGAGTTCTGTTTGAATTGTTGAAATTCAGGCTGGCTTCTCTGATTGCATTTTCAGGGGCAATGGGCTATTGCCTTGGTGCGACTAAGGTTATCTGGACGGAAATGGTGCTATTCGTTGTTGCCTCAATTGGCATCACTGGCGCGGCTAACATAATCAATCAGATCCTGGAAAAGGACTATGATAAATTGATGAAGAGAACCTCTTCAAGACCGTTGCCAAGCGGGAGGATTTCCGTTGAACAGGCGATCGTTTGGGCAGTTTTTTTGGGAGTAGTCTCGTTGTTTATTTTTGTATCGGTTTTTAATTTAAGTACAGGACTCATATCCTTACTTTCATTGGTACTTTATGGTTTTGTTTATACTCCGCTAAAAAGGGTTGGACCGATTGCAGTTTTTGTGGGGGCATTTCCAGGGGCTTTTCCTCCGATGATAGGCTGGGTTGCTGCTACAAATCATTTTGGTCTCGAGCCGGGTATTTTGTTTGCGATTCAGTTTTTCTGGCAGTTTCCGCATTTTTGGGCGATTGCATGGGTTTTGGATGAAGATTATAAAAGGGCTGGTTTTAAATTGTTGCCGGCAAATGGTCTTAAGGATTCTGACACGACCTTGCAGATCATGATCTATACGCTGTTTCTGCTACCAATTGGATGGTTACCTTATGAACTTGGCATGACCGGTATCAATTCCGCTTTCGTGGCTACTATATTCGGCGTCTTGTTCCTTGCGCAGACCTTTCACCTGATGAGAACTTGCACGGATAAAACGGCACGTCAGTTGATGTTTGGGTCTTTTATATATTTGCCGATAGTTCAGATCGCATTTTTATTGGATAAATTGTGAAATTGATTAAAGTACGAAATGGAAAGCGTTCATCAATATAAAGTAGATAAGGAGCCGCAGGAAACATTGGCAATGGATCCAATGAAGTTTATTCTGTGGTTGTTTTTGGTAAGTATTATCATGCTTTTTGCTTCTCAAACAAGCGCTTATCTTGTTCGCAGAGCAGAAGGTAACTGGCTGGAATTCGAAATGCCGAAGATATTCTGGTATAGTACTGTGGTACTTTTGCTTAGCAGCATTGCGATGCAATGGGCCTATTTCTCGGCAAAAAAAGATCAGTTCAAACAATTGAAAATAGCAATTTCTATTACTTTTGTACTAGGCCTGGTATTCCTGGCGATGCAGTTTGAAGGTTGGAAGCAGCTGGTGTCTATGAATGTTTATTTTGTCGGCAACCCTTCCGGATCGTTTTTTTACGTGTTTACAGGTTTACACGGATTTCATATCATTAGCGGCCTTATCGTGCTGTTTTTTTCATGGATGGCTGCTTTTCGTTTGAACGTTCATGCCAAAAATCTGAGGAAGATACAGATTTGCGTTACTTATTGGCATTTTTTAGATATACTCTGGTTATACCTTTTTGTTTTTTTATTGACTTTTAATTAATAATTTTTAATCGATGGCTGCAAATGTAACAACACCTGGCGCGGTAGAACCCAAAATGTGGTTGGGGGGAATTGAGCCTATGAAAGCAAGTTACGGAAAACTGATGATGTGGTTTTTCCTCATCTCGGATACGTTTACTTTCTCCGCCTTATTGGTGGCATACGGCACAGCGCGGTTTAGTTTCCCGGCTTTTTCCGGCGAAGCAGCAGATTTTACATTTTCCAACATGTACTGGCCTATTCCTGAAAAGGTGTATGAGGCGGTACCATTTCTTCATGGAATTTCATTACCGCTGGTATTTGTAGGTATCATGACTTTTATACTTATCGCTAGTAGTGTAACTATGGTACTTGCGGTTGAAGCTGGTCACCGTATGGACCGTGCGAATGTTGAAAAGTATATGCTTTGGACAATCCTCGGCGGATTTACATTTTTAGGCTGCCAGGCGTGGGAATGGGCTCACTTTATTCACGGAACTGATGCCGGAAGTGTTATGAAGGTGATTGAGAACGGAACGTGGATTGAGAAAACTGTTTTCGGCGCAAACCTCACCGAAAATCAATACGGTCCTCCTGCATTCGCCGATTTCTTTTTCTTTATTACTGGATTTCACGGAACCCACGTTTTCAGTGGTGTAATATTAAACATACTTATTTTCTTCCGTTCCGCTACCGGATTTTACGATAAAAGAGGAAGTTATGAAATGGTAGAAAAAGTTGGTCTTTACTGGCACTTTGTCGATTTAGTGTGGGTGTTTGTATTTACATTCTTTTACCTGGTTTAAATCATTAAATAATATTAATTCAAAGTCAGATGTCAGAAGTACACCATATTCATAATCAGGATCCAAACGCGGGCGCAGAGCAACGTAAAGCGATATGGAAAACGTTCTGGATCCTATTGATCCTTACCGCGATCGAATTCGTAATCGCATTCACAGTCCCTCACGGCGTTCTGAAGATCTCAATTTTCATCGTGATGACGATTGTGAAAGCGTTTTATATTGTGGGTGAATTTATGCACTTGAAGCATGAAACCAAGTCGTTGATCTGGTCGATATTAGTGCCGATTATTTTTGTAGCGTGGTTAATATTGGCGCTCTTGCTCGAAGGGCACGCGATTTTTAGCGCGATTTTTGACTAGTACCAGAGAAATATGAAAAAATCTCGCAAAGCCGGATTGCTAATTGTAACATTGGTAATTCCGGCTTTGATTTTTACTTTCTTGCAGTTCTTTGCCGACAACCATTATGATCTGCCATATTACCACCCGCTAGTCGCTCCAAATGGAAGTGTAGTTGATGAGAGGGGAGATACGGTATATCAACAGTTTGCGAAACTGACTTTAAAGCAAGACAGTACCAGAGATACTCTAAGTAAGAAACTCATTGGACAGGTGACTGTCGTAAGCTATTTGCCGGCAGAATGTCGTGACACTTGCAAACTCGTTTTGTCCCAATTGGAAAGAATTGAAGGCCTGCGTAAGGAAATTCCCGAATTGACTATTTTGACGTTGGCGGAAAAGGGTGCTGAAAAGTCGGCTGATGATGGGTGGAAAGTGATATATGCAGATCGGGAGAGTATAGAAAGATGTTTGAAGGAACTGCGTTTTCAAACGGTTATTCCAAAAAGCAAGACGAGTGGCTTAAAAAGTAAACTTGTCCTTTTAGACAAAAAGGGATTTATCAGAGGATATTACGATGGCTCTGATGCACCGGAAATTGACCGTTTGATGGCCGAAATCAAGATATTGGATTACGAAGAGAAATTAAAAAAACGCCTGTGAACATGGCAACATTAGTTTTAGAAAAGAAACCAAAATACGAGCGTATAATCAACATCCTGGCTGTAGTAATTCCATTGGCTGTGGCTGCCTTGTTGGGAATCAGACAAAAAATAGATCTCGGTTCATGGACTAAGGTTTTACCACATGTTATTGGTGTAATCAATACATTGACAGCTGGGTTTCTGCTTTTAGGGTACTATTATATCCGTAAGAATGACAGAAATGGGCATAGGAAAGCTATGACAGCTGCATTTGGATTGGGCGCTGTTTTTCTGGTTTGCTACATATTATACCATATTTCAAACGAATCTACGCCGTTTGGAGGAGAAGGGTTTGTCAGGCCTGTTTATTATTTTCTGCTGATATCTCACATTTTACTTTCCATCGTGGTCGTCTGGTTTGTGCTTCGTGCAGTGTATTTCGGATATACAAATCAATTGCCACAGCATCGGAAAGCGGTGAAATGGGCTTTTCCTATCTGGCTTTATGTCAGTGTCAGTGGTGTTATCGTTTATCTAATGATTAGTCCTTACTATGTATGAAAAAGCTGGCGATATTTTTAGGCATGTTTGTTCTCTTTATTTTGACTGCTACCAACACATGGGCCCAATGTGCAATGTGCCGTGGATCAGTGGAGAGTTCGATGGGAAATGGAAGAAATAATGTTGGAGTAGGACTTAATACAGGCATCATGTTTTTGTTTGTCATGCCTTACCTTCTTGTTGCGGTAATTGGTTACTTATGGTATCGTAACAGCAAAAAGGCGCAGCAAGAGCGGCAATTTGTTACAACTAGGGTAAAGCAAGCCTTTCCATAGCGAAATATTTAGTTTATTTTAGAAGCGAAGCCCGGAGCGGTTTCGCTTTTTTTATGTCATTAAAATATGTACACTATGCGTAGGCTTCTCTTTGTGCTGATATATATGAGTACTCAGGTTATTTACGGCCAAAAAATTTCCACTGCCAAACCCTGGACGTACTGGTGGTGGATGGGCAGTGCGGTTACGAAAAATGACATTACAGCGCAGCTGACTTATTTTGAGAAGTCGGGATTAGGCGGAGTGCATATTATCCCCATTTACGGTGTCAAGGGTTATGAGAACAAGTCAATCCCTTTTTTAAACGCAGATTGGATTGACATCATGCAATTTACAGTTCGTGAAGCCAAGCGACTTGGAATTGGTGTAGACATGACAACCGGTACGGGCTGGCCATTTGGAGGGCCAAATGTGAGCCCGGCTATCGCTGCGAAGAGTATGTCTGTTGACGGCGGGAAATTTGTTACTGAGCTCACTAACCAAAAAGTAAAACGTTCTGCTCCTGGGGGCGAAGGCTTGGTACTTGATCCATTCCATCCAAAGGCCATGTCGTCATATTTAAGTCGGTTCGATTCTGCTTTTGCCAATGTAAGAGATCGGCCAAGATCTATGTACAATGACTCGTATGAAGCGTACGGGGCTAACTGGACGGTAGATTTCGAGGAGCAGTTTAACAAACGGCGAGGATATAATCTGAAGGATGTTCTGCGGTTTTTGACAGATACCACCCGAAACATCGAAGCGGACAGGGTAAGGATAGATTATCATCAAACCCTTGCTGAGCTGTTGCGAGAACGATACGCTCATCCATGGACTCAGTGGAGCCGTGAGCGGGGTTTTCTGACAAGGTATCAGGCACATGGTTCACCAGGTAATTTGTTGGACTTGTATGGAGAAGCTGATATTCCGGAGACAGAGTCGTTCGGGACAAGCCGGTTTGAAATCCCGGGGCTTCGGATAGATCCCGATTATTCCATCGATCAATTTGGTACACCCAATCCGCTGGCTATGAAATTTGCATCCTCAGCTGCTCATTTTTATGGCAAGAAACTTGTAAGCTCAGAAACCGGGACGTGGCTGGCAAATCATTTTAAGGTTTCTCTTTCTCAAATTAAACCGCAGATTGACGAGCTTTTTACAGCCGGTGTCAATCATATATTCTACCATGGCACCACTTATTCCCCTTCCAGCGAACCTTATCCCGGCTGGCTCTTCTATGCATCAACTAATTTCGGAAGCAGCTCACATTTCGCCGGACAATTTTCTTTACTAAATAAATACGTACAGCAATGTCAGGAACGCTTGCAGCAAGGTCGGCCTGATAATGATGTTTTGGTGTATTTCCCAATCCATGATTTGTGGGCTACACCTGGCAAGTCTGCCGGAGGGGTACATTTGCTGGAAGTACATCACGTTGACAGATGGCTTCTAGATCTGCCTTTTGGTAAATTAACCACGAAATTGTGGAAGGAGGGTTATTCGTTCGACTATGCATCAGACTTGCAGATTGGCAAGCTGCGTGTTGGGAAAAATGGTGAGTTATCATCCGGACATGCTGTATATAAGGCCTTACTTATCCCTTCCAGTACCTATATGCCGCAAGAGACTCAAAAGCACTTGATCAGCTTGGCAAAAGCTGGTGCCCGTATTGTTTTTGAAAACAATTTGCCGTCCAGAGTTACCGGATATGTGTTGGGGGAAAAGAGGCAGAAAGTTTTTAACGGAGAAATGAAGGCGCTTGAAAAAATGGCGGGAGTGAGTGTAACCGACGACTGGCGTGAAGCACTGGGGAAATATGGCGCTGGGCCGGAAACGTTATCTCAGAAGGGGCTTACATTTATAAGGAAAAAAGGAGTTGACGGACAGCCCTATTATTTTATATCCAATCTTGGAAATACTTTCAAGGAAGATTGGATTACCCTGAATAGTACAGGAGTTTATGAAAAGTTCGATCCAATGGCCGGAACGTCACAAATCGCTTCCCGAAAAGCGCGTGATAAACGGGAATTCTTTTTATCATTGGCTCCGGGACAATCCTGCTTCTTAAATCCCATCGCTGGATCAGCAGAGGTTCCATTTGTGAAAAATGAATACCAGGAATTGCCAATTACAGGAGAATGGAAATTTAAGTTTTTAAATGGTAGACCAGCATTCTCAGAAATTTTTAAACTGAATGCTCTTGACTCGTGGACACTACTTTCGGATTCGGCCGAATATTTCTCCGGCACTGCTTCCTACGAAACGACGTTTAGTGTGCCCGAGCATATTCTTGCCGATAAGACCTTTAAATTGAACCTGGGAGATGTAAGAGAGGTAGCGTCGGTTAAAATCAATGGGCAGCATGTTGGTACGGCCTGGTGTATTCCGTTTGAACTGACTATTCCTTCATTGCTGCTTAAAACAAAGGAAAACCTTTTGGAAGTAGAGGTGACAAACTTGTCGGCTAACTACATGCGGCTGAGGGATCGGCAGGTGCCGGATTGGAAAAAGTTTTATGATATTAATATCGTTGATATCACTTACAAAAGATTTGACGCGTTAAATTGGAAGCCCATGCCCTCTGGGTTACTTACACCAGTAAAACTTGTTTACTATTGATATCATTCCCACAACGGATAATGTTCCAGCTGAATTTGACGGCCAAAAAAGATATTGGTAGACTGTTCAAATGAAAGCGTATAGTCGGACACATAAAACTGCCTTTTGCCTTCTCCTTTTTCATTTGTCAGATAATGTTGCTCTAGCCAGGCCCTTAATGAGTGAGCTACAATTTCGGAGGTATCCAAGATTTCAACGTTTTCACCGTAAAATTTCCGGATCTGATTTTTAATGAGCGGGTAATGTGTGCATCCCAAAATGAGTGCTTCAATACCTGAGAGCGACGCGTCTGAAAGATAGCTGGTAATGATACTTTCGCTGATATTATTGTCAAAAAAACCTTCCTCAATCATCGGGGCGAGCAGGGGAGTAGCCAGCGATTTCAGATCGATATTTTTGCATAATGCATCAACTTTTTTCTTGTATACATTGGAAAGAACAGTTTGTTTCGTCCCGATAAGCCCGATTGTCTTGCCATTGTAATGTTCCTTGATATAATCTACAACTGGATCAATTACATTCATCACTTTCGCCTTACTGCCAACATATTCACGAACAAGTTCATAAGCAGCAGCCGAAGCCGAGTTACAGGCAATCAAAATCAATTTACAATTCTGCTGAAGGAGCATATTGCATATTTTAATAGCATATGCCTGAATGGCCGCAGTTGACTTATCACCGTATGGCAGGTGAGCTGTATCGCCAAAATAGATCGTATTTTCCTGGGGTAAAAGTCTTGTAACAGCGCTGGCAACAGTCATACCGCCAATTCCGCTATCAAAAATTCCAATGGGAGCAGAAGAATCAAGCATCGGGAAATAATTTGTATTTTATATTCCTGCCAAAGCTAAAAGATCGGAATTGATATTTTTTTTAAAGTTTGATATAATCTTAAAATTTAGTCGAAAGAAGTATCAGGTCAAGCTTAATTTGCTGTATTGTAATTTGTTATAAATTAATGAAGGTTGAGATAGTTGATTGTCCAAACCGATACCAGGACGAGACTTTAAAAAAAGTATGAGCCCTACGCAACCTCTGTGGGAAGAATAGGCATCTTGATAACGAAACCACCAAAAGAATGGGTCGAATTTTATCATTGTTTAATCAGGAAGGACAGCTTGTTAAAGCGCTCGGGAGAGATGATCCCAAGGCGCAGCAACAAGTGTATGATAAATATAGTCGCCGAATGTTTGCGTTGTGTTTTCGTTACATATGCGATGAAATGGCCGCGGAAGATGTGATGATCGAGGGGTTTTTGAAGGTTTTTGGAAAAATAAGTCAGTTCAATAGCGAGGGAAGTTTTGAGGGATGGATACGTAGAATTATGGTTAATGAGGCACTTGGCTACCTTCGAAAGCAAAAGAGGATGCCCGAGGATACATTATCGGATGAGGCAGCCAGTATCCCGGATTATTTGCAGGCAGATCAAAATCTGGAAACTGAGGAGTTATTGAATCTGATAGAAAAGCTGCCCATAGGTTACCGGACAGTTTTTAACCTTTACGCAATTGAAGGGTACGCGCACATTGAAATTGCACAGATGCTCGGGATAACTGAAAGTACTTCCAAATCGCAGTTGCATCGTGCAAGGGCACAATTGCAACAGTGGATTTCGGATTGGCAAAATGATTTTAAAAAAAAAGTAGAATATGAAAAAGCATCCAGTTGATGATCTTTTCAATCGTAGGCTTACAGGGCAGGAGAAGCAGCCTTCGCCCTCGGCTTGGTTAAAAATAGCCAAAGAGGCAAGGTCAAAGCCATCGGCGCCGGGCTGGATATGGTATGCCGCGGCCAGTGTAATTGTTGCGCTGTTAACAGGTTATGCGATCTGGGAAAATAACGATCCGGATACCCGACCAGCTTCGCTGGCTAATAATGTTGCGCCACCTGTTAATGACGATCAACCGGTTATCGCGGATTTGACTGATAAAGACTCACTACCTATCGTTAGTGCGGAAAACAAAAAGCCAACGACGATTGTCGCTGCGAAAATTGCCAAACGTCAGGCTCGGGAACAGTTTAGTGTCTCGCAAGAAATTATAACCGACAACAAAAAAATAGACGATCCTCAAAAAGAGGTTTTTGCGGGTGACTTGAAAGAGATTCCTTCAGCCGATATTGATCAGAAAACTGGCGAAATAAATCCACTGGAGATGAAAGCCATTGCAGGTATACCACTTGTCAAGAAATCAAGTGAAATGCAAGATGAAGTTGAGCCATCGCGGACGGTAGTTGTCGTAATAGATACGGACAACAATGGTTTTCAAAGTAAGCCAAAGACTTCCAGGTTTTCGAAGGTATTCAGGCAACTGAAAAATGCGAGAGCCGGCGAAAGGGTTGATTGGGACGAATTGGGTTTTGATCCTAAGGTGTTGGTAGCCAGAGTAGATGATCGCCTGCGTAACGGCGAAGAAAAAGTTTCAGAAAAATATCATAACATAAAAGAGAAAACAAAACTGTAATCTGTTAAGCCATGAAAAATAAATTCTATTTCGCCTGGATATTCTCTTTCCTATTTACTGGGGTTAGTGGGTACGGAGGGGTAACATTTTTAGAAAAAAATCCGTCAGATAAGGATTCTATTATCGTCACATTTGGAGCTAAAACCCGCATGATTATCTATGGTGAAAATCGCGAGGATCTGGATAAGATTATGGCCTATGATCTCAACGCGCTATTGAGGGATTTGAAAATCAGGCTTGATAGCACTAGTGCAGATACAACTTACTTGCGGGAAGAATTTAATGGTAGCAGATATTTGAAGGACTCATCTCAGAAAAGCGAGAAGGATTATGTGCGGATAGGTCTTCGGGGTATTCATATCAAAGACGGGGATACAGAGGTGACGATTAACGCGAAAGGGGTAGAAGTTAAGGACGACGGAGCCGATTCTACGTACAGAAGGACAGGGAAACGTTTCTACCGCTCTGGTAGGAATTCAAGTCCGAGGAAGGGTTTTAACATAGCACTGGGGCTCAATACATACGGGGTCAACAAATCCACTTTGGGTTATAATAAGGATGACTATGGTCTTCGACCATTTGGATCTCGTTTTATAAGCCTTGGTTATATAGCTAGCTCAACAATTGTACGAGGAGAGAATGCCCGGTTGCACCTGGATTTTGGGGTAGACTTTTCCTGGTACAATTTAATGTTTGATGGAAATAACACGGTAGCCAAAGGTCCAGATAAGGTAGACTTTCCTCTTGTAACTGACGATGATGGCAATGAGATAGAGATGAAAAAAAGTAAATTGACAGTACCTTACGTCAATCTCTCGTTCATGCCGACTGTAAGTTTTCCGCATGCATTTATTTCATACATCAGTGCCGGTGTGTATGGAGGATACAGACTGGGCAGTTACACGAAACTGAGGGCAGAGGGTAGCAAGGATGTAAACCGTGTTCGTGAGAATTTTTATATTGAAGATTTGCGGTACGGAATCGGAGCAGAAATAGGCATTAGAAATTTTCCGGATTTTTTCGTCAATTATGATTTGAACGGGCTTTACACGGATAACAAAGGTCCGGCAGTAAAAATGCTCAGCTTTGGAGTAAGATTATTTTGATTGAAAAAAGCAACAATAGTGGCTCTGGACAGCTTTTTTTTCCGGGGCCGCTATTTTTTATTTATTTTTTTTCAAAAGAATTTGAGAATTTCAGAAAAGGGTATAATTTTGCGACTCCAAAAAGTGAAACAAGCGGTTTTCACGGTTGTGTTGAAATGTTGTTTGGGGGTGTACCAGAGCGGCCAAATGGGGCAGACTGTAAATCTGCTGGTGTATGCCTACGGTGGTTCGAATCCATCCGCCCCCACAGTTTGTGCCAAATTTCCTCTTGTTATTACCAGTCAAGAAAGGCAAAAACAAATGCGGAAGTAGCTCAGCTGGTAGAGCGATAGCCTTCCAAGCTATAGGTCGCGAGTTCGAACCTCGTCTTCCGCTCATTTTTAAAACACCGTAAGCGATCAGCGAAAACATTCATATTGATACTTTTTCGCTGATCGCTTTTTTGGCTGTTTAACGTTTCGCCGTTGTAGCTCAGGGGTAGAGCACTTCCTTGGTAAGGAAGAGGTCAGGGGTTCAAATCCCCTCAATGGCTCAGAAAGAGTTTGAATTATTGAGTAGACGAGCACTTCCTTGGTAAGGAAGAGGTCAGGGACGGTCCGCCGCGCGGTTCAAATCTCCTCAATGGCTCGAAAGGGTTTGAATTATTGAGTAGAGGAGCACTTCCTTGGTGAGGAAAAGGTCAGGGACGGTCCGCCGCGCGGTTCAAATCCCCTCAATGGCTCGAAAGAGTTGGAATTATTGAGTAGAGGACCACTTCCTTGGTAAGGAAGAGGTCAGGGACGGTCCGCCGCACGGTTCAAATCCCCTCAATGGCTCAGAAAGATTTTTGGTTCTTTGTATTGGTTTAATTGATTTTGAAGTGCTTGGCAAGTGTAAGCTAAACAGGATCAATCATTAGTGTTTAATAAATTCGTAATAACTTTTAATTTTAAGCGTACTTAAGTCATGGCAAAAGAGACGTTTGACCGCTCGAAACCCCACGTAAATATTGGTACTATCGGGCACGTTGACCACGGTAAAACTACCCTTACTGCTGCTATCACAACTGTGTTGGCGAAAAAGGGTTTAGCAGTACTTCGCGATTTCTCATCAATTGATAATGCTCCTGAAGAGAAAGAGCGTGGTATCACAATTAACACATCTCACGTAGAGTACGCGACAGCAAACCGTCACTATGCACACGTTGACTGTCCAGGTCACGCGGATTATGTGAAGAACATGGTTACAGGAGCTGCGCAGATGGATGGAGCAATCATCGTAGTTGCTGCGACTGACGGTCCTATGCCACAAACTCGTGAGCACATCCTTTTGGCTCGCCAGGTAGGTGTTCCTCAACTCGTTGTATTCATGAATAAAGTGGATATGGTTGATGATCCAGAACTTCTTGAGCTTGTTGAAATGGAAATTCGTGAGCTTTTGAGCTTCTACGATTATGATGGAGACAACATTCCTGTTATCCAAGGTTCTGCTTTGGGTGGATTGAATGGCGAAGAGAAATGGGTTAAAACGATTGAAGAATTGATGGACGCTGTTGATAGCTACATTCCAATTCCTCCACGTATGACTGATCTTCCTTTCCTTATGCCTGTTGAAGACGTATTCTCGATCACTGGTCGTGGTACTGTGGCAACTGGTCGTATCGAGCGTGGTGTGATCAACTCTGGTGAGCCTGTCGATATCCTTGGTATGGGTGCAGAAGGTCTTAAATCTACCGTTACTGGTGTTGAGATGTTCCGTAAGATCCTTGACCGTGGAGAAGCTGGAGACAACGTAGGTCTTCTACTTCGTGGTATCAATAAAGAAGATATCCGTCGCGGAATGGTTATTTGCAAGCCGGGTTCAGTGAAGCCTCACGCTGCTTTCAAAGGCGAAGTTTATGTGCTTTCGAAAGAAGAAGGTGGACGTCACACTCCATTCTTTAACAAATACCGTCCTCAATTCTACTTCCGTACCACGGACGTAACTGGCGAGATCACACTTCCTGCAGGGGTTGAAATGGTTATGCCTGGTGATAACATCACAATTGACGTAAAATTGATCAATAAGATTGCTATGGAGAAAGGTCTTCGTTTCGCAATCCGTGAAGGTGGTCGTACAGTAGGTGCTGGTCAGGTAACAGAAATTCTTGACTAATTAGTTAAAAAGCAATAGCAAGTGCATTTCTACAAGGAATGCACTTGTTTTTTGTAAATAAATTGTATCTTTGCAGCCCGAAAGAAAAGGTTGCATGATAAACGGGTGTAGTTCAAGGGTAGAATAGCGGTCTCCAAAACCGTTGATGGGAGTTCGAATCTCTCCACCCGTGCATAATAAAAAAGAAAATGGAAAAGTTTACTTCTTTTTTGAAAGCGTCTTGGGAAGAAATCACCCAGCATGTAACATGGCCTCCTTTCAATGAGCTTCAGGCTAACACGACATTAGTGCTTGTCGGATCGCTCATATTTGCCTTGGTGGTAGGTGTGATGGATTTCGTTTTTGAAAATGCACTGAAACTGTTTTATCAGTCCTTCTAAGAGTGTTTTTTTATTATAGCGGCAACCCCAGAATGGTATGAGTAGTTTAAATTGGTTTGTATTGAGAGCGGTGTCTGGACAAGAGAAAAAAATCAAGTCCTACATTGAAAATGAAATAACACGTCAAAAATTAAATGAATTCGTTCCGCAAATTCTTATACCGTCTGAGAAGATATATGAGATGCGTAATGGAAAGAAACGTGTTAGGGAAAAGAATTTTTTTCCTGGATACATTATCATTTCTGCCGATTTATCAAAGGGTGAAGTGTTGCATATAATAACCAGCATTCCTGGAGTAATTGGTTTTCTCGGGAACGCTGAAGGAAACTCAAAAGTACCAGTGCCCCTTCGTCAGTCAGAAATCAACAGAATTTTAGGTAAAGTTGATGAAGCAGAACAGCATGAAGAGGCTCCTAGTATGTCATTCATCAAAGGTGAAACCGTGAAGGTTGTTGATGGTCCGTTCAGCGGATTCATCGGTTTGGTGGAAGAAGTATTCGATGAGAAGAAAAAACTCAATGTAGTTGTAAAAATATTCGGGCGTAATACACCCGTGGAACTCAGTTACGCACAAGTAGAAAAGGATAGTTGAAAGAATAACGGGCAGGGTAAGCTTCCACTTGCATGTGAGCCGTTAATCAATCAATGAACCGACAAATTACAAAACAATGGCAAAAGAAATAGGTGGATACGTCAAACTACAGGTAAAAGGTGGCCAAGCCAATCCTTCACCTCCAATCGGTCCTGCACTAGGATCGAAAGGTTTGAATATCATGGAGTTTTGCAAGCAATTCAATGGCCGTACCCAGGATAAAATGGGTGTGGTATTGCCGGTAGTTATTACTTACTATAAGGATAAGTCTTTTGACTTTGTCATAAAGACCCCCCCGGCCGCGATTCTGCTTCTGGAAGCATCAAAAGTTAAAGTTGGTTCGGCTCAGCCCAACCGCTTGAAAGTAGGTTCGGTATCATGGGATCAGGTTCGTACGATCGCTGAGACAAAAATGCCGGATTTGAACTGCTTTACAATTGATTCTGCGATGAAAATGATAGCGGGAACGGCTCGTAGTATGGGTATTACCGTAGCAGGCAAAGCCCCGTGGGAAGAAAACAACTGAGCGTTATAAAATACGCCTAAGAAACAAAGAACATGGGAAAATTGACCAAAAAGCAAAAAGAGGCGCTTTCGAAATTTGACGCAAATCAAGCCTATTCCCTTGAACAGGCAGCGGATGTACTTAAGACGATTTCTTATACCAAATTTGATTCTTCCGTCGATATAGACGTTCGCTTGGGCGTTGACCCTCGGAAAGCAGATCAAATGGTACGTGGCGTGGTGACATTGCCACACGGAACCGGAAAGGAAGTTCGTGTATTGGTTTTGTGTACTCCTGACAAGGAGGCAGAAGCGAAAGAGGCAGGAGCAGATTATGTTGGTCTTGATGAGTATATCCAAAAGATAGAACAAGGCTGGACTGACATAGATGTTATCATCACAATGCCAAGTGTAATGGCAAAAGTGGGACGGTTAGGTAAGGTATTAGGCCCTCGTGGATTGATGCCAAACCCTAAATCAGGAACGGTAACTCCGGACGTGGCGAAAGCTGTGAAGGAAGTGAAAGCAGGTAAGATTGATTTCAAGGTTGACAAAACTGGAATTATTCATACAAGTGTTGGTAAAGTTTCCTTCGGAAATGAACAGCTTGTTCAGAATGCTCAGGAAGTTATCAATACTTTGGTTCGCCTTAAACCATCTTCGGCAAAAGGTACTTACGTAAAGAGCATTCACTTGTCAAGCACGATGAGCCCGGGTGTTACTATTGATAAAAATACGATTCCAGGATTATAATATGACACGGGAAGAGAAAGCAGTAATTATAGACGAATTGAGTCAAAAATTCGCTAGCACTCCATACTTCTATATTACCAGCGCAAACGGAATGTCCGTAGGCGAGGTAAATACACTAAGAGGCCTTTGCTTCGAACGTGGTATCGAGTATCGTGTTGTGAAGAATACATTGATTAAGAAAGCACTAGAAACATTAGATACGGACTATTCCTCTTTTGACGAAGTGTTGAAAGGATTTTCCGGAGTAATGTTTCACCCGGAGTCAGGTAAAGTGCCTGCACAATTGATCAAAGAATTCAAAAAGAAGTCAGGTAGTGACAAGCTTAAATTTAAAGGAGCTTCTGTTGACACTGCGATCTTCGTTGGTGAAAGCCAGCTTGACGTTCTTATCTCTCTTAAATCGAAACAAGAATTGATTGGAGAAGTGATCGGATTGTTGCAATCGCCTGCTAAAAATGTTATCGGTGCTCTTTCAAGCGGCGGAAACAAATTGGCTGGTATACTGAAAACTTTATCTGAGAAAGAAGACTAATTAGATAGCCAGGCTTAGCTCTCCGGGTAATTAAAAAATAGGAGCTTTTAAAAATCATCTTATTGTATAATCAAAAAAATCTAAATAAAAATGGCAGATTTGAAAGCTTTCGCAGAACAGCTTGTTAACCTAACGGTTAAAGAAGTGAACGAATTGGCTACAATTCTTAAAGACGAGTACGGTATTGAGCCTGCGGCTGCTGGTGCAGTTATGGTAGCAGGTCCTGCCGCTGGCGGTGGCTCAGATGCTCCTGCTGCTGAAGAAAAAACATCTTTTGATGTGATTTTGAAATCAGCTGGTGCAAGCAAGCTTGCGGTCGTGAAATTGGTTAAAGACCTTACTGGTCTTGGGCTGAAAGAAGCGAAAGAACTTGTTGACGGTGCTCCTAAACCTGTAAAAGAGGGAGTTGCTAAGGACGAAGCAGAAGCTTTGAAAAAACAACTTGAAGAAGCAGGTGCAGAAGTTGAAGTGAAGTAATTTGCTGCTCAACAACAACCTATAATTCGAATGAATAGGCCTGGCACTCGTCAGGTCTTTTCCTATTTTGCATATATACCAAACGAAAACGTTCTTTTTGACGTTAAATAAGATAGTCCACTACTGTGGTCATTATCTACCTTCTTTAAATAATCTGTCCGAAACACTTCTTTACTCGTAGAAAAGATAGAAAAGGGGCGGTTATTTTTTCTTCTACGAGGCATTAGATTAGGTTAAAACTAATTAATACCATGCGTATAGTAAAGGTTACTTCAACGCATTAGTTTTTCTGCTAACCCAAATCAAACATAGCCTTGGCTACACTTAAAGCAACACCTAGAAAAAATTTCTCAAGGATTAATCAGATCATCGATTATCCGGATCTTTTAGGAATTCAGGTACAATCGTTCCGGGATTTTTTCAGTCTGGATACGTCGGTCGAAGATAGATCAGGGGAAGGATTGTACAAAGTTTTCGCTGAAAACTTTCCAATTGCGGATTCGCGCGACAATTTCGTGCTGGAGTTCATCGATTACCTCCTTGAACCACCAAAGTATTCTGTCGATGAATCCATAGACCGTGGTCTGACTTACGCAGTGCCACTAAAAGCAAAATTGCGATTGATCTGCAATGATGCGGATCATGAGGAATTTGAAACCATTGAGCAGGAAGTTTTCTTGGGAAATATTCCTTACATGACCGAAAGAGGTTCTTTCGTAATCAATGGTGCTGAGCGTGTTATCGTTTCGCAATTGCACCGTTCACCAGGGGTATTCTTCTCCATGAGCAAGCATACAAATGGTTCTAAATTATATTCTGCGCGGATTATTCCTTTCAAGGGTTCATGGATTGAATTCTCAACAGATGTGAATAATGTGATGTATGCGTACATCGACCGTAAGAAAAAATTCCCGGTTACAACACTTTTAAGAGCAATCGGTTTTGGTTCTGACAAAGATATTCTCGACTTGTTCGGTTTGTCTGAAGAAATCAGTGCCACTCCTGCTAACCTGAAAAAAGCTGTTGGCCGTCGTTTGGCTGCGAGGGTTCTTCGCACCTGGACAGAGGATTTCGTGGATGAAGATACAGGAGAGGTTGTTTCGATTCAGCGTAACGAAGTTTTGCTGGAGCGTGATTCAACCATATCTCCTGATGATATCGAAGTGATTGTGGAGTCTGGACAGAAATCTGTTATTCTGCATAAAGAGGATATGAATGTGGCGGATTATAATATCATTTATAATACGTTACAAAAAGATAGCTCAAACTCGGACAAAGAAGCCGTTGAGCAAATTTACCGCCAGCTGCGTAACGCAGAAGCACCGGACGAACAAACAGCACGTGATGTAATTCAAAGCTTGTTCTTCAGTGACAAACGTTATGACCTTGGTGACGTTGGCCGTTACCGGATCAACAAAAAATTAGGATCTGATACCAGTCTTGACGTTCGTGTATTGACTACTGGCGATATCGTTTCCATCGTGAAATATTTGATCGGTTTGATCAATGCAAAGGCAGTAGTGGATGATATTGACCACTTGTCAAACCGTCGTGTTCGTACCGTTGGAGAGCAACTTTATGCTCAGTTTGGTGTAGGTCTTGCTCGTATGGCGCGTACTATTAAGGAGCGTATGAACGTACGTGATAACGAAGATTTCAAGCCTGTTGATCTGATCAACGCGCGGACTTTGTCTTCGGTGATCAACTCTTTCTTTGGTACAAACCAGTTGTCTCAGTTTATGGATCAAACCAATCCATTGGCTGAAATCACGCACAAACGTCGTATGTCGGCACTTGGGCCTGGTGGTCTTTCTCGTGAAAGAGCTGGTTTTGAGGTTCGTGACGTTCACTACACGCACTACGGGCGTCTGTGTACGATTGAAACTCCTGAGGGACCGAACATTGGTTTGATTTCTTCACTTTGCGTTTTCGCCAAAGTAAACGGAATGGGTTTCATCGAAACTCCATATCGCGTTATCGATGGTTCGGGTAAGCTTACTAATGAGCTTATCTATATGACTGCTGAGGAAGAAGATTCCAAATATATCGCACAGGCAAACGCATCTGTCGATAAAGACGGAAACTTTACAGTAGAGAAAATCAAGACACGTTTTGAGGGAGATTTCCCGATGGTAGATCCTTCACAAGCATCTTACATGGACGTTGCGGCTAACCAAATTGTATCGGTTGCAGCTTCGTTGATTCCTTTCCTGGAGCATGATGATGCTAACCGTGCCCTGATGGGGTCGAACATGCAGCGTCAAGGTGTTCCATTGTTGCGCCCACAGGCTCCTATCGTTGGAACAGGTCTTGAAAAGCGTGTAGCAATGGATTCACGTGCACTGGTTGTTGCAGAAGGCGACGGTGTGATCGAATATGTAGATGCGACTAAAATCGTTGTGAAATATGATCGTACAGATGCAGATCGTTTGGTAAGCTTTATCGATGACAGCGTTTCTTACGATTTAGTGAAATTCCGTCGTACCAACCAGGATACCTGTCTTAACCTTCAACCAATGGTTTTAAAAGGCCAGAAGGTTTCAAAAGGTGAGGCACTTTGCCAGGGATATGGCACAGAAGGTGGAGAATTGGCACTTGGACGTAACCTTTTGGTTGCTTTCATGCCATGGCAGGGATACAACTTTGAGGATGCGATTGTGATTTCTGAAAAAGTTGTCCGTGACGATATCTTTACTTCTATTCACATTGAGGAGTTTGAACTTGAGGTTCGGGATACTAAACGTGGAGAAGAAGAATTAACTGCTGAGATTCCTAACGTAAGTGAGGAAACTGTTAAAAACCTTGATGAAAACGGTATCGTACAAGTTGGTACTGAGGTAAAAGAAGGTGATATTCTGATTGGTAAGATCACTCCAAAAGGAGAGTCGGATCCTACCCCGGAAGAAAAACTTCTTCGTGCCATCTTTGGAGATAAGGCTGGTGACGTGAAAGATGCTTCCAAAAAAGCACCGCCGTCAATGAAAGGTGTTGTTATCGATACAAAGCTTTTCTCTCGCCCAACTAAGGAAGAGCGTGCTAAACACAAAGATGAATTACGTCTTTTGATGAAGAAATATAGCCGTGAGCTGACTCAGCTTCGCGGACGTATCATCGAAAAGCTGGTTGAGCTGGTGGATGGCAAAACTACACAAGGTGTAAAACATAAATTTGGAGATGAGTTGATTTCGAAAGGGATGAAGTTCAACGTGAGAAATATCTCCGAAAACCTTTTCCCTGCGAATAACCCATACCGCGATGAAAGCCAGTATGCGGTTGCCGAGGAGGTAAACCTTATCGGTGATGTATTGACGGATTCATGGACTGAGGATGCTGATACAAATGCACAGGTATCTTTGGTTCTGAAAAATTACCTGAATGCCCGTAGCGAATTGATGGGCCGCTTCAAGCGTGATCGTTTTGCTCTTGAGGTTGGAGATGAGCTTCCGGCAGGTATCGTTAAACTGGCAAAAGTATATATCGCTAAGAAACGTAAATTGAAAGTTGGGGATAAAATGGCGGGTCGTCACGGTAACAAGGGGGTTGTTGCCCGTATTGTTCGCGACGAAGATATGCCATTCCTTGAAGACGGAACGCCGGTTGATATCGTGTTGAACCCACTTGGGGTACCTTCTCGTATGAACATCGGTCAGATTTACGAAACTATTCTTGCCTGGGCTGGTTTGAAATTGGGTCGCAGATATGCAACTCCGATTTTTGATGGAGCCACAGAAGCAGAAGTAGCAGCTGAATTGAAAGAAGCTGGTTTGCCGGATTGGGGACGTACTTATCTCTACAATGGATTGAGCGGAGAGCAGTTTGACCAGCCAGTTACTGTTGGTTTGATGTATATGATGAAGCTGGGTCACCTTGTCGACGATAAGATGCACGCCCGTTCGATCGGACCGTATTCGCTTATCACGCAGCAACCTTTGGGTGGTAAAGCACAATTCGGAGGTCAGAGGTTCGGAGAGATGGAGGTTTGGGCACTGGAAGCGTTTGGTGCATCCCATATTCTTCAAGAAATCCTTACTGTAAAATCTGATGACGTGGTAGGTCGTGCCAAAGCATACGAAGCAATCGTGAAAGGTGAAAACCTTCCGAAACCGAATATTCCGGAGTCCTTCAACGTACTTGTCCACGAGCTTCGTGGATTGGCTTTGGAGATTACGCTGGACTAATTTATAGTCGTGGCGCCGAAAGGCGCCAGAAATGCAATAAAAAATTGAGTTTCGACTTATAGACAAACGACTTTTTAATTATGTCTTTCAAAAAGAACAAAAAACTAAATAGTGATTTTTCCAGAATGACGATCAGTCTGGCATCACCTGAGTCCATTCTTGAAAGCTCTTTTGGTGAAGTAACCCAGCCTGAAACCATCAACTACCGGACTTATAAACCGGAAATGGGTGGATTGTTCTGTGAACGGATTTTCGGCCCTGTTAAAGACTGGGAATGCCATTGTGGTAAATACAAACGTATCCGTTACAAAGGCATTATCTGCGACCGTTGTGGCGTGGAAGTGACTGAGAAAAAGGTACGTCGTGAGCGTATGGGACACATTGAGCTTGTTGTTCCTGTTGCTCATATCTGGTATTTCCGCAGCTTGCCTAACAAAATCGGGTATTTGCTGGGGCTATCTACCAAAAAACTGGATCAGATTATCTATTACGAGCGGTATGCAGTAGTTCAGCCAGGTGTAAAAGAAGAAGATGGCGTAAGCTATCTTGACTTCCTTACCGAGGATGAATATCTTGATATCATCGATAAACTGCCACGCGAAAACCAAATGCTTCCGGACACGGATCCAAATAAGTTTATCGCGAAAATGGGAGCCGATGCGCTGGAAATGCTTTTGAACCGGATCAAACTGGATGAGCTTTCTTACGAACTTCGTCACCAGGCAGCAACGGATACATCTCAACAACGCAAGGCAGAAGCTTTAAAGCGTCTGAAAGTTGTTGAAGCGTTTCGTGATGCAAACACCCGTATCGAAAACCGTCCTGAGTGGATGGTGATCAAAATGGTACCTGTGATTCCACCGGAACTTCGTCCGCTTGTGCCTCTGGACGGTGGTCGTTTTGCGACATCCGATTTGAATGACCTTTATCGTCGTGTAATCATTCGGAACAACCGTCTGAAGCGTCTGATAGAGATCAAAGCTCCTGAGGTAATCTTGCGTAATGAAAAACGTATGTTGCAAGAAGCGGTTGACTCACTTTTCGATAACAGCCGTAAAGTAAACGCCGTACGTTCAGAAGGTAACCGTGCATTGAAATCACTTTCTGACATGTTGAAAGGTAAGCAAGGACGTTTCCGTCAAAACTTGCTTGGTAAGCGTGTCGATTATTCAGGTCGTTCGGTAATTGTTGTTGGTCCTGAATTGAAGTTGCATGAGTGCGGATTGCCAAAAGATATGGCGGCTGAGTTATTCAAGCCGTTTATTATCCGTAAGCTGATCGAGCGTGGAATCGTTAAGACGGTAAAATCAGCGAAAAAGATCGTAGACCGCAAGGATCCTGTGATCTGGGATATTTTGGAAAACGTGTTGAAAGGACATCCTGTTCTGCTCAACCGGGCTCCGACACTTCACCGTTTGGGTATCCAGGCATTCCAGCCAAAGCTGATCGAAGGAAAAGCAATTCAGCTGCACCCATTGGTTTGTACTGCATTCAACGCTGACTTTGACGGTGACCAGATGGCCGTTCACGTGCCATTGGGTCAGGAAGCAGTTTTGGAAGCTTCTATGTTGATGCTTTCTTCCCATAATATTCTCAACCCTGCCAACGGTGCGCCTATCACGGTACCATCTCAGGACATGGTTTTGGGTCTTTATTATGTAACCAAGGGTCGTGTGAGTACTCCTGAGTATCCTATTGTTGGAGAAGGGAAGATATTTTACGGACCAGATGAGGTGATCATCGCTATAAACGAAGGCAAGCTTTCAAAACACGCTAATATCAAGTGCCGTTTGAGAGTACGTAACGATGATGGTTCTTTTGAGACCAAATTGATCGATACAGTAGCCGGACGTATTTTGTTCAACCAGGCGGTTCCAGCTGAAGTAGGTTATATCAATGAATTGCTGACTAAGAAGAAATTGCAGCAAATCATTGGGCTTGTATTCAAAATGGCTGGTGTTGCCCGCACAGCGCAATTCCTTGATGAGATCAAAGAGCTTGGTTTCCAAATGGCCTTCAAAGGCGGTTTGTCAATGGGATTGAATGACGTGATGGTTCCGGAAGAAAAAGAAAAACTGATCGAACAAGCTAAAGCAGACGTTGAAAACGTTTGGAGCAACTATTTGATGGGTCTTATCACCGAAAACGAACGTTACAACCAGGTTATTGACATCTGGACACGTGTTAACTCACGTATCACAGAAACGTTGATGAAACAACTTGAGACAGATCAGGGTGGATTCAACTCAATTTATATGATGATGCACTCAGGTGCGCGTGGTTCGCGCGAGCAAATCCGTCAGCTGGGAGGAATGAGGGGTCTTATGGCGAAACCTCAGAAAAATATCGCTGGTGGTGCAGGTGAAATTATCGAAAACCCGATCCTTTCTAACTTTAAAGAAGGTCTCGACGTTCTTGAGTACTTTATCTCAACCCACGGTGCACGTAAAGGTCTTGCAGATACAGCTTTGAAAACTGCTGATGCAGGTTACCTGACCCGTCGTTTGCATGACGTTGCGCAGGATGTTGTGGTTGTTGAAGAAGATTGCGGATCGCTTCGCGGTATTGCAATCTCTGCTTTGAAGGACAACGAAGATATCGTTGAGCCACTTTCCGAGCGTATTCTTGGACGTGTGAGCGTTCACGATGTATTCGATCCATTATCAGGCGAAATCATCTTGACTTCCGGTCAGGAAATTACAGAAGAAATCGCTGCATACATCGACGAAACAAGTATTGAAACAGTTGAAATCCGTTCGGTACTGACTTGCGAAACACGTAATGGTGTTTGTGCGAAATGCTACGGACGTTCGCTGGCTTCTGCGCACATGGTTAACATTGGTGAAGCTGTAGGTGTAATTGCATCTCAGTCTATCGGTGAGCCAGGTACTCAGCTGACACTTCGTACATTCCACGTGGGTGGTACTGCTTCCAACATTTCTGTTGAAGCAAACATCAAAGCGAAATTCGACGGTGTGATCGGTTTTGAAGACCTTCGTCTGGTACAATCTGTTAATTCAGAAGGTGACGAAGTAACAGTAGTGATGGGCCGTTCAGGTGAAGTTAAAATTACTAACCCTGAAACCGGACAATTGCTGATATCGAACAATGTGCCTTACGGTGCTCACCTTCTGGTAAAAGACGGCGAGAAAGTTTTCAAAGGTCAGGAGCTTTGTACATGGGATCCATATCACGCAGTAATCCTTTCGGAATTTACCGGAGCAGTATCTTTCGATGCAATTGAAGAAGGTATTACTTACCGTGAAGAATTTGATGAGCAAACAGGCTTCCAGGAGTCAGTGATCATTGAAACGCGTGATAAAACCAAAAACCCCGCTATCGTGGTAAAAGGTAAAAGTACGCTGTTGAAGGATCAGACTGAAAAAGGTTATAACCTTCCTGTTGGAGCTCGTCTTGTAGTGAAGAGCGGTACTAACATCAAAGCAGGTCAGCCTTTGGCTAAAATACCTCGTGTTGTTGGAAAAACCAGGGATATTACGGGAGGTTTGCCACGTGTAACCGAACTTTTCGAAGCTCGTAACCCATCTAACCCTGCTACCGTTTCGGAAATCGACGGTGTAGTATCATACGGTGGTGTGAAACGTGGTAACCGTGAGATTCATATCGAATCGAGAGATGGAACGCAGCGTCGTTACATGGTTGCACTTTCAAAACACATCCTTGTTCAGGATGGTGACTTTGTAAGAGCCGGTGATCCATTGTCGGATGGTGCAATTACGCCTGCTGACATTCTGTCGATCAAAGGGCCTACTGCTGTACAGGAATATCTTGTGAATGAAATTCAGGAGGTATATCGTCTGCAAGGTGTGAAGATCAACGATAAGCACATCGAATGTATCGTTCGTCAGATGATGCAGAAAGTCGAGATTCTGGATGCGGGTGATACCAACTTCCTTGAAATGCAGCCGGTTGACCGCGTTGTATTCCGTGAAGAAAATGACAAGATTCTGGATATGAAAGTGGTTGAAGATGCAGGTAGCTCCGAAACACTGAAACCAGGTATGATCATTTCAGTTCGTCGTTTGCGTGATGAAAACTCAAGCCTTAAACGTCGTGACTTGAAATTGGTAACTGCGCGTGACGCACAAGCTGCTGTGGCAAAACCTACTTTGATGGGTATCACACAAGCATCTCTGGGTACTGAAAGCTTTGTTTCTGCGGCTTCATTCCAGGAAACAACCAAAGTGCTTAGCGAAGCGGCTGTTCGTGGAAAACGTGATGAACTGAAAGGATTGAAAGAAAACGTTATTGTTGGACATTTGATCCCTGCTGGTACAGGAATGCGTCAATACGAAAACCTGATCGTAGGCTCAAAAGAGGAATACGATGCGCTTGCGGATTCCCGTGAAAAACAGTCACGGAAGAAACGAGAGCTGGTATAGGCGAAATTCATTTTGGCTGATAAATCGGGCCGGTTCTGCACATGCGGAACCGGCCCGGTGCTTTTTGATGCTGTTTATTTTTAGTAATTTCCCCGATGAAAGCCGATTGCAAAAAATAGCTGAGGCTATTAAAAAACCAACAATGGAAAACGATAACAAGGAAAACGAACAACAGATCAATGTAGAGCTGTCTGAAGAAATGGCTGAAGGTGTTTATTCCAATCTGGCTATGATTGCTCACTCTAACAGCGAATTTATTCTGGATTTTATCAGGCTTATGCCTGGTGTTCCCCGTGCAAAAGTGAAAGCGCGCATCATCATTACCCCTGAACACGCCAAACGTTTAATAGCAGCTTTAAAGGATAATATAAATAAATATGAGGATCAGTATGGGCCGATACAAAGTTCTCAAGACAACGAACCTACATTTAATTTCCCTATCAGCTTTGGAGGCCCTGGTGGTGAGGCGTGATACAATATGCTGATAATCAATTCTTATTTGTTCGGAAAAACGTTTTGATCTGACCCGGATTATCATATTTTTTGTAACTTGTAAAATATAGTAAAGCTATAATCAATCACTCACCATGGCATTATTAAAACTTACAATTAACAATCGTGCATACGACACTGATGTTGAGGGTGATACTCCGCTTTTGTGGGTGTTGCGTGACAACCTCGGCCTGGTTGGCACAAAGTATGGATGTGGGATCGCCCAATGCGGTGCTTGCACAGTTCATCTCGATGGGAAAGCCGTCCGGTCCTGCGTATTGCCTGTTTCGGCGGTTGGAAAGGCAAAGGTTACAACCATTGAAGGATTATCCGAAAAAGGGGATCATCCTGTTCAAAAAGCCTGGGACGAAGTAGATGTGGCTCAATGCGGGTATTGCCAGGCAGGTCAGATTATGACCGCCGCGGCTCTGCTCAAAGAAAAGCCCAAACCAACGGATGAAGAGATTGTTTCTGGTATGAGTGGAAACATTTGCAGGTGCGGGACCTATCACAGGATTCGTGAAGCGGTAAAAGTAGCAGCCTCTAAACCCAACTGATCATGCAGACATTAGAACAAACTTCCAGGCGGAGTTTTATGAAGATTGCCGCTGCTGCGGGCGGAGGGCTTTTTCTAGGATTCAACTGGTCAAACTCTACTGCACTTCCTGTGGTAGTAGACGCTAAAAAAATTGCGGCTGGCTCTATTACATTCAATAGCTATTTGTCTATTGGTACTGACAATATAATTACAATTGTTTCCCCCAATCCTGAAATCGGACAAGGGATTAAAACCGCTTTCCCAATGGTCGTGGCTGAGGAGCTGGACGCAGACTGGAAGCAGGTAAAAACAGTTCAGGGAAATCTGGATACCGGGATATTTGAAAGACAGGTTACAGGAGGAAGTGGTGCGGTGCCTCACTCATGGGAACGTCTTAGAAAGGCGGGTGCTACCGCCAGGCATCTTTTGATAGAAGCTGCGGCGGCTGGCTGGAAAGTGCCTGTTGCTGAATGTACAACAGAAAATGGAAAGGTATTACATAAAGGTTCTGGCAAGTCACTTTCTTATGGAGAGTTAGCTGAGGCTGCGTCAAAACTTACTGCTCCGAAAGAAGTAAAACTCAAATCAGAAAAAGATTTCAAGCTGATAGGGCAGTCGGTCCGGAATGTTGACAATAATAATATAGCCACTGGTAAACCACTTTTTGGACTGGATGTTTATCGGGAAGGCATGTTGTTTGCGGTGATCCAAAGGCCAAAGGCCTTCGGTCTGAAGCTGAAATCAGTGAATGCCGAGGCTGCAAAAGCCATGCCGGGGATTGTGGATGTCGTTACTTTTGATAACAGTGTTGCTGTTGTTGGAAAGTCTACCTGGCAGGTAAAAAAGGCGAAAGATGTATTGAAAATTGAGTACGAAAAGGCAGCCGATCTGGAAAGTTCGGAAGACCATAATCGTATTTTTAAGCAGCTGCTGGATAACGGAGAAGCTACTGTTCGAAGGAAGGACGGTGATGTTGAAGCTGCCTTTAAAAACGCGGCGAAAGTTATCAAGTCAGAGTATCAATGCCCGTTTTTGCCTCACAGCCCATTGGAGCCCATGAATTTCTTTGCACACGTGCGGGAAGATGGCGTTGAGCTGGTTGGTCCTACTCAGACACCCGAGAGAGCGCGTACCGAAGTTGCCAAGTTGTTAGGAATGGCACCGGAAAAAGTAACCGTGGAAATCACAAGGCAAGGTGGGGGATTCGGTCGACGCCTGGCAGCCGACTTTGTATTGGAGGCAGCAAATGTCTCACGACTGGTAAAGGCACCGGTGAAAGTAATCTGGACAAGAGAAGATGACATGACAGGTGGAATATATCGCCCGGCTGTCAGATACCGTTTTGAAGCGGCACTCGATAAGAGCGGAGAGCTCATCGGTTATAAACTGCGCGGCGTCGGTATGAATTCAGGAAACTCGACAAGGGAGGATAACTTTCCATCGGGAGCAGTCGATAATCTTTTGATCGATTCTGTGGAACATAAATCGCCGATTACCACAGGTCCGTGGAGAGCGCCTATCACCAATTTCCTGGCCTACGCCGAGCAATCATTTCTGGATGAAGTGGCCGAAGCGGCAGGCAAAGACCCGGTTGAATTCAGACTTGCGTTGCTTGAAAAAGCTAAAAAGTCTCCTGCCGGCGAAATTAAGTATGACATTGACAGGATGATCGCAGTCATTAAGCTGGCTGCTGAAAAAAGTAATTGGGGAAAGAAAAAAGGTGTTTACCAGGGATTCAGCGTCTATTTTTCACACAGATCATACGTCGCACAAGTTGGCGAAGTGGTCATTACGAAAGGAAAACCGTCATTGAAAAACATTATAGCGGCGGTTGACTGCGGAATTGTTATCAACAAAAGCGGATCGTTGCAACAGGTAAGAGGAGGAGTTGTTGATGGACTGGGACATGCCATGTTTGGTAACATGACTTTCAAAGAAGGTGCTCCCGACCAGAATAATTTTAACGGTTTCCGTTTGATCAGGATGAATGAAATTCCCGAGGTCGATGTACATTTTGTCGACAATGGTATTTCTCCTACGGGTCTTGGGGAGCCAGCTCTACCTCCGGCAGGCGGAGCTGTTGCCAATGCTTTTTATAAAGCTACAAAACAAAGATTACGTAATCAGCCGTTTATAAACGAAGACGCTTTCAAAGGGATTTCCTAGTATTAAACCTCAGCATATTAACGGACAGTGTGTTTAGTGCTTTGCATTAATATACACTGTCCTTTTTTTGTGCTGTTGGCTAATTTTGAGTAGAGGCTTTGATGCCGAAACTTTATACACTGCAGTACGGAGCTGTACAGGCATTTCCTAAATATAACTCAGTGGCGGATTCCTTATCCATCGCCAATTTGTTTTTTGTCATGAAAAAAAATATCACCATTATTCTTGCGTCAATTTGCTTGATTTTCAGTGCATTCAAGCTTGCTGACTTCCCGGAGACAGAGATCACAAATGGCATCATTGATGCAAAGCTGTATTTGCCTGACCCTGAAAATGGATATTATCGCGGCACCCGCTTTGATTGGGCAGGAGTTGTTCCCAGCCTTACTTACAAGGGTCATAGCTATTTTGGACAATGGTTTCCAAAGTACGACCCGAAACTTCATGATGCAATATCAGGACCGGTTGAAGAATTTACACCACTTGGTTTTGATGAAGCGAAAATTGGAGAGGAATTTCTTAAAATCGGTGTAGGTACACTCGTTAAACCGAATGACAAGAAGTATTCGTTTGCAACGACTTATGATATTAAAAATGCCGGTAAATGGACGGTTAATAAAAAGAAAGACCTTGTAGAATTTACACACGAATTAAAAGATGGAGCGGGCTATTCCTATTTATATAAAAAGACGGTTCGGCTGGTAAAAGGGAAACCCGATATGGTTTTAGAACATACCCTGAAAAATACCGGTTCCAAGAGTATTTCTACGAGTGTATACGATCATAATTTTGTTATGATCGACAATGAACCTTCAAATCAGAATATCAGAATAGTCTTTCCTTTTGATGTAATTGGGGAAGGACAAGGTTTTGGAAGTATCATTAATGTTAACGGAAAAACGCTGAATTACAGCCGCCAGATTCAGAAAGGAGACCAGGTGTTTAGCAGTGGCCTGAAAGGATTTGGCCCCGTTGCCAAGGATTATGATATCCGTATCGAAAATACGAAAACCGGTGCCGGCGTAAGAATGACTTCTGACCATCCACTTGAAAAACTCGTTTATTGGGCCTGCCCCACAACGTCATGCCCGGAACCTTATATTAAATTGGCTGCCGAACCCGGACAGGAAGTAAAGTGGAAAATTAATTATGAATTTTACACATTCCAACCGGAATAGTACGCACATTTTTCTGGCAAGTTTATTGTAATATATTTTTAGCAGTGTTTCACCTTCGATATCCAAATACTGGGTATTATGATCCGCAGTTTGAGACTTTTTTTAAGATGTCAATTTGATAGAATTCTGGAATAAAACAGGTGCTCGATCCATTTACCAATAGAACATAAAAGCAATCTGCCTAACCTGGTACCAGCAGTAGCGCTGGAACAGTTTTATAGTGTCTGTGTTACGTCTCGTTGTAACACAACTATAAACCAGGTAGATATGAAAAGTTTTTCCGTGTTTCCGATCCTGATTTTCCTGATGTTCACAGGTGCCTCCTATGCACAGAACAATACGCCGACGACCGATCCAACTCAGCAGCCGGCGGACACCGATGGAGATAAAAAGACAGATTTCAATTATCCCCAATCTCCGGTTCGCATCCCCAATAGCCCCTCCGAAGATACATTGATAAAGGCTTCAAGATCTGGTGCCATTATCCATGATACACTGGTACCTTTATTAGACAGGAAAGTCGACAATGATAAAGGAAAACGTCGCGGTCGTAAAAAAGATGGTAGCCAGATAGATACTGCCAGCGTCAGACCAAAACAAATTTCAGTTCCAAGATAAGTTGTTCTCTCACACAAGATTATCGAAAGCGGTACTTATGTTTTTACCAATTCCAGCTCAGATTCAAAAAAGGGCTGCGTGACAATCGTCTTGTTTTCATTTATCCAGGTACACCAAACTTTACCATTATAGGCTCTTTTATAGGAAGGAGACGATAGATCTCCATTTTCATAATGAGGAATTTCAACAATTTGATACTCATCAATTTTCATGATTCTGTAGCCATTTTTTTCTTTAACCCAGTCGTCTTTAATAAAGTGGAGCGTAATCATTGTAAAAAAGTATCTAAAATTTAAAGGATATACTTGGTTGTACGAAGAAGAAAAAATGTGTACCAAATACATTTATCATATGTCATCACCCATATCCACTACTCACTGAGCGGTAGGGGACCAATATAAATATCTGTACTATTCAAGCTTTTTCTCTCATGATCTAAACGTAACAGTTATGAGAAATGATGATTGTAAACACACAGTTTTATCGTTAACGAATGACAGTTTCAAACGTTATCTGTTGTTTCACTATGTTGTTAACGCTCCTAATCCTCAGTGGCGGCTTCTGAGTTTTATATCTGAAGAACTCATTTCATCACAGACATGGATCCAATTGCAGAATTATGCACGCGTGGACGTCGAGAGCAAGGGGGGTAAGTTGACGGGCTTCGAAGTGGTGGGAGAAGAACTGATAAGCCACGAAAAAATCAATTCAGAATTTTGGCCCACCAACTGGATGTGGGTAATTCAGAGGAGTGAATTGAACTGAATTACCGGCCTTTATCACCAAAAAACTATCATACAAGTACAGCGGAGGGGGTTTGCGGTTCGCTTCCTTTTCCGAGCTGACGGATATTGTTGAGCGTTACCTGGGCTATCTGTGAAAGGGCTTCCTCGGTGAAGAAAGCCTGATGTGCCGTAACCAGCACATTGGGAAAGCTCATCAGGCGCTGAATATTGTCATCGTCGATGATATTACCGGAAAGGTCTTTGAAAAATAATTTTTCCTCCTGCTCATATACATCAATTCCCAGGTAAGCAACCTGCTTGGATTTCAACGCATGGATGATATCCGCAGTATTGATGAGTCCGCCGCGGCTTGTATTGATCAAAACTACTCCCTTTTTCATAGAAGCCAGGGTCTCCTTATTGATCATATAGTGGTTCTCGGGAGTGAGGGGGCAATGCAGGGAAATTATGTCAGATTCTTTTAAAATGCCATCAAAAGACATGTATGTTATTCCTTCGCTTTCCAGATCTTTGTTTGGAAACAGGTCGTAGGCAACTACTTTACAACCAAAGCCCAGCATAATCCGGCAAAAGGCCTTCCCGATTTTACCAGTCCCTATTACCCCCATTGTTTTGCCGTGAAGGTTAAAACCCAGAAGCCCGTTTAATGAGAAATTCTGTTCCCGGACACGGTTATACGCTTTGTGTGTTTTTCGGTTCAAAGTCAGGATCATAGCGACGGTATGCTCAGCGATCGCTTCGGGTGAGTATTCAGGCACGCGGCAAACTCTGATACCATTCGATCTGGCGGCATCGAGGTCTACATTATTAAATCCTGCACAACGCAGCGCAATAATTCTGACGCCTTTTTTGGCGAGGACGGATATTACTTCTGCATTGACTTTGTCATTGACAAAAACGCAGACTGCATCCGCACCTTCAACGGCATTGACGATATGTGGGCCAAGGTGGGTTTCAAAATATTCCATATCGAAGCCAAATTCTTCGTTGTACCGGTCAAAAAACTGCCTGTCGTAAGGCTTGGCCGAAAAAAATGTGATTTTCATAGATTATGTAGGTGTAAATCTGGATTTTGCAATGTCCGGAATTTTCGTGCGCTTTAATAATGATTTCCAATTATTTCCGGACTGAATTTGCGAGTTTGTTATCACTGATCGGGCAATTGTATACAAGTAATAGTTTATTTTTGATTTTAAAATACAAACCTCTGCGGCTTGGCAAAGAAAACATTGATTCTCTGGTTTTTTATTCTGGTCAAGCTCGTGCTGCACTGGATCATTATTGCACCTGAATACGATTTGCACCGCGACGAATATTTGCATCTTGACCAGGGTAAGCACCTGGCCTGGGGGTATTTGTCGGTTCCTCCTTTTACCTCCTGGACTTCTTATGTGATACTTTTACTCGGAAATTCGGAGTTTTGGGTGAAGCTTTTTCCTGTGCTGTTCGGTGTGCTCACCATGGTTGTGATCTGGAAAGCGATCGAGTCTCTGGGGGGCGGTTTGTTTGCACTTATTTTGGGTGCGGCCGCTATCACGTTGTCCGTTCTTTTGCGGATCAACATGCTTTATCAGCCTACTTCAGTAGATGTGCTGAGCTGGACGCTGCTCTATTTTTCTGTTATCCAGTTTATCAGGACAGAAGAAAACAAATGGCTTTACCTGGCCGCAATTGGTATAGGGATCGGCTTTTTAAATAAATACAATATTGTGTTCCTGCTGGCTGGTCTTGTCCCTGCCCTGCTGATTACTTCCCAACGTAAAATATTTGCCAACAAACAGCTGTATATCGCTGCGATTGTTGCATTGGTCATCATTTTGCCTAACCTGATCTGGCAGTATCAAAACAATTTCCCGGTACTCCATCACATGGCATTGCTGAAAAAAACACAACTGGTAAATGTCAACCGCCTCGATTTTCTGAAAGAACAGCTGCTCTTTTTTACCAGCGCTTTGTTCGTCATCCTGGCAGGGTTTGTTTCTCTTTTTGTGTATCCCCGATTCAGAAAATACCAGGTCTTTTTCTGGGCGTTTCTTTTCACTTTATCGCTCTTTACCTATCTGCGGGCAAAAGGTTATTACGCCATCGGGCTTTATCCTGTTTTCATCGCATTCGGTGCGGTGTATCTGGAATCGCTATTTGTTGGAAAGCTCACCTGGCTCCGGCCCGCATCGATTGTGGCGATGGTTATTCTGTTTGTCCCGTTTTTCAGGGTGGCGTTTCCGATGAGCAGCCCGCACTTTATTGCAGAGCATTCAAAAGCGTATAAGGATTTGGGTTTGCTGCGGTGGGAGGATGGGAAAAACCACGAACTGCCTCAGGATTTCGCGGATATGCTTGGCTGGAAAGAACTGGCGCAAAAAGTCGATGCCGATTATGAAAAAATAGCAGACAAGGAACATACACTTGTTCTTTGCGATAATTACGGGCAGGCGGGAGCTATTAACTATTATTCCAGATTTAAAAACATTGGAGCCGTAACCATGAATGCAGACTATATCAACTGGGTTCCCCTGGATGAAGAGATTAGAAACGTTATCCTGATACAGTCTGCCGACGATGATGATAAAGACCGGAAAAAGGAGCAGCCACTTTTCCGGGAAATCCGGCTGACTGGCCGCATCGAAAGCCGGTATGCAAGGGAGCGCGGAACCAGCATATATGTGCTTCTGGATGCCCGGGTTTCGATCAATAAAATTCTGGAAGGCGATATAAAAGAAAATCGATGGGAGTAACGTGGGTTTTATTTTTTGTAAAAATGCTGCATTCTCATCGGCTTCCAGGTTGAGAGATATTTTTGGATAAAAATAGCTTCGCCGGCGGCAATTTCGATAAATTGGTCGAGTTGCTTTTTTAACCGGGCCTGGTATTGTGCGTTTTGCAGGTTGGCAGTAGAAACGGTATTAATCAACTTGTTTGAAGAATCAGTATGGATTTTTAGTTTTTTGGGAAATACCTCTAACATCTCGTCTGTCCAAAGTGGTTTTCTGAACTGGTGATTTTTGGACAGTACATATTCATTGTAAGTGCTGATCGCCCTGTTGAGCAATGCATTTGTATTTTGAAGAATTTGATAATCACGCGTATTTTTTTCGTAAAGTTCAAGGCTCTGGACGTATTCCCGGGTGGGCTTGTTTGGAATGCCCATTTTTTTAATTCTTCGCAGGCTGGCCAGTAACATTTCCTGCTCTGGTGCCATTGCAATCAGGCGGATTGAATCCTGAAAACTGAAATTACCTGTGTTTTCGAAAATATTATCCCTGATCTGGGCATGGGACAGGGGTGGATTCAGCAATTGCCAGATTGGGTCAAAAGGAACATGCGTCTCTATAAATCTCGCAGGACTGACTTTGTACCATTGGTAATCAAACCTCTTGGTGAATACGAAACCGGTAACATAGCCCGAAGCCCAGGTCGGATCATACAAGAACCACTTGCCGCCTGTTTTTACAGCATTCCACGCATGGCCGTAGGGATCATCGGTGCTGCCCTGTCTTGTATAGCCCTCAATGACATAGCTTTCATAACCCGCTCGTTTTAAGAGGGCATTAAAAAGCTGTGCATAATGCTGGCAAATGCCTTTTTTTCTATTAATTGCCTCACGAACTATATTCTGCCTGAGCGTCCCATAAGCGCTGCTGCCATTTACCAGCAATAACTGTCGCGGATCGTATTCCAGCTCGGTAATCACCCACTGGAAAATCGACTGAACGGAATCTTTCCTAAAGTCGATTGTGCGTATTATGGAATCAAGCTCGGTTTGCTGTGAAAAGGTGGGCGGCGAATACAATGTGCAAATAAGAATCAGCCCGATTTTTTCAGGCCAGGATTGCCAGGATACTGACATTATCATTCTCATTGTTTTTGATAGGATTTACGCGTTGTTAATCAAGAAGTATGTGTAAAATAATAACTTGGATTGTATTTTAATAAAAGGCTGCTTGATTTAAAATTAGTAAAGTTGTTAGTTGTGCGATAGATTTAATTCAGAAAGGTATTTGGATCACATTTTAATGGTATTGGACATGAAGGCACTCAAATTTTTTAGGTTAATAGCGGCTCTCGGGGTGGTCGGGATTATCTCGGCAGCGTTTAGTTCCGGCGGAGACTGGGAAACATTATTCGATGGCAAGGTTCTGAAAGGCTGGCATAGCTACAACCAGGATAAGGTAGTGGGATGGTTTATTGAAAATGGGACACTTACCTCCGACGGCAGCGGCGGAGACCTCGTTTCAGATAAAGAGTACGGCGATTTTGAGCTGGAATTTGAATTTAAAATCCCGGAGGGCAGCAATAGTGGCGTATTATACAAGGTCATCGAAAAACCCGGTCTCACACGGACAGTTTTCTCAGCGCCGGAATACCAGATCATCGATGACAAAAACTATGTCGTTAAAGATGAAAGCGGCAAGAATATCGGATTGAAACCAGGCCAGCTTACCGGCGCCAACTATGATATGAACCCACCCAGCGATCCAACTGCTTTCAAACCTGCCGGAACCTGGAATTCGGGGAAGATAGTGGTTTCCGGCAATCAGGTAAAGCATTACCTCAATGAAAAACTTGTTGCGGATTACGAGTATGGAGGTGAGGCCTGGAAAGCCAATGTCGCTAAAAGCAAGTATAAGGACTGGCCTTACGCTACCGCCCATCACAAAGGCAAAATTGCCCTGCAAAATCACAATGCTAAAGAGAAGGTGTGGTTCCGGAGCTTGAAAATTAAAGAACTTTAGTGGGCATAAACGATACGGAGATTGGTTTCACCATCAAACGCAGCCTTTGCAAAGCATCTCTCCGGTACTTGCCCAGCCAAGGCGATTCCCGGCTCATTTTCTATAGCAGAATGAGGCGGTTTCCAGGGATTCTTTAAAAGACAACATGGTTATACTCGATCTATCTAACGGAAGAGGAAAGTGAGATTTTACAATTACTTCCCTTCCGTTACCTGCCTGATCACACGTAGCCAGTTCAAGCCAAGGATTTTCCTGATCCGCTGATCCTTGTAACCCAATTTTTGCATGGCCATAGTGATCTGGGGAAAATCGCTGATGTCTTTGATTTCGCGCGGCAGTTCAGGGCCGCCGTCCAAATCGGAACCCAGGGCAATGTGGTCCTCGCCAACCAGTTTTACGCCATAGTCGATCACCTTTGCCAGCTGATCCACGTGCATCCAATATTCGTCAGGGATAGTTCCGTTGAAGGTAAATGGAAGTTCGCGCGCAAACTCCTCGTCTACGTCTTTAATGGTTTGCGTGGTAATCTGAGAATTAAGGATCCTCGGCGTTTTAGGTTGAGGATCGGGCTGCACCTTGATTGGATTGTTCGGTTTCTGCCACGCCCAGTATTTCGGATTGTTGAAGAGACTTCCGAAATGGACACCGATCACGCCACCCTTTGCGGCTATGGCTTTCGCAGCTTCGTCCGTTATGCAGCGGGGGTGATCCACAATTTTGTGGAAGCCGCCGTGGCTATAGATCACCGGGTGCCGACTGGCGGCTACCGATTGAATGATGGCATCATTGGATGCGTGCGCGACATTGATCACCATGCCGAGATCGTTCATTTCTTTGATAACCGCTTTCCCATGATCGTTAATGCCGCCCCAGGTATACACATCGTTGCATGCATCGATAAAAGCGTTTGTGGTGCTATGGGCGGTCAGCTGCATAGAGCGTAGCCCAAGCTTGTAAAGAGCGCGCAGCAGGTCAAGATCGCCATGGAGGTCGTAGCCGCCTTCCAGGTCGAGAAAAGCGGCCATTTTACCTTTTTTATTGATTCGCTCAATGTCAGAAGCTGTGAGCGCCAGCTCGATCATCGCATTGTTCTTTTTGATCTGATCCAATGCAAGATTTACCACGCGGAAAGTATTCTTGGTCTCGAATCGTCCAGGATAATAGTTTTCAGGCGTATAGACCGAAAAGAACATCGCATCCACTCCGCCTTCTTTAGCCCTTGGCAGATCGACAGTCCCATCTGCATAACGCTGCCCGATATCGGTTTTTAATATCAGCTCGCGGCTCATAACATGTGTATGTCCATCCATGACAAATGCGTCGCGGTGGAGGTCGGGCATTGGTTTATCCAAAGGATTGAAGGGAAGGGTAGTTCCGTCAACGGAAGCGAATGATTGTATGGGAAAAGCACTACCCGCAGCCGGCAATAATGTCAAGCTTTTAAGAACGTCTCTGCGATTCATGAAATTTACTAAGTGAGTTAATAAGTGATTTTGAAGTAATAAATGACAGATTTTAAGTTAATGATTAGCCTTGGATTATCAAGAATTTTCATTTCCGCTTTCGGAAGCAAATTCCGGCATTTTTCCACTCATTACTCAGAAAACCCCCGCATGTAGGGAACGTTCGGCGGCCGCTCTCCTGCGTTGAATTGCGGTCCGCGTGTCGAGCGGTAGGTCATATTCATGAAAGGTGTTTCAATGCGGCGTCCTACTGCGGAGAAACGGCCGTTTTCCCAGTTGGATTCCATGTTGAATGCTGTGATTCCGGTGGACAAAAGTAGTCTTTCCGCAGGAAATGGCTCCTTTTTGGTTACCATCGTCTCAACAATCCAGTGTGGTTGGGAATTGGAGGCGTGGTACTGAGAAAAAGGGCCTGGCCAGTCGAGCATCGAAATGATCGTCGGCTCCTTACGCCCTTCGATTTCACCGGCGTATGTCCAACCGACGCCCTTTGTATTATATACTGCTGCTTTCGTACCGTCATTGTACTCGACAATACAGACATTTGGCGTTTGTATTTCCTGAAAATGTCCGGGTTTGAGGTTGAAATTAGTCCTGACCGATTCAAGCAGCCTGGCCGCCCAGGGATTGCGCTCGGTCCACTTCCAGGTTTCAGCCCCCCGGATACATTGCACCGACCTGACTCCGGTCTCACCTCCCTTGCGCCGCTCCACAAATGCCTGCAATACATCAACACAATGGAAAAGGGCGCCTTCGTCGGGTGCACCGCCGAGCACTACAGATGATTTGATGGGCGTATCAATATCGATTTCTATCTCGGGCTTGCGGTAGTGGACGGGTATAGACGAGCCCCCGGTCAGAGGAAAGTTCAGTTCGCGGGATTTGTCAAACATCCATTTGGCTTCGTCCCAACTGTAAGAGAGGTGTTTGTCGTTAAATACCGGCACAGAACGCTTGCTCTGCTCAAAAACCCTGACAACTTGCTGGTAGATCCACCAACGGGGCAAAAGCCACTGCCCTTTGAGATTTGTAGGGTATTCTCCGTGTTCTCCGACAATCACAACACCATCCACCGCAAGTTCCTTCCCGCCAAGCGTAACTGCTTCACCAACTGTTTTAAAGATCGGAATGTTCTTCGATTTGCATATTTTCTGGCCCAGTCCGCTTTCCTGAAGCTGATGGATGTAAACAGCTACCACCTCAACCCGCGACGGAGTGTGAGCGCCCTGCCACCAATATCCGTCCAGCAGCTTGGTGACGATCCAGTCCGCATGCGATCGTGTAGCACCCCAATAGCTGATGAGGCAGGCAATGCGCGGCCGTTCCTGAACCGCTGGCTGCCGGACAGGTCCGGGTGCGACGCCAGTTAAAGCAGCGAGACCGGCCATACCAGTTATTTCGAGCATTTTACGCCGGTTCAGGAACGGAACTGAATTGCTGGTTTGGTTGATTGGATTTGAATCTGGTACTGGACCAGTGATGTCGGGTTGTTGCGTTGTCATGAATGCGACGTTTAAAGAGATTTAGGAATGAGAATGCCGTATCGCCATTGAAGATAAGACTATATGTTTACTTAGCATCAGTTTTTTCACACCACTTTAGACAAAATTCCATAGGAGGTTGCTCTTGAGGGATTTTGAT
This sequence comes from Dyadobacter bucti, assembly GCF_005869225.1. Classification (GTDB taxonomy): domain Bacteria; phylum Bacteroidota; class Bacteroidia; order Cytophagales; family Spirosomataceae; genus Dyadobacter; species Dyadobacter bucti. Next base: position 31,038 of record NZ_SWFP01000008.1, on the reverse strand, counting down.
CGGCTGACTCGGCTGGGAGGCCACAGGGTATTTTGTTTGACTTTACACTTCCTTCACGGGCGCCCGTGGCACGGAGGGCTAAAACTTTGCCTTTAAACGTGTAATGATCATTTTGAGACCATTGATGCGTTTTTTGGGGCCGAATCCGATCAAGCGTATTGTGGATTTGCAGCTGCAGAGGTAAATCGTACTGTATACAGGCCATTACAGGTCTGTAAAAAATGGATGTATTTAGAGGAGTCTGGTCGCACTTCGTGGAAGTAAACCAGGACTGGAACTGTCGCTGTATTTGCGGCGACAGGCCACTGTGCAACTTTTAACTATTGGTAACCAAGCATTAGGCACTTTCTTCCTAAATTGTAAACCATTACAAACATCCTCTTTTTCTGTATCGATGAAACACGATAGGCGTAGATTCATGAAGACACAACTGATGGCGGGGCTTGGCGCGATTTCTACTGCCGGCATGGCGATCGATCCTAGCACACAGGACTTCGCGGCAGGCCTTGACCCCATCTCGCCGGAGGCACTGCGAAAACACTATAAGACTTGCCTGGGCGGGGCATTTCCCAAACCCGCACCCCTGCTTCCTGAGATAAAGGAAACCATCAGGAAAGACGGATATCGCATTGAATCTATCACCTATGAAGTCGAGGTGAACGACCGGGTTCCGGCGCTGTTGCTGATTCCGGACTCGGCAACGGCCCAGCGCCCTGCACCTGGTATTGCGGTCTGGCACCAGCATAACGGCGAATATCACCTGGGCAAATCCGAACCAGCCGGATTGGCGGGGAATCCCATGCACCATACGGCAGTGGCGCTTGTGCGGGATGGATACGTGGTACTTTGTCCCGATGCGCTTTGTTTTGAAGAGCGGCAGGATCCGACCGGAAAACTGACAAAGGGCGACTATGAGCGTTTCGAGTTTCTTCGCCAAGTGGTTCGCGGGCGCAGTCTGGCCTGGAAAAATGTCCTGGAAATGCGTCGTGCGGTCGATTACCTGTGCGCACGTCCGGAGGTACTTGCCGATCAGATCGGTTGTTACGGGCATTCGATGGGTTCTACCCATGCCTGGCTGGTTGGCCCCCTGGAAGCCAGATTAAAATGTATTGTCGGAAACTGTTGCCTTCCTAGCTATGCGGCGATAGAACACGAGCATCTGCTGCATTGCTTTCCCAATTTTGTGCCTGGCTGGCTTCAATTCGGCGATACCCCGGATATAGCGGCCCTGATTGCTCCCCGAGCACTGCACCTGAACTTTGGCGAACTGGACGGGGGTTCACCAATTGGTTTCGTTCAAAGAGCTCTGCCGCGCATTGAACAGGCGTACAAAAATGCCCGTGTACCACAGAACTTTACTTCTTTCATAGAACCTGGGAAAGGGCACGTGCTTTCTGAGGCCATGTGGCAACGCGCGAGAGAGGTTTTCTCCCGCCACCTTCAATTTCGCTGATTAAACAAGGTGTAGCTTAGCATGTTGCAAGCATCCGGTGTAGTCTCGGGCCATGGAACCGGGCAGGTGATGCGGGTACAGACCACCGAAGAGATGGTAATTTTAACGGAAACTTTGCATGTTTCCTCATTAGCCTTAAAGCCTGATCGCATGATAGTAATGATTCTCCCCCTCATCCTCAAACTCCTCAATGAACGACAGCCCCGATCCAGCTAGCAATTCTTTGTATCTCTCCGCTCCAAGCGATATTGATTCAATTTCTGTAATAGCATCTTCCCACATCATTTTTGTAGACGGAGCCGTAAATAGCAGTTTCCCGCCAGTGGACAGCGCATTTGCCATTTTTTGAATCACAACCTCCTGTGTTTTTTCAGGCAAAAGGAACATTAGCCCCCAGGCGATGATGGCATCGAACTGCCGATTGAAAAATGAGGAATCTTCTGCGGCTTCACAGGCGACGGGAATATTGGGAAAGTTCTGCTTGAAACCTTCAACCATGGAAGGTGACGCATCCATCCCATAAACGGTCAGACCTTCAGCCACCAATGCCTGTGAAATGGGCAGGCCTGTGCCACAGCCTACGTCCAGTACTGTCGCATTGGGAGGTAGTGACTTTGCCCAGAACCGAACCTCCGGCGCGCCGATTCCATTGATGCCCTTCGAGCGACAGCGAATGAATGTTGCCGCGTGTTCCTCGTATCCGTTTGATTTGTCCATGGAGCAATCTGTTTAGCTTCGTTGTCCTAACGTCTTGTTTGTAAAAGTGTTTGACCTCCAAATTTTTAAGTAGTAGCGTTTTACTACTACTTTTTCTATCTTCGCATTGTTGGTATGATAAAAAAGCAGATGAAAACAGTAACCATGAGATCCGATTGCCCTATCAGTTGCACGCTGGATATGCTTGGCGACAAGTGGAGCTTATTGATTCTGAGAGATTTGCTGTTTTTTGGAAGAAATTCCTTTGGTGAATTTCTTCTTTCTGAAGAAAAAATAGCCCGAAATATCCTTTCCGACAGGCTGGAAGATCTGCAGGCAAAAGGGTTTCTTGTGAAGGAAGTTTCGCCTGCCAATAAATCGAAATTTCTTTACTACCCTACTGAAAAAGCAGTCGACCTGGTGCCGCTTCTATTGCAGCTCAGCGCGTGGAGTAAAAAGCACAATGCACATTGCAAGCCAAGAAGCGATGTTCGTGCTTTTGAAGATCCGGAGGGGGATGCAATGCGTGATTTAAAATTGAAGGTGAGAACTTAAAAAGAGAAATCCCATGACTGCCGAAGACCAGTTGAAACAGCATTTGCTCAAAACGGCGAGCTTTACCGACGAAGAGTTTGCGTACATTTTCTCCCATTTCAAACCGCTTTCTTTCAAAAAAGGACAAACCATCATTGCTCCCGGCGACAAAGTGGAGGCGGAATATTTCGTGCTGAGCGGCTGTCTGAAATCATTCTTTGTGAATGACGATGACAAAATGTTCATCCTTCAATTCTCGCTGCCCAACTGGTGGGCTTCGGATTATAATGCATTGGTTCACCAGGTTCGGGCTACGATCACAGTTGATTGCGTGGCGGATACCGAGGTACTTTGCCTGCCCACCGAAGACCGGGAAAGGCTGTGTAATGAACTGCATCAGTTCGAGCGTTTTTTTCGGTTGCGTACGAGCCGGGGTTATGTGGCCGCGCATAAAAGGCTGCTGTCGTTTATGAACAATGATGCCAGAGGCCGGTATGATGAGCTGCTCAGTCTGTATCCCGAGCTTTATAATGCGGTTCCCAAACAATTGATCGCGGCTTATCTGGGCGTTTCCAGGGAAACATTAAGCCGGTTTAATTACAAGAAGAAGAGGGGTAGCAACGGTTTTAAACCACTCCAAACCATTGCCGCCTGACATTTCAGACTGATATCAACATTATTCAGCTACTTGTGCTACTGTGTTGCCCTGCACTACCCTTGGCAAACGAAACAACATGATACTAGTCAGCACACCGCAGCACATCAACGCAGCCAGGCCATAATGATAGGCAAGCTGCACTATGCATTTCGTCGGCGAGGTAAAAGTATAATCCGCCAATCAGGCAAATGCCTAATGCAGAAGCGGTTTGCTGCACGGTTGAATACACACCGGCGGCTGTTCCGGCAAACGCTGGGGGCAGGCTGCGCAGGGTCACGTTCAGTAAAGAAGGTAACACCAATCCGTTCCCAAGTCCGTAAGTTGCCTGCAGTACAAAGAGCATCGCAATGCTTGCGCCTGTTTTGAAAAAAACGATCTGCAGACCGAATGTCGCCAGTATGATCACAATCCCAATTTGTAATACCGCAGTGCCGTACCTGGATGTGAGTTTCGAAGCCGCCACCGAGCTCATTGTAAACAAAATCCCCGGCGCAACGAAATACAGTCCGGCGGTCAAGGGGCTTAATCCCAAACCATTTTGAAGAAAAACGGCGCTCAACAGCAGGTAACAGGTATGGAGCATAAAATGAAAAAGTACTGCCCAGAGACCAATGTTAAAATCTTTGAAACCAAATAAGTCATTATCGATCAGCGGCGACTGCCCCGCCGACTTTCTCTGCTGCTGATTGTAAAAGAAATAGATAAAAATACCTGCCGCCACCACCAGCAGGGCAAAGCTCCACCACGGCCAGCCCGATTCTCTTCCTTGTATCAATGGATAAATGAGGCAAAACAATCCGGCCGTCAGAATGCCTACGCCCGCGATATCCATTTTTGTACCTCTGTGCCGACTCGTTTCAGGCAGGTAAAAATGAGCTGCCAGAAGTGAAAGTATGCCGATCGGAAGATTGATCAGGAATATCAGACGCCAGCCCGCCACAAAGAATTGCCCGCCCGAAAAATAACCGCCCAGTACCTGGCCAATGATGGAAGCCAGCCCGAGCGTGATCCCAAACCAGCCGATCGCCTTGGAACGTTCTTTGGGATCGGCAAATAATATCTGGATAAAAGCAATCGACTGAGGTACCATGAATGCGGCGCTCATTCCCTGTAAAAACCGCATGAGATTTAACTGAAACGGAGTTTGCGAAAGTCCGCACAAGCAGGAAAAAAAAGTGAACCCGACCATACCCCAGAAGAATATACGCTTCCGCCCAAAGTAATCGCCGCAGCGGCCGCCGGTGATCAGAAAGGACGCATACCCCAGCAGATAACCCGCAATCACCAGCTGGATTTGCGCATTGTTGGCCTGAATCCCCGACTGAATGGAAGGGATCGCCACATTAATAATAAAAATATCAATGACCGACAGCAGCGGCGCGGTCAACACAATCACCAGCGATAGCCAGGGCGAAACAGACTTATTCATAGCATTGGTCAGGAAAACAAATCTTGCAAATTGACAGCCGGCGTCGGATCTTCATATAATACCGCCGAATTGCCCCCGGCCAAAAATGACGCGGCAACTCTCGACACAGCCTTCCAGGCCACATGCGCCATGCCGGTACCGGCGCTTAACCTTTTCACACCAAGTTCTGCCAGCCTGTTCGCATCCGGCAGTCCGGGCATCGCCAGCACATTCAAAGGCAGCGTTATGCTGGCGGCAATTTGCGTGATTTCTTCTGCCTGGGTAATCACCGGCACAAACAAGCCGCTCGCCCCGGCAGCAGCGTACAGTTCCCCGCGCCGGAGTGATTCCGAAACGCGATCGGCTTCGTGAACCAGAGCCGCCAGGTACACATCCGTCCGGGCATTGATGTACAACTTCGAGCCGTGACTATCCGCAGCGCGCCGGATTGCCTCAATTTTCTTCGCCAGCAAATCGGGACTGTCTTTCCCATCTTCAATATTAATCCCCGCAACACCCGCGTCGAGCAAAAGCTTCACATTTTCAGCGACCACGGCAGGTTCACCGCTATAACCATTTTCAAAATCCACAGAAAGCGGCACGTTAATCACCCGCACGATGCTATGGGCCACCTGCGCATTCAATTGCGCAGTCATTTTATTCCCATCGGCATACCCCAGCGCCCAGGCCACCCCGGCACTTGTGGTGGCAATGGCCGATGCGCCCAGGTTTTCAATGATCTTTGCACTGGCGGCATCCCACGCATTGGGAAGAATGAGCGTTTTGGCCTGCTGATGCAGACTGATGAAAGTTTCGGTTTTGTTCATTTTTGTTAATGTTTATGAAGGTTCGAAAAGATCTTAATGAGGTACTGTGGGTTTTCCTGGGGAATGGGGTTTCAAGCATTTCGCAGAGCAAATCGCTGGCGCCGGTACAAAGGTGGCAAGAGAATGTGAAGGGGTTATGTGATGTGTGTCACATTTGGAGGGACAACTCCGGATTACATATTGAAGACAAGTATCTTTAGCCAGGCACGGTCTCTTTATCCTGCAAATAATCAACACTTTAAACACATCACATTTATGAAAGTGCAAATTTGGGCCAATTTAGGCGTCGCAAATGTGGAGCGCACCAAAGCGTTCTACACGCAACTGGGCATCACGAAAAATGCCGGCCACGAAAGCGATGAGCTGGCCAGCTTTATATTCGGCGACGAAGGTTTTGTAATCCACTTTTTCAAGGATGATATCCTGAAAGAAAACGGCATGAAAGGCGAACTGGCCGACCTGAGCAAAGGCAATGAAGTGATCTTCTCCATATCAGCTGAAACCGAGGCGGAAGTGAATGAATGGGCGAAAAAGGTAGAAGCTGCTGGTGGTAACGTATTTGACCCGCCAAGGGCTTTTCAGGGAATGTACGGGTGTGCGTTTTCCGATCCCGATGGGCATAAGTTTAATATTTTGAAGTGGAAGTGAGGGGGGGGGATATTGATCTTGACTATCCAGTGTAGTAAATGTTGATTATTACAAACAATATTGATATTTTTGTTTATAATAATCAACATTATGCAACCTAAAAAGCAAGTTCTACTCCCCAGATTCTTGAAAATCCTGGAACAGCTGGGCGAAAATATCAAACTTGCCCGCAAGCGGCGAAAGCTTACCACCATTCAGGTTTCTGAACGGGCCGGAATCGATCGAACTACACTGTATCACATTGAGAAGGGCAACCCAAGCGTATCGATAGGGGCGTATTTCAATGTTTTGAGAGTTTTGGGTTTGCAGGACGATTTCCTCAAATTGGCGGCTGATGATGAGTTGGGAAGGAAATTGCAGGATTTGAAACTAATTGGCAAATCTTAGCATGGCGGACCGGACGGACATTTATGTTTATGCAGATTGGGTCGGAATGGCGGGGCCGAAGCTGATCGGGACGCTCTCTGCGCAGCAAGCCAAGGGCAGGAAATCTTTTAGTTTTACTTACCAAAAAGACTGGATCGCTTCCCACGAACAATTCCTGCTTGATCCTGATATTGCCTGGTTTGGCGGCGCGCAATATCCTAACCAAAAGGAAAACTTCGGCGTGTTTCTCGATTCCATGCCTGACACCTGGGGGCGCACGCTTATGAAAAGAAGGGCATCCATTCTGGCAAAGCAAAATGGGAAGCAGGCTTCTACACTATATGATATAGATTTTCTGTTGGGCGTTCATGACCAAAGTCGGATGGGTGCATTGCGGTTCAAACTGGATCCGGACGGGCCCTTTTTAGATAACGATGCCGTTTCGCCAACGCCCCCCTGGGCTACCGTCCGCGAACTTCAACATGGAGCGGAGCTCATTGAATCCAACGAAGATACCGCGGAAGTAAGAAAATGGCTAGCTATGCTGATGGCGCCCGGCTCCTCTCTCGGCGGCGCGAGACCCAAAGCCAATATCCTCGACGAAAAGGGGCAGCCCTGGATTGCGAAGTTTCCTTCAAAAAATGATACAACCGATCGTGCAGCGTGGGAATATCTGGCTTACCGGCTGGCGATAAATGCAGGAATTGAGATGGCCGAAAGTAAACTGGAGCTCGTGGCGGGTAAATATCATACGTTTTTTACGAAGCGATTTGACAGAGATAAAAGCGCCCGCATTCATTTTGCCTCTGCCATGACGATGACCGGGAAAAATGAGGAGTTGATTCGCGATGATACACCTTCCTATCTCGATATCGTTGAATTTATACAGTTCTCGGGAAGTAGCATTGCCGAAGATCTCGCTCAGCTTTGGCGGCGAATGGTATTTAATATCCTGATTTCCAACACCGACGACCATCTGCGCAATCATGGTTTTCTGCTAACCGCCAACGGGTGGAGACTATCGCCAGCTTTCGATATCAATCCTTCCATTGACAAAGACGGTCTTGCATTGAATATTGACATGGATAACAACCAACTTGATTTGGATCTGGCAAAACGGGTAGGAGTTTACTTCCGCTTGCAGGAAAAACAAATGGACGAAATACTGGATCAGATCAAATCAGCTGTTGCGGAATGGAAGAAAGTGGCGGGTGAAATTGGGATAAGTCGTGGCGAGCAGGTGTTGATGGCTGCGGCGTTTCGAATTTAGTGAAACCCGATCAGAATTCATTTATCCTGTTTCAGCTGCTTAACGTACTCCTGTCTCAAAGATCTCATAGAGCGCTCAAAACTATCGTGACGCTCTGTCGACTTCGTAGAAGGTGGGTCAGCAGGCTTTGAAGAATACTTTAATTCCTGAATGTTTTTGTATTTCGTTGACTGGTTCACGAGTTTTCCTGTCATTGGGAATTATGAAGAACGAAGTTAATTTGGAAAGTCAAACATTCAATGCTTTGGCAGTTTAGACTTTGAAATCCGATATTCGACGATAATATTTGACTCGTACACCTCCGCAATTCCGCTGAAGTAAGTGCTAATATTTTGAACCGAAGACAAACACGGCACAACAAAAATCAAGTATTCAAGGCCTGTGCCCTCAATTCAAATCTATCAATTGCAAGTTCCATTCGATACCGAGTAATATTCTTTGTTAATGCAATTTCCTCTGCATGTTTAATGTGTTGATTTTGTGACGTGGATTTTGCACCGAAATATATTCCGGTTGGAGTCGGACTGGGGATTTCGTTACTAATAATGCTATTCCACATAAATGACCTCCACTCTTGCTCATATTCCCAATCAGTATGTTTGGCAATACTTGCAAGGATAGCAATGTTATAAATGTTAAGACGCAAATCTTGACATGACTTCAAGTCTAAGATTTCATTGCTATAATGAACAGGGTATAATTCCATTGGGAAAGGTTGCCAAGAAGAATCTGTAAAGTCATATTCAACACAAAATCCAGTATGATCTTGTGAGTAATGTGACCACATTAAGAGAGAATCATTTTTCTCGCTTAAAGAGCATATTTTGAGATTAGTCGCTAAATTTTGATTGAGCACACTGAAAAAGGTGTCTTCACCCAAAGCCATCTCACCAATCCAGCCTATCTGCGAATCATAGGGGTCATTGAGTTGTTGAGGTGCAGGATGCCATAAATATTGATTACTTAGAGCCTTGATCGCATTATCATTAGGCCTGAAATATTTATACAATTTCTTCGGCAAAATGCTTTTAATCAAATCAGTACAATTACCTGGCTCTTCTCTTTTTGTACTGCTTTAAAAAAATGACGCTTAACGTTTTTGCCCATTAATTCAGAGATTATTTATGCGCGATAACATAAGTGTTTTATCAATATTATGTCTGGTCGCCAGGATCATCCAGCATCACGTCAAAATCGCTTACATAAAGTCGGTCCTGTGTAACACGATATTTCTCAAATTCACTTTCTGCGTGCGCAGTCGCGATTTCTGTGGTTACTCTGCCGGCATCCTGCAATACCTGGCGGTCTGTCGCTTCAATGAACCGGCCAAGACGGGCTTCCCAGTCCTGCATCGTCATCGGGATCTGTCTGAGCGCCATGTCTTCAGCCAAATCCAGATAAGCAGAAACCAATCGCTGTAATTGAGCCATTTCGGGCTGTGTCAAATAGTTCTTGGCGACGACCACATCAAATTTCTGAATTTTTCCGCGCGGTGCGTCTTTCCAGGTGGTTAATCCCATGTGATTTTTATCTGCATCGGCACGCGAATAGATTACTTCTGCTGCCGTTTGCCCATGAATAGCCCAATGTAATTTGTTTTGCACCGTCGCAAAAAAACGCTTGGTCGCCTGGGCTGACACGTCATAATCAATCGATGTGGCATAGATGTCGGTGATTTTTTGATAAAACTTTCGCTCGGAAATGCGGATTTCCCTAATGCGCTGCAATTGCTCTTCAAAATACCGCTTTCCCAAAATGGAACCGTCATTTTTCAAGCGCTCGTCGTCCATCGCAAATCCCTTGATGGTGAAGCTCTCGATAACAACAGTCGCCCATTTGCGGAACTGTACCGCTCGCTCGGAATTAACCTTGTAGCCTACTGCAATGATTGCGCTCAGGTTATAATGTTTCGTATCATAGACTTTCCCGTCAGTTGCAGTTATTCGAAAATTTCGAATAACTGAAATTTCCTCCAATTCACTATCGGTGAATACTTTTTTTAAATGGTAGTTGATCGTGTGTGTTTCAACACTATAAAGCAACCCAAGCATTTTTTGGCTTAGCCACACATTTTCATCGGCATATATAGCTTCCACACCACCAGCGCCACCCGAAGCCACAAAAGTCAAATACTCTGCGGCAGATGATCTTATGATGGATTTTTCTTCTTTGACAGGTGTTTTTTTACTCATAAACAGAAGTGTGTACTTGATACCAAAATGCATGAGCAAGCCGTGGGTTTAGCTTAGCATTGATGCAGAAGGCAAATATAGGCCAACGATCAATCTGGATATCAATATGCCTCCTGTATTTTAGACCGATGAAATGTCCTTATTGCAGATTACAATATTCCCCTATATTTGCCCCGCGAACTTTATTAAATTTTTATGGTGCTGATGTTACAGTTTAGGTTTGAAAAATGGTCTTGGAGAGGCACACGGGTGAAAGTCCCGAGACCTGTCATAGCACCTGCTTTGATGAAGTTCGCAGTGACCTCTCCTCATCTTTTCACCACAATCCATTTAGGAAATGCGAACTTCAAATGGTCCAGGTGTTGACTCAATTGAACATTCAGTCAACCCAACGAATGATGCCCGTCACGCATCAAATTTCAGTTCAACAATAACATCCGCCGAGGCAGATATTCTGTATCTGATCGACACGCAAGGTTCCCGGGAACTAGCCCGTTCGCTGAGGATGATCCATGACATGGCTCTTTATCATTCGGACATCCCATTTGATGAACCGCAAAAATCCGCTCTCTATGATCTGAAATTGCTTTGGGAAGGGCTGGAGAAGATCGGGGAAAAAGTTTAGGAGTTGAGGACTGTTTGCGACAGTCCTTTTTTACTTTACATATCCACGCAAATCATCGGGTATCCTTGGCAAGATTTTTACAACGGTACGGCTGTCGAGGGTAATATGCACAAGACGGTGCGCCCGCGTTGTTACCTATCAACAAACTTCATGAAGATTGCCGCATTGAGTGCTTTTGAAAGCCGTAATTACAAGTTATTTTTTGCAGGACAAACCATTTCGCTTTTAGGTACCTGGATGCAGAAAACCGCCGTCAGCTGGGTTATTTACTCGCTGACGCAATCCAAGTTTATGCTTGGTGTGAGCATTTTCGCAACCCTTTTTCCATCCGCCATGCTAACCCCGCTGGGAGGTGTCATTTCGGACCGTTATAACCGGTACCGGGTATTGCTGGTCACCCAGGTGCTGTCCATGGCGCAGGCGCTCGCGCTGACTTTGGTGGTGTTTTTCAAGCACTACGCGGTTTGGGAAATTATTGCGCTGAGCGTGGTGCTGGGCCTGATCAATGCATTCGATGTACCCGCGAGGCAGTCGCTGGTGTATGAGCTGGTGGAAGATAAAAAGAACCTCCCCAATGCGCTCGCGCTGAATTCATCCATGGTCAATCTGTCCAAACTCCTTGGGCCTGCTATCGCCGGCGTGGCCATTGAACGGTTTGGTGAGGTCGTTTGCTTTGCTGCCAATACATTCAGCTTCATTGCCGTGATCAGCTCCCTGCTCTTGATCCGGCTGCCGAAGTTCAAACCGTTGAAACACACCAAAAACATCCTCAACGAACTCGCCGAAGGACTGACTTACATCCGGCAAACGCCCGAGATCCGGTACATAATTGTCATGCTGGCTCTGGTAAGTCTGCTGCTGCTTCCTTTCACCAGCCTGATGCCGATCTACGCGAAAGACATTTTCCGGGGCACCGCTTCCACATTCGGTCTGCTCGACAGCGCCATCGGCTTTGGTGCATTAAGCGGGGCGGTTTTCCTGGCAACGCTGCCGCCCGGCACCAATCTCAGCAGGATACTCGCGATCAATACATTTGTTTTCGGCACGGGGCTGATCCTGTTTTCATATACCAGCCTGTATGCGCTGGCACTTTTCTTTATTGCGATCGGTGCATTTGGGATGATGTCGCAAACCACGATCAGCAACACCCTGATACAAACACTGGTGGCGCCGACCATGCGCGGCCGGGTGATCAGTATTTTTGTGATGGCCTACTCAGGCGGCGTCCCCATCGGCAGCCTGATCGTCAGCTACCTTTCGCAGCATATCGGCGTACAGGCCACGGTGCTGGGCCAGGGATTTTTAGCATTGCTCATCGGGATCATGCACGTACGGTATTTGAAAAAGAACAAACCGAACCGGCGGGTTGCTACTACAAACAGTTTGAATGCGGAGATTCCCCAGGTGTGAGTGTTTATGATCCGGTATTCATGGCCGTCAACACCCGGAATACTCCGGCCGAAATAGTCCATTAAGGGCTGCGATTGTTTTTTCTACAATCTCTCTGCCGTCTTGTAGCTCAATGTAAGGATTCGGATCATCGGCGTGAATTTCCCTGATCACTCCCTCAGCCCGTTCCAGTCCGTTGATATCCAGAATCATTTCCGCTTTCGCTCCACGGTTTTTGATATCTGTCAGCATTTCCATGAAGCTCTCATTTACTGATAACGTCGTGCGTAAGTCCATATATTTTGGTTGATTACTTATTTAAAAATTATTTAGAAGGAATGTAATGTTATCATTTAAAAAACATCCCCCATTAACAATTAATTCAACATTGTTGGTCAATAATCGTATCATCGTACCTTTGCGGCTTCAAAAAATGAGACGATGATTACAGTTGAGAATTTGGCCGTTGAGTTTAGCGGTTCTGTCCTTTTTAGCGAAGTTTCCTTCGTTATTAATCCTACCGATAAAATTGCCCTGATGGGTAAGAATGGAGCGGGGAAATCCACAATGATGAAAATTATTGCTGGTGAACAAAAAGCCAATCGCGGCCACGTACGTGCGCCCAAAGACGCCGTGATCGCGTATCTGCCGCAGCATCTACTCACCGAAGATAACTGTACCGTTTTCGAGGAAGCCGCCAAAGCTTTCAAGCAGGTTTTTGAAATGCGTGCCGAAATGGAAAAACTGAATCTTGCGCTCGAAACCCGTACCGATTACGAGAGCGATGAATATATGGCCATCATCGAACAGGTTACCGAACTGGGTGAAAAATATTACCAACTGGAAGAGGTCAATTATGACGCGGAGGTGGAGAAAGCCTTGAAAGGATTAGGGTTCAGGCCTGAAGATTTTCAGCGGCAAACCAAGGAATTCAGCGGAGGCTGGCGCATGCGCATCGAGCTTGCCAAAATACTTTTGCAAAAGCCGGACCTTATTTTGCTGGATGAGCCTACCAACCATATTGATATTGAGTCCGTGATGTGGCTAGAAGATTTTTTGGTCAATAAATCCAATGCAGTAATGGTCATTTCCCACGACCGTGCCTTTATCGACAACATTACCAACCGGACCATTGAGGTGACTATGGGTCGGATTTTTGACTATAAAGCCAACTATTCGCATTACCTGGTGCTGCGAGAAGAGCGCAGGTCACATCAGCTCAAAGCCTATCAGGAACAGCAGAAAATGATTGCGGACAACATGCAATTCATCGAACGCTTCCGCGGCACATACTCCAAAACCAACCAAGTTTCCTCCCGCGAACGCATGCTGGAAAAACTGGAAATTATTGAAATCGACGAAATCGATAATTCAGCCCTGAAACTCCGTTTTCCACCTTCGCCACGGTCGGGCGACTATCCGGTTACCGTGAAAGATGTGTCAAAATCCTACGGAGATCAGGTTGTGTTCAAAAATGCCAGCATGACCATTTCAAGAGGGGAAAAGGTATCGTTTGTGGGCCGGAATGGTGAAGGTAAATCTACGATGATCAAGGCGATCATGGGCCAGATAGATGTGGACGGAACCTGCCAGCTCGGACACAATGTCAAGGTTGGCTATTTTGCGCAAAACCAGGCGTCGCTATTAGATCCCAACTTAACTATTTTCCAAACAGTTGACGAGGTTGCGGAAGGAGATGTAAGAACCCAGATCAAAAACATTTTAGGCGCCTTCATGTTCCAGGGCGAAGATATCGACAAGAAAGTAAGCGTATTATCCGGCGGAGAAAAAACCCGCCTCGCCATGGTGAAGCTGCTTTTGGAACCTGTAAACCTGCTGATTCTCGATGAGCCTACGAACCACCTGGATTTAAAATCCAAGGATGTTTTGAAAGAAGCACTCAGAAACTTTGATGGAACATTGGTGCTGGTTTCGCACGATCGGGATTTCTTACAAGGTTTATCTCAAAAGGTTTTTGAATTCAAAGACAAACGTGTGATTGAGCATTTCGAGACGATTGATGCGTTTTTGGAAAGGAATCGGATCAAGAGTATTGCGGATCTGCAGTTGGCGAAGTAGGGGGTTTAGCTTCCCCAAGCAACAATTTACATAGAAGATAATTATCGCAAAACAGCTTACGATTATTTTACATGTATAAAAGACGAGACCACTTTCCTCTTCTCCCTAACCATAAGTCCCGGCTCTCAAATAATAACATCTGTGAGAAAGTTAAAACTTCACTTAGGAAGAGAAATCGGAAGAAATTATAGAAGCATCAACTCTTTGGCGCATATAACTTTGTTTACTTTCTGGGCCACTATGGATGACTACCCTAAAATTTTAAGAAAAATAGAGCAAATTTTGGTTGGGCTAAAAAAGATCCTTCTTTGCGATTCTTTTGTCATTCGGAAATTTATCAAAAGCAGAGGTCAGTACGATATTATTGACACTATTCCATTACTTGGTCGAGAATATAAAGGAGGTGAGCAATTGTCTTTATTTTAAATGCTGATCGAAAAGAACATTCCTGCTTTGACGGTCTTCTAGGGTAGAAGAATTCAATTTGTCCAGTCAGGCTTCCCACAATCGCAGTCTGAAATTTTCCCAGTGCCGCCGCATCACGGAGGGAGACGGGTCTCGAACTTCGCCTTTAATCGGCTCGTGATCAAGGTTTTATCTCCTGTATTTGAGGTGAACTACACGAAAGACTCACTATTTTTTATACATATAGTACAACAGTATATTTGTTATGTATAATTCTTTTAGCGAAAATTGAGCTGTTTGGGGTCGGATTTTCGCTGGTTTTGGGTGAGTTTTCGGGTGGTTTTTGGTGTTCAAAGTTTGGAAAATGCCCGTGGTTTTTGGCGGTGGTAACTCTCAGCAAATATAATTAAAAGAGTTGAATGCTAAGTCGGCAGCATCCTGTGCCTAGACTCGTCTTCAACCGGCATACAGTATTCCGCTAATTATGCTGGAAATTATTTAGCGGTTAAAGGATTGATATCAAAGCGTATATATTTGAATGGCAGAAAGCCTGTAAATTGTCCTGAAATCAGATAAGTCCGTTTAGCCCAGTTCATCGAATTAGCCCATCCCAAATATGACCAAATATGCCATTTACTTCTTGATTTATGGAGTTCCGGCTATGATATGTATTAGTAGTGCTTGGATAGTTCTGATCAAGTATCACAATTCAAACGTAAAGCAGTCAGTCACATCATTAGAAGGTAATTTGTCTTCCAAAAGTATCAAATTAACAAGTGACCATGCTTTAATTGTTCTGCTTTTGATTTTGTTAGTCTATGGGGCTTTAAATTATTTCCTGGATAGGAAGGTTATGGGGGTTTTGTACAACGATTTGTTATCGGAAGTAAAAAACAAGGAAGTTGAAAAAAATAGAGCAATAGATCTGCTATCTAAGACTCCGATCCGGATAGAATGCCTCGCAATTTTTCCCAATAATTTCAAATTTGATACGAACAGAGGGAAACTGGAGTTTGACTGCGGTACAGGAAGTTTACAAGGTCAGAGACACTTGAAAATGACTAAGTCAATGAAGCTACCATCAAAGGAGCAAACCTATGTGATAACGGTCTATATACCAGGAGATCTAATCGATTATTCGATTAAACGGATCACTTACACACCCTACCGCCTTGGTGATGGTAATGTGAAAGATGATCTACTTCTATGCTACAAAAGCAATGAAGATATTCCGATTAGGTCACTTTTACCAATGAACAAAAATTCTTCTGATGGGCAGTTCTTAAAAAGCCAGATAGTATTAACAAATTGCAAATGAAATATATATTATTTGTCTTTCTGTTTTTGGTAGGGCCGCAATTCGGAATTGCTCAAAAGTCAATACCGCTAACAATAGTTAATGACAGCTTTAAAGCAAAGGGCGAGTATGGTAATATTACTTGGAACTGGAGTATTTGGGTAGTTCCGGACAATATTGAAGACTTAGACCGAATAAGCTACGTCGAATATGCGCTTCATGAAACTTTCCCGGATCCCACCCGTCGAGTAACGGATAAATATGCAGGAAACGATTGTTTTAAATCACTGAACTATAAGGGTAAACAATATTTTAGGTTTTGTACAAATGGATGGGGCGAATTTGATATTTTGGTTAAAGTCGTCCTCGTTAATGGGAATTTTAATATATATAAATTTGATTTAAACTTATTTAATAGTGCGTCAATACGAAAACCACATCCCCGGCATTATTATAAATAGTATATTCAAGTGGCGATTTAGTTGAGATTATGCACTCGCTGAGTATAAAATCCTTCGATAACCCAGAACAAGTTGAAATTTGAAGATATACCCTTTGTCAATAAATAATAATTCTTAATTTTAAATACTACTATTTTCAGCTCAGCGCAATCGCCCATCCCCATTCAAAGCAAATGTGACGGGGTTCAGCCCTTGGCTGCAAATCCATAAGGCGGTTTAAGGAGCGGCGACAGCCGCGGTAAATAGCCTTATGGATTTGCAGCCGTCGCTTTTTGCTTTGTACCTTTCGTTGCGCTGTGGTGCAAGCGCAATTCTTCAATAACTCAAAAGCCCATCGAAAACCCTTTCTGCTTCTTACGCTTCGGCTTCTTCAACTGATGCGGTATATACTCGCCATCATTAACCGGAGACAACAGAGAATCAAGAGCCTTACCATTCTCCAACGAACTACCATTTCCAACATGGTAAACATTACTTGCACCAGCAACCTGCCCCACATCCTGCCCCATCTTTTGAGACTTTTGCTGATGAAGAGGAAAAGGATCCTCGATGCATCGCTCGGTAATTCCCTTCGCACTGTACTGCTTGCCCAATGAACTTCCGTTGAAAACACATTTCGTACGATGGTCTAAGTATGTAATCCCGTACAGCTTGCCTTCTTCATTTTTCCGAATCACTGTATCGATTCCGTCTTTTTGAAGAATATTGATCAGCCTGGGCAATGACACGTTTTGTTTGCCATACAAAGTAAAATCTATACTATTCTTCACGCGTAACGAATCCTTCGTACGGTTCGGATTCATCTCATTGTACAGAAAACGCACTTTCAGATTTCTATGTGTTGGCTTGAAATGAAAGTCGCTTGCTTTGATAGGCACCCCAACCCGGTTGCCATCTTTATCCAGCACGTGGTATAAGATGCCATTGTTCTTTCTGATCCTCGAACCCTCAGAGCCAATGTCCGCAGCAACATTATAATGGTTGAGCGCTGCATTCAATTCACCCATTGTGGTAAACTTGTATTCGTTCAGAACCTTGTCGAGCACATTGGCGATGGCCTTTTTAGTTTCTGACTTTCCATACTCCGCTTTAATGCTGACAGGCTTCAAATTAAACTCCTGCGCTTTTCGATCCTGTGCCTTCACCAATCCAAAATCTATCTCAATCGCTTTCCTGGTTTTCTCTGATTGATTTTTGCCGAGGTTGTGCAGTGAGATCCGGCTACCATCAGCTTTGATGTTGGTCGTCACAATATGCACATGTGGGTGACCGGCGTCCCGATGCTCGTATACGAGGGCGGGTTGTTTATCAAATCCAATACCTTTTAAATAGGCTTTCGAAATCTCCGCAAGCTGTTCTTTACTCAGCTTTTCCGACGGATCAAAGTTCAGGGACACGTGAACCGTATTGACCTTCGTCCGTTTGTTCAAAGCGAGTTGTCTCTGAATACGGTTCAGCTTCTGATCAAAACTCATGGCATCCGCATCCTTTGGATAGTTGATAGCCGAAATGCATTCCGCATGTCCCTGTTGCAGCTTATTCTCATTGTATTGCAGCACAGCCCGAAGCCGACTGCTCGTATGAATTACTGCAACCATCGGTCTGCCAGTTTATCAGTTTGCGATTTGATCTTGTCCAAGATAGAAAATAGGGATGTCCTTTCAGCTTCGTAGTTGGCGATCCAATTTCTAAATTCCGAAATTTGATTGACCGCATTGAGGCGTTTGGTCGCCTGGTTGAAGTTGTTGCCAAGTCTATTGAGCTCTTCCCGCAGCTCCGACAATTCACCGATCATTTGATCTTGTGAACCGTTCCTTTCGATGACGGTTACTGGGCGGTTGAAAATTAAAAGCCGTAAAAATTCACTTAATTTCCGGCATGTTGTGCGGCTGCGTTTGGCTTCCAGATTGGCGTATTCTTTGGGTGTCAACCGGAAGATTACATGCCTTGTCTTGTTCGATTTTTCTTCTTTCATCACGATCCTATCTACACTTTCAAACATTAAAAATCCCTTCACAAACCTGGACCGACTTTGGAGGGGAAGGCCAGATCGGGTGCGCAGCAACCGGCGATTGTATTACAATCGTACATCTGGCCAGACGCGCAAAGCAGGCGGCTCATTTGGATTTCAAAGTCTTTGAAACCGGTGCTGAGCCGATTTGTGAAGCTAGTTGATTGAAATGGAATTTACCTATCCTGGGTAAATTTGACTTAGGATCGGAAGCGTCTAAGGTGATGATAACCTATTCGAAAATAGTCGTGTTTGGTCGTGTTTGGTCGAGAAAAGTCGAGAATATTTGTGTTTGTTCGAGAATTGTTGAAAATGCTCAGGTTCGGTCGTTACTGCCATTTTGATTTACTTTAACAGTTCTGAAAGTAACCCCCCGAAATGTTTTCTATAAGTTTGGTAAAACGCTTTCCCATAGCACATGAACAGACAATTTTACTACTTCGCAATCTTTCTTTTTGCAATTCTGATTTTGCAGGAAATATTGATAACGACGATACTAGAAGTTGTCGGACAAGGGGTTTATGCCTTAGGTTTATTTATGCCCTATTTTATCTTAGTGTCAATAACACAGGCATGTTGCAGCATAATCGTAATGCTTTATTGCTATGGCTGTAAATACATCTGGCCTTTCCGGGCAAGCTGGCTTTGTATGATTGTGTTGTTGGTTCACACAGCCATCGTTTACAAGATTCTGGTTAATCAAAATTTTCAAAGCTGGTATTACTATTCTTACAGCTCCGTGTCTGCGGCAAATTTGCTATTGGGGATAAGTTTGGTTGCTCTGACGAGCCGTGAGCATTCTTGGCTGAAATGGATTGGCATCGGATCTATTTGCGTTGATACTGCTCAGATAGCACTATTGATTTGGTACAACGTCTTTGCCGATTTCCAAATGAAGGGAATTCTTTCGCAAGCTAATTTTGGTTTTAGCTGGCTTATAGTCGCAATAACAGGGTTATGGATCATACATTTTTTTGGAGAGGTAAAGGCCATTAAAAGTTCGAATAGTATACCGAGGGCGTCGTCGGTTAGTTTTATACTCGTATCCGTTATCGTTAGCTATCTTTCCCTCTCCCTAGGTGTCGAATTTTATGAAGAAAGTATTGCTCCACTGCCTGTGCGATATGTTTCGGCAACGGAACAAGCCCTCGCAGACCGGTTTGAACCGCATCTTTTTGTAAGCGATGATGGTGAACAAATGCCTTACCGTCTGATGAAACCGCTTGACTACGATTCAGCCCCAAAATATCCCTTTGTTCTTTGTCTACACCATGGTGGAGCGCGCGGGCAGGACAATGTAGCACAAGTTCAGGGCTCCTACGCCCCTGTGTTAGCACATTACGACAACCGCAGAGATCATCCTGCTTTCCTACTAACTCCGCAATGTGAAGTCGGAAAAGGATGGATGGATCCAGACGTGGATTCTGCAATCATGGAATTAATAGCTTCTCTCGAAGAACAATACAGAATTGATACGCTACGACGATATGTTATCGGTGAGTCTGGTGGCGGCTATGGCTCATGGCATCTTATTGGCAACCATCCCGGTATGTTTGCGGCGGCTATTCCAGTTTGTGGTGGAAGTGAGGAAAGGTTGGTGGATAACATGGTGGGCGTAAGCATCTGGGCCTTTCACGGAAGCGACGACTTACTTGTGCCCGTAAGCTATTCCAAGAAATGGTCAATGCGCTTCGTAAAGCAGGAAGCAAGCCTCGCTACACGGAGTTTGCAGGCGCCGACCATTATATCGGTAAGCGAGTTGCTGAGACACCCGGCATCTGGAATTGGCTTTTTATGCAGAAGCGTAAGGGTAAATACTGATCTTCACAATGAAGCTGTCATCGTTCCAAACATCTGGAATTTAGCAACTGCAGTTGGTTTGCCAGCTATAAATAGTCTATTTTTTGGATAGGTCAACTAAGTAAATGACCACGTTCCCTCTGGAAGGTTAGTCACCTGCAACTCGGTACTTGTAACCCTCCAAATCGTTATCTGATCTTTTATTAGTGGTGCGCCAAACATTGATTTATAGTTGTCAATTTTTGATTGTTTACCGATTTCAGAGCCGTATAAAAGAAATCTTTCAATTTCTCCTTCAAAATAATTGCTATACTTACTCTCTTAGTAAAAGAGCTTGGGTATACTAACGCCTCAAAACGGATAAAGCAAATACGATATTTGGCGAAATAGAAAGCCCGTTAAATCTTTAAATGTATCCTTCTGTCATCACAACGCAGAAACAATCATTTTGCCTCGTTGTCTTTGTAACGTTTTTCATCGTGAAATTGAAATAGGATCTGCACACATCGTAACGATTATTGTAGAAAGCCATTTATACATTAGCTTTTGGAAAGCATTGATTAACTTCGGACATGGCAAGCGCAATATCCGTACAAGATCTGGTTATCAAATTTTTGGAAGAATCTAACCAAACGATTTTTCTTACTGGAAAGGCTGGTACTGGCAAGACCACATTTCTGCATCGCCTGAAAGCGTTAACCACTAAGAATTTTGCGGTCGTAGCACCCACAGCAATTGCTGCTATTAACGCTGGTGGCAGTACCATACATTCTTTTTTTCAAATCGGTCAAGGGCCCCAGTTACCAACGGACGAAGAGCTGCTAACTTTACGAATTAGTCGCGAAAAAATGTTGATGCTAATCCGTCTTGACCTATTGGTTATTGATGAGATTAGTATGGTCCGGGCGGATACACTTGATCATATTGACCGGATATTGAGACAGGTTAAGGGTTCTATCCAACCATTTGGTGGAGTTCAATTATTGATGATTGGTGATCTGTTCCAACTACCCCCGGTTTGGGAGAAAGACTGGAGTATTCTGAGTCGCTACTATTCTGGCCCATTCTTTTTTAATAGCAATGTGATCAATGAAGGTGGATTGATCACATTTGAACTTACCAAAGTTTATCGCCAGAATGATCTAGCATTTATTGAGATTCTCAACAAAATTCGTGAAGGAGAAGTTACTACAGAAATGCTGCAGAAGTTAAATGCGCATTTGATTAGTACCGATCTGTACACCGTTGTCTCAACTGAAAACTACGTGATGCTATCAACACACGTGGAAAAAGTTCAGAAAATCAATCAGGACTGTCTCGATGCACTGGACGGCGAAACATTTATTTATAAGGCGGATGTCTCAGGCGATTTCTTTACAGATACATTTCCGGCAGAACGTGAGCTAGCGTTGAAAGTTGGAGCTCAGGTAATGTTCATCAAGAACGATTCTTCAGGTAAGAAGCAATACTATAATGGGCGAACTGCTAGGATAACTTCTTTAAATGAGACGAGCATTACGGTTTCTTTTTTGGATGATGGATCGAGCTGCGATGTTCCAAAAGAGACCTGGCAAAATGTCAAATTTGCCATTTCGGATGATACTCAAAAAATTGATGAAACGAACTCGGGTACTTTTATTCAATTTCCTTTGAGGTTGGCTTGGGCGATCACCATACATAAAAGCCAAGGTTTGACATTTGACAAAGTCATCATTGACGTAGCTTCCGCATTCGCTTCCGGACAAACCTATGTCGCGCTCAGTCGTTGCCGCAATCTTGAAGGGATTCGGTTGCTGACAGAAATTCGTGCCGAAAATGTGCAGACAAGCGAGCCCATCCGTGAGTTCATGCGGCAGCAAACCAACACATCGCCATCGATTAGTGATTTGGAAATTGCCAAACTAAATACGTACCGCAACTTGGTTTGTGACGTCTTTCAAATGTCAGCCATTACTTTTGCTTGGAACCTTTTTGCTGACAAACTCTGCTTAGTACTGACCAATCAGGAGGAATTGACAGAATTGGACCAACACACGAAGATGGTAGACGCTGATCTCAAGAAATTGGGTCAACGTTTTATTGACAAGGAAATCAGCATACCTAGGGCAGAAAAGCTCGTAGCGATTAGCAAAGACCGCATCAAGGCAGCAGCTGATTTTTTCCTACCAAAATTGGTGGCCGCGCAAGTGTTTATTGAACAGGCTTTTTTAAATGTCGCCGCCTTAAATCATGAAGCGGAATTTTATACTCGTTATAATTACCTTCAATCGGTAATGCTCTGTAGGATAGCTCTGTTGGAGGCTGTTTCGCATTCAGATTCCAGCTATGTAATACAACAAAAAGGACAGGACGCCGTAGTGAGTTATCGCCCAGCTTTTAAAAACTGGAAACCCATGGCTCAAGTTAAGACACCGGAAATAGTGAACCCAGATTTGTATGAAAAACTACTTGCCTGGCGAAAAGATATAGCCGAACGAAAAACCGTGCCTGCATATTCACTGTTCTCTGAAAAAACGTTGCGCGAAATCGCAAAAAAAACGCCAAAAACATTTAGCCAACTTGCATTGATCAAGAATTTCGGTGAACAACGTGCAAATGAGTTTGGCCACGAATTAATTAACATAGTCAATAGCTACCTCGGCCAAAGCGCAAAATTGTTCTAACGTTGCAAGCCAAATTTTTCATAAAGCCCATTGACCACATTTGTTTCATATATATTAAATGTTTCCGGATTGTTCTGGGCATTTACCCAAGCCTCGTTTAATAAGTTCGCCATTGGTGTGTCGGCAGCTCCTGTCAATTCGGTGCAAGGCGCAAGGTCAGCGTTGTCATAAAAGTCAACGAACTCGTCAATGATTAGCTTTAGTAATTTATCAGGAAACAGTATGCGGTAGACCGGTGGACGGAAGATCTCTGTATCCCTCATAAACACTTGCCAAGTAGATTCAATTTCTCTCTTTTCATTGTGTAATCCTAGTTTTTCCAGCATCAAAATTATGATTCGCATTCGGGCTTCGTTGGCTGGATGCGAATCAGTATAGTCAAATATCCTAGACGAGCCGTGATCGGCAGATATTAATTTAAGATTGGTCCAGCCATAGGCAGCACCTGTCATATAAGTCCCGGCAAGGTCACAAGAAAACTCTTCCAGCCACGAAACTTGCCACAGGTATTTTGCGCGTTCAACTTCTGAACCGAAATGTTCATATTGGCGTCGGTCTTTAAGCGAACCTAGTTCTTTCTTAAAATGCTTGTCTATTTCGAGTCCGGATAATTCACAGCTTCTACCTTGGTACATCGAGTAAAGTAAATGGCCGATTTCATGATAAAGATCAGGTAAATTAAGCAGGCTGTTTTCCTCTCCAGAAGGTATTGCTATGATCTCAAACATTGGAACTGCCCAGTAATAATAATCATGATTACTGATGGTAGATACAATTGGTGGTAATGATGTGATTCGATGTTCTTTGTAGATCTTTGTAATTAATCTATAAAAGAATACTTCCGCATTTCCATAGTTCTTGATGGCTAGGAAACGGTAGGCATGGTAGGCGTTAAATTCACGGTTCAATCGGTTATATAAAAAAATATAATTACCAGATAAAGCGTCATATTCCAACGCACCAATCTCTAATGCTTGCTGAATAGGTGTTCGAATCTCTCTGATCTTTTGGAGTGTACTGTCAATAAACCTGGAACGATAATCTTCGTGATGCTCCATACAGTCAATATCGTTGATTACCAGGTCGATCCGGTGAAGCAGATCAGCATACAGGGCTTTAACAAAATTCTTCATCCCCGCGTTGACCGAAGTTTACGATAAAGCATGGAAGCTTCATTATCCAATATCGAAACGAACTGATCGATGTCGGTCAACTCTTCATTGTTCAGGCTTTGATTATTTTTTAACTTGTTGACTGATTCCCGTATGTGCTCCCTGTATTCGACATTGTCGAGAATATGTTTTTTGAAAAGCTTGTTTTCTGCCAATTGATAAATATAATTAGTAGGGTCTCCCTTGTCATAAAACTCTTCGAGTTTAGACAGTATGCCTAATAATTCGTGCTTGGCATTTAACACTTCATCGTCTGCCACCTGAATTTTCGGATGGGCCGCGATGATATTTTTATCAACCGCCATATTGCGCCGCTTTAAGGTGATTACTGAGCTATTTAGTTCATTGGTCAGATTAGCAACGTTTGTATATTTTTTGAAAAGTAATGTGAAGTCGCTCATAACTATTCTTCTAAGGCATCTTGTAATATCTGCAATTCTTTTGCTTGGACATTCGCATAAGTAAATTCATGTGCGACATCCCGAATCAGTAAATCGATCAATTTTAACGGTAAGGGAAGTGACGATGCTTTATCGGGAGCTGTAAAGTTCAGCTGGGTCATTGCGAATACATCATCCACAGCTTTATCAAAAACGATATTTCCTGACGACAGGCTTACCCTGATCGGGTTGGACGACCCACCAACCTGATAGGGGAATCCGGTATTAAAAATATAAGCTTCTCTTTCTTTACTGATTGGAACTACAGTACCACAGATTGGATTCGCCAGCATGTTATTATCATCCCGTACCGCAGCCCGCAACGGTATTGCTGAACTTTTTGCAACATCTAACACGGCCAACTTTACTTCATCTTCATTGATCTTTTTCTCTGAACGTAGTTGTACAATTGCCTCATGCAGTGCTTTTTGCTCTTCCCCAAAAGACATGCCGTCTCGTAATACCACAATGCTCTTCGGAAAATTCTCTCCGCTTTCCAGATGCCTGCTCAAAACGTTGACAATCTTATCACGGATCAACCTGAAGTTTATTTTTTCATTACGATAAGTATTTCCAGCCTTTTTTGCCGTTTGCTCGACGTCAAATACGATTTTCTCCCCGTTCTTAAAGAAAAAAACAAATCCAGCAAAAAATTCGTGTGCATCAATGCCTATATACAGATCATAATTCAAATCTTTCGCAAGTGCATAGGGCCATTTATTATTGATAACCAAATATTTGAAAAGGGTATTGACCTGATAAGATTTGAAAGGCTGCATTTTTTGATCTGGCACGAAATAACCCTGATTTCCACCTTTATCAATGGAGTGCACGATGTAACGTTTAAGGCTTTTCTCACTTATACACTTTAGGTTTATTTTTCCAGAAAGCTCCTTCTTGACCAACTGATGTAGGTGGTGGCTGAACCATTGGTTGCCAGGCAGATTTGGCAAAACAAATAATCCAAAATTCCCATTCAATCCTTTGCTATCAATCAACACCTCGAAGTCTTTGCAAACTTTTTCCGCAAATGGCTTTTGCCGCATTGAATAAGTCACCAATTCAAAGCCCGGGAAATTGGGGTCCAAAGCTTTCATGGCTTTGTTGAAGTGTGTCTTAATGCAAATAGCCATTGTAACTGGTAAACTATCCGGAACGAATATGTATTGAAGAAGATACTCGTCTTCATTCAAAAGACCGTATTTATAGTTGAATTCCCGGCGACGTTTCGGATATTGGTAAATTTCTGAACCTCGTTTACCGTTTCTAGATTCATATGGGTCATAAGTACTACCATGGTATTTAAGCGTGGGCAGATCAATTACCCGGCAATCCATGTTCCAGGTATTATAGGATATTTCCAACTTGACCCCTGCGAACATTAAGTCTTGAAAATACTTTTTTACGAAAAAGCCTGCACTGTTGAATCTCTGCGGTGGCTTATTAATTGACAGACGATGGAGGCCATTATCTGCGAAGTGAATAGCTTTGGCCAGATCAGTCGCCCCCTCCATTTTCTTATCACTTGTCTTGGTGTAAGTATGATAAAATGTTGGGCTGTCTGGGCTTAGCGATTGTGGGTTTTCAGCGGCCGCATAACGTCCTCTAGTGGTAATATATTCGTACACAGTCCCGGTAAAATTGTCTTTATCGAAACGTTGTTCACCGATTGCCCCGCCAATTGCGCTTCCTTTTACAATGTACCAGTCATCCCCGTTTTGATATAGAAAATTCTTTCCGTTGATATAGTTAGCCCATTGTTCTTTTGGTAACTCGTCTAGTACTTCGCTCAGAGTAGATTTATCAGCATATCGGTAAGCCAAGTCAACGACTACAAAAAAGTCTCCACCCTGCTGGTGTACACGGTACTTGAAGCCATTATAAATGTCAGTTTGAATGTCCTCTGAATTTTTGCTTGGAATCTTTTTTAGATAGGTATTATTGTTACCGCTCCACAAACCTTTTTTTCGATTCAATTGATATTCTATCGCATTTTCAATAAAACGAACGGCAAGTTGCATATTGGCAGGTGACCGATCTGTTGGGTCAAAATAAAAAGTTTCCTTTAGCGGCTTGAGGTAAATGCTTAAAGGGGTACCGGGCAATGTTGTATCATGAAGTTCCGCATCTGAACGAACAGCAATATATTTCTTGCCTTGAAGCCAAGCCTCCGATACGACACCCCGCGTAGACGATGCCAGGTGTTTAATCGCATTGTTAAATGAGCTATTGTAATCCCTGCCTTCAGTAAGGTTGCCTTCCAGCGTTACTTCAATCAGCCTGTAGCTAAACTGCAAAGTTTTCCAATTTCTGATTCTGTACCAATTTAAGGTATTTTGCTTCATCATAATTCAATCCGTTTAGAATAACGTGTTTACACAAATTCTTGAAATTACAGACTGCGCAGGTAGAAACCTTGTTCGTCCTCTCGTACTCATTAATGTCCAGGTTTTCCCAAGATTTCGACTGTGACAATTCTTCCTGATCGTCACTCAGTAGGTACACTGTATCTAAGGCATTAGCTACTGCATCTTTATTAAATACGTGTTCTTTATGTTTGCCGCTGAGCAAATTAAATTCGAACAGTCTTACATCTTTCAGCGTTGGCAATGGCAACCATTTTTCTTGTCTATACTTTTGCCTTGAAAAACCCAATGCGACAATACCTGCTAGCAGCAATTGACGAGAATAATCGGCGTCATCTCTTTCACTGACCTTCCAATCGATCACGTGCATAGACTTTCCCATGTAGCTGATTAAATCTATTTGTGGTTGGACTTTCACACCACCATATTCGTATTTCATCTGCTTGGCGTCGGGGCGTAGAAATCGGGCAGAAAGGAGGTACTGTTCCATGCTTTTACCAAATACCGGACTTTCATAAGTTGGGAAATCAATCAACACTTTTTCTATGGTCGCATAGATTTCGATCAGTTCTATTTCCTGAAATGGTGTTAATGACTCATGTATGTCTAGGATTGCCCAGTCCGCCCCAACCTCCAATCTGGAAATGTTGTTGGCATGATAGAACCGATTTTTTGAGAACTCAAATTGTCTTTTCGCTAGGTCCACACCGCGCTTGGCAATAACTTCGTAATCCGGTATTTTTCGATCAACATAGGCTGGTAAAATTTCTTTGGTGATCATCCAGTCGATTATAGAACCCTGCCACATTTTCAGCGTCTTCATCTTCAATAGTTCGTACGCTTTTCTCCTGTAAGGATTGGTAAAAGTATGCATTGCGGTTTCATATGCGAAGTAAAACTTCCTATGGCATTGACGCAGCACCTGTAACTTGCTAATATTCCAATCCTTTGTGGTCATTACAACGTGGTATAAAGTTCAGTCAAGCGGTTTGTATAATTTGTTAGTGCTTCTTCATTCTGGTATAAGAAGCTTTCATCCGATTTAATTCCGGATAGATCTTTGCCAAAATCTCCACGAATAACACCTTTCCTAAAAGCGGGTTGAAAATTCAAGTTTCCCAATGACATAGTACTGTTCTCAGCTTGTAGTTTATCAAAGGTCACTTTGATCGCAGTCATTGTGTTGTCTATACCCAAGTCTAATAACTTCAACAACTTAACCAAAGATTTTACAGGGATACTGTTTGTGAAAACCATATCTGTTCTGATAGCAGAAAGTAATGAAGGCGTCAGTCCGGTCTTTTCTTGCAACATTTCATCGGAAAGTTGTTTTACAGCGGCGGCTTGCTGTACGATTATGCCAAGAGAAGCTTTACTTAACTCCAACGTTAAGGCTTGTAGTAATTTATTTGCTTTATTCGCTGGTAACTCTGTTGTGACAGGCTGACCGAACACAAATGAGGCTTCCAACTCGTCGCTGATCCCGGCAGCAATTTCCCCTCTAGCGGTAACGTAAGCTTGTAAAACGTGCTCAAATGGCAATAAATTTCTTTGCTTTTTCATTGCAGTTTCCCGTTAATGATGTGCATGGTTTTCTTTTCTATTTTTGCTTTAGCCCTAAGGAATCTTACCTTTAATTGATTATTCTCAATGCCTAACATATTGGCAATGTCTTCATAACTATAATTATTCATGCGCAAAAGAACTATATCACGATCCGTCTCATTGATCATCAAAAGCGCTTTTTCGAGTGCATTGAACAATGGGTTTGTCGAACTTGTACTACCATAAAGCTCTTCGGATTGACCTGCAATCGGGTTTTCGTTGAAATCAATAGGGTCATTATCCTCATCAGCTTCTTGATATTCTTGCTGCCAATCCACCGTTTTGAATTCAACTTCCTCCTTCGCTAATTTCGAGCGAACAAACATGAGGTTATTATTCTTATGGATTTTAAATAACCAATTGGAAAAATGTTTTTCCGTTGAGAACTCATACCGTCCGATTACCTTCCCAACAGTTTCTAATGTTTTGTACAGGATATCATATGCCTCGTCTTCGTCCAAATTCCAGTTCCTTACAGAATATTGGTACAAGGACTTACTATAAAAATCATATAGAATTGCAAGCCCTTCCCGAAGGTTTGACTTGAACTTAGAAATGATTTGAAGGTGTTTTGCTTCCATACTTTACTTATCAATATGCAATGAGGTTACCAAAATGCCGCCAGTGGAGAATAAATCTAAAAAATAATTTGTGATGTCCTCGTAACTTGACCAGGTAACCACTAAACATATAAAACAATAAAAGTATAGAGGCGATGCTTTTTATTAACTTTGGATTATTTAATGCCCATTTATGAATATTCAGTTATACTTTGAATTTGAGGATGCGGAAAGGAAGCCGATTGCCCTAATCGTTAATGGGGTACCTGCTGGACTACAGACTGCATACCGAAATGGCCATCGTGTGTTTTCTTACAAGCTGTCAAATTATGACCAGCCAAGAATAGACCTCATTTTGGTTTCTCTGGAGGAACCAACCAATGTAAACATCCTTGCTTTTAAGGATTCGATGTCACTTAGTCAGCAAGTATTTTTGCAGAGTAAGCATCACCCATCACATGTCAGTTTTGACCTGAAACAAGCAGGCTGGTATGAAAAGGATCAAGAACTTCCAATCGAAAATCCAAGGGAACAACGTATCAGGTGGACACTTCCCATTAATCCGCGAGGGCTTAACCGTTTTGGAGGCAGGCGGATGCCTAAAAAGCCAACAACAGGGAAGCCCTTGCTTGACAGACTAGAAGATCTTAAGATTGATTTTGAGTTTTATGATAAGCAAACAAAGAAAGCGGATTTGTTAGTTGCGAAAGCCGAAGAAGTTAAAAATACACTGGTTGACGTATTCTATGCAACTGATCGCGCACGCAAGAACAAAAATAAAGGATTGATCACTTACGAAAATGGAAGAGGGGATTTAGTGCTTGGAAAATGCGTAGTAAATGTCCCTGGCCGGCGGAAAAAAGGAGAAATACCTTTACCACCATGGTACCTATTCGGCTTTTTTGAAGATGATAATAAACATATGCTTATCAAATCGGTCGAAGAGCTGGGGGCAAAAGATTTTTTTACTGGCGTGCAAACCAAAGTTGCCGAATCACCTGAAAAAGACGCGTTTGTTTTTCTCCATGGATTTAACGTCAGTTTTCATGAGAGCATATTGCGGACAGCGCAGATGGCAGTCGATATCGGCTTTCGGGGAGCATCTATCGTATACAGTTGGCCTTCAATTCATAAAGTATCTGGCTACATGGCCGACGAGGCTACGGCAACAGGCTATTCTGTAGATAGTGTAATACAGTTAATTAAAGATGTGAGGGCTAACACAGGTGCCGAACGGGTTCATCTTATTGCGCATAGTATGGGTAACCGACTATTGACTGAGGCCTTAAAAGCTATGGTTTTGGAAGGTTTTACCAAAGAATACCTTTTTAATCAAATTATCCTTGCGGCACCGGATATAGATGCGGAAGTATTTGTAAAACATATTGCGCCAAAGATCGCTGGGGCAGGCAAGCAGTTAACCTTATATACATCATTGCATGATAATGCCTTGTGGCTTTCTGAGAAATTACATGGAGGTCACCTGCGTTTAGGAACCGCAGGTGAGCAACTCGCTGTTTGTGCAGGCATTGATACTATTGATGCTTCTGATAAAAGTATAGGTCTTTTGGGGCATGGTTATTTTACGGAAAGTAGAGCGCTTATTGACGACATCCATCACGCCATCCGTTTCAATCATTCACCGGAAGAACGCAATCTAAGAAAACGGATTTCCGGAAAGCTGCTTTATTGGGATTTTAATTAATCAGACAAATTTCATGGGTTAAACTCACATTCGATAATAGGTCTTTCCTAGTAAAACATTCTTTATTCTCTGAATATTCTCGATGCCGAGCTGCTGTGCAATTTCATGGTTGGACTTGCCGCCTTGAGCCAATGACCTTATTAGGGCTACTTCACTTGCCGAAAAGTTATTTTCTCTATTCCCAATAACTTTCGCATAATAGCCATCATCCAACCACATCTGGCCAATTAGTAAGTTCGGAACACCGGTACGAGGGTGCTCTTGGGCATATTTTGTGATAGTGTAAGCTTTCCCGAAATTAGGACAGTGTAGGATTAGACTCGAAATGAGCTAATTTTAACTGTCACATGAAAAAGAAAAACTACTCAGAAACCCAGATCGTGGCGATCCTCAAACAGTATGAGGGTG
>NZ_SWFP01000007.1 GCF_005869225.1 Dyadobacter bucti | reverse complement strand
CAACATTCTGGTTACTTCCTGCTTAAAATCAGCGTCATAACTCCTTCGGGTCTTGATCCCTTTGTGAACTCCCATTTCGCATCATGATGTGCAAAAATGTGTGCCGCTTTTCTGAGCCACCTCAACCCATTGCTACGTGCTCTATGTTACTTTTTACGAGGTTTTGCGTCTAATGGTGGAAGATTATAATCCATCCAAAAACGTACATCTTATGCCCAATACTTACACACAACTTTACATCCACTTCATATTCGCGGTGAAATATCGTGCGGCCGTGATCCACCCGGACTGGGAGGTTCATCTCCATAAGTACATTACAGGCGTCGTTCAGAAAAATGGACATAAATTGCTGGCCATTAACTCAGTGCCCGATCATTTACATATGCTGGTGGGATACAATCCTTTACAATCTGTTTCAGAATTAATGCGTCTTGTGAAAGGGGATAGTTCTGAATTTGTCAATAAAAATGGCTTTACAAAAGATAAATTCAGATGGCAGGAAGGCTATGGAGCGTTTTCCAATAGTACGTCGCATATGGACCGTGTGGTCAAATACATTCATAACCAAAAGGAGCACCACCGAACCAAAACATTCAGGGATGAATACACCGGGATATTGAAAGAATACGATGTTGACTATAATGAGAAATACATCTTTTTCGATCCGGAATAAGAATTAATGGCCTGATGTTTGGATAAAACAGGGTAAGCAGTTCGTTAGGGTACTACTGGCTCAATTTTTTATATACAGCCTGTACTACTCAATCAAATCGAACAAAATTGAATTTCGGCAAAATCCTCCGGTTACTTGCAATCATTCTTCTCGTTTCTTACCTGCCTGTTGCGGCACAGGATGGGTGGTTTAAGCGGTTTGTGCAAAAGACTATTTCAGACACGACAGCCCCAGGGAAATCCAGTTTCAGGGTATATCCGACATTGGCTTATTCTCCGGAGACTAGTTTTGAGTTTGGCTTGTCTTCTTTGTTTCTTTTTCAGGCTAAAAATGATACTTTGAACCGGTTAAGTGAGGTGCAGGCGTTCACGTTTGTTACCCTGGAAGCGCAGTACGGGATCTGGCTGGACAATGCGATTTACGGAGATAAGGATAACTGGTTTATCCTGGGCAGAACGAGATTTCAGAGATTTCCACTTTTATACTACGGAATCGGGCCCGAAACACCCGGAAAAGATCCAGCACTGATTGATGCCAACTATCTTTTGCTGCGGCAGCGGGTTTTGAGGAAAATCAGGCCAAACCTCTTCGTTGGCCCGGAAGTAGATTACCAGCAATTGTACAATACGCATTTCAATCAACCCGATAATCACACGTACGACAAACCGATCGGCACAGACGGAACTACAAATCTGGGGTTAGGTGCCGCCCTGGTGTATGACAATCGCCACAATGTTTTGAATGTCAGGAAAGGTTTTTTTGGAGAAATATCATTTTTAAAATACCACCCCAATCTTGCGAGCGAATACAATTTTCATGGTATTAACGTCGATTTACGCTCCTACCATCCTATCAGGACCAGAAATGTACTGGCGTGGCAGGTAATAGGGAATTTTTATTCCGGCGACATCCCTTTCAACCAACTTGCGCTCATGGGCGGCGAAATGATCATGCGCGGCTTCTATTCAGGCAGATACCGTGATAACAATATGATTGCGGCCCAGGTCGAGCATCGCTGGCTGCCTTTTAGTTTTGCGAAAAGGTTTGGAGCCGTAGCTTTTGTAAGCAGTGCGGTAGTCGCGCCCAAAATATCTGCCTTTACCGTTAAACACATACGGCCCTCCGGCGGAGTGGGATTGCGTTATCTGCTTTTCCCCAAAAAAGATATCTACCTGAGACTGGACGTAGGTTTCACCAAAGAGGGCCCCGGTTTCTATTTGTTTACCGGCGAAGCCTTTTGATGTGAAATGTGTTCAAAACACCTAGTCCCGGTGTCGGTAGGTAAACGCTACCACAAAAAGTAGTCCGCCGACAAAACCCAGAGCCACCGGTAAAGAAGTAACTTCGGCAATAAAGCCTATCATAGCCGGTCCTGCGAGCTGGCCTGCATAGCCCAGGGTCGTAACGGCCGGCAAGGCAACGGAAGGCGGCACATGGGGGATTCGTCCAGCCGCAGTAAAAAATACCGGTACTACATTAGCTGCGCCCAATCCCACCAATACAAATCCGATAATCGCCGCAGCAGCCCACGGTGCGAGTACTGCGATCAGAAATCCTGCTGCTGCCAGCAAGGATCCGTATAACACCACTTTTGCAGATCCAAGGCGGTGAATGATGCCGTCGCCGGTGAGCCGCATAACGGCCATCGCCACAGAAAAAGCGGCATAACCGACGCCAGACAGGGATGGGTCAAAGTTTCTTGAAAATTGAAGAAAAACCGCACTCCAATCCAGCAGTGAGCCTTCGGCCAGGAACACAATGAAGCACATCATCCCGAGTACCAGTACCGGGCCTTTGGGTAAAACTAAAGTGCCGCTTTCAATTTTATGCTCTTCTGAATGCGGGAGCAGATGTTTGAACTGCGTAACACTGATCAAAACAAGTAAGACGGAAATACTCACAGCCGCGACAGCAGGAGACAGCCCGGCTTTGATCAGAAAACCCAGACCTATAGAGCCCAGCAATCCGCCCAGGCTGAACATGCCATGAAAAGAGGACATAATGTGCTTTCCGAACCGTTCCTGAACCAGGACGGCCTGCGCATTCATGGAAACATCAATGGAACCGACTCCGGAACCGAAAACGAAAAGGGTCGCAGCTAGTATAAAAGAAGATTTAGCAAGTAACAGTAATGGCAGGAACAGCGCCACTATCAATGCGGACACCAGTGCCACTTTCCGGCTTCCGTACTTGTTAATCAGCACACCGGAAAAGGGCATAGTCAGGATTGCGCCGGCCCCGAGAGAGAGGAGTACGATGCCCAGATCAGCGTCGTTCAGCCCCAGGGCGATTTTGGCAAAGGGTACCATGGGTGCCCAACTGGAAAGCCCGATCCCACAAACCAGAAAAATGAGTAAAGTAGCTCTTCGTGCTGCATCCGTTTTTGACTTTTCGGGCATATAGGGAAGTGTTGTAGATACTTGGTAAAAAAATTGCCTGCCCCGTTTTGAGCGGGAGCAGGCAATTAATGACAAATTATTCTAAAATCAGATATTTTTCTTTTTAGATTCCTTCACAGCAAAGTCAACTGCACGTGCTGTAAGTGCCATGTAAGTAAGGGACGGGTTTACGCAAGATGCAGAAGTCATGGCTGCTCCGTCGGTCACAAACACATTTTTAACAGCGTGAAGCTGGTTGTTACCGTTCAAAACCGAAGTTTTGGGATCGCGTCCCATCCTGGCAGTACCCATTTCATGGATGGCCATTCCAAGATATGATCCGTTGTCGTAAGTTTTTACATTTTTGATGCCAGATTTTTCGAGCATTTCCGCTGCGTCGTTCGCCATATCCTTCCTCATCTTTTTCTCATTCTCGCGGAGGTCAGCATCAAAAACGACTGTCGGCATGCCAAATTTGTCCCTTTTGTCTTTATTGAGATACATGTAGTTTTCGTGGTAAGGCAGTGTTTCGCCAAACCCGCCAAAACCCATGGTCCAGTTTCCGGGCGTGGTCAGTTCTTCCTTAAAATCCGCTCCGAAAGCAAGCTCGGCAATATTCCGCTGCCATCCCTGGCGACCGCCCCCGCCCTGGTAACCAAACCCGCGGATGTAGTCCCGTTTGTCGGAGCCGATATTCCGGTAGCGGGGCACATAAATTCCGTTTGCACGACGGCCAAAATAGTATTTGTCAAGATCCCCTTCCCAGACGCCGCTCGCACCTGTACGGAAATGGTGGTCCATCAGGTTATGGCCAAGTTCACCCGAATCATTTCCCATCCCGTTTGGAAAGCGGTCGGAAGTTGAGTTCAAAAGAACCGCTGTGGATCCCAGCGCGCTTGCGCACACAAAAATCAGGTTTGCGAAATATTCTTTCTCCTGCAAAGTAACAGAGTCCACAACGCGCACACCGGTAGCACGCCCGGTCCCTGATTTTTTGCCGTCATACATGATCTCCCGCACAACGGAATCAGGCCGTAATGTTAACAGTCCAGTTTTTACCGCAGGTGGAAGTGTACTGGATTGTGTACTGAAATACGCACCGTAGGGACACCCAAGTGCGCACCGGTTCCTGTACTGGCATGGAGAACGTCCACCTTCGAGCTGGATTTTCGTCGGTTGAGAAAGGTTTGCTACCCGGCCTATGGTCATGGTTCTGCCTGGAAATTCTTTTTCAAGGCGTTTTCTAACTTCTTTTTCCACGAAATACATTTCCATCGGGGGCAGGAAATCGCTGTCGGGAAGCTGCGGAAGTCCCAGTTTTTCACCCGAAATACCAACATGTTTTTCAACATAAGAATACCAGGGTGCAATATCTTTGTACCGGATAGGCCAGTCGACTGCAATACCGTCTTTCAGGTTTGCTTCAAAGTCAATGTCGCTGAGCCGGTACGACTGCCGTCCCCACATGATCGACTTTCCTCCGACGATATTCGGCCTGAACCAGTCAAACCGCTTCTTTTCTTCGTAGGGGGAATCCATATCGTTCATCCAGTATTTCTCCGACATTTCATTGTAAGGATAGTCGCGGGAGAGGAAAGGATGTGTTTCTTTTTGTTTAACCGTCAGGCGGCCGTTGTACTGAGACTCCCAGGGTGCCTTTAAAGCATTTTCATATCCGGTAACATGTTCCAGGTTTTTACCTTTTTCAAGCATCAGCACTTTCAGGCCCTTTTCAGTCAGTTCCTTTGCTGCCCATCCGCCCGATACACCGGAACCGATCACTATGGCATCGTAGGTTACTTCTTTAATTGCATCAATATTCAAATTCGCCATTATACAAGAGTTTTTTAGTCAGGGTAGGTCATTATTTTGCATAATGAATTAGTTATAATGCCCAGGATTTCTGTCCTTTCGGCATAGGCCATGAACCTTCAAAACGACCCGGGATCGGCAGGTAATCGAGTGCCTGTGTAGCCCCGATTTCAGAAGTGAAATAGGCCGTGACGGTCAGTCCTTTCATCTGAAGAAAGAATGGTTTGTCGGCAGTGGTAGTTTTGGTAACCACTTCTTTTTTCTGGGAAGCGTCCAAGGCAGCGAAATCCTTGCCGTACAATTCTTTTCCAAGGCTGTTTACTCTGGCCAGTCCCGTATAGAATTTCTCCTGGTCGGCTGCCTCATAGCAATCGCGCATCACCCTGGTGATAAATTTCTCTGCACCAGCTGCTTTCGCGCCGGGTGTAGTGGTAGTGGGGATAATCACATCTGCGACTTCGGCTAACAGCGCCTCCTGTTCGGGGGATACCGGAACGGACGCCCCGAAATTTAATCGTTCACCCATGATGCCGGCCATCAACGGGGCTGAAATGACCCCTCCCATCAGGAAGGTAATCTTTTGAACAGCTTCTCTACGGTTCATTTTTATAGAATTAAGAATAATTGCTAACTGCAGCGCCTCATTTAAAGCGGCATAATATATGTGAATAACTGATACCAAACAAGAATAAGCCTAAGGAAAACTACTTTCCCGGCTCCCTCATATTTTACTTCAACGTGCAGTTTTGAGGGGGTGTTTTTCCCCTGATTTTTCCGAACGTTCACCCGAAGGCGCCGGAGGCTCATTACATTGTTGTTGAAAATTTTATTGTGCACATATTTGATCATTATTATGAGCCGAAGCTTGTTCACACATTCAGGTTTAGTCGATTTGAATGTAAGAGTTTTAAGGTTAAGTAATAGAGGAACGTTGAGTAAATAATGCAGATATCTTCCATGATCTTCATGGAAGATATTTTTTTGTCCAAAATAGCTCCGCCAATTAAATTAACCGACTGGTTATTGATTTGATCTCCCAGATCCAAATGTTATACGCAGTATTGCCAGTTGCAAAAAGTTACTTCATTTGTCTACCAAATTGCTAGATCATAGGTTTGCTCTTTTATTTGAAATTTAATTATATACAAATTATTGGACGTTGGCGGTGTTACGATCACGATCCGGGGCTCGTACAGTAGCGTGAGCGACAGCGAAGACAGGCCTTCCCGGGCTGACAAGGAAGAATTTGTCAAATTCGTTGCGGATGAACTGACGGCTAGGAAGCGATCAAACTGATCAACCAGGTGAGGGCAATAGCTGGGGTTACCTTTCTGAAAACGTGCGATTTTGTATCCAAAGAGCTGTTGAGCGCTTATATTAAAAGAAAGAGGATGGGCGTTTTTCCCGGAAGAACTTTGCCTGCAGGATTTGATAAGACATGGGGAATTTATAGACCTTGCCCGGGCGGGACGAAAAGTAGCATTCGATTACCAGGTTCTTTTCCCTTTACCGCAAAGCGAAATCGACCGGAACCCCAATCTAAAATAAAATGATGGTTACAAACAAATACAAAGCGCTCCCCATGCTGGCTTTACTGCTGGCGTGGGGAGTGTATTCTTACGGACAATCAGAAAAATCTTCGCCGAATATCATCGTCTTTTTCGTGGATGACATGGGCTGGCAGGATACGTCTGTTCCTTTCTGGGATAAGGTGACCGATTTCAACAAGCGGTACCATACACCGAATATGGAGCGCCTGGCGAAAGAAGGTCTGAAGTTTACCAATGCTTACGCGATGCCAGTTTGTACACCGTCGAGGGTAAGCCTCATCACCGGCGTGAATGCCGCCCACCACCGTGTTACCCACTGGACTTCCCCGGACAGGAATAAAAACACCGACCATCCCGATGCCGATCTCAATCCGGTCGACTGGAATATCAATGGTTTCAGCCCGGTGGCAGGCGTGGAGCATACATTTCACGGCACTGCTTTGCCGGCTGTTTTGAGCCAGCATGGTTACTATACGGTCCATAGCGGCAAGGCACATTTCGGATCGGCCGGGACGCCAGGCTCGGATCCTGAAAATGTAGGGTTTCAGGTGAATATAGCGGGAAATGAAATCGGGCATCCGGCGAGTTATCTTGGCAAGAATAATTATGACAAGCGTGTGAACGGCAAACCCAACCGCAATGCGGTGCAGGGTCTCGGAAAATACCATGGTACAGATGTTTTCCTGACCGACGCCATCACGACTGAGGCGCTCGCCGCTCTTGAAAAACCTGTGAAGGCCAAACAGCCGTTTTTTTTATATCTCGCACATTACGCGATCCATATCCCGCTGGATGCCGACCAACGTTTTATCGATAAATACCTGAAAGCAGGGTTGGATAGTACGGAGGCCAAATATGCCTCCCTGGTCGAGGGGATGGACAAAAGCCTGGGGGATGTACTGGGTTTTTTGGATAAAAATAAAATTGCCGACAATACCGTGATCCTGTTTATGTCGGACAATGGCGGGCTGAGCACTACGCCTGCACGCGGCGGCCAGGCCTGGACGCACAATCTGCCGCTCAAAGCAGGCAAAGGTTCTGTATATGAAGGTGGTATCCGGGAGCCGATGCTGGCTCGCTGGCCGGGGGTGATCAAGCCTGGAAGTGTTACGGACCAATATGTGATCATTGAAGATTTTTTCCCGACCATCCTTGATATCGCCGGGGTGAAAAACCCGAAACTGGTACAGCAGGTCGACGGAAAAAGCTTTTTGCCTTTATTCAAAAATCCAGCACTGAAAGACGATAACCGAGCGCTCGTGTGGCACCATCCTAACCGCTGGATCCCTGCCGAAGGCCCCAATATCCATTATGCGAGTGCTTTCAGAAAAGGCGACTGGAAATTGATTTACGATTACCGCAAACAAAAGCTGGAATTGTATAACCTGAAAGATGACATTGGGGAATTGCATGATCTGGCTGCCCAAAATCCGGGGAAAGTAAAGGAGTTGGCGGGTCTCTTTACTGCTCAGTTGAAAAAATGGGACGTACAGTGGCCGGTTTTCAAAAATACCGGCAAGGCAGTGGTCTGGCCCGATGAGGTGGCGCGTAAATAATTACTGCGTAAATTGGGCTTTTATAAACCTGAACCCATGAAACGCAGAAAACTCTTAAAAGGCCTTTCTACATTGCCCCTGATCGGTGCTTTGCCCATAAGCCAGGCCGGCGCCATATCTTCACCAGCCCGAAAGAAAAGGGATATTATTCAGGAATTGGGTATCCGCTCCTTTATCAATGCAGCCGGAACGCTCACTTATATGTCGGGCTGTATTATGCAGGACGAGGTGGTGGAAACGATTGAAAGTACTTCGCGGCATTTCTGCATGATCGATGAAGTGCAGGATAAGGTAGGGGAAAAGATTGCCAGACTGGTTCGTTCAGAGGCTGCTATGGTCACCTGCGGCGCATTTTCCGCCATGACGCTCGGACTTGCCGGCGTGTTGACCGGGCTCGATGTCAACAAGGTGGAACAGCTGCCGCATCTGGCGGGAACAGGAATGAAATCGGAAGTAATATGCCAGAAATCCCATAATGAAAGATACAACCATGCTTTTTTGAATACGGGCTGCACGGTGGTGGAAGTGGAAACGATCGAGGATGTGGAAAAGGCGATCAACGAAAAAACGGCCATGCTTCATTTCCTGAATATCCAGGCCAATGCAGGGAAGATCACGCATGAAGAATGGTTGGCTTTGGGCAAAAAACACAATATTCCTACGTCTATCGACATTGCCGCCGACGTGCCCCCGGTTTCAAATCTCTGGAAATTCAATGAAATGGGTTTTGATCTGGTATTTATCTCAGGCGGAAAAGCGATGCGCGGGCCTCAGAGCGCCGGGATATTGATGGGGAGAAAAAACCTGATCGAGGCTGCAAGGCTGAACTCCCCGCCGCGTGGTTTTACGGTGGCACGCGGGCATAAAGTAAATAAGGAAGAAATTCTGGGAATGTATGTCGCTTTGGAAAAATTCGTGTCCGGTGATCATGATAGGGAATGGAAAGGATGGGAAGCCAGTATTGCACGGATTGAAAACGCAGTAAAGGACATCAAAGGAATTACGACCAAAGTGACCGTGCCCGAACTGGGGAATATTACGCCCACGCTGACGATCAACTGGGACGACAACATCGTAAAACTGACCGGCCGGGAAATGCGTGACAGGCTGCGTTTCGGGAACCCGTCTATTGAAGCTGGTTTCTCAGGTTTGCCTTTGTACCATTACCAGGCCGGTTCCGATTCCGTGGACCCAGCGGTGGCCGAAACATTGAAAGGGGGCAATCTGATCCGGGTTACTGCCTGGATGCTGCAGCCGGGGGAAGACAAGATCGTAGCGAAAAGAATCCGGGAAGAACTGCAGACGGCATCAAAAGTCTCCTGACCGGACGCTGGTCAAAATGATGTCCTGACCGAAATCTGAAAAATATTGTTGCGCACGTTCGTATTTTCCTCAGCAATGATGTAACGGAACATATAACCGCCTTCCATTTCGAGCTCCTGAGAGAAGCGGTAGCCCAGACCCAGATAAGTCCTGTTTTGATCAAAGGTTCGTTTGGTGAGATGTTCCTGGCCCTGAATATTGAGAAATATCTCATTTTGGAAAGCAGTATAAAGACCTTTGGTGAATAGGGGATCGGCCAGTAACGGCACCTGCACCATGAGGTAATGTCTCAGCCGTTGGGTAAAAATCCGATGGTACTGCTGGTACATAAACCGCTGCTCATAACGAAGCCGATTGGTGATCTCCAC
Source organism: Dyadobacter bucti (assembly GCF_005869225.1). GTDB lineage: Bacteria > Bacteroidota > Bacteroidia > Cytophagales > Spirosomataceae > Dyadobacter > Dyadobacter bucti. The sequence continues at coordinate 465,792 of NZ_SWFP01000007.1, read as the reverse complement.
TTTTTTGATTTCGTTCTCAATCTGGAACTGTTCGAAAATGCGGTTCTCATGTTCGTAAACCCTGCCGCTGTTTTCTTTTTCCCAGGTTCCAAAATAGGTATATCCGAGTGTAAGGGTCTGATTGGCAGCAATTTTATAACCGATCCCCGGGCGGATCAAAAGCGTATTGACGTAATCCAGGTTATCGGCAGAACGTACCTGTACGTCCGAACTCAATTGCCATCTTTCTCCTATTTTCTGCTGATGCGACCAGAAAAGCCAGGCGTTATGCTCCACATCCTGGCTAAAACCTTGGCAAAAGCATAGCGTGAGAAAAATGGAGAGAAATATTTTTGTCTTTGACGTTTGCATCAGGTCGAGTAAACATGTAAATTTAATATAAGTCATCCATTTCCATGCCAATGCATGCATCCGGGATGAATGTTTTCGCGGAATAGTTAAAAAGTAACCGGATTGTGCCTTTGAAGGATAATCTGGAACTTATTGGAAAATAAATGCTGTTAACCACTCATAATAAACAATTTAATGCTTCCGTTATCTGCTGGTGTTTTGGAATGGTCAGGCAGATAGAAATGCGCGTTCCGGTTCAGTAAATCCAACTTTTTAGATCCTATTCATGCAATTCAGTAATCGGGACACCATTATTGTTTTCCTTACGCTTCTGAGTGTAACTGCTGTTTCCCAATCTCTGAAACCAGGCCTCGCCGGAATGGCGCCTTCCAAGTGGCTGACCATGCGGCATTCGCATGCGCCGGGCAAGGTATATAGCTTTCCGGGAGCCGGCAGAAAGACATTTACCCAAGATGAATATTATTTGAGAGCCTGGATTCCCGTGGTCCACAAAGAAAAAGTAACTGTAATTCTAGGTCCCAACTACCGCACGGAGCAGCTGGAATTCAAATCATCAGGAGAAAATCCTGTGGATAATATGTCCAACTGGGATCTGAGAACCTATGGTCTGGATGTAAATGCGCTGGTAAAAACAGACAGTTTGTCCTGGCTGATTTTTACATCGCATATCAATAAGAGCGGTAATTTTTCGGAGCTGTCGGCCTCCGAAATTCCGATCAATTACACGGTTTCCGCAACATTTTTACGCAAAAAATCCCCCAACAAGGAGATCGGTGCAGGAGTGATGATGAACAAGAGTTTCAGGGTCACGGTTTTGCCTGTTTTTATATTTAATTACAATTACTCCGAGCGCGGCGGCATTGAAATGATGCTCCCCAAAAAGATCGCGTGGCGCAATAATCTTTCACCCTGGGATATCCTGTATGTCAAGGCCGAATCGGTTACCAGAACTTACTACATCCACGAAATCAATAGCAATAATCCCGCTGTCTGCCGCCGGGTTGATATCGACATGGGGCTTTCTTATAACCGGAGACTGGGGAAATATGCCGGCGTGGAAGTATTTGGCGGCTACCGGAAAAATATCAGCAACAGGCTGATCGCAGGCGCGACACCGTTGAAAACTTCCGGCCTTTCGGCTTCTGTGGAGCTGTATGTACAGCCTCCGAAATTCAAAAAGAAAAAGTGAAACCAGGTTTCCGCTTCATTTGAAGGACCTGCGGTCTGCTGGAACAATAATTTTATACAGGTTGATGTAATGCAAAATTCATCAAGTAAAAACCTGTAAAATGAAAACTATAATCACTACTGCCGCAATGTTCCTGCTGATTTCAGGCGGGTTATTGTACGCACAGTCGAACACAGACAAGCCGGCTCAGACAACTCCTGATGCCACCCAAACACAAGGCAGCAGCGCGCAAGGTACCTCCGCCTGGCCCCAAAGCACGGGCACAGCGGGGAGCAGCCGCGATCAGCAAAGCAATACCGGCGTTGTAAAACCCGAAACCGCTGATTCCACATCGGGCACAAGCCGGTCGGAAACTACGATGCAAACACAGGGTAGCAGTGCTCAGGGCACATCCGCATGGCCTTTGGCTACGGGTACCGCAGGCAGCACCATACCTGTGCAGGAAAATGCGGACTCGGCTACTATGGAAAATAAAGGCTCTTCGGCCGTAAGTACTCCGGCTGAACCGAAACGGAAGGATTCGAAAAAGCGGAAAAACAAAGACAAAAATTCTGCGGAGGCTGAGAATCCTTGATCCTCGTAACCATCCGTTTTTGATTTTTGTAATGATATAAATGCCCGGCAGACTTTCCGAAGTCCGCCGGGCATTTTGTTTGGGAAGTTCTTCTACTTTTCCGGTTGTTGGTCGATATAATTTCCTGTGTTTTATTATTTTACGTTCATTTACAGAAAAGTCTTTATCTCTATGAGCTTCTTTGAAAAGCAAGTAACGATGCCGTTTTCGGGCCGACTGATTACGGTGAAATATGCGCTGATGCATGCTGTTTACTGGATACTGATCACCGGCTTTTTTATTTATGAAAAAAAATACCTTATCTATAAAGCGACCCTTCCTTTCTTTCTGGTCTGTGTGATCGGCAGGATCATGCTGCTCATCGGCATTGCTTATCTGAACCTGCATTACTTTTTACCCCGCTATTTTCTCAAACGGAAGTACCTGCATTATTTCAGCCTAGTCCTGGCATCTATTGTGATGTACCTTATTGCTCAGGGCTTGCTTGACTATATTTTGTACGGCTACGTCATAGGGCCGTTGCGGAACAGTTCTGTGCTGGAAACGATTTCCTATAACTTTTTCAGCACACTATGGTACATCGGCCTGATCGTCGCGCTGAAATTCAGTATTGACTGGTATGCCCAGCAAAGGATTTTACAAAGGATCCTGGTTGAAAAATTAAAGGCAGAAGTCAATTTCCTGCGGTCGCAGGTGAACCCTCACTTTCTTTTCAATATCCTCAACAATCTGTACGCGCTCACCCTCAAAAAATCCGATCTCGCGCCGGAAGTTGTTTTGAAACTTTCGGAAATGATGGAGTACATGCTATACGACAGCGATGGCGGAAGTGTGCCTCTCGACAAGGAAATCGGTTATCTGAACAATTATATTGAGCTGGAAAAAATACGCTACGACACCAGCCCGGATATTTCTTTACAGATTTCGGGTGATACCGACGGAAAAGAGATCGCGCCGCTGCTGTTGCTGCCACTGGTTGAAAATGCTTTTAAACACGGCCTCAGCCGGCAGCCGGAAAAATCCTGGCTTCACGGAAAGATCAAGGTGAGCAAATCAGGTATTGAATTTTCGGTTGAGAACAGTAAGTCTGCTGCTTATCAGAACAACAGCCGGGGCGGAATCGGGCTCGATAACCTGCGGAAACGGCTGGAACTTTTGTATCCGGGAAGGTATCTTTTGACAATCGAAGACAAAAAGGAAGTTTTCAATGCTTTCATGAAGATCAATTTTCAGGGTACTCCGGTTGTTGCTTCCTAGGGAAGTGTGTAGGAAATGAGTTTGCGGACTTTTAAATTGTTAAAAATGAGAGCTTTAAAAAATGCTATGCTGGTTTTACGTGCAATCTCAATGATCATGGCGGGGAGGTATTCGCCCGAACCCGTAAACTTTGCGGGCAGCACACTCTGTAGCGCACTGAGCATGCAGGCTCAGCGCGGTTGTCAGCTGACCTTCGTTGAGGTAATATGATGAAGTTATCGAAAAGCGCTCATGCTCAGATGTGTAATTATTGATGATGAACCGCTGGCGCGCGAAGTGCTGGAAGGGTATCTCAAAAGGTTTGACGCAGGGCAGTCGGTCAGACACTTTGGCAATGCTCAGGACGCGCTCGTCTATCTTGAGAATGAGGCTGCGGACGTACTCTTTCTTGATATCGAGATGCCCGGGCTCAATGGTATCGATTTCCTGAGGATACTTGAAAACCCTCCTGTTACGGTTTTTACCACCGCTTACCGGGACTACGCATTCGAAGGGTTTGAATTGGGGGTTATTGATTTTTTACTTAAACCCATCGTTTACAGCCGCTTTCTGCAGACAATGGAAAAGATCGGGGATTTCTTGTCCCTGAAAGAACAGCACGCGGCCATAGAACAAAACACTACTGAGGAAAAACTGGGGCCCGTTTTTGTAAAAAGCGGCGTGCAGCGGATAAAACTGGATTTTGACGATGTGACCCATATTCAGGGCCTGAAAGATTATGCGATCATTCACACCGGCTCGGGCAGGATTGTCATCAAAGGTTCGATCAAGGCGATGCAGGAAATTTTCCCTCCAACGCATTTTTTAAGAGTGCACAAATCCTTTATTGTCTCCCTGGCCAAAGTCAGGCGTATCGAGCGCAACCGTATAGTCATTAACGGACATCAGATTCCTGTCGGACGTAATTTCAAATCAGAAGTCGAAAAACGCTTCTCATAACCAGCTGATTCCGATTTCCAATCGCGACAGCTGGTTCCGATTTCCAATCGGGACCCACTATGCCGCCGATTTCCAATCGGCAACAAGCAACAAGCAACAAGCAACAACCGAAAAATAAGAAAACAACACTCCCATACTTAAAAAGCGGTATTTTGAGAATAATGTGTGCTTTGAAATTCAGCGCATAACTCAACATTAACCTGATCACGAACTTATGGACGTTGTTACCGATCTGACTGCCCAGGCGGTCTCTTATCTTACTGTTATACAGGATGTTTGTAGAAATGAGATCGAGCCATATTACAAAAAGAACAATGAGCTGAGCTATCTTTTATACATGGAGGAGAATCTTCCCGCCATGAATGCGAAACTCACTGATTTACAGATTAAAAGAATCTCGGAAATTACTTTCTGTACCAACCCGGATTTGCTGGAATCGGCAGAAAGTAAAAACGACTCTCTGATCGTATCGTCTTTTCTGGAAATATCGAAGAACCTGCTGTATTGGACGGTCAAGTTGATTCCCACAGAGGTTTTTAACGCATACGACTTTCCGGACCGTTTAAAAATCGAAGATAAGATCTTGTTTTTCACCCCGGACCAATGGCGCAGAAACATACGGACAATCTTGTACCAGGATCATAGCCAGCGTGTGGTACTAGCCGAAATACTGCATTATATGCCGATCCAGGTGATACTCTGCCTAAGTTCCAAAGAGATGGACGGTTACGAACAAAGAATCTGCCAGTTTTATAAGCCCGGAGATTTTATTGAGCTTCTGTCGGAGAACGACAGGGTATTTCACGACAAATGGTGGAAAGGAACATTTCACGGAAATCCAGTCGCGACTTTTGCGCCCGAACTTTTGACGAAAGATCAGGAGTTGCTCAGGCTGCTGACAGCAGCCGACAATCCGGTTTCATTCGAGAATATCTTCAATGCCGAGCTGGACGAGATTGAGAAAAGCAGGGAAAAGCGGGTGAAAGATCCGGGAAACCTGAAATCTCTGAACTGGATGAAAAACATGCTGCCTACTGGTAAGGACGGTTGGATTTCTCCGAAAGCAATCGGTGGGGACGGGCAGTCGGAAAGTCAGGAAACCGGAGATCCCATCGAACGAGCTCAGAAAATGAAACTTACGGGGCTGGCGTTTTCGGGCGGTGGTATACGTTCGGCTACCTTTAATTTGGGTGTTTTGCAAAAGCTCGCCGAGCAGGACGTTCTGCCGCAGGTTGATTATATATCTACAGTTTCGGGTGGTGGCTACATCGGTTCCTGGCTGGTTTCATGGATCCGGCGGGCAGGATCTGTGTCAAAAGTGGTGGACAGGCTGGATACAAAAAGGTCGACAGATCCGATGGCGGACGAAGTGAGGCCGGTCCGCTGGGTCAGGATGTACAGCAATTACCTTACGCCGGAAGCCAGTCTCATGTCCACCGATTCCTGGACTGCCGGGATCACCTGGCTCCGCAACACGCTGATCAATCAGCTTATCCTGCTTTTGTTGCTTTGCACGGTTTTGTCGGTCATTCATGGTTCTTTTTTATTGTGGGAGCATTTTGCGCTCTGGCCGAATGGTTATTCTCCCTGGCTAAAAGGCGGTGTCAGCATACTCATCCTGATAACTGGCGCCGGTCTCGCCGGTCTCGGCATGCACATGTTCGATAAGGAATATCCGTCAAAGAATCTCCTTAATTACGGGAAAAACAGGTTGTTTTCATGGGCGCTGGTGATCTGGGCCATTCTGTCCTCGGTACTGGTGAGTATATGGTTATATAACTCCGCCCAGGTTACCAGCAGCTTTGGCGAGAAACAGTATATATTCGTCGTCGCAGGTGTTGCCGCGCTGATCGGGATAGTGGTGGTTGCTTATGTCGGTAATTACCACCGGAACCCAGATATACAAGGAAAGAGGGTCGAGATCTGGATCGCGATCGTCGCATCTTCCATTCTGGCAACGGTGGCTGGACTTGGTCTCCTCGCTGCTGTATGGAGCTTTTTTGAATATATTGAAGGGCAGGGTGGTGCAGGAAATTACATTTCAGGAGACAATGATAAATTTATTTATAAAATTTTTCCGGTTGTCAATTCCTCAAAAATGATGTTCATCCTCGGGATTCCCCTTATTCTGGAGGTCTTTAGTCTGACTGTAGTCGTGCGGATGTTGATCATGGGTATATTCTTTCCTGATGTCCGGCGCGAATGGTGGGGCAGGATGGGGGCCATAATCCATCGGTTTATCCTGCTTTGGATTGTTGTTACCATCTGTGTGCTTGTACTGCCGAGGGCATTTGACAGGCTCACTTCTGCTGATATGGATAAGCTTACGGGCTTGTTTGGAGGCTGGGCTGCAATTGTAGGCCTGGGGGTAAAGCTGGCGTTCAGCTCCACCAGCTCGGGGGAAAATAAGGACAAAAGTGGTTTCAGTGTAAAAGAGATGTTTGTGCGTTTTGCGCCGTACCTTTTCATTCTAGGGATATTGCTCATCGGATCTTCTTTCCTGAATACGCTCAGAGAGATTATTCTGCGGGTTTATCCTTTTCAGCATCTGCGCGAGCTGACCATTATCATTGTTATTTTTGCGGTTACTTTTCTTTTAAGCTGGCGGGCCGGCGTAAATGAATTTTCGTTGCACCATTTCTACCGAAACAGGCTGGTACGGGCATACCTGGGGGCATCGAGGCGGCAGGTTTCCCGGTCCAAAACTGCCAACAGTTTTACAGGATTTGATAAAGCCGACGATACCAAACTCGACCAGTTTACTTTTGAAAAAGAATATACCGGCCCTTATCCCATCATTAACACTGCATTAAACGCATCGGTTGTTTCGGAGCTCGACCGGCAGGATCGGAAGGCAGAGTCATTTATTTTCACGCCCTTCTATACCGGGTTTGATTTCAGCTCTACGCGCTCCGCGGCATTTAACAAAAATGGTATCTTCCATTATGGTTACCGGCCGACCGCTGAATTTGCAAACGGCCCCACTATTGGTACGGCTATGGCTATTTCTGGCGCCGCTGTCAATCCGAATATGGGTTACCATTCTTCTTCGCTTACGGCCTTCCTGCTGACGGTATTCAATGTAAGATTAGGGTGGTGGATCGGTAACCCGAGGTTGAAAACCTGGAAAAAACCTGAGCCGCCGTCAGGTCTTGCTTATATTGTTAAAGATCTTATCGGAAAATCCGATGTGGATTCGAATTACGTAAACCTTTCGGATGGGGGGCATTTTGACAATATGGGGCTTTACGAACTCATCCGCAGAAGGTGCAGCACCATTATTCTTGGTGATGCTGAGGAAGATTCCGGAGCTACCTGCGAGGGGCTGGCCAATGCGATACGCCGCTGCCGTATCGACTTTGGTGTTGAGATTACGATTAAAACTGACGGTATCACGGTAAAGGATGAATTGACGAAGTTCAGCAAAGCGCATATTGCGGAAGGGGACATAAAGTACCCGGAAGGCTGGACAGGAAAACTTATTTATATCAAATCCGCGCTCACCGGCGACGAATCGACAGACATCAGGGAATACAATTTACAGAATCCGGCCTTTCCGCAGCAATCGACCGGCGACCAGTTTTTTGACGAGGCGCAATTTGAAAGCTACCGTAAGCTGGGGTACCACAGCGTGCAGTTTAAGGCATAGAATTTCGCACGGAGGCGGGCTGCTATGTTTCTAAATTTAAAACATATTTAGTACTGCGACCGCCTCCTTCTGTTATAAATACACCGAGTTCGGCCAGAGTCTGCAGATCTCTGGTCGCAGTAGGTTTCGATGTCTTTGTAATGGATATATACTTTTTCGCACTCATTCCACCTTCAAAACCGGCTGGTCCGGCTTCCAGCATTTTTTCAATCACTTTGGACTGACGATCGTTAAGCCTGGTTTTGAAACGGTCGTAAAACAGGGTTTTCTTGAGTGTGAAGGTCAGGATATCTTTTGTTTCTATCTGGGCTTCAAAAATAGTCCGGACAAAATACCCGACCCAGTCGCTGATCTGATTACTCCTTTGGGCCGTTTCCAAAGCCTGATAATAGCTTTTCCGGTCGGCCTCTATTTTTCTCGATAAACTCAGCATAACCGGTCGCCCCAGCGTTTGAGACAATGCTTTTTCAGCCAAAACCCTTCCAATCCGCCCATTACCGTCTTCAAAAGGATGGATCGATTCGAAGTATAAATGTGCAATAGCAGAGCGCAAAGGCGCTTTTTTGATCTCGGCCGGGCCACCAGGTGCGGTATCATTAAACCACCGGATAAAACTTTCCATTTCCTGGGGAACGCGGTCGGAGGGAGGCGCTTCAAAGTGGATTTTTTCCTTCCCGATCGAACCGGAAACTACCTGCATGGGTGCGGCATCCTTTCGCCACGCTCCGGCATTGATTCCCTGGTTTTCCTTTAAAAGCATCTCGTGCCAGTCAAACAGCTTTTTTTCGGTGAGCAGATCCGCATAAGTATCGCGGACATCGATCATGAGCCGTGCCAGTCCCTGCGCCTTTTTGTCTTTGATAAGTTCCGGGGAGTGATTTATCCCAAGGTTATTGCGTATGGACGAAACCACATCCTGACGGCTCAGATATTCTCCTTCGATTTCGGAGGTTTTGATCGCCTCGGCAACCATGGTGTTGATGAGCGTTTCCATTTTTACATTTTCTGGGGCCGCTTTTAACATACCGCTGATATGCCCGGTTTCTTCGGCGAAGGCAAAAAGCAAATCCTCTGCATTTGCCGGGTCAAATGTGAAATGAGGCCAGTCCTTTTGTTGCCAGTTGTATCGCATGAGCCGAATATTTTATCTAATCGGCTCAAATATAACATAAAAAATGAGCCGATTAGATACACTAACCGGCTCATTTTACTTCTATGTTCTTTTATTAACTTTTACAACAGCCTCAGTTTAGTGTTGTTGTGATTATTCTTATAGTTCTTTACGGAAACAATCCGATGGGCCAGCAGAAACAGACCGGCTGGAATAAGATACAGGTAATGCAGGTAGTCGTTAATCACAGCAATAATCAAAATCACTGCAGCCAGAAGAGCCAGATTGATGAGCTTGTTTTTCATTGTAATGGGATCGATATGTCAGATAAATATATCATAAATATCTCAGATTGGCATGAAATCAGGCGCATACCTTTTCAGCTGATCCGACTACTGGACTTTTAAATCAAAATCAAGGTTAACATCGTCGCTGCCGGGGCCGGGAGTTCCGTTTTTTGTACCTGGCTGGTGGCGAAGCTGAACTTTTAGCTTACCCTCACCGGCGGCTCCGGATTTGGCAGTACCGGTCAGCCCTATCACAAAATTGTTTGCATCCTTATCCCCGTATGTGTAGGTAAGCAACGTTGCCGGGCTTGGCGTATATACCAGCAGGTGCTCGTCAGATTCTTTCGCAATTTCCTCGGTAATATTGTCGACAGGCGTTTTGCTTTCATCCAGAAACTCGACCGTCAGGGTGTATTCCGTATTGGCTTTCAGTGAAACGGCATCGAAACGCGTAGGTGCGTTTCCACCTTCACCGTCGGGATCCTTGTAAGAAAATGAAGTAACGGTGCCCGTACCGGACTCCTTAAAATTAAGTGTAACGGACGTGATCAATTCATTTTCGTCGTCCGGGGTAAGCTCTTCGCCTGAGTCTTTGCATTGTGTAAACAAAGTTGTTACTCCGATCAGCAACAGCCAGACAAGGTTTCGGTTCAGTTTCATTTTTTGGATCATTGAAAAACAGGAATGAGAACAGGTAGTTTGTGCTACTATGTTGCAAATATAACAACTTGTGCAACTATGTTGCAAGATTTTTCAGCACTCGGAAAAATTTTATGCCTCTTAATAATATCTGATGAAAATTCGGGTCACGCACAGAGGAAATAGCGTAAAGAGTTCACTTATAGGTCTGCTATCAATTCTCAACCCAAAAACAGGATATGAAAAACAAAATGGTGCAGATCATGCTCAAAAGTGTTCTGGTGATCGAAAACGGAACCGCGGAGGAGAAAGTGGAAGGTGTAAACGCACTTTCAGTAACCCTTGTTGCTCCCAATGTTACAAAGGCTTCCGTTACCACAGTAAGGTCGATCAAACTGGCGGATAATGTGGAGAAAAGTATGGAAAACGAACCGTTTGAAGACAAACTTTTCTTTAAGGAATTAATACTGGGTGACTGCATTTTGAAAGCAGAACTGACAGCCATTGAAAAAGTGTCAAAACTGGAAAGGTTTTTTCTGAAATCATTTCCTTCTGCGCTGGGTGTGGCTGTTGAGGCCATTCCGGGTGTGGGCTCGATTATCAGTTCTGTGGTCGGCGCGATCACGAGATCGATTTTCGACGGAGGCGACAAAACTGAAAAAATCCTGGTAATCGGCAGGGGCTGGATGCCGCTGGGTGCAACAAACGACGACGGGGACTTAGCCATCAATTTACAAGTCCCGAAAACCCTGGTTTTGAATTCACGTCCTTTCCAGGATGCAGACCGTAATCAGGCAATCAAAAAAATTACGATGCAGGAAGGTTTTGTAAATGCCAGGATCATTTTCAAAGTAGAGGACATAACCCCTCCCGCGGGACTTCAGCTTTTGGTGTGATTGACTTTTGGCGCTGACTGGCATACCATTGTTTTCAAAACTTACTGATCTGCAACGCCTGGCTGCAGTACCGGATGTCGTCAACCACATCGATCAGCAGATGGAGCTGATCGTGGTGCTCATGCTGGTTATCCGGGGCTTCATCATGTCGTTTTGTGATTCCGGCCCTATTGGAGGCGACACCTTCATTGAGCTGTTCTATTAATCTGATGCTTTCCTGCAAAGACCCGATTGCCTGATCAATCCGCTTTTGCTCGCCTTCCTTGTTCAATTCCAGCAGACCGGACCTTAAAAGCAAAAACAAGGAAGCGATATTGGAGCATAATATGTGGTTAAGCATCTGAAAATGATAGATATTTTCGGTTTCTGTTATTTTGTTTTTGGGTTCACCAAGCATGCGCTGGAAAGCAGCCGACAAATTGGCCTGCATGATGTAAACATTTTTTCTGGATAACTTGTAGCCCGTAACATTTTCCGGCTTTCCGGAAATAGCATGCAGCAGGTTCTGAAGATAATTGGTATTGGCTTTCAGGACTTCTTTCATTAAAAACGGCAATCGGCCTGCCTCCCAGAAAGGAAACATATAGGTAGCGGCAAAAGCTATGGCACAGCCGATCAGCGTATCATATACGCGTTCTACGATAAAACCGGGATCGCTGTTCCCGTACACATTGAGCGCGATGATCACCATGGGCGTCAGCGAGACCACACTGAGCATGTGATGGGTTCGGTTGAAGGTGAAAAAACCCACCAAAAAAATCATAAACCACGCCAGCAGTAACATTGTGCTTTGGACAAGCGCCAGGATTACCAGCGCCAGCGCAACCCCGATCAGTGTGCCTGTCAGACGTTGCATATTGCGTTTGCGGGTCAGGCTGAATGCCGGTTTCATGATAACCACGACGGTGATCAGGATCCAGTAACTGTATTTGCCCAGCGGCAGGATGTTGGCCAGGGTGTAGCAAAACAGGCAGGTGATGGCCAGCCGGAGCGAAAATTTGAATATCGGCGAGCTGAACCTGAAATTCGTGGCAAGCTGGCTCCATCCAAAATCCTGAAACGGCGCAAAATAATTGTACTCGGGTTGCGGCTCATTTTTTGGCAGGAACTCATTGTAATTCCGTAAAGCACCGTAGATCAATCGTATATCTTCATAGATCTGTTTCAGATTGGCCAGCAGTTTTGACAAGATTCGTGCATTAACTTCATCTTCTTTTTGGATGATGTATACAAACCTCGCTTCCAGAAGCGGCATCTGACGAGCCGACGCAAGGCCCGGTTCTTCCGGGTTTTTGAATGGTTCCATTTCGCTGATATCCCTGATATCATCCGCCATGAGCCCGATCATCTGCCCCACCAGATCAAGTGCCCCGGTTACCTTAAATGCATGTCTCAGGAAACCGTAATCATGGTGAATGGCGGTAATCTGCTCATAAAGGTCTATGGAGCGGGAGGCTGCAAACAAAAGAGCCTGGCCCTGTCGGTTCTCCGCTTGCATGGCGGACTTGTCCCGGAGCAGAATGCTGCGTACCTGTTCCTGCTTCTCGCTGACATGACTGTGCAAATGGATCGCCTTATTATAGCAATCGGCCAGCGGCACCTGGATATTATAAAAGAGTGCTTTCGCTTTGAGGAAGTCGTGGGTAGCCAGCAGGCAGTCCGCAATTGCGTAGTTCAGGTAACGCACAGGCCAGATCCGCAACTGTACCAGACTGACAATGTAAAACCAGATACCTCCCGCTAACAGGTATAAGCTGAATTCCAGTCCGTTGGCGGGCTTCAGGCCCCAGATGAAGATCATCAGTATGATGGCGGCCGTTCCAGTGATCGAAAACCGGCTGCCATACACCATCAGCATGGCGCAACCCAGGGTTACAGTGAAGAATATTCCGCCCATCAGCCACGGGTATGGCCAGGATAACGAGGAAATGACGGAAACGAAAAAGAAAAGCAAAATGCTGACGACAGATGTTGTCTGCTTGTCCCCGATGGTCCCCCGTGAATCGGTTAGGCCAATCAGCAGTGCGCCATGTCCTACTGCAATGGCCGCCTGCGGCAGGTCATAAGCAAAAAGTACCCACGCCGGCAAAACGATGCTGATGGTCACACGGAGCGCGTCGGTAAAATACTCGCCGGTCAAAAAATTGGTAACAGCTTTTTTTATTCTGTATGGATTCATTCACTAAGGTTGATCAAGGTTTCGCCACCTGCATACAGCCACTACTTTTTCCTGAATTCCATTCCGTTAAAAAACAGTATGTCGACCTTACCGGAGCTGTTTAATGAGAAGCGGGCGGTTGCCTTGTTGTCCGATGCTTTTTCATAAGGACCCATAAACGTATCGTAATGCCAGTGTGACACGGTGGCTTTTACAACATTGTTCACATTGCAGACAAGCTGCTTACCGCTCAAATTGACTTCTGCCTCCCCGTAAAGCGGGCTTTCGTACCGTCCTGCATATTGTGCCAATGGTAAAGAAGGTGAAGTATCCGGTACCCGTTTCGCAATCAGTTCCTGTTCCCTTTTGCGCTGTTCATCCTTTAATTTCGAATACAAAGTTTTGAATTCCTTATTCCAGTCCCGGTTTCCACCCAATATGAAATGGTCGATAGCTTTGTACATCAGTACATGCCTTACTTCGGCATGGTCATAATTTCCGAATATGTAAATAGCGAACTTTTCTTCAGGAAGCTGGGCAGTAATGGCCGTCAGCCCGGACAGGCTGCCGGTGTGGAAATTTAGTTTTTTGCCCTTGTAATCGTGCTGGTACCAGCCCAGCCCGTAAGTCATCCAGCTGGGTTTCAGTATTTCCATCGTGGGGTATTCCGATGCGGGGAAGAAGTTCTGTGCTTTGAATATTTCGTTCCAGGTTTCAGGTTTTACCAATCGTCCGCCTGCGTATTTGCTGCTGTCGAGCATACAGATGATCCATTTGCTCATGTCATCCGCCGATGACCACACCGCCCCGGCGGAACCGATTTCACTATCGTTCCCATATTCAAGTACCTGAATTGTACCATTGACGCTGTCGTGGGGCCGCGTTACATTGTTTGTTTTGATAAACTTTCGTTTCGGAGCGGTTTGAGTCATGCCCAGCGGGGTAAAAATCCGTTCCTGTATCACATCAGACCACAATTTGCCCGTTATCCTTTCGATGATCCTCCCTGCAGCGGAGTACATAATGTTTTGGTAAACAAAGCCACCGCGCACCGGGTACTGCGGTTTTACATAGATCATCCTCCTGAGCATTTCATTGACCGGGATATTCATGTAACCCGTAAAGAAATCCGTGCTCCCGATGCCGGTATTGTGGATCAGCAGGTCGCGCACGCGGATTTCACGGGTCGTATAGGGATCTGAAAACTGTAACTCGGGCAGGTATTTGTAAACCGGATCATCCCACCGCACCTTACCTTCATCGACCAGCATTCCCATTAATATCACCGTCATCGCTTTGGTGGTCGAGGCGCAGGCAAATAGCGTTTGGGTATCTACTTTCTCAGGCTTGCCGATTTCCCTTACACCGTAACCTTTTTTTAATATAACCTGATTGTCCTTCACGACCGCAATGGACATACCAGGTACTCCCCATTCTTTTCTGACAGTTTCCACGTAACTGTCAAATTCCTGTATTTGTCTGGCGGATATGGTCTTTTGTGCTTGGCTGCCAAAAGCTGTCAGCAGAAAAAGTACGGCGAACAATCGTTTCATGATAACACTGAAGCTTATAAGTATCAGAGAAAGGACAAAGCTTGTTCAAGATCGGCGGTAAGGTCTTCTACGTTTTCAATACCGACAGAATAACGGACCAGGCTTTCCGGGATGCCTAGCAAGGCCCGCTGCTCTGTTGTGAGCTCAACGTGGCTTGTGGTGCGTGGCGGACCTGCCAATGTACTCACTGAGCCGAGGCTGGCGGCGAGATGGACGAGTTTTAATGATTGCAAAAATGTTTTGACATTTTCGTAGCCGCCTTTCAAAGTAAAGCTCATAATGCCTCCGAAGCCTGACATTTGCCTTTTTGCAATGTCGTGCCCGGGATGTGTTTCAAGCCCCGGATAATATACGTTTTCAATGGCAGGATGTGTCTGCAGATACCGCGCGATTTTCAGGGCGGAAGCATTTTGCCGCTCAATCCGCAATTCCAGTGTTTTCATGCCCCGGAGGATCAGGTAAGCCGGGTCGGCCTGCAGGCTGGCACCATTGATCTCGCGGAATCCATATACTTTTTTAACTAGGTTTTTATCGCCGCAAAGCAAGCCGCCCATCGCGTCGGAATGTCCGCAGAGGAATTTTGTTGCGCTGTGGACCACCAGATGCGCCCCCAGCTTCAGAGGATTTTGGTTGATAGGCGTACCAAAAGTATTGTCCACCACCACAATAGCACCTACTTTCCGAGCTGCGGCCGACAACCGTTCGATATCGATTACCTTCAAGGTGGGGTTCGTGGGCGTTTCGAGGTAGAGCAAATCGCAGCCTTTGGCCACCTCGGCTTCTATTTCGTCATGGCTGATGGTTTCACAGAGTGTCACATCCACATGATATGCCGGCAGGAAATCAAGAAACAGCCGGCTCGTGCCGCCATAGGTATCCTTGATGGATACCACCCGTTTTCCCGGGCCCAGCAATGCAAACAATGTATTGCTGATCGCGCCCATACCAGTGGCGAAGGATATAGCCGCCTCCGCACCTTCGAGCTGGCAGATTTTTTCTTCCAGGACCTGAACAGTGGGGTTTGTGTTGCGACTGTAAATGTGCCCCTCGGATTTTCCGGTGGCTACCTCGTACCATTCGTCGAGGTTTGTGTAAGCAAATGCCACACTGTTTACAATGGGAGCCGTGGTGGCGCCGTTGGGGAAATGCCCCGTTTCACCTGCCCAAACAGCAGTTGTTCCTTTTTTGTAGTTTAGCTTGCTCATTTTAACTTGATTAATTACTTAAATAAAGCATAAAATGGCTTACATAACCTATTATTCATAAATTGATCATGCTACTGTTCCGTTTCCTGATAACAACCGGCTTCTCCTAAATCTTGTTTTAAGGCCCTGCGATGGGTGACGGAAATTGAAAGCCGCTTTAAAAACACTTAGGATCTATTATATTACCGTTTGCTCAGGAATGGTAATAAGGAGTTGAAATACAGATTGTTTGCTATTCAATTTTCAATGCTATTTTGTACTTTAAGGTATCAATATTTTCTTTTTATCAACTAAAAAAAGAACTGTATGAATCCAAACAAGGCATTATGGGAAAAAGGTGACTTCACCCGCATCGCTGAAACTATGAGGGAAAGCGGTGCTGAGCTGGTAGCCAGGCTGGGTATTACCAAAGGGCTTAACGTTCTTGATCTGGGCTGTGGCGACGGCACTACCGCAATACCGGAAGCAAAGCTCGGTGCCCATGTCCTGGGTGTTGACATTGCGCGGAACCTCGTCGAGGCTGGAAACAATCGGGTAAGGGAGGAAGGACTGACAAATTGTGTGTTCCGTGAAGGCGATGCGACGGATTTAAGTAAACTCAAGGACGGAACATTTGACCTGGTAGTCAGTATTTTCGGCGTCATGTTCGCACCAAAGCCTTTGGATGTGGCGAAGGAAATGGTGCGGGTAACCCGCCCTGGCGGAAGAATTATTATGGGAAACTGGATACCGGGAGATCCCACGCTGGTAGCTCAGATCCTGAGGATCAGTTCAGCATACACGCCTCCGCCGCCGGAAGGGTTTATCAGTCCGATGTTGTGGGGTGTGGAAAGTTACGTGATCGAGCGCTTTGAGGCGGCTGGCATAGCAAACGAGAACATTTCGTTCTTTAAAGACACCTTTGTATTTAACGCACCCTATTCACCCGCGGAACTCGTCAGTATGTTCAAAAACTACTATGGGCCGACGATGAACGCATTTGAAGCCGCTGAGAAAAACGGAAAGGCCGCAGATTTGCAGCACGAGCTTGAAGAGTTGTTTAACCGCCAGAATCAGAGTGCCGATCAAAGTAAGACCTCAATCCCCGCCACTTTCCTGCGGGTGACGGTTTCTCGTTGAATATTTTTTGATCTTCCGGATTTACTTATGACATAGGGCTGTCACTACGGCCCTTTTTCTTTGTTGTACAGATAGGATTTCAATCACCCAAAAAGCTATTTTTGGTAAAATTCGCGGCGGATCATGAAGGAAAAGGAGCTGAATACATTTTGTCCTGCGAACCAGCAGCAATGGAGAGCGTGGCTGGCGGAACATCACGATAAGGAAATGTCGGTCTGGCTGATTTACTACAAAAAGAAATCGGCCTTACCGACCCTCACATGGAGTGAAGCCGTGGACGAAGCACTTTGTTTCGGTTGGATAGACAGCCTGGCGAAGCCTTTGGACGAGGAACGGTATATGCAGTTTTTCAGCAGGAGAAAAGCCAACAGTGTCTGGTCGAAAATTAATAAGGATAAAATTCAGAGGCTCACGGAAGAAGGACTGATGATGCCGGTGGGTATCGTCAGCGTTGAAACTGCCCAAAAAAACGGCTCCTGGACGATTCTGGACGATGTGGAAGCGCTCATTGTTCCTGCGGATATGGAGGAGGAGTTCCGGAAAAGACCGGATGTGAAAAGCTATTATTTGGATCTGAGCAAATCCAAGAAACGGTATATTTTACAATGGCTTGTGATGGCCAAACGCCCGGAAACGCGGCTAAAACGCATCGCGGAAGTAATAGCACAGGCAGATCAAAACATGCAGCGGCGTGAAAGCAAAGGATAATATACCGACGCTTGGGATCAATGAATTCAGGATGGACCTGCAAGCTGACAGCAGTTTTCAGTACCATCAGATCCGTGGCGCCCACTTGATTGAAAAACCGCACAAACACGATTTCTTCCTCTTTCTTTTATTTGAAGAAGGAAGCGGTACACATACCATTGACTTTGTTGAACATCATGTTACTGCCAATCAGATCCATCTGTTGTTCCCCGATCAGGTGCATTCCTGGAAGCTCGGAGACGGCACAGTGGCACAGCAGATCATGGTAAGCCAGCGTATTTTTGAAACCTTTACCCACTCGCTGCGGTACGATCTGGTGCACTATCAGAATCACCCGGTGGTGAACCTGTCCCCTCAGATATTCCGGGAGCTTTTGTACGAATTCAAGGCGATAGCATCAGAGCTTACATCAGAAACAATCCTTTGGGATATCATCAGCGCCAGGTGCAGGATTATTGCCCAAATGGTAAGCCGGGAAGCGGAGAAGGCCTTTGAAGATCTGAGAATTTACCACGCCAAGCCTGTATTGTTTGAGTACAATTCGATGATCAATACCCATTTCAGAGAGCAAAAATCGGTGTCTTTCTATGCAGAAAAACTGAATATTTCGCCTAATTATCTTAATATCCTTTGCAAGAGGCATTTCCATGCTTCCGCCACCTCGCTGATCCACAACCGGCTGACCCTTGAAGCCAAACGATTGCTGCTTACGTCCAAAAAACCGATCAAGGAAATTGCCTACGATCTGGGGTTTTATGACCTGGCTTACTTCTCCAAATTTTTTAAAAGTCAAACAGGAATGGGGCCGAGAGAATTCAGGGAGATGTTATAAATCGTACAAGTTATAGCATGAATGCTACCATTTTTTTAGTATATGCCTGCTTAATTTTGTATAAAAATACAAGTTATGGAACCACGATCAATTTCCCGGAAGGGCTTTCTAAAAAGTTCATCTGTGCTGCTTGCGGCAGGCACAGGTATTTTGCAGGCGCCTGCCGCAATTGGTGCACAGCAGTCCCAGTCCGTCAAAGCGGATAGGTCTTATACTTTAAAGAATGTAAGGCTGGAAACCGGTTTCGGGTACGATGAAGATGGTGAAGTGGTCCATACAAAAACGGAACTGTTTAACATTGAAATACATGATGGGAACATAAAGGCCATCCTTCCCAATAAAGCTGATGCAAATGCGATTGACGCCAAAGGATTGCTGATGCTTCCGGCGTTCAGGGATATGCACATTCACCTGGACAAGACATTTTACGGACTACCCTGGAAAGCAAAACTGGCGAAGAACAGAACGGTGAAGGATATGATTGCCTATGAGCAGCAAATAATCCCTGAGCTCCTCAAAACGTCCGTTCCCCGTACCGAAAAACTGATCGAGCTGATGCAGTCTTATGGTACCAACTATGCAAGGTCGCACGTCAATATTGATCCGACTTCCGGCCTTAATTCTTTGAAAAACCTACAAAAGGCACTGGAAAACAAGAAAGAGTCCTTTCAGGCTGAGCTGGTTGCGTTTCCGCAGCATGGGATCTATTATACCAAGTCCGAGGATTTGATGAAAGAAGCTGCTAAAATGGACATTGATTTCATAGGCGGCCTGGATCCTACCAGTATTGACGGTGCCATTGAAAAACACATGGATTTTGTCGTCCAGCTCGCCCTCGACAACAACAAGGGCATTGATATTCACCTGCATGAAAGCGGCGATCCGGGTATGAAAACGATTCATTATCTGATCGATAAAGTGATTGAAAACCCGGTATTGAAAGGCAAAACATTCATAAGCCACAGCTTTGCGCTGGCGCAATTGGATAAAGTGAAAATTGAGGAGACAGCCGAAAAGCTGGCCAACGCAAAAGTTGGAATTGCTTCTACGATACCGTTTGGCAGCACAATTATGCCGATACCCGTTTTGTATAAACATGGCGTGGATGTCGTTGCCGGCAACGACTGTATCATCGACTGGTGGAGTACTTTTGGTACCGGCAGTATTCTGCAGAAAGCAAACCTGGCTGCCCAGCTATATGGATACCGGACAGAGTTTGACCTGTCAAGAATCCTGAAACTGGCCACTCACAATGTTCTGCCGCTGGATGATAAAGGGAACCGGAGCTGGCCAAAGGCTGGTGACCAGGCAGATGTAGTGTTGATAGATGCAAGCTGCTCGGCAGAAGCAGTTTCCAGGATATCGCCGGTTAAATCATTGATACATCGCGGGAAAATCGTATTCTGAAACCATGGGAAATTTACGCTTCATTTTTTCATTCTTTTTCCTGACTTCCTGCTCATCCGCTAATGACATGGACCATAATAAGCCCGAACAGCAAAGTTCTATTATTGAGGCTGTAAAAAACAAACAATATGCTGTTGTAGAGGCAGCATTGAAAAAGGGAACGGATGTAGAGACAAAGGACGAAAACAGCAAATCTCTGTTGCTGATCGCCACCGAAGCCAATGATCTGGAAATGGCCAGGCTGCTTACCGCACACGGTGGCGATGTGAACAGGCAGGACAACCGGCTGGACAGTCCTTTTTTACTGGCAGGGGCCTCAGGTCAAACGGAATTTGTGAAGTTGTTTTTAAGCAAAGGTGCCCGTTTTGATGTTTTCAACCGGTACAATGGAACCGCGCTGATTCCGGCCTGCGAAAGAGGACATGTGGAAGTGGTCAGGATTTTAACTACAACCAAGGGTTTTCCGATCGATCATGTGAACCGGCTGGGGTGGACAGCATTGATGGAGGCGGTTGTTCTCGGAAATGGCGGGAAAAAACATGTTGAAATCGTTGAGCTCCTGATTGGCGCGGGGTGCAATATCAATATTCCGGACAAAGACGGGGTTAGTGCATTGCAGCACGCCAGGTCAAGGAACTTGACGGATATTGCGAAATTGCTGGAAAAGGCGGCCAGGTAGTTGCCGCCGCCGATATTTATTGATAAAACGGACCGCTCAGATAGTTGTAGGACAAGAAACAATGTTCAACGATATGGCCGGCGTTATCGACAACTACCAATACCGTTTCCCCTTTCCAGCCTCCCTGGCTTAAATGCAGGCGAACATAGTTTTTGTCGCCGATCGTAATATGATGGGCAACGGTCAGCCTGCGGGAATTTCGCCTGGCAAACGGCCACCGCGTTTGCGACCGGATCGGCCGGCGAAGCCCTACATAAAAGCGGCTCTGAACATTCTGGCGATAGAAGGCAGAATCCGCTAACTGTTCCGCTTGAACCCGTTTCTGCAGGCCGTCTGATTTGCTGACCGCGTTCAATGAATAACATTTGCTTGCAAACGGTGCCAGTAAAGTCGCATCTTCTTCCACTAAGCCCGTTGAATATGCAGTAATGTCTCCATAAGTTTTGTTGGGCAGCAGGCTATCCGCGTAAAAGTTGATCGCCAGCTGTTCATAGCACAAGGTCTTGGAAGCCAGTTCGTCGGAATCGGTATCAAGGAAATCCAAAGCTGTTGATAAACCGTGATCGACACCTTGTTCCATATCACTTCGCCGATGTACTACTGCGACGTTGGGAGGAATTCCCTTACTTTCATAACTCACGCGCCGGCTACTGACCGTCTGTCCGTCAGATAATGAAATTTCCCAGCCGTTTGGCAGCTTTTCGCCGCGCATCGGTGAAAAAATACCATTGGTATGCTCTCCAATCAGCGTTACATAAGGCAATTCCTTTAAATACAAGGCACAATGGTCGCCTGCACTGATGGTGGAGCCGCTCGTCAGCAGCACTGTCGGTTTGACAAGTTGTTTTCCGTCCGACGGGGTAATGTGATATGCATTCCAGGGGCTGTATTCATGTTTACGTTTATTGATACGGGTGCGGCCATACCCTACCAATCTCTTCACCTGGGTCAGCCGCCCGGCCAGCGCGTCTAAAAAGGCAGGGGAGCCCCCGCCATTGATCCGAATGTCGATAATAAGTCCTTTGACATCGGCAAACTCCGTGACCATTTCATCAAGTTGTTTGTTAAAAACCTCCAGCGGCATACCGCCAAAGCCGTTTAACCGGAGATAGCCATAGTGTTTCGACCGGCAATATCCGCCGATATCGTAAGGCATGCTATTGAATTTTTTCAGTTGTCCAAAACCTTGTTGGTAAAGAATATCAAGCGTGACTTTGTGAAACTGTGCCTGTAACTCTTTGGAAGGGAATTGCTTGTAAAACGGAGCATATTTGGCAGAAGCGGGCAGGTCACCTGTTGGTGAGATCACGACGTGGCCATCTTTGAGCGGGGCCACCATTTCGTTAAAGATCGCTAAGAGCTGTTCCGGTGTTGTCTCTGAATTTACTTTTGGTTTAAAGAGCTTGTACTGTTGTTGCCAGTCAACCTGCCGGGTTTCAAAATGTGCATAATGTTTGTTAAAAAGCTGCCAGAATACTTCAAAATTAAGCTCGGGGCTATTCCTGGGCAATGGCATCGCAGTTGCCGTAACTTGTAACGATAACACAAGGAAGAATACAAAAACCGATCTCATTTTCTGTTCGTTAAATGCAGGATTAAATTAAAAAATGTGCAGCAATAACAGAAACAGAAAGTCCAAAGGGCTGAAATTATTATAATAAATGGCCCAATGGAAAAACTTAAATCTCGCAGGGGTGACATCGCTTCGACAATGTCACCCTCGCGGGGTTCAGCTTTTGTCAAAATATCGTTTTCCAGAGTAAATACATTCCTTCGGGATTGTATGCGGTTATTTCAAACCCAAGGTGGTTTTATAATACTTCACCGTTTGAATCACCGAGGCCAGGTTGCTTGGCTTTTCCTGGCGATCGCGTTCGATAATGATATGTCCGTTGAACTTCTGATTTTCCAGTTCTTTAAAAACCGCCGGAAAATCGATCACGCCGGTTCCTACCACCACATCCACCAGTTTGGGGTCATTGTAAGCTGCGATATCCTTCAAGTGAATAGCGATCACGTGACCTTTCAGTTTTTTCAAGGCATCCACCGGGTTGATCCCGCTCTTGGGCATGTGGCCAAGGTCGGCACAAACCGCAAAATTCGGATGGTTTTTCAAGGCTGCGAGCACTGAATCGGGGTGCCAGTATGCACTCGTTCCTTTCCAGTGGTTATGGATCGCTACTTTAACGCCGTACTTTCCGGCCAGACTGTCGATACTGTCCCACATCCGGACGGGCGGCTCCGCAGTCACATACTTTACATCGAAGTTCTTCGCTACTTCAAATTCCTTTTTCCAGTCGTTCACCGTTTTGCCACCCACGAGGTAAATCGATTCCATTTTCAGGCCCTTTTTTTCCACGAACGCTTTGAGTTTTTTGACGCCAGAAGGAGAAAGGTTCATGATCGCAGAATCTTTCAGTTCGGGGATGGACTTTCCGAATGTAAAGCCTTCTACATATTTCAGGCCTGCGCTGTCGGCCTTGTTGAGCTGTCCTTCGAAAGACGAAGGGTTAAAAGTGTACAAAGCGACACCCAGTTTCCAGGTACGTGGATTATTCCACGTCAATGATAACAGTGTTCCTCCCAGGAGCAGCACAGCGCATAATGAAACAGCTTTTAAATTTAATTTCCCGGTTTTCCCGAATCTTGTTTGCATCATTTTGGGGTTTAGTAAATGGATATCAGCCTCTCAGCATTATGATCATTAAAAGTAGGCAAGGATTCATCATTAATCTATAAGCGGGGATGAATTATTAATCCCTGGTTTTGTGAGGAATATTTGTTTAAAGAGGGAGGAAAGGGAGAAGGGAGTAAGGGGAGAATGGGAATTCAAATATAACTCCCAAATAGCCCAACGGGCTTAAATACCTGTGCCCTAGGGCATCGCGCAGGGTACAGGAGAGAATTTGAAAAGGAGTAAGGGAGAAATGAGAATTCACAATCATAACTCCCAAATAGCCCAACGGGCTCAAATACCTGTGCCCTAGGGCATCGCCCAGGGTACAGGAGAGAATTTGAAAAGGAGTAAGGGGAGAATGGGAATTTAAATATAACTCCCAAATAGCCCAACGGGCTTAAATACCTGAGCCCCGCGGCACCGCCCGGGGCGGAGGAGAGAGAATTAAAAATGTTGGAGGAGGAAAGGGAATGTAAATTACAAAGGTCAGGTATTATGTCGCCCCATTCATATTTGCTTCTTAGCAAAATCCTGCAAATATTCGCATTCCAAAAAAATCATAGAGTATGAAGAATTTAAAAGTTTTGCCTTGTTATGGTGAGGATCGGCGAAAGCCTCCTAATCGCTTCTATGAGCGTTTGGACACCTAAGACAAGGCATTTTTTATCATTTCCAAAAATCATAATTTATGCACACCAACCAAAATGAAGAGTCGGAAGACTCGCTGCGGCTCGCCTATGGCCACAAAGTTCAAGAGTTGCTCTCTCAAAGCGACGCTGCTACCTTGATCGACGATCTCTGGCACATGTACACCGGCTACACGGTGCTTGTTCAGGACGCAGGTCACGATCCCCGTGGAAGTAACATGTTTGTGTCTTTCCGCGACCTGGTATTTTTCTTTCAGGAAATTGGGAAGATGGCAAAAGGGCAGTAAAAAAGAATGACGAAGGAAGGGGTAGCCAGCGAAGAGTGGGTTGTCCCTTCTTTATTTAAGATGCCCCGTTTTTGTGGGAATGCGTCTATTTATATTCTGCCGGTTTGCCAAAAGTTTTGATTCTGCCGGAGTAAGTTCGTCGACCAGCGCATAGCGGCTCGTCCTAGTGATTGCCATTTCGTCCATTGCATCTACCATGTTTTTATAACTGGAACCTGCCGTTGGTTTGATAACTACCGTAAATGTCTCAGCGTTTTCACCTGCATTTCGCCGCATGGAACTGACACGCCGCTGCGCCGCAAAAATAATATTTCTCAACTCAAAGCCGGAATGGGTAGTCTTCAAAGCCGACAAAGCCTTGTCGTCAGTAGCCGCAATTCCGTCCAGATAATGGATATCGTCATTATCACCAAGAAAAATAGTTAATACGTTGGATGCCTTTATTGGCATCGTGCCGTCATCCGTTTTTTTGGGAAAAAATACTGACATCGCCGTAGGGCTGGATAACGTAGTGGTAAGCATGAAAAATGTGATCAGTAAAAAACCAAGATCAACCATAGGAGTCATGTCCACGGCTGTGAGCAACCTGCTGTTTCTTACCTTGCCGAGGCCTGAGATGCGTCCATTTCCGGAAAATTGAATCGTTTCCATAAAGGTTTAATTAAAGTGGGAAGAATGAGTCATAACTAATAGATGTTTCAAATATATATAATTTATTTATATATAAAAATTTCAAGAAAATATTAGTTTTCGCTCCTATCAACTAGCCCAACGGGCTAAAATATTAAAGCCTCGCGGCATCGCCCTGGGCGGAGAAGGATAATTAAAATTGGGAGAAGGAGGAAAGGACGATGGAGGAATGGGGAAATGAAATTTACAAACAAATAGCCCAACGGGCTAAAATGCCTGAGCCTCGGGCATCACCCGGGGCTCAGGAGACAAAATTTCCCATAGGGAACATAACCAATTAGTTAAAACACGAAGTGTTTTTTCTTTTGAGTATAACCAGCCCAATCAATATATCAATTCCAATAACAATCTAAACCTAAAAATCCCCATGGCTAAAACAGACTTCAAAACCATTGATGAATACCACGAGACATTACCGCAGGATGTCCAGGAGAGACTGCAGAGCATTCGTGATCTTGTGCATAAAATAGCGCCTGAAGCGGAGGAAGTGATCAGTTACCAGATACCTGCATTCAAAATCGGCAAGAAATTTTTGATCTATTACGCGGCGTTTGCAAAGCACGTTACCGTTTCCAATCCATGGAGCGATGCATTGCTGGCCGAATTTGCCAAAGAGCTGAAAGGGTTGAAAGTTTCAAAATCGGTGATCCAGTTTCCATCGGACAAGCCGCTACCGGTAGACTTCCTGGAACGACTTCTGAAATTCAGGAAAGGAGAAACTGAAGCAGCGAAGTAGAGCTAAATAATTTTCAACCGCTCTTCCTCCAGATCGATCTGATATAATTGCTGCCGGATGATTTCCTCGTCGATCTGCGGATCTTTGTTCAGTTCTACGAGGTATTCCCGCTGGACTTCGAGCACTTCCACAAAAATGGCTTTTGTCTTGTTGTTCATCCAGCTGTCGTCGGTGGCTTTGGCACGCTCTTCCCATTGTTTCAGGAATTTTTCCATACCGGCATGGCCGTTCAGCTCATTTTCATATTTGGTTTTCAAAAACTGATAGACGTGCTGTTTCAGGCCGCGTTTCATTTCCCGTTTGGTCAGTTCTTCTGATCCTTCTTCGGCCAGGCCGTCAAATAATTCAGTTCGTCTGATAAAATAAGGAAGTGTAAGCCCCTGAACGAGGAGGGTAAGCAGTATAGCCACAAAAGTGATTACCAGAATAATATTCCTGTGCGGGAAAGCAGTGCCGTTGTCTAATGTGATGGGTATAGCCAGGGCAGCAGCCAGCGACACCACACCCCGCATACCAGTCCAGCCGAGCAGCATGGGCATGAGCCAGCGCATTTTGTTGGAACGGGCACGCGGGACCACGCCGGGACGAAAGATCATCGTAGCCAGTAAGGCCGCATAAGAGCTGATCATGCGCGCAGCAATCAGCACGCCAGTCACCAGTACCCCAAACCCGATTGCGGTACGTAACGGAATACCTTCGGTACGCAGGCCTTCCACGATTTCGGGAAGTTCCAGGCCGATGATGAGAAAGACCACGCCATTTAGTATAAACACAAAACTTTCCCAGACACTGAAACTACGGATGCGGCTGGCACTGTCCAGAAACACGAGTCGTCTTGCCGACATATATAAGCCGCCGCTTACAACAGCCAGCACACCCGAACAATGCACTTGTTCAGCCACCCAGTACATAAAATAAGGCTCAATGAGCGTCAGCGCGATGGCCGACTGCGCGTCGAGCGGAAGGCGCTTGTGTGCCTGAACAAAGACCCACGCCAGCAGCAAACCCAGGCCTGCGCCGCCGATCGCCATCCATAGAAAACTCAGGGCCGCCTCCTGCCAGATAAACTGTCCTGTCCCGACAGCCACCAGCGCAAACCTGAAAACGATCAGCGAAGAAGCGTCGTTGAGCAGGCTTTCACCTTCCAGGATCGTCGCAGTGGACCTGGGTATTTTTACAAATTTGGTAATGGCGCCGGTACTTACAGCGTCGGGCGGCGATACGATACCGCCTAGTAAGAACCCGGAAGCAATGGTAAATCCGGGAATGAAATGGTTGGCGACAACGGCAACGGACATTGCGGTAAAAAACACAACCAGGAAGGCAAAGCTGCCAATGATGCGCCACCATTTTTTCATCTCTTTGAATGAGATCGTCCAGGAGGCCTCGAAGAGCAGGGGCGGCAAAAAAATAAAAAAGATAAGATCAGGATTGATCCGCACCATCGGCAGGCCCGGCAGAAAACTGACCAGCAGACCAGCTACAACGAGCAGGATCGGATAGGCAATCTTTAATTTGGTGGCCAGCATGTTCAGCATCACGATGGCCGCTATCATCGCGAGCAGGAATGGTAAAATTGTATGCATCGGCGGAATTACTTTTTGGGTTACCCTAATTAAAGCATAAATCGTGATTGTCGCGCTGGTTATGCTCATATATTAAATCTTATGCAACGCTGGTCAGCCGGTTGGCGTAAGTGATGATTGTAAAATTATCATCCACTTCAAATTGCCTACTAAAATGAAAAGACTCCTGCTATTGCTCGCGATCTGTGGAATTTGGTTTAGTGCCTGCCAGAATAATAGCTCAAATCCATCTCCTGCAACAGATGCTACATCCGGCATCGAAACTTTGGTAGCCTCGGCCGCGAGACTGGCTGTATCGACGGATTCTGTGACCGTAAGGACCTGCAAGGGAAAACTGACCGAGATTGATTCTGCCGACCTGGCGACAACCATAACGGACTATATCAGTTCAACTTATCCGGGTGCGACAGTCAAATATGCTGCGAAGGATGTTTCGGGAAGGGTAGTGGTAGCCATTGTGCTGGCGGACGGAACGATTACCGGCTTGCTTTTTAATGCAGACGGAACATTTGGCAGGGAATTGAAGCAGCATGCCCCCAAAGCCAAGCTGACCAGAATTGACAGTACAGCACTTCCTGTTGCCGTAACCGATTACATTGATGCAAATTACACGGGAGCTGCGATCAAAGAGGCGGCTACCAATGTTGACGGGGAGTACTACGTAGCAATCAAAACCGCCGACGCTGTGAAAGTGTTGATTTTCAACGCCGATGGTACTTTTAACAAAGAAATTGATAAGCCTAACAAAAGACGCGGAAGGCATTAAGATTTACAGCGCCGGTCATCGTGGCCGGCGAATTTTTTTTGACCAAATTCATTTCAAGCCCCAAACTGTTATCGCCAAAACCAACAAAACTGTATCTGCTATTGTGATCTTTTTTTAGCCAATTTTGCCTGCGTACATTATCTCCAAGCGACATGCGTTCAGGCAAAAACCATATATATATTCTCGGATCGGGGGCGATCGGGAAGGCTCTTGCGGTATTTCTCAGGATTTCGGGGCAGAAGGTGACCTTGATCAGGGGCAGTGTGAACGACGGCAGCGTGAAAACGGAAAGAATCAGGGTGGAGATGCAGGATGGGACCGTGAGCGAGGCCGACATAGAAATCAGGACGTTGGACACTTTGCCTGAGATAGACGGCATTATTGTTCTGGCCAATAAGTCGTTTGGAAACCAGCAACTGGCGGTTTCACTGAAAGGAAAAACAGGCAATTCTCCCATTGTCCTTCTTCAGAATGGTCTGGGTGTGGAGCAGCCCTTCGTCGAGCAGGAATTTTCAGAGCTTTACCGCTGTGTATTGTTCGTTACCAGTCAGGCTGTCGACGATCTGACGGTCCGATTCAAGCCGGTGGGTATTAGCCCAATAGGAATAGAACAGGGCAGTTATGATCATTTGGAACATATTGTAAAACAGCTTCATACACCGGAATTCAGCTTCAAAAGTGAAGCAAACATGCAGCATATTATCTGGAAAAAAGCGATCGCAAATTGTGTGTTCAATTCTGTTTGTCCGTTGCTGGAAGCCGATAATGGTATATTTCACAGGAATGCGCGGGCGCTTGAAATTGCCCGTAGGATCATTGCTGAGTGCGTCACGATCGCGAAAATTAAAAACGTCCTGCTGGAACCGATTGAAGTAGAAGAAAGCCTTTTACTCATCAGCAAATCATCCGACGGTCAGCTTATTTCGACTTTACAGGATATCCGAAAGGGGAGAAGAACCGAAATAGATACGTTGAACTTCGAGATCGTCAGGATCGCTGAGAGCCTTAACATCAGCGAAGCTGTCCGGGAAACGAAATTGCTTGGGGAGCTTACTAAAATTAAATCGGAAACAGGGGCCTTGCATTAGTTCATTGGTCTGCCTGTCACCGCGCAGGTTGCAGAATTTTTACAAATGCTGACTATGAGTTACAGGACCTGTTGACTACATTTCAGACCAGCTGGTGACACGTTTTTGAACCGTCGTTTCAATATTTATCTTCACATAACCTATCGTTTCTGTCGGGGGCCAAAGTATCCCTATCGCGGAATGCTATCTGCAGAACATTGACAAAACGCAGCAAGCTGCGAACATTTAGTTCATATATTTTCTACAAAAAATACCGTAAAAATACCTTTACTTCTCCATGTTTTTTCCGGGGTGGATGTAACATCTCCTTTTTATCTTTGTCATGTACACGCTCCCCTCCCGGGGTTTTGTTGGCGCCAGCAAATAAAACAAAGCGTATGCAATCAGGTATTTATCCTCTAGGCTGATGGTTCTAAATCATCACGCTGATCCAGACTCAACATTTGATAATTATAACTTTTAGTAACGTAATTTATCAAAGGTTAAAACTATGGAAGGAAATTTTAAACCATTGGCGGCCAACAAGCCGGTCGCCAGGATCGCCCGTTTTTTAATTTTAGCTTTTTTGTTTCTCACAGGTTGTGAAAAAGGATTGCCGGTAAAAGATCCGGATGTTGAAAAGGAACGCCCGGTTTCGTTTTTAGTTGCAGCGTCGGACATTGATGAATTTGCTGCGAGCCATTTTGAAATCAGTGCCTACACCAGGGCCAATACCCTAAGCCGGGACAATCCAAAAAATGGTAGAACATGAGCATCGACGGAGGTTATTCCGTGGGCTATAATTTCAATGCGATGCCGGTAGAAGTTCGGCAGCAGTGTAGCGGTTTCACCGCGGGTGAACTGCAGGTATCCTGGCTATTGTACAACTTATCTTCAGCCATGAATTCCAGTAACGTTCCGTTGGTTTGCGCTACATTTACGCTACCTGCAAAAATCTCGGATGGATTTAGCTGGGCGGGTTATTCCAAAACCGGTAACTGGACTTCTGATATCGGGATGATGGAAAACGAAACACAATTCGGACGGCCAGTGCTCATGGGGGGAACTACCGCCGGAGCAAATCTGAATGACTCCCATTACTGGGTATGCGACGGATACCACTCCATGAATTATTGTTACTCGTATTCAGGGCTTCCGGAAGATTGCCAATGTACGATCAGTACGTTTCATC
This sequence comes from Dyadobacter bucti, assembly GCF_005869225.1. Taxonomy (GTDB): domain Bacteria; phylum Bacteroidota; class Bacteroidia; order Cytophagales; family Spirosomataceae; genus Dyadobacter; species Dyadobacter bucti. Next base: position 435,591 of record NZ_SWFP01000007.1, on the reverse strand, counting down.
ACATAAACTGGGGATGGAATGGCGAAGATAACGGATGGTTTACACTGGGAAATCTGAATCCTGGCGGAAGTGGTGCCTACGATAGTTGGCTGAGGGTTCGTCTGGGTGTAAAGCCTAAATAAATAAAATATTAAGTGACTATAAACTTAAAATTTGTGATATATGGATTTTCTTAATCGCCTGTTAAAAGACGTTGTGATTTGCATATTTTTTTTCATCACGACCACAAGCTGCTGGGATCTAAATTCCAAAGATCCATTGTCTACGTATATCATTGGAACCTGGCGTTGGACAAAGACCATGGATGAAAACTACAAGGTGATTGAACATACGTCCCCAGGTAATGAGGCATATTTTGAGAGAATTGGCTTGCCTTACGGTTCTGGCTTTTCCGTTGTTCTGATGTTTTATGAAAATGGTATCAAGGTCGATTCACTTTACATGCCGGATACAGATAATTACAATAGTTCGGTTCAGCATACTAAAACTAATGAGTTGTTTGTGAATTATGTTGATGCGCAAAAGAATCCGGTTGTAGCCCGGTTCAAATTCTTCTTTCCGAAAAATAAGATGAGTCCGAGTAAAATTGAGTTGAATATTCAGAAAAACACATCTCAATACAAGCCGGAAGCGGATACGGTGATAGCTCAATACATCAGAGAAGTTATGTAGTGAGGGTTTTTATAAGGGCGAGCTGCTCAGCCCGCCCTTTTCTCAATTCGTTAAGCTATCAATTTCATGCTGGAACATGCCGCACATGAGCTCCGGCATGAAACCGGTGTACCTGATCACACGACAAACATCCTTGGCCGATGGGCTCCAGTCGGTAGAGGGGCGGATGTAGTGCAGGATCAGTCGGTGAGCAGTCCCTCGATGGCGAGCGGGTCATTGCAACTAAACATCCATTGCATCGTAAACGATAACTTTCTCCCACAGGTGACTGCAATCCTTAATGAACTGCTGATGGATAGGGTGGGTCTGGTAGGTGGCCTGGCCGGCAGTGTTCTCAAAAAACATAAGCTCAGATACTCCCCAGCTATTATCAACTACATCGCGTTTTTCCGTACTGGCAACAACCCCGATGCGGAGTTCTTTAATTGTTTCAATCTTTCTCAAAGTTTTTAATCCTTCAATGATCCTGTCGCGATCTGCAACGGAGTTTGGGTTTTTAAGCCAAAAAAAGACGTGATGGACAAGAGGATATTTGCTTTTTTGCACGCTCGGTGAAAATGCTGTTGCAGCCGCAGTTCCCGCTGCCAATGCTACCGAGGTTGTGATAAATTTACGACGAGTGTTGCTCATGTCTTTCTTTTTAGATGTTATAAATACGTTGGCGGAGCATTATTTCCTCCATTTCTTCCTTACCGGATATTGCGAAAAGATACGTATTCCGGCTAGATTTGAAAACAAAAAAGCCTATAAATGTGGAACCGTTCAGAAATCCATCCAGGTTTTAATCGCCGTCGCCTTGTCGCGGCTGACGATAATCTCCAGATCAGGATTTTTCTTCAGCTCAATTTTGAGCTTGCCATTAAAATAATTGTGGACGTGTTGAATGGAATCTATATGTATGATAAACTGTCGGTTCACGCGGAAAAACAGTTTCGGGTCCAGTTGCTGCTCCAGTTCTTCCAGCGTCTGTGACAGTACTTCCTCACTTCCATTCAAAAGCTTGGCTTTTGTTATTTTTAGTTCTGAATGTAAATACGCTATATCACTTACAACCACTGTTTTATAACCCTCACGGAAAGGTAGCAGAAAACGACTTCGATATTCCTTTTTGCTGATCTGGCTTAGCAGATTTTCTATAGATACGGTCTGATTTTTCAGCATTCTTTCCTCTGCCATCCGGAATGAATATTCCAGTTCTTCCTGCTCAACGGGTTTTAACAGGTAGTCCACGCTGTTCACTTTGAAGGCACGGACGGCGTACTCGTCATAAGCTGTTGTGAAAATGACGGGGCATTTTGGTTTTACCTTCTCGAAAATTTCAAAACTAAGTCCGTCAGGCAGGCGCACATCCATCATGATCAGGTCGGGGCATTCATTTGTCAGAAGCCAGTCAATACTTTCCGACACACTTTCCAGCGTCCGCAGAACATTTGACTCGGGCTTTACTGCCGATATCAGCCTTTTGAGCCTGTCGGCATTCGGTTTTTCATCTTCAATGATCAGTATGTTCTTAATCATGATTTTATCAATGGAATTGATACTGTAAAAAGGGAATTACCGGCTGCTATCTGCGGGGTCCTGTCCGACAATAGAAGATAACGCTGGGCAATATTCTGAAGGCCGAGACCCGACGACGGGTGTTTCTTTTCTAACGGGAGAATTGAATTTGAAACAATAAGATCCATATTTTCACCGCTTTTGACAGCTATTTTTAAGGGGTTGGATTTTAGGAATTTATTATGTTTCATCGCATTCTCGATCAGAAGCTGTAAAGTCATGGGAGGAAGGTGCAGGTGAAGATGGGCCTGATCGATGTCAATTTCAAAAGTAATCCCGCAACCTGCCCTGTGTTTCAGCAGGAAAATGTAGGCTTTCAGAAACTTCAGTTCTTCCTGCAGCGTGATAAGGTCCCGCGTTGAGTTGCGAAGCAGGTAACGATAAACTTTGGAAAGGTTTTCGGCATAATTGTATCCCAGTTGCTGGTCTTCTAAAATGAGTTCCGACAACACGCTCAGGTTATTAAAAACAAAATGCGGATCGAGCTGTAATCGCAATGCCTGTAGTTCTGCTTCTGCCGCCGCCTGTTTATGTTGAGCCGATTTTAATTTGTGTTCCGTCGCTTCAAGCGCCGCATTTTTCCAGTTCGTGATCAGGTAATTTCCTGTGTGAATGGCACTAATTGTGAAGGCTATAAAAATACTCAAAGTTACCCACTGCCATTGCCATACCTTGTCCTCATTACCGGAAACTTCGGGGCTGCTGTTGGTCAACAGAGAAATACACAGCACTTGTGCAAGTACCAGTCCGACCACACACACCACGTTGAGGATAGTCTCAACCGCGAGTCTTTTCAATGGACGTTCCATCCATGAAAAATAAAGGTTTAGCTTGTCGTGAATAAAAATACTGGAAAGAGAGATCAACATACAGAAGAGCAGGGAGGACGCCCACTCCATCAGGATGTCCGCAAAGGTCCTTTTGAAATAATTTCCCCACCATTCATCGTACGGGTCAAGCATATAACTCAGCAGGTAGAACATTACAAATGAGAGCGCCGCCAGTACAATAGACTTGCTTCTTTTTGTGATCAATGTGCCGGCGGTTGTCTGCATGGAGTGAGTTGTGTCGTAATGAGTTGCAGTAAAGTTAAACCTAATCACAGGATAGGATCCTCAGGCAAAAGTAAACATTCATGTAAACAGACTGTCCGATGATCCACCGAACCGTAAAAATCGGGGACTGAGTCGGGAACAATGCTATACTAAAACGTAATTTTCACATTACCTGAACCGGATAATTTCGGCCGGCTACCGACCACCGATGGCAGAGTGGCCGTATGATAATCCACGATGATGTTCGATCATGTAAATGATTTCTGGTTCAGTTTAAGACAGCCGCCGGTTCAGTCGCCAAAAACGACGGTTCAGTCAAATAATCCCGCAATGCGCAGCACAGAGAGGTTTCTTTGCGCAAATTTTAATCTCTGTAATAATGTTTAAGCCAAATTATAAAGCAAAGCAATTGCTTGCCGGATTGTACCTTTTATCGGCAGCTGCCGTATTTACATCCTGTGGTACAAAGGCAGATAATGGCGGATATGGCGAAATGCCGCCTCAGGAAACGGATTTCATTACTTTGAATAGTGGCAATGCATCGGTAGAAACCAGCTATCCGGGTGCCATAGAAGGAAGCGTGAATGTAGACGTGAAAGCGCAGGTAAGCGGATATCTTGAGAGCATCTACGTGAAGGAAGGAGACTATGTTCAAAAAGGGCAATCACTGTTTAAAATCAAAGGTGAAGTCTTCAATGAACAGGTCAACAACAGTGATGCGGGTTTGAAATCTGCATTGGCAGCACAGGCCAACGCGAGTCTTGAAATAGAAAAAATCCGCCCGCTGGTGGAAGGAAAGGTAGTATCCGACATGCAGCTCCGTGCCGCACAGGCAAGCTACGATGCGGCCACAGCTCAGGTTGCACAAGCCAAAGCAGCCTTGGGTTCTTCCAAGATCAACGCGGGTTTTGCTTTGATCAAAGCACCGGTGAGCGGCTACATCGGTCGTATTCCAAACCGCATAGGAAACCTTGTAATGCCATCCGACGAAGTACCATTGACAACCCTTTCGGATATCAATACGGTTTTTGTTTATTTCTCAATGAGCGAGGCCGATTTTATTGCTTTCAAAAAGGCGGATACGGGCAAGGGCGAAACGGTGGAGCTGATCATGGCTGATGGTTCAACTTTTGCCCACAAGGGTAAGCTGGAAAGCGCCAGTGGGAACATCGACCGTACTACCGGAAGCATGAGCATGAAAGCCATTTTCCCTAATCCGGATAAACTGTTACGCTCCGGAGGTTCGGGGAAGATCGTGATCCATCGGGAACTGGATGCCGTGCTGAGCCTGCCTATGGCCGCTGTAAAAGATATTCAGGATAAATTCTTCGTGTTCAGGCTAGCCGACAGTAATAAGGTAGCGATGACGCCCATCGAAATTGGCGGCAAATCGGGCAGGAATTATCTGGTGAAATCCGGGGTACAAACGGGCGACAAAATTGCCGTAAACCGAATCGATGCCCTCAATGAAGGAATGGTGGTAGCACCTAAAACGGTTGCTGCCGACTCCCTTTCCCAATAATCCAAAAGATAAAATCAGATCATGTTAAAAAATATAATAGACAAGCCCGTAACGGCTACGGTGATCTCTGTCGTGCTGCTCATATTGGGTATCCTCGGCCTGACCCGACTGCCGGTTACCAGATTTCCCGACATTTCGCCCCCTACTGTGATGGTTTCGGGGAGCTATCCCGGCGGTAACAGTGAGGCTGTAATACGCTCGGTGGTGACACCGCTCGAAGAGCAGATCAATGGTGTGGAGAATATGCGGTACATCAAATCCACTGCAAGCAACGACGGCTCTTTTTCTATAACTGTTATTTTTAAGCAGGGTGTGAACCCTGATCAGGCTGCCGTGAACGTACAGAACCGCGTGCAACAGGCTACGCCCATACTTCCGCAGGAGGTGATCCAGATGGGACTCACCACCTCCAAGCAGCAGAACAGTATGATCATGATCTTCAATGTATTTACGACCGACAACAGTAAATACGATGAGCTTTTCCTGCAAAATTATGTTAATATAAACCTTGTTCCGCAGATCAAACGGGTACCGGGCGTAGGACAGGCGCAGTCTTTCGGCGCAAAGGATTATTCGATGCGCGTGTGGCTCAATCCTCAAAAAATGGCAAGCTACGGGCTGATACCGGCGGATGTGAACCAGGCCATCGCCGACCAGAGCCTGGAATCCGCCCCCGGAAAACTGGGACAGGAATCCGATGCGGCGCTGGAATATGTGATGCGTTACAAAGGGAAAAAGAACCAGGTTTCGGAATACGAAAACATTGTAGTAAAAAGAAACGGTACGGATCTGGTCCGGCTGAAAGATGTGGCGCGGATTGAGTTTGGCTCGTTGAACTATGGCGGAAATACCACGTCCAACGGGAAAAATGCCGTGACGGTCGCCATCCTGCAGACAACCGGTTCCAATGCCAACGAAATTGAGATTGGGGTACAGGATGTACTGGCAAAAGCTTCAAAGTCTTTTCCTCCGGGTATCAAATATACCAGCCTGATGAGCACGAAAGAACGTCTGGATGAAGCGACCAGTCAGGTGAAATCGACGCTGATCGAAGCTTTTATCCTGGTATTCCTTGTGGTATTTATCTTTTTGCAGGATTTCCGTTCTACCATCATTCCGGCTATTGCTGTGCCAGTCGCCATTGTGGGTACTTTCTTCTTTCTGCTGGTTTTTGGCTTTACCATCAATGTACTTACGCTCTTTGCGCTTGTACTTGCCATCGGTATTGTGGTCGATGACGCCATTGTCGTCGTCGAAGCCGTGCACAGTAAAATGGAAGGTTCAAATATGTCGGGCAGGGAAGCTACGCACAGTGCGATGAGCGAGATTACCGGTGCCGTTATTTCCATTACGCTGGTGATGTCGGCGGTGTTTATCCCGATCGGGTTTATGACCGGCTCATCGGGGATTTTCTACAAACAATTTGCCTATACCCTGGCTATCGCCATCATCATTTCGGCGGTAAATGCATTGACACTTACACCTGCATTGTGTGCATTGCTTTTGAAAAACACGCATGCGGAGGGACATGGTGAAAAGGCAACAGGCCAGGGCTTCGGAAAACGTTTCTCCATGGCATTCAATGCGGGCTTTGATAACCTCACAGGCAAATACATCAAGGGATTGAAATTCCTGATCAGTAGAAAATGGCTGGGAGCAAGTCTGGTGGTGTTGATCATCGGTATAGCGGGCTGGCTGATGATGACCACGCCAAAGAGCTTCGTGCCCATGGAGGACGATGGATTTATCATTTTCAGTTTGAGTATGCCTCCCGGAACAGCCCTTGACCGTACTACTGCGGCGGCCGATAAAGTGGAGAAGATCCTGTCGGGCTTTGAATCGGTGCAGACCAGCTCGATCATCACGGGTTTCAATATTTTGTCCAACAGTGCAAGTCCCGCGTATGGAGTGGGCTTTATCAAACTCAAAGACAAAAAGGACAGAGGTGCGGAAAAGGATATCGATGCAATCCTGGCCAGTATGAGTGCTCAGTTTTCCACAGTAAAAGAAGGGACGATCATGGCGTTCAGAAGCCCGCCCGTGGAAGGTTATGGTATTACCAGCGGTGCGGAGGTAGTGTTGCAGGATAAAACCGGTAAAGACGCCACCACGCTGAAGGCGATGTCCGACAAGGTCATTGGCCAGATCATGCAGCAGCCGGGGGTACAGTTTGCCTATACCACATTCCGTACCGATTTTCCGCAATTGGAAATGGAGGTAGATAACGACAAAGCACAGCAAATGGGAGTGAGTGTGAGCGGAATGATGCGTGCGATACAAACCTATTTTTCCGGTGATCAGAGCTTGAACTTCACCCGTTTCGGTAAATTTTACCGCGTAAATGTGAAAGCGGACGGCATATTCAGAATGGATCAGGAAGCTTTCAACGAGATATTTGTCCGCAATGATCAGAACCAGATGGTGCCGGTTAAAACGCTGATCAAATTACATAAAGTGTATGGCCCTGAATCTGTGGACCGCTACAATCTTTTCAATGCCCTGAACATTACGGTGGTGGCCGTACCGGGCGTCAGCAATGGTGATATGATGGAGAATCTCGAAAAGAATGTGTTCGAAAAGCTGCCTTCCGACTATGGTTACGAATGGACCGGACTTAGTCTTGAAGAAAAATCGGCAGGAAACCAGACCATGTTCATTCTCGCATTGTGTTTGTTGTTTGTTTATTTCCTTCTGGCCGCACAGTTCGAGAGTTATTTATTGCCGCTTTCGGTACTGCTTTCTATTCCGACCGGCATTGTCGGTTCTTTCGCAGCCACAAAAGCCATAGGGCTTGATAATAATATTTACGTGCAGGTCGGGCTGATTATGCTGGTCGGGTTGTTGGCAAAAAATGCTATCCTGATCGTAGAGTTTGCCGTTCAGCGGCGCGCAGCAGGACTTTCTATCATGGAATCTGCCATCGACGGGGCCAAGTCGCGTTTGCGACCCATTATCATGACCTCGCTCGCTTTTATCGTGGGTATGATCCCGCTGATGGTGGCAACAGGAGGTTCGGCATCGGGTAACAGGTCTATCAGCACGGGTGCGGCCATGGGTATGCTTAGCGGCGTCATTCTGGGGATATTCGTGATACCACTGCTTTACATGCTGTTCCAGTACCTGCAGGAGAAAATATCAGGAACAAAACACAAGAGGCTTCATCCTGTAAATGAACTACAATGAAATCGATGAATAAAAATATAATTGTCGTACTGATGCTGGCCGCGGGGCTGGCTTCATGTACGGTCGGTAAAAAGTACGCACGTACCGATCCGCAGGCACCTCAACAGTTCCGTGCCTCAGTAGCGGTTACCGCCGACACGATTCAGCTGCCCTGGCGGACTTTTTTCAGAGAACCGCAACTGGTTACCCTGATCGAAAAAGCATTAAATAAAAACAATGATGTCGCCATTGCCATGAAAAACATGGAGCAGCTCGACCTTGCCGTGAAACAAGCCAGACAGGGCCTTTTGCCAACACTGGATCTTTCGGTTGGCGCTAACCGGGCATTTTTGTCCAAAAACTCATTGAATGGTTCTTTAAGCGAGCAGTTTGTCGGGACGTCGTATATGGATAACTACGATGCCACACTGCAGCTTTCCTGGGAGGTCGATATATGGGGAAAGGCCAAAATGCAAAAGGAAGCAGCCATAGCCAATTATTTTGGACAGAAAGAAAACCTTTCGGCACTCAAAACGCGGATCATCAGTCAGGTGGCCCAGGCTTATTATAATCTGATCAGCCTGGATGAACAACTGATCATTGCCCGGCGGAACATTGACCTGAGCGACAGTACGTTATATATGATGCAGCTGCAATACAACGCCGGACAGATAACTTCGCTGGCAGTGAACCAGGCCGAAGCCCAGAAGAAAACGGCTGAACTGCTGGTACCGCTGGCGTTGCAGAACATTGCCGTCCAGGAAAATGCGCTGAGTATTTTGTGCGGAGATTATCCCGACAGCATAGCCCGCGCCGGCAACCTGGCGGAAGTGACGCCGGAAGAACAATTTGCAGCTGCTGTGCCCGCGCAGCTGCTGAGCCGTCGGCCCGATGTGAAGGCATCGGAATATGCAGTGGTAAATGCCAATGCAAGAACGGGACTGGCAAAAGCCCAGATGTACCCGGCTTTTAGTCTGACGCCGCAGATCGGTTCTAATTCCTTTAAATTTAATCAATGGTTTGACCTTCCCGGGTCGATGGCCAAAACTATTGCGGTGAACCTCACGCAGCCTATCTTCAGAAAAAGGTCTCTGCGGACGGCGCATGAAACAGCCATCATAGAACAGGAGAAAGCCGTGATCCAGTTCAAGCAGACCCTGATGACAGCAGTAGGCGAAGTGTCTGATGCCATGGCCAGGTCCAATGGTGCATCCAACCGCCTCGAACTCGTCCGTCAAAAAACAGCAATGCTCAATAAGGCCACAGATGACGCGCAAAAGTTATACAAGAGTGGAATGGCCACTTATCTGGAAGTGATCACAGCCCAGAACAGCAGGCTGCAAAATGACCTGGAGGCGATCAGTATCCAACTCGAGAAGCTCAGTGCGGTCACCGATCTGTACCGGGCCTTGGGGGGAGGAGCTCAATAAAAAAGTGCGGCAACTTGTTTTCAGGCAGGTTGCCGCACTTTTTTTGTATTAGCGAATGCTTTTGTCTGTTTAATGAATTGGCTTACTCCTTCGTAAACTGTTCAATCCGCTCCTTACAAATCCGTTCCGTCAACTCTTTCAGCAATTGTACACGCTCGGACAAATATTCCAGTTCTCCTTTTTCGATCTTGTAATTCATATTATATCTTGAATCGATATATGCTCTTTGCAGGAGTTCAAACAGCCGCTTTTCTTCCGGTGTATTTTTTGGGAAAACCATCCCGAAAGCGGAATGAAGTTTTTCGACCTGGTTTCCTAATTTCTCTATGTCGTGAATTTTAGGCTTGTAGTCGGTGAAAACGAGAAGGATAGTGACATAATACTTTTCTGTTGTTTGGTGAAGTAAAAAAGCGGAGTCTTTAAACCAATTCTTTGCAAACTGAAATTGAAAAGTTTCAAAAAAGTTGTTTGCAGAATCGAACCAAGGTTCAAACTGCTCCTTCGCTTTTTTCTGTCTTTCTTCGGGATTCATATTTTTCGGCTCGGATAATTTGAATTTTTCCGAATCAAAAAGCACGATGCCTTCTTTTAAAATATCGACAAAAAAATATTCATTTCGCTCGATCTTATCATTAACAAACCCAATGCCGTGATGAATGATGGTTACACTCGTTTGCTCGTCATTACTGTTTATTCTTTCGTTCAGGCCCCACCACTTTTCTCCGTCCTTGGCAGATTTCCTGTCTTTGGTAATGACGAGAATGTCATAATCGCTTACATATTCAGTATGCTCCTGAAAATCCTCCACCCAATCGCCACGCGCGTGACTGCCGAAAAGGATAACCATTTCGGCGGGTACTTTTTCTACGATGATTTTGGTAAGTGTTTTTAGTTCTTCCTGCTTGTCTTCGGGGAGGTGGGAGAGGGTTGTTTTCATAGGTGTGTAGTGGGGATTTCGTATTTTTTGCGTTTTTAAGAAATAGCTATATCTGGTGACTGATTAACTGTATGTCTTTACGCCAATTGACCTCGCATAATTATTCAACCCATCATCGAAAGATATTAGATAGTCAATTTTGAAAGATTTGGCTGAGATGATTTCTTTGATAATTTCATCTACTAGACTGACATCGTTAAATTCATTTATAGCTTTTTCAAAAAAACTATCCAATGCACCATCTTTATAGGAACTATCATCTACTTTTATGTAATTGGGTTTGGATAGTAACTTTTGAAAATGCAAAGCATCGTTTCTTCTGGAAAATTTAGAATTTAAAAACTCGTACAAACTGGGAAAAGGAATTATTATTTCCTGGTCTTCAATAAAGTCGGAAATGAAATTGATATCATCATTAATTTGAATATGTTTTTCGGGATTGTATAGGGCAATCCAAAAACAGGTATCTATTATTATTTTCATTATACATCCAAATCAAGATTTTGCAACAAATTATTTTGCGCATATCCTGCCCATGGAGATTGCTTGCTTCGCCCAAATAAAAATGCAGCTTTTGTTTTATTGGATTCTAAACTGTTCCAAATCATGTAAATTCGGTCATTAGATCCTAACTTAACCTTGTTTTTCAATTCATCTCTTACAAACTCCCAAAACTCATTATCGGTTTTGATAGATTTATTATCGTAAGAATATTCTTTGATGATACCTATTCCGTATCCGCGCTCTTCGGCATTGTTTTCATCCAGCCATTTAAATAGCCCTTCATAGTCGCCCTTCATCCCGAAGTCATATGATATGAAAATTAACTTTTTCATTTAATTATAGTGTTTGATGTTGTCGTTTGATACAGTTGTTGTTTCTGCTGAAAATGCGTCATGCTGAGCTTCAAATTCCTCCCAAACCTTCCCTTATAATCCGCATCAAAGTGGAAAGCCGAATATCACTGGCATTGTTTTCAATGCGGGATATGTAAGTTTTTGTCGTACCGCATTTGTTAGCAAGTTGATCCTGTGTCATGCCTTGCTTTTTTCGCAATTCCTGAATCATAGCTCCCAACTTGAAGGCTTCAAATTCTTCTTCATATTGCTCTCTCTCTCTGTAGTTCCCCGTTTTCCGTATTGATCGTCCAGATGGTCGGAAAAGGAAGTTAGTTTACCCGCTAACTCCACTTGAAGTTCGTATTCAAATTTATCCCGAGGCGGTGTTCCAATTTTCCCAATATGCTTATCCTGAACTTCTTCTAATGTGTGCATTTTCAACTTTTTTTTAGTTTTTATAGTGCTTGTCTGGAAAGTTTGCAACAAGGTACAAAATTTTGAATTTGCCAGGGGATTGAAAGCATTTTTCCCCGGGGCTGACGGTAACCATTCCGCCAGCCGGTGTTTCATCAATGCGCATGCTCGCCACTTGCATTGTTCATTTTGGCAAGGACAAAAAAGGCTCCTTTGACCACTACCTGGGCGTTTTGTGGGATGGATTTCAGCAATGTGATCTCTGTGTAGCCGATATCGGTTGTTCCCTTTGCAACAGGTATCTTTTCAAAAGTGAGGCCGGGGCCTTCGTTTATAGCTTCGCCTTTTTTGTGGTCATGTTGCTCACCCTCCGGATGGTCTGGCCGTGCGGCAGTATTTCCTTCCTTGTACGGATCTGTAACAATGAAAATGTAATCCTGCCCCTGAACGTTGACAATTGCTTCTGAGGGAACAGCCGGAACTTTGGCCTTTTCCAGGCTCACGGCGGCAGTGATATTCATGCCGTCGATCAGGCCTGACTTATTGCCCAATACCTTAGCATGCACTGAAACCGCTTTACTTTCTCCTTCAAAGGAAGAGCCGAGAGAGAAGATCTGAGCATCATATTCCTTACCGGGAGCGTTGGTTAAGGTGAAATGTATCACCTGATTTTCGCGGATTTTGGGCAGGTCTTTTTCGTATACAAACAAATCCAGGTGAAGCTGACTGTTGTCAACGATCTCAGCTATGGGGGTGGTCAGGTCCGCGTAGCTGCCTATCTGGGCGCTGACATTGCTTATCACTCCGGATATCGGACTTTTTACCGACAATGTTGTAATCAACTTTCCGTCGCTAAGCACCGCAGGATCGATCCCCATCAAACGGATCTGCTGGGCCAGCAGATTGCGGCGGGTTTGCAGCATTTTCAGTTCGGTTGTCGCAGCCTGGAAGTTTTTCAATGCTCCGGCATTTCCGGCTGACAGTTCTTTCTGGCGGTTGTATTCAAGCTCTGCCAATGCAATCCGGTCATTTGTGGCGACATACTCTTCCTGCGACCGCATAAAATCCGGGTTGGCAATTGTTGCAATAACCTGGCCCCTGGCTACCTTGTCGCCGGGTTGGGTGCGTAACGTCTGTATCACACCGCTGTAAAGCGTATTGACGGTCGCCCTGTTCTGATTAGGGACTTTCAATGTTCCGTTTGCTTTGAGCACGGCCGTCAGCTCTTTCTCTTCTATGCTCCCGATTGCTACGCCAATGCTCTTGATCTGCTCAGAGGTCAGGCTCGCAGTGCCAGGATTTTCATGCGCATCATGACCACCTTCTCCGGCGGGCTCGTCGGTTTTCTGCTCATCTTGTTTTCCCCCTCTGCAGGAAGTCATCAGGTACAGCCATACCAGGAGACTCGTTATAATTAATAGCTTTTTCATTGTTTATCGATTCAGAAAATAATTGAATTGGATCACCGACTGGTTGTAGGCATTCATGTTGTCCAGGTAATTGCGCCGGATGTCTATCGCCTGTGTCAAAAACTGCGACAATTCGGCAAAACTGATCTCGCCCTGTTTGTAGGCAAGAGTGGATGATTTGATGATTTCTGCTGCCTGGGCGATCCCTGTGGTTTCATAGTAGGTCAGCATGGCCATGTTTTTTTCAACCTCCTGCTGTGCCTGTGCCAATTGGGTTTGGTAGAGCCGCTCGCTGTATGCAAGCTGACTTTGCTGCACATCCACTTCCGCTTTTGCGGCCTTCACCCGGTTACGATAAGAGCCGGACCCCAGGATTGGAAAAGCGGCACTCACCGAAAATCCTGTAAAAGGATCGCTGAGTCCATAGAGACGCTGTGAAAAGAATCGGCCGGAAAAATCAGGCTTATTTTCATTTCGGGCCACCGAAACACCTGCGCCGGCGATTTCCACATTCCTTTTCTGAAGTTCAATGACCGGGTGAGATCCCTGCTGCATACCGTCGGGCAATGGCAGCTTCTGTAACGCGCTGTCGGGTGGCAGATACCGTTGCTCAACATTGAGTAGCTGCATCAATAGCCGCTGCTGCATTCGGATATCTGTTGTCGTCTGAGCCATGAAGGCTTTTAGTTCGCGGGACCGGGCGCTGGCGGCAATACTGTCCAGCCCGGGTGTATCTCCAGTCCGTACACGCAACGCCGTAGTTCGGTTCAGTTCAGTATATATGCTGTCCAGACTTTGAAACAACTTTCCTCTCTCCTGCAGATACCAAAGCTGGTAGTACACCGAGCGGACTTCTTTCCTGAGATTTGTTCCGATTATTACGCCACTTGCTTTCGTTGCTTCCAGCTGCTGCCGGTAAAGGTTCTTTTGCGCTTTGTAAAGTCCTGGCCACGGAAGGCTCTGGGACAAACCTATTTTAAGAATACCTTTACCATCAGTGGGCCTGAGATCCTCATTTTCGGCAAAAACGCCTGTCTTTGGGATCAGACCGGCTGATTTGACCTGATATTCGCCTTGTATGATCTCTTTCCGGTTTACTTCCAGTTCCAGGTTGGTTTTGCCGGCGTCCAGAAGCTGCCCGATCCGCACACGCTGATCAGGGAACTGGCGATCCTGCGCGTCAACATTTCCGCCAGTGCTGACAAGTGAAACAAGTATTGCTGCGGCGGCACCTGATATTTTTCCGTTTCGTTTTTCAAACAGAATATAGAGTAGCGGCAATACGACAAGTGTCAGGAAAGTAGCGGTCACCAGCCCGCCGATTACCACAGTTGCCAGAGGTTTTTGCACTTCGCCGCCGGCTCCGGTCGAAAAAGCCATCGGAACAAAACCAAGGGAAGCAACCGTCGCGGTCATCAGTACGGGCCTGAGCCGCATCTTGGTGCCTTCTACGACCCGTGTCATGAGCTCTTCTACACCGCTTTTTTTTAGCTGATTAAAAGTACTGATCAAAACAATACCATTTAACACGGCCACACCAAACAGGGCAATGAAACCTACGCCCGCGGAAATACTGAATGGCATGCCCCTCAGCTGTAACGCAAACACACCCCCGATCGCACTCATTGGAATGGCTGTATAAATCATAAGAGACTCTTTGAAGGAGCCGAATGTGAAGTATAGCAAAACAAAAATCAGTGCAAGGGCAATAGGGACAGCGATCAGTAACCGGGAGGTAGCTTTCTGCAGGTTTTCAAATGTGCCCCCGTAAGTATAGTAGTATCCCGTTGGCAAGAGATTTGCCCCCGACAGTTTTGTACGGATATCCGTTACAACACTTTGCACATCGCGTCCGCGTACATTGAAGCCGACTACAATGCGACGTTTCCCGTCTTCACGACTGATCTGGGCGGGCCCGTCCTTGAAGGAAATGGTGGCAACCTGCGAGAGCGGGATCTGTGTTCCGTCGGCCATAGCCACAAACAGATCGCTCACATCGTCGATTGAGGAGCGGTTCGCGCTGTCGAGGCGTACAACCAGATCAAATTTGCGTTCATTTTCAAATACTACGCCTGCGGCTTCCCCTGCAAAGGCTGTACGTACCGAGCGGTTGATGTCCTCAATGTTCATGCCATACGCTGCGATCTTGGCCCGGTCGTACTGGATCGTGATCTGCGGAAGTCCTGTTGTTCGCTCGATCTGCGGACTGGTGGCACCCCGGACACTTTGGACAACCTCGGCAACTTTGGGCGCAATGGCGGCCAGGGTGTCAATATTCTCTCCGAACACCTTGATGGCAACATCCTGTCGGACACCGGTCATCAGCTCGTTAAAACGCATTTGGATCGGTTGGTTAGCCTCGAAAAACACCCCAGGGATCACTTCGAGCTTTTCCTGGATCATACTGGCGAGCTCGGTATAATTCTTCGTTGTTGTCCATTGGTCCTTTGGTTTGAGGACCACTATCAGATCGGTGGCTTCCGGCGGCATGGGATCGGTTGGGACTTCTGCGCTGCCTGTTTTCCCCACCACCATTTTTACCTCGGGGAACGACTTGATGATCCTGCTGGCCTGCATGGAAGTTTCCACGCTTTGGGATAATGAGGTTCCCTGGGGAAGGATACAATGGAATGCAAAATCACCCTCTTCGAGCTGCGGGATGAACTCACCGCCCATTCTTGAAAAAAAGAAAATCGTAATGGCGAAAACGGCTATTGCAGCCGACACAATCGTTATCCTGAAACGAATCGCCCACATAAGGACAGGCAGATAAGCTGCCTGTATGCGGTCCATCAATTTGTCGGAAAGTGTCTTTTTGTGAGAGACCGTCTTGGGCAAAACGAGTGCAGCCATCATGGGAATGTATGTCATCGACAGGATTAAAGCACCGAGGATCGCAAAGGAAACGGTTTCTGCCATCGGCCTGAACATTTTGCCTTCGATACCTACGAGAGAGAGGATTGGAATGTAAACGATCATGATGATGATCTCACCAAAGGCAGCGCTGCTCCGGATCTTGGAAGCCGAATCAAACACCTCCTGGTCCATCTGATCCTGGGTTAGTTTTTCAGTGGTTTTTCGTAATGCCAAATGATGGAGCACCGCTTCGACAATGATGACTGCCCCATCCACAATCAATCCGAAATCAATCGCACCAAGGCTCATCAGGTTAGCCGAGACGCCAAAGGTATTCATCATGCCGAGCGCAAAAAGCATGGCAAGCGGGATGGCGGAAGCGACGATCAGACCGGCGCGCAGGTTCCCCAGGAACAACACAAGTACAAAAACGACGATCAATGCTCCTTCGATCAGGTTGGTTTTTACGGTATTGATGGCGCGTTCAACCAGCTCGGTCCGGTCCAGATAAGCTTCCACTTCCACATCGGCGGGAAGCGATTTTTGAATGGTGGCCATTTTCGTTTTTACCCGCTCAACAACTGCGGCACTGTTTGAGCCTTTCAGCATCATGACAATACCTCCCACTACCTCTTTTTCTCCGTTGTAGGTCACCGATCCATAGCGAACGGCGCTGCCTAAACGTACATCGGCGACGTCGCGAACCAGAACGGGAATACCATTTACGTTTTTAACCACAATAGTCCTGATGTCATCGAGCGACGAAACCAGTCCGATACCCCGGATGAAGTAGGCATTTGGCTTTTTATCAATATAGGCACCTCCGGTATTTTCATTGTTTTTTGCCAGGGCGGTGAAAATATCGGCAATGGTGACATTCATGCCTTTCAGCCTTTGCGGATTTACAGCTACTTCGTATTGTTTGAGCAGCCCGCCAAAACTGTTCACCTCGGCAACGCCCTTGGTGCCGTAGAGCTGGCGGGCGACTATCCAGTCCTGCATCGTGCGCAGGTCCATGGCTGAGTATTTGTTTTCAGAACCCTTTTTTGGGTGGATAACATACTGGTAAACTTCCCCAAGACCTGTACTGACAGGAGCAAGTTCCGGCGTTCCGAGGCCTTTTGGGATTTTCTCCTCGGCCTCTTTCAGCTTTTCGTTAATAAGCTGCCTGGCGAAATATATATCGATATCGTCTTCAAAAACGACGGTGATCACGGATAGCCCGAAACGGGAAATGGACCGCATTTCAACAAGGTCGGGCAGGTTTGCCAGGCTTTGTTCTATGGGATACGTCACCAGCTGCTCGGTTTCCTGGGCAGCCAGGGTCGGCGTCAACGTGATCACTTGTACTTGATTATTGGTAATATCGGGCACTGCGTCGACAGGGATGTTCGACGCACTCCAAAGCCCCCACACAACCAGCCCGAGCGTAAAAATGCCCACGATAAGCTTGTTGCGGATCGAAAAATGAATGATTCTATCCAGCATTTGAATGTAACATGAAAAGTGTGCAGATATAGTCTTTCACCGGCTATGCAATAGCCGACAGAAAAGACCAAACTGAAAAACGGAATGGGGTTACACCAAACGCGGCGGCTGCCAGATCAATCCGGCATTACTTTGGTCAAATGAAGCTTTGTATTCGAAGGATTTCTCCGGGCTGGCCAGCAAAGGTGAGGGAAGTACATAGCCGAAGATCATTGGTGGAATGTTCACAGTTGCGCAGCAAGAGCAAGCGCAGAAAGGGGAACAAATATCGGCAGCTGTACCATTCTGATGTACGTCGTCGTGTGCAATAACCGCACCGGAAACGACGCTATCCGCTTTATGAGCAGGGGTATCCTGGCAGGGAAAGCAGGACAGGAACCCGATATAGAAAGCCAATACGATCAGCGATAATTTCATGAAGCGAATTTACGGCATAGGAACGTGCAACAGGTAGGCAAAAAGAAAATTTACTGCCTGCATCCAGGGCGCACATCGTTGGATGGCTGATGAAAATCCCGATATTTATTTATAATTTCCGACTAAGTAGCTGATCTTTCAAACTTAAACTTCGCAATCGACATGAAAACAAAACACTACATCCTTCTAACCTTTATCGCAGTCAGTTTGTGCTCGATGGCTGCACGGAAAGCAATTACAGCCGACGACCTGGTTGGTACCTGGAAATACCTGATCAGTGATGTTCCGCCTGAATACGAATCGGGATTTTTGGTTTTTGAGCAAAAGGAAAACAAGACCGTCGGATACGTAGAGGCTGCTGAAAAGAATGAGATGCAGGGATTGACCGTCGATCAGGATAAAGTCACTTTTACGACAGAAAACCAGAACGGGGTATTCAAATACAGTTTCGTGCAAAAAGGCGACACACTCACTGGAATGATAGGATCGCAATACGGGGATTTTCCGATTACGGCTGTCAGGCAGGCAAAGAAGTGATGGAGGACCTTCCTGAAATATGGTGCAGGCAGTGGACGGGCGCGGCAATGTATTTTGCTGAGCTCTGACACATAAGGACGCGGTTGCTCGGAAACCAGTTTTGACAAGTACCGAATCATGCGTCACCATGAAGCTCCGAAAAAGACAGAAGTTCACTTCGTCCAAAACCACATGATGTATTGGCCTGTAAATTAATTTTCAGCAAAGTCTCAGACTGGTCATGATCAGTTTGGGACTTTTCATCATTGAAGGATTCCAACTATAGGTTCCGTTTGTTGCTTTCAATTGCTATGAGCTCTCGCAGATAATTGGGAATACAGCCTTTTGACACCCTTTCCCCTTTAAAAAGTCCGGTGTTCCCGCCGAGATCAATGCAGCGATCCGGATGCTGCTCTTCTTGCACGATTCTCCTTCCCATTTGTCAATTGGCAATTACCATTTCACTATTTACGGCACTATAAGCTTTTTGTCTGGCCGGCTGCGCATCGGCGGACTGCGCGTCGCCGGACCGACTCCACCGCGCTTATGGCCGCAAAGATCGGGGTGGCGGGGAATATTCGCTTTTTGCCAAATGACAAATAATCCCACTTTTACATGCTGCACCTTTGACCTGTTGAACATCAAAAACGAAAAAAATGGGAAAGACAGTCTTAGTTACAGGAGCCTCGGCAGGAATTGGAAAAGCAACGGCGATATATTTGGCGCAAAATGGCTACAATGTATATGGTGCCGCGCGCAGAATTAAAAAGATGGAGGATTTGAAGGGATATGGAATAAAACCGATTTCTTTGGATGTCACTAGCGAAGAAAGTCTAGCCAAATGTGTCACGCAAATATTAGGCGAAGCCGGAAGTATAGATATCCTGGTAAACAATGCGGGCTCAGGCTATTATGGTGCATTGGAAGACATGTCGATATCGGATGCAAAATATCAGATGGAAGTAAATGTTTTCGGCGTGGCGCGACTGATCCAATTGGTGTTGCCGACCATGCGAAAAAACAATTTTGGTAAAATCGTGAACATATCGTCGGTGGGCGGTAAAGTAACTTTGCCAATGGGCGGGTGGTATCATGCCAGTAAATTTGCCATTGAAGGATTGAGCGATGCACTTCGTAAAGAAGTGAAGTCTTTCGGAATTGACGTCATTGTGATTGAGCCGGGAGGTACAAAATCAGAGATGATCGGGCTTGGAACTGATTATTTGATGAAAGTTTCTGGTGAGACGTCGTACGGTCAATTGGCCAAAGCGGTAAGCAAAATGTATGCGAAAATCGAAAAAGATGCTGCCGAGCCGATCGTCATTGCGAAGCTTATCAAAGAAGGGATCGAAGCAAAGACTCCGAAAACGAGATACGCCGGTGCTTCAGGGGCAAAAGTGATGCTGTTTTTTAGGAAAATTTTGTCGGATAAACAATTTGACAAAATGGTAATGAGCAAAATGAATTAACCCCAATGAAATTGTTGCAATGGAAGCACTCATCAGTTACTTATTACAGTTCGGCAATTTGAACCCGACCCAAATTGATTTAGTCAAAAGCAAGGTTGTGTTTAAGGAAATCAAAAAAGACGAATACTTCCAGGAGGCAGGGAGAATACCCCGTGAGATTATTTTTCTGGTAAATGGGATCATGAGAATTTGTTATTACAATAACAAGGGGGAAGAAATCACTAAGTATTTCATGGAAGAGAATCGTTTTCTGGCAGATATAAACAGCTACAACCAAGAGATCCCATCTACCGAATATATTCAGGCTGTTACAGATTGTTCATACTTTGTTCTGTCAAGGAATGCAATGAGAGAGTTGTCGATGACGATCATAGAATGGGATAATATCATCTCTAAGATAACTGCCAAAGGTTTGGCAGATAAAGTGAACAAAATCAGCCCGATGATGTCGGAAGATGCGAAAGAACGGTATCTTTCATTCCTGGAAAAATTCCCTAATCTTGCAAATCGCATTCCGTTGTCTTATCTGGCTTCATATCTGGGAATCACACAATCCTCGTTGAGCAGGATACGGAGAAGTATTCGTTGAATACTAGTAAAATGCGGCGCAGTATCGATCTTAATACTTTTTCATCATAATATCGGTCTGCTCATCTTCTAATGCGGATTGGCAGTTTTCCAGTTTCAAACTGCTCACCCGATGCTCACCTAGATATGGCGAATATTTGCATATTTTGACTAAATCCAAAAAACAAAAAAGCCTGTAAATGTATGATTTACAGGCTTTTAATGCTTTTTGTAATTGATACTCGCAGAGAGGAAGAGATTCGAACTTTTTTGTAATCTTCTCTGAATCAATATCTTAAAAAGCTAATTTTTGCCTGCTCTCGAATTGCTCACCTTGATGTTTTGATTGGCAACGGACCTATCAAATTTAATAAATTCTATCTTTTAGAAAAATTTTGATTGCATTAATTCCGGTAATTAAAGTCTGACAAACAAACTCGGCAAAAGGGCAGCTAAATAAGTGGCCCTATTTGCTAAGACTACGAGAAGCTGCCAAAAGCTTACGGCATAATGGCGGCTTCTTCCATCGCAGAGGAGGTGAAAAGTTAAACCGCCAGCCCGATGGGCACTTATTCCATTTCCTTTTGGCTGATAGAGGGCCACTGCTAGAAAGGCTTTCTTTTTTCTCGTTTTTTTCACACAATTCCTCCCTGAGCATGATCAGACGAAATACCCGGTAAAGTTCCTAGTTATAGCCCGCCCGGAATTGCAGCGGTGTTTGCCGTGTCTTCGTTTTGAAAAGCTTGCTAAACGATTGCGGATAATCGAAACCTAATGCATAGGCAATTTCACTAACAGATAGATGCGTAGTCGATAATCGCTCTTTAGCACGTTCGATCAGCTTTTCGTGGATCAAATGTTGGGTAGTGCTCCCGGTGAGCTGTTTCAGGCAATCGCTCAGATACTTGGAAGACAAATGTAATTCCTCGGCCAGAAATTGCGCCGTGGGTAAACCATTGTTGAGCTGATCGGAATCAAAGTAATTGTTCAAGATTCTCTCAACTTTATTCAGAAGTTCGTTGCTGATTGTTTTACGGGTGATAAACTGTCTGTTGTAGTATCGGTCGCAGTAAGTCAGCATGAGCTCAATGTTGGCAATCCATACTTCCTGACTGAAATTGTCAGTCGGCAGCGATAATTCCTTTTGCAGTTGGAGGAAGATGTTTTCCACCGTCTTTTGTTCGTCATCTGAAAGGATGAGAGCTTCATTGACTGCATAATCGAAATATCCGTAAGACTTAATCTTGCCAACCAGAGCCGAGTTACGAAGGAAATCCGGATGAATGGACAGCTGCCAGCCAGCTTTTGCAAAAGCGAAATCCTTCTCGATAAAGCTTACTTGCCTGGGTGCAAAGCAAGACATTACGCCCTCATCAAAATCGAACATACTTTGGCCGTATTGTATTTTGCACGGACATTCTTTCTTCAAAGTCACTTGATAGAACTCCGTAATAAGCCTTGTCCGCTGTTCAATTTTGATCTCAGGGAAATCCTCGAACCTCGTCAGGCTCACCAGCGGATGCCTGGGCTTCGGCAGCTGCAAGAGTTGGTGCAGCTGGCTGATCGACTGAATGTGAACTGTTGTTGTCGTTTCCATCGTACAAGTTAGCTAAATCAAACCTGATTTTTTCCGATAGGAATTGGCCATAAATCGGGCGATCATCGCATTCGGCAATAAGGTAGTCAACCGTGCGCCGATCCGGTTTCTGCTTCCGGATACCTGGAAATGTTTTTTTGTCTCCAAAGCTTTCAATAATTCATCTGCCACTTCTTCCGGCGTTTGAGTGACAGCTGTTTGATAATCTGAGTTTAATCCGACTCCTTTTTTATTATTGATGCCCGCAGCTTCATTAAAATTGGTTTTTGTCAGTCCCGGCGCAAACAGCATAACCTCAATATTGTATGGTTTACATTCCTCGGTTATCGCCTCGGTAAAGGAGCGGACAAAAACTTTGCTTGCCGCATAAGTCGCCATGTAAGGTACCGGAGCGAAGGCTGCCATCGATGCGACATTGACGATTGTGCCACGTTTTCGCTCACGCATAGGCTGCATGAAAAGATGCGTCATCGCTACCAGGGAAGTATTATTAAGTTGTATCAGATCCAGTTCTGATTGCAAATTCAATGTTGCAAACTCGCCACCCGATCCAATTCCTGCATTGTTGATAAGCATTTCGATCTCCCAATTTTGTTTTTCGGTTTCTTGAAAAATTTGAAATGGCGCATCCTGTTTAGTCATGTCTGCTGCAATGTAAGTTGCCCGCACTCCGTATGTTTCCTGTAAATGTTTACTAAGCTTGGAGAGCTTCTCTGCGTTGCGCGCCACAAGAATAAGGCTATGCTTTTTCTTAGCCAGCTTTATTGCCAAAGCTTCACCGATTCCACCCGAAGCCCCTGTTATCAATGTATAATTCATTTTTTCTCTGCATTAAATGATAATACAAAGGACGCTTGCTGCCGCTCAACCACTTGTAATCAAAAGTCGGTTTGTTGTGTTCAATAATCAGGCATTGTGAAGTGTATATGTTAAAGACAGACAAAATTGGTTTAGGAGGGAGCTGCCATTGGTGTACCGAAGCAATATTTCAATCCTTAAAGGGCGTGGTCAACGTAAGTCAGGGCTGGATCAAGCCGGACGGCAATTTTTCTGAATTCTCGGAAGCAGTGATTGTCGAATTTGACCCCGATGCGATTTCCCTTGAAAACCTAATTGCAATCCACCTTTACACGCACAGCAGCACTTCCGAACATACGATGCGATCTAAATACAGATCCGCGGTTTATACTTTCAATGACTATCAGGTAATCCCAGCAAAGCAGGCTATTGAGATATTGCAAAAGGAGTTTGAAGATCCAATCATTTCAAAAGTGATTCCGTTCAAGACCTTCAAGTTGAACGATCAGCAATATCTGGATTACTACTATAAAAACCCCGACAAGCCGTTTTGCAAAACGTTCATTGACCCAAAATTGAAGATTCTATTGAAGCAGTTTTCAAGTCATGTGGATGAGGAGAAGTTGAAATCTTCGGAGCGGCAAAGGTTGTAGATTCCATTATGATAATCGTTTGACAACGTCCATGATCTTTTGTTCCTGCCTGCTTTCATTCGGTTGCGACAGAATCGTGGTGATAATCTCTTTCTGCTCATCATTTGGCAGCGCTTTGAATCTTTTTAACATTCCAGCATCGTCAAAACAATTAAGTAATTGATCCTTTGAGCTGAGCTTATTATCCGAGTTCATGTACATGGTTACTGCCACTTCATCTCCGCCACCTTTGTTAATGGCTTTTCTGATGGTGCCATTAACTGAAATCATTTTATCAGCGTTTGTGACAGGTGCGAGGTTCAAATCTTTGAATTCATAGCCATCAATCGTACCGGATACTTTCATTTCGCCCCAGCTGCCCTGAATGTCTTTCGTTCCAGGTATTACCAGATGATACGTCCAGGCACCCTTTCCGGGCTGATGCCTGAGAATCAACTTTTCACTCTTTAGTAATGTTTTCATCTTTCAGGTTTGCCAGACATATTGAAATTTATGGATCGCCGAGTCTTTTCTCCCAATCGGACACCCAATCTCCCAAATGTGCCCAAACGGATCTTTGAGCTTCCCATTTTTCGAGATGTGATTGTCTGATTAAGTAGCCGTTAAGACGCAAAGAATTTCTCACAACTTTGCGAGCCGGTCGTTCAAGTCCACCAGACCAGACTTTTGCAGACAATCAGCTGACAACGCCAGTAACTCATCCTTCGACTCACTTGAAGCTATGTCGATCAAATCGGTATTGCTTCCATCACCAGGAATTCTAAACGCCCTTCTTATTGCCTGGGTCAGCAGCAAAACATTCCGTCTGCTGATTTTCAAATCAATTTTGATCTGATCATTCATTCCGGGGATACTCATGATGGTATCATACACACTGGTCAAATCTTTCACGTTCATCATGTCTTTTTTAAGTTAGAATTGGAACTGTACAAAGCTACCAATTGCCCGCGAAACGATCCTAAGGAGAATTTACCTAGGATAGGTGTCTGACTTTCAAGCTCCTTACTTTCGCTGTCACGAAACAAAACATTAAGCCAAATGAGAGAAAGAACAAGGGGAAATGGTGGGCTTTTGAACTTGGTACAAATCAAGGAATTAGACATTGTGGATTATCTATTGGAGCTCGGATTCGAGCCGGACAAAATCAGAAAGGTCGACCATTGGTATTTATCGCCATTTAGAAATGAGCGGACTGCCTCATTCAAGGTCAATAGAAATCTCAATCGATGGTACGATCATGGCCTGGGAAGCGGTGGGAATCTTGTCGATTTTGCTATACTGTTTTATCAGTGTACCGTCCGCGAGGTTGTCAATTTATTTTCAGATTATCTATCCTTTCACAAGCCACGACCGAGACCTGTTCCAAGGATGCTGCTGTTACTAAAAGTCTATTGGAAATTTTATCGACGGGGACTTTAAGTAGTGAATCACTAGTCAGGTACATCTCCTCCAGATGTGTATTTGACTATATCGCCAAAAGATATTGCAGGCAAGTCAATTACCGAATTGGTGACCGGAGGAATTTTGCGTTGGGCTTGCAGAATGATTCAGGTGGTTACGAGTTGCGCAACTCATTTACAAAGCTTGCGAGCACTTCGAAAGACATAACCACCATTGATATTGGTGCATCGACCGTTTCAGTGTTCGAAGGGATGTTTGATTTTTTATCGTACAAGACCATCATGACTCAAACAGTAGAAGTGCCGGAGAATCATGTAGTACTTAATTCTATTTCTCTTTTCGAAAGGTCACGATCATTTCTCGAACGCCACAGTCAGATTAACCTATATCTCGATCGGGATACGGCGGGATTGAAGTGCAGTTCAGCGGCAAAGGCGATCAGTGAAAAGTACAATGATGCAAGCGGTATTTATGATGGCTTCAAAGATTTAAATGATTGGCTGGTCAGCATCACCTAAGCCTCTTATCCTTTTGAATCTCTCTTGAAAGAAGTTAACAACATTGAAGTACTGAAAAGCTGGAATGATTGCCTCTTATCCGCAATCGGCCAGATGTCAGTTTGTGTCACAAACTAAGGATCTGGCCGCCCAAACACTCCGGAGTCGTTGGCGGGGATTGAATAAAAATGAATGTCGAAACGTGAAAATGATAATGTGATGAAGAAAGACAAAAGCAATCGAACTAAGTGGCTGAATATCCGCTTGACACCTGAGGAGTTTCAGCAGCTTCTCCGGAAAGTGCAAAGAACAACATGCCGAAAGACGAGCGAGTACGCAAGGAAAGTATTGCTTTCCGAGCCGGTTATCGTCAACCACAGGAACCAGTCATTTGACGAAGTGATGGTGGAACTTACACGCCTTCGCAGCGAGCTAAGCAAGGCCGGCGGCAACCTGAATCAAGCTGTTAAAAGACTGCATGCACTCTCGCAAATTGCCGATTTCCGATGCTGGTTGGAAGCTTATGAGGGTGATAAGAATCGCCTGATCGAGATGGTGAATGAGATCAATATCTACATCAGCAAAGCCTCGAAAATATGGTTGCAATCATAAAGACTGGAACATCGATCCGCAGCACTTTCTACTACAATGAGAACAAGTTAAAAGAGAGAGTTGCAGAGTGCATTATGGCAGGAAATTATCCGGACGATGCCACAAATCTGTCCGAGCAAGAGCGTCTGAATCTGCTCTTAAAATTGGCTTCTTTGAACACAAATGTGGTTCGAAATAGCGTCCATATCTCCCTAAACTTTGACCCTTCCGAGCAACATTCTAAGGCACTTTTGAAAGAAATTTCACAGACTTACATGGAGAAGATTGGCTTTGGTGATCAGCCATTCCTGGTGTATCAACATCACGATGCCGGGCATCCACACATCCACATTGTGAGCGTAAAAGTAGCGCATGATGGAAGCCGGATTGAAACGCAGAATATCGGACGAAACCAATCGGAAAGTGCGAGGAAGGAAATTGAACAAGAGTTTCATCTGGTTAAGGCATCTAGTAAAAAACAACAGCAATCCGAACATTTAAAGCCCGCGATGGTTAGTGCAAACTATGGTAAGGTTGAGACCAAACGAGCAATATCGAATATTCTTGAAGGGGTTATCGACAAGTACAAATTCACTTCAATTCCCGAGTTAAACGCCGTATTGAACCGCTACAATGTTACAGCAGATCGCGGAAATGAAGAGTCCAGAACTTTCAAGAATGGGGGGCTACACTACCGGCTGCTGAATGCAAAGGGTGAACGGGTTGGTGTGCCCATAAATGCTAGCGACTTTCATCAAAAACCGACATTGAATTACCTGCAAAACCGGTTTGAAATTAACGATCAACTGCGGCAAAAAGACAAGTTAAGAATCAAAAACGCGATTGATTTCACATTGTACGGAAAGACGAATGTAACACTTGATCGGCTCACTAATATTCTCGAACGCGATGGAATCGACACCGTTCTCCGAAAGAATGATACCGGACTGGTCTATGGAATTACTTACGTCGATCACCGCTCGAAAGCGGTTTTTAATGGAAGTTCTCTCGGTAAAAATTATAGTGCAAAAGCCATTCAGGAGCGCTGTGTGGCTATCGATGCCGCCATGGCCAACAGGATATTGAATACGCATAGACAAGAGCACTCCACAACAGGTCATGAACAGCAAGTAACGTCACAAAGCTCTTTGCTGCTAACTCCTCAGCAGAGCAATGACGCTAGACTTGCTAATGGTGAGAGGATTCGCTATTTGATCCTGTCAAACAAGATGGTTTTACACCAGTGGACCTACGTGGAAGCAAACGTAAAAAGAAAAAAGGGTTCTCTCAATCATTGTAAAAAACTTCCCATTATGGCATCTAACACCCGCGAAAACGATATAAGCCTTCGCAAAGTAACCGATATGACCCGTTTGATAAGCATACTGGTCCTCGCAATACATTTTTACTATTTTTGTTATCAGGCATTTCAAAATTGGCACCTGACATCTTTAATCTCAGACCGGATTTTGGATAAAATTTTTGCCGCCGGGCGATTCTCTTCGTTCATTAAAACTAAGATTGTGGCACTCGTTTTTTTATTCATTTCACTAGTCGGAGTGAAAGGTAAAAAGGGCGAAGATATCCGGTTGAAACCTTCATTAATCAGTGTTTTGATAGGGCTCTTTATCTATTTTATAAGTGTTCTCATTCTGAAAACATTGGTAGAGGAGCAACTCAAATCAGCTCTGTATATGGTATTTACCGCTGTTGGTTTCTTACTTATATTGTCCGGAGGGAGCCAGTTTTCCAGATTGATAACCGCCCGTTTAAGTAACCACATCTTTAACAAGGACAACGAAAGTTTCCCTCAATTTGAACAACTTCTGGAAAACGAATACTCGATCAATCTTCCAGCGGAATACCGTTACAAGGGCAAAACGCGGCAGAGCTGGATCAATATCATTAATCCATTTCGAGGGGTGCTGGTGAGCGGATCTCCGGGGTCCGGAAAGACATTTTTTGTCTTTCCGCATGTGATCACTCAGCACATTGAGAAAGGCTTTTCGATGTTCGTTTATGATTTCAAATACAATGATTTGACCCTGCTTGCATACAATTCCTGGCTTAAAAACAGGTCTAACTTTCCGGTCGAGCCGGCTTTCTACACAATCAATTTCGATGACCTGTCACGTAGCCATAGATGCAACCCATTGAATCCCGAGAGTATGTTTGACATTACGGATGCAGTGGAATCTGCACGCACTATTTTGAAGGGGTTGAACCGGGAATGGATCAATCGGCAAGGCGATTTCTTTGTCGAATCATCCATCAACTTTATGACAGCGGTTATCTGATCTATTGCATACGATGCTATATTTATCGCGGCGATAATGTATCCTGCTTCATTTTCCGACGCGTAGTCAAATCTTGACTTGCTAGCAGCACCTTGTTTTGCCCCACAGCTTTGTCAAGCTTATCGACGAACGCCATTAAGTGCCCGTGACGAGGATGAGTGTCTTCAGACCTATTAGGCGTTACTGAATTTTCGGGTGGTACACAAATACCGTGGTTAAATCGAACTATGCCCATTTTTCAATTTTATAGCATATCGTGGCTGGGAACGCGAATATTTTACAGTTAAGTGTTGTCGGCATACGTTAAATTGTACTTTGATTGTCAATACTCAGCGATGTGCAGGCTTGTTCACTTGGACAACAATGATAAGCAATCCGAGGAGAATGAACGGGATGCTAAGTATCTGGCCCATATTGAGCAGCATACTATTTTCAAAAGCTTCCTGATTTTCCTTAAAATACTCATCGAGAAAGCGGAATGAAAAAAGGATCGATATCATAATTCCAAATAGTACCCCATCTCCCCATTTGTTACGTTTGCGGCGCCATAGATGAAAAACGAGTCCGAATATCAGACCACAATAAATCGCTTTGTACAATTGAGCCGGGTGTCTTGGGATATTATCAATATGGGTGAATACAAATGCCCAAGGCATATTAGTTGGAATTCCAATCATTTCTGAATTCATTAGATTTCCCAATCGTATGAATGCCCCACATAATGGGACTACAACAGCAATCCGGTCCAGGAGCCAAAGGAAATCCATTTTTTTCCGCCTAGCGAAAATGAAAGCCGCCATAATCAGGCCAATCCCACCGCCATGGCTGGCTAGCCCTGCAAGTCCGGTAAAATGAAATGACGGGGTTAAGGAGACAGGCAAAATCTCAATTGGATGCTGCAAGTAATGCAGGGGTTCGTAAAATAGAATATGCCCCAACCGCGCACCAACCAAGGTACCAACGATTAAAAACAGGGTAAGCTTGTCAATTTCTTTGTCAGGGCGCTTTTCAATCTTAAAGATGTAGGTCGCCACAAAAATGCTCAGGAATATGCCAATTGCCCAAAAGATTCCATACCAACGCGGAACACTTGACCAGGAGAATACTTCGGGCTCAGCATCCCAGATTATGTAGTTTAGCATTAGCAGGTTTGACAAAAAATGAGCAAGAATATAACGGACGATGCATTATAAAGAAGCCTTTGAAGTTTCTGCTGTTTGCTGAACTCTTGGTGTATTATAGATAAAATATCGTCCTCAGAAATCAGCGGATCTTCAAAATTCATTTTTTGTTGCTCCCAAGCGTGTTTTAACCTATTGTTGTTCATTGAGATAACGTTCTTTGAGTTTGTGTTTTATGCGGTTCAGCCTTGTGCTTATATTCGTTGCAGTTAGATCAAGTATAGCAGCAATTTCCTTATTGGAATATCCTTCGGCCAAAAGGATGATAATAGCCTTGTCACAATCCTCGAGGGTGCTAACCAACCAGGCAAATTCCTGGATAAAATCTGCGCTCACATCAGCGCAAGAAGAAATATGATCAAGGTGCAGTTGCGACAACGATTCATTTGCACCCAAGTTGTGATCCTTTTTCCTCTTGGCTAAAATTGTGTTAAGGGCTACCCTGTAAATCCAGGTGCTGATCTTTGAATCACCTCGAAATGTTGGAAAGGAACGCCAAAGCTGTAAAATGACATCCTGCCTGGCATCTTTGAAATCATCAGATCTGGAAAAATAAGTGTTGCAAATACTATTGATTATACCAGTGTTTTCCTGGATCGTTTTGATAAAATCTTTTTCAACAGACATAAGTACTGAGTTTCAAGAGCATTTTTATTGTTAGTATGTTTTCTAGTTGAGATTGTCACAAATTCGCTTTTTTATTTTATGTTAACATTTCTTTCTGCTTGGAAGAACATGGCTATTAGGTTAGGTATCCTGCTTTTTAGCACCGTAAAGGACGCGATTAGATGGCCAGGATCCTTCTTAGGCTTTTCTCTTTAAATTGCTTGATAACCTTCAAATCAATCGGAAGCTTCTCACAGTATGGGAAGAATTATCGAGGCGGATAAGGTAGTTAGTAGTAATATTCCACGATTGATTAGTGTGACGGTTTTGCAAAGAATATTAGGTTTTTTATTGAGCTGGTCACCAGACAAAGTAAATGCATGTGGTACATAGTTTTATATTTAGATTCCAACGCCGTATCCTAGCCAGTACCTGAGTGCCTGAAATAATATCTCATGATTAGTATGGAATTTTATAATCGAATCATCTTTGGCCTGATTGCCTGGTTTTTTTGTACACCTTGCCTAGGACAACAAAAGTATGAACGCGAGTTCAGCATCAAGCACAAGGCTGTTCCTGCAAAGGCAATTGATTTTGTTTCCTCGGTGTTTAAGAAGTCAAAAATCCATTGGTATGGCGAAGAGAGTCTGACCGGAAAGTCGGTAGAAGCCAAGTTGAAATATTCAGGCAAACGTTACAGCATCGAGTTCGACGAATCCGGAGAAATTCAGGATGTTGAAATATTGTCAAGTATTGGTAAAATGAATTCAAGTGGGCAAGCAAAACTGAAAGATTCCCTAAGCAAATCCTTTTCACGTTATAAAATTGTAAAGACCCAATTGCATTGGAAGGGACCCGAGCACATCTTAAAAGAATCTTTGCTTGCAGACATTGCTGTAAAGGGTGTTCTGGTCCGTTATGAAATTATCTTGAAAGGGTCTCGCCGCAAAGTTGAGCGCTATTATGAAGTACTTTCTGAAAATGACGGGACAATCGTTAGCATTAAGGAAATTGTACAACGCAACACTGATAACTTGATTTATTGATGTACAAAGCCCTTCTTGGTTGTTTTTTATTTGTATTAACTAGTGCAACCGCTTTTGGTCAGGCCAGTTACAAGGCTGGGTCAATTCCCCAACTTAATGTCAACGTCAAAGTTGCAGAAAACTGGAAGTTGAACACGAAATTGGAGGCAAGACAAATTTTTCGAGAAAAACAGCGCGAGGCGCCATTGAATCAGCAGTTGAAATATGAAAGAACGGATCTAAGCTGGGTACTTACCAAAAAGATTTCAGCAGACAATACAATAGGTGGGGGGTACCTGGCCAGGTTAGAGGACGGCCAATTTACGCATCGCCTTATACAACAGTTTAGTAACGTAAAAGAGCTGGAAGTCTTCATTATCGCCCATAGAGTTGTCTTGGATGAGACGTTTAGTGATGGGAGTCCACCAGAATTCAGGCTTCGGTACCGCTTTGGAGGTGAAACGCCGTTAAGCGGCCAGCAGATTGATCCAAAGGAATTTTATGGGAAAGTCAATAACGAATATCTGGCCCTTTGGTCAGACAAAGAAGCAGATTTGGAGATCCGTGCATCACTTGCCC
The DNA here is from genome assembly GCF_005869225.1 of Dyadobacter bucti. Classification (GTDB taxonomy): domain Bacteria; phylum Bacteroidota; class Bacteroidia; order Cytophagales; family Spirosomataceae; genus Dyadobacter; species Dyadobacter bucti. The sequence continues at coordinate 404,056 of NZ_SWFP01000007.1, read as the reverse complement.
TGGGATACAATGCAACCGATGATAATAAAATTGAGCTTGGTTTAGAATACCGTGTGAATGGATTTTCACAGGTGGTTAGATCCCACCAACTGTGGTTAACTATTGGATGGTTTCTAAGTATATAAGGCCGGAATTACAGTTAAAAACCTGCTTGATGAAAATAGAAACGTTTGGATATCCCAGGTAAACCATGGTTGGGACTTGCTTCTGGGTTAAACCCGAAGTAAGGTACGACTGATGATGTTTTTAGTTTACCCTTTCATGTACAAGATGTATTCATCTTTAAAATCCAGCGAATAGAAGCGCGATATTTTCCAAATTTTCTGATACGGTATTCTGATTAAAAAATCTGAATCATCTGCGGATTTGTTGACATGGACCTTACAGTTTATACCTGATTGGGTGACCTCAAGAATGTCTATGAAATCCTGTTTTAATAAAATTGGTCCATAAATAGGATCTATGCCATCAGTAAAGGAGTATTCTGCGTGTACAAGAAAGTGAACAGATGGCTCAGAGAGATCATCTAGCACTTGGTTGATAACAGTTAGCAGCATTAAGTCAATTGTGGGCATCTTCATCTCATTAAGCCATTGGATGATTATAGGGCAGCCTTTTAATTACATGTGTTATTACGCCGTTCATTTTGGAGTTATAGTTGATAGAGCTCTTACAAGTAATTGAATTACGAAGAGCAAGTATTTCCTTTATAAATTATATTTATTATTGTTACCTTTATGTATTAGACATGGGCAGGAACATTAGAAAATTCAATGCTACGATGGCGCTAAGATGGTTGATCTTTTTGCCGTTTATTTTCGCTGTCTGTGTTGTGCTGGGCGTTTTGCAAGGTATAGGGAGTATTTTGAAGCGGATGTGCTCGATCATGCTACAAGATATGGGCGTGTAGCCCTAAATACAGGAAGTTCTATGAGTCCACCAATTTGCAGTAGCAGTGGCAGCGCTTGCTACCAGTCATTACCTGGAATGCTATGATACTTGTCGACCTGCTGATTATACTGTCCACGGGGGTTGTCTTTTTTTTAATTGCCAATCACCTGGAAATTGCCAGACAGCATGCTATGGTAGGCGGTACAAAACATGCCTGTAGTAGAAGCAGGTACAGGGTAGAAAGCCAGCTGGATGGTCTATTGTCACGTTACAATAAAGGCCTTTTAAGTGAGAAACAATACTGCGAGCAAAGTGATGCTTTGATTGACCAACTGGCAGATCTTTTGCAGGAAGAAGCCAGTTAAGCCCTCGGTTTATATTAAGATATCCTGAAAAGTAGTACGATACTGATAAACCAAACATGGCAGGGTTATTCAAAAATTCTGGCAGCATTGATAATTAATCAATACAGCGAAACCAAGGGTTGGCCTATCTGACTGATAACCTGCGCCTTTTAATAAGCTTGAATGTAGGCGAGCTAGCGCCGAATATGAACCGGCTTCTATTGCAAATAGCCTCGCACCGCTCTGCAATCCGATCAAAAATTTCAAGCCTTTCAGTGTTGAGTACATTCAGTTTGCCAGTGAGCAGGCTTATCTCTGCATTAAACATTTCCATTTCTGAAATCAGCAGGTAACAATGCGGGAGTGAAAACTGCTGCTTTTGCCCCGAAAATATATACGTATCAAGCTGAGCAACCATCTCTTTGAAAACATCGAGTATCACTTGATTACTATGAAAGTAATCTTGAATGTCCTGATTGTGAGATGGCCTGGAAAAGTCATAAGGTGCATTCAGACGGTTTTGTGCGTAGATCCTACGGTAAAGGGCACTAATTTGTTTGCGCCGGGCATGATCGATTGTAAGATCACTGATCATACACCGGTTTATCAACTGCGCAGTTCGCTTTACACTTTGGCCTGCACCTTTGATCAGCGATTTGCGCTCGGTGGCTGCCTTAAAATATTTTTCAAACACATTAAAATAGTGGGTATTAACTCGTGAGTAGGCTTCAAGCGACTTTTGTAATCCATCCGTAGCATCCATTTCACGCTTTGGCACATAGATTTGGGACGCGCTTACGATTTCGAGAATAGAGCAAGCATAATTAATGCGCTGAGCGAGCGATTTTTCAAATGGCGTTTTGACTAGCAGTAAAGTTTCAGGCATATCTATCATCATTGACAAGGGGGGACAATGCGCCACTATGGGTGATGCAAATCAGGTGAAAGCTTATTTTAAAGATATATTAGCAGGCAAGCAGCGCGCTAATCTGCCAGCGGCAGAGCAGACAGTCTTATTGAAACGGCGGTGCCCTTGTCTTTCATGGATTTTACACTAAGCTGCCCTTTGTGTATGTCGATAATCTTCTTTGCAATGGTGAGCCCTAAACCAAAGCCTGGCACATTTCCCACATTACCAGCCCGCATCATCGGTAAAAACACATCATCTAGCTCAGCGCCCGGGATGCCGATACCCAGATCAGTGACTGTAATAATGACCCACGAAGGTTCTAAATCAACTTTTAGCTCCACTGGCTCTTGCCGTGAGTATTTGCTTGCGTTATCCAGGATATTAGTCAGAACCGTACGCAGTAGCGTCGCATTCCCTAGAATCCTAAGATTAGAACTTTGCTGGGTAAAGGTATCTGTCAGTACCAGGTCAATTTGCTGGTCTGGCCGCTTCTCACCAAAGTAGGTGATTGTATCCAGCACCGTATCGACGATGTTAATTTCATCGCGGACTCTTGCAGACTGCAAACCTTCGACTTCCGCTAAATGCAGCAGTGAGTTGGCAAGCTCGATAGCACCTTCTAAGCGAACCAGCGCCTTTTCCATACTTTGCTGGACATCGGCTAGCTGCTTATCGTAAGCCAGCGAGGTTTCAAGGATTCCCTTTACAACTGTTAGGGGTGTGCGGATCTCATGTGACGCGTAGGAAACAAAATGCTCCTGACTGATAGCCAGTGCGTTTAAACGGCTTAGCAGCTCATTAAAGGAATTTGCCAGATATGCAGCTTCATCAGCACCTTTGCGGCCCTGCAACCGGAATGAAAAGTCGCTCACTGCCGCCGGGTCCATCTGAGCGATCAGCTCGTCGAAGGGTCGCATGGCGCGGCGCGCAAAGAAAAACCCGGCAAAAGCAACAATCACCAGCAGAATAATATTGCCGCTGGCCAGAATAAAAAAAAGGCTCTCACTTGCTTGTATCCCGCTAAGATCGTGCGCCGTGACAACAGAGACGTAACGCTTTCCATCCACTTTAAAGGACAAGGCAATACCTTCTTTAACCCTTTTTAAGGGTCTGGATTTATAACTGAAATAGACTTCTTGCTTGCGGGCTTCATTAAGGAGTTCCGAGGTAAGCTTATAATCACTCGTTCCCGAAGACTCATAAATAACCTTGTTGCTGCTATCTACCAAAAATTCGTGCTGGTCGGGAAGGGTCAGGTAGCTGGAACGATGAAATTCAAGGCGGTTTTCAAAATATAATTGTCCAGCCACTGCCCTGCGCTGAAGGCGGTTACGCATCAGCGACTGTCGGTAAGATTCATAAGCCTGGTAAATGAAGATTGAAAAGACTAGCAACAGAGCCGCTACCAGAAAGCCAAAAACGATGGTAATGCGTTGCTTAATACTCATGGCTCCGGCCCCATCAAATAGCCGACCCCGAACACAGTATGTAGCAGGCGCGGTTCCGACTTGTCGATCTTGCGGCGCAGGTAGTTCACATACACATCAACTACGTTTGTGTTGGTATTAAAATGTACATCCCAGACATTTTCAAGCAGATCCACACGGTTGATGACCTTCCCCTGGTTGAGCATAAAGTATTCCAAAAGCGCATATTCTCTGGCAGTCAGCTCGACCCTTTCGCCAGCGCGCCAAACCCGGTGTGAATCCGTTTCTACTTCCAGGTCAAGAAGTTGCAGCCGCTTGGGCCTGGGAGCCCGCGATGGATGACGTCTTGCCAAGGCCTTCAAACGAAAAAGCAGTTCTTTAAAGGCAAAAGGCTTTGCCAAGTAGTCGTCAGCACCCGCTTCAAAACCCATCACTTTGTTATCAAGGCTTCCCAGGGCCGTCAGCATGATCACCGGCACGGCTGGCCAGTTCTGCTTAATGAACCTGCAAAGGTCGTAACCGTTCAATCCAGGCAAATTCACGTCTAGCACAACAACGTCAAACTTGTTCTCATTGACCATACTTCTTCCGATCACCCCATCGAATGCTATCGCAACGGTCGCACCCTCTGACTGCAACCCTTTCTGAATGAACTGCGTAAGTTCCAGGTCATCTTCAACAACTAAGACATTCATGCTGTTATTTTCTGGCTATTTGACGGAGTAAAATTAGGGATCGGGATTAGAATATCGTTAAAAACGGGCCCTTCTCACCAAATTCTAATAACCTTCTCACCACCCTCTAACCAGGTGCACCTTTAATTTGAAGCCAGTAAGATGTACCCCGGCGCCAAACAAGGCGCTACTCGATATTAAAGCTATGAGCCGCTGTCTAATCCTAACCCTTTTTGTAACGCTCGTCTTTTACCGGCATCCACCTGCTCTGGGGCAAACCCTGAGTTTGGAGGGAGCCGTTGAAGCGACCATCAACCATTATCCTACGCTGGCAGCGCAAAGATCTGCGCTTGAAGCCTTCCGTGCCAATTTGCAGGTGCTGCGTGATAACCGGCTTCCTAATGTCAAATTGCATGACCAGGTTAACCTGGGAACAGCCAACGGGCTTTCGGGATCTTACTTTTCGATGGGCCTTATTGTTCCCACGTCTGGTGGAAGAAGACCCGAAAACGCATCTGATCTGGCTTCGGGCAATATCGCACTGGCTTCTGCCGACTGGGAGATCTATAACTTTGGCCGCTTTGGGGCCGAAAATAAACTGGCCAATGCCGACATCGCAGTAGGGGAGTCGGGACTGGAACGCGAGCAGTTTGGACTTCGCCAGGTCGTTATTAAAACCTATCTGGATTTGGTATGGCTCAGGCAAAACCTCAAAATCGAGCAGCAGAACCTGGCCAGGGTTGATACAGTCAGGCGTATTATCAATAACCTGGTACAAAACGGCATCCGGCCGGGACTGGATTCTTCACTGGCTTCTGTCGAGCTATCACGCGCCAAGCTGAGCTACTATCAGATGCAGGAAGAGTACCGTAGGGCCAATGTCCAGCTGGCAACACTCACGGGCCGTCAGGTAAATGAGCTGGAAGTGGATACCACCTTCAATGGTGGTTTGCTGCTGGGAGAGCCTGCTCCAAGTACAGTGCTGACATCGCATCCACTGCTCAGATACCGCAGTAACCTGCTTACCCGTCAGAATGCAGAGATCGACATGATCCGTAAATCTGCTCTGCCCCGGGTTACGCTGCTTACTGCTGTCTCAGCAAGAGGAACCAGCCTTGATATTGATAATAACTTCGGCCCAATCCGTCAGGGCTTCGGCTATAGCCGTACTAATTTTTTAGTGGGACTGGCCGCAACGGTCAACCTCATTGATTTCAAAAGGGTCAAAACACGCGCTATCCAGCAGCAGTGGCGTGTGCGCGAAGCGGCAAGCCTCTTGACTGTCGAGCAGGTGCAACTGCAAAACACACTAGCGATGGCAGACTCTGTAATGTCGTCCATCCGACTTTCCCTGCGTGAGCTTCCCGTCACGGTAAGATCCGCTACACTTGCCTACCAGCAACGCATGTCACTTTATAATAATGGGATAGAAAATATCTTGGGTATCACCGATGCTTTGCAGCTTTTGACCAGGGTTGAGCGGCAGGTGATCGACGTGCAGCGCCGCGCCGTGGCAGTCAGACTGGAAAAGGCCTATGCTACCAGTGATTTTGAACCATTTTTTGATCTTTTCAGGCGTCCATAACCCTGTATAAATATGCTATCAGCTTCATTAAAACGCCCTATATCAGTCATGGTACTTATTGCGGGGCTTGTTGTTTTCTCGGTTATGTCGGCTAGCCGCATACCGATTGATATTTTTCCACGGCTTAACTCACCGGTGATTTATGTGATCGAACCTTACGGGGGTATGTCTCCTGCGCAGATGGAAGGTTTCTTTGCTACCCGTATGCAGGACCAGTTCCTGTACATTGGCGGTATCAAAGAAATTTCCAGCAAAAGCGTCCAAGGGCTTACTGTTGTCAAGCTGGCTTTTTACGAAGGCAGCGACATGGCCCAGGCCGCAGCCGAAGTTGCTATCCAGGTCAACCGGGCGATGAAGTTCTTTCCCCCCGGCGCATTGCCCCCACAGGTAGTGCGTTATGATGCATCGTCAGTTCCGATTGGTGATTTGGTATTCAGCAGTAAAACACGCTCGCTTAAAGAGATCCACGAACTGGCCGTTACCCGGATCAGGCCACTATTTTCAACCGTTCCTGGACTTACTGCGCCGCCTCCGATCGGTACCAACTCGCGCACGATCGTCATCAACCTTGACCCGCAGAAAATCCGCAGCCTAAACATTTCGCCTGACGAAGTAGTGGAAGCCCTTGCTGCCAATAACGCGATGACCCCTTCTGGTAACATCCGGATTGGCAATACATCTTATATAACCACGCTCAACTCGCTGGAAGATCAGGTCTCAGACTTTGGCCAGATCCCCGTCACCACAGACGGGCACCGGACCGTGTTCCTTCGTGATTTGGGTAATGTGGCTGATGCATCGGATGTGACGGCTGGGTACGCCCTGGTCAATGGCAGCCGATCCTCTTACATTCCGGTTGTGAAAACCGCTGACGCATCCACATGGGATGTGGTGACAGCATTAAAAGCCAGGCTTCCCGAAATGCGCAGTCTGCTTCCCGACGACATTGAAGTAGCTTACGAATTCGACCAGTCCATTTTTGTAATCAATTCTGTAAAAAGCCTTCTGTTTGAGGGAGGGCTGGGCGCAATTCTGACAGGCCTAATGGTACTATTGTTTCTGGGCGACTGGCGCTCTTCGCTGATTGTAATCATTACGATCCCTGTCTCTATCGTCGCCGCCGTGCTAATGCTAAGCCTTGCAGGTCAAACGATCAACATCATGACTTTGTCGGGCTTGGCACTAGCCATAGGCGTGTTGGTAGATCAGGCCACGGTGACCATTGAAAACATTCACCAGCACATTGAGATGGGCAAGCCCCAGAAACAGGCTATTTACGATGCCTGTAAGGAAGTAGCCCTGCCGTTGCTGCTGATCCTGCTTTGTATTATTGCCGTCTTTGCGCCTTCTTTTATTATGTCGGGCGTTCCCAGGGCGATGTTCTTGCCGCTGTCGCTTTCGATTGGTTTTGCCATGACGGTATCCTATTTCCTGGCTCAGAGCCTGGTGCCGATCCTTGCTAATTGGATGCTCAAAGAGCATGTGCATGAGAAATCCGCTGGTGCCGAGCGTAAGGTTACTTTTTTTGATAGGGTAAGGGGCGGCTTCATGCGCCAGAATGAGCGTTTTGTCAAAAGCAACAAACTCGTTGTTGGAGCTTATCTCGTTGTCGTTTTTGCGTTGGCGGCAGCAGGATTCGTCTGGATTGGGAAAGACATGCTTCCGCAGCTGAATTCCGGCCAAATGGTGATCCGCATGAAAACACCCGATGGGACAAGGCTTGAACGGACCGAGGAGAAGGTAAGTGAGCTGTTGGCATTGGTCAACCAGGCTTCTGATGACCACCTGGCGATTTCGTCTGCTTATGTGGGCGTTGTTCCTACCAACTACGCGACTACTAATTTATATGTAAGCACGAGCGGCCCCAATGACGCGGTGATCAAAGTTGGCCTTGATCCTGAGTATAAAACCAATATGCAGGATTTGAAAGAAAGGATCCGAATGGCCGTAGCCGAACAGATGCCAGAGATTACATTGTCATTCGAACCAGCTGATTTGACTGAAAAGCTCATGAGTGGCGGGGCTTTTACACCTATAGAAGTACAGGTTGCAGGAAGGGATATGAAAGAAATTGAAGGCTATGCAAATAAACTCGTGAAGGGGTTGTCACAGCAGGATCATCTGCGGGATGTACGTATTATTCAACCGCTTAAATTCCCGGTCATCAATATTAAACTCGACCGTCAGAAACTGGCAACAATGGGACTGAGCTTACAGCAAACCGCGCGATCGATCACGGCTTCAACATCATCGAGCCGCTACACCGAAAAAAACCAGTGGCTCGATCAAAAGGCAGCCTATACTTACCAGGTGCAGGTCCAGATCCCAGAATTTGCGATGCGAAACATGGCCCAGTTACAGGAAATCCCGCTGGTAGCAGGTCAGCCCAGACCGGTGCTAGCCGATGTGGCAACCTTTTCGGTTGATACACTTCCAGGGGAATACGCCCGTATCGGGCCGCGGCGCTTTGTAACCGTTTCAGCCAACATCCATCACCAGGATTTGGGTAGTGCCACCCGATCAGTTGAAAAAGTAATCACAGGGTTGGGAGCGGCTCCCAAAGGTCTGGTAACAGAAGTAAAGGGAATGTCATCGCTTTTGACCGAAACACTGGACAGCTTGCAACTTGGACTGGGCATTGCAATTGTGGTGATCTTTTTGCTTTTGGCTGCTAACTACCAATCATTTAAGTTGTCGCTGGTGATCCTTTCAACAGTGCCAGCCGTAATCGTGGGCTCAATTGCATTTCTGCTATTGACTGGCAGTACACTAAACCTGCAATCTTACATGGGTATCATTATGTCAACGGGTATTTCCGTTGCCAATGCGATCCTGATCGTAACCAATGCCGAGCGGCTGCGATGGGAGTACCGCGACGTGCGCCGGGCAGCATTAGAAAGTGCAGGTGTGCGTTTAAGGCCAGTGTTAATGACCAGCTTTGCCATGGTGGCAGGTATGGTGCCAATGGCTTTGGGAACCGGGGAAGCCGGAGAACAAGTTGCCCCACTTGGTCGCGCGGTCATCGGCGGGCTGATCGCTTCGACGCTGGCAGCCCTTTACATCGTACCCCAGGTATATGTGTTTTTACAAAATAAAACAGCTTATAAAGATCCATCCCTTTTACCCCTTGAAAACGCGCTACCCACTCCATCAGATTTGCATGTCAATGGGCACTCAGACCAAACTACTTATGAAAAACATAGCATATAATTGTCTTGCCCTTGCAATTGGGCTAACCGTGTTCAGCGCTTGCTCGTCCTCAGAGTCTGCCGACACTAAAACACAGAAAAAAAGCGTGAGCAAACCAGCTGTAAAGCTTGGGATGGTAAGCTCTGCGAAAGTAGGCCAGCACGTTCAGCTGCCTGGCGAATTCATGGCTTTTCAGGAAGTGAGCATCTACCCAAAAGCAGACGGGTTCGTAGAAAAAGTGCTTGTAGACCGTGGTAGCAATGTCCGCAAAGGGCAGGTGTTGATGGTCTTGGAGGCTCCTGAAACCGAAGAGCAGTTGGTAGCAGCCCGCTCCAATTACCTAAAAGCAAAAGCCATGCTGGTGGCTAGTCACGAGCATTACAAAAGGCTAAAAGCCAGTGCCGGCATCCGTGGATCTGTGTCAGCGCTGGACCTGGAAAGCGCCAATGCGAAAATGATGGCAGACAGTGCAGCGGCGATGGGGGAGCAGGCTAACTTTAATGCGCTTACCAAGATCAAATCTTATCTTACAGTGCGCGCGCCCTTCGATGGCGTCATTACGGAAAGGAATGTTCACCCTGGTGCGTTGGTTGGCTCCGGAGTGCGCCTGCAAGGGCCGATGCTGATGCTCCAGCAGCAAAACCGGCTTAGGTTGGTCGTAGATGTGCCTGAGACATATAGCGTTGGATTAAAGCAAGGAAAGCAGGTCAGTTTCACAGTTAATGCAATGCCTGGCGAGCAATTCAAGGGTAAGGTCAGCCGCCGCTCTGGAAATATGAACCAAAAATTCCGCTCAGAGACTATTGAAATAGATGTAGCAAATGCCAAAGGGGGAATTAAGCCTGGTATGTTCGCCGAAGTTGTCTTCACTCCGGAAGGTACACAGGGTGCTCTTACCGTGCCAGCAGAAGCGGTCGTCACATCGACAGAAGGGCAGTATGTGATTAAGGTCAATCAGGGAAAAGCCCAGTTTGTTGAAGTCCGTAAAGGCATGCAATCGGATGAGATGACAGAAGTTTTTGGCGCGCTTCGGGATGGCGACCAAATTATTGTCAATCCACGAAATGATATGAAAGATGGGGCGCAGGTTGCCATGAATTAGAGCGAGGGAAATTTGAAGTTACTTGGATCTCTAACTTGTCATTACCATGATACTACTTGATCTATTATGCCTGCTTATTTTGGGTGTAGTGTGTTTTTGGGTTCATTATCTTTCTACTGTCCTTACTTCAAACAAAAGCAGAAATAAACGTAGACTGCGAGCAAAGCAGAAAAGGAAGATGTCTAAATCCCAGATTAAAAAGGAACTGGATAATTTACTGGTGCAATACAATCAGGGCAGTATTAGTGAGCAGCAATACTATGAAAGAGCCAACCCATTGATTGATAAATTATCTGATCTATATTCGGAAGTTGTATGGACTTATGAGGCACATAATAATACTTATTAAACCCTAAGAAATCTCGTAGATGAACACCGATAAAGAAAAAGATAATCTATCACCATTTAAGCCCAATGACCACCTTGCCAACGAGCGGACTTATCTGGCTTGGGTTAGAACTGGCATCGGCATCATGGCTTTTGGCTTTGTGGTAGTAAAATTTTCGCTTTTCGTTAAACAGATTGGTTTTGTATTGCATACGAAAGTAACTGCGCCCTCTCATGGCTATTCATCGATAATCGGAATTATTCTGGTCGGCCTGGGTACGCTTTCCATCCTGTTTGCTTTCTTACAATACCGCAGGACTGAAAGGCAGCTCCAGACCGGAGAGTACAAACCCACTACAGTACTTACCACAGTGTTAACTGGGGTTATTTTCCTGATTAGCATTCTGCTGATTGCATATCTATTACAGAGTGTATAGTGCCAGCATAAGTATTATGCAAAATGGTTGAAGATTAAATCTTAATTCATGCTTTTCACCCTTTTACAAGGCTTACTACAAAGCAGCCAATGATCCCAAAGATACCTTTTCAGGGGAAAGCCGTCTGCAAACAGATATTTATTTTGGGCTCAACAACCGAATTGCGCATCTAGCTATATTCAATACCGATGGCTGTCTGGGACCGCCGTTTTATTTAACTGTCAATACTTTTGAAAGATATTATTGGAAACATGCTATCATCGATCGCACTTGTATTAATAATCCTTTGGCTGATCGGGTATCTTGGATTTGACGGCTTTGGGATGGGCATCATCATTCATTATTTACTTGTAATAGCAGTTGTAGCTATTCTTCTCAGAGTAATTCGAGGTTAAAAGGTAATTATTAACCTACTGTAATTGCATGTTAGCTGGATTTATCTCACTAAATCAGAGTTGGGAGATCAAGTAAATTACATCCGGGTAACCCATTCAATACTATTTCTTTGAAGTCTGATTTTTTGATCCTGTTCCATTTTCTTTAATAATCTTGATATTACCTCCCGAGAAGTATTGAGATCATTGGCAATCTGATGATGGGTAATTAAAATCTGACTGGTCTCAGTAGTTCTAAACCGATTTTTCAGATAAAATTCCAGCCTTTCGTCCATGCCCTTAAATACTACATTGTCAAATACTACCAGCAGCTCTTCAAAGCGGGCCCGGTAGTTGGCAATGACAAAGTAATACCAGGTTTTATATTTCTGCATCAGCTCGTCCATTAACTGGATGGGTATCAGAATTGCCACGGTATCTTCCAGGGCTTTGGCCATGATCTCACTAGCCTCTTGTTTTGTATTACAGATCATCGATAAGGCGCATGCGTTTCCTGGTTGAAGATCATAAACAAAGGCTTCCTGACCATCATCTCCCTGACGGTAAAGTTTTACTCTCCCGCTTCCAATAAGCAAGGTGTGTTTAATGTACTGTCCGGCCCGCATGATTACTTCTCCGGCTGGAATCTTTTTCAGGCTGCATTCCCGGATCAAGTGTTGTTTTAATTCAGGCTCAAAGTCCGCAAAAACGGTATCGAGATAGTAGGAAATATCTTCACTCATAAGTAGCTAAATAATTAAGCGAGGCATAAAGTCATAAAAAAAATGCACCCTAAAAGGTTCCGAAATGCTTGGAAGTACAAGTTTTGGGACATAATAAATATTATTTCCCATATGTGACCTTTATCACTTTCCCGGCGCTTGACACTTCTGATTTTTGCAGCATAAACAATGCAAAAAATGGAAATCATCGCCTACATAGCGTCTGTATTTATTGGTATCTCATTGGGTATGATCGGCGGGGGCGGCTCCATTTTGACTGTGCCGGTCCTGGTCTATATGTTCGGTATTAGTCCTTTGGTATCAACATCGTACTCGCTGTTCATTGTCGGATCCACCAGTCTTGTCGGGGCATACAGCAATTATTTGAAAGGCGCAGTCAAAATTAAGACGGCACTGCTCTTTGGAAGCACATCGATCACAACGGTTTTCCTGACGCGTAAGTTTTTAATTCCATTGGTGCCCCATGATCTTTTTAGCATTGGAGCCTTTCAGATCACCGAACCTTTACTGACGATGGTGCTCTTTGCTGTGCTGATGGTAGCGGCATCGGTAGGCATGATCAAAAGCAAAGAGCGAAAACCGGGGTGTTTGGAGTGTGACTTAAAAGGTAATATTGCCCGGATGCTTTTAAGCGGCATTGGGATTGGATTAACTACGGGTTTTCTGGGAGCAGGGGGCGGGTTTTTGCTGATCCCGACATTGGTATTGATCCTGGGGATGCCTATGAAGGAAGCTGTGGGCACTTCGCTTCTGATTATCGCGCTGAATTCGCTGATCGGTTTTGCAGGGGATATAGGACATTTCGTGATTGACTGGGCTTTTCTACTGAAAATCACTGGTATTGCCATGGCAGGGATTTTAATCGGGGGCATCCTAGCCAAAAGGGTTAATGCTACTTCTTTGAAGAAGGGGTTTGGCTGGTTTGTGCTGGTGATGGGGATTTATATTATATCCTCCGAGCTGATGCATCTCAAATAATTTCCGATCACTAGCCAAGCAGGTGAAAATGATTTTCATTCTTTTTCGCAATGTGACTCTTGTCACTGACCAGCCAGCTAAACATCCTGAAATTTGTATAGTTAATTCAAAAAGGGTTGAAAAATCAAAAAATCATCAATATGAAAATTGAGCAAATTTATACCGGCTGCCTCTCGCAAGGAGCCTATTATATCGAAAGCAATGGGGAAGCTGTGGTAATCGACCCACTGCGTGAAGTTGAGCCCTATATCAACCGTGCAGAACAAAATGGGGCAAAAATAAAATATGTCCTGGAAACGCATTTTCATGCGGATTTTGTATCAGGCCATATTGACCTGGCTGAAAAAACCGGTGCACAAATCGTTTTCGGCCCGACTGCTAAGCCTAGCTTTGATGCGCTTGTAGCCGTAGACGGCCAGGTTCTGAAAGTGGGCGATGTGTCGCTTACAGTATTGCATACACCCGGGCACACCATGGAAAGCACCTGTTATCTTTTAAGTGATCAGCAGGGAAAACAGGTTGGCATTTTTACAGGGGATACCCTGTTCATTGGTGATGTTGGGCGTCCTGACTTGGCACAAAAGGTATCCGCCGGACTGACACAAGAAAAGCTGGCAGAGCATCTGTTTGATTCCCTGCGTAATAAGATTATGCCACTTGCTGATGATATTATTGTCTATCCGGCCCACGGCGCAGGAAGTGCGTGCGGCAAAAACATGAGCAAAGAAACAACCGATACATTGGGTAGCCAGAAAACCTCCAACTATGCACTCAGGGTGGATATGACCAAGGAAGAGTTTGTCGAAGAAGTTACGGGTGGGCTGATGCCACCCCCTGCTTATTTTCCCGAGAACGTTTTGATGAATGTCAATGGCTACGAAAGCATTGACAGGGTTCTTGAAAGGGGAGCCCAGGCTTTGGATGCGGCGGCTTTTGAGGCGGTGGCAAACCAAACTGGCGCGGTCGTCCTTGATACGCGGGATGCAGAAATCTTTGCAAAAGGATTCGTTCCTAACTCGATCAACATCGGAATAAATGGGGGCTTTGCTCCCTGGGTTGGAGCGCTTATTCCCGACATCAAACAAAGCATATTGATAATAACTGAGCAGGGTAGGGAAGAAGAAGTGGTGACCCGTCTTGCGCGTGTGGGCTATGACCATACGATCGGATATTTAAAAGGTGGGATCGATGCCTGGGTTAAAGCCGGTAAAGAAACCAGCCAGATCCAGTCAGTAACCGCTGACCAGATGAGTCAGCGCTTGAAAATGGACCCTGCCATCGGCGTGCTGGACGTACGTAAGGCAAGTGAGTTCCTGTCTGAGCATATGCTGGATGCAGAAAATATCCCCCTGGATTATATCAATGATCACCTGGCGCAGATTGATAAAAACAAAACGTACTTCGTACACTGCGCCGGCGGTTACCGGTCGATGATCTTTAATTCAGTGCTCAAAGCACGGGGATATGACAATCTGATCGATGTCAGGGGAGGTTTTAAGGCAATTAAGGATTCAGGCAAGCTTGAAGTAAGCAACTATGTTTGTCCAAGTACACTATTGTAAGAAAAGATCATGGGAATTATGTCATTGTTTTTCGGAAATAATAAAACAGACTTGAAAGGCCTTGTCGGGCACGGGGCATTGATCGTTGACGTGCGTAGCCCTGAGGAATTCGCATCGGGCCATATTGATGAGAGCATTAATATTCCGCTGGATAAGATCAGCGACAAAGCATCATTTTTGAAAAAATGTGGAAAGCCTGTCATTACCTGTTGTCGTAGTGGCACGCGCAGTGGGCTGGCAGAAGGGATATTAAAAATGGCCGGGGTCCAGGTTTATAACGGTGGGGCCTGGGATAAGCTCAGACAAAAAATTCAATAAAAAAACACCTTCATACTATTATGCTGGAAATTATAAAACAGCCCTGGCCCTGGTATGTGGCCGGGCCGCTGATCGGGCTAACAGTGCCTGCACTTTTAATACTGGGTAATAAGTCCTTTGGGATTTCATCATCGCTCCGGCATGTTTGCGCCATGTGCGTTCCGGCTAAAATCCCGTTTTTTCAATACGATTGGAAAAAGGAGTTGTGGAATATGTTTTTTGTGCTGGGTATTTTTTTGGGAGGGATGATAGCGGTGACATTTCTGGCTAACACCGAACCAGTCCAGCTGAACCCATCATTGGTAAAAGAGCTGAGCATTTATGGTGTTACTGATTTTTCATCGCTCGTGCCTGTTGAGCTGGTAAGTTGGAATAAACTTTTGACGCTGCCCGGATTGATCATGATGGTTGGTGGTGGGTTTCTGGTAGGGTTTGGTGCGCGCTACGCGGGTGGCTGCACGAGCGGTCACGCGATTATGGGACTTGCTACCCTGCAATGGCCCTCGCTGGTTGCAACAGTATGTTTTATGATTGGCGGATTTGTAATGGCAAACTGGATATTGCCTTTCATATTAATGATGTAAGCAGATGAAAGATAACTTAAAAGCACATTGGGAAAATATTTATGGTACCAGCTCACCAGAGCAGTTAAGCTGGACAGAACAGAAGCCAGCGTATTCATTGGCCCTGATTCAGGATACAAATACCGCGAAAGATAGTGCAATCATTGACATTGGTGGCGGTGACAGCCTGCTTGTAGATTATTTATTGCTGGAAGGTTACAGGGATATAACTGTTTTGGATATTTCAGCCAAGGCGATAGAGAAAGCCCAAAAAAGGCTTGGCGCAAAGTCTGAGCAGGTTACCTGGCTGGTGGTTGATATACTGGATTTTAAACCGGAAAGACAATACGCACTCTGGCACGACAGGGCGGTGTTTCACTTCCTGATCACTGCTGAGCAGAAAGCGCACTACAAGCGCATCGCTGAAAACGCGGTCGCAAAAGGGCATATGATTTTGGGCACTTTTTCTTTGTCCGGCCCTCAGAAATGCAGTGGATTGCCGGTGAGTCAGTACGATATGACTGCACTTGCCGATGTCTTTAAAGATTCGTTTGCCGTAGAAACTCATTGCTACGCAACGCATATTACGCCTTTTCAAACAAGTCAGGATTTCCTTTTTGCGGATTTCATCAAAATAAACAATTAAAAGAGTATGGCCAATTCATCAGTAGAGCAGACGGCACAAAGCGAGCATGACATCCGGGCAACTGATTCAATATGCATCAATGAGAGTCAAAAACAACATAAATGGTATTACAACTTAAAATACCTTGTGGTTGGATTACTTTTTGGCGTACTATTTGTGAAAGCAGAAGTGATCAGCTGGTTTAGGATCCAGGAAATGTTCAGGCTGCAATCGTTTCATATGTACGGCATTATTGGAAGCGCCGTACTGGTCGGAATGATTTCAGTGTGGCTTATCAAACGGTACCGGATCAAAACCATTTCAGGGGAAGCTATCACCTTCACTGATAAGAAGTTCAATAAAGGACAAATTTATGGAGGCCTATTATTTGGGTTGGGCTGGGGTCTGACTGGCGCTTGTCCAGGGCCTTTGTTTGCACAGATTGGTATGGGGGCAACTGTTGTAATCGTCACGCTAATTAGCGCAGTGGCAGGAACCTGGGTATATGGCAGGTTTAGGGATCAATTACCTCATTAGTTACAGTTTAGAGTTGAATTAAAAACATTTGTTATGAAAATCCAACAGTTCGAAGATAAATTCTTGGCACATTACAGTTATGCCATCCTGAGTGAATGCGAATCAAAAATGGTATTAATCGATCCGGCCCGGAATCCAGAGCCGTATTATGCGTTTGCAAAAGAGCATCAAGTCCAGATTATCGCTGTTATAGAAACGCATTCACATGCCGACTTTGTCAGCAGCCATCTGGAAATCGCCCAGACCACTGGAGCTGCCATTTATGCGAGCCGAAAAATTGATGCTGCTTATACTCTGACGCCTTTTGACGAAGGAGACACATTAGCCTTTGGCAAAATCGTATTGAAAGCTATTAACACACCAGGCCATTCGGATGACAGCATATCTGTTCTTTTAGAGCATGATGGTAAACCTAAGTATTTGTTCAGTGGGGATACGCTATTCATTGGCGATTGTGGCCGTCCGGATTTGAGAGGAACTGGCAAAGACATGGACGCGCAGCGCAACAGACTGGCAGCTAAAATGTATGATTCACTTCGCAATAAACTACTTCCATTACCTGATGATGTTATCCTTTACCCGGCGCATGGAGCGGGCACTTTATGCGGAAAAGCGCTGAGTGATGCTTCCAGCAGCAGTATGGGAGAGCAAAAGAGAGAGAATTGGTCTTTACAGCCCATGAGTCAGGAAGCATTTGTACAACAATTAACGTCTGATCAGCCCTTTATTCCAGGCTATTTTCCTTTTGATGTCGATCTTAACAAAAAAGGCGCACCAGCATTTGGTGAAAGTGTTGGTAAAGTAAAGCTGGCTTCATCATTAGGGCAAAGTAAGGCTGAGCAATTAGATCCTGATCTATGGGTTGTAGATAGCCGCGACCAACAGGATTTTAAAAACGGGCATCTGGCCAGATCCATTAATATTATGGATGGAACCAAGTTTGAAACGTGGCTGGGAAGCATGATTGATCCTTCGGAGCAGTTTTATCTTGCTGCCCAGGATATACAAACTTTGAAAGAGCTTATCAAGCGCACAGCATCCATCGGATATGAAGCCAAGATCAAGGAAGCTTTTGTATTAAATAGTGGGCAGCAAACTATTCAGCTTTTGGACCTGAAAGATTTTAGGGCTCATCAGGACAAATACACTATTGTTGACGTAAGAAACAGCTCGGAAGTGTCTGAGAATCCGATTTTCAGCAGTAGTATTTCGATTCCGCTGGCCGATTTGAAAAGCAGGATTGATGAAATCCCGCTTGATAAGTCGATTGCAGTACACTGCGCGGGTGGATACCGGAGCGCTATTGGCAGCTCACTGATTGCTTCGCTAATTGGCGAGGGCAAACCGGTATATGACATTGGGAAACACATCAAAGAGTTTGATCAGTAGCCTTCTATTGAATAGGTTAATCTGCCAATAGCTTTTTTTAAAATAAATGTCATTTGGCTCACTAAAAACCCGATCGTTTGCGTTAGTAGTATTACAGCAAGCGGTCGGGAGGCGTGATCGGATACTACTTTACCTTGCAATATTTAATTTTCATAGTGAAACAATACGATATAAAACATCAAGTTCAAGGATGCAAGCCTGTCAGGGCGGTAGTCTTCTTGTTTTTTATTTTATTTTTGTTGTCCAACTGTCAAATTAAAAAATCTTTAAGTGATGCGCTTCTAGATCACTCACGCCAAGCGAATACCACACAGAGAATTGATAAGGGTTTACCTGCTGCTACTAAGGTGACCCAGCATGAGGCTTGTGGAGTGCTTAATAACTCGGCCTATGCTGATCAGGATCTTCATGCTACATCAGATACGGCCACCTTGCCGGTGGTTGAGTTCTTTATACTGACGTATCTACCGTTTTTGCTGATTTTCACTAGATTTTCTGGCGATGTGCATAGCCCTTTAGCGCATCTTTTTAAAGTTTTACCTGCCGACAGTGGCAGTCCCATCTACATCAAAAACAGATATCTTCTCATTTGAGCCTACATAATAAATCTAACTTTTTATTGGCACTAGCAGGATTTTAACTCTTGTTGATGTCGCAGTTTTAAAACTAACAGATTTAATATGATAAGGCTTAAGCTTTGTCTGACAAGCATTTTGATCATGCTAGTCGGCTCATCTTTGCATGCACAATCCAGTTTGGGACTTACCCAAATCTGGGAAATGACCCTTTCTAATTATCCGTCACTAGCCTCGAAACAGGCGCAACTGGATGAATCCAGATTGGCCAGAAGGCTCACCCGGAATAATGCCTATATGCCCAATGTGCAATTGCAGCTTCAAAATTCGATGGGGACCTACGCCAGCAGTAGCGGCGCGTTCTTTCCGCTTCCTGGCGTGATTAATATTAACGGCCGGGCAGCAGGGCAACCAGGCCAGCCGACAGCAGCATTCAATACTTTCGGTTCCGTTGTAGCAGATTGGAGATTCTTTGAATTTGGCCGCAAAAATCTGGCCATCAAAGCTGCTGATCAAGGTATTGATCAGGCGACAAATGAGCTCAGTGCCGAGCAGCTCAGACTAAAAACCAGGTCTACGCAATTATTTTTGAAGCTGTTAAACAGTAAAGTTAATTTGCAATGGGCACTTCAAAATGAAGCACGTACAAAACAAATCTTTGAGTTATCAGCAAGTCTGGCTGTGGCAGGCTTAAAGCCGGGAGCAGACAGTTCACTTGCCCTGTCTGCGTATTTGCAGACGGATGCAGAGCAGGAGTCATGGCACGCACAATTAAGCTCAGACCTGCAAGCGCTGACTGAACTCGCACCTGAGGTTGATACAGCCCAGGCGCTATATTATCAGCCTTACCTGGCCCCGGCACCTGTAATGCAAGGCGGCATGATAGAGAATCCCCACCCATACCTGCAAGTACTTGATGATGCTGTAAGGTATGGTCAAACTCAGGCTGAGCTCGCCGGCCGCCAGGCGCTACCCTCGTTTTCAGCACTTGGAGGGCTTGCCCTGAGGGGCAGCGGTATTAGTCAGGATGGCTTAGTTGAAAATGGGGTTTTCGATGGCTATGCAAACGGGTCCACCAACTACTTGTTGGGTCTGGCTGTTACTTGGAACATAACCAACGCTTCAAACAGTAGTCTTGAGAAGAAACGTATATTGTCAAGAGTTAGGTCACGCCAGGCAAATTACGATGTTCAAAAACTCGATCTGGACATTCGGCATATTTCTGCCTCAAAACGTATCGAAGGCCAACTAAGACAAATCAGCAGCATAAATGCAGCGGTTAAAAACGCCAGGCTGGCTTACGAGCTTTATTTATCAAGATATGAGAATGGGCTGATCAGTTTGACAGAACTATTGCAGATCCAGTTGATCTTACAGCAAGCAGAGAAAACCAATATCGATGCCCATAGTCAACTATGGGAGCACGTTCTGGTCCGCTCGGAGGCATCGGGCGATTTTTCCTATCTGCAAAACCAATTTAAATAGAATACGATGAATATTATAAGGCTTGCTTTGCGAAGACCTTTATCGATAATGGTAGCTGTTATTGGTATAGCTTACTTTTCTTTCACGGCGATCCGCAAGATCAATGTGGATATATTCCCTAGGGTCGAACTTCCGGTCATCTATATTGCTATGCCCTATGGTGGGCTATCACCAGCCTATATGGATGGTTTTATGGCCAACGAGTTTCAGAAAGTGCTCATATTTGTAAGCGGTGTCAAGGATATTGACTTTAAAAGTATCCAGGGTTTTACGCTGATGAAATTGACATTTTACCCTGGTACCGATATGGCGCAGGCTTCTGGCGAGGTTTCAACCCAGGTTTCCAGGGCTATGGGCTTTCTGCCACCTGGAGCAGTGCCGCCTCAGGTCGTGCGCTTTGATGGCAGCTCGATCCCGATCGGGCAGCTGGTGTTCGAAAGCCCTCAAAGATCAATCACTGAGCTTCAAAATATGGCCCTGACCAAGATCAGGCCGATGTTTGTGTCCATCCCTGGTGTGACGGCCCCTGCACCTTTCGGTGGTAATATCCGTACGATGGTTGTCAAGGTTAATTCCGATCTGATGCAGTCCTACGGGCTTTCAGCGGAAGAAGTCACTACTGCAATAGCCAAGAATAATTTTCCGGCCCCTGCTGGAAACATCCGGATCGGCAACCAAAATTTGATGAGCCCGCTTAACTCGATTGCCAATGATCCACAGGAATTTTTAGATATTCCAATCCGGAAGGGTTCAGGGACCAATGTATATGTCAAAGATATTGCCAGTGTAGAAGATGCGGCCGATATCACCACCGGCTATGCGATCATCAACGGCAAACGGTCTGTGTATTTGCCTGTGATCAAAAAATCAGATGCGTCTACGCTCAAAGTGGTTGAAAACCTGAAAGCTGCCATACCCATGCTGAAAGCAGCCTTGCCGGAAGATGTAGATATACGGTATGTTTTCGACCAGTCGGGTTATATCGAGCGTTCACTTGAAAACCTGATCCACGAAGGCATTTTAGGGGCGCTGCTAACAGGGCTGATGGTATTTCTTTTTCTGGGAGATTCGCGTGGATCATTGATTGTGGTAATGACCATACCCATCGCGATCCTTTCCGCTGTGATTATGCTATACATGCTCGGTCAAACCATCAATGTGATGACTTTGAGCGGTCTTGCGCTTGCCATTGGGATCCTGGTAGATGAAGCTACGGTAACCATTGAAAATATCCATCAGCATTTTGAAATGGATAAACCCAAAAAAAGGGCTATCCTGGATGCACTGCTTGAAATTTCGGTCCCTAAGCTTTTAATTCTGCTCTGTATACTAGCGGTACTGATCCCTTCATTTATGATGAGTGGCATTCCAAAAGATATGTTTATGCCGCTCTCTTTGGCTGTGGCTTTTGCTATGATCGCCTCTTTTCTGGCTTCCCAGACATTTGTTCCCATCATGGCAAACTGGCTAATGAAACCAGAAAAGCTAAAAGCCCATCACAGGGTTAAAGGCGCAAAGCGGACATGGTTTGACGCTTTTAAGTCCCAATATTTATTGCTCACCCGCCGTTTGCAAGGCAGGCCCGTAGCTGTTTTGACGGTCTATGCGCTTGCAGTAGGTGTTATGGTGGCGGCATCTTTTCTGGCAGTCGGAACTGATATTTTACCAGCTAGCAACAGCGGTGATATACAGCTACGGATTGTCGCCCCCGAGGGCAACAGGCTTGAAAATACAGAAGCATACCTAAAAAAAGTGACGGGTATCATCCAGCAGGCACTGCCTGAAAATTCGATTAAAATCAGCTCTGCCTTTGTAGGCCTTCAGCCATCGGCTACCGCTATTAATCCCATCTTTCTGTTCACCAGTGGTTCGCATGAAGCGGTTTTGCAGATTTCGATTGATCAGACGATTTTTAAAGAGTCCATTTCAGCACTCAAGGAAAGGATCAGGTCACAAGTAAAAAAAGAGCTGCCTGAGCTGAAAATCAACTTTGAGCCTATGGAGCTTGTTGAAAAGATTATGAGCCAGGGGGCCATGACTCCCATACAGATCAAAGTTGCAGCAGGGCAGCTAAAAGCTGCTAATCAGTATGCGTTGAAGTTGAAAGGGGAAATGGATAAAATCCCTTTTTTAAGAGATGTTCGTATTGCCGAGCCGGTCAATTATCCGAGTGTAAAGATCAATGTAGACAGGCAGCTTGCAGCCCAATTTGGTCTGACTATGGAAGACGTCTCACGGGCGCTGGCTATTGCCACATCATCAACCCGTTTTACCAATAAAAACCTGTGGGTTGATCCTAAGTCAGGTCTAGTATTTCAGGTGCAGGTGCAGATACCGGAATCTGATATGGGCTCGCTGGACAAACTTCGCTCTATTCCTCTCAAATCGGGCGAGCCGCGACCGGTACTCGAAGACGTGGCCAGCCTGGAAATGGTTAAGCAAGCAGGACAGGTAAACCGGCAGGGATCAAACCGGTATGTTACTATACTAGCCAATACCTACCAAAAAGATCTGGGTAGCGCTTCCGGCGCAGTCAAACAAGTTCTGGCGGATGCGGGTGATGCACCACGCGGGGTAATTGTTTCAAGCGAAGGGCTCATGCAGCTGCTGGATGAGACCATGTCGGGACTCCAGACCGGTTTGGTGGTTGCAATTGTGGTGATCTTTTTGATGCTGACAGCTTATTATCAGTCCTTTAAAATATCTGCGATGATACTTGCTGTCGTGCCAGCTGTGATCGGTGGAAGTATCCTGATGCTTTTGTTATTTGGCAGCACACTTAATTTACAGTCCTACATGGGTATTATCATGTCGGTGGGTGTATCTGTTTCTAATGCGGTGCTTCTAATCAACCAGGCTGAGCATAACAGGTTGTACATGGGGATGCAGGCACGGCAGGCAGGCCTTGCTGCGGCATCCTCGCGCCTGCGGCCCATCGTGATGACGACGCTGGCTATGATTGCCGGTATGGTCCCGATGGCTTCGGGCATGGGAGATGGCGGCGAGCAGGTCGCCCCGCTGGGACAGGCTGTAATCGGTGGCCTTCTTTTGTCCACGCTTACTGTGCTTTTGGTTATGCCGCACCTTTTTACATGGGCGATGCGTAAAACAGGCCGAGAAAGTCCATCACTGGATCCGGACGACACCGAGGCTCAATTAATTGCAATCACTAAATGAATAGGACAATGCTGTCAAACATGATGACAACTCATAAAAATTCAACCGTTCTCTTTCTGGGCCTAGCCCTGATAAGTGCTGGTATAAATGGCTGCGATAGCAAACCAGAAACAGACAGCCAAAGCAAGCCAAATGTGAAAGGCCCTGTGAGCGTGCAGGTAATCAGTCCAGTGAAAGACCAGCCAGACTACACGCTGGCGTTGCCAGGTGAGCTAAAACCTTATGAACAGGTCAGCCTATTTGCAAAGGTCAAGGGCTTTGTAAAAAACATCCATGTTGACCGTGGCAGTGTAGTCAAGAAAGGACAGGTACTTGCCATCTTAGAAGCTCCGGAGGTCTCACAACGCTTTCAGTCAGCCAGGTCTGACCAGCAGAAGTTCTATGAAGATTTTCAGCTGAGCCGTCAGATGTATGAAAGGGTTTTGAAAGCTACCCAAAAGGACGGTTCTGTTGCCGCCATCGAGCTGGATAGGGCTAAAAGCAAACTAAGAAGTGACAGTGCTGCGTATCAATCTGCTATATCGAGTGCCCAATCCTTTGGACAGATCGAAGAATATCTAAAAATTATTGCGCCATTCGATGGCGTAGTAGTGGAAAGGAATGTATCAGTGGGAGCCTTGGTGGGGGAAAATAATACAACACCGCTGCTGGTTATTGCCCAGAACAAAAAGCTAAGGCTGACTGTTGCAATTCCGGAAAAACATGCACAGTCTGTTGGAAAAAATGCCATGGCCAGCTTTACGGTTTCCAATCTGCCTGGGAAAATGTTTACGTCTGTTCTATCCAGGAAAAGCCAGGTTTTACAGCAGCAGAACCGCTCGGTAACCGCTGAATTTGATGTGGAAAACAAGGATAATTCCCTGGATGGAGGGGAGTATGCCCAGGTAACGATGAAGCTAAGGCGTCCAGATTCTACTTTATGGGTGCCTGCCAGCAGCATCGTGCACGCGCAGTCGGGAACATTCGTATTGCGTGTGGAAAACCAGGCGGTCAGAAAAGTGCCCATCAGTGAGGGAACAAGACGGGATTCGGTCCAGGAGGTATTTGGCGAGCTGGATCGAAAAGACCAGATTGTCAAAATTGGCAGCGAAGAGCTGCTCAATGCCGGTAAGGTTAAAATTAAATAACACTTTAAAATAGAAATAATGATGAAAAAGAAATGGTTATCGCCTTCAAACATATTCTCGGCCATGATGGTGGTATTTATCGCAGCTATGGTGATCAGCCCACAGGTAAAAGGATGGACAATTCAGAGCCTGATGAAAATCGGCCTGTTCCAGCCCAAAATTGACAGGCAGCCTGATGAAGCTGCCGCAGAACCTTTACCAAATGTTTATTTTAAAGATGGTGGTGGAAAGACGATTGATCTGGCCTCGTTAAAAGGAAAAGTCATATTTATCAATTTTTGGGCAACCTGGTGCCCGCCCTGCATTGCAGAAATGCCTTCGATCAATGATTTGCATAGCAAGTTTAAGGAGAATGAAAAGGTGGTCTTTTTGATGGTGGATGTAGATGGTAATCACCAGAAGTCAGATAGCTTCATGAAGAAGCACCAGTATGCTTTGGAGGTGGTAAGTCCGGCCAGCGAGATACCGCCGGTTTTTATGCAGGGAGCCGTTCCTACTACGGTTATTCTGGATAGGCAAGGCAAAATGGTATACAGACAGGAAGGTGCTGCGGACTACAGTAGTCCTAAAATTGTTGATATGATCGCACAGCTTGCAAAGTAGGAAAGGCCACTTAATAATCATTATGAAGCAAACTGCTTATGACAAATCTCACCAAAGTTTGTAGGCTTGTTTATCAGATTATGTATCATTCCAATCAATGGAAAGATCATGCATTTTGAAAAACTTTACAGGCTGTCTGACTTAGCACCTAGTCCAATGCAGCAGCATAATCATACTTAATAAGTAAATCAATTAAAACTATAAGAAATGAAAAAGATCGCATGCCTTTTATTTGCCACCTTATTGTTGCTTTCAAGCCGAGCCTGGGCGCAAAATAAACCGTTTAGCCCCAGTGAGTTTCACGGTGCAACTGCCGATAAAAAGTCTTATAAGGTCGTCTACCAACTGAATAGCGACGATGATAAAACAATTAAGGCAACCCTAAAAAACATAATGAATGCCCTGGAAGATCCCCGTTTGAAAGGAAAGCTCAAGGCTGAGCTCGTAGTTCACGGCGGGGGAGTTGCGGTCTTCAAAAAAACCAATCCTTATGAGAGCCAGGTGAAGGCCTTACAGGCAAAAGGGGTTATCCTGGCGGAATGCGAAAACACACTTCGGGAGCGTAATATCAGTAAGGATGAGCTTTTCGATTTTATATCATTTGTCCCTAGCGGTAACGGCGAGATCATAATCCGTCAGCAGCAGGGGTGGGCGGTTGTACACCCATAAACGCCTACCGCTATGAATAGAATTGTTTTTCTTACGATTATGCTCGTAAACCTTTTTGCTTTGGGCAGGGTGAGCGGGCAGGATCATTCTTTTGATCCGCCCTGGAATACGCCGCCCACTGAAGGCTTACAGTTTACAGTACCAGGCATAGACAATGTACCTGATCTGTATGGAGATATTACTGATCCCCAATTAATCATATTTTTTGGAGGTAACCAGTTTATGGTGATTGATGATTTGTTATCAGCATTTAAAAAACAGTATCCGCAGTATCAACGGGTATTTGCAGAGACGTTACCGCCCGGGATTTTGGGCAAACAGATCCAGTCTGGATCTATAACGATTGGGAATATGCGTATCAGTCATCAGCCGGACATTTATACCGCCGGAAAAGGGAAAATTGATGAGTTCTCGGACATGTTTTTGCGAACAGAAACCTATGCTAAAAGCAAACTTGCCATTATGGTTCAGAAAGGCAACCCGCAGCAGATAAAAAGCCTGGCAGATCTGGGCCATAAGGACGTGTTGGTAAGTATGCCAAACCCGGAATGGGAAGGGATAGGGAAGCTTATCGAAGAAGCTTATACGAAAGTTGGCGGTCAGAAGCTTCGCGAGCTGATTATGCATGACAAGGTAAATGCGAAGACAACTTTTTTAACCCAGATCCATCACCGGCAAACACCGATGCGAATTTTGTACGGGCAATCACATGCAGGTCCGGTCTGGTATTCTGAGGCCTATTATCAAAAAATGATCGGGCATCCGATTGAGCTGGTAGAAATTCCTGAGAAAGATAATATTGAATCAACCTATGTGGCTGGTTTGCTAAAAAAAGCACCCCATCCGAAAGCGGCGAAGGATTTTATGGATTTTCTAACCAGTACTACCGCAAAAAATATTTATGTCAAATATGGCTTTAATGTAAATTAAACGGCCTGTCCTAAAAATTCTTTTCGAACATGAAAAAGATCACACAAATTATTACAGTATTATCTCTGTTAGTATCATTTACATTCGTGCAGGGACAAACTAAGCAGGAGCCCTGGTCTTCTTCTCAGCTTATGCCACCAAAGCAATTGGCAGACCGGATCCAGCAAGCAAAAACTCTTATGCCCCTTATCGTTAATATCGGCCCGCAGGCAGTTATCAAAGGTTCTGTGGATATCGGCCCGGCAGACGAAAAGGCCAACCTTAAAAAGCTGGAAACATTACTTTCGAAAGAGGATAAAAACCGTGAAGTGGTCCTGTACTGTGGTTGCTGTCCCTTTGATCGTTGTCCTAATATCAGGCCTGCCTTTTCCCAGATTAAGAAAATGGGATTTAAAAACGCTAAACTTCTGGATATACCCAAGAATATTAAAACAGATTGGATAGATAAAGATTACCCAGTTCAATAATGATTTCTAAAATGAAACAATTACCCCTCATAGTTTTTTTAACGGTTCTTTTGTATGGTATTGGCGGAAATTTATCCGCTCAGCAACCACTTAAAATCGGAAGCCAGGCTCCCGAAATAACGCTGCCTTCGATAACTGGCGAACAAAAGTCGCTTTCATCCATGAAAGGCAATCTTGTGTTGATCGACTTTTGGGCATCCTGGTGCGCGCCCTGCATTCAGGAGCAGCCAGAGCTTAAACGATTATATGCAAAGTATCACCGCCCTGGATCACAAAGCAAAAATTTTGAAATTTTTGCAGTTTCCCTTGACAGTAAAAGAGACGCTTGGCAGCGGGCGATCACGAAACTCGGTCTTCCCTGGACCCAGGTCAGCGATTTGAAATTCTGGGCATCGCCTGTTGCAAAGACTTATCAATTAGAGGGGATTCCTTTCAATGCGATCATTGACGAAAAAGGCTCGATTATTGCACTAAATCTGCATGGAAAAGAGCTAGACCAGTTTTTAAGTGATAAGGTAGGCAAGTAATTTTAGTACTAAACAAACTGATTATCCAAACCAGTTACCTGATTAAGCAAGGTTTGCGGTCGTCCAGGATTCTTGAATCTGCTCTCAGGGAAGGGTTCGCAGGAGAAAGCACTAGGTTCCCCCGAAAGCCGTCTTTTTCTTTAACATACTGACGTGGCTCCCTTTGGTTTACACTTTGCCTATAAGTGCTCGGCCCTAGAGATAACGCGCGTTTAAAGGAGGCCGATAGCCAACACGAACTTAGCCGATCAATTAGATACCGCCAAGCAGGCCAGCGTTAAAGGCCCTGCATCGCTAAATTCATTATAGAAATAGGAAGCAAACATAAAGTTTGGCTTCCTATTTTGTTCAGATTCTCATACTGGCGTGGCCATCTGCTCACAAGCCTTTGCACATGCTCGGCAGGCTTCCGCGCACCGGCGGCAATGATCCATCCCCATATGCGCATGCTGCTCGCATTCCTGTGCACAAGCATTACAAGCATTTGCGCAAACACGGCACAAATCTGCGCTGAATTCGCTTCCCAGGCTCATTACTTCTACGGCGCTACGGCAGATGGCAGCGCATTCAAGATCAAGCTGGATACATCTGACTAACTTTTCTGGATTAGCTTCTTTTAAACATTCAGTTGCACAATAGCTGCATGCCACTGCACAAGCCGCACAAGCGTCGATGCAGTCTTTAAATTGTTGATTTGCCATATTTCATAGTTTAAATAAACATTATTGAAATTGGCGTTTCGATACAAAAACGGTTCCAGTGTCCCAGCTATTTGAGAACTTAATTGTCTTATTTTTTTGCGAGCTGCTAGCTGGCTTTTGTAACCGCTATTGGCTGACTAGTTAGTCGGTCGTTTACTGTTTATTTGAAAAGTTACTTTATTATGTAGGGATGTCTCTGTAAAAATATCAGAAAAAGTATCTCTCATGAGCGTAAGATCGCTGACCTGGAATTCATCAAGAAGTCAATGATTAGCGGTGTAGACAAATGCCTGGAAAAATGGTCGCCCGGATACTGCCGAATGTAACTGTCCAATGCTTGTTAGCGCGATAACCTAGATTTTCACTTTTGAAAAAACATACAAGTTTTCTATGGCGATCTGTTTGCAGCGTTCGTCGTATTTGGCCGTCTCCTGCGCGCTGCCATCAAAGGCTTTTGGGTCATCATAAGGAACGGCAACCCTGGCAGCTGCGCCTTTTACAACAGGGCACGCTTCATCAGCCTGCGAGCAGGTCATGATAGCGCAAAAATTGCTTTGAGGGTTGCTAGCGTCATCATATTTTTTTGAAAAAGCTTTCATAGGTTCAGCTCCGTCCCCGTAGCTTACATGATAAACCGGGTTTTTGCCCTCTGATGTTTTCGTTACCGCAAAACCAGCCCGCTCGCAGGCAGCGACCGCCCGCTCATTGAATGCGCTGGCCTCAGTACCGCCAGAGTATGTTTTCACATTAGGGATATCGTAATTTGCAGCAGCAGTTGCGCCCCAAATTTGGCCGAAATGGCTGCGGCGCGAATTGTGCGTGCAGATGTAAGTGAGCTGCACGGGCTGGCCGGCTTTAACCTGCTTTTGGATAAATGCGGCTATTTTGTCGAGCTCTTCTCTTCTCTCGCCTGGAATTTTTAAAATGTCGTCTTTAATCGTGTTGATGTAGGAAGACAGCTTCGGGTTTAGTGCTTTTTTGTTGTCTGATTTGCTAGCTGGCATGATTGCGGCAGTGGTAAAAAAGGTTATTAGTAAAAGATGGATCAGGCTCATATTTATCAGGTAAGTTGTAGTCAATCGTAAAGATACGATAGAATTTATCAGACAAAAAAATATTCATCGTAATATTGCAATTGATAGAATGCTATCTATATTTGCAGCATGGGAGTAACTAAAACCGAAATATTCACAGAGCAGCAGAACCGTATCGCCGATCTGGCAAAGGCGTTTTCGCACCCGGCCAGGGTTGCGATCTTGCAACTGCTAATTTCCAGAAAAGCATGTGTTTGCGGTGATTTAGTGGATGAGCTCGAACTTGCCCAGGCAACTGTTTCACAGCATTTAAAAGAGCTCAAAAGGATCGGCATTATCCACGGTGAAATCAATCCACCAAGGGTATGTTATTGCATAAACCCGGTCGTGTGGTCAGAAGCGCAAAAAACTTTCGGTACGTTGCTTGATACATTTGCCCTTAGTGAATCCTGCTGCAACTAGGCAGGGCATTTTTTTGAAAATATCAATCGTAATAATACATTTAACCAATAAAAACCATGAGCCAATTAAATCCGGAGACCCGCGGTCCGATGAGCTGGGGTGATTTCAAAAATACCCTTAAACAAAACCCTGATCTGCACCTGCAATTCCAATATGAGGAAGGCAAATTTGTAGACAGCTCTTACCACATTACCGAGATCAAACAAGCACCGATTGTTTCAGTTGATTGCGGCGGGGTAATGAACAGCTGGACAGAAGTGATCGTGCAGCTATGGGAACCCTCAGAGAAAGAAGTAGACCGTTCAATGAAAGTTGACAAAGCGCTGAAAATTGTTGACCTGGTTGAAAAATCCCTTCCCCTGAACCCTAATGCAACCGTTAAAATTGAGTTCGGCAATTCCAGGTTTGATACACGCCAGATGTACCCCGGAGAATTTGCCTCCGATGGTGAAACATTCACTGTTAACCTGGTTCCGGACTTCACCCAATGCAAGGCACTTACCCGAAACCAAAGCTGCGGCACGTCGCCCGCCGAAGCTTCATGCTGCGCGCCTGCCCCTGTTAAACAGGAATTGGAACTGGTCACCTCCGATGGTGAGAGCTGCAAGCCAGGCTCTGGGTGCTGCTAATCAAAACAACCAGCTATGAAACTTCAAATTGATAAAGCAGGGCCAGCAGACAAAGAACTCGTAATCAGCCTGCTGAAAGATGCAGGCCTTCTTACCGAAGACTTGCCTGCTGGCTTGCCGGATTTTCTTTTAGCCAGACAGGAAGGAGCACTTGTTGGTGTTGCTGGAATAGAGCTTTATAGAGAAGTTGGATTGTTACGCTCAGTTGCAGTTCGCCCTGATCATCAGGGTAAGGGCATTGCCCGAAAATTGGTCGAGCAGCTGCTGGCAAATGCTGACACGAAAGAACTTGAAGCTATATATTTGATCACAACCACAGCTGACCATTATTTTGACCGCTATGGTTTTGCGGTCGTAAACCGTGAGCAAGTGCCGGAAGCAATTCAGCAAACCAAGCAGTTTAGTGGCCTTTGCCCAACATCTGCTGTCGTGATGAAAAGAGATTTAAAGCATACAACCACATGAATAACCCGCGTCTTTCCTTCCTAGACCGCTACCTGACTTTATGGATTTTTCTGGCCATGCTGATCGGTGTGTCAATTGGCTATTTCTTGCCAGGCACACCTGATTTTATCAACCAGTTTAATTCTGGGTCAGGCGTGAACGTTCCACTAGCCATTGGCCTTGTGCTAATGATGTACCCGCCACTGGCCAAGGTGCGTTATGCAGAGCTGCCAAAGGTGTTTAACAACACCAAGATCCTGGGGCTTTCGCTGCTTCAAAACTGGATCATTGGCCCGCTGCTGATGTTTGGCCTGGCCGTTATCTTCCTTCCCGATAAGCCTGAGTACATGACTGGCCTGATCATGATCGGCATTGCCCGCTGCATTGCCATGGTCATTGTCTGGAATGACCTGGCTAATGGTGACCGCCTGTATGCGGCAGGACTGGT
Source organism: Dyadobacter bucti (assembly GCF_005869225.1). Taxonomy (GTDB): domain Bacteria; phylum Bacteroidota; class Bacteroidia; order Cytophagales; family Spirosomataceae; genus Dyadobacter; species Dyadobacter bucti. The sequence continues at coordinate 372,803 of NZ_SWFP01000007.1, read as the reverse complement.
TGCTTTCAACAGCATTTTTCAAGTCTTGTTTTATTCGGTGTATGCCTATGTTTTCGTAACGGTATTACCGCCGCTTTTCGGCTTGAAGGGCTTTGAGGTTAACATTACTATTGGGCAAGTTGCCCAAAGCGTTTTCATTTATCTGGGCATCCCGTTCTTGGCAGGCATTATTTCACGGATCGTATTAACGAAGCTGTATAGTAAGCAGTGGTATGAGAAGAAATTTCTTCCCGCCATCAGCCCAATCACATTAATTGCCTTGCTCTTTACGATTGTGGTCATGTTTAGTTTGAAGGGCCAGCTGATTGTCAGTATTCCCTTTGACGTGCTGCGCATTGCGCTGCCGCTTACAATCTATTTTGCAATCATGTTTTTCTCTGCTTTCTACCTGTCCAAACGCGCAGGCGCAGATTATGCCAAATCAACATCGCTGGCCTTCACTGCCGCAGGTAACAACTTTGAGCTCGGGATAGCGGTAGCCATCGCAGTATTCGGGATTGATTCGGGGGCTGCATTCGCTGCTGTCATTGGCCCACTAATAGAAGTGCCGGTATTGATCCTGATGGTCAATTTTGCACTCAAACAGCAGCACAAGTTTTCCAATTAACTACATATTAAATGAGAATTGCCCTTTTTTCTGACATTCACGCCAACCTTCCGGCATTGGAGGCGTTTTTTAAAGATGTTGATTCAAGAGACACTGATGCTATTTATTGCCTGGGTGATCTGGTTGGTTACAACATCTGGCCAAACGAAGTAATCGATCAGATCAGGAAACGTGGTATCCCTACCATTGCCGGAAATTACGACTTCGGGATCGGACGAAGCAGCGACGATTGTGGCTGCGCTTATAAAACGGACGATGAAAAAGAAAACGGCAAAGTATCGATTGCTTACACAAACGAAATTGTCAAGGACGAGCAGCGGGCTTATCTAAGAACCTTGCCGGCACACATCCGTCTGGATTTCCAGTTGAATGATAAACCACTTTCGGTTCTTCTGGTGCATGGCAGCCCTCGCAGGATCAACGAATACTTGTTTGAGGACCGTGACGAAAAAAGCATGCTGCGGATCATGGAACAGGCCAGCGCAGATGTGATGCTTTTCGGGCATACCCACAAACCTTATCATAGGATCTTGGGCTCAGTCGAGCCAGACGGCACAGATCATTTCCGGCACGCGATCAATATTGGTTCTGTCGGTAAGCCAAAAGATGGTGACCCAAGGGGTGGTTATGTGATCCTGCATATTAGTACCGATGCACTGGCATCAAGTAAGGATAGCATTACGGTAGAGTTTATACGCTTTCAATATGATATTGAAAAGGCAGCCAAGGCCGTAGAAGGCAGCATCCTTCCCGACGCATATGCAGAATCATTACGTCTGGGGAAATGAAAATAGCACTACTATCTGATATCCATGCAAACCTTCCCGCTTTCAAGGCAGTGCTAGCGGATCTGGAAACCAGGAAGCCAGACGCAGTTTATTGCCTGGGCGATCTTGTGGGCTATAATGTATGGCCTAACCAAGTAATTGGTTTGGTGCGCAAACATGGCATTGCAACCATTGCAGGAAACCACGACCTGAAAGTTGCAAAGATACTGCCTTCCCAAGGCGATTGCAGCAAAGAAGAAAACAGCGAATATGCTTATAAACTGGTTGGAAACAAAGAAAGGGATTACCTGTTAACACTTCCCAGGCATTTGCGAATAGAGTTTCAGCTTAATGATCAGCAGCTGAACATACTGCTTGTACATGGTAGCCCTAGAAGCATCAACGAATATCTGTTGCAGGAACTGCCTGAGCAGTGCATGCTTGAAATAGTCAAAGAATTTAAAGCGGATATCCTTTGCTTCGGACATTCGCACAAGCCTTATCACCGTGTCATTGATTCAGGTGAAAATGGCAGTGAGCATTTTCATCACCTTATTAACACTGGTTCCGTCGGAAAACCCAAAGATGGTGATGCGCGCGCTTGTTATGTACTTATCACGATTAATCAGACAGCCAGTAGTACAGATCAAGATGCTGTTAAGGTTGAATTTGTAAGGGTTAAGTACGATGTAGAAAAGGCAGCGCAGGCCGTAGAGCTGAGCCTACTTCCTAATGCTTTTGCAGATAATTTAAGAAAAGCATATTAACCTTTATTCAGATGAAAGGTTTGATGGTTTTGTTTCTTCTCTTTTTTACCACAGTGGCAACTTGCTATTCTTTAACAAGATGAGAAAAGACGTATGACCTAGGCAATCAATTATCCTGCCTTCTTGACTATCCTGCTGTTCTTGGTGAAAATGGCGGTATAGTTGTAATACAGTTTTCTGTTGGCGAAGATAGCGCTATAGGGAAAGTGAAAGTATTTACCCGCGATGATAAGCTTAATTACGATCTGATCCGGCAGCTGACTGGAAAGAGGATATTTTTGCCTGATCATCATCCAGCCGCAAGATACATAGTCAGATTAAGGTTTGTAAGAGCTAAATAAACCGAATTAAGGGAGGGATGAGAAAGAATATTGCCGAAATGAAATTGCCCATGTATGCGTCTTTCAGCTTGAGCTTCGCTTTGATGGGTGATGCATTTCTATATTCTTTTCTGCCAGTAAATGCTTCCAGCATCCACGTTCCAATCATTTGGATAGGAACCATCCTGTCAATTAATCGCTTCACACGGATTCTGCTTAACCCACTTATCTTGCGCGTTTTCAGTCTTGTGGGATTTCGTATACCTATAATCGTCGCGGCAACTGTATCCGTATTAGCCACAGCTGGCTATGGTGCAGGTTTTGGCATTGTAACTTTGGTGCTGCTCAGGATCTTGTGGGGTATATCGTATTCTGTCCTTCGCGTTGGGGCAATTACTTATGCCATGGATTATCCAAAGAAAGGCCTGGCACTGGGAATGAGCCAAAGCATTATCGAATCAGGCCCACTACTAGCGTTGTTGGTTGGCCCACTGCTTTTTGAAGTAATCAGTCCTAGCTCGATCTTTTTAGTAATTGCGCTCCTTTCGACGCCAGGAATTTGCCTCGCTTTTAAACTAAAAGAAAGGGACAGCTTGCGAGCTCGCCCATTTAACTTCAAATTATCATTTCCATCAGTCTTTAACCGGTTAGCGTTTCTAGCGGCTTTTGCAGTGGAAGGTATGCTTGTGGTTTTAATTGGAGCCCTGTTGATGGATGCGCATCCCTATTGGTCGGCAGTTGAAATTACTGCCGCTGCTGCCGGGTTTCTTATTTTCAGACGGATCTGCTCGCTTTTGATTTCGCCTTTTGCGGGTTGGTCCGCTGACCGGTTTGGGCTTGCTAACATTTACTCAGGGTCAATACTTTTGATCTGCATGGGTTTGCTGCTGGCAACAAGCGGCTGGGTAATGCCGGGATTGATCCTCGTATTTACGTTTTATAATGTCAATGCATCCCTGGCAGCGGGCGCAGCATCCGCTGGGAAAGACGATGTGACGCGCGCTGTCTCAATTAATGCCACTTTCCGGGATGCGGGTTCCGCATTTGGTGCATTGGCGGGCGGCTTTTTATTGGCCAATAACGATGTGAGCCTGATCTTTACTGCTCTCACTTTGCTTTTAATAGTTCATACCTGGGTTTATCACAAACGAACCAAGACATTACTTGTATAGATCATGATTCTCTGGACTGATTAACTTTTAACCATTCATTCCATGAATTCAGATCATTTTCATCATCTATGTCTGAAAGTTCTTCGAGGAGCGTATAACTAAGCCCATGCATGGCGCATTTTTGAAGCGTTAATTCCAGCACACTTGAAGTACTCCATGGTACATCTTCGAAAAGAAAGCTATGGAAACCAGTCATTCCAAGAAGATAATAACCTCCGTCGTTTGCTGGCCCTATCACAACTTGATGCATATCAAGTGCATCAAAAGCCTGCTCGATAATAGATGTATCCAGGCCAGGACAGTCAGTTCCTATAATAAGTACTTTCTCAGCAGACGACTCGAAGACTTCTTTGAAAGCATTTGACATTCTCTCTCCCAGATCGCCGCCTTGTTGTTGGCGAAGCAGAAAATCTTGTCCAATTACAGGAAGGTCACTATGCAGGTTATCGGAAAAGTAAAGCAATTTCTCATAGTTAGCCGTATTCACCTGATTTAAGGTATGTTCCACAAGTTGGCTATAAATTTCTAAGGCCTTCTGGTCGCCAATGGTAGCTGCCAATCTGGTTTTAACCTTTCCAAGCGTTAAATTCTTCAAAAAAACAATTAAAGCGTTGTTCATAGGAAACGGGCTAAATCGTGTTACCGCCGCAGCTTGAACCAGCACCAGCTGTGCAGCCATAGCAATGCTGACCAGTCTTAATTTCACGATTATCGATCAGCTCCTGGTCATAGCGACTGATGTGGTTGTATGCAGCATCAAACTGCATATCGAGCATTTGATTAAAATCACAATCATATAGTGAGCCATCCCAACCGACCGAAACCATTGACCGGCACATGACACCGGTTGCAGCTACGGGATTAAAGGCGTTAACAAGTTTTTCCATGTAGCCATCATAATTACCCGAGCTGATCAGGTAATCCAGATACCGGCTGACAGGAATATTGGTTATTGCAAAAAGCTCATTAAATAAAATTCCAAATTCATCATGCAGGGCCTTTTTGAATTGGCGCTGCAAGCCCTGTTGTGGCGCAGGCATGAATGCCCCATTTGGGTTGTAAACCAAATTAAGGATAAGCCCGCTGCCTTCCACTCCATAGCCTCTCGCGTTTAGCATCCTTAATGCCTTCACAGAATCCTCAAAAACGCCTTTGCCTCTCTGCCGGTCTGTCTTGTCGGCGTTATAGAAGGGCAGCGAGCTGACTACTTCAACCTGATGCTGCTTAAAAAAGTCAGGCAAGTCGTGATATTTTGGGTTGGCTACGATAATAGTCAAATTGCAGCGGACAATAACATGTTTACCAATTGCAGTCAGTTCTGCAACAAACCAACGGAAATCAGGATTCATCTCAGGTGCCCCTCCCGTAAGATCGACGGTAGTAATTTCAGAATCCGCAAGTTTATCCAGGCACTGCTGCATGGTATGCCTGGTCATAATCTCTTTCCGGTCGGGACCCGCATCCACATGGCAATGTTTGCAAATCTGATTGCACATTTTACCAACATTAATCTGCATGGTGGTGGTGCGGGCCGGTTTTAAAGGATACAGGGATGCAGCCTCCATTTTTTGTTCAAAAAGAGGAAGCTGCAGCTTATCAAACACCTGGTCATGCAAGGTCTTGATCTGCGACGCAGAATCCGAGAGCAAATGCCCGCTTGCCTTGAGTGATTTCATTGCTTTACTTGGGTTACTGGTGAAACGCCGACAATCGCTTACATGGAAAGATCTTTTGCTTTGTTCATCATCTGAACGCCGTGCACCAAAGTCGCTCCCCCTCTAATGGCGGCGGCCACATGCACGGCTTCCATCATTTCTGCTTCCGAACACCCTTTTTCCAAGGTATCTGTCGTGTAGGCATCAATGCAGTAAGGACACTGGACAGTATGGGAAACAGCGAGTGCAATCAGCGATTTCTCCCTGGCAGTAAGTGCACCTTCGGCAAATACAGAGCCATAATAAGAGAAAAATTTATCAGCCAGTTCTTTCTGGAATTCACCAATTGAACCAAATTTTTTTAGGTCTTCGGGATTATAATAGGTATTCATCTTTGGCAGATTAAGGTTGGCATTTATATACGATGATCAGAATAGCAAAGATTAAGCGGGCGCTTGTCTCACCGGTAATCCAGCAGGGATTTATATTTTAAGGCAATGCTAGCCGGTTCTCTTTTTAAATAAAACATGGTAAAAGCAGTTAAGTTAGCAATTTGGACCCGCAGCCAGCTATTGTTCTGGTACTTTCGGGCAGAGACGGTTACCTCTTTTGGGATGATCTTGAACCGGGCTATTTTCCAGATCCGGATGATGATATCATAGTCCTCCATAATGGTATAATATTCATCAAACCCATTTAGCTGGTCAAACAGCTTTCTGGTTATAAAAAGGGTTTGATCACCACCGCGGCACATCAGCCTGTTAAAACGTGTAAAATAACTGTTGATTTTAAGGATTGCCCGGTTTGAATCAAAGCGGAACCGGTAACAGCCCGCTTCAAACCCGTCTGACGCAGCCCGCTCAATGTCTTGAAAATAATCCTGATTTATGCCAACATCGGCGTGAACAAAGTATAGCACATCTCCATTTGCAAAACCAGAAGCATAATTCATTTGTGCTGCCCTGCCTGGCTTGGGAGATTTGAGCACGCTTGCACCGGCTTGGAGCGCTATTTCCAAGGTAGCATCTTTGCTTCCACCATCCGATACAATGACTTCAATCGGCTGATCACCTGCATATCTGAACAAATCCTGTAACAGGCGTGCAATGTTAGCTGCTTCATTGTAGGTTGGAATGATTATACTGAGCTTCATAGGTATCGGAACGATTTCAGTGAGCAATCTAAATAATTTCACTACGCGTATGTACGGGGACAAGAAGTAAACAGTTTTATTGCCAGGGTAACTTCTAAAAAATGATGTTGAATTGATTTCCTGCGTGATATATTGATGGTTAATGGTAAAAAAAATGAAGTGGATATTAGTAATAACAGGCCTTGTTTTAGTTATATGGGCAGTTGGTTTACTACCCGTTGCCGGCCAATCTAACAAAGAACCTGACCGAAAACTGATTGCACTATCAGGAAAACTGCTCTTGCAGGTGAAGATGGATGAGCCAGTAGATAGTATTCACAAGGCTTTGGAAGCCATCAAAACCGATTGCCTGATTTCCGGATTGGCTGACGATGATGCCCGTAAAACATTCTGGATCAACATCTACAATGCTTACTTTCAGATCCTTGCTACAAAGGAAAAGAAAACCAGGCCAGCCATTTTTGAGGAAAAACTGATAACGATCGGAGGGGTAAAACTGAGCCTTGACCAGATCGAACATGGTATCCTCAGACGTTACCGGGCGAAATTGAGTTTGGGCTATCTGCCTCAGTTTTTTCCTGGTAAGATCATTAAACAATTAGCTGTTTCTAAAATTGATTATCGTATTCATTTTGCCCTTAACTGTGGTGCAACCAGTTGTCCACCAATCGCATTTTATGACTATGATAAGATCGACAAACAGCTCGGCATTGCTGCATCATCGTTTTTAAAGACGGATACACAGATCAATCCGCAGAAAAAAACAGTAATGGTTAGCCGGATATTGCAGTGGTTCAAAGCAGATTTTGGTGGAAATCAGGGTATTAAAATAATTTTGGAAAAATACCTGGGCGAAGACTTTTCAGAATATTCGTTGAAATTCAAAGAGTATGACTGGACGCAAAAAATGAAAAACTTTGACTCATAATTTATCCTAAAAAGCCTTACATGTTTATTCTAAGTGCAAACGACATTGCTACGCTCGAGACTTACCTGCAAAGCCAGGGCTGGTTAACAAATAGGGAACGGATAAGTCAGGTTTCAGTGCCGGGGGAGGGAAATATGAACTATGTGCTCCGGATAACCACCCAGGACAGATCCTTCATTGTCAAGCAATCCAGGGGATATGTCGAAAAGTACCCGCATGTGAGTGCTCCCGCCGACAGGGTATTGATGGAAGGTGCTTTTTATCAAACGACAAACGTTGACCCGTTGATCGCAGACTTCACCCCGGATCTGATTGGCCTTGATCCGGTGAACAATATCATGGCCTTGGAAGACTTGGGCGCGGCCAGCGATTTTATATATCTATACAATTCGTCCAGGGCTCTTGAAATCTCCCAAGTTTCGCAATTAACGGATTTTTTAAGCACGCTTCATACGCGTTTTTCCTGCGTATCGCCCGCCGATTCGCTCAAAAACAATGCTATGAGGGCGCTGAACCATCAACACATATTCGAATACCCGTTTATGAAAGAGAACGGGTTTGATCTTGATACAGTCCAGCCAGGATTGCAAGCTGTCGCTACTGTCTACAAGAATGATAATGAGCTAAAAACTCAGGCTGCACATTTGGGACAAACCTATCTTTCTGATGGAAAATCTCTTTTACATGGGGACTTTTATCCGGGTAGCTGGCTTGATACAACGCAGGGAATAAAAATTATCGACCCCGAGTTCTGCTTTTATGGCCCTGCCGAGTTTGATCTGGGCGTCATGATTGCGCACCTGCACCTAGCAGGCCAACGTAAAATAATAGTTGATTTTACGCTGGATAGATACAACTTGATCAATCAAATTGATTACTTCACCTTAAATCAGTTTGTTGGCATTGAAATTATCCGGCGGCTAATTGGATTGGCACAATTACCCATGCAGAGAACATTACAGCAAAAGCAGGAGCTGCTAAGATTTGCAAGGACTTTAATTCTACCACATACAAGCGCAGATTAGGCCATCTCAATTTCATCGTCGGTTGTCGGGAATACTACATGTAAGGGTGTGAGCGCAGTAATATAACTCCAAGCTGATTCCGTCCATACAGGCGGAAAGCCTTTATGTTTGCTGCTCTGACAATGAGCGCGAGCTTTAATTGCAAGGTCATCAATCTGGTGTTTAGCCATGATGTAATCAAAGCTGCACTCATCGCATGGCCATAATGGGAAATACCCTGTACCTTCAATATCTTATGGGATCGCCCTTAGCCGCGGGCCCTTTCAGAAACCTGGTCTTTGGGCACATAATGGGAAAAAGCCTTGGCTGTCCACAAAGTTTTGATCAGCTACGAGCAGGCGATCTGACCGATTTGGGCGTTTTTGGGTAATTGAGTTCATTTTTCTAGTGCGTTGAATGCGCCGCTTTAACAGGTTTTCCAAGAACATCCAAGGCCGATCGAAACCCTTTTGCAAGCGTAGTGGCTGGACCACGGCCATAATAATGCAGGAAAATGATCCTTGGGTTCTCACCAAACATATGGTTATGCAATGCAACTACTTCCAGGTTGTTGGCCCGAAGTGCTTTAATGACTGTATTGACTTCGTCTTCCAGCATGGCAATGTCACCCGCTATATGGGCGCTGTCTTTATTTCCTGCAAAGCTTGCCCAGGAGTTCAGGCCTATGGCAGCTGTCATTTCTGCGCCCATAGCCATCACCGTCAGATCGTCGCGGCCAACAGTATATTTATAGGTTGGGCCGTTCACTACGCCGGTATACTTAACAACCGCGTCAAGGGCGGTTATATCAAAGAGTTCTTTCCCGGTGGTGGTTGGTGGCGCAGAAGGCGCAGGCTGGTTGGCCGGGGAGATTTTGGCATCTTTAATAGTTGCAGCGAATTTCTTGGCCAGCTCTTGCGGCGTGCCCATGCCATGAAGGTGCATATAGAAAATCCGTGGCTGTTCGTAGAAGAAGTGGTTGTGGATCGCTCCAATTTCCAGCCCATTTGCATGTGCGGCTGATATTAATAGGTTTACTTCTTCTTCTAAAAGCACTGTATCGCTCATCAGTACAGCCGATTTGCCGTCCAGGGTCTTTTTGATGGAAGCCCAGCCGCCAAATCCAAATGGAATCGGGACAGCTTCGCCTTTCACAGTTACCTTCAAATCGTTACGTGGCAACGGGGTAGTATGCACAGCTTGCCCTTCATTGTAGGTGCCCTTTTTGCCCATCGCGGCTTCAATGGCGGCAACTTCTTCTGGCGTCAAGGCAGGCGTCTTTGCCACGCTATTGGTTTTTGCCATCAACGGCCTTAGCCCCAGAAGCTGGGCAGACCCGAGCACTCCGCTGGCGCGTAGCCAGTTCCTGCGAGAAAAAAATGTGTCTGTGTTCATATGTATCATTTGGTGGTTGCTTCTAGCGGTGCAATACTAACTTAAAGTGCAGCTAAATGATAGTATGAAAATGACGGATTTGTACCGGGATTACTTTTTAGGCCAATTTTTTCTGAAATCGGAAGGGCTTTCGCATGCGCGCATTGAATATTCTGTTAAAACGGCTCTGATCTGAAAAGCCCGTCAGATAGGCAATCTCTGATAAGGTATGGTCAAAGCTGGCAAGCAGGTCTACTGCTTTTTCGATGCGCAACTTCCGGATATATTCACCAAAGGACAAGTGCTGAAATACTTCAAAAACTCGCCGGAGACATACGAGGGATGTATTTGTAGGCCTTCCGAAATTTCTTTCAGGCTTAAACTTATTGCTAAGTCGTCTGACTAACTCAGCATAAAGGAGAAATATTAAACATTGATTAGTTAGATAGCAATTTGAAATTTTAATACCGCGACCGGGCTGATTGTTACTTTCACAGTAATTTCAATTGTTTCATTAGGGGTATGTAGCTCTGGAGCAAAATGGGGTATGTGTTCTGTCCTTGTCATAATTTCTTACATAAGATTCGAATTCTATAAAGGTACTAGTACTACCTGAGCAGGTTTCAGTCCAATTTTAAATGGTTAGCTTGCATAAAGAGTGCTAAACGCTTTATATCATGGGGGGCCGCAAGGAATTGTTTATAGTAGCCATTGGCTTTTCAGCGGGGGGAAGGGAAGATATTCATGATTTCTTTTCGCATCTGCCTAAAGCCCCGAATGCTGCTTTCATAGTATTACAACACCTAAACCGTGACCACCCGAGTGTAGCGGACGTTTTGCTAATGCCAAATACCAACTTGCCCATTAGTTGGGCAGCAGATCAGGACCTTGTCGAAGCGAATCATATTTATTTGCTAGCTCCCAACAAATTCATGACGATATCTAAGGGGCATTTGCAAACGACTAACCGGGACCCAGATGATCGCAGTAATTGGGCGGTGGACATTTTCTTCAACTCCCTGGCTGATGACTCTGCCGATAAAGCAGTCGGCATTATCCTTTCTGGCTTGGGCTCTGACGGTGCCAAAGGGGCTGTCCGCATCCATGAGCATGGGGGCATTGTATTAGTTCAAGACCCGTCAACTGCATTGTTTGATAGCATGCCTGTGTCTGCCATTATAAAAGATAGCCCTGATGAGATACTCTCGCCTCGCAAACTAGCTAACGCGTTAACAACTTATTTGCAGACCCGTCACCTCGTGTAACAAATTCTTAATAATCGCCAACGAGCGCAAATGACAAAGGCCATATATCCTTGGCGATTTGAGGCTCCATTTTTCAGCAAGATTCACCGCAAGGAATTCCTACTATTTCGTGATGCGGCGGGTACCAAGGATCGTGATATTTCAATTTAATCACTGACATATAAACGATATCTATATGTCATACCTCGAATTTAATCGGTGGTATAAACGAACTTTGGTAAAAATGCAACATTATTCACTTCTGAGATACCATAAGCTCTTTTGGTACATATAATGGTTTGCCGTACACGTTAAATCGTATTTTATAAATATTGACCCGTCCTAAAAAGCGTTGACCATTCAACCGACGTTTTGGTTGAAAAAGACAACTGGACAGGGTTATGCAATGAGTTGACCTGCCCGAAACTTGAAAGTGGGGTAAAGAGCATCTGGCACCTTTGATAATAAACCTGACTGGTACAATGTTGGGAAAGATAATTTATGTATGATAACATTTAGTTATAACACATGCCTTTTTGTGATGAAAATATGAATCCTAAATCCAGGACCTTTGAGTATCAAAACAGAAAAGTCATGAATACTCAAAATCAGATTACAAAGCAAACGAGTGGATTACTTGTTAACCTAAGCGAAAACGGCAGAAAAATAATATTCATTGTTTGTGTTGTGCTTAGCATTACACAATTGGTAAGTCCGGCCATGGCCTTACTGATGGGCTTGGTTGTTGCTCAGCTAAGCGGCCACCCATACCTGCACTTAAACCATAAAGCAACGCACTGGCTTTTACAGGCTTCTGTTGTTGGCCTGGGTTTTGGCATGAATGTGCACAGTGCGATTAAAGCAGGCAGTGAGGGCATACTTTTCACATTAGGGTCAATCAGTATGACCTTGGGCTTCGGTTATCTGCTGGGAAAATGGCTGCGTATTGAAGAAAAAACGTCCTTTTTGATTTCGAGTGGAACGGCGATCTGCGGCGGAAGCGCGATTGCAGCAATTTCTCCCGTCATCCAGGCGAAAGAGAAACAGATATCTGTAGCTCTTGGCTGTGTTTTTATTCTCAATTCAGCTGCATTGATCATTTTTCCGCTAGTCGGACATTACTATAATTTGTCCCAGGCTGAGTTTGGCCTATGGTGTGCTTTGGCGATCCATGATACCAGTTCGGTAGTAGGGGCGGCCAGCAAATACGGCGAGCAGGCACTTGAAGTAGCCACCACAGTAAAGCTTGCCAGGGCACTGTGGATTATACCGGTTGCCTTTGCTTCCACCTTTATCTTTAAGAATGAATCTAAAAAGATTAATATTCCTTACTTTATAGGATTTTTCATACTTGCCATGGTGGTCAATACCAATGTCCCTCAGATCGCCCTGGTAAAGCCCTTGTTAACCGGTATCGCTAAGGCGGGGTTAACGCTTACTTTGTTTTTGATCGGTGCTGGCCTGTCACGAAAAGTGCTTACATCCATTGGGTACAAGCCGTTACTTCAGGGCCTTGCACTCTGGATCGTGATCTCGGCCGTTGCCTTGTATGCAGTTGTGCATTGGGCCTGATAAAGGACTTTATAAAAATAAAATATAATGAACGGATGGAAAATCCGGCTAAACTAACTTTAAAAAGAGCTATGCTATTCGATTTTCGTTTGCAGGTATTTCAAGCAGTTGCTACCAGGCTTAATTTTACAAGAGCAGCTTCTGAGTTGTTTATATCCCAGCCTGCTGTGACCAAACATATCCATGAGCTTGAAAGCCAGCTTAAGATAAAACTTTTTGAAAGAGACGGTTCAAAAATCACCCTGACCCAGGCCGGACAGCTGCTGCTGGTGCATACCAAGCAGATACTTGAAGCCTACCGGAACCTGGAATTTGATATCAATGCGCTGGCTGGACGGCATAGCGGTATACTCAGGCTAGGTGCCAGTACCACGCTTGCACAATATGTTTTACCTCCTATTTTAGCCGCATTCCATAATAAGTTACCGGATGTGCAGGTGACACTTACGGTTAATAATACCGAGCAGATCGAGCAGCTGCTTCAGAACAAAATAATTGACCTGGGCGTGATCGAGGGTTATTCTAAAAATACAGCCATCCGGTATTCAGAGTTTCTGAAAGATGAAATCGTGCTGGTTTCCAGTTTGAAAAATACATTTGTAAAATCAGGGTCTATTCTGCCGCAGCAGCTCAAAGAAATTCCGCTTCTTCTTCGGGAGCCGGGTTCGGGAACACTGGAAGTAATCGGACATGCACTAAAAGCGGCAGGCATGAGCCTGTCTGATTTAAAAAGCGAAATGCAGCTTGGAGGAAGCGAAAGTATAAAATTATACATGCTTCATTCTGATTGTATGGCATTGCTTTCGATCCATGCGGTATTAAAGGAGCTTCAAAACAAGGAGTGCTACATTGTCGATATTGAAGGGCTTAACATAGAAAGGTATTTTTATTTCACACAGCTTCATGGTCAGCAAGAAGCGCTTCCTGAACTGTTTATGAAATTTGCCTGCCGTAATGCCGGATTACCCAGGTGATGAAAGTATATGAATGGTACGCTCTTCTATAATGAAATGTTATGGCACATTACTTTTAATGATTTCTATTAGGGCTGTGTTCACCCTATCTTTGTATCATCAATCAGCAGAACGTCATCATACCCTTGAATCTGCCTGAACAATAATTTTCTAAACCTAATAAATATGAAGGATCCAATAACCTTTCTGAAGTTGCTGAAAAATACTCTGACTTGTCTTCTTGGATTGGCAGGTCTGTTGCTGCTGATCACTGGAATTCTACTGCCTGGCCTGGCGCAAAGACCGGCTAAAATTCCATCAGCCAGTGCTGCTAGTGCCCCAAAGAAAACGGAATCAGTGCGGCCGCAAAATCAACTCTGGCAGCCGCCGAAGACAGATTCTATTCCCAAAATCAGCGAGATAGAGCTGATCCGGTATGGAAAAGAGCTGATTGCACACACCGCTGACTACCTGGGGCCAAAAGGAACTGTGATGCAGATTAGTAATGGGATGAACTGCCAGAACTGCCATCTTGACGCAGGTACCAAAATCATGGGCAATAATTATGCGGCGGTATTCAGCACTTATCCCAAATTCAGGGCACGTTCGGGCACAGAAGAGACCATCATCAAACGCATTTCAGACTGCTTTGAAAGAAGTTTAAACGGAACGAAACCCGACAGCGCCAGCAAGGAAATGACAGCGATGATCGCTTACATGAAGTGGCTGGGGAAGGATACTCCCAAAGGTATCGTGCCGAAAGGAACGGGGCTAGAGAAGCTTGCCTACCTTGACCGAGCCGCAGATCCTAAAAATGGGCAGATTATTTACAAAGCCAAATGTGAAAGCTGTCATGGTGTTAACGGTGAAGGAATACCCAATCCGGAGAAAGGGTCTTACATCTATCCGCCGCTTTGGGGTAAAAACAGCTACAACGACGGGGCAGGACTTTACCGGCTTTCCTCCTTTGCAGGCTATGTGGTAAACAACATGCCTTTCGGTGCGAGTTATGAAAACAGGCTATTGACTGAGAAAGAAGCCTGGGATCTTGCCGCATTTGTCAATTCACAGCCACGCCCGCACAAAGACCAAAAAAATGATTGGGTGGACCTTACCAAAAAACCAATTGATTTTCCGTTTGCACCCTATGCTGACGAATTTACAGAGAAACAGCATAAGCTTGGTCCATTCAAGGCTATTGCAGATGCAAAAAAAGAAAGAAAATAATTTAAACAGTACCCTAATCTTTTAAAACCAAAACAGATGAAAACGTTGAAAACAATGATGTATGTAGCAGCAATGCTTATTTCTGCAGGTGCGATTGCGCAGAAATCTCCCGTAAGTCCAGCAGATTTTCACGGAGCTATTGCAGATCAGAAATCCTATAAGGTGGTTTATCAGCTTAATAGTGATGACGAAAAAGTAATTAAAGCAACGATGAGAAACATTATGAATGCGCTGGATGACCCGCGTTTAAATGGAAAACTGGAAGTGGAACTTGTGGCGCATGGCGGGGGAGTGACCGTGTTTAAAAAGGACCAGCCCTATGAAACCCAGCTAAAAGCTTTGCAGCAGCGAGGGGTGATTCTGGCTGAATGCGAGAACACGATGCGAGAAAGAAAAATCAGCAAAGATGAGCTCTTTGACTTTATTTCTTATGTGCCCAGCGGAAACGGAGAAATCATTATCCGTCAGCAGCAAGGCTGGGCCATTGTACATCCATGATCATCATCAACCTATTAACAACAGATATGAAACATTTAGTAATCATCACCGCACTCATTTTGAGTTTAACAAGCCTAAGTCAGCTTCATGCCCAGCAGCAGGAACACCGTTTTGACCCACCCTGGAACAAACCCTGGAACGAAGGCCTTTCCTTTACCGTAGCGGGTGTTGACAATGTGCCTGATCTGTACGGAGATATCGTTGATCCGCAGCTGGTTGTGTTTTTTGCCGGAAACCAGTTTATGGTCATTGATGACCTTCTGGCCGGCTTTAAAAAAGCCTATCCTTATTACACCCGCATTTTTGCTGAGACACTTCCGCCCGGTATTTTGGCCAAGCAAATTAAAAGTGGATCAATAACAGTTGGCAACATGCGGATTTCGCATCAGCCTGATGTTTATACGGCGGGCAAATCCAAGATCTCCGAGATGCAGGATTTTTTTAGCCGCAGCGAAGTATATGCTAAAAACAATCTGGCAATCATGGTGCAAAAAGGTAATCCTAAAAATGTAAAAGGGCTCTGTGATCTTGGAAGGGCAGATGTGATGGTGAGCATGCCCAATCCTGAATGGGAGGGAATTGGAAAAAGGATAGAAGAAGCCTATGTGAAAGCCGGTGGCGAAATGCTACGAAAAAAGATCATGGAGCTAAAAGTAAAAGATAAAACAACGTATCTGACCCAGATCCATCATCGTCAGACGCCCATGCGCATCATGTACGGACAATCACAGGCCGGGCCCGTGTGGTATTCTGAGGCCTATTATCAGAAGATGATCGGCAATCCAATCGAGATGATCCCGGTTCCGGAAAAGGAAAATATCCAGGCAATCTATATGGCCGGGCAGCTCAAAACCGCGCCACATCCCAAAGCTGCCGAAGATTTTATGAACTTTCTGGTCAGCAGCGAAGCAAAAAAGATTTACCGCCAGTATGGCTTTACAGTGGATTAAGCCAATGGTCTATGAAAAGACTTTTTTAGCCAGAGGCTTCTGATAACAGCGACGGCAAATGCACAGCCCGGCACGTGCTATTTAACAATCCGGGAAGCCCGTTTTATGCTGTTAACAAATGTGCACAATAGGCTAGGGTTAAAATAACAATCGGACCTGAAGAAAAATGACAGAAAAGTGCAAGGGTACATGCAGGAATTTTTTGGAGGATCTGAATTTATGCTGGCATAGTTTGTCATAAACCATCAAAGGATATGTAACCAGGAGGTGGGGATGAGAGTAATTGTTTTATTTTACTTACTATCTGCTGTCCAGCCAGTTCAGGAATGAGCCAGTTTTATCTTTTCCGATTAGTAGTTTATCGGGAGTGTCAACGGATAAAGATACGACCAGTTTGCGGGTAAAATAATGCTCTACTTCTTTAACAGCCGTATAGTTTACCAGGTACTGACGGTTAATGCGGAAAAACTGATGTGGTGCCAATTGCTGGTAAATCTCATCCAAGGATTGGTTTACGGGAAATTCCTGGCCATCAAAAGTCGTTATCGTGGTGGTATCATGATGGGTGTAAAAGAACGCAATATTTTCTGTTTGTATGGTTAGATATTTGTTATTCTTAAATACCAGAAAGCCTTTTTTACCACGGACTTCAATTTTATTCAGCAGAACTTCCAGATCCGGCAAAGCATTGTCATGTGTTTGAAAAAAGTTTTTCAGGTGAACGACTTTATCCAGTGCTGCCGTTAAACTTTCCCTGGAAAACGGTTTAAGCACATAATCTACTCCGTTAGCTTTAAAAGCTTCCAGTGCATATTCATCAAAAGCGGTACAGAATATAACCGGCGAAACGACTTTAACCAGCTTAAATATGTCAAAACACAAGCCGTCCGCCAGCTGAATATCCATAAAGATCAGGTCAGGACTTTCATTTTCCCTGATGTATTTAACTGCTGCTTCAACACTTTGTATAGTAGCCAGGATTTTTGCAGTTGGATTGATAGACAAAATTAATTGCCCTAATGCCTTGGCTGTTTTAATCTCGTCTTCGATCAACAGGATTTTCATAAATAAGAGGTAAAATAACCTTAAAGGAAATTGTATTCTGTTCTATTCTGATTTCTTTCTGAGTAAGATGCTGGTAACGCTGATTGATATTTTCCAGTCCCATTCCTGTTGATGCTTCCGGATTTTTCTTTAACTGCAATTGATTTTCAACAATCAGCGTATCATCAGCGGTGTACAATTTAATATTTAAAGGATGTTCAAGAGAAATCACGTTGTGTTTTACACAGTTTTCTACCAGTAACTGCAATGTAAAAGGAGGAATGAAAGTAAAAGCTGCGGATGTCTCAATATTGATATTCAGGTTGATGCCTTCTTCAAACCTCGCTTCCAGTAAAAACATATAAGCCTGCAATATATTTAATTCTTCTGACAGCGGAATAATATCCTGTTGTCTGTTGTTCAGTGTAAAACGGTAAAAATCAGAAAGTTTAAGAACAAACTCCACGGAATGCGCATCGCCAATCTCAATCATCGATTTCAATGTATTCAGGCTGTTAAAAAGAAAATGTGGATTGACCTGCTGTTTCAGTAATTCATATTGTGCCCCGATATGGTCTGCTTTTACACGTTCCAGTTCTATACCGATCAGCTGTGTATGATAACTTTGATAAAGCAGGTATAAAAACATATAAATGGTCAGGTTGATGAGTATGCCGCGAAACTCATACATCATGATCATCGACTCAAATTTATAATGCGGAAACAATAGCTGATGGGCACTGACCAGCAGAAACATTAAACCAATGCCCAAAAGCAAACTGTAGAGCAGTCTGAGATTGAAAAACCGGCTGGTAAATTGTCGGTTTGAAAATTTAGGCAGACTGTATATATTAAAATACCATACAAAAAGGGAAAACAAAAAAGCAACGGATGCATCCACAGCCAGTTCGATAAGCGTAATATGCAGCTGAAGTATTTTCGGTATAGACGCCAGAACGCCCATAAATAAAGCACTGAACCATATCACTCTGGCAGAGACACGAAACACAGTGCTGTTACTCAACCGGACATTGTTTTTGGTAATCATAAAATAGTTGACAGTCGGCCAAAGATAACCTTAAAAAATCATAAGGGCTTATCAAACAGTCTGTTGTAAATCTACTTTTTAAAGTTGATCTGATAATACAACATTCCCGGTTTTAGTGTCGGTTAAAATCACATGACGGAAAGACTGACTATCAACACTGTTAATCGTTTTAACCAGCCCGGTAGACTGACCCATGTATTTGCCATTCGCATCGGTATCAAAAGTATTGATCTGATAATCAGAAGAAAACGGCGCTTTATCTGACCTTGATAAAGCCAGGGTATAAGAGGTGTTCGGTTGTAATGAAGTGAAAATCTGCTCCACCAGATCAGCCAGGCCAATGCTTCGCACAGCAATTCTGCCATGTGATTTTTGATTTGTGTTAACTGCATTTAATGCAATTACCTGTGTGGAAGCCGTATCATTCAGGGCAGAAAGACCGGATTTAGCGTTGATATTAGTTACCGCATTTTCAGCATAAACCAGTGCCTGCGGACTTTGTCCAATCTGGATCGTGCTGATTATTTTCATTGTTTGCAGGTCAACAGCCTGCACCTGGTCAGCGAATTCCAGGCCTACATACAGTAATTTTCCATCCGTCGAAGGCCACAGGCCATGAGGCAAAGCTCCGATATTAACCGTATCGGTTTGTTTAAAATCCTGAGCTGCATCAAATACCCGCAGTTTGTTTTCACCGCCAACTGTAACGAGCATCATCAGTTTATTTTTCACATAACTGAAAGAAACATGATTGGTTATCGCGCCGGTCGTAATCACTTTGGCAACAGACTGAGAAGCGGTATTGATAATGGTAACTTTCCCAGTATCCTTGTGCGTCATGGCTATCCATTCACCTTTGGGACTGGTAAATATATTGGGTGAAAAGGGGCTGGTAACCGGAATCTTTTTTACAATTGTATAAGTTGCTGCATCCACAATATCTACCTCCGGCGTAAAGCTGGAACATATATAGGCCAGTTTGCCATCCGGTGTAAAGGATACCATGCCCGGTCCGTCTGCAACGGGTACGCGCCTGATCTCTGCCATTTTTTCAACATCAATGACACTGATGTATGCTTCTCCTCTCACAGACACCCATATTTGTTTACTATCGGGCGTAAACGTCGGCTCGTGCGGGGAACGGCCAACATAAATGGTCTTCAATATCTGGTTTGTTTCCGTAGAGATCAGGGTAACAGCATTGGAGCCGATGGACACCACAGCCAGTATTTTTTTCTCCTGTGAGTATCGAAGGCCATGCACCAGCGCCTGGCCTTTGTATAAGGGACTCAATACGTTAGGGTAGGGTTTACCCAGTTTAATTTCTCCCAATAACTTATTCGTTGATGGGTCTACAACAGAAACGGTATTGGAAACCTGGTTACCTGTATAAACACGGTCATGAGCATACGGACTTTGGGCAGCGGTAATTAAACCAACAAGATTTAATATGACTGCAAGCGCTATTGTTTTCATTTTCATTTATTTAAGAATAAGGACATTTGTTCAATTTCAACCTGCTGTAAGGAAATAAGTTGTTTGGCAAAACCGGTAATCAGCTGATCACCGGAATATTTTAATATGATTTTGGCCATATCAACAGCGGCCTGGTGATGCGGGACCATCACAGCTGCAAAAGCATGATCAATATCTGTCAGCTGCTCATTTGAAGGCATGGTGTTCATCATGGTCTGCATCGATTGGTTCATAGACTGCTGGTAACCGGAGGGCATTTCTTTGTCCGTTGCAGAAATTTGCTTTAACCACAGGTTCATCTGCTGGATCTCACTGGTTTGCTCAGTCAGAATACTTCTGGCGAGCTGTATCATGTTAAAATCTTTGCCATGCTGAATTTCATACTTTGCCATGGCTACGGCACCTTCATGATGCGGTATCATCTGCTGTATAAAATCAGATTCCGGTGAAGTGGCTTTTGGCAGTTTACTCATTTGTACCATCATGGAATCCATCAGGGTAAGGAGCATGTTTTTACCTGCCGACGAATGCTGATGATGCATCTGCATAGATTGCGCTTTAACGGGCCTGATGGCTGTAAGCAACGCTAATACCAGCATTATTTTGAACGTATTAAATATTTTATTTTTCATGTCTTTCAGATTTAATAGTAAAACTAGGAGGATGAGATTTATTTCCTGCAGCGGCTTTTGTTAAAACCGGCACATTGGAAGCTAAAAGCGGCAGAATTCAGGCTGATTACTATATTGGAAATGACGGAAGATCCAGATGTGCTGCGCATTACGCATGGGAGTATGCAGGATTATCAAAACCGTCCCTGCCGTAGATCTGATGTTCAGATAAATTGACCGTACAGGAACCATAGCCACCCAGAAGCGAATCCAATCATCCACCAGCCTTGGTGCAGACGAACGATACGAACAGATTGCAAAAACATATTCTGAATTTATTAGGCGCTTTCCCCCAAGCCTGATTCCTTCCTACCCGGGGATTTCAGCTGAAACACTGAGTCGGATTTGTTTTTCTATACTTACTACACGAGCCTGTTCCATAAGTGCAGGCTTTTTTGTTGGACGTTCACATATAGAAAATATCTATGTGAAATTTTAGCTAATTTATTCGGTGGTTTTTTCGTACTCTTAGACTTGTAGCATTCCGTGTCTCCAGTTGAAAAAATCGCCACTATTCTGCAACATCAAATTACAGAGTAGTGGTACATCAAAACAAATTACAGTATTCTTCATAGGTACACGTTAAAACGTACCATCTGACCGAGATTTTAAGATGTAAGCGCTACCGAATGAGTGTGAGTTGGGTCTAAATTCCGGTAGCGCTAAATCTCTGTACATTCTATTTTTGTTCAAGAACTGCCCTCAAGTTCCTCATGTCATCACTAATCTTCTTATCAACGATCTTCGCATACTGCTGAGTCGTTTTGATATTGCGATGCCCGAGCATCTTAGATACACTTTCAAGCGGCACGCCGTTGGTAAGGGTGATAGTGGTTGCGAAAGTGTGCCTAGCTATGTGAAAAGTAATGGGCTTCTTGACCCCACAAACATCACCAATCTCCTTTAAATAAGAATTCATTTTCTGATTTGAGAGTACCGGAAGCAACTTATCTTTGGTGATACACTGTGGATGTTGCTGATACTTATCAAGCACCGACATTGCCATCGGTAAAATAGGAATCCTTGAAGGCGTATCTGTTTTTTGCCTTTTAATCGATAGCCATTTTTCTCCGTCCATTCCATCAATGATCTCCGACCTTTTGAGTTTGAAGACATCCGCGTATGCCAACCCGGTATAGCAGCAAAATAAAAATATATCTCGAACCTGGTCTATTCTCTCGTTCTCAAAGTCTTTGTTGGAAATATTTTGAATTTCTATTGAAGTCAAAGCGTCTCTATCAACTTCTTTAATAGTCATTTTGAAAGCTATGAAAGGATCTTTTACAAGCCACCCATTTTTGATGCAGATAAAAACGATTTTTTTTAGGTTCGTGAGATATTTCATTGTGGTATTATGACCAATCTTCCGAACAGTTTTCATCCAGAACTCAAAACTTGAGATGAAGTCGTAGTCTAGTTTTAGTATGTCGATATCAGACGTTTTGTATTTCCAGAGTATGAATGTCTTTGTATGGTCGTAAGTGGTCTTGTATCGCGTTAACGTACCGAGCGCATAGTCGCTTCCTACAAGTTGTTCTAATTTTTTGTTGTGTTCGTGAAAAACTTCCAAAATCCCCTTTGACTTGTCTGCTACTCCATTTATCCTGTTTCTGACTAACTCTGCAGTTAGAGCCAAATTTGATTCAACAATTTGCCTTTGGATTTCATGAATTTTAAATTGAAGAGCATCCAGGTAGGCATTCAATGTGCGCGTATCATCCTTTATCCCGTTTTTCCGCCCAGTTTGAGAATTCCACTTTTCTGGTTCACACTCCCTCTTGGTCGATATTTCCATTCGCTCTCCTTCTACGGTAATGCGGATGTAAATTGGCAGTCTACCGGTTTTGTAGTTGCTACGTTTTTTTAAATAAAAGAACATAGTCAGATTTCTTGATAACATAACATTCGATTTTTAGTGAAACAAAATTACTACCGATGGCTCCAAAAAATCAAGATGTTTATCTTATGAACAGGTTGTAATTCAGATTGTTAGACCAGTTTAGGTGAGCACTTTTTTTATAGTTTCGAACTGCTCACCCGATGCTCACCTAGATATTGCGAATATTTGCAAATTTTGACTAAATCTGAAAAACAAAAAAGCCTGTAAATGTATGATTTACAGGCTTTTGATGCTTTTTGTTATTCCTACTTGCAGAGAGGAAGAGATTCGAACTCTCGATGCAGTTACCCACATACTACCTTTCCAGGGTAGCTCCTTCAACCACTCGGACACCTCTCTATTTGTGGTTAATAGGGTGCAAAGATAACTTTTAATGCTTTACCTACAAATCGAAAAGTGCCTTTGGTGGAAAAAAATATATTAGATACTCATTTCCCCGCAAAGCGGCTTAGCAAGCATATCCCGCCATTTTTCCGGATCGTGTTCTTTGCCGAAAACATACATCATTTTGGTAATGGCCGCCTCGGCTGTGATGTCGGAGCCGCTGACTACGCCTACCTCTTCGAGAAATTTGCTGGTTTCATAGTGCCCCTGGGATACTCTGCCGCCATCGCATTGAGATACGTTGAAAATAATGACATTCCGTTCAATAGCTTTTTGAATCGCTTCGAGAAACCAGGGTTCTGTGGTGGCATTGCCGGCTCCGTATGTTTGGAGTACAATGCCTTTCAAGCCGCTGATGTTTAAAATGGAGTGTACAACCTGAGGACTGATGCCAGGAAACATTTTCAGGAAGGCTACATTGTTGTCCAGGTGTTCCTGTATGCTTAATTGCCTGGAAGGATCGTAATTTCTGATAAATGGGGTGTTGTATTCGATTCGTACGCCGGCGTTGGCCAGGGGAGGATAATTAGCAGAATCGAATGCGTTGAAGTCGGAGCTTTCCTTTTTCTTCGCCCGGTTGCCCCGCAGGAGGAATGAATTGAAATAAATACAAACCTCGGTGATGATCGGGTGGCCTTCTTCATTTTTTGCAGATGCGAGTTCCAATGCGGTCATTACGTTTTCCCGTGCATCGGAGCGTGCAACCCCGATCGGAAGCTGTGCCCCGGTCAGAATGACGGGCTTGTTGAGGTTTTCGAGTAAAAAACTCAATGCAGACGCCGTGTAGGCCATGGTATCGGTTCCATGCAGGATCACAAAACTGTCGAACTGGTCGTAATGGGCCTGGATTATTTTTGCCAGCTCGATCCATACCTCCGGATTGACATTCGAAGAATCAATAGGCTTTTCAAGCGAAAGGAATGTGATGTCAAAGTCCAGCCGCCCGATTTCCGGTACTTTTTCGATGATCTGCTGAAAATCGAAAGGGACAAGCTGCCGGCCCTTCGTTTCGTAAACCATTCCGAGTGTCCCGCCGGTGTAGATTACCAATACGGAACCGTTGGTAGGTTCGGGTGAAATAGGATTGATATGGATCGTGGTGTAAGGCATGTTCTGATCTGAATGATGTGGGCTTATTTTAATTAAGCATATTTTTTGCCGTATGTGTCGTGGCCCTGATCACTTCCTCTTTCGACATTTCTTTCAGATCCGCAACACGCTGGGCGACCAGTTCTATAAAAGCCACTTCATTTCTTTTTCCGCGGTGAGGGGTAGGGGCGAGGTAAGGACTATCTGTTTCCAGAACGATATGTTCCAGGTCGATAAATGGCAAAACCTTGTCCAAGCCGCCGTTTTTAAACGTAGCCACGCCACCGATACCCAGCTTAAAACCCAGTTCTATGGCTTTTTTGGCTTCTTCCAAATTACCTGTGAAGCAGTGGAAAATTCCTTTCAAATCGGGGTCAGCGAAGGTTTCGATCAGTGATACTGTTTCCCAAAAAGCATTTCTACTGTGTATATCGATCCAGAGGTTGTGCTTTCTGGCGAGCTTGCATTGATAAAGAAATGCTTCTTCCTGCTGACTGCGGTAAGTTTTGTCCCAAAAAAGATCCATTCCGATCTCGCCGATGGCAATGAACTGACGTTTGTCCAGCCATTCTTCCATGATCTGAAGTTCTTTTTCAAAACCCTCTTTTACGTAAGTGGGGTGGAGACCGATCATCGGAAGGCATTTTCCGGGATATTCTTCAGCGAGCTGCATCATGCCTTCTATGGTAGCATGGTCGCAATTGGGCATCCAGATCTGTTCAATTCCGGCATTCCAGGCGCGGTCCAGCATTGCTGTGCGGTCGTCGGCGTAATCGTCACTATATATATGCGCGTGGGTTTCGATCATTTGGGCTATCGGCCTTCAGCTTTCGGCCGTCGGCCAGTTTTAGTTGTTTTTAAAATTAAAATGAAATTTCTGTATACTTCAAAACAGCAGGCTGAGCTGCCGAAAGCCGACGGCCGATAGCCCTCAATACTCCCTCCCTTTCCAAATTGTTTTACTAGGTAAATAGTAGTTAACGAGCATAATAAGCCCAATGCTGACCATATAAAACCAGAAAAGCAGGGCCGCCTTCCAGAGATCATATTGCTTGAGAATTGTCATGGATAACAAAGCTATTCCGGTGATCAGCAAATAATATTGGGTAATGCCGGCTATGAGGTTAATCGGATAAAAGATCGATAGGATTAACAAGATCGGCACGATCAGTGAGGAGACAAACAAGCTCAACCGTGTCACCCAGAATGATTCCATAACACCGTGCATCCACCTTTTTCGCTGTCCCAATAACTCTGAAAAAGTGTTCATAGGTTCAGAAATGCTGATAATTTCAGGTTTGTAAGCCATCTTAAAACCATATCCGCCACCGATGATCGCCATAAAAAGTGCATAATCCTCAACGATGGAAAAACCAATCTTTTCGTACCCGCCGATTTTAAAATAAGCCTCCCGCGTCACGGCCATGTTATTTCCCATCCCTGTGATCGGAATTTTAACGAGCGAGAAAAACCGCATCACTCCTAGTGCGAACAGCCATTCCATAGATAACAAATCGGCAAGTAAATGCGTATGTTTCATTCTGGTCACGCCTACAACAACACCGGTACCGGGGCGAAAGTGAGCGGACATTTCGGAGGCCCAGGTCGGTTGAACGGCAATGTCAGCATCGCAGTAAAATAAATATCTGCCTTTTGCTTCGTGCGAAAGCTGCGCCAGCACATTTGCTTTTCCTTTCAAACCGGAAATTTGCCGGGTGATTTTGATGTATTTAAACTGAGGTTTGTCCTGAATATAGCTAGCTGCAATGTCAGCAGTCCGGTCATTAGAATCGTCGTCGCCAATAATAATTTCAAGACTTTCTTTTGGGAAATCCAATGCTTGAAGCGATTGCAGACACCTTTCGATATTTTTTTCCTCATTACGTGCCGCTACCAGCACGCTGATCTGAATGGGATGGTATGTCTGAATCATTTATGCTTAAAAAATTTATTTAGGTATTTTGTTCATTTTATCCCGTCAAATCATGGGCAATGCTTCAAAACCATATCCTTTTTCTGCCATACTGTCGAGAAACCTGGGAAGGGCATATTGCATATTCTTCGATGATTTGATACTGTCATGGAACAAGATGATGGAGCCTTCGCGAGCATGCCTGATGGTTTTTCGCAGACAGGTTTCGGGTGTTAAACTGGCAGAAAAATCACCGCTTAGTACGTCCCACATGATGATTTTTCTTTCTTTCAGGACAAATCTGGATTGGCTATTTTTGATTCTTCCATATGGCGGCCGGAATAGGTTTGTTGGAATTTTCAATTGTTCATCACACTTTTTAATGTTTTCCAGATACACATCATTGTCAGTTTTCCAGCCATTCATGTGGTTAAAAGTATGGTTTCCGACCGAGTGACCGCTTTCCAGGACTTTGCTGAAAACATAAGGATGCTTACGGACGTTGTCGCCTATACAAAAAAAAGTTGCCTTTGCGTGATACTGTTCGAGTGTTTCCAGCACAAATTCTGTGATTTCCGGAATGGGACCGTCGTCAAAAGTGAGGTAAATTGTCTTTTCCTGCGTAGGGACGCGCCAGATAAAGCCCGGGAAAAATACTCTTAACCAGAAAGGGGAATAATGCAAAAACATTGACTTTGGATCGGTTGCATATTGGAACGGATGCCCAAATATATAGGGATCTAAAATAAGAAGCTGCCCGTTTGGAGCAGCTTTCTTATCAATAGTATATAGAGGCTGGCTTAAAACCTTTCTTATTATGCGTGAGCAAATGATGGATTGAACATCGAAACTGCCTTTGCTTCAAGGAAAGACTGTCCCATCAGGTACTCATCCACTGCTCTTGCCGCCTCACGTCCTTCACTGATCGCCCACACTACCAGCGATTGTCCCCGGCGGCAGTCGCCTGCTGCGAAGATTTTTTCATTGGTAGCTGACTGATAGCCATTTGTTTTAATATTTCCGCGTTCGTCAAACTCAAGTTCAAGATCTTTCAGCAGCCCTTCCTGCTGGGGATGCAGAAAACCAGCCGCCAGGAATGCCAGTTCACATGGAATGTTCCTTTCGCTCCCCGGAACTTCTTTCATAAGCATACGGCCCGTTTCAGGATCTTTTTGCCAGTCGAGATCAACTATTTTCAGCTCTTTGAGATTTCCGTTTTCATCACCTACAAATTCTTTGGTATTGATAGACCAATGCCTGTCGCAACCTTCCTCGTGTGAAGTGGAAGTACGAAGCATCATTGGCCAGTTGGGCCAGGGAGTACTCGAATCCCTTTCTTTCGGAGGAATAGGCATCAATTCGATCTGGGTAACGGATTTGGCTCCATGACGGCCCGATGTTCCTACACAGTCGGAACCTGTATCGCCACCACCGATCACAACCACGTGCTTGTCTGTTGCAATGATCTGGCCATTGACGTAAGCAGCGCCGCGATGGTCTACTGCCGGTTCAATGCCTGCCACCCTTTTATTTTGCTGGCTCAGGAACTCCATTGCAAAGTGAACACCTTTCAAATGACGGCCTTCTATTTTCACATCTCTGGGAACAGTTGAGCCCATGGTAAGGACAACCGCATCAAATTCATTGAGAAGCTCGTTTGCTTTGATATCCACACCCACATTTACACCTGTACGGAATTCGATTCCTTCTTCCTGCATGACGGCAAGCCTCCGATCGATCACCATTTTATCCAGCTTGAAATCAGGGATACCATAACGAAGCAACCCTCCGATACGGTCGGCACGCTCGATCAGAACCACATTATGACCAGCCTGATTGAGCTGGTTGGAAGCAGCAAGTCCTGCAGGTCCCGAACCTATAACAGCCACCTTTTTACCGGTTCTGGTTTTAGGTATCCTGGGCTTGACCAGGTTCAGTTCAAATGCTTTTTCAATAATTGCCTTTTCAATGTATTCAATTGCAACTGGCGGTTTATTGATACCTAACACACATGCTGCCTCGCATGGGGCAGGGCATATCCTTCCTGTAAATTCCGGGAAATTGTTGGTGGATGTTAATATTTCGTAGGCTAACGCCCAGTTTTCGTCATATACGGCATCGTTGAATTCCGGGATTATATTTCCCAGGGGACAACCATTATGGCAAAAAGGGATTCCGCAGTCCATACAACGGGCTGCCTGCTGTTTCGAGTTTGAATCGGTTGGTGCGGTTTCAATTTCACGGTAATCGGAAAGACGTTCTTCCACAGCCCTCTTCTTTGGCAACTGCCTATCAAACTCCAAAAATCCGGTTGGTTTTCCCATTCTTTTATGCTCTTATTTAAATCGTTATTCTGTTGGATCAATGCTTATTCTGAAGAAGCCACTTCTGCTTACTGATGAACGACGTCAACGACGATGTCTTTATATACTACGTTCTTATCAGCAATTTGCTGCGCCAGCGTAACTCCCCGTCCTTCCAGTGCTTTTTTGAAATCGGCCGGCAACACTTTTACAAATTGTTTTACCGACTCGCTCCAGTCCTGCAACAGCTGGAATGCGATATTACTGGTTGTATACTGGAAATGTTTTTCAAGAAACTCCCGAAGAATACCTTCGTCTTCCTCATTCAAAGCATCCAGGGAAACCATTTCCATATTCACTTTTTCGCGGAAATCACCTGATTTGTCAAGAACATAAGCAACCCCTCCGGACATACCTGCCGCAAAGTTGCGGCCCGTTTCGCCCAGAATCACGGCAAGTCCGCCGGTCATATATTCAAGACCATGGTCACCGACACCTTCCACAACCACTTTTGCACCTGAGTTACGTACGCAGAAACGTTCGCCAGCGGTACCTCTGATGTAAGCATCCCCGGATGTAGCTCCGTAGAACGCCACGTTACCGATAATGATGTTGTCTTCCGGTTTGAACTTTGCATCACGGTCGGGGTAGACGATCAGCTCAGCACCGCAGAGTCCTTTTCCGAAATAGTCATTGGCATCCCCTTCCAGTTCAAGGCGGAGACCGGTCGTATTAAATGCGCCGAAACTCTGACCTGCAGTACCACGGAATTTGAAGTGGATATTGCCTTTTGGCAATCCTACGCCACCGTACTTTTTAGAAATTTCGTTGGAAAGCATGGTACCAACCGATCGGTTCAGGTTGTTCAGTGTAAACTCTCCGTAAACTTCCTCCTGATTTTCGAGGGCAGGCTGGGCCGCTTTCATCAAATCCCAGTCAATAATGGTTGACAATCCGTGATCCTGCTCTTCCTGTTTGAACTGGGCCACCGAAAGGTCACCTTCCTTATAAAGGATCGCATCGAAATTGAGGTTTTTATATTTCCAATGCTTGATATCATTGCGCAATTCGAGGTATTGAGCCTGTCCTACCATTTCATTAACGGTACGGAACCCAAGCTGTGCCATGATCTCGCGAAGCTCTTCTGCCATAAAAGTGAACATGTTCACCACGTGCTCAGGCTTTCCTGAAAACAAGGCACGCAATTCCTTCCTCTGGGTTGCTACGCCGACAGGGCATGTATTCAAATGGCATTTACGCATCATGATGCAGCCGGCTGCTACAAGGGCCGCGGTGGCAACACCCCATTCTTCGGCACCGAGCAATGCTGCAATGGCAAGGTCACGACCTGTACGAAGCTGACCGTCAGCCTGAACAGTAACACGTCCGCGCAATTTGTTTCTAACCAATGTCTGGTGCGTTTCCGCCAAACCAAGTTCCCAGGGCAATCCGGCGTGACGGATAGAACTTAATGGAGATGCTCCTGTTCCTCCATCGTAGCCGGAGATCAGGATATGGTCTGCATGTGCTTTTGCAACACCGGACGCTACCGTACCAACTCCTGCTTCTGATACCAGTTTTACGCTGATACGAGCCTGACGGTTGGCATTTTTCAGGTCAAAGATCAATTGGGCCAAATCCTCAATCGAGTAAATATCATGGTGAGGCGGCGGGGAAATAAGTCCTACTCCCGGAGTCGAGTGACGCGTGCGTCCGATCCAGTCATCTACTTTAAAACCCGGTAATTGCCCTCCTTCGCCCGGCTTTGCACCCTGTGCAGTTTTAATTTGTAATTCTCCCGCATTGCTCAGGTAATGGCTGGTTACACCAAAACGGCCCGAGGCAACCTGCTTGATCTGGGAATTCATACTATCACCATTCGGCAGCGGGTTGTAACGAAGTTCATCTTCACCACCTTCGCCGGAATTGGATTTCCCACCTATGCGGTTCATCGCTATCGCAAGGGTAGTATGCGCTTCCCATGAGATCGAGCCAAACGACATCGCGCCTGTTGCGAAACGCTTGAATATATTTTCGGCTGGTTCCACTTCTTCAATCGGAATAGAATTTCCTTTTTTGAAGCGCAGCAGGCCGCGTAATGTTAATGCTTTGTGACTTTGATCATCAATCAGTTTCGAGAATTTCTTAAACTGCTCGTAACTGTTGTTTTTAGTCGATTGCTGTAATAAGTGGACAGACTGCGGATTGAAAATATGTGCCTCTCCGCGTTGTTTCCATTGATAAAAACCACCTACTTCCAATTTCGGTTTTTTATCAGGAGACTCATGATAGGCTATTTTGTGGCGGACCAGGATTTCTCGTGCAATTTCCGAAATGCCCATTCCGCTGATGCGTGAAATAGTACCTGTGAAATAACGGTCAACCACATCCTTGTTGAGACCCACGCACTCGAATATCTGCGCTCCCTGGTAAGATTGCAATGTAGAGATTCCCATTTTGGAGAAAATCTTCAGCAATTCTTTGTTGACCGCTTTTACGTAGTTGTAATGTAATTTATCATCAGTAAGTCCTTCCTCGATCATGCCCTTGCGGTTCATGTAAGAAAGGGTCTCGAAAGCCATGTACGGGCAGATACCGGCGGCTCCGTAACCGATCAGCGTTGCCACATGATGTGTTTCCCACACGTCACCTGCTTCCACAAGTAACCCTACTTTCCCTCTCAGCCCTTCACGGATCAAATGGTGGTGAATAGTAGCGGTAGCCAGCAACGAAGGAATTGGTGCGTGATCAGAATCGATAGCGCGATCGGAAAGGATCAGGATCTCAAAACCATCATCGATCGCGTCCGTAGCATACCTGCATATCCGCTCGAGAGCTCTTTCCAAAGCTTTTCCGCCTTCGTCAGCACGGAAATAAGTGTTAATGGTTTTTGCCTGGAAACCGTCTTTATCTACAAAACGAAGTTTGTCAAACTCATGGACCGAGAGAATAGGGTGCGGCAAAGCGATCTGTCGGCAATGCTTTGGTGTCTCGGTCAATATATTTTCCGTTCCACCTACAAAAGAGATCAGCGACATGATGGCACGTTCACGGATCGAGTCGATGGGAGGATTGGTTACCTGTGCAAAAAGCTGCTTGAAATAGTTGGATAAATGCTGGCTTTGCTCCGAAAGTACAGCCAGAGGAACGTCAGTACCCATAGAACCGATCGCCTCGGCACCAGTCTGGCCCATAGGCGCCAGGATCATTCTCAGGTCTTCCGAAGTATACCCAAATGCAACCTGACGTTTCAGTAATGCATTTTCCTCATAAGCCCGATAAGTCCGGATCGGGTGATCAAGCTGGTCTACGTGCAGTTTATTTTCATCCAGCCATTTCTGATAAGGCTGTGCAGAGCAAACGGCAGCTTTTACCTCTTCATCAGGAATAATGCGTCCTTGTTCCATATCAACGACAAACATACGTCCGGGCTGCAAACGGCCTTTGGTCACAACTCTGGCCTGATCCACTTCCAGTACTCCGGCTTCCGATGCCATAATAATGGTATCATCGTCCAACACCCAATAGCGGGAAGGGCGCAGACCATTGCGGTCAAGTGTAGCACCTACCATTTTGCCATCGGTAAAAGAAATGGACGCCGGACCATCCCAGGGCTCCATGATCGCTGCGTGATATTCGTAAAATGCCCTTCTCTCAGGATCCATTTGTTCATTGCCGTCCCATGCTTCGGGAACGAGCATCATCATTACATGTGGTAACGAGCGGCCCGAGAGGTGCAGCAATTCAATGGCATTGTCAAGGTTGGCGGAGTCGGACTGGTTACGGTCGCAGATCGGGAGTACCATATCCATTTCTTCCTTGCTGAAAAACTCCGAAGAGAATGACTTTTCTCCGGCACGGATCCAGTTCACATTACCTTTTACAGTATTGATCTCACCATTGTGGGCAATGTATCTGAAAGGCTGAGCAAGCTCCCAGGAAGGGAAGGTATTGGTTGAAAAACGGGAGTGTACCACAGCAAGCGCGGAAACCACAGATTCGTTTTCAAGATCCGGGAAATAATATTTTAGCTGGGCAGTTGTAAGCTGTCCTTTATAGGATATCGTACGGCAGGAAAGTGAAGAGTAATAGAAACCTGCTCCGCCTTTCACTGTATCTTTAATCAATCTCGAAGAGGCCTGGCGTAGAATGTAAAGCTTTCTTTCAAAGCTCAGATCATCGGAGCCATCATCAGGGCGTTTGATGAAAACCTGTTCAACATGCGGTTCCACCGAAAGTGATCCTTCACCCAATGTGTTGTTAAGAGTAGGTACTTTTCTGTAACCCATCAGGTGCAGCCCTAATTTCTTGATCTTGCGGTTCAGTATGTCACGGCATTCTTCACGGATGGTTTCATTACCTGGAAAGAAAATCATTCCGACGCCATATCCGCCCGCCTGTGGAAGCTGAAATCCCAACTTCGAACATTCTTCAACGAAATATTCGTGAGGAATCTGTATCAAAATCCCGGCACCGTCGCCGGTGTTCGGGTCAAAACCGGTAGCGCCCCTGTGTTCCATGCGTTCTAACATGTGGATAGCGTCAGCCACGATCTGGTGTGATTTGCGGCCTTTGATGTTAGCCCGGAAACCTATACCACATGCATCATGCTCAAATTCCGGACGGTAAAGTCCCTGATTTTCTACCATTGGTTCAGACATTTGCGACATTAATCGAAGATTGTAGAGTGATTTACAAATTCGTAAATAGAATCTGTTTAAATAAGCAATTTAAAATTTGCGCCAAAACGCTATTGTATAATGAATAGGGTAAAGCCTCGCAAGATAACCATAAAAAATATTTGGTGTAATAAGGGAATGGCAAAATTTTCTACGCATACCTTACTTTGGTTGTTTATTTACAATTATTATAGAAATATTGATAATAATGTAAAAACAACGGTATTATCGAGAATTATAGTCACCTGTTCGGTACCAAATCAAAGCGGTTTCAAAAAGACTCTTATTTAAAAATAATAAAAAAATACTGATAATAATAAAAGCAAAACGTCCCATCCGTAAGAATGAGACGTTTTGACAACGACCGGAACTTTTGTTTTTATGGTTCCTTGGATTCGCTTACACCTTCATAATCTTCGTCGTCATAATCATCATCCCCAGCCCCGAATTCATTTTCCAGGTTGTTCATGAAAATGGCATCGATAGCTTCTTCTTTTGTAGGTAAAATATTAAGGTCGGCGATCTTTAATGATTCAAGCAGGTCAATGAAATCATCATCTTTTGTCACCACCACAAGCAGCCCGAGGTCATTTGCGCAAAGTCTGTTCACCTTTTTAAGTATTGTAGTACCGGCAGCATCCACCGATTTTACAGTCTGCATATTAACGATCAGGCTATGGTAACCTTCCCGGAAAAGGGACCTCGCTGTGTCTTCAAAATTGGCCGGGATATCATCCGCAAATGCGGTTTCTTCTAAATCAATGTATACGTATTGTTCTTTTTTCTCCAGTTTATAGTTCATCTCAAGTGTTGTTTTGACCAACAATAGTTTGAATAAAATATTAACAGTTTATTTTTACAAAGCCCTTAAAATCGCGTTTTCAATACGTTTCAGAGGATTATCAAGATTATTTTTTTGAAATTTATTCCCGGTCACCTTTTCGAAAAGCTCTATGTAGCGATCTGAGATCAGTTGTACCCTTTCATCGTCCATCACCGGCACGGTTTGTCCTTCTTTTCCCTGAAAGCCATTTTCGATCAGCCATTCTCTGACAAACTCCTTTGAAAGCTGCTTTTGCGGAAGGCCGGCACTTTGATTTTCCTGATAGACGTCTTTATAAAAATAGCGGGACGAGTCCGGCGTATGAATTTCATCGATCAGGTAAATAGTACCATCCAGCTGTCCGAACTCATATTTGGTATCCACAAGAATGAGGCCCTGGTCTGCGGCCATTTCCGTGCCTTTTGCAAATAATGCCAGGGTATATCTTTCAAGATGCTCATATTCGTCCTCGCTGACCAGCCCTTGTTTCAGGATTTCCTCCCGCGAAATATCTTCATCATGGCCTTCGTGAGCCTTGGTGGTCGGGGTGATGATCGGTTCCGGTAATTTGTCGTTCTCCTTTAAACCTTCCGGAAGCGAGACGCCGCAAACAGATCTTTTACCCGATGCGTATTCGCGCCATGCATGTCCGGCCAGATATCCGCGCACAACCATTTCAACAGGGTATGCCTGACATTTGATACCGATACTTACATTCGGATCCGGTACTTCCTGCAGCCAGTTGGGGACAATATCCGAGGTGGCATTCAAAAAATGTGCGGCGATCTGGTTCAATACCTGTCCTTTGTACGGGATTGCCCTGGGAAGTATCACGTCAAAAGCCGAAATACGGTCACTGGCCACCATAACAAGACGTTTTTCAAATGCGTATACGTCCCTTACTTTTCCCTTGTAAAATCCCGTCTGACCAGGGAATTGAAAATTTGTTTCTGGTATGCTGTTCATCAGTTTAGAGTAAAATTACCATTCTATTTTTGCCGTCTGACCGGTTTTCTTTTTAAACTGTTTCCTTCTGAGCTGGTAAATATATTGTGATTCGTTCGATTTCATAGCATCCAGTATGGCCCTGGCCTGATCTTCCGACATATTCATTGCTTTGAGGCTCTTCAGTAATTCTTCTTTTTTGATATCTTCTTCAACCTCCATCGTTTCCGGTTTTGGCTGCGGGTTTTCCTGTTGATTTTCCCTTAAAGCCTGGCGGTTCGATTTTTGTTTTTGTGAATTGAGGTCAGAAGGTTTTTCGATTCCGGAAAACGTCTTTTTCAGGATGATATAGTTTGTTTTGGCAAGATTGTTTCCGGGTTCCAGGCGCAAAGCAGTTTTGAGGCTTGTTAAAGCACTGGCCGTATCTTTTTGATTTACCATGATCAACGCAATCTGGCTGTTTGCGATTGATGCGATAGTATTATTATCAATTCCGCTCAGTAGTTGATAATGTTTCAGAGCAAGCTTAAAATCCCCCATCCGGTAGTAGGAATGCGCCAGATCTAATCTTGCAGCGGGATCAGAGAAGAGTGATCCGTAAGTAATTTGCTGATATAGCTTTGCCGATTCTGAAAACCGGTTATCGTTATATGCCTGTTCTGCCGCCAGTTTGCGCTGATTGGATTTCGTAATCGAATCGAATGTTCGGTTATCCCAAAGCCAGAGCAGGACATAAAGAATAATTGCGGTCATACGGGTTCACATTGAGACGCAAAAATAGGAATTGATCTTCACAGTCGGAAAGTTCCGATGGTAATTAAAACGTCCAGCAGGATCAGTATTAAAGCGGCACCAAGAAAATAATAGTATTTGTTGCTCACTACGGTCACAGTCCGGGAGTCTACCAAGGTGCCTTCTGCCTGATCAATATTTGTAATGAGCTTGTGAACGTCGTTTTTGGTGTTGTTTAGTTCGTAATAGGAGCCCCTTGTAGCCGCCGCCAGCCCTTTCAGGAAAGTTTCGTCCATTTTACTGATCACGAGTTTTCCATTTTCATCCATGAGCTGCTTCCCGTTTTGCTGGATACTGATGCCGATTTTGGTTCCCACCGCCACCGAGTATACCCCTACTCCAAACCTGCGGATATTGTTATAAAGGGTATTGCTGCAGGCTGAACCGTTTTCTCCATCCGTAAAAATTACCATCATTTTTGAACGCCCCGTCGGATCGGCGGCATTCATCAGCTTACTGAAGGCAAGTTCCAAAGCTCCGCAAATGTTGGTGCCGCTGGTGGGCAGGAGGTCAGTTTGAAGAGATTGGATAAAAAGTTCCAGAGCAGCGCGGTCGTAGGTGAGGGGAACATGGATAAATGCATCATTCGAAAAGATAACGATCCCGATCCGGTTTGATCTTTCATTTTGTACAAACCTGTTCAACTCAAATTTTACTTTTTCCAGCCGGGAAGGGGTTACATCCGCAGCATCCATAGATTTGGAAAGATCCACGACCAGAAAGATATCTTTTCCCTTGGCCTGGATCTCCCGATCCGTCTCTCCGAAGGAAGGCCCGAGCAGACTGATGATCAGTAATGCGAAAGTGATGCTTCTTAAAAAGAGCTTGATAATAAGTGTGCGGGCGGTAGTTTGTAATTGTCTGGCGACGCGGACTGTACGGATAATGTAGGCAACGTAAACGAGTATGAAAAAAAATATAAATAAATATTCAGTAGTATCAAACGGGTAATTCCAGTTCATAATGAACGCTTTGGGTAATTTAAACTTTTTCAAAAATAGGCATTTGTAGCGTTTGGTAAAGTTTTTTTAAGGAAATGTTTGCTTTTCTGAACGGCAACCTTCTATATTTGCAACCCAGAACGGAAAGAAGGAGGGATGGGTGAGTGGCTGAAACCAGTAGTTTGCTAAACTGCCGTACTCGCAAGGGTACCGCGGGTTCGAATCCCGCTTCCTCTACACCGATCTAAAAAGTAACAAGAGGAGCTGATAATTGACGAAATTAAGACTCAGCTTAGCAAGTAAAAAACTCGGGGAGTGGCGCAGCCCGGTAGCGCATCTGGTTTGGGACCAGAGGGTCGCAGGTTCGAATCCTGTCTCCCCGACAAAAGGCAGTCAATCCGTATGCAGATACTGTTGACTGCCTTATTTTTTTAGTATCGGTCCCGTAGCTCAGCTGGATAGAGCAACTGCCTTCTAAGCAGTAGGTCTTGTGTTCGAATCACAACGGGATCACCATTAAAAAAAGCACTCAGAATTTCTGAGTGCTTTTTTATTATTTTCACGGTAATTACACTTCTATTGTTTGATTACGCT
This sequence comes from Dyadobacter bucti, assembly GCF_005869225.1. Classification (GTDB taxonomy): domain Bacteria; phylum Bacteroidota; class Bacteroidia; order Cytophagales; family Spirosomataceae; genus Dyadobacter; species Dyadobacter bucti. Next base: position 336,011 of record NZ_SWFP01000007.1, on the reverse strand, counting down.
TGCTTCTGTTCAGATGATCAATGAGGTTTCTTCCTGCATTAATGGCAGTCGTTTCTATGTATTTATAGCTTAACCAGGCCAAAGGGACCGTCAGGATCAACGCGAGTACGGTAACGAAAACAAAATAAAGCACTGCGTTGGATTTCAGAGCTGGTAAATAGAATTCAACCATGTTGGTGATTTGTTTCAGTACCAAAAAATGTAATAAATAGCATGAAAAGCTGATTTTACCAAGAAAAATGGTAGCGGAATTAACCAATAACTGCCAGGGACGAATAGAAAGAAGAAAGGCCAGACACATGAAAATAAATGCGTGTACATGATGCTTGGCGATCAGCAGAAATCCTGGTATCGGTAAAAGCAGTAATGCGGATAGCAGCACTATCAAGCCCACATTTCGCCTTTTGTCACTTAGTTTTTCCACCAGAGTCGGCATATTGACAAGCTTGGTTAACAATATCCCAAAGCCGAAACATGCAAGCTGACTGGGGAGCCATCTAACCCAGAATGTCTTTAACGTGATTTTATCTATATCACCGAAAAGGATTGGGCTAAGTACTCTGTCCAGCTGGTTCGAGATGATTGGAATAATCGTAAGAGATATGAACACGAATATTATGATGTCCTGTGTACTTTTCAACCGATAGTAAAGAAACGGTACCAACGCATAAAACAGGACTTCACAGCTTATTGACCAGCCGCCGGGAACGACTGAACTTGATGTAAGCGGATGCAACACATTAACCAGTAAAAAATGCGTGGGATAGTGCCATAATTCCGGGCCCTCTCGCCAGCCTCTCGACTGCAGCCCATATACTACTGTGTAAAGAAAAATGCCCATCCAGTATACAGGGATTATTCGAAAAAGCCGCCTGATGAAAAAATCTCTTACTTTATTCTCCCTTTCTCTATGTTTGTCGAGAGAGTAAAAAATCGTGAAGGCACTGATGACAAAAAAGAGATAAACCCCGGAGCTTCCGACAACAGCGAGCCTGCCTAGAATACCACCGATTTTCGTGATACTGCCAGCATGAGCAATTATTACACCGAAAATTGCCCAGCCGCGCAACGCGTCTATGTATTCAAACCTTTGCTTAGTCATTAATTTCTGTATTGCGGAAGTTGATAAATTGAGTAAAAATACAAACTATTTGGTTTTCGTTTACTCAATTTGTAGTAGTTTTTGGTTTGTGGATCAAATAAATACGATTTTAAGGCAAGCTCAACGGAGCGGGCACGCAAATGACTAAGTATGTTTTTCCTTTATATTTACCTATACCAGAATCTGTACAACAGAATTGCTATAATCATCTGAAAACTATGCAACGGCGATTGTGCTTTCAGCGTATCAGCTAATGTTGTACGCTGGAATCCTATGGAAAAATTTATAACAGTATTGGGCATTGCCGGCCTGAGCTGGACTGCTTCATGGGCACAGGTTGATTGCGCCAACATCGGTTTTGAAACCGGCGCCATTTCAGGCTGGACCATGACTTACGGTACCGTTGATGACAACAATCAGAAGGTAGTTTATCTGAACGAAATGAACGGGACGCAAAACGGGGAACATTATATCACCAGTCTCAGTGATGGAAATGATCCTAAAATCGGCGCGATCCCGATGGTAGCACCAGGTAGTGCACACTCTATCAGGATCGGGAATACAGCTACCGGTACGCATTTTTCTAGAATTTCGACTAACTATATTGTCACCGGGGACAATACCCTTTTTCAATACAGCTTTGCTGTTTTATTGCAGAATACAGGTAGCGGGCAGGGCGGTGGGGGTAACCACGAAGCGTATCAAAAACCCGGCTTCAATATTCAGATCCTAGATAGCAACGGGGGCGAACTGCCTTGCAGCACCTACGACATTCAATTGCAGGGGACTAATACCGTTGATGGTTTTCAGACGGTGGGGGATATTCAATATCGAAACTGGACAACCGGCGCGATCGATCTCAGAAACTACATTGGTAAAAGCATCAAAATCGTCGTTACTGCCCACGGCTGTACCCAACGGGGGCATTTTGGGTATGCATATTTCGATGCTAAATGCCTGAGTACGGCGATTACGGAAAACAGTTCCTGCCCTGACGAAAATGGCGACATGACATTGAATGCACCCGAAGGTTTTGGTAGCTACCTCTGGAATACGGGCGCAGCCACCAGAAGTATCAAGGTAAAGGCCAATCTGGGAGACAAATACAACGTCAAACTGTTGCCGCTCGCAAGTCTCGATGAATCCTGCGCTTTTCAGCTGGACTATATCATTGAATTTAAACAGTCTTCGGCTCAAATTTCCCGGACAATTTGTGAGGGCGAAGAAGTCGCTTTGGGGGACACGGTTTATCGTACCAGCGGCACATTCATCAGGAATATCAGCAAGAGCAACGTATGTGACAGTACCGTTACTTTGAATTTAAAAGTGAACCCGGTATCCCGATTTACACAGAACCTTACCATTTGCGAAGGTGAAACCGTTACCGTCGGCGACACTACCTATGCTACATCTGGTACGTATGTCCGTAACGTTGCGCAGATTACGGGCTGCGACAGTGTGGTAACCACTATTCTCGAGGTTATTAAAATCGATCTCAATACTATTCCGGTATTCTCAATGGTTCAGGGAGATAGTGTACAAGTTGGGATTGATACGAGCCCGTCAACTGATTTTTTATATTCTTGGCTGCCTGCGAACGATCTTTCCTGCACCAATTGTCCCGAGACCTGGGCGTCGCCGCCCATTTCGACGATTTATACTATCACAGTGACCGATAAGGACAAAATTTGCAAGCAGGAGGGCAGAGTCCAGATTTATGTTAAACCCTGCGGTGTTGAAATACCGGCCGCTTTTTCTCCAAATCAGGACAGCCAGAACGAGGTGTTTTTTATTTATGGGAACAGTTGTGTGAAGCAGATCAGGCAGATGTTTATCTACAATCGCTGGGGCCAGGTGATTTGGATGCGGGAGAATTTTTCTGCCTCCGACCCAGCCAATGGCTGGAACGGAACTTACCAGGGAATGCTCACCCCGGCAGGAACCTATCCGTATAAAATAAAGGCTGAGCTGGTAAATGGTAATCTGCTGGATTATGCGGGAGTGGTTAATTTGTTGCGGTAATTTTCAATGGCATTGATCAGATGACAAATGCGGTAATAGAAAAAAAGGTTTTTATCATCATCGTCCCTGTCGTTTTCATTGTTGGGATTGGACAAGGTATAATAAAGCATCCACCACAAAATTTCTTGCATCTCTTTCGCACTTCCAAAAGCGGCGAAAATTTCTTCTATTTCGTCATTCAATAGCGTTACGATATTTGCTTCATCTTCTTTCGAATATTCCTCACGTGTGTGCTTCATAAGATTTTTGTTAATGTTTGATAAGTTAGTTGGTCTTCGCTAATAAAGCTACCTAATATTTGTTGAGTATCCAACAAATATTAGGTAAAAAATATAAGCCAATTAAGGCTTATATGTAATAATTGTTTTTATCTCGAAATTCCCGTATTCCAAAAGTATTTCTTTCATTCTTGTTTCGGAAATACCAAGATTATGTGTGTAGTCCCTCCACGCCGTAACCGGTCGACCTTTTTTTGTTTCGGCAGGTAAATCGGGGTAAACATTTTTTATCCACCAGTCAAAGGCTTCCCGAATTGTTTCAAAGGTTTTCATTTTTCAAAGATAGACAAGGAGCTGGATTTTCAAGATCACGGCAATTCCTAACTCAAAATATCCTTAACCACATTACCATGAACATCCGTAAGCCGGAACCGGCGGCCCTGGAATTTGTAGGTAAGCCGCTCGTGGTCGACGCCCATTAAATGCATCAATGTCGCATGGAAATCGTGGACGTGAACCGGATCTTTGATGATGTTGTAACTGAAATCATCCGTTTCTCCATAACTGATTCCAGGCTTTACGCCAGCGCCAGCCATCCACATCGTAAAACAGCGCGGATGATGATCGCGTCCGTAGTCGTCGGCCGTGAGTTTGCCTTGAGAATAAACAGTCCTTCCAAATTCGCCTCCCCAGATCACCAAAGTATCGTCCAGTAGTCCGCGCCGTTTGAGATCCATGATCAGAGCTGCTGTGGCCTGATCGGTATTTTTACATTGCTGTGCTATTCCTTTCGGCAGGTCTCCGTGCTGGTCCCAGCCCTGGTGATAGAGCTGAACAAATTTCACATCCTTTTCCAGTAGTTTCCGCGCCAGTATACAATTGGCGGCATAACTACCGGAGTCACGGCTGTCGGGGCCGTAGAGTTCAAAAACCTCCTCCGGCTCGTCGGACGTGTCCATGACTTCCGGCACAGAAGTCTGCATCCGGAATGCCATTTCATATTGCGCAAGCCGGTTATCTACCTCAGGATCGCCGTAAGTATCGTTTTGCAAATGGTTCAGCTTGGAAAGATATTCCAGCATTTCCTTCCGGTCGTTTCCATCGTAACCATCCGGATTGTTGAGGAAAAGCACCGGGTCTTTTCCTGATCTGAACTGTACTCCCTGATGCCTGGATTCCAGAAAACCATTTCCCCACAGTCGGGCATACAGCGGCTGGTCTTTAGGTGCATTTTTGGATACCAATACAATGAAAGTGGGCAGGTTGTTATTGTCAGATCCCAGGCCATAGCTTACCCAGGAGCCAATAGACGGTCTGCCAGGCAGCTGGTTTCCGGTCTGAAAAAATGTAATGGCCGGATCGTGGTTGATTGCTTCCGAGTAAATGGATTTCACGATACAAAGATCGTCCACAACTTTGGCGGTATAGGGCAGCAGTTCACTTACCCAAGTATTGTTTTTGCCGTGCTGGTTGAATTTATAGATAGACGGTACCATCGGCAGTGCACTCTGATTGGCACTCATGCCTGTCAGTCTTTGTCCTTTGCGTACCGAATCCGGGAGGTTCTGGCCGGCGAGGTTGATCAGCTTTGGTTTATAATCAAACGTCTCAAACTGCGACGGACCGCCGCTCATAAACAAGTACACGACTCTTTTGGCTTTGTGGGCAATATGCGGCAGCGCTTTCAGGATATCTTCTTCCAGGGATGCGGCGGGAGAAGCAGCCGCGGGTTTAGATACCGATCCGTAAAGCCTGTCGATCCCGAACAGCGACCCCATTGCCAGGGCCCCCAGTCCAAGGGATGTTTTGGTCAAAAACCTGCGCCTGTCGAGTTTTTTATGAAGTTCATTGAATTCAGGCGTATGTAATCTGAACTCGTCGTCGTGATGGTGCATAGTTTATCTTTTCGTTAAAGTTGCGTCCGAATTAAGAATGGTGCTGGCCACAACACTGTTAGCGGCCACCAGTAAGAAGTCGAGTTTTTTGTCCAGGGCATATTGACCGGCGTTTAGCCAGCCCGCAGCTTTTGCCGGGTTTTTACGGAATTTATCCAGCTGGGTCTTTTGAAGGGAAATCAGTAAATCCACTTCTTTTTGCACCGGCATTCGTCCCGTTAGTTTCCTGTACGCAGTAACGATTGCCGTCTTTGAATCAGGAATTTTAGTCATCTGCTCACCCATCACTTTCATGGCTTCGGTGAAAGTAGGATCGTTAAGTGTGACCAGAGCCTGCAAAGGAGTGTTGGTTTTTTGTCTCCGTACGACACAGTAGCTTCGGGAGGTAGCATCAAAAGTCGAAAGGGTGGGGTTAGGAACAGACCTTTTCACAATAACATACAAGCTCCTGCGGTACACTGCATCACCAGAATCGGGGTTATAGTTGGTGTTGTTAATAGACCAAAGACCTTCTGGCTGATAAGGTTTTACACTTTTTCCGCCGATCTTTCTGTTAAGTAACCCGCTGGCGAACAATGCATTGTCACGGATCATTTCGGCAGTCATACGGTTCGAAGGGCCGTGTGCGTAAAAACGGTTTTCCGGATCTTTTTCACGGGCGTCTTTTGCCGCTCGCGAATCTTGCCGGTATGCAGCCGACATCACGATCAGCTTATTGAGGTTCTTAATATCCCAGCCCGATTCGATGAACGTTACTGCAAGCCAGTCCAGCAGCTCGGGATGGCTTGGCATCTCGCCCTGATTTCCGAAATCTTCGGTAGTCTTTACCAGTCCTGTTCCAAAGAAATTTTGCCAGAGCCGGTTTACTTCTACCCGGGCTGTCAGCGGATTATCCTTATTTGTAAGCCACTGCGCAAGGCCGTAGCGGTTTTTGGGCAGGGTTTTAGGAAAAGGCAAAATGGATGAAGGTGTATTGGGGAAAACCTTTTCACCCGGCGCATCATAATTTCCTCTCCCAAATATGTGGGCTTGTTTTGGCTTCGGCATTTCCTGCATGACCATCAGCTCCATGATGCCCTCTGTAGAGTCTGCCAATGTGGTGCGTGCCAGCTGCAATTCCATGCGGGATTTGATCATCTCCTTGTCGACCACCGACAAATAATAGGCTCTGAGTATATCGGTTTCTGCTTTTGAAAGTGAAGCCGGATTTTTGGAAACGACCTGGAGCCAGGAATTGGTGCCAGCCAGTAATTGAATTTCAAAAGGTGTAAGTTCCCGGTTGTAGACGACAATTTCATCTGCTTTACCATCTTTGAAACCAAGCCCGCGCCACCAGGCACCGATCTGCAGTCCCGGTTCGGTGGACGATGAAAAGAGGATATCTTTCGTAAGCTGATCCATCGTAGTTTCCATCTCCATTTCCTTGCCATTGAGATACAGCCTGAAACCACTGGCTTTGGAAGAACCGTCGTAAGTGATAGTGAAATGCGCCCACTTATCCCTCGGAATGCCTTTTTTTGTAATCCGCGTGATAGCATTGGAAGGAGCAGTATGCGCCATGTTCAGTTCCAGCCGGTCGTCTTTGAGATACAAATGATAGCCCCGGAAATTGTACAGCCGCTCGGCCTGGCTCTTGTGAAGGATTACTCCTTCTTTTAATGTTTTTGGGATAAATACTTGAATACCAATGCTGAACGGTTCCGATTTTCGGAAAATCCCGGTCTGGCCCAGATCCAGAAAAACATCGCCGCCGAATAACATATTCTTTCCGGTTGGGCGGTTTTCGAAAACTGGTTTACCTCCGGGTTGCCCTGATTCCCTTTTCATTACACCAACCTGCTTAGGGTTGATAGTATTTTTAAGAGTTTCATTGTCAAAAGAATACCATGCAGTTAATCCTGTTTTTGGCATCTTTTCCTTAGCAAGATTTTTATAGCCGCCCGAACTCAGCCATTGTTCAAAGCCCAACTCCGATTTAGTCCGGGTCTGTATGATCGTTTCTTCCTGTTTTTTGATCTTTGAATTGATAAAAAGCAGCATTTTTTCCTGCTCGGCGGTTGGCAGCATGAGCGTAGGCGTGGGAACTGCATCGTTCCACGAAATCTGGCCGGCCTCTTTTACATTATTAAAAAAGCTGAAAAGCTCGTAATAATTCTTTTGAGAAATGGGATCGTATTTATGGTCGTGACATTTGGCGCAGGCTACCGAAAGCCCCAGAAAAGCATCTCCGAAGGTATTGGTTCTGTCCACTACATATTCGGCCTGAAATTCCTCCTCAATCACTCCACCTTCCATATTTTGCTGGTGATTTCGGTTGAAGGCAGTTGCTATTATCATGTCTTTGGTTGGCTTGGGCATCAGATCCCCAGCCAGCTGCCAGTGAATAAACTGGTCGTAATGCATGTTTTTATTGAATGCACCGATCACCCAGTCGCGGTAGGGTGACATATCCCGCAGCCTGTCCACAGTATAGCCGTGCGAATCGGCGAAGCGTGCGAGATCGAGCCAATCAACGGCCATTTTTTCACCGTAATGAGGAGAAGCCAGCAAACGGTCCACCTGCTTTTCGTATGCATTGGGTGACTGGTCTTTAACAAAAGCATCTGTCTCTGCGAGGGTAGGCGCGAGGCCCGTGAGATCGAGGGAAAGGCGGCGCAGCAATATCTCTTTATCAGCCTGGGGAGAGGGGACTAGTTTTTCTTCTTCAAGCTTTTTCAGAATAAAATGATCAATCGGGTTAACCGTCCAGTCTGCTTTTTTTACCTCTGGCACTTCGTGTTTTTCAGGTTTTACGAATGCCCAATGTGGTTTGTACTCGGCCCCATCCTCAATCCATTTGATCAACACCGCTTTTTCTTTTGCTGAAAGGCTCAAATGCGAGTTTGTGGTAGGCATCACATATTCAGGATCGGTTGAAATGATCCTGTGAAAGAATTCACTGTTCGAGAGGTTGCCGGGCTTGATGGCCACTTTGCCCGGATTTTCGGGGAGGCTGGCAAAAGCAGCTTCCGCATGGTCGAGCCGCAACCCGGCTTTTTGCTTGGCCTTGTCGGGCCCGTGGCAGGCAAAGCACTTATCCGAAAGAATAGGTTTGACATGCTGATTATAGTCCAGCTTTTCGGGCAGGTCTTTCATCGCCACTTCCACATCCTCAGGCAGTTCGGGAGAACATGACATCAGTAAAGAAAGAATGGCGAAGCATAATATGCATAGGTGTGTTCGCATGGATATCGAGATAAATATTTTATATAACAAAATTATAATGTTAAAAATTATTTAAATTGTACAAAGTAGGCGATCATTTGAACAAATCCGTCTTTTTCTGGATTGTCCGCGGCAGAGTTATACTATTAAAACAGGCAAAAAATGAATATCAAGTTTGTAAAAACTACATTTTCGCTTCTCAATGCCGATTATGTTCGGTTGAACAAAAGTTGGAATTATAAAAATATCCTGAGCCCTTTTTATCGTCTTTATCTGATTGATGGCGGGCACGGAAACCTTACAAATTTGGATGGATCAGTCACTCTAGAAAGTGGCTACCTATATCTAATCCCCAGTTTTACGCTTTGTAACTACGATTGTTCGGGATTCCTGGGGCAATATTATATCCAGTTCATTGAAGAATCCTGGTCCGGTTCCTCCCTGTTTTTGCATAACCGTAAAATATTTAAGGTAAAAGCTCGGGAGGCCGACTTCCAAATTTTCAGACAGCTTCTGAGTTTGAACCCGAACAGGGGACTTGTTAAAAATGACCCGGCTGACTACGAAAAAAGTGTTGTTTTGCATGGGTTTCAGGAGTTGAATAATCTGCTCCCCCTGGCGTCCTATATCGAGACAAAGGGTATTATCCTGCAGTTGGTCGCACGTTTCCTGAATTCGGAAGAATTCAGGATTGGGGAAAAAAGTAACTTTCCGCCCAGGGTTCAGCAGGCTGTGGATTATATCGAATCTCATTTTCATCTCAATATCACGGTTGAAGAGCTCGCAGAACGAGCCAGCCAAAGTCCGGATTATTTTTCGCGTCAGTTCAATGTCCATACCGGCGAGCGGCCGCTTTCCTATCTTCAGTTCAAACGTATTGAGCACGCCCAGTTCCTGATGGTTCAGTCGGAACTTTCATTCAATGAAATTGCCCTGAAAACAGGTTTTGAAAGCCTTTCATATTTTTCAAGGATTTTTAAACAAAGGACCGGACAGACACCGAGTGAGTACAAAAAGAAAAATAAAATTGTGTGAACCAAAAGGAGTGAGCAAGCGGCTCGTTGCAGATATCCATCGGATCATTTATTTTACATGTCTTGCAAATTGTAATATCTTCAAAAAAACATAACGCTGAAATTAAAAATGGAATACAGACAATTAGGTGCATCCGGTTTAAAAGTACCGGTGCTGAGTTTTGGGACCGGCACGTTTGGTGGGGGCGGTAATTTTTTCAAGGCGTGGGGCAACACGCAGGCCGATGAAGCATCCCGTCTGGTACATCTTTGCCTGGAAGCTGGTTTGACGCTTTTTGACACAGCGGATGTTTATTCGCAGGGCATGGCGGAAGAAATTTTGGGGAAAGCCATAATCGGTTTGCGAAACCGGATCCTGCTCTCAACAAAGGCTACCTTCCGGATGGGCGACGGCCCTAATGACTTCGGGTCTTCCAGATTTCGGTTGATCAAATCTTGTGAAGACAGCCTGAGACGCTTGAAAACGGACTATATCGATATCTACCACATGCACGGTTTTGACGGAAATACGCCTGTCGAAGAAACGCTGAGTGCGCTGAATGACCTGGTACAGAGCGGCAAGATCCGGTACATTGCATGCTCCAATTTTTCGGGCTGGCATCTGATGAAATCACTTTCAGTTTCGGAAAGATATGGCTGGTCCAGATACATCGCGCATCAGGCACATTATTCATTGCTGAGCCGGGAGTTTGAATGGGAACTGATGCCACTGGCATTGGACCAAAACGTGGGCACAATCGTGTGGAGCCCTTTATCTGCCGGGCGTCTCGGCGGAAAGTATCGTAGAGGCCAGCCTATTCCGGAGGACAGCCGCATTGCCCAGGGAGGTGGTGAGGGGCCGGAGGCTCCGCAGGATTTTTTCTATAGTTTAATTGATGCTTTGGATGAAGTGGCAGCCGAAACAGGAAAAACTGTGGCGCAGGTTGCGCTGAACTGGGTTCTGCAGCGACCTACAGTCAGCAATGTTGTGATTGGTGCCCGAAACGAGGAGCAGTTGAAACAGAACCTCGGGGCAGTCGGCTGGAACCTCACCCTGAGCCAGGTAAAGAAACTGGATGCTGCCAGCGACAGACCCCCGGTTTACCCTTACTGGCATCAGCGTAAGAACCTGGCATTAAATCCGCTGCCTGATTTTTATGGAAAGTTAAAATAAAAGGCAGTTTTCATGGGTTTTTATGATTTATCCGAAGGCGAGAGAACTGATCTGGTTGCACAGATCCGCGCAGATATCAAGCGGGAACTGATTTCAGGCGACCGGGAAAAGACCTTTTTCTATTTTAGTGACGAAGATACTTATGTCAGAAAGTCCGCATATCTGGCTGTCGGAAGGATATATAAGCAGGAGCCTGATCTTGCTGAAAAGATTTTCGGGCTTTTTAAGGATTTTTTGGAAGATCAGGATTTTAAAGTGAGGCAAACGGTCATTAATGCGGCGGGAGAAATAGGTAAAACTGATTTCGGACTGGTTGGAAATTTGTTCAAAATAGCATTATTTGATCCCCATTATTCGGTGAGGAATGCGGTGATCGGTTCAGTGAAAAAAATGGGGGAAGTCAATCCAAAACCGGTTTTGGCCTGGGCAGAGCAGTTCCTTGACCATCCTGATAAAGAAATAAGGAGGGAAATATGTCATGGAATAGAACTCAGGGGCAGAAAACATCCACAGGATGTACTGCCTTTGTTGAAAAAGCTCCAGTTTGATAAGCAGTCCAGGGTACGGCAAACTTTGGTACATGTTTGGGGCAGATCGCTTATAAAAAAGGTTGTCTGGAAATTGTTGTGGCGGATTTCCAAACCTGGGAAAATAAAGAAATTGTCCGGGATGCGCTGGACGAGATCATCGATGTACATCTGAGGTATGCCCATTTTTCAGCACTTACGCAAGAAGAGGCAAGATCGTACATTGAAAACAATTTGACTTGGGGCGAAAAAGTACTAAGGCCGGGCTGGCCGACACGCCGAAAGTAACTTTGATTGCAATGAATTCGACAATGTGTTACTATTATTTATAATATTTGTTGTAATGGAAATATGAAATGCCGTTCTGTATATTTGTGGACAGTAAAATGTTATAGCCACCCCAACGTTAACAAAAAATTCTATGGCAGGAAGAAGAGGCAAAAAGTCCAAATTTAAAAAGTACCTTGTTCCCGTACTGAAATGGCTGAGTGCCATTATTCCGGTCTGCGGCTTCATTTACATTCTTTATTACTACAAACAATTAGATTTCCTGAATAAAAAGCCGCTGGTGACTTCGAAAACCGAAGTTGTGAATCCCTCGGATTCTCTGGCCAATGTGGCGGATTACAACAAAGAGAAGTTGCTGAACAGTATCAAAATACTTGAAAATGAGTGGCATTCGGTTGGTGGGATTGCGATACACAGTATGACTATTGAGAATGGGTCCAGCAGTAACATCAAAAATGTGGAGGTGGAATTTAAATATCTTTCCGCGACGCAGTCGGTGGTTACTTCCAAAGTTGTGACGATCAAATCGGCTTTGCCGCCTAAAAAATCTACAAAAGTTTCCGGAATCAGTGTGGGGTATGTCAACAACTCAGTTGTTGGTTGTGATATTAAGGTGGTTAATGTGGGATTATAGGTTCTGCTGAAAGTCATTTTATCCGGATATGATCAGGCATGGTTTTAGTTCTTGACAGTACTAGTCAAGGATTAAAACCATTTTCATTTATGTTGGATCAGGAAACGCTGAAGCATCATTTGTACAGCATACAGGAGTTTTTATTTCAATACGAAGGGATCGATAAAAAACCGAAGTTCGTGGAGGATCAAAAGGTTTTTATTGAAGTGCTCAAAAAGTTTGCGAAGGAAAAAGGATTGGATTTTATCTGCGCTGAATTCAACGATCCTAACATTACTTTTGAAGATACACTGCAAAGATGGAACCCGATACTGAACTTTATCATTACCGACGCGCTGGCCGAGATGGAACCCGACAGAAAGCACAAACTTTTCCTCAAAAAGGTCTCTGACATGACGGGTTATGAATACAGCCGCTACCTGGATTATTTGAAAGGGGATATGAAAATAAAATAATTCGCTGGAATTGGAGGTTGTGGTACGGTTATTTAGAGAGCCACAGAAATTGCATGTTTTACAGTTGTAACCTTCGGAAATCATGAACAACCTGTTTCAAATCATCTATACTTTAACTCCGTATATTTTTGCTGCTGTTTTAATAATATCGGCAATATCAGGTGTGTGGTTGATCGCCCAGCTGAACAGGAAACCTCATTACACCGAACGTTTTTCCTGGAGGGAGCATTTGTTACCGAAGCGTAAATCGATTGCGAGATTCCGTAACATTCCGCTTCATTAAGAATAAAATTGACAGGTTGGTATCAACAAAAAACATCCCAGAAACAAAGTGTCCGGGATGTCTGATTTTACTCAACGTTATGAGAACCATTTTTGTCTGGTTTTCAGTCACAAATATAACCATTTCTTAATTCAAAAAAGTTCTTTTTTTATTAACATTAATATTTTTTAATGGAATAGTGCGACTTAGCTGGGAATGCGATCTTTTTTTATCGATTTCTGTTCCGTAATATTTGATTTTCAGTACAAACCAGAACGATTTTTGATGTATCCAAAATTCCTGAACCGCATACTTACTCCTGCGATATCAGGCTTACCTCATCAATAAACCTTTGTAAATCGGCCGCTGTATAGGTTTCTCTTTTCAATTTTTCAAACTCTGAGTAAACCGAGAGCATACGGTTATATTTGAGCATGCAACTGGTGTTGTGCGATTTCAATTCCCGGCCCTTGTATTCGGGGTGTTCGTCCATGCGGTCGACAAGATAGGACATCATGTAGTAATACATGCCGCTGTCCTGGTCAAATCCTTCAAATTCTAGGGACGAGATGTTGAGGGCGTCTTTCTCTTCGTCATTCATTAACCGGATGGACTCATTGATGCGGCTATACATCTTCATGATATTCGAGATCTCCTCATACACACTGATAGGAACCTCTTCATAAAGTGTGTTGAAAACTTTTGGATACAGACCTGTGTACCCTTTTTCTAAAATCTCAATACTTCTTTCGCTTTTTTCTTTATCCTTTTCATCACCCAGCAGTGATAGAATTTTACACTGGTTAATGAGCATTTGTCTCTCGATCAAGGATATACTTTCAGGGATCATGTTGTGGGGTATGATTTTTTCAGCAATTTAATTATTCTTCCTTATTTTTGTTAAAATGAAGCATTCAGAGTCGCAACCGAATTCCTCAGGTACATTAACACAGTCCCAAAAAGCTCAACACATGGATAATATATCTGTATCGTCGGACGAATATGCCGATTTTGGATTGCAACCAGCTTCCGAGCGGGATGAAAAAAAGCTTGCAAATATTCTTAGTGAGAAAGAGACCGCGGAAAACCTGGACAAGTTGGCAAAAAACATTTCCAACGACTGGAAAAAAGCCGGCAAACCGGATCTTTCATTCGCAGCTTTTGAGAAAAAGCTAAATAAAGCCAAAAAGCAGGATTAATATCCATACCAGTCTCCCCACCACCCCTGAAGTTTCTTTCTGATCTCCTCTTCCCGCGCATTCCGGCCGGGCTCGAAAAGCTTTTTGCCTTTAAGCTCATCAGGTAAAAAATCCTGTCTGGCAAAATTTCCCTCGAAATCATGTGAGTATTTGTAGTCCTTGCCATATCCGATCTGCTTCATCAGTTTGGTAGGCGCATTGCGTAAATGCAGCGGCACCGGTAAATGAGCTGTGTTTTTAGCGGCCTCTATAGCATCGGCAATAGCCAGATAGCTCGCATTGCTCTTGGGCGAAGTGGCCAGGTATATGGCTACCTGTGACAGAATGATCCGGCATTCGGGATAGCCGATCACATTCACTGCCTGCATGCATGCATTCGCCATGATCATTGCTGTCGGGTTCGCATTGCCAATGTCCTCGGAAGCCATAATGAGCATCCTGCGTGCAATAAATGCGGGATCTTCGCCGGCAACGATCATGCGCGCCATCCAGTAAACCGCCCCGTTTGGGTCGCTTCCGCGCAAAGATTTGATGAACGCGGAAATGATATCATAATGCTGCTCGCCGGATTTGTCGTAACGTGCTATGTTTTGTTGCGCAACCTCGGTGACCCATTCGTCGGTAATTTCAATTTCGGTGGCTTCACCTTTGCCGAGGACAACCAGTTCAAGCAGGTTAAGCAGTTTGCGGCCATCGCCTCCGGAAAGACGCAGCAGTGCGTCGTATGAGGTGAATTTGATGTTCTTGTCTTTTAGCCACTGGTCTTTTTCCAGCGCCCGGGCGATCAGATTTTTTAGTTCTTTTTCTCCGAATGCTTCCAGGATGTAAACTTGGCAGCGGGATAAAAGGGCTGAATTGATTTCGAAAGAAGGATTTTCTGTGGTCGCACCGATGAGCGTCACCTGACCTTTTTCCACTGCTCCCAGTAATGAATCCTGCTGGCTTTTATTGTATCTGTGAATCTCGTCTATAAAAAGAATCGCAGGAAACAATCCCGACGGCCTCGCCAAAACTTCCCGCAAATCCTTCACACCGGAGCTGATTGCGCTGAGATTGTAGAATTGTCTTTTGGTTGTTTCAGCTATGAGCAATGCAAGGGTGGTTTTGCCTACGCCCGGAGGTCCCCAGAAAATCATGGAAGGGATGGTATTCTGCAGAATAGCCCTTCTCAGCGGACCGTTGGGGCCTAAAAGCTTTTCCTGACCTACAAAATCATCAAGTGTGCGGGGGCGGAGACGTTCGGCAAGCGGTGTATTGATCGGCGTCATTGAAGGTAAAGGTGATTTTTGATTTGATGATTCTTCTATACAATGGAACAAAAAAAGCGCGACGAAGTTCGCCGCGCTGTAAGTATGCCTTATCGCCTGGTTTAGAAAGTCAGTCTTTCCAGGGTCATTTGTTTTTTCAGGTTGCCCAATGCACCGAACACCAGATTGTACACCGACTGAATATTGATTTTCATCAGGTCAGCGATTTCGTGGTTATTCAGGTTCATGTAAAATTTCAGGAAAATAGCTTCACGCTGGCGGCGGGGAAGTCCGTTGATAGCTACATTCAGGTGCTGATTGGTGGACTCAAATTCTTCTTCAGAGATCAGGTGGTTTTCGTGCGAAGGCGTGTTGATATGCCAGTATTCAACCGGAATATCCTCGTTGCTTGTGTGCTTCTGCTGCGCGTTCAAATGTCTCACCAACTTTCTTTTGATAGATGCCATAAGATAAAACCGAACGGAAGTGGTATCACCCAGCGTCATTCGATTTCTCCATAACTCTACAAATAAATCGTGAATGCAATCTTTGATCAGGGGTTTGTCAATTGTAAACTGAGAACAGTACTGATAAAGAATGTGAACATAAGAGCGGTACAGGCATGCATAAGCATTTTCATCGCCTTTTCTGAACTGATCCCAAAAACAGAGTTCTTCTTCTTGCTTGTAGCGTAAATGAGCCATTGTTTGGAAAGGATTTTGATTGGGGTTAGGAATGGAATATAATAAGGGTCATTATTACACTTGTAAATATATTTATAAAAAAACATATTAAAAAAATATTTTCAGGATAAAATTATATTTCAAAGTTTAAAGATACTATCCTGATCACTATGTAACCTACTCGATTATATTAGATACAAACCTGAAATTTTTCCCATCAAACAGCCCTCTGTCGCTCAATTTCAATGATGGGATGACTAGTAACGCCATAAAAGACAATGTCATATACGGCGATTTTAATGTTGATTTTAACTCCTGCTTTACAAACCGGTCCATGTCGGTATAGGCCTGAGCAACAGTATAACCGTCAAGATCGCTCATCAGGCCACCGATAGGGAGGGAAAGTATGTGTTTTTTATTTTTTGATACCACCGAAATGCCTCCCTTCGCTTCAATGACGAGATTTACCGCATCGCAGATACTTGCATCATCGCAGCCCACGCAGATGATATTGTGAGAGTCGTGGGCGACCGAAGAAGCGATTGCTCCTTCCTGTAATCCAAAGTTCTTGATAAAAGCGATAGCAGGAGCTGTGTTCTGATACCGATTCACGACGGTAATTTTCAGAATATCACGTGACACGTCCGACTGAAAACCTGCTGCATCCGGTAGCTCGGCAATCAGCTCATTCGTGATCAGCTGTCCTTCAAGCGCCTCAATAACTCGTATCTTTACGGGGCCGCTTTTTCCCGGGCTGAAAACAAATTCCGAAGTGGTTTTTGCGGCACAGTCGAATTTGTTGATCTGTTCGCTTCTCAGGTCTGGTAAAAGGGAAACACCGTTTTGAGCCACCAGCTCACCGTTGAGATAAGTTTCTAAAACATTAAAATCCGTCAGGTTATCAATCAGGATGAAGTCAGCTGGATCGTTTATGCGTAGCAAACCCACCGGCAGGCCATAGTGCAGTACGGGGTTCACGCAGGCTGCGGCGAGAACGTCCCATAGGTCATAATCAAGTTGCAGGGCGCGTTTCACAAGCACATTGATATGCCCATCGACCAGATTGTCGGGATGCTTGTCGTCGGAACAAAACATGATCCGGTCAGGAAATTCCGAGATCAGCGGAATAAGGGCTTCGAAGTTGCGCGCAGCACTTCCTTCGCGGATCAGGATTTTAACACCATAGTCTATTTTTTCCCTTGCTTCCTCGTATGTGAAACATTCGTGGTCGGTAGTGATTCCCAACGAAGCATATTTTTGAGCCTCTTTGCCCCGAAGGCCGGGTGCGTGGCCGTCTATTACCTTATTATGTTGTTTAGCCAGGTTTATTTTGGCGATCATATCGGGATCTTCATGCAGCACTCCTGGAAAATTCATGACCTCCGCCAGGTAACCGATATCGTCGTTGGCAAGCAAAGCACCTACCTGACCGGCATCTATTGTTGCGCCGGCAGTTTCGAAGATGGTAGCGGGAACGCAGGAAGGAGCCCCGAAACAAAATTTGAAAGGAACTCTTTTACCGTCTTTAATCATGAATTCAACGCCCTCCACACCCACCACATTGGCAATTTCGTGCGGGTCGGAAACCGTGGCCACCGTGCCGTGCACCACGGCGAGCCGGGCAAACTGCGCAGGTGTAAGCATGGAGCTTTCTATATGTACATGTGCATCGGTGAAACCCGGCAGTATATATGGAAGTGATGCATTTTCAGGGCCGGTAATTTCGATATTTCTGATCAATCCGTCGGTGCTGACCAACTCGGCTTCCCGGACCGTTTTATCAAAAATATTTACAAAATTGGCTCTCATGAAGGGTTAGGGAACAGTCTGGTTCTAAAATGCATTCCAATATATGTGATTTTCGGGCTTTGCAGTAGTGTTTTTATCAGTATTAACAAAAAAGTAACTTGCAGAGAGCGGATTTTCCTGCATTTCTGTCTATAGAGGGTAACTGACCGGGGTTATTTCCGGATATCCTGAAATTGCTCTACTAATATTTGTTGGGAAAATATTATTTATATTGTGCTATCCAAATTTCAGGATATCCGATCTGCATGCTTTACGATGTGCCTCTTTTTCGGACATTATTTTTCAGAGTTAATTACTATAATCCTTTACAAAAAGGAGACTATTCAAATGAAAAGAAGAGATTTCATACAGATGTCGGGGTTGGGGATCAGCACGTTAATGTTGCCGGACGCTCCTGTATTTGGTAATAATGTCGAGGCTGCCCGGCTGCTCGATCCCTGGATGGATGTGGCAGCCAAAAAGATACTGGCCGATATTGCCCTGAACGCAGCCCGCAGTAAAGGGGCTTCGTACACAGACGTCCGTATCGGCAGGTATTTGCAGCAGTACCTGTTTACCCGCGAGAAACAAGTTCAGAATATTGTGAATGCCGAATCTTATGGTATTGGTATACGTGTTATTGCAAACGGGACCTGGGGCTTCTCCGCAACCAGTGATGTAACACCGGAAGGAATTTCGAAATGCGCTGCCACAGCCGTTGAGATCGCGAAAGCTAATTCCAAATTTCAGAAAGAACCGGTTGTCCTGGCTGAACAAAAAGGGGTAGGGGAGAAAACCTGGAAAACACCTTTGAAGAAAAATGCCTTTGAAATACCTGTGCAGGAAAAAACAGACCTGCTGATGAATGTGAACGGCGAAGCATTGAAAAACGGTGCAGGTTTTGTCACGTCCAATCTGTTTTTTGTAAACGAACAAAAATACTTTGCTTCTTCGGAGGGTTCCTATATCGATCAAGATATTCATCGGATATGGCCCACTTTTACCGTCACGGTAATAGATAAAGCGGCAGGAAAATTCAAAACACGTGACGCGATCAGCTCACCTATGGGCATGGGTTTCGAATACCTCGACGGGCTGGCTTCCGAAAAAATACCCGGCCCGAATGGCCTGGTTGGTTACCGCAATTCATACGACATGGTGGAAGATGCGATCATGGCGGCAAAGCAGGCAAAGGAAAAAATGACTGCGAAATCGGTTTTGCCCGGCAAGTATGATCTTGTACTAGATCCAAACCATCTCGGTCTCACCATTCATGAATCGGTAGGCCACCCAACAGAGCTCGACCGGGTACTAGGTTATGAAGCTAATTATGCCGGAACGAGCTTTGCTACGCTGGATAAATGGGAATCCAAAAAGTTTGCATACGGAAGTAAATTGGTCAATATTGTCGCGGATAAAGTGCAGCTTAATACGCTGGGCGCTGTCGGCTACGATGATGAAGGCGTGCCCGGGAAAGAATGGGATATTATCAGAGACGGGATTCTGGTGAATTATCAGGCTACCCGTGACCAGGCCAGGATCATTGGTGAAAAGGAATCGCATGGATGCTGCTACGCCGATAACTGGAATTCGGTGCAGTTTCAACGTATGCCCAATATATCGTTGCGGCCGGGCAGCGAAAAACGCAGTGTGATGGATATGATCAAGGGGGTGGAAAAAGGAATCTACATCATAGGAAGAGGATCGTATTCGATTGATCAGCAGCGCTATAATTTCCAGTTTGGCGGCCAGGTGTTTTACGAAATCAAAAATGGTGAGATTGCTGGTATGTTGGATGATGTGGCTTATCAGTCCAATACCCAGGAATTCTGGAACTCGTGTTCGCAGCTGTGCGACAAGGACGACTACCGCACATTCGGGTCTTTCTTTGACGGGAAAGGCCAGCCGGCGCAGCTCAGCGCAGTTTCGCACGGAAGCTCAACCTCCCGTTTTGACGGCGTGAATGTAATCAATACCGGAAGGAAGATCTGACCCGGACTTTTCAATATTCCAGCGACATCCAATTTTTTCAGATGGCAATTTTATCAAAAGAAGAAGCAAAAAGAATCATTGATAAGGTATTGGCTTTTTCAAAAGCCGACGAAATGAGTGTGATCCTCTCCGGCAACCGCACGGGAAACATTCGTTATGCAAGAAATTCGGTATCGACGAGCGGGGAAACCGAGGATCTGTCTCTTTCGGTAACCTCTGTATTCGGCAAAAAATCCGGTACTTCCACGATCAACGAATTTGATGACAGCTCACTGGAAAAAAGCGTGCGGCGGGCCGAGGAAATCGCCGGACTGGCCCCGGACAATCCGGAATATTTGCCGGTGCTCGGGCCACAGCAATATCTTGAAACCAATTCTTTTGCAGAAAGTACAGCTAACATTAAACCCGATTATCGGGCCAAAGCCGCATTTGACAGCATCGACCCGTGCGCAAAGAAAAATCTCACGGCGGCAGGATATATGGAAGATACAGCCGGCTTTTCGGCTATCGGAAACAGCAAAGGACTTTTTGGCTATAATCAATCAACATCGGTCGGTTTTTCAGTAACCGTCCGAACAGCGGACGGAACTGGCTCCGGATATGCGGCCCGTGATTACAACGACGTATCGAAGCTCAGCACGTTATCGGCAACGGAAGTGGCCATGCAAAAAGCCCTTGCATCGTCCAGTGCAAAAGCTATTGAACCCGGAAAATACACCGTAATCCTTGAACCGACAGCCGGGGTAGACCTTTTACAGAATATGATGCGCAGCATGGACGCGCGTAATGGAGATGAAGGCAGGAGTTTTTTGGGTAAAAAAGGCGGAGGTACCAGACTGGGCGAAAAGCTTTTTGATGAGCGGGTAACAATCTATTCTGACCCTCAGAACCCTGAAATTCCCGGTTCACCTTTCGCAGGCGACGGCAGACCACAGGAAAAAGTGGTTTGGGTAGAAAACGGGGTGGTTAAAAATATGTATTATTCTCGTTTCTGGGCTGAGAAAAAAGGCGTGAAAGCTATTCCTTCACCATCTGCCTTCATCTTTCAGGGTGGTAGCCAGTCTTTGGCCGAGATGATCAAAAGCACGGAAAGAGGCATACTTGTTACCCGGCTATGGTACATACGTGCTGTTGACCCGCAGACATTGTTGTACACCGGCCTTACCCGGGATGGTACGTTTTACATTGAAAACGGGCAGATCAAGTATCCTGTCAAGAATTTCAGATTTAACGAAAGCCCGGTGATCATGCTCAATAACCTGGAAGCGATGGGCAAGCCCGTACGCGCGGGTGGGAACCTGATTCCGCCCCTGAAAATCCGCGATTTTACATTCACAAGCTTATCAGACGCGGTGTAGGGGCGGTCGCAAGGGCCGCACCCGACACGCGTATCGGCTGGCCTGGCGGCAGCCGTAAATCCATCACATCATTTCAAAACGTTACAAATTGAAAAGAAGAGATTTTATCCAAATAGCTGGGCTTGGAAGCGGAGCGTTCCTGTTGCCCGGCTTTGCGAATGCCCGGCCTGTTTCCCCGGAAGCCCTCATGGAACCTGGAATTGACGTTGCAATCAAGAAAAAACTTGCTGACGCAGCATTGAACGCGGCCAAGTCCAAAGGTGCGTCCTATGCGGATGTGCGGATCGGTCGCTACCTCAATCAATTTGTGATCACCAGAGAGGATAAAGTTCAGAATATCGTCAATACCGAATCATATGGGGTAGGTATCCGGGTGATCGCGGATGGCTGCTGGGGTTTTTCGGCCGTGGTGGATGCAAAAAACGAATCGCAGTTGGCAAAAGCTGCTGAGGATGCCGTAGCGATTGCAAAAGCGAACGCCAAGCTAATGAAGGAACCGGTTCAGCTGGCGCCTCAGAAGGGTTTTGGTGAAGTAAGCTGGAAAGCGCCTATTGTTAAAAATGCGTTTGAAGTGCCGATCAAGGAAAAAGTGGACCTGTTGCTTTCTGTAAATGACGCCGCATTGAAAAACGGCGCCAATTATGTGAATTCAGTTCTTTTTATGGTCAACGAACAGAAATACTTTGCTTCCACGGACGGCTCTTACATTGATCAGGACGTGCACAGGATATGGCCGAATTTCAATGTCACCGCTATTGACCCGGCAAGTGGGAAATTTGAAACCCGAAATGCACTGAGTGCCCCGCTGGGAATGGGCTATGATTATCTGCAGGTGAATCCTTCGGACAAACTCACAGGAATTACAACCCGCTACAACAAAGGATACGACATGCTGGAAGATGCCACCGCGGCGGCCCGGCAGGCAAAGGAAAAACTCACCGCCAAATCGGTGGAAGCCGGGAAATACGATTTGATCCTGGATCCTTCACATCTCTGGCTGACCATCCACGAATCAGTAGGGCACCCGCTTGAATTGGATCGGGTTTTGGGATATGAAGCCAATTTTGCAGGAACTTCGTTTGCTACACTCGACAAATGGAAGTCGAAGAATTTCCAGTACGGCAGCAAGGAAGTGAACCTCATCGCAGATAAATTACAGGTAGGATCGCTCGGAGCCGTAGGATGGGACGATGAAGGTGTAAATACGAAAAAGTGGGATCTTGTAAAAGATGGTATGCTGGTTAACTACCAGGCTATCCGCGACCAGGCGCATATTATCGGCGAAAAAGAATCACACGGATGCTGCTATGCCGACAGCTGGGCTTCCGTACAGTTTCAGCGTATGCCGAATGTCTCGCTGGCTCCCGGCAAAACGCCGCTTTCGGTGGATGAGATGATCAAAGACGTGAAAAAAGGGATTTATATCATTGGTGACGGCTCGTTTTCTATCGATCAGCAACGTTACAATTTCCAGTTTGGCGGCCAGT
Organism: Dyadobacter bucti; assembly: GCF_005869225.1. Lineage (GTDB taxonomy): Bacteria > Bacteroidota > Bacteroidia > Cytophagales > Spirosomataceae > Dyadobacter > Dyadobacter bucti. Next base: position 313,463 of record NZ_SWFP01000007.1, on the reverse strand, counting down.
TATTTTACGAAATAAAAGACGGAAAAATCGCGGGTATGTTGAAAGACGTAGCCTATCAGTCCAATACGCAGGAATTCTGGAATTCATGCGTGCAGATCTGTGACGAACGTGACTATCGCCTCGGAGGCTCATTCCGGGATGGAAAGGGGCAGCCAATGCAGGTCAGCGCGGTTTCGCACGGAAGTTCTACCACGCGTTTCAATGGGGTTAACGTCATTAATACAGCCAGGAAAATATAACGTCCATCATTATGTCATCTATATTATCTGAATCAGAGGCGAAAGCATTGTTGCAAAAAGTACTGAGCTATTCGAAAGCAGACGAATGCGAGGTAAGTCTGATGGGCGAGCAGCGCGGTAACCTGCGTTATGCGCGGAATGAAGTGTCCACAAGCGGCTCGCTGGTGAATCAGAACCTGACCGTACGTTCATCATTTGGCAAAAAAGTTGGTGTTGCGGCTATTGACGAATTTGGGGAAGAGTCTTTTGAAAAAGTGGTGAGACGTTCGGAAGAGCTGGCCCGGCTGGCACCTGAAAATCCCGAGTTCATGGGCGTACTGGGCCCTCAGCAGTATCTCGGATCAAAAGGTTTTTTTGAATCAACTGCCGCAGCCGATCCCGCTTCCCGGGCAGACGCCGTGCTGAAAAGCCTTGAATTGTCGCGCAGTCAGAATTTGGTCGCCTCCGGTTTTTTGGAAAATCAAACGGGTTTTTCCGCTACCATGAATTCCAAAGGCCTTTTTGCTTACTATCCGAGCACGAACGTGAATTTTTCATTGACGGTAAGAACGCCCGACGGTATGGGCTCCGGTTATGTGGCACGCGGGTACAGCGATATCAAGAAACTGGATACCGCCGGCGCTACCAAAATTGCCATCGCTAAATCACTGGGATCGGTAGGTGCGAAAGCATTGGAGCCGGGCAAGTACACAGTTATTCTGGAGCCTACCGCTGCCGTGGTGCTGCTTGAAAATATCTTCTCCAGTATGGACGCCAGAAGTGCGGATGAAGGAAGATCGTTTTTGAGTAAGCCGGGTGGTAAAACCAAACTGGGAGAAAAGATCATGGACGAGCGCGTGACGATCTACTCCGATCCTATGGACGATGAATTGCCTGCATCTCCCTGGTCGGGTGACGGGCAACCGCAGGAAAAACGGAGCTGGATAGAAAAAGGTGTGGTAAAAAATATGGTCTATTCAAGATACTGGGCAGAAAAAAAAGGGGTCAAACCGGTGCCTTTCCCAACGAATATGATCATGCAGGGAGGTGACGCGACAATGGAAGAGATGATCAGATCGACCAAGCAGGGCATTCTTGTCACCAAACTCTGGTATATACGCCGGGTCGATCCGCAAACATTGTTACTGACCGGCCTTACCCGCGACGGTACATTTTATATCGAAAACGGAAAAATCAAACATCCTGTCAAAAATTTCCGCTTTAATGAAAGTCCGGTGATCATGCTCAATAACCTTGAAACGCTCGGGAAACCCGAACGTGTGGTGAGCACGGAATCGGACAGGAATTACCTCATCCCGCCGATGAAGATCAGGGAATTTACGTTCTCTTCTCTTTCCGACGCCGTATAATTTTTTATATGAAATCATTTTTTTTCACCCGTATTCAGTATGCTTCCGGCAACTGGGACACCGACCAGCGCATGCCGTCCAACCTGCTCAATTCGCTGGTGGAGTATACGACCATACCCGTTGATGAAAAAGAAAAAGTAGTGCAGCTAAGCAGTAATGAGATTTTCAAAAGCCCGTTCTGTTACATGAGCGGGCACAAACTGGTAGAATTTTCAAGTCAGGAGCGGGACCATTTCAAGAGGTATGTGCAAAATGGCGGCTTCGTATTCGTAGACGATTGCAACCACGACATCGACGGGCTTTTTGCCAAATCATTCGAGCAGGAAATGGACAGGACTTTCGGACCGAAAGCTTTGCAGAAAATACCGAACAACCACGAGTTGTATCAATGTTTTTTCAAATTTGACGACGGCCCGCCGACTACTTCTTTTGAGCTTAATGGATGGGGCGACGACCTTGTTCATGATTATCTCAAAGCGGTGACAATTCGTGGACGGATCGGGGTTTTGTATAGTAATAAGGATTACGGCTGCGAGTGGGATTACGATTTTCGGAACAAACGTTTCCTGGCAGTAGACAACACCCGCTTTGGCGTCAACATCGTGGTATATGCATTGACTTCTATGGGTATGTGAGTTGGGCATATCATTTTAATAAATATTCAAGATTGGAAAAGCAGGAATTAAGTCATTATAAAACGCTTGTATCGAGGTTGCCGCTTCTTAAAAGAGAAATCTCGAAAGTCATTGTGGGGCAGCGTGAGGCCATAGATGAAATATTGATTTCGCTGCTGGCGGGAGGGCATTGCCTGCTGGAAGGTGTGCCGGGTCTGGCCAAAACACTGATGGTGAAAACAATGTCGGAGGCCTTGCATATGAGCTTCAAAAGGATACAATTTACCCCGGATCTGATGCCGGGGGATATAGTGGGCACAGAAATCCTGGAAGAAGACCATGAGACCGGGAGGAAATTTTTCAAGTTTAACCGCGGGCCGGTTTTTGCCAATGTGGTGCTTGCAGACGAGATTAACCGTACACCTCCCAAAACCCAGGCAGCCCTGCTTGAAGCGATGCAGGAAAAAAGTGTGACTTATGGAGGGGCCAATTATGAGCTGCCCAATCCCTTCCTGATCATTGCCACACAAAACCCGATCGAGCAGGCCGGAACGTACCCTTTGCCCGAAGCCCAGCTCGATCGTTTCTTGCTGTATATCAGGCTCAATTACCCCGACGAGCAGGAGGAGCTGGACGTATTAAAAGGCACCACCGGCTCGGCACGCCCCGAAATTCACCCCATACTCACCGACCTGGAAATCGCTGATCTTCAGAAAGTGACGAGGCAGGTACATATCGATGACGAGCTGATGATATGGATCAACAAGCTTGTGCGCGCCAGCAGGCCGGAGGGCAGTCCATCCGATTTCGTAAAAGAATGGTGTGACTGGGGAGCCGGCCCACGGGCGGGGCAGGCGCTGGTGCTATGTGCCAAGGCGAGGGCTGTTCTGAATGAAAGGTTTTCGGTGGTGCCCGATGATATCAGTACATTGGCATATCCCGTGCTGCGGCACAGGATTGCTATGAATTTCCGCGCAGAAGCAGAAGGTATCACTACGGACGATGTGATCGCGAGTTTGTTAAAAATGCTGAAATTGTGAGCGCGGTTTCCGCGAGAACCTAGTCAGGAAAAGACTCTTCCGAGGTCATGGGTAGCCCCCGCTGAGGCAGATCCCTATGGTATAGGACGTCTTTCGTTAATAATAGGTAGCCCCGATGGGGCATTACAAGAAACAATAGAACCCTGCCCCAGCGGGGCAACATATTGGTAACCGAAACTCAACTAAGGAGCTAACAATGCCCCCTCGGGGCTACCCATTGATGCCAAGCAAGAGCTTTACTAAGGACAGTGCCCCATCGGGGCAGCATATTGGTAACCAAAACTCAGCCAAGGAGCTAACATTGCCCCATCGGGGCTACCCATTTGTATGAAAGGACCTACTTTACTGGCGTCGAATCTGATCAGGCTCAAAAACCTGCAACTGACCGGGAAACTGGTCAGTGAGGAGCTGATGCTGGGTATACATGCCAGTAAAAGGTCGGGAATAGGCGTAGAATTCGAACAATATCGTCACTATGAACCGGGGGATGACCCTAAAAGAATCGACTGGAAACTGTTTGCACGGACAAATAAGCACCTGATACGGGAGTCTTCTACGGAAAGCGACAGGCAGGTCCGGTTTGTGCTCGATCTTTCGGGATCTATGAATTATGCTGAAAACGGTGTCAGCAGGTTGCAATATGCGCAGATTCTGCTGGCGTCACTGGCATACCTCGGTTATGTGCAAAACGATCAGATGAGTTTGTATACATTGCAAACTGGCTCCGTTCAAACGGTTGTGGCTGCGGGGGCTTCGTCTTCCGGGAAACAAGCGTTCCAGAAGATATTGGTAGGGCTGGAAAAAACAGTCGCCGGGGGGACCTGGTTTCCAGTAGATCATCATAGCCTGAAATTTCCAGAATTTCAGTCCAGAAATACGGAACAGTTCATCTTTGTAACAGATTTGCTTCAGGTCGGTGAAGAATGGTTAAACTTCATAAAATCGCTGGCCAGTCCAAGGCGGGAAATTGTGGTTTTCCAGATTTTGGGGGATCAGGAAATGGATTTTAATCTTAAAGGTTTTTACCGTTTCAAAGACCTTGAAACGGGCCGGGAGATCGAACTGGATGCGGAATCAGTTCGCGAAAAATTCATGGAGTCGTCAGGTAGCTATCTGAAAAAACTGAAAGAAGACCTGCAAATCCCATATGTGCATTTGGTGCAGGCCAGGTTGAGCGATCCGCTGGGTATGGTATTGAAGTCATTTTTGACAAAACGAAAAGGATAATGGAGTTTTTGCAGCCTGTGATGTTGTGGGGCTTATTGGCGCTGGCTCTGCCGGTCATCATTCATTTTTGGTATCAGAAAAAAGGGGTGACTCTGGACTGGGCCGCGACGCGCTGGCTAACGGGTATAACCAATCAGCAACAACGTGGCCTGCGCCCGGATGAACTGTTACTGCTGCTTTTAAGGTGTTTGTTGGTGGTTTTTCTTGTTTTGTTATTAAGCAAACCGATGGCCGATTTTCTGAAATTAAATCAAAAAAAGCACATCGTTCACCTGGTTCAGCCGGATAGCAAACTGGTCAATAATTTCCGTTTCGAGCTGGAAGATGCGCTCAAAAAGGGAGAGAAAGTTTACTGGGCAGCACCGTCCGGATCCGAAGCAAAAGATCTTTCAGATTTGCCGAAGGTGGCGCACAGTGAATTGTATCTGCAGAAAAATATCAACAGACTCTCAAAGCCCGAAACAGAACTGCATCTTTATGTAGTAAACCAAAATAAACTGGCTAACCTGCCCAGATTTGATGTCCCGCAGGATTTTAAATTACACGCTTTGACGGATATTATCATTGAGGAATTACCGAAAGTGACCGGCCTGAATGGAAAGAAAATGACCGTCCTGATTGATTATCAGGACGCCTCAGAAAGCCGGACGGTAGAAGCCGCGTTGGATGCACTCGCAGAAGTTTACGGAATCTCTTTTGCCAAAGACATTTCATTCGACCCAAAAACAAAATACGACTGGATATTAACGGATCAGAAAATAACCAACTACTACGCACACACTTTATATGTGATTTCGGAGAATACAATCAGCCAGGTCCTGCCGGAAAATGTGGTGCAGTTCCCTGACTCATTGCTTCTTCGCACCTCTGAAATTGTGCAAAACGGCGCGCTGCCAGAGTGGCTGGGTGCTGCGATGATCTCTCATTTAAAGCTGGATATTCGTGAAATTCCATTGAGCAGAAGCCAGCTTGAAACACTATTTGTGCGATCAAAACCATTGGATAGCCGGTCGGCAGATCAGCTTTATCAATACCTGTTGTTACTTTTTATGGTCACGCTACTGGCGGAGCGCTGGATCGCATTGAAGAAAACCGCAGCCCGGGACTATGCGTGAACTGAAAAAACTGATAGGCTCGGTGACGAGACAGCTTTACGCAAATGCATTGCTCAGGTGTATTTTGCTGGCAGGGTCTGGTTACCTGCTTGTTGCCGGATTTAGTGATGTTTTGAGTGTTCCCTGTTTTGCCGGTATTATTGCCTTTATGCTTGGGGTGATTTTGACCAGGATTTATCAAAACAAAAAAACACAGGCCATTACGCTGATCCATAGTTTTGTAAACGAAACCGAGTACAGTCTCCATCTACTGGAAAAAGACGAACTGAATCCGGCAGAACAGCTCCAGCTTGAACGAATAGACGTCGGGGCGGCAGAAATTCGGTTCCCATTTTCAAGGTTGTATGCCGGCGCCGGCTTATATTTTGGCCTTTTGTTATTTTCCGGGGCGGTTTTTGCATTTAGTCCTTATCTGAAATTCAGCTCAAAAAAGAAAACCGGAGAGCCTAAGCCGACAGATATTGTTGGTAAAATTACATCCGCTAACCCTCCGAAATTTGAATCTGCAAAGGTCTTGATCCAATTTCCCGATTATACACGGCTGCCGAAAAAGGAAATAAATGATCTGAATATCAGTGCGATAGTAGGATCTATGATCAATTGGGAGATTGTCTTCAGCGGTGATCAGGACATTTCGGTTAAACTGGTCAATAGCCGGGCTGAGGAAGTTGCATTTGCGAAATCTGACGACTTGTTCCGGTACAGCGATCGCCTCCATGGTTCGGGATTATATGCGATCAAAGCTTACCGCAAAGATTCTCTCATATATCAATCCGATTTCTACCGGCTGGAAGCCTTGCCGGATCTTGCGCCCGTCATCAAACCGGCTTCGAAGGAACTGTATCGGTACCATTTTATCAACGACAAAAAACAACTAGCGGTTTCGGCCGGAATCTCTGATGATTTTCTTGTGCGTCAGGCTTTTATCGTAGCAACTGTGGCCAGAGGTTCGGGAGAAAATGTGAAATTCCGGGAACTGAAATTCCCATTGCAGCCTTCGGATTTCAAGGAGGCAAACCTGCAAAAGGTAATCGATCTGAATGCGCTGAACTTTGCTCCCGGGGACGAACTATATTACTACTGGGCGGCTGCGGATAATAAAGAACCTGATGCAAATTTCAGTAAATCAGATACTTATTTTATTGTATATAATGATACCGCCCAGGTTGAAGAGGCAGAACTTGCAGCGATGGCCGTGAATATTATGCCCGAATATTTCCGGAGCCAGCGGCAGATCATCATCGATACCGAAAAGCTGATTGCAAAACGGAAAAAGCTGGGCAGGAAAGAATTTGCTTCCCAATCCAACGAGATCGGATTTGATCAGAAAGTACTGCGGCTCAGGTACGGGCAGTATCTCGGCGAAGAATTCGAAACCAACATTGGCGGCGGGGAAACCGACCAGGCAGATGAAGGCAATATCCTTGATTCTTTTACCCACAAATCGGACGGTACCGGTGAGGGTGCCGCAAATAACAATACCGAACCGATACGCGCGAATACCCATGATGACCACGACCATGCACATAAAAATGAAGCGTCAAAAGATCCGCTTGCGGCGTTGATGGAACAATATACCCACGCTCACGACGATGCGGAAACCAATACTTTTTATGAGGAATCCACGCGCAGTCTGCTCAAAATGGCATTGGAGCAGATGTGGCAGTCTGAGCTGCATTTGCGTACGTACGAGCCTGAAAAAGCACTTCCGTTTGAAACAAAGGCACTGGAATTTCTGAAATCTGCACAGCAAAAGGCGAGGACTTTTGCCAAAAAGTCTGGCTACGACCCGCCTCCGATCAGGGAAAAAGAGAAACGGCTTACAGGCGAATTGAAGGACATAAACAGTGCCCTGAATTCAGAAAAGGTGTTTGACCGTGAAACAACGGACAAGCTTGCGGCAGAAGTGCTGGGTTATCTTGAATATGCAAAACTGAGCGAAAAGCAGAAGTTTGCTCTGCGGCGATCCGGGTCGGAATTATCGCAGCGGCTGATCAATAGCGGGCCCTTCAACGGAGGATTTCAGAACTGGCAGGTGATCGGCTTGCTGCAAAAAATGATCGGCGGGAAAACACTTTCTGCTTTAGAGAAAGAACAGCTGAAAACGGCTGTTTTCAAATTGACCAATGCTACCATGCAGAGCAGGCAGCATTATTTGGGCGATCAAAAACTGGAAGAGGCTTTTTGGAAGAAAATGAAGCGTGGAATATGATCAGATCTGATTTTGACTGGTTGGTACCGATGAACCAGCTGATACTTGTATTGGCTGCGGGACTTCTGATCATGCAGGTTTGGCTGCTTTACCGACGAATAAATGCATCTGTTACTCCCGCGAGGAGAAAAGTCCGGCTGGGGCTCAATGTGTTGCTCTGGTGCATGGTTATGGGCTTTATTTTAAAGCCGTATACTTTTCAGAATTCAGCCGGAAGCACTGGTTTGCTCATGGGAAAAGATGTTCCGCGGACTTTTGTAAATGAAATAGCCGATAGCTTAAAATCCGCGGAAATGCTGTCTTACAATGACGTTTCGAAAGATGGATGGGATACGCTTGTCCTTGCAGGTCAGGATTTTGGGCCGTCTTTGTTCAGTTTGCTGCGAGGGGCGGAACGGCAGCCGGCAGTATTAAAATGGATTCCATATCATGTGCCGGACCAAATTCATGCTCTTCGATGGAAAGGGATTTTGCGGGAAGGCGAAATGCAGACGATAAAGGGAAGGATCATATCGTCGAAAAAGCAGTATCTGCGACTCAGGTTCGGGAAACAAACATTGGATAGTCTGGCGCTTTCCGCGGGACTTAATGTTTTCAGATTATCATTCCCGGTTTTCACGCAGGGAAGGACATTGACGGAGCTGGTTTTGGACAATAAGACACTGGATTCGGTTCGTTTTTTTGCCCGCCCGCACGAAAAGCTCACCTTCCGTTTTATGCTCGGTTATCCTGACTTTGAAAGCCGGACTTTGGCAAACTGGCTGGGAAAAAACGGTCATGCTGTTCAGTACAATACGGTTTTGTCCAAAAATATCAGGGGTATAATCGATATCAACAAAGGCGGTGAGCCTGATGTTATTGTTACTGATCCGGGGAATGCAGGGAATGGTTTGATCAGAAAGGCTATGGTTGCGGGGAAGAGCATACTTTATATCAATCTGACTGACCCATCGGTTGAAATTGAGGACATTAACAGGGCACTGGGTACACGTTTTCGGGTAAAAAGAATTTCAAATGAAAATACGGTATCGCTTCCCGGCGGACTTCAGGGCCTGCCTTTTCATTTTGCTGATTCGGATTACATCTTAAAAGTTAAGGGCTATGCCGCAGCTGTCGAAAAGACTAGCGGAAAAGTGGGCATCACTCTCATCAATGAAACTTTCCCATTGATGCTCAATGGCGACAGCGTAGCCTATCAGAAAACCTGGAATTCGGTACTGGCTTTTATACATCCGGTATCGGGCTCTAATATTGATGTGGACGCTCCCGTTTTTAAAAACATCAAAACGACGATCAGACTTAATAACTTCGAAAGTTCTCCGTCAATCCTCGTGGCAGGAAAAGATACCATTTTGCAACAATACGCGCTGCTTAACGAAAAATCCGCTTCGGCGGAATTTGTACCTGCGCAGTCGGGCTGGATAAACCTTGCAGGCCTGGCTGATGATGGCGAACACGCCATTTTCGTGGATGACGCGGCTACTTCTGTGGGGAAATTCAAAGACGCCGAAATGAGGGATTTTGTCAGTTCCTATGCTTCCTACCAGGCTCAGCTTAGGGAATTCGGACGGGCTGAGGGAGAAGCCAGAGGGATAAAAAAGAACTTGCCCGGCTGGTTGTGGTTGGTGTTGCTCATGATTTGCTTCACTGCATTATGGGCAGAGCCGAAACTCCGCTGAAAGCTGCGTTTTCAAATTCCAGCGGCACCGGACTGATGTGGTATTCTTTCTGATAGTTTAGCGGGCTTTTGCCGGTATGTATCTTAAAATACTTGTTGAAATTGGCAAAATTATGGAAGCCGCTTTCATAGCAGATTTGCGCCACAGAAAGTTTTGCTTCGACTAAAAGCTTGCAAGCGTGCCCGATACGCAATTCGAGCAAAAACTGGGAGTAGGTTTTCCGGCTCCTGCTTTTGAAGTACCTGCAAAAGGAATGCGGACTGATGTTAGCTACCTCCGAAATTTCTTCGATTGATATTTTCTTCTGAAAATTCTGGATGGAGTATTGATAAATATGATTGATCCGGTCGGTATCATACGGGTCATATTCGTGCTGGTAGTGCGAGTTGGAGAGCAGTTTCAGCTCTTTACATTGCGCCAGGCTTTCGAGGATCTGTAACAAAGAGATCACCGGATTTCCGTTCTTCTGCGCCAGCAGTTCCCGTAAAAGCTCCTTCACTTTCTCTGTTCCGTTTCCCCAGAGTTTCATTCCCCATTTTGCCTGGTATAGCAGTTCGCTGATCGCCTTGTTTTCGGGCAGGTCCAGAAAGGTTTTACCAAATATATCGTCCGAAAAATGGAGCACCGTGGCCTGGGCATATAACTTGCTTTCCCGCTGAAAATACTTCTCATCACAACGCCAGTAGTGGGGCAGGTTTGGCCCTATCAGCAGCAGATCACCGTTCTGGAAACTCTGGATATTGTCTCCCACAAATTGCGTTCCCGACCCCTGCTCGATATGAATCAGCTCAATTTCAGGATGATAATGCCAACGGTTATAAAAATAGAGCACAACATCCTGCCTGATACTGAACGATTTTTGCAAACCTTTTGGAACTTTGAGAAGCTGCGGTTTCACAAATAATTACATGATTAGATCATAATATGAAAATATATGCCAATATAATTGAAAAATTTGCCAGTATTGCGAATCAATGTATTGAAATATTTATGTTCATTTGTTGACAAATTCTATTTGTTTTTAGCTTGCTATTATTTCCAATTCACCATGGCGTCACAACTCTTAAAAATTCACCCTTCCGATAATGTAATCGTTGCATTGCGGGACCTTCCTCCCGGCGCTGATGCCGATTGGGCCGGACAGCATTATTCTTTACAATATGGTGTTTCGGCCAAGCATAAATTCGTTACCGAAGACATTGAAGCAGGCGGGGCGATTATTATGTATGGCGTACTGGTGGGCCGGGCGACCCAGCCTATCAAACGGGGCGAACCGATCACTACTTTCAATCTCAAACACGATTCTCAGAATTACAGCACGGCCAACCGCCAGCCGTATTCTTATACACAGCCTGATGTGAGTAAATGGCATGGCCGGACTTTCAAAGGATATCACCGCGAAGACGGAAGGGTAGGGACTTATAACTACTGGCTGGTAGTACCGCTGGTATTTTGCGAAAACCGCAATGTGCTGATCATGAAAGACGCTTTTGAGCGCGAACTGGGTTATGCACAGACAGATATTTACAGGGAGCATGTGCGCGAATTCCTGCATTTGTACCAGGCGGGAGATATGCGCAGACTGAAAAGCCTGGAAAATTTTACCGAGCAGGCACCTGCGGTGAAAAAACAGCATCGTCCGTTTGCCAATGTGGATGGTGTGAAATTCCTGACCCACGAAGGTGGCTGCGGCGGAACGAGGGCTGATGCCAATACTTTGTGTTCGCTTTTTGCAGCTTATGCAGTACATCCTAATGTGGCCGGTATCACAGTTTTGAGTCTGGGCTGCCAGAATTCGGAGCTGAAAACACTGGAAGATGAGATCAAAAAAAGAGACCCGCATTTCAATAAGCCGTTTTTTGCTTTCGAACACCAGAAAGGAACCGAGTACTCGCTCATGTCGGGTGCGATCAAGGAAACTTTCATGGGTTTGACCAAAATCAATGAATTTGAAAGATCGGACGCACCTTTGTCCAAACTTTCGGTGGGGCTTAAGTGCGGCGGTTCGGATGGATTTTCGGGAATATCGGCCAATCCGGTGCTAGGGCATTTGTCTGACCTCGTAGTAGGGTTGGGCGGACAGACTTTGCTGGCGGAGTTTCCGGAACTGAACGGTGTGGAGCAGGAGCTTCTAAACCGTTGTGTAACAGAAGAAAAAGCTGCAAAATTTGAGAAACTGATGCGGGATTATGCAGGAAAAGCGGAGGCAGTAGGTTCTGCATTTGCTTTTAATCCATCGCCTGGAAATATAAAAGACGGTCTCATCACTGATGCGATCAAATCTGCGGGCGCTGCCAGAAAAGGCGGAAATGCCTATATATCAGATGTTCTGAATTATACAGAACGTGCAACTGAACCCGGCTTGCAACTAGTATGTACCCCTGGAAACGATGTGGAAGCAACTACCGGGCAAACGGCTGCCGGAGCCAACATCATACTGTTCACCACCGGCCTGGGCACACCCACCGGAAACCCGATATGCCCTGTTGCCAAAGTGGCTACCAATACAATTCTCGCAAACAGAATGCCGGACGTCATTGATTTTGACTGCGGACCGGTTGTCGATGGCACCCAGTCGCTGGAACAAAACGCGGAAGAATTGCTAGAATACGTCATTAAAGTAGCCAGCGGTGAGCTTACCAAAGCGCAACAGCTGGGGCAGGACGATTTTATTCCCTGGAAGAGAGGAGTATCGTTGTAATATTTCAAATGGAGGATGGAGGAGAGGGATGAAGGGGAGTAAGGATTGTGATCCGGTTTCTTTTTTGATTAAACTCAGTTCAACCAGTATAATTCATAATAAAATAATAATGTTTGATTTAAGTGGTAAAACAGCATTGGTTACAGGTGGCGCAAGCGGGATTGGCTTAGCGATTTCCCGGACTTTTGCAAAACAGGGGGCTCATGTCCATATCCTGGAAATTAATATAGATGTTGCTACGCAGGTGGCGAATGACATCAATGCAGAAGGTGGAAAAGCGGAGGCGCATGTGGTAGATATCTCCAAACAGGCAGATGTCGTAAACCTGATCAATGCTATCGCGGCGAATCAAAAAATTGATATTCTGGTGAACAACGCTGGCATCGCACACATTGGCAAGGCGGACAATACCGCGGAAATTGATTTCGACAGAGTGATCAACGTCAATGTTAAAGGTGTTTACAACTGCCTGATGGCCACGATCCCGCATCTGAAATCGAACGGCGGCGGCGTAATCTTGAACATGGCTTCGATCGCAGCCACCGTTGGTATTCCCGACCGGTTTGCTTATTCCACGGCCAAAGGCGCGGTCTATTCCATGACATTGTCGGTAGCCAGGGATTATCTGGGAGACGGGATCCGCTGCAACAGTATTTCCCCGGCGCGCGTCCACACGCCTTTTGTCGATGGTTTTATAGCAAAAACATACCCAGGCAAAGAAGAAGAAATGTTTGAAAAACTTTCCAAAACACAGCCTATCGGCAGAATGGCGAAGCCCGAAGAAATCGGCGCACTGGCATTATACCTTTGCTCGGATGAGGCTGGGTTTGTTACCGGTTGCGATTATCTGATCGATGGCGGGTTTGAGAAACTGAACAACTAGCTTTTGGCTGTCGGCTTTCAAACTGGGTCAGGCTGTCGAGGCGGGATTATTCGACCAATTGAATAAAAAAAGCCTCATATTTCGACCGCCGAAAGCCAACCGCCGATGGCCAAGCGTAGCTTCGACTGTCAAAGTAACATAAAATATTTCCCTACCAGCAAACACTGGTAACTAACTAAACCTTTTTTCAATGAGACTTTTTCGTTTTGGTGCTTTTGAACAGGAAAAACCGGGTGTGGAATTAGCAGACGGTTCCAAATTGGATGTATCTGCATTTGGTGAAGATTATAATGAGAAATTTTTCGCGGCAGATGGTATCAGCCGTCTCTCCGACTGGTTAGCTGCCAACGCGGCAAGTTGCCCTGCAGTAGCGGACGGTTTTCGCTATGGATCATGTGTGGCGCGGCCGTCGAAGATCATTTGCATCGGTATGAACTACGCCAAACATGCATACGAATCCGGCGCAACTGAACTGCCGAAAGAACCTATCATTTTCTTTAAGGCGACGTCTGCATTGTGCGGCCCGAATGATCAGGTGATTATCCCCCGGAATTCAGAAAAAACAGACTGGGAAGTGGAGCTGGCCGTGATTATCGGTAAAAAAGCAAGCTACGTGGAAGAAGCAGATGCCCTGAATTATGTAGCGGGTTATGCTGTGCACAATGATTATTCAGAGCGTGCCTACCAGCTTGAAAGAGGCGGGCAATGGGTGAAAGGAAAAAGTAATGACACTTTTGCACCGCTTGGGCCTTACCTGGTAACTTCCGACGAAGTTGGCAATGCAAATGACCTGAACCTGTGGCTGTCGCTTAACGGCAAGAAAATCCAGGACAGTACTACATCTGACATGATTTTCCATATTCCGTTTCTTGTAAGTTACCTGAGCCAGTTTATGACTTTGCTTCCGGGTGATGTGATTACGACCGGAACTCCCGCCGGTGTAGGGCTTGGGATGAAACCGCAACTGTACCTGAAAGCTGGGGATGTGGTAGAACTGGGTATTGAAAAACTGGGTGAGCAACGTCAGGAGGCTATTGCGTGGAAGGCGACTGTCTAGGACCGGTCACTTGTAGTTATAAAAGTCATTTATGTCAAGAGTGGTCATTTGTTGTTAGTTATTTGTCAGGAGTGGTCATTTGTAGTCATGAAAGTCATGAAGTTGTCACAAATGCAGTTTCGAACCGATAACAATAAATGACAACATCTGACTACAATTGACCACACCTGACAATTACATCACTTTAATTTAACCCGGAAGTATGATTATAGACGCGCACCAGCATTTCTGGATATTTGATCTGGAACGGGATTCCTGGATTACACCTGAGATGGGCGTGATCAGGAAGAACTTTCTGCCCGAGGATCTGAGGCCGGTTTTAAGATCAAATGGTGTCGATGGTTGTGTGGCAGTACAGGCTGCCCAGACAGATTCAGAAACTGAGTTCCTGTTGCAGCTGGCTGAGGCGAATGATTTTGTGAAGGGTGTCGTAGGTTGGGTTGACCTGCGTTCTCCGAACCTGTATGGTCAGTTGGAAAAGTACTCGCAATTTGAAAAACTGAAAGGTTTCAGACATGTTGTGCAGGGCGAGGAGGAAGGTTTTATGCTGCAGCCTGATTTTATCAAAGGAGTTGGTCAACTGGTTGCTTTTGACTTTACCTATGATATCCTGATCCGGGCAAACCAGCTTGAAGAAGCCTTCAACTTTGCGGTGAGACTGCCGAATATCCATTTTGTGCTGGACCATATAGCGAAGCCACTCATCAAAAGCTGGGAAATTGAAAAATGGTCGTCCGACATAAGGAAGCTCGCGGAGCTTCCGAATGTAACCTGCAAGGTGTCGGGTATGGTAACCGAGGCAGACTGGCAAAATTGGGAAAAGGCAGATTTCCGACCTTATCTCGATGTAGTTTTTGAAGCTTTCGGTACTGAAAGGCTTTTATATGGTTCCGACTGGCCGGTTTGTCTGGTTGCGGCAGAGTATGAAGGAGCAAAAGGTATTCTGACCGACTATCTCAGCATGTTTTCCGATAGGGAAATGGCTGATGTGATGGGGCAAAATGCTGTGAAATTTTACAACCTCGATGTTTAATTAAGTGATATGAAAACGTACTATCTCACCGTGGACCTGGTCGACGATCCGGTTATGATCGCCGAATATGAAGCATATCATCAAAAAATCCGGCCGGAAATCGAAAAAAGTATCAGGGATGCCGGCGTAACCAGGATGGATATTTTCAGGAGAGACAACCGTCTTTTTATGGTAATGGAAACGGAAGACGATTTCAGCTTCGAAAAAAAGGCGGAAATGGACGCTTCGAACCCAAAAGTACAGGAATGGGAGCAATTGATGTGGAAATATCAGCAGGCGCTTCCCTCCGCAAAACCCGGAGAAAAATGGGTTTTAATGAATCAGATATTTGCCCTCCCCGACTGATTGAATGGATTAGAATCGTGAACTAGCATACCATTGGTTTGAGTAATATAAGTCGATTGATCCTCATTTTTATTGTCTCACTTACTTTGCTTGGGTCGCAGCCGCGCCGTGCTGTTGAAATCAAAGTGATGAGTTTTAACATTCGCCACGGATTGGATAAAAATGAAGGGTCCAACCTACGGGATATACTGAACATTATTAGGGAAAATAAACCTGATCTTATTGCTTTACAGGCAGTTGATAGTCTGGCTGAAAATGGGAAAGTACAGTTTCAGCTGAGGCAGCTGGCAATCCAGACCGGAATGTTTTATACATACGGAATTGCAGATAAATCAGAGAACGGAGCGCAAGGAGTGGGGATACTATCGGTTTGGCCTTTTGAAAAAACACAGACTATCAGTTTGCCGGTCACGCAGGGTGCAGACCCGAAGGTGCTTTTATGCGGACTGATCAAACATTCAAGGAACCTGACTTTCAGGTTTTGCAATTCGAGGCTGGAATATGCCTCTGTGATGGACAGAGCTTTGCAGGCAGCCTATATCAATCAGATGCTCGTCAACAGCATACAGCCGGTCTTGCTGGGAATGGATATGGGGGCGAGGCCAAATGAGCAGCCCTATTTTTCATTCCGGAAAAACTGGCAGGACGCAGCCCAGGGATCGCAAATGGAAACCTGGAATGAAGGCATGCCGGGCGACAGGCTCGATTACATTTTTGTATTACTCAATAATAAAGTACGTGTGAAAAACTACAAGGTACTCAGGAATTACCCCCACGTTTCGGATCACTACCCCATACTTTCAACCATTGAATTCTGGTAAAAGATGAACTACTCACATTTGAAAATAGGACTTTTTATCCCCTGCTATGTCGATCAGTTTTATCCGCAGGTAGGGATTGCGACGTTGGAATTACTGGAAAAACTGGGTTGTACGGTGACTTTTCCGCTGAATCAGACCTGCTGTGGCCAGCCGATGGCAAATTCGGGTTTCGAGCATTTGACCAAAGACTGCGACAGGCTTTTTTATAACAATTTTTCAGACTGTGATTATATCGTTTCTCCTTCTGGAAGCTGCGTGCTTCATATTAAAGACCATCTGAAAGTGGAAGGGAAGCCTGACGAATCCAAGGCGGTCAGAAAAAAAGTTTATGAGCTGGTTGAGTTTATTACCGATGTTTTGAAAGTGGATGCAATTGAAGCAGATTTTCCGTACCGGGTTGGTTTGCACCAGGGATGCCACGGACAGCGCGGCCTGCACCTTGCACAAATGACCGAACTCAACGCAGAACCGTTTTCGAAGCCGGTTTCCCTTTTGAAAAAAGTGCGGGGACTGGAATTGATCGATCTCGACAGAACAGATGAATGCTGTGGATTTGGCGGGACTTTCTGTGTCAGCGAAGAGGCAGTGTCAGTGAAAATGGGGAAAGACAGAGTATCGGACCATATCCGTCACAATGCGCAATACATTACGGGTTCTGATATGAGCTGCCTGCTGCATCTGGAAGGGATTCTGAAAAGACGCAACTCCGATGTAAAAGTGAAGCATATCGCAGAAATCCTGAACAGCGCCGTGAAACAAATACCGGTACCCATTGGATGAGCACCGGTATTTTACAAAGTTTACGGAAGCGCGCCGCAGCGGGCGTGCCACGCCTGGGTCAGAATCTGAGAAGAGTCTGTCGTTTAGTTGATTGAAGAAACGACGCGGCTCGTTTTTGTCAAAATATCAAACGATTGTGAAGTCTTCTCTTTACCGTCCGTGATTTCGAAGGTATAAGTACCGTCCAAAAGAGTAGACAGATCGAAGTATTTCAAATAGTTTGTTTCAGTACGTTTTTTCTCTGAGAAAAGAACAGAGTTGTTGCTGTCGAGGATACGTACCAAAACAGCCGGTGATTGTGGAGTGTTATATGAAACGCGGAATTGCATGGGTTTAACCTCAAGAATAGTCAGTTTGCTTGATGCTGTCTGACCTGATTCAGTGGTAGCGGCTGTAACTTGTGCATTGGATTTCAATGCAGATGCTGATAGAAGCAAGCCTGTAACGGCTGCGATAATAAGAGTGTTTTTGATTTTCATAGGAGTTAAAATTTAATTGTGTCTAAAAAAAGTTTTAAAAGAACTTTGATCAGACTCCGATGCCCCGATCGAAAAACTTTGTAATTCAAAATTATAACATCTTGCATTACAATAAAATAGCTTTTTCTGTATTTTTTAAAAGTTGTTTATTAAACAAATTGCAAACTTTGAATAGTGCAATGATTGTGAAAAGTGCAATTGTAATTCTTTATAAAATACTATTATTAAATTGTTAAGATAACTATGTCTAAAGCAATAATCGAACATGCCGAGGCTTCCGAGACCTTTAATAAGGACGAACCTTATGTGAACTGGCATGATGAAACCCTTTGGTTTGTGCGGCAGAAACGGGACAAGTCTTCGAAACAGCTGCCGGAATGGGAGCCCCTTCGATCGGCAGCTTCCAATATCAAGAATTACGTGCTTTCCAATATGGATGAGCTGCTGATATCTTTTGAACAAAAGGCGAAGGAAAACGGGATCCATGTGCATTGGGCGGCTGATGCGGCGGAACATAACGAGATTGTGCTGGGGCTGCTCAAAAAGCATAATATTGATAAGATGGTCAAAAGTAAGTCTATGCTTACGGAAGAATGCCACATGAACGAGTTCCTGATCAAAAACGGAATTGAGGTGATCGATACCGACCTCGGCGAGCGGATCGTCCAGTTGCGGCAGGAACCGCCCAGTCATATTGTACTTCCTGCGATCCATTTAAAGAAAAAGGATATTGGCGATCTTTTTCATGAGCACCTGGGCACCGAGGCCGGCGCGACCGATCCTCAGTACCTGACGGAAGCTGCCAGGCAGCATTTAAGGGATAAATTCCTGACCCGACGCGCCGCGTTGACGGGGGTTAATTTTGCCATCGCAGAAACCGGCGGATTTGTGGTCTGTACCAATGAAGGCAACGCAGATATGGGCGCGCACCTGGCCGACATCCACATTGCCTGTATGGGTTTTGAAAAAATAATCCCGAAACAGGAGGATCTGGGTGTATTTCTGAGACTGCTGGCACGTAGCGCTACCGGGCAGCCGGTGACTACTTACAGCAGCCATTTCAAGAAGCCTAGGGATGGGCAGGAAATGCATATTGTGATTGTGGACAATGGGCGGAGCACTCAGCTGGGCCGGGCGGATTTCCGTAATTCCCTGAAATGTATCCGCTGCGGGGCTTGCATGAATACTTGTCCCGTATATCGCAGAAGCGGAGGACACAGTTATCACAATGCGGTGGCTGGTCCGATCGGCTCGATTCTGGCCCCAAATCTGGACATGACCAAAAATGCTGACCTGCCTTTTGTGAGTACTTTGTGCGGAAGCTGCTCCAATGTATGCCCGGTGAAAATTGATATCCACGATCAGTTGTATAAATGGCGTCAGGTACTTGTTAAAGGCGGGCATGTGCCTCAGGCGAAAGAAATCGGGGTGAAGGCCATGTCTTTGGTATTGTCTCAGCCACGTTTTTACCAATGGTCGGGCAGGCTGGGGCGGTCTGTGATGCGGACGATACCTTTTGTGGTCAACAACGGATTAAATCCGTGGTTTAAGCAAAGGGAAATGCCCGAAGCGCCAAAAGAGAGTTTCAGAGATTGGTATGTCCGTAACAGAAAGAATTAAAATGACCTCACGCGAAAGAATCCTTGAGCAGATCAGGCAGAATAAACCTGCTGCGCTTGAAAAGCCTGAAAGTATCCGTTTTGACGGTGGCTATCAGGATACTGAAAGCAAATTTATTGAGACGCTAACCGCGATTTACACCGAAGTAATTATTGTAAAAAGCCACGCGGAGCTTGCTCAGAAAGCAGAAGAACTATATGCCTCGGTCGTAAACCGCGCTTCCACGCTTCCTTCGCTTGCCGGCTGGTCGGATTTTAGTCTGAATATTGCGGATCCGCATGAACTGGAGCTGATCGAGATCGCTATCGTTGAAGCGGAGTTCGGAGTAGCAGAAAATGGGGCAGTCTGGATTTCGGACAAATACCTTCCGCACCGTGCCTTGCCTTTTATTACGCAGAACCTGGCTTTTGTCATACCGCGAAAAGCACTGGTAAACAATATGCACGATGCTTATGCAAGATTATCGGATACTACCGGCTGGGGATGTTTTATTGCGGGTCCTTCCAAAACGGCTGATATTGAGCAGTCGCTGGTGATCGGTGCGCACGGTGCTCGGAGTATGGTTATTTTTCTGATGGATGAAGATCTGGATATTTAAATATGGATCTGGAAATTACGCTTCGTCATTTTGAAAGAAATATGGCTGCAAAACTCGTTTTGCTTGCGAATAATGCCAATGTGTCGGCAAATGGCAGAAACAGTTTTCCTTATCCCTATACCATTTCCGATGCACATCAGTGGGTCGATTTCTGTAATGACAAACGGAACATCAACATTTTCAACAGGGCTGTTTTTTGCAATGATGAGTTTGTTGGCGGCATAGGCGTAGTGCGGCAGGAGGACATTCATCAGAACAATGCCGAGATCGGTTACTGGCTTGGCGAGCCTTACTGGGGCAGGAACATTATGACAATGGCCGTAAAACAGATGACCGGCTGGATTTTTGAAAATACTTCAATATCACGTTTATATGCAGGGGTATTTGCTACTAATGCCGCCTCGATGCGTGTACTGGAAAAAGCAGGCTACCATCTGGAGGCCATACACCGGAAGGCTATCATTAAAAACGGGCATGTGCTAGACGAGCATTTGTTTGTGAAGCTGGCACATTAAAACTTGAAAACAGTTTTTCGAAATCTTGATCGGAAAAAGGTTTTCCCCGCATTCTTTCTCCTATTTTTGCAATGCTTACTGGCATTGTTTTCCTATTTTTTTAATACTACGTTTTGATATGCCCAAGATAATCGTTGCTATTGACGGTTTTTCGAGTTGCGGAAAAAGTACGACCGCAAAACTGGTTGCCCGGCAACTCAACTATCCATACATTGACACCGGTGCCATGTATAGGGCTGTAACACTGTATTTTATACAAAACCATATTGCACTGACCAACCCGAAGGAAACCGGCCAGGCTCTCGCGGATGTTCATATTTCTTTCCGTCGGCACCCCGAACTGGGCCGCAACGATACTTACTTGAATGGACTGAATGTGGAGGACGAGATCCGGAAAATGTACGTGTCCGAAAAAGTAAGCGACGTGAGTGCGATTGCGGAAGTAAGGCATGCGCTTGTGGCCCAGCAGCAGCGTATGGGTAAAACCAAGGGCATTGTAATGGACGGTCGGGACATAGGTACAGTGGTATTCCCACAGGCAGAACTGAAAATTTTCATGACCGCCGATCCGATGATCAGGGCGCAGAGAAGGCAGTTGGAATTAATGGAAAAAGGGGAGTTGGTAGGTCTTGCCGAAATCGCCGAAAATCTCAAAATGCGGGACCATATTGATACAACCAGGAGTGAAAGCCCTTTGAGGCAGGCCGACGATGCGGTTTATATCGATAATTCGCTGATGACACTGGACGAGCAGGTGGAGCTGGTTGTGCGGCTGGCAGACGAGCAGATCGGATTGTCTTTTCGCCGTGAAATGAATAAGGCGTAATATGGCTGATTTCGATTATCTGATTGTCGGACAAGGGATTGCTGGCACTTCATTGGCGTGGCATTTACATGATGCCGGTAAAAATATACTGATTGTTAATGACATAACACAGCCTTCCTCTTCTCACGTAGCCGCCGGGATATTTAATCCGCTTACTGGAAAAAAACTTGTCAAAACCTGGTTGGCAGATGATCTGTTTCCCTATGCCGGTACTTTTTACTCCGATCTCGAAAACCGGCTCGGGGCCCGCTTTCAACATTATACTTCTATTTTTCGGCCATTCCGGTCTATTGAAGAACAAAACACGTATTTAGCTCAGACTGCTGACCCCGGGATCTCACGTTATGTACAGCAGGAGATTGACCCGGCGGAGGTTTCCAAATATATCCATGCGGACTATGGCGGCCTGGAAGTAACCAGGTCCGGCTGGATCGACTTGCCGCTTATGCTGGAAAAAAGCCGTGAATTTTTTAAAAATGAAGGACATTATTCGGAGGAGTTATTTGATGTGGCTGATCTTGATACAGCAGGAGAGGGGCCGATGTGGAAAGGTATGGCCTTTGGAAAAGTGATTTTATGCCAGGGTTTTAAGGCGCTTGAAAATCCGTTTTTCAACTGGCTGCCGTTTACTCCCGTGAAGGGCCAGCTGTTGGAAATTGACGTTGCTGAAAACATCAAACCTTATGTGATTAACCAGGGAATATTTATCCTGCCTGTATCGGAAACGAGGTGCAAAGTAGGGGCGACCTATTCCTGGGATCCGCTGGATTGGCAGCCTGCAGAAGCAGCCACGAAAGAGCTGGAAAGTAAATTAATGCCCTTAATGAAGTTACCTTACAAGATCCGATCCGAAGTAGCCGGGATACGTCCGTCTGTAAGGGACCGGAGGCCGCTCGTGGGCATTCACCCGGAACATGGTAACATTGGAATTTTCAATGGATTAGGTACAAAAGGTGTTACGCTGGCCCCGTTTTTTGCACGGCAGTTCGCAGAACATCTGGAAAACGGCAAAGAATTGAACCCGTTAGTTAATATTAAAAGGTATTTTTCGTTATATTTCCATTGAAGTCAGCCTTAGTAATATGAGCATAAAATATCTATACAAGTTAACCTTTCCGGTCTGTCTGACGGTGATTTTAGGACTATTCACCGAATCGAACGCACAACGTTATCCGTCTCAGGAGACATTTGGGAAAAACCGGGTGCAGTATAAGACTTTCAACTGGAAGATTTTCAGGACTACCAACTTCGAGATTTATCATTATCAGGGCGGTACTGCCCTTGCCAAGCTCACAGCTCAATATGCTGAAAGTGAGTTTGATAAAATTACAGATATACTTGGATGGACTCCATATAGCCGCGTTAAGATCTTTCTCTACAATTCTCCCGCGGAACTTGAACAGAGTAATATGGGCCTTTCCACACTGGACAATCTGGATGAGCAAAAACTGGATTTGTCGCAGTCGCGGGTGGAAGTAGCCTATACTGGGGACCAGATCGGTTTTCGTAAAAAACTTGTAAAGGATATCAGCCTTCTTTTTGTATACGACATGCTTTATGGCGGAAATATGAAAGAAGCGTTACAAAGTTCGCTGCTCCTCACACTTCCCGAATGGTTTATGTCGGGTACGGCTGCATACATTGCGGAAGGCTGGTCACCGGAGCTGAATGATTACATGCGGGATTTTTTCAAAAACCGCAAGGTGAGAAAACCGACGCTTATGACCGGAAATGACGCAACATTGATCGGTCATTCAATATGGAACTATATATCCGAGAGATATGGGAAAGACAAGATATCGGATATTTTGAACCTCACCCGCATTATCCGGACCGAACAAACCAGTATCACAAGCACATTGGGTGTTCAGTCTTATAACCGTTTTTTGCGTGACTGGAGGGCTTATTACCTGAACCAGAACAAGAACATTGAACAGTTCTACACGGACCCAAGCCCAACCTGGAAATATAGGCTCAATGAATTCAGTGTTTCGGATGCGAATGCAGTGATCAAAGTGTCTCCGGACAAGAAATTTACGGCAGTCAGCGAAATCAAAAATGGTCGTTACAGGGTCTATTTGTTCGACAGCGAAACCGGCTCGAAGAAAATCGTGCGTCAGGGGAAACTGGACTTCATCGGCGGAAGAATGAAAACGCAGCCTCCGTTGCTGGGATGGTCCAGAAACAATACGCTGGCAATCCTGGCTTCTGAAAATGACCGCAAGAATTTCTATTTGTACGAAAATCTTGGGACCAAAAAAATTAAAATCAAGCTGAAACGTAACATTCGCGGGCTTGATCAGATCATGGACATGGATATTTCCCATGATGGTACAATGCTCGCTGTCAGCGCCGATAAAGGTGGCCAGAATGATTTGTTCCTGATCAGTGTTGCCAGAGCCTCGCCTCTGCCTCTCACAAATGATCTTTACGATGATCTGTCTCCGCGTTTCGTTCAGGGGTCGTCGAGAAGGATCGTATTTTCATCCAACAGGCCTGCGGATTCCCTTAGTACGGACAAGGGGAGCTACAAAACCATCTCTTCGTCATTTACGATGTATGAGCATGACGGTTCACCGCGGTCGGAAGGTAGGATCAAGCTTTTGCAGACTGACGGAAAAACAAAGACATATCCGATTTATGCGGATGACAATGACGTGTTATACTTGTCCAACGAAAAAGGGATAAGCAATGTATTTAAGTTTAACCGGGCCTCAAATACAAGTACACAACTCACAAATTACGTCCATAATATCAGAAATGCGGATGTGACTCTGAAGTCCGGCGGTGCATTGGCATACACTTATCTTCATGACGGGTATTATACTGCTGCCTATAAAAATGGCTTTGATATCAATGCTGCGGTCAATACGCCTTCCCTGAGTACGGTTGCGTCGAAGGGGGCAGGTGAGCAGCCCGAAGCCGGTGCTGTTCAAACTGACTCCGCCGGCAAGGTTGAGCAGCAGTCAGTGGCACCCAAAATTGCGCTTGGTGAAGGAGAGGTTGATACGGATAATTATGAATTTGATGAAGATGTCCTGAAAACGTTCGAGTCGCGTCAGCGGAGAGGGACTTTCGAAAATGCGCCAGGTGCCTTGTCGCGAACCAAGGCAATCCGCGAAAATATTGCGATCAAAGGTCCTTATACTTACAAAGGGTTGTTTATCACCAACGATGCGGCCTCCGACTGGCGTATTGACCCGATCAGAGGATTTGGTTTTGCACAGTCCATTTCCATGAATGATTTGCTTGAAAACCATATTATCAAAGCAGGTCTTTTTATATCGTCCAATTTCCGGAACAGTGACCTGTTTGCAGAATATTCCAACAACACTTATCGCATCGATTTTGGGATGCGGATTGACAGAAAAAGCCTGTATATTGATTCTGAGAATACTCCGAAAAAATACCGCTTCAATCAGCTGATGTTCTCTGCTTCTTATCCTTTTTCGACAACAAGCAGGCTTACTTTGTCGCCCATGTATACTTCTACCAGAATGATAGATGTGTACATTCTTGCAAATCCGGATGTAGCATCTAATTACGGAGGGCTGAGAAGCGAATATGTATTCGATAACACACGTGTGAACGGTATGAATATGATGGAAGGTACGCGCTTCAAGATCCGCTACGATGCCCAGTTAGGACTTTCCGACAGCAATGAGAGCTTCAACCGCGTGAGTTTGGATTTTCGTCATTATCAGAAAATTCACAGGGATCTTATTTTAGCAATCCGTGCCTCGGGAAGTCATTCTGGTGGAAAAGCGCCTAAGCAAAATATCCTGGGCGGGATGGAGAACTGGGTAGGTAACAGAAAAGAAAACCGGACGGATGAAAACCCGCTGAATTTCCAGGGAGACAACAGGGATATTTTCTTCGCTGATTTCGCGACCAATCTGAGAGGTTTCAAGCTGAACCGTTTATCAGGCACCAGCTACATGCTTTTGAATGCGGAATTACGTATTCCGTTGGTCAAGTATCTTTATCGCGGGGCAATCACATCCAGCTTCCTTCGTAATTTCCAGATCGTGGGTTTCGGGGATATAGGGACTGCATGGACGGGTAAGGGGCCGTTTAGTGAGAATAACAGTTTGAACACGCAGATCATTGGAGATGAAGGAGATCCTTTCAGGGCGACGGTTACCAATTATAAAAACCCGTACCTGATGGGTTACGGAGTAGGGGCAAGAACAACCCTGTTCGGATTCTATGCCAAGTTTGATTATGCATGGGGAGTTGACAACGGATTTACTAATAAAGCAATTCCCTATGTAACATTGGGTTATGATTTTTGATAAAAAATATCAGTATAAAAAGTTGTTACCAGAGTTATAAAAAATGGCAGGAGGCAATTTCTCCTGCCATTTTTGGTTTAATAAGTATACCAATTTGCTAAGGCCATTTCTTATGAACAGACATTTCCAATGTGTCGGATTGCCGGTTTTCGCTTTGACTTTACTGTTTTTATCCCAGATCCAATCCGCTTTTGCGCAAAGGGAAGTGCTCTACGAACAGTATCTTCAGAATCCGATGGCCATTAATCCGGCGTTTACCGGGGTCAGGGGTGACTTCAATATGACCGCAATGTTCAGAAGGAAATGGTTCAATATTCAGAACTCACCTTCCAGCCAGACTTTTGCGGCGGACGGCACTTTTGGCAACGGCAAATTCGGGGCTGGTTTCCAGGCTCTTAACGATCAGACGAGCTATTTTACGACTACTGGGATTTCCGGATCATTTGCCTATCATTTAGGTATTTCTGATCAATGGAAATTCAGTGTGGGGGCACAAGGCGGAATTAACGTCCTACCAGTAGTCGACCGGACAGGTTCAAGTACAAACAGGGCTCTGGGCAGTTTCGGTATCGGCGGCTGGCTGAGGTCCGATCAGCTTTATTTTGGAATATCCAAGCCGGAAGTACTGACGCATGATTTCGGTAATCAAATAATTGGCGGTTTCTACAGGCGACCGTTATACGTGATGGCGGGTGGGAGCTATGATCTGAGCGAGGACGTGATGATGTTGCCGCATGTATTGGTAGTGCAAGAAAAGGACCATAAACTAAGGGTGGATTTAGGGTCCAGGTTTTGGTTTAACGAAAAAGTAGGGATCGGCGCGTCTTACAGAATGGGAGGGCGGATGCCTGCAGTTTCGTCAAAAGTTGATTTTTTACAGTTGTCTGCTGAGGTTCAGGTAGGTAACAATGTAAGGCTTGGTTATTTCTACAGCACGCGACAAGTGGAACAGATTTACACGTATTCGTCAGGTCCGAAGGGGATCCATGAACTGATGCTGAAGTTTATTCCAAACCCTGCAGGCTTTCAGAAATATTAGAAATTAGAACGGTTACAAATCGTTTTTGGCCCAAGTTAAAAGGAGAATTTATTCGTAATGTTTAACTAACTCTCGTACCTTTGTGCGGTAAAAGAAATAATCACATTTGTGATGGATAAATACACTTATATAGCAAATTCCGACGCCGCTTACATAGAGGATTTATATAATTCCTATAAGCAAGATTCAGCTTCAGTAGATGAAGGCTGGCAAAAGTTTTTTGAAGGTTTCGACTTCTCTCAAAAGTATCCCGTCAATGGTAATGGGCATACAAATGGCACCGTAAATGGTAAAGAAGCGACCACGACAACAAAGGTCGATCCGTCCCGTATCCGTAAGGAAATGGAGGTCGTCCACCTGATTCGTGGTTTCAGATCCAGAGGACACTTGCTTGCAACAACAAATCCGATCCAGAAAAGAAAAGACCGCAGGCCACAGCTTGACATCTCCGACTTTAACCTGGGGCCGGAAGATATGGACTCTGTGTTTGAAGCGGGTGTCGAAGTATTCGGACGCCCTGCTACGCTTCGCGAGATTGTTGATTCCCTGAAAACGATTTATACAAGAAACATTGGTTTTGAGTATTTATACATTCGTGACCGCGAGCAAAAAAGCTGGTTGCGTAAAAAAATCGAGAAAGAAGCCCTGAATATGGAGTTCTCTATTGACGAGAAAAAACATATTCTTTCCAAATTGAACGAGGCTGTTGTTTTTGAAAATTTCCTTCATACCAAATATCTGGGGCAGAAGCGCTTTTCTCTCGAAGGCGGGGAAACTACTATTCCTGCCTTGGATGCCCTGATCATCAAGGCCGCTGAAATGGGCGTTGTGGAAGTGATGATCGGTATGGCGCACCGCGGCAGGCTGAATGTACTTGCCAATGTCATGCAAAAAACTTACGGGCAGATTTTTAACGAGTTCGAAGGCAATTTGCCGGACCAGGTATGGGGTGACGGGGATGTGAAATACCATATGGGTTTTGCGAGCCAGATCACTACTGAAAATGGCGAGAAGGTCCATCTGAAACTTGCTCCCAATCCATCACACCTTGAAGCGGTGAACCCGGTTGTGGAAGGTTATATTCGTGCACGTGCGGATGGTATGTATGACAGCGACTACGATCGCGTACTGCCTGTGCTTATCCATGGAGATGCTGCTGTGGCAGGGCAGGGTATTGTTTACGAGGTTACGCAAATGTCGGCCCTGAACGGATATTACACCGGCGGTACGATCCATTTTGTTATCAATAACCAGGTCGGTTTTACAACTGATTTTGTTGATGCGAGGTCAAGTATTTATTGTACCGACATTGCCAAAATAGTTGATGCGCCGGTTCTCCATGTAAACGGCGATGATCCGGAGGCGGTTGTTTTCTGCATGCGACTCGCAGTGGAATATCGCCAGAAATTCAATAAGGATATCTTTATCGATATGGTTTGCTATCGTCGTCACGGACACAACGAAGCGGACGAGCCTAAATTTACCCAGCCTGTTCTCTACAAATCGATTGAAACCCATCAGAATCCACGCGAGATATATCAGAAAACGCTCGCTGAACGGGGTGATGTTGACGCGCAACTGGCTGCCAATATGGATAAAGAGTTCAAGCAATTGTTGCAGGAACGTTTGGACATGGTGAAGCAGAAAGCGTTACCATATACCTTGCCGAAACTGGAACAGGAATGGCATACTTTGCGGAAGTCAAAGCCGGAGGATTTTGAAAAATCCCCCGAAACCGGCGTTCCGCTTGAAATACTTGAAAAAATTGGAAAAGCACTGATCACCACTCCCCAGGATTTTAACAGGCTTAAGCAAATTGACAAGTTGCTGAAAGACCGGGAGCAGATGATTTTTGATAAAAAGGAAGTGAACTGGGCTACCGCTGAATTGCTCGCCTATGGTTCGATCCTGACAGAAGGAAATATAGTTCGTTTGAGCGGGCAGGATGTGCAGCGGGGTACTTTCTCCCACAGGCATGCGGTTTTGCGGGATGTAGAAACCAATGCCGCATACAGCAGTCTTGAACATATTCAGGAGGATCAGGGACGTTTCATGATCTACAACTCACTGCTTTCCGAATATGGGGTGCTTGGTTTTGAATTCGGCTACTCGATGGCAAATCCCAATGCCCTGGTAATCTGGGAAGCACAGTTCGGGGATTTTGCAAATGGTACACAGGTAATTATCGACCAGTTTGTAACATCCAGTGAGACCAAATGGGACCGCTGGACGGGGTTGGTAATGTTGCTGCCGCACGGATACGAAGGCCAGGGGCCGGAGCACTCCAACGCGCGTCCGGAACGTTATCTGCAGCTTTCTGCTAATTATAACCTTATAGTTGCCAATGTTACAACGCCTGCTAACTTCTTTCACCTGCTACGCAGACAGCTGAAATTTCCTTTCAGGAAGCCTTTGGTAGTGATGTCGCCTAAATCGATGCTCAGGCATCCCCTGTGCGTATCCCCGGTGGAAAGTCTCGTGAATGGTTCTTTCCAGGAAACGATCGGTGATACTTATGCAGATCCGAAAAAAGTGAAGAAAGTGCTGCTTTGTACAGGAAAACTTTATTATGAGTTGTACGAAAGGCAGCAGGCTGATAAACGCGATGATGTTGCGATTATTCGTCTTGAACAAATGCATCCGTTCCCGCAGAACCAGATTGATGCACATTTGGCTCAATATGAAAATGCAAAAGTATATTGGGTACAAGAGGAACCTTTCAATATGGGTGGCTGGACCTTTATGCTGAGAATGTATAAAGGCGTGAAACCTTTACAGGTAATTGCCCGTGAATCCAGTGCCTCTCCGTCTACTGGCTTCTCGAAAATCCATGCAAAGGAGCAGACAGAAATCATTACGAGAGCTTTTGAATGATTATTCCTATAATTTTTAGACACTTAATTCGATAACAAGATTGCAGATAAAATGGCTGAAATTGAAATAAAAGTACCGCCGGTTGGCGAGTCGATTACGGAGGTTACAATTGGAAACTGGTTCAAGAATGATGGCGATTTTGTGAAAATGGATGAAGTCATTTGCGGACTTGATTCAGACAAAGCGACTTTTGAATTAACTGCCGAGGCAGAAGGTGTTTTACATATTAAGGCTCAGGAAGGAGACACTCTGAACATCGGGGATCTGATCGCAACCATCGAATCAGCCTCCAATGGTGCTTCAAAAGAAACTGCGCCAAAACAGGAAGCTCCTGCGAAACAATCCGCCGACGCGCCAGTCGAAGCAGCACCGGAAAAAGTGGAAGCCAAAACTGAAGAACCTGCTCCGGCCGTTGCAGCTGTTGCTGCCGCTCCGGGTAAAGCTTATGAAATGAAAGTTCCCGCAGTGGGTGAGTCGATTACGGAGGTTACAATTGCATCCTGGTCTAAAAAGGATGGTGATCATGTGGAAGTCGATGAAATTCTTTGCGAACTGGAGTCGGATAAAGCGACCTTCGAATTACCTGCCGAAGCAGCAGGAACTTTGAGGATTGTAGGAAAAGAGGGAGATACTTTGCCAATCGGTGCTTTAATCTGCACGATTGAACCGGGACAAGGTGCTCCTGCGGCGCAACCGGCGGCATCTGCACCTGCACCTGCCGGTAATACTCCCGCAGATAAAGGTTATAGTGAAAAACATACTTCACCTGTTGCCGCCAAAATTCTGGCGGAAAAAGGTATTGATCCGAAAGATGTTAACGGATCAGGTTCAGGTGGACGTATCATGAAGGACGATGCATTGAAAGCAGGTAATAAACCAGCTGAATCTGCGCCACAGCCAGCGGCACCGGCGCAGCCGAAACAGGCCGCAGCTCCTGCTCCGGCACCTGCGGGATCCCGTGGGCAGCGCCGTGAAAAAATGTCATCCCTTCGTAAAACCATTGCACGTCGTCTGGTAGCTGTTAAGAATGAAACAGCTATGCTTACTACTTTTAACGAAGTGGATATGAAGCCTGTAATGGATGTCCGTTCGAAATTCAAGGACAAATTCAAAGAAAAACATGAGGTTGGGCTAGGCTTTATGTCGTTTTTCGTAAAAGCCGTTACCGTGGCGTTGAAAGACTTCCCTGTAATCAATGCAAATTTGGATGGAGATGAGTTGATCTTCAATGATTTCAGTGATATTTCTGTGGCGGTTTCGACACCTCGCGGCTTGGTAGTACCGGTTATCCGTAATGCTGAAACATTGTCATTTGCTGCGATTGAGAAAGAAATCGTTCGTCTGGCTGTACGTGCCCGTGACGGAAAACTTGGATTGGATGAAATGTCAGGTGGTACGTTTACAATTACCAATGGCGGTACGTTCGGCTCGATGCTTTCTACCCCGATCATCAATGCACCGCAATCTGCGATTTTAGGTATGCACAATATCGTTGAACGTGCTGTTGTGGTCGATGGACAAATCGTGATTCGTCCTATCATGTATGTGGCCTTATCTTACGACCACCGTATAATTGATGGAAAAGATTCAGTTAGCTTCCTTGTTCGCGTAAAACAGCTCCTGGAAGATCCCATGAGATTATTATTGGATATGTGATCCATTGATAGATGTTATTATAAAAAGACTCAGCCCCGGAAAGCTTTCCGGGGCTGAGTCTTTTTATAATGCTATGCTAGCTCAATTTTGGATTCCCTTTGTGCCGATCCTTATCCCGGTCTGTTTTCTTCTCCATATTTTTTTCAAAAGCCTTGGTAAGGTCAACTCCGGTCTGGTTTGCGAGGCAGATCAGCACGAACAGAATGTCAGCCATTTCATCTCCAAGATCTTTGCCCAGATCCGATTTCTTGAACGACTGGTCCCCGTACGTTCTTGCCATTATCCGCGCCAGTTCACCCACTTCTTCTGTCAGAATGGTCATATTTGTCAGTTCTGAGAAATACCGGACTCCGTATGTTTTTATCCAGGTATCAACTTGGGATTGAGCTTCTTCTAGGGACATTTTTTTAGTTTTGAATGACTGAATGAGTGAATGAGTGAATGAGTGAATTAGTGAATGAGTGAATGAGTGAATGACTGAATGACTGAATGACTGAATGACTGAATGAGTGAATGAGTGAATGAGTGAATGAGTGAATGAGTGAATGAGTGAATGACTGAATGACTGAATGAGTGAATGACTGAATGATCCGCCGTGGAACGGGGAATGTGTGATTTTGATCAAATGCGATTTTTTGAGTCTATGATAATAGTAACGGGGCCATCGTTCAAAAGTGAAACCTTCATGTCGGCGCCGAATTCTCCGCACTGGATTGGGCTTCCCATTTCGCCGTTTAGGAAAGCTGTCATTTTTTGATACAATGGTATGGCAATATCAGGTTTTGCTGCGTCTATGAAAGATGGGCGGTTTCCTTTTTTTGTATTGGCATGAAGTGTAAACTGACTGATCAGTAAGATATTACCTCCGACAGTTTTTAGATCGAGGTTCATTTTTCCTTCCTCGTCACCGAAGATCCGCATCCCAACGATTTTTCTGCCAAGCCACTCCACGTCTTCATTAGTATCCTCATGTGTGATGCCAAGTAGAACCAGAAAACCAACGCCAATCTGTCCTCTTACTTCTCCTTCAATAGCAACCGAGGCTTCACTAACCCGTTGGATTACAGCAATCATGTATATGTTTGATCAATTACCTACAAATTCAAAAGCAAATGCGCCAGCCCGAAGTACACGCCATAGCCGATGAGATCATTAGCGGTCGTTATAAACGGCCCTGATGCTACTGCGGGATTGATCCCAACTCTGTCCAGGATAATAGGAGTGACCGTACCCATAAAGGATGCGAGAAAGACTACCGACATCAGTGCGGCAGATACCACCAATGCAAGCTGCAATTCGTTTCCTATCAGCAAATTAAAACCGAAAACAATGCAGCTGATAATCAATCCGTTGATAAATGCTACCGCAAACATACGGATCAGTCGCTGACCTACTGTGGTATCCAACCCGGTTTTATCGGCAAGGCTCTGAAGAATAATAGAAGAAGTCTGAATCCCGACATTACCCCCGGTAGAGCCGATGATAGGAATAAATGCGGCCATAGCCGGGATTATTTTA
Organism: Dyadobacter bucti; assembly: GCF_005869225.1. GTDB lineage: Bacteria > Bacteroidota > Bacteroidia > Cytophagales > Spirosomataceae > Dyadobacter > Dyadobacter bucti. Next base: position 280,948 of record NZ_SWFP01000007.1, on the reverse strand, counting down.
AGGTCGCCTTCAAAAAAACTGATGAACTTGGCGGCCAGAATTCCCCCCATCATTCCCACAAGCAGCCACGGCAAACGTGCCTTCGTTTGCTCCCAGATTGTATCATCCTCTTCCACGTCCCCGGTGATACCGGCCATCGCCAGAGTATCTGAACTGGCCTGGTCCGTGATCACATCTATAACATCATCAATGGTGATCCTGCCCAATAGTTTGCCCTGAACATTCACCACCGGCAATGCATCCAAATCGTACCGCTGCATCAGCTCGGCGACTTCTTCTGCGGGGCGGTAGGTTTCCACGAAGATCACATCCTTGTCGTAAAGGCTTTCAATTTTCGTGTTTTTGTGGGCTAATACGATTTTTTTCAAAGAAAGTATCCCATGCAATTTCCCGAGGTCATCGACCACATATACTGCATACACCTTTCCGACATCCTCTGCTTGTTTCCGTAGTTCTTCAATGCACTGATTTACGGTCCAGTTTACATTGGCTTTTACCAATTCCTTCTGCATCAGACCACCCGCCACATCTTCGTCATAGTGCAGCAGGTCGAGGATAAACCTTGCCTGCTCACGGTCTTCAAGCAGCGCAATAACCTCTTCCCGCACACGGATAGGCTGCTCGTTCAGCAAATCCACCGCATCATCCGAATCAAAAAGATTGACAAAATGGGAAATTTCTTCTGAGGTAAAAGCTTTAAGGAATTCCCGTCTTTCGTTGGGATCCATGTCTGCGAGAATCTCGGCACCGGTCTGAGTTTCCAGCTGACTGATCAGGAATTTTGCAGATTCTGTTTGCAGTTCGGACAAAAGCCCGCTGATATCCGCAGCAAAAAGACCCTCCATTTCGGTCCTGATGGCGGCCGAATCTTCTTTTTCAATTAATCCCTGTATGTGTTCTACATATTCTTTGGTTAATTCAAACGTCATTGGTTTTTAGCTTTTGGCGATGAACAAAATGGCTGTGGCGCAGCTAAGGGGTCCAGAAATCACAACTGTGGTAAAAAGCTTTCCGCCAATTGGGTAAGGTCAACAAACTCATTTACGCTCAACTGTTCCGCACGCTTGGTCAGAAGTGGGTGATCAGGGAACTCACCTATCGGCTTTAATGCATTTCTCAGGGTTTTCCTACGCTGATTAAAGGCCGTTTTGACTACCCGAAAAAACAGTTTTTCGTCACAATCCAGCGCCGCGGTAGCATTTCGTCGGAGCCTGATCACACCCGACTGGACTTTTGGGGGAGGATCAAAAGCGCCCGGAGGAACAGAAACCAGATAATCTATATCATAAAATGCCTGTAACAAAACGCTCAGGATTCCGTAATCCTTGTTTCCAGGAGGCGATGCAATGCGCTGTGCGACTTCCTTCTGAAGCATGCACACAATTTCCGGGATCTGATCACGGATCTGCAATGCCCGAAAAAAAATCTGGGAGGAAATGTTATAAGGGAAATTGCCTATGATGGCAAAAGGCTGGTTAAATGTCTCGTTCGGATTGAATTTGAGAAAATCGCCTTCAATAATCCTGGGTGTAAGCTGCTCGTAGTGTTTTTTCAGGTACGCAACCGACTCCGTATCTATTTCAATTACATACGTAGTGAAATCGTTCCTTTCCAGAAGAAATTGCGTTAACACACCCATGCCCGGACCGATTTCCAGGGCCTGTTTATATGCGCCGTGCCCGGACAGTCCGTCCACGATGCGTCGGGCAATATTCATGTCCTTGAGAAAGTGCTGGCCGAGGTGCTTTTTGGCCCTGACTTTCGATTCATCCCTATTTTTATAATTTATTTTCACGAACCAAAATTACGTCTTAATTCGTAGATTTATCGAATAAAGAATTGGAAGGAACCTCAAAAATGCGAATACCCCGATACTATGGAAATGATTTCGTCCTATACCGACTGGCAGACCATACACGCTACACTTCAGCATCTGAACCTGATCGGAATTACCTTTTCCCCGGATTTTATTATACGGAATATCAGTGCGCATGCTTTGATGAAGACCGGCTGGCAGGACACGGATCTGGTAGGGTACAGTATTTTTGACAAGCTTATTCCAAAAGAAGAAGAGTATGAAATCCGGCAGATGCTGGAAGAAGGTATTCAGGGGAAAAGAAAGCTCGAGCAAAGAGAGGTGCCTTTCCTGGCCCAAAAAGGGACATTACGGACGTTTTCGATCAACTCTGTGTTGATGCAGAGCGAGGACGACGAGGTGGTTTGCATAACATTGGTGGGCGACGATATTACCCGCAGGAGAAGAATGGAGTCCGCTATCGCAAAGTCCAATTCCCAGTTGCAGGATCTGGTCGACAATACAAGTGACCTGATCCAGCTGGTGGCGATGGACGGCAGGTTTATTTTTGTTAACAAAGCCTGGCGCGAAGTACTCGGCTATGGCCTTGAGGAAATCGCTTCCATGCGGATGGAGGATATTCTGCATCCGCAGTATAAGGAGCAGGCCATGGCGCAGCTTAAACTGATAGAGCAGGGGGTTTCCAATCCCAATTTCGAAGCAGTATTTTTGAGCCGCGAGGGAAAAAAGGTGTTCGTAGGCGGGAGTGTGAACTGCCGGTTTGACAATGGCAAGCCTACTGCATTTCGCTGCATATTAAACGATTTTACTGAAAAAATGCGGGCTGAAAAAGCCCAAAGTCTGTATTATAGCATAGCAAACTGGACAGTCAATACCCAGAACCTTGACGATTTTTATCAGACGATCCATGAAGAACTCGGCAAGATTATTGATGTCAAAAACTTCTTTATTGCGCTTTATGATCCCAGTAAAAGCTATATCTACTTTCCATATTACGTAGACCAGTACTTTCAGGGAAATGTACGGTTTACCAAACGCAAGCTGGGTAACGGGGTCACCGAATATGCGATTGCTTCCAACAAACCATTATTCCTGTCCGGGGAGAACATAGAACAATTGGCTAAAACCAACAGCCTGTATCTCTACGGCGTTACACCAAAGCTTTTGTTATGTGTGCCGCTTCGCATCGGGGACAGGGTTACCGGGATTATCGGGGTCAAGTCTTATGATGATCCCAATATGTTCGACACGCGCGATCTCGAATTGCTTGAATTTATTTCGGGGCAGGTCGCATTGGCCATAGCGCGCAAGCAAAGTGAAGAAGAACTGAGCAAATATGTAGCCAGGCTCAACGCGATATTTGACAGCAGCTCACATTTAATATGGTCTGTAAACAAATCTTTGCAACTGACATCTTTCAACAGAAATTACGCGGACCTAATCAAAAACCAGCTTGGCGTGAGGCCATCACTGCACGCAAGTGCCGAAAAATTCGGCTGGCGAATGGTCGGGAACAGCAACCGCCGAACCCTGGAAACAAAGTATCGCCAGGCTCTGCGCGGCGAAGCGCAATATTTCGAATTCAAGATAGACAGGAAGGACGGAACCGAAATGTGGCTCGAATTTTATCTCAACCCGATCCATTATGCCGACGGCGTTATCGAGGAGGTTTCAGGAATTGCACGAGATATTACCCGCAGAAAAGAGGCAGAGCTTTCATTGAGGCATAGTGAGGAATTGTTCCGGGGCATATTCGAAAACCTGCAGGATATTTATTGCAGGATCAACCGGGAAGGTGTGATCACGATGATCAGCCAGTCTGTTTTGAAAAGGCTGGGCTATCTGCCGGGAGAAGTTATAGGACATAAGATTACGGAGTTTTTCTCTGATAAAAAACGAATCCATTCTGCGTTGATCAGGCTTCGGAAAAGTAAAAGCCTTCGTAATTTCGAGATAACACTTTACCGGAAAGACGGGACGGAAAGGCAGTTTATGATCAATATGCTGATGTTTACCAATGACAAAGGCAAACCGACGGAGGTAGCAGTGCTCGCCAGGGACATCACGGAATTGAAACGAAATGAGCTTGAACTGCTCAAAGCCAAGGAGCAGGCAGAGCGCTCTCTGAAAGTGAAGGAAGGCTTCTTAGCGAACATGAGCCACGAAATCCGGACACCTATGAACGGGGTGATCGGGATGATTGATCTGCTTGGGGAGACACCTTTGAATGTTGAGCAGAAAGATTATGTGCTCACGATCAAGCGCTCTTCTGAAACGCTTCTGAATATCCTGAATGATATCCTCGATCTTTCCAAGATCGAGGCAGGAAAAATGGAGTTGCATGAAGCACCGATTTCAGTTGAGGAGTTATTGCTGAAACTGGTGTCCCTTTTCGGGCAAACGGCAAAAAGTAAAGGGGACACACTCACTTACCATATTGCCCCGGACATCCCGAAATTCATTATAGCGGACCAGACGCGGCTTCTGCAGATTTTGTCAAATCTGACATCAAATGCCTTGAAATTTACTGAAAACGGCGCTGTGAAACTGTTCCTTACGCTGGTGTCGAAGGATGGGCTGTTCCATAAGATCAAAGTAGAGGTGCAGGATTCGGGTATCGGGATCAGCGCGACTGACAAACAGATCTTGTTCACTTCATTTACACAGCTTGACAATTCTTCCCGGAAATCGTTCGGAGGTACCGGCCTTGGATTGGCGATTTCCAAACAATTATGCGAGCTGATGAACGGAGAGATCGGCGTGGAATCTGTATTGGGCGAAGGAAGCACTTTCTGGTTTACTTTTGAAACGAAAGAAACGTCCATCGCGCAGGTGAGCACTATGACGCAGATGGAGGAAACACCTATCGAAAATGTATTCAAGGATATCAATCCCGTTATCCTGCTTGTGGATGACAACGCCGTAAACCGGAAAGTAGCAAACGAAATCCTGGTAAAATCCGGCTGTACGGTAGACCTGGCCGAGAGCGGTTTTCAGGCAATTGAAAAAGTAGATTTGCATCTGGCGGCCGGGAAGAATTACGATATCATTTTCATGGATATTCAAATGCCGGATATGGATGGTGTGCAAACTTCTCAGGAGCTGAAAAAGCGTTATCCTAACATGCTTTCGCCGATTGTAGCGATGACGGCCTATTCTATGAAAGAAGACCGTGACCGGTTTTTGAGCCAGGGTATGGACGATTACATTGCAAAACCGATCCGTGCCCAGACGTTGATCTGGAAGGTAAAAGAATTGCTGAGTAATGTAGAGGGCCGGAAACTGGAAACCAAACAGAAGGAAATAGCGCAGGAAATTATTCTCCCGGTACTGGATAAAGAGATTATTGATCAGCTAAACGGAATCGGGGGCGCAGAGCTGGTCTGGTCTGTTTTTGACGATTTTATTAGTGAGTCGGACGAGCTGATCGGGGGAGCTATGAATGCTTATGCCAAAGGGGATATCCCAATCGTAAAAAGCAATTTGCATACGCTAAAAGGCAGTGCCGGAACGATAGGGGTTTCACAGGTTGCAGAAATTGCCAGAGAAGCTGAATTTCGACTTAAAACCAATGATACCAGTACATTGGCAGTGGCACTTCCACAATTGCAAACTGCCTACGACAGGTTTTTGGCCAATTACAAAAGCTATCTGGACGATTGGCTGAAATGATAAAAAAGGAGTCCGGATCTGCGTATTTATTTCGTCGGTTGACGGCAGGTGTTGATCTACAAAATAGCCGGTTTCTGTCGATTGTGAAGGGTTAGCGCAGGGAGCGATTAAACTTTTACCGAGGTGCTCGCTCTAAACTGCAATAAACCTTTACAGAACTCATGAAAACAATTCCATTTCTCCTCCTGTTGCTGGTGTGCATCAAAATATCAGGCAACGTTCAGGCACAAAGTGCGCAATTTTCCGGCGTAGTTCTCGACAGTACAAACAACTCGCCGGTTGTAGGGGCTTATGTGGCCGTGAGCCGCAATGTGCCCGACGCAAAGCCCGAATATGTGACTACGGATATTAACGGAAAATTCATCGTTACCGGTCTTGCAAAGCAGGTTTCATATCTGATAAAGGTTACTTATCTCAGCTATAAAGATATGTCCCGGATCGTCACGCTCACTGACGATGTGCAGGATCTGGGCAAATTTCAGTTGACGGAAGCCGTCGCTAACCTCAGGGAAGTAAAAGTCGTGGGCCAGGTTACGGCGATGGAGCAGAAAGGGGATACAACTCAATTCAATGCCGCTGCTTTCAAAACCAATCCGGATGCTACAACGGAAGATCTCATTCAGAAAATGCCGGGTATTACCGTCACTAATGGTACTGTAACTGCACATGGAGAAACCGTAAACCGCGTTCTGGTGGACGGAAAGCCATTTTTCGGTGACGATGCCGCACTGACCCTCAAATCTCTGCCAGCCGAAATTGTGGATAAGATCGAGGTTTTTGACAAGCTGAGCGATCAGGCCCAGTTTACGGGGTTTGATGACGGAAATGCACAGAAGACTATCAACATTGTTACCAAAGCCGACCGTAAAATGGGGCAGTTTGGAAAAGTATTTGCCGGATACGGCCTTGACAACCGTTACCAGGCAGGGGGTAATATTAGTTTTTTCAAAGGCAACCAGCGTATATCGGTCATCGGTCTGAGTAATAACATTAATATGCAGAATTTCTCCAGCCAGGACCTGCTGGGTTTGACCGGAAGTAGTGGCGGCGGCGGCCGTGGAGGTAGAGGTGGTTTCCAGGGAGGAGGAGCATCCAATAACTTCCTGGTCGGAAACCAGAGCGGGATTACAGGTACGAATTCTTTTGGCCTTAATTATGCCAACAAATTTGGTGAAAAAGTGGACGTGAGCGGGAGCTACTTTTTCAACCGCACCGGCAACACCAATGCACAAAGAACTCAGCAGGAAAGCTTCCTGGCTGGCGGATTGAGCAACCAGTTTTACAACGAAAACAGTAATACGGCCAGCACAAACGCCAATCACAGGATTAATTTTCGTGTTGAATACAACATTGATAAAAGTAACTCGCTGATCATTACGCCGCGGCTGAGCTTTCAGGACAACAGTTCCAATAGTTTAACGGCCGGTTTAACCACCCTCGGCAACGGCAGCAAACTCAACAGCGCCGAAAACAGTAAGAGCAATAAAACCAATGGTTATAATTTCTCGAATGATATTTTGTTCCGTCACTCATTTGCTAAAAAAGGCCGTACACTTTCGTTTAATCTGAACACCCAGATCAATGACCGGAACGGTACGGGGAAACTGTATTCCAATAATATTTACTACGACAGTATCGTAACTCCGGGCGCGTTGATGCGGGGCGATACGCTGGATCAACAGAGCTATACTTCCTCAAGAGGGAATACCGTTGGAGGAAATCTTATTTACACCGAGCCGATCAGCAACACAGGGCAGCTTCAGTTTAATTACGGGCTTACACTCAGTAACAGCAATTCCGAAAAAGAGACCTACAACATGAGTTTTGACGGGAATACTTATTCGGATCTCGATACGCTGTTATCCAATAATTTTGATAACCGTTATATTACGAACAGAGCTGGTGTGGGTTATCGTTACCGGAAAAACAACTGGTCGGCTAATGTAGGTTTGGATCTTCAGAATACCGGACTGTACAGCCAGCAACTGGCGCCGAACAACACCAAAGTCGATCAGTCTTTTACCAATGTTCTGCCCAATGTCATGCTGACTTACCGTTCCAGATCGGGTACACAATTCAGGACTTTTTTCCGAAGCTCAACCAACCAGCCGTCTATTTCGCAATTGCAGAATGTGATTGACAATAGTAATCCGTTATCGTTGACTGCCGGTAATCCGGACTTAAAGCAGGAGTACCGCAATATGTTCAATGTTCGTTATTCGCTGGCAGGTGCAAATAGGCCGTATAATTTTAATGCGATGGTATTTTTAACCCAAACCAACAACGCCATCGTAAACTCGACCTTCATAGCGCAGGAGCCCACTGAACTACCCAATGGAATTGTTCTGGAAAGAGGTGCGAAATTGACCCGGCCTGTGAACGTAGACGGAAGTTGGAATGCACGAAGCTTTTTGACCTATGGAAAACCTGTGGCACCGCTGAAACTGAATCTCAACCTTACGACTGGTTTCAATTACGTCCGGGCGCCCGGGTTGATCAACGAGATTTCAAACTTCTCTAATACCTATGCCCTGTCACAAGGACTGGTTGTGAGCAGCAATATCAGCGACAAGCTTGACTTTACTGTTTCTTATTCTGGTAATTACAATATTGTACGCAATACGATCCAGCCAAACCTCGATAATAATTATTACACTCAGGGTATCACGGGACGAGTAAACTGGATTTTCGGTAAAGGATTTGTTTTTCAGACAGATATCAACAACCAGACGTACCGTGGGCTGGGAGAAGGCTATAATCAGAGCTTTACCCTATGGAATGCAAGTGTTGGAAAGAAATTCCTGAAAAATAATGCCGGAGAGCTGAAACTGACTGTTTTTGATATATTAAAACAAAATAACAGCATCAGCACGAATGTAACGGAGACTTATATCCAGAACATTTCCAATCGTGTGTTAACCCAATATGCAATGCTGACCTTCACGTACACCTTACGCAATTTTGGTAAAATGCCCGTGCAGGAGAACAATCGCCGGCAGTTTGATCGCGGGGATGGTGATTTCCAGCGTGGAGGAGGCGGAATGGGCCGGGAGCGTGCGTTTTAATGCAATTCTGTTCCTGAACCCTTGTTAAAGTGCAAAGAAAATCCCGGAGTAGCGCCGCACTGCTCCGGGATTCTTTGTTACTGACAGTACTGTGAAAATTATTTCCGGTCCGGAAAGGGAATGATCAGCTTCTCGCCACGTTCAGCAAAATCCCTACTCTTTCCATTCGCTTTCATAATCGCTTCTTTCGTAACTCCATATTTCCCGGACACGACTCTGAGTACATCACCGGGTCCGACGGTATGCACCGCTTTAACCTGAACTTTAAGTTTTGTAATTCCTGCTTTGATAACCGGTGTCGAAGAATTTAATCCCATCAGCGTTTCCGTTTTGAGATTATACCGGGCAGCAATGCTCGAAAATGTCTCACCGGCTTGAACACTGTGCGTAATTTCCTGGCCTCCGATGGACGAAGCCGAAACCGACGGTATTGTTGTTTCACGGACTACTTCGGTTGGTCTTTCTTCGCTGGTTTTTTCGGAAGCCGACGGTTCTTCTTCTTCCGGGGCTGGTTCGTCCGATATCGCTTCAGGTACATCTTCTTCCCCGGTTGAGTCCACTACCACAACCGACGTAAGTTCTTCGGAGTTGGAGGAGCCGTCAGAAATGTATTCGTATCCTACATAAAGCATTGCCAGAACCAGCAAAACCAGTACGAACAAAGTAACAACTGGTAGGTTCGACTTTTCGGTAGGACGTATATTTCGTTTCTTAGGCAATTCATCTTCCATAACCTGCTGAAATTCAATTTTTGTGGGTGTTATTTTTTACGAAAATAGTAAAGACAGCCTATTTTACAAGTTGATTTCTCAATTCCTGATTCATTAAGGCTACTTTTTCTTTTAAATTTTCCTTGAATATGTCAAGACGCTTACCAACTTCCTGATCGCTCGCACCGATAATCTGTGCGGCAAGGATACCTGCATTTCTTGCTCCGTTTAAAGCCACCGTGGCCACAGGAACGCCCGATGGCATTTGTAAAATGGACAACACCGAGTCCCATCCGTCGATTGAGTTACTGGATAACACGGGTACTCCGATCACCGGCAGTGACGTTAGCGACGCAACCATGCCTGGTAAATGGGCCGCGCCCCCGGCTCCTGCAATAATGACCCGCAGGCCACGGCTCCGGGCAGAAGCCGCGTACTCGAGCATGCGCTCCGGTGTACGGTGTGCGGAAACAATTTCCATTTCGAAACTGATCCCGAGTTCCGTCAGCGCGTCTGCTGCTTCCTGCATAACCTTTCTGTCTGAAAGGCTTCCCATGATGATTCCAACCATTTTTAATTGCTATTAATAAAACGCGCAAACTGCACCGGAATGGTATGTTCCTAGCTTGCGCTGATAACCTTTATATTTTTCTTGACAAAATCTACCTTTTCTTTCAGAGCCTCTATGCTGGAATCCATGATCGTGATATGGCCCATTTTTCTGAAAGGTTTCGTAACCGCTTTCCAGTATAAGAACGGGAAAACCTGCTCCGTTGCCAAGAGCGTTTCTATGCCTTCGTACACGGCCGGTCCTTCAAATCCTTCTTCACCGAGCAAGTTAACCATAGCCGACGGCGCATAAGAATGAGTGCTTCCAAGTGGTAGGTCCAATATCGCCCTCCAGTGCTGTTCAAACTGCGAAGTAGCATTCGCACGGATTGTGTGGTGTCCGCTGTTATGCGGACGGGGCGCAACCTCATTGATCAAAATCTCCCCATCTGCCGTCAAAAACAACTCTACTGCCAGCACACCGACTATCTGAAACGCTTCCGCAGTCTTTGTTGCAATTTCCCGGGCTTTCTGATCAATTTCTTCGGAGATTTCTGCCGGTGCAAAAAGGTACTCGACAAGATTATGCTCCGGATGAAAAACCATTTCTACCGTGGGGAAACATTCAATTACCCCTGTTGAATTTCTTGCAACGATCACAGCGAGTTCCTTTTCGAAAGGAACGGCTTTTTCCAGCAAACCTGGCTGGTCGAAAGCCTTGTGGAAATCAGCGGCAGATGTCAGTCGCTGAACACCGCGTCCGTCATAACCATCGCGGCCGAGTTTGTGAAAGGCTGGTAAAAAATCTTCATGATTCTTTACATCTTCACGGCTATCAGTCAGGATAAAGTCAGCGGTTGGTAGGTTATGTTCCCGGTAAAACTGTTTTTGGATACGTTTGTCCTGAATAAGACGAATAACCGACGGTTGGGGGTAGACCTTTTTACCTGCTTTTTCCAAAGCTTCAAGCGCCTCAACATTTACTTTTTCAATTTCAATGGTGATCACATCGAGGTTTTTGCCAAACTCGTAAACCGTGTCGTAGTCCTGTAGAGAACCTTGCTGAAAGTGCGGGGCTATTTTTTTACATGGTGCCTCGGCGTCGGGATCAAGGATATGAATATCAAGATTCCAGTCCGTAGCAGCTTGCAGGAGCATTAATCCAAGCTGGCCGCCGCCGAGAATTCCTATTCGGGATGAAAGCATTTATTGATTTTCTTGTGTAATGCAAAATTGGCTTAAAAAGAGCTAACATAAAACTTGTTGGATATCTTTTGATCAAATTGTAGCAAATTATAACAAGGAATTCGATAGCCTCAATCCAGGAATCGTGCGAAAATCTCTTAGGTTAAGTGTCCGGAGTTCAAGGTCATAAACCAGGGCAGTAGCGGCGATTAGTGTATCGGAAACGCTTAACTGATGTGACAAGGCGAAAGTTTGCCCTATGTTAGGCGCAGTTTGTGAAATTGCATCGTTCAATTCCAGATGTACGAGTCCGTTTAGCAAATTTTTCGTTTTAGCCAATTCAGCACGATTAAGACATCCGTTATAAAGCTCAAGGACAACTATTGTGTTGACCGCAAAATGAATTTTACCGAAATAATGAATGAACTCAATGGTTTGCTGCTTTCCCCGAAGATAGTCGATCAGAATATTAGTGTCCAGCAGCAGCATTTACGAGTAAATATTTCGACGTAGCTGGTGGATATATTCTGCGGAATCGGTGATGTCTGAGAAAGGTTTAACGGACGGGTCATTTGCCAGTACAAGTTCCTCTTCCGAGAGCTCGAAATTCAATATATGTCCGTATTCATTGGGGTCCAGCTTTTTACTGGCAAAAGCAGAACGATTCACGTGTTTTGTACTTTCGCTCAGGATATTTTCAACAAATTCCTGCGTCGATATACCAGTTTCCCGAGCGTTGTCGACAATCCGTTTTTCAAGTTCTTTGTCCGATATCGTAATTGTGATCATAATTATAGTGTATAGCTGTTTATCAAAAATAACAAGTTCGTCACTTAAAACAATGGCACGGTTAACCTGGGCTTAACCATTTACTTCAAAAACCTGATCAAAGCAATCTCAACCAATAGAAAAAATAGTGCGCCATACAGGAAATATTTCCAGAGATTGGTTCCCATGTTTTGTTGCTGAAACTCCGTTGAAAATGCATCATCATCTATACGGTCGAAAATCTGTACATTCTTCTGACCGGCGAAGATCGTCCGCAATTCTTGGGGAGAGTGATACTGCAACTTGGATTCTTCGCTGTTGTGGTTGAGCGCAAGGATTTGCTCCACTTTGTTATTCCTGATCAGTTCGAAATAGCCTGCGTCCAAGCCGTCGCCCAGCTGATCACCCTGAGGGATTTCAAGCAGTAGCTGATTGCCAGTGATGCGTTGTACGGGTATGACTTCTGTTTTGTTCCGTCTCAGTTTGTAAACGGAGTTAGGTTCTACGTTATCAATATGTAATGTGATCGGATTTTCGTCAAATGTGAAGGAAGTACGTTGTGCCCTTACGCTGGCGGCTGCGATTTTATACATCACGGGGACGTAGATCGCATGTTGTGCAAAATTGCCAAAAGCAGGATTTAGCGGAGCGGAAAATAAATACGTTTTCCCCAAGCCCGAGGTAACCTGGTTCAGGTAAGCTTGTCCGTTGCGTAGCGAGATCAGCAATTGCCCTGCGCTGGACCAGCTTAATACCGGCGAGGCTGACGGCAGGTTCAGGTTAATTTCCTGACGGATTGATTCCTCGAAAACGTCGCTGAAAAAAGGATTACTACGGTCTGGAACAGCCATTGCGACAGGTGCAGGGGTTTGGCTGGCAGCTACACTCAGCCCATTTATGCCCAGTCCGGAAAGAAAACGGTTGTAATTTTCTGCGTTGGGGGATACTGACGGAACAACCGCCAGACTACCGCCCTGCTTTACAAAATCCTGCAGATCCTGTGGCAGAGAACCGGACAGGTGATCCACGCCTTCCAGTACTACAAGATCGGAATTCTTGATCAGGCCGGGATCCACATTCTGGGAGCTGTAACTCTGAAGCGAAAACAGGCTATCGTTCGCGTATACATTCTCGATATAATTTTCACCGCCTTTTTGTCCGTAAATGTGAAGGACTCTTATCAGTGGAGAGGCATTGAGCACGAAATAATAGTTATTGTCAAAAGTCACCGGGAAATCATCAAATGTGATTTGCCCTTTTTTGAAACCTTTCCCTTTTAAATTGAAGTTAAACCGGGCTGTGGCACTTCCTCCTGCGGGAACATTGACGGAGGCGGTAGAAGCCTGAGTATTATCCAGATTAAGTTTTAAAACGGTATTTTTCGCTTCACGGCTGCCTGAATTACTCACCTTTACAAAAAGAATGTTGTTTTGCAGCTCCCTGATGAAAGGGGTATTGAGCCAGGCTGAGTCTACAAACACGTTTTTTTCAACAGGTGCCTGAATGGGGACGAGAAATAGCTGATTGGTCGTGTCTACCTTTAATTCCGATAAGTCCCCGGCTGTGCTTTTCTGGAAATCAGAGAACCAGAAAAGCTGGTTGCCACCGGAACTCTGATGCCTTCCGATCAGATTTTCCTGGCGCTTGTACACCTGGTCAAAACTGCGCGGTGTATTCGAAAGAGCGATAGTAGTGAGGCGGTCGCGTATTTTATCTGCCGAGTAAAGACCTTGTTCCTGAGCCGAAAAATCATTGGTAACCAGTTGCAGAGATGTGGCATTCTTAAAAATGCCCAGCAAATCACTAAGGCGGCCGGTGGCAATATCGAGATAACGTTTGTTGCTGAGCTCGCTTTCCATACTGTACGAGTTATCAAGGTACAAGCTTGTAACTCCTTTCCTATCGACCGATAATTTGTTCAGTGCGGGTAAAAATGGCTGCGAAAAAGCGAAAGCCAGACAGGTAATGGCCAGAATACGTGCTGCCAGTACAAGCCAGTGTTTGATCTGCCGTACAGACCGGGTCTTGGTTTCAACGGCCTTCAGAAACGCGACGTTAGTAAAATAAACCTGCTTGGTCCGCCGGAAATTGAATATATGGATCGCAATAGGGACAGATATGGCCAGTAATCCCCACAAAAATGACGGAAAAAGAAAACTCATTTAGTTTTGAATATTATCGTGTATCGCTTTGAAACCGGGATCAGGCTTCGTCAGTAAGTTCAACGCAGTTAAGAAAGACAAATTACACTAAAATCTCATAACTACTTTTTATTTCAACACCTTTCTAATATCTCAACTGCTTTTTTCTAACTTTGCATTCATTTTCGGGGGCTTGCATTTCCTAAAATCGCCGCTGCTTCCGAAATAAAACATTGCTAATTTAATCTGAGTTATGGCCAAAGTTTCGGTGAACAAACACCAGCCCGTTTATCAAATGCCTACGAACCCCGCAGCGGTCCGTACCAAAAAATACGCTTTACCTACCAAAAAATACATCTTCCTCGCCATGCGTTATTTTTTCAAAACGCAGCTGAAATGGGGATTGATCCCGCTGGCGCTGATCCTCATCAACGCAATCCTGAACCTGACCGGTGTGTATTCAAATCTGTGGATCTATATAACTGTATTTGTGGGCGTTGTTTTATATGTGTTATTCTGGCTGATCCAGTTTGCCGGTATTACGCAGCTGGCACAATACAAACCGATGTTCGAGAAATTCCAATATGAAATAGATAACCGCCAGATCCTGATGAAGCTAAACCAGAAGGAGGGAAGTGTTATGAAATGGGAACAGATACTGGATGGTTACAAAGACAAGGATGCTTATGTACTGGTAATCTCAAAAGGACAGTTTGTGCATCTTCCTTTCAATATATTTACCTCAGAGCATGATATCAAGGTTTTTGAGCGTATTCTTAAACAAAAGGATTTACTGAAAGCATAGTCCGATCGATGATAAAAAAATGAAAGCCTGGTTTTGGACCAGGCTTTTTTTGTGGCTGTTGTTTTTTTGTACTGTGCATTTGCACTTCTTAATGTGTTATCATTGACAAGGCCCCAGCCTGAGCGCAGCCAAAGCGCCCCTACAACTTGGCTGCTTCGTGATCTCTTCCGAATTTTTTCTCTCCTGCTGTGATGTTCTGCGAGAGATGATTGGCGACTGGCGGAATAGGGCAATTATATCCATCGGTATAGGCACAGTAAGGATTGTATGCTTTATTAAAATCGAGGACGTAGGTGTTGTCTTTTATGTCTGAGGTTTTCAGATCCAAATAGCGGCCACCTCCGTATGATTCCGAACCATTCGTGCCGTCTTTAAAAGGTATGAAAAGATAATCTTTGTATTTGGCCAGTGTCTGCAGGCTGAGACTTCTGTAAACGGTGAGCGTTTGTCTGCGACCATTCAGCCTGAACTTCAATACCCCATATTTGACATAAGTCTTATTCACTCCACTGTACGTGGGCATTTCAAAAGCCCGCCCCTTGCTTTTCTCGAACCGGGCGGTTACCCGAAAAGAAGAATCGGGCTCATAAAAATTCAAAAAAGGGAGATCCGCCGCTTTAAGGGGGGAATTGGGTGTGTGTAAAAATTCCTCTTTGTACTTTTTCCGGAAAAGCTCTATTTCCCGGCGGAAATCTTGTGCGTGCAACCCGATTGTAACCAGCAATAACAGGAGTGTGCTAATAATGTTCTTCATGTTTTGAAAGTAATCCGGTAATACAATTATTACCGGATTTTATTAAAAATTATTTACAAAATCAACCCTTCATAATTTTCTTAAATTATTGGGCCACAATCTTACGGATTTTGGTTTCGTCTATACCAAAATGTTTAATGACAGCATCGTAATCATTGTAATCGACAGCACCGCTTGTGCGTGCAGGGGCAAAATCGGCTGGCACCACCACAACTCTGAAAGTAATGTTTTTGGTCCAGTCGTCGGCAAGTGTGCTCCGGTTAACGGTAGCGTCCAGAAATACCGAAAAGTCCTTGTCAGTGCGGTCATAATTGTAGGTCAGTAAACCTCCTCCCTGCAGAAAAGCGGTTTGCGGAAGTAGACGGTACGCCTTCAAAACTTGTCCGTCCACTGTTTCGTCATTCCAATGCATATAAACCAGCACAGCATCGGAAGGCAGAACTGTAACATCAGCGTCGGCGAACCTTAGGCCAAACCGAAAGTCGTTGGCAGTTGTAAAATTGACGTTGGTGAGGTCAAAAGTTGTGCCGACTATATTAACGCCTTCGGGCCCTTGTGGGCCTTCCGGGCCGCGGCAGCCCTGAAATACTGCGAGGATAATCAGTAAGAAAGGGATGAGTTTTTTGTTCATGGTTGTGCTAATTTTAATGGATAATTGAATGGAAATTTGGACTTAGATGTCGGTGCAATAATAAAGTTTAATTCCCGATCAGTCATTAACTTTCATTAACTAAAATGCTGTCGGGCCTACGTAAGAACGGACACAGGGCGAATTCATTGGGTGAGTGATGCCGGATTTGCGCTTAATAATTAAATAATTTGCGTAGATGGCGGATAGATATTACTTTTCAATATTGCAGTTATGTTCAAACTACAAGATCTAAAAAACGAAAAGAGATGATAAACCGTAAAGCAACAGCCGTTTGGAAAGGAACGGGAAAAGAAGGAACTGGTACAGTAAGTACCCAAAGTACTGTGTTGGAAAATACCCAATATTCTTTTAATACCAGATTCGCAGAGGGTAAAGGCACAAATCCGGAAGAACTTGTTGCTGCAGCTCACGCAAGCTGTTTTGCAATGAAATTAAGTTTTGAGCTTAACGCAGCCGGATTTACCGCCGACGAGTTGAATGCCACTGCCACAATAACACTTGATCCGGCAAAAGGACAGGTTACAAAAAGCCATATCGACTTGAAAGCACAGGTACCTGGGGTATCGGCCGAGCAGTTCGCTGAGATTGCGGATAAGGCAAAAAAAGAATGCCCTATCTCGCAGTTACTGAATGCTGAGATCTCTTTGAATGCAGAACTTGCATAAGTAATACCATGGTTTGCATGAGTGAAAGGCACCGATTTTGCGGTGCCTTTTATTTTATAAAAAACCAGGCAATAAACTGCCGGCAGACCGATGACCGCGTTTTTTCTGATCAGGGACCACTATGCATTGCTTCCTGAAACGGGTTTTGGCCAGAGCATAGCAAACGACTAACAATCGCAGAATTCCCAATACAAAATGGATGGCAGATAATGTGGCTCTCATGCAACAAATAAAAGCCAGTGGTATGACAGCCTTATGTCAGCAGGATTAACGGAATATGTCCATTATTTTAAAATTGTAAAACCAGTGCACCTGATTATATAAAAAGATCGCTTGCAACCTTGTCGGCGAAGAGTTTCCCAGAGGCGGTGAGGTAAATAGAATCCTGGTCCGAATAAATCCAGCCCGTCTCCGTCATCTTTCTGATATTCTCTTGGTGGAGCAGATGGAAATTTTTATTGGATAAAAACTCAAGTTTTGTCTTCTGCACGCCCCATTTTGTCCTCAAACCGGTCAGCAGATATTCGTTAGTCTGATCGGCGACCGTTAGGGTTTCCACAGTTGCGGGAATTAGTCCTTTTTGCAGCGACTCCAGATATTTGACATTATTTGAAATGTTGTACTCTCTGCTGGTCCCATTGTAGGAATGTGCTGCCGGGCCAACACCCAGGTACGGTTCCTGCTTCCAATAAGAAGTATTATGCCTGCTATATTGCTGGCTGCGGGCGAAATTTGATATTTCGTATTGTTCAAAACCATTTTCAGCCAAAGTGCTGATCAGCATTTCAAATTGTTGGGCCGCGAATTCCTCGTCTATGGGTTTGATTTTCTTCTTTTTCAGCCAGTTACCAAAAGCGGTTTGCGGTTCAATAGTCAGGCAGTATGCGGATATATGAGGGATTGTCAGGGCAAATGCCTTTTGCATATCCTCCATCAGAATGCCGTGATCGGGTGCCGGAATGGCGTAGATCAGGTCTATGGAGATATTGACGAGACCAGCGTCCTGCGCTATTTTTACACAGTTTTCGGCCTCGCCGGCAGAATGTATGCGGTTGAGAAACTGAAGATGCGGCTCGTGGAAAGACTGGATACCTATGCTCAACCTATTGATCCCTGCTTTGCGAAAGAGTTCAGACTTCTCTTTATTGATATCATCGGGGTTGGCTTCGAGTGTGATTTCTGCTCCCGGGGCTATCGCAAACTGACCTGAAATCGTATCCAGTAATAAGTCAAGCTCTGACCCGTCCAGAAGAGACGGTGTCCCGCCCCCGAAATAAATGGTTTCCAGAGGCGAGTCCGGCAGGTAGGATTTTCTGAGGACAATTTCCTTTGCAATTGCTTCCACTATCGCCCGTTTATTAGCAGTATTGGTACTGAAATGAAAATCACAATAGTGGCACGCCTGCCTGCAAAATGGGATATGAAGGTACAAATGCATTATCTTGAACTTTTCTGCCACTCCCAGCCGACTTTTACGCCAGCCCAGAGGTTGCTTTTTGGAGCACCATTGTAGTAACGGTTTCCGAAGGCATTTAGATCATATCCGAGGCTGTAAATCCCGGCGTTGACTTTCTCGGCAGAAGCTGAAAGCTCGCTGTAAAAATGTGCGCCCCAGTTTTTCTTCCAGCTGACACGCGCAATCCATTGGTTGTATGGGGTATTCTTAACAGTATTGGCGTCATTGAGATAAAAAGAAGCTCCGTACTGGTAGGTAACAAATGCAGACAAACCATATTTAAACAATGCATCCAGTCCGGAGTTTTGGGTAAATCTCGGGATTCCCGGTATCAATTTTCCGCTCAGGTCGGTTTCGGCTTGCTGGAAGTCTTCGAAAGTGTATTTTGTGTAAGTACCGCTATTCCATAATTTCAGCATCACCGGAGATTTCGGGTCGGAGATAATATCGTAAGCCAGCGTCCATTCCAGCCCTCTCTGGCGAGTTTTGCCAGCATTGATGAAAAACTCCGAACCTGCCTCATCCGTTCTCCGGACAATGGTTTGTTTTAAACCGAATTGATAGACACTGATTTCGCCGGTAATGAGTTTACCAGTTTTTCTGACCCCGATTTCCGCGTTGTTTCCTCTCTCGGCATCAAGGTCTTTGCGGAAACCTCCGGCAGAAGGTCTTACTTCCTGCAAGGTAGGAGGGGAGAATCCGCCGCTGTAGGAGGCTGTCACCGCCCAGTTTTTTGCAAGGATTTTGTTAATGGCAAATCTTGGTGTGAATATACCGTCAAACGTTCGCTGCTCCCGGCTGTAAGGAAGCACAAAAAAGCGCTCGTACTTATATTTGGAAGTGTTATAACTCAGGCCGGCACTTGCTGTAAGGTCTGTAAAAAGTACTGCTTCGAGCTGGCTGAAAACCGATAAATTAGTGGTTCGGATATCTTCAACAGTCTGCTGTTCTCCTGGAATTCCGCCGTTGTTATCGTAATTTCTTTGCGCTGATTTTCCAAACTGCCATTCAAAACCCGTTGTCCAGTTTGTTTTGACGTCACCGATCTGCGAACGGTTTTGCCAGAAATTCCTCCCGCCGAATCCTTGTTCGTCGCGTTTTTCAAAATTGGAAATAAATGGGTTGGCAAAATCGGTGGAAGTGAGGTAAAGCGAATTCGATTGCGTCCAGTTATCTGAAAGTTGTAGCGTGTAATTCCCCGCCAGAAACGCCAGTTTCTGATAAATTCCGGCATGTTGTGCCTCACTGCCGGGAACCGCTGATGTAGACTGCCGGGCGAGCGTCGGATCGGTCTGGTATTGTGCAAGGGTTATTCCCCCAGGTGTCTGGTAACTCAGGTCAGAATACATTCCAAGTAGCGATAGTGTGCCTTTTTCTCCGATTTTCGATGATGAAGCAAAGCGGATCGCATCCCGGTTCATAGCACTTTGTTTTCTGTAACCATCTTGCTCGCTATGCCCGTACTGAATAGAAATATCCCCGATCTGGATGTTGGAGTTTCTGTTCTGATAACCGTATTTGCCAAAACTTACACTTTGCTCGACCCTGTTCTGATAGTCATTTTCATTGTGGCTCTGCAGCAGCACTACACCACCGGTTCCTGCTCCATAAATACTGCTTCCCGGGCCTTTGATGATCTCCATTCCTTGTACGGCATTGAAATCGATGGAATTTAAAGGGGTATTCCCGCTGGCATCAGTGAACGGAATACCGTTCCAGTAGAATTTGATGTTTCGCACGCCGAAAGGTGACCGCAGCAAACTTCCACGGACAGAGAACCGGTAGCTTCCGGGTGAACGTTCTTCCATTCTTACACCTGGTACCGTATTGATGGCATTTGTCCAGGTGGTAGGCGAATATCTTTGAAGTAACTGAGGCGTGATCAATGCAACCGTTGCTGTTGTAGCCAGTGGTTTCGTTCTGGATTCGAACGCATTGACTGTGACTTCGTCCAGATTTCGGGCACTCAATGTGTCGCTTTGCGCAATTCCTTCTCCCGGATTTATAAAAAAAGAAAAAACTGATAACAGGGCTGGAACGTATAATTTGGACATAATGCTGAAACGGATATCAATAAAATACAAAACTGGTTATAAAAGGAATGAGTATCAAGAAATCTATCTTCCCGATCTGTTATTTTAATAGTTAACAAAGGACGGCTGTTATCAGTGCACTACGAGGTTCTAAAATTCATGAACTTAACTTTCGGAACCTGAGAATTATTCTCCACAAATCCATTTGAAAAATGCTTTCAGGTGTTTGGTCAGATTTTTGTATTGTGAAAATGTAATTCTTAAAGTTTAATTTAAAATACCACTAGAGAGATGAAAAAGATAACATGGATGGTAGCTTCAATGCTAACCTTGGGCATGCTAACATTTAGCAGCTGTTCTGATAAAACAAAAGACTCTGCAAACGAAACTGTTGAAGAAGCAAAAAATGATATGGACGAAAATGTCGATGAGGCGAAGTCCGATATCAAAGAGGCTGGAAATGAATTCGAGGCAAAAGTGAAAGAGGAAAAGGACGCTTTGAAAGCAGATATTGATGATGCTGTAGCGAAAGTGGACAAAAAAATAGAAGAAGCAGATCAGAAAATGGAAAAAGCAACTGCCGCTGAAAAAGAAAAATGGCAGGCACGCAAAAAGGAACTTAACGCTGAAAAGGAAGACTTGAAAGATTCCTGGAAAGACGTCCAGAACGAGAGTGCAGAAAAGTGGGATAACTTTAAAGCAGAGACAAAAGACAAAATTGCCAAGGTTAAGGCTGATTTGAACGATTAATCAGTTATAGTCAGTAGCAAGCAAAAATGCCCCGAAACCGGGGCATTTTTGCTTTATGAGATTACTTTCTGGGTAAATGAATTTCTGTCATCATGCATCGCGCGGAGCCTCCGCCGTTCCCTTCGATGACGGCCAGATCAGTATGCAGCAAGCGGGCATAGTCGCTCAGATTGTCTTTTTGTCTCGTGGTAAGGGAGTCATAAGCCTGGGTGGACATGATCAGGAATTTGTCGGATTTGTCATTACGGACCATCAGCATATTGCCTGCAAAATGCCTCACCTGATCCAGAGAAATTTCCACAATATATTTTTTCGTTTCTTCCAGCGCGGACCGTACAAGTTGTCTTTCATCGGGGTCTTTAATAGCTTCAAGACATACTACCGCAAAAATGTCACCGACGCACATTATTACATTGGTATGATAAACGGGTTTGCCGTTTTCGTCTGATGCAGAAAAAGCAACTACTTCATATCCCAATGCCTCGGCAAAAGCGTCGAGGACTTCCTGATGGGTACGGGGCGACAGGCATGCATATGCTATTTTGTACCGGCGGTCCAGTACCATACTGCCTGTTCCTTCAAGGTATTTTCCTTGCTTTTCAAAATAGGTAAGGTCAATGATCTCTTCTATCTTGAAATCTTTTTTCAGATCATTAATAATATCCGGGCGACGTTCCACCCTTCTGTTCTCGGCCATCATTGGATAAAGAACAACTTTACCACTCTGGTGAAATGACACCCAATTATTGGAAAACACGGCATCGGGCCGGTAAATGTCGTCTGTATCGTCAAAAATGTGAAGATCAATTCCCGCTTTGTCAAGCTGGTCTACCATCAGGTCAAATTCTTCCTGTGCTTCCTTTTGAGCAGCTTCTCCGGTATTCTCGGCGGAAGATGCCTTCTGGAATTTATTGCTTTCGGCAGTTTCTGCATTAAAAGCAAACCGGACAGGCCTTATCATCATAATCCTCGAAGTGGATTGTGGCTGTATTTGGGCGGAGGAAGTGATAACGCGCATAGGAGTAGTTGTTGATTACTGCAATTTACGATTGAAATATTGCGATTACAAGATTAAATTTCCCTCCATATCGGCATGCTCATGCAGTGGGAGCCGCCTCTTGCCCGTGAAAGCTCAGCGGAGGGAAGCGTGATAAAAGTGTCGTTCAATGTTTCGGGCGATAATTCATTGTTTTCGAATTTGTCGAGCATATCCTTGACACTGATGACCGCGAAGCCTTCGTTCCGGAATGCATCAAGAGTCTTGTCATTTCGGTCGTAACCGACTACTACGCCGTCTTTTAAAGCCAGCAAATTGCATGAGTCGGTCCACTGCTCACGTTCGCCATAAGGGAATTCGTTGTTACCGGAATATATGAATCTGACGGGTTCGCTGGTGCCGAGGTCCTTTACGCTGATCTGTGTTAAAAGGTCTTCCAGATTCTCGATTTCAAGCGGGTTTTCTTCATTACCCTTTACAAACTGCAGGATGCGGAATTCTTTGTTGCTATCCTTTGGCGCAAAATAATGAAGTACGTCCTTTTTCTTCGATTCGTCACCTAATCTTGCCAGGGATCCGAGCAATACCCATATATTCTTCCTGACTTGTGTAAAAATGGTGTCAATATGCATGTAATCCCGTTTTTTGGGGATTTTGATAATCGTGATCTTATCCACTACATTTTTTGCAAACAGAATTTTCATAACCTGTTGCGCCGCGTAAACCGAAGTCCGTTCGCTGCATCCTATCAGGAGGTGATTGGGCGCAACCATCATGACGTCGCCGCCCTCAAGCGTGCAACGGTGGTAATCACTGGCCTTTTCTTCGTCAGGAAGCAGAAAATGATGTTCGTTTTCCGGGATTTCTATAATGTTACCCTTTATGTGGGAAAACATAGGATGATAGAAAAACACGAATTGGGCCAGGATCGATTCTCTTGTCCGGGCTGATTTTGCAGGTTTATTCAAAAGAATATGGTCGTTGATGACAATACCTATATCCCGCATGAAAATAAGATTGGGCAAGGGCGCAAACAGCATTCTTTTGTCTGCATATGAGCCTGAAATGAATATTTTAGCAAGCTCCCGGGCATCATAGGCATTCAACTCTTCTTGCGTGCTGAAAGAACATTTTTCTATCCCGCATATGGCTGCCGTGAGTTTTACACGGACATTGTCATTCTTCAGTATTTCCCCCAATAACTTTTCGATGTCTACCACGTAGTCGGAATCAAAATAACTTTCTGATCCCGGAATGTAAAATGACCGGGTTGTATCGGAGTCGATCTGGTCCAGTTTTCCTTTGATTTTAGCCGGGTCCAGGAAGTAGAGCAGCAGCTTGACATAGTAATCGTATTCGCGGCGGCGCATCGTGCCAAGATGTACAATATCTTCAAAAAGCCAGTCTTGTGCCTTGCTAGGAACCACTTTTTCCAGCCCGCGGTCGGGGCTGTGTATGAGTAGCCTCTTTAACGTCCCTGTTTCCGAGGAAACATTTATTCTGGATCCCAAAAGTGAGTTTGTAGACATAGAAGTATAAATGAATGTACTGTATGGAACGCAAAGTAAACGCATAATCTGCAATTAGGAAGCGGGCCTTTGGCCCGGGGCTGCCTGGTTTGCCTTTTACTCAGAAATATGTGATTTCGGGGAACAACCATGTATATAAAAAGGTTGTTCAATATATGCAGCTTGTATTCCAAGACGTTGCGTGTGATTTTCTTTTACGCCCAAAGCTTGTTACTTTTGCGGTAAATTACCACGAACTATATATTAAGTATAAATTAGTTATGCTCTCTATTAATGAATTACGTGCCTCTATTGAAGGTAAGGAAATATTAAAAGGTATTAACCTGGAAGTAAAGCCCGGTGAAGTGCATGCAATTATGGGGCCTAATGGTTCCGGTAAAAGTACGTTGGCGTCGGTGCTGGCAGGCAGGGAAGAATATGAAGTTACCGGCGGGACTGTTATTTATGACGGAAAAGATATTTTGGAAATGGCACCCGAGGATAGGGCGGCTGAGGGTATTTTCCTTGCGTTTCAGTATCCTGTTGAAATTCCGGGCGTTACAACGATCAACTTCCTTAAGACGGCAGTTAACGAAATTCGCAAATACCGGGGTGAAAATCCGCTGGATGCAGCTCAGTTTCTAAAAATGGTACGTGAAAAGGCGAAACTGGTAAGTATGAACGATTCTCTTTTGAAACGCGCTTTGAACGAAGGTTTTTCAGGCGGAGAGAAAAAGAGAAATGAAATTTTTCAAATGGCGGTGCTTGAGCCCAAGCTCGCGATACTGGATGAAACAGACTCAGGTTTGGATATCGATGCACTCCGGATCGTTGCAGAAGGTGTTAATACCTTACGTTCTCCTGAGCGCGCCACGATTGTTGTTACCCATTATCAGCGTTTGCTGGATTACATTGTGCCGGATTTTGTCCATGTACTATACAAAGGCAGAATCGTGAAATCAGGTCCGAAAGAACTGGCTTTTGAGCTGGAAGAAAAAGGATATGACTGGATCAAGGCCGAAGTCGAAGCAGTAGGTTAAGAATCATTCGTGAGGGTTTGTCCTTCAAATGCTTCCTTAACATGATTACTATCCATATTGATAACTGAATGAGTACCGAAACAATAGATTTGAAAACCAGGCTGATTACAGATTTTCACGCCCGTGAGTCTGTAATGAACGGTGAGGCAGGATCAGCCTTTCACCAGAAAAAACGTGCAGCGCTGGCCCAGTTCGATGAACTGGGTTTTCCAACAATCAAAAATGAAGAATGGAAGTATAGCAACGTGCGGGACCTGATCAGCGTTTCCTATAATTTCAATGCCGACAGTTCTATCGAACTGGCTGATCTCGAAGATCTGAAAATTCCTGTACAAGACGCTAATATCATCTATTTTGTCAATGGTCATTACAGCCCTGAGCTTTCCAGGATCGTATCTTCTTCCGACCAGATTACAATAGATTCACTGGCAAATGCCTATAAAAAGAATCCGTCACTGGTCAATTCTTTTTTCAACGAACTGACGCAGGACGATAACGACGCTTTTACCGCGTTGAATACCGCTTTTACACAGGATGGTATTTTTGTAAATGTCCCTGATAATCAGTCGGTAGAACATCCTATCATACTTCGTTTTGTGAGTGACGCGAGAACGCAGAACGTGGGAAGCCAGCCGCGTAACATCATTGCGGTAGGGCGTAATGCGCAGGTGAAGCTTGCTGAGGCGTTCCGTACATTAGGTAACGAGCGTTCTTTTACCAATTCTGTTACTGAGATCTATGTGGGCGAAGAAGCCAATGTAGAATATTATAAAGTCCAGAACGAAAGTGAAAACTCTTATCACGTAGGGACCACACAAGTGCGGATGCTTGACAGATCGCATTTCTATGCTGGGACGGTAACGCTGAACGGACGTTTCACCCGAAATAACCTCAATATTATTATTGATGGCGAACGTTGCGAGGCACATATGTACGGTCTGTATTTCCCGGATGGTACTCAGCATGTTGATAACCATACCGTTGCAGATCACCGCAAGCCCAATTCAGAAAGCAATGAATTGTATAAAGGGATTTTAAGGGACAAAGCAAAGGGGGTTTTCAATGGCAAGATCTTCGTTCGTCCTGATGCGCAGAAAACAAATGCGTTTCAGTCCTGTAAAAATATTGTTCTTTCTACGGAGGCAACAATGAATACCAAACCGCAGCTTGAAATTTTTGCGGACGACGTGAAATGCTCGCACGGAACAACGACCGGCCAGATTGACGAAGAAGCTTTGTTTTACATGCGTTCACGCGGTATTTCCAAGCCTGAAGCGCTGTCGTTGCTGATGTTCGCATTTTGTGCCGACGTGGTTTCACAGATAAAAATTGATTCGATCCGGGAATATCTTGAAAATGTAATTGCTGACAAGCTGGCTTCCAAGTAATTAACAAGATACATACGGTATAATAATCTAATCTTAATGCTACCCAACCTGGAACAAATGGGTTGGGTATTTTTCTAAATAATGATTAAGATGAACAACGCGCTCGATATAGATTCCATAAGAAACGACTTTCCGATACTGAATGAAATAGTGAACGGAAAACAGCTGGTTTATTTTGATAATGCAGCTACCACTCAGAAGCCAAGGCTGGTATTGGATGCATTGTCGGGTTACTATGAACATTATAATGCCAATATTCACAGAGGTATCCATCATCTTGCCGAAAAGGCAACCTCCGCGTTTGAGCTTTCGAGACGTCGGTTGCAGGCATTTTTGAATGCTCCGCTGGCCGAGGAGGTTATTTTTACTTACGGGACGACGGACGGAATTAATCTTGTCGCCCAGACTTACGGTCGCAAATTCCTGAAAGAGGGAGACGAGATCATCATTACCACCATGGAGCACCATTCCAATATAGTGCCCTGGCAAATGCTCTGCGAAGAAAAAGGCTGTATTTTGAAAGTGATTCCTATTAATGAAGATGGCGAATTGCTGATGGATGAATATGAAAAGCTACTTTCAGAGCGTACCAAATTTGTATCGGTAGTCCATGTTTCCAATGCATTGGGGACAATCAATCCAGTGAAGGAAATTGTTGAAAAGGCCCATAGGATTGGTGCAAAAGTGCTGATAGACGGTGCCCAGGCAAGCTCTCACCTGACCATTGATGTTCAGGATCTGGATTGTGACTTTTATACCTTGTCTTTACACAAGATTTACGGTCCCACAGGGATGGGGATTTTATACGGCAAGAAAGAATTGCTGGATGCGATGCCGCCTTACCGGGGTGGGGGAGAAATGATCAAGGAAGTGACTTTTGCTAAAACAACTTACAACGAGCTGCCGTATAAATTCGAAGCCGGTACGCCCAATATAGCGGATGTGATTGCCTCGAAGTATGCGCTGGATTATGTTGACACGCTGGGCAAATCCAATATTGCAGCCTATGAAAATGAACTGCTTGAATATGCGACCAGCGCAGTAAGTGAAATTGAAGGATTGAAAATCATAGGAAAAGCGAAAGAAAAAGTAAGCGTGCTGTCTTTTGTGATCGACGGTATTCATCACCAGGATATGGGTGTAATTCTCGACCAGCAAGGCATTGCGGTACGGACAGGCCACCACTGTACACAACCTTTGATGCAGCGTTTCGGGATCACCGGAACCACACGTGCTTCATTTGCTGTTTACAATACAAAAGAAGAGATCGACCGGCTTATTCAGGGCCTGCATAAAGTGAAGAAAATGCTTGGTTGATTTTGAATTGAAATACCCTCCTTTGCAAATCAAATACATACACATAAAATGAACAACACAATACTGGAAGCCAGGCGTTATCTGGACAATGCGAAAGAACTTTTAAGCGAAAAAGCCAGAAAAGATGAGGGGTACTATCAAGACACTAAATATGTAAAGCTGGCAGGTCACGCAGCCTACACTGGAGTTTTAGTTGCGCTGGATGGGATTTTGGGCAAAAAAGGCAAAGGCAGAAAGGATGTGGATTGGTACAAACAACAACTGAGTACTCTGGACAAAAAGATCCTGAACTCATTTATCGGGGCCTATGATACGCTTCATTTATCCATGAGCTATGACGGAAATCCGGCAGCAGAAGTCGCAAAAGCAGGATTAGACATGGCGGAATCCATCATCAACTGGGTAGAGATTCGCACAGCAACTGCATAATCGCATTTAAGGAATATTGAAATGACTATAAACGAGATACAAGACGAACTAATTTCGGATTTTGAATTGTTCGCCAAGTACTGATTCGAGTTTGCAAAGCTAGTTGCTCCTCAAAATCTATACTTATATGGAAACCATCCCGAAAACTTTGCTTATTGATTCGCTTGAAACAATGCCTGATCAACTGGAAGTTGAGGAGGTAATAGAGCAGATTATCTTGTTGGCCAAAGTGGAAAGAGCGAAGCGACAGATTGATAACGGTGAATTTTACACACACGAAGAGATGAAGGAAACTTATAGGAAATGGCTGGAATAATCTGGTCCCGCGAGGCGCGTCAGGATTTAGATGCTATTTTTCTTCGATTGAATACAGAGTCGGAGTCATATTCAAAACGGTGGCTTGACGATGTTTTTAAAAAAGATAGAATTGATCCAGCGTTTTCCCAATATGGGAAGATGGGAAGAAAGGTTCCTGAGATAAAAGTCGCCAACGTCAGGGAGATTTTCGTGGCGAAATATCGAATAATATATAATGTAAGAAATGATGAGATGGTGGAGGTTTTAGCCATCAGACACTCATCCAAGCCACTTTCGGAATTTTAACAATGACTATTAACGAGATACAAGACGAACTAATTTCGGATTTTGAATTGTTTGATGATTGGGAAAGCAAGTACGAGTATATCATTGATCTCGGAAAGCAGTTTCCTCCGTTGGAAGAGCAGTTTAAGACCGAAGATAATATTATTAAGGGGTGTCAGTCAAGGGTTTGGCTGAATGCTTACATGGATGGAGACCTGTTGAAATTTGAGGCCGACAGTGACGCGATTATCGTACGCGGACTGGTGAGCATGCTGGTAAAGGTTTTATCCGGACACACGCCTGAGGAAATTGCCAATACGGATCTGTATTTCATGGAAAGGATCGGGCTGCACCAGCACCTTGCTCAGACGAGATCCAACGGACTGGCCTCCATGTTGAAGCAAATGAGGGCCTACGGTGTAGCTTTTCAGGCTAAATCCGAGAACGTTGCGAATTAAGAGGCCGTTTTAAAAGAATACATTTATAACAGAAATAAAATGTCAGAATCAGAATTGCACGAAGAAGTTGTTAAAGCGATCAAAACGGTTTATGATCCGGAAATCCCGGTGGACGTTTATGAGCTTGGACTGATTTACGATCTTAAAATATTTCCTATTAACAACGTGTATGTTTCCATGACTTTGACTTCCCCTTCCTGTCCTTCGGCGGGAACTTTGCCGGGTGAGGTTGAACAAAAAATCAGGGAAGTGGAGGGGGTTAATGATGTAAGTGTAGAACTGACTTTCGATCCTCCCTATACAACTGAAATGATGTCGGAGGAAGCGAAACTGGAACTTGGATTTATGTAGATGTAGCTGTCGGCTATCAGCTTTCGGCCGTCGGTTTTTGCTTTTGTATTGAAATTGTTAATATATCAAACAGGTCGACGGCCGATAGCCGACGACCGAAAGCCTAATAAAATAATCAACTTTAAACTTTAAAAAATATGTATCCACCACAATTAGTGGCTCCGATGAAAGCGGAATTGGTAAATGTAGGCTTTCAGGATCTTACAACTGCGGAAGAAGTGGACAACTTCATGCAAAATACCAAGGGAACTGCTTTGGTTGTGATCAATTCAGTATGTGGCTGCGCAGCGGGAGCGGCACGTCCGGGTGTAAGGGCAGCGTTGTCGAGAAGCGAAATTAAACCAGACCACCTGGCAACTGTTTTTGCCGGAGCTGATTTGGCTGCAACTGCGAAGATGCGTGAATATACTTTGCCTTATCCGCCTTCGTCACCAGCAGTGGCTTTGTTTAAAGACGGAGAGCTGATCCATTTCGTTGAGCGTCATCACATTGAAGGCCGTTCTGCTGAAATGATCGCGCAACATCTGCAAATGGCATTTGAGGAATTCTGCGCGACAGAAGCCTAATTCGCCAAATCAATATAATATGCGGCTACTTTCGATTAACTTTGAAAGTAGCCGTCTGTTTTAAGTACCCATTTTACAAGGCCGTTTATGCGTGGACATCGTTTTTCAAAATTCATCCCTTCCGAAAAAGGAGCGAATAATAAGTTTGACCAGCTGTTTGAGATCTTTCAGCAGTTGCTGCTCATGACCTCTGGTGATGTCAGTGAAGCTATGTCCTGGCTGAGCGAGCTGGACAGGCAATATACGCTGACGAATGACTCTTATGGCATCGGTGATTTTTTTGATGATCTTAAGAAAAAAGGATATATCGTTGAGGAACAGCAGGAGGGCGAAAACAAGATGATCATGACGCCGAAAGCTGAAAAAAGCATCCGGAAAAGCGCGCTGGATGAAATTTTCGGTAAACTGAAAAGATCAAAATCCGGTGGTAACCACCATACTCCGCATATGGGTGTGGGCGACGAGCTGAGCAGTGATATAAGACAGTTCCAGTTCGGCGACACACTTGATCAGATCGCGATGACGGAATCCATTAAAAATGCGCAGATAAACCATGGAATCGGGGATTTCATGCTGATGGAAAATGACCTGGAAGTGGTGGAACGTGAGCAAAAAACGACCACTGCCACAGTAGTAATGATAGACATCAGTCACTCCATGATCCTTTATGGAGAAGACCGCATCACCCCAGCCAAAAAGGTGGCCCTGGCCCTGGCAGAACTGATCCGTACGAAATACCCGAAAGATTCGCTCGACATCATTGTTTTTGGCAATGACGCGTGGCAAATACAGCTTAAAGATCTCCCGTACCTGGAAGTAGGACCATACCACACGAATACCGTGGCAGGACTGGAGTTGGCCATGGATATTCTGAGACGCAAGAAAACCCGCAACAAGCAGATCTTCATGATCACAGATGGTAAACCTACCTGCCTGAAAGAAGGTATCCGTTACTACAAAAACAGCTTCGGATTAGACCGGAAAATCATATCCAAAACACTTACGCTGGCAGCACAATGCCGCAGGCTTGATATCCCGGTAACTACTTTTATGATCGCTACCGATCCGTATCTGAAGCAGTTTGTACAAAACTTCACACAAGTAAATAATGGCCGCGCTTACTACAGCAATCTGCAGGGACTGGGCGGATTTGTGCTTGAAGATTTTCAGCGTAACCGCAGGAAAAACGTGAAGTAGGGTGCAGAAAAGCCATTATTTTTTACCGACCGATATCATATTGGCAAACAACCGGTATGCTCCGGTTACACCCGCCGGGAGTTCTCTGAAAAACGAAAGCCCGGTATAAATGTAATGTCCTTTGCCATATTTCGTGTAAAGCAGGCTGCCTTCCTTCTTGCTTTCATCTTTGTCATTACTTGAAAATAGTGCCTGGTAATGGTTGCTGTCCCAATCCTGGGCAAAGTACAACCCGCGTTCCTGGATCCAGCCTTCAAAATCTTTCTGGGTAATTTTGTTGGGATAATTCAAAAGCGGATGATCGGGGATCAAAAACCGGATTTCGGCATCTTCCTCGGCAACCCTGTCCCGCCCGAGCTGAATCGGAAATGGCCCGATCTGTTTTACTTTCTGATCCGATGGGATCGTATACTGCACGATCATCGTACCACCATTTTTTACATAATCCATCAGTTTATTCTGATAGTTCGCAAGCCTGCTTTCGGTATTATAAGCACGCACCCCGACCACAATCGCATCGTAGATCCCCAGATCTTTACTCAAGGCAGCTTCATTCAGCATAGTAACCTGGCAGTCCATTTGTCGTAATGCCGCAGGTACATCATCTCCGGCACCTGCTATGTAGCCGATGTTCTTAACCGTGGTCCTGACATCAATTTTTGCCAGTTTGGCTTCGGATACAGGAAATATAGTCTGACTTGGAATGTGCTTGTAGGCAATTGTCCGGATGGATTTGTCATATATTTTCCCATTCACAGACGCTATCGATTTAAAAGTTACCTCCTGATTTGCCGTCGGCGGTGTAATGCTGAATGTGAAATATTGCTGCTGGTATTTTCCGCCGATGCTGAAATTTCGGGAAGCAGGTACGGATTTCCAGCCAGCGGGGAGATCTGGTTTCAAGGTTCCATTCACGTCACTACGCTGTGCTTCCACTACTATCGTTACTGTCTTTGGCTGGACGGACGGGAAAATGAGGACCGGTTCGGTAATAGTACTTGTAACGGCAGGCCTTATTTCAAAAGGACGATAAATTTCACCTTCGGCCGGATCTGTAAATTTGTAAATCCAGGGTCTTGAAAAAGTAAATTGTTGCCCTTCGATCTCAAAATGATAGCTTGTGGTAGTTTCCGGGCGGTTTTCGGGGAAGCCGATATCTTGCTGGTTATCTATTTGAAAAAGTCCTTTATCGATCGGTTTTTCGAGCCAGTAAGGCTGGCTGATCTTTAAGTCAGAAGGTAGGAGAGCTTTTACCGGAAATAAATGGAATTCATTGGTAGCCAATGTGAGATTCAGGGAGCTGTCTTTTTTAGTGCCTGTCCACGAAACGGATACCAGTTTTACAGGATAATCGGACCTTTTCACCACAGATATCCGGATCGATGCCGTATCTCCCGGAACTGCCGAAATCTCTGTTGGGTTTGTTTCAAACCAAAGTCCAAGACATGCTATTATCAGATCCTGAACCTCTTCTTTCTTAGCTTTTACATATAAATCAGCAGAATCAAGACGGTTCAGTTCCGAGTTGATTTTTAACAGATCGGGAATGGATGCAGATGGTTTATCGACCTTATAATTTTTAATAGCAGCCAGTATCAATGACTCGACTTTCTCGCTCCCGCTTACCCGTTTCCAGCTGACATCTATACCGTCAAACAGATTTTTTTCAGCCTGCTCACCAACTTTATGCAGGAAATAATCGATTCGCTCACCTCTGGCAGGGGCACTTCCAAAGCCCTGGCTTTTATGCTGACTACGGCTCTCTGCGGCGATTTCAGTGTAAGATTTGCCGAGTATCTGATTGTACCCTCCGATTTCAATTGATATAAATGGGTTTTTCTCTCCGGTTGGCGGCTTGTTGGTGAAGCCGGGTGTAAATGTATTCCAAACCAGACGTTTGGCTTGCCAGGTTTTTACGTATTTCAATTGGTCGGCATAAGCCGTCGGATCAGCTGCCATGCTGAACCCTTTCTCAGCCAGATAAGCCGAGGTTTGATGATGGCCATGCCCGGCGCGAGGGTCAGGCGGGAAACGTGTGATGATCACATCCGGCTGAAACTTACGGATCATCCACACCACATCGCCCAAAACCTTATCCTGGTCCCAAAAACGTAAAGTTTCGTCCCTTGTTTTGGAAAACCCGAAATCATAGGCTCTTGAAAAAAACTGCTGCGCCCCGTCAATTCTGCGCGCGCCAAGTAGTTCCTGTGTCCGGATCACCCCGATATTGTAACCTTGCTCCGGTCCGATGAGGTTCTGGCCGCCGTCGCCCCTCGTGAGGGAAAGGTAACCAGTACGAACCAGCTGATCCTTTGACAAATAAGATAACATCAGTGTATTTTCATCATCAGGGTGTGCTGCAATGTACAGTACTGATCCCAGAACATTCAGTTTCTTGATGTTTTGAAAAATTTCACTGGATGATTGCGAAGGGACTTGTGCAAAAAGTTGAACGGCTAAAAGAATCAAAAAGGGTACTATCAGCTTACGCATAAAAGGTTCAGGATTGGAAATGGTGGTTGTCAGTATTATAGGGTCCAGGTCAGCACATAATCCTCGAAAGTATCATAGCTCACCATAACGGATTTGAAAATGGTATCATCAATGGAAACCTCAATAATACCATTTTGGTTGCCGGAAAACTGTTTTGTAACAATATGTTTTTTCAGATCCAGCTCGGAATTGCCGGCATATTTAAAACCGGATTCCTTGGCGGACCATATCAGGTGCATGGTAAGATTATCGGAAAAGTCAACCCACGCCTGTTCGGAACTATGGAGGAAGTAATCAGCACCCTTCGAAATGGAATTTTTCATTTTTTGAATATCTACTCCGACAGATTTTTTTTTGTGCAGATAAACACTCGCAAAATCGCCGGAATGCGACATGGAAATGAAGTGATTGTTCCCTGTAACATGTGGTTTACGATTTTCATCATAAGTAATGCGTCCGGATTCCGGGGCCATTGCTTTTAACAGCACCCGGCAGGCAAGCCATTCTTTCTTGCGGCTCTCTGTTTTTTTGCCTTCCAGAACTTGGTGATCAGCAGCGGATAGTTGCAGTTGTTCGCTTAGTTCCTGCCAGGATTCGGACATTTGCCAAAGCCCGAGCATCGCATCTTCTGAAAGCCTTTTTATATAACGGATGCTCATTTATTCTTAATTTTGATTCTCCTTCGTTCAACTTAGTATGTGGCCAAAAAATAAAGCAGCGCGGATTGTGCTGAAATCAGTAAGCATTTTTGTGTTGATCTGCGGTATCCTTTTCGGGCTGTTCATGCTGCGCATCAAAGTACCCACACCCAGGCTTGAAAGTACTAAAACTGCCGAGAGTTACCAACGCGTACAATTAGGGCCGGATCATTACGCGGTGGGTAATTGCTGGTTGAAAAAAAATAATCATGGGATCTGGGAAATGTACCTTGAGGGAAGTCCTTACGAAAGGGGCCTGATTTATGGGGTTTTGGCAAAAGAGCTGATGGAGAAACAGGAAGTTCATTTTGTGAGCCAGATCAAGGAAATGATTCCGAACGCTTTTTTTCTGCAGGTTCTTAAGGGGTTTGTGGGCTGGTTCAACAGAGATATTTATAAATATATTCCGGAAGAAAACCAGCAGGAAATTTACGGGGTCGCCCAGTCTTTTTCAGATCAATTCAATTACATCGGTCCGAAATATTACCGAATCCTCAACTATCATGCGGCGCATGACATCGGGCACGCACTGACGGATCTTAATATGGTCGGCTGTACTTCATTTGCTGTTAACCACGGGCTTTCCAATGATTCCACCCTGCTGATAGCCCGCAATTTTGATTTTTATATGGGCGATGCATTTGCCGAGGATAAGCTCATCGTGTTCATGAATCCCGACAATGGTTACAAATTTGCCTCCTACTCCTGGGCCGGCTTAACGGGGGTGGTTTCGGGGATGAATGAGAAGGGAATAACTGTCACACTTAACGCTTCCAAATCCGACATTCCTTACACCGCCAAGGAGCCTATTTCACTGCTGGCGAGGGAAATTCTCCAGTATGCAGGCACAATTGAAGAGGCGGCAAAAATTGCGAAAAAGAGCGAAACGTTCGTTTCGGAATCTTTACTAATTGGCTCTGCGGCGGACGATAAGGCGGTTATAATTGAAAAATCGCCTCAGAAAATGGATGTTTACGAGTCGGGCAAGGACTATCTCGTTTGTGCCAATCATTATCAGGGTAATGCATTTGTGAAAGACCCGGTCAATATCAATAATATCAAAGACACAGATTCGAAATCGAGATTTGACCGGATGAGCGAGCTGATGACGCGCAAATACCCGATCGATACCAAAGATGCGGCGGAGATTTTGAGGGATAAGATGGGTGTAAAGGACCAGTTTATAGGTTACGGCAATGCCAGATCGCTGAACCAGCTCATTGCGCATCACGGGATTCTTTTTAAGCCAGCCAGGCGCGAGCTATGGATTTCAACGCCTCCCTACCAGCTTGGTGAATTTATTTACTATGATCTGAACAAAGTGTTTGCGCAAAACGGAAAATTCGCGGCTGTGGATTCGCTCACCATTCAAAAGGATCCTTTCCTGAACTCTGAGGACTATAAAAAGTTTGAAGCATTCAAGCAAACCAAGCAGCGCATCAGCAAATATGTTATGCTCGGGATCCCTTTTGAACTCACCCCGAAAGAAGAAATGGCATTCGTAGCCAATAATCCGGAGAGTTATCTTACCTATTTGTTTTTGGGAGATTATTATCAGAAAAATAAGAATTTTGAAAAAGCAATCAGCTACTATCAGGAATCTTTGTTGCACGTGGTGTCTTCATTGAACGAAGAAAAAGCCATCAGGGCAAAGATCGAAGAATGTAAAAAAGGCTAGCTATCCAATCCGAATCATCGTATTTATCCTATCCCTGACATGACATCTGAAATCACAAATGCTCTGCAAGGCGAGAAGCTTCGCCAGTTGCTGAGATATGTTTCGGCGAATTCTCCTTATTATCAAAAAGTATTTCGCGAAACAGGCATCGATATTGCTTCCATTCAGTCACCCGAGGATTTAAAACGGCTGCCGTTCACAACGAAGGACGACCTTGCGGGATTTAATGATGATTTCCTCTGTGTCCCGAAAAACAGGATCACCGATTTTGTAACTACATCAGGGACACTGAGCGATCCTGTGGCATTTTACCTGACTGACGCCGATGTGGAAAGGCTCGCCGAGAATGAATCAGAGTCCTTTCGTTGTTCAGGTGGGAGCGAGGAGGATATTTACCAGCTCATGACCACCATCGACCGTCGTTTTATGGCCGGTTTGGCCTACTGGATGGGTGCCCGTAAAATGGGCGCCGGGATGATCCGCGTTGGCCCCGGGGCGCCATACCTTCAATGGGAATCCATTCAGCGGTTTTCTCCAACGGTCATTATCGCGATCCCGTCGTTCATTCCACGTCTTATTGATTATGCAGTGGCAAACGGGATCGACTACAAAGCTTCCAATATTAAATCCATCATATGCATAGGAGAGCCGATCCGGAACCCGGATTTCTCGCTCAATGAACTTGGGAAAAGGATTACTTCGGATTGGGATGTTAAGCTGTATTCAACCTATGCTTCCACCGAAATGGGGGCTGCTTTTACTGAATGCATAGAAGGAAAAGGCGGGCACCTCAATCCCGGTTTGCTGATCCTGGAAGTGGTGGATGAGGAAGGCAATGTGGTGAGTGAAGGTGAGCTGGGAGAAGTAGTGGTGACAACACTGGGTGTAGAGGGAATGCCGCTTTTGCGTTACAAAACAGGAGACTTATGCCATGTTTATTATAGCCCCTGTGCGTGTGGCCGTCGCAGCACCCGGCTTGGGCCGGTGGTAGGGCGCAAGCAGCAGATGATCAAATTTAAAGGTACTACTATATTTCCGCCGGCACTTTTTGACATACTGGATATGGTCAAGGAAATTGAGCTTTACCAGGTGGTTGTTTCCAAAAACGAGTTCGGAAATGATGAGATCACGATCCTGTTACCGCTGCAACTGCAAACCGCTGTTTTCAAAGAAATGCTGTATTCTTTGTTCAAATCCAGACTGCGCGTAACCCCCTCCCTGGAATTTATAACCGCTGAAGAACTAACCTTTCGAATATACAAACAGGAGAAACGCAAACCTGAAAAATTGGTATATATTTGACGCCTCTATTACCATAAAAATAAAAGATAAAAAACATGAAAAAGTTGATTTACGTAGCTGTAATAGCTATTGTTGCAGGAGGCACGAGCAGTTTGTTTGCCCAGCGGGTGGATTTGAGGTCCGGGGATGTGAACGTATTGTCCGGTCAGAAAACAGTGAATGTAGAGTACGATTATTCTGAGTTTGGGGTAGGCAAATTTGCTACCGAAAAGGAGTATCTTGATAAAAAAACGGCTGAATATAATGGGAAGGAAGCGGGTAAGGGAGATACCTGGCGAAAGGCTTGGGCAGATGACAGAAAAAACCGCTACGAACCAAAGTTCGAAGAGCTTTTTAATAAAGGAATGGAAGACAAAGGCTTGACAGCGGTTCAGGCCAGACCGGACGCTGCATACACTTTTATTGTCCGCACGAAATTCGTCGAGCCCGGCTTCAACGTAGGAGTGATGCGGAAAAACGCTTACGTGGATTATGAAATCGACCTGGTGGAATCGGCGAATAAATCTTCCAAGGTTGCCGAAATTACCATGCGGAATGTGCCTGGTGGCCAGTTCGGAGGTTTTGATTTTGACACTGGCGTAAGGATCGCCGAGTCTTACGCAAAAGCAGGGAAATCACTGGCCGCATTTCTTGATAAAAAATTGAAGTAACGGCCATGCAACACAGGTTAATCATCAAAAATCAACGGTCTGAACATTATTTTTTCTCATTTTAATATTTTCGGTGTTATGAAAAAGTTGTTACTCTTTGTAATGGTATTGCTTGTGGGCGGAAATGTTTCCGCTCAGAATTCTATGGCAGATCTTTTTTCGGGCAAGGCAAAACTGGTATTCCTGGGCCTGGATTTTACGCAGGCAAAGTATATCGGTAAAATCGGTTTTACTGATCCCAGTGCCATTCAGAACCAGCACATGGTAAGCTGGAATAATCTGATCGAAATGGAGCCGAAGAAGTTTTCACTTCAGAAACCTTTCAGCCTTAAAGATGATCAGTATATGTCCAAAGTGGAGGACATGGTGAAGCTCAACAAGGCGGCAAATGTTGCGGACAACATCACAGACGATGCATACAGTATCACGGAAGACCAGGTTAAAAAGTCGGTTGCGAAATACTCGTTAAGCGAAAAAGACGGGATCGGCGTGGTATATGTTGTGGAAAGCCTTAGTAAAACAGCCGAAAAACTCACAGCCTGGGTCACTTTCATAGATCTGAGCACCAAAAAAATGCTTTATACGGAAAAGGTTGAAGGGAAAGCCGGAGGGTTTGGTTTCCGCAATTATTGGGCCGGAGGCGTTTATAAAATCAATAACGAGATAGATTCCAAGCTGTATAAAAAGTGGAGCAAGCAATTTAAGGGATAAAAAATGAATAGAATTGCTTATTTTTAAAACCAGTATTTTATTACCGATACCAAAGCGAATTTTTTGTAAGCTGTGATTTGTTTGCCTTATTTGGTAAACGTTTCACAGCTTACTCGTTAACCGATAGCCCATAATTGTGCGAATTGTCCCGTTGATCTTCACGTTGTTAGCTGCGTTCATATTTTCAGGATGTGGGAAAATTCTATACCGCTCGGCAGCGAAAGCTTATCATAAAGGCCTTGAAAATCAGCCCTATGACGCAGTTATTGTTCCGGGGTTTCCTTACAACGGAGAGAAATGGGACATGGTTTTGCAGATGCGCATACACTGGGCCTATTATCTTTTCTCCAACGGCTATACCAAAAACGTCATTTTTTCGGGCTCTGCGGTGGCTACTCCATATATCGAAAGCCGGGTGATGGCCACTTACGCGGAGGCGCTGGGTATTCCAAAGGCCAATTTGTTCACCGAAGAAAAAGCGGAACACAGCACGGAAAACGTTTACTACTCTTACCGGTTGGCCAAAAAACTCGGGTTTTCAAAAATAGCCCTCGCCACCGATCCTATACAAACCAGCTACATGCGAAAGTTCATCAGGCGCTTCGAGCTGCCCATCGGATTACTTCCGACAGTGGTCGACACGCTGAAGATCATGAACCTCTACGAACCTGAAATTGACCCGAAAAACACAACAAGAGAAGGTTTTGTGAAACTCTCGGACAGGGAAAATTTTTTCCAGAGGTTCAGAGGGACCATGGGGAAGTATATTATTTGGCATGAAGAAGATCTTAAGAAAAAAAGATACAGAAGACGATACAAGAACAGGATGATAGCTGCTTCGGCAGAAAGTAAGGAACTATAAAAGCACAGAATGAAAAAAGAATTGTCGGCTATTGAAGCCAAGTATGAAGCCCAGAAAATAGCATTCGGCCCGATGTATTTTCAGGCGGTCATTGCCTTGCGGGACCTGGGGATTCTCCAGTTTATCAGTTCCCACCGTCAGGGAGTGAGCATTGACACGATTGTCGAAAAGCTGGATGTTTCCGAGTACGGCATCACATTGCTGATTGAAGCTGCCGAGATCATCGGTGTCGTGGAAATTGAAAACTCGCTGGTGAAGATCAGTAAGGTCGGCTTTTTTCTTCTGAAAGACGAGATGACCAAGGTGAATGTCAATTTCATGAATGATGTTTGTTATCTCGGGGCGAAAGCCATGACAAAAAGTATTGTGAACGGAAAGCCCGAAGGTCTCAAGGTGCTGGGCGACTGGCCCACCATATATGAAGGTCTTTCGATCCTGCCGGAGCCGGCAAAAACGTCATGGTTTGAATTTGATCACTACTATTCCGATAACGCATTTCCCGAGGCGCTCAAAATTGTTTTCCGGAAGAAACCGAAAATGATATTTGATGTGGGCGGCAATACCGGAAAATGGTCTTTTGCATGTTGCGATTACGACCCCGAAGTGAAAATCAAAATTCTGGATTTGCCTGTGCAGCTGAATGTGGCCAAAGCAAATGCGACGGAACTGGGATTACTGGAACGGATCGATTTCCACAAGATTGATCTCCTTGATGTTGACCAGAAAATACCTCAGGGTGCTGACGTGATCTGGATGAGCCAGTTTCTGGACTGCTTCTCGAAGGAACAAATCGTGCAGATATTGCAGAATGCGTGGCAGGCTGCCTCCGAAGACACGACTTTGTACATCCTGGAACCATTTTTTGATAACCAGAATTATCCTGCAGCACATTATAGTCTGGTGGCTACATCTCTTTATTTTACGATCATGGCCAATGGGAACAGCAAAATGTACCGCGTCGAAGTTATGAAAGACCTGGTAAGGCAGGCAGGTTTTGAAGTTGTTGAAACAT
This sequence comes from Dyadobacter bucti, assembly GCF_005869225.1. Taxonomy (GTDB): domain Bacteria; phylum Bacteroidota; class Bacteroidia; order Cytophagales; family Spirosomataceae; genus Dyadobacter; species Dyadobacter bucti. Next base: position 240,688 of record NZ_SWFP01000007.1, on the reverse strand, counting down.
ACCCGCTGATCGGGGATAGTTACCATACGATTCTGGAATGCAGGAAAAACGGTCAATGAAATATTGACAATCCTTTTTAATGTGGAATACGTAAATTTTGAGTGAGATGAGGCGATTATTTGCTGTTAATCTGGTTTTCCTGATCTTTTTTTCTGGTTTTAAAACACAGGAAATAGGCCGTAAAGTTTACTACAAGGCATTGTCCGGAGGTGAAGAGGCACCTATTGATAAAATGCTGGAAAAGCTGGAAAATGAAAAGGCGTCTTCTAAGGTGAATGCGTACAAAGGTGCACTGATCATGAAAAAGGCTGGGTATGAGAAGGGGGTAGGCGGGAAGGTGAAAACTTTCAAAAAAGGTGCACATTTGCTGGAAGATGAGATAAAAAGCAACCCTTCAAATACGGAGTTCCGGTTTTTGCGGCTGACAGTTCAGGAGCATGCGCCGAAAATATTGAAGTACAATAAAGAACTGGACGAAGACAAGCAGGCTGTTATTGCCGGGTTCAGCAAGCTGGATCCAGACCTGAAAGAAGTGATAGCAGATTATGTAAAGGATTCGGAAATTCTAAAACAGTCCGATTTGAAGTAAGACCAAAGCATTAACAGATTCATTTTAATGGGAAAAATACTTGTTGTCAATTACTCACAAACCGGACAGCTGAATGAAATTATCGACCAGTTTTTATCCCCTTTTGATCCTGCGTCAATTGAACGTCTGCTGATTTTCCCAGACAAACCCTTTGTGTTTCCCTGGACTTCGGATGAATTTTTCGACAAAATGCCCGAATGCGTCCTGGAAGAACCAATTGCACTAAAACCTTACCAATTTGGGTCTGACCGCTACGACCTGATCGTCATTGGCTATCAGCCCTGGTTTTTATCTCCCTCATTGCCTGTTACCACACTTTTACAGGATCCGCAATTTCAGGCAAGAATGTCGGGTACGCCCGTCGTAACCCTGATCGCTGGCCGGAATATGTGGCTTAATTCGCAGGAAAGCGTAAAAAAATACATTAAAGATGCCGGCGGAAAGCTGGTTGGCAATATTCCTTTTATGGACCGCACGTCCAATCTTGTGAGCGCGGTGACGATCCTGCACTGGATGCTGACTGGGCGAAAAGATAAAAAGTGGGGCGTTCTTCCGTTTCCGGGCGTAAGCAAGGAAGACATACAAAGCGGGGCTCTTTTTGGGGGTATCATAAAAAATGCCTGGGTCAAAGGTGATTACGCAGGCTTGCAAAATGATGTCCTTGCCACAGGGTTGATTGCAATACCGACGGATATTTTGTTTATTGAACAAAGGGCGAAAAAGCTGTTCAGGATATGGGCCGGCCTTATCAAGAAAAAAGGTACCACTCCTGCCAAAAGAAAACGGTTGGTCGGTTTTTTCAAATACTACCTGCTGGTTGCACTGTTTATGGTTGCCCCGATGCTTTTACTGGTCTATAATTTGCTGATAGCACCTTTTACCGGAAATACGATTAAGAAGAAAAAAGAATACTTTTGTGGTGTTGAAATCAAATAATAATGTCAGAAGCATATATTACAAGAATTGCCAAGTTTTTGCCGAATGAACCCATTTCAAATGATGAAATGGAAGAATACTTAGGATACATCAACGGAAAACCTTCCAAATCCAAAGCCATTGTTTTAAGGAATAACGGAATAAAAAACAGGTACTACGCCCTCAAAACGGATGGTACGCCTACACACACCAATGCGGAGATGGCTGCTATTGCGGTCCGGCAGTTGTTCAAAAATGAACCAGGTGAAATTAGTAAGGTGGATCTCCTCAGCTGCGCTACCTCCAGTCCCGACCAGCTGATGCCTTCTCACGGTTCCATGGTGCATGGATACCTTCCGGAGACGGGGCCGATAGAGGTGGTTTCCCCGTCGGGCGTATGCTGTGCGGGCATGCATGCCTTGAAATACGCTTACATGTCTGTCAAAGTAGGAAGTAAGGAAAAGGCAGTTTCATGTGCCTCTGAGAGGTTGTCGCCTGTTTTGCGGGCCGGACAGTTTGAAGAGGAAGTTCAGCAGCTGATCAGGCTGGAACAAAATCCGTTTCTGGCATTTGAAAAGGACTTCTTAAGATGGATGTTGTCCGACGGAGCGGGGGCTTTTCTGGTTGAATCAAAACCTAATACGGAAGGCGTTTCGCTTAAAATAGACTGGATCGAAGGCTGCTCTTACGCCAATCAGGAAGAAGCCTGTATGTACATGGGAGCAGAGAAACTGGATGACGGTTCATTGAAAAGTTACAAGGATTATACTTCCGAGGAGATACACGAGCATTCCGTTTTTAGTATTAAGCAGGATGTGAAGCTTTTAGGTGAAAAAATAGTTAAATTGGGTTTCGCCAAACTGAAAGATATACTGACTCAAAAAGGGATCAGCATGGACGATGTGAGTTACTTTCTGCCGCATTTGTCGAGCTACTTTTTTGAGAAGAAAATTGAAGATTTTTTCAATGAAAACGGTGTTCTGATCCCGAAAGAAAAATGGTATACCAACCTGGTGACCAAGGGGAATGTCGGAGCTGCATCGATTTATATGATGCTGGAAGAGGTATTTAACAGCGGGGTACTTAAAAAAGGGGAGAAAATACTTCTGGCAGTCCCGGAAAGCTCACGCTTTTCATATATGTTTTGTTTACTGACAGTGTGTTAGGCCAAAATTATCATGAAAAAAGAAGACCTGCCCCAGGATCCTGGCGCATTAGACCAGTTTACGAGGGAAGTATGTTACGTCAAAAATCAGGACGGTAAGTATGAAACTGCTTTGAGCAGGGGCTGGGACGTGAAAAAGGATGCTTTGGACAGTGCCTGGGAAAATGTGAATGAACGGATCGAAGAGGCACGGCAGGCTGTGGCGAATGGTGAAAAAAGCCCTGTTTACTATTTTATGGAACTGAAACTGATGGACTTGCCGGTGCTGTCGGGATACACGGGAATCTTCCCGTTTTTTATAAAAAGACATTTGAAACCTTCTGTTTTTAAAGGTTTGAGCGACCGTAAACTTGAAAAGTATGCCAGGGCTTTTGATATCAGTGTGAGTGAATTGAAAAATTTTAAAGGTTGATCAAGGTGGATATTGAAAGTCAAACGGATGCGTTCCGACATGTTCAGACAGCTCATTGCGAGAATGGCGTAACAACTGCCTTATTACGTTACCACGGCCTCGATTTTATGACCGAGCCTTTGGCCTTTGGCATGGGTTCAGGTCTTTTTTATATACAAATACCTTTTCTGACCGTCAATAACGGTCCTGCCATCTCTTTCAGGACTATGCCGGGAGCGATTTTTAAAAGAACCTGTAAGTCGCTGGGCGTGGCGGTAACCCGGAAAAAATTCAGCAACCCTGCTGCGGCAGAGGCTTTTCTTGATCAAAAAGTTAAAGAAAATGTGCCGGTAGGTTGCCAGGTTGGGGTTTTTCACCTTTCCTATTTTCCCAAAGAATACCGTTTCCATTTCAATGCCCATAATCTGATCGTTTTCGGAGAAGAGGATGGGAGATACCTGATCAGTGATCCGGTGATGGAAGATGTAACCTCACTTTCGAAGGAGGAACTTTCACGCGTACGTTTTGCACAGGGGCCGCTGGCTCCAAAAGGGCATATTTATTTCCCCGAAAAAGTCAGACCGATCACGGATGATACGATCCGCAAAGGGATTGTTACCGGTATCAAGCGGAATGTACGTGATATGTTAAGGATTCCGGGCAATTTTGCGGGTGTTGATGGTATCAGGCATACATCCAACCATATCCGAAAATGGCGCGACAAGCTGGGCTTGAAAAAGGCTAGCCTGTATCTCGGTCAGATCGTACGGATGCAGGAGGAAATAGGCACTGGTGGCGGAGGTTTCCGTTTTTTATACGGAGCTTTTCTGGAGGAAGCGGCCGCCTACATGCAGGACGACAGGCTAAGTACAGTTTCTGAGGATTTTACAAAAGCAGGGGATATGTGGCGTGCAAGTGCGATCAAAATGGCGGGAGTTTACAAAGGAAGACTGACAGAACAGAAAGATTTTGAAGAAATAGCCGATATGCTGCTGGACGTGAGAATGGTGGAGAAGGAAGCGTTTCAAAAGCTTTCCAGAATGAGCCTTGGAAAGTGAGGCGGATGAACAGTATGGCAGAACCTCCGTGTATTGAAATACAGCATCTTAACCACAGGTATAAATCTTCACAGGAAAATACGCTGAACAATATCTCACTCAACATCAAAAATAATGATGTTTTTGGTCTGCTGGGACCGAACGGAGCGGGGAAAACCACATTGATTTCCATACTCTGCGGGATCATTCCTGCTACATCCGGGGATATTACTTATTATCAGGACGGAGAACCGATTTCAGAATCCGAAAGGCGGAATATCATCGGCTTTGTGCCGCAGGAATATGCTTTTTACCAGGAATTGACACCCCGGCAAAATCTGGATTATTTCGGCGCAATGTATAATCTCTCCAAAACGAAATTGAAATCGCGACGGGAGGAACTGCTTGATGTATTGGGGCTTACAAAGGCAGCTGATAAAAAAGTCGGGACATTTTCCGGCGGGATGAAGCGGAGGGTTAATCTGGCGATAGGCATCATTCATGAGCCTGAAATCCTGTTCCTGGACGAACCGACCGTTGGCGTGGATGTCCAGAGCAAGAATGCGATCATCAGGTATCTTCAGGAAATCAACCGGCTGGGTACCACCATTATTTATACCTCTCATCACATGTCCGAAGCCGAAGAATTTTGTAAAAATATTGCGCTGATCGATCATGGTAAGGTTATTGCTGACGGAGAACTAACCGGCCTCAAAGCGAAACATGAAGTGCCCAGCTTACAGTCCTTATTTATCAAAATGACAGGGGAGGAATATCGGGATTGATATCATGTTCAAGATTTTTTCATCTTTACGGAAAGAGTTTTTACTCCTGATCAACGATAAAGTTGGTCTGGCCCTGATGTTTTTGATGCCGCTGCTGCTGGTTTTTATCATTACAGTTATTCAGGACAGTGCTTATAAAATGGTGAACGAAAATCAGATCCCTATCCTGGTCGTCAACCATGATCAAGGCAAGGAAGGTGAAAAACTGGTTGCATTGCTTTCGGAGTCGGGACTTTTTAAAATTGACCTTCAAAACAGCCTCCGGCAAAAATCTTTGAAATCGGAATTGCTTTCACGTGGGAAGATGGTGGCATTGTACATTCCGGAAGTTTTTACGGCCGGCCTGGAAAGTAATGCAGGTGATGTGAGCCAAATTCTGATGGATGACCTGGGGCTGGAATACGATTCGTCAGATACAAAAAAGATAGCGATGCCCGCACTGTCGTTTTACAATGATCCGGTTTTGCAGGAAAATTACAGCTTTTCGATCATGGGTATTATTCAGTCGTACATGGGAGTGATTGAAAACGGGCTGATGATCGAGCGGATGTATGCCAGTATGGATATTGGTGATAAGTCGGCAAAACTGAAAGACAAAATGATCTCGAACCGGGTGAAGATCAATCAGATCCTGGCGAGCAACAATAATTCAACAGCAATCCCCAATTCCACTCAGCACAATGTACCTGCCTGGACCATATTTGCGATGTTCTTCATGGTCGTATCGCTGGGCAGCAATATCGTGAAAGAAAGGGTTAGCGGCAGTTTCCTCAGGCTCAAGACTATGCCGACTACTTTTATGCTGGTAATGTTCAGTAAAATGAGCGTCTATGTGGTTGTGGCAGTTTTACAGGTAACCCTCACTTTTTCGATGGGGATATGGGTATTGCCCAGGCTCGGCCTCCCGAAGCTGACCATTCCTTCCGATTTTATTGCTTTCGCTGCTGTTGTGTTTATCAGCAGTATGGCAGCTGTGAGCTACGCTTTGTTAATAGGCTCCATTGCACGTACCGAGCAACAGGCTAATGGTTTTGGAGCTATATCCATTATCATTTTCGGAGCAATCGGCGGGATTTTGGTGCCGACATTTGTAATGCCTGGTTTCATGCAGTTTGCGGGCAACTTTTCACCTCTGCATTGGTGCCTGGAAGGATTTTACGTTCTGTTTCTCAAAGGAGGAAGCTGGCAGGAGCTCAGATATGTTTTTTCTTTTTTAGGAGTATTTATCCTGATTTGTCAACTTACCACATATTTTAAGCTCCGGTTAGAAAGAATTATTTAAGTTTGGAGATTATATTATTCACACCTGAGCAAATCGTAGAACACGCATAAGAATAGTTATGGACATAGAAAGTTTGAAGCCTGTCATTAAAGGTCAGATAGTTCAATACCTGAACTTACTGGATGTCAATCCGCAGGACATTAAGGATGATGAGCCTCTTTTTGGCGGTGACCTGGGACTGGATTCTATCGATTCACTGGAACTTGTGGTACTTCTGGAAAGAGAATACGGCATAAAGATCACCAATCCTGCGGAAGGCAGAAAAATCCTTGTGGATGTGAACCACATGGCCGATTACATTCTGGCCAATACCAAACCTGCCTGATGTCATGAAGCGGGTGCTGGTTACGGGGATGGGTATGGTGACTGCGATCGGAAATAATGTTTCTGAGAATCATCGCAGTTTACGACTGGGGCGTACCGGCATATCCAAAACTGCCCATTTTGACTCTCATTATGCTTCGCTGCTGCCTTTCGGAGAGTGTGAACATAGCAATGAGGAACTTAAAAAATCGCTTGGGCTTGCAGAAAGTACAGGTTATACCAGAACCTGCCTGCTTGCCGAAAAGGCCTTTTCGGAGGCCATTGAGAGCGCTCAACTTACATCTGCGCAGCTTTCCGAGTATGATACCGCATTGATTTCTGCGAGTACTGTGGGCGGTATGTGTCTCACGGATCAGCTTTACGAAGATGCCAATCTCAAATCCGATGGTTCCGAATATCTGGAATCGTACAGCTCGGCGTCACATACGCTCAAATTGATCAAAAAATACGGGATCAGAGGTTTTAATGATACCATCAACACAGCTTGTTCTTCCTCTGCGAATGCCATTTTGCTCGGCGCGCGCCTGATCAGATCGGGGCGGGCGAAGAGAGTTATCGTAGGCGGTGCCGACAGTCTTGCAAAATATACTGTGAACGGTTTCAATGCGCTTAAAATACTTTCCGAGTTCCCCTGCAAGCCATTTGATGAAAATCGCGATGGTCTTAATCTTGGAGAAGGTGCGGCATATCTGGTTTTGGAAGCTGAGGAAATGGCAGGCGGCAAGCAGGTTTATGCGGAGATAAAAGGGTTTGGGAATGCAAATGATGCGCACCATCCTTCTGCGATGTCCGATGAAGCGGTCGGTGCTATTCGTTCCATGCGGCAGGCGGTTGAATCGGCAGGTATGGGTTATGAAGCAATTGATTATGTGAATGCGCATGGAACCGGTACGCCCAATAACGATGCCGTAGAACTATTCGGGCTTTCACAGCTGTTTGAAAAAATTCCCTTTTACAGTTCTACCAAAGCTTACACCGGGCATACATTAGGTGCTGCCGGAGCAGTGGAGGCAATATTCAGTATTCTCAGTATTGTTCATTCGGAAGTATTTCCCAATCTTCATACGGTTTCGCCCATCGCGCCTGAGCCACCGGTCGGTTCGCTGATCAGGAACCATCCGGTCAATTATGTTCTTTCCAATTCCTTTGGTTTTGGAGGAAATTGTACGTCGCTGGTGCTAGGACGGGCGTAGCTGCGAAGTAATTAAGATAAGAAAATTCATTTCATCAGTTCCTGCAGGATTTTCTGAGCTGCGATTGAAATGACTGTTCCGGGCCCGAAAATTCCTTTCACTCCGGCGTTGTATAAAAACTCATAATCCTGGGCCGGGATCACTCCTCCGGCAATAACAATGATGTCCTCTCGTCCAATTTTTTTAAGCTCGCCGATCAGTTCAGGAATTAATGTTTTGTGGCTTGCTGCGAGGCTCGACGCACCAATAATGTGAACGTCGTTTTCGGCAGCCTGACGGGCAACTTCCTGGGGGGTTTGGAACAAAGGGCCAATATCCACGTCAAAACCAAGGTCAGCGAAGCTGGTAGCAATCACTTTGGCACCTCTGTCATGGCCGTCCTGGCCCATTTTGGCAACCAGGATTCGGGGGCGTCTTCCGTCCATTTCTGCAAATTCGTCGGACATCCGCAGTGCAAGCCGGAAATTTTCATCGTCGGAAGCCTCGGACTGATAGATCCCGGAAACCGATCGAATCGTCGATTTGTACCGTCCGAATTCTTTTTCCATAGCGCTCGATATTTCTCCTAAAGTAGCTCTTTTGCGGGCTGCATCCACAGCCAGCGCCAATAAATTGCTGCCCATATCCTTTCCACCGCTTTTTTTGCATGCATTGGAAATGGCTTCAAGTGACAGACTGACCTCCTCCATATTCCTCTCCTTTTTGAGTTTTTCGAGCCGGTCGAGCTGTTCGCGGCGGACGCTGTCATTGTCGATCTGCAGTATATCGAGTTGCTGTTCGTTCTCTGTTCTGAACTTATTGATTCCCAAAATAATATCCCTCCCCGAATCAATTCGTGCCTGTTTGCGCGCCGCTGCTTCTTCGATGCGCATTTTGGGAAGACCGGTTTCAATAGCTTTGGTCATCCCACCCAGTTTTTCAACCTCCTCTATCAATTGCCAGGCTTTTTCAGCAAGTTCGGCGGTAAGATACTCAACATAATACGAACCGCCCCAGGGGTCCACTGCCTTGCAGAGGTCTGTTTCATGTTGTAGAAAAAGCTGGGTATTGCGCGCAATTCGGGCGGAGAAATCGGTAGGAAGTGCAATTGCTTCGTCAAGAGAATTGGTGTGCAATGACTGGGTATGGCCCATCACGGCGGCCATAGCTTCAATAGTTGTCCGGGCAACATTGTTATAAGGATCCTGCTCGGTAAGGCTGTAACCGCTCGTCTGGCAATGCGTCCGCAGCGCCATGGATTTTTCATTCAGTGGATTGAATTGAGCAACGATTTTCGACCATAACATCCGGCCGGCCCGCAGTTTGGCAATTTCCATAAAATGATTCATGCCTATGCCCCAAAAAAACGACAGACGCGGCGCAAAATCATCGATGTCTATCCCTGCCGCCAGCCCGGTACGGATATATTCCAGACCATCTGCGAGCGTGTAAGCCAGCTCTATGTGCGCCGGCGCACCAGCCTCGTGCATATGATATCCGCTGATACTGATCGAATTGAACTTGGGCATAAAATGCGAAGCATAGGCAAAAATATCGCCCACAATGCGCATGGAAGGTGCCGGTGGGTAAATGTATGTGTTCCGCACCATAAACTCTTTCAGGATGTCATTCTGGATGGTCCCCGAAAGTTTTTCCGGACTAATGCCCTGCGCGCCGGCAGCTACTATATAAAATGCCATGATCGGAATCACGGCGCCGTTCATAGTCATGGAAACCGACATTTCATCCAAAGGGATCTGGTCGAAAAGTATTTTCATATCCTCCACCGAATCGATCGCTACCCCGGCTTTGCCGACATCCCCGGTCACTCTCGGGTGATCTGAGTCATAGCCCCGGTGTGTTGCGAGGTCAAAAGCGACGGAAAGCCCCTTTTGCCCGGCTGCCAGGTTGCGTTTGTAAAATGCATTGGATTCGGTAGCGGTTGAAAAGCCGGCATACTGCCGGATCGTCCACGGACGCTGGAGGTACATACTGGCATAAGGCCCGCGCAGGTACGGCGGTTGGCCTGCACCGAAGCGAAGGTGCGCTAGTTCTTCAATATCTTTTTTTGTATAAAACTGTCTGAGCTTAATACCCTCGCTGGTTTGAGGTTGTTTGTTGGATTTTTCAGAACCAGCCGTATGGTTTTCGATATGTGTTTTAGTAGTAATATTTTCAAAATCAGGCTTCATCGGACGATCAGTTAAAAGCTGTGTGACCTGACTGCCAGGCAGTGGCTAAATTTCTTTCTGTCAAAAGTCTCAAACCTTCGAAGGTTTTTCCCTCTGATGTTTCGCTAATTGAAGTAGTCGTCGCTACATCGGTTTTGAGCTGGTACCTATTCACACCAATGATCACCTGACCACTATGCAGGTCAGCGAGTTTTTGTTTGTACGCCAAATCCAGCTTTTCCTGGATAAAACCACTTTTAAAACAAGGTATCAGGCCGCCTTTTTTTTCCATCTCCAAAAATAAAAGCCAGGCAGCGTCCGCTATTTTCAACGACATACTTTCCATCAGATAGGAGCCTGCGGCGGGATCAGCTACTTGGGCCAGGTAACTTTCATATCTGAGCAAGGAAGATACATTGCCGGCAATGCGGCGAGGAAAAGAATCACCCGGATCTGCGTTTTTGATGTAAGGCTCAACGGTAAGGGCATTACATCCGCCAATCACCGCGCTCAAAGCTTCCGAAGAAACTCGGATCATGTTAGTATGGGGCAATATCGCGGAGTGGTAAAACGATGATGTTCTAGCCTGAATAAATGGCGAGGCAAGTTCACCGGGCAGGTTAAAAGCAGTGGCTACTTTTCCGAGCAGGAAGCGTAAAGCCCTCAGCTTTGCTATCTGAGTCAGGTAATCAGGCCCTATCGACACCGAGAACAAGAAACGATTGAACGCAGGCAAAGGGGAAATTCCTTCATCGGTAAGCATGTCCATATAGCAAACCGCATGGGAAATGACAAAAGCCAGTTCTTGCACAGGGTCTGCCCCGGCATTGTGATAACAACTACCATCAACCATCACCGGCCGGAATTCCTTCATGTTTCTGGTTTTGTTATGCAAATCCACAACCAATTTCAGTGCTGCTTCATAGGGCTTTCCTGTCGTCATCCAGTGTGCCAACGGATCAAAAGCGACACCGCCTTTCAGGTAATAACCTGCATTTTTTGAAATTTCGGTAAATAGTCGACTGCCGTCCTCGGTGGTGTGGAAATAAATGGCCGTGTCGCTGAGGCGAACGGAATGGAGCAGTTTGGGGAACTCGCACCGGCTCAAAGGTGTGTCTGCCAGATTAAGGAAAATAGCATCAGCCCCGCCGGTAAGAGCAGAAATTATACGGGAATTGGTATCCCTGGCATCGGTAAAATCCAATACGGGCATATTGAGCCAGCCCGGGATTTTCTTCTGATAATTCTGTAGTTCCTGTACTCTTTCCGGATCAAGGTCGTCGGCTGTGCAGTAATGCTCAAACTGTACGCCGGTTTCCGTTTTCCATTCCGGGAGTGCATCCGGTTTTCCTTTCAATTCCTTTTCGGCTTGCTTTTGCCAGTCTTTTTTGTCAAACGGGCCAAATTCGGGAAATAGATCGGATGTCATCTGCAATTGCTTTTGGGAGCCTGGGCCCTGGAAATTACCTCTGACAAAGCTACAAATTTGAAACTGAATTTTATTCCGCTCTTTTTATCGACTGGCTTGCAGATCGTTTACATTGGTATTAAATTGAACCCTGGTTTAATCTTGAGAGATCAGGTATTTTTATATCTTTGCCGTCCTTTTAAAATTTGATATTCTGAATTCCGCCGCTTCATTGGAAAGAGTTACCACACATAGAGAAGTAGACCAGATCTGGGATGCGTGCCTGAGAGTGATCCAGCAGCACATTCCTGATCAAAGTTTCAGGACATGGTTCGAGCCGATCCGACCATTAAAACTTTATGGTAAAGTGCTTACTATCCAGGTACCTAGCCAATTTTTTTATGAGTGGCTGGAAGACAATTATGTCAATCTTCTAAGGAAAGCGCTCGACTATGCCATCGGACGTGACGGGCTTCTGGAGTATTCGATCATCGTTGACACAGGAAATGACAAGCACCAGCCGCTTACCATGAATGTGTCCACCCAGAAATCCCCGAATTATTCAAAACCGGATAATTTTGCCACCGATCCGAGGCTTGGCTCCAACAATAAGGACAAAGACCAGGATTCAATGAACCTGGATACCTATCTGAATCCGAATTATTCATTTGACAATTTTATTGAAGGTGACTGTAACCGCCTTGCACGCTCAGCGGGATTTGCCGTGGCTCAGCGGCCGGGTCTTACTTCTTTTAATCCGCTGATGATGTATGGGGGCGTAGGGCTTGGTAAAACGCATCTTGTGCAGGCGATAGGAAATTACATCATGAACCACTATGAAAATAAGCTGGTACTTTATGTTTCTTCCGAAAAGTTCACTAATCAGTTCATTAACTCAATCAGAAACAATACTTTACAGGATTTTACCGATTTCTATATGAAGGTGGATGTCCTGGCTATTGATGATGTGCAGTTTTTGTCAGGCAAAGAAAAAACGCAGGATACATTTTTCCATATATTCAATCACCTGCACCAGCTTGGCAAGCAGATCATCATGACAAGTGACCGTCCGCCCCGGGAATTGCAGGGATTGCAGGACCGTTTATTGTCCAGGTTCAAATGGGGGCTTACAGCTGATCTTCAGACTCCTGACTTTGAAACACGTATTGCGATTATCCAGAAGAAAATCCAGTCCGAAGGGATATCTATCGATTATGATGTGATCGAATATATCGCGCATAGTGTCAATTCCAATGTTCGTGAGCTTGAAGGTGTAATTGTCTCGCTGATGGCCCAGGCATCGCTGACCCGCCGGGAAATCGATGTGGAACTCGCAAAAAATACGCTGCGGAATATCGTCATGAATGCCGATAAGGAAGTGACGATAGATACGATCCAGGAGGTAATAGCTGACTATTTTCAGGTAACCATTGCCGATCTGAAAAGCAAAAGCCGCAAAAAAGAAGTGGTTTATCCTCGCCAGCTTGCCATGTATCTTGCCAAGGAATATACGGACCTTCCGCTCAAATCCATAGGCTATCATTTTGGAGGCCGCGACCACAGTACAGTGATCCATTCTGTCCAGAGCATCAATCTTTTAATGGGCGAAACGCCGGACGTGGAAGAAACATTACAAAAGCTCCGCAGTTACTTTAAATAAAAAAGGCGTCTAAAGGGTAATAGATTCACTTCTAACCCTGCTCCGATGACCCCTGTCCTCATTAATCGTTCGCAAATTTCAAATCAGCGCTGGGATACCCATATCCGGCGATCTCAGCAATCTGTAATCTATGCTTACAGCTTTTACCTGGATATAGTCTGTGAAGACTGGAAAGCCATTGTTTGGCCGTCGGTGCAGAACTTTGTGGTTGTAATGCCGCTGCCCGTTAAAAAGCGCTTTGGTAAGACCGTAGTATACCAGCCATTATTTTGTCAGTTTTTAGGTTTGTTTTCAATTGATGTGCTCACATCCGACCAGGTTGAAGCATTCATGAGGTCATTATGGGGGCATTTTTCCTACATTTCGTGCTACCAGTTCAACCCCGAAAATTTCGGATTACTGGAAAAGCTGAGATCGGATTTCACTGAGTTTGAATTTGTCCAAAAGCGGACATACTGGCTCAGGCTGGGCAAAGGATACGATGATATCGTTAATAAATATTCAAAAGACCGCAAGAAAAACCTTGATCGCAGCAGGCGACTCAGCTGGGTTATTCAGGAAAGACTCGATATCGGACCGCTGATCAGGCTATTTGAAGTAAATCATGCGGGGAAGATTCCGGGAGGCGTCAACGCAAACGCTTACAGAACGTTGCAGGATATTTTCAGCTGCCTGTCACGGAGAGGTAATGCAGAACTTTGGTACGCATGCCATCATGGAAGGGTTCACGCCGGAGTACTGCTGGTTAAAAGCGGTGAAAAGGTAATTTATATTTTTAACTCGGCAGACGATGAAGGGAGATCCGGAAATGCAAGAACAGCCGTGCTGGATCATTATTTTAGACTTCATGCCGAAAAGTCGTTGATTTTTGATTTTGAAAGCCCTGACATAGAGCCGATTGCCGCATTCTACGGCAGTTTTGGCAGTGAAAAGACCGATTATTTCAGTATCCGGAAAAATGGCCTTCCCTTTCCGCTAAAACAGATCCAGGAAATGAAAAGGGCATTTTTCTTAAAACCAGGTAATATCCTTTCGTAGCCCCTTATACGATTTTACATCCATCTCAAGCGATCCGATCGCAAGGTCAACCTGTACTTTCAGGGGTATTTTGTTAGAATCATCAGAAACCCAAAGCCTCATCGAACCCTCATCTTTGAAAAACTTATTATTGGGCATTAACGGGTTCAGGCGGATCACGCGGGCTTTTCCGAACTTGGTTTTGATCACATCTTTCCCAACGTACCGGACACGTAGTTTATAAACATCACCCCCAAAAAACGTAGGAACCTCTATAATTGCGCCTTCTGCTATTTTCTCGAAATCCAATGTTCTCAGAAAAAAATAACCGCTGATGATATCGTGAATGTCGTTTGGGACATTGTAGGTCTTGGTCTCATTCTTTACGCTGGAAACTGCCTGGTCTTTGGCATGGTTGAAAACAATCTTTTCATCTTTTCTGTACCTGTTTTCCTGGATCTGTCTTTCAAAGACATGCGGTAAGATAGCGGAAGTGTCTATATATGAGCGCCAGGTGTCCCGTACACGTGAGATCAGGTCGAAGGCCCCCACTGTCCGTCCTGTTACATTTACCTTAAAACATGGCCTGTTATTGATGATGGAGACAGATTTTGCTATTTCAACTTTGGCCTCTGCTGCATTGATAAAACCGTAATGTACTCTGTAATCAACTCTTTCACCTATTCCGAAGCTAGAGTTGGGTATTACTCGGTTTTGTTCAAATTGCCGGAAAGAAAAGAATAGTACTAAGATCGAAATGGCTAAAACTGATATGTGTGATTTCTTCATGCTAAAAGATTGATATTACAGGGAGGGGTATTTTTCTTTCAGATATGCCAGATATCTCTTAAAATTTCCCCCAAACTTATTTTCGAATTCATTCAGAAAAATATTCTGCCTGGATTTATAGGTCTGATAACTAATAAAGTAGGCATTGTTTGGGAGCTTGTTATCGGGCCATCGATTTTTGTTTGTAAACGTGCGCTTACCCGAAAGAAGTGTGTCAGTATCGTTAAGTATACTTAAAATCATATTTTTTTTCAATTTATCCTTCCTTACATCGGGCTTCTGGTCCGGCCCGAAAGAATCATAAAGGCTGTCCAGCCTGGCTATGCCCCTGAGCATGTGCTTCGAATAGGCGTCGTTATACTTTTTGGAATACTCGTAGGTACGTAATTCAGGCGACTCCAGACCGTATTTCTGTTTTAGAAACCGGATTGCACCCTGGTCGCCTACAAAACTGGCGAGATTTTCATTGAGTTCCAGGTCATTTTTAACAAAAAGTGTACCATGCGTGAGTTCATGCAGTATCAGATTTGCAAGGCTGCCTTCTTTTCTTTTTAGCATACTGGACAAGATCGGATCTTTGAGATAACCCAGTGTTGACCATGCCGAAACGTCGCCAATATCGGTATCGAGTCCCTTTTTTATCAATTCTTTCTCTTCGGTAACGGCGCGCGTGGAATCAAAAAATCCCTTGTAAGGAAATTCACCGATGATCGGGAATGACCATTTGTAAGGCTTTATTTCATATCTTGGAGAGGCGGTAATGAGCCAAATCAGAGGTTTTTCGTGCTGGTCGTAAAAGGTAGTGTAGTTTTCGGAAGGGGTCAAACCCAATGAATCCACGCCAAACTGCTTAATCTCCTCAATCAGTCGGATGCGGGCTTTCAGGGAATCGGGAAATGTGGGATCCTGCATCACATCGTCTACATCTACGACATTGAGCAGCATTTTTACTTGGCCGCTTGCCTGCATCCAGCCGTAACTGATAAGATCTCTGTAATAAATTCCGGCAACTGCCAATAAGAGGATAATGGCAAAAGATATTTTTTTTATCACAGAACAGTAATCAATATTGGAGAAAACAAGTGTGTAAAAAATGGCCGGACAAGCGACTGGATTTTACTTTTGACAAATTTATATAAAAGCAGATACTCTTTGTGGTAATCAGTGGATTTCTGATCAAACGTAAGAGATATTTGCTCCGGGATAACTCCTTCGGATATAAACCAGGGGTTCAATTTTTAGATTAACATCGACAAAGGGGTACATTTGTGTATCTATCAGCATTTTGAATTGATGAATATTAAACTCCTAAGAAGTATCAGTCTGGGCTACCTGCTTCTGCCCAATTTAATTTTCTTTTTTTTCTGGATGAATTTGCCTGTTGCAATCCCGGGTATTGCGGTGTTGCTGGTCATTTTCGCAGATGTACTCAGAAGCAAGGATTTTGTTTCAGGGACTGTTTTAAACGGCAGAGACCTGCTGGTTTTAGGATTGACTGCCTTGTTGGTCACGTTTGTCTCGGGCGTTGCAGGGCTCGCCTACCAGACGTTCGATTACTGGTGCCACAATACCAAATTTTATGAGCTTTTCATGTATGACTGGCCAATCAGGATACCGCTCGACGGTCCGGTTATCTCCTATTATTATGGTTATTATGTTGTTCCGGCGCTGATCTCAAAGTTTCTGGGCAGTATCAATGAGCCGATCATTTTTATCTGGACCGCACTGGGCTTTTTTCTTGGAATGGCCTGGGTGTACATTGTGTTGAATAAAAAGATCATATACGTATTGCTGGCGATGGCAATAGGGGATACGCCTCACGTTCTCAAAACGGTTTTTTATAAAATCACGGGTACAATGTACGAAATGGGAGATTTCGGTCTCGAGTCATGGTCGAATTTCGAAAATCTCCTGTGGGTGCCCAATCAGGTTATCCCTACACTCATCATTGGCGGAATGTTCGTATATCTCCTGAGAAATAAAATGGAGCTTGAACATATTGTTTTGCCGGTGGCCCTTACATTCTGGTGGGCGGTGTTCCCTGCGTTTACAAGCGGGCTTCTGGCTGCAATTGTGATTATCCGCAAATGGATTTTGAAAGGCCTGAAACTTGACTGGATTTTCGTCGGGAAAACTGTGGTGCTGCCTGTATTAGTGTGTGCCCCGGTGTTACTGTTCTTTCTTTCCCACGAGGAAGCACCCATTTCAGGTTTCGTCTGGCAATTTTCCGACAGCATGTCGGCACGTGTAGTTGAGTATATGATTAACATTGGGCTTAATCTGGTTATTTTCTTTTTTGCCTATATGGTTTTCAGGCACCTCACTTCTCACGTGTTGCCGCCTTTTCCATATCTGCTAATATTGTTTTTTATCCTGGTATTTCCGGTTTATCGGATGGGAAAGGTGAACGATTTCCTGTTTCGAGGGTTGATGCCTTATCTGCTGATTGTCGGAATATATCTGTTTTACCCGTTTGCTGCCAGGTCAGGGAAAGAAGTTTGGGCGGCAGTGCGGAGGTCACCAGTCCATATTGTACTATTTTTAATGCTGATATCCTGTTCATTCATAGAAGCGGGGAGAATCGGGAGGGCTTTGAAAGTCAATTTAATGACCAAAAAGGTGCTACCGGAAAAGGTAACCTTTGATCCGATCCCTTATGATGCTTATCCGAACATTTACGAGGTGCTGAAAGACAAATGGTCGCAGCGCGAGGCAGACCAGTATCTGGGTAAAAAGGACTCGGTATACGAGCTGAAAATGGCGCCTGCAAAACCGTAGAATAAGCCATTATAACCACTTGATAATTAATGTGTGACGCATCGAACAATGCTGATTTTTGATTGCGCTGAACGTCACTGAAAATTATATTTTTAAAGGAAAATTTGGTTGCTTTTGTGAGCAGGATTTGATAAATTTACACCTCAGAAAAGACCAGTTACACAGCGGTTTTTGTGAAGCAAAGGCCGCTATTTTTATGTACAAACTAAATTCTTGTTACCATTTATGGCACAAACTAGCACAGATAAAGACAACAAACTAAAAGCATTACAGACCACTCTGGAAAAATTGGACAAGGCTTATGGGAAAGGTACAGTAATGCGCCTGAGCGATACCAAGGTTTTGGATATTCCCGTGATTTCTACGGGTTCTTTGGGGCTGGATCTGGCATTAGGTGTAGGAGGTGTTCCCCGCGGTCGTGTTGTCGAAATATATGGTCCTGAATCTTCGGGTAAAACGACTTTATCAATGCACTGCATCGCCGAGGCGCAGAAGAAAGGCGGACTTGCCGCATTTATTGACGCTGAGCATGCTTTTGACCGTTCTTATGCCGAGAAATTAGGGATAGATACAAGTAATCTATTGATTTCACAGCCGGACAGCGGTGAGCAGGCACTTGAAATCGCCGAACATCTGATCAGTAGCGGTGCCGTAGATATTATTGTGATCGACTCAGTAGCCGCACTTGTTCCGCGTGCGGAGCTCGAAGGTGAAATGGGAGACAGTAAAATGGGTCTGCAGGCCAGGTTGATGTCGCAGGCTTTGCGAAAGCTGACCGGTGTAATTAACAAAACAGGATGCTGCTGTATCTTCATCAACCAGCTTCGTGAGAAAATCGGCGTAATGTTTGGAAATCCTGAAACGACAACTGGTGGTAATGCATTGAAATATTATGCTTCGGTTCGTCTGGATATCCGCCGCGTGGGGCAGATCAAAGAGAGCGCTGACGCGATCCTGGGAAACCGTACCAGGGTTAAGGTGGTTAAAAATAAAGTCGCTCCTCCTTTTAAGGTGGTTGAATTCGACATCATGTACGGAGAGGGAATCTCAAAAGTAGGAGAGATCATTGACCTTGCCGTAGAACTAGATATTGTAAAGAAGGCAGGTTCTTGGTTCAGTTATGACGGAAACCGTCTTGGACAGGGCCGTGATGCAGTAAAAGCGCTTATTAAGGACAATCCTGAATTGATGGATGAACTGGAGGCGAAAGTTCGTGCAAAAGTCAATAATGAGCCCGATTCTCTGATCGACACCAGTGAACCTAATGTCGCTGACGAAGGTGCTCCGCTTTAAAGTGAGTTCTTCAATATCATAAAAAAATGCCCGGTGTTTTTTCCGGGCATTTTTTTATGATATGTAATTGCTGTTAAAAAGGCTTTCTATCATCATCGTCCTCATCAAAATCGTAATCTTCATCACCCGGACCGGAGAACATGCTGCTAACCAGGTCCTGAAACTTCATTCCCTGATCCAGCGATTGTTTGCCTATTAATGAAAACTCAGCCATACCGTGCAGTGCAAATTCCATCATAAAGAGTTTTTCGGCATCACTGGAATACGCGCTCAGCATATCAACAAAATCATCCAACCCGTCGATGGTCTTCAGGCGGGCCATATACTCGCGGTCGGTCATGTCACCTGGCATTTCCATTTCATTCCCCGAACCGAACCATTCGATTACCTTGGCGTAAGGATTGATCTTGCTTTTTTTGCTTTTTTCAGGATCCGGGAAAAAGTTAAGAAATTGCGTGCGGATAGCTTTTCCTATCAGATTTTGAGCAACAATGACGGGGCCTTCAACCTCGCCTTCGTAAACAAGTTCTACTTTTCCGCAAATCGAAGAAACAACGCCGTACAGATCCGAAATGCGCACATATGTAGATTCTTCGCCATTGATCAGCGCACGCCTTTCCGCAGTACTTAAAAGGCTTTCGTAAGCAGATATTGTCAAGCGTGCAGAAACACCACTCTTGCTGTCTACATATTCGCTTTCCCTGGCTTCAAAAGCAATCTGCTCGATCAAAGTCTTGGAAAGTTCATTGACGATAACCAATTCCTTTTGCTCTTCTTTAACTACCGCTTCCTGTTCTGTTATTTTCTTTCCGGTCTCAATGGTTTTAGGATAGTGGGTAACAATCTGGCTTTCAATCCGGTCTTTCAGCGGCGTCACAATACTACCCCGGTTGGTATAATCCTCGGGATTTGCGGTAAATACAAACTGAATATCCAAAGGTAGCCGCAACTTAAACCCGCGGATCTGAATATCACCTTCCTGCAGTATATTGAATAGTGCAACCTGGATTCTTGCCTGAAGGTCAGGGAGCTCATTGATCACAAAAATTCCTCTGTGCGAACGCGGTATAAGTCCGAAATGGATTACCCTTTCATCAGAATAAGGTAGTTTCAATGTTGCAGCTTTGATCGGGTCTACATCTCCGATAAGGTCAGCTACGGAAACGTCTGGAGTGGCCAGTTTTTCGGTATAGCGCTCATTTCTGTGCAGCCAGGCAATCTTTGTATGATCTCCATATTCCGTGACCATGTCTTTAGAGAATCTCGAAAGAGGTTCCAGCGGATCATCATGCAGTTCAGAATCCTCCACGTAGGGAACGTATTCATCCAGCAGGGTTACCATCATCCGGGCAATGCGGGTCTTTGCTTGTCCCCTTAATCCAAGAAAGTTGATGTTATGCATGGAGAGGATCGCCCGCTCAACATCAGGGATTACAGTTTCTTCATAACCCCATATTCCCGGAAAAATGTTCTCTTTATTTTTAATTTTTGAGATCAGATTATCACGTAATTCCTGTTTGATGGAACGTAACTTGTAACCTGCTTTTTTAAGTTCACCAAGCGTTTGGATACCCAAAAGTTCTGAACTGGTAAGCTGTGAGTAATTCATGTATTTGGGCTATTAATTAACGCGCGTATGCGACTGAACGCATTTCCCGGATTACAGTGATCTTGATCTGTCCCGGATACTGCATTTCTTTTTCGATCTTCTGGGAAATATCAAAAGAAAGCATGCCAGCTTTTTCGTCCGATACATTATCGGCATCTATGATAACCCTCAGTTCTCTGCCCGCCTGGATCGCGTAACATTTTTCGACGCCGTCAAACGACAACGCCATGTTTTCAAGATCTCGCAGCCTCTGGATGTAAGATTCCATCATTTCACGGCGTGCCCCAGGACGTGAGCCTGAAATTGCATCGCAAACCTGAATGATCGGTGACAATATGCTCGTCATTTCAATCTCATCATGGTGGGCGCCGATGGCGTTGCAGACTTCAGGGTTCTCTTTATATTTTTTAGCAAGTTCCATGCCCAGGATAGCGTGCGGGAGATCTGATTCTTCCGGCCATACCTTCCCAATATCATGCAGTAATCCGGCCCTTTTTGCAAGCTTGGTGTTCAATCCGAGTTCAGAAGCCATTGTAGCGCATAATTTGGCTACTTCTCTCGAATGTTGTAACAGGTTTTGTCCGTACGAAGAGCGGAAACGCATGCGGCCGATCATTTTTACCAATTCGGGATGCAGACCGTGGATGCCCATATCGATCACAGTGCGCTCACCGATTTCCACAATTTCGTCATCGATATTCTTGCGGGTTTTGGCAACAACTTCCTCAATACGGGCTGGGTGGATCCTGCCATCCTGTACCAATCTGTGTAATGAAAGCCTGGCAATTTCCCTTCGAACCGGATCGAATCCGGAAATTACAATGGCTTCGGGCGTATCGTCTACAATAATCTCCACACCCGTAGCAGCTTCGAGCGCCCGTATGTTTCTTCCCTCGCGACCTATTATTTTACCTTTGATATCATCGTTTTCGATGTTGAAAACAGACACGCAGTTTTCGATTGCATGTTCGGCGGCAGTGCGCTGAATGGTTTCTATAACTATCTTTTTGGCCTCCTTCGTCGCAGTCAGGCGGGCCTCTTCCATTGCACTTTTTACATAGGAGCCTGCTCTTGTGTCAGCCTCTGCTTTCAAGGCATCAACCAATTGCTCGCGTGCCTGGTCGGCCGTGAGGTTTGCGATTTTTTCAAGCTGAGCAACCTGCTGCTGAAGTGATTTTTCGGCTTCTTCACGACGCTTGGCGGCGGTTTCCAGTTGTAGATTAAGATTATTTTTGAGCGTTTCCAGCTCGTTCTCGCGGCGTTTGTTCTGCTCGATCGTCTGGTTCAGGCTTTGTTCACGCTGCTTAAGTTTCTGTTCGTTGGTCTGGAGGATAACACGCTTTTTATTGGCGTCGTCCTCAAATTCTGACTTCAGCCTCAGATATTTCTCTTTGGCTTCGAGAATACGGTCTTTTTTGATGTTTTCAGCGGCGCTTTCCGCATTGCGGAGAATTTCAGTAGCACGTTCCTGAGCCTCTTTTTCTTTTTGGTCAAAAGATCGTTGGAAGATGTATTTGCCTGCGAAAATACCTACGCCAATGGCAATGATATCGGACAGGACAAGAATGAAAACTAATGAATTTGACATTTCGGTACAGGTTATATATAGTTGGTATGACCGACTACACCCTCGTCAAAATGCCGAACAGTACATTTGAAGGATAACAGGAAGACGAATTAAATTAAAAGTTTTCTCAGATAATGAACATCAATTTTCAATAGCACTGGCAATTGTCTCATCCAGCTTTTCCACTCTGTGCTTAAAAGTTGCTACCAAATCATCCATTTGCTCCTGGTTCCTCTGCAATGCCACGAGGCACTCGATGGAAGTAAGGGCAATTGCTTCGATGTCACCGTATACTTTCCCTTTTAATTTATGCTGTTGCACACGTTGCATGAAGACCTCATACCCATCCCTGTAGAATTTCTCCTGATCCGCCGGAACGCTCAGTTTGAAACCTCTGTCCAGCAGTTTTATAAAGACAGAAACGTCTGGATTAGGTATGCTATTTTTTTTCATAAGGTATCTTCAAGCATTTCAATGCACTTATCGATCTCTTGTATATATCTTTCAACTGAGTCTTTCAGTTCGGCTATTCCGTTGGTTGGCGTCAGTTTACTAGTGACAATTTTAGCGAAACTTTTAGACTTATTAAAGTCTTTTTCCAAAGTAGTGTATTTTTTCTTTATTTCTTTCGCTTCTTCCTTGAGTTTGATATTGGATAAACGGAGCTCCGCATTTTCGCGCTGTAGTTCTGAAATTGACCAGGTTAATTTCTCTTTTGTGTTGATCAGTATCTCGAGTTTTTTCTCAAGATCAGACAGCCTGTGCTCAATGATGCGTGTGATGCTCCTATCCATGTTTCTCTACTTTCTGATCAATGCCTCAAATTCTTTTTCGTAAGCCGCAATCAAACGTTGCATCGATTTGTCGATCACTTTATCGGTTAATGTTTGCTGGTCGTCCTGTAATGTGAAACTGATGGAATAGGATTTCTTGCCTTCCAGGTTCGCACCTTCGTACACATCAAATACGTTCACTGACCGCAGCAACTGCCTTTCTGTTTTAAAAGCGGTTTGCCGGAGCGCTTCAAAAGTGGTCTTCTTGTCCACAACCAGGGAAAGATCCCTGCGAACTTCCGGGAATTTGGAAACCTCTTTGTATTGAACCGCCGAATCATATTGTTTCAACAGATACTCCCAGTCAAAATCTGCAAAGAAAACAGGTGCTTTAATGTCCAGTTTTTTGGTCAATGCAGTGTTTAGCAAACCGAAAGAAACAACCGGTTTCTTATTATATATTAAGGTAAGCCCGTGCTTGAAAATACCGGCGTCGGCAGCTTGCTTTTCAACTTCCCTGATTTTCATCGCGGAAAGAACTTTGCTCACAAAACCGGCCATGTCATGAAATTCTACCGGCTTCGACTTTGCGATCCAGCTTTCTTCCTGGATGTTGCCTGTCAGGAAAACGGATAACCTTTCCTTTTCTACATATTTCCCGTTTACCTCATGATAAGTTTTACCAAATTCAAAAAGTTTGAGATCACGCTGGCGCCGGTTGCTGTTGTAGGCAATTACCTCCAGACCGGAAAAAATCATTGTCTGGCGCATCACCGACAAATCTTCGCTCAGATAATTGAGGATTTTTACCGGATTACCCAATGCACTTTCGCCCAGCAATGCCTGAAACTCAGGTTTGGTAAGCGAATTATTGATCATTTCATTGAACCCGTTTGCAGCCAGCAATTCAGCTGCGCGCATTTTGAGTTTCTCAGGGTCATTGACAGGGAAATCCGAAAGGAAATCAGAGCTCAGAGATTCTGACAATTCAACTTGTCCAAAACCGTAAATTCGCAGGATTTCTTCGATTACATCTGCTTCTCTCTGAACGTCAACACGATATGGAGGCACAATAGCTGTGAATGTTTCGTCCGTTTCATTCTCAATTTGGATATCAAGAGATGTAAGAATATTCTTGATCAGCTCTTTATCCAACGATTTTCCAAGCAGCCTGTTAATATGGGCATAACTCATCGGAACCTGGAAATCCTTCACGGGAGCAGGATAAATATCTGTAATTTCAGAAGATACTTTTCCACCTGCGATTTCCTGTATCAGCAGGGCAGCTCTCTTGAGCGCATATAACGGCATATTGGGATCTGTTCCCCGTTCAAAACGGAATGAAGAATCCGTTTTCAATGAAAACCGCTGGGCAGTTCTGCGGACCCAAACCGGCGAAAAATAAGCCGATTCAAGAAAAATAGTGGTGGTATCATTGGTAACACCGGAAGCAATCCCTCCGAAAACGCCTGCGATGCACATGCCCTCTGGTTTTCCGTTAGTACCGGCATTACAAATCATGAGATCGTTCTCCGATAGTTTTCTTTCCTGCCCATCGAGGGTTACAAAAGGAGTGCCTGCCTCTACGGTGGTAACAATCACTTTATTGCCCGTAACCTTCTCTGCATCAAAAGCATGCATCGGCTGGCCCAGTTCATGGCAGATGTAATTGGTAATATCGACAATGTTGTTGATTGACCGGATCCCGATCACTGCGAGCCGCTGTTTCAGCCAGTCAGGAGAGTCCGCTACCTTTATTCCCGAAATCGTCAGGCCTGTATAACGTGGGCAAGCTTCCGTATTTTTTACTTCAACATCAAATGGAAGGCTATTGTCATGGATTGCAAAAGCATCAACCGAAGGCAATTGTACCGGACGGTTCAAAACTGCTTTCAAATCCCGGGCTACACCATAATGCGATGCAGCGTCAGCACGGTTGGGAGTAAGACCGATTTCAATGAGGTAGTCGGACGAAATTCCGAAATATTCTGAGGCAGGTGTTCCGTTTGGAAGAGCAGTTTCGAGTACCAGGATACCCTCATGCGAAGTTCCAAGTCCCAATTCATCTTCCGCGCAGATCATCCCTTCGGAGAGGGAACCTCTTATTTTTGATTTTTTCAAAACCAGCGGCTGGTCGCTTCCGGTTGGATATAATACAGCACCTACTGTCGCAACTATCACTTTTTGTCCCGCAGCAACATTGGGTGCTCCGCAAACAATAGAAAGCGGATTTTCGAGGCCAACGTCGACGGTAGTATTTTTCAGACGGTCTGCTTCCGGATGTTTTTCACAGGTAAGCACTTCTCCTATCACCACACCCTGTAAACCTCCTTTTATAGATTCAATTTCTTCGATTCCTTCGACTTCCAGTCCGGTTGCCGTCAATAATTTGCCGATTTCTTCCGGCGTTTCAGTAATTTCTACTAATTCTTTAAGCCACTTATAAGAGATCTTCATGCGGATGCTTTAAAAAAATATGAATTGGCACCAGATTTCTTTTCTTCGTCGGGCATTATATTGATCCCTTCAAAAGATTAAGGTCTGTTACCAAATTGGTCGTAATACAAAATTAGTGATTTAAGTTGAAGCTAATGTACGCCCGACTCGATTTGCTCACCGGCAAGAATGGCGACGGTCAGCTTGTTTTCCGCCGGAGGTACCGGGCATGCATAGGACTCCTGGTATACACAATAGGGATTATAGGCCTTGTTAAAATCCAGGATAATGGTGTTGTTTTTTATTTCTGAAACAGGGTAATCCAGATAACGTCCGCCTCCATATGTCAGATTTCCACTGGTTTCATCTTTGAACAGGACAGATATAATGCTCTCGTTTTTAAGCAACAGCAATTTCTGGCTTTCTCCGTTTATAGTAAAATTGGCATAGCCGTATTTCTCATATTTCTCGGAAGTGCCGTCCGTATATTGCACCACAACCTCCTTGTCGTCATTCATATAGGGAGAAATATTGGCTTTGATCCGGAACGAAAGATTAGGCTGAAAGTAATGCAGGCCGTGGAAACTTTCTTTGTCTGCGATCGGAGAGTCGGCTGAGGTTCTGAACTGCTCATCTTTGGCAGCCCGCTCGCCCAGTAGTTTGGTTTTATATTGTTCGGGATTGGCAGCGATCAGGTCTTCACCTTCGGATCCGGCACTAAAACCGGTGAAATTTTCTGCGACGAAATAAGCCAAAATGGCTATTACCATTGCAATGGTACTGTAACGGATAACTTTATTTTTGAACATAGCAGGTCAATAATTGTAAACGAATTGCAAACTTACACCCGAAATACAGGTTTGAAAAAGTATAGGATGTTTATTTACTTTTTTGTGATAATTTTGAAACTTCACGGCCTTCCGGCTTGTGTTCTTGGTTGAATTATCCCTAAATTGACCTGGCAAATTATTAAAACAAAATACTGACCCATCATATGTCCTACACTAAACGAGTACTCATTGCCGAAGACAGTTCTGTTATTCAAAATCTGGCAAGGAAGATTCTGGAATTTCAACATTATGAAATCACTTCCGTGAAAAATGGAGAGCAAGTATTGCAGCTTCTTGAAAAAGAAGATTTCGACATTATTTTACTGGATATCAATATGCCTGTTATGGATGGGATGGAGTGTGCAAGAAGCATCCGTAAATTGAGCAACGAAAAGAAAGCGAAAACACCTATAGTAGCCATCACAGGCAACGCAAAGAATTACTCGGAGGAAGATTTTAAGGAAGCTGGTTTTGACGATGCGCTGATGAAACCTCTCAATTTTGACCGTCTGGTTGAAGTGGTGGCGCATTTGACAGAATAGTTTTCATGAGGATTACTTTATTAGGAACCGGCACATCGCAAGGAATACCCGTTATTGCCTGCGATTGTGCCGTTTGCCGTTCAGGTGATCAGCGTGACAAGCGCCTGAGAGTCTCTGTCTGGATACAAACCCAGGGAAAATCTTTTGTGATTGATACCGGCCCGGATTTCAGACAGCAAATGCTCCGTGCCAATGTCCGCGATCTGGACGCTGCCATTTTTACCCACCAACATAAAGACCATACGGCCGGGCTGGATGATATACGGGCTTTTAACCATCGCCAGCAAAAGGATATCCCATTGTATGGCAGGCTGGAGGTACTCAATCAGATCCGTACAGAGTTTGCTTACGCTTTTACCGAAAAGCGCTATCCGGGAGTCCCGCATTTTGAACTTCACCCAATTGAAAATCAACCATTTGATGTGCAGGGCGTAACTTTTATACCCATAGAAGTCATGCACCACAAGCTGGCAGTCTATGGTTACCGGGTTGGCGATTTTACCTACATCACGGACGCGAATTTCGTTTCCGAAGAAGAACAGGAAAAAATCAAGGGTTCAAAAGTGCTCATACTGGACACACTTCAGAAAGAACCGCACCTCTCTCACTTCACATTACCCCAGTCGCTGGAATTGATCGATAAGCTCAATGTTCCGCAGGCTTACCTTACGCATATCAGCCACAAACTCGGGCTTCACGCGGTGATCGAAAAAGAGCTGCCGCCGCACGTGCATCTGGCATACGACGGGCTGGTGCTGGATTTATAATGACATCTTCTAATTATTGCTGACCCACTGCATCATCAGCGCGGTAAGGTAGCCGCCGTAAGTTCCGATTGCATAACCAAGTATTGCCAGCAAAACCCCGACTGGAGCGAGTGACGGGTGAAAAGCTGCCGCAACAACCGATGCCGAAGCAGAACCGCCCACATTGGCCTGACTACCCACCGCCAGGAAGAAAAACGGGATTTTGAGCCACTTACATGCGATGACAAGAATAATGGCATGAATCAGTATCCAGACCAGCCCGATGGCAAACAAGCCAGGATTATCGGCCACTGCTCCGAGATCCATCTGCATCCCTATGGTTGCTACCAAAACATACAAAAAGACAGATCCCAGTTTTGAAGCACCAACATATTCCAACTTACGCAATGGCGTTACCGACATGATAATTCCGACGAGGGTGGCGATGGTAACGACCCAGAAAAAAGTGGAAGTGAGGCTATACTTTTCGAGCCAGGGGTAATTTTGGGATAAATAAGGAGTGATTATTTCGCCCATAAAATGTGCAAAACCGGTTGCTCCGAATCCCGCAGCTGCCAGAAAAATGTAGTCGCTGACGGTAGGATTGCGTTCATTTGCCTTGGATTCGGCATCCATATGAAGCTTGACCTCTTCGATCTGTCTGCTGTCGGCTCCCAAAAGTTTATCGAATCTTTCAGAGACTCCGGCACCATAAATGAGTAATGCCATCCAAATTTCCGCGACGAGCACATCCACCGCGACCATCTGTGAAAACAACCGGTCACTGGGCTGAAATACTTCTCTCAATGCAGTTTGATTAGCCCCGCCACCGATCCAGCTACCGGCAATTGTAGCCAGTCCGCGCCAGACCGCATCGGGGCCCTCGCCAGCAACAGTTGCCGGACTTGCCAGACCAACCATCCATAAAGCAAGCGGGCCTCCGATCATGATCCCGGCAGTGCCAACCAGCATGGCGACCAGCGCTTTGGGGCCTAGTCGCCCAAGCGATTTCCAGTCCATACCGATGGTAAAAAGAACAAGACAGGCGGGAAGGAAAAACTTTGAAACCACCGGATAAAGCTGGGATGAACTTCCGTTGATAATACCAAACGAATTCAGCAAACCAGGGATGAAGTAACAAAGGAGCAGAGGCGGGATTACATTGTAAAAACGTTTCCAGGCTCCGGGTAGGGTTGCTGTGTAAAAAATTGCAGCCAGGATGACCATCAGTATTCCAAGTACGGCAGCATCATTTCGGATCATTATCAGTATTCAGGGTCGGTTTGCGTAATGGGTAAAAATAGATTATTTTACATGAGTATTTCCATAAATGCAAGATAATCTATAACCATTCACCATGGCAACATATAATTTATCAGTTAACGGTAAAAAGGTAAAAGTCGACGTCGAGCCGGATATGCCTTTACTTTGGGTTGTGAGGGATTTCGTCGGACTTAAAGGAACGAAATTCGGGTGCGGTATGGCATTGTGCGGCGCATGCACGGTTCACCTCAACGGACAGCCAGCCCGGTCGTGCCAGACGCCGGTTTCAAGTATAGGCAAAAGTGACAAGATTACAACCATTGAAGGAATTGGGGAAACGCAGTTACATGCCGTTCAGAAGGCATGGATAGAAGAGCAGGTGCCTCAATGCGGCTATTGCCAGTCAGGGCAAATCATGACGGCTGTGGCTCTCCTAAAATCCAATCCGGATCCTGACGACGCCGAGATCGACTCGGCTATGAGCGGTAATTTGTGCAGATGCGGTACTTACGACCGGATCCGTAAAGCGATTCACAGGGCGGCCGGAGAGATGAAGGTTGCGCAACCGGGAATCGGTAAGATGTAATAAAAAGAAAACACAGCCAACATTAGCAACTTACGACTTTGGAAAAAATACAAACATCGCGCCGCAATTTCCTGAAAGCCACCGGGATTTCGACGTTCGGTCTGGCATTGGGCGTTACGACTTTTGCAAGGGATGCTTCCGTCAAGAAAATCACACCTGCGATTTTAAGGCTTGAAATAAATCCTTTCATCATCATCGATACTGCCGGGAATATAACCCTGGTCAATCCCCGGCCTGATATGGGTCAAGGCTCTACGCAGGCAGTGCCTTCCCTTCTGGCGGAAGAACTGGGCGTCAAGCTCGAAAACGTACAGATCATTCAGAGTGACGGAAGTGGCAAATATGGTAGCCAGACTTCCGGCGGAAGCAGTTCTGTGAGAGAATTGTGGCTCCCGATCCGTAAAGCCGGGGCAGCTGCACGCGAAATGCTGACTACAACTGCCGCCAAAAGGTGGAATGTGGCGGTGTCGGAATGTACCTCAGAGGACGGCTATATTTTGCATAAGGCCTCGGGGCGGAAACTTTCTTTCGGGGAGTTAGCTGACGATGCGTCCAAGCTGGAAATTCCGAAAGAGCCCAAATTGAAAGAACCGAAGGATTTCAAAATAATCGGGAAATATAACAAGCGGCTGGATGTACCCGAACGCGTTACAGGAAAGGCAGTGTACGGAATTGACGTTGATATCCCTGGTATGGTTTATGCGTCCATCGTGCATTCGCCCCTGATCCATGGAAAAATTGTTTCCATAGACGATACGGAAACAAAAAAGATAAAAGGCGTACTGCAGGTCATTAAAACCGAGCGGACTATGCCGCACCGGACCTCCGAGGCGGTAGCGGTAGTAGCGACCAACTGGTGGGCTGCGCTGAAAGGTAAAAAGGCATTGCAGGTAAAATGGGACAATGCAGAGCTTGAAAAGACTGTCAATACCGCCAACTATTTTGCAGAAAGCCATGAAGCAGCCAAGAAAGAGGGTATCAACTTTGAGGAAAAAGGAGACTTTTCGGTAAAATACGCCGGGGCCAAAGATAAGCTGGAAGCAAATTATGAAACACCGTTTCTGGCCCATGCGCCCATTGAGCCTGAGAACGCAATAGCACATGTAAAAGACGACGGTTCTGTGGAAATATGGGCGCCGGTACAAGGACCGGACTGGACGCTTCGGGATGTTTGCGCGTATATGAAAGTCAAGCCGGAGCAGGTGAAAATCAATGTCAAATTACTGGGCGGGGCATTCGGACGGAAGGCCTACCATGACTTTGTATTGGAAGCATGCCATATTTCAAAAGAGATTAAAAAGCCTGTTAAAGTGATATGGACCCGGGAAGATGATATTTCGCAGGGGCCGTATCGGCCCGGAATGCTAAGTCACATGCAGGGATTTGTAGAGGATGGAAAGATCACCGGATTTCATCATCATGCAATTGGGGAGTCGATCGTTGGACAGGTATTCAAAGGTTTGAAGGACGATGAGGCCGATCCGTGGCTGAGTGAGGAAATTAGTACGGGAAATAATAAATACCAGTTCGCAACAGCTTCCAAGGTAAGCTGGACGAATGTTAAAACCGATATTCCGATTGTCTGGTGGCGCTCAGTATATGCGTCTAATTTTGGGTGGGGGCAGGAATGTTTTATCGATGAGCTGGCTCATCTTGCCAAAAAAGATCCCTTGAAGGCAAGAATGGAAATACTTCCCGACGAAAGGTTTAAAAAAGTACTTGAAACACTGGCAGAGAAGGCAAACTGGGAAGAAAAGCTGCCGGAAGGATCCGGAAAGGGTATGGCTGTTTTTAAGTCTTTCAATAGCATTTCGGCCTGTTGTATTACAGTTTCCAAAAAAGACAAAGGTGTCAAAATTGATAAGGTCATTTCTGTGATAGACTGCGGATATTATGTAAATCCGGATAATGTAAAGGCGCAGACAGAAGGGAACATTGTAATGGGTCTTACTGCTGCGATCAAAGATGGGATTACCTTTCATAATGGCGCCTGCGAACAAACCAATTTTCATCAGTATAATATCCTTCGTCTGAACGAAACACCTGTGATGGATATCCATATCATTGACAGCGGTGCTGCGCCTGGTGGAGTAGGGGAGCCTGGCCTGCCGCCGGTTGCACCGGCCCTTGGGAATGCCGTTTTTGCGGCTACGGGGAAAAGGATGCGAAAACTGCCTTTTAATATCAATGATCTGGGCTAGTACGTATCGTTTGCAAAATCCAGGCAATATGGCATTTGACGAAAAGCTTGCTAACAAGGTAAGGGAAGCATTGATAGACAATCCGCTGGTTGAGGAAAGAATGTTGTTTCAGGGACTGGCGTTTATGGTGGATGACAAATTATGCATTTGCGTCCGCGATTCAAATATGTTGTGCAGGATAGGGCCGGAGGAATTCGAACAGGTGTTGGAAATGACCGGGGTTACCCCCATGATCCATAACAAACGCGTTATGAATGGCTATGTTTTTGTAAGTGAGCAAGGATACAATACCAAGAATGCTTTCGACTTTTGGATAAAAAAATGCCTGGACTTCAATAAAATTGCGAAACCATCCAAGTCAAAATCAAAACGGACTGATTAGTAAATAAAGAAAAAGGCCTTTCGAGAATATCCGAAGGGCCTTTTTCTTTATACAAAGTAATTCTTTATTCTGCACCGTCCGTTTTTGCCCGTTGCACAGCGTAGTTACCTACTTTGTGACCTGTTGCAAGTCCGGTCTCGCAATCGAAGCGGTAATGTATCAATCCGTAAATGCGCGATAAAGATGCTTCGGCTGCCATCGCATTCAGCTTTTCAGCTTCCGACGGGAAAATATGCGCCAGAACCTCCGCTCCCGCACCGGAAAACATAGAATGTCCCGAGGTATAAGACGGGAAATTCGGCAGTCCTACCGATGTTTTCACCTTCCGGCTCATTTGGTTTGGGCGCGGGTAATAGTAGTAATATTTGGTATCCCAGCAGCAAATACCTGCATCCTGTATGGCTGTTCCCAACAAGGCAAGTGTTCTGGCAGTACGTACTTCGCTGAAACTGTTGTCATGGCACAAGTTAGCCCCGCGACGGTGCCAGTGCCCCGGAGGAGTATAGCTTCCCACACCATCCGACCAGAAGCTGGCTATGCGGGCTTGCTCCCTCGTTTGGTTTTTAGCGATATTCAGCAGCTCATCCATATTTT
This sequence comes from Dyadobacter bucti, assembly GCF_005869225.1. Lineage (GTDB taxonomy): Bacteria > Bacteroidota > Bacteroidia > Cytophagales > Spirosomataceae > Dyadobacter > Dyadobacter bucti. The sequence goes on along the minus strand of NZ_SWFP01000007.1, from coordinate 208,383 downwards.
TCTGAAATTCGGCGCTTCCCAATGCAGGCGGAGCCTCTGGGCGCAATGTTACGATAGTTGGCCTGTCAAAATTCCATGGCAAAACGCCGCCGTAAGTAGGCAGCATAGGCGGGCGGGCGGGGACTTCCTGGCTGACCCAGGGTTCAGTAGTGCCTATTGTCCTTGCATTGGCAATCATTTCAGCTGTTTTGGCCTGGTTATTGGCTGTACCCATTCCGTCTGTTTTGGCACGTGCCATCACTTTTGCACCCACTGCCTTACCCAGTTCTGCACCGGCGGAAATGTCACTTTCTACATTCATACCGGCCCATAAACGGCTGTTTTTATGCTCTGCTAGTTTTTGTTCCAGGAAAGGAACTTCTCCCGGGAACATGGCTTTCAGTATAATGACGGAGGCTTCTGCAACCACTGCATCTTCCGAAGGATACGAAGGAAGGTCTGTTACGGGTAAAAGTGTGAGCACCGATTGATCTGTTTTGGACGGCGCCTTTCGGTTATACTTGAATTTATAGTTCCAGGCGGTAATCAGCGCATCGTATTGGGCAACGCTGAGATAAGCAAGGGCCCGGGCAGTATAAGGCGGGTTCGCAAAAGGGAACTTCGGGTCTGCCAGCGGATTTGCTGCATCGGGCAATGGATACTTTCCGTCTTTGTCAGAGGCAGGCGGGGTATTGTAGCGCGCCGCCAGTTCGCGGCCTATTTCATTCCAGCGAAAAACGGCTCCTGCTCCCCAGTAATTGACCTGCTCTCGTTGCTGTGCCGTAATCTTGGATGTAACATCTTTCAGTTTCTGGATTTCGGCTTTGTATTCGGCAGAAGTAGCAGCGTTTGGCTCAGCTACCGGTATCTCACTGGTCGCGGCCAGTACATACGGTTTCCAGTTCCCTGCATTTTCGTCGAGGCTTGAAGGGATATTAATAGATGCTACGGGATCGTTGACAGTTTTGCTGCAGGAAAAAACCATCATTAACGTCGCTAAAATCACAGTAGTAGCCGTTGTTCCCTTCAAAGAGAAAATATGTTTTGTTTTCATATCAATGACTAAATATTATTTTTCAGAAGATTTCCCGATGTAACGAAACTGGTAAAGCACTCCTAGTGAGAAAGATGTACTCTGGCCTACATTTCTGCCGTCGAGTACATACGCTGCCCTTGCATTTACACCGATATTTTTTGGCTGGTATTTGGCATAAACACCCGCTATCGTAGACTTCATATTGTTGGTGGGAAAAGGCATATCGTTGCGGCGGATGTTATCACCTCCGTCACAGGCACCATGTTCCATAAACCCCTCTGCCTGGATACCTTTTTTAAGGTAACCCACACGAACAGCTGCATCATAGGCATTAGGAACAACCACCTCGTTTGTTCCGTAAAGTCTATCTCCGGCCTGGTAGGCATCCCTGTCGATCTTGATTTTACTGCGAAATATATAGCTTCCCGAAGCGGTCAGATAAACACCGGTTTTGTGCCGGTAGCTCGCCAGGAGCCTGCCTGTCGCCGTTTTACACTGTATCCCGATTGACATCGGTAAAAAATCCGGAACGTAGTTATTACTGGGAAGCGAAGCGCCTGCAATTGCATGGAGCGAGAAGCCAGAGACATTCACAAAACGGTACTTAATCCAGCCAGAAACATCCTGAAATCCACGTTGCCATTTGAGATTACCTGCGCTGGCCTGCGTCCAGAGGTACGGGATGGCGGCAATAACATTGAGGTTTTTAGTAATTCCCACGGCCAGCATTGGCATTACGCCTTGTGTGGTATGTGTTCCGATGTTGAAATTTTCGCGTTTCAGCGAATTTTCCCAGTATTTGTCCCAGGAGCTATGGCTGTAAGAAACAGCAAGGCAAGCTGTATTTTTGGACATGTAAATCGCATCGTTGGGCATCTGGGCAAACGCCGCAGATGAGATGCCGAGCAAAGCCAGAACGGCTGCTGAACAGGCACGCAAATTTTTTTGTAAAGAAATGACCATATAGGAAAAGTAAAATCAAAACCTTTTATTAACCGTAATAGATATTGCTCATTCCACAGCTGATAATCCTGAATACAGTGAAACAGGATCATGCTGACGCACGAGTGAAAATAGTTGCTTGAAGGATCTCAGGAAAGCTCGGGTGGCGGGGTATGCAGCCGGATCGGAAAAGAAGACAGGGGACTTTTGTAAGGTGTTTCTACAATGTAAGCGGATTTTGGAGGATCGGGATAAGCTCCAAAAGCAAATACCTGGTGACACGGTATATACAACTTAAAAAAACTGCTTAGTAAATTAATTGCCTCACTATAAGGGTTTTTAGGAATTTCATTTTCAGGATCAGTGAGGATCTGCATCGCATTCGCCAGCTCAAAAAAACGGTCCCGCGCCTGTTGATTGGATTTCAGTGTGACATATAGCGTATCGTTTTCATGCAGGATATTTGTGGCGTTGTAAAAATCACCATTTTTCCGGATTAGTCCTTCAAGGCCGTCCGCTTTTTCCCAATTGCCTGTATAAGGTAATGACGGCAGGAACAACTTCATCACCTGATAGTCGTCATTGGTCTGGGGGGCCGAGGCAGTTTTGTAGTCTTTTTTAAAGAATAAAACAGCAAAAGGCAGCCCAAACATGTTGTAGAGCAATAAAATCAACAAACCTATCGCCGCTATTTTTTTCAATTTCTTTGAGGATTTATACTCAAATGTAAGCATATTAGATGCAATTAAGCAATAGACGTTAGCAAAACTAAAACGTTATTGTACAGGATAATAAAGTAACCGTTAGTTGCTAATTGTCGCATCTTCCACATTACCAATTCCCGATTCAGCGCAATCGATTACCCGAGAAAATAGATATAAACAAAAACAATATAATTTATGAAGAAATCTGCCATTAATCCGATGCCCCCGTTTTTTGACCGTTACATTAATCTTGTAGACGATATTGACATTTTTGAGGGATTCCGAAAATATGCTCCCAGGGAAATTTTTTCTGATATTCAGAAACTTGAACAAGTGGGAGACAGAATTTATGCGCCTGGAAAGTGGACTATAAAAGATATTCTCCAGCATGTAGTTGACAATGAACGGATCATGGCATACCGGGCGCTGCGGTTTTCGAGGAATGACAGAACAAATTTACCTGGGTATGACGAAGCAGTATTTGCTGCAAACACGATTGCATACGGGAGGCCTATTCCTGATTTGCTGGAAGAATTTGAACAGGTAAGGGTGTCCACGATCTCACTTTTTGCCAACATGGATAGCGCAATGATTTTGCGTTCCGGCGTGGCCAATCAAACCGAAATTTCCCCACTCGCCCTCGGATTTGTGATTCTGGGGCATCCGCTGCACCACATCAACGTGATCAGGGAGCGGTACTATCCCTTGATTTAAATGCTGGCCAGCTGATCCAATGCCGCTTCCACGGTAGTGACGGGAAGCTGGCATGTTTTGTCATAACATACATAAACTGCCGTTTTCGCATCCGTGTCGGAGCGGTTTTGCAGTAGGGGCAAATCGGAAGATGTCTTCGTTCCCATTACAATTTTGTTGGGGATAAAAAACCTGTCGAAGTCTTTTCGCATGGCATCTGCATCTTCACCTACAATTGCTATTTCAGCCGTGGGTACCGTTTTGAGGCAATACAACGCAGCCCAATTGGTCACCCATTGCACATCGGCAATCAGAATTTTGTTCATTTTGGAAAGCATGTTTTCCGAGAGGTTCAAATACACCTCACGATCGAGCATCTTGCCGAGGATGTACAGATTATGTGCCATAATAGAATTGGACGCGGGGATGACATTGTCAAAAAGCTCTTTTTTTCTCGCAATCAGCGATTCCCCCGATGCATCGGTAAAATAGAAAAAACCTTCGGTCTCATCGTAAAACTGGGCAATGGTATAATCCGCAAGCTGGGAGGCACGCTCCAGCCAGGCTTCGTTGAAAGTAACCTGGTACAAACCTGCATAAGCCTCGATAACAGCAGCATAATCTTCCAGAAAGGCAGTGATAGTTGGTTTTCCGGCTTTATAGCTATGCCATAGTTTGCCGTCGGCGGACATTTTATTAAAAATAAAATCAGCAGTCTGCACAGCCAGTTCACGGATAGCATCATCGCCGAGGGCCCGGTAACAATCTGTCAGTCCTTTGATCAGCAAGCCATTCCAGGATGCAAGGATTTTATCATCCAGCCCGGGTTTTATGCGGGTTTCTCTTCTTTTCGAAAGTCTGTAAAGTGCATCCTGATAACGTCCAGAAAACTGCTCATCGAAAATACCGGCTGCTTTTGCTGTTTCGTCGGCATAATTGGTAAGGTGCAAATGATTGTAACCATGTTCCCAGTTACCTCGTTTGGAAATATTATATAATTTGGAAAACCATTCGAAATCGTTTTTCAATGTATCTTTCAATTCTTCCTCGGTCCAGATATAATATTTGCCTTCAATACCTTCGCTATCGGCATCCAAAGCGGAGTAAAATCCTCCATCTGGACTTAGCATTTCGTTTTTCAGCCAGTGTATTGTTTCCATGATCCTGGCAGAGTATAGCGGGTTTTGTGTCAGTGAATAAGCCTCTGCGTAAATGCTTAATAACTGGGCGTTGTCATAAAGCATTTTTTCGAAGTGCGGGATAAACCATTCATCATCCACGGAATACCTTGCCCACCCACCTCCCGCGTGGTCGTATATTCCGCCGAGCGCGATCCGGTTCAGGGATAACTCCAGGTGCGCGAGAGCTTCGGGATTCTGGCTGATGTCGTAATATCGAAGCAAAAATTTGTAGATCGAAGGCATGGGAAACTTGGGAGCGCGGTCCATTCCACCTTTTTGGGTATCGAAATGCTGTTTTAGTTTCTCGAACATCAGGTCAAGCTCTTCAAGCGAGTGAGGGTTGACACTGTTCACCAGACCATATTTTTCAGTTTCAGAAGCGACCATGTTCCGCACAAATCCGTCAGCGGAGTCGACCAGCTCTTTGTAGTGTTTGTTGTAAGCATCGTTGATACTTTTCAGGAGCTGGACCCAGTTCTGGGGCGGGAGATAAGTCACGCCATAAAACGGTTTGCTGTCAGGCAGCAAAAATACATTCAAAGGCCAGCCGCCTCTCACGCCCATGGCCTGAACCGCATCCATATAAACCGCATCGACATCAGGTCTTTCTTCGCGATCTACTTTGATACAGACAAAATGCTGGTTCATCACCGCCGAAATATCTTCTTTTTCAAAACATTCGCGCTCCATAACATGGCACCAGTGACAGGCAGAATATCCGATACTGACGAGAATGGGCTTGTTTTCAGTCTTTGCTTTGGTCAATGCCTCTTCACCCCAGGGATACCAGTCTACCGGATTGTTGGCATGCTGAAGAAGGTATGGGCTGGTTTGCTGGCTGAGACGGTTCATGAAAGCTTGGAATGATGAGAATTATTATTGATTGACAACAACCTTTTTGGTTATGGTCCGGGTATTGCTGGCAAAACGTGCAAAATACATACCAGAAGCGAGTCGTGGCAAAGCGATGTGATCTCTTGTTTCACCGGCAAAAGCTTGAATCTTCTTTGTTAAGACCACCTGACCTTTGGTATTCAGCAATGAAAAATCAACATCAGTGGAACCATTTATGCCGGTTAGTACAACATTGAGATCAAATTGTGCCGGATTTGCATAGATATAAGCATCTGATAAAACCGGTTCTGAAGAATTTACGGTGTCGTTCAGGTCAAATTTACAGAGGACAATCTCTTTGCCTTTCAATGTAATTGTTTTGAGCCACCTCTGATAAGAGACGGTAATAACTGTTTCTTCGTTATCTTCTGCATAAGGATTTTGTGCGGCAATTAAAATATTGCTCCCCTTGACAACACCTCGCCAAACAGGATTCTGCTGCTCCATATTATCACGAGCCGATTGCGGAATAACCAGCTGATAGGCTCCTTCAAACATATCTTTAAATTCAGAAAGCCGGTAAAGTCCGTATATAAAATGCTCGTAAGGGGCATAATTTTCTTGCCGGGATCCGGGGAAGAAAGGATTTTCCCAAAGCCAGAGGCCGGTTGCCCCGGAAAAAAATGGAAATATAGCGGTGGCTTCTGCTACAAAAGGCTCGATCAATGGTGTATTTGGATCGTAGCTGTCATGAATCCGCATCCAGACAAATGGAATAATCGGTTTATCGCTCCAAGCGCGGTTTGCTTCAATATTAAACAACAAATATGATAGGTAATCCTTTCCTATCGGGTGGTTATAACCATAATAATAGTAGGGCGACGGCGTAAGCACATCCATTGCATCGTAAAAGCTTCCGCCAATTTTTCCCGAATTGTCCTGGGTCAGATAATGGGTCCGGGCCAGGTTTGTAGTCCAGTCCTGCCAACTGTTTGCAGTAATATTCAACCAGGTGTTACGAACCGGAACATCACTGTAACTGGATACTAGCGCGCTGGAATTCGGTTTCTGGATTTTGAAACGGTTGATGGCCTCGGTGTACCACCAGCGCATATCCCTTTTATATGTAGCCAGGAAATCCGCGTCATTGAGGGAACGATAATTCTGGGGGATCTGGTTATTGGATTTTAGTGCGAGGATATCCCGGTCTTCACGCTGCATTCTCTCTATGTCCAGACAAATAATATCTGCATCAAAAATAATCCTTGCATAGTTGTCCCAATAATTGCGGTAAGCCACAGTATCGTTTTGCCAGGGGCTGCGGAGCATGTTGTCTGCCCAAGGCTGGTTCCCGCTGGAAGTGGCAACTCCGTACCAGAGAGCCGCCCGGTTTTTAGGATCAAGTGAGCCTGGCTCCGCCCCGCTAAACGATGCCAGATGACTGAATCCATGTCTTAGGGGTAGAGATTGCGTATCGTCAAACCTGGGGCCGTTGTAAATAATTTTAAAGGGAAGGGAGAATTCCGGGAATTTATTCCATTCAATCGTATTATTCGGGGCGACTGGTGTAAGTGTATAGGCAGGCTCACAATCCTGGCTGAAAACCTGTTGGAATTGGCATATCAGAAGGAAAAATCCGACAATCGAATAGGTGTGTATTGAGATCTTTGTAAGGTGTTTCATAAGAATTGACGAAACAAATTCGTTAATTTTGCGATGTGCTAATTTAATTTTTCCGCGAAGGCTGCTGTTCTTTGGTCATTTAAAAAATAGCTAACAACCGAAATAAGTTTGCCTTGAAACATAAAATAAGAATCAAAATGAAAAAATTATTCGTTCTGTTACCCCTTTTTTCAGCGTTGTTGTTATTGGCTTCCTGTAAAGATAAAGATAACAATGTAACTCCTGAGCCAACTGAAAAGGATAAAATTCTGATCAACTATCCCTGGCGGATGTCCACTGTTACAGATTTGAAAGGTACGGACATCCCAATCAAGCAGCTCAATACTCAGACTCAGTCTATTAAGGAAGTAATGGATATACAGTTTCTCAAAAACAATGTTACCAAAGCCATTGATCAGAGATCCAGCCAGGTGATCAACGGAGGTACCTGGTATCTTATCAATGAGAGTAAGATACTCGATATTAAAATATCGGGATTCTCCGGCGAATTTGGGGTAGAGGAATTATCTAACAGCAAGTTAAGGTTGAAAAGTAAAATGCCGGTCAATGGTGTAGAGCAAGAAACTATTATGGTTTTTGCACCGGTCATTAAGTAGGTGGTAACGACACCTGATAAATAAGAAAGCGACGGAGAAATCTGTCGCTTTTCTTATTTTGCATCAAATTCGTTTTTCATGCAAAAAAACAATCCTTCTATCATCAATGCCTGGTGTATGTACGACTGGGCTAATTCTGTCCATGCGCTGGTTATTGTTTCCAGTATTTTCCCGGTTTATTTCAGCGCCACAGCTTTGAGCATATCAGGAACGCCCAATATTCATTTTTTCGGGCTGGAAATAAAAAGCTCCATCTTGTTTTCCTACACGGTTTCCGTCTCATTCCTGATTACAGCTCTCATCATTCCGTTATGTACTGCCATTGCCGATTTCACGGGCAAGAAGAAGAGGTTTATGAAGTTTTTCTGTTATCTGGGCGCTACCAGCTGCATGCTGCTGTATTTTTTTACAAAAGATACACTCATATTGTCTGTGTTTCTTTTTGCGCTTAGCCTGATCGGATGGAGCGGCAGCATTGTGTTTTACGATTCGTATCTTCCCGAAATTGCAACCGAAGAAAACTATGACAGGTATAGTGCGCGCGGATTTTCGATGGGTTACCTGGGCAGCGTAATCCTGCTGCTTTTCAATTTGAGCATGGTACTTTTCCCGCAGTTTTATGGCATCACTGAAAAAGCTTTGCCTGCCCGGATTTCGTTTTTCACAGTAGGGCTTTGGTGGATACTGTTTGCGCAGATCCCTTTCCATTATCTGCCCTCGCAACATATTAAACGTGAAAAAAACGGCCGGTGGTTATTGAATGGATTTACAGAACTCAAAAAGGTTTATTTCCAACTAAAAGACCAGCCCTATCTTGCGAAGTTCCTCAGCGCTTTTTTTATTTATACCATGGGGTTGAGGACTGTTATGTACGTAGCCACAATTTTCGGGGCAAGTGAACTGAAATTACCTTCGCAGAGTCTTATTATAACTGTTTTATTGATTCAACTGGTAGGGATTGCAGGATCATTTGCTTTCGCCTCTCTGTCTGCGAGAATAGGCAATATTTATGCGCTGATGGTGGGTGTTACGATCTGGATCTTTATTTGTACCGGAGCGTACTTTACTACTGAGGCAATGGAATTCTATATTGTTGCATGCGCGGTGGGTTTAGTAATGGGAGGCATTCAGTCACTTTCGCGTGCAACTTATTCGAAGCTTATTCCGGAAAATACACAGGACACGGCTTCATTTTTTAGTTTTTATGACGTCAGCGAGAAGCTTGCCATTGTGATCGGGACTTTTATTTACGGTACCGTAGAGTATTTGACAGGCAGTATGAGAAACAGTATCCTTGCACTGCTTTTGATCTTTGTGGTTGGGTTGATTCTGCTATCCAGAATTCCATCACAGAAAGTTTATCAGTATGAATTGGATCGTAATGGAAATTAAATTAATATCGCGACTTCGTGAAAAAGGATGTTAGCTCAGTTGGTTCAGAGCGCCGCCTTGACAGGGCGGAGGTCAGCGGTTCGAACCCGCTACGTCCTACTCTTGATTTTATTCAACGTGCATTTAATCAGCGTTTTAAGTGTGGTTTTGGAAATTTGACTGAAACTACACTGAAACATTTACTAAGATCCTCGCTTTTTTTGTGTTTCAGGATCGATCTTTATGGTACTGCTATTTGTAAATTCTCCAATAAGGGACAGGATCATGTTCCTCTTTTAATAGCCGCGGTCTTTCTGAAATCGGCTTGCCTGCCAGAACCCCGTTAATGTCGTATAATAACTCAGGAGAAGACGCATAGTCGCTATGACCAAGAAAGTCGGTTTTGAACCCGGTCGCATCGATCATATCAATCTGCTTATATGTGTTGATGCCATTACGAACATCGCCCAGTCTGGCAAAACCATTGAACTTGTGGGAGGCAAGTAGCGCGACGTCGTCGCCGGATCGGTAGACAGTCGTTCTCTCTGCAACTCCTGGGAGTATTGGAGCAATCTTCTCTTTAAAAATCCTTTCGTCTATATCAGGTGCGGCGAGTATTAATTCCCTAATAACTTGTTTTGGGTTACCCCGCTGTTTGCGTGCCGTCAAAGCGTTTTCTACTAGTCGGGTGCCCATACTATGCGCAATAATGTATAAATTCTCGATAGCTTCGATATTGCTGAAATGTTGTAGAAAATTTGTTAAGTGAATCTCCGTCCAGGGGATATTTGCAGAGTCGACTGGATAGGCGACTGTCTTTTCTTGCGATGGCCACGAATAGAACATCCCAATACCGCCGAAATTTAAATCATAAACCATTTGCGCTGTTCGTTTTGCGGCGTCGTCAAAACTCGTGTTGTATCCATGAATATAGACCAAGGCGCTTTTCGATATTCCTCCGTGGCTTTTTAGATAGTCGCAAAAATATTCATAAGTAAATTTTTCCAACCCTTTAAAGACGATATGATCCTGGTCCGATTCCGCTTCCAGCTGCAAGCCAAAGACGCTGAAAGGTTTTTCCAAGCCTCCGTATTTATGGCTCTTGGGAATGGATACCCAACATCGGCCTAACTCATATCCCATAGGATAATCCACCCCCTCTGTGCCGTAATATTTTTTTGCATGAATGTAAAGATTTGGCCGCTCAGAAATAGTCGACTTGCTTTCTGGATCAGCAACAAATTTTCTGTCTGTCACAAACAATAATTCTTTGATTGTGGGCTTATCTTTATTAAGATCATTATACCATGTGAATATGTCATCCTCGCTTGTTCTTGGCCGCGCATTGTAAACTATCCGTTTAGTTTCGCCATATTCTAAACCATCAACTAAAACTTCAATGTACTTAGACCTTTTGGCAGATGCCAGAATATAATGCGTGTCGGCAGGCCTTGAACGAAAAAATATGGATACAGCCCGTAAAACAGCGACAGACAAAATAAGGTTGAGAATCGAGATTACCAGAAGGAATATTAGTAAAGCAACCATTTCTTGATTGATTTTTGGTTTCCAATACTTTTAAATGCTTAGGGTCATTTTGTTCAATCAGTTAGCTAACAAACTGTTTTCCGAAAGTAAAATTCAAAATAATAGACACTGAAAGTCCACTCGGGAGCCCGTTATCCAGTCCTAATTCAATTATTATCGAAGTTCATCAAGCGGAATTCTTTAACAACTTTGCGCTGCTCTTTCTCGTCGTCAAGTTTGAAATGATTGAGAGCGATAAACTCAAACAGTCTGTTTTGTTTCTGATCCAACAGAAAGAAAGTAGATAGACCTGGTTTGCTATATATTGTGAAAAACTTTATCCTGATCCAACTTGCTACTTGCCTGTACTCATCGATATTGAAATCTGTTACTTCTCTGGTAAAGTTGTAATCCAATATTGGTTTAAATTTCTCCCGAAACGCTTTCAAGACTTTTTTGTATTCATTTGCTCTTGTCAACGGGTTGAACTCCCCAGACTCAAATTCAAAAAGCTTTTTGGTCTCGCTATCGTAAAGGAAATAATTTTTGGAGCCTTCCCTTTTATAGATCTTTAAAGGTTTATTGATCCATAGCGTCGCATGGTGCGGTATGAGTGCATCTAAGTCAAATTCTTTGACCTCATTCAGGAAAGTATATTCCTCCTGATCTTCAGGTTTTATTGTTTTGTAGGTCATCGGGCCCTCACCTGTCAAAAGCCAATGAGCAGAAACCCCGAATTCTTTCACTAAAAGCGCCAGGAACGCGGCCGGCACTAAGGACGCGGTTTTACTGTTTGATTTTAAACTGAAGATCGTAGCACCCAGGCCATACTTATTTGTGAAGTAATATTTACTCTTCATTATTTTCTCCTTCAATAAGTAATCGACTACCTGGTTAAACCTTTCAAAAATTTCAATCGAATCGGGCAGATCCGCAGTCTTTACCGGCTTCTTCTTCGGTGTGGTTGATCTGCGGAATCTTTTTTTCTTTGGTTCAGTAGGTTGATCCTTTGGTACTTCTTCTGCCATGTGTGGATTATATGTTAGATTCGGAGTTGGTACGGTCTCCAAGTTGCTTTATATGAGACTCGAGAATGTGGAAATTTGAATTAGATGGAAATAAATTTGCGACACTTTCAGAGGTCGTTAAACTTGGATGTACCTCGCCACCTTTTTTGAAAATTTCTTCTAAACAAATTATTGCATGAGTTATGGACTTTATGTGTCCTTCTGGGAGGTCCATTTTCGTTAGAAGCGCCTCCCCCTCAGACTCGATAAGTTTGTTAATATAAACCTTCTGCGCCTCGAAGACGACTTCCTTTTGATCGACATTCATTTCAAGTTCCCTGACTTGCTGTGCAAGAAAGTCCCCTTCTAGTTTCTTTTTTCTAACAACTGCGGCAGCCCAGCACAATTCAGCAATCAATTTCATAGCTATCAAACCGCCTATCCCTACCAACAGCCAGACCGATCCGGGTTCACCTCTGATTATCCTTAATGATCCGTTAATCTCAGGCAGTTTTAACGGAGTTGAAAGTGCGTGTTTTAAAAGATTGGCGGTTTTCTCTAATTCGTCGAAATCTTCTGTTTCTGGAAGCTTAATTCTAATTGATTCACCCTCTGGTTCAGGGAAATTGTGCTCCAGAAACTCGACAAATGCTTTGTAGGAATTATTTAGGTCATTTAAGTACGGGACACTCACTGAATAGACCTCCTCTGGGAGGGAGAAGGTGTCGTCTTCAATTGTTAGCAACGTGGTCCCTTTGAGCGCGTTGATTATAGAGTTGAATGCTCCAGTTCTTTCTAACTCGTCCAATGACCACCGGAAATTTTTAAATCCCGACACCTTCACCATATTGGTTGATTTTTTCGGGTCGAAGTACCTATCAATTGCGAAGTTATGTGGGCCGAAGTTAATTCGGCTTAGTTCATTCTTGAACTCAATTATGTTCATAATACCAGGAAATACATATATTCTAAAATCCTATTAACTTTGAGATCAATTTTCTCACACTATGGAAGATCTTACATCCTTATTTTTTAAGCTGAGCGCTCCTGCTCAATGTATACTTATCATTTGCTGCGCGGCTCTTGTCGGACTTTGGATAGTTCAGCCTCCCTGGACGGATCGGTTTAAGGATTAACTCCTTTCTTTTTTCTCGTTTTTTTAACTTCCGCCTCCGGGGTTGCTATTTCAGCTATTTGCTTGACCTTCGATTCGATTTGATACATCTTTTCCATCTTGGGGAATTGCTTGATCACATCTTGCGGTGCACCTAATGCTGGTTGAATTTCTGCTCCTTTTCTGAATAGATGGTCGAGTGTATTAATAGACATCTTCAAGGTTTGAATATATTCAGGATTAGGAGTGATATCTTCTCTATCCAAAATCCCTGTAATTTCTATTTCAGTGAACTTATCTAATTGCTTTTGTTGGGCTCTTAAAATTGCCTCTTTGTAATCATTTTCAAGTTCTAGTGTGCGGGTGTGCTCCTTGTATCGTTCTATCTCCTCCTTTTTTTGAATGATCACCATTGTTGACCAACATAGCTCGGCGACCATTTTACAGGCTTTTAATGTTCCAAGCCAAACGACTAGCAAAACCGAGCCCGGTTCTCCTCTTAAAATTTTCACTTGCCCGTTAACATCCGGGTGAAGAATCGGTATCGAAATAGCTTTTTTGAAATCATTTAAATGCACAGCCATCTCTTGGAAATCGTCCGATTCTGGGATCTTGATTCGAATGGCTTCGGGTGGGTCGGCTTTTATCGTTTGGTTCAAGAAATCTAATATTGAAGCTATCTGGCTATGTAGCATGTACGATGAATCTATTATTCCTTGTCCAGATAATCCCTCCACCGAGAAACTATCATAATTAGTTAGATATACTTCTGACTCTTTTAATAGATTGATAAAATGAAATCTTAACCCCAAGGACTCAATGCTATCAATGGCCTGTTTAAAATGATTCAAATTGCTGAACCTGGTCTTCGTAAGCTGTCCTTTGGTCACTTTATCATATTGAATCTGCAAGTCGTCGATATTTATTTTGCTTAGGGCATCTTTTATTGCTGATAGACTGGGAGAGGGTTCTGGCATTTTAGGAAATATTTTTATTTAGAAATCTATTTGTTCTCAGGGATTTCAATACTGTTACGGATCGGTTTAAGGAGTGATTACTCAATTTTTTGATCTGGCATCTGGACCAGTATTTCCTTTCTAACCTTCAGTAAGGCACTTGAAAGTTCGTTGGTCTTATCATTAAAGCTGGTTAACGAACCTTTTGGGGCGATAGCTAATGAAACATACTCATTATAGATCCCATATAAATCAATCAGTTTGACGTGGAGAGCTTGGTATTTTGCCGGAGGGTCATTTAGAGATTTTACCAACGAGTCAATGTGCATTGTGCTTTTCAGTATCATGTCAGTACTCTTGACAGAATTTGCCTGGGCAGCCGACAATGCTTCATTGAAATCTTTTAAATAGTACTCGCTTTCCCTATTAAAATATCCACCCTCTTTATAAATAGCGTTTCTCCAAACAGTCGAGTACAGATCGATAACCGATTCCCCTAACTGAGCTGTCAGTAACATGGTTTGTACAGACTCCTGAGCACCTTGCTCGTATTTTTTTACCTTTTGTGTCGACCAGTAATAGTAACCTCCGGCACCTAATATGGTTAGAGTGATTGCTAAGTAGATTAAATTCTTCATGCGCGTATAAGTATTGAGAGGGGGTAAATATGAAAATGTCAAATGGTACAATTTCAAGTATAATTATTCTTATCGGTGTATAATGTAACTGATTTTAAACTAGTGGGTTATTCAATTGTTATTTTGTTTTTGATGTTTTATTACGATCTAAGTCGATATAGTTCTATTTCCGTTTCACAGCAACCAAACTAAATTCCAGAAGGGCAAACTACATTTCAGAAAAAACCATCGGAGTATTTTTTAGATTGGTGTTACTCTTTCGGAGCTCCTGGTTCTCGCGCTTCAGTCGCTCAATAATATCCATGTGACATGAGATCTGGCGTTGCATCTGTTTAATAGTTTCATTTGTTTCCATTGATAGATTAGGGTTTATTGTGAGCTATTTATTGAATTCTAAATTATGAAAGTGAGCCAAACTGCCCTTTTGCCATCTTTTGATCTATGAGTTTCGTGAATAATCCATTTAATGCGGCATAGGCTTTTTCTTCAATCTCAACCTTTGCTCTGAGTCTTTCAATCTCATCAAGATACCCAGAAATTTGCCGTTCCATGAGTTTTATCCTTTCGTTGGACTCATGATATCTAACTGATAAATCATCCACTATAATTTAAGCATTTTGAGCTTTTGTGACTTTTGTATTTCCTCGGCCAACTTGGATGCGGTTTCCTGTAATTGAGAGAATTTGTCCTGCTGCTCCTTATTCTCTTTTTTAAGATCATCTATAATATCTAAGTATGTAACTATCTGGCGCTGCATCAATTTGATTGAGTCATTCGCGGCGAGCAACTCGGTTTTTAATACCTCGACTTGGTTCGATTTTTTTTCTATTGTGGTTGCAGCATTTTCTGAATTATTTTCTGCTTTCAACATTTCCCCTTCTCCAAGTATAAGCCACTCAGCTCTCACCTCGGGGAACTTTACAAGAAATCTCGCAAGATTATCTTCGCTCATTCCGTTGTTTTGGTCTAGCACACTGCGTGTTATCCCTGTTTGTCGATAAAACTCTGATTTTCCAATCCCTTTATATTCAAGGAATTGCAAGATATTTCGTTTTATTTGCGATTTTTCTTGCATATTTATTTGCAAATGCGAGAAATCTCGCATATCTTTGTACATGTTAATTCAATTATACACAAATTATACTAACAAAGGTAGCCAAATGGACATCGATTTTAAGGAAAATATACGTCAGCGGCACCAGGAGTTGAAGAGTCTTGGAAAAGTTACAGAAGCGGTTACAATGAGCGGTGTGTCGCGTATGACCTATGCACGAGCGGTTAACGGCAAAAAGTACGTCCGAGCAACGACGATGATGGATATTTTGAAGGCTCAGGCCAAAGTACTTGAATTGACAAAAACCAAACTTCAACTTGTTTAAGAACAATGGACGAGCTGATCAAAGTGAGTTGCACTCCCAAAGGGAATCAAGTTGTAGACGGTCGGGAACTTTACAGTTTTCTTGGTCCCAAATCGAATTTCATTGACTGGATTCACCGAATGTTTGATTACGGATTCCAAAAGGATGTTGACTATCTCAAAAAAGAGACGACTGTAAGTCAAGGGGTTATGAAGCATGACTTTATACTGACACTGGATTGTGCCAAGGAAATCGCGATGATCCAACGTTCAGAAAAAGGAAAACAGGCCCGCCAGTACTTTATCGCTTGCGAAAAGCGATTGAAAGAAATTGTCACATCGAAAGAGCTGTCTCGGAGGGAAATTTTGCAAATGGCACTGGAAGCCGAAACTGAAAAGGAAAAAGCAATTCTCCAATTAAACGAAGCCACCAAGCAAATTGAAGCCGACAAACCAAAAGTTGCCTTCGCCGATGCCGTTTCCACAAGCGAAACCGACATCTTAATGAGGGACTTGGCAAAGCTGATTGCTCAAAACGGATTTGTGATCGGTGAACACCGGCTGTACGAATGGATGGTGGTAGGCGGTTATCTGGAAAGACGCAAACGTTGGAGCACCAAGAAAAATAAGTACGAGATCCAGTACTGGCCAACGCAGCGGGCAATTGATCTTAAAGTGTTCCGGGTAAAGGAGACAGTAATACACGAAGGATCAGCCAGTGCCTTTTTGAAACCCACGGTAAAGGTCAATGGTAAAGGACAACAGTACTTCATTCATAAGTTTCTATCCGCTCAGTAACATGACAACTTCCCTAAACCACTTCCCAGAAGACCCGCTTTTAACTTCAATCGCTGAGCTCTTCCGCCTGGGCCAGAAAAATGAATTGAAAATGCAGCTGTGGCTCATGTTCCAGGACAGTTTGAAAGCAAGCCCAGAACACCCACCTGCAGGAAGACTCGACCTAGTCAACGGAATACTTGAAATGATCGATACATCCAGCGGATTGGCTTAAAGAATTCATCAACCCACCAATAAATGAAAATGCAGACTCATCCCAAATCGGTAAAGATCCTCGAAAAAGCAGTTGCCGAGTTTCTGTATTACAACGACGGTGGTAAGAAAGTAAACAAAGCCAGGTTGTTCAGCATGTTCGCTGACAGTCTTTTGGAACCAGAAGAAGATCCCCGCGAAAGGGCAGCATTTTACAAATCTATCGATGATTTGATTGAGGCAATGGATAAGTACCGTAAACAGGTTAAAATCGAAAAACAATGTCAGATTCCGTAATCATTCTCGACAGGGCCGTTTGGAGCCAGTGGACTGAAATGCTTATCAACATTCAAAAGGATGTCAAAGGAATGAAGCAGAAAGTGGACGAACAGGAACGAGACCCTAATGTTTTCACTCACAAGGAAGCTGCATTGTACCTGGGCTATTCAACCGGCCGGCTGCATGTTTTGAAAAATAACCACGTGATCCCATTCTCCCAGTACGGGAAAAAGATCACGTACCGTAAAAAAGACCTTGATCAGTTTCTTTCCGACAACCGGATCCACAAACGTAAACCAACTTAACTCCTCCTATATGAAATGAAAACGAAAATTATTGAAAGGTTATCGCCTTCAAAGCTCATCTGGTCACTCGTCAGCATCCTCGGGGTAATCGCAGTGACGCCAAACTTTTTAATCTACGCATACATTCACTTTCAAAGATTCAGGGGCCCAAAATGGAGAAACTAGCTTTACTCGCCTGTCTCGCGCTGGCGGTCACACTGAACGAATACGCTGCCGGGATTATCAGCTGGGTTGCCCAGAATCCCACCCTTTGGACTAAGGAGCTTGGATATCTCCCAATAGTCTTGATTGTCGCCTTTGCTTTTCTAATCCCTAAAATCAGAAAACACCTGTAGTCATGAAATTCAACCATTTGTTTCTGACCGAAATGGTCAGCCCGGCAACTGCATTCTATTACAAACATTTCACCTACTCAAACTTCGTCGCAATCTTCATTTTTTGCCTTGCATGCGCGATTGCAGCCGGATTTCTCGCAGCGAAGAACACGAAAGTTTGAGACGTATAGCATTTAACGTAATTATTATCTATACCGCAAATCATTATAAAAATGGATATTAAATTAAGGCACCTAAGCCTCACAAACTTCAAAGGGATCAAGAGTAAATCATTTGATTTCTCGGATGAAACATTCATCTACGGTGATAATGCTACCGGAAAAACAACGCTCTTCGATTCATTCACATGGCTGCTTTTCGGTAAGGACAGCGCTGACAGGAAGGACTTCAATATCAAGCCATTGGATTTTGTCGGCAAGTCAAAAGAAAAAGTATCCTGCGAAGTTTCGGCCGTGTTGATAGCAAGTGGCGTTGAAATGATCTTGAAAAGGGTGTTTCAAGAAAAGTGGCAGAAAGTAAAAGGAGCGGAGCAGCCCGAGTTCGTCGGCAATGAAACGCTATATTACTGGAACGATGTTCCTATGCAGCAAAAAGAATACATGTCCAAAATTGAGACACTTCTGGATGAGCAAGTATTCAAGCTGATCACAAACCCGCTCTATTTCAATTCTCTGAAGTGGCAAGATCGCAGGGCTGCGCTACTTTCGATTGCTGGGCATATCAACGATTCGGACGTGCTGGACTCCATTTCGACACTTTCGAATAAGCAGGAGATTATGAACCTTACGAGTATTCTCAACCAGGGGAAAACGCTCGCAGAATACAAAAAGGAAATTGCGGCAAAACGCAAGAAGGCTAACGATGATCTGAAAATGATTCCCTCTCGTATTGATGAGGCAGAAAGATCAAAGCCACAACCTGAGAATTACGACGCTATCCGCGCTTCAATCAAGAGGCTTACCGGAGAGGTGGCAAAACTCGATGAGCAAATCAGTGATAAAGCGAGGGCAAATGAAAGCCGCTTGCAACTCATACAAAGCAAGCAAAACCAATTTTACAGTTTAAAGTCTGATTTAACCGCTATCGAGTTCAGGTTTAAAGAGGAAATCCGTGAAAGAAACCGGACGCAGGATGAACAGCCTCTCAAAATTCGCCGAGAGATATCATCGCTTGAACTTGAATTGTCCACGGTTCAAACTAAAATAGACATTCTCACCAGGAAAAATGCGGAATTAGAGGCTTCGTTGCAGCCTACCCGGGATCAATGGGCGAGCGAAAATGAAAAGCAACCGGTATTCGACGATTTGGAAATGAGTTGCCCCACATGTAAACGGGCTTACGAATCCGACGACATAGAAGAGTCGAGGAAGATTTTAACAGAAAATTTCAATGCTGATAAAGTCAAAAGACTGGAAGTAATCCGCAATAAAGGAATTCAGGCAAAAGTGGAAATCGAATCGAATAACACGCTTATTCAACAAAGAGACGAAGAAAAATCAGAGATCACATCCAAGCTAGAAGCAGCAAAAAAAGAGTTTCAGAAACTGGCCACCTCTCGGAATGATCGTCAGGATGAAAAGGATGAATTGAAATCGCTGTTGGAGTCCAACTCGGATTATGCCCAACTTCTCATTCGCATCAATGACCTTCAATCAGATTTGGAGGAATCAAATAAACCGGATGAATCTATCCCCGAGGACAGCGGGCTTAAATCGCAGAAAGCAACTCTTTCTTCGCAAATCGCTGAGCTAAACCAAAAGTTGGCAGGAGAGGAGCAAATAAAAAGAACGGATGCCAGAATTGATGAGCTTAAAGAGTCTGAACGTTCGCTGGCCCAGATTATCGCCGAATATGAAGGATCTGAGTTTGTCATTGATGCATTCACCAAGTCGAAGATGAACATGCTTGAAGAGCGTATCAACAGCAGATTCAAACTTGCAAGGTTCCGGATGTTCAAACCGCAGGTGAATGGGGGTGAGGAAGAAACCTGCGATACCACTTTCAACGGCGTGCCATGGTCTGATTTAAACACAGCCGGGAAAATCCAGGTGGGTATTGACATCATCAACGCGCTCTCAGAGTTCTATTCGGTCAACGCTCCAATCTGGATTGACAACCGGGAATCCACAGTTCAAATCCCTGAAACGGATTCGCAGATCATCAACCTGATTGTGAAAGGAGGGGCCACCCTGACAGTTCACTCGGGTGCATCAAAATTTCAAACTGCTTAAATAAATAATCACATTTAACTTTTAACCAATCATGTCAAGTCAACCACAAAATACGCCGGCGCCCCAAACACCTGCGCCGGTAGCAAAACCGACCGAAAAAGATATTACCGGTGCAGTAATGACCAAAATTGAAGCCTTTACCGAATCGGGTGAACTTCAACTTCCGAAAGACTACAGTGTGGGAAACGCTTTGAAGGCCGCCTGGATCATCATTCAGGAGGTTAAGGATAGAAATGGGAAATTGGCCCTTGAAGTCTGCTCACAGGCAAGCATTGCAAACGCTCTATTAAAAATGGTCGTATGGGGCTTGTCTCCACTCAAAAAGCAATGCGACTTTATCGTCTACGGGAATACTCTTTCATGTGATCCGGAGTATACAGGAAATATAGCCCTTGCAAAAAGGTATGGTAGCCTGAAATGGATCAAAGCCAACACTATTTTTGAAGGAGACGAATTTGAATGGGAAGTTAACCCGGAAACTGGTAGAAGAAAGGTTTTGCGGCATGCACAATCTCTCGAAAAATTTGGAACATCATCCTTTAAAGGTGTATACGCCATATTCGAGTTGGAAGATGGAACGCGTGACGTTGAAATAATGAGCAAGGAGCAGGTACTGAATGCCTGGGGGCAGGGCGCCGCAAAGGGGAACTCGCCAGCACATACAAAATTCTCAGATCAGATGGCCCAAAAATCGGTTATCAACCGGGCCTGCAAGCTCTTGATCAGGAGTTCGGATGACAGCATCCTTTTCGACAAAGAAGATTCAGACATTGATCAGGTAGGCGAAGGAGTAAAGGCCGAAATCAAACAAAGCGCCAACAGGAAAGAAATCAAGTTTGATGAATATTCAGAGATTCCATCAGCTCAACAACAATTGCCGCAAGGATCCGAGCCAGTTACGATCCAGGTTACGCAACAAGAGGGGATACCAGTCAACAACAATTCAAGGAGGCCTGAGCCTGCGCAAGCGACGATTGACGGACCTGGTTTCTAATGAGGCTGACAGTAATCAACAGCGGATCATCCGGTAACTGTTACCTTCTTGAATCGTCAACAGGTGAAATATTAATGGTGGAATGTGGCGTGAGGTTTCAGCAAGTATTACAGGCAGTCGGGTTTAAAGTGAACAAGATTGTTGGCTGCGCACTAACCCACAACCACAAAGATCACTCGAAAGCGGTTCATGAAGTTTTGAGTTCAGGAATAAAAGTCGCAGCCTCCGACGGGACATTAAATGCAGAGGGTGTTCGGGTTCACCATAATGCGGTATCATTTAATTCAAATAGAAACATGGTCTGCTTCGGTGAATTTTCTATAAAAGCTTTTGATGTCAATCACGATGCCGCCGAGCCACTGGGATTTTTGATCCGTCACAAGGAATTAGGAACCATGCTGTTTTTGACTGACACATACTACTGTCAGTACACTTTCCCGGGATTAACCAACATCATGATAGAGGCGAATTATTGCGAACAGATCTTACGGGACAAAGTTGCTGCCGGAGTATCACCGAAGTTCTTGCGGGATCGGGTCATTCAATCGCACATGAGTCTGAGAACGTGCAAAGAGTTGCTTCAAGCGAACGATTTATCGAAGGTCAACAATATTGTCCTGATTCACTTATCTGATAGTAACAGCCATGCAGGAAGATTTGAGAAGGAAGTACAGGAAATGACCGGGAAGAAAACTTACGTGGCAATACCCGGGCTTGTGATCGAAAATTTTGGGAGTGTTCCCTTCTGAAATAACGAACGTTGAGTAGTAGTACATGTCCCGACATACTTCGGGCAGCCGATTGGCTAACGACCTCAAAAGAAAAGGTTAAGGGTTTAGGAAGTAATCTGATGTTGTCAGACATGCTCACAAGGCATCTGGCCCCGAGGCTTCGGGAGTTTTTGAAGTAAACAGTTAAACAGAGAAATCATGCCGAGAACAATATCAATTGATTGCGAGAAAGCGAACATAGAGACAGCTGGTCGTAGCCAAATCAGACTGGAAATTCAAGGGCACAGCGATGGAGAAATCCTCGATCAATTCACAATCCAGAATATTCTAAAGTGGATCGACGATGATAAATTTCTCGATGTAATCGGAATTGAGCGGGTTAAGGAGTATTTCAATTTAACCGAATCCGTCGAATCATGAAAGCCATCTCCATCCAACAACCCTATGCCGGCCTACTCATCTTGGGCATTAAGAAATTCGAAACCCGGTCGTGGAATACCAAATACCGAGGAGAGATCGCAATCCACGCATCGGCCCGGATAACACCAGACGGACTTTTCTGGCTTAATTGGCTGACAAAGGAATTCCCTGACAAGTTCTTCCCAGGCAGCGAGTATCATACAATTTGCAGCCAACAGGGGATGGTAATCGGAAGTGTGAATATCACCGATACGTTCTCGACTAACGAACCGATGCAAATCGAATCCCTGGAACGAATGCTCGGAGACTTCAGCGAAAACCGGTATTACTGGAAATGTGAGAACCCGTTTGTGTTTCCTGCACCCATACCAGCAAAAGGTGCGCTGAGCTTTTGGAACTGGGAGCGTATTCAACCTTTAACTATTCAAAACCCATGGTAAAGTTTGTAAGATTCGTTTTGGGGCTCATCTGGCTTGCTGCCGGTGGAGTTGTATGTATCTTCTTGTCTCCGGTGCTTTTGGTTGAATGGCTTTTTAAAATAATAGATCATAAACCTTAACAGAGTCGAACCATTATGATCAATTACAAGGTATCCCGGAAAGAACTTAATGAACGAAAAGCGCTCCCGCTTTGGGACAAGGTTCAATGGGCTATTGAACGATATATTGATTACGTTGAGATATTCGGGCAGCGCGGGGTTTACAAAGCGTTTTCAGGCGGCAAGGATAGCCAGGTTATGAAACATATCATCGATGACCTGCATGATGGTCGGATGGGTGAGTTTCTTCGAATGGAATACCGTTTGCTTTACCGGACGCTGATTGAGGGAAAACCGTCACCGCCTGATGTGCATTGCAAAACCGGCATAGAATTCCCTGAAATAGATGAACATGTAAAAACGTTCGATGGCGTGATCATCCTGAAACCGAAAATGGGATTTACCAGGGTGATAAAGGAAGTGGGCGCGGCAATTGGTAGTAAGAAAATTGCTATGATGATCCGAAGGGCAAAAGGTTATTTGTCGAATCCCAATCCGAAAAACGAAGCGACATTGAGGCTTTACACTACCGGAATCAAACGAGACGGGACGGTGAGCAAGGCGTCCAAAATTCCGGATCGCTGGCTGAAAGTATTGGACGCGCCTTTTCTGGTCAGTGATAAATGCTGCGATATTTTTAAAAAGGAGCCTTTCAGACGGTATGAAAAGGAAACCGGACGCGTTCCCATCGTCGGTACGCTAGCTGAAGAATCTGATCAGAGAACTGTCAGCTACATGAAAACGGGTTGTATTACTTGGGATAGAGGGAAAGAGTCTTGCAGGCCGCTGTCAATTTGGACTGAAAAGGACATTTGGGATTACGCTGACTTGCATTTAATCCGGTTCTGCTCTGTGTATTATGACAGAACTGTCGAAGTGAAACAGCTGGACGGATCACTCGCAATGCGGAACCTTCCAGCCGAGAGGCAAACGGGTTGCACTATCTGTCTTTTCGGGCTACACCTCGAACCGAAAGGCAAGCCCAATCGTATTCAACGGCTTGCAGTAAGTCACCCGATTTTCTATAATGTAATGGTTAATAAATGCGGAATTGGTGAGATGTTGGAATGGATGGAAATTACATATAAGCCATTTCGTCGATACTGCCAAACCTCACTATTTGAGGAACATAACTAATACAACACTTTAACAGCGTCGAATCCTATACCAACACATTTGTTTCTTAACCATAACCAATCACAACCATGCCTACCTGGTACAAAACCAACATCCGCTATCAAAAGGAGGATGAAGCCGGAGCGTTAAAGACAATCACAGAGTGCTTTCTGATAGATTCTGTGTCCTTCACCGAAGCGGAGGCGAAAGCCTACAAGCTGATCACTACCGGAGCAAGTGACTTTTCCGTCACCGGAATCACGAGAATGCCACTCGCAGACATATTCACCTATGAAGAAGGCGAAAAGTGGTTCAAAGCGAAGGTTATCTACCATTCAGTCGATGAGCGCAATGGAAAAGAAAAACGAATTGTGAATAACATGCTGGTCAACGCAGACAGCGTCCAACAGGCCCTTGACCGGATCACAGAGAACATGAGAAACTTCCTGATCCCGTACGATGTCGAATCGGTCGCTCTTACGACAATTCTCGAAGTGTTCCCACATGTTTCACAAGAGGAAGCCGAGGAGGTACCCGCGAATTTGCGGCCTCTGTCAGAAGTACTAGCCGCAGCCGGGTCTTAAAAAACGATCCTGCTAGATATCGAAAAAAATAGAAATTAATACATTTGAAAACAGAATATATTTAATTTATATTTGACTCCTATTTTTTGAATGATTAATAGTCATTAACAGGTAATAAGGTGCATTAATTCGTGTTCGGTTATTACATTGAATTTTTTTAATAGTTTAAAGATATTCTAAAACAAAATATAAATATGTTTACATCTCGAATTGAAGTAGGGCAGAAGGTTCAGGTCAGTACCAAAGGAGGCAACCCGCCCAATGCAGCCCCTCCGCTGGTCTTCCAAGGTAACCTGAAAAGCGAAGTCATAGGCTCCGGAAGTTTCGGAGGAATGATTGAGATTGAATACGAAGGAGAGAAGAGCATTCAGGATTACCACGGAAAGGTTGTTGGAACGACTGCCGGTTTGAAAACGCAGACCATTCCATTGTCGATAGTCGAGTCGGTTCAGGTCATTGAGCCCTTGTTGAACTGGCAGTTTTGAGTTACGTATAGTTATAATCGTTTGTCTGCTTTCCCTTAGTATAAGTCACCTTTTATGGCTAGACCGTCAAAAAATAACGCTGATTATTTCAGCCATGACAACGATATGAGAAATCATCGAAAGGTCAGAGCTATAAGATCAAAGTTCGGAATAGCAGGTTATGCAATATGGGTCATGTTTCTGGAAGTGCTGACTGCGTCGGAGGAAAACAGGTGGAATGACAACGAGTTGGAATTAGAGCTGCTTTCTGGGGACTTCGGAGTTTCTGTGACAGAAATAAAAGATGTGATCGATTACTGCGTCAAATTGGGACTTTTGTTTTCTGAAAATGATCAAGTTTTTAGCAAAACCCTTGATAACAACCTTCGTTCGGTTTATGAGAAGCGGAATAAAGCGAAGTTAATGGCGCAGAATCAAGCTAAAAAGCAACAAAAACAGGAATCAACCGGAGTTTCTGTGACAGAAATACCACAAAGTAAAAAAGAAGAAAGTAAAGTAAAGGAAAGTAAAGAATTAACTGAAGACGTAGATAACAAACTAGTTACTGAAGCGCGAAACGAAGTTGATTCGACGACGACACCTGAAAATGATCCATTGCCTGATTTCATAAAAAAAAACAGGGATGATTTCCGGGAAGAAATAAAACAAAATCCCCCCCAGTTGCGCGAGACCCTCCCGACTCTGGATGAGTTGGAGGAAATTTTGAAGGCATCAAGTACGCTGATGGAGGCTGCATGTATTGGGAACAAAATCAGCCAATCGGATTATTTTGACGCGATTGACACGTTCGTCAGGGATAAAAAAGCCGTGAATTATGTCGTCCATTCCGAATCCGACGTCAAGAAGCACTTTCTGTACTGGCTACCAAGCTGGAAGCAAAAAATCACTCGGGAGAAACAGAACAGCCAGAGTGAAAAGCCCAGAGGAAAGATCGGACAAACCTACGATTCAGTGATGGCTGCCAACCAGAAAATCCAGGACGAAGGAGGGTATTTGACCTATCAGGATATTTTAAATAGTACTTGAAGATGAGCAATTTAACGATCAGGGATGCATTTGAGAATACTGTCCCGGAGCAGGTCGCTCGTAAGCTGAGCCAGTCGGAGATTTCAATCGTTTCCGCTTCTCTGACTGCGGATAAGAACCCAAAGATCTGCCAGATGACCAGTGAGCAAATGGCCCGGATGATACCTTCGATTGTGCTTAAAGCTAGTACGCGATTGGGAAGCAAACCCAAGGACGAAGACGAGCAAAAGGTCATCAACCGTGAGCTGAACGGAGATTTGATGAAGTTCCCGAACCTGACATCATCGGAGATCTTCCGGGCGCTTGAAAACGGATTGGACGGACAGTACACCGCTCAGGGACAGCCTGTAATCTTCACACCTTCGAACTTTGTCCAGTGGATCAAAGCCTACATCGAAGAAACGAAGAAGCCGGTTATGAAAAAGCTGGCCCAATTGTCCCACCAAGTGGAAGAAGTCAGGGAGTTGACGGTAGAGGAGGAGTTTGCAAGTAAACTCTCGGCCCTCAAATTAGCGCTTGAAAGATCTGGGCCGGATGGGCCGGGATTCCAGGATTACGGAGGAATTGTTTACAGTCTTCTCAATGACTTCGACTACCTGAATTTGACCAAGGAGCAGAAGTGGGGGTACATGTTCAAGGCGAACCAGATCATGCTGCAGGACGCGATCGATGCAAAAGATTCAGGGAAGATCCGGTCGATGTCAGAGCTGCTGAAATCAACGAAATCGGGGGTGAAAGATGAATCTGTAATCTCCACGGCCCAGCGGTTAATCGTCCATGATAAGCTAAAAGATATCTGTCAGACACTTGAAGACGCCAATGATTTCATGGATAATATTACCGCGAAAGTCTCTGACTTCTTGGAGGTTTTGAAAAGTGAAACCGAAGACTAACACATCCATCATGCAACAAACCCAACAACTCCGCCCCTTCACTGAAACCGAAAAGGGTATAGCGCTAACGACTTCGGCCGCCGTCCATTATCTGATCAGAATGCTCGACCAATTGCAGCACACCAACATGTTCCGCAGGAAGCTTAAACAAACCGGCAATAGTTTCCTGGCTGAGCTTGAAAAGCATGCAAAACAGACGGTTTGGGATGTATCGGTAGAAGGTTCAGATATCGGTGCCGCAGCTGAACAAATGGAGGGCATCACAGATTTGTTTCACAACCTACTGGTTCTGGCTATGGCTTGCGGTGAGATTCCGGCCGGTCAAAGGGAGTTGTTCTGGCTGGAAATCGCAAAGAACTTCAAACGGTTCGACATACCGCTCAGGATCTCGCATGATGGGGATTTGCAGTTTGTGGAAAGGACTGTTCCTGCACAATGAAAACCTGCAAACATCCTGACTGTACTCTTCCCGTGTTCGGTGGTGGGTATTGTAAACTTGCTTGGCATCAGGCGCTGAGAACGGATGAGAAGTATTTGAAGGCCCAGGCAAAACGGAAGGAGAAAGCAAAGCAGCCACGTCAGCCGATCAGGAAAGAAAGTAAAAAGGTAGCCGCGGCGAATCGGAAGTACAGCAAAGAGCTTCCGGGATGGAAAGCAGAAAATTCAATTTGTGTGTATCCAGGATGTGAAAGCGAAGCAGTTGATTGTCATCATTCAGGTGGTCGGGGGATTTTGATAAACCAGAAGAAATTCATGATCCCGCTTTGCCGAGAGCACCATGATATGTGCAAGATGCAGCCGAAGAGGGCGAAGCAGCTCGGATTGATCTGGTCGAGGGTGCTGAGTTTGAAGTATGCGGATTTGAATTAGTTACACAATCAAAAGAAGAACAATGACTATCGACAAAGAGATAACAGACTTGGCAATTATTACCTGGGGTGAGAAAAAACAGCTTCAAATGGTTCGAGAGGAATGTTTAGAGTTGGCCATGGCTATCGGCAAATATTTAGAGAGAAACGACCCTTACAATCCGGAAAACTTGAACAATCTAAGATCGGAAGTCGCTGATGTGAATATCATGATCCAGCAAGCAAACTTCATCGTCGGCGAGGAAGATGTTCAGGTTTTTATTGACCAAAAACTTTCGAGATTAAAAGAAAGGATCAATCGAAAGCAGTTTTAAATGGATGGTGAACAAGCGCTTATCCACAGATCGATTTACCTAATTAACCAAAAGTTACATCATGACAAACGTATCAATTTCCAATAACGAGCGGGTAATAATCACCCGTCAGGAAGGGCAGAACCAGGCTCAGTATCAGCGCAAAGAAACAAATGGGTGGGAAACTAAACTACGCCGTTCGTATGATCCGGGTGTGAAGTGTAAGATCGTTGAGGACATCGTGGCGGCTTACAATGACGAGGTGAGAAGGAAGAAGGCGTACAATCGGTCGAAGTTGGAGCTGTACCACTAGACTTCATCCGCAATTGTGGAACAGTGATCCAGGAGACAAAAAGACTATAACCATTAAACATATCAGACAATGAAAATAGAAAAAATAGAATCAATCGAAAGTGAAGTGCAAAGGTTTATGTCCCGCTTACTCGATTTGAAGGCCGAAGTGATCAATCAAAAAGATCAGAAATATCAGTACGTCGAAGGCACTTATAAATCGGGCGCAGTTAAGAGAGCCGCCCTTGATCTGAAAGTTGCACTCACGAGAATCACTCAGAACCGTGATTAAATTTTAGAGGAGACAAAAAGAGTAAACGTTTAAACATAAGAGTTATGGAGACATTGATTGATGATTTAGCATTAAGGAATCTCCTTAAAGTAGACCAGAACCCCCACGAATGGGCAAGTAAGCCTTGTGTTCTTCATGGAAGATATCTAGTTACAGACTATCACATGATCGTAAGCGCGCCACATGATCGAGTGGACTGTGCTGATTATTACACCGGACTAGAATCTGACAAGTTCATTCCAGTTTTAGAGAAATTGATTCCATGCAGTCCGGTTTCAGTCAACTTTCAATTCTTGCGTGAATTCATGACGGATGAATATGTCCAAGAAGTAATTGAACGCGAATCCGTTGATTGTTCTTCCTGTTCAGGAGAAGGTTATGTTGAATGTGGGGAGTGTAAGCATGAGCACCCATGTGATGTCTGTAATGGAATGGGAGAAGTGCCCGGCAAGAAACTGCCAAAGCCAATCAAGGTTTACAATAGCGATGTGTACTACTTAATACATGGCGTTTCATTTCTTATGGATATGGTAAGCCAGGTTTCAGATGTGGTAGAGTTATTGGGCCTCCTAGATCAAGAATGGATTGTTTCCAAAAAGAGCGAAAAGGCTCTTGTTTTCACCTATAATGAAATTGAAATATTAGCCATGGGATGCCTGATTAGCGATGGTTATACCCGTGTTACTGAAATATGACAACCAATCAACCCCAATCCTGAGTTATGGAGACAATAGCACAAGAAGCAAAGAGATGCGAGTGGCAACCAATCCAAACAGCACCCGAAGGTCGCTTGATTAAAACCAAAATCAGCGATGAACGTGGCGATAGAAATGAGCAAAGATTAGTACGGCAAGGCCGTTTGTGGTTTACTGATCTGACATGCAATATGTACGTATACTACACTCCCACTCACTGGCAAGACCTTTAATCACCTCCGGATATTAAACCAAACCACAAAAACTATTATGGAAAGATATTCTTTAATAATCGAAGGGATCAAGTATGAATATGAACTAACTGACATTGTAGTTTTTGCTACCGATATAGCTACCAAATTTATTACTAACCCCCTCCCTGTATCACAGGGTTAAACAAAAGAAAGGTATGGACACAATTGAAGGAAATAAGCTACTTGCCGATTTTAATCGGTACCTAGAAAAAGCCAGGGAATCGAAAGACCCGTATTTATACGCTATGGAACATGCGTATCAAAACAATGGATTGAAATATCATTCGGACTGGAACTGGCTCATGTCAGTAGTTGAAAAGATCGAAGCAATAGGCGAGGATTCGTTTGTAGTTCATAGTTACGCAAATGTTGCTCAGATTAAAAAACTATCTGGTCATCCCGGTGGAGTTTTGATATTCAGGTCAGTAGGCGATACTAAAATCGAAGCAGTGTGGAAAGTGGTTTTGCAGTTCGTCAATTCACACAACAATCCAAACTTCGTACGCGAAGTAACAGTTCAATCCTCCCCGCCTCAATGATGCAGGGTTAAACACTAAATAGATAATACAGATGAACAAAACAAGAGCAAGAGAACTATCTGAAACGATCAGCAACGAGGCTATTTCAGATATGCTTTTAAAAGCAAAAACAGAGGTTAAAGATTGGGAGAAGCCAGCAAAAGCCAATCCGATTTTTAGTCGTGGAAAGTTTTGGAATATGTTTAAGTGTGGAGAGTTTAATGTCAACAAATCGTATCATTCAATATTGAAATACAGATTTATTGAGGAATTTGGAGAGTTTCTGCCAGAGAAATATCAGCCAATAAAAAAAGAAAAACGTGCTGTTGTCACATATCATGAAGATCCAAAATTTTAACCCGTCCCCTATGAGTCACGTAGTAAGATTTTTAACAACAGACGATGGCGAGGCCGTTGAAACAAATGAACAAGGAGATCCTATATGGGGGAGTGAATGGCATTTAGTAAATTCATTCGGAGATGCACACAGAACATTATGCGGCGGTGAGGTATTTGGATTCGGGGAAGGAGCGGCTGAGTTTGAGGATAAAATTGGGAAGATAACTTGCGATCGTTGTATTGAAATGGTGAAATTTTTTAAGAAAGTTAGGCTTTAACCCTTCACCAAACGGAACATGAAAAAGAAAACATTTGACGACTTCAAATAGGACGTGGCAAAGTCGCACGGATTTGATTCTTTCTGGTACTTGGAACAAAGATACCCAAATGCAATATATCGGTTTTATAAAGAAGCCGCCGAACTTTTCGCCGACCACTACGCCCGGGAAGCTGTGAAAGCGGATAGGGAGAGAATAGCAGAGGGTAGTGCATTTTTTGAAAAAATATTTGAAAACCTACCAATCGAACTACCATGAAAAAATTCATAGAGATCTTTGCCGACGAGAAGCGGAAAGCTCATGTTGCACCACTCACGAACGAACAATTAGAACTCGTTGAGTCTGTTGCGAAAGCCTACGCCCTCTCCTGTATCGATCCCAGCGAAGAAGAAATCAGCCATGCATGGAGTGATTGGTACAAAGAAAACGGAGGAAATAATACTCAGGAATCTTGGGAGTCTGCTATCACATGGTATAAACAGAAAATTGGAAGAAAATGAATAATAAAACCCAGATCATTTGTAGCAGCGATATGCTGTACAATTTCCTTAAAGCCCTCCGACCTGTTACAGGGGCTTACTCTGCGAAGATTGAGAATGGATATTTAACCATTGGAGGTTTCGGTGAAAGGCTATCAGTTGAAAGCAAGGAGCCTTATTTCCAAAACACCTATTACGGCAGCAGTCTTCGAACTCTTACAAGCATATTGAAAGATGTCTCCGAGCAACCAATTACAATCGAGTTCAATGATTTCATTGAGATCAAGTCACTTATTTTATAAAAAGAATGAAATCACCAACAATTGAAGTTGTATTCGAGAAACCCACCTACAAACCCCTTAGCGAACTAGCAGGGGATCTGGAAAGCTGCGAGAAGATATTTAATTACCAGTTTCAAGGCCGGAATTCACCTCGGATAACGTCAAATCTTGGATTTATAAAGCTTCAATATGAGATTAAAATAGGAAGTTCTGGAATCCCAATGGTCATGACAATTGAGTACAATGGAAATATTTTGGTAAGCTACGATCACAAAATGTTAAGTATTGAGAACCCATTCAAATTGGTCGATTTCATCCGTTCACTCGGCTACTCCGCCTGAGGTAAATCCCTTGCAAACCTCTCCCTGATATGCATTAAAGCCATACCTCTATGCTTCCAGATGTTATGCATGAGCTCTTCGGCCTGGGTGTGGGTCATTCTCTCAGAGGGATCAGCATCTACGATTGTTACGCCACCATCAGGGGAAGAAACTGGTCTTGGGGTGTGTCCTGTACTCAGCATCACTTGGTAGTAAACAACAGGATCTTCTGCCAGGGAAAAAATAAGCATTTCAGCTGCTGCTGTGTAATCTTCAAAGGTGACTTCGATACCGTACTGCCGGATAAGAGAAGCCGCTACCTTTTTAAAGATCACCTGATTGTCACTATACACCCGCTCAGCAGATCTGTTTCTTTGGATGTTTAATCTCTTCCAGATCATTTGAAGTCCAGAGTGTATAAGGTGAGCCGCGAGAGAGTAATTTTTAGCCATTCAAAGCTGGCTGATATAACCGGCGGGTATGGTGGTTCTATTCCGGCTGAAAGATTAGAATTTATTATCTTCGACACTTTCGAAGAATGCATGCCCTACAATGGTGATGAGCTCCGAAAAAAGGCTCTTAGTAAATTAACGAAAGAGGAAAAGTTTGCACTTGGCTGAACCAACTAACCCCATTAACATCACCCGAGAAAAACTATTAGAATTTAACTACCTGATGTTCCTATTGCCTACTTTTTCTTCAATTCGTTGTGCTTTGCTAGAAAGTCCATTATTGCCTTTTCGGTCTCGATAAACGGCTGTACTATTGAGGGCATCATCGGTAGTTTGTTCCTTGACCCTTCAAAAGAAAAGTTTGCATAACAGTACGCCTGCGCTAAGTCGGTACACTCTTTCAAAATCGAAATAGCTTTCTTTGTTGGGCCTCTCTTCAATAGACCAGGATTCTCGAATTCGAAGAATGACACTTGTCTGCCGCGAGCTACCCAAATTCCGTCACCGTCACGATCCGCGTAGAATTCGATTTGAACGCTAATTGACAATGTCCCTTTTTTGAAATCATTGATGCCTGACTTAAATCCTATCGCACTCGATTCCCCGTACTCTCCGAGTAAATACAGACCATAAGAGTTCTGATTGAATTCGATGGGAGCCGGCACAGTGCCTGAAATGAAATAATCCATAAAATATCTTTATTCTGCCGGAAGGGCTATTTGTTCTAAAAATTCCTCAATGCCTTCAACTGAGTTTTCTTCCGGTGTTAGTTCCATACCGGATTGTGGTACGCCATTTTCTTTACAAAGCAATGAAAATATTGAATAAGCGTGTGCTTGGGCTAACTGGTGGCATTTCTGTAGAATACGCACGGAATCTTCGTTAACTCCTAAAAGGATACTCCGCTGGTCGGAAAACTGAAAAATTGATACGTAAAAGGAATCAACCGCCTCGAACTGGTTTTCGCCGATAAGGCCAACCAATTTGATATTGGTAACAATGGGTAACAGTCCTTTATCGAATCCTTCAAACCTGGATAATACTGAAATTCCAACGTAACGGCCAAACTCTTTTCTTTTAACTCTATCTAATACTGAATGATCGATGTCAAAACTTAAATTGTCAGCATTGACGATCGAAAATTGTGGATAATCAATCATAGGTATTTTTTTATCGAATGCTCGGGTGTTGAGTTGATCTCTGTTGAAAGGTGTTTAATCGAATAAATTGTACGAGTAGCCAGGCTTTACTATCTTCTCTGATGGGGCATAGTCAGCAACAAGCTCTATTTTCCTTCTGTCTGAAAAGTCCATTATGTCGCTTTTAGGATCCAGCCATTTCGATTCTTCGTCCTTATCTAATACAATAGGCATTCGTTTTTGT
Organism: Dyadobacter bucti; assembly: GCF_005869225.1. GTDB lineage: Bacteria > Bacteroidota > Bacteroidia > Cytophagales > Spirosomataceae > Dyadobacter > Dyadobacter bucti. Next base: position 175,094 of record NZ_SWFP01000007.1, on the reverse strand, counting down.
CGATTGTCGACGATGGCCATCAAGCCGTTGGCTCCGGTCGTCAAAATAGTAAATTTCCGGATCTTTTCACCGGTTTGGTGGTCAGTCTGGTCTTCGTAGATTCCTGCGCAAGCGAAAACCGTCTTGTTAGCCTTTGTAACTAGGCATCTCCGAATCTTTTTATCAACTAACCGGTTCTGAAAGAAACCATCGACTAAAATTAGGCACCTATTTGCAATATTTGAGCGAACTGCTACATTTGAATGAACTTGATTAAGCTGGATTCTCCAGATCCATTCATTTGCCCATTCTGATTTTGTTTCACTGCTTAATCCCCAATACGCTATCATAATGATTTTCATTTGATCATTTGCGATAATCGGTAGGGGTGGGTAATCCGTTCCAGTAAACCACTCGAAAGCGACGTAGGACTTTGGATCCTGAAATTTAGCCCCATATTCTGCCTCGATTTCAGATAGAGCTTTTGTCAGTCTCACAACATATCAGGTTTGCATTAAGTCTTTAATAAAAAATATATACGCCGTGTCTTCTACTCATAAAGCTGCTGTGCTTTGCTCCAATACGTTTTAGCTTTCGCGACCTCTCCCTTCTCAATGTCATTCCCTTCCGGATCCTGCTTGCGCTTGCTATTGTGCACTTTCATGAACTCGCGCTTTTCTATCATCAGTGAATCTTTGCCTGTGGCTATATCGATTTCATTCTCGGCATCCGAGTACACTTCATGGAGGCAGTCTAAAAACTCCTTCAACTTTGCATCCGGAATTTTCGAAGCAATAGATCGAGGATCTATTTTTGCCGCCCAAAGTGATTCATCAGTATAGGCATTCCCCATTCCCCGAAGAAGTTTTTGCTCCGTCAATACTGTCTTTATGGCTTTGTTGCTCCGTTTTGCAATAATCGCCTTCAAATAGTCAAGGGTAAAATCTTTCGATAACACGTCAGGGACATCTGGAATCGTAGGATTGATCTCGGGTTGAGCCTGGCCCATAAAATCATTTATGCCGAAGCCATCCTTTTTGAATAGCATCATCATGATCGGGAACTTCGTGTCTTCTTCTTCTGGTATCAAAAAAGCCCTGCCAGTCAATCGTAGATGTATCCCCAAGATCTGATCATTGTCAAAGCGGAGTAACAGTATCTTTCCTTCCCTGGTTATATCCATCAATTTGGCGCCCTGAAATGTTTTTGCAAATTCTTCTTCCGGTGTTTTGATGTTTTTCTTCCAAAGGATCCGGAATTCTTCAACCTTCTTCCCCTTGAATCTCTTCAACAGATTGTTTTTTAAAACATTTAGTTCTGGAATTTCGGGCATGGCATACTTTATTTATATAATTGTTTTGCATTATAACTCAACTACATGGAAGACTCAATTGTTACTACCGGTGAAATCATTGGCGTTGATATTTACCTTATCGAGAACGAATACTTATCAGCTGCGTTAAAAATCGAAATTAACGGCGACGTGTTTTTATTCGGTGGTCGGGACCTCTTCGCTTCTCCGGCCACCGGCGAAGTCAATTTCTTCGGACAATTCCTGCTTCGTTGCTTACAAGTTACCGGTGTTGACAAGGCTAGCGAAATGGTGGAAAAGCTAATCAAAGTCCGCTTGAATGAGAGTTATATTTCCGGGATCTGTGCGGCTCATAACGACTATTGGTTTTACCCAGGTCAAGATTTCGTGTTAATCGAAAAAGGGACAAATGCTGCAAACGAGTAACCGATTAGTTAACTCCAAACATATCCAACACGTTGAATGGTGGCCTTTCATAAGGTTTAATAGCTGCCGGAACATTTGTATCCAGCCTTGAATTGTAGATACCATCGACCGTTCTGTAAGCAATCAAATCATCATCAGGGTACTGGAACAACATTAAGTTTTTCATTTCGTCTTTTGTTAGATCCGGCACCAGCCAAGCCAGCGCAGCATCACCGGTCAATACCAGTGGTTGCCGCTTCCCATCATTATGGACTTCCTCCATTTTCGGGCTGGCATCCGTTGTCACAATGCTGAATGTCTTTTCGTTTTTCCAATTTGAATATATCCCGCCCAGCACAAAGAACTTTTTGTTTTTTGGTTTGATGTACCAAGACTCATGTTCTTTCCCGCTCAAATCCGGATAGTGTGGTTCGAAAAATCCTGTACAGATAATCAGGCACCTGTTTTGCCAATAGTTTCTGTACGACGGCTTTTCAAAAAGCTCGTCATTTCTGGCATTCAGTGTGTTCGCCTTCCAGTCTTTCTCATCCTTTACCCATTCAGGAACCAGCCGCCAGCGGTACATATCGATCATTTTCGGGTTTTCTTTCGATATAACCGGCAGGTAAGGCTTTTCAAAACCGACAAAATCATACCTCTCCTTAAACTTCTCAACTTTGTCCATTGGCAGTTTGAATTCCCGTTGGATTTCTTCCGCACTGCTCTCATTTGAAACGTGATAGCACATAGTGATCTGTCTGAGTAATGTCCCTGGATAAACTTATCAAAAAAATCTATTTGATAGAAATTATTGAACAGAATTATGCCAGAGAGAAACTACCGGCAGTGCACCGTTATGATTTCATCAAGTCGAGTGGTATACCTGGGAGAAAGTTTCGCCCGTTTCATCTTCCATACTTTGTCAAGATCCTGGGAGGCAAGCTTCACCTTCTGCTGCCCGAGTGCTTTGTTTAATTTATCGAGCACGGCCATCAAATTGCCCTGTTTCGGGTCGGAGTTTTCAAACAGCATTTGCTGTTTGCTATCTGCCGGGGTAAATTCCATCACGATCACTCCAGCCTTTTTGTAGCCGTAACCATCTTTGTAGATTCGTTGCAAAGCATCCACGGCAAAATGGGCAAGCTCCATGCTGCTATTTGTGGGGTATGGAAGGTCAATTGTGACGGAGCGACTATATTGAGGCTGTTCCGGCCTGAACGTATTTGTGTGCACAAAGACCTGTATCACATTACAACAACTATCCTGTTTTCTGAGCCTTTCCCCGCAAATCGTGGCAAATGTGATTACCCGCTCCTTTACTTTCCCGTATTCTGTATAGTTCTCATCGAAAGACCTGGTAACAGCGATGTTCTTTTTGTCCTTTGTGTCTTCTAGGTCAAGTGTGCGGATCCCGGCAAGTTCCTTTTGAAGCCTGAGCCCTACAACCGACATCTGTTTTTTAACCCAATCTTCCGGCAAGAGCGTGAAATCTAAAATCGATTCAACCCCCACTGCTTTTAACCGCTTCTCGTGCTGTCGGCCAATGCCCCAAACGTCCCCGATTTTGAAAAAGGCGATTGCTCTGATCAGTTTATCCTGCGTATCGATCGCGTGAACCCCACCGGTCTGCTTAGGGAACTTCTTGGCGATCTTGTTTGCAAGCTTGGCCAGCGCTTTTGTCGGGGCAATGCCGACACTGATAGGTATCCCTGTGCTTTTTGTGACTTCCTTTCTCATTTGCTCGCCGATCTTTTTAAGATCGAAGAGCTTAAAGCCGTCGAACTTCAAAAACGCTTCGTCAATCGAATAGACTTCGACATCTGGTGAGTATTTGGAAAGAATAGTCATTACCCGGCTGCTCATATCACCGTAAAGTGCATAGTTGCTGCTGAACACGTTGATGTGCTGCTCTTTGAACTTTTTTTCAAACAGAAACGCGGGCGCACCCATTTCAATGCCCAGGGCTTTCGCTTCGTTGCTCCGCGCAATCACGCACCCGTCATTGTTGGAAAGCACCACCACCGGCTTACCGTTCAGTTCAGGCCGAAACAACCGCTCACAACTAGCGTAAAAATTATTGCAGTCAACGAGGGCGAACATGTCCGAAGAATTTAATTACGCTGATTACTATTCCCCAGATTACCATTTCGTTATCATCGGTTACTCGGATAGGAGGGTATTTGTCGTTTTCGGCAATCAGCCAGCATGCGTCTTTTTCGAAACGGATCCGTTTAACCGTGAATTCGCCGTCCACAAAGCAAACAGCAATGTCGCCTTCTTTACACGAAAGGCTTTTATCGACGACCATGATATCACCGTCGTCGATGCCAGCCCCGTGCATGCTGTCGCCTTTAACACGACCAAAGAATGTTGATGAAGGGTTTTTGACGATTTCTTTTGAGAGATCGATGTTTAAATCAATGAAATCAGCCGCGGGGGAGGGGAATCCGGCACTGATGCCCGGAATTAGTGGTAAAATAATAGGTCGCTGCTGTGGGCAGGCAAACACATCTAAGTTCTCGGTTTCAATAATGGCTAACGCTCCCATGTCCTCGCTGATTTTATGCAAAGGTGAACAAGCTTGAGCCAACTTGTCAAGAAAAAAATGGAATAATTCCTAAAATTTGGAAATGATCCAAATGATGTTAAATTTTGCGTGTTGAAATGAAAAAGGAAATGTGAGATGGCTACGTTGAAAGATATTTTGGAGTTGGAGCGGTATTTTGAGAAATTGGAGATTACAACCCAGTGGGTACAAATGATGGGTTACACCACCGAAATATCCAAGCAATGGGTCAACGATCGGATACGGTTGATGAAAATTAATCCGGATGGCGGGAAGGGGACGAATTACTATCCGCATTTGATGGAGGTGAAGCGGATCTTGGAAGGGGAGAGGTAGGTTACTTTAAGTTGTCGATTTGATTAAGTCCACTTTGATAAAGCTCCCGTAAAACTTGTTTAGCCTTTTCGGTATCCTTTGGTGTCCACTTTTTCTCTTTACCATTCAATTTAGCACTCATATAAGTTTTTGCGCTCGGGTTGTTAGGCCACATGCGTTTTGCAACTTCATTGAGGTTGATAGATAACCCACTTTTCAGATATTCCTCCATTTTCATGCTCCAAAGATAAGAAAGTAAAACAAAAGTTGTATAAGTAAAACTATTGTTGTACTTTTATGATGTCGCAAATGAAGAGTGTTATGTTTGATCCTGAATTTTATCCTTGTAGTAAAGAAGCCTGGGAGGCGATGAATGTTGATTGTTACGGAAAAAGGGTTCTTGATCCGTCGGCAGGGAAAGGGAATATTTTAAGATATGCTTTCGCTTCAGGGGCTTATTCTGTTGAAGGCATTGAAAAAAACGACGAGCTCCGTGCCCTGTTATCCACAAAATATCCTGTAATCGGTTCTGATTGGTTCCAGGCAACATCAGAAAGCATTAGCCATGTGCAGATGATACTTATGAACCCACCCTATTCAAATGCAGATCAACACATCTTACATGCGTGGAATATTGCGCCGGAAGGGTGCGAAATCGTTTCCCAATGCAACGCAGAAACCATCAACAACCCGTACAGTCAAAAGCGCAAAGAGCTTAAATCGTTGATTGCAAGCTATGGGGGTGTGGAGCATTACGACGGGGCTTACAAACGAGCTGAGCGAGTAACGGATGTGTCGATTGCGATTATCAGGTTATTCAAGCCGGTATCTGCGAGCAATGAAGCCTTTGAAGGATTCTACTACGATATGCCGGAACTGAACGATGTCTCCGGTGTGATCCGTTACAACGAAATTCAAGCGCTAGTCAATAATTATACAGGCGCAGTGCGGTGTTTTGATAAATTCGCCGACGTGGGAAACGAACTAAATGGAATATGTAAGGCGGTGGGGTTTGGTACCCACGGAGGTTTTAATTACAAGGTGTCAAGCACTGATATCGATGACAGGGGGCATGATAAGGGCGAGATAGTCGACAAAGCCACATTTGCCAGAACCCTGCAGAAGAAGTGCTGGAAGATTGTTTTCGCAAAGTTTGATCTTGAAAAATACCTGACAAGAGGAGTGATGTCAAAGGTGAACGAATACGTTGAAAGTCGATTGAATTACCCATTCACCATGAAAAATATTTTTCGGATGGTAGAGACGATCGTGGGAACTTCCGGGGAGAATATGGAAAAAGCTATTGTCGAGGCCGTAGACAACTTTACAATGTATACTGATGAGAACAGATTCAACTTGCCAGGGTGGAAAACGAACGCAGGTAACCTATTGAACCAGAAATTTATCACGCCCTATATTTGTGAATACCAATATGCTTGGGAAGGGAATAATGGAGTGAAAATAAATACTCACCAGGGCAAATTTTCTCAGATAATTGATCTTGTTAAAGCACTGTGCTTCCTAACTGGTAAGGATTACAACAGAATGCCCCCAATCGGGGATTCTTCATTGCCCCAAGATACCCAGACGGAAATTCTGGAAATGCGGGCTGCTGAAGAGCGACGGACGGGGAAGTATAATCGACAAACCCTTCCATACCCAAAACCATCAGGTTACGGGTATTTTAAGCCCAACACTTGGTACGAGTGGGGCTTCTTTCGGTTTAAAGTTTTCAAGAAAGGGACAGGTCACTTTGAATTCTTGAATATTGAGGATTGGGCAAGGCTAAACCAGGCATACAGCAAAGCAAAGGGTAATCCATTACCTGCTGAGACCTGGAAAGGTTTCGCAAAAAGAAAGTCGAGCAAAGAACCAGTTTGTTAATTCCTTATCTTTGAATTAAACCGCCTTAGCTAAAAATGAGATTTACAGATGCGATACCTCCTAAGGAACTTCTTGAGTTTTTCAAGTCCGATGTCTTTCAGGTGGAGAATGTTTTCGAGACGGAATACAAGCTCGCTCTTGCTGAATTTTACAAGAGATTCGGTGGGGATGCATCTGGCCCAGTAACATCACCTTTTCTGATGCCGTTGTTCCACGATCTAGGAATCCACCCTCACCGGTTCGAACATTCGGATTCAAGTTACAAAGTTGAGTTCTTTTTGCTTGATGATCCGGACAAGCGCGGCCGTTTTGAATTGACAGAGGAGCAAGGCAGGGAAGTGTTGGCGTCTCGGAACAATTACATTGCGTATTTGAAGGAGGAGATTGAGAAAGTGAAAAACGAGGGCGGGGTATCGCTTGGTAGTTTGAAGGGTCAGCTGGAAATTCCGGATGATTTTAATGATTTGCCGATATCGTGACAATTCAAATATTTGATATACCACTATGAGCACACAAGGTGAAGTTTTACAAACCGGATTGCCAATCGATAAAGAGATCTTTGCCTTGTTTAAAGATGGCACAGTGTGCACCGGGTATTTCCAGTGGGAAAGCGGACAAGTTTATTTCTCAGATGATTGCAACGGGCGAATTGAATTGTCAGAGATCGAAAAATGGGTTTTGATCGAAGTCGCTAAGACGAGAGTTTTTGATGATTTTGCAGAAATTCTAACGTTAGGGGTTAATAAATCTGACCTGGTAAACATGGTCGCGGGCACAGTGCCATCAATGAACCACAGCAATAGGCTTTCGGAGTTGGGTTACATGGAGAATGGAGGTGGTGGACACAGCATACCCAACTTCCAGTGGAAAAAATGGAAATTGGAAGAGCTGGATGACGATCAATTGTATCAACTATATCTTTCCATAAAGTGAGGGCATGAACACACATAATATGAAGGCACCAGAAAATCAGTACCACGACAAGTTAGAGCAATGGACAGCCGAAAATCTCGAAAAATGGGCGAACACGGTGCCGACGGAGGACCAGATCGAGGAAACCATCACTTTGATCTATGACAAGCTTAACAAACCAGAAATGAAGTTGTTGAAAAACGCGGCGATCAAGGAAGGTTACGAGGAGGCAATCGACATCCTGGTTGATGATAAAAGGAATTACACAGACATTTCACCGACTTTGCGAACTGTTCAAGGCCGGGCGATTGCGGTTCTTGCGGTGGATTATTTGAATGGAGATTGCACAAGAGAGGTATTGATTGGGGTGCCGGTGAAGACATAAATTAACTTCATTAAATCGTATCCTGGATATTGACTTGTTTACTCAGTATGACAAACTCCCGGTCTAAATATTTATTAGATACGTTGTAAAAGGTGATTTGAAGTAATCCGAGGGACGTTTCAATGTTAACGTGTTTAAAATTTGCCAATTCGAAATCTTCTATCTCTGGTAGTGCGATTGGCATTACTTCTTGTTCTGAAACGGAAATTGAGAGCAGGGGAGAACCGATAAACTCGGCGAGATCATCAGATGAGGCTTGACATCCGGAACGATACAGGTCTTCCGGGTCATTCAGGATTCCAATTTTGATCAGTTGGTCGGAAGTCTGAATCAAGTATCCAATATATTCAGTCGCGCTGAATTTCATAGTCTTGAAGACAGTTCGTTCAATCTTGATGATGGTTTCGGTTCCAGGCATATTACAGTTTAAAAACGATCGACTAAATTATGAACTCTATAACAATACCATTGAAGTTTTTTAATCGAATCACGCGAGAAGAGGTTAAATTGTTGGTTTTACAGGTGTTATTTAAAGATTCACATGTGGACGTCGTATTTAAAGTCGTCAACCGCGGACTTCTTGCGGCGAGTATCGAACAATCCGTCTATTTGGTGTCGCTTCCGTTACCACCAAAAAATCAAAATCTTTCTTATGAGGCCGCTGTAGATCGTATCAGGAGATTAATAACGGAAAAAATTCTTCATAACGATTATAAGATTATTGAAGGAGATTTTGACATCGTATTCTAAAACACTTTCAACCTAAATAATCATATGAACACCACACTATTCCCACTCGAAACACTTGAAAGGATTTTCAATTACGCCCAATTGTACCCGGGTTCGACGCTGGAAGAAGCAGTTTCGGAAGTCTGGGTGCCCGAGATAGTCGAAACTCCCGGAGTGAAGCAGTACTATTACGGGGACGACGACGCGCTGTTTTGCTTTGAAGCGGCAAAGGAGGAAAAGGAAGCAGGAGGTTCGAAATATGCCACGTTCGGGGATTTCTTTGGAGAGTTTCGGCCGGTTATCCGGGAGGAGCAGTTTATTTAAAAATGAGATTCGGATAATATCATTTACACATTTTCATCATGGTAGCAGAAAAGCTTTTACTCAACGTAGGGGACGATATTTACCAAGTCGGTTCCAGAGAGGTTGTCAGAGTGATTACTATTGATAGGGTCACGGATAAATCGGCATTTGCGAATCATTTTAAATTCAAAAGAGAGCACAACGGGAAATATTTGTCTCAGATCGGTGGATCACCTTTTGATGGATCTTTTTTTCTGCCTACTGACGAGTTGAAACAGAAACACCTTCGGACGATAAACTTGCGGGATATCCGGATTTGTAATTTTGAAAAGCTTAACGATTCGCAACTGGAGAGGATTCTGGAAATAATCAACGAATAAAAAAGGACTTATGTCCACAATCTTAATAAATGAAAGAAGAACTAACCACCGCCATGCATGCTGAATTCAAAGTTTCAGAAGAAACTGACAGAAGCCTGCGCGCACTATCCCTGTTGGAAATGGAGCGAGACGGGCTGCCGATAACCGATGACAGGCTCAACGATTATGGTATTACCTTTGAGAAAATGGATGAATACCGGAAACAGTGGGCGCATCTATTTTCGAAAAAAAAATGAAAATTCATTAACTTTAAGTCATGAAGATAAAAGACCCGAGTGAGGCGGTTTTGGAGTTAGAAGACAAGCCAGAAGCTTACCTCTTAAACGATTACGAAGACGCGGCGATCCGGTGGATTACCGAGAATGGTACGCGACAATACTTTCGAAAATTTAAAGGCAAGAAAGAATTCCCCACAGAGCGCAGCAACAGGATTGTGTTTGATGCTATTCTCGGAATGGACGAAATTGAAAAGTCTGCGTACGATTCATTTTGATTTTAATGCCGCGGATCGAAGCTTCTCATAGTATTTTTTCGATTTGTCCATCACTTTAAGAGCCAATTCTTTCCCTTTACTTGTGGACTGGTCAATGGTTCGGTATTCTTCATAATAAGCATGTCCAAGGCCGTGTTCCAGTCCTGAAGCGGCTTGAATTTCCTCGAATAAGTCATCCCCGAGAATTTCTTTTGCATTTGCTTCTTTTGCGTAAATCATCTGCGGTGTATTGATCTGGATTTCTGCAAAAATGTTCTTTTCTAAAAGGACTTGAACAAGAATCCCGCTATATCCCATAGGATCTTTACTTGCTGATTGTTCTTTCACTTTGATTACCTGGAATTCTTCATTGACTTTGTCGAGGATATCCTCAGGAGAAACCAGAGTTGATGAGATAAAGGTATTTCTAATGATGTCGTGAACTTGGGTTATATCGCCGCCGTAGTCCGCATTCGCTTTCTCCACAATTCGACTGATCGATTTCTTGTTCACGTCAGTAACTTTCACTCTCAGTGCTTTCGCAATATCGGTGGATCGTCTCGCAAAAACGTTTTCTTTCGATCTGGTTGCTTTGATGTATGGATCAATTGGATCGCCGGGCAACGTTAATTTTAATCCTCCGGAAAGATGCCCGCCTTTAAAGTTGTCCTGTATAAAATACGGCTGACTTGCTGAGGAAAGAAGTCGTTGCTTATTGTCGTTAATCCAGCTGGTAAGTCCGGCGGGCATTTCCCTAACCTCATTTTTACTGACAAATTCCGAAGTATCTTCCCCATTGAGCATTTTCAACTCCATCTCATTGATCTCCTTCTCCGTGGCCAGAATTGAAATGGCATGACAGCGGCATTGCGGATGCCAGGATCTGAACTTGAATGTTTTTGGGTAGCGGCCTTTTAAACTCTCGCAAACAATGCAAGGGTAGGGGTTATTACTACGCCTAACCTCTATCCCAACAACGAAGTCAAAGTTCTTCCAGCGGGCAAAATCGGACTCCCTGTAAGCCATATTGATCTCCGTACGAGTCAGGCGAAGAGCGTTTTTATACGAGCTTCGGTAAACACCGCGTCCGGGCTTGTAATTCTTGGCATGTTGGGACAATCGCAGCGGCCCGTTCTCTCGCTCCCTTATTCTTCGAAAAAGCTTGTCTGGGTCTTCCAGGTAAGAACGGATATCACGGCTGAGTTGATCAGCTGATCGTCCGTCGGCAATGCCAAGCTCCAAGGCCATTTCTAACTCGGACCGGAATTGCTGGTTCGTGTTCCATACCCGGTCGGATAAGCCGAGTCCGTTTGTCCGTCGCTGCTGGAACTGAACGAGTGCTTCATTGTTTCGTCCCGTTAACCTGGCCAGCGCCCGCTCAGGCATCTTGTCGGTTTTCAGGACACTATTAAGAAACGAGTCGTTTTTGTCGTTGGCAAACTCCCATTCGGAGTTGATGCCATCGGTTATGACAGCTTCGATCTTATCGGATAGGTCACCAAAGAGCTTTTTGACCCGCTGATTTAAGACTGGGAATTTGGAGAACGAGAACGGTTTGCTCGGGTCGTAATTAACAGACAACCCCATACGGATTGCTTCCCGGATTGCAGCAAGGTAAATATTCCGAACCTGTTTGGCGAAAACCTCCGTCCTTTTGAAATGTTCGCCGTCCCAGCCTTCGACTGAAAACTTTGGCATAGTGTGTGTTGTGTGTTTAGACAGAGATCTAAGTCATTGCTTAGATAAACGTCATTTATTCTTAGACGGACGGCTACCACCGATTGCCGACCTTTTGCATTGCCTTCGAGTAATGAATGAAGTTGTAAAACTGACCATAGTCGTGGCAAACATATTTTTTGCCAATCCATCCGAAGTTATCCTCCTTTACATCCCACATGAACTTAGGAATCTCAGTTGGCTTCTTCTTTTTGTAGTTTTGCTTTGTACGTTCCATGACAAGAACGCGTCCGTTTGGGGACATCCATTTCACTGGGGCGAACCAGTCCTTAACCCATGCAAGATCCCCTGTTAATCCGCGTATTTCATTCCACAATAAGTACTCTGTGATATTACAGTTAGTGTTTAATGGCTCGATCTTAATAACATATTTTGGATCTAGGTTGTACTCGTAAACGGATCGATAGCAACCGCTTCCGATCTTTTCGGCAACAAGGCACGTGATGAGATCAGCGGAGACCGACGCAAGTCCAGAAATTGTACATAACTCGGTGATGCTATTTAGATTATTCTCTAATTTCTTTAATTCAGGAGCTGCCACTATTTTTTTATCACTCATAAAACATCAATGTATTTATCGTTAATTGTATCCCCAACCTTGATTTTACCGGCAGAATAAAGCCGGTTCAGCGAGTCTTTTATGCTTCTGTCAAGGTTGATCAAAGTCACATGATGCGGTGTAAGACCGGAATCTTTTCTTTGCTGGATGCAGGCGTTGATTATCTGTAATACGAGATCGTCCATGGCTTAAAAAGTTGGTTCGAGGATGTCTTTCACGTTCTCTTCGGCGTATTCGGCTTTGATCTTGATGAAATCATCACCTGGTTTTTCAGAGAAGCCAGCCAGTTCTACGCTACGCTCCTGAGAAACCAGAGGCTTGCCTCCGTTGGCCGCCACAAGCACTTCGACCTTCGTTTTCTCATCGGAAATAATAAAAGGTGTGATCTCGGTCTCGATTTCCAAATCGTTGATCGAGTCCTTCCACCTCGTATTCATTGCACCGAGGTAGGCCTTAATGATGCTGTATTCGCGGTCAATAATATCCTCGTAAATTTCAGACTCGTCACCAACCTTTAAGTGAGCATCAGCAAGGAGCCATTTGCGGGCTTCTCCGGAAGCTGCGCCCAGGCCCTTAATGTTTTCGAACGAAAGGTCGGGTAGCTGCAATTCAGTAAAGTACATGCGAAGAAGCGTTTCGAATTGGAATTTCACCGATTCGGGCGACTGTTGCCATGATACGTATTCAGCGCCACCGCCGGTATCAGTAGTGAACACTTTGTTCGCTTCGCTCTTGCTCGGCGCACCGGCAAGTTCGCCTTTGATGATAAGTACTGGGGCCGCGTGGTAGGCAATGATGTCACCATTACGGGAAAGCAGCAGTTCAATCTCTGAGACTTTGCCATTGTCGGCATCGTCCCAGATTGGGTTTTTTCGATACCCGTACACAAGGGGGATTTTGCCTATTTGTATCACGGTAGGTGGTGTGTCAACTGTCCATTCGCTGCCAGACTCCTGTCTCCATCGAATGTACTTGTCACTTGTCCAGGTTTCGAAGTATTGTGTTTTCTTGTCGCCATCCTGAATTGCAAACTCCCGGCTGAATGCGATCATATCACCCATTTCATCAAAAAGAGGAAATAAGGTGTCGCCATTTTCTGGGCAGAAGACTGCACATTTGAGTTTGAATGTAGTTTCGAACCCATAAAGGTTGTGCTTCTCCTTGCCCTGAACGACATACCAATAAGTGGCCTGCTCGCACTGCGAAGAGATTATTTTGCACCGTTTTTTATTGAGCGTCTTCCACTTGTTCTTTTTCAAAACTTTTTTCAAAGCTGTGAACTGCTCTTCAATCTGCTTGTCAGTGTCCGCGTCCTCACAAATAGGGTTTGCCGGGATAGTGAACATAAACTCAGACATCCTTTTCACCGCAAGTTTCTGTAAGCCAATCGCCACCCGAGTGATTGGTTCAGTCTTAATGATGTTGTCGTTATTGTCGTAAATCGGTTTGTCCGGATACTTTGCCTTGTCAGCAATAATAGCATGCAACTTTGGCTCGTATTCCTTGACCAATTCCTCCCATTTAGGAACGACAATATTTTTCTTTTTTAATTCGTCAATGATGTCCGTAGTCGACCCTTGAGCAAGAATTTCATTGATGTTTTTCATCTAAAAGCGTTGTGTATAGCGTGTGACTGAGTCTTGGGTGTGTTCAAATGGTAATCAACCGCGTAGGCGATCAAATCCACGTATTCATCGTGTGTTTTGTTTGGGAAACCGCATATTTCGTCAACGAAGTCTTCGTTCCATGTGTCGGTTATCAGGATCACACGGCCGCATTCGATCTTTGGAGACGACGCGGTTAGCCTGGTTTTCTTATCGTCCTTCGGTGTCGGCGTTGTCGTGATGTTGATATCGGTCGTTCTTTTCAGTTGCTGAACAACCGACAACCCCGACGCTTTCGGTTCAATTCGCAATGTACTTTGGTTGGAGTAGCCATTGGCCCGAACCCAATCCGGGACGAATTTGATGAGCTCTGGAAATTCTTTGTAAACCTTAGCCGCTTTGGTGATGTATAAGTCTGCTCCGATTTTGCATGTGGCAATTATGCCAGTTGGGTCATTGTCCTGGTCTTTGTCCGTGTAGGCCGTGTCCATGAAGAAAACTACCGGGTTCTGTGGTGTCCGTATCGACTGAAAGCTGGCGGAGGACATGTATTTGAACCAGGTTGCTTTTACGATGTTCCCGCCTTTCGCAGTCGGCGATTGATCGTACTGACCGGCATAGCCCATAGATCCAAGATCGGTCAGCGCTTCATCCAGAACCGACCTGTTTAAGCGAACAGGATCCAGCAAGCCAGAAATATACTTTGCCCGTACTTCCGCGGGAAGAACTTTTTCACTGTCTTCGGCGGGCAGGTTCAAATGCCGGATCTTTTCGCCCTTCTTTTTGAGAAGATATCCCGTCACGTCTTCCTCATGAAGTCGCTGCATGATGGTAATCACTGGCGTATTGGCTTTATCGACCTTACGCGACGACAAAGTTTTAGTGTGCTCGTTAGCGGCCTTCCTGTCTGCGTCGGATGCGGCCTGGCTTGGATTTAACGGGTCATCACTGATCAGGATGTGCGCATGCTTACCTGTAATCGTACCGCCGGTAGATGTAGTGTAACGGGCGCCGGTGTTTGTGTTCTCATAGGAGGACTTGGCCCCTTTGTCTTTCCGGATCTTTACTTCAGGAAAAAGGCGTTTAAACTTTTCGGAAGTGAGAATATCGCGCGATTTAACCGCATGCTCTATCGACAAGTCCATGGAGTAGGAATTTGTGATAATCCGGATCGTCGGATCCTGAGTCCATAACCATGCAGGCCACATGATCGTTGTCACCGTGGATTTTGTCGTTCCAGGCGGGATGTTTACAATCAGATCGTATGGTTTTGCCTCTCTTCTCACAATGCTTTTAGATAGTTCTTGCAGCTCGTCGCATAGAAATTTAATGTGCCAATTGAATACAGGGGTTTCTTTGATGATCACGTCCCAAAAAGACTGCAAAAACTCGTAAAAAGAATCCCTACATGCTTCACGTTCAATATCATCGAGGAGTTGGTAATACGATATGCTACTTTGTTCTATCAACTTTCCGTGCAATGTCTAAAAGGATGGCTTTCTCTTCGGCTGTAAGCATGCTGATATCCTGTGTCCTCTCTGGTAGAAGGTCTTTTCCTCCCGCTCCTGTTACTTCTTTTTTCTCCGGAGCGTATAGCCCCAAAAGCTTTCTTCTTTCTATGAGCTGGAAGCGTATCTCTGATAAATACCTCGGATCTCCGAACATAATTTCTTCCCTTTCTCCGCGCTCTGCATACGTTGCTTTAATGCGCTTCCTTTCCTCCTTATCGATATCCCTATCGTGAGAAACACCCGCGGGCAGTTCGCCTTTTTGTTTGGAGAATTTTGATTTGTAATCGGTTTTTGACTTTTTCCAGGCCTCCCAAAGCTCAATGATGATATCGTCAATCCGGGTTAGTTCAAGTTGGAGCATGTCATCCACATCTTGAATCCTTTCCTTCTTCCATTCTTTGAGAAGGAAGTCCCGATCGTTGAAAATCGTTTTGGTGCTGGGCGGCCCATCCAAACTCATTTGTTTCATGACAGCCTCGCAGGTTTGCCGGATCGTCATGCCCCTTTTATAGCACTCGGCGACGATCACGCGTCTGGCTTCTGCGATCTGTTTATCTTTTCTTCGTGGGTCGGTCATGGTCAATTATTTAAGCGAGCAGACAAAACCTCTATCCTGCAATTCGCCGTATAGTTTTTCAAGTTCGTTCAGATCGCCACACTCGATGATCAGCTTTTTTGACAGGATCTTTTCAGTGTTGGGTGCTTCTTCTTCGTCGGCTCCAAGATCCGGGATGTCCAGCCCCCAATGTTCGAGTTCTTCAACCTCCCATTCGTTGGCGAGCATATCCCAATCGTGGTTTCCATAGCTGATGTTGTCTTTGATCGATATCGCACGAAGTGTTGCAGGATCAGTTCCTGCAGCGATCACCTTACAGGGTAGTTCTTTTATTCCGAGCTCACTGGCAGCACGGAGCCTCATGTTTCCTGCGATCACCACGAAGATTTTGTCCAGAGGCACAACCAGCAATTCCCGTAATTCAAGCATCTCGGGATCTTCCTGAAGGCTCATTTTAAGCTTTTCGTATTTATCGTCCTTGATAAACCGAGGATTCGCCGGAAGTCCTTCAATTTGTCCCGTGTTGTATTCGAGGAGGTGTATTTTGATCGTCTGTTTCATGAAATCAATTCTCTGTTATAACCACCACCCTCGCAATGTCAATACTTGCGGCTGTTCCCGTTGCCGCGTTACCAGCGATCACCTGCGGACGGATTAAGACAGCGGATGGAACTGTGCTGATAGTTCCGGATGCGGTATCTCCGGTGTTTAGTCTTCTTACCAAATAGGTGGCCGTAGTCGCGCCTGGCTCACAATTGAAGGTCACATCATAAAAATCTGTTTCGGACGTGTTAACTGGGAAGTTTGCGCCCAGATCGATGGCGGTTCCTTGTGACGCATTCGCTCCACGTATTTTCCATGTGACATCGCCTGGATCTGCGTACATGTTGAGCCTGTTCACGAGAGCAGAAGGATCGACTGTATTATCCGCGTCCTCGCCCATGCCTACATAATACCTATGTCCGGCGTTGTACGCTCGAATACCAAAAACTGCACGGAACGAGAATCCCCGAGCGACCTGGAACTGTGCGTTGTTGCCTCGTATCCCTGCTGGTGCGTTTGCGGTCGTCGCTCCTACGTAATTCAGGCGACGCATGCCTGTATAAAAGTTGGTAGTTGCCACACTTCGAGCCGTGGCTGTTCCTTCTGCTGTTACGGCCAGACCAGCAGAGTTTACGGTCGATCCATTACCCTGGGCTTCCCATCCCGCTACCCTTTTGAAGTTTTGGATTTCATTGATGTCAGCGAAATGCTGGGCATTTGTCCGGCTGCTGATGTTACCCGATCCGTCTGCAACCAGAACACCTGCGGGTTTTGTACCCATGGCAGGCAACGCCGACATTTGAATATTCGACTCAAACAGTGCATTACCCGCAAACCGGGATGTTCCAAAGTTTTGAAATCTATGACCAGAGTTGGTTCCAAAAGAAGTCCCAGGGGATTGCAACATCAATTCGTTAGTAATCGGCGCGAATTGAGCAAATAATCCCGACGTCGTTGAAGTATTACTGAACTGCATAGCGCTCGTGCCAGCAGATATAAGCGTGAGTGTTCCCCCTGCATTGATACGGTTGAAATAGCCGTTTAAATACCTGGTTGATATCGTTCCTAAGTCGGAGGTCCCGTTAGATGCAGGCACAAGGTTCGCTGTTGTCGTCGTGCCTGTCAAGGTTCCATTGTTCGCCGATGCCTTTGAATCAAGTTGGGTTTGAATTGATGACGTTACTCCATCAACGTAGCCAATTTCGGTAGAAGATACATTTCCGATCGATGTCGTCGAGGGAAAAGACTGTGTACCAGTAAATGTATTGCCACCGGCTAAATTCGCTTTTAACGCGTCGTTACCATTAAGCTTCTGTATACCTTGAAGCGGGGTGTCGGTGGAAGTGACCGTTCCAGCGCCAGACACATACCCATTTAGGTTGTTTGGGGCCCTGGAATCAATATTCGCCTGGATCGATGTAGTAACGCCATCAAGATAAGATATCTCTGTTGCCGACACCGTCCCAACGGAGAAAGTAGACGGCATTATAATAGTACCTGAAAATGTAGCACCTCCAGCAAGGTTCGCCTTTAGCCCAAGGCCGGTATTTACAGCATTAACATTGGGATACTTGCTCGCATTGGGTGTTAAGTCAGTACTTAGGTTTGATGTAATTTGATAACCAGCGGATGCATGATTTCCCCAGCTATAAGCGGAAAGCCAATTTGTAATGTTTGGCGACGTTATCCCAGCAGCGGGAGACGCGGAAAAAACAGGATCAGTTTCAGATCCGCCACCACTGCCGGAAGTTGACAAACCCCTCCTTGGTGCCCCAATAAACTGACCATGTGTGACATTGGCTGCCAGAAGCAGCAATAGAAGTATCTTTTTCATATTTTAGTGTGTATTTTACAAGCCTGGCACATCATCGCCGAAGCCAACGTAAACATTATAGTCTTCGAACAAGGCCTCGTTGTCGTCGTCGATCTCCACGAGCATCACCGTATTCCAAGAGTTGACCATCAATGGAATGTTACGAATAGCTTCCCCCTGGTAATACCGCGCTTTGATAATCTCAATTTCTTTAACATTTTCCACGTCCTTGGGAACAATCATAATCGAAAAGAATGCTCCCTGGCTTTTGAAGTATGGAAGGTCTGCCGCGACTACCTCTTGTCCATCTGTAATGCGGCCGGCCGCCATAATGGAAGTAACCAAGCCTTTTCGGATTGTCTGGGCCTGTGAAACGGTCGCCATTAACAATAGTGAGAATACTATAATGAGATTTTTCATGTGTGTGTATGGTTAATTGATTGGTAATGGCGAAGCAACTCTTCCTTTGAGGGTGTTGCCATTGACGGCGTTACTGTTGGTAGCGTCGACTTTTACTTCCACGTTGGCGTACCTCACTGCCAACGCATTCACATTGGTTGTCCGATAAATCCCGAACTTCCAGTATCCAATTGTAGTGTGATTATTTCCTATCGGAATGTTTGTTCCCGAATAAACTGGGGTAGGGTTGTTATCAACCCACCAGTCAATCTGACCCACACTTTTATTGTGTCTCGCCCGGACTACGATATTATGCCACGCACCTCTTGATACGGTAATATTGGCTCTGTCCACCGCCCAAGGTCTTCCACCAGAGAATGGGGGGACCAATGTATCCTGACCTCTTGTGAAAAGATTAAGACTTCCCTGCCCCAGTAATTCAATACCCCAGGAAGGACCCCCGCTCGGGACTCCATCGCCAGGATGCCACTGCCCCAACATGCAGTAGAAATCCTGGTTTCCTCCATAGGATATATCTCCACCTGGCTCTATGTAAACAGAATAAGACACCCAGACATCCTGATTGAAGGGGATAGATACCCCCTCTTGATACATTTCTGTACGCTCCTTGTACTGCCCATTCTGAGTATTATTGTTTACAGAGTCTGTGGCCCAGTTTTCAAATCTCCTTATTTCAAACCTATATACCGGGGAAGTTTTATTGGTAGCCCTTCTTATATTGTGGTCTAAATTAGGAGATTGAGCCTTGTAGGACTGCTCCATCGTAGAGCCCTCCCAAAATATCCGAGTTGTGCCACTACTTGCCTTCTCTCCAAAGATAGGTTCAGTGTTAACGGCGTGTGCGATCCTTGGCGCCCACTCCCCGTCAGGAAGTACCTGATAATACCACTGGTTAACCTTCACCCCTCCAGCAATAGCTGCGTCATTATTGGCGAATACCTTTATACTGTCTGAGTTGGTTTCAAAACTACCTGCTACTTTCAATGCAGAGCCCACGTAGGTTGGCCCCTTTGATTGAAAATCGTAATGAGCATCATTGGTTAAGGTTATACCCCGGCCTACGACTGTCCTTCCGTCCGAAAATACTTTTAGGCCTGTTCCGCCGTTCGTGTTTATTTCAAATGCGCCAGATCCACCAGGTGCAAACGCTTCAATGATATTATTCTCGCCCTGAGACTTATATCCAAACCGCGCCTGTGTAGAACCATCCGAACCCCTTGCGAAAGCAATTACGCCAGACTGGCCTGTTACACCGACGATCAGCGGCTTATTTGCCCAAGTATCGGTAAACCTTTGTGTTTTCGACCATGTTTTTATGCCTGCTACTGACTCGTCCCCGGTCGTGCTGACTTTTGCAGCCATCGCTGCTGCCCAGCCTTGAATTTGGCTTTGAAGTACATTCAAAGCATTGTTGTTCCCATCGATCGTTTTATTGGATAGAGCTAAGGCGTTGGTTTCAGTGAGTACACTTGAGTGCAATCTTGCCAGCGGTACCGTTCCGGATTCGAGTGCGGAAGCATTCGTGTTGGCAGGTCCGGTTGCGCCAGTAGGACCGGTAGCCCCCGTGGCTCCCGTATCCCCCTTATCCCCTTTCACCCCAGCTGTTCCGGCAGCCCCAGCGATTCCAGCAGGCCCCGTCGCTCCTGTCAGACCCGTGGGGCCCTGAATCCCTTGCGGGCCGCGTTCCCCTGGATCACCCTTGTCGCCTTTTAACCCTTGAATCCCTTGTGGGCCTTGAATACCCTGAATCCCCGGTGGGCCTTGGCTTCCACCGCCACCCGTACCTGGGCCCCCAGTATGAAGCAAATATCCGTCCCAGTAATACAATACATTATTTCCCTCAGAATGCTCATCTGTCTCCACAACAAATTGCTTCGGGCTTCCAACAAAACATTGACCCTGCATTTCAGCGTAAGAATCAACCCGTACGGCAGTAATTATACGTCCGTCTTTGAGGATCTTCCGGATGTATCCCTCCGGGTTTTGACCTTGAACTTCACCGGCAAGGCCTGAAAGGATCAGGACAAGCCACAAAAGCATTTTTTTCATTTTATATAGCGTGTGTGTTTGTTACTTTTTTAAGCGACTGCGATTCCTAAGGCAAAAAGCTTTTTATGCCTGTTGAATAGATGGTTTCCTCCCAATCTGACGTCGCCGAATCGTCGTTTTTTTCATAGCTTCTTGCGCCGGTCGAAATGAATCGATAAACAACCTTTGTTCCGCCTTTATATCCCCCATAAGATGTATTCAACGATGTTTTGTTCGGGACACTAGTGGATGTATTCGTCAACCTGGCCGCGAAATCATATTTCGGAGAAAACTGAGTCACCAAGGTGGAGCTCGTGAATGAATTGATTCCAAAGGCTGTGTTTACTGCGCCGTTGAAAAGCTGGATCGGGGCGTTGGTCGTTAGTGTGCTGCTGAACTTGTTGCCTCGCACGTCCAGGGTGTTGAGTGATACGACGACTGTATTAAAAATCCCTTCGGACTGGTAGTCTGTGAACTCGTTATTGATCAAGTACAGCTTTGTAACGTTCTTGCGTATATTGTAAAGCTTCACTTTATCAATTTTGCAACTTTCGAACCGAACGTTTTCCGCTCCAAACACTCCAAATTGTATTTGACTGGTCGAATCAGCTGTAATATTGCAGTTGATGAACTCAACTTTTGCCCCCTGCAACAAGAGAGTGTTGGTTTTGTCTATTTTTAAATTGCTTTCCCGGAAGGTGGCATTTATACTGTTCGTCAAATATCGCTGAGTACTGCCGAGTACTGTAAAGTCTGCATTCGAATTGAAGAAATTGACGTCTCCTTCAAGTGTTACCGGCTGTTGCAGGAAAGCCCAGTTTCCGGTTCGGCAATTCTGAACTGTCAAATCGCCTTTGTGGGCTGCAACGTTTGTAATTAAAACTGCGGCACCTCCATTAATATAATTCTTACAGTTGTCTATGGTCAGCTTCGTCTTTTTGCCGGTTGTAGTGATCGGGACAAACCGGACTAGCTCAGAAAACCAGCTCGCTGATGAATCTCTCAGAGCAAATGTGGAGTTGGAAAGCGTGGCTTCAAGGCAAGGGCCAATTTCTGTTCCCCGTCGAACATCGATCGTTGTGTTGTCACTGTAATTTAAAATCTGGTCCTCTGAAAAGGCAAACCCAAATCCTTCGGCGCTCTTGACCATTGTATTTCCGGAAACGATATAACTATAAGTTTTGCCGGCAGTAGTGGTTGAGTTCGGTGAGAGGGTAAGCGATTTATCCCTTACATTTTCAATGTAGTTGTTTGCGAATATCGCTCCCTTGATTTTCTCACCCCATATCCCCCCATTGAACTGTGAAGACCATGCGGGATAGCTATCTTTGACAGTGTTGCCTATCGCAATAGCACTGGTGCAGCCTTGTTCAAAAACAATCCCTACGCGTTGAAAATCACGAACGAAACAGTTTGCAGCGGACGGGTTCGTGGCAGCGCCAAAATAAATCCCATCACCATACTCCCCTCTCTGCTCTGCTGTTCGGCAATTGACAGCTTTAATATTTACGCCCCCAAGAAAATATATGCCCTGACTGATGGTGCTGACTGCCTTGACATTGTCAACGACCACATTTGAAGCGTAACTGATGTACAAGCCACGGCCCGCGATTACGTTAGCGTGTTTACCCGTTATCGTAATATTTTTAATTGTCATATTACTTGCATTCGCTGTAAATGACGCGCTGTTACGAGTTTTTATTGTGCCGTAACCATCGACATTGCAACCAAAAAGCACAGTCGAATTAAGGGTAAACACATATCCTGCTTCAATGAGCAATGTGCGTTTCTTGGCAGTGGCAAATGCCGCGGCTTTGCGGACTGCCGATGCGTCATCAGTGGCGCTATCCCCAACAGCGCCGAATGACAGAGGTGTCACATACTCCTGTAATGGGCGTTTATACCTTCTTGCGCCATACCTGATCACCATTGCTGAATCGTCAGGGCTTGTGGTGTCCGTTGGGTCATAAATGAACTGTCCTGATCTTCCGCCTTCATTGATCAATACTACCCGGGCGGTATCAGCTTTGCCCAGGCGGAGATCTTTCATTGAAAGAAAGGGTGCCCGGGAAATAGCCAAGTTCAGGATGTCGGTGTATGCATTCCTGAAGTCAGATGGCTTTATAGCCTTGATTGTGTTGTCTGATATCTTGGCAATCGAAGCTTTTGCTTTCGCCTCGGGTGTTGTTTGAGAGAAAGCGGAAAGGCTATTCAGTAAAAAACAAAATAGTGTGAGTGTCTTTTTCATTAGTGTGTTTATTGATACGGGGAATTAAGTACTACGTCTTTTAAGGGCTTAATTTCAAATCGTTTGCCTACCGAGTCGACCAATATTGTTTCTCCGTCGTCTTCGCTTTCCGTGTCGTCAGGCAGAAAGATCGCAACCGAATTATCACCGATGTCAGTCACAGAGACAATACTCGATGTATCCATATCGGTCGAGCGAAGCTGGGCCTTCGTAATCCCTGATGGGATGCCAAGCATAGAATTGATCATCGCTTTAAATGACCCTGTGTTGATGTTGCCCATGCCTATTAAAATGCCCATTATGCCGCCTGAGTTGAAAGGTTTTGGAAAATCTTAGTCGCGCTTTCGTACCCGATCTGGATCCGCTTTTCAATCCATTCTGCCCGCGGGTCAAGTGTTCGACCGAGCAAACTTTCGCCTCTCTCGTTGAGCGGCACTTCGATGTTGAAGAGCTCGGCATATACAATCCCTTCCTTCTCTGCCCATTCCGGATACTTCAAAGCCCATTCGTTGATCTTCTCGGTCATTTTGATATCCCGTTGAAGCCCCTCATTGAGAAGTATATCAATAGCAGAAGCCGCCTGGGTGACCAGATTCTTTTTCTGATCATTGATTGACTGATAGATACTATTTGCGTTCGGAGTGTAAACCTTCCATGGATTTCCTTTTGTGAGCTTTGACATAATCAGCGGAAGCGGGCTGGACATTCTGAGTCCACCGTCCACCGCGTCCCGGATAAATGTTCCGTCGGCTAACCTGATCCATGGAATCGGAGCCCATACTCCGGGCATTGCGGTACTTGCCAGCATGCCAAGACGAAGGTTATGATCATCGGCAAAGCTGTTTTGATTGACCTTGTACAACTTCCCGTCATAAAGGCTCACCAGCGTGAAATGGAAGTCAGCCTGAAAGTCTTTTTTGAATACGTGTTGTGTCAGTAAGTCGAAGAGCGGGCTGTTGTCCATGATTTTATCGATGGATTTACCGTTCTCGATTACTTTCTGGATAAACTTCTGCTGGCCTTTTTTGGTGATTAACCCGATCTTGTCTTTGAAGCCAATCCCATTTGTAAGAATGTCTTTAATCTGGTCGATGTTTGGATAAACACCTCCGTCACGAAGCTCAGCCAGATAGGTTTTTGTGATGATAGAACCATTCGTTTTACCTACATGATCCCATAGGTCGAAAAGTAAATTGTACTTGCGCATAGCCGCAAAAGCTCCTACCAGCGTTCCGACGGAAGTGCCGCTGATAATGTCTGCATGGATATTGTGCTCTATGGCAGCTTTCAGAAAGCCTACTTGCGTGGCCCCTTTAAAACCACCACCAGGGAAGCAAAAAGCGTGTTTAACCTTATTCATAGTGTGTTAAAAATTATCCCATTGGAAGTGCATTGCATCAATCCGTCCCTTCCAGTCTGCGCCACATTCCCATCCATTGCGCCGCCATACTTCAATAAAATCATTACTCCAGGTACTTGGCTTGCCTAATTGGTTCCAGGCCGCGTTAAGATCTACTGCTATCCCAAAGGCGTGTAAGGAAAGTGTTTCTAGTCCCCGTTTCTTGCGTATGTTGAAGCAGCCGTCAAATGTTTTAATCTCCGAATGAAGGTCAGCTTCTATCAATGCGAACAAAGTCGTTTCAAGGCGTTCTTTGATCAGATTATTGAGGTATATCTTACCAGGAATAGCCGGAATATGATCACCGATAGCTTCCGGAACATGCCATAATGTCATCCATTTTCTTTCAAATGTGATGTTATCTACCGCCGGGTTGCCGAACTTCTCGATTAACTGCTTTTGTGTCTTCATTACCAATCAATACGAGCCAAAAACCGCCCTAACCCGTCCTTGTTTGCTCTGCAAATCCTGTAAGTGATAAGTCTTTCGGCTACAATCGCAGCAGTTAAAAAGCCTTGCGTAAACACCGTCAACCCCCAATAGAACCCATTCAGGCAAAACAGGATGATGCAGTAAAAAAATATCTTACCTCCCAGGGTATCTCCGTTAGACCGACGGATTTGCTCTTTCACTGCATCCCGGTTCTTCGTCTTTAATGTGTTGTGCGATATGAGCGTAATAGCAAGGACTCCGCCGCAAAGCAACACAGTTACTCCCTTTACGATCCATTCAATGAATTGTAGTTCCATCATCTTTGTCTTTTAGCTTTCTGATTACTTTTTCCCTAATTATCTGCACGATAAACTCGAATGAGAGCACTACCACGGCGGTAGCAAACCCGGCCATGAATGCATTATCGACTTTAAACCAATACACCACTAAGCCAGGGACTAACAAAGCCGTAGCCGCTCCGGAAGTGATCACGTATATCACCTTTCTTCGGGATAGGGGCACTTCGGGCTCGTAGATCCTGATAATCACAAATATGGTGGCGGCAAAAAATGACATGAGCATATTTTCGGCCTTAACCCCCAGGTTCCTTAATAATTCTTCCATTGGTCTTCTTTTAAAATGTTCATGTGTGGAAGGGAAGTCATTGCAATGTGAATTTGACTTGTTTGTTCAACCCGCCTCCGTTTGCCGACCATTGTCCGCGATATCCTTGCATTCCTGTATAATTTGTGATCGGGAAGTTGAATGGTGTTCCTTGATCAATTCCGGTCATTCCCGAGTTAGTGTCGATGAATTGGTTTCGCAGATTGAACATTGCCTCATAAATCTGATGAAGCTTGTTCGGGGCGAAAGACATTGCGAAATGAACGATGTTGCCACCTCTCCGGAAAAATGATGATGCATATTGATAAAGGAGGTTCCCGTTCAAATCGATTCCGTAGGGCGGATTGTGCACCTGATTCGCAGCGATGTCTTCTGGGTCAAATTCAATTGCATAGTTCGACGCTGGGAATGTGCCCATGTTCAGGTCAGTTGCCATGAGCTTGCTTCCTTGGCTACCGGCATCACCTTCGGATGAATAGATGATGTTCGGCTGATTGGGTTGCCCGGCGCTGTATATCTCGTTGAGCTTGTAAGTGAAATCATAAACAGCGGAAGGGGCCCCTGCACCAGCATACATTCCGCAAGCCCTGAGTCCACCTTCTTTGACGCCTGCGACGAATTCAGCATGAAAATCTTTGAGCCCTTTTGTCTGGAATTCGTACCATTTTCGACCGTTACTAGTCGACATCATTGATTCGATGCTTGAAACATCCGAGTAACTAGCAGGATATGGGACAGGCAGTCCTCCCGCGAACGTGTTCCAAGCTTCCTTATCGATCTGGCTGTATCCAGTCATCAGCATAGGGCTTTCATCGCGGATCAACTGATACTCTTCCGTAAGCGCGGTTGCCGTGGAGATGTAGTCGACATCATTAGGGAACTGATTTAGCGTTTGGGCCATGTGCCGTGCGACGCGTCTGAACTTCTCCCGTCCAATAGGGCTCTGGGTGCTTGGTTGATAGGTTTTGTAGGTGGTCAAATCTTGCAACGAACCTTCTGCATACCAGATACGGTCATTGATCAGCGTTGATTTGTGTCCATTTGGGATCATGTTATCTCCCTCGCGTCTCCATGGAATGAGAGCTACCGAAAGTTTAATTCCACGGGATTTGCACCAGTTCAATATTGCCAGCAACCGGGAGTCCTGAAAGTTTCCTTCTGATGGCTCGTACTCGTACCATTTGATGTTTATGCGAAGGCCCTGAATCCCTTTAAAGTTGGTTCCCTGGTAATTCATGTTGACAAAGGCGTCAATCATGTTTCGATTGTCAACTCGAATGCCAGTAGGGTCTTCCTGATCCCATCCGTAACCTGTCAGGTTCAGATAAAATGCTCTTGCCGTTGTTGGGGTAGGAGTGTTGTCAATCAGCGTAAATGACCTTGCTGCTGTCTGGGTAGGGCAGGTAAGCCCGTTCAACTGCAGGTCGTACGTTCCAAACCCAAGCTGCGTGTAGCTGATATTGATAGTCTGCGCTCCGGAAGTCACAAACGAACCTGACCGGATTGTGGTCGCCCCCTGCTTGATTGTCCAAACAATTTCAGGGACATTGAGCCCCGACCATTCAAAGATTAATCCAGTTCTAGTTGCATTGAATAGGTTCAGAATAACCGGCCCAGCAGTACAAGGCAGAGGGGTAGGAGTTGAGCTTAAAATGAAATTGGAAGTCGAACCACCTGTGCAATTGACACCGTAAACTTTCAATACATGTTCGCCCGGAACGAGGTCACCCACCCAATTAATATTGTTTGTACCGTTCAGTGGCGAGATGTTGCCGGATTTTAAAATCAAACCAGGCGCCGAAGATTTATAGATTGCCCAGTTAAGGCTCGTGACGCCCGTGAAGGAAAGAGAAGCTTTGAGGCTCGTCTTCGTGACATTGCTTACTGAATTGATAATCGGCCCGGATGTGCATGCAGGAAGCCCGCTCGCAGTGTCGGCGGGAGGATTGATAACCGGTGGGGGCACGCGGGTAAGCCACTCATCCAAATACACCTTTACCCACTCCCTTGTAGCTGCGTTGCCAGCGTTTGGGATATGCAGATCTACCTGAGCAAAGCAGGAGAATGAAAGCAATAAGGATAATAGTGTGTGTTTGAATCTCATTATCGTGTGTGTACTTTGGTATTCTTACTTCTTGATCGGGGTTTTGGTCTTTTAAAAAGATGTCAGAAAACCTTCCGACACCTTTTGCTCACCATTAACCGCACAATAAGAACTATGGTAATTCGTTATCTTCTTTCTTTGGTCGCCTCGGATCCCTTGGCCTTGCACATTTTATCTTGCAACTCTGGCAGGGCTTACTGGTTGCTTTCTTAACCCCAGGGTTCTTCATGCGTTTCTCTGTTTTTTTGGTTTTGATAAGCTCCGTAGCAAAGTGTCAGCATACCGGCTGCTGTGATCGCTACAAGTCCAAGGAGGATTGCTTTTTCGATTTTAGTCATACTGGTAATGAGATCTCGATGAATATTTTTCCAATTTTCAACCTTATGTAGCGATGTGAAAAGAACACTGTATTGGAAAAGTGGAACTTGCGTCTTGGCATTTCAGAGAGTAGAACAAAATCAATCAGTGAGTACCGACCAGCATCCACCGTCCAAAAACCGTACGTTAATCGACACCAACATCCATCCGTGTGCTTATGTCCATTCCAAGGATTCATACGATTTGTATCTGCCGCTTCAATTTTGAATCCAATTTTCATAAATTATGCAGTTTAGCATGCACCATCACCGAGGCGACAGGCATTGAATAAGTGACTCCATTGTATTGGTATTCAAGATTCCGGACTGCTCCGTCAGCATAGGGGTTCAGGTACATAACCGCCAGTTTTCCGGCTTTGACCTCACTGAAAACGATTGCCCTTTTGTCGTAGAAAGCATCGACAACATCATATAGATTGTTGTTTTGTGCTTCAACCCATGCCCCGCCATCTAATCGGTACCGGAGGAATTGACGAGTCCCGCCAGCCGTCTGCATGAATGTTTTGTAGTATTCATACATCCCGATCCCCACCGCATCCTCAAAGCCTGACGTTGCAAAGGCTTCGTTTTGTCCCGGCTGTTTCCAGTATGGGAATGAATCGTTATTCTGTGGGCTTGTGGCTCCGTTGGGATACCAGAGGCTATTTCCCCACCATTGTTTGTCGTAGCGGAAATTTCCGTCTGTTTTCGAGGCGGCGGTAAAGGGGATAAATCCATCCAGGAATACGCGGCTGATAAAGGCGTATGTAATGACCTGCGCCGGGCTATGCGGCATCTTCACATACTTATAGAATTTGCCTTCCGGAAAGACGGTTTCTTGCAGGTTGTTAGGGTTCCACTCGTAAAAGGTCTGCATGAATCCCAACAGGTATTTATTGACCTTGTGGGTTAAATGCGCCTTATAGATCATCCGGTAAGGATTGTTGGGCGTATCGCCGATATCATTAAAGTACAACCCGTAGCATGCAGAATTGACATCCTCCATATTGTTGCCCGGAAGCATATTGGAAGGAGGCCAATCTGAAACCGGAGCAATCAGTAAGTTCTTTGTCTGTAACCTGTTCGCATATCCTAATACAGAAGGATTTGAGCCGTAAGCCGCTTTCTTGCTATCCCAGGATGAACCGTCAGGATATTGATTGATGGGGCCGGTGAAGTAATTATGTGCAACCCGTGCCGTTCCCGGAAATCTTGAGTTATGCCGGGCAGTATAGTTTTGGTAGTAAGGTTTCCAGAAGCTCCACTGAGTACCAATCGCGTGATCCTGCTCGCTGTTTTCAAATACAACAAGCCTATGGGTGACGGAGTATTGATTGCCTTTGGCTGCCCCTTGTTCATTGGTAAGAGGTTCGCTTTGACCTGGCGTGTAATCGAAGAACCTTGTATTCCAGTTGCCAGGCCAACCAACACCGTCAGGTTTCCATTGACCAGCACCGCGATCAGGTAGGCTTAATTGGCTTTGAGTTTGAGGTACTTCGTCGTACGTCCTCCCTGCATTCGCAAGCGCGTTAATCTCCGCACTTGAAAGACTGGCAATCTCGTAGTTTGAAAAGTTGGTTACTCCCTTTGAGGTGAGCTGATCGATCGTGTTGATCGGGCCTTTTGGCATAACCCAGATCTTCCCGTCTGTTGCGGGCATATCGGGCAGGTAATCCATCCATTGCGGAACCCGCTTGGAAGAATTATATCCTGATGCTTCGTCGTCGAAAACGAACGTGGCAAAAGCGCAAGTTGTATTGTAGCTGAATGTCCGTCCCGCGTTCGGGTCTTTCCAGCCTTCATCGTAACCCCATGTATAAATGCTGTTTACATCTGGCCGGATCTGGAACTTGTAGACTGCAAGAGGGACTTCGGAAGGCCAGGGGTAGTTGATAAGCCTTGTCGACTGCTTAACAACTTGGTCGTTGATAAAATAACGGAATTCGTATCCGTCGGGAGGAGTGATTGTGGCAAGGTCTGTGATCTTCTTGTCTGCACCTGTCCCGGTAATCACCAGGTTCATGTGTTCGGGCAGACCTTTGGTTACCTGTTTGGCTACGACATTACCGGAAGGGGGCGGCCCACCACCGCCAACTTCAAGGGTAAACTGTTTTTCACTAAATCCAATACAGGAAACACCTTCAAGCCTGAGCGTGTAGCTTCCGGCCGTAATGTCAGAAGAGAAACCAATATTCAGAATGGAAGAAGATGGCGCTATCTGACCTGTGCGTATGGTCGCACCGGTACCATCTTTTACCTTATATTGTAAAAGGGTTACGCCGTTACCGTGAAACTGGGTAGTAAGACCTGATGCTGTTACATTATATACAGACAGGATCGTCGGGCCAGCCTGACAAACAGGAGTGACGACAGTCGTATCTTCCCCGGGATCCGGATTTTCACCCCCTCCAAGATTATAACCAAAAGAATAGTAACAGGTAGGTCGAATGACCGGGCGGATCGTTACCCTAGCTGAATCAATGCTTGGTACGTTTTCGATCCTTAGTCGTTCACCTGCAACATATGGGATATCATTCCAATACCAGATCTGCGAGCCTTTGGTGATTCGGACGGAATAATTGTTCAGATCCGGAGGTGTGCCCGACAGTCCAAATTCAAGCGACGTACCGTCATGAGTAACGTCGACAGCTTTGAGGTCACAATCAGAGATTGCATACTTTTCAAGCTGCTCGAAGAAGTATTCTTTTACCCATGCCTCGGTCGCGACCGTACCCGAAGAAGGCACTGTGATTGTCGACTGGCTCAGCGCAGGCAGCGATATCAGTAAGAGAAGTAAACGAAATATGCCCTTCATTTTATAGTGTGTTGTTCTTAATCTTAAATGTCTTTGTGTCTGAACCTGTGCACATTCCGCCGCTCAGGGTCAGTGAATACGTCCCGGTTGGAAGTTCTTTAAAGCTGAATTTGATTGTGCTTGACTCAGGCTTTAATCGCCCCGTTCTGATTTGGGCGTTATTGAAAATGATGTAGTCCAGCGAGGTGACATTCACACCGTGGAATTTTACGGTTAGGTAGTCTTTCGATGCAGTTATTATCTCGCGTATCTCGGGGCCTTGAGTGCAGGGCGGGAATGGGGCATGCTGAATAGCGTTCAGGCTATCAATCTTCTTTTTGACGTAATCCTGAACCCACTCTTTAGTGGCTACGTCCTGAGGGATGGTAATGGTGAATGTAGTCTGCGCCTGAAGTGATCCCAGGGTTGACAACATTAACAGTAGTGTGAGCACTGTGCTGATCAATCGCATTACCTTCTCTTAGTGTGTGTTATTATGCAAATATATACATTCTGAAATAAAACATATATAAATTGATATTCATTTTAATATTATTCTTTAATGTCATCAAATGACAATAAAATATTTTCTTTAATGATTTAAATACATTTGTTTTTAGAATATATTTATTTTTATATTTGTGCATTCAACACACACGCTATACACACATGAGGTTTTCATGAAAGAAAAAATCAAAGTGGTTCTCGTAAACAAGTATAAATCGCTTGGGTACAGCCAAAAAGCCATCAATGCGGTTCTCGACTATTTAGAGAAAAGCGTAAAAGAAGAAACCGAAATCGAAGAAGCTGTTGACGGGGTCGGTCCGATATTGAAAGTTTTCCAATCCGAAATCGATGCTCGCATCGCCGCTGCTGAAAAAGCTAAAAAGGATAAAGAGGAAGAAGACAAAACAGCCGCTGAAAAAGCGAAATCTGACGGGGTCGAATCCGAAACCGCCAAAAAGACTACAAAAAAAGATTCAGACGAGGTGCCAGAGTGGGCAAAAGCTTTGATTGAGAGCCAGAAAGCGCAAGCTGAGGAAAATAAAAAACTCTCTGACAAGCTAACAGCCATCGAATCCGGCAAAACTTCCGAGTCAAGGAAACAAATTCTTGAATCAAAAATTAAGGACGCTCCTGAAAAGATCAAAGCGAAGATCCTGAAAGACTTTGGACGGATCTCATTCGAAAAGGATGAAGACTTTGACACTTACATCACTGAAACCGAGGCTGATTTAGCTGAAATTTCCCAGTCCATTAATGATCAGGGTTTGGGTCAATCTCAAAGGCCATACACTCCGACAGGTGGCGCGGCCGGAAAGGAGGCTTCCAAGGAGGAAGCATCTGCATTGTTAAAAAGCATACTTCCATAATAAAAAAATGGCTACAACAACTCTGAATGGCGCCAGTGTTCAAATTAATACTGGTAAAGAATCGGTGGTTATCAAGCTTGCTCTTGATGGCATCGAGGGAGGCCGATCTCTGGATGTAACTGGCTTTGGCCCGGCAGTAATCTATGCTGGACATGTCATAATTCAAGACACGGTTTCGAAAGATTTTAAACCTATGCCTCTTACTACCAATGACACTGTCTATGGCTCTTTGCCGGCAAACCACGTCTATGTTGGTGTATTAAGGGCATCGGTCTTGAAGTCTCTCCCCATGGCAGGCATCCTTACTAATGGTACGGTCAACCCCGAAGCAACTCCATTTTCGATGACGTCTATTTTGTCGGCATTCAAGACGGCAGTTCCGACGATCACTTGGAGGGCAGACTAAGCTTCCATTAAATAACATTTGAAACACACACTAGAAAATGGAACAGTCACAGTTCATCGAGTATATCAAGCGCAATTTTGGCCCATTAGTTGCGGCTTATGTAGAAACGCTAAATAACACGAAAAATCCTTTGACGTATCGCTATCGTACGATGCTGACGCGTGATTTTTCTGCTACGGGCAAATGGGAGTCCATTTCCGCCGCAAGCTCAATCGTGGCCGCTGATATTGTTGCAATGGATTCGCCATTGCCATTAAAAATGCGCGACGTCGTAAGTAAAGCTAGTGGAGATATTCCAAAAATCGGTATGAGGCTTGCTTTGAATGAAAGTCAATTAAAGCAGTTGCAAATATTGAGATTGCAAAACAGCACAATTCCGCAATTGCTTAAGAAGCTATTTGCTGACACACCACGATGCATTGCCGGGGTATCTGAGAGGCTTGAAGGCAACTTACTTGAGGCAATCTCCTCAGGAATGACCGTTATCGAAGATATGGAGAATGTCGGTGCTGGAATTCGGGTTGATTATGGTATTCCATCAGCGAATAAATTTGGTGTAGCTGTAGTATGGTCAAACGCCGCTTCGGCGACTCCGTTAGACGACATTCAAAGGCTACGGAAGAAAGTGAGCGGGGATGGGAATGCAATTGGAAAAGTGATGCTCGACAACACGGCATTTGACAACCTTGTTGCTACCACTCAGGTTAAAGAAGCATACGCGAATTCAATAAACCAACCATCAGGAACTACACTTTTTGCACCTGACATTGATCAATTAAATACAGTGCTTCGCAAGAAATACCAATTCACGGTAGAGGTTGTTGATAGGACTATCCGGATCGAAAGAAATGGGGTTCGAAGCAACTATAAACCATGGGTTGATGGACAAGTAGCCTTCTTGCCCGGTGAAACTGTAGGAACACTTACATGGACGACTCTAGCCGAAATTGACGCTCCGGTAGCTGGTGTAGAATATCAGGTTGCCGATGAGTTTGTTTTGGTATCGAAATATCGCACCAACCAGCCTTCACTCGCGGAATTTACCACTTCACAAGCGATGGCCCTGCCGGTTCTGACCAACGTAGACCAGATCTACCTTTTGGATTCTAAAACAGTTCAAGCATAATGGCTAAGAAAAACACCACCAAAACCCCGGATGAGGCTCAGGAAGTCTCATCCGGGTACCTGGTTTTGTCTCCGTTTCGCGACAGGGACAACTTTGAGAAGGCTTATGAAGAAGGTGATGATGTGAGTCATTTTGACGAAGCATTGCTCGAAAGCCTTGTGAGCCGTGGCTTGATTGAGGCGCCAAAGAAGACCGTTAAACCAAAATCAGAGCCTACTGACGATGCTGCGAAAGCTGCTGCTGAGAAGGCCGCGCAAGAGGCCGATGCCGCTGCAAAACTGAAAGCTGAACAGGAAGCGAAAGCTGCTGCTGAAAATCAGAAACAGTAATGACCAACCTCCAAGCCATAAAGCATTTGATCGGCAGCAATGCGAGCGTTTCTGATGAACGTTTAGCCATTGCCGCCGAGCTTGCCGGGATCGATCTTGATCAAGATTACAATCCAGCAAACAACTGCGCGATTTATGGCTTGGTGATATCTGAAATCCAAACCGCACAAAGCGTAAAAAGGGTTTCGGAGGGCAATTACAGTATTGAGTACTCAGATCCGGTTTCGTCCGGCGCTATCGGTCTTTTGGTAAAACAAAGCGGCTGCGCTCAGCTTATCGAGCAGCACTTTCCAAAGCCAACGCTTAAAAACGTCAGTAACCGATGGTAATGCCCCAGTATCCATATCAGCTTTTCGTAAAGACGACCGAAGGCGGCTATCAGAATGCGCATGGGCATATCATACCAGGCACTGATTCATGGATCAACGTTTCGGCTTGCCGGGATGAGACTGAAAACGGTACAAAGCATGATCTGAACGACGGTAGTTTCTATGACTATTCATCGATCATTTACACGCCAAAGAACTGTCCAAAGCTCAATAACGGGGATACAATCGAGGTCAGAAATGGGGCAGAGGTCAGGTTGAAAGGTACGGTTAAATTGTTTTCAGAAGGTCTTTTCAATTGCAGGATATGGGCCTAAGACCAACTTTCAAGATCGGCGATATCCGAAAGTCCTTGGAGGACCGGATGGCAAGGATCGACAAAGCGATTGTAAACCGGCTGCAGTACCTGGGAGAACAATGTGTCAACGTTGCCCGCTCACTGGATACTTACAAAGACCAAACGGGAAACCTTAGAAATTCGATTGGTTATGTCCTGTTGAAAGACGGGGTGATCATAAAAGGGGATTTCAAACGGTCGGCATCAGTGACCAGCACAACCAAGGCTGGAAAAACAAAGACGACCAAAGGATCTGCCGACGGGGTACAAACCGGGAAAAGCTTCGCGGAAAGTCTGGCAAAAGGATATCCCAGAGGTTACGTGCTGATCGTCGTTGCAGGAATGAATTACGCTGCGGCGGTCGAATCGAAAGGCAAGGACGTTCTGACGAGCTCAGAGCTTTACGCCAAAGAACATTTGCCTCGAATGGTTTCGCAGTTGAAGGCCAATATTAACCGAATGACATGAGAACCACTTCCGATGTTGAGTCCATTCTGTTTGAACATATCAAAGGTAGTGATCTGGATTTGGCTTGTAATGGCGGGGTTTGGATGGGAGAAAGGGCCGCAGGGTCTGAACTCGAGGACATTGTCATCAATTCGCTGACCATCACGGTAGGAGGAATTCAGAGAGCGGTTGCTAATGTCAACATTTATGTAAAGGACGTTTCCGTTCCAGGCTCTTCGAACCACAATATCAAGGACTCGGGAAGGATAAAGGTTCTCTCCGATTTGGCTATTGAGCTCTTGAAAGAATTCAGTACTGATGATCATGATTTTTGGGTTGCCGGTCAGGGAGTGTTTCAAGAGCCGGATATAGGACAACACTATATCAATTTCAGAATTGATCATACGATTTATAATGCATAAGCCGGGTAACCGGTAATCACACACACTAATAATAAACACACACGACAATGGCAGTAACCAGGGGTACCAGTGATGTCGAATTTGGCGATATAGCCGAAGATGGCGGTGTTGCAACCGTCTGGGAAACAGTCGGGGCGGTTTATGCGGATGAAACTGCATCATTGACCCAGGCTGATCCGACGACAAAAGATTTTATGTCCATCCAGTCAGATCAACCACTCGACAAGGATGTGACTCAGGGAGCGCTTACTTTGAACATGTCCGTCATGGATATGACACCTGATAAAATGGTTGATTATTTCGGTGGGGCCGTAACCGGTTCCGGAGACGCCAAAGTTTGGGAGGCACCTTTGCAGGCGCAGACCATTGAAAAGTCAATTCGTATTGTTCCCAAAAAAGGATTTTACCTCACTTTCGTTCGCGTTCAGATCTCCGCAAAGGCTGCTTACAATCTTCAGAAAGACGGATTGTTCACTGCTCAGCTTTTGCTTTCGGTTCTCAAGCCTGATAAAGCGAATACAGGGCCATGGAAATTCGGGCCGAAAGTCGCGTAATACTGTAATTCACATCATAACAGACATAAAAGCCTCCCAGTTGAGGCTTTTATTCAATACACACTATGGAAGAACAGCCATTTGATCCCAGGGAAGCAGAACAGAAAGAACTTGACCTTCTCAATAGTCGCGGGATGTTTTTTGAAGTTCCCAAGCGCTGGACGGGTTCACTGAGTAAAACCAAACTCCGCAAATTCCACATTAAAAGCCCGCCCCTGGGAGTCATGGACAGGCTTTCGGACGAATATATCAAGCTTGATCTGGATGAGGAGTTGCTTGAAAAAGACCCCTATCTGAAAGAGGCTAAAAACCTGACCAAAAAGCATACAAAACGGTGCGCGCGGATCGTGGCAATCGCAGTGCTTGGCAATAGCCCGCTCTTCCGGTTTATCTTCCCTTTCCTGGCTGATTACTTCTATTGGCGAATCAATTCGCGCATGCTCTTTAAACTTACGCTGATCATTCTTCAGATGAGCTACTATGGGGATTTTATAAACTCTATCAGATACCTGAGCGCAGCGAGGAGGACGACGACCCCTCAAATGCCGGAGACGCAGCTGATGGAGGATCTGAACATCGAGGACTAAACAGTCCTTACGGTTCGCGCGGCTCTATCCTTACCCACATGAAAATCACTTACCATGAATTGATGTGGGAGATTCCTTGGGCAGTCATCCAGAGAATGCTCATCGATGCTCCTACCTACAAATCCAAAAAGAATAAAGAGGCGGATTCGGAAAAGGGCAAGATGCTATCGCATGAGGGCCTGATGAAACAATTAATGAACTACCACGGCACACTAGAACGATAATGAATACTACCGACGGGGCGCTCTCTTACGAAGCCATCCTTGCAAACGCCAAGTTTCGTGCCGGGATCAATGAAATGATTCGGGATGTTCAGGGCCTAAGTAATACAGCGGTAAAGGAATCTCAAAAGATTGACGACACATTTTCAAAGCTTGGTAGGGCCGCCGCCGGTTATTTTGCTTTCACTGAGCTTTCACAACTTCCCCAAAAGCTTATTCAGGTCAGAGGCGAATTCCAGCAATTGGAAATTGCCTTTACCACTATGTTGGGGAACAAGGCTAAAGCCGATAAGCTTTTAGGGGAAGTCGTCCAACTCGCGGCTCAAACTCCTTTTGGACTAAAAGACGCGGCAAATGCAACAAAACAGCTTTTAGCCTATGGATCTGCCTCGCAAGATGTTGTCAAAGAACTCCGGATGCTTGGTGATGTGTCCGCAGGCATCTCCGTTCCCATTGGTGATCTCACCTATCTGTACGGAACATTGAGGTCGCAAGGTCGAGCGTATGCCGTTGATATAAGACAATTTGCTGGACGAGGAATACCAATTTATGCAGAGCTGGCTAAGGTTCTTGGAACGAATGTCGATAAGGTCAATGAGTTTGTTGAGCAAGGGAAAGTAGGATTTCCGGAAGTCGAAAAGGCGTTTAAAAACATGACTGGTGAAGGGGGGATGTTTTTCAATTTAATGGAAAAACAGAGCAAATCACTCACTGGCCTCACTTCGCAGTTAAAGGATGCGATTGAAATAATGTTTAACGACATAGGGAAATCGCAAGAAGCAGTATTGGGAGATTCAATCAAATTTGCCACTCTGATAGTTCAGAATTATGAACCACTGTTGGATGTTCTGACGACGATCGTCGCTACCTATGGTGCGTACCGCGCAGCTATTATCGCAACTGCCGCTGTTCAAGCCTTGCCAGCTGCTATCGCCGCAGCGAAAATGTACCGCGATCTCGCTCTTTCAATTCATTCGGCTGCTGATGCTCAGATTTTCTTCAATCTGGTTACCAAAGCCAATCCTTATGTCATAGCTGCGACGGCCCTGGTTACTTTGGTGACGGCGGTTGCACTGTTCCGCGATACTGCCACGGAAGCCCAAAAGGCCCAGCAGCGTCTCAATGGTGAAATCGAGAAGTCGGACAAGGTCGATATCCAACGGAAAATCAAGGTTGATCAATTAAAGAAATCAATACAGGACGAAACCAAATCACAGGAAGAGCGGAAACAAAAGTTACAGGAACTCATCGCACTTTCACCCAGACATTTAAGTGCGCTTACTTTGGAGAACATCGCCACAGACGAAAGCACAAAGGCAATTGAAGCAACCGTTCGAGCAATGAAAGAGCGGATGGTTCAGCAGAATTTGTACGACGAGAAACAGAAGACCAGGGAGCGGATCAAAGAACTAAAGTCAGGGAGCGCCGATAAAGAATTTCTCCCTTCTGTTTTGGAGGGCACGGGGTTGGCTTTGGCTCAAAGCTTTTCAGGAGGCAAAGTCGACTTGCAAAAAGAGGCAGATGTAATTACCCGACGAAACAGGGAGCAAGCAATTAAAGAACTAGAAGACTACGAAAAGACACTTGTTCAAAAGTCGCGGGAGGGAATTGAGGCGCGCAGGCAACAGAGACAAAAAGCAATCTCTGATGAGAAGTCAGATGCCGACCAAACGGTTAAATTCTACACAGATTCCATTAAGTCACTTCAAGAGCAACAGGAAACCGCTTCTTCGAACTCAGAATACAAACAACTTCAAAAGCAAATCGATGCTCTTGATGCCAAGCGTCGGGCAATAACTGGCGAGTTAACCAAAGAGCAGCAGAAGTATAAAAAGGACGCTGATAAAATTGGCCCGTTCGGATCGATCTCGTATTGGGAGGAAATTGCCAGAAAAGCCCAGGAAGTAATCGACAAAACGCCTGGTAGTAATACCAGTGTCCTTTCTCAGCAAATGCAGATCAAAACCGAAGCCGAGAAGAAGGCCGAGGACATCCGGAAACTTTACGCTGTCAAGTCATTTGAGGAAGAAATCGCACTGAAAAAACAGCAGTATGAACTTTATCAGCGCTGGGTCGATGCTTACGGGAAGAAAGCCGCAGATGAGCAATTCAAAAACTTGGTTGCTGGGAATGAGTCATATCTGGATTATATAAATTCAGAGATTAGAAAACTACAATCTCTGAATGATTTTACACCTTTAAACCAGGCAGATAGCAGCAAACTCGATTTGCTTAACACCGAAAAAAACCGTGTCACAGGAAAGGATTCGGGGATTGAGTTATTCAACAAACAGTTGATCGAGGCTGAGCAAAGCGCAGGCTCTTTATCTGAGGCCTTAGATAATCTGGCCGCAATTCAATCGGGCCTTGGAACTCCGAAAACAGAGGACGATTTCGAAAAACTAAAGCAAGTCTCCGAAATGAGACAATCTATAAAAAGGGAATTGCAGTTGATGCTGAGTGATTTTCTGGTCGAGGCAAATGCCAATGGAGCCAAGGTCTTACAAATCGAGAAAAGATACTTGGAATTGAAGGTGTTGGCTCAGAAAAATTCTAGTGGAGACGAACTGGAGGGACAATTAAAGGCAATAGAACTAAAGAAAAACGAGGAATTAGATGCGATCAAAGATGTAGAATTTGAGCAGTCGGATTCATACAAGAAAATATATCAACAATATCTTGACTATGGTCGGAAGCAGATTAAAGCCAGGATTGCAGATATTGACGAGGCCCTTAAAAAGGAAAAATTATCGATCGAAGAGCGGAAAAAGCTCGAATTGCTATTGGCCAACACCAAACGAGAGTTGAACAAAGATACGTCCGACGGGCTAAAAGAAGCTGCCGGCATCCTTGATTCAATTTTGGGTGATACTAGCATCAATATCTCCAAATCATTTTCTATTTCCTTCAAGCAGATCAGCGCTGCGCTCAACGACATTTCAACCTTAATGGATAGTAGCGCATCAACTGCTGATCAGGTCGGTAGCATTGTCGGGATAATCACTTTCGCTATCACTTCAGCCAGAGATGCCATGTTGAAGGCTTCGGATTTGGCTACCGCAATGGATGCCCAGGTAGAGAATTACCAGAATTTGGCCAATGAGCTGGAAGGTATCAATTATCTATTGGAGCGCCAACGCGTTTTGCTTGACGATTTAAAAGGAGTGGATAGGGCAGAAGGAGTGCTTTCACTCTATGATCAATATGCCAAACAGCAGGAAGATGCGCTTACTCGACTACAACAGCTAACAGTTGACACCATTGCCTCCCAAAAAGAGATATTTGTTGATCCAGTGTTCAATACGAAAGTTGAGAATAAAGGGTTTGGCGGCTTCTGGACAAATCTAATGACTGGCGGAAAAGCGAAGACCAAAATAGAGTATCAATTTGAAAGCGTTGATACATCCGGGTTTCAAGATATTGAGGACTACATTAACCTTCTTGCAGAGATTAAAAGGGGGGGAGGGAAGCTGTACGGGAAAGAAGTGGTTGAGGCGGACGTCAAAGCGTTGGAAGACCTGATCAACACATATAATGATGCGGTTGCCCAGCAAAAGGAATTGATGAATGAGCTTAAAGCCTATTATACTGGAACGACCGAAGAGGGTATTGTTGATAGTATTGTCCAAGGCTTTATTGATGGTAAGCGATCCGCCATGGATTTTGCAGAGGATTTCGAGCAAATGATGTTGAAGGCGGTCCAAAATTCATTGAAAGCAAATCTTCTGGACGCAGATATGAAGGCGTTCTATGATAAATTCTCTGAATATTCTCTAAGTGACTACACGCTCACGGATGCCGAGATCGCGGAATTAAAAGCTCTTTACAACAAGATCATTGAAGATGGACAGAAGAAATTTGATCAGATAGAGGCAGTAACCGGCGTTGATCTAAATGGCAATTCAGGCAGTGCGCCAAAAGCTCAGCAAGGGGTCATTACAGGGGCTTCGCAGGAGTCAGTTAACATTTTGGAGGGTCAAATTACGGCAATGAGAATTATTCAAGCCGATCATTTAATCGTAGCCAGAAGCTCATTGTTTGAACTGGCGGCAATTAGTAAAAACACTCAAGAACTATACGCGATGAGGCAGGATTTGGCAGAAATCCGCAGAGCATTGAATTATGATTGGCTACGCTCCATCGGAGGCGGTTGATTTTCTCCGGAAATAGTAACGGTAAATTACGCCACGCCCTTTTTGTATAATTGAGTTATTGACGTACTCCCATCCTCTATTTTCTAGGTAATTTATTGCCCAGACAATGGATCCGAATTTCACTTTTTCACCAGCTGCGTTGGTAATCTTGCCTTCAAGTTCTTTACGCTCTTGGCCGTAATCGATAGAAGCGGTGATGTTGGGTGATGCAACAAAGTCTTCTAAGACAATAAGCTCGATTACTTTGATTTCCCTGACAGTGTTGATGTTGGCGCCATTGACAAAGACTTGGGCACTTGCCGTTGCCGAGAACAATAATATAAAAACAAGATATTTCATCTGGAAGGTCTGTTTCCACAAAATTAACCGTTAATCCAATAATTCCCCCGAATTCTGATTAAATGGCTAGTGCAGCGAAGAAAGGGGGAACATTCAGAGTTGAACGGGTATTTGGTTCCGACTTCTTGAAGATATTTGCTTGGTCTAATTTAGATGTGATTTGCCGAATAGTAAATTGCGGTCCATGTTTAATGGTTGATAATCAAGGAATGGTATTTTTGCTGAAACCCTTGACTCATCGTTATGAAACCAATCGCAATTAAGGCCACGGCTCAGAAAGGCAGTATTATAACATTCAATTGTCAAGTATTTAAAGCATTAAATAATCGAGACAAATCCCAATCTCGGAAGTCTTTCCCAGCAAAGTTGTTCTTTGACACAGGGGCAAGTAATGGAACAATTAGTAAACAGTTAGTAACGGCTCTTGGATTAAAACCATTAGACCGGAGGGTAACCATTGTTACGGCAACTGGTCGGCAAGAGAATACACCGATTTATCTCGTAGACATCTTGATCGATAATATCCTTCCCATAACAGCGTATCCTGTTTTTGAGGGGTTTGATCATAAGGGTGCAGTGGAGATCACTGTTGGCATGTCGGGAATCATGTTAGGCGATTTTGCTATCACTAATTTAGGAATGATAAGTATCGCAACATTTCGGATGCCCTCAATATCGACAATCGATTTTACAAAAAATTGAGTTTGATATTGTAAAAAAATACTGAAAGGAGGCCCTGTTTCGGGGCTTCCTTTTTTTGTGGTATGTTTTTTGCTTGATTACGGCGCCGCCCAACTGCGGTTCCAATTGTGGAGGGTATAACTTAAAGGTGGTTCCGGGTTCGGGGCTGCTTTTTTTTGTTATAACGTACTCTATTTCTTAACCGAATAATAATTCTTGATCAAACAATCAGAGAAAAAATGTATTATTATATCATCAATTAGTCTGATAGACAAGTAGTTATGTAAACCCCTGGACACAATTTACCCATCGAAGATGAATGAGTTCTTAGTTAATCTCGGATTTAGCCTAGGCCTTTCGACTGCAACATTAACTCTTGTCGATATTATACTAAGTGCTGATCAAAAAAAATGGATTGTGAAAAACGCTGAGATCCTTTGGATCTGGCTGGACGATCAACGAACGGGGAAATTCATAAAGCTTTTCTTGCATCAAAAGACCCAATATATACTCTTCGCTATCTTTAGCTTAGTATTTGTAACAGGCGATTTCTTTCTGTACATAACAAATGACAGCGCGAAACATTTCTCAGATTTTTCAAAGGACTGGATTTATAAAATAAGCAACGCCAGTATCGAAGTAATATTAATTTTGGGCGCAACCTTCATTTCGTATAAGTTCTTACACCCAAAATTTCTTCGTCTGATTGGTTATAAAGAGTCGTTGATGTGGTATTTGACGGTAACGCTATTCCTTTCCATCGTCCTTGGGATGTCAACGCAGTACTTTGTTGAATGGATTGATTCGCTGAAATTGACGGGTGATATCCGAGTGGAGGACTCAGCTGACTATACAGCGCGAGAACTGATTGCCAAAACTAAGTCTAATGAAGATGTAATTTGGCTGTTTTTTATGTCAATAATCTTAGTAAATCTCACAGCAGAACTAATCGTTTTTGCCTTTCTTTTTTCAGTTGCTCTAATTTGGTCAATTATTGTAATGATAGTCATTGCAATTTTTCGAGTCGTCCAAATTGCGGCAATTCGGATCGCTGAAAATCCAAAAGGGCCGATTATGGCCGTCAGCGGATTTTTAACGGCGTTTAGTGCAATAGTAAAATATTTTCTGCCTGGATGATGGCGGTGCCTGGTATTCACATATTTCTTTTGTTCTCCGGATACTTGAAATAATAAGCTTCAATAACCAGATCCAGTTGTTCGCTCCGGTTCAGTTTGGTGTCTGCGTCCGTGACGAACTCGAATAGTCTGTCCAGGTGCTCGTCGTGGAGATAAAAGAAAGCTCCGTTGTATCGGCTGTAAATCTTGAAGGGCAATTGCTTTCCGGATATCCAGCCTATGTGAGGTTGGTAGTCGTCGATGTCGGAGACGGGTACTTCCCTCAGGAATTTGAAGCCGTGGAGGAACATAGGTGAGCAAGTAATTGGTACTAAGAAGGTGGAAATTTGGGATAATTGGAGGAGCTAGTATATGGTGAAAGGCATTTTTTTATCTGCGACCCTCAAATTTTTTGTTTTTATAGGAGATGAAAAGGGAGCCGAAGCCCCCTTTTCTCAGTCTTAAAACAATTTGTCCACTATGCTACTTTCCTCAAATGAACTTGATTATCAAATGAAAACGCATCTTTAATAATATCTATCGGAAGGGCCATAGTTTCTGCTAAATCGTTGTCACTATAATCTAATTCTTCTCTGAATAACAAATAACCGTTTTTAAAGCACGTAGGCTTGTCTATGAAAACATTAATCGGTTCCTTTTTGCTGTAACCATTTCGACTGATTTCAATCATTAGGTATCGATACCGATCAGAATCTATACCATTTAAATCTCTCGCTCGACGGATGAGAGAAGACATTGATGTTAGCCAGTATGATTTCAAGTCGGCAAGTTCGCTAAATTTCAGTCCTCTAAGATCGTCCTTGATATCAATTTCAGGCATAAGGAATTCACTCGCAAATACATTGGCTTCATATTCTTTGTCCCTGTGCTCAGGAATTGGATATTCCAGTTCATTGTGCATCAATAAATGGGCAAGTTCATGAGATAAATTAAATCGTTTCCGATCGTTCGAAAACGATCTGTTTAGAATGATGATTGGGTAACCTTTATCAGTAAAAAATGACACCGCATCGAATTTTTCAGATTCTTCTATCTCGTGGATGATAATGCCACTCTTCTCTAGCAAGCCGAAAATATTCTTAACAGGCTCTCTGTTAAAAAGTCGCAGCAGTTTTCTAGTATACCCAGCGACATATTTTGGGGAATATCCTTCTTCTAAGTCGAAGTATGCTAGTCGAAAGGCTGGCCAATTTATAGATTCCGACATTTCATCGATCATATAACCGATCACGCGGCATTTGTTCTCAAATCTCCTTACGAGAGTTTTGCTAATAACTGATCTCTTGCGATAATTTCCATTTTCAATTGTGCTATTAATCTTCTTTTTAAAGAAGCCTTCGGGGAAATTCAAGAATTCGAAAACTTTCGTTTGGATTTCTTCGGAAAGGGTACCCATTCCTTTTTCAAATTTCGATAGGTTTGACTGCGATAATCCAGGTATACTATTGGACAGTTCTGACTGCGTATACCCTCTGTATTCTCTAGCGAAAATCAATTGTCGGGTATTCATGAGATGATAAATGTTTTGTGGTTTAAGAAGTCTTGGGGATTGCTGACCAAAAAATTAAATCGCCTTATTAATTTTAGATTTCAATCCGGCTTTCAATTCCGGTTTCACCGAAAACTCTTC
The DNA here is from genome assembly GCF_005869225.1 of Dyadobacter bucti. GTDB lineage: Bacteria > Bacteroidota > Bacteroidia > Cytophagales > Spirosomataceae > Dyadobacter > Dyadobacter bucti. The sequence continues at coordinate 130,656 of NZ_SWFP01000007.1, read as the reverse complement.
GTGATCAGTAAACATTGGCACTTGATAACTAATCTCTTGTTCAGTTATCGAGAATTTAACTCGTTCTTCATCGATATAAATCAACTGAGGATTTTTACAAACTCCAAAACGGTCCTTCTGATACCCGAAGTACAAGATGGGACTTTCCACTCCATCAGAATCAGAAAAGAGATCCAGGGAGAGACTTTGGTTATTGATCATCTGTACATTTTTAGTCTTAATGTTCATCGGAACGCCCTTGTTGTTCAGTTTTTTAAACAGAACAATATAGCCGTTCACCGATAAAATAAGACGCTTGTATTTACCATACAGGGCTTTGTTCTGAAAATGATCGAACAAGCTCCCTGCGAAAAACGTTTGCATAAGAGAGGGTTCGAGTGTTTTTGAACGTATTCGAACGGGGATTCCGTTCAGCACCCTCTGTGAATTTTCCAACGCCTGGTAAAATGTGTCGAAAAGCTGTTGCAATTCATTATTAAGGTCATGCATACAACCATTTTTACTGGCAAGTCTTCGTTTCCCTTGCCTTTTACCCGAAATAGTATTAATTTCGGGACTTCGATAATCATTGATAGTTATCATATAGTTATTTTTTTGTAATGAGGGTCAGCAATCCCCTTAACTACATTATTACAGTCCTGTTTGGCGCAGGACTGTTTTTGTTTTTGCAAATATATAATTTTTCTGGAAAGTTGTATATAATTTTTCAAAAAAATTGTGTGATTGTATCTGAACTTTAAGAGCCTACCTTAAAATTCCAAAATTTAGAATGACACTACCAGCCAGTTTAACTACAAAGTGTTGCCTTTTCTGTAATTTGAAGATTGTTAAACAGATAGATCTCCCTTCTCCAACCACTCCTTCAACTCCACCAACCTCAAATACGCCGGGATTGGGTGTCTCCCACGTGGCGCATGCTCTATCTGGATAAACTGAGCTTCAACAAATTTTTCCAGATTGTGGATGGTCGAGTATGAATTCGTGCTAACCGGGCCTTCCGGCAGTTTCGCACTGTCAAAGAATAGTTTGAGCTCATCGATGGTGTATTCTTGTGACATTACTTTCTTGTAACTTTGATGATCATTCGGCGGGTTCAAAAGTAGTTTTTAATGACGGAGAAAGAAACGTTTGCTCTTCAAATTCCTGATGGTGTTTTCAAGGTGGATCCCGGTATCCCGCTTGGCGACATGCTCATTCAGATCCAAAGGCAGTTTCCTCCTTTCAACTTTTACTTCAACAAGCCGGAAGGAATGAGCACGAATGATTTTCTGATGCTCAACAAGCCGGTGCCGTTTAAGTACTACTTCGAGTACGGGCAAATCAAACGTTGGTTCTCGTCGGTGATCAGCCAAGCGCAGGCAGATTACAAGGCTGGCAATGTAGAACGGGCAATCTGGGCCTATGAAACGTTGTTGGAGCAGCGTTACCCCAATTACAAGCCGTATGACCTGTTGATTTCGATTTACCGCAAGCAGAAGGATTTTGAGAACGAGCAGCGCGTTCTTCGGCACTCCATTGACTTCTTTTCTAAACTCCGGGAAAGCCAACGAAAATACGTTTTATCACTTGCCCGTGAGTATAATATGGAATGGAAAGCTTTGGAATATATTGAAGCCGGAAAAAAGATTTGGTATTATGGAGGGGCGTTTGTGGTTTATGATCCGGTAGGGGTGATGGGAAAGTGGGAAAACCGATATAAAACTTCTTACAATAATGAGAAATTGGAAATCTTGGGGGCCCCGTTTTGCTAATGAACTGAACGGAATTGCCGGTGTAACAGGAATTGGCGGTACCCTTATGGGCGTTTCGGGAGTTACTATTTTTTCTGGCACAGCACTTGCATCGGCATTAAGCGGAGGTGGGGTTTTTCTTGCAGTGGGCACTTTTGTGTATGCCATAGTGAAAGCATTTCCCGTATCAAAGAGAAAGGCTGAGGATTTACTGGGCAAGCATCTCGATATTAACGAGTTAAATGACATTTACCCGCCATTAAAGACTATAGGGTTTATCGGTCCGAAGGCTGTTGGGAAAACCACCTTAAAAGAGTATCTGAAATTTCAAAACCTTCCCCGAAGAAGAACACAGACCATAACTGGGCAAATCATAGCAATCCCAGAGCAAGCACAGCAGTTTATAGTAGTTCTTGACGGAGCCGGAGAATGGAATACCCAGCAATTTAAAATAGCGGAGATTGCGGATTACATTTGTGTAATTCTTGATCACAATTTTTCACATGTGGATTCAGCGTTATCAGATGGTAGATTGAAAGAAATTACACAATTATATGATCAACTTAGAAGGCATTTGATACAGACGAACGTATCTAAAAAGAAGTGGATTGAGGTGCTAGTGAACAAGCGAGACCTCTGGCAGCAGGCCTCCGCGAACGATCAAGTAATTTTCGAACAATTTTATACAGATGAATTTTCGAAATGGAGAAATGGTAACTTTGCAGATGTGGTGACCTTGTCTCTTCATTCTAATGAAATTGTTCCAGATCTTAATGGATTTATGGAAAAATTGAAAGCACGCGCTTGATTATGTTTCAACTCGTTATTATCTAAAAATGGGTAAAGAATTTAGTATAGTAGTTAATAACTCTCCAGTTAAATTTGCAATTGTCGGGCCAAACAGGTCTCGAGACATGGTGTGGGTCAAAAGTGATGACGCAGGGCTTGACCTTTTAGCCACAGCAATGGAAAATAAGTCAGCTGTTGATCGTTCAGTTTCAGTCTTTAATTTTTACTTTCTACTTGGGCTGATGAGTCAGTTTAATTTGGTTACTGAATTTGGAGCCATGACAATCGGCCTCGGTGACTATGATGACCGTCAATCAACCTTGCGATTTGTCTGGGAGGGTTTTTGTACCGATAAAGAAAAAGCGAAGGTCAACGAGATTTTCAGTCGGCTCATCTATGATATTAGAGAATCCGTCATGAGCGGGAGCATTTCTGACCTTGAATTAAGCCTAGCTATCCTCGTTTCAAAGTGTTCGGAGTTCCATAAACGGCATCTAGCAAGGCGTCGATTATTCAGGGTTATTCTAGGCTTGTATCTTTTGTTTGGTCTGCTAGCGTTCGTCTACGGAATTGTTCGTGCATCTGTTAAGTTTGGAGTGTAGCATGAGTATATATCTTTCTTGTTACCAGGGTGATACTTTTATAACGTTGTGGTTTTTAACCGTGTGTGAGAAATCCCAACAGCATAACAAATGGAGCGCACATGCCTTATAGATTTCTTCCAAAATTGTCATTTATCATTTTGCCGAGGTCCGGAATATGATCACTTGAACCACTCCACCAAGTAAATAGAATCCCTGACATCATCATTGATCGCCCCAACAATCCCCGACTTCTCAATAATGTACTTCTTACCGGGCTCCGTCCATCGCCCTTCCTTGGTCTTAAGTAACCCTTTGCCCTTGCTCAGCGGTTGCACCAAAAACACTTTATAACCCGCTTTTTCAAGCATCTTGACCAGCATCTTTCCGGCTGCGTGGTTCTCGCCAACATTCCGGGCCTTTGCCTGGGCGACTCGATAATTCCCGCCACGGAAGTTTGATTTTTTGTTCAGCCAGCCGGCTTCCAGGTAGATTTTTGATGATTCCGGCGGGCAGATACCGATCAGCACTTCAATTATGTCCTCGTTCGGGATTGATTTGTGGATCAACCAGGATTTTAACTCAGAATTCCAGACAGCAACGCCGGATTTATGTAGGTCGGGGTCGATGCCGATTAGGAAGGTCATGGTGTGTGTGTATTATTGAACGATTGATAATTGTAACTACCTGAAGACTAGTAGATTAGAAAAATTTTTTTGATGTTTTTTGCAATAATATTTTCATTAAAACATTATTAAAGAAATCTCAAATTCTAAAATCATGAATGCTAATTCCTTCCCTAACCTAACACCCATTTTTTCTCGAAAAAGCAATATTAAGTTCGTTTTAGTATTCATGACTATTACCGCTCCCTTGTTATCTGATGCGGCGGTTAATCAGTTGGACACGGCACAGTTCATTAAGTCAATTACCAATCCAGATCCTACCGCATCTCAAAATAAACCAGTGACAATGAATAGTCAAGCCGAACCAATGAAAAGTAAGCAGGGAAACTTGATAAGCGACAGGAACTTACTGCTTACAATGGTCATATTATCATTTGGGCTCATCATTATTGGGATCTGTGCCTTACTTGTTCGAATGGATAAATTGGACGAACCCTCATTTTTGAAAGCTGTTACTATTTCTATTGCTTGTACTAGTTCTCTAATCCTCGTCGTTGCCGGGTATTCCACTGAACAGATTGCCCCAGCATTTGGACTACTTGGAACGCTTGTGGGATATTTATTGGGTCAAAAAACAAATAATTCCAAAAAACCGTTATGAAACCAACTATAACATTATCCGCCTTAATGCTGTCGATAGCCCTCAGTTCGGAAGCAGTAATTGCTCAAATAACTTTAAATTCATTTACCGTTCCACTTGGGCCGAGGGAGTATGTCTTAAAACAAATTCGAGAATTTCATCGAGAGGCCCCATTTGACATTCAACAATCAAGTCAAAACAAAGCTCAGCCTCGAGATCCGGAGTTGTACTATAAAAACCGGATACTGATCAGTAATTTGACCGCTCATGATTTGAGATTCGCATTAGATTACTCTCCATATCATTTACCAAAGGGGCGTGATTTGACGACTGACGAGATGACGGCTCCAATAAAATTTGTTCTGGTTACGGGGGAGAAGTTGGTTGAATATGTTTTACACCCGGGAAAGCAATATAGGATCTTTTGGAACAATGGCTATCGTTCGTATGATCTCTTGGAAATGGAATTCGATTAAAATAAGTAGTATAATTTTTAAGTTTGCCCCCGACGGGATTGCCGGGGGCGACTGCGAATCTATTGGCCAACACGGGTATGGCAACTGCATTGTCAAGGGTTGTTATCCATACTGTACAACCTGCATTCCTCACGTGTTTTGGTACTTGGCCTATCTGTCGTTAAATGGTTCGATTTGAAAAACCCGGTACTAACGTGCGTGTTCCCGGGTTATCGTCGGTTCGGGCTGACCGCTGGCCCTCATCCCTGATTCATGCGACTACGGTCTGTCGCTGGCATACGCCACTGCAGCTCACTGTTCGGCTTTGATGTTGCTCCTATGATGGGATCCGCCCCCATGACCTCCGTCGGTATATTGCAACCGACGGTACTCTGAACTGACTGAGCTACATAGGTTCCTTTGCTTCGGGTCTTTCCCCGACGTCCGACACTTGAACTGTTCTTCGCGCTACAGCCGTTCGTGTGTCCGTCGCTTCGTTAGGTGATCAGGGCAGGATTCGAACCTGCATGGTAAGGATAGGCGTGTACCGACGCCTCGTTTTACCCTTCTGCTAAATCAATGGGCTGCAATTCCATCCACCGTATCCACTTGTATATGTGGGTAACGCCTTTCGGCCAATTAAGGGATGCAGTCTCGCTATCTCGTTTAGCGCATCGTTACGCGGTCTCACCGAACGAAGTCTCCTTTACCTGATGAGCGTCTACCAATTCCGCCACCTGATCAATTAATTATTTCTTTGACTCAATACTTTGGGCTTCGCGACCTTCTCCTTCTTCACCGGCGCAGCCTTCACTTCTTCCTTCTCCAAATAAACCCCGTCTTCAAAGGCTTTTTTCGATTCGTCCGTTGCTGCGAGACTGATCCCTTCAAGTGTCCGGGTATAAACCCCGTGTCCAGCCTGATCGAGCTCTTCAAAAGCCGCTTTCACCGTTTCTTTGTCGGTTTCCTTATTGACGAAATGGGTCAGCCATACTCTGTCGCGGGCTGTCTCGGAAACCGTTTTATTCAGCGTTTCCAGGATCTTGTGTTTGAGATTTTTCATTTGCTGTAAAGGTTATAGTTTCGTTTGCGACTTGAAGTTGATCCTGAACATGCTTGTTGAAAATCAAACATTGGTCGTAAGATGTGATTGTTTGAGCGACTTGGATAGCTTCATCCTTTGAACCCAGCCACAGTTGAACCTTATTGACATGATCCATATACTCTTCCAAATTACTGGTGGTCAAAAAACCATTGTTCGTAAACACGATCTGATAATATGGCGAACCAGTGAAATGAGGTAAGATTTTGACTCCGAATCTCCGTTGCGCTTTTTGCCATGGTATGGGATCAGAACTTTCTGTGATCACATTACCGGGATTACTGAAACTGAAAAGCATTGAGGCGAGTAGCAATAGCATCCCCAAGACGACCATCGCCCCAAGTATTCCACCGAAAACATTCCAACGGGAGGTATTCTTTTCATCATCTTCTTCTGTCCTTTCTTTCGTAGAAGATGCCCTCGAATTGAACAGCATACTTGCTATCAGAATTACGATAATTGTTATAAGTAGTGAATTGTCCATCCGATATATCTTAAAACGAAGAAGGCCCGAACCAATGAGAGTTGATCCGGGCCCGGTGGAAGTTCCATTCCTGGGAATGGTATTGAAGCCTCTCATCTCGTCAATACCACTACTAATATTCTGTTATTCTTATCGTGAATACAAATGTAAAGATATTTTAAAACAGAATATATATAACATATAAAAATATTTCATCGTCTATTAATTATTCATAATAGCTACATTGATTAACAATAATCATGTTATATATATTCTAAAACAAAATGATTATATATCTTTGTTTTGCAAAGCACACACTTAATGGACAACCTCATTTTAGATCTTCCTTTCGACGAGGCGGACGGCTCACTGGTAGCATACGACTACTCGCCGTCCGGGGTGCATGCCGACGTAATTAATGGGAGGTTTTTAAAAGGAAGGGAAGGAAATTGTGTGATCTTTCCCGCCGCAGGCTACGTTGAGATTCTGACACCAATCATTGATTTTGATTCCACATACACGGTTTTCTTCTGGATTACCGCCACACCGACTATTTACGGGCCGACAAACACCTGGATACTAGTCAACTTCCCGGGCTTCCCCGAATTCAGAATTGACCTGCACACCAAGGCGGATACATGGACAATGATTGCCCTCGCACATAAAGAGGGGACTTATGCTGCTTACGTGGATGCAAGGCCCGTAGAGGTCAAATCCAGACCGGTAGAGTGGGGGACACCCACTGGATTCAGTGTTGAGAACGACAACGGGTACAATGAACCAGGATGGTGCAGCATCGATCTTTTCCGGGTTGTAGAGGGGAAGGCGCTAACTACCAACGATCTGATCCCAGTCGTTTCAACCTTCGCCAACCAAGTCAGATTTTCCATCAATGGAATGGACTTCAAAGCTTTGGGGATTACTGTTTCCAGCGAAAAAGGTTTAACAGATGGGTTGGAGCAAAAAGAATCTTCGGATCACGATTGGCTCGATGAGCACGGTTCGTTCGAAGATCTTGACGATATCCGTTATATGCCACGCGAAATTGAACTCGGCTGCTGGTTCTCTGCCATCGGAAAGGATGCTATGCTCAATACTCAGACGGCGATCAAAGACCAGTTCAAAAGGAACGGTACCCAAAGGCTCATGGTCGATATCGGAACCAAGCCATTGGTTTTTGAAGTCCATCACAAAGGCAAAATTGAATTCGATAAAAAATGGAGAGAAGGAAAAGCGTTTTGCACCTTCACACTAAACCTGAAAGAAAAACAACCCGTTAAACGGGTTCTCCGATACATCAAAGTTGACGACTCAACTCCGGATCTGGAAATCACACTTACTTCTTACAAGATGCTCGACATCTATTGGGGTGACGGCACCAACTCACGGGACGTCTATGGGACAAACCTACTAATCACCAGAAAATACACCTCACCAGGTACATATTATATCATCATCGCTGGAGTGATTGAGAAAATTGAAGCATTCACCACCAATGCCGTGATCGTATGGAACAAATTACTTTAATCAAGCCAGACGGGTCGCAGTATCCCCTTCAACGCGGTGTTCCTCTCACTTCCATAGAAAAGGCTGAGCAGGTTTGTGATCTTCTCGGTCAGGATATAGTCAATATCAGCTTCAAGAGCACAATGCATTTGGAAATGCAGCTCGGAATGAAGATCCTAGTATTTGGCCGGTACTATACACTGAATGTACTTCCGGAAGAACAGAAGGTAAGTGAAAGGGATTTCCGCTACATCTGCACCTTCGAAGGAGTCCAAAACGATCTGATGTCAAGCCGGTATTTCGACGCCGACGCAACCGGATTTTATCGGAGCAGTGATTTTTCTTTGACCGGAAATCTGGAACTGTTCATCGATGTTCTTATATATAATTGTAACCGAACTTTCGGGACGGGTGTTTGGCTAAAAGGCTCCGTGCAGTCAACCGACGTTAAAACTCTGACGTTTTCTTCATCCAATTGCCTTGCTGCCCTTCAACAAACTATCTGTAAAGAATTCGAAGTCGAGTTTGAAATCCTGCAAGTTGGGAACGTGAAAACGCTGAACGTTCAGAAAGCAGGCCAGATCCTTAATGACGTCTACGAATACGGACGGGGCCGCGGACTTTACACATTAACCCGCAGATCAGTAAAGGAAACTACTATCGTTACCCGGCTTTATCCCTACGGTAGCTCTGAAAACCTTCCTGCTGAGTACCGGAATTATTCGCCCAGGCTAAAAATAGGGGAGGCTGGAAGTGATTATATTGAAGACGAAGCCGCGATTGCTGCCTTTGGACTCATTGAAGGGGACAAGATTTTTGAGGAAGTCAAGCCAAGCTATGAGGGAACGGTAACCGCCAAGATCACGAATAATTACTATTCATTCCAGGATATTGATTTCCCCTTCGATCTTTTAGAAAAAGATGAAAATGGTCATAAGTACCTAGTTAATGGGAAATCTCCCAAAATCCATTTCAATACAGGGAACCTGGCCGGATATGAATTCGAGCTTGCCGAGGGTGGGTATAATCACGAGACATTTACGTTCACGATCATTGGATTCAAGGACGAAAAGGGTATGCCTTTCCCAAATACGACTGACCCAGCTTATCAAATCGATTTTAACGATAAGTATGTGCTCGTCGATATCATCATGCCGGAGATCTACGTTACAAAAGCGGAAGCGGCGCTCAGAACGAAAGCACAATTGTTCCTGGATGCAAACAAAGCACCTCTCGTTCAGTATTCACTTGACATTGATCCGAAGTTTTTAAAGGGCAAAACCTCGCCGGGTGTAATCCCTAATTTCTTTGATCTGGGCGATTACATCCAAATCAAGGACAAGGATCTGAATATTGATAAGGCGAGCCGGGTTACCAGGTTTACCAGGAATATTTTGGAGCCTTTTAAATATGTGATCGAGATCGCGGACAGTTATCAGGTTTCGACGATCACACGGGTGATATCGGACGTCAAGCAACTGAACAATATTGTAACTCTCAATGATCTTCGGAATCCAATTGTCGCCAAACAAAACTGGAAGTCTGCGCGGGAAACGATAAATGAGGCCTTTGATCCTGATGGATATTTAAAGGATGGGAAAATCCGAGCTGAGTCATTGGAGGCCGCGATCGCGCTGTTCGGCACCGAAGGGCAGCAGTTCCAAATCATCAACTCGGTTTTCATGCCCAATTACCTGGGCGACAAAAACCAGCTGCGTTATACGGCCGGCCAGCTCGTTCACCTTACAATTGAACCCGAGATCAGGACTTGGAACTTCAATGCGGCGTCGGTCGCTTTTGGAGATAACACCTTCAAATACATCTACGCCAAGTGCCCAAGGCAAGGGAACGCAGCGACCATCTTGTTTGGTGATAATAAAATCAAGACAAAAGAAGATCCGGTTTATTACCATTTCCTTCTTGGAATTCTCAATTCCGTTGACCCCGTCAGCCAAACCCGGCAAATGAACCTCACTTATGGGTTCACCCTGATTAGTGGGCGGTGGATAACGACCGGAGAAATCAGATCTTCCGACGGCAGCACGGGCTTTAACCTGGATACCGGGGAGCTTTACGGGAATCTGAAATTCCGGGCAGCAAACGGAATCAATAAATCAGTTTCGCAGCTTGAAACCGAAGTACTGGCTCTAATTGACGGGATCGCCGAACAAACCGACGGACAGGTTGAAAACTGGTTTTTGGAAGGAGCGCCGACTTTGACCAATGAACCCGCGATCAATTGGACAACAGCCGAGTTGAAAGAGGCCCACATCGGGGATAACTATTTTGATAACCTTTCAAAGAAGTCTTACCGTTTCCGCGTTTTGGATGGCACCTATTCGTGGGAAGAGGTAACCGACGACCGGATAACTCAGGCCTTGCTTCTAGCCAGCCAGGCAAAAGACACTGCCGATGGTAAGCGCCGGGTGTTTATTTCTTCGGTGGCGAAGCCAACTCCTTTCCCTCCGTATGATGTCGGCGACCTTTGGACAAACGGAACTGATCTTTTTGTTTGTAAGGTGACTAGGCTGACAGGCTCATATAATGGAGCGGATTGGGATGATGCGACGATTTACGACAATACGGTAACGGCAATTAATGGCGGCATAGCTGTTACTGGATCATTGTACCTCGCAAATGAAGACGGTACGATAAGAGCAGGAATTCAAGGCGGGGGATCTGGAGATAATGCAATCCGGTTATTTCTTGGTGCTTCACAAATCAATCAAGCATTCGCACCTCTGCGCGCTTTCAACGGAGGACATCTTGAAATCCGCAACAAGTTGGAGCTATTCAATTCTTCAAATGTTGGAGTAGGAGGGATCTGTGGGATAAACTCTCCCTCGGATGGAAATGTTTTGGCGTGGTTCGGGCCATCGTATGCAAATAGGGCAACTGCCCCATCTCGGTTTGAACTCGGCGGGAAACTGATTACCGCGTTAGCGAAGATAGGAGGATGGGAAGTCGATGCCAACGGTTTGACAAACCAGGATGGAAACGGTTATATCATTGCCAGGTCTTCGACAGCATCAAACCGGACTGAGGCCATGATTGGTGCAAATGTTTTTCCTTCAACTTTCGGAGGAAAAGGGGCGGCGATTTTCAGAGCCGAAGAAGCCGGTGGAGTCGGTAGTAATTTCGGCGCGGTCTTTTCCGCTAAAAATGCCCCACTTGGTTTTCAGAATTTTGCGATCTACGCGTCGAGTGGAAAATCAATGCTCCAAGAAGGTCTATTAAACGGAAGAGCCACCTATGAAGAAACAATCAGTACTTCCATCACTCGGGGTGTTGATCCAAGTCTTTATGACTTCATCGCGATCAACCCGACTGCCGGTGTGGTCGGGCTTGGCTTTCTCACTCCTTCAGGGCCAATAGCGAACGGTAAAGAAGTCTGTATCCTGAATGCTAACAACGCGTTCAACGATTTCTTTCTGGTGGGAATGATTCGCGGCGCTTCAAGTTTCCGGGTCAATGGGGGAGTGATGGTAGTTGTTCGTCATTATAACGGAAACTGGTATCAGCAGTCAAACCACGACAATAACTGGTAGGATTACTCAAATATATCGCTCATTGCCTCATCAAGCGATTCCTTATCAAACGAATTCATGTACCGCTCAGTCGTGAGAATACTTTTATGGCCCAGTGCATTTTTGATATCATACATGGTGATCTTATCTGATTTTTTCATCGATCGCCGGGCTTTATCGGCAAAAGAGTGCCTCGCCGTATGAAATGTGATTGACTTGTCCAGGCCGATTTGCGCCGAAAGCACCTTTAAGTTGTTGTTGATTTGTGAGGTCTTCCCTGAAATAGCAGTCTGAAGAAGTTCTCGGAGATGAAATCCCATTTTTTTCTTGTCTGCGTATGTCAGATACTTGGCATACTCGGCAGTGTTGTCTAACACCGGAAAGAGATAGTCTGTTGGCTTTGCGTCTGGGTTAGAATAAATGGCGAGAATATCTTTGGCCTTTTTATTGAGCGCAATGCTTTTTTGGTGGCCGGTTTTCGACATTTCGTATTCAAGGCGTCCGTCGGACGTAATATTCCCATGTCTCAATTGCATCAAGTCCGCAACCCTGATCCCTGCATTGTAATAAGAAAACAGGTACATGTTCCGGGTGTGGTACGGCCAATTGATTTTTTTGTCGGTTCTCAATTCAAGCTCTTCGAGTTTTTGAATTTGCTCGTCGTTCAGCCTTTGTTTTTTGCTTGGAAGTTCTGGGAGTGTATCGTGGGCCCGGAATGGATCTCTCTCTATTAAATTGGAGCGGACTGCCGAGATAAAGGCCGCATGGATTCGCTTAAGTATGTTATTGATCGTGACGTTTGAGATTTTCGTTGATATCAAGTGAATCTTGAATCGTTGGATATGATCGGTGTCAATCACATTCAATGGGGTGTTATCACCAACAAAGTTCTGAAACCGGGAAAACATCGATTTTGCACCATTATAATATATGTAAGCCTTTTCAACCTTCATTTCTTCCAGAACACTGTCTAGGTGCATTTTCACAGTAGTGACACCCTCATTGATGTAAGGCTTATTCATCTCCACAAGCACAGGAAGTCCTTTTTCTTCGATTTTTTCGACTCGAAGTTTCAATTGTTGAATAAATTCATCAATCTGATGATTTAGTTTTGCCTGCCTAGGGTTGATAGTCCTTACCCATCGACCATATTTCCCTTTCGCGTTGAAATGCTCTAACGGAATTGCAACGGAAGTTTTAAACCGTTTAAGTTTTCTGGCGACAGTGATCCTTACGAATACAGTATGAAAGCCATGTTTGTTGGGCTTTGGATTGATTTCAACATTGAACGAAGCCATCGGTATTACTGAAACATTTTACTGAAACAAAGAGGGATTTTGAAGTAAATTAAAATTAATTTCCGTTGATTACTCACGTTTGAAATAAATGAAAACAAACTTGTTTTGTGCATTTATAACTATTCATGTATTTGCGCGGTTAAGACGCTACGTCCTACTGAAATAGTTCTACTTTTCTGGCCCGATTTTTTTGGTTATAGTTTTGAATGAGAACCTTGCCAGGTTCTTCGTCAAGAAATAACCATTAGTAAGGCATAAAGGATATTCCGGGTGGGGTGATCCTTTTTTTTTGGGTAAAATATTACACAGTTGGGAATTTGATGACATAAAAAATGAGGCGGAATCGATTTCGATCCCGCCTCATTTTTTATATTAGAAAGAACAAGTATTTGATTTACAGCGTTCTTTTTACTTCACGTAATTCAAAGCTTTCAATAATATCACCGACTTCGATGTCGTTGTAATTTTTAATGCTCAAACCGCACTCGTAACCGTTTCTAACTTCCTGAACATCGTCTTTGTAACGTTTCAAAGAATCTATTTCGCCGGTATACAACACAATACCGTCACGTACCACGCGGATTTTATTGTTACGTTTCACATATCCGTCGGTCACATAGCAACCCGCAATTGTTCCAATGCGGCTAATCTTGAAGACTTCGCGTATCTCAATGTTTCCTGTAATAATTTCCTCGATTGTCGGAGCAAGCATACCAGTCATGGCGTCTTTGATCTCTTCAATCGCATTATAAATTACAGAGTAATGTCTGATTTCGATTTGATCCTGTTCCGCCATTTTCTTTGCATTGGAAGATGGGCGAACCTGGAATCCGATTACAATTGCATCAGAAGCAATCGCAAGGTTTACATCTGACTCGGATATCTGACCCACAGCCTTGTGAATGATATTAACCTGAACCTCAGAGGTTGATAATTGCAGAAGTGAATCAGAAAGTGCTTCCACAGATCCATCCACGTCACCTTTTACAATCAGGTTCAATTCACGGAAACTACCGATAGCCTTACGACGGCCGATCTCTTCCAGTGTAATATGCTTGCGGGTACGGATCGTCTGCTCGCGCTGTATTTGCTCCCGTTTGGTTGCAATATCCCTTGCGTCACGTTCATTTTCGAAAACGTTGAAACGATCACCTGCCTGCGGAGCACCATTAAGCCCCAGCAACTGAACCGGCATAGATGGTCCTGCTGTTTTCAATTTTTTTCCAAGATAATCGGTCATTGCTTTAACCTTGCCGAAATGAGCTCCGGCGAGCACAACATCTCCGACTTTCAATGTACCTGTCTCAACGAGGATCGTTGTCACATATCCACGTCCTTTATCCAAAGATGCTTCTACAACAGTTCCGATTGCACGGCGGTTTGGATTTGCCTTCAGTTCAAGTAATTCTGCTTCCAGAAGCACTTTTTCCAAAAGAAGATCAATACCCAAACCGGATTTGGAGGAGATTTCCTGAGTCTGGTATTTACCACCCCATTCTTCCACCAAAATGTTCATATTGGCAAGCTCTTCACGTATTTTCTCGGTGTTGGCACCGGCTTTATCTACCTTGCTAAATGCAAACACGATCGGGGCACCTGCTACTTGTGCGTGGTTGATTGCTTCACGTGTTTGGGGCATGATGCTGTCATCCGCCGCAATTACTATGATAACAACGTCGGTAACCTTCGCTCCACGTGCACGCATCGCTGTAAATGCCTCGTGACCTGGCGTATCCAGGAACGTTACCTGTTTGCCTGTTTTTGTTTTTACGCTATATGCACCAATGTGCTGGGTAATACCACCTGCTTCCCCACTGGCTACATTTTCCTGACGGATATAGTCAAGAAGAGAAGTTTTACCATGATCGACGTGACCCATAACGGTTACAATCGGCGCCCTTTCTATCAGGCTTTCTTCGGTATCAACTTCTTCAACTACATCATTCTGGACTTCTTCTTCTGCCGAAATAAAGGCAACTTCAAATCCAAATTCATCTGCAATAAATGTTATCGCTTCGGCGTCGAGTCGCTGATTAATGGAAACAAACATTCCCATGCTCATACAAACCGAAATAACTTCCTGCACTGTCACATCCATAAGAGATGCGAGGTCGTTCGCAGAAACGAATTCTGTAACGCGCAAGATCTTTGTTTCTTCATTGTCAAATCCGTTTGGATCGTTCTGATCAGCACGGTCACGACGACGGGCACCTTTTCCACGGGCAGTGTTTTTAGAATTGCTGCCACCCATGCGGGCCATTGTAGCTTTGATATTGTCAGATACTTCTTTATCTGAAACCTCTTCTCTTTTACCAGGGCGGCGATTATTAGTATTGCTTCTGTTGGCAGCAGGTCTGGCAGTACTTCCCTGCGCGCTTCCAGCGGCGGGTGTTACGCCTGGAGTGCCGGTTCCTGTGTTTGGTCTGTTGCCCGTTCTATTGCCAGCAGGAGGGACATTTGCTTCCTTAGGTCTTGTCGCCTGGTTGGGATCAGTCGAAGTTGCCGTTCCGGTTGCTGCAGGCCTGTTTTCACCACCTACAACCGAACCATCACGTATTCTTTTTCTTTTTCTGCGTCTCTTTTTATCCGCCGACGTATCGCTTGAGGCAACCGGGTCTTTCTTTTTAGCCTTATCAGATGGAAGTTCTATCTTACCAATTACCCGAAGACCTCTTAATTGTTCTCCACGAGCTTCTATAAGTTCAGATTCTCCCGATTCGGCAACCGGGGCAGTTTCATTTTCAGGAGCAGCCGCAGTTACCGATTGAGCGACCGGGTTTTCAACCAAAGTTTGTTCAGTTTGGGTCACTGCTGGTTCAGCAACAGGTGCTGTTTGCTCCGCAGGTTTTTCCTCAACTATTTCTTTAGGCACCACAGGTTGCGGAGTTTCGGCTTTCGGCTCTTCCTTTTCAACCTTTGGAGGAACTACCTCTTCGGTCTGCGGTTTCTGTACCTGCTCAACCTTCGGCTCAGCGGGTGTTAAAGGCTCCGGCTTCACTACTTCTTTCTCAATAACGACAGGATCCGGCGCAGCTACTTTCGCTTCTGGAACAACTTCTTTCGGCGTTTCAGCTTTTGGCTCCTCAGGTGCGCTTGCTACGGGCTGGGAAGGCGAAGCAGGGCGTTTGGGATCCAGATCGATTTTTCCTACTACCTTAATACCGGGCAGGCGGTTTTCAAAAGCAGGCTGCGGTTGTGTTTTTTCTTCAACAACAGGTTTTTCCTCCTCCTCTTTCGGAGGGGAGTTCCGGAAGTAAAGAATTCCGTCCACATCACTTTTGACTTTTTCTTCTTTAATCTCTACAGGTGTCTCAGCTTGTGCCGGTTTGTAGGATAAAGAAGATCTCAGGTCGTCAGATTTGAAATCCTTGGCAAGAAACTCGATTTGATCAGAATTAATTTTTGTATTCGGGTTTGTTTCCACCTTATACCCTTTGGCAGACAGATGATCCACAATCGTAGTTATTCCTACGTTCAGGATCCGTGCCACTTGGCTAAGGCGCATCATTTTATCTTCTGCCATATTAGCAATTAGTAGAAAAAGTTTTGCATTGATGGCTGAATCAACGATCAGGTTAATTCATCCGTTTAAATTATTCAAATTCCTTGCGAAGGATGTCGAGAATCTCTTCAACCGTTGCTTCTTCAAGATCGGTACGTCTGACAAGCTCCTCCTTGTTAAGTGCCAGCACGCTTTTGGCTGTGTCCAGACCAATTTTGTGCAATTCACTGATAATCCATTCGTCGATTTCATCAGAGAACTCCGTAAGATCGACGTCCTCATCATTTTGTTCTTCAATGTCACGGAAGACATCGATTTCCATTCCGACAAGTTTCCCTGCAAGTTTAATATTTTGTCCCCCTTTACCGATGGCCAGTGAAACCTGATCCGGTTTCAGGAACACCGAAACGCGTTTTGCATCTCTGTCAATCTGCATGGAACTCACTTTGGCCGGGCTCAGCGCTCTGCTGATAAGAAGTTCCAGGTTATCGGTATAATTGATAACATCTATATTCTCGTTCCCTAATTCACGTACGATAGAGTGGATCCGCGATCCTTTCATCCCTACGCAGGCTCCAACCGGGTCAATCCTGTCGTCGTATGACTCAACCGCGACTTTGGCGCGTTCCCCTGGTTCACGAACAACACGTCTTACTGAAATAATTCCATCATAAATCTCAGGAATCTCAACTTCGAACAATCTTTCCAGGAAAACAGGCGAAGTTCTGGATAAAGTGATTTTGGGAGAACCGTTGTTCATCTCCACTTTATGGATCACCGACTTGACGGACTCTCCCTTACGGAAGCGATCTTTTGAAATCTGTTCTGTTCTTGGCAGAGAAAGTTCATTGCCTTCACTGTCCATGATAATCACCTCATGTCTCAATGTCTGGTAAACTTCCCCGGTGATCATCTCCCCAACCTGGTCCTTGTATTTCTCGAACATGATTTCTTTTTCCATGTCCTTGATTTTCTGGATCAAAGTCTGGCGGGCTGTCTGAACCAGTCTGCGACCGAATTCCACCAGTTTTACTTCTTCGGCAACCTCTTCTCCAACCTCAAAGTCACTCTGGATTTTGCGGGCTTCGGCAAGCGGGATTTTATTATAATCCCAGATATCTTCCGAGTTGTCATCGACAATCTCCCGGGTGCGCCACATCTCTAGGTCACCGCTTTCAGGGTTAATGATTACGTCAAAATTATCGTCTGTACCGTATTTTTTACGAATCATTGTACGAAACACTTCTTCTAAAACACTGATCATCGTGGGACGGTCTATGTTTTTAGAGCTTGCAAACTCCGCGAATGATTCAATTAATATTCCGCTATCCATTGCTTATGTTAAAGAATATTTGCTGATACTAAATTAAACATATTATATAATTGATCACAAATCAGGAACATCCTGACTTCCAAGCTATTTAAAGGAAATTTCTACTAGTGCTTTCGAGATATCCCCGAGCAAAACGTCCCTGCGCAAAGAACTTTCATCCAGAGGAACCTTTGGTTTCTTCTTAGGTTCCGGAAGCCGGAGCGTGATCTGATCGGCATTTACCTCGCTCAGTGTGCCCGAAAAAGTTTCCCCGGTCTTTAAGGTAACTTTCAAATTTCGTCCCAGATTCTTTTGATACTGGCGAGGCAGCACTAGTGGTTGGTCCAATCCCGGCGAAGAAACTTCCAGCGTGTATGCTTCGGTAAAAACTTCGAGTTCTTCGAGTTGTTTTGCTAACCTCCTGCTAATCGATGTGCATTGCTGAATTGTAATTCCTTCATCACTATCAACAAGAATCGTTATTTTTTGACTTACCTTAGAAGGCTTAAAAATGATATCTATAAGGAAACAATTGCCATCTTCCAGAAGGGGGATGAGTAAAGTTTCTAAATGTTCTTTAATTGTCATGTAAGGCTTACCGCAAATAAAAAAGGGGATTTAAGCCCCCCTCAATCAATCGATCAAAATAGAATTGAATGCAAAGGTAAAACTATTTTATCATAAGTACAAGTGATGGTGATGTCTTCTAAATTGATATCCTTCACCTATTTTTGCAATGAATTTGAATTATAAATGAATGAAAGGCGTAAAAAAGTTTTTGTGGTTTTTATATAAATGCTTTGTTTTTTATACTCTACTGGTTTGCATACTTATTTTTTGGAATCCTTTCTCTGGCTGGCTGGCGGGATTCATGATGATGTCGTTCCCTGTGACCATGATCATTCATCTCGCTTCCGTTCCGATATGGTTTCTCGTTGAGAAAAAAAAGGCATTGTTGCCGCTTTCCATGCTGCTTATAGGCTGTATTTTCCTGCCGAGAACTTATGCGTTTAATAAAAATACCCTAACAGAGAGCAGCCCGGAAAACGAAGCTTCATTTAAAGTAGTGAGCTATAATGTGCGTTCTTTCATGCGCAATTTCTCGCCGAGGGACCGTTGGGTGAAACGCCAGATCAGGGAAGCAAAAGGATGGATCAAGGATTCGGGTGCTGATGTGGTTTGTCTTGCAGAATATTACGAAGACGATTCCAAGCTTCTAAATGTTAGCGAAACGTTAAAAAGTGGTGGTTATAAATATCATAAATTTTATGGTAGAAGTAACGGGCACAAGTTGCTGCAGCGCTCGGGACTTGCCATGTTTTCCAAACATCCCATCATAGCAAGCAGGGACACTGTATTTGAAGCCCAAAATGGTATGATCCAGGCTGATATCAAAATGGGTGCTGACACCGTAAGGATCATCGCCCTGCACCTTTATTCCATGACCCTACAGTTGAGCAACCTTGTTCATCAAAAAGAAATGGACGGAATGGCCAGAGAGGGTAAGATTACATTCAGACAGATGAGAAAGGGTTTTGTAAGACGTGCCGGAGAATTGGCAGTACTAGAATCGTGGATCAGGGAGTCTCCTTACCCGACGGTCGTTTGCGGTGATTTCAATGAAGTCCCCTACGGTTATGTGTACGGCCGGATGAGAGAAATAATGGGCAATAGTTTTGAGGAAAAAGGTCAGGGGTTCGGATTTACATATAATCATCTCCCTTACTTTATACGGATCGATCATCAATTTTACAGTAAAGAAACGCTCCGCGCTATTGATTTTACGACATACAGTAAGATAAAGTATTCTGACCATTATCCGATATCCGGCGTGTATTCATTACGCAGACCGGGCGACACCAGAGAAGAAAACTAGTGGAAATGTCGGAGGAGACGGGCTGATGTTGGCTAATATTTGATCCTCAAACTATCGAGGTCCCTGGGGGAAACGGTAGGAGGGAAAATGCCATGAAGTATTTTATTCTCCACCAGTTCGCCGGTTTTAATAGCAGATTCTTCCGTGTCAAATCCTTTTGTTCCACTTACGCCAGGAATAAACTGCTGCTCAATAATAATCGTCGTGTCCTGGTAAATACGGTATCCCCAGCCAGTCTCTTTGTGAAATGACTGTACCTTTAAATTGCGAAGGCCTTCGCTGCCGGAACCTGGATTTCCCTTCCGGAGAGGAAGAAGAAAATAGGCTGCAACTGCGAAGGCCAGTAAGGAAATCAGTACAATGCTGAATTTATTTTTTTTAATCACCGGTTAATTGTCATCATCGTCCTGGGCAGCAGTAGGATCAAATGCCCAAAAATCATCCAGTCCGTTTGAGCCTGTAGAACTTCCCGTACCGAAATAGCCAATGTTTCCGACTGAGAACCCACCAGCAAATCCTCTTCCGCCCGATGGGAAAGAAGCCACCTCTGTCCAGGTATTTGAACCAGGAACATATTCCCATACATCAGATTTACCTGCACCACCTACTACATAGGCTTTTTCATTAATAACCAGCGCGAGCGCATGTGACCTTGCAGGGAAGTTATCGATTTGAGCTGCATCATGTACAATTTTCGTCCACGACCCTTGTCCTCCATTACCGGCAGGATCAAAGCTGTAAATATCCTTCGTCTCAGCCGAAGAGTTGTTTACCCCAAAACCCACATAAGCTTTGTCACCTACTGTAAAGGCAACCGCACCTCTGCGCTTTCCACCGGTGAAAGTGGCAATTTCGCTCCATTTATCTGTGGTTGGATTGTATTCGTAGAAATCCTGATAGTAATTGCTTCCATTTAATCCCAGGCCGACATAAGCACGGTTATTTACAACAAATGAAGTTGCATACTGACGGGTTCCACCCAAAAAATCGGCTATGGGAGACCATTTATTTGTTGCAGGATCGTATTCGTAGAAATCTTTTTTGTAACCGCCATCGGCAGCCGTTACCACACCATCAAATCCTGCGCCTACATATGCTTTTCCGCCCAATACGAAGGAGGCAGCATCATATCTTCCGCTTCCCGGGAAAGGAGCTACCTGTGACCAAATTTTAGTGGTGGCGTCGTACGACCACATATCTTTTACACGAGGTGTCGTTTCGTTTGTTAAACCTGTCCCGATATAACCTTTATTGCCGATCAGGAAGCTCACGGAGCGGGCTCTTGCAGACCCACCGAAGTTGGGAATTCCGTTCCTGTACCAGTTTCCTAATTTATCCGCCTCCGGATCATCATTTTTGCAGCTAAATTGAACGAAGACAGTAGAAGCGACTAGAAGGGCTAACGAAGTCTTTTTTAAGGTATTAAACATGTAAAGAATATGGTTTGACTAATTGTTACAAATGAAACTGGGAAAAAAAATGTTTTTGGGGTTAATTAATCTGCAAGCATTGTGCCGTTAAAAACCGGACATGGAAGCTGAATTTTTTTGCAAACATAACATGTTGATACTGCTAAGTAAAATTATAAGTTATTTTTTGTCTAAAAGATTGACTTGTCCGGCGATTTTCCAACGTACAATTAGAGTTCTATGTTGTTATAACGAGCTACCGAAGGGCTAAAAAGTTGCTCCCAATAGCCTGTCATTTATTTTTTCATGCGGCCAGCATTTCAAACTAGTCCTTTGCTTTTGACGTTTTTCTCAAAATTTGCCACTTTTTTATGATTCCCGGCGTACTGATAACTGACGTCTGACAATGATTTTTCTGGTTTTGGTTTCTGTTAAATCATGTCAATGTGTGCGATAAACATCGTTTTTCCGTTAAGTATTAATCTTTACGTTCACCGGGCGGGTTTTGTTGCAACCGATATTATGGTTACAAATTTGTCCCCAATTCTCTGAATCATGTTGTAATTAACTTTGCATGTGATAATTTTGCACTTTTTACTGTCTTGCACTAAATGAAATTTATTTCTTATTCTTTCAAAGGGTCTTCAACGGTTTCCAAACTTCTGGTAATATTTGGTTTAACGGTTTCATTGGCGGGTTGTCAGTGGGGAGAAGAAGTAGAATCTCTGATACAGCCCGATCCGGATGAATTTACGGTTTTGTTTTCTGATACTTCTGCGGTGAAGCTCTCGACGTTCTTTACCGATTCAATGATGACAGGAAGCACAGAGCGACATCTGGTTGGGAGATTTGCCGATCCATACCTTGGTAAAATACAAGCTGCGGCTTATTTTCAAAATGCCCCCGAAAGTGGTATCACGATCCCGGACCTGGCAGAATATGATTCGCTGACATTAAGTTTGAGGTACGACACTTATTCATATGGTGACACAACCGTCCCGCTGAACATTTCAGTTTACAAGGTTTTAAAGGATCTTTCGGAGTATAGTTCGGTATATAATATTACAAAATTGCCGTTTGATGCGGCCCCACTCGGTAAAATTAAACTGATACCGAGACCCCGCACCAGCAATAATGTAAGGATCAAATTGTCGCAGGCTCTTGGTCAAGAAATCTTTGAGAAAGCGCAAAATAATCAGATTACTTCCGCCTCCGCCTGGACCAATATTTTACAGGGGCTTTTGGTGAAGGCAGCCGACACGGACAACGCCTCGGTTATTGGATTTAAAGATACTGCAACAGCTATACGGCTTCACTACCACACCATTGATGTGGATGGTCTTAAAAGAGACTCGCTTAATGTGAAATTAAGTTACTTGTTTAACCAGATCATTCCGGATAGAACAGGTACGCTTCTGGCCAAGGCTCCGACTACCCACAGGATTGCACTTCCCTCGGAACAGACTGGTAATAAAGCATTTATACAGGCAGGGCCGGGAGTAATGACAAGGGTCGACTTCCCCAATCTGCAATCTCTCAAGTACTATAAATATTCTGTCATAAACAGGGCTTTTTTGAGAATAACACCTTTCCAGCTTTCGGTCACAGATCAGCTTCGAGCACCGGCGCAGATCTTCGTCTATATTTGTGATAAGAATAACGAATTTATTGTCAATCCTTCGACTGGTACGCCTTTACCCCTTTATGATCTGAATTCGACTACAGTTCAGAACCCGAAGCCGGTGGTGGGAACTTACGTAAACGACCTTATCAATAACACCCAATATTATCTTTTTGATGTAAGTTATTATGTGTCAAATTTGATGAACAGCGGTTTGCAGGACGGCACAGGCTTGGTTTTGCGTAGTTCGGCGTTTACCGGTTCTTCGGGTTTTCCGGAAGCTAACTCGGAATTTAGTAAGAGTGTCGACAGGCTCGTGATCGGTGATCAAAGCACTGGCATTAAAAATTTGAGGCTGGAATTGTTTTACACCGTCGCGGACTCCAAATAGCAGTGTAAATACTGAGAATGAAGCGGTTCTTCCCAAGTCTTACCATGGGAGGAACCGCTTTTTATTACATAATGACGCCTTTCTTAGGCAAAATTTTCTCAGGAATCTTTGGGGCGCCGATCATTTCCAGCAGATTGATTTCAATTGTCCTGCAAAGGGAAGTCATGGGTATATCGTTCGGGCCGTTTTCAAATGGATTTTGCATGATGTAAGCAATCCATTCGACGTAAAAGAACAGGAAAGAAATCGTAAAACTGATAGGGATCGCTATCCTGCCGATGCTTTCAACCAAGCCCATTGGTAATATCAGCGTGAATATAAAGATCACAAAGTGGACGAAAAAGCTATATTGTGTAGGGAAGACGGTGTTTTTGATGCGTTCGCATTTTCCCATAGCGTCACAGAGCCTCTGGATGGTCTGATCCAGGTTCTGATACAAAAGAGTCTCGATCTTGCCTTCCTCGTGTAAATCAGAATATTTGATCTGAAGCAGGTTAAGAATGGCATTCGGGATATTGTCCTGTGCCGAAGCGTAATCCAGTTCCGACGATTCCAGATGGAGGTCGGCATAGACCAGTACCGGCTCTTTTCTTAAGGAATTCGATAGGGCGTAGCACCAGGCAATCTGCAAATGGGTAATGTGCGAAACATGCTGATCTTTTTCTTGCCTGGGGGCAGAAATAAACGACATTGACTGCCTGACGAGCGTGCGGCTGTCATTAACAATTTCTCCCCAGACTTTTCGGGCCTCCCACCAACGATCATAAGCAGAGTTGGTCCTGAAACCCAGGAGCAGCGAAAGGGCAGTTCCGAGAATGGTGATAATGGATATCGGAAAGGAAAGAAAATGCCAGTTATGATAGCTGAATAAGTAGAACACCAGCGTAGCATAAGCAGTAACCACCATGAGCGCGGGCCATATACCTTTCAGTAATCGCCAAATGGAAAAAACCTGCTTTATATACATAGAAAAGTTAAAAGGATGTAGATAATTGTTTTAAAAATTAGTCAGAAGAAATAATTTATCCAAAGCGGGAATTGTCTCTAAAAAAAGCGGGACGCAAAATGAATTTCTGCGTCCCGCTTTAACATCTTTATATGATATCTATGCCAACGTTGGCCCCGGCGTTTCTGGATTTTCCTTCTGTTTTTTGCCCATTGCAATTTTTTCAATTGCCACAAAAAGAACGGGCACTACAAATATGGCCAGAGACGTAGCAGCCAGCATACCCCCAAATACCGTCCACCCGATCGTTTTCCTCGATTCCGCCGCAGCGCCGCTTGCGAAGGCTAGCGGAAGTACACCCAGGATAAATGCCAGGGAGGTCATGATAATTGGCCTTAACCTGAGCTGTACGGCTTCGAGCGTGGCTTGTACCAGTTCCATTCCGCCGTCGACGCGTTCCTTGGCGAACTCCACGATCAGGATCGCATTTTTCGCTGCCAGACCGATCAGTGTGATTAAGCCGATCTGTGCATAGATGTTGTTAGACAAATTGGGCAGGAATGTCAGCGTAAGGATCGATCCGAATGCACCGATAGGTACTGCAAAAAGAACCGAAAACGGAATTGACCAGCTTTCGTACAATGCAGCCAGGAATAAGAATACAAATACAATGGAGATTGCAAAAATCGTGGTTGTACTGTCTCCCGCCTTGATCTCTTCACTACTCATACCAGAAAACTCATAGCTGTAACCGGCCGGCAGGGTTTGCGCCACTTCGCGAAGGGCTGTAATTGCCTGACCACTACTGAAACCTGGTTTCGGAGTACCATTGATTTCTACAGAACGATAAATGTTATAATGTGAAATCAATGCTGGGTTCTCCACCACTTTGGAAGTCACCAGCGTGCTGAGCGGGATCATATTGCCTTCCCGGTTGCGGACATAGAACTTTTCAATCTTGTCGAGCGACGACCGGAAGCTGCTGTCGGCCTGTATCATCACACGGAAGTTCCGTCCGTAAAGGTTGAAGTCATTTACATAGCTACTTCCCAGTAATGTCGATAGCGAACTGAAAACATCTGAAACCTGTACTCCAAGTTTTTTGGTTTTGTCACGATCCACGTCAATCTGGTAGCTAGGTGTCCTTGCATTGAAGAAAGTATAAGCCATCGCAATTTCAGGACGCTTGTTTACGGCGGCAAGGAAATTACGCGTTACCGTTTCAAACTGCTGAATATTATCGGTACTGGTCGATTGTTGCAGCTGGAAAGTAAAACCTGAGGTTGACCCAAGACCGGGAATGGCAGGCGGCGCAATAGCCAGTACGCGGGCTTCCTTAATGTCTGCCGTACGTTTCTGAATTTCTTTGATCACTGCCTGCACGTGGTGTTCTGCGCCCTTTCTGTCAGCCCAGGGTTGCAAGTTGACAAACATAGTACCGACATTGGATTTGTTGGAAAAGCTGATGATGTTAAGTCCGGCCAAACCACCCACTACACGAACCTCGGGAATAGATGACACGCGTTGCATAATATCTTTGATCATCTCAACATTCCTGGTTGTCGAAGTTGCTTCCTGCATTTCATAAGTTACAAAAAGACGTCCCTCATCCTCAACAGGAATGAATCCGGAAGGTTTGTTTTTAAACAAAAAGAATAGTCCAACAAACAGGCAAACCATCATAACGAGTACCAATGGAGTTGCCTTGATCCATTTGGAAACCCCGCGGGTATACGAATGGGAAACTTTCTCAAACCAGCGGTTAAACCGGTCGAAGAACTTTTCAAGCCAGTTCTTTTTATCAGCTTCACCCTTCGATGGGCGGAGCATGATCGAACATAAAGCAGGTGTCAGGGAAAGCGCAACAAATGCTGACAAGAGAACCGAAACAGCGATGGTGATTGCAAACTGCTGGTATAATCTTCCCACAATACCAGGAACAAAACTAACCGGCACGAATACAGCTGCCAGGATCAGTGCAATGGCAATTACAGGCCCGGAAATATCTTTCATCGCCTGGATAGTAGCATCTTTTGGCGACATTTTCTTTTCATCAATGTAATGCTGGACTGCTTCTACCACCACAATGGCATCATCGACCACAATACCGATCGCGAGTACAAATGCGAAAAGTGTAAGCGTATTCACGGTGAAACCGAACGGGATAAAGAAGATAAATGTACCGATCAGGGAAACAGGAATAGCCAGGATCGGGATCAGGGTAGCGCGCCAGTTCTGTAAAAACAGGAACACAACAATTACCACCAGGATCATAGCTTCCGCAAAAGTGTGAAGTACTTCCTCAATAGAAACCTTTACAACTGTCGCAGTTTCCGTTGGGATTACGTAGTCAATGTCTTTAGGAAAGGTTTTCTTCATTTCCGCCAGGGCCTTGATCACACCTTCGTAAGTATCCAGCGCATTGGCGCCGGGCGCTTGATAGATCAGTACGAAAGCAGCAGGTTTTCCGCTTACGAAAGCATTGATACCGTAATCAAATTTCCCAAGCTCCACACGCGCAACATCACGCAGGTAAACCACGCTTCCGTCAGCGGGAGAGGCCCGCACGATAATATCTTCGAACTGTTCTTTGGTATTTAACCGGCTGTTCGTCAGTACACTGTACTCGAAGCTCTGTGCAGTTGGCTGGGGGTTTCCACCGACAGTACCAGCCGCTACCTGAAGGTTTTGTTCCGCCAGTGCAGCTGAAACATCCGAAGGCGTCATGCGTAGATTGGCAAGCTTGTCCGGGTCAAGCCAGATCCGCATACCGAAGTCATCGGCCCGTGATATAATGTCTCCAACACCTTTTACACGCTGTAAAGCATCTTTCAGGTAGATATTGGCATAGTTACCGATAAACTGAGAATCATGCGTCCCGTTCGGGGAATAAAGCGCAAGCGCGATCATAATACTTGGCTGCCGTTTTCTCACGGTCAATCCAAGCCTTTTAACAGCATCGGGCAATGTTGGTTCCGCTACACTTACGCGGTTCTGAACATCAAGTGCCGCTATATTCACATCCGTTCCAACGTCAAAAGTAACGTTAATGCTACTTTGTCCGCTACTGGTACTGTTGCTCGACATATAAGTCATACCAGGTGTACCGTTGATCTGCGTTTCAATCGGTGTAGTAGTGGTCTGCTCCACCGTCTGCGCATCGGCCCCGGTAAAGTTACCTGTGATGGTCACCGTGGGCGGTGTTACATCGGGATATTGGGCAACGGGTAATGTGGTAAGGGCAATCAAGCCCACAAGAACCAGCACAATAGAAGCAACAATTGCTGTGACCGGTCTCTTAATGAAAATATCTGCAATCATTTTTTACGGGTTGTTATGAATAGTAAAAGGAGGAAATTATTATTTACCTTCTTTGATAACCGCGCCTTCTCTCAGGTTCTGAACACCTTCCACGGCAATTTTTTCTCCTTCTTTCAGCCCTTCTTTAACGATAATGTTAGCACCAAGGGGCTTTCCCAGCACAACTCTGCGCTGGCTCACTTTACTACTGTCGCCCGCAACATAGACGAAGAATTCGCCAAGCTGTTCCGTGACGGCTTTATAGGGAATTACTATGGATTTAGCGGACGTATTATTGAGAACCCTCACTTTCCCGCTCATACCCGCACGCAGCCGATTGTCCTGGTTAGGAAAAACAAGGCGGGTTTTGATAGTCCCGGTTTGGGGATCCACTGCACGGTCGATCAGGGCAACTTTGCCGCTTGCCGGATACACGTCATTTCCGAACTTAAGGGTAAAAGTAGAGTCGGCGGGTTTGTGGTTCTTCATCAGATTGGTGAACCTGTAAATCTCAGACTGGTCAACATTGAAATCCACAGCGAGCTGACCGTCCGTAGATACCGTATTCAAAACTGTCTGGCCGGCCGAGACGGCTGCACCTGTCTTCACTGCCGAAATCCCGATTATACCATCAAAAGGTGCAAGAACTTTGGTGTAGCGCACGCTGGTCTGAACCGCCTGAATATTTGCTTTTGCAGCTTCTGCTTGCCTTTTTGCTACTTCCAGTGCTGCGTCTGCATTGTCGACAAGCTGTTTTGCGACCGCGTCGTTCTTTTCAAGTTCATGGTACCGGTCAGCGTCTTTCTGTGCTTTCACCAGATTCGCCTCCTGTACATTCAGGTTTGCTACCGCCTGATCATAGTTCGCAGTATACAACTGGGCATCGATAGAGTACAGAAGCTGTCCTTTGCGTACTCTTGCTCCGTCCGTAAAATGTACACCGGTTACAAAGCCTGTCACCTGTGGCCGAAGCTCGATTTGGTTCAGGGAAACCACAGTCCCAGGGTATTCGTCATGATAAGCAGCGTCAGCTGATTTAACGTCGACAAGCGTTACCGGAACCGCTTGTGGCTGAGTAGGTTGTTGTTGCTGATTTTTATCCCCGCAAGAAGCCAGGATAAATGTAAGCAAAGCAAAAGAGCTATATTTCATAATATTTAAAAACATATCATCAATGTATTTATAAATCAAAAAAGAGGTGGACAGGATCAATAATTCATTTGGCCCAAAGCCTTTTGTACATCTATTTTGCTCGCCAGTACCTGGTACAATGAATTGTAGTAATTGATTCTGGCCAGACGCAGATCAGTTTCAGAGGTTACCACTTCCAGGTATGTTTTGATACCGGACTTGTACTGCAACTGGATCACATCATAGACTTCCCTGGCGAGGTCCACATTTTCTTTTTGTGCTAAAAGATTCGTGAGGTTACCCTTGTAATTGGCCAATGCCGAAGCATATTCCGAATTCACATTGGTTTGCAGGCCTTTGATGTCCCAGTCAAGCCTTTTGATCTGCCACTCGGCGGTTCTGGTATTGGCTTTTCTTCTTCCGCCCTGGTACAAGGGAAGCGAAAGAGTCACCAGGCCGAATGAATTAGGGTAATTGCGGCCATACAGCTCTGAGAACTGGTTGTTTTGGAAATTCAGGTTGTAGGCGCCGTTCAGTGATACATTAGGCAAATAACTCCACTTGTTATACTGCAAATTTGCTTCCAACAGCTTTTTCTGGGTACTTAACAACTGGTATTCGATCCGGGAAGTAAGATCAACATTCTGATTGGTGTCCAGCAAAATCTCTCGTTCCATCTGCAGGGTATCATAGCTGATCTGTAGTTCTTTGCCGACCGGATAACCCATCAGGGCCTTCAGGTATTCTAGCTTGGCTTTCAGGATTTCCTCGTTACTTTTCTTATTGGCCCTGGTATTGTTCAGAGAAATTGTGGCACGTTTGAAATCTATTTTATCCGCGATGCCTGATTTATATTGGTTCTCGGCATCTTTCAAGCTTCTTTCTAGCCTGACAATGTCCTCCTGGGCAACATCAATCTGCTGGGTGGTGGCCAGTACATCATAAAATGCCTTGGAAACATTCACAGCAATATCCGTTTTGTTGGCGGATGTATTCTGGCTGGCTTGCAGCAATACGTCACTTTTTGTCCGATTTGCGAGAAGGACATCCCGGTTAAAGATCTGCTGGGACAAAGTGAATTGTGCAGCCGAGATGTTGCTCACGCCCAGCTTCACAGGGTTCCCTGCTATGATACTGGTTTGCACTATGAAATTGTGCTGCAGATTGTAGTTAAAATTGATCTGCGGATACCAGTCGGCGAGCTTGCTGCGTACCTGGTTTTCTGTTATGCGCTCGTCGATAATCGATTGTTGAACGACCGGCTGGTTTTTTATTGCATACTGTACGACATTTTCCAGGGTGGCCTGTTCCAGGAGTGGTGCATTGTTTGTACTTTCCTGAATGGCCTGCGAGAAAATAGGACAAAAAGAATTCAATAATAAGAAAGCCGAGCTAAGCGCTAAACGCATTGTTTTTTGTGGCTTAGACCAATACTTCATGTAGTTATAATTTTTATTTTGAGTGGAGAATGAAAATAACCCTGAGGTTATAAGGCGTCGATGTAACCGAATTGGTTTAAATGTTTGTATTTCAGCTGTCTGAAGGAAGGTGCCTGGAGAATGGTGAGGGCTGGACAGGATTGGTTGACAAATTCATTACATGTAAAGGTTTAAGTATTATTTTGTTTCCATCGGTGACATAGTAATTATAAACGTTACTGGCCCATCATCACCGATTGTACTTACTAAGGATTTATGTGAAAGAATAGTTTCATGTAAATCATGAAAATACCTGCTCTGTGTTATACTTTCTTAGAATAATCTATTTTGCAAGAAGAATCGTAATGAAATATGGTTCTGTCCGGATCATCACAGTCCGGGAGAGCTACAATCATTAAAAAGTTTTAGGAAAAACTGTAGGAAAAAGGCTTAGCTGGCCTGCGGTCTGAGCTTGTCTTCGGGCCAGATTGCTTCTATCATCCAGGCGAATGTGATCACGAGTGTGCAGCCGATCAGATTAAGCCACAGGAAAGCAGTGAGATCATACATATAACTGATGATCACAAACACTTCCCCTAGCAGGCTACCCCAGAAGACGGCCCTGCTGCCAATGTTCTTAAAGTAGAAAGCGACCAGGAAAATTCCGAGAATTACGCCGTAAAAAAGAGACCCAAGGATGTTCACCGCTTCGATCATGCTGCCGAGGCGTGAGGCATACTGGGCAACACAGATGCAGAAAACACCCCAGAAAAAAGTTGCCCATCTGGAGGCTGCGACATAATTTTCTGTCTCCCTATCTTTCCGTAGGATTCTTTTATAAATATCCACTATTGTGCAGGAGGCCAGTGAGTTATATGCTGCTGCCACAGAACCCATCGATGCCAGGAGAATCACAGCAATGAGTAAGCCAACCATTCCTACCGGCAGGTAATCAATTACAAAGCGAAGAAATATATAGTTTACATCATTTACTTCACTTCCGTTTGCCTTCGAGAGTAATGTTTCGGCTTCTTTCCTAACAGCTTTTACATCTGTTTCGATATTGCCCAGTATCACCCTTGAATTTTCGATGGCTGCTTTATTGTCTGCCTTAACAGCCTGCGTCAGCGCCATTACGTGTTGATGTTTGCCCGCCTGGATTTGATCATGTTTTTTCTCAAGATCCGTATACGCTTTGGCATATTGCGTGGTTTTGATTTTGTCCACGGCAGTCTGATTAAAAAACAGCGGTGGGTTCGTGAACTGATAAAACGCGAAAACGAGGACACCGACCAGCAGGATCAGAAACTGCATAGGGATCTTTAAGAGGCCGTTCATGGCCAGTCCGAGCCGGCTTTGACCTTCGGAACTGCCGGTAAGGAATCGCCCTACCTGCGATTGGTCTGTTCCAAAATAGGATAGCTGTAAAAAGAACCCGCCTATCAGTCCGGACCATACGTTATACCGGCTATTGAGGTCAAATGTAAAATCTATGAGGTTTACCTTGCCCATCTTACCTGCCACATGGAGTGCGTCGGTGAAAGAGACATCCTCGGGCAAAAACTTGACGACCATGATGCCTGCTACTACCATACCGACCGTGATGATAGCCATTTGTTGTAAATGTGTATGTGAAACTGCCCTCGACCCCCCGGCAATTGTATACATCATCACAATACCTCCCGAAATGATGTTTGTCCAGGTAATGTCCCAGCCCAGTATTGCTGATAGGATCAATGAAGGGGCGTAGATCGAAAGCCCGGTCGACAACCCTCGCTGGAGCAAGAATAAAAAGGCAGTAAGTCCGCGTGTTCGGAGATCAAAACGCCCTTCCAGAAACTCGTAGGCCGTAAATATTTTGAGCTTGTGAAATTTAGGAACAAAAGTGATACAGAGTACCACCATGGCAAGAGGCAACCCAAAATAGAATTGCACGAAGCGCATACCGTCTGTGTAAGCCTGACCCGGGGCGGATAAAAAAGTGATGGCGCTGGCCTGGGTAGCCATGAGTGACAAAGTCACATGGTACCATGGAAGAGACTGGTTTGCCAGTAAAAATGAGTTCATGGTGTGCTTTTCCCTGCTCCGGAAAATGCCATATACAACTACAAAAATCAGGGTAAGTGAAAGTACAATCCAGTCAAGGTAGTTCATTGAAAATGGGTCATGAATAAATAAAAGAGGGCAATTAAGAGCACGAGTGTGCCGATGAGTAATCCGTATAATTGCTTCCAGCTGGTTACAAAAGGTGGTAAACCGTCACGGTCTTCCGACTCAGTTGGTCTGATATTCATGGGCAGCCAGAGTTTAGGGATTTATTCAGAAATATACGGGTATTGTACCACCAGCAAAAATAGAACGGTTTTTAGTTTGTTTTAGCATAAAATAAAAAGCAGGCGGATATAAAACAGGATACTGCAGGCTAGTTAGTTGAATTTTAATCAATTATTTTCAAAAAATATTACGATTGATTTACCTAAACTCTTTGTTGTGAAAAAATGTCTTGCCCTGCTTGCTCTCCTCTATGTTGTGATGTTTAACAGCGCTGATGCTCAAAAACTTCCGCCGGTTTTTGACAATAGCTTTGAAGCGCGACAGGATTCGCGGGTTAGGCAATATCTTACGCCAAAACGGATCGTCTGGATGTCGGACAAGAATGGGAACAACGTAATTGACCCCCAGAATTTGCTGAGGCCGGGGACTGGTCAGGCCGATCTGGTCCATAAAAATTTTTGTAAGTTGATCAGCACAGATGATGTGAAGCCCGGTATACTCCTTGACTTTGGAAAAGAAATTCAGGGAGGTATTCAGCTTGTAACCGACCAGCCTGCTAATCAGAAACCGATCCGGGTAAGGATCAGGTTTGGGGAGTCAGTAAGCGAGGCAATGTCGGACATTGATACAATACACGGAGCGACGAATGACCATGCTATGAGAGACTTCACGATCGAGGTTCCATGGCTGGGTGTGATGCAGGTAGGGAATTCCGGGTTCAGGTTCGTGAGGATAGATTTGGTGGATGTCAACAGGGAATTGCAGCTTAAGGAGGCCAGTGCCGTTTTTGAGTACAGGGATATCCCATATCTCGGATCATTTAAAAGTAACGACGATCGTCTCAACCAGATCTGGAATACCGGTGCATATACCGTTCACCTCAATATGCAGGAATACCTATGGGACGGGATCAAGCGCGACCGGCTGGTGTGGGTTGGAGATATGCACCCGGAAGTGATGACAATCAATACGGTTTTCGGGAAAAATGAGGTAGTAGCGAAAAGCCTTGACCAGGCCCGTGACATTACACCATTGCCAGGATGGATGAACGGGATCAGTGCGTATTCGATGTGGTGGGTACTGATTCACCGTGATCTCTACAAAAACCAGGGAGACTTAGCGTACCTGCGTCAGCAGCAGAAATATCTGGTTGGCTTGCTGGATCTTTTGATGGAGAAAACCAAAGACAACAAAGAAAATCTGGACGGGACCCGGTTTCTTGACTGGCCGTCCAGTGAAAATCCCAAGGGGATACATGCCGGTCTGCATGCGATGATGGTGATGACCCTCGAGGCAGGAGCCGAGCTTTGTACGATACTTGATGAACCGGGTCAGGCTGCAAAATGTAAGTCGGTAGCGAACCAGCTAAAACTATATGTACCGGATGCAAACGATTCTAAACAGGCTGCGGCATTACTTGCGCTGTCGGGGTTGGTCCCTGCAGAGAAAGCGAATGAAGATGTGATCTCAAAAGGAGAGTGTGAGCGGTTTTCGACCTTCTATGGATATTACATGTTACAGGCGAAGGCCAAAGCAAAGGATTACGAGGGCGCCCTCAGCTGCATCCGTAATTACTGGGGCAGTATGCTGGATATGGGCGCTACTACTTTCTGGGAAGATTTTGATCTGGAATGGACGAAAAACGCAGCACCGATCACCGAGCTTGTTCCGGAGGGAAAAGATGATATCCATGGAGACTTTGGTGCTTATTGCTATAAAAATCTACGGCACAGCCTTTGCCACGGGTGGGCTTCCGGCCCCACTTCCTGGCTTACGGAGCATGTTTTGGGTGTAAGTGTGGTTGAGGCGGGGTGCAAAACAATCCGTATACAGCCTAATCTGGGCGACCTCCAATGGGTTGAAGGTACCTATCCCACACCGTTGGGTGTGGTGAAAATCAGGCATGAAAAACAGGCAGACGGCAGCATCAAATCGAATATCGATGTGCCGAAAGGAGTGAAAATTTTACGTTGATACCGGATTATTCCGGTTGCAGGCGCTGAATACAAATTTCCAGGCTGTCGCGCCAGTAGGGGATAGCTACGGAAAATGTATTTTTAATTTTAGATTTATCCATTACAGAATATGCCGGTCTTACAGCTTTTGTGACATATTCGGAGCTCTTGACGGGGTTGACTTTGACGCTGGTTTTACTGATATCGAATGTTGCCTTTGCGAAATCGTACCAGGAAGTAACACCTTCATTGCTGTAATGATACACCCCGTAAGACTCGCTTCCTGACTCAATGATGTCGAAAATAACGCCGGCAAGGTCGATGGCATAGGTCGGTGATCCGGTCTGGTCTGCGATCACG
Organism: Dyadobacter bucti; assembly: GCF_005869225.1. Taxonomy (GTDB): domain Bacteria; phylum Bacteroidota; class Bacteroidia; order Cytophagales; family Spirosomataceae; genus Dyadobacter; species Dyadobacter bucti. The sequence continues at coordinate 96,444 of NZ_SWFP01000007.1, read as the reverse complement.
CCCAACTGTTCGCGTTCTTTACCCAGGCGCAGCATGGTTTTAACAAAATTGTTGCCAAACTCCGAGTACAGCCAGCTGGTACGTATGGTGAAGTAGCGCGAAAGTATTCCTTTGATAGCTTCTTCACCTTCCAGTTTGGTAACCCCATAAATATTTTCAGGGTCTGTCGGGTCTGTTTCGCTCAGTAGCTGAGGCACATTTCCTTTGAAAACAAAATCCGTAGAGATATGAACCAGTGTTGCGTTGTGGCTGGCGCAGGCTGATGCAATATAAGCTGCGCCGTCCCGGTTCACTTTCCGGCAGATATCCTGCTCATCCTCTGCTTTATCTACTGCGGTATAAGCGGCGCAGTTGATGACGAATTCGGGCTGCTCACGGGCAAACAATTTTTCAAGTAATTCAGGATCAAGAATATTCCCTTCGTTTTCGGAAGGAAAAGAGATGTCAAGAAATTCCCTTTCCGCTGATACTTTTTTTAAACAACTTCCCAACTGGCCCGAGGCCCCTAAAACTACAACTTTCATCTGATGGTGAATCTACGTAAGGCGCAAAGATAGAAAATGAATAATTCTTGCTTGTAGAATTTATTCATTTATAAAAATCAACTAATTTGCTATTAAGTCTTCTTTATTACGAAATAATTGTAGATTTTTGTTAGGTGCTAAAAGATGTGAGTACAAGAAATATGACACGAAGAACTGTTCCACGTGCGTGAGTTAAAAAATGTATTCGTGAAAGTGCCCGGTTGGGTCAGGGTTTGGATGTTCGCCTGACAAAGACAAACGAAATCAGAAAACCAATCAGCAATAAAACGACAATGTATAAAGGAGTTTGATAGGAGCGGTTCAAAAGTCTAAGTCCAAAATCGAATGCGGAGTCAAAACGCGACCAGAATTTTGTGTTTTTAATTGCATTATAAATCAAAGTTCCAATCGTGCCGCCGATAGCACCAATGAGTAATCCTGAAATCAAGGGGTGTCTAAGAACAGTAAATCTTTGTTTCATACTCTTGAGGGGGTATTCGTCTGTTGGAACTTTAATATAAATTTTTAAAATATTCATATTCAGTCGTCTATGTTCTCAAAATTCAAGTTAATAACCTTTTAAGAGCAACCCAATAGAAAATGAAATCGTTTCAACAGTTTCTCGAAATTTATCGCGATTGAAAGCCTGAGAGTGATTTTCCGGATTTTCGAGATGCTATACGTAGCGGGATAATTTTGAACTGTCTGCACTATACTTATTATTTATAAAGTCTTATTAATGAGGGAAATGTTATTCTAAAATAAAAAGAAATATGAACGAAACCTACAACATACGCACACCATCAGTAGCCCACAGCAAAATATTCTGGCTGATCCCACCGGTTTTTATAGTTGGTGCCCTGGTATTTTTTCTTATCGATATCGTTGGCGGCAGCGCGATCCGGCATTCAGGTGTTATTGTTGAGAAATTTTACAAGCCGGAAAGGATACATCTCACCAAAGTTAAGGAAATGCAACCGAAAGGAGAATTTGCCACTTATTTAACGGCGGAAACAGAACCTGCGGAATGGGCTATATTTGCAAGGTCTAAATCAGGAAGAGTGATTCGTATGGAATGCGGCCGCGACCTTTATTACAGTAAAAGTATTGGCGAGTCGGTTCGATATGTAATGGTTCAAGGCTTGATGACAAGTTGGCCGTATTACACGCAGGGAATTGTGGGCCCTTCACCAGCCAGGAATAGAATGATGACAACGGCTCAGGCTTTTAGACAAATGAAAATTCGGACAGCCAGCTTATAGCTGAGACACGCTGACTTAGCATAAGACTGGTGATAAATAGCAATTTCCGAATTTGTTTGCGTATATTATTTACCGTTCTTTTACCTGTAATTGAATGATTCCCCACACCAGTTGTGATCTTCCATAATCCAGCTTCACGCCAGCTTCTCATTGTGTTGTATAATGCACTGTAAACCAGTGCGAAATAAACTTATTTGCTTTTCAGTCAAGTATGTACAATCTCGGAATTGTACTATTTAAATCACTTAGACGGCCTCATTTCTGACGTTGTTTAATTTTATCCTTCGGGTATTAAAATTACTATTCGGATGATAAATTAGTATCTCTTGCCTAATCAGCTGCCAAATTTTTGTTTCTGCGTAAAAGTCTATGATATGCAGGATATTATCCTTTTGCATGGAGGATTTGTTGTAGCACCACAGGTAAAATCCGGGAAAGATATCAGTATACGCTGAATAGTTTTGTTGCCTAAATCCGGGGAAAAAATGTTAGGGGAAAAACTTGGCCCAAAAGGCCTGCAAACTGTTTTGTATGCCCGCCTTAATATTGAATATGAACGTTTTGCGGTTAAATTTGTCCGCTTTACTGCTGAATTACATGCTATTCGCTGAAAAATTATGCAAATTTGTTTTACAATTAACGATATGATCATATAGTACAATATTCAGAAGGGATATTGTACTATACGACGTGATCTAACCCAACCATAATTAGTCAATTTGTCCAGAGTTCAAATCAGGTTTAATTCCAGGGTTTGAACGGAGTCTTTGCAGGAAGTCCGATCATCTTGATTTAAAAGATCATGTATCGCACCTTCATTAATAAACAATTTCCCGAGCTCTTTCAGAAATGAAAAAGTAACCGCTGCTCTGACACTATGATTTGCAAATGCTGATTTTTTTCAGCGGGGAAATTTGTATGTCGAAAAAGTAAATCTATTGTGCACGGGTGGTCGTATGTGACTGTACCTGCTCACCCTTGGAGCCGATAGTTCCACGGCTGTTAAATATGAATAACCCTCTGATGAATAATTAATGACGTTCCTGTTCATCACATATTCAACTTGCTTAGCTATGAAAAAGAATTACTATTTTGAGTGCCATCCTCTATACCTCTTGCCTCGTAACACATTATTTTTCTTCATTACTCTGTGCATATGGAATAGCTTAGGATATGCCGAACCGGGCCCAGGTGTAAGCAAGGCTCACGCGCTGGAATCGCTTGGTTTGAATTTTGAAATGAAGCCTCTTAGTGGCTGCGCGCCGGTCAGTACAATGCCATGCGAGAATATCAGGGTTAATCTCCCATTCAATTTATCGTTCGAGGCGCCTGTTGCAGGCACAATTGCAGATAAGAATGGAAACGGTACAGGTTTCACCACTGTCAATACTTACTCGGGAAACCGGACAGCTGCGGATGGTGCACCATCGGTGGCAAGCGTACCTGGCTACGAACCGTCGAGAATTACTTTGAGCGGTGGGAGACTGAATATTCTTGCAAACAAAGGGATTGACTTCCAAACCAACAATAACCAACTGAATGTACTGGGGACAAGCATTAAAACGGCTAAAAAACTTCAGCTCGAAGTAAAGGTAGTAAATCCTTTTAACGGAGCTGAATCCCAGCAGGCCGGACTCTATTACGGGCTCAACGATAAGACGTTTATCAAGCTGGGTATTTCTGGTAATAAGGTAGAGCTTCGGAAAGAGCAGAATGATATTTCATCTGCCACCACTGGTCTCGGTAACCCTGATCAGAGAAGGACAGGAACTATAGATGGACTTTCCACAAAAACAGTGAGGCTGCGCATGATCATCGACTCTGCAACTAATACAGCTGAGGGATTTTATTCCATCGATGGCGTTACCTATTCAAGCACAGGAGCATTGTATACGGTTCCGAGACTGAATATCTCGGGTACCGGATTAGTGCAGGGTAATGTTTACGCAGGGGTTTATGCTACTTATCGTAACGGGGCTTCGGCGGTAAATTTCAGTTTTGATGATTTTGCGGCCATCGATCTTACTGCCGCGCCCGTTCTTGCCGAGCCGATTAAAATCAATTTCCGCCCCGGCTCGTCCGCGTCTCCGGCAGGTTATACGTCAGACAACGGTTTACCCTATGACGCAACCCGGAAATTCGGGTGGATAAATGCTACGACTCAGACACCTTCGGATTACAGTGGTAATACGCGGCTAAGAAGCGGGGCAGGTGACGCCAGACAACTTTCACTTGTGCAGATGCAGGCGTCCTCGGAAAATACTGCACCAGGCGCGTGGGAACATATAGTGCCGAATGGATTGTATACGGTTACTGTAAGTGCGGGCGATAATAATTACTATAACAGCGTCCACCAGATCAACGTCGAAGGTTTACCAACGATCAGTGATTTTGCGCCTTCTGAGCAGAACAAGTTCCGAGTCGCAACTGCAACCGTTCAGGTTAACGATGGAAAGCTGACGCTCCATGCGACGGGAGGTTCCAATACTAAGATGAATTATGTCACGATTGCGCAGGCGGGGCCTGTGAATGACGCGGTCGCGCCTGTGGCCAGCGCGCGGATTTCCGGCACGCTCAGGTCACCCAATGTTTACGATGAAAAAGCGGAAATAAGTATCACTGCAACGGACGCAGGCGGATCGGGCCTGGCCAGGTTACAATATTCAATCAACAATGGGGCTTATATCAACTACACTGCACCTTTTACATTGCAAACAGCTGGTGACTACAATCTCAAAGTAAAAGCAGCGGACGCAAACAATAACGAGACCATCACAAACCCGTATGTTTTTACAATTCAGCCTCCGATCCTGAATGTTAGGATCAGCTTTCAGCCCACCGGAACACCGGTGCCTGCAACGTATACGGCCGATACGGGGTCTCCTTTCAACGCGGTGCGTAAATTCGGGTGGCTTAGCGCCATCAGCCAGCAGCCGTCAGATTACAGTGGTAATATGCGGTTAAGGACCGGTGGCGGGGACCTGAAACAACTATCGCTGGTGCAAATGCAAGCCACTTCTGAGAACACCGACCCGGGTTTTTGGGAGCACATTGTTCCAAACGGATTGTATACCGTTACGGTAAGTGCGGGCGATAACAGATATTACAGCAGTAATCATCAGATCAATGTGGAAGGCCTGCCTACGATCAGCGATTTTATGCCGTCCGAGCAGAATAAGTTCCGTACCGCTACCTCGACTGTTCAGGTAACCGATGGCAAGCTCACCATTGACGCCACAGGTGGTAGAGCTACCAAAATGAATTTCCTGACATTCCGGCAAACTACTCCTGTAAGTGACGCTGTGGCACCCGTGGCAACCGCCAGGCTCGAAGGTGAAATACAATCCGGCAGCACTTATAAAAATGAAGTACAGATCTATATGACAGCAACCGATGCCGGAGGTTCCGGGTTGAGTAAATTGCAGTATTCATTGAATAACGGAGCTTTTGTAAACTACACCGTTCCATTTAAAGTTCAGGTTCAGGGCAACCACAACGTAAGAGTAAAAGCCTCCGATGCCAACAATAACGAAACAACTACCTCTCCTTATACTTTCAGCATTGTCAGTACAAGTACAACTAAGACACTGGCATTTTCGGTACCCAAACTGAGTTTTACGGTATTAAAAGGAAAGCCGGTTGAAACCCAATCGGTGAATGTGGTTGCAACCCCGCCTACTGCGTTCGTTCTGTCAAAAACTGAGGCGAGCTGGCTTACATTGCCTGGAAATTCATCAACCACACTTCAATTTGGCCCGCAAAATATAAATTCAAATGTGGAAGCCGGGTATTATCAGGCCCTTGTAACAGGTAGTGCAGCCGGCTACGAGTCCGCGACAATGCTCATCGACCTGCACGTAGTTGAACCTCTGCATGCTCAGGCTGTTAATGTTAATTTTCAGGATGCTCCCACAGTTCCGCCGCTCAGCTACGTAAAGGATTACGGGCAACCCTTTGGTCTCCGGACTGGCGTTTACCAGGGAGCGGGCCTGAAATACGGGTGGAAAAAAAGGTCGGACGGAAGTTTGCTTGACCTTTCTACCAATGGTCGCAACCGTGACATGCCCGACGACGTTTCTCTTGCCACGCTGATGCACATGCAAGCCAATCATATCACGACTTCCTGGGCAGGTGTAAAAACGGAAGGGTATTGGGAATTAAAAGTGCCGAACGGAAGCTACGACGTAGCGTTGGCGGCAGGCGATGCGTTTTTGAACTCTTCCCCTGAAATTCATTACATCAATGTGGAAGGGGTGAATGCTATCAGTGGCTTTGTACCGAGTGGTGCCAAAGGTACGATCACCAGGTTTAAGTTCGCCACCGTCCGGGTAAATGTAGCGGATGAGCTTTTAACGATCAATGCGGACGGAGGAACCAACACCAAGATCAATTTTGCAAGCATTACCCCGGTTTCCCTCAGCCAATATTTGTACTGGGCATCGAAGACCTCCAATATAATCATTGATAAAAATGGTTCCGGAACAAGCGCATTCCAGGTTGTTCTGGGTAATTCAAACAGTACGTCAGCCCCTTATACCATCACAGCAGTTTACGGTGATGGAGCGACAGGTTGGCTGGGGTTCAATCCTTCGGTCAGCGGCTCGCAGCCCAATGTCAGTTTTGACTTTACCGGCGCCAGAAGTTTGCCGGTCGGCATGTATAAAGTAACGCTCACCGCCACTTCCGGACAGTTCACCAGTGCAGTGCATGAAGTTCAGCTGAACGTCGTTGATGGTTCGAAACCTTACGTTATCGCATCCAGTCCTGCCAATGGAGCGACTAAAGTTTCCTTAAGCACGGTGAGCATAGCCGCGAATAATTTACATATTCCCGTAGTACCGGGAGTTCAGGGCGGCGTGAACAACAGTACCATCACCAGTACTACCGTAAGGCTTCTGAAAATAGTGGACAACGTTTCTACTGCAGTAGAGGGCGTGGTTCAGGGAACAGGCGGGGGGGATGTTATCAGCTTTTCCCCTTCCAGCAGCCTGGAACCAAATACTGTTTATAAATTTATAATTACGTCGGGAGTGAAATCCTATGCCAACGCTGGTTTCTCGCCTTATGAAGCTACTTTTTCGACCGCCGCAGCCAAGGTGGATTCCACGAATATCCTGAATGCACAGTTTGCCAAAGTCCCTATACCGGGTACGCAGAATAAAAAATACTGTTCCGTTGTAATCGGACCGGACGGGAAGTTTTATGCGCTACGGCTGGATGGTGTTATCGAACGGTACCAGATAAACCACAGCGATGGAATGTTGTCCGGTGCCAAAGTGATTAACACAATAGTGAACAGATATGGTCTGCGTTCCGCCATAGGGCTGGCTTTTGATCCCGGCTCTACGCCAACGAATGTTATTGCCTATGTTTCACATTCATCGCCGGGACTTTCTGCCGCACCGGCATTTGATGGTAATATCTCGAGGTTGCAGGGCGACAGCCTGCAGACGGAGCAATTGATCGTTACCAAGCTGCCGAGATCGAAAAGAGATCATCTTGTTAACAGTCTGACTTTCGGGCCTGATCAGGCACTTTACATGTCGCAGGGAAGTAACAGTTCGGCAGGATCCTATGACGGCGACTGGCAAAGAGATGAAAGCTTGCTTGCAGGCGCAATTTTAAGACTTGATCTGGGTAAACTCAATGGAATTACTCTGCCGTTGGATGTTCAGACGACAGCGAACCAGGCTATTATCAATGCTGCGCCGGCTGTTGCAGCGAAAATGAGTGACGGTACTTATAATCCTTACGGCAGCGCATCGCCATTGACAATTTATGCTTCCGGAGTACGGAATGCGTATGATCTGCTCTGGCACTCCAACGGGCAGCTATATGTACCCACCAACGGATCGGGCGGGGGAGGCAATTCACCCGCGTCCGTAGCGGGTACCAGAAGACCCGACGGTACCTTTTACTCCGGGCCTGAAATTCCCGCTACCAATAGCATCAAGGTACAGAGCGACTGGCTGTTCCGTGTCAATCCGAACAAGCCGATTGGCTACTTCGGACATCCCAACCCGCTGAGAGGAGAATATGTGCTGAACAGGGGCTTTACCGATAATCCTTTGTACTTGCCGTCGGTCGGGCCGGATGCTAATTACCGCATCGGGTATAATTTCGGATTGAACAACTCCCCCAATGGTGTGCTTGAATACAAAAGCAACACCTTTAACGGAATACTGAAGGGCAAAATCCTGGTTTGCCGGTTTTCAGGAGGAGGCGACATCGCAGTGATGGAGCCGGGTTCAAAAGTGAACACTTCCAATCCGACTGATGATGCTGTTTATGATATCATTAAAGTTACAACCGGATCAGGAAATAACGGACTGATTGGAATGTCAGGTTTTGGAAATCCCCTGGACATTGTCGAAGACGTAGCGAGTGGTAATTTGTATGTGGTAGAATACAATTGGAATGACAGTCCAAACCTCACGTCTCAAATCACTTTGTTGCGGGCGCATCAGCAGGTTGAACCAGCTCCTGAACTCAGGGTCGTCACTACCAGCACCGAACCTGACGCCAATGCATCACACAAACAATATGAGATCACCATGACCAACAAAGGCGGGGGAACTTTGCGCATAAAGAACATTGATATTTCGGGGCCGAATACCGCCGATTTTACAATTGCAGATTTTCAGTTGCCGTCTGAGGCAGAACCGATCAAGCTGGAGAAAGACAGTTCGATCACATTTAAGGTATTTGCATCTGCCTTTGCAGGCCGGTCTTCCCGTGCCAAGCTGGTGATAACTGGCATGGACAATACAAGAAAAGAAGTGGACATGAGTGCTGCATTACCAACAGACTTAAACAAACTTGTTAATGACGCGGATGACCGTTTACTGAACGTTTTTCCCAATCCAAGTTTCGGTAACCAGATTTCTGTGCAGCTTGAAAATTTCAACCGGCAGGAACCCATAACAGTTTATGTTTATGATATGAACGGGCGAATCGTAAAGTCTGTCAGTGCGGTGACCGACAGAGAGGGGAAGTTCCTGATGCAGATCGGAAACAAGGAAAAAAACATCCAAAGCTTCATTGTAAGAGTTGTTTACTTATCCGGCTTCAAATTTGTAAAAGTGGTTAATAACTGATCATCAATTATACATTCAGGGTAAGTTCACACTGGCCAGGGTCTGCTGAAAAGGCATGTTCTGGCCAGTTGTAGTTTTAGTTCGAATCGAGGCAGAAACATGCTTTTGTACAATTAGATATTGACGATCCGGAATTGTAACTGGCATAAATTTTGTACAATAATGTGTGTGAATTTTAAAAACTTCTTCCGACTGTCGGAATATTTTGAATAAAGCGGATTTTACAAAAGAATAAGGATCCTGATTAAGTCGGTTATAGTCGGAAGTGTCTGACTGATATAAAGTTGTATATTATTAAAATGGTCCGGACAGATAATCGGCATTGCCATCGACCTAAACGAAAATAAGAATACTCACATTATTTATATTTCAGGAGCAGCGAAATTCTGTGGATAAAATGCCGCTTTTTTCCAACACTTTGGAGAAAAAAGTTTCAGGCGGAATCATTTTCGAAGGTAGGTTAAAATTATATTTTAAAAACTGGCACTGGGCGCTCGTAGACCAGGCCGCACAACTAATTGAGTTACTATACATATCAAGTCAAGCAATTGGGTTACTATACATATCAAGATAATTTCAACAATCCCGAAAATTCAACCCAGGCGTGTGGACTGCCGGTGACGATGTTTGGGACATTTATGGGCTCTTAGAATCCTCTTCTGTTATGATTGACACATTAATAATTGCAAATGATGCCCGTGAGGCCGAGGTATTGAAGCAAATGATTGAAAATGCAAATAGCAGCTTCAAGGTGGCTGAAATCCTCTCGTCTGTGCGGGAAGCGAAAATCTGGCTGACCAGTAACAATGTGGTACACCTTATTTTCTGCGACATAGAATTGAGGGATGGCCTGGGGTTTGAGATCTTCCAGGGTGTACCTGCTGCCCCGGTGATTTACTTCACTACCTACGATGGTTACGCACTCGAAGCCTTCGAAAATAGCGGGATAGACTATCTTATCAAACCAATCGACGAACGAAAGCTGGAGAACAGCCTCAGGAAATTCTTGCAGCTAAAGAATTTGTTCGGCGAAGAAGGCAGCTTGATCCAGCCCAGGCCGGTAAAAGTTGGTTTCCCAAAGTTCAACAGCTATAAAACGTCTTTGCTAGTCTATTTTCAGGATAAGATCATCCCGGTCAATATGGACCAGATGGACTTTATCTACTACAATAATTATATAGTCACTGTTCACGCGCAAGGTGCTCATTATGAGACGCGTGACACGTTGAATAACATTATCACCACTTTGAATCCGCGTGATTTTTTCCGGGCTAACCGTCAGTTTATCATTCACAGAAAGGCGGTCACAAACATCCAGCAGTACTTCGGACGGAAATTGCTGGTCGGGATGTCTGCCCCCACACCGGAACCCGTAATCATCAGTAAGGCCAATGCCTCCGATTTTCTGAAATGGATGGAGGGATTGAACATAGAGGAAGCCCGGTTCGCAATTTCCCTGGATGATGCCCGTTTTAGCGCCTGATTTGTCCGTTTTAATTCAGTTTTATTCGACCCCTCAGGATTTATGGGCAATTTTATAAGGTATTTTTTATCTGAATTTAAGTTTACTAGGGTTACAAATTTGTGTTCCCGATTATTTTTAAAGACGATCTGATCTACAGTTCCTGAAGGAACGGAGCCTGATTTTTCTTACATGAACCTGCCAACAAGCATAGCCTTAACGCGGTACTGTTGAATCCGGCTGTCACCCTAACAAAAGATGAAATGTCAAAATAGTTTGTAATTTTTCAAAATATCTTGTTGAAATACTTCCTCGTATATTGTAATGCGTAATGTTTTTCAGTAAGAATTAATTCTATTTTATATTACACCATATCCTGCTAGCTTAAACAACCTCCTCGGAAAGTTTTGTAACGATATAAAGTCATTGCAATCGGCATTACACGTCCTTTGCCTGGTCACCTTATGTTACAATTCTGCCTTGTTAATTTAATCAATGACTCATGTTAAAGGTCTATCGCCTCAATTACTATCATTCCAGATTTGTTTTGTTTGTATTATGCATGATCGTCTCTATCATTATGGGGGATTTTGCACATGCCTCCGCCAAACCAGTTTCCGGTGCCAAAATGATCGGCATAAAATCCGGGGAGTTACGTTCCGCAGCTAACTTGGTCGATGGCTGTTTGCCGGTCAGTACGATGGCTTGTTCGGAGTTAAAAGTCGGCATGCCCTTCAATTTGTCGTTCGATGCCGCGGTGAGCGGAACAATCGGAGATAAAGACGGACAGGGAACCGGTTTTAGAACTGTCAATAGTTACTCCGGCGGCAGGGCTGCCGAGGATGGACAGCCTGCTGTGCCCGGCCTACCTGGTTATGAACCGTCCAGGATAACGCTCGGAGGCGGCCGTCTGCAGATTGTTGCCAACAAGGGTATCGATTACCTTACCAATAACAACCAGCTCAATGCCTTGGGGGTAAAAATTGATGCAGTCAGCAAGTTTCAGCTGGAAGTGAAGGTGGTTAATCCTTTTAATGGTTCTCAAGCCCAACAGGCTGGGATCTGGTATGGTATCAGCGATAACACGTTCATCAAGCTTGGGATAACCGGCAACAGGGTCGAACTCAGAAAAGAGCTGAATGACGTATCGAGCACTGTTTCAGGAACCGGTAACCCTGATCAGCGAAGAACAGAACCCATTAGTGGATTAAATTCAAGAACTGTAACCTTACGCATGGTTATAGATTCGCAGGCGAACACGGTGGAAGGGTTTTATTCCACTGACGGAGTGACCTATATCAGTACGGGCGCATTGTATTCTTCTCCATACCTGAACCTTTCGGGAACAGGGCTTACGCAGGGAGAGATGTTTGCAGGCGTGTTTTCCACTTACAGGAACGGAAGTTCTGCAGTAACATATACCTTTGATGATTTTGCGATTAGCAATCTGACCGTGGAGCCGCCTGTCGCAGAAACTGTGCAGATCGATTTCCTTCCTTCGGCCAACACGGTAGCTTCAGGTTTTACTGCGGACAATGGTCTGCCTTTTGATGCAGGACGCAAGTTTGGGTGGATCAACGCTGCCACACAGGCGCCTTCCGATTATAGTGGCAACATGCGTTTGAGGGCCGGATCGGGCGATGCGAAACAGATGACGCTGGTTCAGATGCAGTCTGCGGTGGATAATGCCGCTCCCGGAGCCTGGGAACATACAGTTGCCAATGGTTTATATACCGTTACCGTAGGTGCGGGTGACGATAGGTACTACGACAGTAACCACCAGATAAATGTGGAGGGGCTGCCCGTGATCACAGATTTCCGTCCGTCAGCTCAAAGCAAGTACAGGGTAGGTACGGCTACCGTCCAGGTGAATGATGGTAAACTGACTATCAATGCGACCGGCGGGACCAATACAAAGATGACCTACCTGACTTTTAAACCTGCGACAACGGTAAGCGATGCGATAGCGCCTGTTGCAAGTGCCCGTTTTGAAGGGACAGTTTTGTCGCCCAATGTTTATGACAAAAAAGTACAGGTAATCCTGACGGCCAGTGACGCAGGGGATTCTGGCTTGAAAACATTTCAATACGCGATCAATGGAGGCAGTTACACCAACTATACGGCCCCGTTCCTGATTGAAACCGGTGGTAATTACAGCCTTACTGTAAAAGCCGCGGACGCAAATAATAACGAAACCATTACGAGCGCCTACACCTTTACGGTTTATACAGAGCCGGCAGTTGAACCTATTAAAATTGATTTCCTTCCGGCTGCCAATACGGTAGCTTCGGGTTTCACGGCGGACAACGGTTTACCCTTCGATGCAGGACGTAAGTTTGGCTGGGTCAACGCTGCCACGCAGGTTCCTTCAGATTACAGTGGCAACATGCGTTTGAGGGCCGGATCGGGCGATGCGAAACAAATGACGCTGGTTCAGATGCAGTCTGCAGTGGATAATGCCGCTCCCGGAGCCTGGGAACATACAGTTGCCAATGGTTTATATACCGTTACCGTAGGTGCGGGTGACGATAGGTACTACGACAGTAACCACCAGATAAATGTGGAGGGGCTGCCCGTGATCACAGATTTCCGTCCGTCAGCTCAAAGCAAGTACAGGGTAGGTACGGCTACCGTCCAGGTGAATGATGGTAAACTGACTATCAATGCGACCGGCGGGACCAATACAAAGATGACCTACCTGACTTTTAAACCTGCGACAACGGTAAGCGATGCGATAGCGCCTGTTGCAAGTGCCCGTTTTGAAGGGACAGTTTTGTCGCCCAATGTTTATGACAAAAAAGTACAGGTAATCCTGACGGCCAGTGACGCAGGGGATTCTGGCTTGAAAACATTTCAATACGCGATCAATGGAGGCAGTTACACCAACTATACGGCCCCGTTCCTGATTGAAACCGGTGGTAATTACAGCCTTACTGTAAAAGCCGCGGACGCAAATAATAACGAAACCATTACGAGCGCCTACACCTTTACGGTTTATACAGAGCCGGCAGTTGAACCTATTAAAATTGATTTCCTTCCGGCTGCCAATACGGTAGCTTCGGGTTTCACGGCGGACAACGGTTTACCCTTCGATGCAGGACGTAAGTTTGGCTGGGTCAACGCTGCCACGCAGGTTCCTTCAGATTACAGTGGCAACATGCGTTTGAGGGCCGGATCGGGCGATGCGAAACAAATGACGCTGGTTCAGATGCAGTCTGCAGTGGATAATGCCGCTCCCGGAGCTTGGGAACATGTGGTGCCGAATGGCAGGTACACGGTAACAGTAGGTGCGGGCGATGACCGGTACTATGACAGTAACCATCAGATCAATGTGGAAGGCTTGCCGGTAATCACGGATTTCATTTCTTCCGCACAGAACAAATTCAGGATTGGCACGGCGACCGTTCAGGTGAATGATGGGAAACTGACCATCAATGCAACTGGTGGGACGAATACCAAAATGACATATCTGACTTTTAGCCCTGCGACCATAGTAAATGATGACATCTCTCCGATTGCATCAGCAAAACTGGTTGGTACGCTAAGGTCTTCAAATGTTTATGATGAGCAGGTACAAATTGTCCTCACCGCGAACGACGAGGGAGGATCTGGTCTTGCTTTATTTCAGTATGCGCTGAATGATGGCACTTTTATCAATTACACAGGCCCGTTTACGATTGAAAACGGTGGTAATTACAGCTTGACAATCAAAGCAGCTGATGGTAATGGTAATCAGACATTTACAAGTCCATATAATTTTAGTGTATACAAACAGCCTACGACCGGTGCTTACATGGTGCTGAAAAATTTGGATAACTTCCCAGCCGACGATCAGCTGGTTTTTTCCTCTATTCAGACACCGTGGAGACGTACATCTCCGGAGATAACTCCGTATAACGCCAATCACGATCGTGTAAAGTTGAGGATCAACAGCAAGGGAACAGGTCGACTGGTTATCAGTAACCTTCGGTTATCCAATACTGATGCATGGAAAATAGTATCGGTCAATAGTGATACGACTGCCAAATTGCCGATTTCGATTACAACCGGGTCTTATGCGGATGTGACGATTATGTTTATGGCAAAAGACGCTGCATCCAGAGCAAAAGTATTTCACGATACCCTGGCCATCACTAGTAATGACAGTATCTCGCCTTTGAAAAGGGTATTGCTGCATGGCTTGTATCAGAAATCCGGAGAAGGAAGGAATGAGCCTTATGCTCAGGAAATCATCAACGCATTCGGTTTTACTTCGAAAACCGGTTATGGTGCCACCGATGGGACTGTCAAAGGGAGTGCGGTCATTACCACATCATCTCACGAAGTTCCTTTTTCATATCTCGTAAGAGCGGACGAATCCAAGCCGGTTACAGTTTATCAATTGGCCGCCTACCATAGCTGCTGTGCGTCTACCGAAACGATCAGGTATTTTGCAAAAGGCTCATCGTCGACGACCAGCCTTTTTAACCATAATGACCTCGACGGCCAGTCTTTGTTGCCGAGGCTGAGAAATTCAAATAGTTCGCTGGCTCAGGGATCATTCAGCCCTACCGGTGCTTTCGGATTTAAAGTGTCGATATCCTCTTCGGACAGGACACAAAATGACGGTAACATCATTGGATTAAGACTGGTCAGGGCCATCGATGCAAACGGAAATGTCATTCCCAATGCTTATTTCCTGAATCATGACTACATCAATGTGTCGGTAACGAACTATGATTACCAGGATAACATGTATTATGTTGAAAACGTGAGACCTGAAACAGGAACCGTTCACTATTCTACACTGGAATCCATTTCGTCGTCTGCGGTTAGTTTCAATCCAATAAACACCGGAGCGAATGCAACGATTCCGGTTACGCTGAAAAATCAGGGGAAAACATACCCGGACAATACCAGCGATCCGTCAGCTGTTGTGAAGAGTATTAAAATAACAGGGCCGAATGCAAATGAATTTTCTGTAGGTTCGCTGAGTGCTACGACGATTCCGATTCAGACCACGGCAGCACTTAACGTCAAATTCTCTCCGACATCTGTTGGTATCAAAAATGCGGCCTTACTTATTACCTACAATAACGCATCCGGCCCGTTGAGGATCCCGCTTTATGGTATTGCAAACAACAGTAGCTCAGTCGTAAGTGTGGTTAAAAGGATCAAAGGGGGTTCGGATACAGACATGATGATCGGAAATAATCTGTATGAAAATGATAAGAACTACCGAAAAGGCTCTGTAAGGCTGGATAAACAGGTGACTTTAAGTGATGTAGCAGGGACAGATATCGACTCATTGTACCAGACTTACTTATCAGCAGCTGCCGATCTTGCCGAGACTTCTTACGAAATTCCCGTCAGCAATGGAGACTATCTGATCCGCATGCATTTTGTGGAGAATTATTTCACGGCTACTGGCTCCCGGGTTTTCAGCACGACCATTGAAAATCAGGCAGTGCTGAATAACCTTGATATTTTTAGCGAGGTCAAATACAGGACGGCTCTGGTGAAAGATTTCAGCACGACGGTAACCGACGGTGTTCTTAACATTAAATTTAACCCTGTCGTCAACCGGCTTGCACTCGCTGGTCTGGAGCTTTTCCGGGTTAGTAACCCCAATGCACGAATGGCGGCTGCGGAAGAAACAAGTTTTGAAGAGTCAGGCGCTGCGAAATCCATATTCGTTTATCCTAACCCGACTTCCGGCAGCGAGTTCAATCTGAGCGCAAGTAATTTCGGCAGGAACGAAAAAGTGACAGTTACGATCACAAGCTTGTCAAACCGGATCATTGAGACCCAGACGATCATCACCGACGGGACAGGTGGAGCGAACATACCTGTGCAACTGAAAAACAAACTCAACAGTGGAATGTACATCATCAGCGCTTCGTCCGCTTCGGGTGTAGTGCATTCAAAGCTCGTGGTTGAGAAGTAAAATAGGGTAGTAGTAAATAAATGCGAAGGCTCCCCGGTTCACCTGTTTGTGTGAACCGGGGAGCCTTCGGACTTTTAAAGAGGTCATCAGCTAGCCTTCAAAATATTTGCGGTAAATGATAATGGTTTTAGGCCATAGCGGAAGATCAAAGGAGAATCATGCAGCCCGCAGGTAATGTCCATTCATAGCTGAGGATTAATTGGGATCAAGTGCATATAGGCAGATCGTTGTAGGAGATGATCCCAGCGTGTTCAAGGCTCTAATGCTTACATAGTTTGTGTATATGTACTGGGCCGGGGAAGTTTGGAAAGCGTTCACTGAAGGGCTCCGTAATCGGCAAAGCCGGGAAGGGAGGGGCAATGTAGTATGCGCAAAAAAAGCCTGTCAGAATCGATCCGACAGGCTTTCAACTATATGTTAGGAACGTTGAGTAACGAAGTTGTATTACTTCTTACTGACCTCTGCCAAGCACCATTACCTGAACGGTACGGAAAATAAGCAGGACATCGTCAAAAACACTGTATGATTTCAAATATTGCAAATCATATTTAAGGCGCTCAACGTTTTTCGCGACCGTGTCCGCATATCCGACATTGATCTGCCCGATCGATGTGATACCTGGTTTTACAGTCAATAAACGCTGAAAATCGTGTGGAGCAGCCTCCATTAACATATCTACATCGTATTTATACAAAGGACGCGGGCCCACTACGGACATTTCGCCTTTCAAAACATTGATAAACTGAGGCAGCTCATCAAGCCTTGATTTTCTCAGAATGCGGCCAA
Source organism: Dyadobacter bucti (assembly GCF_005869225.1). Lineage (GTDB taxonomy): Bacteria > Bacteroidota > Bacteroidia > Cytophagales > Spirosomataceae > Dyadobacter > Dyadobacter bucti. Next base: position 79,387 of record NZ_SWFP01000007.1, on the reverse strand, counting down.
TTGAAGTAATCCTCGGATCGTTGTCACCTTGGGAATGTTTCAGACCCATTGAATCAGCGTCCACGCGCATACTGCGGAATTTGTAAATCTCAAACATTTCACCCCATCTTCCGCAGCGTTTCTGTTTGAAAAAGACTGGTCCCGGTGAAGAAATTTTGATTGCCGCCCAGACTGCAAAGAATACAGGAGCACCCAGAATCATCACGACTACTGAAAAAATCAGGTCAAAACTACGTTTCAGCGTCTGTTCGTTAAAGCTTGAGAATGGTTTTGTATTGACCTGGATGATCGGGTACATTTCATGGTACTCGATTGTAGCCATATTGGTCATAAATCCACGGAAATCGGGTACGAGCCTGATCTGCGTCCTCTGGCGCTCACCCATCCTGATCACATCCTGAACCTGCTCGTCATCCATTTCTGAAAGGCAGCAGTAGATGTAGTCAAGCTTCTTTTCTTTAACCATGCTTTCCAGCGAATCCAGGTTGTTACGGTGGTTATCCAGTTCCATCATGCCATAATACCTGTATCCGAGTTCTTTACGGTTTACATAAAAATCGCGGATGAGCATGGCAAGGTCACCTTTTCCCACGATCATGTAACGATTGTAGTTGTAACCTGCCTGACGGTAAAGTTTCAGGAATAGCACAGCCGCAGCTCTTGAGGCTGTTGAAGTTACGACAAACAGCCCGTAGGTCATCAGAAACTGATACCTCGAATATTCTTCACCCTGCTTGGTAAGGTACAGGAAAGCCATCATCACCGCGCAATGGACAGTAACCGCTTTGAGGTACTGTGTAAGCTGGTTGTTGAAATGATAGGATAGCCGTGTGAAGTGATAAGTCTTAAAAATATGGATCGTGAAAATCCACACAAGGTTAGCTACCAGCAGCAGGTTGATGTACTGATTTTGCAACAGCCCGGACAAGTTGTCGAAGCGAAACAAATAGGCAGCAAAAAAGCAGAAATTTAATACAACCACATCTGTCCACAGATGTGCTTTCGGAAGGAGGCCGGGGTAGTGATTTTTCATAGGAAGTTAACGCTGAGTATTTAGGTAGACAAGTTTAATACATTTACTTTATTAATCAAAGTAATAAATAATATATAACATCCCGATATTCGTAAAATCCTAACATCTGTTCTTTAGTTATCATTAAACATGTTTGATACTCAGTTTTATGCAAAAATCAAATGTCAAATTGACGCGATTGAATGTTTCTCGGGAGGTTCTGTGAAGGCAGGGGATAAGTGAGGCTGACGGTATCAGCCAACCTGGCTAATATGCTTGGGTAAAAACTTAGAAAGAGAGTCTCCCGTCAGCCACTACTTCTCGAAAAAGTTCTAAAAGTATTTGTGAGAAAATTAAGAGAAAAGTCCTTCTTTCTGGGTCTTTTGAATTTCGGAAACCATAGTCTGGAATGCTCCGTCATACTGGCTTTCCACTTCTTTGATAACCTGGAGTACCTTCCTCTTTGCTTCCGGGTAATTGTTGTAAACATTCATCAGACGTTCGGCGATCTGTTTGCCGTTGGTTTCCATAATCTCAAAAGTCCAGTCCGTGAGTCCGAGGTCATAATACATCTGGCCTTTAATGGTATCTTCAGGCTGACGCAGATAAAAGGCCGGAGTTTCGTTGGCGATGGCTATGATCGGGGAGTGGCATTCCAGACTGAGGATGGTATGGGCCTGTTTGTATAAAGATGCGGCCTCGTCAGGCAGCCAGTAGCCTTGTTTCACAATAAAAGGTTTTACGTCTTCCGGCAGCGGATCGACGAGCAATTCGTCAATGATGTCCACCTGATAAACCATTTCCGGGCAGACAACAACCTTATTGCCGGTCTCGCGTACCCAGGTGATCATAGCCTCCCGAAGTTTAGAATGATCCTCTTCCTTGAACTTATTGTTCAGGGCATCTACTTCACGGATCCGTTGATCGCTCCATCCGGCCTTATTGGACCGGAGCATGTAATAGGGTGTAAGCCGAAGGCGGGGGATTGCACATATGAATTTGCGAGCCTCAAGCTTGTTATCAGTCATGAATTTTTCAGCCTTCTTGTCGTCACGGATTTCCAGCGCGAAGGTTGCATCCGGAGCGAATCTGACAAATTCTCCCTGGATTCCATTTTGATTTAAAACAGCGATCGACGCAGTCTCACGGGTAAAAATAAAAGATGCTTTCAGCAATAAGGATTTCAACTCCGGAGAGACGTCCTGTATAGTAACACCGAAAATCCCGAATGGCTTGCCGGTGATCTTCGACCATGCAGCCAGATAGTTTGCAGCCACGACGTAAGGTCCTGAACCATGAATGAAGAAGTCAGCTTCTGCAAAGGCTTCCCTCACAGCTTCTGTCTGAGGTATCGAATCCCGGACATTTCCATGAATGACCCTTACGTCCGGATAATGAGACGCGAGCATTTCTTCTACTTTGGCGCTGCGGTTGCGTTTCCAGAGAATGATCTTCACGTTGGGAAGTCTTTTTTTGATCAGGCCTATCAAACCGGGAGTGTGGGCGATGTCCCCAATGTTTACATCCTGCCAGCCCGAAACGATCAGGATTGTGGGATTAGTCTTTTCTGTGACTCTTACAATGGAAGTAGATAGCAAAGCACCAGCTAAAATCCCGGCATGTTGAAGAAAGTGTCTACGGTCCATAGTATGCTTAATTTTTTTTTGATTAAATATCGTTGAGAAGAATGGGATAAAATGGCGTTTTGCGTTTAAGACCGTGGCATAATCCTGATTTTTAAATCAAAGTTTCTGCGATCCAGTAAATTTTGATGATGATACAGAAAGATGGACAATTAGCTGTGACTTGTTTCGAAATAACCAGTTCGCGTAATTCCTTCCGTAGGTACCTGCACTTCTGACGATGCGCGGGTTATGGGCAACTTTCAGGAGACTCTTGTAAAATAACCTAACTATGGTAAGTATACGTAGAAGTATTTCTGCAAGAAAATCAGAAAACGCTTCCGTAAAAAGGCAACTATTTTATGTTTCCTTTTAATCGTAATATTTTTTATTTGTTTTAGCTATTTCTGAGTTTGAATCCTAGTCAACTATTTCTATCGGAATTGCGTAGTTGTTCGGTTTGTGATAAGTTTCACTCCCTGTTGACTAAGTAGCTAATCTTCATTTAAATTGATTTAAGTTTTGAAATGAATTACACCGATCTAATTGACAATCATTAGTGGGAAGGTAGGGTATCATTCTAGTCTTAGTAAGCCAAATTTGAGAAAATGAGTATCCAATTCAAATGGTATTAAAATAAGACGGACAAAATGACGAATGAAACGGGCAATGCCTAATAATTGGCCACAAGTTCTTTCTCGTGATTGAGCCCTTCCACCCATTTCAGGAATTCAGTTGCGTTCGCTTTGCTGATGATTACGGGCTCAGGAGTAGGAAAAGAAGTCCCTACAAGCAGTTTACGGCCAAAGTATTGCTGAATACTGGTTACAGATTTACGATGAAGTATAAATTGCCGGTTCGCACGGAAGAAGTCCCTCGGGTTCAGAGTTGTAATGATATTATTCAGTGTGTCCCTTGTTTCGTATTGTGCATTTTGCGTATGTACGTTTACTGTGTAATTATTGTAATATATGTAGTCCAGCTTGTCCAGGCTCACAGGGATGATCTTGTCCTGAAAGTACACTAGCATTGAACTCTTGTAGCTATTCATGCCTGAGGCCACGTTGCTGATCCTTTTGCTATAGGATGTATTTTCTTCGCCGAAAAGTTCTTTCAACCGGGTGAATTTTTTCAGGCTCTTCTCAAGTCTGTCCGGATTAAGCGGTTTCAGCAAATAGTCGATACCATTGTTCTCGAAAGCTTTGAGGGCATACTCCTGGCAGTCGGTGCAAAAGATAATGGGGGCAGCGACAGGAAGGTTGCGGAAAATTTCAAATCCTAAACCGTCTTCCAGTTCAATATCGCAGAATATCAGCTGTGGGGCATTGTTGTCTGTGAGCCACTGCCGTGCCTCGGAAATTTTGTACAGGATGCCACAAACCTGGAAGTCGCCTGCGGCCTGCCCAATCATTTGACTTAATTCGATTCCTGCATTCGCGTCACTTGCAATAATTAAAACTTTGGTCATAATAGAAGAAGGATTTAACTCTGAGTGATTATCTTATCTCGTTGAATAAATTGAGCCATTGACAAAGACATATGAACGAAGTTTCATTTTTCAGCTTAACCAGAAGTATTTTGATATTGACCAGTTAATTGGATGTGCTGCGTATTTACATGCTCATACCTGTCGGAGAGGCAATACAAAGTAAACGGACGAGGAAGGAAGACTGAAAATTTTGGGGTAGAACGCCCTTTTTCTGGGGTATAAATGGTCCTTTTGGAATGACCGTCAGAAATGCTACTTAAACAGAAGCTTAAATGTAGTGTTTACTCGATGTAAAATTAATATTAGCTCGATAAGCCCAAAATATGATGTAGGTGCATGATAGAAACCACGCGACAGGCTGTCGCAATAAAACTATGTAGGTGTATTTATTTGTCAATAGAAAAGCCACCATGTATTTCTTATCTGTTAAGAAATATATGGTGGCTGGAATTAATTCTCAGAATAGTGTGCAGGTGCCCGGATGGCTTAACACCTAGTGCAATACTTTCATCGTTTTGTTGAAACCGTCGCAGCTAACTTTCACGAGCATGATGCCTTTCGCAAATCTTTGCACATCAAATAGATATTCTTCTGACGACTTTGTCTTTTTTACTTGCTCCTTAACCAGGGTTCGTCCCTGCACGTCGACAATCTCAACGGTTGGGGAAGAGCTGCCAGGTCCGGTTATCCTCGTAATGATTTTCCCTTCTTTAATCGGGTTTCCAAGAATCACCGCTCCCCATTCAAATTCACCCTCGGGTTCAACTTCCCAGGTTGATGTTCCCGGAAGTAAGAAAGACTCCGAAGTGTTTTGGTCGATATACACTGATAACTGGGACGTGCCGTCTTCACCAGTATATTCAATGATACAAGAATGTTCCGGAACCGTCAAGTGGCCTTTTTCATTTGCAATCCGGATCAGCTGCTTGCGTCCGTCAACAAAGAATGCATACTTCCCGTCAGGAGCTGGCATGTTAATAATTAGTGGTTTTGTTCCTGGTAGTGCCGGGCCTTCAACTGGTAAGGGTGAGCTTACCCCTGTCATTACCGTTGCTACCCCCAGGGTAACTGCTTGAATGAAATTGCGTCGTTTAATAACCATTTTAAAAAAAATTGAATAATGTGTACAGTTTTAATAATTGATGTTCAAAAGTCAACCAGTAAAATTTGGGTAAAAACGTAACTTTTCAGGGACGCGGATTTGCCACTCCGAGTCCTTGGCATAGGATTGTAATTAGACAGACTTCTCCCTGTCGTCCTTCAATAGGACGAGACCAGGCTGTTAGTTTTGAGATTCTTCTTCTAATTCTGCAGTTCAGGGTTAACTGAATGTCGACGCTTCGAGACCACAAGTAGCGGCCTTTCAAGAAGGTGACCCGGCGGGATTGATGTGTAGCTTTTCGCGGAATTTTTCAAGTTAATTAGTGGTATATTCATTTACTAAACTGTTAAAAACGATATCGGATGATTTATCTTCTAAAGTAGGATAAAGTTAAGAAGTAAAAATCAAATTGTAGAATTTTTTTAAAAAAAAATCCGAATTAATTTTACAGACAGTGTAAATTATTGTTATACCAATTTTTTATATAACATTTTAAGAAAAAAACATCAAATATTACCATTTTTAACCGGAATACAGGATTATTAGAGGAATAGTGAATATTTCTGTGTCTAATTAGTTTTATTTTCGAGTAAATTTAATCTTACCCATTGAGGGTCAACTAGATATGATCCAGAGGGATTTAGTTTTGCCTATTGCAGAATCCAAATTTTACATTAGATTTGCGGCGAAAGTCAGTCAATCTGTTATTTGCTAATTTACAAAGTTGAATTGGAATATTCTAGGATTTACGAGCCAATCGTATATTTACCCTGGTTCCAATGCGAACATTAGTCTCTCCAGTTTTTCTACGTTGCTTTCAAAATACTCAAACCCTGTTACTCTTGACCAGCCGGTAATGCTTTTTTCATGCTAAAGACAGGCCGGTGTCTGCATCATCCATGAATAAAATACTACTTCCTTTTCTGGCATTACTGTGCGTACATGAACCTCGTGCACTTGCGGCCAGCTTAGTATCTCATCATTTAACCGGGGACAAAACGGTCGATGAGGGGTCAGGGCCATTTTCGGATTCGTTAGAGGACGGCGCAAAACCTGGGTTACTTCATTATTCGGTTGCTGCGGGTGGGGTAGCGACGACCAACGATCAGGTTCCATTCTGGATGCGGGCCAATCAGTTTGGGAACGTTCCCCTGAACGGTTTGTCCGGAGTACTTTCCGGAAATATCCGGAAAGCATATAAAAGCAGCCGCCAATTGCTCGACTGGGGATTTGGATTTGAAGGCAGGCTGAATGCGGGCTCAGAAATACAGTTTATTTTCGCGGAAGCATATGCCAAGGGCAGAGTTGGGATTTTTGAGTTGAGGGCGGGGCGCTCCAAACAAATTATGGGGCTGGTAGACAGCACATTATCTGTGGGCTCTTTTGCAATGTCCGGTAACGCACTGGGGGTTCCTAAAATTGAACTTTCGGTTCCTGAATTCTACACATTGCCATTTTTAGGTAATCTGATCGCCTTCAAAGGGAATTTTGCGCATGGCTGGCTGGGAACGCTGGCGGTTAATCAGATCAAACAAAAGCTCAACCCGGCTAATACTTTTTTTCATCAGAAATCACTTTACGTGCGACTGGGCACACCCGAGGGAAAAGTCAAGCTGTACGGAGGATTTAATCATCAGGTGTTCTGGGGAAATGAACGGACAATTTATGGAAGCACTTTTAGAATATCCAAGTGGGAATCATATACTTATGTTTTGTTCGGAAAGACCATGCTGGAAGAGATCAACGGTTTTGAGAAAGGGAAAATAGGAAACCACCTCGGGTCAATCGATCTGGGAGGCGAGCTCAATTTTAAGAATATAAACCTCTTCGTATACCGGCAGAATTTTTATGATGTGGGAGCGCTGTCTAAACTGGCCAATATAAAGGATGGGTTGAACGGGATACGTATTGAAAACCGTAGTGCGGCGAAACGAGCTGTTTACTGGAAGAAATTTTTGGTTGAATTTCTTTATACCGTCAGCCAGGCGGGTGAACTTGACGCGAAGTATACCAAGTCGGGGGATGAAAATTATTACAACGGTTTTTATTCAGAAGGCTGGTCATATAAAGGATTGGGATTGGGGACCCCGTTTGTAAGCACCAGAACTTCCACAAGGTCTGGATTTCCGAATGCCCCCAGAGACTACTTCAGTAACAACAGAGTATCGGTTGTTAATTTGGGTGCCGAAATTGTAGTGCAAGATTTTAATGTGACTGGTAAGTTTTCATACTCAGCTAATTACGGTACCTATGGCACTACGGCGATAGGTCATTCCAGGGGAAATATCCGAAATCCGAGCTACGGGATTTTTCCCAAATCCAACCAGTTTTCCGGATTTCTGGACGTGAAAAAAAATATCGGAAAGGGAATGCAACTGGGATGTACATTGGCCGCGGACATTGGTGACCTGCTCTACAATTCAGCAGGCATTATGCTCAATATAAGAAAGACTTTCAGATAATTCCCTCCGACATAGATGAAGAAAATTTTCCTTTACGCATTGCTGTGCGCTGGTGTTCAAGCCTTTGGCCAGACAAATATATCCCTACCCCAAGAATACGGACTCGCAGGGCTTGCTTCGTATCCGGCTGGTTTTCAGATTTCCAATGAAACGGGTTGGTCCGCAAATGTTCTTTCCGTAAATGTCTGGACATCTTCGAATACAGCATCATTGTCGCTTTCACATATTCTCGCAAGGGAGGATTTTTTGCGTAAAAATGTGCTTGGGTTTTCTGATGTATCTTCTGGTTATGCCGGGTTCGACGTCCGTGGGCCTGCTTTGGGAATGCGCATAGGACAGGGGACTAGTATTGCTATGAGCACAAGAGGAAGGGCATTCGTCAATTTTTCCGATCTCAATGGTAGGCTGATATCAGAAATCGGGGAAAAGGTCAAAGTCAGGCATGAGTACCCTTATCAGATCGAACTAGCGGATGATATGTTGGTGAATACCAGCGTTTTGACGGATGTTTCGCTCACAATTTCCCAGATCCTGCTGGAAACAGACAAGCATCAGCTCCGAGGCGGATTGTCGGTAAAATACATCAACGGTGTTGCGAACAGCAGTCTGGAAGTTTCGGGGCTTACGGGAGTGATCAACACGAAAAAGGTGAACAAAAAAAATGTCAGCTATCTCTCCAATGCCTATGGCCACGTAAATACCCGGACAGCGGGAAATTTATTAGCGGATTTCAGTTTGAAGAATTTTTTTCAACCACGGAAGGGTACTTTCGGTGCAGATTTCGGGCTATCCTATGAATATTTTGAAAATCCGGGAGAACCTGCCAGGTTCTCATTGATGGTTTCGTTGACAGATCTGGGAAATGTTCGGTATCGGGCGGATTCTACATATAGTAAATCCTATGACATCGGGATTTCTTCTGACGACGGCCTCAACTTCAACAATAATTTTGACAATTCTTTCAGTACTACCACTGAAGTTTTTGAAAAATACCCTGAATTTTTCAGTCAGACATCCGTTGCAACAGAATCTTATAAGGTCGGTCTTCCCTCTATGCTGCGTTTTAAGCTGAATTACATGTTTAAAGGAGGCTTTAATACAATGGCCGATCTGGCGATGAATGTTAGAAAAACCGATATCATCAAACGGGCGGAGAACATTGCATACGTGAGTATTTCACCCGGCTGGTCTAAAAAGCACATAGGGATTTCCTTGCCGGTGTCCCTACAGAAATTTTTAGGATTCAGTGCGGGGGGAAGTTTTAGGTATAAAGGGTTTTTTATTGGTAGCAACAGCATTCTTTCCGCTATGATTGCTTCCAGGCAAATAGATGGATACATTGGATTATTATTAAATCCGTAAAAAACAAAAAAAGGGAGGGTCACTGACCCTCCCTTTTTCTCAAATAAAACCTGAGTGGCTGTATTTACTGATTTTGACAAATCGTTTAAACGATCGGCAGCGGTGTTTTGACCCTGGAGAGAAGGGATTGTCCGGTGACAAGTTCCATATTTGAATACTCCACAGCCAGAGTAGGGATCGAAACATTTGAACACCTGTAAATGCCAAATTTCCAGTAGGGACCCTTTGCATCTACATAACCCATTCCTACGCCGGAGATATTAAGCAGCTCAACGCCATTTTGCCACCATTGTAATTGTCCGTTTGTTGGAGAAAACCGCATGCGGACAACGACGTTGTGCCATACGCCTCGGGTAAACACACCGCTACCCCGAAGAATATACTTTGGTTCTGTTTTGATTGGATTCTCAAGGTTGGCTGCAGTGTATACTTTGATGGAGTCCAACCCTTCGAGCCTGAATCCAAGAACGGGCCCTGTGCTCATCTCGCCCGGATCCTCTGTAGCATGCATCTGGCCCAGATAACACCAGTCGGACGGGGACAGAATTTGCGGCTGTCCGGGCTCTATCCTTAAAGAATATGCCATCCATACATCTTCGTTGAACGGAAGGCTGGAACTTTTTTTGTAAACCTCACAGCGTTCCCTCGCCTTAGGGTTTTTCGCATCTCCGGACCATTTTTCCCCAGGATTAACCTGAAAACGAAATGTGGGTGATGTTTTGTTGACAGCCTGGCGCAGCGACCAGTCCTTGTTGGGTGTTTGCGAAATATACAGCTCGTCAAAGATTGTTACCGGTGTTTGGGTAGGCCCTACCGACTCGTACTGAAATGGAAACAGTTCTTCTACAGTATCGTCTTTGCTTAGCGTGGATTCGCCAGCTTTGTAGAAATTTGCTATCTGAAGTTCATGAACAGAGGCGGGAACACGATAATCTGCCGTTAAGCGATCAACCCACAGCCCTCCGTTTTTTCTCTGAAGAAACAGGTCCGATGTCCCAGTGGCTGGCTTGCTTACAGTAACAACGTCTTCGTTTCTTGCGACGCTGCTTGCTTCTGTGCGGATATAGCTTGTAAGTCCGTTGCTTTTTTCAAATTGAGCTCCCCAGACAAAAATCCCGCTGGTACCATCGCCATTGTAAGATGGTTGGCCGTTAGCAGGTTCCGGACCAATTTTGGCGGATGTGGTGGTTGTAGTTACCAAAAATACAGCGGCACATCTGAACCATCCGTTGCCGGCGTTTTCTATAGAGGGGATAAAGATATTGTTCTTGTTTCCGATGACACCGTTGACAAGGTCGAAGTGGACGGTTACACCATTGATATTAAAATAGGCCCATTTGCGTTCACCGGCTTTGAGAAAAGCACTGAAAGTATAAGTGCTTCCAGATGAGCTAGGCATGTTGGGATATGGCATAATATAGTGTTGCGCACCGGCCTGCTTATCTTCTACTAATTTGAAAGCACTGTTAGTGCCGTCGGGAGCCAGTTCATTTGTCGCTAGTATTTTAGCATATTGCTTCCGCCAGGCTGTGTGTGTAATGAGCTGAGAATAAGGTGTTGAATTTGTTGCTGCTGGCTCGACCAATGCGCCAAGGAGCTTCGGTGGTGAAGAGGACAGGTCATAGTTAAATCTGAGACTGCTCACAGCTGCTACGGTTCTCGCAGCCGACAATAGCTCTTTCTGTTCAAAATAAATGCCACCTATATACACGTATCTGTCGGCAACGCCCTGATAGCTTATAGACCCGCTGTCACCGCGCATGTAAAGATGCAAGCCCGAATTTGTACCCTTGTCAGGCAATGCTGTCAGTTTAAGTAGCCACCAGCCATTTCCGCTGTCTATCGCCTGAAAGTCGATCACATTTGAACTTTTAGAAACGACAGTACCGCTAGCCAAATCAAATTTTAACCCCGGGTTGCCTCCTGTATAGCTGGTTGCGCTCATGAAACTGAACTGTACGTTTGAGCGTGTTCCTGCCTTCACGTAGATACTAATGGTGACTGGTGTTCCCTGAGTGACTGTCGCCCCCCTGGATACCCTGTGCTCCCCCGTTGCATTATTTTCAGTGAGCTTGTAAATGGTACCCGCGCCGACGTAGCCGGGGATGCCGGAAATTGCAGAAATAGTAGCACCAACTTTGTTCCATACGGATGCAGTTAGTATATTATTGTCCGCAAATAGGTTTTCGCCTTTTGGCGCGCTTACTTGTTGTTCTCCGTTTGGCTGCTGTGGAGCCTTGCCAATCACAGTGTCTTGTCCGGGCTGTGAAAAGTGCAAAAAACCATCAGGACCGTAATACGAGGCTTCGCTGGTGCGCTGAAAAGAAATCGTTCCTGTTGACGAGGCAGGATCATTCCGAAAGTCGTGTGCTCCGAGAGCTAATAGTGATTGTGGCATGTGTAATATGTTTGTGAGTTATTTTATAACAAATGTAGTATTTATTTAGATATACAATAAATTACTATTACAAATTGCTACAAATTTTTTTCCACAACGTTTGGTGATGCGAATTATCTCTCGAAGTAGGATGTAGGATATAAGCACATAATCTGCAATAAAATTTGCTTTCTGACAAGTAGAAGCCTATATTTAAATTCTTTAAAGGCCCAACGCATATCCCTGAATGATTGAAAAAAATATACAAAATTTAATATGATCCAGAATTCAATGGCCAGTGATTTGACTGTAGAGAGGAAGTATTCTGTAATAGTGCCACACAAAAATTCCTTTCATTTGTTGAAAAGACTTCTGGACAGCATTCCGGATAGTCCGGATTTTCAGATTATCATTATTGATGATAATAGCAATATCACGGAAAAATCTAATTTGCAGAATCATGGCTTTAATGACAATGTCACCGTTCTTTATAATTCGGAATCCGGCGGGGCTGGCAAGGCAAGAAACATTGCATTGAAACATGCGACGGGAAAATGGCTGCTTTTTGCTGATGCAGATGATTTCTTTTGTGAGAATATGCATAGTTTGATCGAGCCGTATTATAATGAGGAGGCGGATATCGTATACTTCGGAACGACCAGTGTTTACAGTGATAATCTGACATCAACCGCGTTTCGGCATCAGAGATATCTGAAACTTGTAACTGATTATGTCCACGAGGCAAGCCAGGACAATGAGGATGCAATGCGATACTACTTTAACCCTCCCTGGGGGAAACTGATAAGAAGAAAGTTGGTTGAGGATCACAATATCAAATTTGAGGAGATACTTGCATCCAACGATATTTATTTTTCCATTACAACCGGTTTTCATGCCAAAAAGGTAGCTGCCACGGAAAAAGTGCTGTATACGATCACAGTTACTGAAGGAAGTGTGAGCAACTCATTTAGCCAGGAACATTTTGATGCGCGTTTTCAGGCAGTTTTGAAAGCGAATGATTTTTTGAGGGCAATCGGCAAGAATAAATACCAGAAATCAGTGCTTTATTATATCGGCAGGGCTTATGCTTTTGGATGGAAGTATTCGCTGTATGTCTTGCAAAGTATCATAAAACATCGCTCCAATCTTTTTATCGGAATGGAGAAAATAATGGGCTATAAGACGATGTTAAGCCGGAGGGAAAATCCGTCTTTTTCTGGAAACAAGCAGGCTTAAAACATAAAAAGAGCTCATCAAACGCCAACCTGAGTTTGATGAGCTCTTTTCAGTTCTAAAAACCGGGGAAACTAGCTGAATATGCTGGCATTTTCCCTGAGATGTTTTTCATTAAACATGGAACAAAGAATTACCGTATTAGGGAAATCAGTAGAAAGCTTTTCAAGTACTTCGTTTGGCTTCAGTGTTTTCGCAGCGCCTTTGAGTGGAGAAAAGAACACATTCGATTTTTGCGACCGTTCTTCTACAAGCTTTTCATAGCCATCGATACCGACAGAATTGTCAAACTGAAGGACATCAAAACGGTCAAGATAAGGCTGGTGCATTTCCTGAAGTGAGCGCTTGTAGGCGATGCCCCACGCACGTATTTTACCTTCTTCCTTTAACTTTTGTGCTGTTTCTGCCAACTCATCGACATGAACAATGGGCTCCAGCGGATTGTGTACAAAAAGATAATCCAGATAGTCCGAACCCAAAGCGCGGAGACTTTTTTCCAGACTACGCCTCATGTCCGGCCCCCGAAAAGGAATACGGTCATGGAACATGTCCGCTCCCTTTGACGGCTCGGTCTTGGCGGGTTTTTTAGGAACCAGGTCCACTTTCTTTTCCCCGCTGCGTAAATACCTGACCAATGGTTTAAGGGGCTTAAGTAACTGGGATTTCCAGTTTGCTTTGATGCCGAATTTGCTTGCAATGACCAACTCGTTTCGCCGGTCCCTGATCACGTTACCAACGAACTCCTCGGCTTCACCGTATCCGTACGAACGCGCCAAATCGAAATGGGTAATACCACAGTCAAGGGCACAATCAATTATTCTCCGGGCTCTTTTGGCATCAACGGCACCAAGGATCGGGGCGCACCCGAAACCCAATGCAGAGGAGGTAATACCTTTCACTAACTCAACTTTTTTCATGAGGACTGGATTATGTATTCTTCAAATTTGTATTTGATTACACTTCTTCTTTCAAACGGTTGGCAAGGCGGAAGGCTAGCGCGATGAGCGTTGCAGTCGGATTAGACTGGCCGCTTGTCGGGAAAACAGAGCTGCCCGCTATATACAAATTACCAAGGTCAAAAACTTTACAATTTTCGTCTACGACGCCATTTTCAGGTGAGCTGGCCATTCTGGTGGTGCCTATATGGTGCTTTGAGTCGCGAACATGGGTTACCCAATCTTCTGAAGTGAGCCAATCGTCTATTTCTATCTTGCCAAATCCTGCGGAGGTCAGATAATTACAGATCGTATGGGTGGTGGCAACAAATGTCTGACGGACACTCTCGTCGATCTTCCATTTCACAATGGCTTTCGGCATTCCCAAAGCATCCACTTCTGAACTGAGGCTAACCGTGTTTTCTCTCAGGGGCGGGGCCTCTGTCATGACATTCAGCCTTGCCCGGGCATTGGGCGTGTAGACCTTGCGATCTATGTAATAATGCTTGGCAATCTGCAATAGCTGGGGTATATTTTTGACCAGCCTAAGTGCCTGTTTTAATTCTTGCAACGAAAGTGTACCCCTGACCTGTTTGCGATAGATCTCTTTGGCAATTGTAAATACATCGTCTTCTTTGGTATAAAACTCAACAAACGCTGTTGTGTTCAGGATTTTGTTTTTGGCTTGAAAATCGTCTGAGAAGAAGAAACGCGGCAGGATTCTGGTTTTGCCCAGGTAAAAGTAGTTGAAATAGGCTTGTTGTTTTTTGCTGACAGTGAGCGTTGCAACTTCTGCTCTGGGGTGGTCCTGTAAAAAACGGCCTACCAAGTCCCGGCTATTTCCTACACCATTTGGAAGCTGTGAATTGGAAGCCAGCAAAATACGTGCATTCTCAATTCCGCCACATGCCAGGACATATTTTTTAGCAGTAATTCTTCCCTGTTTATTGTTGAAATTTTTTACAACAAGTTCCTGTACATCCTGATGGTCTTCCGTTAATTTAACATGTCTCAAATTAGCATTGATCAGCAAATTAATGTTTGAGGATGTTGAAATTATTTTTCTGTAATGCTCTCTTAAATTTGGTGCCGGACTCCATTTCGAAAATCTGAATTGTAATTCTGATGCTTCCGGTAAGGCCTGCTCTTTTAGCAAAGCAAAAATATCATTATCATAACCAGCCGGATCCAGACGCAGGAAAGCATCAACCTCAGAATAATACTTGGAAACGTCGTCGTAGGGTATGGGCCAGCCGCTGTCGGGCAACCATTCCCTTTTTCTGAAATCAATTTTATCCAGCGGGAGCGACTGCCCGCCCCAACGCGTAGTGGAACCACCAAAAACACGGAACCTGCCATTGTGAGCACCGTCAAATGGATGGTAAGGAGCAATCACATTATATATTTCCTGATTCTTGTCTGTAACATTTTCTTCCCCCGCCTCGATAACGATCACTTTGTGTTTTGTGTCGTAGAATTTGGTTAGCATAGCCAGGGACGCAGCCCCGCTTCCGACAATACAGATATCTGCATTAAATTCAAGCGGAGTACTGTCATCATTAAAATCAATAATCATACAAAAATCAGTTTAACAATGATATGTTTAAATGTGAGCTAAATGGGTAATGCCTATTTATTTAATCCCTGCAAAAATGTTAACTGAATAGTATTGAAGAACTAAATAAAGGCAGGGGATATTTATGAAGATATATCCGATCAATATTAAATATTGAAATGAAGAAGAAAGAATCGAAAGACATTTTTGGGTGCGTTGATAAAGAAGGATACGATAAATTGATGAAGTTCAAACTGACCTTGTAAAAAGTAAGATTTGAAAAAATGAACCTCAGAATCAGGTTGAAGTCTTCATCAAATTTAACATACGAGCCGGACATTTTCAAACGCCTCTAATGAAATTGCCCTGTCCAGACAATGGACAGGGCAAAAGAACACTTAAAGTGCCAGTTTGTTTCTACGAAATGGTCAAAATATTACAAGCAAAACGCCGTGACTTGAGGCTCCAATATTGAAATTTAAAGAGCTGTCTGGACAAATCCCAGCGTTAATTGCCATGAACCACTTTCAGGGTCTGAGAGAAGTTCTCATAACTGATTTTCATCAGTAATACGCCTTTTGCGTAGCGTTGCACATCAAATTCGAATTCTTCTTCAGTTTTTGTTTTGGTCAGACGCTCCTTGATGAGAGTTCGTCCCTGAATGTCGGTAATCTCCACGACAGGATGTGTGTTGTTGGGGCCGGTAATGGCGGCAAGTATTTTTCCCCCTCTGACCGGATTACCAAGTAATACTGTGTTCCATACAACTTCGGTTTCGTCTGTACGCATACCCGGCAGCAAAAAAGACTGAGAGGTGCCCTGGTCGATATATACGGATATTTTGTTTTTACCATCCGCAGCAGTGTATTCAAGGATACACGCATGTTCAGGGACATTCATGCTGCCGGTGTGGTTCGAGATCCGAATAATTTGTTTTTGTCCGTCAACAAGAAAGGCATAATTGCCATCATCAGCGGACATGTTTATTGTTAAAGCTTTTGTATTTATAGCATCAACGGCTTGTTTGGAAAATGGTGACGGGGTAAACCCGCTCATTGCAGTTGCCAAGCTCAGCGTTGTGATTTGGATAAAGTTTCTTCTTTTGATTATCATGATGGGGTACAGAATGAGATTGATTAAGCGATTACCAATGGTTGTGCTACACGCGAAAAGAGCGAGGAATTATACTCTACCTCCATATTTGCGTATTCTACGGTTAAAGTTGGTGACACTGCCGATCTGTAGATCCCGAATTTCCAGTAAGGACCCAACCTGTCAACGTAACCCATGCCTATGTTAGAAATATTGATTATTTCCTTTCCATTTTGCCACCATTGTAACTGCCCTTTGGTAGGCGAAAACCTCATCCGTACGACTACTTTGTGCCATACTCCCCGAGCGAACTTGCTGCTGCCTCTGAAAATATACTTGGGTGCTGTCTTGATGGGATTTTCCAGGCTTGAGGCGGTATACGCGCTGATCGTATCACTTCCCTCCAGCCTGAATCCGAGAACAGGCCCTGTACTCATTTCGCCCTTATCCTCTGTCGCATGCATCTGGCCCAGATAACACCATTCGACTGGTAATAAATTCAGAATGGAGCCTGGTGCTATTTTAATTGCATAAGAAAGCCACACATCTTTATCAAAAGGAAGATCGGCATTTTTCATGTAGAATTCACATCTTTCCTTATCCTTTACGTTCCCGACATCACCTGACCATTTATCGCCCGAATTAACCTGAAAACGAAAAATGGGTGAATTTTTGTTTTGAGCTTGCTGGAGAGACCAGCTTTTGTTTGGTGTTTGTGCCATGAAAAGGTTATCCATCATGGTTACCAGCGTATTACTTATTCCTACATTTTGGTAGGCTGGCGGAAACAGGTCTTGAACAGTATCATCCTTTGCAGAAACTGTAATATCGGAACTGTAGAAATTAACCAGCTGCAACGGGCTTCCGGTAGTCGGCACCTCGAAACTCGTGGTTGAATTGTTTATCCATGTCCCTCCGTCGGTTCTTTGAATAAAAACATCAAAACTGGATGCTGAAGGTTTTGTCAGGACAAGTTTATCTGCGCTTCGGGATGCCTTGCCCGATTGCGTACGGATATAGCTTGTAAGCTGGTTGCTTTTTTCAAACTGGGCACCCCACACCAGGACTCCGCTGTTCCCGTCTCCGGCATAAGAGGGACTTCCATTTGATTTTTCACAGCCGATTTTGGCAGATGTACTTGAAGAACTTACCTTGAAAGTCGCTGAACATCTGTACCAGCCATTTCCGGCACTTTCGATATAAGGCGTGAAAATATTATTATAGTTCCCGATGGTCCCATTAGCAAGATCAAAATGCACGGTAACACCATTGATATTGAAAAATGCCCATTTACGCTCAGCAGCTTTCAGAAAGGCGCTAAAAGTATAGGTGCTTCCGTTAGAGGACGCCATTGTGGGGTATGGCATGATGTAATGCTGAGCAGAGCTTCTATCCTCTTTTATTTTAAATACTGTGGCTGTGCCGTCCGGGGCTTTTCCACTATTTGTGACTAGGGTTGCGTACTGTTTTCTCCATGAAGCGTGGGTTAGTAGCTGTGAATAGGGGACAAGATTGGTTCCTGCCGGTTCAATCAATGCACCCACCATTTTCGGCGTGGAATTGGAAAGGTCATAGTTGAAACGCAGGCCCCCTGCGGTAGCTGCAACTCTGGCGGTCGAAGATGTGCCTTGCGTAAGCTGAGCACCCCAGGCATATACGTACTTCGAATCTCCCTGGTAACTGATCGAATTATTATCGCTCAGCATGTACAGATGCAAACCCGAGTCCGATCCGAGATCAGGTACACCCGTTACTTTGAGGAGCCACCAGCCGTTTCCACTGTCTATGGCTTCGTAACTGATAACATTGGTACTTTTGGAAATCAGCGAGCCGGTGGCAAGATTAAATTTAATCGCCGGACTGCCGCCCGTGTAAGAATCTGCTTTCAAAAAGCTGAACTGTACCTTACTCTTGGTGCCGGCTTTTGCGTAAATACTGATCGTCACGGATTCTCCTTTTATCACCGAAACACTCTGCGAAAACCTGTGTTCTCCCTTTGCGCCGTTTTCCGTGATCTTGTTTGCCTTACTACTGCCATCAGCGGCCGTAATGTTGCCAGGAACAGAAACGGACGTTCCTACTTTGTTCCAGTCCCTCAGCGAAAAGTTCTGGCCGTTGCCCAGAAGATTCTCGTCTATTGGTTCTGTTTCACCATTATCAGGTGCGGCGCTTTGGCCGTTTGCTGAAAACTGTAGATAACCGTTGGAGCCATAAAATGAGGCTTCACTGTCCCGGTTAAAGGAAAAATCATTTGTCGTAGAGTCTCGTCTAAAATCAAATGCTTTTAGTGGGTCTGCCATTGTGGATGTAATTATAGAAATAACCTAATTGAATTCACTTTTAAACTACCTAAGACAAGGCCCGGAGGACCTATTGATGTTGAGTAAATATTTTCCGGACACAAAACTTCTCAATTGACATGCACGTCAATCAGTAATCCAATATACTTGGGACTATTATGGAAAAACGGAGTTTACTTTGTTCAGGCAGGAACTTTGCAGGTGAAGAAATCTCGGTCTTCAAAAGCCCTGGAAACTGATCTGTTTATTCCGTTTGTGCAAGACAGTACTACTGATGTTTAGCCAATTGTTTAGGTTTCAAAATTATTTTTATCAATGGTATTTGTACACTACTATATCTTTTATGGCTAATGGTTCATTCATTCGTAGTTCGTGCCTGTAAGACACAATTTCTGACACACAACAATCCCTTTTGCCTGTCGGCTGGGGAATGCTGAAACTTTTACGTGGAACGTTAGGGGTATTACTGCACTTTTGCGGATCCGCGATTCGGATGAATCAATCAGCCTTATAAAATGGGAACAGACGGATGAACGCTGTTCCCATTTAGTCTTAAAATACCTGCTATTGAATGAACCTGGAATAATGGTAATGCCGGCAAAGGTTCTATTGCAAATACGGGAACCCAAAATTAGGATCAGATATGCTATCGTATTATTCAACCTTGCCATTATAATTTTAACCATATTCCTTTTTTCATATTAATAACCTCTGGTAGAAATTGATCAGTTTTTTGCTCTCATATTCCCAGGAAAGCTCTGTAAGAACCCGATTATAACCGAATTCTCCCATTTTAATCCTAACTGCTTCGTTGCTCAACAGATAGTCCATCTTCTCGCAGAAATCCGGAACTGTGGTGGCATATAGTGAAGAATCCTGGGCGGAGTACCTTCCTTCCTTTAAATCAAACTGTACGATAGGCTTTTTCAAGGCCATATACTCCATGATTTTGTTCATGGTGGACAGATCATTCATTTTTAAAGGTTTGTCAGGGTTAACGCAGATGTCGGCTGTATTCAGAATATCGACCATTAATTCATCAGATACTCTGCCGTAAAAATCGACGTAGTCGCCCAGTCCCTTCTCCAATGAAAATGCCTTAAGACTTTCAAGGCTTGTTCCGCCTCCGACAATGGCAAGTTGCACATCATCTCTCCGGTCGACTAACTGTCTGAACGCTTCTACTAATAAATCTATGCCTTCCTGATCACCGATCACGCCAAGGTAGCCGATCAGAAATTTTCGCCCTTTTTTGTAAACCGGATTTCCGTCAGTGATTTTCAGCCGGTCGAGTTTTGGCCCGCTTCGGATCACCGTAACTTTTTCCGGAGCCATTCCGCCGCGCTCAATCGCGATATTTCTGTACGATTCATTGGTGGCGATGCTCGCATTCGCTGTTTTAAAAGTCAGCTTTTCGAAGAGCACCATCAGTTTGTAGAAAAAGTCTTTCTTTTCAAATTTAGCTTCGTACAATTCCGGATTGATGTCGTGGTGATCAAATACATACTTGACACCCAGCAGTTTAAAGGGTATGGCCACGAGAAAAATAAGATCCGGAGGGTTACAACCCTGAATGACATGAAAACGGTTTTTTGCAAAAATTTTCACCGCCAGTACAAATTCCCAGAAAAGCGCAGTGGCATACTCAAAAAGATATCCAAGTGCCCCACTGGCCTCCAGAGGGAGGTTGTGCCTGTAAATATCTATTCCATCGATCACCTCGCGGCTTTGGGTATACCCCTTCATTTTAGGACAAATGATAGATACTTTTGCACCGTTCTCTTTCAGCGTGCTTGCTTCCTGCCAAACCCTCCGATCGAAAGGAACGGGAAGATTTTCGACGACTATCAATATATGCTTGCCTAAAAGGTTATTGTCCATTTTTATATACGTTGAGTGAAATTATTGATTACCAGTTAATTCCGAAATAATTGTTATTTTCTTTCACATGCGCTGGTAAACGCACAAGGTCTACGACGGTCTTGCCTTTTATTGTGTTGAATTTTTCTACGAATTGTTGCTCTTTGTTACATACAACGAGTACATCACTTTTCTCAAGCACGTAGTCAAGATTGTCAACCAGCAGTTTGGAAAGGTGAGGAATCCGGCTTTCGATGTAGTCCTTATTCTTACCGGTCAGCTTCGCGATCTGGATATTTGAGTCGTAGATAGAGATGTCGAAACCCTTTCCTATGAGTGTTTCCACAAGCTCAACAGAGGGGCTGTTCCGGAGGTCATCCGTACCCGCCTTGAAGCTCAGTCCGAGTATCGCAATCCTTTTCCCGAAGAACTTGCTCAGAAGGCTTACCGCACGCTGGATCTGAATGGCGTTGGTCTGATCAATACTTTCAATCAAAGGCACTTTCACGTAGAGGTCATGCGCAAGTGTCTGCAGGCCTTTCAAATCTTTTGGAAGGCAGGAGCCTCCGTAAGCGAAACCCGGCTTGAAGTAATATGGAGAGATATTTAGCTGCTTATCCTTACAGAATATCTCCATTACTTTATGGGAATCAATACCCAGGGCACTTGAAATATTTCCAACTTCGTTCGCGAATGAAATTTTGAGCGCATGGAATGTATTGTTGACATACTTCATGATCTCAGCCGTTTTGGTATCGGTCACAATAACCTCGGCCGGAAGCTGGCTGTAAAGCGTTGAAAGCAGGGAGGTGGCTTGCTCGTTTTCACCACCGATCAATGTCAATGGGGGATTGTAGTAGTCTTCCACAGCAGTCCCTTCGCGCAAGAACTCGGGGTTGTCGACTACCGCAAAATCCACATTGGCTTTTTTGCCGGATGCATCTTCAATAATATGTGCAAACTTTTCGCAAGTGCCCGGCAATACGGTTGAACGCAATGCAACGACGTGAAAAGCATCCTTAGTCTTCAGAACCTCGCCGATGTTCCGGGCCACATTGAAGATATAATCCAGGTTCAAATGGCCTTTTGCACTGGATGGCGTACCCACAGCCACTATGGAAACTTCGGTAGCAACCACCGCCGCCTGGAAGTCAGTTGTAGCACTGATCCTGCCAGCCTGATGTTGTTCCAGAATAATTTCGTCAATATCCTTTTCAACAATAGTAGCCTGACCATTGTTGATCTGATTCACTTTGTCCTGGCTCACATCTACTCCGATAACGGTGTGACCGTTTTTCGCCAGACAACCGAGGCTGACACAGCCTACATAACCCAAACCGAAAATACTTATGTTCATAACGCAGATTTAATTTAATTGTAGTGTTTTGATAAATAGATTTACTTAATATGGTGTCTTGTTATTTTCAATAAATGGCTTTAATACTTCACAATTTTCCCGTTCGGGATGGAAGAGCTTAATGCGAAATTTTCCAAAACCGGCAACTGGTGAAATCAGGTGGTTGGCAGGCTACCCTGTGATTACAGCTGGGTATAAATGTCGTAGAACTGGTTTTCTGCGATCTTCATGTCAAAAC
The DNA here is from genome assembly GCF_005869225.1 of Dyadobacter bucti. Lineage (GTDB taxonomy): Bacteria > Bacteroidota > Bacteroidia > Cytophagales > Spirosomataceae > Dyadobacter > Dyadobacter bucti. The sequence goes on along the minus strand of NZ_SWFP01000007.1, from coordinate 57,391 downwards.
TTTCGGCAAAACTTTTGCGCTTCTTTTCATTTTCACCGGTGAGCAATTCCCGGTTGTGGTAATAGTGGTTAAGCGAGCCAGCAAGCATATCAGGGTCGTTTACAACATTTTCCGGCTCGATTTTCCGGATCAGTTCCGTAATACCTCCTCCGTCATTGAATACCAGGACCGGTTTGCCCAGGTACATGCATTCAATGGCTACCAGGCCAAAAGCCTCGGTGGTCGAGGGGAACACACACACATCCATCAAAGACTGATAATAGGTGACATTGGTAGTATAACCTGTGAAAACAACTTTGTCTTCTATATCTAGCTCCTTTACCAGTTTGACAAGCTCTTTCATCTCGCTACCATCGCCCACCAGCAGCAGCAAAACGTCCTCTTTACCAGTCTGAAAAGTCGCGAAAGAGCGGATCAGCAAGTCTACCCGTTTCCAGCTGATAAACCTGGATGATGTGCCTATGACAAATTTTCCCGGATCGATATGAAAAACCGGCTCGTCGTTTTTATGAGAAACCGGGCCTGTTTCAAATGTTACCCCATTGTAAACTACCTTACTCCGTGAATTGGATACTCCCCGTTGGCTCCAGAATTCTCTGGTATATTCGGAATTATAAGTAACGTAGTCGCTCTGATGGTTTAAAAAACGACGGAAAACGAGCTTTCTGAAAGCATCCGTTTTTTTCTTTACCCGCCCAAACCCATCTACGCTGTGTTGCGTATAAACAATTTTAGGCGTCAACCGCGCCGCGATCAGCTCCCGCATGGGCAGAAAAGTATGGAAATGCAGGATATCGAAATTGCTCGAAATCTTTGCAAAACGAATGTATTTTCTGACATCCAGGTCAAACGGTTTGATATCCAGAAAATAGCATTTGATACCGGTGGAAATAAATCTATCCTTTAGATTCCCCTCTGACCTCGAAAACAGGATTGAAACCTCAAGTTGAGGATTACTTTGTTGCATTTTGGTCAGGTAATACACAAAGGTTTCAATACCGCCTATGGAAGGGCTGTTGAGAACATGTAATATTTTTATCTTCATATTATTCCTTAAAGTGTAGATAACCGGTCAGGCTATTACGATGGCTCAATTTCCGGGGTGTTGATGAATGGATATCGGTACAGAGAACCATATTAAAAATTGACGAGTTCAGCTTGTACGGGCCGCGGTTTCTTTTTTATTACCGGTCTGTACCTGAGGATATTATATTGTGTAAGGCACAAGATAGTAATGGCACAGATTACAGTCGTATTTACAGCAAGTGAATTGTTGGACGACGCCGCCAGCAGAAAAACACAAAGCATTACCAGCCGCTCATATTCTTTTACAGGAAAGGCAAGTTTGGTCATTCTGTAAAAGAACAGGATAAAGGAAATTCCAAGGTAAACGGTGAAAACAACTCCGTACTTGAATATCCAGATGATCCAGAAGTTTTCAATGATCTCTATCCCATTGATATACATCAGGTAATCAATGGTTTCCTGAGGCACACCCCAGATGATGTCCTGCAGGGAGATATAATTGAACATATTATATACACCGTAACGAACCGAAGAGCTGTTATCATTGAAAGTACCGGCAGACGTAATCCTGGCTCCCAAAGGGGTATAAAAAACAATATACACAACACTGAGTACAAGAATAACAAGCGTTGCTATATTTTTCATCGAGAAATTGAATTTCCCGTTTTCCATGAATTTGAGACTAATCAAGGTGATCCCGAGTGAATAAGTAACGAGTCCGGACCTCACACCAAAACTTGCAAGCGCGCCAACTGTAAGCCCGATAATGATCATTCTTTTCACAAATGTTTTCTCATAGGAATAGAAGAAAAGGGAGAAAAATATCAGAAACAGGGAATTGTTGAGCGGATGTCCCTGAAAAGCATTGGATCTGAACAAAATCGCCGTTTCATTGATCGGAAATAATTTGGCGTGAATAACGTGTTCCAGGATCGCGAGGACACATTCTGCATAAAAAAAGAATTGCAGAACAAACATCAGCTGCTTCCATATTTTAATATTGATAGTCTTATAGTTGATGAATTGGAAATTAAAAATGATCAGCGATGGGCAAAAAAGGACGTTGAATAAAAACAAATTACCCTTGGAGGACCCAAAGGTTAAGGAGTAGATCAAAACGATAAGTACACACAATGTAAAACCATAATACTTCTTAAGTTCACCAATGTGGTAATTATATCGGACCAGGTTATAAATCGTCAATAATACAAGAAAATATGAAACGGGGTGGAACCTGAAAATCGCCCCGCCACCAGCTTCTCCAAGTGGATATTTAAGCATGAATAAGACCCCGGGACCTGCAAATACGCAAAGTATCGTGACAATCAAGGGGAACCATTTTTTATCGAAAATGACCATAGTGCATATTTTAAATAATACTCAGAAGTTGCTCGGCCCTCTTGACACTGGAGTTCTGAGAAGCCAGATATTTTGCCTTTTCCGAGAAATCGGCGCCGTTCAACAGTTTTTCAACCAGTACTTTCAATTCCTTCACAAACTCGGCCGAGCCTGTTACACCCACCGCAGCTTCGTCCAACGACCGGTAATCCTCATGGTTCTTTTGGTACACTACAGGTTTGCCAAGCGCCAGGTACTGGTACATTTTGTTGTGATGATGGTACGAGGCATGTTCGCTGATGGCATCGATCATAATGCAAATATCCCAGTTCATTACTTCCTGCGGCAATTCTGTGTAATGTATATATCCTCGGTAATCGACGTTTGGCAATTTGATGATCTGCTGGAATATCTGGTATTCTTCAGAATCTTCCTTGTAATTGCATTTGCCTGCGAGTACAAAAGTTACCGCTTTCATCCGGTCGGTAATATCCCGGAGCAGTTCTATGTCAGTAGCTTCCATGAAGTTGCCTGCAAAACCAACCACAATCTTCTCGGATAACAAATGCGGCTTGAAGTTCGGAAGTTTTGTCGGATCCCACACGTCTAAATCCACGCAATTTGGCCAATAGATAATATTTCTATCTGTTATAGAGTAGTACTTCTGCACATATACGTCTTTTAATGCCATGCTTGTAGCCATTATTATATCCGCCATTTCAATTACTTTTCTGGTCTCCGCCAAAGTATTCCCCATTGTATGGTAAGCGTCACTCAGAATCACCACTTTCTTCTTGTCCTTGATAAATGGGCGGAAGATATGATTGTGCGGGCGTGAGAGAACTACAGTGTCGAATTCTGATAAATCCAGACCGGTCCGTATTGTGTTGATCTTGTGATTGATGAAATTAAGGATTGCAAAACGTCTGATCAGCGGGTAGGGGAAATAATAGTAAAATGGAATAATTTCCATAAAATCACTGAAAAGGTTCGTTTCCTTTTTAAACCAGAACGATATCGTGGAAATGCATTTTGTCCCTGGCGAAAGTTTAGCGATCGACTCGAGCGTAGCCCTTCTCGTGTAGGCGCTGAAATCAATTACGTTGCAGAGAATCAGTATTTTATGCGAATTTTTCATGGTGAACGTTCATAATTTTGGTAAATCGGTCCCGGCTTTATCCGCGCAAAGAACCTGAGGTATTATTACTCCCTCCGCAATTCCCTGTTACCCCACGCAATTTTGATCTTTTCCACACTGCAAAGAACTGCCAGATAGTATTTAATTGAATATACTGTTGCCTTTTGTCCAAAGCTCAGACCGTTGGCATATTTCGCAAAATGACGTTTCGCAATGGTCATCGGCGGTTTCACACTAATGAAAAAGTCAACGAGGGCTTCAGACTTTGTAACCTTGTCGCCGCCTACCACGCGTTTCGTTTTTTTGATCAAATCGGCCATTTTATCTCTGGCCGGGTGTTTGATGGTAATGTTATTTCCGAATACGATTTTGAAACCGCCGTCCTGTGCCCGTCTTGACCATTCATAATCACCACCTGACAGCAATGTTTCGTTGAATTTTCCGACGGAATCGAAAACATGCTTGTAGGCAAACATGTTACCGGTCACACTTAACCCCAGCTTCACAATCTCTTCCTGTTTGAATGCATAAACCTTTTCATACAATTCCGCAGGAGTCGGGTTATTGCTTTTGTAAAATATCTCGATTTTACCTGCTATCCGGCTAACATCCGGATTGGCTTTGAGGTAGGCAATAGCGTTCGCAATCCAGTCTTTTTCCGGAATGCAATCCGAATCCGTAAATCCCAATATTTCCCCTTTTGCGAGGTCAATACCCGCATTTCTTGCTGCATAGGAGCCCACTTTTCCCTCTGCGATGATCTGGCAATTGGCAGGGATATGGTAATTGCCAGGAATAGCGTCGGCCGGATTGTTATTGATCACAATGATTTCAAATTCACCGGCTGGAAAACTTTGTTCTTCCAAAGCTTTCAAACATAGCGAAAGGCGACTCCAATCCTTATATGTGGGAATAATAATGGAAACTAACACGATGCTGATGGTTTATCTGAAATAATTATGGTTCTGTTCGGGATACGTTTATTCTGTCGCCAGTTTTCTTTTACCGGCCAAGAGTGACTTCAGGCCGGCCTTGATGTTTTTCTTGGTGTCTTTCCAGGAATTGCTTAACCTTAGTTTAAGTGGTATTTCAAGGACAAGACCGTTCAGCTTTGTTGACTGATATTCTTTCACATCGATTTTATTACCGTACAGTTCCAGATAGATGTACCTGTGAATCATGGCTTTTCTCTCTTCTGTAAGCTCGTTGATATTTGTCAGGTGTTCCATGATCTGCAATCGGAGCTTCACTCTGTTGTCGATGATCCTCACCATTTTGCTTCGGTCCGGATCTTTTGAAATGGAGCTGTCGGTTTTATGGATCAGGGTTTTCACATGCTCGTCGATCACTACCTTTCCGCCTGATTTCAGCATTCTGAACATCATGTCATATTCCTGCGATGAGGTCAGCTCTTCATTCCATCCCTTTATTTTGTCAAGAATTTTCTTTTTCCAGAGGATAGCGCTGGTGATGCCCATCTGAGAAGTGATCAAACCAATCCAGATATCTTTTTTATATAAAGGTCTTAGACTATGTTCGAGCTTTCCGGCTTTTAACTCCACCAATGTAGCATTTCCTATGACGCAGTCTGCGTTTTCACTTTCTGCAAGCTGAACCTGCTGTTCGAGTTTTTCCGGGAGTAGTTCATCATCGGCATCCAGATATTGTACCCATTTGCCTTTCGCGTGACTTAGTCCCTTGTTCCTGGCAGCGGGAGCGCCTTTTTTGCCTTCCTGAAAAACAAATATCTGTCCGGGATTCTGCTTTTGGTAGGATTCAAGAACTTGCTGGGTACCATCAACAGAATTGTTGTTGACGAGCAACAACTCCCACTCACGATATGTCTGGCCGATCACACTTGCTATTGCACGGTGAACGAAGCTTTCGCAGTTGTAGCAGGGGATGATGATAGATACCATTTTCGTATGTTATTTGATCAAAAGAAATCAAGCAATTAAATCCGCGTATTTACTATTTGAAAACACCCGCCAGTTTGTCCTGGATCACTTTCTTATTTTTGGCCTGAATATTTTTGAACTCCGCCATCACTTTCTCGGTGTTGGCAATCCCTTCGGCTAGTTTGTCACTATTCGTCTTGCTATCGTCTTTCACATCAAGAATCAGATCTTTCAGATTATTGTCCTGAAAGATGCTTGTGATTTTCGTGTTATCCTTCTGGTCAACCAGAGGGAAGGACAGCGCGCCGCATTTCAGGGCCAGCAGGAGCACGTGCAGCCTATTGCTGACAATGAATTTGGCACTGCCATAAATCCGGTTTGCGTCCTGCAAAGTGAGCTTGCTGTCAATAAATTCTACATTGAATTCGTTTTTCAGGCCTTCGAAAATCTGCCGGCTGGCTTCCTCGTCATATTTTACCTGATAAGTCACCACAATTTTCAATGATTGCTGATTGGTATTGATCAGCAGCTCTCTGAATTTTTCGATTAAGGGTTGGAGGTAAGCCGAGTTATGTTCTTTACCGAAGGCATTGGACCGCATGCTGATCACAGCATACTCTTCGGTCTGCTCTCTTTGTATCTTTTCAGGAGCGTAAGCCCAGGCAAGGTCAGGAAAGTACTCCGGTTTTTTGAAGGAGTATTTCTGCGCGATTTTCAAAGATTCATTATCCCGCACGGCGTAGTAATGATAAGCCTGTGAACCAAAAGACTCAGCCCAGGCATTGTAATTATCAAACGGCCCGATCGAAAACCCTATGCGGACAATCCGGCACCCCATCATTTTCAGCATCAGCATTTTAGCGTTGATCCGAAAATTAGAAACAGCAGATTCAGATCCTGTCCTGGACGTGTGTCCGGGCTGGATAAAAAGATAATAGCGGTTCTTTTTGGAAGAAAATAATTGTTTCGATAATAGAGAATACAAAGTTTTTAAAAGAGGTACCCCCGAAACTTTGGACAAGCGCTGGTCAGTCGGCGAAGTACTGATTTCATCTACAAACCAGGCCGGAGCTGAAATGTCGTCCACCACGATCTGACCGAAAGGGCGCAGCAATTCAACTTCTACCAGATTGATCAGCAAGTCACCGATATTTTCAGTTTGCCTCGCGGGTTTAAAAAAAATTATATTGTTCACTTTGATTTAGTTTTTTTTAGCAAAGTATTCAGGATCATCTTTCTCTCCGTGCCGGTCAGCAATACAAATGATATTGCACCAAACATCAGAAACAAGGCTCCACTATGGATAATCAGGTGAAACCAGTCATTAATTACAAAATAATTGAAATAGACAAGGCTGACGCCGACCGCTATTATCAAAAGGAACATGGTGCTCAGAGAAGCTTTGAAAAATGTAAGTTTACTGACGCCCATGTTACTTGCAACATAAATCGGCATAAAAATAAAGTTCTTGAACGTGAGCACAATACCACTGGCAACCGCAACGCCATAAAGTTTAAGGCTGGTTTCGCTGACCAAAAAAATTGCCAGAAAGAGATTGGCGGCGCCCATAATAACCGTGTAAATTCCGGGAATACGAAGTTTATTATATGCCCGGTTGAGGGAGAATAATGGCAATACCCCCAGGTTGATAGGCAATGGAAGCAGCACGAGCATAAACAACCATTTCAGAGAAGCAAATTCCGGGGATATCCAGATGGAGAGCAGGGCAGGGGCAATGATACATAACACGCTGACAATACAACCGATGAATAATGACAGGACTTTATTGGAAAGCTGTGTCAGTTTGATCATCTGATCAAATTCCTTTTTTGCATAAAGGGTCAGAATCAATGGCCCCAGAGAACCGGAAAGTGCTATCGCGAGGGTCCTGATGATATGGCTCCATCCCAAAATAATTCCGTAACGTCCTGCCTGTACGTTTCCTAAAAGCTTATTTATCACGATCAGGTCTATCTGTAAAAAAAGAATGCTCCCCAACTGGATGACAATTAACCACCATCCCATGGAAAGCATTTCACTTAGTTTGGATTTATCAAAAAGCTTGAAGTTGATCCTGATACTTGGTGTAAACTTCCTGAACAGGTAGAAACTGTAAGAACTCGATATGACGCTCGCGAAAAGAATGGCAGTTCCGTAACCTGCAAGAGAGACCTGTACAAGAAAAAATATCGCGAAAATGAGGATAACCCGCATGTAGGTATTAATAACCGAAACCCGGTTAACCAGGTCAAGCCGATTGGCTACATACGCAGAAGAGTTAAAAACCGACGTGAAGGATGACATGATAAATCCCACGCTCACACACATGAAAAGTACCGACGCGTCATGACCGATCCCGGAAGGTACCGAGATAAATGATGATATATTATAGGAAAAAATAAACAGCCCCGGTGCAAGTAGTGAGATCAGCACAAACAGCGAGGTGAATGCAGTATTGAATGTTTTGTTGGCTGCCGCGTCATCATGGTTGGCCAGGTCCAGGGCCAGAAATCTGGACAAGGAATTATTGATGGCAACGGTTACAATGGCGGCATATCCAATAATAGATGTTGAGAGTGGGATAAGCCCATAGGCTCCGATACCCAGCTTTCTTACCAAGAAAGGAGGTAGCCAGAAGCTGATCATCCCGTTAAGAACGAACAGTACAATATTGGATATTAAATTTTTCTTTAATGCGCTGGCGGTATTCATTCTGCAAAATTTACTGGAAGGATAATAAGCTGGCCTGGGCTTGTGGCTACACTGATCTCCCGGGGGAAATCTCGGTCAGTAATTATCATGATTTTTTCTAGGGTTTCCATCAGCTTGTTGTTAAAGGCATCAACACCGTTCTGGTTCAGGTGGATTTTATCAGCAAAGAGGCTGTCAGGAACGAAGGAATGGTACAAAGCTGAGCAAATTGAATAACATTTTCCTGTGTGGTGTGATGATGAGGGAGGGCCCCAAAGACCGGATTGTCCTTTGCAAGAAAAACAGGTTACGGCAGCGGCATTACCCGCTGCCGAATATCATACAATCTCCTATACCTAAACGGATCCGGTACGGGATTAAGCCAGTTCCTTTACATTCAAGGCTTCCCGGCCGATGCTGTAATAAGTGAAACCTTGCTCACGCATCTGATCAAGTTCGTACAAATTCCTTCCGTCAAAAATGACTTTTTCTTTGAGCAATTTGCCCATTTTCGCGAAGTCCGGTGTACGGAATTGCGGCCATTCCGTGAAGATCATCAATGCGTCCGCATCATCCAAAGCTGCGTATGCAGTATGGCAGTAGGTGATTTCAGGAATAATACGTTTTACATTCTCCATAGCCTCAGGATCATAAGCTGTAACCTTGGCACCGGCAGCAATCAAAGCTTTGATGTTTTCCAAAGCAGGAGCTTCGCGGATATCGTCTGTGTACGGTTTGAAAGCAAGTCCCCATACTGCGATAGTTTTGCCGCTTAGGTCGCCATCGAAATATTCAGTGACGATCGGAAGCAATTTCTTTTTCTGATCATCATTTACCGCCATTACAGATTTCAAAGTACGGAAGTCATAACCATAATCTGCCGATGTCTTTGCAAGTGCCTGTACATCCTTAGGGAAGCAGCTGCCACCATAACCGATCCCCGCAAAAAGGAATCTCTTACCGATACGGCTGTCAGTACCTATACCACGACGGATATCGTCTACATTCGCACCCACTTTTTCGCAAAGGTTTGCGATTTCATTCATGAAAGTGATTTTCAGGGCCAGGAATGAATTGGCAGCATATTTGGTCATTTCAGCTGAACGTTCGTCCATAAAAATTACCGGATTTCCCTGACGCACCAATGGTGCGTAAAGTTTCTCCATCACCTTTTTGGCCTTGTCAGATGTTGTTCCAACAACGACACGGTCGGGCTTCATGAAATCTTCCACCGCAACACCTTCCCGAAGAAATTCAGGGTTGGAAACCACGTCGAAGTCAACTTTTGCATTCGCAGCTATGGCCGCATGTACTTTTTCGGCAGTTCCTACCGGCACAGTACTTTTGTCAATGATCACGGCATAATTTTCAAGAATCGGCCCCAGATCCTGCGCTACTTTCAGGATATATTTAAGGTCGGCTGATCCGTCTTCTCCCGGAGGGGTAGGTAAGGCAAGGAAAATTACTTCTGCATCTTTAATACCTTCCTGAAGGTTGGTAGTAAAGGTAAGGCGGCCTTCGGCCACATTCCGGTCGAACAGTACATCAAGACCTGGTTCATATATAGGAATTTCCCCATTTCTAAGACGTTCAACTTTGTTGATGTCTATATCGACACACGTAACCTGATTTCCGGTTTCGGCAAAGCATGTGCCTGTAACCAGGCCCACGTATCCTGTTCCAACTACTGCTAGTTTCATACTTTTTATAAAATAAGATTAATGAATTCTTTGAGGGGGTGGGTTTAGAATGAGGACATTAACTGCGAGTGATACGCATTGTGAACGGACCGATCCGACTGTTCGAGGGAGGGGAGAAGAGTATTTTTCATAGTAACGTTGAGTAAGGTGTATTGAAAGCAATATTTACCTTTTTTGTAATGAAATCAAACGCTTTTACATTTGATCAACTGAAAATAGTACAATTTTAAATGGTTTCAAATTTTAATCTGGTTTTTCTCCAAGAAAGAAAACAACATCTTGTTATTGTCCAGCAACTTCCAACTCTTTTTTTTCGGTGTGAAATAAGTTCTACATGGAAGTTGCCGGATAAAACCAATCTAGCTTCTTGTCAATATTTTCTTGATACGCGACTCCAGACCCTGAACTTTGCTCTCTTTGTCTTCGGTGTAGTATCCATAACCGTAGCCTCCATACCCGTAACCATACCCGTATCCGCCACCGTATTTAACACCGTTGAAGATCACAGAAAGGTTAGAGAATCGGCCACCGCGTTGAATTTCCCCGATTCGTTTGAGGTGATCCAAAAGCGTATAATTAAACCTTACCACATAAAGTGTAGCATCTGCATGTTTGGCAATTAATGCAGAGTCCGTCACCAATCCGAAAGGAGGGGAGTCGATCAAAATGTAATCGTAACGCTCGCGCAACTCAGCCAGCAGCACTGGCAGGCGTCCGTTGCTCAACAATTCAGAGGGGTTTGGCGGAATCGGGCCGCTGGTAAGTACATCAAATTTCGGGTGTATTCCTGTTGGCTGGATAAAGTCATCAATATTTCCCTGCCCGATCAGGCAGTTGGAAGCTCCGTATTTGTTGGATACATGAAGACGTTCATGGAGCGTAGGTTTGCGCAGGTCAAGCCCGATCAGCAGCACCTTTTTATCAGAATATGCCAAACTGGCTGCAAGGTTCACGCTTACGAAGCTTTTACCTTCACCACCTATGGAGGACGTAAACATCAACACCCGGCAAGTGCCGTCTCCAAGATATTGCAGGTTGGTCCTTAAAGCCCTGAATTGTTCAGCAACCGCTGAGCGACTTGTCATTTTGATAATGGCAGCATCGGCAGGTTCATCTTTGGATACTTTCATATGTCCGATTTCACCCAAAACAGCAGAATGCGTAACATTTACAATTTCATCCCGGTTTTGGACCGTGTTGCTTAGCAGCAGCAGGACATTAATCAGCAGTACAGGAAGCAAAATTCCAGCAAGACCTGCCCCTGCCCAGACAAGACCTTTTTTAGGTTTGATCGGCAGATAAGAAGCCAGTGGTGCATCCACCAGCCTGCTGTCTGTAACCGTAGCGGCATAACCCAGTGCAGTTTCTTCTCTTTTCTGGAGCAAATACAGGTATAATCCTTCCTTGATGGTTTGTTGACGCTTGATGCCCACATATTCACGTTCTTTTTGCGGAATACTACGCAAACCTGCTGAAAAGCGGGAATTTACAGCTTCAAGGTTTCTTTTGGTCACATCAAGCCCGCGGCGTACATTCTGAAGATTTTCGGTTATAGCCTGGCGCGTATTTGCAATTTGCGTATTAATAGTTCCCAGAAGTGGGTTGTTGGCCTGCGTGGTTTGCGCGTATTTTTCTCTCTGCAGTTGCAGTTCATTGTATCTTGTCAGCAAGGACACAAGGACAGGATCGGTGATCATGTAGGTAGCAGGGGCAGGAGCGCCTTCGCCTGCGTTTTTGATGTAGTTATCTACACTTTCAAGCACGGAGATCTTAATATTCACATCATTAAGCTGCGAATCATTTTCTTTTATATTTTGTAAGTAGAGATTGGATTCAGCACCAATGTCTGTAAGACCCTGCGATGTTTTGTAGGATTCAACATCACGTTCCACATCACCTAGCTCCCCGGTTATCAGTCCAAGCCTGGATTCAATGAATTTGAGTGTATTGCTTGCCTCGTTATTTTTATCGTTCAGCGAAGACTGTACATATACGTCCAGAAGTTTATTCAGGACATCCTTTCCTCTCTGAACGGAAGTATCTTCAAAGGTCAATTCGAGTACCGTACTTTTAGGGTTTGGGGCCGATATTTCAAGCCGACCCAGCATGTTAACCGCTAGACCTGAGATGCTGCTGAAATTTACATTTATATCGGTATACTGCGATTCGGAGCCCTTGAACACAGTAAAAATCCCCCAGGCGTTCCTTAGTTTCTGACCATATTTCCGAAGTGTTTCTTCATCATTGATCGAAAAATGAAGACTGTCCCGTACGTGCACAACCAATGGGTTCTGATAAGCAAAGTCCGAGATCAGTTCAGCATTTAAGATAATCGGGCTTGTTTTGTAGAGGTCTATTGTCTTAAGTCCGTCGGTGGCCTCGAAGCTCACATCCAGTCCCAGTTCGCTTGCAGTTTGTTCCATAAGCGTCTGAGACTTCAGAATTTCAACCTCATTTTCTACAAGCTTGTTGCCAGTGAACTGGGTCATCTGTTCGATAATGTCACCAGATCCTCCTGAAATGCCTTTTTTCTCGTCCTTAATCAGCAATGTTGCTTTTGAGAGATAGACAGGTTGTGATATCTGCAGGTAGAAAAAAGCAATCGTTAACGTAAAAACCAGGAATATCGGAAACAAGAACCAATAGCGGAGGTAGCCACGCAAATAAGCGTGTATATCAAACTTCGGCTCTTGTTCCTCCGTCTGTTCCTGGTAAAATTCATTATGTTGAGTATTCATGCAAGTCGTAATTAGTAGTGCTTCTATTGTTAATCTAAAGCCTCAATCTGTTGAAGGCTAATGCAAACGCCGTTACCATACTGATAAACAATGGCGCTAACTGGACTGCCCTGTCTGTTGTATTCATTCTTGCCTTAACTGGCTCCACATATATTACGTCGTTCTTATGTACGTAGTAATATGGGGACTCGAATATATCACGTGAAGTAAGGTCAACCCTTATGTACTGGCGCTCTCCTCTTTCTTCCCTGATGATCATCACATTGCTTCTGCGTCCGTAGATAGTCAGGTCACCTGCAAGGCTTAAAATTTCAGGGAGCGTGATTTTCTCATCGGGTATTACATAAACCGCCGGCTTGTTGACCTCTCCCAGGACAGACACTTTAAAATTGATATTCTTGATGTTGACCGAAGGCTCTTTAAGATAGAGCTGTAAACGTGCCCGGATGGTGTCGGAAGCGACGCGGGTGGTAAGTCCCTGGACAAATATTTTGCCCACCAGAGGAAGTTCTATGTTTCCCTGCGTATCCACCAGATAGCCGAAAGGCTGACGCGCCGAGTTCCCATAGCTGGTTGACGAAGTCACGTATTCATTGGCTGCGTTGAAAATGGCATTTGCCTCTTGGTTCAAACTACCTACAACAATGGAAAGCATATCGTTGCTTTCGATCACAGGAACATAGGTTTGAGTGATCTTAGCTGAGGAGTAGCGCGCAGTGTCACCTTGGAAATATACAATTGTTTTTGGCGAAACGCATGAGGTGATTCCACCGATAATCGCAAGAAAAGCGAAAGGGAGTATAATAAATAGTTTTGTGAGGCTAGAGCGGTGTATGTTCATGAAATCGGCGGTGAGTAAGTATTTTTATTTGTAATGAACTGATTCTAAGTGATAAAATTCGTGGATAGTCGATCGTTGAAAAGGAGCAATTTTGACGATCGGTATGAGATCTGGGTATTGAAGATTCTTTCTATGACATATGTGTGAGTTTAGTTCTTAATATTATCCAATACGGGCGAGTATCCCATTTTAGAACAAATGTAGATTAAATTCAACTTATCATCATTAAATATTAATAAGTTTTTCATTTTGAAAGGGATATTTGGATATCCACTTGTTTTTATCGCTTTTTCTAATCATTTCCAGATGTTGCATCCGGTGGGCATCGGTACCCAGGAACGAGATCAAATCATGCCTGAGAAGCCATTCTGCCATTTTATTTACGTTGTCCCCGTAATAGCTGGTAAGTGACAGTACATTGACCTGCAACTCGCATCCCTGATCTGCCAGTTTTTTATACACAGATGGATCTGAATAGAAGTAGGTATACCGCTCAGGATGGGCGAGAACTGGCTGATAACCCCTCTCCAGAATCGAAAAAAGCGTCTCGGAAGTGTTCATCAGTGGCGTCGAATAGGGCAATTCCACCAAAAGACGATTACCGGGTAATGTCAGCAATTGCTGGCCGGTTGTCAGCAATTCAATGAAGTGCTCATCAATGAAATATTCCGCTGCGGCATCGATCTGTAAAGTGAGGCCCGCTTCTTTTGATGCTTTTCGAACATCTTCCAGCCCGGACAGAATTATTTCCGGGGTGTTCTTATAGCAGTCCCACATCACGTGAGGAGTGGTTACTGCTCTGCTATAACCCAGATCCTGCAGTTTCCTGACCATTTCAACAGCGTCTTCAACAGTTTCAACGCCGTCGTCTATTCCAGGGATCATATGAGAATGGATGTCTATCGCTATGTGGGACATATCCAATTCTTTTTTCTGTTTCTTATCAAATAACCAGTCAAGCATAAGAATTCGGTTTTGTCTATCGGCGCAATTTACAGGGCAACGATACGCTGAAACCGGAATTTTGATTTTGTGTAAAGTTGGACAAATTTAAGATAAAAAATATAAGACTTTGCAGTGTGATACGCTGATTTTTTTTTAAATGAGCAAAATTATGAAAATAGGTAACATTATTAAGTTGTTTGAGTAATGGGTTGTGTATCAATTTATAAACCACTGTTTTGAGATATTTTGATATGGATGCCAGAAACCCAACCGGTAAAATGAGACTATGCGAAGGAGCGTAAAATTCTCCTAAAACGGATTTTGATATATTACTATGCGCTTGACGCCTAACTTTCCTTGGATTTTGCCGAGGTCGCTCACCTACCATAGTGCTTAGTCTAGGATGCAATTCAATGCTGCCGGTAGGTCTGTGAAGAGTCCGAAGATTGGAATATTAATATTTAATCTTGTGGGAGTAGTTTTGTCTGTTTTCGAGATTTTATGTACTTAGTAGCGGCGAGTTTATTAAAATTTTACAAATTATAATTTTGGAGATATGAAGAAAGTATTCATCAAATTAGCCGCGGGTATGGCATTCAGTGTACTTGCCTCCGCTGCTTCCTTTGCCCAGGATGGTTGGGTTTCTATTTTTAATGGAAATAATCTGGACGGATGGAAAGTTGGAGAGAACGCATCCTCTTTCAAGGTTGTGGACGGGACGATTCAGGTAGCTGGCCCCCGTGCACATTTGTTTTATGACGGGCCGGTAAAAAATCATATGTTCAAAAATTTTGAATTCCGGGCGCAGGTCAAAACCAAGCCAGGCGCAAATTCTGGGATTTACATTCATACGACCTATCAGGAAGGTGGCTGGCCGTCCAAAGGATATGAAATTCAGGTCAATAATTCGCATACCGACTGGAAGAGGACCGGGAGCCTTTATGATATTCAGGATGTTAAGGAAACTTACGTAAAGGATGACGAGTGGTATACCGAATATATCAAGGTAGAAGGGAAACATATTACTATTAAAATCAATGATAAAACTGTGGTTGACTATGAGGAAACAGATGCAGACAAGAGACCCGAGGGGATGAAAAATCGGATTTTGAGTAGCGGAACCTTCGCCTTGCAGGCACATGACCCGAAAAGCGTGGTATTTTATAAAGACATTCAGGTGAGACCTTTGACCGAGTAGGTGGTCATCGTGATTTTGAACTTGTAAATTGCCGTAGTGATCAGGTCACTGCGGCAATTTTTTTGTTTCGAATAGGGGCTGTGAAGGAATTATTGAATCATATCGATGAGAACAATTGGGCAGTGCACCTTTTTGAATTTGGCCACTGTATTCTGACAGTCATTCGAGGTATTAGTATCTTTCTTTATTTTATCGTTGAGTAAAATCAGACATCCGGATTGTAGCGATCGCAATTACGGGTAACGTTCCCGGGCATAGCGCGATGTCGCCTTGATTGATTGGACTAATAGTAATTTCTTCTATCATCTAGGTGTATATTAAGTTAACTTTTTATTTTATTCTTTCAGGGGACGGGCAAAGTCAGGATGATCATCTCTGTAACGGCATTAAGATTTGCAATAAGTTCAACTTAGGTTTTTATGAAATTCGATTTGCATTTTGTTACACGTGCTCAGCGGTCGCTTCGTATGTAGTGAATTTGTTTTGGGTTATCTCCAAACCCTTTATTTACGTATTTCTATATACGTTTAAAATAATTTCTACAAAATAAGTACAACTACTATAACTCTCATTGAAACTTACTTTTGATATTTTGTGCTTTTATGGTAAACTTATATATCATATTATTTAGTTTATGGTTGAATAGATAATTATCCAGACGAACTTGAAACCCCAATAACCATTTTATGACTTGGCTTTAATTAAGTAGACAGGTAAGTCAACTTTAACGGATTTTGGTATACGTAAGAGCTAATTCTACAATTCAATTCGTAATCATTTTACGATATGCAGCATTATTCTGAATTACCATCATTAACCACCAAATTACTGAGCCTTCTGATTACCATGTTTATATAACATTCATAACCTCTCCGCAAGGCAGATAACTGACTAATAACTAGGATTTTAAATTTATGGAATCTTTTACTTGACTTTGACTGATGTTTTGAAAACTTATTTCAACAGAGGATTGATACGCTCGATATGATTGGTGAAACAAATGTGTACAAATTATATTCATATCCAAATAAAACCTCAACTAGTCGGGCAAATTAATTTATAAAGCGGGCATTTTCCAATATTAAAGGGAGCGGGCTTTGGTAATTTACGCCTTCCACCCATTTCAAAAACTCAGATGCGTTTGCCTTGCTTATAATAATTGGCTCCGGAGTAGGTGAGACAGTTCCGATTAAAAGTTTCCTGCCAAAATACTGCTGAATGCTCGTTACGGCTTTTCTATGGATAATGAACTGCCTGTTGGCGCGGAAAAAATCGCGCGGGTTAAGGGTTGTGATGATATTGTTCAGTGTATCGCGCGTTTCATAATGCGTGTTTTGCGAATGTACAGTTACCGTGTAGTTATTGTAATAGATAAAATCCAGCTTGTCCATACTAATGGGTATAATTTTGTCTTGGTAGTAAACCAGGAGCGAACTTTTATATCCGTTCATGTACGATACCGAATTATTTATCCTCTTGTTATACAGTGAGTTACCTTCTACGAATAGTTCTTTTAGCTGAACAAATTTCCTTAGGCTTTTCTGAAGTCTGGTGTTATTAATTGGTTTCAGGAGATAGTCTATTCCGTTATTTTCGAAGGCTTTGAGCGCATACTCATCATAGGAAGTGCTAAAAATTACCGGCGCAGCTATCGGAAGATTCCGGAAGATTTCAAACCCCAGTCCGTCTGCCAGCTGAATATCGCAAAAAATAAGCTGTGGCGCTTTATTGCTCATCAGCCATACTCTGGCATCCAGAACTGTGTGAAGTATGGCGCAAACCTTAAAATCCGAGCCGGTTTGCTCAATCATTTCCTTTAATTCGCAGGCTACTTTTGAATCGTCTTCAATGATTATAACGTTGGTCATAGTCGAAGGGAAATTTAACTAAAAATGGATTTCTTCTTCATAGGTTTTCAGTGGTGATAGTTTAAAATGTGTGTACTTCTTTTCTGCATTTTTCAATGCCTGCTTGGTACCAGTTGGTATGACGTTACTCTTTCATGTTTGGTTATTGACAGACCTGCTAACGAATTACTCAGGAACTGATGTTATCTGCAACTCCGGCACATAGTGACCCGGGCAATCGCTTTTATCTAAGAATAACTGATACGACACAAACCGAATTTCATTCATTGTCCGTAAACATTTTTAACAATGAAACCGGATAGAGCAGCGGCTTACCAAGCCTGATGTTTTTGCAACTTAAATCTGCCCTGTTATATGAAATTCCGGGATATGATAAGTAGGATTTATCATATCAAATATACAAACAAATTTTATTTAAAAAAACAATAAAAACGCCAGGAGAATATCTTGTGATAGGAATAAAATCCAATATTAAATTGCAAAAACTCGCCGACTTGAATTTGTAACCGCTAATAAAGAATTGAGTAATAGGGTGTTTAACCGATGCATGAACTTTGAAAAAATTATTACCCTCAATAAAAATTTGCTTGTCTTCTTTTATCCGCAACTTATTAAACGGTAACGCACCCAATCACCTTCCAATACCAATAATATTTCCCGGTATTTTAATTTAATGATCTGTAAATGAGGTATTTTTAATAGAAATAATTGTTGATGGTTACTTGAAGGATATTTTGTGTCTTAACAATGGACATGCATAATAGCAAGGCAAATAGCAGCCCAATGCGGATTTTGAGAAGTGATTGGTTGGGTTGTTTTTGAAGCCTTAATAAACTCTAGGAATATTAATGAATCAAACTATTTTGACAATTGAGCTAACGGAATAAAATGACAGACCGAAGGAAAATTGCAGATTGTATTTTTTCATGATATAGCTTAGATAGTCGGAAATTGTATGCGTTATTTCCCAACGTTCACACCCGATACAGTTCGATATTGGGTAGGGGATATACCTTCGGATTTTTTGAATTGCCTGCCGAAATAGTTTAGATCAGAAAATCCAAGCTGGTAACATACGTCAGAAATGCTTGCTTTTGTTTCCGAGAGTAAATGCTTGGCTTTTTTGATTTTTTCCTGCAATATAAAGTCAAGCGGGCTAATGCTGAATTCGCGCTTAAATGCCCTGTAAAATGATGTTCTGCTCATGCATGCCTTTTCGCTGAGCTCATCTACCTGTATCTTTTCTGTAATGTTCGCCCTGATATAATTGATTACGTAAGCCAGGGGACTGTCTGTATTCGCGTGGGGATCATCAATGGCCGTCTGCAGGTTTTGTGTCTGGATAATGTGGACGACAAGCTCTTGCAGGGTTAAGTCAGCGAAAATGTCCTTGCTTAGGGAAGAACCCGAACAAATGCTGATCAACTTGTTCATTGTCTGGGCCAGCTCGATGTTATTCAGGAAATGATACTGGTTATGATGCAGCTGCCAGAACTGATGCTGCCCCTGTCTTGGGTACTGTTCATTGAGGCGGTCGATGATCTGCTGGATTTTGATGTGATCGAGGGCCAGCGCGATGCACTGAGTGGGATTTTCTTTGGTGGCATCCGGGAAGTCAATTTTCATAGTGACGTGCGCCGGCACAATGACCGACTCTCCCGGCAGGTATTCAAAGCCAGGCTTATCAAAGAGGTGCATTACTTTTTTCCCTCTTAGCATACTGGTCACCACAAAATCCGGGAAAGTCAGCGACACCAGCTCAGAGGTCTGCAGGGTTTCAAAAAGGTTAAGCTCGCAATTCTGAAGTGTAAAAGCACGCCGGTTTTCGACGAGTGTTTTGAGGGATCTTTCTGCTGAGAGAGCTACCTGGTTTAATTTGTATCCGGCGGACATAGTTAATGGGAGCGTTTACGTAATGTATAGCTTGTTTCATACATTCTCGCGGATTTTTTTCATCTGCCCCTGATCCATGTCCTCCATTTTGCCCGCTCAAATTAGTTAAATAAATATAATTCTTTTTTGATAAAATGAGATATTTATGCTACAATATGGAACGATTGTACCAATGATTAACGAGGCTCGGAGGTAAGTTTGTATTCAATGTTCAATTAATTAATCCCTTAATGATATGAGTGCAGAAACCCAAAACCCAGTTGCTGAGCCTAAGGCGAACGTCAGTGAAAACCTGGCCAGGAGGCCGGAGTTCAAGGAAAAATATGGAAATTTCATTGGCGGGAAATTCGTGGAGCCCATTAAGGGCGAATACTTTGAAAATGTTTCCCCGATCGATGGCCAGGTGTTTACAAAAGCTGCAAGGTCTACTAAAGAAGATATTGAAAACGCACTGGATGCAGCGCATCAGGCATTTCCTTCGTGGAGCAAAACATCTGCTGCTGGCAGAAGTAATCTTTTGTTAAAGATCGCGCAGGTTATTGAGGATAATCTGGAATATCTGGCCGTTGTGGAAACAATTGACAATGGCAAAGCCATCCGTGAAACGCGTGCGGCGGATCTGCCCTTGTGTGTGGATCACTTCAGGTATTTTGCAGGCGTGATCAGAGCGGAGGAAGGAAGTGTGTCGGAGCATGATGAAAATACGGTCTGCATCAACTTACATGAGCCGCTGGGTGTTGTAGCGCAGATTATTCCCTGGAATTTCCCCTTGCTTATGGCTACCTGGAAAATAGCGCCCGCCCTTGCGGCAGGTTGCTGCGTTGTGGTGAAGCCAGCTGAACAAACTCCAACCTCTATTATGGTGCTGATGGAACTGATCGGCCATATTCTTCCCCCGGGTGTCTTGAACATTGTATCCGGATTTGGTGTGGAGGCAGGTAAGCCACTTGCTTCTTCCCCTCGGGTCGCCAAGGTCGCTTTTACGGGCGAAACCACAACAGGCCGGCTTATTATGCAGTATGCATCGGATAACCTCATTCCGGTGACAATGGAGCTGGGTGGAAAATCACCAAATATTTTCTTTCCTTCGGTGGCCGATGAAGACGACGCATTTTTTGATAAAGCTATTGAAGGCGCAGTTTTATTTGCCCTCAACCAGGGAGAAGTATGTACATGTCCGTCGAGGATCCTGGTTCATGAAAGTATCTATGATAAATTTATGAGCCGTGTTATTGAGCGTACCAATGCAATCAAAATGGGGCATCCGCTGGATTCAACTACGATGATGGGCGCACAGGCTTCCAATGATCAGTATGAAAAAATCCTTTCGTATTTAAAGATAGGAAAAGAAGAAGGAGCGGAAGTGCTGGCAGGCGGCGATGCGCAGACATTTGAAAACGGTATTTCGGGTGGGTACTACATCAAGCCTACTATTTTTAAAGGGCATAACAAAATGCGGGTCTTTCAGGAGGAAATTTTTGGACCCGTTGTCTGCGTAACCACTTTTAAAACCACAGAAGAGGCGATTGCAATTGCCAATGATACCTTGTACGGTCTGGGAGCAGGAGTGTGGACCCGCGATGCCCACGAGATTTATCAGGTGCCGCGCGCTATACAGGCTGGCCGGGTATGGGTAAATAATTATCATGCCTATCCGGCTCACGCGCCTTTCGGTGGATATAAAAAATCGGGATTTGGGCGCGAAAACCATAAAATGATGCTTGGTTATTATCGCCAGACCAAAAACATGCTGATTTCCTATGACAAAAATAAGTTGGGATTTTTCTGAACAAAATAAGCAACGATATGACATCCAGGGTATTAATAACGCCTGAGGCAGAAAAAGTTGTTGACGAACTGAAGGAGCGTTACGGAGATCTGATGTTTCACCAGAGCGGAGGATGTTGTGACGGGTCGCAACCGATGTGTTTTGAAAAAGGAGAATTCAGGACATCCGACAGCGATGTGCTGCTTGGAGAAATAGCCGGCTGTGAATTCTTTATGAGCAGGGATCAGTTCGAATATTGGAAACATACCCAGCTCACCATTGATGTC
The DNA here is from genome assembly GCF_005869225.1 of Dyadobacter bucti. Classification (GTDB taxonomy): domain Bacteria; phylum Bacteroidota; class Bacteroidia; order Cytophagales; family Spirosomataceae; genus Dyadobacter; species Dyadobacter bucti. The sequence continues at coordinate 36,062 of NZ_SWFP01000007.1, read as the reverse complement.
ACGCCGGGAAGAGGATCTAGTTTTTCTCTGGAAATTCCGATGGGAATACGCTTTATTACCAAATCCAGGCTGTACAGTGAACAGGAGGCGAAGGACTTGGTGGCGGTAAACGGGTAATTCCATTTGGGTGATCGAGCGCAGGACGACGGGCGTGCCGGTAAATTCTGGCATTCCTGTTTTCCCGCGCTTCTTTCTTTTTAGCCCGATATTTTTTATATTTGTTCAAATCAAGCGGTTTGCTGACTTGGAAAATTAATGTCAGCTTTTATTAACTTGTCTGTAAATACAGTTTTTATAGACTTTACAAGCTGAATTTTGAATTTCAATGAATTTGAACTCCACGAAGACGTGCTGAACGCCGTGGACTCCATGAATTATCAGCAAGCCACACCTATTCAGGAACAAGCGATTCCGTCTATTCTTAGCGGTAAAGATCTGTTGGCTTGCGCACAAACAGGTACGGGTAAAACAGCCGCCTACCTCATTCCGATTCTTGACAAGGTGGCCCACGAAACCAACGAGCAGACAGGTGCACTTATCCTTGTGCCTACACGCGAGCTGGCAGTGCAAATCGATCAGCAGATCCAGGGGCTGGGTTATTTTGTCGGAGCTACCAGCATTGCTGTGTATGGAGGCAATAAAGGCCCTGAATGGGACCAGCAGAAAAAAGCGCTTACACAAGGTGCGGATATTATTATCGCTACGCCTGGTCGTCTGATTGCACATTTGCAGCTCGGGTACGTGAGTTTTGCACATTTGAAACATTTGGTGCTTGACGAGGCAGACCGGATGCTCGATATGGGTTTTTTGAGTGATATTCTCAAAATCATGAGTTTTCTTCCGGCAAAGCGGCAAACACTGATGTTCTCTGCAACCATGCCTTCCAAAATCGGAGAATTGGCTAAAAGGATTCTTCACAATCCGGAAGAAATCAGACTGGCCGTGTCGCGACCGGTTGACAGGATCGATCAGCAGTTTTATATGGCAAAAGATGAGCAAAAACTTCCGTTGCTGATTCATTTGCTAAGTGAGGTTCAGAATACAAGTATGGTACTGTTCACTTCGAGAAAATCGACTGTGGAGCCGATCGTCAGGTCGTTGCGTAAGCTTGGATTGCGGGCGCAGGGGATCTCGTCGGATTCGGAACAGGCCGACCGTGAAATTGTGCTAAGGGATTTCAAAAACAGAACTTTTCCCGTTTTAGTGGCGACAGATGTGTTATCCCGGGGTATTGATATTGATAACCTGAGCCATGTCGTAAATTATGATGTTCCGCGCGATCCGGAGGACTATGTGCACCGGATCGGAAGAACAGCGCGTGCTGAATCAAAAGGGACTGCGATTACGTTTATAAATGAAGCGGATCAGAAATACGTTCTGAAAATTGAACGCCTTTTTGAAAAAGAAGTTGAAAAAAGAAGTATTACACAGGATTTGGGGCTAGGCGAGCCGCCAGTATTCGAACCCAAACGTTTCAGAACCACCGGACGAAGGAAACCCGGCAGCGGTAACGCTGGCAGCAATAAGCCAACGGGCAAAGTTGCCGGAAGAAAAAACAGACGTAAGCCCAAAAGGGAACAAACGAACCCAACCACCCAGGCATAACTGCCATTCAGAGTTTGTCAGAGACGTAAGCAGCATCAAGGAGTGTTTATCCTTTTTGCTTGGCATTGATTTTTTCAGATCGTCATGCATGAACTTAAATTAATAACTATTGGACCGTTTAATTGATTGGATAAGAAATTATAAGTTTAGCGTGTCAGATCCTCCCATTATTACCATGGAGGGGTTGTTTTCACTGCTGCTCCTGCTGGTACTCAGCCTGGTGGCAGTATTCTTTCATCTTATCAGGATTTATTTTAATTCTCCCGTTGATTTTTCAATGGACTGGAATCTGTTTTTAAGCTGGATTCCTCTGATCGTAGCCTTCCTTGCCGATAATTTCACCAAACGTTTTGGTAAAATTCCCGTGTGGCTTATCATTTTAAGTTTCATATGGCTTGCTTTTTTCCCAAATGCCCCGTACATGATCACCGATCTGGCGCATCTGACTGTGGATTATCAGCGGGACCTTACCTGGCATGATACCATCATGCTGTTTTTTTATGCGGAAGTCAGCCTCTTCAACGGGCTTGTTTCGTTGTATTGGATACACCGCTCCTGGCGGCGTGTTTTTAGCAGGAGTGTAAGTACGGTTTTTCTTTTAATGAGCCTGCCGCTGGCCGGGTTCGGCGTGTATTTGGGGCGGGTAAGGCGTATGAACAGCTGGGATATACTGCATGATCCGATGGCAATCCTCAAAAATTTGTTTGAAAGTGCCCTGGACCGTACAGCTTTGGTTTTCAGCATGGAGATAGGAATGCTTTTAGGAATACTTTATCTCGTCTTATGGGCAATCATCAGGTTCCGGATCAGGCATAGCAGGAAAACTATTGAAGCGGCCGACTAAGCCCGGAATTTGGATGTCAATGGAGTTGCTTTCAACCGATCGTTTTCAACTGGATATTGTCTATCAGGGATCAGACCTGGTAGCCATAAATAAGCCCCACGGGCTTCTGGTGCACCGTACTTCTATGGCGGCAGACGCAGATCTTTTTGCGGTACAGATTCTGAGAGACCAGATTGGCCAGAAAGTATATCCTGTCCATCGCCTGGATCGAAAAACAGCTGGTGTATTGCTATTTGCCTTAGACGAAGAAATGAACAGTTTGATGCAAGTACAATTTGCCAACGGGCAGGTGAAAAAGAAATATCGGGCGATTGTCCGGGGATTTACGGACGACAAAGGGGAGATTGACTATCCGTTACAAAAAGAAGACGGCACTGTTCAGGAGGCATTTACTTCTTATATAACATTACAAAGGCAAGAGGTACCTTTTGCTATTGGAAAACATAACACGTCGAGGTACTCACTGGTCGAATTAACGCCCACGACCGGCCGCATGCACCAGCTGAGAAAGCATATGGCTCATATTCTTCATCCGATCATCGGAGACCGGCCGCATGGTTGCAATAAGCAGAACAAGTTTTTTAAAGACAAATTCCAGATGATGACCATGTTACTGCATGCCACGCAACTGGAATTTGTACACCCTGTTTCGGGTGGGATAATAAAGATCAGCGCAGAATATCAGCCTGAGTTCCTGGGAATGATGGACTTGCTGGGTTTCTCGCGCTGATCTCACTGTGTTTTAATTGGGCGTGAATTTGACAACCTGATGTTCAATCGGTTTGATTGTTTTCAGATACCTATAAATAGCTCTGAGGTCTTTTTCGTCCATTCCCTTGTACATGCCCCAAGGCATTGGCGTATTCATATCCTTTGGTCCAACCTTGTGGGGAACATACCCCGAGTCGTTATCCAGTTTAAAACGTTTTACGAAAGCGTCTTCGCTCCACAAACCGATCCCCGTTTTATTGTCGGAAGTGATGTTGGACGAACGCACGGTGCCAGAGGGAAATTTGAATTCCATACCACCGCTGAATTCTGTACCAGGTATTTTTGCGCCCTTTTCGGTTTGGCTGTGACATTCGACGCAATTGGCAGCAAGGACAAGGTATTTACCGTGGTTCAGTATGTCGGTTTCATCCGGGCGTTTACCGGGATTTGCTTTGGCGGGCATGGTATTGAGCAAAATATTAACCGGAAAATCAGCTTCAGAAGCAGGTACATCGTTTTTAACCGGCTTCAAGGATCTTACATAAGTAATCAGACTGTAAATGTCTTCGGTATCAAGCTGGCCGTAACCGTGATATGGCATTACAGGAAACAAAGGGTTTCCATTTTTGCTTACACCGGTCGTAATAGCCCTGAAAATCTCACCATCTGTCCAGTTTCCCAGTGCATAAGGTGTAATGTTTCTCGCATAAAAATTGCCCGGAAAGCCCATGTCTTTGTTGAAGGCTTCGCCGCCACCTCCCAAATTTCCTTCTTTCAAAGGTCCCCCGTACAGGGTCCAGTCACGTGTGCTGTGGCAATCCATACAAACCGTAATGTGATTGGCAAGGTACTCGCCGCGTTCCAGACGGGCGGGTGTTTTTTCAATGTTGAGCTGAGGAGCTTCGCCTACATCGGGCAGGGCTGTTTTTACATAAGCAACCGCCCCGAGTGCAAACATGATTAGAACCAGCACGAGAATGCCGGCGATTTTTAGAATTTTTTTCATAGTGAATAGGTACAGGAACGTTAAAAATGCAAAACTATGGAAAACATGTAGTGTGTACTCGTTCTGAGGTACGTAAGGGCCATTTTTTGCCTGAAAACATATTAAACGGTAAAATTTCGGTGCTCCCTGATTATTTTGAACTGCCTGTGCAACGTTTTTCTGCAACGTTGTGTCCGAAAGGAAAAGGAACGTTTAATACTATACCATTCTATGAAAAATATTCTGCCCATTTTTCTGCTTCTATTTGCCTCCTTGTCCTGTATCACAGATGACAGCGTACCTTTTAACGGAATAGAATTCGATGGCACCGGCTACCGGCCGATCTATGCGACTGCCGAAGAGGTAGCGAAAATTCAAATCCAGGAGCCGCGGCTCTTATCCAAGCCCGGTAAAATTTACCTTCTTGATCCTTATATTTTTGTCAATGAGTCAGGTGAAGGAATTCATGTTATCAATAATTCCGATCCCAAAAACCCGGAAAACCTGTCCTTTATTTCAATTCCGGGAAACTATGATATGGCTGCAAAGGGTAGCTGGCTATATGCGGACAACATGTCAAATATGGTTGTTTTCGACATCAGTGACCCCAAGTCCCCGAAGCTGACCAAAACAATTGCAGATGCAATCCCGGTCAATAATTACCCGTCATTCCGGAATATCTATTTTGAATGTGCGGAGGATAAAAAGGGTATCGTGATAGGCTGGGAGAAAGTACCTATGTCAGAAAGACCTAAATGTTACCGTTAATTCTTCATCCAACTATTCCTGAAAACTATACGCTGCTTATGAAAAAATTAGCCCCTCTTTTTTTTATTGGCCTCACGCTGATCGGACTGATCATGCTACTGATCGGCTGCCAGGAAAATGCCGACTCAAGCGTCTCACCCCAGACTGGTGTCGGCGGCTCCATGGCGAGATTTGCGATTACAGGCAACACCCTTTATATTGTTTCAAAAGAATCCCTGGAAGTGTACGATATCGCCAATGCCGGAAACCCTGTAAAGGCGCAAAAAAAAGACATGAACGTTGGTATCGAAACCATTTTTCCGTATCAGAACCATCTTTTCATCGGTGCTAACGATGGGATGTACATCTACAACAACAGCAATCCCAACAATCCTTCGTTTGTAACAAAATACACCCACATCCAGTCTTGTGATCCTGTGGTCGTACAGGGCCAGTATGCGTATGTGACTTTGCGTTCGGGAGTAGCTTGCCGCTTGGGCAATACGTTCAGTTCCCTGGACGTAGTAGATGTGAGCAACAAATCGCAGCCGGTAATGGTGAGCACTCAGGCGATGACTTCTCCCTACGGGCTTGGAGTTTCAGGTAACAAACTTTTTGTTTGTGAAGGAGAAAATGGCTTTAAGGTTATGGACATCACTGAGCCAAGAAATCCTGTTTTGAAGCATCATTTTGAGGACTTACCTTCGTACGATGTGATCGTCCGGAATAACAATCTTATCATCACTGGCGAGAAAGGACTCTTTCAATATAGATATGATAATAGTGACAATGTTGAATTTCTAAGTAAAATACCGGTTTTATGAGGAAAGTGTCCGGATTAGTAGTAACGCTGCTTTTTTTTATTAGCCCATGTTTTGCACAAATAAATGCCAGATCCGCACCTGGGCACGTAATCGTGAAATTTTCGCCGCTCACGTTATTTGATATCGATAACACAGTCCAGTTTGGTGTGGAAATACCTCTTGGACATGAAAAACTAACCCTTCAGCAGGATCTGGGCTATGGACATTCGTCATTTAGTATATGGTATTCCGGCTACGATTATCGGCCTGATAAGGAAATCTTCAAAACCCGGACACAGCTCCGGTATTATTATTTTGGAAAAAAGTGGGCGAGGGGCTATGTGGGTCCTGAGTTTATGTTCAAGAAAGTAATCTACAGGGAGAATAAGTTCGTCGGTATGGACTGTGTCAACGGAACATGCGGTTATTTCGAAAACAAGGATATCAAATCGGCCAGATCGGTCGGTGCTGCGCATGTGAAAGCCGGATGGCAGTTTTATTTTTCCAACCGCATGACATTGGATGTTTTCACTGGTTTCGGCCTTCGTCAGTACAGGGTCAGAAGCCTGTCTGATGGGGTTGACGATTTTAACTTTTCCGGATCCGGGTACTTCTGGGAAAACAACAGGCCCGGTTCGATTGAGACGTTCCCGAGCCTGGCGATGGGTTTCAATATCGGTATTATGTTGGGGAAGTTTGAGGACTAGTCTGCCTCGTGCATGTCTATAACCCAGGGTTTAAACCCTGGGTTATAGAGACGAGATGTGAGTCTAGCTCCCTGTCTCGGGCTTGGTTTTCTTGTTGTACTTCTTTTCTGCAGTTTTGGCTTTTTCAAAATCCAGTACCACACCGTTGATACAATAACGCAAACCGGTAGGCGGCGGGCCGTCATCGAATACATGGCCCAAATGTGACTTGCAGCGGCCGCACATCACCTCTATTCTTTGCATGCCCAGGCTGTTGTCCTTTGCCTCAATAATTGATTTTTTGCTGATCGGCTCAAAGAAGCTCGGCCACCCGCAGCCGCTTTCATATTTTGCATCGCTCTTGAAAAGCGCGTTTCCGCAGACTGCGCAATAAAACGTTCCTATCTCTTTTGAATGCTCATATTTGCTCGTAAATGGCCTTTCTGTTCCTTTTAAACGGGCAATATTGTAAACCTCCGGAGAAAGAAGCTTTTGCCATTCCTGGTTGCTTTTGATGACTTTTGAAGTGTCAGTTCGCGAGTATGGGGTACCTTTTTTTTGATCCGTTCCTTGCTGCGAAGACTGCCCGTAACAATTCTGAAGAAGGATAACAAAAGTTGCCACGAGCAAAGACGCCAATGTATTTTTCATGCTGTCTATAGTTTTTAATAATTTCCTTTAGATACGATAACAGAGGCTCAAAAGGTTAAATCATCTTACTTTTATTTAACAATAATTCATCGTGAAAAATTTAGATAAAAGCGGAAAGATCTTTGACGCCCAGTTTCCTAGCAGAAGTGAAACCCTCCCCGAACGTAACTCCGATCGCATGGCCCATTTCCCTTGCCCGTGCAATAACGAATTCAAGAAATTCGGGTGTGGATATGTAGCTCTGGGGCTCATTGCTGTTTTCGTCAAATTCCGGTACATGGAATTGGCTTTTGAAGGCACGAATGGCTTCTATTTTCTTATCATGAAAATCCGAGATATCTACGATAAAGTCTGGACTGATGTAACGGTCTTGCACGGTATGAAAAACCCTGCCCGGGCGCCATGCTTCCTGCTCCTTCCCCGTTTCATCGCACGTCTTGACCATTCTCAATCCCGAATAAAAGCAGGCGTCGGAAACAAGCTGCCCGCCTCTGCCGTGATCAGGGTGCCTGTCGTCGATGGCATTGGTGATCACAATGTCGGGCCGATACTTCCGGATGTAGGGTATGATCGCTTTTTGATGTGCCCCGTTATTTTGGAAAAACCCGTCAGCCAGCCCTACATTTTCTCTCACCGCCACGTTCAGTAGTTTGGCTGCGTCCAATGCTTCCTGAACACGTCCTTCGGGCGTTCCCCTGGTACCGAGTTCACCCCTGGTCAGATCAACAATACCTACTTTTTTGCCCAAGGCTATTTGCGCCAGAAGCGTACCTGCACAACATAACTCCACATCGTCCGGATGTGCAGTGATGGCAAGAATATCAAGTTTCATAAGTTTTTAATTATTTGATGCGAAGCTTTTGCCCGATCCTCAATGTGGCGCGTGTCGACATACGGTTGCGACGGGCTATGGAAGAAATACTAACGCCATATTTTCCTGCAATAGAACTGAGGGTATCGCCGGATCTTACGCGGTGAAGCACAGAACGTGTATAGGCAACCGGTGCATCGCCACTCTCGAACTCGCTTCTGCTGGACTTCCCCCGAAGGTGGTTCCAAACGCTGCTGGTTAGCAAAAAGTGGTCGGACTTGATCATTTTATTGTCCCAATCAAAAATATATCTGGGGTCAAACGGATTTCCCTCATACCGGTTTTCGTAGTGGAGATGTGATCCCGTGCTACGGCCTGTGCTGCCGCCCAGCCCAAGTACTTCACCAGCTTTAACCATTTGACCGGATTCTACAAGTTGTTTGGACAAATGCCCGTACAGTGTTTCCAGACCATTATAATGCCGTACAACGACAAAACGACCATAACCGCTGCCGTCCCAGGCAACGATCCGGACCATTCCGTCATAAGTGGATCGCACAGTGTCCCCGGTTTCCAGGTCCAGGTCACTGCCGTTATGCCATCTTCCCCAGCGGTAGCCGAAGTTGGACGTAGGCCTGGTAGCGAGCATGGGCGTGCTCCAGAGCCGGCTCGCCGTAGTATCGTATAATTTCAAGTCCACCGGTTCGTCGAATTCCAGCGGACTCAGCCCGTAAGGGTTAATCGTTCGGGCGTCCCAAATCACATAATATTCCGCCGACTTTACCCATTCATCTGCCACAAGTAAAGAATCAACGACTTCAACGACGTCGGTTTCGCCTTCATCGATCGTGGCAGTGTCTTCGCTTACAACAGGGTTAAGGGGTTTTACCGGTTCAAACTGGCTTTGAAATTTCAGATTGGATGTTTCTACCTGGTATTCGTCCTCAGGCTGGGGGGCGCTGATCCGGGTAGGTCCTTCGTTGGCATTGTTTCCGGACTGGTTGATTTTTGGATTTTTCTGGAATTTTCCTCGCTCTTGCGCTTGCGTGTTCCAGGAGATCAAACACACGGTGAATAGCAAACTTACAATAAGCTTTAATTTCATATTAATAAAAAACCAGATCAGACCGCCCCGTGCTACAAGTGCTACGTGACAGCCTGATTCAGAATTAGGGGTTGGGCAAATATTAAGCTGTTTCTTCAATAATAGTCTCTACTTCACGCTCCATCAGGAATCTCTCAGCATCAAGGGCAGCCATACATCCGGTACCTGCCGCCGTAATAGCCTGTCTGTAAACATTGTCCTGAGCGTCACCGCAAGCAAACACACCTTTTACATTGGTGCATGCACTTCCTTTGATAGTCTGGATATATCCGGTTTCATCCATATTGAGATAACCCTTGAAAATATCCGTGTTAGGTTTGTGACCAATTGCTACAAAGAAACCAGTTGCGTCCAGAAGTTGCTCCTCGCCGGTTTTATTATTTTTTACTAAAACAGATTCCAGTCCGTCTTCACCGTTCAGCTTCACAGTTTCGGTATTCCACAATACTTCAATATTAGGAAGCATCTCTACACGTTTCTGCATGATTTTGGAAGCACGCATCTCGTCCCGGCGCACGAGCAGATATACTTTCCGTGCCAGTTTAGCAAGATAACTTGCTTCTTCGGCAGCCGTATCGCCCGCACCAACCACCACTACATCCTGACCACGGAAAAAGAAACCGTCACAAACCGCACAGGCAGAAACGCCACGTCCGTTAAGCCGCTCTTCATCTTCCAGACCGAGCCACTTCGCAGAAGCCCCTGTAGAAACAATTACAGAATCAGCAATGATTTCATGTTTGCCGTCGATGGTGACGCTAAGCGGATAAGTTGTAAAATCAACCGCAGTGGCCAATCCGTAACGGATATCGGTTCCGAACCTTTTTGCCTGCTTCTCGAAATTGATCATCATTTCAGGTCCGGTAATTCCGTCAGGATAGCCGGGATAATTATCAACCTCAGTCGTAATCGTAAGCTGGCCACCAGGTTGGGCACCTTGGTAAAGTACAGGATTCAATCCCGCTCTTGATGCATATATTGCCGCGGTATAACCGGCAGGGCCGGAACCAATAATAAGGCAGGAAACTTTTTCAGATGTCATGTTAAGTTAATACTAAATGTTATTGACGAATGCGGTAATTCCTTTCAAAAAGATAAAGCAGGGCCAAAACCGGGCGTTATATAGTGTGCCTATTGGAGCATTGCAATGTTTATACTCGTCATTTATAACATTGGCTGATCGACAAAAGTGCGAAATTTAGGTTCTTTATGCAAATTCTCTCAGAGAATCCGCCATTCGATCCGCCTGTTCTTTTGCCGGTTCGTGTCAGAGTCGTTTAGCGCAACCGGTTTACTTTCACCATAACCGAGAGAGGAAATCCTGTCTGCGGTGATCCCCGATTTTTTCAAATATTCCTGCACCGACTGTGCCCGCCGTTTGGAAAGTTCCAGATTACCGGTATCCGAACCCACATCGTCCGTATGTCCGGAAATTTCTATCCGCACAGATTTATTGTGAACCAGGAAATCTACCATTTTATCCAGTTCAACTTTCGATTTTTCGTCGAGCTGGTATTCACCGGTTTTGAAAAATATATTGTTCAAAACTTCCACCCGATCCTTTTCTATGGCTTCCAGAGGAATATCAAGATCTACAAACGAAGTGGAATCGTTGACGGAGAAAGTGAGGCTTTTGAAAAGGTAGCCGGCTTTAGATACATAAAACGCATAGTCGCTGCCTTTGTTCAAAACCGCCAGAAAAGAACCCGTCTGCCCGTCCGAGGAAAATTCACCAACCTTTTGCTGCGTGTTCAGATCATACAGGTCAATGCCTGTGGATAACGGTTTTTGTGTTTTTTTATCAAATACCTTTCCCTTTGCATACCGGGTAGGCGTGATCAGTTCCTTCAGCGATTCGGGAAGTTCGAAGGTATATAACAACGATCGCCCTTTTCCTTTTTCAGAACTGTCGTCGGTATAATAGGCGCGCTCACCGTCGGAAGCAATAAACAGCCCCACCTGATCTGAAACCGTATTAATAGGATAACCAATATTCTTCGGCTCCGACCAGAGCGTATCCATCAACTGCGTCATGAAAATATCGAAACCGCCCATACCCGGAAAGCCGTTCGAAGCATAGAACAAGGTACGCCCGTTGGCATGGATAAACGGAGCATTTTCTTCATCCGAGGTATTGATGACCGGACCGAGGTTGCGGGGCGTTTTCCAGGTGTTTTTTTCGTCCAGTTGTGTTACCCAGATATCCCTTTTCCCCTGGCCGCCCCTGCGATCCGAAGCAAAGTATAAAGTATGTCCGTCCGCCGACAGCGAAGGCTGCGATTCCCAGTCACGGGTGTTGACATTTTCGCCCAGGTTTACGGGTGGGCTCCAGTCTTTGCCTTCTTTTTTTGATATATAAAGGTCGCAGCTTCCATAGCCGTCCTGCCGGTTGCAAGCTGTAAAAACCAGCGTCCTGCCATCGGCCGAAACGGTGCAGGTACCTTCATTATTTTCAGAATTAATGGCCGCAGAGATTTCCTCGGGAACGTCCCAGTGATTTTTTTTCAGGTAGGTAACATAGATATTTTCGTCCCTGTTTTCGGTTAGGCCGGTAAAGATCAGTGTCTCATTGTCTGCGGTCATTACCGGGAAATACTGTGTGCCCAGAAAATTAATCGTGTCCCCCAAAGATCTTTTTCGAATTTTTAAAGGGCTTTTTAACGCATTTTGGGCAAATTTTGAAGAGGCGATTGATTTTTCGGCCAATCGGGAAAGGCTTGATCTGGCGGGAAATAACGCCGACGCTTTTTCATAATATACCTGCGCAGAATCGTAACGCTCCGACTCGAAATGATACCGTCCGAGCCATTGATATGCCGTCGCCGATTGGGGAGCGTCCGGCTTTAATTGTATAAGCCTGGCATAATGCTTTCTGGTGAGTTCGGGATTTTTCTGAAGTTCGTAGATCTGGGCGAGCCTGAGGTTTGTCTCGTAACTGTTCGGCTCTGTTTCGAGGACTTTTTCAAACAATGTGACAGCCTCCACCAGCTGTCTTCCCTGCCAGGCCTTTTGAGCCTTTTCAAACAATTCCCTGGCTTTTTTCGACATCGCTGCATCCTGGGCGGATACTTTTGATATAACAAAACTGAAAAACAGGAAAATGATGAAACCGCGGCGCATTATGGAATATTCATGTACTTGTGAGTTTGTAACGACATTTTCCATTTGGGATTGTCTTTGATATAGTCAATTATCAAAGGCAACATTTGCTCGTGCTTACTCCACTCAGGTTGTAACAGAAGGGTACAATTGTCCTGCACCAGCGCCGCATGTTCTTCCGCAAATTCGAAGTCACTTTTGTTATAAATGATCGCCTTCAGCTCATTGGCTTTGGTATAAATGTCGGGATGCGGGGTCTTGAATTTCTTGGGCGAAAAGCACACCCAGTCCCAATGCCCGGTAAATGGATAAACGCCCGAAGTTTCTATATTGGTTTGAAAACCAGCCGATTGTAATGCAGCGGTGAGTTCGTCGAGGTTGTACATCAGCGGTTCGCCTCCTGTGATCACCGCCAATCGCCCGGGAAATTGCAATGCCCCCGCCACGATCGAGTCGATGTCGAATTTGGGGTGAATGCTCGCATCCCACGACTCTTTTACATCGCACCAGTGACAGCCTACCTCACAGCCGCCAAGCCGGATAAAGTAGGCAGCCTTGCCGCTATGCTGGCCTTCTCCCTGCAAAGTGTAGAAGGCCTCCATAACGGGAAGTTGCTGGGTAACGATGGGTGAAGTTTCTGCTAACACGGTTCAAAAAGTGAATTGTTCAGTAAAATCGTAACAAACATTTGTTACAAAAAATGCTACAAATGTATGAAATTCAAATTTCCCCTTTCCATGATCAATCCTCGATTTAGTCGCATATTTGTATTATGAATACTTCGGAAATCTATCAGCAGGAAATAATTTGTGCGCTGGCGACACCCTCGGGAGTGGGTGCCATCGCAGTAATACGGGTGTCGGGGCTGGGCTCAATCGCGCTGGTCAACTCGGTTTTTAAGGGAAAAGATCTTGAAAAAGCGGAGAGTCATACCGTCCATTTTGGTACAATTAATTCCACAACAGATACGTCTGACGCACAACCGTTTGCCGCAGAAGTAATAGATGAAGTATTGGTAACTGTTTTCAAAACGCCCCGGTCTTTCACCAAAGAAGATTCCGTAGAAATTTCCTGCCACGGTTCCGACTATATCATCCGGCAGATCCTCAAATTATTAATACAAAAAGGGGCCCGGATCGCCAAGCCGGGAGAATTTACCCAGCGCGCTTTTCTGAACGGACAATTCGACCTGGTACAAGCCGAAGCCGTCGCCGACCTCATTGCGGCAGACAGTGAAGCGAGCCACAGAACTGCATTAAACCATTTAAGAGGCGGTTTTTCCAAAAAATTGGCTTCACTGAGAACCGAGCTGATCCACTTTGCTTCCTTAATAGAACTGGAACTGGATTTCGGCGAAGAGGATGTGGAATTTGCCCAGCGCGACGATCTGAAACGCCTCATTGAGGCACTGCTCAATACAATCGAGCCGCTGATCGATTCATTTGATTTTGGAAATGCCGTAAAGGAGGGCGTGCCCGTAGCCATTATTGGGTCGCCGAATGTGGGAAAATCTACTTTGCTCAATTCATTGCTGAACGAAGAAAAGGCCATTGTCACCAGCATTGCAGGCACTACCCGCGACGTGATTGAAGACACCATCGTGCTCGACGGTCTGAAATTCCGTTTTATAGACACAGCCGGCATCCGCGAAACGACCGATCTGGTAGAATCTATCGGAATCGAACGTTCGAAAGATGCGATGGAAAAAGCCGATATCGTGATTTTTCTGTTCGACAGCGAAGAAACATTAAAAGAAAACCAGCAGCTGGCCGCCCTGCTCTCCGACGACAAGCACATTTTATTTGTGCTCAATAAGATAGACATCAGCCAGGCACTGCCGGAAGAATCGCTCGGAGAATGTGAAATCTTGCCTATTTCGGCCAAAAATCAGATCGGCCTTAAAGCGCTCACCGACAAACTGGTATCACTCGTCCACAGCCAGTCCGCCACCGATACCGTCGTCACCAACCTCCGCCATTACGAGCACCTCTTAAAAACCCAGGAAGCCCTCACCGACGTCCTCCACGGTCTAGCCACCGGCATCACTGGCGATTTCCTGGCCCAGGATATCCGGCTCTCGCTACATCACTTGGGGGAGATTACGGGGACTATTGTGACGGATGATTTGCTGGAGAATATTTTTAGGAAGTTTTGTATCGGCAAGTAATAAGTAGTAAGTAACCATAAATATATATAAACAAACGTAAGTAAAACCCCATCAGGACACTCCTGATGGGGTTTTTGATTTATTGATATTTTGCGATAATATCTAGGTGGTTTGTACCTTTTTGTACCTTTTATGGTATTTTTAGGCCGAGGTACAAAAAGGTACAAAAAATAACGATTTAGGGGGGAAATGATGAAACAAACTGAAACATTCTGAAACGTTGAGAAACATGCTGAAACACTTTAAAAAAATCTCAAAATGAGCTCAACAATCGAGACTGTACGGATCTGTCAGGAATGCAGTAAACGGTTCACCGCGAGGACTACGCAGACCAGATTTTGCTGCCTAAAATGTAACAGGAGGAACTACAAAAAGAGGGTTCGTCAGGGCAAGGTGGAGCAGAGCGAAAAGGAGACAATTGAGAAGAGGCAAATCGCAAAAAGTGATGTGTCGGCAAAGAGCTATTTATCGATAACGGATGCATGCTCGTTGCTAACGATTAGCAGGACGACATTATGGAGACTCATCGGTGATCGGAAGATCAAATCCGTCAAGCTGGGTCGCCGCATTGTGATATCAAGAAGTTCAATAGATAAACTATTCATATAATGGAAAGGACAAGAAGTGTAAAGCTTAGGGAAAAAATATTGTCAGACGGGAGAAAAAGTCTTTACCTGGATTATTACCCTGCGATTTACATCCCGGAAACGGGGAAAGAAACTCGGCGAGAGTTTTTGAAAATTTACTTGTATGATAAGCCGGCGAATCCCACTCAGAAAGAATACAATCGGATAAGCAAGGCAAAGGCAGAAAGCATTCGTTCGGAAAGAGAGCTTCAATTTATCAATCAAAATTTTGATTTCGCTGATAGGCTCAATGCCAAAAAGGACTTCTTGGCATATTTCAAAGCCATGGCTGCGAAGCGAAACAAGTCGAAGGGCAATTATGATAACTGGTATGGGACATATAAATACTTGGATCTCTATACAAAGGGTAAATGCACCTTCGGCCAAGTTGATGAGAAGTTTTGCGAAGGGTTTAAGACGTTTTTAGATAACGTAAAATCCATAAAGTCGGAGCAGGCAGTCCTTTCTACCAATACCAAGTATAGCTACTACAATAAGTTTCGGGCGTGTATTAAAGAAGCATTTGAAGACAGGCTCTTCGCAGCTAACCCGCTGCTGAGAGTGAAAGGCGTGTCGCAGGGAGAAACCCACCGCGAATTTCTAACCTTAGAGGAGCTCAAAGCCGTTTACCTAACTGAATGCGAGCACCCAGTTTTGAAGCGTGCTGCAATTTTCTCAGCACTGACAGGACTTAGATGGTCCGATATGATAAAACTGACCTGGAAAGAAGTGCAGCATTCTGAAATCGATGGCTACTTTCTCAGATTTACCCAGCAAAAAACCAAAGGTGCGGAAACCCTCCATATTCCAGAGCAGGCATATGAACAAATGGGGGATAGGGAAGATGATAAAGAGCGTGTTTTCCGAGGACTCAAATATTCGGCGCATACGAATTTGATACTTTCTCGTTGGATAATGAATGCAGGGATCAACAAGAAAATTACATTTCACTGTTTCCGGCACACATTCGCAACGCTGCAACTGACACTTGGAACTGACATTTACACTGTTTCAAAAATGCTAGGGCATAGACATTTAAAGACGACTGAGATCTACACCAAGGTGATCGATAAAAAGAAAATTGAAGCTGCTAATCGAATAAAACTGTAAATGAATGGAAAACAACAAGGTATTTCCGGCAATTCAGGGAATCAATATCAATCAGTACAAACTGCGTGAGTACCGATGCGTCTACGATAGAAGCTCAGACTTAGCATTAAGACTTAAGTATTTGGCGATTGGACTAAGGCTTTTCGATGCCTATGCTTTATCGCCTGATCTTTTTGTAGCTTTTCATTCTACAAGGCATAAGCGGGTTAATCGCTTCGTGTACTTGATTAATGTACTACTAATTGCCTTAGGTTGCTTCCTTATTTACAAATCTAAGTTTTGGGAGGGGCTGACTGGACAGAGATTGACAATTGCGTACGTGACTTTCGGAGTTTCAACATGTTTTATCTCGGTAATTTTCTGGAGCTTAATGAGAACTATACGGAAGAATTTTATCCACACGACACGGGCGCTTACAACAAGCCAGTATATTGTTCAATTACAAAATGCCTCGGTGGAGAATTCTCTGATTTTTGAAAAATTGGCAAAGGAAATTTTTAAAGGAGACTTTCATAAGTATGGCATTGAACGGACTACCGGAGGAGCAGTCTCTAGAATTGAAGCCGGAGAGCCTCAGTCTAATCATAATCCTAGGTTAATCGACTTACGGAGCGATCAGGAAGATACAGTCACAATTTCCACCTCGGATGATGTGAAAATGGAAGCCAACGAAGGAATAATGGAGATTGATCAAGCCGATAGTGCTGCTACTCGCAAACTAACATCGGATGTTGATCATCAGCTTAGCAATAATATTGTCGTTGCAGATAACCAGGGTTCGTTCGATGCGAAGGTAACAGCAGTTTACGCCGACAGTGAGTTCCAACTTGAGTTATTTGAAATTAGTCAGCAGAAAAATCAGTTCAACGGAATGCCCATGCCGAAGGTGATTGACTACTTTGGCGTCATGTGTTGTTCTGCATGCAAAAATGACATTCCTCAAATGGCAAAAAGAGATTTTACTAGATTTTTGAAAATGGCATTTTTGGGGGAAGTGAAAGGTGAAAAGATCAAGCTGGATAGATTTAAAGTTGGCGTAACTCAGGACGTCTTTCACCGGTTTATGCAGGAAACTTCTAATGAATTATATGAAAATAAAGATAGAGAAAGATACTTACGACTACTGACAGATCATTTTGATGGGTTTGACTTTGATACAATACTGAAGAATTTCAGGTCAATTAAGAAGAGTTGCTTACCAGAAGTGAGAAAACGGTACAAAAATGACATACAAAATTTACAACCAGTACAAAAGTGAAAAAACACCTAATAAAACCCCATATCCTTGCAGAAACAAAACATAACTGCAAATGGAAAATCCTTTTATTGTAATTGACCAACGACTAGAGAGAATTGAATCTCTGGTAATGGAGCTCAGATCAAACACTGTTAATGCTACACGTGCTATGCCCGACAAGTTTGTGAACATTACGGAGGCAGCACAAATATTGGAGCTTGCGGTACCTACCGTTTACAATCTAGTGTCTGCCGGACGGATACCCGTGATGAAAAAGTCGAAGAGATTGTATTTTTCCCGTAAGGAGCTTTTAGATTATATCAGAACTGGTAGAAGAAAGACAATAGAGGAAATCGAAGACGAAGCCCGTTCATATGTTGCAAACAGACAACCGTCTAGTGCGAGAAAGTAAAAAGCGAACCTTGTAGGGTTCGCTTCCTCAATTTCTTGAAATGGTATTGTGCTTGTGGTGAGACAAATATACCATTTCTGTTCATGATAATCAATATCTATGCAGAATGATGAAAAAACATCAGGGAGTAAAATCTATTAGCCTGACCTCGAAGAGTTCCACTGTCAAATTGATCAGATTTTTGTCTTCCAAGTACGATTTTCTTTACAATGTAATCTTAAATGAAGTGCTTATTAGAGAGAAAGGTACGTCCGAATACCATCCGGCCAATCTGAATACGCTGTACATTGAAGCCAGGGAGGCTGGACATAAAACGAGTGTCGGAGAGATTAACACGTTTTTGTGTTCAGATTATATCCCCAGGATCAATCCGTTCGAATCCTATTTTGAGTCAAGCGAACATCTGTGGGAGGAAGAAATACATGGCGATTATATTGAAAAGTTTGCTCAGTACATCAGTGTCGATGATCCGCAACGATTTATTGTTCAGTTTAAGAAATGGTTGGTTCGCTGTGTTGTATGTGCATTAAACGATGATTACTTCAACAAGCAGGCGCTAATATTTGTCCAGGATGACCAAAATAGTGGAAAAACGACGCTGACAAGATTTTTGATTCCTGAGGTGCTTAGAGATTATCAGGTCGAAAACATTTCTGTTGACAAGGATAGTCTGATCGCATTGTGTCAGAATTTCGGTGTCATTCAAGATGAACTTTCTACTTTGTCCAAGACAGAGATCAATGCGCAAAAGACCTTAATGAGCAAGTCGTATATTAAGGTACGTCACCCATACGATCGAAGGCCAAAGATGGAACCGAGACGAGCATCTATCTGGGGTTCGACTAACAAAGCTGAGTTCTTGGTTGATGAAACTGGCAGCGTCAGATGGTTGTGTTTCGGAGTTCGAGAGATTGATTGGGCGTACAAATCTGACATTGATATCAACGTTGTCTGGTCGCAAGCTTATCAACTCTACAAATCGGGATTTAAATACGAGATGACAGTGCACGAAATTTTAGATAATGAGCTGGCAAACAGTAAGTATAAGACCACAACCATCGAGTTCGAATTGATACAAAAATTCTATTCTCCGGCCACAAAGGACCGTTTTGATCAGTTTTACACCGCAACTGATCTGTGTGAGAACCTAGCTATCAGAACAGACGGAAAACTGAAAATTAGCCCAGTCGAGATCGGTAAAGCACTTAAATTCTTGGGGTTCACTCAAACTCAGAAAAGAGGGCACGAGGAGCAAAGGTTTCCTGTAAAAGGATATTATATTTTACATAATGATCTTACTACCTACTACAAATAGGCTTATTGCATTGATAATCTTAAAGTTGAGTGAAGTAAGACAATTATTATGCTATTACTACGAGTTACTACGAGATGGGCTCAGAAAGAATGTGAAGTAGGAGCAAGATTGAAGTGTAGTAAGTGAAGTGACTAATGATTCTTGCGCAAATAGCTGATAGAGAGCTTTCTATAATGTTATGTAGTAACGTAGCGGGTGTAGTAGTACCTGTTTTCAAAGAATAATCACTTTCCAAGTTTAATATTTAACAAATGCGGTTCTAGGCAACCGTAAACTTTGACACGTCATGGATAACGAAATCTTAATCCGTCTTTTTGAAAAGAAGGACCGTAAGCGCAGGAAGATTCTGTACAGTTTATACCAGGACTACTTTGAGCCAGGGTTGTCATCCGTATTTATTGCCGAGACTATCAATGGAGATTTGGGAACGCCAGGTCTTGTAACGGTTGGCGATATCAAATACTGCCGGTTCTATTTTCATGGTAAGATGAAAACTGCTGTGAAAATACGCTCTTCAATGGTTATGCCATCGAGACGCGAAGAAAAGGCGAAGGCATGTGACTCCCGGTCAGGTGTACAATGGTCAGATCCGGATGAGCTGAGCACCAGTCAAAATCAAATTATCAAATCTAAATTTTCAAAATAATGAGTCGTATTATTGAATTTACCCTACAATCCAAGGGAGGGGTAGGTAAGAGCTTCCACACTTACTTCCGAGCGCTTTCTGTGCCGGATGAGCATTCACTTTTTGTTGACGTGGATAGCTCCACGCAGACGTCTACACGTCAACTCAAATTTCTAGGTGCCGACAGATTGGAAACCATTTCTCTTCTTGATAATCGCGATGTGCTGGTGCGGGATACGTTTTTGGGCTACATGGAGAGTCTAGCAGAAAGTAGCTTTGAAAAAATCTATATGGATTTTGGCGCACCAGAATCAGAACAGATTCCAGCGCTTATACAAAGGGATATTCCATTCAGAGAATTCTGTGATGAGCTTGGTTTCGATATTGTTTTCAATATAGTCATCGGTGGTGGTGGGGCGTACAAAGCTTCTGTCAACTATTTACAGAAAATGACGTCTTTGCTCAACAACGAATTTAAAGTTGTCGCCTGGGAGAATATTACAAGCTTCAACCAGTTTCCTGCCCTGTCGACTGAACTGGCTGAAAATTGCAAGCAATTGAACATCTCATACAAACGATTTGGGGACTTTGATCCTTCTACGCTTCTTGGCGGACAGGTGTTGGACGGCATACGAAGGGGATACTCTATAAACGAGTACGGCCCTGGGGCAAGGATTAGGATGAAAAAGGAACTTAAAGAGAATTTCAGCCATGAGTGAAATCAGCACAGAGCAAATGACAAGGCTTAAAGGCCAGTTCTCCGCGAAATACGGAATCGAAATGGACGATTGGTCAGCCATGGTCATGACGGAAATCTCTCAAAGATTTATGTTTCTTACAAGCGAGGTAAACAGATCGGTTATTCAGATTGATGAAGCTGCAAAAAATATCAAGGGCAAGGTCAACCAGATTAATTTCCGGAATAATAGCGAGGCAATACGATTCGGGGTTGGGTTATCATTACCGTTTGCTGCCATGGGAACCTTTATCTCAGCGATGGTTCTTTGGTATAGCACGACCACCCGGGAATACGTACTTCGCAAGCAAATTATAGAGGAATACATAAATGCGCCAGCATATGAGAATCTGATGAAGTACGGTAAGATTGTCGAACGTGATGGTCATCTATGCTTAATTATGGGAAAGGCGGATCAAAAATCTGGAGACATCCTTATAGGACAGGAGTATATCGATGACGGTAATTTAGGACGAATTCTGATTCCGCTAGGTAAGAAGTAAACAAGGCAAATTTCTTCCCATTTGTGCCTTTTTCAATCAATTTCTAATCAATTCAATATTTTTCAAATTTTTTCGACCGGAATCGGGCGATTTCGATACAATTCTAATTTTTTGGGATTTCCTTCAATAGCAAGCTATGTTTTCACATGGTCAGAATCCCGCTGCGCGTCTCCTGTCCACGGGAAAACCGCTTGCCCTTTGGGAGTCAATTCGCCCTACGGCTCATTGTAAATAATTATGGAACAAAAAAAATTTCGAAAAAAGGGCGGAAGGCCCCGATTGCCGGAGCAAGAACGCAGGCAAAACGTGACTCTTATGTTGACACCATTGGAGGTTGAGCAGCTGAGGAAAGAGCATGAAGGTTATATAGTTGATTTTGGTGTTTTCCTCCGTGAAAAGCTTCTTAGTAGAGAAGCCGTGACATTATCTAAACCGATAGATCCAGAGGTAAGGGCCGAGATGACAAACTTGCTTAAAATGACAGGGAGTTTGTTGTTAATCGCGAAACGAACAGAATACGATGTGCTAGTAAGCCGGGAATTTTCAGGAATGGCAACTGAGTTGAGAACGGCTATCCAAAAAGCTAACTATCACATTAATGAACTTGTGCTCAGCAAAAGTTTAATTCCAAATCTGATCCGGCACGTTAAGGATTTGAAAAAGTCAGTCTTGGACCTGCAAAGGGAATCGACGAACATCGAGGTAATTTTGTACTTACTTAGCTGTGTTTCTCAGATTGAGGAGAGGATGATGGTGTTTGCAGGGCAGTACGGCATTTCAGAGGACTGAGCTGCCGGTTTAGACAAATGGGAAAGGAATTTCTTTCCCATTTGTTCTTTTATCAATCTTCTAAAACCTCCCTACTGGAACGTGTAAAATCTTAACTGGTAAAAGAGGTAAGAAACCGTAAAATTCGCCAACTTTCTTTCCATTTGCCAAATTTGCGGCAGTCATTTAGCTCCACACCCCTGTACTGGCTCAGCTTGGGTGAGTCCTGGGAATTCGAATATAGATATCAATAGCTGAACTAATCGACGCCATCCAAATATGATAAGAACTTTGATTGTACATAAATACCGTGGTATTTATGTACAATCAGACCCCTTGATTTTTCTTCCATTTTAGTTCAAAGAATAGCCCTTTTCGGCACTTTGAAATTACAGAGTGGTACACCAAAACAAATTACTGTATATTTCGAACTGGCACGTTGAACTGTACTATTTGGATGGTATTGGATACATACGGGTTTCAAAGATCAAGCAAAATCAAGACTCACAATTTGACTCTCTTAAGAAAGCAGGTTGTGAGAA
This sequence comes from Dyadobacter bucti, assembly GCF_005869225.1. Classification (GTDB taxonomy): domain Bacteria; phylum Bacteroidota; class Bacteroidia; order Cytophagales; family Spirosomataceae; genus Dyadobacter; species Dyadobacter bucti. Next base: position 13,974 of record NZ_SWFP01000007.1, on the reverse strand, counting down.
AATTTATCACGAAAAGATATCTGGAGCCTCAATGCAAAGGCCGGAATATATAAGGATGATTTCGGAACTTCGCAAAGGAGACATTATTGTAGTCCGGAGAAATGATCGGCTGGGTCGAACAACTTATGAGTTGATCAAGCTGATGGTTGAATGGAAAGAAATGGGCGTGGACTTCCGGAGTATTTCAGAAGGAATTAATACTTCTAATAAAATGGCCGTCTTTGGTATATGCTCAGCTCGGTATTTGCGGAAAACGAACGAGAAATCTTGATGGAACGGACGCTTGCCGGAATGGAGGCTGCACGGGCACGCGGTAGGGTAGGAGGGCGACCCAAAGGGCTAACTAAAAAATCGAAGCAGGTAGCGAGTTTAGCGGCAACTTTGTACCAAAGTAAGAAGTATACCACTGTGCAGATTTGTAGACAATTGAAAATTGGTAGTAAAACTACCTTATACAATTATCTTCGACATGAAGGAATTGTGATTGAGGGTTGGGAAAGAAATAATAAAAAGAAGATTGATTAGCATGATTCAGAATTACCCAATAGGCCTAAAGTTCCAAAAAATATTATAATGTAACGTTATTGAATTCCATACCTCGATTGGTTCACACGCGATCTAATGTATCCATGTAGCTCTTTACATTACTAGCTTTTATTTGGTCAAAAACAACAAACTTTACAACCTCCCTAACATTCCAATGAGATTGGCTGAAGTAAAAATCAAAGGTTTTCGTTCTTTTGGCGAAGAAGTTACTATCAAAATAAGACCTCATCTAACTGGTTTTATTGGATTGAATAGTTCCGGCAAGACATCGGCGATGGACGCACTTAGGAAGATGTTTAGTTCAACTTTTTCTGAGCGCGAGTTCCAGGCGAAAGACTTTCACCATTTTAAGGACGAAGTCACCGATGATGTTGCTGAACGTTTCCTGTCCATTGAGACCCGTTTTAGTTTTGGTGACAATCCCGAGGCGGTCCCACACTTCTTTTCTGGAATGGTAGCCGGCAAGTCGGGAGAAACTCCTTATCTAAGGCTTCGGCTGGAGTCCAACTGGAAAAAATCTCACATCGAACCCGACGGGGAGATCGAGACGAGTCTATACTCTATACGGGTGCCGGAGGGCGAGCAGATTTCCGATGGTGATAAACTTCCTTTTCCAAATCACCTGCGCAGCCTTATCCAAGTCATTTACGTACCGGCCATCCGTCGCCCTTCCGAGCACCTGAAGTATGCATCAGGAAGCCTCCTGCATCGGGTTCTAAGAAAAATAAAATGGTCTGCGGCTTTTACCAAAACATTTAAGGAGCAGATAGAAGAAATTAATAAAGGATTTAGTGCATTGCCGGAATTTGATATGGTAGAACGTTCCATAAACCAATTTTGGCAACAATTTCACAGGGAGGAACGATACCGGAAGACCAAAGTAGGGTTTGGGGACAGTGATTTCGATTCGATTCTGAAAAAACTCGAAATCTCCTTCGGCCCAACCTCGACAAGGAGTGACTTTCGGATCGATGAACTTGGTGATGGACTCCGCTCACTATTTTATCTGACCCTTGTTTGCTCGTTCCTAGACATCGAAGAACAATTTGCTGCTCAAGCCGAAGAAGATGAAATAGGAAGAAGCCGACCATTGCTGACATTGTTTGCCATTGAGGAACCTGAAAACCATATAGCCCCGCAACTGTTAGGCAGGGTCGTTCGTATTCTTGATAGGATTTCCAAGACCGGCACCTCTCAGGTGATCCTTTCGTCACATACTCCGGCCATTATCAAAAGGATCGATCCTGAAGCTATTAGACACTTCCGGATAAGCTCGTCTTATCAGACGAAGGTGCGTAAGATAGCTTTGCCGAAAAAAACTTCAGAAGCTTATAAGTATATCCGCCAAGCGGTAATTAATTATCCGGAGATATATTTTGCCAAGGTCGTGGTTATTGGTGAAGGCGAAAGTGAAGAGGTCATTTTTAACCGGCTAATGAGCGTGTTCGACCTTGATTTTGACGATAACATCATTACGTTTGCCCCGCTTGGTCATAGGTTCGTGAATCATATCTGGAAGTTGCTCGATGCATTGGATATCCCGTATGTGACATTGTTGGATTTTGATCTCGAGAGAACTGGTGGCGCATGGGGCCGAATCAAATATGCACTTCAGCAATTATTATTAGTTGGATTTGAGCAAAACGACCTTTTGGTACTTGGTGACAAAAGTGTGCTGTCTGAGCAAGTTTTGAATACTATGCATACATGGGATATCGCAAACGAACAAAACTTGAATGCGTGGGTAAATCGTGTCAAGAATTATGATGTATTCTACTCTGCTCCACTCGATATCGACTTCCTTATGTTGAGTAGTTATGAAGAATTTTATAAGGATGCCATCCCAGATGGAGGTGGACCGGCCATTCCGGACCCCGGGGATGATCCGGATGAATTCTACAAGAAAATAGAGACTGCCGTGAGGGCTACCTTGAAGTCTGAAAAAGCGGAAGGAAACTCGTATAGCCAAGAACAAAAGGAATTAATGGTCTGGTATAACTATCATTTTCTTGGCCGGGGGAAGCCGGCCACACACATTGAGGCAATGTCGCTGATGACAGACGAGGAATTAAAGAAAGGCCTTCCGCTCGTTTTTAACGAAATTTTCGAAAGGATCAATGAAAAGCTAAACAATGGAGGATGAAAAAAATTAAACCAACGGATTGGGTACCCTATGGCGGTCTTCAACTTGAACCAGTTGCCATTGACGTAATCACTCAGGCCGGAAACTTTTTGGTAGTAGCAGGCCCTGGAGCCGGAAAAACAGAACTGCTTGCACAGAAAGCTGCCTTCTTGCTACAGACCAATCAATGCAAATACCCTAGACGTATCCTTGCTATAAGCTTCAAAAGGGATGCGGCCTACAACTTAAAGGACCGTGCCCGTCTCCGCTGCGGCAAGGAGCTTTCATTGCGTTTTGACTCATGGACTTTTGATACGTTCGCAAAACTGCTACTCGACCACTTTCGTAACCAATTGTATGAAGACCTGAAAGTTTCGAAGGACTACCAGGTATTATTGAATGACAAGGCAATACTAGACTATTACGAAAGTGTTGATCGCGACTTTCGCTTTCAAAATCAAGACACGGACCTGATGTCATTTCACACCCTTTCTGCGTTTCCGCTTCAGAATAATTCACAGGGGGACATTGCCCGAATAAATGCCTGGCGACAAATGCTTGGCTCGGTTCCTTCCAAGCTGACTTTCAAGATGATCATGCGTCTTGCCGAATATATCATTACGAACAATGAACCGGTTAGGTCTTTCCTTAGACAGACCTATAGTCATGTGTTCCTCGACGAATTTCAGGATGCTACCTCCATTCAGTACGAGTTCTTTAAGAGCTGTTTTTGGGGAAGTGACTGCCAGTTTACAGCCGTGGGTGACGACAAACAGCGGATAATGTTGTGGGCAGGTGCGAAGGAAAATGTTTTTGAAGATTATCAAAAAGAACTGCAAGCGATTTTGAAAACGTTGAAAATGAATTTCCGCTGTGCACCACGCCTAGTAGCCTTGCTTAATTATTTAACCGAACATCTTTTAGGGAAAACTGACTTTGCGGAAGCGGACAGCCGGAAACCGTTGGATGAGGGCGAGTGTTTTCTCTGGAATTATAGCTCAGAGAAAGCTGAAATGGCCTCCCTTCTAAAACAAGTTAAATATTGGATTGAAATTGACGGACTAAAAGCAAACGAAATCTGCATCTTGGTCAAAGGGAGCCTGCAAACATATGTGGGCAATCTAATTGCTTATTTTCAGGAAAATGGCTTAGCTGCCAGGGATGAAAGTCTATTGCAGGATTTGATTGGCCAGGAGCTGGTGCAATACTTTATTCACGCATTTTATGTCATCTATGACGAAAGGTCGGGAGAGTCAAAAAGGATCTGTCTCTCGTTTTTGGCTAATACCAGCACCGAGATGACTGACGAGCATCTGCTTTCATTAGAAAAATCGTTCTATAAATTTACGCGCAAAGTCCGGGAGACTTATAAACCTTCTAAGAAGAGTGAAATTGATCTGATTGTTAAGGAATTGATAGAATTTGCAGGAAGGAGCCGTATAAAAAATGCTTATCCAATCTATACGAACGATACCTTTCTGGATCTGACTATTATCCAGTTCATTCAAGAGCTGAAACTAAATGTGGTTCCCGGTCAAGGCATAGTAAAGGCAATAAATCGTTTTGCTGGGGAAAATACAATTCCAGTAATGACGGTTCATAAAAGCAAGGGCCTGGAATATCACACAGTAATTTTTGTGGGGTTGGAAGACAGAGCATTTTGGACTTATAAAGACCAAGCTAGCGAAGATAACTGCACTTTCTTTGTGGCGCTGTCGCGGGCGAAGCAAAGGGTGGTTTTCACGTTCTCCCGATCCAGAACGGATGCCTATGGAAACATTCGTATTCAAAAGGTAAGTGCAATAAAGGAAATTGTCGACACGCTTATGCAATCCGGCTTGGTGGACGTGGCCGACATGTAAATAGCAAGCGAAAACTCCAAGATACCTTGGTAGAGAGACGAGCCCATAATGTAAACCTTAAGACCTGATTGGCGCTGCGGAATGCTCGACTATCGTACAGGATAGATCGGTACCCAGCCGAACGCCTCTTCAAACTTAGAGCGATATACGGTAGCAACTTTTCCAGGTGCTTTCCGAACATATTCTTCAGCTAGCTCTTGTTCTTTGAGAGACAGATTAGACAGATAATCCAATGCTTCTTCTACTGTTGCGATTCGCCCTCTTTCATCGTTAAACTTGGGCCCGAGATTCGTCCAGATAACGGCATCAATATCCTTGCTCTGAAGCCAACTATGTATCGTCTTTTTAACGGCATTTTCTGGGACTAGGTCAAGCCTCTTTAGCATACCAATTGGCTTGGCCGTCGGGCAGTTTTCTCGGTCTCTTAACGATTCAATTGCTTCCGGAATATTGCTTGTCGTCATCAATGACCAGTAGGTGGAAATAACGGGGAACAAATCGCAAATTACCAGCGTGAGTCTGCCATCTTGCGACGTTCTTAGAAACTCAATAGGTAGTTGAGGCCCATCGTCGCGCCAATTTTTATCGACCAGAAGGTCGCCGGGCTTCCAGATAAGAGATCCCCACCCAATACATCCGATTCGCATAAGAATAATAAATAACATTAACAGTTGATGATAAAGCTCTCTAAATCGGCCGCTGGATGTCAAATAATGTCGTGAGAGTAGCTTCCTGAGTGGCCGTTAGAGAAGGAACACTAATAAATAATCTATTTCTTGCCCTGCTCAAAGCGACATACCTCACTCGCTGTTCCTCAACATTCAAATCCGGAGACATCAGAAAGCCAACGTCGGAGCTGCCAAGCATGGTCACAAACACATTGTCAAATTCATCACCCTTCGCCTTATGGATCGTTTTACAGGGAGACATGTCATTTTTTGTGTCCACAAATAATCCTACCTGAGCAAAAGTATTGTTCATGTAAAAGTCTTTGATCGTTCCACGTATAAGTGAAGGGATCGAAGCATTGACATGTGTTTTTACAAGTTCGTAAAAAGAATAGAGCGGCTCATTATTATATGAGGAGTATCGGGACAGTAGCAACGACAACTGGTGGAAGGATTTTTTCCTCCGTAGCACTTTGTCCGAAATACCGCTATTGTTCTTTTCCATTTCTTTTATTGCTTCTTTATATCTGCCCTCAACGCCTAGCTCCACAGCCCTAATGCATCGAACAACTACCTTCACCCGATCGGCATTGTCCTTAGCAAAAAGCTCGTCCAAAAGATTTACGCTTGGAATAGCGGCATTGTAAAGTCGTTTCATGGCATTGACCATGACGTTGTCTCGCGAAAGACTTATAAGGGCTTCGTTCCCACAAATACTTTGTGCATAAGTGAAAGCGTGTTCTTTGGTGCCCACATAAAGCACTGGTTTTGCACCTGGAACATTTCGCAAAGGCTTTTGCCGAATGTCAGGCCTAAGGTGGTTCAGCACCTGAACAATTTTGTCGGTGCTTCGTCTATTGTCTTCAATAAGAAAATCTTGTTGATTGACTAAAGTGAACCTGTCGAAGTCCGCAGAGGATGTTCCCTGGAAACTATAGATCGCTTGCGCCCTGTCTCCGATAACCCCTACGATGGTCTCTTTCTGCGCAATAAGCTTAATAATTTCCGTTTGTACCGGGTTTGTATCCTGAAACTCATCGATAAAAAAGTACGGGAATTTTGCTTGCAGGACGGTGACAATGAAGGGATATTGAGTTATGAGCTTATGTCCAAAAAACAATATATCCTCATGATGTAGCCTCCCTTTACGCCAGAAGATCTTCTTATACTCGAGCAATGCCGGTGCCAGCTTATCTAGACATCCTGTTTTTCCCAGGCGTGTATTTGTTGCGATGTCATATGCTTTGGAATTATCTGCTGAGATTACTAGGTCCCTGCCCTCGAATTTGTAATCAATGGACGACAACCAATTACCTAATGCCTTCAAATTGCCTTCCAATTTCAGCAATTGGTTTCTAGTGTATGGATTGCTTAGCCTCGCAAGGTTAGGATGAGCATCGACCCATTCCTTTATGTACTTACGGGAAATGAAATGTTCGTCGTGGCCGTCCATATACTTGACATTGAAGTCATATTGACTGGCAATGAAATGCATGTAAGGCTTGATGATATTATTGTATATAAAACTGTGTATGGTAGAAGTTTCGATCCTATCGGCGCCTTCATTAAGCCTGCTAATTATTGTGTCCGCTGCCGTGTTTGTATAGGTGATACAGGCAACTTTTCGATAAGACCCCAATCTTCTAGAGTTTGTGAGGACGTTTTTTAAATGAGCTACCAACCAGTGGGTTTTTCCCGCTCCTGGACCTGCTTTGACTCTGAAAGGCTTTTCAATATCAATTGCATCATCTGACGCAATGGTAGTTACTGACATATCCAATTGATTGATTCTTGTATATAGAAAGGAACATTGAATGCTTCCCTGGTGGGCATAGCCTGGCCTCCCTGAGGACTAGCAGTTGCTACGGTCGGCAATTTAAGATTTGCTTCGAGGTGGTTGGCAAGTTCGAGTGCATTCTCACCTTTACCGACAGAATTTAGATATCGTGTAGCTATCAAAGCTTTCTTTTTATCCTCATCCGTCCAAGAGGGATCGACGTTGGCGCTAATTGACGCCTTTAACGCGATGTTAGAATCGCTCCGTCCAAGTCGGTTCAAAAAATCACTCAATGGGTTTCCTTTCTCATAAAAATCTATCAGATCCACGAGCTCTTTTCTATTTGTGATTGACTTGGTTAAAAGTATTTTCGAGTTTGCGTTTGACAAGCTGAGTTCATACTCAAATGTTTTGCCCTTTGGATGGTTTTGCCCAAAGAACCGGATGTTACGGTGAGCAACGTACTTCGATATTTTCGTGGTTAAATGATCCTGATAAGTATAATTCGCGGCATCCTGTTCAAATTCGAACGGGTAGCACCTAACAAAGTAGGAATCATCATTTAGCTTTCGTTCCGGATCACGATCTTTGATACAAACGACTTTTTTAGGAATAGCATAGGGGTTGTCAGTATCAAAAAGCATGAGAAAATAGTCAAAAAACCTGCCTCCGACTGGAACGACAGCAATATGGTGGTCCTCAAGGTGTTTATTGCAGTACTTTGCTAGTGTAGGAATCAACAGCTCCTCTGCTAGCCCTTCGACTAGCATAACCTTCTGGGCAAATAGCATATCGGATCGTGTTGCATCGAGGAAACGTTGGACATACGCCTTAGCTTCTTTACCATCAGTAGTATCTGGGAACACCTTGCCCGGATACCCGGCGCTGATAATGCCATTTTCGTTATGCAGGCAGATAATCTCGTCCAACGAAACAGCAGAGGTAATTTGGGTTGAATGAGTCGTCACGAATATCTGCCTTACCTTGCGTTCGCTCATGTTTTCTTTCAGAAACTTGAGAAACTTATACTGCATCGAAGGGTGGAGATGAGCTTCTGGTTCTTCTATTGCCAGGACTGGAAAAATTTTTGCATTGCTGCCTAGATAATTGCCGTCGGCGTTGACTTGCATTTTGGCAAGCAAAAGGGACATAAAAATGAGATTGTTGTATCCCAGCCCATTGTGCGTTGCAGGTATGGTGATGTCCAGTCCGGAATAGCCTATAATAAGTTTTAGCGCGGAGTACAGTTCTACGTCGGAGATCGCGCCGTCGAAGTCCGGAAGCGCGTTATTGAACGTAGCTCCTGTCTGGGTAGCATATGATAAAATATGTTGTTTGCCTGCTCTCATGCGATTTTGCAGGTCCTCAATAAGTCCGCCGGCCTTTGTTGTGAACTCAGACTTTAGGCCCTTAATTTCTGCGTGCTTCGCACTTTTGCTTTTTACGCTCTCATCGGCAGATTTGATGTCATAGTCCATAAAAAAATCGAGGACGTCACGAAGCATTGTGTTTTTTCCCGTGAACATATCCCTCTCTACATCCCTAATAGCATTCAAAAATTGAAAGTCAAATTTTTGAAGCGCATTGCTGTCAGCAACTAACTTGTTGGTCGGGTCTCCGCCATAGATTTTATTAGTGTAGAATCTCAAAAAATCATGTCTAATGGCAATCCACGCGTCATTTTTATTCGCGCATGTAGCGAGGGTGTTTTTGTAATCCTCGTGTTTCTCATAGGGAAGGAAGAACTTATAGGTCAAGACAGCCTTATAAGGCTCGTCAAGCTTGGTCAACCAATCGGCCACCGTAACCAGGTCATCGCCCGTTAAATCTTCACCGGTGGTCTGATCTATCACCAGCGTTATGCTCACCTTAGGAGGTTCAGCCTGTAATTCGCTCAGTGCAACATTCTTTGAAAAATCGTCGATCTCTAGCCTTTTGGGCATGTTGTGATCTATGAGAAGACCTATCGCCTTTAATAGACTGGTTTTTCCTGCATTGTTATGGCCAATAATTACATTGACGCCATCATTAAACTCAATTGTATTGTTTGGGAAATTTCTGAATCCCTCAATAATGATTTTAGATATGTACATAAAGCAATTGCTAAGGCATGGAGCAACAGCATTAGATTTTTATATCCAACCTGTTTGCGGAAGGTTTATGCCATAAAACTAGCATTTTCCTTACAAAAAATATTATGTTTTTAGTGTATTATAAGTTAATAATGAGCTGGCCTGGAAATGTAACAGGTATTTATTAGTGATTTTACATATTTTTGAAATACCTGAAGTAGATTTAGAGCGTCGTCATTCAGAAAAGGATTGTCAGTGTTGGGCAGCGCTGGGCTTTCGAATGGATTTGAATATGGCTTATGCATAGGCGTGCTAGCCATTTAGTTCATTGGTGGAGTGAACTAAGAAATGCTTCAGCGATTTTATATCGAACCACCCGTTTCAAGCGCGATGACGACTTGTTGGAACCGAACAATTAAATCTTCTCATTAAACTGATCAACCTTTTAGCCCCCAATTTGTCACCGCACCATTTGCTAGACTTTTTTTTATATTGACATTAAACTGAGAAGGACAAGGATGGTCACAACTATTATCGAACAATACCTATTAGGCATCGATCAAGCGACATTTCAAAAGATGATGAATCATCTTTTATTCCTGGAAGGGTATAAGTTCATTTCATCTCCTGGATCTGTTGTTGGTAAGAATAAAACAAGCAAAGGAAGTCCTGACAGCTTCTTCGTTGAAAGTGACGGTCTGTTTGTGTTCTGTGAGATGACTACACAAGAGAAGCTCTCTTCGGGCGCGACTTTCCAAAAGAAATTGCGAAAAGACATTCTTCATTGTTTCAATGTCAAGAAGACTGGCATTGCAATGGAGCATATTTCGAAAGTGATTCTTGCTTTTAACCAGGAAATTAAGCCAAATGAAATCCAGGAGCTTAACAATCTGGTCAAAAAACAAAATTCACTTGCTGAACTAGTCATATACTCAATTCAAGAAATTCCGTTCCGCTTGCTGTATTATCCAGGCCTTGCAGATAAGTACATTCCCGGTGTAAAAACCACCCAGGGGACATTTTATACGTTGCCCGATTTTCTGGCTATTTCTGAACGCGGCATTCAACCTGCCCTAACTAATCCATTTGTTGGAAGAGAAGCCGAGATTCAAGAAGCGCTTACAATGCTGTCATTTAGTGACTTACTAGTTTTAAAGGGAGGGCAAGGTGTAGGAAAGTCGAAATTCGCTGTTCATTTGGCAGAACATATGGAAAAAGAGCAAGGTTATGAAATAAGGGTTATCGATAGCAGTCCAGTTCCCATCTGGGACGATCTCCAAAACTTTCTTCTACCGGAACATAAATATGTATTGATTTTCGACGACGCAAATAAAGCGCTTCCTAATCTCGAATATCTTGTTCAGTTCATCAAGGGGAGACAGACCGGATCAGTAAAAGTTATAGTGACGGTGCGGGATTACGTTACCCATCAACTGGAAAAAAGCTTGGTGAACCTTCCTCATCAAATGCTAACCATATCGACACAAAATGAATCTGACCTGAGAAAAATAATAGACGAGCAAATACCCGAACGCATTTATGTCAATGAACAGGTTATAGATCGAATCGTCTCGATCTCGAAAGGCAACACCAGAATTGCGATAATGGCGATTACGTCTATATTACGAAAAATGGATATTGAAATTTTAAAAGACATTTTCTCACTTTACGATCAATATTTTAAGAACGTTAGACTTGATATATCAGCATTTGAACAATCAACAAAGCTTCAAGCATTAGGAATTTTATCATTCTTCGGAACACTCGACAAAAATGATGAAGTAACAAAACAAGTTCTGCAAACAAGATTTAGCCTAAACTGGAACGAGCTGTGGGAAAATCTGCTAGATCTTGAAAAATCAGAAATGGTAGACATCTTTAATCGAGAGACTGCAAAAGTAAGCGATCAAGTTTTGGCTGTTTACTCGATGTACAAAACATTCATTGATAGCCGCACATATTCATTAGATTATTCAACATGGATAAGCGAATTTATTGACAAATTTCCACACACAATTGAAAAGAATGTAATCGATCTTATAAATACATTTGGGTATGAAGAACTCAAACCTTCTCTCGAAAGCGAAGTAATAAAAATCCAGCATTTGGTAGCGTCCAGAAGCGGAGATCTGCACCGATTCTTCGACATTTTTTGGTTTTATCGCGAGATTGATACACTATACTTTGTAAAGAGCTGGATAGATCATTTGCCAGCTGACCCCATTCAGGTTGACACAATAGAATATGACTATGAAGTGAATGATTTCGTGTCAGCACCTCCTTACATCAGCCTCTTGATGAAGTTCTGGCGGACAGACACTCCCTACACAACCCAGGCTATCGATCTCGGAATCAAATTGATGCATCAGCAACCTTCACGGATACCGGAGATATTAAAATTCTTAGTAGAACATACGTCTTTCAAACGCTATGATTATAAAAGAGATTACGTAAGACAGTTCTCGCTTTTCAAGTCTTTGAGTAAAACAGTTTTCGGAAAAAGCCAGAAGGAAATAAGTGATGGGATCTTCCTGTCAACTGCATGGTCCTTTTTAGAAGCCGAGTATCGCGAACACGAAGGAGGATCAGGCGGGCATTTTGTTATCTACACCTTTAAGCCAGTTAAAACAGATAAACTAATCGAGCTCCGTGTGCTGATCCTTAAACGGCTATTCTCACTATTTTCTGAGTATCCGGCTAAGGTACTTAACACACTCAATGGATATCTACGAACATTAAAGCATTTTGATGAGAATATTGCAGAGGCCGAAAAATCATTAGTAGATGAATTTGTAAATTCCAATTTATCAATCGAGGAATATGCTCATTGTGTAATAGCGATTATTTACAAAGATGTTCTCATAAGACATAACAAACCCGTAGATGATATTTTTGACAATTTTGAAAATTCTGAAATACTCAAATTTGCAAATGAATTTAAGTCAATAATAAGAGATACAAATTTGCCAGGATCAGAGCGATACGAGGTATTGAGAAAGGCGATTCAAAAACGAACGGATGGTGCAACATTTGAAACAGTTCGAGATATCATCAGCAATTGTAACAAGATATTTGAATCAACAAACACACTTAACGGAAATAACCATTGGGTAGGCACCGCAATCTATTACTTGTTTCATTCATTAGCAGAAAAACAACCAGAATTATATTATAAAGCATTACACTTAATATTGAGTGATAAGTTTTCATTTGAAATTGATTATGGTGTACTAATATCCTATCCACTAAGAATGAAGCTGCTGCCTTGCAATGAAATCTTTAAGTCGATTGATAATCAGAGTTACATTCGTAGACATCTCATGATGCTTTCTTACTATCAATCTATTGACGAAACCTGCATCAATGAATTAGTATTAGTCAATTATTTCGATTTTCTATCCAGGACAGATGAGAGGTTATATTTTTATAGCTTCGAAAATTTAGACAGATTCGAAAATGTATATAGATCGACATCATTAATTCCCGATAAAGACTTAGGGTCAAACCCGAACATTGTGACATACTTAGTTGAGAATCTGCTAGTGAGATTGAAGAAAAAGAATCTGGTATTTGAAGATCAGATTTGCGAATTAAGTGTCAAATATTTTACAGATAGACCTGATCTCTTACAAGAAATATTCTACTATCAGCGGGAGAAAGATCCACGCTACGATCATGGTGGAAAAGAGATTCAGGCCATCACCTCAATTGATAAGCGCTTTATAATAAATCTCTTAGATAAGCTACCAAGGAAGGAATTGAAAGCTAGCTATTGGTTCAGTGACCTAGATTTGAGTTTCGTTTGGGAAGAGCCTGATTATACAGACGTTGTGGATTCTGCTATTGAATCAATCATGAAAAAGTTTCCGTTTACCTCAAATTTTGAAGGAGAGGCGGGAGTTCTTTTCCGAATAGACAAAAGTATCAAAGACTTAACTGATCGCGTTGAAGCCTATATAAGCTCATTTATCTCCAAAAATTGTAAGTCTCGCAAACATATACGTTTGATATTCAATGTAATTACTTACCAATTTAGATACAAATTGCTCCATTTTGTGACACAGCTTTTAACAGTAAACAAGGAGCCGAAATTTTTAGAGGTATACTGGCTTGAAACCAACGGAGTATACACAGGTAGCCGAGTGCCAAGAATTGAGGCGCGTATCACGTTCTTAAAATCGCTTATTGAGTTGGTCAAAGGACTGCCTGATTCACTGGACTACTTGGATTATATTCGAGACTGGGAGCGCGAGATTGAATACTCCAAGCAGGATAAGTTACGAGAAATGAGAAGAGATTTTATTGAATTGGGTGAGTGAAATCATTTTCACCCATCGCCGCTGATCCGCTTAGCCTGGTTGACATTCTCAATTCGTTGTTTCTTCGCCGTCATGGCACTGCTTACACAGTGTTTGCCAGTTCCTAACATTCCCAAACGGGTTAAATTAAAAGATTGAACAGAAAGTACCGCAGGTTCGGTAGAGCTGATTTTCTAGTGAGACGTTTGCTAGATGGAAATCTCACGGCCATCTTTGAATATTGAAGACTTTAAATTTACCAATTCTCAAACATTCCTCTCTGGAACTGGCTGCCATAAAGCATAGCAATTTTATTTGAACTATATTGATGTTCATATATGGAATTTAAGGTCAGAATTATGAATAAATTATTCTGTCGCGTTGTTATACTTCTTTAACTTCCAATCACATTTCTGCTTATGAATATTACAGTACCTAAAGTTGATGATGCATTCAAATACATTTCGGAGGTGGTGCCACCTTTATCGGACGATGGTGTTAGTGAAGCCTTACCCTAATGAGGACAGTGTACGTTTAGACTTTATCCATTTCTAGTTTCTTGACAAACGTTGCCGGTGCTAAGCCAGCCAGTGCTTGATGCGGATGAAAGCGATTGTAGTCTTCCATCC
>NZ_SWFP01000006.1 GCF_005869225.1 Dyadobacter bucti | reverse complement strand
AAAACGTCGGCATCAGGATAAGCATATTGCAGGGATCAAACGACGGGACGGCCTCTTATGTGGAAACGCATGCAGCGGTTACCAATGCCAATGGGCTCGTAAGCCTGGCCATCGGGACAGGGACAATCGTTTCCGGCACATTTGCCGCTATCAACTGGGGCAGTGGGCCGTATTTTATCAAAACAGAAACCGATCCGATCGGAGGCACAGCCTATACCATTACCGGGACCACAGAATTACTGAGCGTACCTTATGCTCTTTATGCAAAGGCATCGGGTAACCCTCCTGCAGCCAGCGGCATTGCTGAATATGCATATATTTATAATTTAAACGCTCAGGTTGTCGCGTTAGAAGCAGATGTTGCTTTTAGTGACAATGGTGTTATAAAGGGAGGGATTACACATGCCCCTGGCACAACAAATATCACATTGACCACCGCCGGAGACTATTCGATTTGGTTTCATGTGTCAGGCGTCGAACCTAACCAGTTTACCTTATTTCAAAACGGGGCTCCAGTTGCGGGTGCCACGTACGGTTCAGGTGCTGGTACGCAACAAAACACAGGTATGACAATAATTACCGCTTCTGCCGGTGATGTATTAACTGTAAGAAATCATACAGGTGCGGCGGCTGTCACGCTTCAAACGTTGGCAGGGGGAACGCAAATCAATGCAAACGCATCAATTAAAATCCTCTACCTCGGTAATTAACAGGCTTGAATACAGGAACAGGACAGGATTCAAAATTGCATTGCTAAAAATCAATGTATAAAAAAGTCCAAAATACACACGCTTGACCAGTTTTTTGGATTTCTCGCTAACGAGAACCACCGGGATAAGAGCTGAATAAGCGTCCCGGCAAACTGGTTGAGAACACAGCCGCTGATTGAAATAATTAAACGTTTCCAGCTATTCCTATTAAAAACAAATGTCCGCTTATCTCTATACGAAAAGCCGGAATCTCCTTGCCAAGCGATGCTGACACGCAAAACTGCCTGTTCAATACATTAATCTACATTGAAAAATATAGAAAATTTACTCCCTTTACCTGGCTCACTTTCGACCTGGATTTCCCCCCCCGCTGCGTCCACAATCTTTTTGGCAAGATAAAGTCCAATCCCCTGCCCTTCTACATCGACTTTAATCCGCCCGTATTTATCGAAAATCTTGCTTGACTTAGAACTGTCAAAGCCCACTCCATTGTCCTCGACAGACAAAACAGTTGCCAGGCCCAGCTTCTCGCTTTTGATCAGGATGACCGGTGATTTGTCACTTCTGAATTTAATCGCATTGGAAACCAGGTTAAAAAGGATGCTTCGCAGGTTTTTGCGTGAAAAAAGAATGCGCTCCACATGCAACTCCCTGATGATATATGCGGAGGATGACTTGATTTTGTCATCCAAGCTCCATACAACATTGTCCAGTATTTCTTCGAGATCGACCTGCTCTGTTGCAATTGCATTGTTCTCTATCTTCGCAATGGCAGCAATATCGCTGATCAATACCCGGAATTTTTTGACGGATGCGTCGATAATGCTTAAAAACTGGTTTAGTTCCGGATCCGCAACCTGAATTTGATTCATCAAAGCAATGCTGCCCTCTATGGCCCCAAGAGGTGAAAGAAGATCATGTGAAGCGGTGTGCACAAAATTATCCAGGTCCTCGTTGATGCGCGTAAGGCTTTTGTTTTTTCTAGCCAGCTCGTCTTGCACAGTTTTCAGCTCTGTGATATCATCGAAAGTAATGATCGCGCCGTCGGTCTTGTTGGTCAGCTTCCGGAGGTAAGGCATGGTCATTACCTGGTACCACCTGCCGTCATTTGCCTGAATCTCCTTTTTAACTATTGCCCCGCCTCCTACCACGCTTTGAATATCAGCAATGATAGTCTCGAGTTTAAAATTGGTGGATATATTGGCAATAGGTCTGCCGATATCGCTCTCCAGCAGATTGATTAATGTAACCATACCTGGAGAAAATTTCATCAACCGGAACTGGCTGTCGACAAATAGCTGACCATTGATATTGCTCCTGAAATAATTATTCAGATCATCATTAAGCTCAGCCAGCTCCCTGTTTTTCAATTGATAATCCGAATTGATGGTATGTAATTCTTCATTCACCGACTGCATTTCTTCATTGGTGCTCTGCATCTCTTCATTAGCAGAAAGCAGCTCTTCATTGAAAGACTGCATATTCTCATTAAGGGAAAATAACTTTTCATCCGACTCGGCCAGCCTTTCCTTTAATTCCCGGTTTTCCAGCTGGAGCGCAACAACGTACTTGTCTAAGTAAATCTTTTCATCAAATATCGGAGCCCCTTTAACGAACTGGCTATCCTCCTTGTATTCAAAGAAACTGACAACCAGTAATCCGTTTTTGCGTCCTTTGAAAACCATCGGACTGACAGACAAATTAACCTTCTGCACCTCTCCGCCCTGCATGATCGTAACACCATTTACTCCGGCGTTACGCTGGGTTTGGAACACCTCCTGGCAAACTGTGGTCAATGCTACTGCAAGGGGGGCCGAAAGAAGCTCTGTCAAATCTGATGTAAACACCTTCTGGATCAAGAATTTTGATGTATCACCATAGGATTTAATCACCTTATAATTCTGGTCTATGCACACGACCAGACACCCCCATTCATCGAACAAGGTTTCATTGACTGCATCTGACAGTGTACGGTCCGTATTCTTTAGTACTTCGTGCTGTGAAAAATTGGAAAAGGCTGTTTTCTTGTATAAGGATTCCGGAATTGTGAAAGCGTCGAAGCTGACTGCATGGTTTGAATCCAGGTTTCTATAGATTTTCCATTTTTTACTGACTACCTCCAAGCTTTGCAGAATGGGCAGGGGGTTTTCGCTTGACCCCAGGAAAAGGTAACCGCCTTGTTTAAGGCCGAAGAGCAGCATTAAGTATACTTTCTTTTGCAGCACCGGGGCCATATATATCAAAAGGTTACGGCAGCTCACAAAATGCATGTTGCAGTATGGTGGGTTTTTCACCAGGTCATGCTGGGCGAAAATCACCATTTTCCGTATCTCCGCTTTGACTTTATAATTATCGCCTTCCTGGGTAAAATATTTGTCCAGGCGTTCATTTGAGACGTTTACCATCAAGTCAGAACCATAGACCCCCTTTCCGGCAACGACCAATGCGGCACCATCAATATCAGTGGCAAATATTTTGACTTCATGATCATGGATTTTCTCGCCCAGGAGCTCGGTGACCAGGATGGCCATCGAGTAAGCTTCTTCTCCCGTCGCGCACCCGGTAACCCACATTCTGATTTCCTGCTCTGGTGTCAAGTCCTCCAGGATCTGTGGCATCACTTTTTTTTCGATGAATTCAAACGCTTCCTTATCACGAAAGAAGGCAGTTACGCTGATCAGGAAATCTTTGGCGAGCGCTTCTACCTCCTGCGGGTTTGCCTTTAGGAAAACAAGGTAATTTTCAAGCTGGTTAAAGTTTCCGTATGCTGCCCTTCTTTTGATCCTTCTTAGTATAGTCGTCTTTTTATAATCGGAGAAATCAAGTGGAAGTTGCTGGCCGATGAGATCTATAATTACAGCCATGTTATGATCGTCGTTGATATGGGCAGCGAGCAGGTCTATCTCTCTTTTAACGTAGTCCTCAATCGCAGAGGGCATCGCCTGCGGTTCCAGAATAAAATCGGCCATCCCGGTTGCAACCACATTAGAGGGCATACTGCTAAATTCTGAGGTTTGCGGGTCGCGGGCAATCACCATACCCCCAGCCCTTTTGATCGCTTTGATCCCATCGGTTCCATCGGATCCTAAGCCCGATAGTACGACGGCAATGGCTTTGGGGCCGGAGTCCGCTGCAAGGGAAGTGAAAAATGTGTTGATGGTCATATGCGGCCCTCTTACATCTTCTTTGCCGGTTAAATGAAGTCTGCCGCTTTGGATGGTCATAAACTTGTCATTGGGAATCAAGTAAACTTGATTGTTCATGAGCGACATTCCCTCTTCGGCTTCCTGCACCGTCAGTTTGCTGTGGCTGGACAGCAGCTCGACCATTCTGCTTTTAAAATCAGGAGACAAGTGCTGGACGATCACATAGGAAACGCCATCTAACGGAGTGTGTTCAAAAAAAGTACTAAGCTCTTCCAATCCACCGGCAGAAGCACCTATGGCAATGACGTGATGTGGTTCTGTGTTTTGTATAGGCATTTAGTGAAGGATTTAAAACTACAAAATGAATGGTTTGCTATCACGTTACAAAATATACGTATGGTACTGATCGCAAGGCCCTATTCTATGATCAGGCGAACTTTCACCTCCATGTTCACAAGAAAATGAAATCTTCCGGATGAGTTGAATGGCTATGATCTAATTAACATTGTTGCTGAATCCAGCCGGACGAAGTAAAAAGGTGGGTTCCAACTGAGAATATAACGAAGATGTTGGATAACGATAAAACGTGCTGATAAAAACGACTGAACCGGTATCTAAAATCATCTTGTAAAATACGTTAAATAAAGATGATTTTACTTTTTATAAAAAATGATCGGCCTTAGACGGTTCACAAAAGAGATAGCCGATCAGTAGCCTCTTTGATACAATGTATGCAAAGCTACCAGCGAAGTATTCCTTGCACCAGTCCGCTGATTTTATCGAAAACAGAATCATCCGACGATTAAATAGCGTTGATCATCAATTCTTACAACCTGTGAAAACGGGTTGATTCTTCGCACCACTTATCTGGTATGGCCGCGACCACTTTTCGTTATTCTCCAAATTAAAAAGATTTCGGCGCTTACTTGACTAATGGGGTATGGCGTTCCGCAAGATGTTTCTTATAAAGCTACTTCTAAGAAAGTTAATCTCCAACAAATATAATAATTTGCAAATCAACTATTTATAATGAATAGATGATGTTTTATAACTGACGTAGACCTAATTGTATTTACATGTAGACATCCTATTCGTTTCCCTGTTTGTCAAGCGACAGGTTTCAATTCCCGTCGCCGACGAGCGCTGCATGAATTCCGTTTGCTGCAACAATATCCCCGACGATCCGTCCGTCAGGAAGTTCAACCTCGATCCTGTGCTTCAGGTTATCAGCAAAACTATTTATATAAAACCAGGCTGTTTTACTGTCTTTGGTTTGTGAAAGAACGAAACCACGCTGATCATGGAAGGCATCGACGATTTCATCCGCCAAATCCTGCGACGGCTGTAACCATTTCCCGCCATCGATCCTGAATTTGAGGTATTTTTTTTGTCCGCCGTGAACCTTACCAAAAGTATCATTGAAAAGTTTTATACCAAAATACGACAGATCCGGACTCCCGGTATAACCATTGTAATGTTTGCCCCCTGGTTTAAGATAATGCGGGAAGCCCTCCTGGGGCTTGCTCGCGCCGTTGGGGTACCAGAGACCCGAACTCCACTGAAGGTCAAAATCCCTCCCTGAGTTTTTACCGGAGCCTCCCCACTCGACGTAAAGATTCCCGTAGATCTGGCTCAGAAATGCATACGCTATGATTGTATTCGGATCCAGAGGGATCTTATCGCGGTTAAAGTACTTCCCGTCCTCATAATTATATTGATAAAAGTTATTGGGAAACCATTCATGCACGCCAAAGAGAAAAACACCAGCCTTGTAACCCATTTTTTTGATCAGCTCCATCCTGAACAAGCTCTGGTAAACCGCCTCATTCTGTATATCAGGGGCATTCAGGTACACGGCTTCCATAATAAGATTGGTACTTTGAAGTGTACCTCCCGGTGTAAAATTCTTGGTTGGAAGTTCGGAAAGCGGCAAACGCATCAAATTTTTGCTCGCCTGACGTCCTGACGACAATGAAACCGAACCGGGCCAGAACTGGAAATAGTTATGGCATATCAAGTAAGGTATATTACGCTTCCCAAAACGTTCCTCATAACGTTCCCGGAGCCTGCGGTAAAAATGCCGCCACATATCTTTGTCCTGAGGCATTGTGGAATTCCCTTCCAGCGTCTCAGTAATCCAGATCGCATCAGAGATATCCGCCTCGTTCGCCTTTTTTATCGCTTCATTCTCATTCAGCGGGCCGTTGGGCCAGTATTTAAGATTATAACCGTCCTGCCACTTATCGGGCCCCTGCTCGGAAAGATGCATGAAGTGCTCGATCCTCGGAACATCGTTATATGTTTGTCCGGCATCTTTCAACCTGGCGACTTCACCCGGATTTTTCCAGGGAAGCTGAAAATGCGAAAAATGGGTAACGCCTTTCCGGCGGAGCAAGTCGATACTCCATTCTCCAAGTGATGCAACCCAGAAATTCCCGGTCGGCAACTTCATATCAGGAGCAAAATCTGCCCACTGGGTTCCCTGATAGCGTGGATTATATTCTTGGGGGACAATCTGCGCGAAGCTGGTTCTCGGCCCTGCCTGAGCGTTTCCCAAAACGCTGGTATGAATTGCAGCTGAACTATTATAGCTGAACGGAACCCCGGCTGTTGTCGAATAATAATAATTATTTTCCCGGTCACTCCATTTGTTAACCGACTCAAGGCCAATTTTGGTTTTCATTTTCCAAATTCTGAGGGGGCCGTTGCTTTGAAACCTGTAGTTGGTCAAAGGAACATTTTGTGTAAAAAGATGTGCGTTGACCATGTACCGGAACTCATATCCTTTTTCCAAAAAAGGTTGCGCAAAATCATCGATCACCCAATCGCCCGGCCTGCCGGAAACCGAAATATCCATGTGATCAGGAAACCCCTGGGTAATTATTTTTCTCCCCGAACCTGCCGATCGTGCGCCTGGCGAGGATACAATGTTCTCAGAAATCGCAAATGTCTTTTTACTTTCCGCTGATGCGCAGCTTTTACCTTTGAAAGCCAAAACGTACTTGCCGACAGGTAAAGCATCGAAACTAATTCCCAGTTCATTCGCAGTCGGTTTAATGTCTCCTGAGCGAATAATTTTGCTGGCGCTGTCCATGATTTTCCAGCTAAGCTCGTACACATCTTCTCCAAAAAACACGGCTGTCAGGGCATTTGAAGAAATTCCCGAGATCGCCAGCAACTCTGACCCTCCTTTACAAGGCGGCATACCTGAACCCGAAAAATCTGCTTCCCCCGCCGGATGCAATCCCCCGCCCTTTCCGGACATCATTTTTTTGAAAATCTCTAAGGCCGGATAAGCTCCCCTGATGGACAACAGTATTCCAACGATGAAAAGAGAAAGGGTAAGTGAAACTAAAACGGGTTTTCTCATGAAAATCAGCACTTTGATTATCTATCTTCAGTGATACAAATATTTGCCTACAATAGGTAAGTACGCGAAACAGTCCGGTTTATTCTATACAAGACAGCCAAATAATGTTGCATTTTTTAGAGGAAATTAGCCCAAGTGATTATTTTTGTATGAACGGACTCAACATTTTTGTCCTGGGTTTCCGGTATCCTGACTCCCGACCAAACCCTTCCGCTTCATGAGAAAATATCTATTCTCCCTGGACTATCTGCGAGGATTCGCGGCTATTTCCGTGTGTCTTTTTCATTTCACAAACAAGCTCGACTACCTTCCTGACACCGACCCATTTAAAATAGCTTTTAGTCCGGGGCACTACGGCGTTGAGATTTTCTTTATCATTTCCGGCCTGGTAATCCCGTATTCGATGAAGAAAGGGAATTACAATATCACCAAGTTTTTTATTTTTCTGAAAAAGCGGTTTATCAGAATAGAACCGCCTTACCTGATCTGCGTTTTACTGGCACTCATTCTCAATTACATAACCACCCTTTCTCCATTTTACGTCGGTAAGCCTTTTGACGTCGATTTCCAGCAAGTGTTCTATCATGTAGGCTATCTCAATGCTTTTATGGGGAAAGACTGGCTCAACCAGGTTTTCTGGACGCTGGCTATTGAATTCCAGTATTACTTGCTTATCGCACTGATATTCCCGTTAATCAGTCATAAAAACAGGCTTATATGGATTCCGGCCTTAGTCGGTTTTAATGTGCTGTCTTTTTACATGGACCGGAACTTTGTTTTTAACTTTTCTATCTTTTTTACCTGCGGTATACTTTTATACCGTTACTTTTTCGATAAGCTGGATAAAACTGAGATTTTGGTGACCGGTCTGGCAGTAATACTATTTTTGACCTATCAATATTCCTACAAAGAAGTTATTGTGGTGGTACTTACCTCATTCGTAATACTACTACCTTTAAACCCAACCGGATTGAGCACATTTTTTGGAAATATCTCATATTCACTTTATCTGCTTCATTTCCCCGTCGGCCTCCGGATCATTAATCTCACACAGCGTTTTTCTGATACCCAGCCGCTGAGGCAGTTTATGATCTTATTTGCATTCCTGTTTACGATTGTTATTTCGTACTACTATTATAAAATCATTGAAAAGCCGTGTAAGGACATTTCGCAGAAAATAAAATATAGCGACGCGGCAAATCAGGACCGGGAGCTTCTAACCGCCTGATATGAGGGTAGGATGTACATCTTGTTTGGAAGGACTTCTCAAAAAGAAGTCTTTTTTTTAGGTCTCATTTCTCCTATATTTGAAGTTTCCTAAACCGTAAAGAAGGCATTTGAGTCCGTATTAACGTCTTTTTGCTTTCCACACTTCATTTATCGACTAAGTAAAAATAATGAAAGTCTCACCCTCTGATCCTTTTAAAATTGTATACTCAATTCTAAATCATGAATACCTAGGGTATATTTTTGAATCCTTTGTGGTTCAACTTAACAGTCAGGGCGATTTTTCATATCAGATTCAAAACATTTCTTCCAAAAACATAAAGGAATTCAGGTCAGCGCTGGATGTAAAGGATTTTGAACTTGTCGGCCTGATCGACGACATACAGCAGGATGCGGTCCTACGCAAATTCAATCCAAAAAAACTCAACGCAGTAGATTTTTTCCTGAAAGTATACGACCCGCAGAAAGGAGATAAAGTAATTCAGGAAACCATTGCAGGATATCTGGAAAACTGCAAAAGCCGTATTCTGGAAAGACTGGTAGGCAAGGACTTGTTTATCATGGGAAGCGATGGAAATCCGTTGTGGAAACCGGTAATATGGGAAACGGAAAAAGCGACGATACGGTTTCATTTTATTAGAAATGAAGACAATACACATTATTTCCCCACTATCAGGCATAAGTTCCAGAAGCTTGATTTTCAGTATAAAAATGCGTTTCTGATCTGTGAGGAGCCTGCCTGGTTGATGGTGGAGAGCCATTTATACCACTTTGAAGGAGTCGTCGACGGAAAAAAAATCAAACCTTTTTTAGCCAAAAAATTCATCGCAATCCCGGGCCAGGTAGAGGAACAGTATTACCAGCGCTTCGTGGCACCTCTCATCGCATCTTACGATGTCGTGGCCCGCGGTTTTGAGATCAGAAATGTGTCTTCCTCTCCCAAAACCTTGCTCACTATTTCTGAATTCAACACTAACAAAAAAACTCCGCTGCTCTTTGCCAGCCCGGACGCCAACGACGTAGAAACCGCAGAGGAAGAGGATAATGAAGTCACTTTTGACCTTTCATTTCAATATGCCAATTTCTCTTTTCACTACGATAGCACGGCACATCCGTCCAGCGTTCATCTGGAAAAAAAAGGAAATGATTATCTGTTTAATAAAGTAAAAAGGAACATCGACGTTGAACGCAATAATGTGACCCAGCTTAAAGACTGGGGACTGAACATGCGGAACGGCAAGATCCAAATGCCCAAATCACAGGCATTTGGATGGTTACAGAGCAATGCTAACATATTGGCTGAAAACGGTATTGCGGTGCGTCAAAATACAAATGATGCAAAGCGCTATTTTCTCGGCTACTCGTCGCTCGATATTTCCATACAAGAAGGGAGAGACTGGTTTGATATCAACGCAAAAGTAAAATTCGGAGAATTTGAAATCCCTTTTATTCAGCTTAGAAATTACATTCTGACGCGAAAAAAGGAATTTTTGCTTCCCAATGGAGAAATAGCGGTGATCCCTGAGTGGTGGTTTACCAAATATTCTGAGTTCTTTTCCTTCACTGAGCATGGTGACGAAGACGATCGTTTCCGTCTGCGGATGCATCATCTGGCACTGGTTAAAGAGCTCAACGAGGAAAATCTCGCTACCGCAGTGATCAGCCGTAAACTTGAAAACCTGCGGGATTTCAACCATATTGACCCTGTTGCGCCTCCAAAATATTTCGAAGGGACATTGCGCCCTTACCAAAAGGCAGGGTATGACTGGCTGCAATTCCTGAAACAATACCGGTTCGGAGGATGTCTGGCCGACGATATGGGCTTGGGGAAAACCGTGCAGACACTGGCATTGTTACAATCACAAAAAGAGGCTGATG
The DNA here is from genome assembly GCF_005869225.1 of Dyadobacter bucti. Classification (GTDB taxonomy): domain Bacteria; phylum Bacteroidota; class Bacteroidia; order Cytophagales; family Spirosomataceae; genus Dyadobacter; species Dyadobacter bucti. The sequence continues at coordinate 473,827 of NZ_SWFP01000006.1, read as the reverse complement.
TAAAAGAGCCGTCCCTGCTGATCATGCCTACTTCCCTGCTCTACAACTGGCAGCTGGAAGCGAAAAAATTTACGCCCGATCTTAAGGTTTTTCTCTATACCGGCACCAACCGTGAAAAAGACACTTCTCAATTCGACAATTACGATCTGATCCTGACTTCGTACGGTATTATCAGGCTGGATATTGACCTTATACATGCATATCGGTTCAACTATGTGATTTTGGACGAATCTCAGGCGATTAAAAACCCGGCTTCTATTATCACCAAAGCCGTGAAGAGGCTTAACGCAGCCAACAGACTTATTCTTACGGGTACCCCGGTTGAGAATAGCACTCTGGACTTATGGTCGCAAATGTCATTCGTCAACCCCGGACTTTTAGGCAGCCAGTCTTTTTTCCGTGATGAATTTCAGATACCAATTGAAAAACGGAATGATGAAGAAAAAACCAGAAGACTTTACAATCTTATAAAACCTTTCATCCTCCGCAGGCTTAAATCCCAGGTTGCAACTGATCTTCCTGAAAAAGTTGAAAGTATCCAGTACTGCGACATGTCCGAGGAACAGGAAAAAGCTTATGAAGAAGCCAAAGCATATTACCGCAACCTGATCCTGCAGAGTATCGATACCGACGGCATATCAAAATCTCAGCTGGTAGTTTTACAAGGCCTTACGAAATTACGACAGCTTGCAAATCATCCCCTGATGGTGAATCCCGACTATGAACATGGTTCGGGTAAATTTGAAGATGTGTTGTACAAAATGCAGACTGTGATCAGCGAAAATCATAAGATTTTGATTTTCAGCCAATACATCAAACATTTGGATCTTTTCCGGCAATATCTGGATGAAAGGAAAATCACCTATGCTTATCTCGACGGCAGTACCCGTGATCGGCAGGAGCAAGTTGAAACTTTTCAGCATGACGATAACATCAAAATATTCCTGATTTCCCTGAAAGCCGGAGGACTGGGTCTAAACCTTACTGCTGCTGACTATGTATTCATCCTCGATCCATGGTGGAACCCTGCTATCGAAGCGCAAGCCATTGACCGCGCTCACCGGATCGGCCAGGATCGGACAGTTTTCACTTATAAGTTCATTACAAAAAATACTGTGGAAGAAAAAATACTGGCTTTACAGCGGACCAAAAAACAGCTTGCTGACGATCTGATCTCCAACGAAGAAGGGTTCATAAAATCGCTTACCAGGGATGATGTGCTGAATCTTCTTGCATAGGAATTAAGCAATAAGTCCCGCCGACGATCTGCCAGCGGGACTTATATATATAGATTAAAATATCTGAATCAATTCAAAAGAGCGGAAGTTTCTCTGCTGATCAGCGCCTCCCGGTCAGGGCCCGTTGAGATAAAAGTGATTGGCAACTTAAGCTCTTCCTCCAGGAATTTCACATAAGCCAGCAGTTCATCCGGAATTGCCTCGAAATCGTGGATACCATCCAATGAAGTTTTCCAGCCAGCGAACTCTTTGTAAACTGGTTCAACCGTATCGTCGCACAAATCATACGGAAGGTGATCCGTCAGCGAACCGTCGGGCAAACGATAATTGGTACAAACACGAATTGTGTCAAAAATCGTCAGGACATCAACTTTCATCATAATCAGCTGGGTTACCCCATTGATCATAATGGCATATTTCAACGCTGGAAGATCCAGCCAGCCGCAACGGCGGGGACGACCCGTAGTTGCTCCGAACTCACGTCCTTCTTTACGCATTTCCTCACCGGTTTCATCCAGCAATTCTGTCGGAAATGGACCGCTTCCTACCCTGGTGCAATAGGCTTTGAAAATACCGAAAACTTCTCCAACCTGGCTCGGGGCAATTCCCAGACCTGTACAAGCACCGGCTGTCATTGTTGTGGAGCTGGTTACGAAAGGGTATGATCCGAAATCAATATCAAGTAAAGACCCCTGGGCGCCTTCCGCCAGAACAGTTTTACCTTCTGTCAAAGCGTCATTCACAACATACTCGCTATCAACAAGCGTAAATTGCTTCATAAACTCAATCGCAGCAAAGAAATTTTCTTCCGAAGCAGGAAGCAAATCTGAATAATTGAATGAATAAAAGTCAAGAATAACTTTATGTGCATCCACCAGCTTCTTGTATTTATCAGCAAAGCGCGGTGATAATATATCTCCCACTCTCAAGCCGAGACGTGCTATTTTGTCCTGGTAAGTAGGTCCGATTCCGCGAAGGGTCGATCCGATTTTTGAATCACCTTTGGACTTTTCATATGCCGCATCCAGCAACGCATGCGTCGGCAGGATCAGGGAAGCTTTTTTTGATACAAATAAATTACTGATCAGGTCCAGGTTGTATTTACCCAGATTTTCAATTTCCCTTTTGAAAACAATGGGATCCAGAACTACGCCATTTCCGATGATATTCTGGATATCACTACGGAAAATCCCGGAAGGGATCTGATGCAAAACATGCTTTATGCCGTCAAATTCAAGTGTATGACCTGCATTAGGCCCCCCTTGAAAACGTGCAACGACCTGATAACGTGGTGCCAGCACATCCACAATTTTCCCTTTTCCCTCGTCTCCCCATTGAAGACCAAGTAATACGTCAACTTTCATTCAATTTTTGATTACTGAAACTAATATGGTGTAAGATAGCACTGCGAGAATTCAACACAGTCCTTATTTAAACAGATTACCTGTCTTCATGCGCCTCCGCCGGCTCTCTTGTAATTTCGTTCCGGTTCTGGCAATTTTCCTTGGTACAATTTCCATAAAAAATAAGAGAGTGATGCATCACGCTGAAGTTGAGCATTTCACCAACCATATTCTGAATAGACTGTATCCTCGGATCACAGAATTCCATAACCTTATGACAATCAGTACAGATCAGGTGATCATGTTGTTTGTTGCCATAAGACTTTTCGAATTGCGCCAGGTTTTTCCCAAACTGATGTTTGGTAACCAGATCACAATCCACAAGTACATCGAGTGTGTTGTATACCGTAGCTCTACTAACTCGATACCGCTTGTTTTTCATACTGATATAGAGCTCGTCTACATCAAAATGATCTTCCCTGGCGTATATCTCCTCCAAAATCGCAAAACGTTCGGGAGTTTTACGAAGTCCTTTATTTTCCAGGTAAGCCGTTAAGATTTTCTTTGCGGCTTCAAAATTTGGTTTGCTGGCTTGTGGCATATCTCTGATATTCTTGCGCGAAAATACGCTTTTTTACTTAAATCACAGTTACTTCGACAGTCTAACTTAAGACTGTCACTAAAAAACACCTATTTAATAACACTCAAGAATTTTAATGGTTCAATGTACTATTTGCTGCTCAGATTGGTATCAAAACGCTGCACATTATACACCCCTTCCACTTGTTCCAGCTTGCTGATCAAAATATCCAAGTGCCTGGTATCCTGAACATAAAGCTTTATATCACCATTAAAAACACCGTCTTTGGTATCAATCGTAAGTCCTCTCATATTAATGTGCAGCTCATTGGAGATAATCCTTGTTACATCATTTACCAGACCAACGCGATCGGTACCGGATAAATAAAGACCCGCCAAAAAGGCTTCTTCCTTGCCCGACTCCCATTTCGCTTTGATAATTCGATTACCGTGTTTGGACATCAGTTCCGCTGCATTAGGGCAGGTAGTCCTGTGAATCTTAATGCCCTCATTGATCGTCACAAACCCGAAAACGTCATCACCCGCGATCGGGTTGCAACATGGCGCCAGCTTATAATCTATTTTGTCCATATCGTCGCCGATCAGCAAAGTATCGCTGTCTGCACGGTCACCATGGATATGTTTGAGTAATTTGGTCAGGGCCTTTCCATCGCCTGCGGTGTTATTTTGCGTAGTATTTGCACTGGAAGCATCCGAAGCTTTTCGCTCTTTGGCTTCCTTCTCTCTTTTGAACCTTTTTAGCTCATCCAGCTGAATGTAACCTTTCCCGATGCGGTAGAAAAAATCCGTCGTCGTTTTACATTCGAAAAACGCGCGCAACTGGTTGGTTACCTCGGCAGTGAGGTCGATCCCCAATACTTTAAGCTTTTTCTCGACCATCTGCCGGCCATCCGTTTCATAGCGACGGTTGTCTTCTTTCAGGAAATCCTTGATCCTGGCCCTCGCTTTGGACGTAACAACAACCCGCAGCCAGTCCTCATTGGGTTTTTGTTTGCTTGACGTGATGATCTCAATCTGGTCCCCATTGTTCAACACATAACTTATAGGTACCAATATCCCCCCCACTTTTGCAGCCATACAATGCGCCCCTACCTCCGAATGGATGTCAAATGCGAAATCCAGAGCCGTTGCTCCGCTTTGCAGTACTTTCAGTTCTCCTTTGGGTGTAAATACAAAAACCTCCTCATTGAAGAGGTTGCTCCTGAATTCATCCAAAAATTCGATCGCCGCGGTTTTATCGCCAAAACCATTTTCGAGGGTTTCCCTTACCTGCGTAATCCACTGCTCAATATTGCCCCTGACCTTCGTATCATTTCCTTTGTACTTCCAGTGCGCGGCATATCCTTTTTCAGCAATTTCGTCCATGCGGGATGTCCGGATCTGCACCTCTACCCACTGGCCGCTTTTGCTCATTACCGTTGAATGTAAAGACTGGTAACCATTGGCACGCGGGGTACTTAAAAAGTCTTTTAAACGGTCCGGGTTTGGCTTATAATGATCCGTAACAATGGAATATGCCTGCCAGCAAATTGCCTTTTCCCGGTCATTTTCAGCGGAAGATTCAAGGACGATCCTGATGGCGAAAAGGTCATATATTTCTTCAAAAGGCTTATTTTGCTTCCGCATTTTGTTCCAGATCGAATAAATCGATTTGGGACGGCCTTTTAATATAAAATTCAATCCGGCGGCTTCCAGGTCTTGAGCGATCGGTTCCATGAACTTGGCAATAAACCGGTCACGTATCCCTTTGGTTTCCCTTAATTTTCTGGCAATTGCGCGATATTCCTGCGGCTCGGTATATTTCAGATACAACTCTTCCAGCTCTGATTTGATACTGTAAAGTCCAAGTCTGTGCGCGAGGGGCGCGTAAATAAAGATTGTTTCGGAGGCGATTTTCAGCTGCTTATCGCGCGGCATGCTGTCGAGCGTACGCATATTGTGCAGCCTGTCGGCCAGCTTCACAAGAATTACCCTTACGTCATCCGAAAGAGTAAGAAGCATTTTCCTGAAATTCTCGGCCTGCTGCGATGTACCATATTCAAACCTGCCGGATATTTTGGTAAGCCCGTCGATGATTTTAGCGACCTTTTTACCAAACAAACGCTCGATGTCTTCGATACCCATGTCGGCATCTTCAACAACGTCATGCAGAAGCGCTGCGACAATCCCGGTGGTACCTAAACCAATCTCTTCAACAACAATCTGAGCTACGGCAAGCGGATGATATATATATGGTTCGCCCGACCTGCGACGCATGTCTTTATGGGCATCAACCGAAGTATAAAAGGCTTTTTTGATTAATTTCGCGTCATTATCCTTCAAAAACGGCTTGGCTGTCCTTAACAGTCTTCGGTATTTTTTGAGGATATCCTTACGCTCCTGTTCCAGGTCAATGGTGAGGGATTCAACGAGTTGCTCCACTGCTATATTTATTTGTATGCTTCACCAAAATAACAAATTTTGACGACATTATTCAATATGATTTTACCAAAAGATAAAATTTTCAAAAAAGTTTGGATGTATATAAAAAATAAGAATACCTTTGCACTCCCAATTCAACAAAAGGCGTTGCAAACGGGTAAATAAGTGAGCGGGCGTGGCGGAACTGGTAGACGTGCTAGACTTAGGATCTAGTGCCGCAAGGCGTGGGGGTTCGATTCCCTCCGCCCGTACGATTAAGGGAATGACGGGGCTTGAGGTTCCTATCTGGTTTTAAGAAAAAGATGAACTGCTCCGTAACAAACCCGTCAAATGCCCTCAGGACATTGTTTTGAGGGCATTTTTGTTTTTCTTTTCTGTTTTAATCTAAAAGGTATTTACCAACATAGCATAGCAGCACATGGAAGTTTTGTTAGAAAAAAATTCGCCGACTTTAGCCTCTTTAAAAGTAAAATTGTCTAAAGACGACTATCAGCCCAAAGTTGATAAAACCATTAAGGATTATTCTAAGCGCGTGAATTTGAAAGGGTTCCGCCCTGGCAAAGTACCGTCCCATGTTATTCAGCGCATGTATGGTAAAAGCATATTAGTTGATGAGGTGAACAACCTTCTCAGCAACGCGGTAAGCAGTTACATCAGAGAGAACAAACTTCAGGTAGTAGGCGATCCTGTTCCTGATCGTGAAAAAGCCGAATCCGTAAACTGGGACAGTCCAAGTGACTTTGAATTCAGCTATAACCTGGGTGTTGCAACGGATTTCGAAGTAAACCTTTCCGAGCTGCCAGCCGTAAAACGTTATACTATTAATGTGGATGACGCTGAGCAGACAAAGACAATTGAAAGCCTGCGCGAGCGGTTTGCAGAAACCACACATCCTGAAACCAGTGAAGCCGGTGATATCCTTTATGGGGAACTGAAACAGGAATCAAGCGAATTTACTACCCGGACTGCTATCCCTACCAAACAGCTGAACGACGAAAGCCTCGCGAAATTCATTGGTGCTAAAAAGGATGATGTCATCACTTTTGATATCCAGAAAACTTTCAAGGACGAAGCTGCAATTGCGCACGTAACCGGAAAGAAAAAAGAGGATACCGCAGAACTTTCCGGCGATTTCACATTGGTTGTTGAGGATGTAACCCGTCAGGCCCCTTCGGAATTGAATCAGGAATTTTTTGACAAAGTACTTGGCGCAGGTCAGGTAGAATCGGAAGAGCAATTCAACAAAAAATTGCTGGAGATCATCAAAGGAAACTACGAGCGCGAAACGGAAGCACTTCTGCGTCGCGATATCGAGCAATCCCTTTTAGACAATATCGCTATTGAACTGCCGGGAGATTTCCTTAAAAATTGGTTGGAAAAAACCAATGAAGGCAAATTCACCCGTGAACAAATTGAAGAACAATTCGGTGATTTTCAGAAATCCCTGAAATTGAGCCTGATCAAAAATAAGATCGCTGATACCGAAGGAATTAAAGTGGACTATCCGGAAATCCTTGAATTTACCCGTAATATGGTAAAGGGACAGTTTGGCATCTACGGCGACGATGAAAATATGAAGGAGACCATCGACCGCGTTGCACAGGGATATCTTGCCGACAAGGAACGCGATAATTACACCAGCGTATTTAACCAGGTTTTTGATAATAAGGTTTTGGATGTGATCCGTAACCAGGTTTCAACAGACGAACAAACTGTGGAAGTAAGTGAGTTCGAAAAACTTGCAAAAGGAGAAGAGGCAGAAGCCTAATCTTTTCGAGAATATTTTTTTTCACCGTCCCGGGTATCCCGGGCGGTGTTTTTTTTAAAAGCCTATCCGTTCCCGCTGCTGGCCGATCTCGCGGATAACCCCTTCCCCAAGCCAGTGCCTGAACTTCAGTTTCCATTGATCGAGTTCGTTTTGAAGTCGGCTGTTCGCCGCAAGCAGCCGGGTATTTTCCTGCCTCAGCCACTCCGCTTCGGACATTGACGAAGATTCGAACCCTAATAAGTCCGGGAGAGGGACATCAAGTAGCTTTGCAATATTTTCGACGCGTGAAACCGACAGCTCGGTACGCCCTCGTTCCAAATCACCGTAGGCAGTTGTGGACAATCCCAGCATATCAGCCATGTTCTCTTGGGAAAGGCCTTTCTGCAATCTGATTTGCCGGATTTTCTCTGATAAGTTAGATGCAATGTTCATAGCATATTCGATTTGTAAAACATTTTGCTCTGCAATTTAATCAGGACATTTATAGATGACTCTCGCAATTTTCGACAATTTATCACTAGAATTGACAAGGATTATTCAATGAAATAATCAAATTTGTAGCAGGCAAAGATTCAATACACTTGCCTTTTACATAGAAACTAACGGAATGCACATTTTGTTCTGTCAGATAATACCCTTTAATTATAAACCAATCATAATTTAAGTTTATTCATGAATCACGGAAATGAATTTAGAAAATATGCCGTTCACCACCTGGGAATGAACGGTCTTACAGTTGACGGCTACGTAAACCACACAGTTGAAAATATGACCCGCTCGGTCATTGAGGAAAGACCGATGAATTTCCGCGAAGTGGATGTATTCTCCAGGCTGATGGCCGACAGGATCATTTTTATGGGAACCGGTGTAGATGATAATATTGCCAACATCATCGTTGCGCAGCTTCTGTTCCTGGAATCGGCCGATGCAAAAAAGGATATCCTGATGTATATCAATAGCCCGGGAGGTTCTGTATATGCCGGACTCGGGATTTATGATACGATGCAATATGTCCGTCCTGATGTTGCGACAGTCTGTACAAGTCTTGCTGCTTCTATGGGGGCAGTACTTCTTGCGGGTGGCGCGGCAGGAAAGCGTTCTGCACTCCCTCATGCACGCGTAATGATCCACCAGCCATCCGGCGGTGCGCAGGGAACTTCTGTGGACATAGAAATTACCACCCGCGAAATCGTAAAACTTCGCCATGAATTGTACGAAATCCTGGCGAAACATACCGGCCAGACTCCTGAGCAGATTGCCCTGGATTCGGATCGTGACAAATGGTTGAAAGCTGATGAAGCAAAAGATTACGGACTGATCGACGAAGTTTTGACCCGCGATAAGTAACCGCAATATTATTTCTTTTTTGTTGTTAAAAATGCCTGAATGATTGTTATTCAGGCATTTTTACTATACGGCTAGACCGGTATTTGGTAACACGGCTAAAAATCCGGAAATTTGTAAAAAGAGTTTGACAAAAACCGGAATTTAGGAGGGTTACTTTCAAAAGAAACAATAATCCCTTTTTTCTTGTTAAAATAACTTTCATTCAAACATTATCATGCCGGAAATTACAAAACGGCTAATTCCATAACTGTTAAATCGAATCAATGGCACAAGTAAGTTGTTCGTTCTGCGGACGCAAAAAGAACGAGGTAGATTTATTACTCTCCGGGATTGATGCACACATTTGTAACCACTGCATTGCCCAGGGGCATCAGGTCATTACAGAAGAACTAGGATCCAAAGAAGATAAAAAAGAAAAGAAAACAAAGCTACCCAAGCTCAAACCAATTCCTCCCACGGAAATCAAGCGCTTTCTTGAACAATATGTGATCGGACAGGACGAGGCAAAACGTTCTTTGGCGGTGGCTGTCTATAACCACTATAAACGTCTTAACCAGGTTGTTACAGAAGATGATGTTGTGATTGAAAAATCGAATATCATCATGGTGGGCGAAACCGGAACCGGTAAAACTTATCTTGCCAAATCCATAGCGAGAATTCTGCAGGTCCCTTTTTGTGTTGCCGATGCTACCGTAGTGACGGAGGCAGGTTACGTGGGTGAGGACGTTGAAACAATTCTGACAAGATTACTTCAGGCGGCTGACTATAATGTGGAAGCGGCTGAGCGCGGGATCGTTTACATTGATGAAATTGACAAAATCGCCCGTAAATCCGACAATCCGTCGATTACCCGTGACGTGAGCGGCGAAGGCGTTCAGCAGGCGTTGCTGAAATTGCTGGAAGGATCTTCGGTAAATGTTCCACCACAAGGTGGACGTAAACATCCCGACCAGAAAATGATCACGCTTAATACAGAGAATATTCTTTTTATCTGCGGCGGCGCATTTGACGGTATAGAACGTCACATCGGTAAGCGGATCAATACCCGTCCGATTGGTTTTTCTGGGGATAACAGGATCATCGAAATATTTGACAAAGGAAATCTGATGCGTTACGTGACTGCGATGGATCTTAAATCATTCGGGCTTATTCCTGAATTGATAGGCCGTCTGCCTGTATTGACGCATTTGAACCCGCTCGACCGGGATACTTTGCGCAGAATCCTTACCGAACCAAAAAATGCTTTGGTAAAACAATACAGCAAACTATTTGCGATGGAAGGTATTACGCTGCATTTCGAAGATGCGGTTCTTGATTTCATCGTAGACCAGGCCATGACTTATAAGCTTGGAGCCCGGGGTCTGCGTGCGATTTGCGAGTCAATTATGACGGACGCCATGTTTGATCTGCCGTCTCAAAAAGAGATTAAAGAGTTTACGCTCTCGCTCGATTATGCAAAAGACAAATTTGAGAAATCCTCAATGTCGCTGCTCCGGTCTGTTGCCTGACAATTATTATTTTCTCAGAACGCCCCGTATTTCAACAAAGAGTACGGGGCGTTTTATTTTTTATGCCAATAGTACTATTTTGCAGAAAATTGAATAAAATAATGACAAACTGGCTAGCGAATAAATCGATTGTAATTATTGGCGGAACGACGGGCCTCGGGCTTTCTGCGGCTGCGGCTTTTGTTAAAAATGGAGCAAACATCGTAGTCGTTGGCCGTAATCCTGAAAATTGCCTTGTCGCTGAGCTCCAGCTGGGAAGCAATTCCCGGGCGAAGCAGGGCGACGCTACGCATCCGCAAACAGCCCTCGATGCTATTCAGCTCTGCATACGGGAATTTGGGAGTTTTGACGGGCTGTATCATGTTGCCGGCGGGAGCGGGCAGCAGTTCGGGGACGGGCCGCTGCACAATTTGTCCCTCGATGGATGGAATAAGACACTTGACCTTAACCTCACTTCCCTTATGTTGTCCAATCAGGCTGCGATCAGAACTTTCCTGGGAATGAATAAAGGTGGTTCCATCCTTAATATGAGTTCGGTTCTGGGTTTTTCCCCCGCATTGCCCTTTCCAAATCATGCCTATGCAACCGCAAAATCCGCAGTGATAGGTTTTTCAAAATCAATAGCAGCTTCCTATGCATCAAAAAATATCCGCGTCAATGTCCTGGCGCCCGGCATTATTGCAGGAGCTGAAAATATCACCGACCAGTCCGAAAAGTTTGTAACCTCCAAGCAGCCACTGGATGGCGGACGTTTGGGATCTGTTTCTGACCTCGACGGAGCCGCCGTCTACTTTATGTCGGACAATTCCAGATTCGCTACGGGGCAAGTACTGACCATCGACGGTGGCTGGGATGTTGCCGACGGTCAATATTGAGTGGCTGCAATAGACTCTGGTGTGAAGAAATTGAAATGAACGCAGAGAAGAACACTTTTTTTCTTTTATTCGCGTAAATTCGTTCGATCGGTTCAAAAACTGATTGCCTTTCATCACTCACAATTGAATTTCTATGGCTACCGGACCAATTGTAACAATTACAATAAATCCTGCTCTCGACAAAAGCTCCAATGTGTCACGCATTGTGCCGGACAACAAATTGCGCTGTGAAACACCTAATTTCGAAGCCGGAGGCGGAGGTATTAATGTGGCCAAAGCTATTCACAGACTTGGGGGAAATCCAGTTGCCATATTCACTATAGGCGGACCAACTGGCCAGAGACTTCATAAACTTGTCAAAGCCGAGGGGGTAGAAACGATGGTTATTGAAACCAAACAGTGGACCCGTGAAAATTTCCACGTACTGGAAACAAGTACAGGTTTTCAATACAGGTTTGGTATGCCGGGTACGGAAATGATGCCCACCGAGGTTCGGGCAATTCTCGAAACATTGGAGGAATTTGATCCGAAACCTTCCTACATTATAGCCAGCGGAAGTCTTCCGCCGGGCGTACCGGAAGACTTTTACGGACAAATTGCAAAAATAGCCGCTAAACAGGGTGCCCGCTTTATTGCAGACACATCCGGCGATGCCCTACGATACGCAACTGAAGCCGGAGTATATCTGCTGAAACCCAATATAACCGAGCTTAGCGAACTTGTTGGCGTAGACAAGCTGGAGATGGATGAGGTTGATGATGCTGCGCGTGCACTGATCATCCGCGGCCAGTGCGAGATTGTAGTTGTATCCATGGGTGCTATGGGAGCGATACTGGTCACCGAAGACCAGGTTGAACATATTCCGGCACCACCCGTTCAACCCAAGAGTACAGTAGGTGCTGGTGATAGTATGCTTGCAGGCATAGTCTGGACACTTTATCAAGGAAAATCTTATAGAGAAGCAGTTAGGATGGGTGTCGCATGCGGATCTGCTGCAACTATGAATTCCGGTAGCGAATTGTTTAAAATGCAGGACGTAAACCGGTTGATGGATTGGTTGAACAGATACGGAAAAAGATACTCTGCCAGCTAAAAATGGCCGTTTATTGGATCCGTTCACTACACAATAGTAAGAAGTTATTCATGCTGTCTTTTCCAATCAAAAAAGAATTGTCATGCAAGAACAACAATCCCGTCGGCAGTTTACAAAAATAGCCGCAGCGGCAGCCGCCACAATGACCTTCAAACCATTTTATATCCTGAATGCCAAGCCAAAAGCAGATGGCGAAGTGATCGGTCATGGTTCCCATAAGTATAAAGTTCATCAAGGCTGGGGAAATCTGGATGCTTCCAAATTTCCTGTGAATAACTGCCACGAAATGGTGCAGGACAGCAAGGGCCGGCTTATTATGGTCGGTGACGAGATCAAAAACAACATCCTTATTTACGACCGGTCGGGCAAGTTGCTTGAAAGCTGGGGACATGAATTTCCTGGTGGCCATGGACTTACGCTCTGGAATGCCAACGGCGAAGAATCTCTCTTCATTACCGACCCCAATACAGGGAAGGTATTTAAGACGGATTTGAAAGGCAAAATCCTGTTGACTATTGAACACCCCTCAAAAGCCGGTGCTTACAAAGAAGCTGATCCATTCAAGCCAACGGAAACAGCAATCGGCCCCGACGGAACAATTTACGTTGCAGACGGTTACGGATCACAATGGATCTTACGATATACACCAAACGGCGAATACATTGACAAATTTGGCGGATCCGGAGACGGTGATGCCCAATTCTCAACCGCTCACGGCGTAGCTATTGACTATCGTGATAAAGCGAATCCTACTCTTCTTGTAACTTCCCGGGCTCACAACGCTTTCAAACGTTTTACACTGGACGGTAAATACATCAGCACATTATTCCTTCCAGGTGCGTTCGTATGCAGGCCTGTTTTTAAGGAGGACACGCTTTTCGCTGGTGTATGCTGGTCAAGATTACGTTATCTGAACCAAACACCAAACTCCGGATTTGTCACTATCCTGGATAAAAACAACAAGGTAGTTTCAAATCCAGGTGGTACAAAACCAACATACGTGAACGGTGAGTTACAATTGATGATTCAGGACAAACCGATTTTCATGCATTGCCACGATGTATGCATAGACAATGACCATAACATCTACGTCTGTCAGTGGAATGCAAAAAAGACCTATCCTGTGAAATTGGAGAGGGTTTAAGCCAAGTGCAGTCAGGCTGATTGATGATCAACGAACCAGCCTGACTGTCACCGCATTGATCAGCATCGTTCCGATAGTCAGAATTCCGTACGCCATGCCAATAGGCATCTGGGGTACGAGCCAAAAAACCCCCACCAGAAAGGCTGTAAATCCATATCCCGCCAAAAGAAGTCCGTAAAGAATTCTGGTCGCCGCATTGGAACCCTGCTGAGCATGGGTAAAAACTGCTAGCGTAGAAGTCATGATAGGGAACGGCGTCAAAATCCCACTCCAAGTAGGTCCGAGAAAATCTGCCGCCTGCGTTAAGATGACCACGAAGAAAGTCGTCACAAGCATCCTGAGAGGGATATCGTACACTGGCTGCTTTTTTACATCAGCATTCCCTTTGGGCTTTGGAAAAAAATAAAGTACCGAGGTAAGCATTACTAAATTTAAAGCTGCCGCCGCAGGAAGAGACACCGCCCTGCCCAACGACAATAATGCCACAGCAAAAAAAGCAAGATAACTGATCAGTACTGTCGGAAACCATGACAAACGTGGAGAAACAATCGCGTATACCAGGGCAAACAGAATTGTTCCGACAGAGCCCAGTAACGCCGAAGTAATGGTAGAAGCAGCAAAAAGAGCCCCGTGTTCCAATGCAATAAAAAAGGAAATAGGGCCTGCCACCCAGGGAAATCCGCCTATCAAACCGCCAAGGCCCTCTCCCCACCTCCTGACAGCAAGCGTTACACCGGCAATCAAAGGCGGCATTAAAAGTATTTTCGTAATTAACAGGTCAGACAAAATCGGAAAGAAAAATTAACGGTGCAAATTTACGATCCGCCAGTCAATACCGCCGAAAAATGATAAAATAGTTGCAAAAATTTCTTGCAACAAAGTTGCATTACTGGTACTTTTGCAGCACTTTCAAGATTTTCGATGAACCGTCTTATATTCAGTGCTTTAATAATTCTTATTGCCAGCAACGTTTTTGGTCAAAAAACAGACTGTGAATGTTTTGTAAAAGGGATTGTCAAGGATCAACATACTAACTTGCCTATTGTTGGCGCAACAGTACTTGTGGTTGGCCAGAACAACGGCGTTTTTACAGATGAAAAAGGCAGGTACCAGCTTGGCAATCTTTGTCCGGGAAGGTATACGCTGGAATGCCGCATCATAGGTTACAATTCATTCCGGGAAACACTCGATCTGACTGAGGGACATGAAGAAAATTTCAGCTTGCTGGAGCAGGAAGTCCACCTGAAAGATGTGGAAATAACAGCACACCGGTCGAATGCCCCCTCTTCCCAGCCTTTGAGTACCATCAGCGGAAGCGATCTCGAAAATACCCGGGGACAAAACCTTGCAGAAAGCCTGAAAGGACTGAGTGGCGTAACAACTCTTCAGACAGGATCTTCCATCTCAAAACCGGTCATACACGGACTCCACAGCAACCGCGTGCTGATTATGAACAACGGGGTGCGGCAGGAAGGCCAGCAATGGGGCTCGGAACATGCCCCCGAAATAGATCCTTTTATTGCGACCAGACTATCTGTAGTGAAAGGCGCAGCTGGTGTACGGTACGGCTCAGATGCAATCGGCGGGGTGATCCTGGTGGAACCTGAGGAACTGCCATTTGACAAGAGTCTGACTGGGGAGGTGAATATGGTCGGGTTTACAAATGGGCGACAGGGTGTTGCGTCGGGAACCTTACAGGGAGGATTCAAAAACCTGAAGGGTTTTGGCTGGCGCGCACAGGGTACTCTGAAGCGCGGCGGAAACATCAGAACGCCAAGGTACTTTCTGGATAATACCGGAATCAGTGAGAACAACTTTTCACTGGCTGCTGGTTATCGCAATAAAGGATTTGGAATTGATATCTTTTATAGCCGTTTTGATACCAAAATCGGCATTTTCTCAGGTTCGCACATTGGCAGCGTAACAGACCTGCTTAACGTGATCCAGAATGGAGAGCCTTTTATTAAATCAGGTTTTAGTTATCAAATCGGTCGGCCAAACCAAAATGTTACGCATAATCTCCTAAAGGCAGAGACCCACTACCATTTCCACAATGGCAACCGTATTCAATGGACCATTGCCAGGCAATTTAACAATCGGAATGAATATGACCTCCACGTACCTAGGAATGACTCCATAGCCGCGCTGAACCATCCCGAGCTGAGTTTTAAACTAACTACCTTAACAAACGATATCGTTTGGGACCATAAACCTATTGCAGGAAAGCTGGCAGGACAACTGGGGCTTAGTACACTTTATCAATACAACTTAATGGATGGCCGTCCCTTGATCCCGAATTTTAACCAGTTTAATATTGGTATTTTCTGGATGGAAAAGTATGTTAAAAATAACTGGGAACTGGAAGCCGGCATCAGATATGATTACCGGACGTTGAAATCCTACCGTATCGTAAACCGGGAAAAGGTGGCTGATGAATTTTCTTTTTCAAATTTTTCCGGCACGCTTGGCGCTACCAGGACATTTTCTGAGCATCTCTCGGCCAGGCTCAATGTCGGCTCTGCCTGGCGTGCACCTAACGTAAGTGAGTTGTTCAGTGACGGCGTACATCACGGCGCGGCAGCCTATGAAAAAGGCGATGCTACCCTGAAACCGGAAAAAGCACTCAACACCATTGCAAGTGTCAAGTATTCTGACGCAATTGTGACATTCGAAATTGGAGGTTATTACAATTTTATATCCGATTTTATTTACCTGAAACCTCAACCAGAGCCAATTTTAACTATACGGGGTGCATTTCCCTATTTTAAATACACTCAAACAGACGCAACGTTCAAAGGGATTGACGTGTCGGGAAGCTGGCTCTTTACCCGGAATACAACCGTTTCAAGTAAGCTAAGCTATCTGAGGGTTTACGATCAGCGGAACGACAGTTATCTGGTGATGATACCTTCCAACCGACTCGACAATCAATTGAAATATGAATTCCCTGATTTGGGAAAATGGCAAAAGGTTTTCGTTTCCGTGGGAAATCTTTTGGTAGCCAGGCAAAAACGTGTGCCCGAGGCCAGCGACTTTCTCCCTCCTCCAAAAGGTTATTCACTGTGGAACGTACAGGCAGGAGGCTCTTTTAAGATCGCTGAAAAACATGAGCTTGAGGTAGGAGTTTCAGTACAAAATCTCTTCAACACGGTTTACAGAGACTATTTAAACCGTTTCAGGTATTATGCGGACGACATGGGCCGCAATGCTTCCCTTCGCCTTAAATGGAAATTCGGGGGCTGAGATTATTTACAATTCGGGCAGATTCCCTGGATTAGCAAATTGAAATTTTCAGGCTGATATCCTTTTGGTAACTGAACCGCCGGGATATGCAGATTTTCCAGACAATTTGTTTCCCCGCATTCATTGCATTTGAAATGGATATGATCGTGGTGATGCTTTTCTTCGGAGCAATTCTGCGAACACAATGCATAACGCAGCCCTTCGTCGTCCAAAACCTTATGAATGATACCTTTTTCCAGGAAAGTTTTCAGGGTCCGGTAAATGGTAACGCGATCGTAATTTTCCCCCAAAACACCTTCAAGGTCTCCGTGCGAAAGGGCATTCTTTTTATTTATAAATGTGGAAAGCACATCCTCTCTGCAAGTTGTAGTGCGAAGATGGTGTCCTTTTAGCGTCTCTCTTAACTGGTCCATTGTTTCCAACAGTTAAATTATTAATCAGGTGTCACAACTGTAAAACCCTTCGCATCAAAGTTAAGTTCTATGACCCAAAGTTTCCAATTCTTTTCCACAATCGTTGAAAAGCCGGTTTCGTTCAATCTGAAAAATGGTGTGCAACTCTGTTGCAAATGAACAGACTTAGTTGTATTTTTGCAACGTTATTGTATTTAGCATGAAAGCATCACACGCACATGGCAAGGCCGACTACATTGGGATTCTGGGTTCTGTATTATGCATAATCCACTGTCTTCTCGTACCTGCGCTTGCATTTGGAACGACTTTGAGCCAGGACCATCACGTTCACTCAGGCCTTATCTCTCTGGATTATCTTTTTATCCTGATCAACGGTGTCGCGGTTTATTATGCTACCCGTGAGCATAAGTCACTTCCTGTAAGAATTCTGTTGTGGGGAGCTCTGCTGATATTTTCAGTATCCCTCATTTTCGAAAACCGTCATGCCGCTTTCACCTGGCTGGGATATGTAGGATCGGGTTTATTGATTATCGGACATCTGATCAATCTGTATATCTGCCAGATCGCCCCGAGGCTGAAATTCAAGCTTTTTTAATTCTTTCTATTTATCGTATTGCACTTCGTACCGGCTGAGGTCCGGACGCACAAGCCTTTTGCGGTTAAGCTCGTAGTCGAAGATGGTTTTCCCGAGATTCGCCAAAAACGGAAGTCCTACCGAATCGTATTCATATTTATCATCATTGAAAATCTGGTCTTCGTTGCAATAGATCACGGCCGTCAGCATAAATTCGATCCCTTTCTCAAAGTCTGCTATGTAGGCATTATCCAGCAAAAACCCATAGGCATCTCCGGATTTGTTGAAGAGACGGATATGCCTCGGAAGACGTGTTTTAGTTGCCCCGAATAACAAAAATTTTGTATAGCCGTCGTAATAATCGTCGGTATAGCTGGCGGGGAAACTGGTCTCCACCGGAAACTGCGACATATATTGGTATAAAAACTGGTAATCGTCCTTTGTCAGATTAAAGCGCTGCGATGGTGACACATCTTCGGGGAAAAACAAAGCTTTTAATAGTTTGTGCTGTTCTTCCAGGGCAAAGAAATTCTTGGCAGCAAAGTCAAAAGGTTCATTGATCAGTTTTCCATCTTTAATATAACCGTTACCCCAAAGAATTGGCTGCGGCGAAGTATAATCCTTACTACTATACGCAGCGGGTTGGTCGTAAATTACCTTCTCGTCTTTTTCAAAGCGGGCAGGATTGGTATGCCTGTTATCCTCCACACTTGCCGGTATTTCCAGGCGGTGCGTGATTCTTGTATTCTTATAACCTTTTTTCCGGAGGGAATCATTAAATTCCTCCTGCCCGATAAACTCATACAATCTGTTAAAAGCGTCATTATCGCTTGCCAGTAGTATTTTTTTTGCATAATGGGCCACGGAAGGCAACCCGTCTTCGGAACTGCTATCGCTCGAAACAGCAGTCTGCCCAGGCCTGGCAGCGCCTGTGAACATGGGCGTATACTTGTCTATTCCAAGGCGGTTGAGCTTTTCAAATGCAAGGGCAACTGCAGAAAGTTTTACGGTGCTGGCCGGGTAGAAATAGTCGTCACTTTTTACGTGATAGCCATGCGTCGTAAAATGTGGTACGTTCTTACGGTTCCTGTCGATTCGGGTATAAAGTATCTGGACTTTGTACTTTTCCTGATTTTTTAAAATTTCCGAAAACCGTTCGGGATGTTTTTTAAGGAGTTTTTCTAAAAAATTATCATCCTGAAATTGTGCCGTTGACTGCAAAGCAAACATTTGTAAAAGCAACAACAGCAACAATTTATAGTGTCTAAACAAAGTCATGAACAATCCGGGCACGTGTAAAACGAAGATACTATATTTATTTTAAAGCGCTCGCAGAATTATATTTTACTGATTCGGGGCTTTACTTATTTAAATATAAACTATGGCGAATAATGGAGGATAATAAATTGCGCAGTCGCGGCTGGTTTGGAAAGTCTGGAAAAGACGGATTTATATACCGTGCGTGGATGAAAAACCAGGGATACCCGGCGGATGTATTTGAAGGCAGACCGATCATCGGTATTTGTAATACTTTTTCGGAATTGACACCATGTAACGGGCATTTCCGTGAACTGGCCGAAGCCGTAAAACGCGGGGTTTGGGAAGCAGGCGGGTTTCCGCTGGAATTTCCTGTAATGTCCCTGGGCGAAACCCTGATCAAGCCAACAGCTATGCTCTACCGTAACCTGGCAAGTATGGATGTCGAAGAATCCATCCGGGCGAACCCAATCGACGGTGTGGTTTTGCTGTGTGGCTGCGACAAAACGACCCCATCGCTGGTTATGGGCGCTGCAAGTGTAAATATTCCTACCATTGTGGTATCCGGCGGCCCTATGCTGACAGGCAGGTACCGCGGCAAAACCATCGGGACAAGCGACGTCTGGAGGTTCAGCGAAATGCACCGCAAAGGAGAGATTTCCCAGGAAGAACTCACCACCGCAGAAGCCTGCATGTGTCGGAGTAATGGTCACTGCGCAGTGATGGGCACCGCGTCGACGATGGCTTGTATGGTTGAATCGCTCGGACTCACATTGCCGGAAAATGCGGCTATTCCTGCTGCCGACTCCCGCAGGAAAGTGCAAGCGCATTTGACCGGACGCCGGATTGTAGAAATGGTAAAAGAAGACCTGCGCATGTCGCAGATTTTAACGAAAGAAGCTTTTGAGAACGCAATTATGCTGAACGCGGCAATCGGTGGCTCAACAAATTTCGTGATACATCTCCTGGCAATTGCCGGTAGGATCGGTGTGGACCTTTCACTGGACCACTTCAATGATCTCTGCTCAAAAGTACCGCTGTTGCTTAATTTACAGCCTTCCGGCGGTTATTTCATGGAAGATTTTTATTACGCGGGAGGGCTGCCCGTAGTGATTAAGGAAATGATCGGGATGCTGCACGATAATGTGATCACCGCCAATGGGAAAACAATGGCGGAAAACTGCGCCTCGGCAGAATGTTTTGACACCGATGTGATAGGTACTTTGCAGGACCCTGTGAAAACGCTGACAGGACTGGCGGTCGTCAGGGGTAACCTGGCCGAAAATGGAGCGGTGATCAAGCCCTCAGCCTCTCTCAAACCTGAATTGATGCAACACCGTGGGAAGGCGGTTGTTTTCGAAGATATAGACGATTACAAAGCGCGTTTGGACGACCCGGATCTCGATGTAGATGAAAACAGCATCCTGGTACTGAAAAATGTGGGGCCAAAAGGATATCCGGGAATGCCGGAGGTCGGTAATATGTCCCTACCCAAAAAATTGCTCGCACAAGGTGTAATTGATATGATCCGGATATCCGACGGCCGTATGAGCGGCACCGGGTTCGGAACAGTTGTGCTGCACGTCTCTCCGGAAGCTGCCGTCGGCGGAAATCTTGCTTTGGTGCAGGACGGAGACTTTATTGAACTTGATGTAGAAAACAGAAGGCTTCATTTGGAAGTTTCGGATGAAGAACTTTCCCGCCGCCGCTCTTTTTGGCAGCCACTGGATATGGGTTATAATCGCGGATATGTCAATCTTCATATCAACCACGTTACCCAGGCCCATGAAGGAGCTGATCTGGATTTCCTCAGGGGCGGTTCAGGCGATAAAGTGACCAGAGATTCTCATTGATATTTTTCCCGGAGGAAATAGCACCTCCGGGAGTCTAACTTTTGAATATAAAAAAATGCATAACCAGCTATTCGACAACCAGGTGGCAATCATTACCGGCGCCGGGCAGGGGATCGGATTTGAAATAGCCAAACAACTTGCTTCCCAGGGAGCGGGTATTATCCTGAATGATGCTGACGAGACACTAGCAGCCGAAGCTGCACGTACCATCAGAGATAAGGGTGGAGAATGTGTTGCTTTCGCAGGAGATGCATCGAATCCCGAAATTATTGAAGGAATGGTGGATGAGTCGATAAAGTGTTTTGGCAAACTTACCATAGCTGTTGCCAATGCCGGCATTACCCTGTTCGGAGATTTTTTTGAATACCCGGTTGAAAGTCTCAGAAAAGTGCTGGAAGTAAACCTGATGGGATCTTTTATGCTTGCCCAGGCCGCCGCCCGGCAGATGCGTCTTCAAAAAGAAGGTGGAAGGATCTTGCTAATGTCATCTGTTGTCGGGCATCAGGCGCATCAGTTTCTCGGCGCCTACGCCATGACAAAAGCCGGCCTCGAAATGCTTGCCAAGAATCTTGTTCTTGAGCTCTCACCGTACGGTATTACCATCAATAGCGTTGCCCCGGGTGCTACTCTCACGGAAAGAACGCTTGCCGAAGATCCCACTTACCCCAAAATATGGTCGGCGATCACCCCTATGGGCAGACCCGCTATTTGCGAAGACATTGCGAATGCGGCCTTGTTTCTGCTTTCACCTTTATCAGGACATATAACCGGGCAAAGCCTGGTGGTTGACGGCGGATGGACATCTGTGAGCCCTCTTCCTGACCTTAGTAACCTGGATGTAAAAAAAACAAACCTGGGCTAGTCGCCCAGGCCTTGTGAAAACAGCTGCGCCTCCAGATCATCAATATTTCCGTCTTTTGAAATAAATAACTCTCTCGGTTTCGCGGAAGCAAACGGCACGACAGTCATGAAACTCCTGTACTGTTCGTCCGTAATTATTTTTAAGGTCAAAGCTCTTTTCAAAACCATTGGAAACGGTACTTTGAAGAAATTGGCAATATCTGCGGCAAGAAATCCGGGAATTTTAGAAATATCATTCCTGAAAAAACTTTCTACTTCTTCGAACGGAAGCAATGCTTCAAATATCAATTGCTCGGAGCGGGCCGCCAGTGAGTTTGTATTGTAATATAATGAATGCAGGCCCAGAGAAACAGTTAATAAATGAATGTGGTAATTACGTTCATTTATTTCCGAAGCAGCATTTACAAATACCCAACCTTTCTGACGAAAAATCGCTGAAAATCCTTTGAACGCAAGGTCTACGTTGTGGAGTTGCGCAATTTTGATACCTTCGGGGTAGGGTAATTTGTGGCCGATCTGATGTACAATATCCTGGGCATAAGAAACATCCGCTACTTCACCCGCAGGCTCTATCATCCAGTCACCGTTAACCAAACCGTTAAAAAGATGGTCAGCCAAACGCTGGCTTTCAACTTGCCCGAGTTGCAGGACGATACGGTTTCCTCTAACCGAAAAATCAAGTGAAAGCTGGTTTTTAGGTTGTTTTTTTGGCATAGTGCATATAGAGTTGAGGTGAGAACCTCAAAGATACGTGCTAAGAATTTCCACTCCAATAGCCTTTCTAATTTTTATCTCCACTGCAAAGTATTGAGAAGCTGGATCATGTCTTTCCGTAGATAATCAATAACTGGAGCTAGGGAGTCGTTCTTTGTCGCGGTCGGGAAATAGATAGCCCCTCTCAGAAAATGCCTGGAACTATCCGTAGTATAAAACTGATACGGACTTGGCACATCTCCTTCAATCCTGAAAATAACCGCCGTTTTTCCACTTTGGCTTAACACCCTCTGTTCCTGAATCGATGACGCCCGGATCTGATGTTTTGTAGTCAGCTTGTATGAGTCTTCGATAAAATCTTTCAGACTTTGAGGGCTATTGTTCAACGGTTTGTAAGTAAGCTGGATATTTGCTTTAAAAGCAGGATAGTTTACAAAGATCCAGTCTTTCCCCGCCATTGGAAACGTATCCGGCACTACCTCCGCGTACTTTGAAAATTCAAATGTATAAGGATGTATCTCGGTAAGTTTCCGGTAAGCGTGCGCCGGGAGGTCAATTCGGTTATATCCTTTGGGTTTTGGCACGTAATTCTTTTCTTCTTTCCCGCATGAAAACGCAGCGAAAATAAGAACTGAAATTAGTACGGAATGGAGAAATAGCTTAAACATGCGATTGCAGGGGAATCCAGAAAATAAATGATTGCGCAAAACTAACGAAAAGGCGCATACATTATTTCCGGGTTCTTACTCGACTGTTACCGATTTGGCAAGATTGCGTGGCTGGTCTACATTACGTCCGCGCATCACAGCGATGTAGTAGGAAAGCAGCTGCAACGGGATCACTGATACCAGAGGAGTCAGAAGCTCATGCGTCTTTGGCACCTCGATCACGAAATCCACAATTCCCGGAATAAAGGTATCCCCCTCAGTAATTATAGCGATTACCCTACCCTTCCGCGCTTTTACCTCCTGAATATTGGAGACTATTTTCTCATAGGAACTATCCTTTGTGGCAAGAAAGACAACCGGCATATCTTCATCAATAAGCGCAATGGGTCCATGCTTCATTTCGGCAGCGGGATATCCCTCGGCATGTATATAGGAAATCTCTTTGAGTTTAAGCGCGCCTTCCAATGCCACAGGGAAATTAAGGCCTCTTCCCAGATAAATAAAGTTGCGGGCATAGGTAAAAATGAACGCGATCTCCTTAATCTTTGATGCGTTCTCAAAAACCTTCTGCACTTTGGCTGGAATTGCTTCGAGTTCCAGGAGCAACTCCTGGTAGGTCTCGATGGAAATTGTCCCTTTCCTTTTGGCAACAGCAATGGCCATTAATGCAAGAACTGTCACTTGCGCAGTGAAGGCTTTTGTACTCGCCACTCCAATTTCAGGTCCAGCATGTGTATAGGCACCGGCATGCGTTGCCCGTGCAATCGACGAGCCAACCACATTACAAACACCAAAAATGGTCGCTCCCTTGGACTTGGCAAGTTCAATAGCTGCCAGTGTATCAGCGGTTTCCCCGGATTGTGAAATAGCTATGACAATATCATTTTCGTTAATCACAGGATTTCTGTAACGAAACTCAGAAGCATATTCTACTTCCACATTGACGCGGGCCAGCTCTTCGAACAGATATTCCGCCACCAGGCCGGCATGCCAGGAGGTTCCGCAGCCTACGATCACGATCCGGTTTGCGGCAGCCAAGTTGTCAAGATGATTGTTGAGTCCGCCGAGCAGTAACTGACCTTCCCCTGCATGCAATCTTCCGCGCATGCTATCGGTAATGGAACGTGGCTGTTCAAATATTTCTTTGATCATGAAATGCTCATAACCTCCTTTTTCAATGGTATCCAACTCCATTTCCAGCTTTTGGATATAAGGGATGGTTTCTGTGTTGTCAAGATTCTGGATACTCAGCTTACCATCGTTCACTACGGCTACTTCGTAATCATCCAGATAAACCACATTTTTGGTGTACTCAATAATCGGTGTTGCGTCGGAAGCAAAAAAGTACTCATCCACTCCTATCCCAATTACCAGGGGGCTTCCTTTTCTCGCAGCTATGAGTTGCCTTGGATTATCCACCGACATCACAACTATGGCATACGCGCCGACAACCTCTTTAAGCGCCAGTTTTACAGCCGACTCCAGAGAACCGCCAGTCTCCCACTGAATATCTTCAATAAAATGGATCAGAACTTCTGTATCCGTATCGCTGAGAAAAATATGTCCTTTCTTGATCAGGTTTTGTTTGATCGAGGAATAATTTTCTATAATTCCATTGTGGATGATGGATAATTTTCGGTTGTTGGAATAGTGCGGGTGGGCATTTACATCGTTTGGTTCTCCATGAGTAGCCCATCTGGTGTGACCTATACCAATGGTGGCTTGCAGATCTTTTCCGGCAAGCTCGCCTTCCAAATCCGCTACCTTTCCTTTTTTCTTGTAAATATTCAATTTGTTGTTTTCCAGGAGCGCGATGCCAGAGCTGTCATAACCACGGTATTCAAGCCGTTTTAATCCCTTTAGAATTAAAGGATATGCTTTCCTGTTTCCAATATAAGCCACTATTCCGCACATAATTTCGAAAATTTGGTTTAAGTGTATGTTTAACTTGACATACAAATTAATATCAATCAAACCGTCACGACAAGACAATTTTCAATTAAATACTAAAAAATATCCAATTTAGATTGAGTGTTCGTACACATGACTGATATTAAATCTGAAACATAATCGAAAAAAGGCATAAAAAAAGCGGCCAAAATAGCCGCCTTCATTTCAATCACTTCATGTTATCACTAGTTCATCAAATCCGTGTACAGATTGTAGTATGATTCAGAGAACTTTTCATCCTGCTCGTCCAGTTCGACGCGCTTAGGAGCATTGTTGAAAATTTGATTCAGGCTTTCGCTGCAATGGTCGTCAGCTTTCAAAACTGCATCGGCATATGCACAGCCTATTTTAACAAAGCCTTCAAAATCCGCTGAGTGCAAATGTGCCAAAGCCTCATCACTCACATCCATCGCTTTCGCTTTGTTTTGTAAATCCGCATCGAATTTGAAATCAAACGCATTGTTGTGTACTGTAAAAACACTTTTCGTATCCTTAAACATCGGATCGTTGCGATAAGTTGTTTTCAGGTACAATGGGATCAAGGCAGTCATCCAATCATTGCAATGCACCACATCCGGAGCCCAGCCCAGTTTTTTTACTGTCTCCAACACACCTTTGCAAAAGAAAATCGCACGCTCATCATTATCATCATAAAAATTATTCTCCTTATCAAAGAATACTGATTTACGGTGAAAATAATCGTCATTGTCAATGAAGTATACCTGTAACTTCGCATTTGGTATGGAAGCAACTTTGATAATCAGTGGCTTTTCTTCATCTCCTACGGTAATATTTATTCCTGACAGTCGAACTACTTCATGAAGCCGGTTTTTGCGTTCATTGATAAGACCAAAACGGGGAACAAGAATTCTAATTTCTGCACCTCGTTCCTGCATTGCCTGAGGAAGTTTTCTTACGTAATCGGCAACATCGGTGGTTTGGAGGAAGGGGTTGATTTCACTGGCTACATACAAAATTCGTAGTTTCTCCATAGATCTTTTAGCAGTTTGTGAAAAAAAGTTTTGCAAAATTATACAAAAAAAATCGCAAAATCAAAAGATATTCCAAACTAATTGTAATATTGCGTTCAGTTTGGCATCTCCCAGTCCAAAATTTTCCAATCGGTACACGCGCTTTGATTTTCTTAAAAAAGCGAACTTAAAAGGCCGGTTACTCTTCAGATTTAATTTTTTCCATGGAAGTATTTACTTCAGTTAAAAGTCTCCGCATTTTCCTGGATCAGCAGCTTTCCCATCAAAAAACCATTGGATTAATTCCCACTATGGGTGCTTTGCATGAGGGACATATTTCGCTGATCGATGCTTCGGTAAAGGAAAATGATATCACCGTATGCAGCATTTTTGTAAATCCTGTTCAGTTCAATAATCCAGAGGACCTGCTGAAATATCCCCGCACGTTGGAAGCTGATTGCCAAATGCTTGAAAAAGCAGGCTGCGACGCAGTATTTGCACCGTCCGTAGAAGAAATGTATCCTGAACCGCCGCTCTTGACAATGAATTTCGGTGCATTGGAAAATGTGATGGAGGGGGCTTCACGCCCCGGCCACTTCAACGGTGTCGGAATTGTAGTTTCCCGTTTATTTAATATAGCTCGCCCGCACCATGCCTATTTTGGGCAAAAGGATCTGCAGCAGGTTTCCGTCATCAAACGATTGATAACTGACCTTGCATTTGATCTTAAACTTGTGGTCTGCCCGACAGTCCGGGAAACGGATGGGTTGGCTATGTCGTCACGAAACAGGCGGTTGAACGATGAAGAAAGAAATACCGCTCCTTATATATATCAAATACTTTCGGCGGCGAAAGAAGAACTTTTAAGGGGAAGGGACATTTGGGAAGTCACCGCAGCAGCCCAGGGCCGGTTCGCAGCTATTGGATCTTTTACGCTGGATTACCTCGAAGTGGTAGATATCAAAACCCTGCAGCCCATTCAGGAATTGGGACCGGAAGGTAGTAATGCAATATGTGTGGCAACCTTTCTTGGCCCGGTACGTTTGATCGATAACCTGATATTTTAAATGTCGTACTGAGCGAGGGCTAAAAACTGTCATGTTAAGCGCAGTAGAAGCTGTTTGGGCTTCTACTGCGCTTAACATGACAAGAACAATTAAGACAATTTCCAGTCTCCGCGGTACTTGCGCTTTACAAACTGGTTTGCTTCGTCGAAATTGGTAATTTTCATATTGTTTCCATCCCAAAGCAATTTCTTGCGCCCCGGGAAGTCAAAACCTTTTCCATCTGCCTTGGCCTGGCGTAAATTATAGCTTCTGATGCCAAGGTTACCCATGATAACCGTTTCCGTCAAAGGACCGGCGTAGTCGAAGGAAGAAGTAAGTGCTTTATGCTCTTTGCTATTGAACCCAGCCTTACAAGCATCCGACCATGAAACATGGTGCCCGAATTCCGG
Organism: Dyadobacter bucti; assembly: GCF_005869225.1. Lineage (GTDB taxonomy): Bacteria > Bacteroidota > Bacteroidia > Cytophagales > Spirosomataceae > Dyadobacter > Dyadobacter bucti. The sequence continues at coordinate 446,530 of NZ_SWFP01000006.1, read as the reverse complement.
CATTGTTGTGTATTTATTACCGAAATCTCCGGCCTTATATTCGAGTTTCGAGCCGTCTTTCAGATATACTTTCGGAGAAATCCCATAGGTTCCGCAAGTCATAACCCCTTTTTCACCGATCAAAAGTACCCCATTGCTGCTGTCTGGTTCGCCAAGCGGATCATTTGCAGGAATAAGGTCCGGATGGAACGGACGTAAGCCGCCGTCGTGCCAGGTAAGGGTTACTTCCGACTTGTTTATTTTGTTAGCAGGAAATTTAAGCTGTACGCGCGCAGATGGCGGGCAACCTTCCGGGATATATTCAGCAGTCCAGTCTTTAATGAAAACCTGACCTACGCTGCATTCCAGCTCTGTCGGATAGCCTAAGCCAAGCGTACGGAAAGCCGGATCGATCAGGTGGCATCCCATGTCTCCCAAAGCACCTGTTCCGAAATTCCACCAACCACGCCATTTGAACGGGTGCCAGGCAGGATTGTAATCCACCCATTCAGCGCAACCTACCCAAAGCTCCCAATCAATATCTGCAGGGACATCAAATTTGCCGGTAGGAACAGGAATTCCTTGAGGCCACACGGGCCGGTTTGTCCATACGTGTGCTTCGTGTACATTCCCTATCAACCCTTTGTTAAACCATTCTTTCATCTGGGTCTGAGCAGGATTCGATGCTCCCTGATTTCCCATTTGGGTCACCACCTTGTATTTGCGGGCAGCTTCTGTCAACATTCTTGCCTCATAAATATTATGTGTCAAAGGTTTTTGCACATAAACGTGCTTTCCCCTCTGCATGGCTGCCATGGCTATAATCGCATGCATGTGGTCCGTTGTAGAAACAGTCACCGCATCGATATCTTTTTCCATTTCATCAAACATCTTTCTGAAATCCTTATACTTTTTAGCATCAGGATGCAGTTCGAAGTTCTTTTTTGCCTGTCCCCAGTCCACATCGCAAAGCGCAACCAGATTCTCCGCACCTTTGTTCCAGGCATTGTTCGTGTCAGAAAAACCTTTTCCGCCCACTCCTATACCTGCAATATTCAACTTATCGCTGGGTGCACGGTATCCTTTACCCAATACATGCCTTGGGACTATAAAAAAACTGCCGACTGCCGCTGCCGTGCTCTTCTGCAGGAAATCCCGGCGGGTCACATCTTTGGGTTTATCTTTTGTATTCATTGGTTTAATAATGAAAAAATAAAGTTGATAATAATTTCCTAAAGCAATTCTGATCTTATAATTACTTAACAGCTAAAAAGCCCCGATAAATATAACGATGTTCCAATAAATCCAACGAAAAATGCACTATTAATGGACAACAAGTATCGCTTACGCCTAGTTATCAGCGGCTTATTTTATTTCCAAACTGCAAAATTCTAACCGGGAACCCTAAGCCAGGGCAGTATGTTTTGAAGGCAGCACATTATTCCTGTAACTTTGCGGAATAATGCATTTTTGAAATTAAGTCTCGACCCACATCACCGAGTAATGCAAATAACAATCATGAAATCGAAGATTCACCGTGTTAAGGTGACTCAGGCGGAGTTGAATTATGTAGGCAGCATCACCATTGACGAAGATTTAATGGACGCGGCCGGGCTGGTAGAAAATGAACAAGTACATATTGTTAACAATAACAATGGAGAGCGCTTTGTAACCTATGTGATCAAAGGAGAGCGTGCATCCGGGATGATCTGTCTTAATGGCGCTGCGGCCAGAAGGGTTCAGATCGGAGATATCATTATTATCATTGCGTACGGTTCCATGACCCAGGAAGAAGCGAAATCTTTCAAACCAATGGTCGTATTTCCTGACCACAACAACCATCTGGTTGTCTAGTGATCGGCCTGCTTTATAAACACCACTACTTTATCCTATCCAACAATTATGAAAAGTGCGCTACGCTACGCCATATCTCTTGTGCTTGCCGGAGGTTTGATCTGGTTTGTTTTCAAAGATATCGACACATCCGAAATGCTCGACAGATTTGCCAAATCGGATTGGAGATGGATAGCGGTATCATGTGCCTTTTTGCTTTGTGCCCATGTACTGCGGGCGTGGAGGTGGAGCATGCTTATCGAGCCATTGGTTCACAAGCCCGGGCTCTGGAATAGTTCCATCTCCGTTTTGACAGGCTATTTTGCCAACTATATTGTTCCAAGAATGGGAGAAGTTACCCGTTGTGGTACGCTATACCGGTTCGAACGTATACCTGTCAATCTCAGCTTCGGGACGGTTGTGGCTGAACGTATCTTTGATGTACTGATCTTGCTGGTGCTCATCGGCCTGAACTTTATTCTTGAATTTGAAAGGCTCAGTACTTTTTTCACCGATTTTTTTCAAAGTAAAATTAGTGGCGGGCAAACCAGCTCCGGCAGTAGCTTGCTGCTGGGTATCCTGATTACCGGCATGCTGGCTTTTTTGATTGCAGCATTTTTGATTTTTAAAAATGCGACGCTGCGAAACAAACTCCAGCAAAATGCGATCATTCAAAAAATACTCGGATTTGTGACAGGTATGCTTGAGGGACTTCTTAGCGTACGCCAGCTCAAAAATCCAGGGTTGTTTATCCTGAGCACTATAGGAATCTGGATTATGTATTACCTCGTTTCCTATGTATTGTTTTTCTGTATTCCCGAAACATCCGATCTGGGTCCTCTCGCAGGATTGACACTACTGGTAGTCGGTGCGATAGGAATGACGGCACCTACCCAGGGCGGAATCGGTGCTTATCACTTGTTGGTCGGGAATGTGATGGTTTTGTACGGATTATCTCAAAATGACGGTATTACGCTGGCAACATTTATCCACGGGGCGCAAATGTTATTTATGTTGCTGGTCGGCGCACTTGCTTTTTTATATGTGCTTTTGCAAAACAAAAAAGCTGTTCCCTCTGCTGTGGAAGTTCCCGCAGAAAATTAAATCATATTAATTCGATAGTCTGGAGGCAAGGAAAGTCAGTATTTTACCATATTGAGTTTCAAAAATCCTATACCTGTTCAACAATGAATTCCACAGAAAGTAAAATTTTAAGATTAGAAGAAGCCATTACAACCGTAGAGGACTGGCAACGGGCAGGCCAGAAAGTAGTGTTTACCAATGGCTGCTTCGACATTGTTCACCTCGGCCACATAGACTACTTGGAAAAAGCCCGCGCTCTGGGGGATAAGATGGTTCTGGGCCTGAATACTGATGCTTCCGTCAGTCGGCTGAAGGGTCCGTTGCGTCCAGTGGTAAATGAATATGCCAGGGCAAGATTAATGGCTGCACTTTCTTTCATAGATGCTGTCATTTTGTTCGACGAACCGACGCCTAGTCAGCTTATCGAGGCAGTAAAACCTGACATTTTGGTCAAAGGGGACGATTATACGGTAGAGAATATTGCTGGTGCGGATTTTGTTCTTGGTAAAGGAGGTGAGGTGAAAACGATAGCCCTTGTAAAAGGTTACTCCACAACCGCACTGATTGAAAAAATAAAACAAGGCTACAATTAACGTCCAACATTTTGAATGTTACGTTATATTTATTCGTTGTTTTGAGTGAAGAGTTAACTATTCGTAACAATTTAAAAAGTAACTATGGCTGGTGCATATTTAATTGGTATAATCGTCATGGCCGTCAGCTTTTATGTCCAATGGCGGTTGAAGAGTAAATTTGAAGAGTATTCTCAGGTAGGATTGAGCAATGGAATGAGCGGAAAGGAAATCGCAGAAACCATGCTCAGGGAAAGTGGGATTTATGATGTAAGGGTACTTTCCGTAGAAGGGAGACTGACAGACCATTATAATCCTCAAGATAAAACCGTTAACCTTAGTCCGGACGTTTATCACGGCCGGAGCGTAGCGGCTGCGGCGGTTGCCTCCCACGAATGCGGGCACGCTGTACAGCATGCTACTGCCTATAAATGGCTGCAGTTCCGGTCACAAATGGTGCCGTTCTTGAGTATTGCGTCTAACTATATGCAATGGATCATTTTGGGAGGTATTCTTTTATTAAATACAACCCCTATACCATTGACAATTGGTGTGGCCTTATTTGCTGCCACTACGCTGTTCAGTTTCATTACGCTGCCGGTTGAGTATGATGCAAGTAACAGAGCATTAGCCTGGATCCAGAAAAACCGTATTGTGAACGAAAGAGAGTACATTATGTCTGCAGATGCTCTGAAATGGGCTGCACGTACCTATCTGGTTGCTGCGATCGGTTCTCTAGCTACGTTGCTCTATTATGTAAGCATATTAATGGGCCGCAGGGACTAAGTATAAGAGAGTCATAAAAAAACGGGTGATATGCAATTATCATCCGTTTTTTTATGACTCTGAATTGGGGAGCGATTCTATTTTTTCAGCTGGTTCCAGTACACCACTACATTATGCGTGGAGCGGCCGGAAGCTACAACATCCATATCGCCATCCCCGTCCAGATCAGCCGCAGTAATGTCTTCACACGCGATTTTTATTTTTTCGTCCAATGTATATTCCTGCCACTTTTTGCCTTCCGCGTCCGAGCCAACAAAGATCCGGACCCCCGTTTCTCCCACAACATTCGGGTTTCGCCAGCCCATGACAATCTGATCCCTGCCCTGTCCGAAAAAATCAGCACAGACTAATGCATGCCCCTCTTTGATTTTTTCTGTAAGTACGGTACGGCTGTCTTTGGAATAAACCACCAGGGAAGTTCCATGCATCGGTTCAACAGTAGCCGTAAAAAGCTGGCCTTTACCAAGGCTACCTGTTCTGATCTCTCCCACTCCCTGGTTTGGAACCATCCAATTTCCCGAAGGTGCCCAGCCATCAGCTCCATTCAGAAATACCTGAACTCCTTCTTTACCTCCGACCGCCAGCCCCAAAAACCTTCCGGAAACTTCCATAGGCTGAAGATTATGCGTCATGTGCATACTGGTTTCCAGCAATTCGTAGCCCCAGATCGATTTTCGGTTTTCCGGAACATCAAAGGTGATAAGCTTTACACCGGCTCCCTCGCCTCCCGTATTGCCTTCCCCATGCAAAGGCAGTACTGCCAACTGAAAATCACCATCTGCCTTCTTTACCCATTGCATTCTGTGAATAGTCACCTCATGATGCAGACGGACAGGCTCCCATAATTGTGTGCGGTCGTCAGGTGGAGCCATATAAAACACAGCCCCCGATTGTTTTGAATTTTTCGTCTCCGATGGATTCCACTGCGCCCCGACAGCAACTTCAACTTTCCCATCGCCGTCAATATCCCGGGCAGCAATACATACATTATCATGTTCCGTAAGATCTTTTGCAATCACATATCTCACCCACTTTTCAGCTTTTTTGCCTGGATTTTTGTACCAGACAATCTCTTTTTTATCAGCCAAAAGTATATCCGGTTTTCCATCGCCGTCCACATCTCCTGTGGCCACGCCGTAGCCAATACTGATATTGCCGTCGATCACCTCTCCCGAAAATGTTGCAGTTTGCGCATACAGCTTTCCGGCAAGCAGGCAAGCTGTAAAATATAATAATCGTTTTTTCATACGTCCCCATGAAAGGCTTTACCAGCCGTAAATCTTTTAACCTATTTTTTCACAATATACTTCAAAAACACCAGCAGCGTATTTGAAAAAACAGTTTTTTGTGTCGCTTTGATCGGCTTTGCCTACTTTTGTAAATTAATGTGAACCAATTAATCCTTCATGAAAACTGTCCCTTTACATCAAGTACACATCCGACTAGGTGCCAAAATGGTCCCGTTTGCTGGTTTTGAGATGCCGGTGCGCTATTCTTCGGATCTTGATGAACATCATACCGTGCGAAACAATGTTGGTGTTTTCGATGTGTCGCACATGGGAGAGTTTAGTGTAAAAGGCCCGAAAGCACTGGCTTTAATCCAGAAAGTGTCATCCAATGATGCGGCCACACTATACGATGGCAAAGTACAATACAGCTATTTGCCAAATGCGAAGGGAGGGGTTGTGGATGATCTGCTGGTTTACAGGATTGCTGAAGATGATTACATGCTGGTTGTGAATGCTTCCAACATAGAAAAAGACTGGGACTGGATTCAAAGCCATAATACCGAAGGCGCAGAAATGACAAACCTTTCGGATGATCTCTGCCTTTGTGCAGTGCAGGGGCCAAATGCCACAGCTACGCTCCAGAAATTAACCGGTTCCGATCTGGGAGCCATGGAATATTATACATTTCATATCGGTGAAATGGCTGGTATTGAAGATGTGATTATTTCCGCAACAGGCTACACTGGCGCAGGCGGGTTTGAAATATATGTGAATAAAGAAAATGCGGAAAAAATGTGGGATGCCATTTTTGAAGCGGGAAAAGAATTTGGCATAAAACCCGTAGGGCTGGGTGCTCGCGACACTTTGCGGTTGGAAAAAGGATTTTGTCTTTACGGAAATGATATTGATGACATTACTTCTCCACTCGAAGCCGGGCTGGGCTGGGTTACCAAATTTTCCAAAGATTTTATCAATTCTCAGAGCCTTAAAACTCAGAAAGAAGCTGGTTTAAACCGAAAACTGGTTGGTTTTGAGATGATTGACCGCGGAATTCCAAGAAGTCACTATGAGCTTTGTGATGCATCAGGACATAAATTAGGGGAAGTTACTTCCGGTACCCAGTCACCTACACTTCAAAAGGGAATCGGAATGGGGTATGTGCCGACCCCTTTCAGCAAACCGGATACGGAAATTTTCGTAAAAGTCAGGGACAAGCTGTTGAAAGCAAGAACGGTAAAATTGCCGTTTGTAAAAAATTAACCCTTCATCATCCCATATTATCCTGTTCTGATTGCATTTTATGAAACAACTTGATGTTTGCCTGACTCCTGATTTACTACACTTACATAAACTTAATAATTCGATTGTCGTTGTTGCCGATATTTTCAGAGCGACCTCCTGTATGGTTACGGGGCTGGCCTATGGTGTAAAAAGCATTACGCCTGTTGCCTCTGTTGAAGAATGTAAATTTTTGCAGGATAAAGGCTTTATTGCCGCGGCAGAGCGCGACGCCAGGAAAGTAGAAGGCTTTGACCTCGATAATTCTCCGTTCAGCTATATGGACGAAAGGCTGATTGGTTCAGAAATCGCAATGACAACTACCAACGGAACGTTATCTATTGCCAAAGCCAAATCTTCCGCGGTGAAAGTAATGATAGGATCGTTTTTGAACTTAGGTGCACTGGCAAATCATCTTCGGTCGGAACCTTACGATGTGCTGGTGCTTTGCGCAGGCTGGAAAGGCCGGCCAAATCTGGAAGATACACTTTTTGCGGGCGCATTGGCGGATTCTCTGAAAGATCAGTTTATGCTACTGGAAGATGGTACGCTCATGGCACAACGCCTGTTTGACCAAAGCCGCGACAATCTGCTCGCCAGTGTTTCCAATTCTTCGCACGTTCGGCGTTTACAGCGTTTAGGGATTCAAAAAGATATTTCCTACTGTCTCCAGAATGATCTGTATGACATAGTACCTGTTTTGCGTGGAAGCACTTTGGTTGCAATGAACTAACTTAAAAAAACATTTACATGTTAAGATCCGTCTTCATTATTTTTTTTGGATTACTGATTTACTCCTGCCCTGTTTTTGGTCAAAATAAAAAACCAGTTACTCCCGGAAGACAGGCTTCTCCTCTTAAAAAAACAACGGGCACTCCTGCCAGACAAGCTGTGAAACCGAAACCGGCAACCATTACAAAACCTGTCACCGTCGCCCCTGCAGATACGACAAAACCCGATACACTGAACCCCGTCGGAAATGATCTCAATGCACCAGAAATTACACCTGACAGTCTGACGGAGAAAGCCGCCGAGGATAAACTGGAAAGTGCGGAAAAATCGGTTGCGGACAGCGTTCGTGCATATCAGATTATTGCAGGTGATATTTCTTACCTCTCTGTTTGCCCGGGTACCAATGTGACGCTTCCATTTAAAACACAAGGTCCTTTTGATGAAGGTAATACCTTTACCGCCTATATCATCGACGCCTCCGGTAAATCAATTGCCATCTCTTTACCTGTGAAAAGCGGCCCTATCAAAGCTGTTATCCCCTCATACAAAATTGGTGGCGAGGTATATAGGATACAGATCGTAAGTACTATCCCAGTAGTCAGAAGTCAGGAAGTTTCTTTGCGCCTCTTGCAGCTTCCAACCGCAAAAATTGAAGTTACAGACGGGACACAGTCTGTAAGGATAATGCCTGGACAGGAAGCACAGCTTCGTGTCCATCTGGCAGGAGCTGCACCATGGTCATTCCGGCTTTCTGACAGTACTACGGTACTTAACACGCTGTCAAACCCGCACTATATCGCTGTAAAACCACTGGATGTAAAAGCATATAAGTTACTTGCCGTTTCCAATTCCTGCGGAAGCGGAACTACATCGGGAGAGGCCATTGTAAATGTGAATAACAACCCAGAGCCCAAACTGGAATTAAAAGAAGCTGAAAAACTTGCCAGACTTTGTAGTGGTGTACCTTTTCAGGTGCCTTTTAACGCTACCGGAAAATTCAAAGAGGGAAATCATTTTATTGTTCAGATCGCAGACCGTACCGGAGCGTTCAAGACGATATCAAGCCCTGACACAACCGGATTTATTACCACACAAATCCCAGCAGACTATAAACCTGGCGAATATCGCCTGCGTGTGATTTCATCTGCTCCGTACCTCGTGACCCAGGCTGCCAACGTTACAATTGTTTCCGCTACTGTTGCAACTTTACAAAAAGACTCCCTGCATCTGGGGGAAAATCAAAGCGGAGCCCTTACCGTAAAATTCACCGGCGGAGGGCCCTGGTTTGTGCTGCTTTCCGACGGAACTTATGAAAACAACATCCAGGAATCACCTTATAAGATAAAGGTTAAACCTTTGTATGATACCAATTATCAGATCACTTCCGCGGGTGGCCTTTGTGGGGTGGGACAATTCTCCGGTAGAGCGAAAGTTTCTGTAAAAAGTGCCCCTGCAAGTATCACACTTGAAAAACTACCCCAAAACCTGGTCTGCTCAGGTTCATCGATTGACATACCTTATAAAACAGAAGGAAGATACAATCCGGGTAATAAGTTCACGGTACAGATCACCGATAAGTCCGGCCGCTTTATAGATTTACCAACGACTGTAACTCCAACTTCGATGAAAGTCAAACTACCGGCTGCATCTCAAGGTGACACAGTTCGGGTACAAAAAATCCGAATCATTTCATCATCTCCAGCAGTTTCCAGTGCAATTGAGGAACTAGACGTAATTGCGCCGGATCAAGCTATTGGAGAAGTTTCGGGAAGAGGCACAATTACAAAAGGACGCTCGACCAGGATTCAGCTGAAATTCAAAAACGGCTTACCGCCTTGGTCCTTTACGTTGTCCGATGGAACTTCCATCAACGGAACATTCCTTAACCCGTACCTGATTTCAGTAGCGCCTGCAACAACCACCGAATACAAGATCAGCTCGCTAAAAAGTGGTTGCGGAGCGGGCACAGGAAGAGGCTCTGCGATTGTGACGGTGGATAATTGAGAAATTGTTTCAACAGAAAAGCGAGCTGCTGATGGGACGAGCTATATTATTGATGCTGTTGTGCGTAGTTTTTTTTAAGGCGAAGGCTCAAAATATACCTTTGGGCGGGTGGAAAACACATTTTAATTACCTTTCCGCCAGGCACGTTCTAGTTGTTAATGATCGGATCTTCTGCTCCACATATAATGGCTTATTCAGCATAAATCCTGTTGATAAAAAAATAAAAACATTTTCGAAGTCCGATGGACTAAGTGAAACAGGCATCAGCAGCCTGGCTTACAATGCTTCTGACAGCCTTCTGATCTTAGCTTACCGGAGCGGACAAATTGATCTTGTTTATTTAAACGAACGGTCTGAACCGGATCAAGTAATTCCATGGCCAACCCTTAAAACCTCCGCCGGCCTTCCCGAAAACAAGAGCGTTAGCCGCATTAATCTACAAAATCATCTGGCCTATTTGTGTACCAGTTTTGGGGTCGTTGTGCTGGACACCAAACTCCGGGAGGCGGAAGAAAACTACAGGTACATTGGTCCAAACGGAGCAGAAGTGGCGGTTAGCGATATGTTAATTGCAAATGATTCGATTTACGCTGTCACTGATCAAGGTATTTTGGCCGCATCAATGAAAGCCACTGTTAACCGGCAGTATTTTGCCAATTGGAAATTGATTACTGCTCCCTCCAATCCGATAGCCATCTCCTTTTTTAACGACAATATTTATGCTGGCTTTTCCGGAAAAGGTGTATTTAAAAGAGAAAAAACCAACTGGAAATCTGTTGTAACTTCTGATAGTAAAGGCTGTTCATTTACAAATTACCGTGGAAGCTTGATTGTTACCCTAGATCGGGAGATTGTGAAATTGGATGAACAGGATAAAACGACGACTTTAAAGGATCCTTTATTCCAGTCAGCATCCGGAACAGTAGCAACCGCTTCTGAAATATTTTGGACTGCGGATGCAAAAAATGGTTTGATAAGCAACACCAGCAATGGTTTCACTTCCTATATCCCAGAGCAAAGCGACACAACTATATTTCCTAAAAAGGATTCTTTAATCGTTGACCGGAACGGTTTGGCCTGGGTCCGGCTCCCTGCAAACCTTGCCGGAGGAATCCTTGTCAAAAACAACCAGACTAACCAGCAGCGAAGACTTAGTTCCACGGTCGGCACCGGCAGCCTTCCATCTCCCTTTATCAATAGTCTGGCTTCCGATCAGGAAGGTTATATATGGTTCGCGAGCGATAAGGGGGTCGGCTATATCATACCCGACGATGTTCTGGGAAGTGCGCGCGTGGATGCTATATCACCTATCTACGGCCAGCGGAAGCTTTTTGCAAATGAAAAATGTACTGCTATCGCCATTGAGCCTGGCAACCGTAAGTGGATCGGGACACGAAATGGACTATATCTCTTTAATGAAGATGGAACAGAACTAATTCAAAAATTTACAGCAGCAGACAGCCCCCTTCCCTCAGACCAGATTAATGCATTGCAATTTGATAGTGAAAGCGGTGTCCTTTTTATCGACACCCCCAATGGTATGGTATCCTACCGCAGCAATTCAACAACTGCCTTAGAAAATCTATCTGCTGTTGCTATTTTCCCCAATCCGGTGCGTCCTGGGTACAGTGGAAACATTGGTATACAAGGTCTGATGGACAATTCCATCGTAAAAATTACAGAACTTTCAGGCCGACTTGTTTTTGAAACAAGATCCGAGGGCGGTACCGCCTCCTGGAATCTCAACACCTACAACGGTTCGCGGGTGAGAGGCGGGATTTATATGGTATTTGTCGTGTCCGCAGACGGAACAGAGAAATACGTCACCAAATTTGCCGTCATTGACTGAAACAATACCTTAAATTTATTCACGCGGTTAACAAGCTCCGTAGTCTGATTATGACAGCACAAGAGAAACCACCCTATATTGTCGGGATTACCGGAGGCAGTGCTTCGGGCAAAACATATTTTATGAAGAGCCTGATGGATGCATTTACGAAGGAAGAAGTCACGCGCATTTCACAGGACAACTACTACCGACCTATCCACGAAATTCCTAGGGACGAAAACGGCGTGGAAAATTTTGATCTTCCCGAAACAATTGACCATCACCTGTTTGCGGAACATATTGCCGTTTTGCGGGCTGGAAGAGAAGTGCATCAAAAAGAATATACCTTCAACAACCCGCTCATAAAACCCGAAATCCTTGTTTTTGAACCAAGGCCGATTATCATAGTTGAAGGCATTTTTGTTTTTTACTTCCCTGAAATCGCCCGCCTCATCGACCTGAAAATCTTTGTGGACGCGAAGGAGCATGTAAAAATCAAAAGACGGATCATCCGCGACAACAACGAACGTGGCTACGATCTGGACGACGTATTGTATCGGTGGGAACACCACGTTGCGCCCACATACGACAAGTTCATCTTACCGCTCCGTTCCGAGGCAGACATCATTATCAACAACAATTCCCGCTTTGATACAGGCTTGCAGGTGCTGATTGGATTCTTAAAAGGTAAGCTTGAAACGAGGTAACAAAACCCAGTGTCAGATCTAAATTTGGCCGCAGAATGAAATCCTGGGTGTCCAATGGTCTACAATTCAAAAAACATTATTTATCTTTAAGGCTCAATACTCTTCTTCCTCTACGGTATGGTACGACTTTTGTGATGAATCGACGGATGTTTATAAATCACGCGGTTTAAAGTCAGCCAAAACGAAACTTGTAACTTTTAATTCTTACTAAACGATATACTACTCATGAAACGTTATGCTTCTACTCTCGTTCTCTTTACGTTTATTTTGTCATCAGTTGTTTTGTCTTCCTGCAAGAAGGAGGAAATAGATCCGGATTTATCGAAGGTTTTTGTTGGGAAGTGGATTGGCGAGCTTAATGTTGAAAATGGTTACGATTATAAAACCGATTTAGATATTTCCCGTGTTAGTGACAACTCCGTGAAAGTCACATCAACATATAATTTTATTGCAAGAGACCCACAGTATACCTCAGAGACGACTACCAGCGTTGTTGATAATATTGTTTTAACGACGACAGTTGCAAATAGTGTGACCATGAACGTAGAAAAGGAGATAACGGTACCTGGTGACGTATTAATGACTAAGGAAATAGGAATAGTTACTGGTCGTACTCTTACCATTAAATCTACCGGAACGTATAAAAAAACAGGTAAAGTGGTTACTCCACCAACAAGAATATACAAAAGACAGTAAATATTGGATTATTATATATGCACACATTTTCTGACGGAATAAGACTTATAAAAGGAAATACAAAAAAAATCCCTTGGACGGTCATCTTATTTTTTTTTTGGATCTCTGCTTGTCAGGAATCTTCCAACACACCAGTTGATTCATACAGATATTTCCCGTTAGAATTGGGGTCTTTTATAGTTTATGATGTAAAACAAGATGTTTTTGCTGCGGGAAGTTCAGAGCCTGTTACTTCGGCATGGCAAGAGAAAGATCAGGTTGAGTCATCAACTTCAAATGTAGACAACGTAACAGATTTTATTGTATCAAAATATAGGCGAAATTCGGAAACTGATTATTGGCATAAATTCAAAGAATACAGCATAAAAAGCTCCCCAGATAAGATTTTAACTACTATTGACAATCAAACGGTATTCTCGTTAGCACTTCCGGTAGAATCATATGTAAGATGGAATGGCAATACCTATAATTCTCTGGACGTTGAAAATTATCACTACGAAAATATCGATAAATCTGTTTCCTTATCCGGGCACCTTTTTGAAAGTACCGTAAAGGTTGTTGAAAGGATGGATTCGTCAGTTATTAATAAATATGTAAGTGTAAAACAATACGCAAAGGGAGTTGGGCTTATATTTGATGAACAAATATCTTTTGAGTATTGTCAGACAGAACAGTGCCTCAGTAGCGATACTAGAGAAATTGAATCAGGGTATCATATTGTAAAATCCTTCAATAGCGTCGGAAAAAATAATTGAGTTGACCAATCAGCTAAGGAGTCAATTTTGATGTTTTTTCCAAAAGCATTTGAATAGTTATTAAAGAAGCTTAACTTTACCAGGTAGAATTTAAAACACTTTAAACAACTTGTGATGAAAACATTTCGTACACACCCTACAGCAGCAAAAAAAATGTATCGTCGTCCGATGCTTAATCAATTGGGTTCTATTGAACAATTAACTAAGGGGAAGCTTGGCAGCTCTTTTGACGGAGGTTTCGATCCAGCAAAATATGATGGCAAAACCGAACAGTAGAGAATAGTCTATTTTTCGATTTCTAATGCCGTTTCTTATAGAAGGTGTAATACATTATCGTAGTCGTATTGATGAAAAATCATCGAATGGTTATGATAATGTATTTTTTTTTGAAAATGGTCTCATCGGAGAGTCTGGATTCGACGAAATTAAATGCTCTGACCTTAATACAATCATAGGTTACAGAACCAAAGCCGGTGACACTAAAATTTTGAGTAGTGACGAAGTCAGGGCCCACTATTCCTTCAGTGACTTTCGACAAGGCTTAAGTTCTTCCCCTTTTATTGGCCCAAACATCGGTGTATGGTTTGATGAAGAAAGTCAAACCCTATTTTTATTCCGGGATGTTTTTGGCTCAATACCTCTTTTTTACATACATGTTCCGAATGCATTTTTTGCATTTTCAACCAACATCAATGGTCTGCTGAGGAGGTTTAATCTGGCGGATTTTTCTCATATAAATACGTACAAAATTGTCTCTTATATTTCTGATAATTATGTTGATTCAGATCGGGATGCGTCATCAACATTTTTTGGTCAGATAAAGTCAGCATTACCAGGTCACATATTGACAGTGGGCTCTCGTATGGCAGCAAGTGAGGTTGCAATACGCTTCAACCCGGACAAATGGGCATTTTTAAAAACCACGGAAGATTTTGGAGATGCTATTCGTGACCAATTTTTAAAGTCAATTCGAATAGCCACACGTGACCAAACCAAGGTGATTGGGTCGGATTTGAGTGGTGGATTAGACTCGTCCTCTATATGCTCTTCTTTTCGACACTTATACCCAGACAGGCCGTTGCATACATTTCATATCCGTGCAAACAATCAGGAATCAGATGAAAGTGGATACGCCGAGCTAGTGGCCAAAGATGTCGATTCTGTTCATCATCTGATGTACCGCTCCGAAGATGACATAAAAAACCTTAAACTAAGTATCGACTTATACGGTCAACCCGAAGCACAGTTTCTCTCTCCTGCCACTCACTGGCATTTTCTTTCCCAGATCAAGGGTTATGGTTGCGATATCCTTCTGAATGGCCTTGGGGGAGATTCTATAATTGGTTATGGCGATGAAGTCCTTGGGCAATCTTTCGACGAAAAGAATTGGCCATTGTTTAAGCATCTCACCCGGCTGAGCACGAGTCATATCAGGCTTTCCAGGCAGTTTTCAACCTGGGACACGTTTTCTTTTGAAAAACGGTACCACCTTATTCTACAAAACTATTTATACAGACGCTTCACCGCATTTAGGAATCTACCTATTCGTGAGTTATTCGCTATGTATAAAGAAGTATCAAGAGAATTGGGTATCTCTTATTACTACTTTGCAAGAAGGGCATCGAAAACTTTGTTTTTGAGAGCAGTCAAGAGACGGGCTGAAAATGTAGCTTCCATTGCCAGGGATGACTTTGCTACATCGGTGAAGCCTTCCCACGGTGAGATAAACTTTCCGGTGTCCTTAAGAAATGGTTTACCTAGCGAGTACCAAGACTCATTTGATGACGTGTTTCATCCACATATTATAAGAAGTAGGGAGCAGCACTTCATGCTGGACAATCATTTCGGGCTTAGGACTTGTTCGCCCCTCATGAACAAAGATCTCTTCGAACTTTCCATGGCTGTTCCAAACATCATAAAGTATGGCGATGGTATAGGACGAGCTCATTTTCGCGAAGCAATGAAGGGAATTTTAATTGAAGAGGTTCGGAGACGTAACACAAAGTCCACAGTCAGCTCTTTAGACGGCGAAAAAATGACGCTGAGGCTATTTACACAAGGGCAGGACTACCTAAGTGATGGCCGGGATGTATGGAATTACGTTGATAAAAGAAAATTTAACCAGTTGGTGAAAATATTGCTGAATGACAGGATTCCCTACGCTCAGAAATCAATAACTTACTTCTATATAACAAGGACAATATCTTTGTCTGTGTGGCTTGACTCTCTAAAAAATTAGATAGTTTTTTACTAGCTACCCCTCAACTCATTGCTATCGAATCAATGCTATTTTACCGGTAATGTGATTTTCTAAATTATCCCCCTTAAAAAAGTTAACTTTATAATAGTAAATACCCCCGGGTAAAAAATGGGGTGTCCAATACCATTCCTTGATTCCTGGGCCGGGCGAGTTTATTCGTTTGCTGTCTATCAACACGCTGTTCTTATTATATACCAGCATTTCGATGTAGTCATAAGTTTGCAGTTCTGTGGCCTCCGTCTCAAATCTGACATAAGTAGTAGCAGGATTAGGACTGACGATAACTTTTAGCGGATTTGTCACCTCTGAAACAATCTGAAAACTTATGGTATAAGGATTCGCAGAAGTATTTCCCACATGATCACTACCGGTCACCAGCAATTCATAACTTCCAGGCGTAGCGAGAATTTCAGAATTACAGTTTAGCACAGCTGATTTGTCCGTTGTCGAAGTTATTTTCAAAGTACCATCAGAGTAATTGATACGCTTGAAATCACAGCTATTGTCAGGACAGGATCTCAAAAAAACAGATACGTTTGTGGTATCTACGGTTAAAAAACGGTCGTCCGTTAAAACGATCTGAATATTCGGATTGACACCAACCCCCTCACCGTTTCTGATCATTCTGTTGTTAAACCAAACATCAATTGCTGGCGCAATAAGATCTTCTACTATTCCTTCCGGATATATGGTTTCATTCTTAGCTACCTCCCAGTCAACAAACAATTCAGCACTATTGTTATTATCGCTTAACTCAACTTTTGTTTTCTTAGGGTCAATTCTCACCTGTATTTTGCTAATCTTTCTCTCATTAGGCAATGAGATTGAAAGCGTGTCCCGTTGGGCAAAACCAGTAACATTATGTGTGCTGATTTCGGATGCCCCCCCATAGGAAACACTCAGTTCAATTGGAATACTTTCAGACTTGTTATACCTCCCGAAGTTTTGAAGGTAAATCTTCACTGATAACGTAGTTGATTGTCCGATGGTCTTATCAGGAGATTCTGAGACAATTTTGATGCCGGCATCACGGTCTATTGCATAATCGGGGAGCGGCATCGAAATTACTTTTAGTGCTGGATCTCCCTGCAAAACAGATTGATGAACATTTGACACGTTGAATACATTCGCATCCTCAGATATGATTTTCCTTGCAACTGCCGACTGTATATCGCCGATTGGCAAATTTGATGTGTTAGGATCTGTAAATATGTTGTTATACAACTCTTTCAAATATCTGGATGCCGGCGTTACAAAACTATTGTATGAGTTTGCGATGATGGAAACTGCACCTTTGTTTGGCGTCAAAAGCCAATCTAAAGACAGTGCGTACTTATCACCCGCTGATAGGTTGGTGTTGTATCGTCCACTAAAAACATTTCCGACACCGCACCCGGTAAAGTACATAACAGGGTACATTTTGTTCGTATTATAACCTCTGCTCGCGTCTGTCACATAACCCATATCAAGATCTGTTACAGTGAGTGAACCGTGACCAAAATAAGTTATCAACCCAACGCCGTTATTAACTTCCGGAGCAATTACCACCTTTTCTACTTCCGCTATCGCTTGCTGCTTTACAAAGGCCTTGACCTCACCACCTACCAATCCATTTTCAACCGTTGGTGTAAGTGCTGACAATATATTTTTTAACTGGGTTATTTCGGACACTGATTTTCCGCCGTTTAGATGAAGTACTTTCTTTCTCCAGCTATAATCCCCAGACAAACTATTTTCGTATTCCTTTACTTTTTGTAAGTAATCAGAAATATTTTTATTACTAACCGCCGTAAGTCTGCCCACTGGCACCGCCGGCACATCTCGTGGAGCACCTGCTAATCCTTCTACTAACAGGATGTCTGACCCAGGATAACCAATTGAAGGTACTTCATCAGGAAGCTCTCTAACCATTCTTTCGTTCAGCGTAATAGACTTCCCAATCAAAAATAAGTATTTGCCCTCTGTGCCTGCGGCAAGAATATGTTCCATAAATCTCCTGATCGCAACCGGGCTAGGCTCCCCATAATTAAATTGATTATATATATCCTTAATATTTGCCACCAGGGTCTTGTGTTCACCCCCGTGGACGGACGAACGATACGAAGCGTATTCATTGGCTCCTGTGAGAAGATTCTCGCTGGTAACAATAATGAAATTAGGCGATGTCGGGTATTTAGCGAAAGGAGGCAGATTTGTCACTTTTGCAGTTGGTACCGTCACAACTTCACTGCTTACAAATAGTTTTAGTTCTTTCCCTGCAATGCGCGGCACCATCAAGGCGTTCAATGATCCAATAACAATTGAGGCACGATCTGGATCAGTAATATCCAAAACACGAACCTTAGAATCCGCGTTAGTCAGACTAATTTTTGAATATTGGTCATTCGTGCCCTCCAATTGCAATTCAGCCAAACTCTTACCCTCAAGATCAAAATTCTGAGGGTAAGAAATGGAGTAGTAAGCTATTGAAAAAGCATCATTCACATCACTGCTGACGGATTTTACACTCAATACTCCACTGTTAGTGACAGTGTCAAAGTCTCCTTCGTCCAGATTGAAAGAATAATCAACACCTGAAAACCCCTGACTACTAATTGATTTTACTAACCTTAATGAAGCGGCGCTTTTGCCAACATAAACTTCGACATTCCGAATGCCCGGACTTCTGCCATGAACCATGAGCTTTATAGATGGCCTCGATAGATCTGTCGATACCCTATTTGTCAATTGAAAGGCAATGTTGATTGGTTTACCTTGTACAATAATTTTCCCCGTCCTACTTGCGCCTATTTCAAAGAAACTATTTATTAGTGATGGACTGAGGTAAGTGAGAGTGCTGAGCGAATATTCATCCTTCAAAACGGTTACTGAGCTGGCACGGTGATAAAGCGTGGATTGCAAACCTGTATCAACTGGTTTGGTGATTTGCACCGACCGCAGCCCCGCGGACTTCCCAATAGTTAAAAAATAAGAGCTCTCATCAGAAAAAAAACTCCAATATGGATTTATTCTTGCGCTGTGAGGTCTATACAAAATCGAATCGCTAGAGCCATCGTTGGGTACTCCATAAAACAGGATCCCCTCATTGTCGATATTCAATATCGCTACTTGCTTTCCCCTTCGCCAAAGCTGAATATTATCCTTCAGACCTGTGGCAAAATTCCCTGGAAGAGCAGAAAATTGTATCTTATGGACTCCCTTTTGAACGACTCCTATTTTTACATAAGATTGTTCGTACTCTATCCAGCTATTAGCCGGTTGCACCTGAGAATAAGCAATAGGAATTTTTGCTATGCCTAAAGTCACTATTGTGCAAATAGCTATAGTCCGGGATAATATATTTTTCATGTTTATAGTGTTAGCAAAGAACGCGGGCAAATTTCTATACCCGCGCCCTTCGAGGCAGTTATTTCTTCACAACTTTTTTATTGAAAACGTCGCCGTTATCAGTCGTAATTTTAACGATGTACTCGCCACTTTCCAAGTCTGAAAGATAAACTCGGACTCCCAGCTGATTCTGCTTTCTCAATCTTCCCTTGACGTCATACAAATCCCATTTTTTTATTTGAACCGGAGCATCCAATGACAATTCAACAAAATCTGTAGTTGGATTAGGAGATGCCGTCAGTAGATTCGATTGCCCCCTATTTACAGACACTATTATGGAGTTAGTGAAACTTCCATCGACCACTGTGCCATCCGGATTTACATTTGTGTCAAATTGTTTCAAACGATAATAACTGGTTCCCGACAGAGGATTTATGTCATAAAAAAAATAATTGCTTTCCGTAGTGACTGTTCCATTTCCCTCAACAACCCCTATTTTCTCGAAATTCCTTGCATTGTAGCTCCTTTCAACTTCAAACCGACCATTATTTTTTTCAACTGCCGTTTTCCAAATTAATTTCACACGACCCGGCTCATTAATAGCCTCAATAGACATCAGTTCTACCGGAAGCGACGATTCAGACAACAATATTTTCAAAGCCGGATCGCCCTGTAAGAGAACTTGATGAATATTGGCCCTGTCCTTATCATAATATGCAGCTATCCTTCCGTTATTAGCGCCACTATAAGAATATCCTTTGGCAGTTTTCATTTGCTGTGCTACGTCTTGAAGAATATTGCCAATCGGCTTACGCTGTATATCTGGAACAGAAAACAGCAACGGGTAGAGCCTGTCGAGATATTCGTTCGAATTACTTGCATAAGCATCCCAGGAATTACCCATCACAATTATTGCACCTTTGCCAGGGGCCAGAAGCCAGTCCAAGGACATCGGTCGCACGAGACTAGGTGCTCCAAAAAGAGCCTGACGTCCGCTAAAAACGTTATTTACTCCACAACCATTGTAAAACAGAACAGGAAAATTATTGGGATTATTATACCCCTTTGCCGGATTCATTACGTGTCCCGCGTTGTAGTCAGTTTCATTTAAACTTCCATGTCCGAAATACGATATCATCCCAAGTCCACTGATCCCCTGCGCCGTTCCATTCAGCTCTGGTGACAATGAAACTTCCTCGGTAACATCGGCGGCAATTGTTTTAATTTTCGGCACTACCTTCCCTGAAAAAGGACTATTTGTCACCGTTCCCGAGATTGCTGAAAGATACCCCGCGAATTCTGAAACTTCTGCCGGACTTTTTCCCCCGTTCATATGAAGAACATTCTTGCGCCAGGATACATCAGTCTGACTTTCATACTTAATAATCTTCGCTAGGTAATCTAAAACCTGCTGATCTGATATGGCAGCGATCCTGCCAACTGGAATCGCCGGAACATCGTCCTGAGTGCCACGTAATCCATCTACCAATAGCAAGTCCGACCCAGGAAACCCAATGGTTGGAACCTCATCAGGTAATTCTCTCACGGCTCGTTCAAAGTATGTAACTGACTTACCAATTAAGAGCAAATATTTGTCCTTATTGTTGTCCGAGATCATGAAATCCACAAATCTCCGTATCGCAACCGGACTCGGCTCTCCATAATTAAACTGATTATATATGTCCTTGATATTTTTGACAATGGGTTTATACTTTTTCCCGGGAGACGTCAACTGCCTATAATTAGCATACGTATTAGACGACGAATTTAAAGATCCGCTGCAAACAATGAGGTAATCGTACGATGCCGGAGAAATATCCTGAAAATTTATAGACTCAATTTTTACTGGATTAATACTGATTGTCTCCTTTGTTGCAAGCAGCGTTAACTTTTCACTGTTCCTATCAACAGCAAAATCACCAGGAGTACTAGAGATGATACGAGGTACATCCGGATCTGAAACATCATAAACTTTTACGTCCGCAGGGGCATTTGAAATGGCAATCTTAGATTGGGTCCCTGAAGAAACTGCAGGAAAACTAAACAGATACGTGTTAAGATTTTGCATATCAGTATTTTGCTCGTACTCCACAGTAAAATATGATACGCAAAATGCACTTCCATCTGCGCCGGTTTTCGTCGATTTGAAACCTAGTGTACCTCCGTTACCATCAAAGTCATCGTTCTGTAAATCGAAAGCATAGTCATAGTCATTAAAATTCGTAACAGGAAGTGTTCCGACAGAACGTAAGTTTGTAGCGTCTTTGCCAACATATATTTCCGCAGTAGAGGCACCCAATCTCGCTTTAATGTGAACATTGACTTTTTTAGGTGCGCTCCCGTACGGAACTTTCACCTGAAAAGAAAAAGGTACAGGTTGATAGGGATCACCTGGGTCTAGCTGAGATTTCGGGTTGGAAGTCTGAATATTCCCATTCAAGAATTGTCCATAAAGTGAAGTTCCTGTCCCTTGCTTCCCTTCCTCGAGGTAACTATTTAAGGTAGCAGGTTTATAAAAATATACTGTCGAATGCGAATATTCATTAACATACTTCTTCAAATCCGTCTTAATGTGAAACAGAGCCTGCACGGCCGACGGATTATTAACTACGACCGGGGTAACGGCACGGTTGCCATTGATTGTGGGATTGATAGTTAAGAAATAAGCACTTTCATCAGAATAGTGACTATAGTGCGGATTCTTCCTCGAAGTAGGCAGCCTGTAAAGCAGCTGATCCGAAGACCCGTCGTTGGGAATTCCGTAGAAAAGAATTTCGCTCGCATCTGCTTTGATAATACTGACTTGCTTTCCGCGGTGATAAAGTTCCAGCCTGTTTTTGTCAGCATCCTTGAATGCCTGGGGGAGATTATTAACATCCACTTTGTGAATTCCGGCCGCTGTAACACCTATTCGAACCCACTGCTGACCATATTTTCCAGCCAACCATTCATTTCCATTTACACCGCTCCACTTCTGGGCAAAAGATTCATTTAAAACTAAAACGAAGAAAAGGGATACAATTTTAAAAATTCTCATAGTTCCAGTGTGCTTAAAGTAAAATTTGTTTTCCATTGTCGACTGTTGATGTGTTACCTTTTTGTGTTAGATGATATTGACGCTTAATACTGTGAAAAGTCACCAGGCTTCAAAAATTATCGTATAAAGTCAAATCTGAGTAAAAGTTATCCGAAACATAAATTTACGAGAACTTTTCGTGTGGGCAAATATTAGTTCAACAAGAATATTTGCCGCTACTTCCTTAGTGTCTTCACTTTATGGAATCAGGACCTCCCCGACTGCAGTTTTATGCGAAGCGCGTCCTACACGCATGCTAATTCCGATTTTTGCAACTAATTAAGTTTTAATTGATCCTAAAAAAGAAGTTATAACCGGGGGTAACTTTATTTTTAAAATTATACTATTTTCGAAACAATTGGCTCTCAAACCGTTGTTATGTAGTTGCCTTTTGTACTTTTCCGGGCCAAGGCGCCCGATCAAACAATATATTTTCTCCGATGAATACCATAAATTCTTCAAAAACAATCTACCCCGATGTAGTTTTGATAGGGGCAGGTATTATGAGTGCGACTCTGGGAGTTTTGCTTAAAAAATTAAATCCTTCAGTTACAATTTCCATTTTTGAGCGTCTCGACCGGATCACTGCTGAAAGCTCCGACGCATGGAATAACGCGGGAACAGGACATTCTGCCTTTTGCGAGCTTAACTATACGCCTCAGTTACCCGACGGCTCAATAGATTACTCCAAAGCTGTTAAAATTGCCGAGTCCTTTGAGATTTCCAAAGAGTTCTGGGCATACCTGGTTGAAAATGAAATCATTGATTCGCCAGATTCATTTATCCATCATATCCCGCATATGAGCTTTGTATGGGGAGAAGAAAATGCTGAATACCTCAGAAAACGTTTCGAAGCGCTCACAAGTCATCATTTGTTCGATGGTATGGAATATACTGAGGACAAAGATGAAATCAGCAGCTGGATCCCTTTGGTGATGGAAGGACGCGACCCGAACGAAAGAGTGGCCGCTACAAAAATGGAACTGGGTACAGACGTCAATTTTGGTGCTTTGACCAGGTCTATGTTTAACCACCTCGAAGAACAGGCCGGCGTCCATCTTTTTCTAAATCATGAGGTGGATGATTTTGAGCGTAAAAAAGATGGATCCTGGATACTGGAAGTAAAAGACAGAGGCTCAAAAAAAATACACAAGGTACAAACCAAATTTGTGTTCATCGGAGCGGGAGGCGGTTCTTTACCACTTTTGGAAAAGTCCGGCATTCCCGAAGGCAAAGGTTTCGGCGGATTTCCTGTGAGCGGGCAGTGGCTCGTCTGCAATAACCCAGAAATTGTGGAAAAACATCAGGCAAAGGTATATGGAAAAGCTTCCGTTGGCTCGCCTCCGATGTCCGTTCCTCATCTCGATACACGGTTGATTGATGGTCAAAAAGCTTTGCTGTTCGGCCCGTACGCAGGATTTTCAACCAAATTCCTTAAAAACGGTTCGTATATGGATTTGCCGTTATCCATCAAGCTGAATAATATCAAACCAATGCTCGCGGCAGGTATTCACAATATGCCGCTGACCAAGTACCTTATCGATCAGGTAAGACAATCTCCGGAGGACCGTATTCTTGCTTTGAAAGATTATCTTCCCGAAGCTCGGCTCGAAGATTGGGATCTGGAAACTGCCGGTCAGCGCGTACAGGTGATTAAAAAAGACAAGAAAGTAGGCGGTGTGCTGGAATTTGGTACCGAGATGGTCACTGCCGCAGACGGATCTCTGGCTGCGTTGTTAGGAGCGTCACCAGGAGCATCTACTTCGGTTTCAATCATGATCGACCTGATCCACAAATGTTTCAAAGATGCTAAATCAGAAGAATGGCAGACGGAATTCAGGAATATGATCCCTTCTTTTGGCCAGTCACTGGCAAAGGATGCTAAGCTTGCAGCCAAGACCCGCGCCCGAACAACTGAAGTTTTGCAATTAGGTGCATCCAGACTGGAAGAAGAAATTCCTTTTTGATCGTTGTTTGATAAAATATATAATACAAAGTCCCGGGTGTTGAGTCCGGGACTTTTTTTGTTCATCATTTAATAATATCGCTACTCCAAGAACACTTCTCTCAGATCAATAGCGAGTTCAGGGAAGACCACTGATTTTAATAAATCTCCCTTAATTTTCGGATGCTGTCCCACAAATTTCCCGGATTCATCCAATGCGAAAATCAATACATGTTCGAAGTCGGAATATACCATCCAATATTCTTTCACGCCACTTTCTTCGTAAGCATTATATTTCTGTTTCATTTCCTTGTCGGAATTTTCTGGCGAAAGTACCTCGATCACAAGATCAGGTGCGCCAACACAGCCTTTATCATCCAGCTTTGAAATATCACAAATCACACAAATATCCGGCTGCAAAACTGTGGTTATTTCTTGATTGCTTTTTTTATCTTTTATCGGCAAACGCACATCGAAAGGTGCAGCGTAAGCCTGGCAGGGCTGATTTTTTAAAAAACTCCAGATAATTCCATTCAAGTTCCACACAATAGCCTGATGCCGGCGGGAAGGTGCCGGCGACATTTTGTATATATAGCCCTTGATGAGTTCCAAACGTTCCTTAACCTGCCATTTGAGGTAATCGGCATAAGTATATTGTTTGGCAAAATCCAGCTGTTCAAGTGTGTCGATCATAGCTTAAACCATTCGTTTATACAATATTACCGAAATTATGGCCAAGATAATTTCATTTAGCATCATAAGATAAAGACTCCCTACCTTCAATTATCAAAAGGCTACTGACCTCAAAAATTTCAGCCCGTCAATAGCGATGGCCTCCTTGGAAGGCTCGATCTGTCTCCAGATCGACGCGGCTTTGGCAATAACCTTTACATCTGGCGTGAAGGATTCAATCACAATATCACCCTGGTAATTAATGTGATCAAGAGCCGCAAAAATTCTGTCCCAATTGATCTGATCACCACCCGGCGTACCCCGGTCACTTCCTGATGCATGTAATAACCCGAGCTTTTCACCGGCTTTTTGAATTGCCAAAGCCGGATCTTTTTCTTCCAGATTCATGTGAAAGGAATCCAGATGTACCACCAACGCGTCGCTGCCGACGTCATGGATCAGCTGCATGGCCTGTTCACAGGTATTGATAAAATCCGTTTCGTACCGGTTCAGTGGCTCGATGGCCAGTTTTACATCATGCTCCTGAGCATAGGCTGTCAGTAACTGCAAATTTTTCACCACCAGTTTCCACTGTTTTTTGTATTTTTCCTCAGGAACCAGATCTGCCCTCCCCACGGAAGAATATATGGGGCCGGCAACAAGCTTACTGCCCAAAACCGGGGCAAAGTCGATTAACTTCTGAATGTATTCGATAGAAGTTACCTGCTCCTTACGGTTCCCACGAAGATCCCGCCCGGGGCCGGTTGCAGCGCAAACGGAACGACATTCGAGTGCATTGGCATCCAGTGCTTTTCTGATCAACACGGGATCAATCAGTTCAGGCTCTTCCAGTGCTATTTCGACAAAGTCAAATCCCCATTCTTTGAATTTCGGAAAGAACTTGACGCTTTCATTGGTGAAAGGCGACGAAAACAAATATGTGTTGATGCCAAAGTTCATCCGGATGGATTTTAAGCGGCTATTTCTTTTGGGTAAATATCCTTACGCCTTTCTTGTTGCCCGTCACTATGTCAAGCAGGCCGTCATTGTTAATATCCTCCACTGTCACATGCAGCCCCACTCCTGAATCCGTATCAATATCATGCTTTACCCAGGTGGGTGTTTTACCCGGTTTGTATTCGAACCAACAAATAAGCGCAGGCTCAAATTCGCCAGGATCGTTACCGTTGTGGGCAAAATAGCGCTTTCCAGTAACAAGGTCAAGGTTTCCGTCACCGTTTATATCTTTCAATGCCAGGCCGTGGGTCTGCGAAAACGACTTGTCGATTTCATGATGTGTCCAGGTAGTATTTCCCTGAGCATCTTTACCCTGTTCATGCCACCAGATACCATAGTTATGAGCCGAGGCACTGATTACATCGTTCAGTTTATCACCATTTAAATCCAATACATACATCTGCGAACAATCCTGCCCCAGGTCGGCAGCATGAAAAACCCAGTCTCTATCTTTCGCACGTTTGGCAGGGCCCTCAGCAGGACCTTCCCACCAGCCATTTTTCACCACAACATCTTTTCGTCCGTCCCCATTAATATCCCCGTATCCCAGGCCGTGCGTATACATATGCGTCGCATTTTTTTCGTCATTGCTGATAATGTACTTTTCCCAGACAGTATCACCTTTTTTAGAAGGGCTTTTCAGCCAGATCACCTTTTTGGCCGTCGGGTCATTGCATAAAAGATCCAGCCGCCCATCACCGTCGATATCAACAAGCAGTGGTGATTCATTCCCGACCGACGAATGAATGATGTGCATAGGCCAGTGCCCCTCCTTTCCTTTCGGATTCTCATGCCAGGCAGCCGCCTTTCCCGGCCAGTCGATCCGGATCAGATCAATCCAACCGTCCTGGTTTACATCCATAGCAAAATCAAGAAAAGAATCGCTGTAACTTCCGTTCACAATGAAAGAATCAGGCTTGGCCAATTCATGTGCTTTCCAGTCGGGTGCTTCGAACCAGTATGCGCCAGCCAGCACATCTTTTTTCCCGTCCTTATTTACATCGCCCATTGCGGCTCCCTCTGCAATGAATTTTTTGGTGAGTTCTTTTTTGGTGAACGAAACTTCCCTTCCCGCCTTCTTTTTAGTCTGTGCCTGTGTTACCGTCGTTACCAAAAACGCGATCTGTATCAGGAACAGCCATTTGAGTTGTTTTTTAAAATTCATCATTATTTATAAGGATTTAGCAACTTGTTGTACGTTTTGAAACGCAATTTTATCTTTTACATTTTGTGACCGGAACACTAACTCATTTTATCCCCAGCAAATAATCCAGTAAAGCATAAAAATCCTTTTCCGGAATGATATCTCTGAACTGATCGGGCATAACAGTATATTTTGATGCCCGATACTCCTTCATTTCATTCTTGGCTACCGAAAACTCCTGTCCGGTCAGATCAGCGAAGACCATGGCAGCCCCCTCCGTTCTCCGATATAGGCCCGTCAGGGTTTTATCGTTGGTCAAGGTAATGTTATAAGTCCGGAAAGCCTCCGTTATATTCCTGTTTGGATCGAGTATTTTTTGGGTTAGTGCCTTATGTCCCCAATTTCCTATTCCATCCAACTGCGGGCCGATCATCCCGCCTGAGCCCTGGATCTGGTGGCAAGAACTGCAATTTTGGACAAAAACCGCCCTTCCTGCCTCCGTCGTGCCTCCGGATGGTTTGAAAGCCTCAATCCTGGCGTCGACCAGTTTTTGCCGCTCCTCTCTTTCGTTTGCCCCGCTGGCCAGGAACCCCTCCAGTTTCGTTTGCTGCTCAGAATTTGAATGGATAGCCAGCCTTTCTTTAACTGGAATTTCGTTGGCGATATCAGGATTTGCTTCTTCGTCTTTGAAGGCATTTAACAAATAGGCGATTCCGTCCGTAGTATTTGATAAAACCGTTGCAATCACTACCTGAAGATTCCTCGCACCTCCCGCCAGCTGTTTTTTCAGCATCTCATAAACTGACGCTGAAGGCGCCTGACCCATAGAAACTGCCAGCTTTTCGCGCAGCACCGGGATTTCTGCCGGGTCACCGAATACCTCGGCCAATACCTGCACATTCGCTTTGGGATCCAGATTCATCAGTGCCCCGGCTGCGGCACTCCTGACCTGATAATCCATCCACGGAGCTCTTACTATCTGTTTCAATGCCGGTTCAAGCGACTTGATTTTGTATTCTCCCGCTATCTCTGCCGCGAGTGCACGTTGCTCCAATAACACAGCCGGCCCCTTCGCCGGAATCTCCAGAACGGCCGGTTCGAATTTGCCAATACCAACTGATCCGGTTTGGGAACTGTCGACAGCCTCGATATAGCCCATCTGCCGCTCATAACCGCTCAGGTTAAAGGATGCATTTTTGATCAGGTCTTTGACCTGAGTCGGTTCCGTCTGACTGGCCCTGTATTCTCCGATTATCTTTCCGCCGTCGGCGAGACGTATGCGAACGGCATTTTTCGACAAGCCCGTTTTCAATGTTGTATTATTAATGTCATTATCAAAAACATTCATTTTCAACGTTCCAGGCAATTTAAAAGGAACCGAATACAACGTACCTTTAGCCAGATTACCGTTTTTCAAGCTCATAATGATCCTGAATGGCGGCATAATTTCTGTCAGGAATTTGTCGGAGACTTCCCAGGGGTTCACCTGCTCGCCGGTCCTTACCATCGGCCTGTTTTTCCAGGTATCGGTATTTTCAGTGATATTGCCCAAAAAATGTGTAGCAAGGCTCTCTCCCCAATCCTTCATTTTTTGTCCAGGCTCCGCGCCACTTTGCTTTACACCGGCCTGAATGGTTTTATACAGAGAAAGCTGCGTCTCCGGATCATTTTCAAACTTCCTGTTGATCAGATCAATGGCTTTTTCCAGCTGATAAGGCGAAACATACCTGCCAATATATTCCAGATTGTTCACCAGTATTTTGGGAGCCAGCTCATGTGTCAGCGTGTAATCCAACACAAAAGCTGCTGCCTGAGCATTGGGAACATCTAGCATCGCCTTGGTCATCAAAGCCAGCTGACCCTCACTCCATTTCAGACCCGGAACCCGCCACATGACACTTTTATCCCGAAGGTTGTTCCGTACGCCAAGCAAAGCAGTATATTTTAAATGACTATCCTCCTCCCCTGTTTTTTCATACAGATCCATTAACCCTGCAAGATTTTCGATTCTTGGAAACCTTGTCAGGATTTCGGCTGAGGTGCGCTGCAAAAATGGGTCATCACCTGACAATGCCGCCAATACCAGCTTGTGATGCAATTCCGAAAGCGATCCTTTTTCCGAAAGTATCCGATAGGCATGTTGCCTGATGACAGCATTTCCGTGGTTCAGCGCTTTGCCGAGCATTGCATCGTCCAACACACTTAACCGGTGCAATACCCAAAGTCCGTGAACGTAAGAAACCTGATCCGTTTGTGTTGAGCTCAAAAGTGCCTTAACAGGATCACCGGCCTTGCTTTTCCAGGTATCGACCAAACGGTCCGCTACTTTCAGCCGGGTATTGAGCTGAGGATGTTTCAAGCCCTCAAGAAGTTGCTCAATAGTAGCTTTCGACCAATCGGTAATTGGCATATTTTGATGGGGCTCGTCTCCTTTATATGTTATTTTCCAAATTCTGCCGCTCAGCCGGTCCCTGCCAGGATGATTGAGCGCCACTTCGTAATGCCCGATGATCCGGTTGTAAAAATCGGCAATATAAAGTGCACCGTCGGGGCCAAGCTTTACGTCCACCGGTCTAAACCAGGGATCTTTGCTGATCAAAAAAGGCTCTTCTTTTTTTGAAACCGGAGTTGTTCCTTTGTAGCTCATAGTATTGCGGTCGATGCGGCAGGTTACCACGTCACCGGTGAAAAAGCTTTTTCTGTATTTTTCAGGAAATTGGGTACCGGTGTAGTACACCAGCCCCGCCAGTGCAGTAGAGCCCAATTCGTAGCTCATCATCTCAGGAGCAAAACCGAGTCCGGCAGGTGCTTTTTTACCAAAATGCGGATAGTCGCCCCCAAAGATCAACTGGGTGATCGGCTTGGTGTGGCAGTCCACAGAATACAAATATCCCCGCTCATCATAAGCATAGCCAAACGGATTGACCCGCCCGAAAGTAGTCTGCTCCACACGACTACCATCCATTTTTACCCTGAATGTATTGCCTGACACCATTTTGATAGAATCCCCGTCCGTTCCGGCAACCGCCGACGTATTGGAAAAACCATGGCAGACATGCAGCCAGCCATCATATCCGCGCATGATATTGTTCACCATGCCATGCGTGTCTTTGGAGCCGAAAGGACCTAGCAGCACATTTTTGCTATCCGCTTTTCCGTCCTGGTCGGTGTCTTTCAGATAATAAAGATTGGGAATGCTATATGCGATAGCCCCGTCCGAAACCGGCATGACACCGATCGGGATATTGAGATTATTATCAAAATTTGTAAAGGTATCCGCTTTCCCGTCCCCGTTTTTATCTTCCAGGATCGTGATCCTGTCCGTCCCGTTGCCGGTCCCCGCCGCCATCGGATATTCTGAAGACTGGGTCACCCACAATCTTCCCCGGTCATCAAACTCCATATTCATCGGTTTGGTAATGTCGGGTTCGGACGCAAAAAGGGTTATTTCAAATCCGGGAGGCAATTGAAAAGATAACCGTTCTTCCTCAGGTGTCTGAAATTTACTGGTCCTGATATGCTCTGCATAAATATCCGCAGGTGCCGGCGAAGCAGCCTGAGTAACCGTCGCCTGCCGGGCAGTCTTATTTTTCGGGCTGCTGCAACTTTGCGCCACAACGATAGAGGCCGCCGCAATGAAAACTGCATGCTGTTTCAGTTTCAAAAATTTCATCATTTCAGTAAAATTCGCCAGTTTAGGATTCAGGGAATTTGGTCAATAGCTACGCCCAATATCTGTTTTGCAATGTTATTGAGACTGCCTTTTTCGCCTTCAAAATGGTAGGTACGGTGAACATGCGTCAGCTTTTCGTTCTTTTTCAAAAGCTTTACCGAAGAATTCGATTCCAGCTCGTAAAACGGCCCCATTTGTGACCCGTCGTCCAGCGGACCATCATTATATGCATTCAGTGCATCGCCTTTGTAAGGTTCTTTGTGAAGCTCCCAGGTGGATTTAAGGTAATCCCCTTTTGTGTCCAGATCGTATTGTATAATGGTGAGGATCTGCTTTTCGGCGTCGTAGCTTCCGGCTACCGGCCTGGCCGACTGGGGCGCCAGCCCGATTTTGCTCCTGAATTTCCCATCTGCTTTGAGGAAAACTGCGCTGTCTCTGATAGTCAGACGTTCTGCCGGAATGCTCCCGAAATAGTTGTCCGTCAAAGCAGGTTTCTCTGATTGTTCTTTGGAAAACGGTGCTATAATGGTCGTTTTTTCACCGGGCGTGAACATTCCCAATATCCACACTCCAACTGCCCCAGTTTCCTTTTTCCAGTCGGCTCCATGATTGGTTAACGTATTTTCGGATTCGTAGGCGGTGATTTTAATGTTTTCAAATGAAGAAACCGACAGCAGCCTGCTCACATCCGACTTGCTCAGCATCGAAACTTTTCTGTCAATGCCAAATTCAAGGCGGGTACCGGAGTGGTTCTCCAGAACTGCATTTTTTTTGAAAAGAACCGAATGCTGATCCGAAGAAACGACTTCATAAGGTTCGGAATCGATCACAGCTGGAGTTTGCCAGTTTTCAAAATCGAACTTTTGCCCTCTTTTAAAATAAACCGAAAACTGCCCGCCTTCCGGCGACAGCCAGAACCTGTCCTCACCACCGAAAGCATTGATATGCGGCTTGTTTTCTCCGCTGCCGATCAGCTCGTAATTGATCCAGCCGTAGCTGTTTCCCGCCTCTCCGTCCGCAGTACTGGTCATTACCCTGCCCTGATAATCGGCTACTACTATGGCCTTTGACTTTTCATCGTCCGGTGCTGTGAGCACGATTACTTCTTTGTGTTTTTTCAAAAAGGCCAGATCGTAACCGAAAGTCCCTTTTTTCTCCGTTGTATTTTCCACTTTGCTTTGATCGCTGTCTGTCTTTTTCGCGCATCCTGCCAGCAAGGCAGCCGCCATAAAAAGTACCAGGTTTGAAGTTATTTTTAACATGAACTTATTGGATTACTTTATTCACGTAAATAATTACCATAACCTACAATCAAAACCGACAGAACAATCACCAGAATACCGGTAATGATGGTCGTTAACGTCTTTTTGGTAATACCCTTCCATTCTTTCAGGATAAGTCCCCAGGAGTTGGCAACAAGAATAATGAACGCCATGTGCAGGATCCATGAACTCGGTCCGTTGCCCAGCTTGCTTTCCCCCATTCCATAGAAAAAGAACTGAAGGAACCAGGTAGTACCTGCCAGGGCCGAAAAGATATAGTTAGAAAGAAGGGGTGTGGCGGAGTCGGTATAGTTGTGGAAGGTTTTATTACGTGCATTCAGGAGCATACACCAGATAAAATTGGTAGTTAGTCCGCCCAAAAGGATCACCACATAGGTTACATTATTTTGGAACAAAAACTCCCCCTGGCCCGGATTGGCAGCTTTCCAGACTTCGTTGGCTTCTTCTGCCATCACTTTCCCGGCATCGATCCCGAATGCAAAACACGCACTCAGGATACCCGAAATGATCGAAACCGTCAGTCCGAGACCGATCTTGAATTCTGTTTTATCATCGGCGATATAGCCGCTTTTTTTGAGATCATTATCTTTCATGGCACCTGCCTTTCCGCAGATAATAATCCCGATCACACAAACAAGCAACCCAAGCAGAACCATTTGCCCCCAGCTGTTATTGAAAAGATCCGAAATGGAGTCTTTTCCCGCTACGGGATTGAACTGATAATATACTGATGGGATCAGCGCACCAAAAACCGAACAAAGACCCAGTATGATCGAACTTCCCAGCGAAACACCCAGATACCTCACGCCCAATCCGTAGGTAAGGCCGCCGATACCCCACAAAACGCCGAAAAAATAAGTGAGAAACAGTATTCCGCCGTTGGTATGGGCTATGATTTCTGTAAATCCGGGAATGGTAAGGTAGGCTGCGAGCGGGGGGACGATCAGCCAGGAAAAAAGGCCGCCAACGATCCAGTAGGATTCCCAGGCCCAGCCTTTAACTTGTTTGTAAGGGATATAAAAACTGCCGGAAGCAAAACCACCAATGAAATGAAAAATTACGCCAAGAAGAGCTTGCATGAAAAATTTGGTTTTAGGGAATAACATTTAAAGAGCAGAAGCAGTGTATCTACTCGCAGTTATGACCCTAAACCCCGCCTGCTTAACGCACTACAATCTTCTTGACAAACTTGGTGGTTGCATTCTCGAATTCCAGCAAATACAATCCGGAAGGCCATTTCAATGTCGGGATTTCCCGCTCAACGTTTGCCCGGAGATTGATATCGTGGGCTAAAATCCGGCCGCTTGAATTCAATATTCTCAGCGAACCGCTTTTTGTGGAAAGGACTTTCAGATAGTCAGCCGCGGGATTGGGATAAACCTTAACAATGTTATCAGCAACCGGCTCGGTACCCGTGACGGTAACGGGCAATATGTTGCTCAGTAACCGTAACCCGCCTGCATTGCTCCCGATCAAGATATCCGGTTTTTGATCTCCATTGTAATCTCCGGCAGTTGGCGCAAGGTATGTACCGAAAACCGGTGCCGATGCTTTTGCATTGACAGAAACCAGCAAGCTTTCTCTTTCAGTCCACTTGCCCCAGTCCGCACTATGGAATATACGGATGGTGCCAGTCTGGTCACCAGTGAGCAAGTCGGGGCGGCCGTCCAGATCAAAATCGGCAACTGAAAACTGAGGTAACCGACCTTCAAAACTGACGGAAACACCGGCAAATGCATCGGTTTCCAGACTGAATGTATATTGTTTGTTTACCCCGGTATTGATGTAATAGTTAATATTCCCCAATACCCTTCCCGCCAGCAAATCCAGATCGCCGTCCCCATCGCCGTCATAGAAATAGGGAGAATCACCAGCCTGCAGCTCGGCGGGCAGCGTAATCGTTACAGCATCGGCTATGTTCAGCTGAGCCGGTGCGCCGGGGGCGGCTTTGTTGGGTATGTAGCGGTATTCAAGTTTCAGGCCGGTGGTAGAAGTACCTGCAAAACCCAGGTCCAAAACACCGTCGCCGTTGAAATCCGCCCATTGCGGTTTGATGTTATATAATGCCAATGAGCCTGACAGATTGAGGTAATTCTCGGTTTCAACATTAAAAACGGGCCCGTTGGGAGTACCCGTATTTTTGAGATACCACAGACTGCCTTTGAAACCGCCCGTGCCCGGTACTCCTCCTGTCCCAACGATCATATCCAGATCCCCGTCACCATCCACATCAAAAAGAGCAGGCGCCGCATTTTCGCCTACATCGATCATCTGATCTTGCAAAAAATTCTTTTGCACCAGTTTGAAGTCGGTCTGAGTGTCTGTTCCGGCATTGTGATACAACCAGGCAGCCGACTTGAAATCCGTCATATTCAGATCATTGGATGGAATGGTCGGTGTGATCAGCAGATCCTTCACTCCATCGAAATCGACGTCCTCCATAAAAGCCGCCGGGAAAATATGCATGGAAACCGGATCCGCGGTAGGGTAAGTATTGGTATAACTGGTAAAATTTCCGATCAGCCCGCTCTCGGAATTGGTTAGGAAAGAGATATGTTCATTGCTGATATGCCCGGCCAACAGGTCTTTTTTCCCGTCTCCGTTCAGGTCATGCAGGAGAATAGAGTTACCCGCATGCATCACCCGGTTTCCTGAATTATCCACCACACCACAGCCGATACCAAACACAAAACCTTCGCCCTCACCTTTATTGAAATTTCCCCAGCAGTCCCCGTTTCTCTGGAAAACAGGGTTTGCCTGAGTTCCAAGACTATCCGGCACACCGAATTTTTCCATACTCAGGTTCTGGTGAAGCTCAATAAACGTTCCTGAAAAATCGAAAGCCAGCAAGTCAAGATCGCCGTCGTCGTCCACATCCACAATACCCGGAATGTCCGTTCCTGATACCTGCAAGTTTATATTTCCCGAAAAACCTTTTGTATATAACACTTCCTGTTTCAGCACAAACGACCAGGAATTTCCGGTTTTGACCTGCTGGTAAACCGTTACTCCGAGCGGTGTGCTGGTGAAAAGATCTTTGAGACCGTCGCCATTATAGTCGGCCAGGATCATCCAGTTATCAGCGTGCGGAAAAACAGACTCGTAGGCTGGGGCATGTACGAAAACCATTTTACCCGGATTAGCAGGATCAGCCGCAGCGACCAAAGTGGTAATCTTACTATTGGTCCTGTCGTAAATGACCAGATCTTCAGTATCGTCCCCATTCAGGTGCATTTTCAAAAATTGGGAAGAATTCAGCCCGCCGGCCCAGGGGTTGACCAACTTCACGCCCTTTGAAGTTACACCCGCAATTGTATCCAATTTAAACCAGGCTTGCTGCGCCCGGCTTTGAAAAAGTATTGTCGTATATAATAAAATGAAAAGGCAGGAGGTATATTTTGTTCTCATCGTTGGAGAATATTCCGTTAATTTTGTTGGACGTGCAAGGTATGGCTCTTAAGCCTAACGAAATAAAACTCTATAATTTTATAACGACCGAAGATTTCATGTTTACGCCCACAACTACGCTTTACGATATATATCTTACAGGTGCCAAAATCTGCACCGACACCCGTAAAATCACGCCTGGGTGCATTTTTTTCGCATTAAAGGGAGATAATTTTGACGGCAATAAGTATGCTGCGGAAGCACTGGAAAAAGGCGCTGCTTATGCCGTAGTGGACGATGCCGAAGTGGTTGCCGACAGCAGGTTTTTACTCGTCGAAAACGTACTGGCCGCATTGCAGGATCTGGCCAGACATCACCGTAAAACCTTCACTTTCCCCGTGATCGCACTGACCGGCTCCAACGGCAAGACGACCACGAAGGAATTGATCGCCAAAGTGTTGTCGATGAAATACAATACATACGCTACACAGGGAAATCTTAACAACCACATCGGCGTACCGCTGACAATCCTTTCTGTGGATACCGCAAAGCATGAAATGGCGGTGATCGAAATGGGCGCAAACCATCAGGAAGAAATTGCCCTGCTGAGCAGCATCGCGCAGCCTACGCACGGACTGATCACGAATATCGGCAAAGCACACCTGGAAGGTTTCGGGGGAATTGCAGGTATCGTCAAAGGAAAAGGCGAATTGTTTGATTTCCTGTCCAAAAAGAAAGGTACCGTTTTCGTGAATGCACAAAACGATGTAACGATGGAAATGGTGAGCAAGCGACGCGCTTTTGGAGATATCGTTTTTTATTGTTCCGAAAACAGCCCCGTCAATCCGGTGTTGGTGAAGGAAAGTCCTTTTGTGATTTTTAAAGCCAACAACGGCAAAACTGTAACTACGCACCTACCCGGACAATATAACTTCGATAATATATGCGCAGCCCTGGCTGTTGGCAAGCATTTCGATGTGGCGGATGAAGATGCGAATGAGGCCGTGGCCAGCTATCAGCCTGACAACAACCGTTCGCAGATCGTGCGCAAAGGAACCAATACCGTCATCATGGACGCCTATAATGCTAATCCTTCTTCGATGGCGGCGGCTATTACCAACTTCGCCCGGCTCGATGCGCCCCGGAAAATGCTGATCCTGGGCGATATGTTTGAACTGGGAGATGCTGCACCCGAGGAACACCTGGCGCTCGGCAAACAAATCGCTTCTGAAAAGTTCGATATCGTGATTTTATCCGGCAAACTCATGCAGCATGCTTTGCCCGCTTTACCCAAAGCATACTATTTCCCGGACAAATTTTCGCTCCATAACTGGGTAATGGATAATCCGCAGGAAAATACAAGTATTCTGATCAAAGGCTCGCGGGGTATGGCGCTGGAAACAGTATTAAGCGTCATGCCGGGCTAGCTTTTATAATTACCTTAATTATTAATATAATTATATTGCCCAAATTTATACTATTATTGAAAATATCGATAACATCTTGTTTTGTATATATAAAAACAAATTCATTTGATTAAAACAAGTCTTTCCATGGAAAGTACCAGCGCTAACCTTGCCTTCGATACCTTTGTGGTTGTAAATTTGTGACATAATAAAGTACAATTTATAAACAACGAATAATCATGGCTAATAGGCTTCTCTCCGTGGGATCGACTTTCCCCGAATTCAAAAAAACATCAGTTGTTTCTCTTGAAAAAGGAAATGAATTCTACGATATTACCTCAGAAGATCACAAAAATGCCGGCAAATGGATGGTCATGTTCTGGTGGCCAAAAGATTTTACTTTTGTATGCCCTACTGAAATTGCTGAGTTCAACAAACATAACGAAGACTTCGCTGACCGCGACGCTATCCTCATCGGCGCATCTACAGACAGTGAGTTTGTTCACCTTGCATGGCGTAAAAACCACGATGATCTTCGTGACCTTACTTTCCCTATGCTGGCTGATACTTCAAAATCACTTGCAGAAGATCTGGGTATCCTTGAAGCAAACGAAAAAATCGCTTACCGTGTAACTTACATCGTTGATCCGCAAGGGATCGTACGTTGGGTTAGCGTTAACGACCTTTCAGTGGGTCGTAACGTTCCTGAGGTTCTACGCGTACTGGATGCTCTTCAGACTGACGAACTTTGCCCATGCAACTGGCAAAAAGGCGAAGCTACACTTGCATAATTAACGCTGAATAAGAAGCAGTTCACACCAGGCAGTCAGCGGTGTCGCACGCCGGGCTGTGAACTGCTTTTATTTTTCCCTCAAACGACACGTTCTGCCAAAATAACAATCCGATATGTATCCATTTGCAGCAACAGGGAACACGAAAGAGTCCCTGTATAAAGAAAACAACTTGCCGGCAGACTTTGAAAGTGTGCTGATCAACAAACTGGCGGCGCTCGACCACCGCTATTTGAAAGACCTGAAAATCAATCTTGGCAATGTTCTTAAGTCACAAAACCTCAACCGTAAGGAAGCACTTCTGATCGCTCTGTCAGTTGCCGTCAACGAGAAGAACGCAGCTTTGATCTCAGCCATCGAAGAGCTTGCCGTGGCCGAAGGCGCTGACGAAAAAGAAATTGCTGAAGTGACTGCCTGCGTTTCCCTGATGAACGCCAACAATGTATTTTACCGTTTCAGGCACTTTATGCACAAGGAATTTTATGATACGGCACCTGCAGGTATCAAGATGAGCATTATGGTAAACCCTGTTCTAGGCAAGGAGTTTTTTGAATTGCTGAGCCTCGTTGTTTCGGCACTCAACGGTTGTGAAATGTGTGTGACTTCACACGAACAATCTGTACTGAACCATGGCGGAACACAAGCACGTATCTTCGATGCCGTTAGAGTCGGCGCTGTTTTCAAGAGCTTTACTGTTCTTGTATAAAAAAAGACTTGCCAGACCTTGAAGGTCTGGCAAGTCTGAACGATTATAACCTATTGTTAACCAGCTTTCCATATCATATCGATCAGGAGCAGTACAAATCCTGTGACGGACAAGCTTCCGCGAATCGATATGAATTTCAGCCATTGATGCCTCAGTTCTTTAAGGCTTTCATTTGATTCCAGAATGTTGCCATTGATCGTTGCGTTGAGAGGCTCGCTGAATTTGACGATCAGCACCATATCGGCGAGCAGCAACAGGAAAGCTCCCAACACGCACCCGTACGACATGATCCCACCCGACTTATCTGCCATTACCAGCCACGTAAAAACAACGGCCAACGCAGACAGGCAAACCACCTTAAACCTGCCTCTCATCACAGGGTCCACTGCTTTTCGCAGATCGATAAAGTTTTCTGAGGGTACATTGTAAAGCGCCTTTCCGAAGCCAAAAAGATAAAAAGCACCCTGCGCCGCGATCAGGAAGTACAATAACATTCCTGCAATTCTTATTGTAAACGTTAGTTCAACGGATTTCATAGAGGCGAATTTTGGTTGCGTTGGTCGTGTCCTTTGACAATTCTTCGGCCAGTTTTTTGTTCAGATATTTTCTTACCGGAAGTTTTGTGATATCAAGAATCCGCGGCTCCCTGGTTTCCGAAATGAGACTGATACTATTGGCATAATACCTTACAATCGTGGCTTTTTCTTCTGTCAGTAGTTCTGTGGTCCAAAACCCAGAATCGGGATAAGGCTGCCGGGCTGAACTGCGCTGAACAGCTTCCATGGCCTGGACATTCAAGGCCATGATGAGTACCATGAATGCATTTTTATACATTTTCATGATGTACAATTTTCGTTTTTTATTACACGCTTAGCTGTATACGGGCTATGTTTAGGCTCATGCCAGTATGCTTTTACCAGGTTTCTGATTACTGCAAGATGTGCCCAGAGCAAAATCGGGATGATGACGCCCGGAAGCAGCACGAAAGGAAAATGAAGCATTGCGGTATTGGGCTGCCCAAAAGCAATTTCCTGAGAGAAAAACGGCGCCGCCAGTACTGATTTCAGAACCATGTTCAATAGCAAGCCGAAACATACCAGATTCCAGACCACCAGCATTTTCCACCGGATTTTGCCGCTCATTATCCCCAGGTAATAAACTACCGGAACGGTCAGGCCCGCAATAATATCGGGATTTCCCCCTCCCACTGTCATTTCGTGCGGTAATGCCTTGCAGATAAAAAGCCCGTAAATAACCAGTTCAATTGGTACCCTGACCACGTGTATCACGATTAGCATGTGGATATTGACGTTATCCAGCAATGATTTTCCGCGTGCGGAGAAAAAAAGCCATAACATAAATGATACAGGAGGAAGTACCAGGACAGCAACTCTGAGCGGGAAGACGTTTGTACCTTCGTAAAACCCCGAAATCGAAATACCAGTCTGCAGGAAAATCCAGCCGAGTGTGAGTATCAAAAACCCCTTTGAACTATTTACCCCCTTGTAGAAAGTGAACACCGAGAGAAACACGATCAGTCCGAAAATGATACTGATGTAAAATGTGATGTCTTCCATAATGATATTGAAAGATTGCTTTGCTATTCCTTTAACAGTTTGCCATCCACATTTCCCGTAAACGTATTCACCGTTTCGACATCATTATTGATACGCGCCTGGTAATTGACAAAAATCCCGTAACCGCCGCTATTGTTGATCTTCGAATTTTTGATTTGCATGACTGCATTGCTTCCATAAACAGCAATGTTGGTTTTCTTGCCTGAAACAAGAGCAGTACTTCCCCCGCCTGTGATTTCTGCATAATCAAAAACATTCAGCGCGCTGGTAGAGAAGCAAATAAGGCCTCGCCAATATGCAGGCGTGTTTTCAATCCCCTTGATCACAATAGGCAGTTCGGTAGTTCCGACGGCATTCAGGTAATTTTCACCATCCAGTGAGATCTGCGCGCCCCTCGACATTTCGATCACCACTCCCGGCGAAAGTTTAAGTCCGGCATCAATGGTCAGCGATTCCAGGACGCGGTAGGGAGTTTTGTCTTTGAACCCTTTCCAGGCCACTTCTTTGTTTGGCCCGCCTGATACCTGCGAAGCAAATATCTCCACCACATTTCTACCATTTCCACCCGTAAAAACCGAATTGATATCCAGCTGGGCAACGTTGTCTGCACTAAGCAAAATTCCCGCCTCGGCATTTTCCCGGAAAATGTTTTTGGTAAATTCTGCCAACACTGCGCCTTGTTCCGCGAACAACCCAAAGCCGTTATTTTTCTCAAAAAGACTGTTCTTGATTGAAATTTGGGCTTTTGACCCTCCAATAACAAGCATACCAGCCTTGGTTACATTAGTGAGCGCCTTGCTGCCGGTATGCAATACATCCACATAATCCAGCACATTGCCACTGCTCGCGGACCGGATAACCACCCCTGCCCAGAAACCTTTGGTGGTTTCCTTGCCAATGAAACGGATCCTTTTCGCCGAATCTCCTTTCGCGATCAGAATACCCTTGCCGTCGTTTACTTCCAGCCTGGCGTCTCTTGCGAACGCGATAACAACTCCCGGTTTGAGAGTGAGCTCCGCGTTTACAAGCACATTCTGGTTGGCCACATAATCGGGAATATCCGGGTTATTGACGCGGTCTTCCAAAACCAGGTTTGTCTTGATCTCAGCCTCCAGTGCAATGGGCTGTATAACGGAAGCCGTGATCATAACTCTGTCCTTACTCTCGCCATTTGCATTACTAATCGTCAGCTCCGCCTCGTATTCACCGGGCAGATCGGGAGTAAAACTAGGCTTGCTGGTACTGGCAGCATTGAGGTTGGTGGTACTTCCCGCAGGTTTTTTGGTAAAAGCCCAACGATAATCGAATGGCTTGTTATCCTTATCAACAGACGTACTACCGTCCAGGGTAACGTTATCTCCGACATTTACATTTTGGTCGTCCCCGGCTTTCGCAGTAAGCGTGTTGGAGGGATCCGGCTGTTTGTCTTCGCACCCGGCAATAATAATCAAGGACAGGAACAATGCGCTCCCTAGGAAATTTTTCGTATTTAACATGGCTAACACTGAATGAATGAAACGATTAACTCCATTTTTGAAATGGCGCTGCAAGTTTAATCCGTTTTTTTTACGCAGTAATCAGCCGGGTCGGGGGCGTCGATCAACAACTTTTATTATCGACAAACGGCATAAAATCGTAGTGGAAACGCATTGCTAAAAAGTCAGCCTGAACCGGCGCTGGCATTCATTCCTGAAATTGCGGCCTATGGGAAGTTCTTTTCCGGCAATTTCTATTTTATGGGAATGATAGCTTTCGATTTTATCCACAGAAACAATGAAAGAGCGGTGGACGCGCACGAATCCGTCCTCTGGCAGAAGTTCTTCGAGCAGGCTTATTTTATGTTTGGAGATCAGAACTTTATCTTTCAGGACTACCTTAATATAATCACGCAGGCTTTCGACCCAGAAAATATC
Organism: Dyadobacter bucti; assembly: GCF_005869225.1. Classification (GTDB taxonomy): domain Bacteria; phylum Bacteroidota; class Bacteroidia; order Cytophagales; family Spirosomataceae; genus Dyadobacter; species Dyadobacter bucti. Next base: position 404,871 of record NZ_SWFP01000006.1, on the reverse strand, counting down.
CTTCACGTTCACCTTAACCATTTTCCGGTCTACTTTTAGATACAAAAAGACATCCTGATTGCTTATGTAAGGTTTTTCCGGCACTATTTCAGAACGGCGGCCGACATCCATACTTCCAAAGACCTTGTCCATTGCACGCAAAAAACGTTCAAAGGGGATAGGTTTTAACAAGTAATCGACAGCATTCAGGTCAAAACCTGCAAGCGCATAGTCCTCGTAGGCAGTGGTAAATATTACTTTTGGAGGTGTCGTGAGGCTTCTGAGTAAATCTGTGCCCTTCAATCCCGGCATTTTCACGTCCAAGAACATCAGATCAATTTTGTTCTGCTGCAAAATCTGAAAGGCCTGAATTGCATTCCGACACCGCGCAATGACTTCGATTTCACTGAAATTACCGAGATAATTGTCCAGTACTTCTATCGCGTGTGGTTCATCGTCCACCAGGATTGCCCTCAGTTTCATAATTAATTTGATGCGACAAGCTTTTTCAGATCTATTTCAAGAATGACAGCGAACAGATCCTCCTCTTCCCGGATTTTGAGCTGATATGCCGCAGGGTAAAGGATTTCCAGCCTTTTTCTGACATTGGCCAGTCCGATGCTCACATAATGCTTCTCCCGCTCCTCCGGAAACGTATGCTCCGGTTTACTGTTCACTATTTTAAATTTAAGTAAATTGTTCTTAATCAGCAGGTCCATGTTGATCCAGGCATCGCCCAGCTGCTCGCTGGCACCATGTTTGAACGCATTTTCAACCAACGGCAGGATCAGCAGGGGCGCAATCCGGAGGCCCGGCAACAGACCATTGATACTAAAATTGATATCCAGACGATCCTCATACCTGATCTTTTCCAGCTCGATATAACTTTCAACAATACGGACATCTTTTTGCAGGTCCACCACATCGGTATTCGCCTCATAAAGCATATAGCGCAATATTTCCGACAATCCCATCACGACACCGGCCGACCGGGGCGACTGGTTTAAAGTCAGTGCATATAAATTATTGAGGGTGTTGAATAAAAAATGAGGATGCAGCTGGCCTTTCAGAAAGTTCAGTTCTGCTTCAATGGCCGCTTGCCGTCTTTCGAACCACATTTTGAAAAATTTAACCGACAACGCTACCCAAACAAAAATATTCGTCTGCTCAAAGGCACTTGTGAGATAAACGGATTTTGTAAACTGCTCAACAAAACTCCCTTTCAGTTTCTGCCATTCAAATGTCGGGTCCTTTTCCCTGATGGCATTATTGATAATCGGGTCAGCGATCAGTATCTCGACCAGCCGGAACAGAACCGTAGAAAGCAGCACGCACAATAACAGCAGGGCCAAAAATCCTACATACTTTTTCCGGTCAAAAAACTTCGGGATCACCACATAGGCTATGGCGTAAAAGTAAAGCATGTGTATAGGTAAGAACATCGCCACAACCCCCAGTGCAAGCCAGTAATTGGGCATGCCGGCACCATAAATAGCAGTCAGCGATATCATTACGATCAGCCAGAATGCTATGTGCTGAAAAAGTCTGTTTTGGGCCAGATTTTGAATCATCAGATGTTTGGGCACGTTAACAAAGATAATTGATCGGCTTTCTGAAAAATGACCGTATACACATTATCGACGGACGTTACGAAAATGTCGACAAACGACAACTTCTATGGGCCAAGACAAAATATCTGACGCGGAATGCTCTTCACAGCGAAGTCACTGACAGGCGTGTGTTTTAAGACCGGTTATAGATAAAATATCCAATTTGTCTTCCAAAATCACAATTTGTATCTATTCCCCTTCCTGTCCGTGGATTTTCTACTTAGTTTTGTATTAGAATAAGAAAATTAACTAAACTGTAAAATAATGGCAACGTCAACCGAAACGTACATTCCTTACAAGGTAAAAGATATCTCGCTGGCCGAGTGGGGCCGTAAAGAAATCACACTAGCAGAAGCTGAAATGCCAGGCTTAATGGCGATCCGCGCTGAATACGGCCCATCACAACCACTGGCAGGCGCACGTGTGGCTGGTTGTCTTCACATGACCATCCAAACTGCTGTATTGATCGAAACATTGACAGCACTGGGCGCAGAAGTGACCTGGTCGTCATGTAATATTTTTTCAACGCAGGATCATGCAGCAGCTGCAATTGCGGCGGCTGGGATTCCGGTTTATGCGTGGAAAGGCATGAATGAAGAAGAGTTCAACTGGTGCATCGAACAAACGCTGTTTTTTGGTGAAGATCGCAAGCCACTGAACATGATCCTTGACGATGGCGGTGACCTTACCAACATGGTTTTTGACGAGTATCCTGAGCTTATAGATGGTATCAAAGGTCTTTCGGAGGAAACAACAACCGGGGTTCACCGTTTGTATGAACGTTTCAAAAACGGTACGCTTCATTTGCCTGCGATCAACGTAAATGACTCGGTTACCAAATCTAAATTTGATAACAAATACGGTTGCCGCGAATCGCTTGTGGATTCTATCCGTCGCGCGACCGACCTGATGCTGGCTGGGAAAGTGGCCGTAGTGGCAGGTTATGGTGATGTAGGCAAAGGTTCTGCGGAGTCACTTCGCGGGGCAGGCTGCCGCGTTCTGGTTACTGAAATCGACCCGATCTGTGCGCTTCAGGCTGCTATGGATGGTTTTGAAGTGGTCACGATGGACGACGCTGCGGCGCGTGCCAATATCTTTGTGACTGCGACAGGTAACTACAAGATCATTACAGACCGTCACTTCCTCAAAATGCGTGACAAAGCCGTTGTTTGTAACATCGGTCACTTCGACAATGAAATCGATATGGCGTGGCTGAACAAAACTTACGGCAACACCAAATCGCAGATCAAACCACAGGTTGACATTTATTCGGTAGAAGGCAAAGACATCATTGTTCTTGCAGAAGGCCGTCTCGTAAATTTGGGCTGTGCAATGGGACACCCGTCTTTTGTGATGTCATGCTCATTCTCAAATCAAACGCTTGCGCAAATCGAGCTTTGGACAAATATTGAAAGCTACGAGAAAAAGGTATATGTGCTTCCAAAAGCGCTTGACGAAAAAGTAGCGGCTTTCCACCTGGCTCACGTCGGTGCAAAACTGGAAAAACTTTCTGAAGAGCAGGCTGCTTACATCGGCGTTTCAACGGAAGGTCCTTTTAAAGCGGAAACTTACCGCTATTAATGGTTCGAAGCTTTTAATGGTTCGAAGCTCCGCTTCGGACCCACTATTTTAAGGCCTCTGGCCGGTCTGCATCTGCAAATCCGGCCGGAGGCCTTGTAATAGCGGCACGAAGCTGAGCTTCATGCCAACTTACCGGAGAGGGGATAGAAATACCATTCTGATCAAAAGCCTTCTTAATCGCTTTTATTGCAGTACTTTTAGCCGCACCCGGCCCGGTTTTGGTCTGATCTATCCAGAAAAGCAGCTCAAAATCAATACTATTTTCACCAAATCTGATGAAGTTGAATTCAGATACTTTCTTTTTGCTTAAAAAGCCAAGATCATTAACCGTAGTCAGCACCAGCTTCTCGACAATATTCAGATCATCAGTATAAGAAACACCGCATTCCAACGATACCCTGCGTTCTCCGGAATAGGTAAAGTTTAAAATGGGTTTTTGAAAAATATCCTTGCTTGGTAATTCCACCTGCTGTCCGGCAAAGTTATCCATCTTAACAGAGCGCAGTCCGATTGATAACACCCTGCCGGTAAATCCGTTTGTTTCAATAACGTCACCTACTTTAATCGGCCTCTGGATCGCGATAAAGGCTCCTGATATAAAATTGGTTGTCAGATCCTGAAAAGCGAAACCCAATGCCAGGGCCAATACGCCGGCACCTGCCAGCAGCGATGTAACGGTTTTATCCAGACCGAGCACACCCAACGCAAAAAATAACCCGGTAGTAACAATTGCGATCCTCGTCAATGCAGAAACAAGACTCACAAGTGCAATGTTTTGAGACGCCTTTCCTAATACTCTTTCCACGACCCGGCTGCCGTATTTGGCCAGATACCGAAAAAACACGAGTACCAATATGGCGATAATCAGATTGGGTACAAACCGGACGCTGGCGTCAAACCATCTGTCCAGCTTGGCCGCCATAGGGTCGACGATTTTTGTAATTTGCGCGAATATCATTTCAGGGTAATTTTACGAAATCCAAAGGCCAGCCCGGCTAACTGGCCGGCCATCTCATAATTATTGGTAATATAGTTCTAACGGAGCTGCCTCCATTTTTCCTGCAAATAAATGAAAAAATGTCATCCAAAAAGAAGCACCACATCTAAGTGTACTTTTCTTTTCGGATGACATTTAAAAAAACCGGCTGACTAAGTATTACTTCAATATCCTTACAGCCTGTCCAGTAATTCCTGCTTTTTAGTTTTGAATTCCTCCTCCGTGATCTGTCCCCTTTCAAAAAGAATATTGATTTTCTCGATAGTGGAAATAATTATATCCTGCGTTGTAGGAGTATTTTCACCTTTAGAATCCACATTCGTAGTGACATCGTAGGCTAGTTCGGGGGTGGGCTGGGATTGTTTTCCCGGCTCGGAAATTACATCTAAACTGTCCAGAGTAACAGGACCGTCCTGACTCGAGAACTTATAGGATGTGCCTGATCCCTGCTGCTGTGATATCCCGGAAATCTGATGATGTTTTGTGTCGTAAATGATCTGTTTACCATTTTCTTCGATCACCAACCTACGTACCGGGGCGAAATAGGCGTACCTGAAATTATTCTGGGAACCACTGGAAGTGGGTGTCCCGAATATCGAAGGCCAGGGACTACCTGTAACGCCTTTGATCTCCTTATCCCGCAAGTGGTTTTCTACCGGCTGATCATCTATGTCCTCGAACAATGCCCCCTTGGCCAACAGGCCGGACAATTCATTAGATAGTCTGTCAACAATTGATTTTAGCGAATTGTTGAACATATCTCCAACCATAGTCATCCCACCTTTCATCCACTGGCCCCCTCCGCCCAATTCAGGTATATTGAATTGGGCCATGCTCCCATTGCCTCTGACGATCGCATTTAGCAGGGCTTCAACAGTTTCTGTCTTTAATTTATAGTGACCGGCAATATCTTCTATATTCCGTCGGCCTTGCTCTGTAAGTACTTTCATAACATTTAATATTTCTATTTGGAATGAAAGAACACAAAAACAGTGCCATTATAGAATCAGTTTCCGGCTTTCAGCCTTAAATTCAACCATTTATTTTCAAGGCTTGACTGGTCGCGGATATTGACCTGCTCTCTGGCGCTTTCTTTTGCGTAGGCAATCCTGTCGGTTGTGAGGGGGTGGGTGCTTAAAATTTCCAGTTCTCCCGAATTTTCAGCATGGTTGTTAAGCAACTGAAAAAGGTCTGTAAATCCCCGCAGACTTATCCCGTTTGCCGCCAAAACTGCCATACCATTTTTATCTGCCTCTATTTCCAGTTCTCTAGAATAGGTCAGGTTCATCAGCATATTGGAATTGTCGGCGATTATAGCTGCGACTCCATTAATATCATTGAACAGCAGCGACACAAACAAATTACGAGATAAGGTTCTGAACGTGCTTTTAAGTGAATGACGGTAGTGGATATGAGCGGTTTCGTGTGCAAGCAGGGCGGCGAGCTCTTCTTTGGTTTTCATCTTTGCGATTATTCCGCTGAAAATAATAATATGCCCACCAGGCAAAGCAAATGCATTGCATTGCTTGTCGTTAACCACGGTGACCTCGATCGGATAGCTCGTTTTAAGATGAAAGGACTGCAGAAAATCATTGACTTTCCCAGTCAGTGTATCATTGACTTCATACTGGCTCATCACAGTTTCGTACACGGATGAACCTATGCTAACCTCCATGCCTGTCGGAATTTGGGACGCAGCTTTTTCTGCAAATAACGGAATGATGTACCAGTAAAGAACAGCGATAAATACAACGACAGCAACTGTCAGGCTAGCCAGAACCGTATTCTTCTTTAAAATATCGGAGGATCGCCCAACGATAAAACGTTTGGAGGGATATTTGTCCTTCAGTGCCTGAGGCAATCTTCCATCCTTACTGACGACAGTTTGCTCCGGAAAACCACCGTAACGGAAAACATGGATGGTGGTAAAATTCTCATCGGTCATGATCCCCTTGATATCCCACCGGACGTACTGATTGATCCCCTCGCCGATCGAATACTTGATCAGCCAGTGGTCCGACATCAGTATCATTGTTGCATCATGTGCAACTGAAACCTTCCCGTCGTAATACTTAATATTTAAATCAAACAAGGCCAATGTCAATGATATCTGCTAAGTCCTCTCCTGTTGCATCCGTATAATTTTCCTCAGTTTGCCGGATTGCATCCGCATCCAGCGCGCCTTCGATGATCACATTGCCGGTAATAAATTCAAATGCCCGGACAACCGCCCAGGGCGTTCCAAGTCCCAAAGTCAGGATAATGATCAGAAAGTTCACTATGATAAGCTTGAAATAGCCCCCCGCAGTCGCGGTAGAACGAAATTTAAGCACCCTGTGATCCTGATATAACCGGATGTTATCAATATAATAGTTGAACAAATCCCTAACATACCAGAACACATATATCCCTAAAGTAATAATAGTCAGAAAATAACCTTTGAGGTGCAGCATCAGATATGCACTACCTTCACCTTCAAACGAAAACCTAAGATTACCGAAACGAAGATTCTGGAAAATATACTTCCGCAATTTGATAATCAACCAGAAAAAGTAAATGCCGAAAGTACAGATGGTAAGCAGACCGCCGGTAAATAAAAGCCGGACAAGTTCGTTCCGGTCACCTCTGTAACCAAAATGAATGCCGCGCCAGGACGAACGGGATGTCCGGTACCTGAGAGAACCATGAATAGCAATTGGAATGAGAAAAAATAAAAGGATGTAGAAAACAAGCGATCCGGCGATAATCACCACCTTATTTATCGACAGGGCGGCCGCTAACACCAATCCGTAAACGACAACCAATATGCCCAGCGCTTTGATAAACCCAATGAACATTTCCTTTCCTGTGCCATGAAAGGCGAATCGGCTGTCTTTAAATTCCGTTTCCTGGTAGAGATACTTAATTAATGCTGCTTTGGCCCAGGGATAATACAGGCCGAGTGTGAGAATGGTTAACAGGATGTTCAGGATATAGATCCTGAACAATTTGGCCCCGTTTCCATGAAAGCTGATTTTGTGTGTATCTGTGTAATGATGCTCCATATTCATTTGATTTTTGAACTGAGGACGAAAATCAAATATAGAATATTTTGCGAGTAATCAAGGTTCTCCGCAGTTGAAAAAGCGGGTGTGAGTTTTCTACCGGAGCGTTTGGTCTAACCAAAGGTAACTTGCCTCAGGTTAGACCAATACAATTATAAATCTTCCTCAGCTTTGCCGGTAGTCCTGTCCAGTTCGATCTTTGCTGATAAATAATCAAAAACCGCTTCCAGATAATTCGACTTGGCGGTAGTTAATGCAAATTCTGCATCCGTAAGTTCAAGCCTCGAGGCGACCCCTTTTTCATACCGGTACTTTACGATAGAATAACTCAGCTCCGCTGTTTCCGATACATTTTGCTGCGTTTTTATCCGCTCGGACGTTTCCACAAGAGTAGCCAGGATTTGCTTAACCTCACTCTTCAGCTGCTCTTGCGCATTATTGTAAACAATATCTGCCTGCTGCCTTTCGATTTTCCCCAATGCAATCCTGTTGATATGCTGCATCCCGCTAAACAAAGGAATAGAAAATTGTATACCTGCGTAGAAGACCGGCGGATAACCCGCATTTCCAAACCGAAACTGATTGGTTTGGGTTTGCAGCTGATACTGACTGACAAAGTTTACCACTGGCAAGCGCGCAGACCTGTACAGTTCAATTTCCCGGTCGTTGATTTCCTTATTCAATGTGAGGATCTGCAAATCCGGGCGCTGATGTATTGATAAGTGGTAAGTACTGTTTTCAGAAGGAATCGAGTCGGCAGGGTTCAGTTGCAGCGAATCGGAAAGATTATACTCTGTTTCGGATACATCGCCCAATAATACCCGAAGTTGCTGCTGGCTGATCTGCAACGCGTATGTGAGCCTTAACACATCGGGTTCGAGGTTTTTTACAGATGTATATGCCCTCAATGTATCCACCCGGAGCGCACGACCCTGAGCAAGTAATGAGCTGGCATCGGCAAGTGCCTTTTTATTACGCAGAATACTCTCTTTCTGAAGTTTTAGTCTTTCATTCAAAACCAGCAGCTGAACATAATTTTGCTTAACCCTAGCTACAACATCTATTTCTTTTTCCCGGTAATAAAGCTGGCTTTGTTTTTCAAGAAGACCTCGTCTTTTGATTTCATGCTTTGTCCCCGAATTATAAATGGGCTGGACCAATGAAACCTGTGCCCCTGCCAGGTCTTCCCCACCGATCCTTGCGTAATCTATTTTTTCAGAAGAAGGATTGGTGTTAAGCCCGAAGAAAACCGGTCTCTGAAAATAATGCTGAAACTGGCCGGTGAGGCTGATGTTCGGCATCAGCAAACCGTGTGTAATCGCAGTCTGCTGTCTTGATTTATGTACATTCAGTGAGTCGATACGTAGTTCACGGTTTCTTGCCTTAGCCTGCTCAATAGCCTGCTGCAAAGAAAGCGACTGTTTTTGCGCCCTCAGGAGCAAAGGAGCTGACACCAGGAATACGGCGATCAGCCATATTACCCGGTTATATTGATTTAAAATTGAATTTTTCATGATGGATATGTGATGTTAATGCATCGTTTGAGGTGATCAGTGCAATACCGCTTCCTCGGCCCGTGTAGTCGTGTTTTCTTTGTAATGCCCCCGAAGCGGTCTTGACAGGTAGGAATAAATCGCTGGGATCACATAAAGCGTGAGCACTCCGGCGAAGATCAGCCCTCCCACTACCACAATACCGAGCGACTGGCGGCTGCCCGACGCCGTACCCAGTGATAATGCAATCGGCAATGTCCCGAATATCATAGCCAGGGTTGTCATCAGAATCGGACGAAAGCGTGAAACCGCGGCGACCTTGGCAGCTTCGAAAATCGACTTACCTTCTTCTTTGCTCTGGTTCGCAAATTCCACGATAAGGATACCGTTTTTGGTAATGAGCCCGATGAGCATGATAATACCGATCTGACTGAAAATATTGATCGACTGTGCCGTAAACCAAAGACTGAGCAATGCGCCCGTCAGGGCCATCGGTACTGTTAAAAGAATAATAAACGGATCTACAAGACTTTCAAACTGGGCGGCCAGTACCAGATAGATGAGTACAATGGCAAAAATGAATGCAAAGATCAGACTGGAACTGCTTTCGGAATAATCCCTGCTTTGTCCGGCGAGGGCGGTGCTGAAACCTTTGGGTAATTCTTTGGCTGTGATTTTGTCCAGCTCCTGAATCGCTTCGCCCAAACTTACGCCTGGTGCCGGCGTGGCCGAGATCGTGGCGCTGTACGACTGATTGTAACGATATATTGCTGGCGGGCTGATGCCTTCATTTTGTTTTGTAAGGTTATCCAGTGATACCATTTCCCCACTTCCGGATTTCAGATATATAGATTTCAGATCATAGGGCGCCGAGCGGTCCTTTCTGTCGAGCTGCCCGATGACTTCATACTGGCGATCATTATGAATAAAATACCCATACCTTCTGCTGCTGAGCGCAAGCTGTAATGTTTGCCCGATGGCCTGGGTTGAAATTCCCAATTGGGCCGCCCGCTGGCGGTCAATACTGATACTGATCTCCGGACGGTTAATTTTGAAATCCGCATCGGCAAAAATAAGTTTTTTGTTGCCTCCTACCTGCGTCATCAGTTTTGGCATTACATTGATCAGCTCCTTCAATCCCGGTGCCTGGATCACATATTGTACCGGCTGGGTGTTTCCGTATCCACCTATTGTCGGGGTTTGCACGGGAATGATGAGCACATTTCGGAATTGCTGAGACGCAACCACCAACTTCTGGAATATTTGTGCCTGTGTCAGACCACTTTTTCTGTCTTTGGGCTCATTTAAAAATATCCACTGAAAACCTCCATTTACCGGCTGTGCCAAGGTTCCACCTGCCGCCGCAATGGCGGTATAAGTGCGCCCAGCGTTCAGGTCTGGGATAGAGTCGCTGATATAATTCCCGATCTGCTTCATACTTTGTTCCATACTTTCGTAGGACGTTCCTTCCGGCGCAATGACCGCCAGGCCTATCATCGACCTGTCTTCCAGTGGTGCCAGTTCTGAGGGAAGTTTGGGAGCAAGCCAGTACGCAAGCCCAAATGAAACCAGCAGCAATACAATTCCCAGCCAGCGCACTTTCATAAATGCCGAAAGCGATCTGGCATAAGCATCATTCAACGCAACAAACCAGGGCTCCGTTTTTTTGTAAAGCCAGTTGTGCGAAGTACCTGATTTGAGCAGATATGCGCTCATCATCGGTGTTAGGGTAAGGGCAACAAAAGCCGAAACCGTCACCGATCCTGCTACAACAATCGCAAATTCTTTAAATAAACGCCCGGTTAACCCGCCCAGAAAAAGGATTGGAAGGAAAACAGCTACCAGCGTAATCGTCGTGGAAATTACCGCGAAATAGATCTCCGACGAACCAAGCCTCGCCGCCTGAACAGGCGACATACCTTCCTCAACCTTACTGTATATATTTTCAAGAACAATGATCGCATCGTCCACAACCAATCCGATTGCCAGTACCAGCCCGAGAAGCGTAAGTACATTGATGGAAAACCCGGCTATGTACATAATAAAGAATGCAGAAACGATGGAAACCGGTATTGCCAGCAAGGGGATCAGTGTACTCCGCCAGTCGCGCAGGAAGACGAAAATGATGAGGGAAACAAGGGCAAACGCGAGCAGTAATGTTTCTTCCACTTCTGAAAGGGAGTTCCTCACCGGAACTGTAAAGTCCTTACCCAAAGCAATCTCGTATTCCTTAGGTGCATTCTTTTTGATCTCTTCAAAACGGTTCTTGAATTCGTCCACGATCGCCAGGGAATTGGCACCGCGCTGTGGGCTTACCCCGGTTCCCACACCATAATCGGCAGTATTACCGCTGTAGATGATCATGGCAGTTCTTTCATTCTGAGAGGACATTATCGCTTCCCCAACGTCTTTAAAACGAACAATTGCGCCATCACTTTCCCGCAGGATCATATTGTTAAAATCTGCCTCGGTAACCAGTCTTCCTTGCGTACGCAGCGTTACTTCGGTGTTCTGGCCTTCAATACGGCCGCTCGGTAAATCCACGTTTTCACGCTGTAAAGCATTCTGGATATCAGTTGGTGTCAGGCCATAGGCAGCCAGTTTTACCGGATCCATCCTTAGGCGCATCGCACGTTTTCTACCCGCATAAGAATCCACCAAACGTACGCCGGGAATAGATTGCAGCCTTTCTTTAATATTGATATTGACAAAATCCGTTACATCTTCAAGGCTTTTCGTTTTGCTTTGAACGGTAAGAAAAACAAGAAAATCGGCAGGACCCGCCTTTTCAACAATAGTCGGCTCAATGTCGGTCGGCAGTTGCTGGCGCGATTTGGAAACTTTGTCACGGACATCGTTGGCGGCCGCTTCCAGATCCGCATTTAACTCAAACTCAACAGTGATAATACTGACCTGTTCGCGGGAAGTGGATGAAACCGACCGGATCCCGTTTGCTTCCGCGATCGCTTCTTCCAATGGTTTGGTAACCTGCGAAGCAATAATGTCGGCGCTCGCACCGGGATATACCGTAGTTACCATCACAATCGGCGAATCTGTAACCGGGTATTCCCGTGTTCCTAAAAATGTATAGCCGACGATACCAAAAAGTATAAGCAGTACGGACATAACCCCGGCCAAAACTGGCCGGGAGATACTAACTTGAGAAATAGCACTCATAACGAAAAATATTTTTAATGAACTGAAACCAATTGTATGGCGGAACCAGGTGTTAAACGGAGCATATTACTGGTGATAACCGTGTCTCCTGAAGCGAGCCCGCTTGTTACATGCACTGAAAATGCGTCTCTCTGGCCTACCTGGATAGGTTTGAAAATGGCTTTGCCGGCATTCACCACAAAAACACTATAACCCTGCGACGACGGTATCAATGCCTGGTTGGGAACCATCAATGCGTTACCGGTAGTGTTTAAACGTATCGCCAGCCTCGCACTCTGCCCGGGCAACAATTCCCGGCTGCTGTTGCTGCTTACTGCCCGCATGAGCAGAGTCCGGGTCTTCTGGTCCAGGCCGGCTTCGTGGGCTACAATTTTTGCTTTATACACCTTTTCATCCGATTCGACCTGATATTGCACCTCGTCTCCCGGCTTCAGGGTATTAGCATGTTTTTCGGGAACCGCAAAATCGATCTTTAGCTGGCTGTTATCTGTAAGCAAAGCCAGCGGGCTACCCGGTGTAACATAGGTTCCGGGGTACACATTCACAATTCCAAGATTCCCGCTGAAAGGCGCCCGGATACTGGTTTTGGCGATGGTAACTTTTAGCTGTTCGATCTTGGCCTGCAATACTTTCAAATTTGTAAATGCCTGATCATAATCCTGCTGGATCGCAGCTTCCCTGTCTATCAGATCTTTAAGCCTCCTTTCGTTCAGCAACACCAGTTTTTCCTGTTGTTTCAATTGTTCCAGTTCAGCGATCAGGTCGGCATCATCCAACTTGAACAATAAGGCGCCTGCATTCACAAATTTGCCCTCTTTTGCATGAACAGAAACCACTTTCCTGCTCAGCTCACTGGTAATGCTTACTTCCTGAAATGCAATCAGCGTCCCGGAAACTGTCATTTCTTCATTCAATGACTCGGAGTGAAGTACCTGGCCATCCACCGGAACCCCCTGTGGCTTTTGTTCCACTTTAACATTTTCCTTTTCAACTTCCTCGGATGAGTGCCCTTTAAGGTAGACAGACACAAGTATCACGGCAGTCAATATCAGGCCGGATACGATTTTTGCAGATTGGATTATCTTTTCCATGTATAGATTTATATAAATATTTAAATATTTCGATTGATTAGATACTAACTTTTGGACGTTTCTTGATATTTCTGGTTTTTCACAGACTGTGTGTTGTGGCGCACACTTTCTGCTTGGGATTGTTTTAAGAGTTGTTAATTCGAAACTATGTAACCAATATTAATTTATAAATACATTGAAATCTATCAATGTATTGGAGCAAAAATTTTTAACCTTTTAAAGTATTAAGAAAACCGACGTATTCATCCAGAATACATGAGTTGAGTTTGTATTTTACGTTTCTTCCTTCCTTCACTACGAAGATCAAGTCGGCGTCTGAGAGCTGCTTCACATGGTGCGAAATGGACGGTTGCGTGAGATCTATGAAATCGGATATCTCATGACAATATAAACAGTCTTCCTTTTCCCGCAACTGCTGCAAAATGAGAATACGGCTCGGATCACTCAACGCCTTCGATATCCTCTCCACTTTCCGCACATCCATGACCTTGATATATAGATAAATTTGAATGTATTAATAAATGCTTCGTGGCTACACTACATTTCCAAAAATAAAATAATTCCCGGTCCGGAAAAATATTTTTTTAAGTACCCCCGGAGAACCTGGTTTTGCGGCTAACATCTGTATGTGGGATCTTCCGGACTGCTGTTCACCCGGCACAGTTATTTTGATACAACTGTTACAAACTTCAAACCGATAAACATTCAAAATCATGGACATCTACAACGTAGCATCAGCATATCTGGATACAACATTTGAAATGATTGATCCGACCGATCCGGGTGAAAACCCGCCGTTCGATCCGCGCCCCGAGGTTCCCGTTCCGGATGCTCCGGAAGAAACGCCCCCATTTGAAAGAGATCCCGAAAATCCACCTCTGAGACCGGAACCCGAACTTCCGCCGGTTGAACCTGTGGTCCCAGAAGTGGAGCCGCTACGGGAGCCGGGGGGCGAACCGGATATCCCGGCCTTCAATTAATTCTGTAATTTAACGTATGCTGATATTTGCCAGGAATCGAGAGAGTATCTCGAAATTTTCCTGGTCAAAGCACACAAAAACCACTTTTTCAATCGTATCTGTTGTTTTAATAAAAGCTGTAACAGTCTCAACGGCGACCTTTGCCGCTTTATCCTTTGGAAAGCCATAAATCCCCGTACTGATATTTGGAAATGCGATCGATTTACAGGCGTTATCAGCAGCCAGGCTCAGCGAGTTTCTGTAACAATCTGCCAAACTTTTTTCTTCTCCGTTCCCTCCTCCTTTCCACACGGGCCCTACTGTGTGGATAACAAACTCTGCGGGCAAGTTCCCTCCCGTGGTAATCACCGCATGGCCCGTTTTGCAGCCGCCCCGCATTGCTACTATTTTTCTGCATTCTTCAAGAATTGAAGGCCCCCCCGCTCTGTGTATTGCTCCATCAACACCGCCCCCACCCATTAATGAACTGTTCGCCGCGTTTACAACCGCGTCTACCTGAAGCTTCGTAATGTCTCCTTTAACAAGATCTATTTTTGTTTCAATGGCCATATTTTCAAGCATTTATTGATAATGCGTACGGAATAAATTATCATTCCAGGTTATTTGTCCGAGCATTTGACGACTACACGGATAAAGCTTACCTTTACTTAGGTTTTAGAATTTTTACTGCAATAAATTCTAAATCAATCCCATGTTATATAGTATGGTTTCTACTTCTTATGATGAAATCTTACAAACAAATTATGGTCACGGAATATGTAATGGTCGATTGAATGAAAAAAAATTTACTTCTGTTTTTTTTATTGGCATGCCTGACAGCCCGTGCCCAGGTTTACAAATCAATTCCCTCTAAAATAGAGGCTGAAGATTACGTTTCCATGCACGGCATTGGAACGGAAGCGACATCCGACGAAAACGGCGGTCTTGACATCGGCTGGATCGCGGATAGTAGCTGGATGGACTATAATGTCAATGTGGCCGCTCAGGGTTATTACACATTCAATTTCAGAATTTCCAACGGTTTTAGCCCGGATGCCAGGATTTCGCTGAAATCCGCAGACGGAAATGTGCTAGGACAAATCCTTCTTCCACAGACCGGCGGTATGCAAGGCTGGCAGTCGGTAAGTATGATCGCTTTTTTACCCGCAGGAAATCAGAAATTACGCGTTTTTGCGGAGAAAGGGATTTTTGGTTTTAACTGGTTCGAAGTTACTGCCCCAAAACAAGTCCCCGGAAAAATTCAGGCTGAACATTTCGATGCCATGTACGAAGTGCGGACAGAACCCACAGGCGATACCGATGGTGCACTCAACGTCGGGTATATTGACGACGAAGACTGGATGGATTACAACATCAAAGCCTCTTCCGCTGGAACATATACCTGCAGTTTCAGGGTGGCGAATGCATACGGAAACGGCCTGATCGACATTAAAAATGCCAACGGCACCTTACTCGGACAAGTAAATGTGCCACTAACCGGAGGCTGGCAAAGCTGGACCACCGTCAGTACGGAATTAACCCTGCCTGCGGGAAGTCAGGTCATACGCGTTTTTGCAAATCGCGGGGCCTTCAACCTCAACTGGCTGGAACTCTCCCTAAACCAGCAGACTGTTACCGGCACATTGCTCCCGGCAAAGGTTGAAGCAGAAGAATATGTTGCTATGAACAGTGTCGTGAACGAGCCGACTTCCGATCTTGCCGGGGGGCAGAATGTAGGTTGGATACAGGATGGAAGCTGGATGGATTATGCAGTTCACGCTCCGCAGGAGGGATTCTATACATTTGGGTTCAGGATAGCAAACGGCTACAGTCCGGAAGCGACGCTGACCCTGAAAACGGAAAACGGAACTGATTTAGGATCAATAGTACTACCGCAAACTGGTGGCATGCAGGGCTGGAAAACCGTCAATATGATCGCACATTTACCGGCTGGAAACCAGACATTACGTGTTTTTGCTGAAAAAGGCGGGTGGAATTTCAATTGGGTTGATGTCAGCAAATCGCGGCCGCTTTCAGGAAAAATTGAAGCGGAAACTTTCGACGTTTCCGCCGACATCAGAACAGAACCTTCGAATGATACCGACGAAAGTACCGCAGTAAGTTATATCGATGACAGCGACTTTCTGGATTATAATGTAAATGTTGCCCAGGGAGGACTTTATACGTTCAGTTTCAGGATTTCAAACAGTTACGGAAACGGAAATATCCAGATAAAAAATGTCAGCGGTGATGTATTGGGCCAGGTCGATGTTCCTCAAACAGGCGGCTGGCAAAACTGGGCCACGATCCGGACTACTGCGACCCTTGCAGCCGGAAGCCAGGTTTTAAGAATTTATGCCAATCGCGGCGCATTTAATTTCAACTGGTTTGAGGCTACGCCCGGGTCGGTGCTCGGCCAATCGGTTATCACATTTCAGGAGTTTCCGGCTAAAAATGTCGGAGACGCCCCTTTTGACCTGATAGCTACGAGCACCAACTCTGAAACACCCATAATTTTCACTACTTCAAATCCGGATATTGTTACGGTTTACAATGCAAATGGAAACTGGAAAGCAACAATTGCGGGAGCCGGTGAAGCGACAATTACTGCTTCTCAGGCAGGAAACAGCAATTTTACAGCAGCTGAAAATATATCAAGGGTACTGATCGTAACAGGCGAAACCAATCCATCGAATGCTGTCAAAATTGCGATCGATCCCAAACGCTGGTACCAGCTGACCAACGCCAGCAGCGGACTCGAAGGTTTTTTTGATGGTAATACCCAAGAAGACGTCCACACCGGCTGGGGCAAGATCATCAATAATTATGAAGCCTATTATCCATTGCTGGATGGAGAAGAGATTACACTTGAAAGTATCAGATTCTTTGATTTCGCAGGTTCTACACAGGATCAGCCAATGATTATTTCGGTTATCGACGATCAATGGCGGCGCATACCCATTGCCACTTTTACCGGCGATGTTTACAATGGCTGGGTAGGCCCATATCCCGACAGGCATCTGACCGGTAATGCCCAGTTCAAACTCGATGCACCTGTAACCAACATCCGGTACATCGTGATGACCATGGCCAATATCCTCCCCACCGAAATTGAATTTTACGGAGCATATACGCCAGCTACTCCATCAACCCCACCGGCAAGGACTAAAAATATCCGGATCAAAGACCTTCTCGGCGTGAACGGCTACGAGTGGAATTTTCAGGATGGACACCATAGCGAATCCCTGGTGGAGTCGAAAGTGACTGCGGCGAAAAGCTTTACCGGCCTGCGCCACTATATGGACTGGGAGAAACTGGAGTCACGGGAGGGTGTATTTTCCTACAACCCTACCCTGAGCGGCAGCTGGAACTACGACCTGATCTACGAAAGATGCAAGCAGGAAAATATAGAAGTACTTGCCTGCCTTAAAACGTTGTCAAACTGGATGCTCGAAACCTACCCGGAAAATGAAAGAGACCATGAAAACGTACCTGTAAAATATGGCAAGGATTTCGCCGATCCGCTTTCCTATATCGAGCAGTCAAGAGTTGCTTTTCAGTATGCTGCCCGTTACGGAAGCAATACCCAGGTGGATCCTTCATTGTTAAGTGTTTCTACGGAACCCCGCTGGTATGGCGACTATCCCAATACTGTAAAAATCGGCCTTGACCTGATCAAATATATTGAGTGTGATAATGAACGGGACAAATGGTGGAAAGGCCGCAAAGGTTATCAAACCGCGCGGGAATATGCAGCCAATTTATCTGCATTTTATGATGGCCATAAAAATACGATGGGGCCCGCGGTAGGTGTTAAAAATGCCGATCCGAATATGAAAGTAGTCATTGCCGGACTCGTAACCGGTCCTGATTACGTAAAAGGTATGGTAGACTGGTGCAAGGAATTCCGCGGCTATAATCCTGACGGCACGGTCAACCTCTGCTGGGATATCGTCAACTTCCATCTTTACACGGATGATGCATCTTCTACCCAAAGCGGGACTTCTACCCGGGGAGTGGCGCCGGAAATGGGCAATGCTTCTGATATTCTCGAGAATTTTGTAAAAGTAACCCGCGAAGTATCCAACGATCTGCCTGTATGGATCACGGAAGCAGGTTACGACATCAGTCAGACAAGCCCTTTGAAAGCGATTCCGATTGGCAACAAATCTGCTATGCAGACTCAGGCAGACTGGATTCTGCGTACCTCATTATTTTCCGCCAGAAACGGAATTGAAAAGGTCTTCTTTTATCAGATGTATGATGATAATCCTTATGGCGGAATATTCGGATCTTCGGGGTTTGTAAACGACGACCAGTCGCGCCGGCCATCAGCCGACTACTTTTTACAGACCAAGAACCTTTTCGGTGAGTATTCTTATAAAGAAACCATCCACGCAGATCCGGTCGTAGACCGCTATGAGCTTGATGGAAAGTCACTTTTTATTCTGGTAGTTCCCGATGAGACCGGTAGAACCACCGAATACACGCTGAACCTGGGCGGCGCCGGAATTGCGAAAATTTTTACACCCAAAGCCGGAAGTAACAATATGGACGTTCAGGAATTACCAATCGTTGATGGAAAAGTAACCGTAACGGCTTCCGAAACGCCTATGTTTGTGATAGCCTCCGATGCTCCCAATCAACGCACAGCGGCAGAAACGGTTGTCCCAACAGCTGTAACCGGGAAAATCCTGCATGAAGCCGTTAAAGTTTATCCAAATCCGACCGCCGATTTTATCAACATCGATCTCGAAGATGATAATGCAACAAACCTGGATATCAAAATTTTCGACAGTAAATCAGGAAGGTTGTACAAGCAGGGAAAAGTGCACAGTTCCACGCCCAAAATGTCCCATAAACTGGACATTTCTCAGCTGCCGGTCGGTGTGTATGTGATTGAAATAATGCAGGGAAATGACCGGGCCTTCCGTAAGCTGGTCAAAGTAAACTGACTTGATTTACAAGTTTTAACTCAGGAAAGGGGTATTGTTCGCAGTACCCTTTTTTCTGCCCCACCGGTATCAAGCCTGAAAACATTAAACTTGTCCCTGTATTCTTTCGGGGTCAGTCCTGTGCTTTTTTTAAATAGCTGCCGAAATGATTTCAAGTCGTTGTAGCCGGAGTTCAGCATCACCTCAAGCACACTCTGGTCCGTTTGTTCCAGCAGCTTTTTGGCGGCTTCAATCCTTGTTCTTTGCAGATATTCAATCGGTGTAACACCTATCGCCTGCTTGAACCTGCGCACAACATTACGCCGGCTGGCCGGAATATCCTGGATAAGTGTTTCAATAGTGCTGCCTTCCTGATATTCCTTCTCAATTTTTTGCTGCGCCATATTCACCAGGCCGTCACCATGGTTCTGTCTGGGAGAAAAAGTACCGAAATAAGTCTGTTGCTCCCGGTCCATATCAATTGCAAACATTTTAGCGGTGCGCAAGGTAAGGTCACGACCGCAATATCGCTGGATCAGATAAAGCATCAGATGAAAGCTGCTGGTCGCCCCACCGCTTGTGAAAATCCCTTTATCCTCAGTTACCACGGCATCACTTCTCATGATGATTTCGGGGAAATTCGATGCCAGGCTTATAGCGGCATCTATATGTGTAGTTGCCTCCTTTCCGTTGAGCAACCCGGCTGAGGCCAATAGAAAAGCCCCCGTACAGAAACTCGCAATCTCCGCGCCCTGCTGGTATTGTGCCCTCAGCCACGGAATACACGCCTGGTTTTTTGCTATCGAAACTTCCAGATCCCCTGCGCCGAAAGCTGGGACCAATACGATATCCTGCTTATCAGCCAGTTGAATGGGATGTGTAATATACGATCCGTAAAAGGGTGCCGAATGATTTTCCGGGACAAATAACTTTATATCGAAGACCGGAGGCTGATTATCCCTTTCGCAAAAAATATTAACCGATTCAAAAACATCCAGCAAAGCTGCCACACTCAGCAGACGATGCCTGTGGGTGATCAAAAGACCTAATTGTATCATGGTTGACGAAGTTAATTGAGTCACATACTTAATACGCTGTCCTTCATTTCCTACTCGACCAATTCCACGCTAATTTGAATATCAAAAATAAAGAAGCCTGCCAATATAAGATATTTTGTCTCAAATCCCCCTCAATGTTAGCTTTTTAACCACTTTCAGTAATTGTTAATATTCTTAATTTTGTTTGAAAACTACTATTTCAACCTCCCTGAAATCACGCAAACTTCGTGTAAATCCGTGATTCCGTGGCATAAAAAACAAGACCAATGGGCAAAAGTAAATTTGAAATTTCACTGGAAACCGGCGTGCACAAGCAGCTGCAATCATTGACAGGAACCTGGGAGGGATCTACAAAAACCTGGTTCGAACCGAATGTAATGGCCGACGAATCGCCGATGAAGGGGACTATCCGTTCCATTCTCGGAGGCAGAATCCTTATACACGAATACCACGGCAGCCTGAACGGCGAGGCCTTCGAAGGGATTGCATTCTATGCTTTTGATATCCCAAACAACAAGTTCCAGTCGGCCTGGATTGACAGTTTCCATATGGGAACGGGAATTCTTCTCTCCGAAGGCAATCCTACCGAAAATGGCTTTTCTGTTCTGGGAAGTTATGGCGGCCCGGATATCCCTGAGCCATGGGGCTGGCGGACCGTCGCAGAACTTACCGATGAAAATAACCTGATCATCAGAGCCTACAACATCAGCCCCGAAGGAGACGAGGCACTGGCGACAGAGACTATTTATAAGAGGATTATATAATAAAACGGGCTAAACTACCCGATGGCATAAAATTATTATCTCGTCGGTTGTACCTCAACAAACCAACCGATGAAACGATTGATCCGGCTGCTGGCAATTGTCCTGTCAGCCATTTTCATATATGCATGTAAGCCAGTGCCGGTTTCTCACTGGTTCCCGGTCACGCCTCTGGAAAAGTATGAAAAGGAATTATTGCAGGCAAAACTGGAAACGACTCCCGCCGGCCAGACCTGGTTCAGAGTCAGTAAGGAAGCACTTACCGATTCGCTCTTTTCCCCGACACCTTACCAGGAGCGGTTTTACCTCGGCGACTCCGTTCCCGCACAATCCGTCAGGTTTTTAGTACAGGAAGGACGAAGGCTTTTGATCACACCGGAAAAAAGCGTCGCAGACACAGGTTCCCGGCTGTTTGTGGAACTTTACAAGATCAAAACCAACGGAAAGCCGCAACGCATAGAATATCTGAGCGACGAAAACGGGACTATCAGCTATGCCGAAAACGAAGGCGATACATTGTTGTTACGGCTGCAAACAGGCCTTGGTCAAAAATTGACAGTTGCGGTGACATTCGCTACCCAGCCTGTTCTGGACTTCCCCGTGGCCGATCACGGCATGTCTAGTGTGATCAGTTTTTGGGGTGTGGAGCGGGATGGCGGTGCAAGATCCCACGAAGGTATTGACATCAAAGCAAAACGCGGAACCCCCGTGGTGGCCTCGGACAATGGCTTCATTACGAGTACAGGAACAAATAATCTTGGAGGAAAAGTCGTCTTTTTATCAGCCGCTGGCAGCCCCTACTCTCTTTACTATGCCCATTTAGACAGCCAATTGGTCCATATCGGCCAGCGCGTTTTACGTGGCGACACCCTGGGGCTGGTTGGAAATACGGGAAACGCGATTACTACCATTCCGCACTTGCATTTTGGGATTTACAGCCGCGGTACAGGAGCAGTAAATCCCCTGCCTTTCATCAATGACCGCAAAGAAAAAATCCCCGGCCTGCCCGAACAGTCGCGGTGGCTTGGTGATACGGTGGCGGTCCGAAAGAAAGTGAATGTATTTGCGACCTCGTCGTTTAACACCACTACAAAGATCACCACTCTCCCTGCAAACGATAAAGTAAGGGTACTCGGAGAAATGGCCAAAGGTTACAGGATTGTATTGCAGGACGGCACAAAAGGTTACATTCCCACCGTTCCGCTCGCTGAAACCAAAAAAGACAAAAGTGTTTCAATCCTTTCTGCATCAGAACAATAGAATAAAAAAACCGGAGCAGACAGTAAATTTGCCGACCCCGGTTTCAAAACTACACCACCACCTATTTCAACTCCGCCAGCCATTGCTGGGCAAATGCCCTGGCCGCGTTGGTCGGAGCCGGACCAGCTCTGTAACAAAATTTCCAGACGTCATTTTTTGCTTCGTACGCATTGTTGACAAACTTCTTTTGATTGTTAACCTCCTTTGTCTGGGCCGAAAAATCTACGCCTTTGCTTTTTTCAAGAAATTCGGTCAACCTTGCCGATAACACTTTCTCAGGGCTTTTCCATTTTTCATACTCAGCCTTGTTGTTCTTATTGTTACTGCTCAATTGCTGTTCGGTCTGGGCAATGTCTTCCTGCGCCAGATGTTCGGCATATTGCTTTTTAAACTCTTCTATATTTGATTTCAACAATGGTTTGATCTTCTTATAAAAAGCCGCATTATACTTTCCTGCCTCAATCTGCTTTTTGAAGTCTGCTCTTTGTTCCGGCGGAAGGCTGGAAAGCATTCCCTCCATTGCTACAAAAGCTTCTGCCGACTGGATCTGAATATCGACGATCGGTTCGATGTCCTTTGCGTTGAGGTTAGCCGTTTCTTTGATCCTTCGTGCACGGATTTCGGCCTGCCTTTTTTCACTAACCCCTACCTCAACCTGCGGAAAACTTCTGGCGAGCCAGTCACCGTAACGTTTTTTGAATTCGTCGGATACGTAATAGAGCTTCACCAGCTTACCGATCTTCTGAACCGCCGCAGCCTGATTTTCAGGAGAGATGGCGCGGCAGGCCGATTTGACGGTATTGTTTAAGTAAGGTACGATCACCTCACTGTTTTGCAAACTGCTCCAAAGCCTTTCCTGAACGTTTTGCGTGCTGATTCCGAATTCTGAGAAATCATCAGCAAACTGGAAATTCAGAAAGCATAGGGTGGCTGCGTAAAAACATAGGGTAATAAGTGTATTTTTCATGGCTAAATTGTAAGGTCCGGTTCAAGACCGGATGGTTTTATTTCTTTTTTGCAATCATTTCAAAATCCTGTCCCTCGAACGCTACATATATGGACAGGACATTGGACTTATCAATATTCCCCACCTTTTCCGTTCCCTCATAAAGGTCGATCCCCGTGCTGCCTGCATTTTTCAGATTGATCGTCCCCAGATTCTCATCGGGCTCGGAAGTACCATCCAGCTTCAATGTCATTACACCTGATACAACTTCGGAGGAAAACTTTTTAAGAATGATTGAAATATCGGCCCGGTCGAGCGGATAGTTTACTCCATCAACTTTCAGTTCGGTAACGGCATAGGTTCCGACAACCTGGCTGCTCAGCTCGGGAGCGACTTCGTCCTTCTTTTCTTTGCAGGAAAAAAACAGCGTAGTAAGGGACAACAAAAGAAAAATCTTTTTCATGGCTAATAGAATTATGGTTGGATTGACTGATGTAATATTTGTCGTTTTGACTATGCAAAGGTAGCCTCCCGTCCGGCCCGGGATCAATCCTCTAAAAGCACGAATTTTGAAAAATCATGCTTTTAGAGGATATTATTAAATGGTTTTATTTCAGATTTTTACACCCGTAATTTACCGGCTCAATAATCCTTCATGGTTCCATGAAACTAATTTTAGGCGTTGCTTTTCTTTCGTTTATTTGTACCCAAGTCACCGCTCAGAACGGCAATGCAGACGCCATTCTCAAAAAGATCAGGCAGAGTAAAGAAGACACCAACCGAGTGCTGGCGTACATTGAATTTGGTCAATTACTGGAAAACGAAAATCTCGACAGTGCGGGCAAATATTATCTGCTGGCAGGAAAACTAAGCGACAAACTTGGTTATCCTACAGGCAAGTTCAAGTTCAGGTCGAATTACACTTATATATTGAACCTTCAGGGGAAATTCGGCCAGGGCCTCAAACTGAACCAGGAAAGTCTGGTAATTGCAAAGGGCGCGGGCGATCAGGTTAATGTTGGAAAAAGCTTCGCCAATATCGCTGCCAGTTATACTTACATGGGCAATTTCACGGAGGCGATCAAATATTACCAGCAATCGGCAGACGTATTTGAAAAACTGGGAAGAAAAGAGTTTTTGCCAAGGCTCTACATCAATATCGGGAGTGCGTTTGAGCATGCCAATTTATTCAGTAAGTCTTTGGGATACAAACAAAAAGCACTGGAACTGGCACGTCCGATGAATGACAGCCTGCAGTTGGCCGACATTTTAACGAACCTTGGCGGATGTCTGTTTAATCTCAAAAAATACCAGCAGAGTCTCGACTACTATACCGAAGGCCTGAACATTGCGCAGAAAATCGGCTCCGACATTTTTGTCATACAGGCTTATGCGGGTATGTGCCGCGACCATCGCGGACTGAAACAACTGGACAAAGCCAGGAATTTCGGCGAAAAGGGCCTGGAATTAGCCCGGAAATCGGGCAATGTATTTCTGGAAATGGAGTGCCTGAGGGCTCTGATGTTTGTGGCAGAAGACAATAATGACCCAAAACTATCGGCAGAGTACACACTGGAAGCCCTCAAAATTGCAGAATCCAATGATATGACCGACCATCTGGTAGAGCTTTACGAGGATTACGCTACCGATCTGGCACGGGGAAACAATTATAAAGGCGCTTATGATTATCTCATGAAATATACGGCCCTGAATGACTCGATCCAGGGAGTTGAAGTTCAAAAACAATTGCAGGAGCTCGACACCAAATACCTTACTGCGCAAAAAGCAAAGCAGATCGTAATACTTGAAAAAGAAAAACAAACGCGTAACACACTAATTTATAGCCTTATAGCAGGATTCATAGTTCTTTTGATCGTCGCATCCCTGATTTACAGAAATATCACGATCAGAAAACGCATCGCTGAAAATGAAGTTTTACAACTACAGCAGGAACGACAGCTTGTAGCCTCCAATTCTATTTTAAAAGGTCAGGAAGAAGAGCGCACCCGTGTGGCGCGTGACCTGCATGACGGATTGGGGGGATTATTGTCTGGTATTAAACTAACTCTTAATTCCGTGAAAGGAAATGTAATTTTGCCTGAGGAAAGCGCTATGACCTTTACCCGGGCCCTCACGCAGCTCGATGGGGCGATCAGCGAAATGCGCCGCGTCGCCCACAGTATGATGCCCGAAGCATTGGTCAGGTTTGGCCTCATCGATGCATTGACAGATTTTTGTTCCGGAATCAGTGCCTCAGGGCAGCTTCAGGTGAAGATGCAGGATTTTGGTTTTGATAAAAGGCTGGATTCATCCGTCGAAATTGTGCTTTACCGGATTGTGCAGGAACTGCTGAACAATGTCCTCAAATATGCCGACGCCACTGAGGCACAAGTGCAGCTTACCCGCGTCGGTAATCACGTAAGTTTGTCGGTGGAAGATAATGGAAAAGGATTTGATGTAAAAAATCTGGAGACAAACAAGGGTGCAGGCCTGCGCAACGTTCAGGCCAGGGTCGACTACCTGAATGGGAAACTGGATATTCAGTCCGGGCCGGAAGAAGGCACCTCCGTACTGGTGGAAATTGTGATCTGAAATCGCTTGACCGGCTGAGCGCTTTCATCCCATTTTCTTAAAATTGCAATGTAAACCGACCGACCCGAAAATGAGTGTAAAAATCCTGATCGTTGACGATCACCCGCTGGTACTTGAAGGACTGAAATCATTACTGGCCAATAGCGAGGGAATATCTGTTGTGGGCACGGTTTCCAATGCAATCGACGCTATCGCATT
This sequence comes from Dyadobacter bucti, assembly GCF_005869225.1. GTDB lineage: Bacteria > Bacteroidota > Bacteroidia > Cytophagales > Spirosomataceae > Dyadobacter > Dyadobacter bucti. The sequence goes on along the minus strand of NZ_SWFP01000006.1, from coordinate 379,191 downwards.
CCTGAAAGTCAACGAAGTAGATATCGCGTTTCTGGATATTAATCTTCCTGACATCAACGGAATTGAACTTTGCAAGAAAATTAAAGAGCAGTTTCCTCATATTAAATCTTTGGCTCTCAGCACATTCAGCGAACGAGCTTATGTGTCCCGCATGATTCAGAACGGCGCCAGCGGTTATTTGATCAAAAGCTCTTCAAAAGAAGAAATCCTGGAAGCGGTACGTCAGGTTCAGGCAGGGGGATATTTTATGAATGCAAACTTCGACCAGAACGCTGCCTCTTCACCCAAGGCGACACCGTTTTTAACCCGGCGAGAAAAAGAAGTTTTATTGCTGATCGCCGAAGGTATGACCAATCCGCAAATCGCGGATAAGCTCTTTGTGAGCGTTACCACCGTCAACAGCCACCGTCAGAACCTTCTCATGAAGTTCGAAGTCTCCAACACCGCCTCACTGATCAAGCTTGCAGCAGGCTCGGGATTGATATGATTTATTTAGCATAATGAAAACGACACTGGACAATTACAATTTTGTCCTTTCGGACCGCGTAAACAATCCGATGTTCGTCGGTGATGCTTCTCGACCAGTAACCCGACAATTCGTATTTAGCGGCTCGGGTTTCCAATTCCTTCAAAAGGAGTTTCGAGTATTGATTCCAGCAGTTGCCTGATTTTTTTTCAAAACAACCTGGTTACCGGTCTATTTCCAGTAATGTAATTGTGATTCGGCTTTTTCGGTAAATTCTATTTCCATATTTCGTCCAGGCCAACCTTTTTGGTTTTGCCTTCGTCAGCTTCCTTTATTGAATCCAAAAGTTCAGATCGGTTCGCTGAGTTACTTAATAAATATGAAGTTGAATCCTGTTCCTGTTCAGTTTTGAAATTAATCCCTACAGTCTTTAAAAAAGCTTTTAAAGTGGCTATCTGCTCGCTATCTCCCTGTACAATCAAAGTTTCCATAAAAATCGCAGCCTGTTTAACAATATAGATATAGCAATTAATTTGTTGCCAGACTTCCAAAAGGAAACAACACAGAAGAAACGTGGGCTTTGTTCATAATTCTGCCGAGCTCTTTGGCTTTGTCCGGAAACTTTGGAGTGACATTTGTGGTTTCGCCGGGATCTTTCGACAGATCATATAATTCAACCAGTCCATCGGGGTTCCCCGCCGCTTTTAAACGCACCGCCTTCCAGTTGTCCTGACGCACAGCCTGTCTGCCTCCCTGTTCATGAAATTCCCAATACAGGTAATCATGTTTTTTCTGTGTGGGTCTGCCTTTGAGTGCTTCTGTGAATGATATGCCGTCAATATTTGCGGGCGCTTCGGTTCTCGCGAGCTCGGCAAAAGTGGGCAATATATCCCAGAACGCACCAATGTAATCGCTGCTTGTCCCCGGTTTGATAACACCCGGCCAGCGCGCAACAAATGGTTCGCGTATACCTCCCTCGTATAAATCACGCTTCACACCCCTTAACCCCGCACTACTGTTAAAAAATACAGGATCAGCACCTCCCTCGATATGCGGGCCATTGTCACTGGTAAAAATCACCAGCGTATTTTTATCCAATCCTTTTTCCTTAATCTTGTCCATGATTTGCCCGACATACATATCGAGCCGCGTAACCATCGCTGCAAATGTTGCGCGCGGATAATCCTGGGAAGTATAGCCACCATCTTTTGCGTTAAATCCGTAATCGTCCCCTCTGTAAGGCTTTTCCTCAAACTTTCCTTTATAATAAAGAAAGATACTATCCTCCGGAACAATCAGTTCGGCATGGGGAAGTATAAATGGCAGGAACAAGAAAAACGGCTGTTTGCCATCCTTGGAATCCACAAAATCCAAAGCTTGTTTCTGGATCAGGTCGGGCGCGTACTCCCTGGCGTACCGAAGATTCCGGTTAGCCTCAAGAATCACCTTTTGCTCATTATCCCAAAGATGTTCCGGATAATAGCGGTGTGCCAGGCTCTGACAATTGTATCCGTAAAATTTATCGAAACCTTGTTTAACCGGATCGCCGGAAGACCCGACCGGCCCAAGTCCCCATTTTCCATAGGCGCCGGTACTATATCCGGCTTTTTTCAGAACCTCCGCAACAGTAACAACGGTATCGGCTATAGGTTGCTGTCCTTCAGGCTGTACACTTTTATTTCCTCTGATATAAGAATGCCCTGTATGGTGTCCGCTCATGAGCGACGAGCGGGACGGAGCACATACCGAAGTACCTGCATAAAACTGGTTAAACCTAATTCCTTCTTTCGCCAGGCGGTCAATATTAGGAGTTTTGATCAGTTTTTGTCCATTGAAACCAACATCACCATACCCAAGATCGTCTGCAAGAATAAAAATAATGTTGGGACGCGGTAACGGTTTTTGCGGTTGGGCTTTCAAATCCGGCGGAAAGAGTCCAGTAGTCAGAAGGGCGAAAAATACATTAAATTTCTTCATTAGAGAATAACCCATAATTTGTAACTCATTCTGCATTTATTTTACAAAGACGGCAAAATGCGAAGATTACTTAAATCATTGCATATCCATTAACTAATATGTAAAAAATCTGAAGAAGCGAACCTCTTCAATTCCTGACTTCGGTAAATTTTGATGGATGCAGATGTAAACCGGGAAGAAACAAAGTAGATTTTCATATGTATCTTTACCCCCGATACCCTACGACAGCCCAGACGACTGGCATGAATTGACAACCACCGAAAATTCCGGCAAGTCGGACCTGTGCTGTCTCTTAGGGTATCAGGAGTGATACATTTTTATCAAATTCTTGAACCTTAATGCTTAATATAAATCTACTTAATTGATAGACAAAGTAAATATTTAAATATCAAACAAACAAGAGTCCGGACGGACATTATTTATTTTTTCTCCGACCGTCCGACAGATCTTACATTCTTGCCAGCCATTTTTTGAAGATCATCACCCAGATCCTCCCTTGCTTCATCCGCGATTTTTTCAAGCTCAGCTACGATTTCCGGATTTTGTTCCAGCACGTCATAACGTTCTCCGGGGTCACGCGCAAGATTGTAGAGCGCCTTTGGATATTGATAATCTTCAGGTGCCGGCCCCGGTTCCCCATTTTTTCCGGGCAACGATCCTTCATACCTCCTGCCCGGGTGCGCGAACACCAGCTTCCAGTCATGCTTCCTGACAGCTTCGAGACTATTTTTCCGGTAATAATAGAGGAAATTTTCCCTGGGTGTTTTGCTGTCATCGCCTTCGAGCAAATCAGTGAAATCAATACCATCGATCTTCTCTTTCGGCAACCGGGCACCTGTGAGCCTGGCAATAGTAGGCAAGATATCTATGGTTGACAAAAGTTTGTTTGACACCCTGCCAGCAGGTACAACACCCGGCCAGCGCATCATGCATGGCTCCCGCTGCCCACCTTCAAACGAGGTTCCTTTCCCTTCCCTGAACCCGCCTGACGAACCGGCGTGATCACCATAGTTAAGCCATGGACCATTGTCGCTGGTAAAAATAACCAGGGTGTTTTCATCCAGTCCCTGCGCCTTCAATTCCTTCATGACCTCGCCTACCGCCCAGTCGAGTTCCATCAACACGTCCCCGAAAATGCCTCGCTGACTTTTACCCTTAAATTTTGCCGACACAGCAAGCGGCACGTGTGGAAGCGGGTAAGGGATATAAAGGAAGAATGGGTTCTTTTTATTTTTCCGGATAAAGGAAACCGAACGCTCGGTAATTCTGGGAGTAAGCTCGCTGGCGTCTTCCAGCGTTTTAATCTCTTTTCCCTGCTCGTTTCCTTCGATCCAATGCAATGGAGGATATTTTGCACGTTCCTGCCACGGATGTAAGGGCCACATATCATGCGAATATGGAATCCCGAAATATTCATCAAATCCCTGCTTCAAAGGTAAAAACTCCTGCTCGCTGCCGAGATGCCATTTGCCAAAAATCCCTGTAGCATATCCTTTTGTTTTGAGCAGTTCCGCAATAGTTTCCTCATTGGGGTTCAGCCCGGTTCCGGATGACGGTCCGAATGCGCCGGAAACTCCAACCCGATTGGGATAGCAGCCTGTGAGCAAAGCCGCACGGGAAGCGCTGCATACTGCCTGCGCGGCCATGAAATTAGTGAAGCGGGTCCCTTCCGCAGCCATTTTGTCGAGGTTCGGAGTTTTATATCCCAGCGCTCCTGTTACAGACAAATCCCCATAACCCAGGTCGTCAATAAAAAAAAGTACAATGTTGGGTGTTTTTGCAGGAGGTGTTTTCTGCTGGAAAGCCATCAAAAAACATAACAATAATGATACGGTCAGAACGGAAAGAAATCGTAGCATAAAAAGAATAAAGTTTACAATGAATTAAGATGTAGACCGGTACAGGCCGTAAAAATAGAAGTACAAAAAACAAAAGAGTGCTATTAAATCTTTAATTCCAGCTGATCATTATATTTTTTCAATTTCACGCTTCCTTTTCTATATATTTTTTTATTTGGACAAGCCTCTTTACTTTCAACCTGCCCGAGACTCTGGTGCCGGGCGGGTTCTGTGTTCACATTTGATCTAATGGAAAAAGATAATACGTATTTTGGAGTAAAGGAAATAGCCCGGCGGGCGAATGTATCAATAGCTACAGTTGACAGGGTCATTCACAACCGGCCCGGCGTTTCAGAGAAAACCAAACAAAAGATCAACGGCATTATTAAGGAGCTGGACTATCAGCCCAACATTCTTGCAAGCCGCCTCGCGTCCCGGAAAATCATTTCACTCGCTGTACTGCTGCCGCGGGTATCCGAAGAAACCGACTTTTGGGAAGCACCATTAAAAGGTATCAGGCGGGCAGAAGCGGAAATTAAAAAGTACGGGGTACAAATCCAGTTTTATCTGTTCGACCTCAATGACAAAAACACTTTTGAAGAACAGATCAAAGCAATTCTTGAAACCGAAGTCCACGGCGTTCTGCTTTCCCCTTCCTTTATAGAGGAATCAAAACAATTTGTAAAAACCTGTCATAAGCTTAAAATCCCCTACGTTTTCTTCGACTCCAACATTCCCGACCAGGACAACCTGTCATATATCGGTCCGCATTTGTTCCAGAGCGGATATGTTGGCGCTAAATTGCTTACCTACCGGCTGAAAGAAAACCATAAGGTACTGGTGGTCAACATTTCAAAGGAAATTTTCAACTATAACAACCTGCAGATAGAAGAAGGCTTCCGGGCTTACTTCAATGATCATAACCAATCATGCGAAGTAATCAGGGTCGATATCAAGGACACGGACAGCCTGTCCGTAGCCAAAGACCTCACGAGGGTACTCTACGAACATGAGGATATAGAAGCGATTTTTGTCACCAATTCAAGGGTTTTTGCAGTTGCATCCTTTCTTGAAAAAAGCAAGCGCACCGACATATCCCTGATCGGCTATGACTTTCTTAAGGAAAACATCCGCTTCCTGAACATGGGGACGATCGATTTTCTGATCTGCCACAAACCCGAGGAACAAGGTTACCGGGGGTTAATGTCGCTTTACCAAAGGCTGGTACTCGGCGCTCCGGTTGAAAAAGTACATTTTATGCCAATTGATATTATTACTAAGGAGAATCACGCTTTTTACCAGAATTAGAATCTGAGGTATATACCGTGTTTTCCAAATAAGTAATCTTCCAAATACTCATTCGCAAAATTTTCAACAATCAATTAGTGCTATGACTTGTAAATTCAAATATGTTAGTATATTTACGGGTACGTACCCGAAACGTGGTGCACGAAACTATTCCTAATCACTTTTCCTCATAATTCCATGCATTCTCTGAGCAGAAGAACATTCATTCAAAAGTCATCGGCGTTGGGACTTGGCCTTAGCCTAACCAATTACATCTCCTTTGCAGAAGCAAAAGCGGAGGGGAAACGGGTTGGGATTATCGGCCTCGACACTTCCCACAGCATCGCTTTTGTAAAAGCATTAAATGCCGATCAGCCCGATCCGGTATACGATGGTTATCGTGCAGTTGCCGCATATCCCTATGGCAGCAAGGATATTGAATCCAGCGCAAAGCGTATTCCCGGGTACATTGAAGAAGTAAAAAAAATGGGTGTCGAAATCGCCGGTTCCATTAAAGATCTGCTTTCCAAAGTAGATGTTGTCCTTCTGGAAACAAATGACGGACGGCTGCATCGGGAACAGGCAATAGAGGTGCTGAAAGCAGGAAAAAGAGTGTTTATAGATAAACCCGTTGCTGCATCCCTGTCGGATACCCTTGCCATTTACCAGGCTGCCGAAAAATATAAGATACCTATTTTCTCTGCCTCCTCTTTGCGCTACATCAAAGGTGCAGATGCCATAGATAAAAGCAAGGTAACCGGAGCTGATACATACAGTCCGGCTGCTTTGGAAAAAACTCACCCCGACCTGTTCTGGTACGGTATCCACGGTGTGGAAACATTGTTTACTGTAATGGGGACCGGTTGTAAAAGTGTAACCCGCGTCAACACGCCTAATACAGATATCGTCGTTGGTTTGTGGGAAGACGGCCGCACCGGAACGTTCAGGGGTACCCGTACGGGCAAGCATGATTATGGCGGAACGGTATATACAGTTGACGGAAATAAAATCCTCGGGCCTTACGGAGGATACGAGCCACTTCTTGTGGATATTATCAAGTATTTCAAAACAGGGGAAGTACCTGTAACCCCAAAGGAAACGATTGAAATTTACGCTTTTATGGAAGCAGCAGATGAAAGCAAGCGGCAGGGCGGGAAAAGTGTTACACTCGAAAGTGTTTTGAGTAAGGTAAAAAAATAATGTTTGATAATATTGTTCTTTAAGATATCTAAAACCGATAACCAACTCTTTTGTTTTATGAAAAACGACACTGAAACTACAAATTCCGGACAATCAGCCCAGGGTTTGAGCGATAACAACCGGAGAGATTTTATTAAAAAAACCATAGCAGGAAGTGCCTTATTAACTTTCGGGGGAATTCTGCCTGGTTTTACACCCAAAAGCTATGCGCGTATAGCAGGCGCTAATGAAAAAGTGCGTGTAGGAATGATGGGCGTCAACAGCCGCGGCCTGGCACTGTCATCCAACTATGCTTTACAACCCAACTGCGAGGTAATTTCTGTTTCGGACGTGGACACAAGGGCAGCTGAAAAATGCATTAACATTGTCAATGATCTTCAGAAGTCCAAACCCGCCAACGTTCCGGATTTCCGTAAGGCTTTGGAAAACAAAGATATGGATGCCCTTGTGGTAGCCGCTCCGGACCACTGGCATGCACCTGCGGCCATACTGGCTTCAAAAGCAGGGAAGCACGTGTATCTTGAAAAACCATGCAGCCACAATCCCAACGAAGGCGAATTGCTGGTAGCAGTGGGCAAAAAGTATAAAAATGTGATCCAGATGGGTAACCAGCGCAGGTCCTGGCCCAATGTCGCCGCCGCTATCAAAGAAGTGCACAACGGGGTGATCGGAAGGCCCTATTTTGCAAAAGGATGGTATACCAACAACCGCGCGTCGATTGGCGTCGGCAAAGAAACCGCAGTACCGTCCTGGCTGGACTATGAATTATGGCAGGGACCCGCACCACGCCGCGCTTTCAAGGACAATCTGGTGCATTACAACTGGCACTGGCTCTGGAACTGGGGAACCGGGGAAGCATTGAACAACGGAACGCACATGCTCGACCTGATGCGGTGGGGATTACAGGTAGAATACCCGACCCGTGTTACTTCTTCGGGCGGCAGATACAGATATAAAGATGATTGGGAAACGCCAGATACCCAGGTGATCAATCTTGAATTCGCCAACAACACCGGCATGACCTGGGAAGGCAGAAGCTGTAACGGCAGGACAATCGAAGGAAGCAGCGTAGGTGTTATTTTCTATGGCGATTCAGGATCTGTGCAGATCAGCGAAGGAAATAGCTACAAAATCTACGATTTGGAAAACAAGCTGGTAAAAGAAGTGAAAAACGACTTCCAGATCGATCCAAGAAACAAAATGAACCCTTCGCAGGCACTGGATGCGCTACACATCCAGAACTTCTTTGACGGAATCAAAAAAGGAACACCTCTTGCAGCGGAAATTGTGGGCGGACATCAGAGCACGTTACTGGCGCAACTGGGCAACATTGCGATCCGTACCGGTGAAACATTGAATATTGATCCTTCCAACGGCCATATCAAAAACAGCAAGGAAGCAGCTAAGTTGTGGAAGCGTGAGTATCAAAAAGGCTGGGAACCAACAGTATAACTCGCAATTAGCCGTTTTTCAATACCGGTCTTAAAATCGTAAACTAAACTCTTGAAAATGAAAAGTGCTGCCTTATCCATCAAGGTCGAAAATCTTTCGAAGCGGGAAACCACGTTTTCGATATTTCTGATCGGATTGATGTTTTTTATATTCGGCTTTGTGTCATGGGTCAATTCCATTCTGATCCCGTATTTCAAGATTGCCTGTGAGCTCACCAGCTTTCAGGCATATCTGGTCGCATTTGCTTTTTACATTGCCTATTTTGTGATGTCGGTGCCGTCGTCCTATCTGCTGAAAGCGGTAGGCTTTAAAAAAGGAATGATGTTCGGATTCTGGGCTATGGCCCTGGGTGCGTTCATATTTGTGCCGGCTGCCATGTCCAGGACTTACGAGATCTTTCTGATCGGATTGTTCACGATAGGAATTGGACTCGCAATCCTCCAGACTGCGGCAAATCCTTATATTACGATCCTCGGCGCCAAAGAACGGGCTGCCCAGCGGATCAGCATTATGGGGATTTGTAACAAAGCAGCGGGTATCCTATCACCGATCGTTTTTGCCGCCGTAATTCTTCGTCCAACGGACACCGACCTTTTTGCGCAATTGAGCACTATGACCGATGCCGAAAGAAGCGGCGCATTGGACGAACTCATTCGCCGGGTAATTAATCCGTATATTGGTCTAGGAAGTTTCCTTTTCATTCTTGGGATATTGGTTTATAAATCTCCCCTGCCGGAAATTGATACGGAACACGAAAATGAGGAAATAGCCACTGCCAACGCCGGCAAAAACAGCATATTCCAGTTTCCGCACCTGATATTGGGTGCACTTGCTATTTTCCTGCATGTTGGAACCCAGGTGATCGCCATTGATACCATCATTGGTTATGCCAATTCCATGGGTATTGATCTATTGGAAGCGAAAGTATTCCCATCCTATACCCTTTTCTGTACCATTTGCGGTTATCTTATCGGCATTACTGTTATCCCGAAATTCATCAGCCAGGTGAATGCCCTCAGGATTTGCACGTTGCTGGGGACCATTTTTACGCTGCTTATCATTTTTGCAAAAGGACAAATCAGTTTCCTCGGACATGAAACAGATATCTCCATCTGGTTTGTGGTTTTGCTTGGCCTTGCCAATTCATTGGTTTGGGCAGGAATATGGCCGCTGGCACTGGATAATCTCGGCCGCTTTACCAAACTCGGCGCATCGGTCATGATCATGGGCCTATGCGGGAATGCCATCATGCCGCTTTTTTATGGCTACTTCGCCGACAAGCTCGATGACCGCCAGGCTTACTGGGTGCTGCTTCCCTGCTATTTATATCTGGTATTTTATGCTGTTAAGGGGCATAAATTCAGGAAGTGGGGATTTTAGGGAAGAAAGGGAGGATGGAGGAGGGGGAAAAGGAGAATTTAATAATTAATACTAAAAGCCGGAAGCCGAGTGCTGACGGCCGACAGCCAAAAACATATGCGCTTAAAAATAACCAATGGAACCATCATAACACCTTTCCGCTATATCCGCAACGGAACAGTGGTAATTGAAAATGGTGTGATCCTTGGTGTACACGAAGGAAATATTGACTTTGCGGATGCCACAGTCATTGACGCTGGCGGGAATTACATCGCGCCGGGATTTATCGACCTGCATATTCACGGCGGCGGCGGTCATGATTTTATGGATGGAAGCGAGGAGGCATTTTTAAAAATCGCTGAAACGCACGCCCGATATGGTACTACAGCGATGGTACCAACCACCCTGACCAGCGAAAAAGAGGATTTATTGGAAACGCTTGATCTTTACAAAAAAGCGAATGCCAATAATCATAAAGCTGCCCAGTTTCTGGGAATGCACCTGGAAGGTCCCTATTTCGCTTTGAGCCAGCGTGGCGCGCAGGACCCGCGGTACATACGAAACCCCGATCCAAAAGAATATGAAGAAGTGCTCGCCTACTCTTCGTCAATTACGCGATGGAGTGCCGCGCCCGAGCTCCCGGGAGCTATTGCTTTTGGGAAAAGACTCAGAGAAAAAGGTATTCTGGCGGCCGTGGCCCATACTGACGCGATCTACGAAGAAGTGCTGGATGCGTATGAAAACGGTTATACATTGGCCACACACCTTTACTCAGCCATGTCCGGCGTTACGCGGAAAAATGCATTTCGCTACGCTGGAACCATTGAAAGCGCGTTTTTACTCGATATGGATGTGGAAATTATAGCCGACGGCGTCCATCTTCCCGCGCCGCTCCTCAAATTGATCTATAAAATAAAAGGGGCCGATCGAATTGCACTGATCACCGATGCCATGCGCGGGGCCGGTATGCCGGAAGGCGAAAGTACTCTGGGCTCGCTGAAAAACGGCCTGAAAGTGATCATTGAAGACGGCGTAGCCAAATTGCCGGACCGTACCTCTTTTGCCGGAAGCGTTTCTACGGCCGACAGGCTGGTAAGAACCATGATAAAAATGGCCGATGTTTCCCTTCTGGATGCAATAAGAATGATCACGCTGACGCCTGCGCGCATTATGGGTGTGGACAAAACAAAAGGCTCATTGGTGGCCGGAAAGGACGCGGATATTGTCATTTTCGACGAAGACATCCGCATGAAGAAAACCATCGTTAAAGGACGAATAATTTTTAATCAGGAACAGTTAATATAATCAGCACCACAACAATGAAAGCCGGTAATCTGGAAATAAAGATTTTTGACACAAGACAGGAAATGGGTGAAAATGCGGCCGCTGCGATCGCAGATAAAATCCGGGAATTACAAAAGTCGCAGGAATTCGTAAATATTATTTTTGCCTCTGCCCCGTCACAAAATGAGTTTTTGGCCTCTTTGCTCACCGAGAAAGGTATCGTCTGGCAAAAGATCAACGCTTTCCACATGGACGAATATATCGGTCTGCCTGGTGATGCACCACAGGCTTTCGGAAATTTCCTTAAAGTGAAGCTATTTGATAAAGTTCCTTTGAATAGCGTTTGGTATCTCGACGGTAACGCTACCGATATCGAAGAAGAATGCAAACGGTATGCGGCACTTTTAGAGGAATATCCAACAGATATTGTCTGCCTGGGAATTGGCGAAAACGGACACCTGGCTTTCAACGATCCGCACGTGGCTTTTTTCGATGATCCTCTGATCGTCAAACAGGTAGAATTGGACAATGCTTGCAGGCAGCAGCAGGTTAACGACGGCTGTTTTGCAACGTTCGCAGATGTTCCGGAACGAGCACTTACGCTGACGATCCCGGTTCTATTCAAGGCGAAATACGCTTTTTGCATTGTTCCCGGAGAAAAAAAGGCCGACGCGATCTATCATACCGTGGAAGAGGATATCAAAGAAGAATTCCCGTCGACCATCCTGCGGAACCACCCGAATGCCATTTTGTTTATTGACAAAGCGAGTTCAGGGAGACTGAAAGAAATTTCGTCCTACAGTCAGGCATAGTTCCGCTTTGAGACTATCTTGCAAAAATTACCTCAATCTAAAAAAATGAGAAAAGAACTCTTGACAATCGCTTTAATGAGCGCAATGGCATTAAATCAGGGATGTAATTCGAAGAAGGAAGAGGAAAAGGACGAGACAAAAAAACCGTTGAGCCTCATAGTTGTTGAACCGGGCCATTTCCACGCAGCCCTGGTGCAGAAATCAATGTACGCCGATGTTGATTCCGTTGTACACGTTTACGCGTCGGAAGGGCCGGACGTAAAAGCATATCTGGACAAGGTTGAAAAGTATAATTCAGCCGCCGAAAACCCTACCAGCTGGAAAGAAGAAGTGTACACCGGCGCCGATTTTTTGGATAAAATGCTGTCGGAAAAGAAAGGTAATGTAGTGGTTTTGGCAGGAAACAATCAGAAAAAAACAGATTATATCAAAAAGTCTGTGGACGCTGGCCTTAATGTACTGGCGGACAAGCCCATGGCGATCGATGCTGCGGGATTTGAAAAACTGAAAGAGGCTTTCACCAGTGCTGAAAAGAATAAAGTGCTGCTTTATGATATCATGACCGAGCGTTATGAAATCACAAATGCATTGCAGCGCGAGCTGGCTTCAATTCCGGATATTTTTGGTGAGTTACAGAAAGGCACCCCCACAGATCCGGCGGTTGTAAAGGAAAGTGTGCATCATTTTTTTAAATACATATCCGGCGAACCGCTGGTACGCCCGACCTGGTTCTTTGATGTAGCCCAGCAGGGCGAAGGAATGGTGGATGTTACCACGCACCTTGTGGACCTTGTTCAATGGAGTTGTTTCCCCAATACCGCATTGGATTATCAGAAAGACATTGAGCTATTGTCTGCCAAAAGGTCTGCTACGAAGCTTACTCCTTCGCAGTTTAACCTTGTGACAAAAAGTGGTAAATATCCTGACTTTCTAAGCAAGGATGTGACTGACAGCACTTTGAATGTATATTCCAACGGTGAAATGAACTATGCGCTGAAAGGCGTTCATGCAAAAGTTTCTGTTATCTGGAATTTTCAGGCACCTGAAGGAACGGGCGATACGCATTACTCGATCATGAAAGGCTCCAAATCCAATCTGATCGTTCGCCAGGGAAAAGACCAGAAATACAAACCGGTACTTTATATTGAAACGACCGATAAAAGCAAAGGTTATGAAGACGCAGTAGCGGCCGCATTCAAATCAGTGCAGGATAAATATCCGGGCATTGAGTTGAAAAAAATCCCTGCCGGCTGGGAATTGGTAATTCCTCAAAAATACGACAACGGCCACGAAGCACACTTTGCCCAGGTTGCCAACAAGTATATGGAATATCTCAAGGAAGGAAAACTTCCGGAATGGGAAGTGCCTAATATGATTGCAAAGTATTATTTGACGACTGAGGCTTTGAAGAAAGCTAAGGGTGGGAAATAGGTAGATAGCACTAATGTATGTAGCGAGCAGGTTTTACGGCCTGCTCGCTTTTTTTCTTTTGGACAATGTAACATACCCTGTTACATTTGTGTTAATGATCAAGAGTTTCCAACACAAGGGCTTGCGGTTGTTTTTTGAAAATGAAGACGCCACAAAATTGCCCGCAGCACACACTACAAGAATTCGTAATATCCTGACTCGATTGGAGTTTGCGAAATCTTTGGACGATATCGGTACGCCGGGATCAAGGTTACACCCCTTGTCGGGAAAGCTGAGAGGGTTTTACGCTGTGAATGTGTCGGGAAACTGGTGAATTATTTTCAGGTTTGAGGACGGAGATTTTTACGATGTCGACTATCTGGACTATCATTAATTAGTAGAAGTATGAAAAGAGGAATGAGACCTTCACATCCCGGCGCATTGATCAGGGAAACGATTGAGGGACTGAGAGAGGAAACGGGATATAATTATACATTGGCGGAGATCGCCAAGGGCTTAGGCGTGACCCGAAAAACGCTTTCGAATATTTTGAACGAACACCAGGGGGTTAGCTCGGAGATGTGTGTACGATTGTCGGAAGCATTCGGAACCACCGCAGAATTCTGGCTTGACATTCAACGGAATTATGATCTCTGGCATGCAGAGAAAGCGGTAGAGCGGAATACAATTCAGCATTTTCGGCCGTTGCCAAGTAGCACGTTGCAACCTGCCTGATAGCTATCATCAATTATCATTTTACAAATTATGAAAATCACAAGCCTCAATCAGCTGGATTTAAATGCACGTTACTCTTATGCCGATTATCTCAAATGGCAGTTGGAAGAGCGTATTGAGCTGATTAAAGGCAAGATTTTCAAAATGTCTCCAGCTCCTGCGACCAGGCACCAACAATACGTAGGCGAAATTTTTAGGCAGATCAGCAATCACCTTCACCGCTCAACACGCAAAGTCTTCGTTGCGCCTTTTGATGTGCGGTTAACGCCTGTTCAAAAGGCTGATTCAGACAGGATCCACACGGTAGTGCAACCCGACATTTGCGTGATTTGCGATCCAGCCAAAATCGACGCCAAAGGATGCATAGGTGCACCTGATCTTATCATTGAGGTATTGTCTCCCGGCAACACTGAAAGAGAAATGAATGAGAAGTTTGAGATATATCAAGAAAACGGTGTGAAAGAATACTGGCTTGTGGAGCCAAATGACCGCATTGTGCTGGTATATGTGCTTGACGAAACGGGAAAATTTATCGGATTAAAGCCTTTCACTGAAACCGAAACTTTGACCTCTAAATCGCTTGGCGCTTTTGAGCTTTTGGTGAGAGATATATTTGACGTTTGAGAGATCTTTCCGTCTATATAAAAAAAACGTCCCGGCTAACCTCATTGGCTTGCCGGGACGTTTTTTCTTTTTTCGTGTTTCCCACGAATAAATTCGTGGGTTAGGTGTTGGCTAGTCTTATTTTATCGACCTTTTCGAAAAATTCCAGCAATTCTTTGAAGGATGAAAAGGTATTGGGAAGGTCCGACACGTTACCCAGCTCTTGCAGGGCGAGGATGTAGCCGCCGAACATGGTCCATAATTCGGCTGTCCAGTTTTCGGCGCTGGCACTGCTCAGCAACTCGCCTACTTCCCTTCCGTAAGCCAATCGCCCAGAGGGCTGAAATTATTGTAACAAAAACCGACCCGTCAGCAAAACTCGAAACCCTGAAAGGGTGACATAATTCATAAATAATGCCACCCCATCAGAATTAATGGCTTTCGGTGACCAATTTTTCTATAATAATTACATCCCTTCGGGATTGTTATTCTGGCGCGATCCTGCAACATCGGACAAAGGAGTTGAAATGATTTCAGCCTCTTCGGTTGAAGTTAACAATGCCGCCGATAAGAGATTTATTGAAGGTGGATGAAAATGACAAAATGCATTTTACACGAACAAAATAAGCCCAGAGGGCTGAAATTTTTGTAACAAAAACCGACCCGTCGCCAAAACTCTAAACCCTGAAAGGGTGACATAATTCATAAATAATGCCATCCCATCGGGGTTAATGGCTTTCGATGACCAATTTTCTATAATAATTACATCCCTTCGGGATTGTTATTCTGGCGCATTCCTACGGAATCGGACAAAGGAGTTGCAAGTTTTTCAACCTTTCTATATAAGTTAACAATGCCGCCGATGATAGATCTATTTAAGATAGATGAAAATGACAAAATGCATTTTACATGAACGAAATAAGCCCAAAAGGGCTGAAATTATTATAACAAAAAACCGACCCGTCAGCGAAACTCGAAACCCTGAAAGGGTGACATAATTCATAAATAATGCCACCCTATCGGGGTTAATGGCTTTCGGTGACCAATTTTTCTATAATAATTACATCCCTTCGGGATTGTTATTCTGGCGCGATTCTGCAACATCGGACAAAGGAGTTGCAATTATTTCAGCCTCTCCGATATAAGTTAATGGCGCCGATAAAAGATTTATTGAAGGTAGATGAAAATGACAAAATGCATTTTACATGAACGAAATAAGCCCAAAAGGGCTGAAATTATTATAACAAAAAACCGACCCGTCAGCGAAACTCGAAACCCCGATGGGGTGACATAATTCATCAATAATGCCACCCCATCGGGGTTAATGGCTTTCGGTGACCAATTTTTCTATAATAATTACATCCCTTCGGGATTGTTATTCTGGCGCTATTCTGCAACATCGGACACAGCAGTTGAAATTATTTCAGCCTCTCCGGTTGTTGAAGTTAACAATGCCGCCGATGATAGATTTATTGAAGGCAGATGAAAATGACAAAATGCATTTTACACGAACAAAATAAGCCCAAAGGGCTGAAATTATTGTAACAAAAACCGACCTACTAGCAAAAAGCGACTCCCGAACGCGAAAGGAACGCCTAGCCAATACATGTTTATCTCCATTCCGTCTCAATCCCCTCCCGTCTCACAAACTCCTGAAATTCCCTCAATAATTCCTTGTTCTCCCGCACGACCCGTGGGAGAACTTTCTTTTCTGAGGCATATTTAACCAGCAGTCCTACAGCTTCTCCAATGCTCCATTCAACCGGGTGCAGGCGGTAGCAGCCATTGGTTATATGCGTTGTGCCTATATTTTTATTGGCTGGAAGCAGATTTTCCATCCTCACGGGCAGTAGCGCGCCCAATGGTATTTGAAATGGCAAAGATGCAAAATCAATGTAATTGTCTCCGCCTGTGCTTGGGTGTAAATCGATATGATAATATCCTATTCCGACGCTGTCGTAAAATTTGGCGGCGGTATTTCCCGATTCTTTTCCGGTGATCAAAGCGCGGTTGGCAGCTCCGACGTGCTCTTCCTTGATTGTGAACACCGCCTTTATTCTTCGTGATTCTCTAACGTAAGGATATTTTGCGAGTCCGTCTTCGGTGCCCATCACATCTTTTCTCAGGCGGATTCCGGGCCAGCCTTTGCCTCCGTCGGGACGGGGAGCTTCGGTCTGAAGCCAGTATAGTAGCGAAAGGCTCAATTGTTTCCCGCGCTCAAAATGCTTTTTGAATTCCTTTTCATTCGCTCCCACCAGATCTCCCAGGAAATAATCATTCTGCGGCCAGTTTACAATCGTGATATCACCGTTATAAGTGCCGGGCAGAAAATTGTCTTTGCTGAGAATTTTCCGGTAGTTCCATAAGTTCAGTTTATCTCCCGTGCTGATGCCTTCGGGGTGAAAACCTAGCTGTTTGGGTTCAAGAGTTTTGGGATTGGAATAAGACAGATCCAGTAATTTTCCTGACCACGCGGGATTCATTTTAGGAATGAAATTTTTCCAAAAATCATATTCTGCAGGTCTTTGAATCACATGATTTTCACCCGGCTGGTAATCAATTGCAAAACAAACGGTGAATGCCTGGTTATTTCCCGGATTTCCCTTTTCGGGCGCATGCAGTTCTTTTGTCTCGCTTTTCGACTCTGTTCCGATTACAAATTCAGTTCCTGTCAGTGGAAGCAAATCGCCTAGCTCGGTGGCGTCCACAAAATATGGGGCATTCAATGTAATTCCCTTACCATCTTTTTTATCAATGGCATCCACAGAGGCAACCTTATTACCAGTTACCTGGGCAGAAACAACCTTATGTTCGAGAAGAAGCGTGAGCTTACCGGAACTAATATACGAAGCAAGCATATCGGTCAGCACGGCCACGGTTACCCGCGGTTCATGACAAAGCCTAGACACCGATCCGTCACCCGGATTGAGGTGTTCCCGACTTTTTGCTGATTCTGTAAGGGGGTAGTTTCTTTTATAATATTGCCGGACTGATTGCCGAAAATCACGGTACAACTGTGTCGCGCCGTGTGTTTCTATCCATTGGTGCTCGTCGGGCGGGACGCCCTGCTGGCTCAGCTGCCCACCGATCCAGTCCGTTTCTTCCAGTAATATAACTTTGAGATTGTTCCTTAATGCACCCAGTGCTGCTGCACATCCGCCCAGCCCGCCGCCTGCGATGACGACATCTGCTTTGAGTGAGGCTTTGCTTTTTTCAATTTTGGAATGGCTTTCAACGATTCCACCTCCTGTGACTAGGGAGGTGGATGATAATACAGTACTGCCGGCCGCAATACTTCCAATAAAATTTCTACGCTTCATGAACTCTTGTAAACTGACTAAAAAAACTTAAACCTTACCCATGACATACATTTCTTCCATGGTCGGGGTTGGATTTCCTCCCTCTTTTTCAAGCGTGATAGCGAAAGCTACGGATCCTGCCTTTGTATTTTTCATTTTCAAAACCTTACCTGAAAATTCATGGTCGAGCATTCCGATATCAACGGGAACACCGTCAACAATGCTCCATAACTGATATTGTTTCCCGGCCGGAGCCGCAGGAAGATTCTGCACATCCAGCAAAACTTCGTTGGTCTGCTGATTCCAGAATGCAGCAACAGAGCTTTGCGGAGATTTTTCCAATCCTGCAAGGTGAACTGTCTTATACTGGGGATTCCTGTACAAGCTCGCGAGCGATTGGGCGTAATCGTAATTCTTTTTCACGCCATCCATTTCCATCGCCATCTGCTTCATGCCGGTTTTCATGCCCGACATCTGCACGGCCGACCATCCTGCAAAAATCGCTAATATTACAGATGCAGCAACGGCCAGTCTGGCCCAGAGCGGTGCAACTTCGCGCACAACCTCTTTTTCGAAAACATTAGCAACTACTTTGGTTTCGCTGGCATCTGCATGAGATAGTGCTACGTCGGATGTATTTTCGGATTCGTTATTTTCGACAGTCAGTTCAGAAGATTCTGTATTTTGCGACCCCTCATTTGTGTCAAAATTCATCTGGGCAAAAAGGGCCTCTTTTAATGAGGGAGGTGGGGGTGTTTGGTGTTTTAATGCATATTCTTCCAAAGCGCTCTCAGTTCTTAACAGCTCTTCTTTTATTTCTGGGTAAATATGTGACATACACTCCACTTCCTGTTTTTCCTGAGGAGAAACAGTGCCCAATACATATTCCTCTAATATACCGGACTCTATGTAGGCTTGGATATTCATACTGAAAAGTATTGTTTTAACTCTTGTAATGCTGTTCGGATTCTCGATTTCACCGTTCCCAACGGGATACTCAATTCCTCGGAGATTTCCTCATGGGTATAGCCTTGAAAGTAGGCCATATCAATCAGGATTTTCCTTTCGGGCCTGAGCATATCTACGATTGCTTTCATTTCCGAACTTATCGTTTGGGAATCTCCGGAGACGTCCCGTTCGTTCATGGCAGCTTTATCGCCAATATCTTCCATTGCCGGCTTTCTTCCTTCCACTCTGGCGGCATCTATCGCACCATTTCGCGCAATATTTATGATCCATGTAAAGAGTCGTCCTTTTTCCGGATTGTAGGAAGCTATATTCTTCCATATCTTCAAAAAGGATTCTTGCAATACATCGGCCGCTTTCTCCTCATCCCTCAACGTCTTTGAAATGATATTATATAAAGCTCCTGAGTAGTGATCGTACAGGAATTCAAAAGCGGTTCGCTCGTTTCTTTTCAGAGCTACCACCAGTTCCTCTTCCGAATATTTTACCTTGCTAGTCGCCAAGAGTCGCTTAATAGTTAATTGTAAATTACTTAAAGGCAAGCTAATAAAATTTTGGAAGAACCATACGCCGGTTTCTACAAATTATTGCCTCTTTGACCGCTTCTAGCACTTTAGGTTAAGGTTTAAGTTCTGATGTAAATCTCTGGCGAGAGATAGGTTTTTCGTTTCAGGGTTTCTGAATTAATATACGATCAACTGGCAAAAATGGATCAAAAGGTTAAGAGTCAAAGACCTCGAAGCTGAATTAATTGACTTTTAACGCTCTTATGAGGAGAATAAGAAGAAACGGGAAGAGAAAAATGTTTCTATTTTCTGAGCTTTTGCACCTGAATGTAAGTCAGGAAAAGAAAAAACGCCATCAGGCTCAGCAGGTAAATGACGTTGCGGGAGTCTACAAGGCCTTTGCCTAGTGAAAGATATTGCCTGTCCAAAGCAGCCCAGGAAAAAATCTCTGCAACCAGCCCTGTGCCAGCAAGGTCAGAAATCGCTCCAAAACCGATATACCAGATGAAAGCAATAAATACCCCGAGGATGAAGGCAACGACCTGGTTATCATTTAATGAAGAGGACCATAAGCCAATGGACACCAGTACACCGCTAAAAAGCATCAAGCCGATATAAGATCCGAATACAGCTGCGGAGTCAATGTTACCTTCCGGATTTCCAAGTTTGTAAATGCTATAATAGTAGATAAGCGTTGGCAACAGGGTGATGAGCACCAGCGTCCAGTTTGCAAAAAATTTACCTAAAATTAAGTCCCGGTTCAGCAAAGGCTTTGTAAGAAGTAATTCAAGCGTACCGGTTTTGATCTCATCGGCCAGCGAGCGCATTGTGATGGCCGGAATCAAAAACAGAAGTACATAAGGTGCGAGCTGAAAAAAAGATCCCAGCTCGGCATAGCCATAATCCAGAATATTGGAATCGGGGAAAACCCACACGATCAATCCCACAGCCGTTAAAAATACAGCCATAACGATATAGGCGATCAGGGAATTGAAGAAACTGCCGATCTCTTTCTGAAAAATTGCTAACACGCTTTGAATTTATTTAGACAGGCATTTTACTCAAAAACAGGCTTTTCCTTCCGGACAATGGCTGCAACTATCAGGGAAATAATGAACCCCGTTAAAATATACATAAACACACCCATTGCAAAAACAACGCCGGGCGACATGAATCTCTGGGACAACTCCATCGCCTGATCGATCTGGGAATCGTCCATTCCTTTGGCCTCCATATCCGACCGGACTTTATCCATCCCCTGGGTGAGAAGCGTATTGTCGATAAACTGAATATAGAACATGGTGAAAGCAGAGCTCAGCAAACCCATCACGGCCGAAACGAGTGTTCCCAACCCCAGCCCTTCTCCATACGACATAAATCCTTTATTCTGTTCACGAAAATCCTTCATCGACAAAACGATGGCCACAATCATAAAAACAAAAGATAGGGACGATAGAATTTTGTTCTGCGACAGCCCTGCAACATTAATAATAGTCGTAAAAATCATGATGACAACGGACCCAAGAACGCCATACTTTAGGGCAACTCGGGCTGTAGATACTTTTTCTTCCATTATATGTAATTGTTTAGGTTGCATGCAAATCGGACCGGCATTCTATAAAATTAGGATTTATCCTGAAATACGCCGTAGTCCTGCTTCCGGAATATCAATGAAATAACCAGGATCGGTATGATCGCCATAAGCAGCCTTTGACTGATCTCATTGCTGATAAGAATCGAAGGCTTATTGGATTTTATAGTTTGATAGAGCGAATTAAATTCATCGTCCTTCATATATGCTGTCTGCGTCTTCCGCCCGGCGTCTAAAACCGCAAGCGCATTGGTTATATATTCGTTGAATACGGACGTATCGACATACGTTACAAAAAGATAAATCAGCCAACCATTAATCATTGCCGCGACACAAGTGATAAAATAACCAATCGTAAGTGCTTCCCATAAATGGAGAAATCCATGACCGTATTTTTTTCTGTAATATAAGCAGGCTCCGGCTATCAGGATGACATATATTCCCATGTCCAACGACCTTACGCTGCCCAACGGCGGAACTCCGACAAAATATAATCCCAGAAAAAAAAGAAAGGCGGCAAATCCTGTTATGACAGAAAAGGCCATGGATACTTTTAGAAGCGGCTTATCAAAATATGCGATGATGTTTTTCATATATACCACTCCTGTTTTCCACTATTAATCACCCCACAGACTTTTCCACGTAATACCTGCCCTAAAAAGGGTGTGTTTTTAGATTTTGAATAGCTTTTGTCAAAAGTCCATTCTTCATCCGGGTTAAAAAAAGTAAGGTTAGCCTCGGCACCTTCTTCGATGGATTTGTTTTCCAATCTCAATATGTTTCGCGGTGTGACGGTGAGCTTTTCTATGATGTCTTCCACAGCAAGTTCACTGTGCATAATTGCCAGAGAAAAAACTGTCTCTAAGCCAGTTATGCCAAAATCCGCATGATCAAATTCCAGGTTCTTGCTTTCTTCATCATGCGGGCTATGGTCGGACACGATCGCATCGATTGTCCCATCAGCCAAACCTGCTCTGATCGCATCAGCATCTGCTTTGGCACGAAAAGGAGGATTAACTTTCAGGTTTGTGTCAAATCCCATCAGATCGCTGTCCGTATAGGCCAGTTGGTGGGCTGCCACGTCACAAGAAACCGGGAGCCCGCTTTTCTTTGCTTGCCTGATCAGCTCAACTCCACTGCTGGTAGATATCAGAGAAACATGCAAAGCAGGTGCAGAAGACTTGTACATACTTTTTTCAAGTGCATACCCCAGTAATTTAAGGTCTCGCGAAAGCATCATTTCTTCTGCAAGCGAAGGTATACCTTTCATACCGGTGAGCGTGCTGGTAACACCTTCATGCATTTGTCCGTAAAGTGTCAGCTGCCGGTCCTCCGGCCGATTCATCAGCAAAGCATTCAAAGGCTGCAGATAAAGTATCGTTTTCAGAAACAGATCGGCATTCTGGACAGCGTGCTCGCCGTCGGTGAATGCAACAGCTCCGGCCTCATGCAGGTCGATCATTTCTGTAAAATCAATGCCTTCGGTTTTGCGGGTTATAGCAGCCGTAGCATGCAGCTTTACCAACTCATCCGGCCCAGATTTGAGGATATAGTTCAATGTGTCCTTACTATGGACTACCGGTTCAGTATTTGGTAAAAGTACAATCTCAGTAAACCCACCATGCGCGGCGGCCGAGCGAACAGTTCCAAGATCCTCTTTATGTTCAAAACCCGGATCACGGGAAGCAACACGCATATCAATCCAGCCTGGCGATACGCATAGTCCGGCTGCTTCTTTTATTTCAGCGTCACCTTTTTCAATGTCTTTCCCAATTTGTTTTATTTTCCCGCCTTCGATCAGTACATCGCTGACCTGACCATTGAAAGGCGACTTTTTATCAATTATCCGAACTGAACGAATTAATAATTTCATATTGATCTTGCAAAAAACTTAAGCCTGAATCTGATAATTTAAACCAGTTCTCCAAAAAAAAAGCTCCGTTTGGAGCTTCTACCTTCATATCAGGCGCCTATAAACTTTTGATAATCTTCGGCTGAAAGCAGGCCGTCCTGATCACCAGGATTTGATAAACTTATTTTAACCATCCAGCCCCGTCCGTATGGATCCGTATTCACAAGTTCAGGCTCTCCGTCCAACTCCTCATTTACCTCAACGACTGTTCCTGCAACCGGGATAAACAAATCAGAAACTGTCTTTACTGCTTCGACCGAACCAAACACTTCTCCTTTTTCGAGTGCATCCCCTACCGTGTTGATATCCACGTATACAATATCACCTAATTCGTTCTGAGCGTGGTCTGTGATCCCGATAAATGCCGTATCTCCGTCAATACGAATCCACTCGTGATCTTCTGTATACTTAAGTTCTGATGGGAAATCCATGGTGCGATTAGGTAAGTTTTGAACATCTTTGCGACGCAAATTACAGGATGTACGATGTATTTTCCAAATCAAAATATTATTCTGCCAAATTGAACTTCAACTGTACTCCGCCCGATGTACTTGCCCGATAAAACGAGTTAGATACCAACGGATCGTTAAATGTTCTGTCAAAATAGAACTGCAAGCTTAAACGATTGTTAACCATATAATTAACCGTAGGTCTCAATTGAAAGTTAATATTTCCGGCAATAGGAATGTTTTCTCCGTCAAATTTCCGCTGTATTGATCGCGTATCCCTGAAAGTAAGGCCCAGCTGCATGGTCATATCATTCTTCAGTTTCTTTTTTACGCCATTGATCTTAAAAGGAATTGCGAGGTTGTTTTTGGTAAATCCTATGTTCACCGTAATATCCTGATTAAACAGCTCTGCCACCTGGGCATTCGACAGGTTCAGCGCGATTGTCCGGTCCCGGTTGTATTCCAGACGGGCTGTAACCCGGCTTTGAGTCCGGAACTCAACTCCCACCAGCGGCTGGAACCTCTCAGACAAGGTGATGGTGCTCATAGAAAAAACAGGCACGTACTGCCCAAGCTCATTCAACCTGGATGACAAAGGATAACCTGTCACGGCAAGGTTCACATACAACGCCTCATAATCGAGTGACGAAGTGAAATTACCCACACTGTAGTTGGACATGTATTTATGCCTGAGTGTAAATGAGCTGAAAAGCTTCTTGAATGCAGCCAGCTGCGACAAACCGTTGTAGCTCAAATCCCAGTTCGGCATTGGGAACTTCAAAAATGGATTTGTACGAACTGTCTGGGGATCTTTTCCGGTATACGCCGCGAAGAAAGATGAGATTAAAACATCTTGCGACGTCTCGTTATATTCTCCACCACTCGGATTTTCCTGATTAAGCCGGTCCCGAAGGATGGCCCGATACGCACGGAATTTATCAAAAACCGGAGAAGAATTATCCCGCCGCATTTTGCCGAATGCCGTCCTGAATGACATAAATGACATACTGAACTGGCCATTTCTCAACGGGCTTTGCGACACAAAATCACCGGTAGCATCAGGTCGGTAAAACTCCTGGTAAGCGTCCTGCCTGGTGAGCCGGGCCTCGATAATCAAGCGAAAATCCTTGAAAGGCTCCAATGTGGTGTTGGCAGAAAAATTCTTGGCTATAGTTTGCTGGAAGGGCTGGTTTTGCTGCTCGCTGGTGGTTATCCAGCCTTTTTGTGCCGCCTTGACCTGAAAGTTTCTATCCTGTTGTCCTAAAACAAACGGTAAACCCGGCGCATTGGCATTATCAAGCCCAAAGTATTTTGGTGCCCGCAGATATCCCGGAAGAGCTGTCGTTTCCAGTACCGAGTAACTTACATTGATACCTCGTACAGTCATCAGGGCGCGCGTTACGGTCTTCAGCAGATCTGTCGTGCGCATATCAATATCCTCGATATCACCAGGGCTTCTTGCAAAATTCTTCCTGGCTGCCGATGGTGTATTGGCAAATTTGAGATACCTCAACTTATTGTAAAGCAATACAAAATCCACTTTCCCGGTCACGCCACGTTCTCTGCTGTTCCGGATAATATCCCCGAAAGGGAGCCCGAGCGTATCTTTTAATCCAAAAGCATTGGCCTGATACTGATAAGCCACGGAATGCTTGTAATCCGCAGTCATCCAGTCCGTTAGCGGTATTTTATCAAGCGGCAGACGATAAGTTAGGTCAATTCGCTGATCGAAATTCTTAATCCGTCCAAGTTTCCTGAAATTTTTCCACAGAGAATCCTTTTTTATTTCCGTGTCAAGGTCGCCCATCGGCTCATCGATGATCGAATTGGCCGTGGCGTTATATGTCAGGGTCATATTTCTGGTCAGGTTCCAGCCAAAGTCATAATAACGGTTGAACCAAAAATATTTTTCAAACAAAGGTTGTATGCCCTCTGTTGTCAGATCCGCATTACGAAGCTGTGTTTTCAGGAAACGACGGTCGACATCGGCACGCAGGGATACCATATTTGGAGCCAGGGTGAGATTGATGTCTTTAATCAAATCGGTCCAGCGACTCGTGGCCTTCCAATTTTTGAAAGGTTCCATTGCCTTTGGCTGACTACTATATACGTACGAGATACCTCCCTTGTACATTCTTTGAGAATATTGCTGGGTCAGAATATTCCGTCGGTTATCATCACTGTAGGCGTAGGTAAAAGAGAGGTTTTCAAAATCATAAAAGTGATTTTTTACTCCGGGTTTGGTTTTCACCTTTCTGACATTCGAAAAGTTGATCCCACGCCGGACTGCGTTTTCCTCGACCATGCGCCGGTAACCGTCTCGCTCTTCGTCGGACCTAAGGTTGCCCAGTGAAGTATTCAATGGTGTATCTGGATCAAGCGGATCAAAATGCGGCTTTACATTCCTTCGATCATAGCTAAGGAAAAGTGGAATGCTGAATCCCCAGCTCTGCGGAAGCAGCTTATCGAGCGCAATATTCGACGAGAACCCATATTCAGAGGTAAAATTACGCGAACGCTCGCCAATCCGCTGCTGCACACTCCCGAAGCCAAAAGTTTCGAGTCTGCCTGATGCAGTTAATGTTGCAAAATCAGCCAGCTTCGCATTTAACTGTGCAATAGCGGCAATTCCACCTTTGTCATCAAACCCTTCTACATGCATTTCATCTACCCAGATACAGAACGTTTTTGGTCGCTCGTCCGCAGATTTCGGGTTCCGCATCCCGATCATCATCACACGAACGGAACTTAGGTCGGGATTACCTACCACAGTCAGCTTATACCTTCCGTCTGAAGTCACCATCGTATAGGGAACACTCAGATTTTTATCCAACTGACGGTTACGCCGTGCCTTCGCTTCAATCAGGTCGGCCAGCGCTATGTTCAGCTCATTGCCCTCCGGCCACACTTCCGACGGGTTTGACTCCGATGGCCGGGTGGCACGCAGGGAAGATATGTCAATCTCATAATAGTTTTGGGTAAGGTCTGTACCAATTCTCATAAAAGCACCGACCATGTTGTCCTCATTTTCTTCATTTTGCATGTGCACGTACATGCGCAGTCTTTTGCGGAACAACAGATCCAAATTTACATTCTTGAAAACCGCGCGAGAATCTCCGTCCCGCAGATCGGTCACACAAAGGCTCATCGATTGCTCGTTCAATAACAGAGGAGGTCTCTGTGTATTGTCCTGATCGCGTACCCAGCCCGGAGGGATCGTGTAAACATATTTGTTTGCACTGTTATTACTTGCAGAATTGTTTTCTTCGATACTGACCGTACCAACCGTAAATTTCGCATCGTAAGGTTCCGGTACTTCCTGTAATCCGGGAGCATCGAGATTGGAGGTATACTTACGATATTGCTGACCGACCATCTGTAATTGTGCAAACCGCAGTACTACCGGCTGTTGAAAGTCTGTCATATACATCCTCATGAAACGGATCGATTTGAAACCGTTCATGTTCCCTACTACGCCGGAGAATTCTTTGATAGGCACCCGGAAAAGATACCAGAACTGGCCGTTAGTTTCGGTCTTATCGACCACATAGCCCTTTCCAATGGCTAGCTGATCGGGCTTTAGATCTATTTCATATTCGTAGTAGGATTCATTGTCGTTGATCGTATTGTCAACATTCATGTCTTCGCCGTCGGGTATATTGGTGGAAGCCGGGGTAACGTCGGTTGCTCTTCCAAGACTTTCGGGGGAGTTGTTTTCCATTCCGATATAATTTTTATACCGTTCCAGAACTTTGAGGTTGGCACTATCCGCCTCGGTTCCCAGGAAAAACTTAAAGTCATCGCCGGATGGATCTGACAAAATTCTCTGACGGGCTTCCGAAGTTAAATTCCCTGGAAGTCGATCCAAAAACTGTTTAAAAAAGACACGTTCTTCGGCATTGCTCAACCCGTCAAGGCCCACATCCTGCCTTTCCCTGGCGCCGGATTCATTACTGAACGCATTGATCAGATATTGAGATTTTGTAGCATAACCCCATGCAGTAGAATCCACATTAACACCCACCTGCTTTGGCACAATCGGCAGGCCGTTCTCAAAATTGTAGCGTTCGTCCGGAATTACGTCTTCCGAAATATCCCCAAGGTTGAAAACCAGTTTCCCCCCTGTTGTATTGTTTTTACCTTCAAACCCATCCCGCACAACACCATTGTCGCCTTTAATAAACGGATCAAGCATCCAGAATTCTATACTTTCAATATTTGCATTGTCAAAGTCATTATCAGATGTAATTGCACGACTTATTCCCCCAAAATTCTGACGCGGAGTTTTCAGACGTCCAGTTGCATCCAGGTCGACGTTGTAGTTGTACATTCCCCTTTCACTTGGGTAGTAAGCGATATCAAGTACATTTTGAGGGTAAGTTACCAAACCTGCGATCGGTCTGTTCGGAAAAATATCGTTCGGTAAAAACAAACGCTCGTAAAAGTTCTCTCTGTCAGAGGCCTCGATATTCGCAGGGGGTTGATAACCTCCGCCTAAACCCTGATCTCCTCCAAAAATATTATCGACCGTGTAAGCGGATATTTTAGCCCTTTTATAACCATAGGATAGCGATTTCCCATCCGTGCCGACACGAAACGCCGGGGGAATTGACGCCAATCTCCATTTTTGAGGCTGACGTGAAAGGTCGTAAACAGTACGTGCGGCCTCAAAATCATCTACCAGAGAACGATTATTTACATCTTTGGACACTCCCGGAAATAATTTGGCCACTTCTCCCTTGAACTGGATTGTAGACATTTCCTTGGTCTGCAACAGCGGCAGCCTGTCCAGCAATTTTGTCAGGAAAGGTACTTCTTTACGAATATTGATATCAAAGCCCATCATGGTATTGTTGACCGGCTCGTTTCCTAAAGATACACGGGATAAAAAGCCGGCGGGTCTCTCACGGTATTTTATCAATGTCATCCCCAAGCTGACATCCCGGTTCATCACGTAGTCCAGACGTGTACCAAGCAAAGAGCGGATCTGGTTCTGGAACATGTCAGGCCTTTCGTATTCGATAACGATTTCCCGCCCGGAATTCAAAACACTGCTATTCATCAAACGGACACGGCCAATCTGCGCTTCCACGATATAATCCGAGCCAGGAGATAAAGGCACACCACCCGAAGTTACTGTTACCGAAGTTTCCAATACACCAAAAGGCAGCTGAACTTCCGCGCCCCCACTCGATTGATATGACCCTTTGATGAAGAATTTATTCCTTTCTGAGACCTGCTGGGCATCTATCATTGTAGTCCGGTACAGCTCACTGAAAACGTATTTGTTGCGGAAAACATCTTCACCAGTCCCGAACTTCCTTGACAAATTGGTACCGAACGGTTCCAGCACCGGAAAAACGATACGCCCCGTCTTGCTGTCCATCGTAATGCCTTCCACGAAGTCGAAGTTTCCATCCGGCTGCAGATCATTAACAGGGTTGAGACGATCAAGTCCCATAAGCCTGATCAAAGGAATATTTGCAATACTTGATTCCTGTAAGTTAGGGTTGTCTATTCCTGTCAAATCATCTTTATAGATAATCCTCAGCTGAAAACCTTGCTTATCAATCTGGCTGGTACCGAGAGAGTAAACGTTCTTCATCATAAGGTCCCACATCGGAAGCTTGGTATTGTTCCTGATGGTAGAAGACTTTAATAGTTTCAACGCAATAACTTCATCGTCCTTACGAGCCTGATAGTCTTCCGTCAGTTCTCCGACCTTAAAAGACCGGCCGTTTAACGTATATTCATACGAAACTGCAAGCACTTCATCATTTCTCAGGGCATTGGTCAGGGATATATAGCCCAATTGCGGATGAAAAGTGTAATCCCGGTCGGCGATCAGCCTTTTGGCTCCACGTAATAACTCATAATCAACTGTACGTTCGAGACCGAGCGCTGTAACCGCAGAATTGGTGTTATCAACCTGGCGGATAGCCTCGGTCGTAGTAAGTACTTTATATAATCCATTGGCACCGTTACTCGCCGGAGAAGTAGCCACTATGGGCTGTAGGTTCGGGTTTGCGGATTTGTAAGGAGCTGGCTCTCCCAGATCCGCAAAACCCACCACATTCCGTAGTGACTCAGTTGTAGTTGTCCGGTTGGTAACATATACCTCCATCCGGGTAACTGTTACACCCGAGGTAATGGTAGGCGTATTTTTTAATGCTCCTTCGTATATATTCCGGAAATATTGTGACAGGAAAAAGTTACGGTTTTCGTCGTAAGTATCTGCACGTAACTCAAAATCTCTGTTTTGAGCCCCGCCGCGCAGCACAATTCTCTCTTTGCTCGATTTTTGCTGCGAAGCCACGAAGGTTGCGCTCAGCCGGCCAAACTGGAAATCTGTCTTTAATCCGAACAAGTTCTGGATTCCGGGAATCAGCTGGCTGTTAATGGCCCAGTTGATATTCCCGGCTTCTATTTTTCTGATAAAACTCTCTTCGGGATTTTTATAATTCAGCTTGATCGCATTCTCAAAATTGAAATTCGCCTTCGTGTCAAAATTGGTTTGAAAACCAAGCTGATCTCCCAATTTGGCATCAAAGTTGATACTGATTTGTTCATTAAAAATAAACTGGGTATTTCGCCTCTGACGGATAGGAATCGCCGGATTATCAAGGAACTGATGCATCAGGCCAAGATCAAGGGAGACGAAACCTGTCGGCTTAAAATTGATAAAATCATCCCCTAACAATTTCGAAAGCGCAGGAGGCATATCCAGTTTGGGTAAAAGCCCCCTGGCCCCCATTGCACTTTTACCATCTTGCCTGCCGGCATATTCCCTCAAGAGATTTTTGAAGGCCCGATCTTCCTGAATCTTGTCGTAGGTTTCAAGATCCATTCGTTCGGGTGCCCGAAAATTCAGGTTTCCTTCTGGGGTTTGTATTTTTTCGGAAACAGCGATTTTTCCGGCACTGTCCAGCACAATGGTTGTAGAAATATTGGAAGGATCACGCAGATAAAACGGAGAGCGAGGACGGGGTTCTGCAATACGGTTGGAATAATAATCTTTCCATCGCATGATCAGTTGATTGCCCGATCGGTCTATGTTTTTGCGTGTAGTATCTTCTATTAAAGTATCAGCCAGAATCTCCCAATCCTGCGGCTGGTCTGAATAAGACGATTCCCTGTCTACCGAAACGTTGGTTAGCAATATCGCTCCGGTAGAAAAAGTTAACGCCTTAAAAAGAAAGGAGTAAATCGTTGATGACAAGATAATTACTTATTTAGAGCAGTTGCGACCACAATCAAATCCATCAAAACGATTTTATTATCGTAAATTTTTTCACCCAATTTCATTGCATTGGTTAACGAAGTGCCAGTTTAATCAAATTTTCCACTGTAATATCCTGACCTTCCCGTTTTATGATCGCATCCAGACTTTTTTCTGCCGTTGCTTTCGGTATGCCCAGGGTAACCAGGGCAGCTAGCGCTTCGTTTCTTAAAGTGCCGGATGATGAGCCCACAGATTTCGGTCCGGTAGACGAGAGGTCTTCCTTGCGAATTTTATCTTTTAATTCCAAAATAACGCGTTGAGCAGTTTTAGAGCCTATCCCCTTAATCGACTGGATAAGCCTGATATCTTCATCAATTATTCCTTGACGTATTTCTGAAGAAGAAAGTGAAGAAAGCATAACCAATGCTGTCGAGGGGCCGACTCCGGAAATTCCAATCAAGTCCAGAAAAAGCTTCTTTTCATCATTTCCCCAAAAACCGTACAGTATATGGGCATCTTCTCTGATGTTGAGAAACGTAACCAGTTTACAGCGCTCACCAAGTTCGGGCAATGAAGTATAGGTCTGTAAAGAAATACGTATTTCATACCCAAGCCCATTGGCGTCAATTATCGCGTATGCCGGATCCTTATAGGCAACAGTCCCGTTAACGTAGGCAATCATATAAGTAGCATGTGTGTGTTAAAACAGTATTTATTAAGTAGAGATGATGAGCTTTTGCCCGGGTTTGATTGCATTACCTCTTATTTTATTTTTCTTTTTTAATTGTCCGATTTCCAGTCCATAGCGTTGCGATATAATCCATAAGGTATCGCCTTTCTGAACGGTGTGATAACGCTTTTTGGTATGTCTGTCCCTGTTAGAAACCTCGGGTTTTTCGTTCTTTTGTGAAACAACTGCCAATTGCGTTGCTGCCGGTACTGTTTCTCTTGTTTCCCTGATGATAACCAGTCGCTGGCCCCGGTTTATTGTACTACGGCGCAGATGGTTCCACCTTTTCAGATCTGCGACCGACACCCTGTATTTACGTGATATCGAAAGCAGGTTTTCACCTCTACGGACAGTATGGGAAGTTTTTTTAGTTCTTTTTCGCTCAACTACTTCGCCCGTTTCCTCCTCGACCTGTTCCTCCCCTTCGTTATTTACAGCTACTGTCGCGTAGGGGAACGCCACTGTATTTCCAAGCGAATCGGTATAAGTACTGTCAATTCTCGCAATCAACACCCCCGCCTGCGTATACCTGCGCGTGCAGGAGTCCATGATCTGACTTCTGTTGCTCACAAGATAAGTATATTGCATACTAGGCACTTTCAGAACAAAATCCCTTGTACGGTCCGGAAGCGTTGTTTTTGTGAGCTGTGGGTTGAGTTTCTTCAGTTCTTCAAAACTAATCTGGCTCTGTTCGCAAAACGCAGCAAGGTCAATATATCCGTTCACATGAACCGTATCATTTGGAATCTGATATTCCATATTTTCTGGGAATATCCCATGATCGGCACCATAGTTCATCATATAGTTCATCGCCACGTACTGGGGTACATAGGAGCGGGTTTCGCGTGGAAGTACATTATATATAGTCCAGAAAGTTGTACCCCTGGAACGACGCATGGCTCTTTTGACATTACCCGGACCAGTGTTATAAGACGCAAGGGCAAGCTCCCAGTCACCAAAAATGCGGTAAAGCTGTTTCAGATAAAGGCAAGCTGCCTCCGTTGCTTTAACAGGTTCAAAACGTTCATCAATGTAGCTATCCTGGTAAAGCCCGAATTCACGACCCGTGGCGGGCATAAATTGCCACAATCCTCCGGCACTGGCATGTGATATAACGGTTGGATTAAGACCCGACTCGATCATTGAAAGGTACTTCAGTTCAGCGGGAAGGCCATGTTTTTGAAGTGTCTTCTCAAAAAGGGGAAAATACAGAGGCATTTTCTCCATCATCGTTTTTGTGAATTTCGCCTTTTTATAGGTAAAATATTCTACAAATTCATGGGAGGATTTATGATAAGTAAGTGGAATAGATTTTTCCAACTTTGCAAACCGCTGTTTGAGCAGTTCCGCAGGGATCGCCGGATTTTCATTTATTTCCTCAACCTCAGGCAAATAGGGCATTAAACTTTCGTCTGCCTGCGTTGCGGCCTCCAATGTATCGGGTTCGAACTCTAACTTCACTTGTGAAAATGACGCCATAACAGGCGTATTCCAAATTCCTACACACATGGCTCCGAGCCACAATACTCTTTTTGAAATCCTCATCAATAAATGTTTTTGAAGGTTAATCAATTCCCGGTTTTCAATGGCTAATAATCTGGTATAAAACTCCTTACAGATAACTATCCTTTATAAAATTTCCAATGATTTGAAAATTTGCCTGATGAAGTAGAATAATCTCTAATACATTTGCCTCCACTCAATCGACTTTCCAGAACAAAATATGCGTTTTTTAACAAACGGATTCTGGCACAATTATTTAAAATACATTTCATCCAGGTACCATTGTATCGTATGTGACTGGATTGAAAAACTGAACGTCGAACCTATTCCTTTTTGCCTATTGGTTTGCATTGTATGCTATGACTCCTTTTTGGGTATGCCGTGTCAGATAATTTGCAAATGAAAGCATTTTCTCTTCGCCAAAATAGGTTGCCATAATTTGAATTCCGACGGGCATTCCTTCATTGTCCACACCATTTGGAATGGCAATTGCCGGATTACCGACGACATTGGCTTGTACCGTAAAGATGTCGGCAAGGTACATCTTTAAAGGGTCTTCCGTTTTTTCACCAATTGTAAATGCCGTTGTTGGAGAAACCGGCGAAATCAGAAAATCAAACTTTTCGAAAAACTTGTCTGTTTCCGTCCGCACCAATCTTCTAACGCGTTGCGCCTTGGTATAGTATGCATCATAATAATTTGCGCTTAAGACAAAAGTACCAAGCAATATCCTTCTCCTTACCTCATCACCAAAACCTTCAGTCCTGGATTTTTTATATAAACTCTCCAGGTCAACCGAAAGAGCACTACGATGACCGTATCTGACACCATCAAAGCGCGAAAGATTGGAACTTGCTTCGGCAGTTGTGAGAATATAGTAGGTTGGCAGCAATGAATCCAGTAAAGGCATATCTATGGGAGTCACTTCATGACCTTCAGCTTTCAGCCACTCCAGCAAGTCGAGCGTGTGCCGACGAATTTCGGGTGATATTGCTTCATTTTCAATCGTATCGCGTATATACCCTACGCGTGCTTTACCTTTCCATTGCAGGTTTTCCGTGTAAACAGGCACTGCCTTAGAAGAAACCGTACTGTCAAACTCATCAGCTCCTGCCACTATTTCCAGGATCAAGGCTGCATCAGAAACGCTTTTTGTAATAGGGCCAATGCAGTCGAACGACGAAGCATAAGCAATTAATCCGTACCGGGAAATCCTTCCGTAAGAAGGCTTAACACCTACTACTCCACAAAAAGCTGCTGGCTGACGAACGGAACCGCCCGTATCACTTCCCAACGAAGCATGGCACAGCCCAGCCTGAACTGCAACCGCGGAACCACCCGAAGACCCACCGGGAACTTTGGAAGTATCGGCCGCATTTAATACCGGACCAAAAGATGAATTCTCATTGGAGGAGCCCATTGCAAACTCATCGCAATTCTGACGACCGATTATGATCGCATCAGCATCGATGAGCCTCTGTACAGCAGTGGCTGTATACGGGGCTTTGTAAGACTTTAAAATCTGGCTCCCGGCTTGCAGTCCGTGGCCTTCGTAGGAAAGTACGTCTTTTAGGCCGATTACTAAACCAGCCAGCTTTCCTGCGGTCCCGTTCGCTATCTTTTCATCCACAAGAATTGCCGATTTTCTGGCTTCATCATGATAAACCTCGACGAAAGCATTCAGATTGGACTGGGACTCAATCTTTTGTAAATAATGATCTACTAACTTGACGCATGTCAACTCACCTTCACGCAAATCTTTTTGAATTTCGCTCAGCGTCAGATACTCTTTCAATGTAATTTCTTTGTGGGGTTATAAATAAAGAATCAGAGCCATTAAGTTTTAGCTTAAAGGCTCTGGATACCTTCGATAAGTATAAGCTGGAAGCCTTATTTGGGATCCTCCATGCTTTTTTCAATATTTTCCTTTACGTCCTTGGTAGCATTCTTAAACTCATTGATACCTTGCCCCAAACCGCGCATTAGCTCAGGGATTTTCTTCGCACCGAAGAACAATAAAACGAACAAGGCAACCAAAAATATCTCCTGTCCACCCAATCCCATAATTCCTAAAACGGTTATTGATTCCATATCTTTTTTCTTTTAATGTTTACAAAAATAATTATTCTTTTTAATAAGAACTAAAATTCAGGACCACTTTATCCTATATTAATTGTTTTTTCCTTCTTTTCCCAATCACTGAACTTTTTGACATCATCACCCAATGTTTTGATAAGCCAAACGACCAAAGCGACATCATCAGTGATACCGATTACCGGCAAAAAGTCAGGAAGCAAATCAATCGGAGAAACAAAATAGATAAGCACCGCTACGATAGACAGCAGGCTTTTCCATGGTAGCCCTTTGTACTCTCCCGAAGCATAAGCCCG
The DNA here is from genome assembly GCF_005869225.1 of Dyadobacter bucti. Lineage (GTDB taxonomy): Bacteria > Bacteroidota > Bacteroidia > Cytophagales > Spirosomataceae > Dyadobacter > Dyadobacter bucti. Next base: position 344,200 of record NZ_SWFP01000006.1, on the reverse strand, counting down.
TACCATTCTGATAAGTAGCTGGACACTTGCCTGGAACTCTGAGAGATTGCCTTTAATACCGACATTCTGAAGCTTTCCCACCACGTCTTTCGCGAGGTCAAATAACTTGGCAGAATTCCTTACGTACCTACCCGCTTTTCCTTTGGCATTTTTAAAAAAAATCGAATTTAAAATTCGTGCTATCATTGACTCGTCATTCATTACTTTAAGCAAAGAAAAAGTGGCATATATTGTGAATATAACTATTAAGTTACGTAAAAAATTGCATTTCGGATGTGGCCAGATACTTTTCCGGCAAAAAATCACATTCCCTTTGGTTTAAACAAATTATGTATCCTACTTTTAGGGAAAAATTTAAAAAGCATTAATTTCTATACAATTAACCATATTTTAATATGAAGATTACTGTTGTAGGCGCTGGCGCTGTGGGCGCAACCACAGCTGACAATATTATTCGTCGTGAGTTGGCCGAAGAGGTTGTTTTACTCGATATAAAAGAAGGAGTTAGCGAAGGAAAATCCCTCGATATGTACCAGACTGCAGCATTACTGGGGTTTAACACCAAGCCTGTCGGTTCTACAAATGATTATGAAAAAACAAAAGGATCAGACGTAGTTGTCATCACATCAGGATTGCCGCGCAAACCCGGAATGACCCGTGAAGAGCTAATCGGGATTAATGCCGGGATTGTAAAAGGTGTGACCGAAAACATCCTGAAATACTCTCCCAAAGCTATCATCATTGTAGTCTCAAATCCGATGGATACTATGACGTACCTGGCTCTGAAAGAATCAGGTATCCCTAAAAAACGGCTTATCGGGATGGGCGGAGCGTTGGATAGTGCAAGGTTCAAAACCTACCTGGCACTTGCCATGGATGTTTCGCCACTTGATATTCACGGAATGGTAATAGGTGGACACGGTGATACTACAATGATCCCGCTCACCAGGCTCGCAACATATAATGGAATCCCCGTAAGCCGGTTCCTCTCTTCCGAACAACTGGAAAAGGTAGCTGCTGATACTATGGTGGGCGGCGCTACACTTACTAAGCTGATCGGTACTTCTGCATGGTACGCACCGGGAGCTGCAACGTTGTTATTGGTAGAAAGTATCGTTCGCAATCAGAAACGCATTGTTCCTTGCAGTGTTTATCTCAATGGCGAATATGGCCAGAAAGACATTTGTATGGGCGTCCCTGTTGTGTTGGGACGAAACGGCTGGGAAAAAATCATCAACCTGCGTTTGAGCGATGCAGAAAAAGCTGCTTTCGAAAAATCGGCGGAAGCTGTAAGGTCCATGAACGGCGCTTTGACCTTGTCGTAGTCAGCATTGCCAAGATCATATATCAAAAAAGGTTTCCGGGACTCGGAAACCTTTTTTGATATATGTCGATGTTGATTCAGGATTTTTTCTCAAATCGAAATCTGATACTGTAATACCCATGAGCCACGCCGCGTGTACGATTCCAGTTCAGCAGAAATCGTGCTCGATCTATAAACAGATCTATTTTCATAATTGAGCGATACCTTACCATTATGACCCTTCATAAGCCAGTTCACACCAAGATTATAAACATTCAAGGGATTCTTCAGTCTGTCATAATCGGAACGTTGCAGCGAGGCATAGGGCATCAATGTCCCCTGACTTCCCAATAGCCCGTCCTGAAATTTATATCCAGCCTGCGCATAAATAACGCTACCTGTCCCAAACATCGGATAAGCATTTCCTTGTGTTCCGCCTGCACCCGAAATGGGCTGTGTTGTACCCGTTGCGGGATTCATGATACCATTATAACGCAAGTAGCCTTTTCCGTAATTTGTATCAAAATAACCCAGATAGGCAGAAACTGCCGTACCTTTTTCCTTATTCAAAGGCATATCCATGAAGCCCGCCACTGACCAGAGGGTCATACTACTGTACAGCGTATCGATCCCTTCTTTTCTCCATGAAGCATTTTTTTGCGAAATGATCCCTGCTTCAATATTTAACACTTTGCGTTTCCCAAGGTAAGTACCGGTCATATATCCGGGCGTAGTATTGTCTTCAGTATCGAAAATGTTATAAATCAGCAATCCCTGGAATTGTTTATGGTGTTTGCGTTGTGCAAAAACGGAATTCACACCAAGTACCGGCGGGGCCGCCCCATTTGTTTCAACTGGAAAAGGGTCCGCTACATCCACACGATAGTTTAGCTTGCCAATCTGACCACGGCTATATACACTTAATTTCCTTGAAAACTGGTCTGTCTGGTCTACGGTAGCCTGCGCAAATACCGGCACATCCATTGTCATAATTGTTCCGATACTTGGCTGCGAAAACCGGGAAAGTCCATTGACAACTGTAAGCCCGCCCCCAAAACGTATAAAATTCGTCCCTTGCCGTTGTACTTCATATTCCCCCAGCGCATCATGGAAAAAGGCGGCAATTTTTCTGTTACTTGGCGCACCGCTCGTATTATAACCTGGGAATGCACTCACTTTGTTGAAGTTGTTCATTCCATACTGGGTGTAAAAAAAAATGCGGTCTGTTATCTGTCCGAAAATCTGAATACGGGTGCGGCGTAAGCCAATATCGAAGGTATTTGACTTGGGATCGCCTAAAACTGTGGTGCCAGGATTGCTCTCGTTGAACCGAAACCAAGCTTGGTTGGTAAATGTAAATTTCACATAATGTGACCCGGATTCGTTAAGATTGTAACGAATATCATTCTTGGTATTATCGTCCGATGGCTTTACCTGCGCCACCGCTATGGATGAAGTAAGCAGAATAAAAAAAAATACTTTTTTCATTTACTAATGTTATAGTTTTTACAAGCGAATTGCACTTTAACCCCCTAACAGCGAGTTAAAACGACATTTAAAGAGTGTTACAATGATTTTTATCCCGCCAGGAAAATCTTTATTATATCTACTTTACCATGATCAGGCCAGGAAATATAAGCCTGTCTTAGGTATTGCTATACTGCTTTTTTTTTTAATTTTCTTCCAGGCATCCGCACAAGAAACCCCACCGCTTGCCAATTTTCCTTTTTCAACTTACAAGGCTCATAATCAAAATTGGGCAATCGATCAAAGTAGTGACCGGATGATTTATGTTGCCAATTCGGACGGGCTGCTGGAATATGATGGTGCTTCCTGGAAACTCTATGAAATGCCCGACAGGCAGATTGTGAGGTCTGTTCTTTGTGACGAATTTGCAGACAATGGCGGCTTTATCGAAGACAAAATCGTCTCCCGGACGGAAAGTAGGCGAAACAAAAAAGAGCATAGGATTTATGTGGGTGGTTACGCGGAATTTGGTTACTGGCGAAAAGAGGCGGACGGTCAGCTAACCTATCATTCCCTGAGCAAAAATGCTAAGCTGTCAAGTCTCAAGACTGAGGAAATCTGGCACATATTGAAAACGCCGGAATATATTTATTTTCAATCATTTTCCAGGATCTACCGGTATGATGGCAAAAAGCTCATCGAGATGACGGCATCCGGAAACTTTATGTTTTTACAATATGTGCACAATCGCTTGTTGTTACAGGTTATCGGAAAGGGATTATATGAATTGAAAGACCAAAAATTTGTACCCCTTCCCGGAACCGACAAGCTTTCTTCATCCATTGTCTCGTCCATATTACCATTTTCTAAAAACCGTATCCTCATTACAACAACCAAACAGGGACTTCACATTTGGGATAACGGGATTCTAACCCCTTGGAATATAGGTTTGTCGGAAGAGTTGAAAAGTAATATCATCAATCGTGCGATCGTGCTAAGCCAGGACAGCAGCATTGTACTGGGAACAATTCAAAAAGGCCTTTACGTAATCTCAAAAAACGGAACCCTTAAATATCAGTTCAACAAGGAAAGCGGCTTGCAGAACAACACCGTGCTAGCCCTTGCCGAAGATAGTCGTAAAAACGTCTGGATCGGTATGGACCAGGGAATCGACCTGATCAAGATGTCATCTCCGGTCATTTCTTATCAAACCAATGACAATCCGCTTGGCACCGTTTATGCAGCAGCGATATGGAAAGGTAATCTCTACATTGGTTCAAATAATGGTGTTTTTGTAAAGAAATGGCTTACCAACGAACCATTCAAGGTAGTACCTGGCCTGGGCGGGCAGACTTGGAACCTACAGGTTTTCAATGATCAGCTGATTTGCGGGCATAATGATGCGACTTTCAGAATCGAGAAAAACGGGATAAAGAAAATTTCGGATGTTACCGGTGGCTGGGTCATGTTGCCCATCAAAGCGGGAAACGATACGTTGTTGTTACAGGGCGCATACAATGGTCTGCATGTTTATAAAAGAAACACCCAAAATCTTTGGTCCTATGCTTACGCTGTAAAAGGTGCTCCCCCATTGCCGTTTCGCAGGATCGTCAGTGGCAAAAGCGGTACTTTCTGGCTTGAACATGCGTATAGAGGGTTATTTTTGGCGAGACTAACCCCCGAGCTGGATTCGGTGCTATATTGGAAAGAGTTTAAGGCTCCCGCCGATATTCCCAGTGAATTCGCTGTGGAAATTTCTAACTGGAAAAATAACGTACTTGTTCATTCGGGCAAGTCATTTCTGGAATCAACCGCCGGAAACATCTTAAAGCCGATTTCAGATTTTTCCTCAAACAATGACGAGCCTTTTAAAATACGGTCCGGTGAAAACGGAGACTGGTTTAAAGTCTTTGCGAACAGGATCGCGCTGAATCCTGACAAGAAAAACACTCAGATATTCGATTTTTCGCTTGTCCGTAATAGTGAAACTATCATACCTCTTTCCCGGGAATTCTACCTTTTTTGTCTGGACAACGGATATGCTCTTTACAACCGGACGAAAACCGAAAGAATCGAAGAGTCTCCTTCCAAGCCGCTGATCCGCAAGATTGCTAACCTGCGCAATTCGTCTGAAATATTTACGCTGACCGGGAAGCCAAACCTCCCTCCTGAGATACGCTCGATCCGGATCACGTATTCCGTACCTGTTTACGGTCAGAGCTTTCAATACAAATACAGGTTAAGAGGGTTATCAGATCAATGGTCGGAATGGTCGGACCAGAACTTTGTTGAATTCACTAATCTAGAATCAGCCGACTATACATTCGAGATCAGAAGCTCGCTGAACAGCGAAGTAACTGCCTATAAATTCAGCGTACTTCCCTACTGGCATGAAACAATCTATGCAAAGGTCCTTTTTGCTTTACTCATTACGATGGTTTTTGTTGGACTGATATTTTATCAGGAAAAAAGGCTGGTGAGGCACAGGAAAAAGCTTCTGGAAGAGCAGGAAGATAAATTAAGACAGCAGCGACTGGCAAGTGAGCGGCAGATCATGCAGATACAGAATGAAAAACTCCACACCGAGATACAAAGCAAAAGCCAGCAGCTTAGCAATGTTGCGATCAACGTAGTGCGTAAAAATGAGATCCTGGAAGAAATCCGTGATGAACTTAAACAAGTGAAGGAAGAGATGGGGCAGCAATTGCCAAATATTCACTACCAAAAGCTACTCAATAGTATTGAACGGAATGTTGCCGGAAAAGATGACTGGATTCTTTTTGAACAAAACTTTGACGAAATCCACGAACATTTTTTTAAAAGGCTCCGGACGATAAATCCCTCCATTTCCCCTTCCGAATTACGCCTGGCAGCCTGTTTACGAATGAATCTTTCGACCAAAGAAATGGCCCCGGTACTCGGAATCTCTATTCGGGGCGTAGAAATCAAGCGCTACCGGCTGCGAAAAAAGCTGGGTATTGGTATGGATGCCAATCTGGTCCAATATATGATGGATATTTAATTTTATTGTACTAATCCATCATAAAGAACTTAAAATCCCGTTTTGCCTTGTATTATTCTCATTGATGTAGTGGTGATGTAGTGCTTTTTTTGATTAGGTGGTACCTAAAAATCTAACTTTGGATCAGTTCAATTAATTCTTCCAATAGTTATACATCTCTGAAACCAACTAATCGTCAATGAAATCAATTCTATTATCATTGTTACTATTGGCCATTCCGTGCATCGCAGTCACAGCTTTTGCGCAGGATGTGACAGTAACAGGAAAAGTAACTTCAAAAACGGATGGCAGCCCCCTGCCGGGAGCCAATCTCTTAGTAAAAGGCACCACCCTGGGAACCTCAACAGGCGTTGATGGCACGTTTTCTCTTCAGGTACCTTCTGGGGCGGTACTGGTAGTTTCTATGATAGGCTCTATTACGCAGGAAATTGTCGTCGGAAACCAAACTACAATCAACATTTCACTGGTTGACGATGCCCGGTCCCTTGACGAGGTCGTCGTAATCGGCTACGGAACAGCAAGTAAGCGTGACCTTACCGGCTCAATTGTCAAAATAGAAGGTAAAGATATCGCCGACAAGCCGAACGTCAATCCGGTAGCTTCGTTGCAAAGCAAAGTGGCCGGCCTATCCGTTGTGAACAACGGAACTCCCGGCAAAGCACCGGACATCCGGATCAGGGGAACAATCAGTATTGGTGCAGTCAGCCCACTGTATGTGGTGGACGGGGTCTTTAACGATAACATTGATTACCTCAACCCCAATGACATCGAATCCATTGAAATCCTCAAAGATCCCTCTTCGCTGGCCATTTTCGGGGTGAGAGGAGCGGCAGGGGTGATTGCTGTCACAACCAAAAGGGCCAAAGCTGGTCAGACGACCATTAATTTCAATACAACATTTGGCTTTAAAAAGCTGGTCGACAAGATCAAGCTGGCGAACGCGGCCCAGTTTAAAACGTTATATAGCGAAGAATCTGAAAACATTGGTTCAACGCAGGCATTTGACTACGACCTCTGGACAGCCGATACCGATTGGATCGATGCAGTAACACGCACCGGAGCGTTCAGCACGAGTAACCTGAGTATTTCCACAAGCACAGAAAAGCATAAGTTTAATCTGGGAGTGGGCTACACGCTTGATCAGGGTATTGTTAAGCATGAGCAACTACAGAAATTTCTGCTCTCGATCAATGATGAGGTCAACTTAGGCAAATCCATTAAAGTAGGTTTCAACCTCAACGCCGTGAGACAAAAGCTTCCTTATAGCGGGGATGTTGGCAATGCTTACAATAACTCATTTCTTGATGATGCAAGAAAAGTAATACCTCTGGTACCATCAGGGACAAAATCTGTTTTCACAAAAAACCCTTACGGCAGCGATAGTACCAACTACGATCTGTACTATACCTTGCCTGCGATCCAGGCCTCGGGCGTAGTAAATCCGTTGATCAAGCTCGAAAATGAGTGGGACAAATCCCCGTGGACGGAGGTGCGGGCTGTTGGAAGTGTATTTGCAGAATTTAACTTTTTGAAACATTTCAATTTCAAAACTACTTTCTACGCTGACGTAAGCAATGTAAACAGAAAACAATATCAGCCTCTGTACTACGCCTATGACATGCCGGAAGACCGGGCTTTTCTTTATACCACATTTACTTCTGTAAAAGAAATTGAGCAGACTCCTCGCAAGTTTCAGCAGGATTATATTTTAAATTTCAAAAAGAACTTTGGATTGCATAATCTCTCTGCCGTAGGAGGTTTTACAGCATATTACAACGGCTTTTTTGAAACAACTGCTTCGGTGAGACAGAGTGCTACCGGCGCGCCCATTCCAAATGACAAGAGGTTCTGGTACATTGACAACGGCTTCGGCGACGCACAAACAAGAAGGTCGGAATCCAAGCAAAACGAGAAAACAACTGCCTCGGCGCTTTTCAGGGTATTATATAACTTCGACAGTAAGTATTTTCTGAACGCGTCATTCCGTCGTGACGGTTCATCTCAGATATCTCCAAACAACCGCTGGCAGAATTTCTGGGCTCTCGGTGCAGCATGGGATCTGAGCAACGAAGCCTTCTTCAAGGAACAGCATATTTTTGATTATGTCAAAATCAAGGGTTCTGTTGGCCAGCTTGGAAACCAGAACACATACCGGTATGATTATCCATACTACCCTGGTCTTAAGGCTGACAACTCCACTGCATTTGGTGATCAGCTTTACAATGCTTACTCACAGGAATATCTGCCTAACGCCAATCTGAAGTGGGAAACTGTAACAGCAAAGGAATACGGGATTGAACTGGGAGCGTTCAAAAATAAGCTGAATCTTGAGTTCAATTATTATGATAAAGTGACTAAGGACCTGATGACTTTTATTCCGGGTGTCAACGGAGCTACCAATGGTCTTGACAACGTAGGGAAAATCAAAAATAACGGTATCGAAATTTCTGGAACCTGGACGCAAAACATCACCAACGACCTGGTCATGACCATTGGCGGTAACCTCACAACTTATAAGAATAAGGTACTCGAACTGGCAACGGAAGATTTCTCGATCCAGGAAGGAAATAGCAGAACCACGGTTGGAAAGCCTATCGGATACTTTTACGGGTACATCGTAGACGGATTGTATCAATCCTATGCGGATAAGTTAAACTCCCCTGCTAACACCGAATTCTCATACGGCCCGGGTGATTTCAAGTATAGGGATGTGAATGGCGACGGAAAAGTCAATACCCAAGACCGGACAATGATCGGTAATCCCACCCCGGATTTCGGATATGGAGGTTCACTCGCTTTCAAATTCAAAGGATTGGATCTCAGCGCTGATTTCGGAGGTGTTTATGGCAACGAAATATACCGGAACTGGGGAAGCAACGAATCTCCTTTCCAAAGAGTGAATTATCCGGCCTTTAAAATAAACAGATGGCACGGCGAGGGTACTTCTAACTGGGATCCGATTTTAGGTCAGGATCACCGCATCAATTATGAAGCATCCAGCTATTCCATTGAAGATGGCAGTTATCTCAGATTAAGAAACTTACAATTGGGCTATAATTTCCCTTATAATATGATTTCCAAAATAAAAATGAAAAATCTCAGGGCCTATGTGAATGTGCAGAATCTTAAAACTTGGAAAAGGAACTCAGGCTATACCCCTGAATTTGGAGGAAATGGTACTACAACGGCACTTCAGTTTGGCGTAGACAATGCAAACGGAGCAATTCCCGTAGTGACAACTTTTGGCTTAAACGTAACATTCTAATTGAAAATCCGGTGAAAATGAGAAAATATATCAAATTAATAATTGGCGTTCTGATAGGTCTTCCCGGCATATTTATGGCGAGCAGCTGCGAAGATTTTCTTGACAAAAAGCCGCTTACTGCCACATTGGACGACCTGAACCAGGGAGGCGTTACCGGCCAGATTTTCGGCCTCTACAGTCTGGTGAAAGACACATGGGGCTTTTCAAGTCTCTCATGGATCGCTTTACATAGTATGCGTGGAGATGAAGCTGAAAAGGGCAGCGATCAAACTGATGGAGCTGATTATACTGCACCTTACGACAATTATCAGTATATCAAAAACCACTTCTCTATCAATTCATATTGGAGTGATCACTATGATCTGATCAACCGGGCAAATACTGCTATTCAGACAGCAGATTCGCTGAAACTTAATGACGCTGCGGGGATTATCAATGTGGCAGAAGCCCGTTTTTTCCGTGCGTTTTCATATTTTGATCTGGTTCGTACATTCGGTGAAGTTCCCAAAATCGATTTCAGGATCTACAGTGCCGCCCAAGCAATTCAGCCAAAGGTTGCGGTGGATGAAATATACAAGCTGATCGATGAGGATCTGACGTTTGCCGGCGCCAATCTACCTGCGACATGGGGTAGCCAATATGTCGGCCGTCTGACAAGTGGTGCCGCAAAAACATTACATGCGAAGGCTCACCTGTTCCGGAAAAACTGGCCGCAAGCCCTTGCACTTAGTCAGGAAGTGGTCAATTCAGGGGTTTATTCTCTTTTCCCAAATTACTATGGCATTTTTAAAGAATCGGGCGAGAATTGCAGTGAATCCATTTACGAGACACAATGCTATGTAAGTGTTGACGGGGTAGTAAACAAAGGTTCGCAATGGGGTACCTGTCAGGGAGTCCGGCAGTCGGATGCCAGCGGCTGGAACCTTGGCTGGGGTTGGAACACACCGACTGAAACGCTGGCAAAAGCTTACGAACCTGGCGACACAAGAAAGGACGGAACGCTTCTGATTGCGGGGCAATCCGACGATCCCGCTACCGGAGGTTATGGGAAAATTTTGCCAAGATCCGTTTTTGATAATCCTCCCGGAATACTATTCAGAAAGTACTACAACAAAAAAGTGTATTCCGACCCAGCCAGACACGCTGCAACTAATATTCTGCACGAGGCTCCTTGGGTTAACAAAAGAATTTTACGCTACGCAGATGTTATTCTCATGGTTGCGGAATCTGCTAATGAAACAGGGAACGGCCCGCTGGCGGCCACGATGCTGGAACAGATCAGAAAGAGAGCCAGAGGAGGGGCAACCGGCGTTTTACCAGAGGTAAAATTCGTTTCTCAAGCCCAGATGCGTGCTGCACTAAAGCATGAACGCATGGTGGAGTTCGGTATGGATGGAGAGCGGTTTTTCGACCTTGTCCGCTGGGGAGATGCTCTTTCCGTGCTGGGTCCATTGGGCTATCAGCCGCGTAGCAGGTACCACCCTATTCCACAGCCTGAAATTGACAAAGCAAAAGGAGTATTGATACAAAATCCCGATTATTGAGAATTGTTAATTCTCTTACAATCTGACAGGATCAGACCAATGATGATTTTAAAAAAATTAAAAAGATACTGAAATGAAAAAATATAGATCAGTCTGGTTTCTCCCGCTTGTGATGACGCTGATGATCGCCGTTGTGGGGTGCCAGGACATGGACCGCCCGGTTTTGGGTGAATATGCAAAGGATGTAAACCCGCCGGGAGGCCCGCTCAAATTTTTCACCGCATTTGAAGGAACGGATGTAGACAGCATCAGGGCCTCTTTCGGTACAGCTACCAAAGCTATATACGACAACGGTGTCTCCGGTAAAGCATATCAGGGAGATACGGTCAGCAATATTGTGTACCCTTCTGCCAATGATTTTGGAAAATCGACAAGCTTTACCATCGCATTCTGGATGAAGAAAAAAGCGCACAAAAACAATGCTCAGTTTGCTTTCGCGCTCGCTACCGGCACGGACATCTGGACAAAAGCAGATATTTTTATGCTGATCGAAAACAAAGATCAAAGTTCCGGTGACTCACTTACAGCGAAATTCTATCTTCTGGATCAGTGGGTTGAATTCAGTAAAGACGGTGGCCTGAAAAAGGATTTCAGGCTTCCAAAAGGACTTGATGGAAACTGGCATCATTTGGCTTTCGTTTATGACGAAACCACTTCCAAACTTACTACATACTGGGATGGCTCAGCCAGAACCGGACTGCCCGCAAACAGGACCGACATCGTAAAAAACGGACAACCCAGAGGACCGCTGGCCCTGAACGCATCTAAATTCGTGATAGGTGGCCCTGCACACCTCGGCCTGGGAGCTACACCCGACGGCTGGATGGCGATGTACGACGGCGGTCTGGATCAGTTCCGGTTATACGGTACAGCTCTTTCCGCGTCTGAAGTAGCCTCTCTTTATACCGCTAAAAAATAAGCAACCTCTCACGAACCCGCTTCCTGACATTTGGTAATAAATATCAAATGTCGGGAATAGAGTCACGCACCTGTTTCACATAAACGTGCACTATAAACTGCTCTTTGTTTTCAAATTTCGCTTAGAAAATTGGCAAGAGCTTTGGGTAAACTTTTATCCAGGCATTAAATTAAACTCGACAAATGAAGGTATTCTGCTATTACTTGGGCATACTGTTTACTCTCTGCTTTAACTTAAATTGTGAAGCTCAGAACAAAAAAAAATCGATAACTCCGGATCATCCGTTCAGCGCTGCGAACCGTCCAAAAAATCTTTCCGACACCGCACTTGTTGACCTCGTTCAAAAGCAAACTTTCCGTTACTTCTGGGATTTCGGACATCCTGTCAGCGCAATGGCCCGTGAAAGAAGCAATGATGCGTATGAGTATGGAGATGAAGTAGTTACTACCGGTGGAACTGGTTTCGGAATTATGGCAATGATCGTGGCAGCGGAAAGAAAGTGGCAACCCCGCGATTCAGTAGCTATGAGGTTATTGAAAATGGTGAAATTTTTGGCAAAAGCGGACCACTATCACGGAATTTTCCCCCATTGGCTTAATGGTGCAACCGGGAAAACCATTCCTTTCAGCCGTAAAGATGACGGCGGCGACCTGGTTGAGTCTTCCTTTCTGTTTCAAGGGTTACTGACTGCGCGACAATATTTCAATGCGGACAACGAAATGGAAAAAGAACTGCGCAACCGCATCAGCTGGCTATGGAACGAAGCTGAATGGGACTGGTATACACGTGATGGCCGTGACCAATTGTATTGGCACTGGAGTCCCAACCATGGCTGGGCTATGAATTTTGAGCTGCGCGGTTATAATGAAACATTGATCACGTATATCATGGCAGCGTCAGCACCGAGATATCCTGTGGGAGCAGATGTGTACAATAAATGCTGGGCAGAAAGTAATCATTTCAGAAATGGAAAAGAGTTTTATGGCGTCAACCTTCCTTTGGGTTTCGACTATGGAGGACCACTATTCTTTACACACTATTCTTTTTTAGGACTCGATCCGCGCGATCTAAAAGATCAGTATGCAAATTATTGGGAACAAAATCAGAATCATTCGTTAATTAATTACAAGCACTGCGTTGCCAATCCCGGAAAGTTCAAAGGATATGGAGAAAATGGCTGGGGGCTTACCGCCAGCGATACCTATAATGGCTACAACGCACACTCACCTACCAATGACTTTGGTACGATTACTCCTACTGCCGCCCTGTCTTCATTCCCCTATACCCCTGCACAATCTATGAAGGCACTGCGACATTTTTACGATGACCTGGGCGATAAAATATGGAGCGAATTTGGGTTTACGGATGCATTTAACGAGTCTCAAAACTGGTATGCAGAATCGCATCTTGCCATTGATCAGGGACCTATTGTTGTAATGATCGAAAATTACCGGACCGGCCTGCTTTGGAATCTTTTCATGAAGGATCCGGATGTTCAAAATGGTCTCAAGAAACTAGGTTTTGAAAGTCCGGCACTGAAAAATATAAGCAAATATTAACCTATGATGATCTGAATTTGGAGAAGGGCCGGTCGCAAGCTGGCCTTTCTGTTTAGGAAATATAATTGTACCTTGATGTAGTTTTTAGAATGCTGAGACTATTCAATGAATGTTCCTAACCTCTATTAAACTACGATCATGAGAAACATATCCTTTAAAACCGGAGCATTTTTGTTGGCCGTCAATTTGCTGGCTATATCCGTTTCCGGACAAATGTGGAAGGTGTCAGAGCCAGAAAACCTTCCTGAAAAACGACATGAAAATGCAATGGCCGCTGCAAATGGAAAGCTTTACCTTCTGGGCGGACGTGGTATAAGGCCTGTCAACGAATATGACTTCAAAAAAGACTCCTGGACGAAGCTGAGTGAGACGCCAATAGAAATGAGCCATTTTCAGGCAATTACTTTCAAGGATGAAATTTATGTTCTGGGAGCCTTTACAGGCGGGTTTCCACACGAAACGCCAATCCCGCATATATATATTTTCAACCCCGTTAAAAACGAGTGGCGTAAAGGATCGGAAATTCCCGAGAACCGGAGGCGAGGTGCCGCTGGTGCATTTGTCCTCAATAATAAAATATATGTAGTTTGCGGCATTCAGGATGGCCACTGGGATGGACATGTTGCCTGGTTTGATGAATATGACCCGGCAACCGGTAAATGGCAAATCCTTCCGGACGCTCCTCGTGCGAGAGATCATTGTCAGGTAGCAGTACTTAACGATAAACTTTATGCAGCAGGTGGCCGACTTTCAACAGCCCGCATCGGTCAGGTGTTGAATACAACGGTAAAGGAGGTGGATGTGTATGACTTCAAAACCGGGACGTGGGCAACAATGGAGGCCGCCAATAACCTTCCAACCTTGCGAGCAGGGAATACGACGGTTGTTTTTGAAAACAAACTCCTGGTTATCGGAGGCGAGAGTGCTGCGCAAACCGAAGCGCATAACGAGGTAGAAGCTTTTAATCCGAAAACTCAAAAATGGGAAAGACTTCCCTCCTTACATCAGGGAAGACATGGAACTCAGGCCGTTTTATATAATAAAAAAATATACATCGCGGCCGGTTCCGCCAATCAGGGTAACGGCCCTGAGCTGAACGATATGGAAATTCTTGAAAAATGATTAACCGCGACTGTCAAATCGATCTATACATGCTAAAAAAACTGCCCTACGTCTGCCTTTTCTTCCTGACAACCTGTGCATTTTCACAAAACAAAACCTTCACACACGCAGATACTTTAAGAGGATCGATCACTCCCGAGCGTGCTTGGTGGGATCTTACATTTTATCACCTGAATGTCCGCCCAGACCCGCAGGACAGCATGCTTAGCGGAAGCACAAAAATTGTTTACACGATTTTAAAACCTTCCCAGATCATTCAGATCGATTTACAGGAACCGTTAAAAATTATTAAGGCTGTTCAGGATGGAGAAAGTCTGACTTTCAAAAGGGACGGCAATGCATTTTTTATTGATCTAAAGAAAAAACAAGAAGCGGGAAAATCTGAAACAATTGAAATATTCTATTCCGGAAAACCGAAATTGGCCAAACGACCGCCGTGGGACGGCGGGGTGCAGTGGATACCCGATGGAAAGGGTAACACAATTATCTCAACTTCCTGCCAGGGACTAGGTGCCAGTGTCTGGTGGCCCTGCAAGGATCACATGTACGACGAACCCGACAGTATGCTGATCAGCATAACTGTCCCAAAGAACATGACGGATGTGTCCAACGGAAAGTTACGTTCCATAGTTGAAAATACAGACAACACACGCACTTTCAACTGGTTTGTAAATAACCCGATCAATAACTACGGGGTAAATATGAATATCGCAAACTACGTTAGCTGGCAGGAGAATTATAAGGGTGAAAAAGGTGATTTGTCTTTGAGCTACTTTGTTTTACCTCAAAATCTTGACAAGGCAAAAGAGCAATTCAAGCAGGCGCCACAGATGCTGAGAGCTTTCGAGCACTGGTTTGGCCCTTACCCTTTTTATGAAGACGGATACAAGCTGGTGGAGGTTCCTTACCTGGGAATGGAGCACCAAAGTTCAGTCACATATGGGAATGGATATAAAATGGGGTATCTCGGGAAAGATTTGTCAAATACTGGCTGGGGCTTGAAATGGGATTTCATTATTATTCATGAAAGCGGACATGAATGGTTTGCTAATAACATTACCTACAAGGATGCGGCCGACATGTGGATTCACGAAAGTTTTACCAACTATTCGGAAAATTTGTATACTGAATATTATTTTGGCAAAAATGCAGGGGCCGACTATGTGATCGGAACCAGAGACCTGATAGCCAATGATATTCCGATTATAGGACCATACGGGGTAAATAAAGAGGGCTCGAAGGATATGTATTACAAAGGCGGGAACATGCTCCATACCATTCTCCAGATCGTTAATAACGATGAGAAATGGCGACAGATCCTGCGTGGCTTAAACAAAACCTTTTATCACCAGACTGTGGATGCCTCACAAATAGAGAACTACATGAGTGAACATTCCGGAAGAGATATTTCGAAAATTTTTGATCAGTACCTCCGTGATACACGAATCCCCGTGCTGGAATATTCGTTTGGAGGTAAGGCATTACAATACCGCTGGACCAATGTAGTAGGTGATTTTGACATGCCGGTAAAAATCAAACTAGGCTCAGGTCAGGAGCAATTTTTATTCCCTACAACTAACTGGAAAACAATGAAGATAAGGGATGAAAAAACATTAAATGTTGACCGGAATTTCTATGTACAATCAAAGGAAACAAAACAGGCCTCGTCATAGATCCCAGCACTCCATAATCAGAAGATCCCCTTTTTCCGCTGAAATTGTGACCATACCATCATTTTCAGCTTCATTGCTATTGCCGGTTCTGTGACCGAGTGTCAATGTTTCATTGGTCAAATTGTATTTCAGCCCAGTGGTAGTGATTCCCTGAACAGTCCCGACAGGAATCAACGAAACAGGCGTACCTGCCACATACCACTTCTCGAAAACTCCTGACAATGGGAATATTTTGGAATAGTCATCAAATAAAACCAAACGGATCTGATCCTTATATCTGACCAGATTGGTAATATTGGTTATTGCATGGTCCGCACGGCGCCCGGTTGCCCAAACTATATTTGCAGCAGGAAATCCTCTTTGGATTAGAAAATCAATTGCTTTTTCAAGATCTGTTTTCTCCTGATCCGGTGTGTCAATAATTTCCAAAGGATGTTGACTAGATCGGATTGCATCAAAATCATGAGGCTGGTCGAAATCTCCCATCCACACATCTATTTTGATCCCCAGTTCCAGGACGCGATAAATTGCATGGTCAAGCACAACGATAAATGGACTCCATTCCAGCAATTGGCCCAGCAGTTCTTTACTACATGCTTCTCCGTTGGCAATAATCAGCGCTGGTTCCTGCTTTTCCTTTACGATATGGTGAGAAGACATTAATACAATTATTTACTTTTAATGAGTGTTACCAGCTCATCAAAGCGCTGATCCATTTTGTGATCCAAATGGTCAATTTTAGATTCCAGGTGATCCAGTCTCACCTCGATATGATTGACTCGCTGCTCAATCCCGTCAAGTCGCACCTCGATACGATCCAATCGCACTTCTACGCGATCCAACCTAACTTCGACCTTATCCATCCTGCTTTCCAGGTTGCCGACGCGTTTGTTCAACAGGGAAAACTCCTGGTGAATATCCGAAAACCCTTTTTGCATCTGGGTAGTCAGCGTTGCTAGTCCGGTAGCGATTACCTCGATCTGTTTCCCCTGATCCACTACAATAGTCTCAAGTTGTTCCACTCTTTCTTCCAAGTACATGTATAGTGTTGTTTTAATTATTTGAATGTTTGGACAATCGCAAAATTTTCTCAAAAATTCATTTCAATATCGAAAAGAATACATTTTGAAACAAGTTCTTTTAAGACGTCATTCATACAATTAGGTCACGCACTTTAATGATTTCTTTTCAAACTCCCAGTTCTTTGGCCTTATTCCAGTATTTATCCATTTCGCTCAGCGTCATATCTGATAACATTTTCCCGTCTGCTTTGGATGCTTCTTCGAGATATTGAAAACGGCGGATGAATTTCTTGTTCGTCCTTTCTAAAGCTGTTTCAGGATTGATGTCAACAAATCTGGAATAGTTAACAAGGGAGAACAACAAATCCCCAAACTCGCCCTCTGCTTCCTTCTGGTCTATTACCTGTTCGGTTTCAATATTGAAATTCGCCTTAAACTCTGCGAGCTCTTCCTGTACTTTCTCCCAAACTTGTTCTTTTTCATCCCAGTCAAACCCGGCTCCCTGTGCCTTTTCTTGAATGCGCATTGCCTTTACCAATGCAGGTAAGGAGGCTGGTACACCAGACAAAACGGACCTATTCCCTTCTTTCAGTTTCAACCTTTCCCAGTTTTGCTTGACTGCTTCTTCCGTATCCGCTACAACGTCGCCATAAATATGCGGATGACGTGAAATGAGCTTTTCACAAATACCGTTCAAAACGTCTTTGATATCAAAACGTAAAGAGTCGTCTTCCCTATTCTCAGACGCTATTTTAGCATAAAACACAATATGTAACAAGATGTCCCCGAGTTCCTTTTTTATTTCGGGCAGATCATTTTCCATGATCGCATCAGACAACTCGTAGGTTTCTTCAATCGTCAGATGTCTCAAACTTTCAATGGTTTGTTTTCTGTCCCAGGGGCATTGTTCTCTGAGTTCGTCCATGATCGTCAGCAAGCGATCGAAAGCCATAAGTTGCTCCTGGCGACTCTGAGGCAGGTCGTTAAATGTCTTCTCCATTTGGCAAAGGTAAAACTTACAAAGATCAGAATTTTGGGTCGGCGGGTATTTTCAGACTCGTTTGAATAAGATTACTGGCGCACTTTGCAATAATCCGGCCTGTATTGTCAATTATTTTCCCTTCAACATGGATGACGTTTTTGCCCGCCCGGATGACTGTTCCCTCGGCAACAATGACTTCTCCCAGCTGAGCCGGGTTCAGAAAATCACAATTCAGGTTCACAGAAGTATAGGCAAAGTCCCGACCCAGCGCATACACTATTGTCCCAAGCACGTCATCCAAAATAGTTGCGGCAATCCCTCCGTGCAAAACACCCATCGGATTGCACATATCTTTGCGAACAATAAACTGGACCCGCATACTTCCTTCCCGAATATCCAGAAGTTTGCCATTTAGCCAGTTCCCCACCGGAGAAATACTTTCACCCAGATGTTTGCCGATAAGGGATTTCAGAAAAACAAGCCGGATGTTATCCCGCGGAAACTGTGCTTTTACAGACTCAACCATTCAAAAGTGACTACTTTAAGATTATAAAAGTATTTTTCTAAAAATAGTAATTATCATAGAAAAAAATCCTAATAAGTGTCTTTCACATGGATTTTATTGCTGCGTATCAAAGGTAATTGCTACCTTTGCCAGAGTTTTTGCAAGAGATAAATGCATACCCATATATGAATTTTACGTTATCGCAAGTTCCTAACCGTTCCGAAAAGCCCAGAGAAAAAGGGATTACTATGGTGATGGATAAAGGGCTAAGTGTCAGGGAAACTGAAGATATGCTTTCCACATCCTCACCATATATTGATATCGTAAAGCTTGGCTGGGCCACTTCCTTCGTCAGTCCGAACCTTAACGAAAAGCTCGCTGTTTACAAAAATGCCAACATTCCCGTCTATTTTGGCGGAACTTTGTTTGAGGCATTTGTGGTCAGAAACCAGTTTGACGACTACCGTAAGCTTCTTGACAAATACGATCTGAAATATGCCGAGGTTTCGGACGGATCGATAGAAATGGCCCAGGATGTAAAATGTGAATATATCCATACGCTTTCCAAGCAGGTCACCGTCCTGTCCGAAGTTGGCTCAAAAGATGAGAATAAAATAATCCCTCCCTATAAATGGATCCAGCTGATCAAATCTGAATTGCAGGCCGGCGCCTGGAAGGTGATTGGAGAAGCAAGGGAATCAGGCAATGTCGGGTTGTTCAGGGCGAGTGGTGAAGTTCGCCAGGGACTTGTTGAAGAAATATTGACGGAAATCGCTTTTGAAGATATGCTCTGGGAAGCGCCCCAAAAATCTCAGCAAGTGTGGTTCGTCAAACTGCTCGGTGCTAATGTCAATCTGGGAAACATATCCCCCAGCGAGTTGATACCACTGGAAACAATCCGTTTGGGACTTCGGGGAGACACATTTAATCACTTCCTGAATGCCAAAACAAAACAAAAGTGGAAGATAGATTCCAAATAGTACTTCATATCATACACATCGGTAAACTCTAAAATTAGCTATGGAATTTTTAACGCAGTTCATTGATTTCTTCCTTCATCTTGACAAACATCTTTTCAACATCGTTGAACAGTATGGCACCCTTACCTATGTGATCCTGTTTCTGATCGTGTTCACAGAAACCGGATTGGTAATTATGCCTCTGCTCCCCGGGGACTCATTGCTATTTGCCGCTGGGGCCATTGCAGCTAATGAAGGCACTGGGCTGAATGTGTGGCTTATCATTCTTATATTAATAATTGCAGCGCTCATGGGCGATAATGTCAATTATTTTATGGGTAAAAAATTTGGTGGAGAGATCAGAAAAAGGGAACGTATACTGTTTTTGAAAAGAGAGTATCTGGAGAAAACCGAAGCTTTCTATGCCAAACATGGCGGAAGCACCGTAATTATGGCCCGTTTTATTCCGATCGTGAGAACCGTTGCTCCTTTTGTAGCAGGCGCAGGAAGTATGAATTATTCAAAATATATCGTTTTTTGCGTGATTGGCGCGCTACTTTGGGTCCCTTCCCTTACTCTTTTGGGTTTCTTTTTCGGTAATATGGAAATTGTAAAAAAGAACTTCGAACTCGTTATTTTCGGAATAATAGGCTTTTCAATCTTACCAATGATTTTTCAATATCTGAAAAGTCGTTTCGCGAAGCCTTCGGCAGCTTAAATGGCTTTGGCCAGTCGGCGATCAGCTTTCGGCTCATAGATTTTTATTTGATTAAAAACAGAAATGCCCTTAACCGATAAAGTTGAGGGCATCTCTATTTATATGATATTTACAAAAGCCGATAGCTGACAGCAGAAAGCCGACTGCCCTCAAAATCAGGATTTCGACGAATAATTCGGTGCTTCCTTCTGAATCATAATGTCATGTGGATGACTTTCACGTACACCAGCGGAAGTTATTTTCACAAACTGTGCTTTTTGCAGAGATGCAATATCGCCCGCTCCACAATAACCCATTCCAGCTTTCAATCCACCGACCATCTGATATACGATTTCTGCTACCTTTCCTTTAAAAGGCACCCGGCCAACAATTCCCTCAGGAACCAGCTTCTTCACATCATCTTCCGCATCCTGAAAATAACGGTCTTTGGATCCGTCCTCCATAGCTTCAACTGATCCCATCCCACGGTATGCCTTGAATTTCCGGCCTTCATAGATTACTATTTCCCCAGGAGCTTCGTCGCTTCCAGCCAGCATAGAGCCGATCATGATGGTACTTGCACCTCCGGCTAATGCTTTGGTCATGTCACCTGAAAAACGGATCCCACCATCAGCAATTACGGGTACATCCGTTCCTTTCAATGCTTCTGCGGCCCACATTACTGCGGTAAGCTGCGGAACACCGATACCCGCAATGATACGTGTGGTACAAATACTTCCCGGCCCAACACCTACTTTTACTGCATCCGCGCCAGCTTCGGCCAACGCTTTTGCAGCTTCTCCAGTTGCTATATTACCGGCAATTACATCCAGTTTTGGGAAATGTTTTTTCACAGATTTCAAGGCTTCGATAACACCCATAGAATGTCCGTGAGCGGTATCCAAACTAATTACATCCACGCCAGCTTTTACCAAAGCCTCAACGCGTTTTAGCAAGTCAGCAGTTACTCCGACAGCTGCACCGACACGTAGCCTTCCGTATTCATCTTTACAAGCATTGGGGTGTGACTTGCGTTTCAAAATGTCCTTGTAGGTTATCAATCCGGTAAGGCGGTACTCAGAATCTACAATTGGAAGTTTTTCAATTTTGTATTCCTGAAGGATTTTCTCAGCATCATCAAGCGACAATCCGTCCGATGCTGTGACCAGTTTGTCCTTTGTCATGATTTCTGTCACCGGCTTCCCCATTTCACGCTCGAAACGAAGATCACGGTTGGTCAGGATACCAATTAACTTATGGTTCCCATCGATAACAGGGATGCCACCGATTTTGAATTCACGCATAATCTGATGCGCATCGCCCAGGGTAGCTGTGTCAGAGAGGGTAATCGGATCGAGGATCATGCCGCTTTCCGAACGCTTTACCTTTCTAACCTGCTCAGCCTGAGCTTCAAGGCTCATATTTTTATGAATAATTCCGATCCCTCCCTCTTGCGCCATAGCAATGGCAAGCTCGAATTCAGTAACCGTATCCATAGCAGCAGAAACAAGAGGAATGTTTAATTCAATGTTTCTTGTCAGCTTGGTTTTTGTTGTAGTATTGCGAGGCAGAATTTCTGAATAGCCAGGTATTAGAAGAACGTCGTCGTAAGTGAGTGCCTCGAAGAGGACTTTGGATGGGTCTGTGCTCATAGCAAATAAACTATTGTTATTTGCCGGGCAAAATTAAGGAGAAGTTTGGAGTAAATAAAATTACTTGCACTTTTCCGCTAAAAAAACTTTTTAGCGGCAGCCAGCGGCCGGCCATCGGTTGTCAGCTTTTGGAGTGTTAACAGCTGATTGCCGACAGCCGAAGTCTATGCTACCAAAACCCTAACCTTCTTAATCCTCTTCTTATCCGCGGATTGTACTTTGAAGGTAATGGCCCTGTGAGTTGCCAGTTCGCCGGTTCTAGGTAACCTTGAAAATAATTCCAGTAATAATCCGGCTAGTGACTCACTATTACCTCGGATATCATCAAAATAATCTGTTTCCAGGTTTAGTATGCGGCACAAATCATTAATCAAGACTTTCCCTTCAAAAACGTAAGTATTTTCGTCAACCTGCGTGTAATTTACTTCATCGTCTTCATCGTATTCGTCGTTAATATCCCCGAATATTTCTTCAATAATATCTTCCAGTGTAATGAGACCGCTCGTACCCCCATATTCATCAACGACAATAGCCATGTGCACCCGCCGGTTCTGAAAATCTTTCATCAGATCATCCAGACGTTTGCTTTCGGGTATAAAATACACGGGCCTCAATAGCTTCTGCCAATTAAAATGTTCGTCCAGGTGAATATGCGGCAGCAAGTCCTTGACATTCAATATACCTTCGATATGGTCCAGATCATCCCGAAAAACCGGCACCCGCGAATATCCCGACTTGTTGATTTTATCCATGAGTTCATGAAAGTTGAGCTCGATATCAAAAGCCGTAATGTGCAGCCTGGCCTGCATCGCCTTCCGCGCGTTCGTCTGTCGGAAATTAGCCAATCCTCTCAAAAGATCAGTTTCTTCTTCACTTTCCGATTTTGCCTCCAGCCTTTCAGTCGTGATCTCAGCACCTTCCGGCGTAAGGACTCCGAATGAGTAGCCCAGCTTCATGATCGGCTGGGTAAGGGGCTGGCATATTTTGATCAGCAGTGATGTAAAACCCGCAATTTTGGGGATAAAATCGTTGGCTTTCCGGGCACTGTTGTACCTCACGATTGCATCGAACCACACCCAGGTTGCCAGGAAAACGAGCAATATCCACTGAAAAAGCTCATTATCCATCGATTGCGTTTGCATCCAGGCCAGTCTTGCAGCCAAAAGCAAAGCAAACAATGTTATTGCGCGTTGAATTAAAGAGAGGGCAAGTTGCTGAATTCTGGTTGGAACCTGACTGTCCGAGTCACTTTTGCGTTCCCAGGGATTTTCCATCGCACCGGAAGCAGCATACGCGGCACGGATTCCAGATAAAAAAAGGGAGATCAGAAAGAGAAAAATTACAAAAATGAATTCGTAGGTAGCTATAAAATCAATAGGTACGAGGACTCCTGCAAAAATCGATTGCGTACTTTTTGGGGAAACGAGGATCCCCGTACGCTTTCGGGCAAGAGGATCATCGCTATCTTTTGTTTCTTTCACGAAAAATCAGAAAACGTTGTTACAGTGATTTCAATAAGTTAAATGTAACGATTCTGGCCAAAATAATATTCAATTCCACGGAAGCCCGTAAAATAAATATTCTTTTGGCCAGAACCTTTCTTCTGATTAGTCAGGATTTAGAACGGAAGATCGTCGTCATCACTTCCCGATGCCATAGATGGCGGAATAGGATCCGACGATCTTGGTGCTTGATTTGCTCTGGGGGCAGAAGGCTGTGAATATCCCTGATTGCTATTATCTCCGCCGGAATTAGAACCTGCAGGCCCACCGAGCAATGTCATACTGTTTGCACGGATTGTGACACCAGTTCTCTGCTGGCCTTCTTTATCAGTCCAGCTATCGGTACGGATACGGCCTTCAATGTAAACCTGATTGCCTTTTTTTAGATATTTTTCAGCAACCTTGGCCAGTCCTTCCCAAAGTTCAATACGATGCCACTCTGTATTATCGACTCTCTCACCACTTTTATTCGTATATGATTCCGTAGTCGCAATATTGAACTTCGCTACCGCAGATCCACTCTCAAGATACCTTACCTCAGGATCGCTTCCCAAGTTGCCGATTAATATCACCTTATTTACACTTCCTGCCATGATTTCTTAAATGTGGATATATTTTAATGTTGCAGGTTAAAGATAATCAAACATCCTGCTCAGTGATCTTTCCGGTTATTTTATCTTTCAAAATTAATTTATTCCTGCCGTCATGTGTCATTTCCTTTTTGATCAGGTAATGATTTTCATCGTAATTAATATAATTAGATGGCTTAGTTAATCCTTCCTGTCCGCGCCAGACAGGCAGCTCCACCTTTTCCCACAATTTCGATTTGGCAGAACGGTATGCTGCGTCTATAACAGCATTGACAACATAACCATCATAAAATGTCTCGGCTGGCTCTACGCCTTTTTCAACGGCATTAAACATATCCGTAAACATATGATTATAGCCCAAATCATTGACTTCATCACCTACTGGAAAGAGCCAGCCAGTATTACTTTCCGCCTTTTCCGCAACATAGTCTTCTCCTTTTCCATCTGCATTCTGGCCTGTAGTGAACATTTCAAATCCGGTCCGAAGAAAGTTGTTGATCCAGATCGTACCCTCGGTTCCCATCACTTCATCGCGCAAATCCATACCTCCGCGGAATGTCCAGCTCACCTCAAACTGGCCGATCGCGCCGTTTTCATATTTAACTAATGCAATAGCATGATCCTCAGCATCAATAGGCTTCACCTGCGTATCTGCCCAGCACATTACTTCGACGGGTTTGATATCCTTTCCTATAAAATTCCTGGAAATCTCAATACAATGACAACCCAGATCTAAGATACAGCCACCGCCGGCCTGTTCAATATCCCAAAACCATTCACTATGCGGTCCGGGGTGGGCTTCGCGCGATTTTGCCCAAATGATCCTGCCCAGAGATCCATTTTTTACACTTTCCAGAGATTTCAGAAACTTCGGAGTGTAGCAAAGATCTTCAAGATAGCCCGCAAAAATCCCGGCTTCTTCGACAGCCATCAGCATACGCAAAGCCTCTTCTCCATTCCGTCCCAGCGGTTTTGTCGATACAACCGCTTTCTTATGTTTGGCGCAAAGCAAAACTGCCTGTTCGTGAATATTATTAGGAAGCGCTATACACACCATATTGACATCAGGGTGCGCGATAACTTCTTCCATATCAGACGACCAAAAATCACAGCCATAGTCGGCAGCAAATTTTTTTGCACTTTCCTCTCTCCTGGCATAAATAGCGGTTACCCTGTCCCGGCCACGCTGGCCATGAATTGATTCAGCATAAAAACGTCCGATAAATCCGGAGCCCAACATGGCAATTTTTTGCATAACTGTGGTTTAGATAAATATTTAAATGATACTGGAGGTCATATATAGTCATTGCAGTCATGTGTGGTCATGAATTGTTATGTATGTTCAATTGTAACAATTCTTGACTATCAATGACCAAACCTGACCATATGTGACAAAATATCCTAACTAGTCTTAACTTCCTGCTCCCATCCCGTGGTTTTCAAAGCGGGATCGTTTTCCTTTTTCAGAAAATCGGCATCTCCAAAAGACAAAGCTTCCCATTCCATTAAAGCATGGTCGGGAACGGTTGACACCGGTACTCGCCAGGATGTAGACGTCTCACTGTACGCAATATTCGATTGGGAATTATAGCAAGAAATCAGCGACCATCTCGGATGGTCAGACAAATTAGCCTCGGATCGGTGCAAAAGGTTACTATGGAAAAATAGCGCATCCCCGGGCTCAATTTCGCAATAAACCAATTCCATTGTTTTCAACGCATGATTTACCATTTCCATATCCGCACCAACCTGCTCTCCGGCAAAACCGTGATTAACCCTTCCCATTTTATGAGAACCTTTAATGACCTGCAGACAACCGTTTTCTTTATTGGCTGACGTCAATGCAATCATTACGCTCATCAACTGATCTGGAAAAATAAATTGATTTTTGTACCAGTATCCATAATCCTGATGCCACTCCCAGGCTCCCCCCACCTTAGGTTCCTTTTGCATTAATTTGGTGTGAAAATGGCAAACCTGACTATCCTGACCCAGTAACTGCCAAACCGAGTTGACCATTCGTTCGCTTCGGATAAGATAACCGAAAACGTCATTAGCCGGTGTAAACCAAAGTGACAGCTTCGTCTTTTTACCCGACTGATCGTTCAGATCCATCGCATTTTTCTGCATGACTGAATTTTCAACAGCGGTATGATACAGCTTGTCCGTTTCCTCCTTCGAAAAAAGCCCTTTAACCACCAGATATCCGTCGCGGTCATATGATTCTACCTGAGTTGCACTTAAATTAAAACCTGCCATAATGGATCAATTTTACATGTTAAATACAAAAATATATTAGTTAAAATACAATTCAACGTTCTGTTGACAAAGTTTTAAACAAAATTTAAACCTCCGTAAAATTGATTTCAAACCGCATGATCACAGATAATTTTCCTCTTTGAGTACGGTATCTATTAAAATAGGTTTGGGCAAAATTTCAACCTCCTCTTTGGTGTAAAAGGCAAGCGTAGGCGGCAATTCAAATTCCTTATTCTCAAAAATCTTTACCCACCAGAACCGGACGTTCAATCTTTGGTGCGTGAGCAGATGTAGATAAGACTTAGGTACTTCCCGGACCTGTCCGGCAGTAAATAACCGGCCAACCAAATCGTCATCAATGAATACATCTGGCAACACCTCGGATTCTTTGGACTCGATCATATAAAAATCATATAAGCCCTTCCATATATCCCGGCCCTTTCTCTCCTGCATAGCCAGCATATCTCCTTTTTGAATAATAAAGTAATTCAGATGGCGCTGCCTGACAGTTAGTTTTTTTACCTTAACGGGAAACTTGCTCTGCAAATTAAACGCATACGCGTAACACATATATGTGAAAGGACAAACCTCGCAGTCGGGCGAAACAGGTACGCATTGAATAGCCCCGAACTCAATCATTGCCTGGTTGTACGTAGCCGGGTCCTCGTGCGAAACGAGCTCTTTTGCCAACGCAGCAAACTCCTTTTTCCCCTCATTACTTAGCATGTCCGACTGAATCCCGAAAAGGCGCGACATCACACGATATACATTTCCGTCAATCGCCGCCACTGCCTCTCCAAAAGCGAAAGAAGCAATAGCTGCTGCCGTGTAATTGCCCAGCCCTTTGAGCTTGGATAGCTTGTCCGCAGTTTCCGGAAATCTGCCTTCGAATTCATCTACGATTTGCCGGGCAGTATAATGCATGTTCCGCGCACGCGAGTAATACCCCAATCCTTGCCAGAGTCTCAACACGTCCTTTTCGTCTGCCTTGGCAAGATCAAAAACAGTCGGATAATTAATCAGAAACTTTTCATAATAAGGAGTTCCCTGAGCCACACGTGTCTGTTGCAGAATAATTTCCGACAGCCAGATTTTATATGGGTCGCTCGTCTTCCGCCAGGGCAACGGACGGTGGTTTTCGAGATACCACGATTTAAGTTTTTTATTAAAATCAATTACCTGTAAATGATCGGGTAGCATATTGTTTTTACTTATGTACGCTGTTTTTTAACCAATTAGAAAAAAAATGAAAATGCCATCCTTTTAAATTAAGGTAAAATTAGCGTACCTTTGTGTTCCCAAAATTTAGAGGAGTAAGTAAATAAATGAAATAATATCCACTTAAAGTAAACAATCAAAGTGACTAAGGCAGACATAATCGCACAGATTTCTGAGAAAACAGGCGTGGACAAGGGCGATGTTCAGCAAACGCTAGAATCGTTTTTCACCGTGGTAAAGGACTCACTTTCTGATGGTGAGAACCTTTATGTAAGAGGCTTCGGTAGTTTCATCAATAAAAAGCGTGCGCGTAAAGTAGCCCGTAATATTTCGAAGGGAACTTCAATGATTATTGACGAGCACTTTGTACCGAGTTTTAAACCTGCAAAAGTATTTGTAGAGCAAGTGAAAGAAAGTGACAAATTGAAAGCTGTCGCTGAAAAGTAATTTCCTGTAAAGGTTTGGTCATAACAGTATGAAAAAGTCTATTATCCTTTCTTGCGTATTAGCTATTGCTCTTGTTGGAACGCTATTCAGTCTTCCGAAAGTGGTAGTGAATACGAAAGCAAAAGAAATGGACAAAGAGAATACTCAGCCTGCCGCAGCAGCGGCAGCTCCTGAAAATTCTCCCCAGTCGCATGATGGAGCCACTTTATCTCCTGAGCAACAGAAAGTGGTTGACCAGCTAAGAAGTGGCTTTATTCAGGCGGGTGAAAAGGAAAAGGTAGCGGCTGGATTTAAGTTATCCGACAAGTTTGCCGAATTTCAAAAATTTGATAGCGCCGCTTTTTACGCTGAAAAGTCCACTCTCTTGTCCCCTTCTATTGAAAATCTGGTAAGAACAGGCGATCGTTACTACGAAGCATACGGATTTGCAATCGATGATCAAAAAGCGAAAAATCTCGGAACTAAAACACGGGAATATTACCAGAAAGCAATTGACCAGAACCCTGGCTTACTGGCTGCCAAGGCCAACATGGCGATGACGTATGTCAATACAGAGAACCCTATGCAGGGGATTTTGATGCTACGGGAGGTTATAGACACAGATCCTACGAATGAACTGGCATTGTTCAATTTAGGCATACTGTCTATGAGGTCTAATCAATATTCAAAAGCAGCGGACAGGTTCAAACAAATTCTTACCAACAATCCGGCCAATACTAAGGCGAAATTTTACCTGGGATTGACACTTGTGGAGTTGGGAAATAAAGAAGAAGCCCGTAAAGTTCTTGCGGAGGTTAAAAACGAGGAAAAAGATCCTGTGATCCAGCAAGCTATCGGTGAGCTGGAAGGCCGCCTGAACAACTGATAAAGAAAACCATTATCTATTTATAAACGACATATATTTATGCCTTGCGGAAAAAAAAGAAAAAGACATAAGATTTCAACTCACAAGAGAAAGAAACGACTTAGAAAAAACAGACATAAGAAGAAATAATAATATATTCATGACCGGATTTAACTGATAAATCCGGTCATGCCTTCTTACCTACGCATGTAATACCCCTTTTAATCTTGGAAAAGCGGGCGGTTAATTATCAACATTATATAGCCATTAAGTTGGTTGAACATTGAGTAACGAATTACTAATCAATTCTACTCAAAAGGGAGAACGTATAGCCCTTTTGCAGGATAAACGTCTTTTAGAGTACCACGTCGAAACACCGGATCAAAGCTTTACCGTTGGTGATATTTACCTTGGTACTGTCAGGAAATTGGTGGCTGGACTCAATGCTGCATTTGTAGATGTCGGTTTTGAAAAAGATGCTTTTCTGCACTATCTCGATTTAGGGCCTAATATCAATTCTCTTAACAAACTGACTAAAGACGTTATTTCCAAGCGCGGGAACTCCGGGAAATTGAATAATTTCAAGATGGAGCCTGAGATCGAAAAGCTTGGGAAAATTGATAAGGTACTTTCAAAAAATCAACCGATACTTGTACAGATTGTTAAAGAACCTATTTCAACAAAGGGTCCTCGTTTGTCTTGCGATATTTCCATTGCAGGCAGATACATCGTATTAGTTCCGTTTTCCAATTCTGTAAACCTTTCTAAAAAAATCACCGACAAGCAGGAAAGAAACCGCCTGCAGCGTCTGATGTCTTCTATCAAACCTGCCAACTTCGGTGTAATTATACGCACTGTGGCAACGGGCAAGGATGTAGATGAACTGAATAAGGATTTACAGGATTGCCTTGACAAATGGGAAAATGGTATCAAAACGCTTCGCGACGCCAAACCCCGTGACAGGGTTATCGGTGAAATGAACCGGGCCTCCTCAATTATTCGGGATATGCTGAATGAGTCCTTTGACAGCATTACTGTTGATTCAAAGGAGGTTTATGACGATATCAAAGCGTACATCCATAACATTGCGCCTGACAAGGAAAACATTCTCAAATTGCACAATGGAAAGAACAAGCTTTTCGAGCAATTTGGATTGGAAAAACAGATCAAGTCGCTATTCGGACGCTCGGTAAGCCTTCCAAACGGCGGATATCTGATCATCGAGCATACCGAGGCATTGCATGTTATTGATGTCAACAGCGGAAATAAATCTAATTCTGAGGAAGATCAGGAAGCCACAGCATTGAGTGTGAATCTTGAAGCTGCCAAAGAAATTGCCCGTCAATTACGTCTTCGTGATATGGGGGGAATTATTGTGGTTGACTTCATCGACATGAAAAAAGCGGAAAACAAACGTACGCTTTTTGATATCATGCGCGATGAAATGAAAGGTGACAGATCCAAGTATACCGTCCTGCCACTTTCAAAATTTGGTTTATTGCAGATCACACGCCAGCGTGTAAGACCTGAAATGAACATTGTGACCCGCGAAACCTGCCCTACTTGCGGAGGTACGGGTACCATTCAGGCCAGTATTTTGGTCTCTGATGTGATCTCGAATAATCTGGATTACATTCTTACTAAACAAAATGAACGCGGAATTACCATTTCGCTCCATCCGTTCCTGCATTCTTATTTTACCAAAGGAATTATTTCTGAACAGGTCAAATGGCTTTTCCATTACAAAACCTGGGTAAAATTGATCAAGGACACTTCACTAGGCGTTGTTGATTTCAAATTCCATAACAGGTACGGTGAGGAAATTGAAATTGTCCCTGGCAACTAGGAACTAATCACCTTACTTTAATTTATTTTTCTTATTTGTTATTTACCCTGCCAGTATGGGTTTCTTCTTTCTTTGAAAGCGGCTATCCCTTCTTTCGCGTCCTCAGTTTGAAGAATAATGGCAAGTTGGTCTTTCAGATAGGAATGTTTTCTATTTTCAGGTATTAAAGGAAGTTCCTGATAAACCCTCATTCCCGCCTGGATCGCGAATGGTGCATTTTGACAAATTGTTTTCGCAAGATCATCAACCCTATTCATGATTTCTCCTTTCCCTACGATCTCAGTTACGAGGCCAGACTGATGAGCTTCATCTGAATTGTAAACCTTCGCTGTAATCGCCATTTCAAGTGCTTTTCTCGCATGGACGACAGAAAGCAACGATGCCATGACCTGCATAGGCCAAATTCCCCTTTTCACCTCTGGAAGACTATATGTTGCCTCGGAAGTACTTACAACGAAGGTACAGCCGCAAATAATCAGAAAACCTCCTGCCAGAACCGGCCCCTCCACTTGTGCAACTGACGGTTTATGTAATTCAGCAAAAGCATCTCCTAAAACCGCCTCTTCCCGAATTTTTGGTAAGGTATTGTTAGGAAGATCATTTGAAATATCATGAAAGGCATTTAAATCAGCACCGGCACAAAAAACCGGCCCTTCTCCGGCGATTATCACGCAACGAACTTGTCGATTATAATGAGCGAAGGCTAATGCATAAATTATCTCTTCTACCATTGCCGGGGTAAAAGCGTTCCGTTTTTCCGGGCGGTTCAATGTAATTCGGAAAACATAATCTTTAAAAGACGTTTTTAAATACAAAAACCGCACGGAATTAAAAGTCTGAACGTCGTCCTCAGTGTAGAACCTCATGATTATTGCCATTTAGCGGCTTGCAGCGATGATACAGACGATTGATTTCGCAAAATCAACCCTTGTTACCAATAACGTCTTCAAGCATTAATATATACTGAGCGATACCCTTTTCTATTTCTTCCAAATAGATAAACTCATCTGCACTGTGCGATCTTCCCGAATGCCCTGGCCCCATTTTCAGCGAATGGCAGTCCAGCAATGCCTGGTCAGAAGTGGTGGGTGAACCATAAGCATTACGCCCCAGTTTCAACCCAGCCTGGACGATCGGATGTTCCATAGGAATACTTGAAGGCCTCAGCCGGATCGAACGCGCAGTAACTTCCGACTGAATATTCGCCTGAATTTCTTCTATAATTTCTTCGAGCGTATACTGATCGGTAGCGCGCACATCTATTGTGAATGTGCATAAATCAGGAACCACGTTATGCTGAGTACCGGAGTTAATAATTGTCACGGACATTTTTACCGGCCCCAAAGTGGGAGAAACTTTCGGGAACTGGTAGCTGGAAATCCAGTTGATATCTTTTAATGCCTTGTAGATTGCGTTATCGCCTTCCTCCCGCGCAGCATGTCCGGATTTTCCCTTTGCAGCACAATCCAAAACCAGCAGACCCTTTTCTGCAACCGCGAGGTGCATTTCGGTCGGCTCGCCAACTATTGCGAAAGAAATTTCCGGCAATTCCGGAACGACGATTTCAAGTCCTTCCTTTCCGGATATTTCTTCCTCAGCCGTAGCTGCTATCACCAGATTATAACTTAGATCATCCCGCTCATAGAAATGGCAAAAAGTAACAATTAGTGATACGAGGCAACCGCCGGCATCATTGCTTCCCAACCCGTAGAGCTTACCATCCTCAATCAGGGCTTTAAAGGGATCCAGAGTCCAGGATTTATTGGGTTTTACTGTATCATGATGGGAATTCAGTAACACAGTTGGTTTCGACGCATCAAAGTGAAGATTATAAGCCCATATATTATTCTTTTTTCGTTGAAGCGGAATATTCTTTCCCTCAAAAAAATCAGAAATGATTCGGGCAGTAGTGTCTTCTTCTTTACTGAATGAAGGGGTTTCGACTAGTTTTTTTAAAAGCTCAATCGCTTCGTAAGATAGTATTTTGACGTTTTCCAAAACAATAGGGCAACTGTGAACATAATTTCTTTGCGCAAAGATATGGAAAAGTCAGTGGTTCATAGTTACCACCTTACTTGGCCGTCACCCCTTACCACCCATTTTTCAGTCACCAGTTTTTCCAGGGCAAAAGGTCCGCGGGCGTGCAGTTTCTGTGTTGAAATCCCGATTTCAGCGCCCAAAGCAAACACTCCACCGTCAGTGAAACGTGTTGATGCATTGGCATAAACGGCAGCTGCATCCACTTCTTTCAGGAATGTTTCGATCAGTTCATTGTCGGACGAAACAATGGCTTCCGAGTGCCGTGATGAATAGGTCTTGATATTTTCGAGCGCGTCGTCAAATCCATCCACCACTTTCACAGAACATTTATAGTCAAGAAATTCCTTCCCGAAATCCTCGGGCTCAGCATGTTGCAGATATGGATAACCGGCTTTTTGTAGTATCTTAAATGAAGCATCATCGGCAAAAACCTCAACATTCCATTTCACAAAACCTTCTTTCAGTTTTGGCAAGAATGCATCGGCTATACTTCTATCGACTAATACAGTATCCAATGCATTGCAGGCAGAAGGCTTAGACACCTTAGCATTAACTACAATTTCCGCTCCTTTATCCAGATCCCCGGACCGCTCTATATAAGTGTGGCACACCCCTGCTCCCGTCTCGATGGTTGGCACAAGCGAATTCTCACGGACAAATTTGATCAGTCCTTCCGAACCTCTCGGGATAATAATATCAACAAATTGCGTGGCCGTGAGCAACTCTCCGACAAATTCCCGGCCGGTAGGCAGCAAAGTAACCGCTCCGCTCGGCAGGCCAAATTCAGCCAATGCTTCGTGGATCAGTCCGACGAGATAAGTGTTGGAATAATGAGCTTCTTTTCCGCCTTTGAGTACACAGGCGTTAGCCGAGCGAAGGCAAAGCGACGCCACATCAATGGTAACATTTGGCCTCGATTCGTAAATGACTCCGACTACCCCAAGCGGTACTGCAATTTTCTGAAGCGATAATCCTTGTTCTATTGTTTTTTCTGACAAAACATCCTTGGTAGGGTCGGGCAACGACGCAACATCGCGAAGACTGTCAGCAAGATCCAAAATCCTTTTTTCATTCAGAAGCAACCGATCCTTTTTAGGGTCGGCATCATCCATTAATTCAAGGTCTTTCTGGTTCTCAGCGACGATGTTCTCAACGTTCGCCAGTATTTTATCAGAAAGCAAAATAAGAAGGTCAGCGCGTTGCTTGTCCGACAACCGCCTGACAGCCGCAGATGCGTCGCGCGTTTCTTTTAATAGAGGTAAGATAGATTTCATTACAGTAATACTATATCGTTGGCATGCGCCACTTCAAAATTCAATGTTTTCAGGTTTTGCCGGATAGATGAGGATGTTTCCCTTGCCCGGGCCACAGCGATCATTTCTTCATCAGGTGAATATATTTCAATGATCTCTCCGGATTCAAATTCACCGGTAACCTCAGTCACCCCTACCGCCAAAAGACTTTTTCGCCTGAGCAAAGCTTTGGATGCGCCTTCATCTATTTGCAACCTGCCTGAAACCAGTCCACCACTACCAAGCCAGCGGTTTCGGGAAGATAATGTACTTTTCCCGGGCTGGATCAAAGTCCCTGCATTTCCTTTCAATGCCTGCAACAACTCATTTTCCTGATTCATCCCAAAAATAACAACCCTGATCGCCATGCGGGCAGCGAGTTTGGCAAAGGTAAGCTTCGAAGCCATGCCCCCCAATCCCAAAAAAGATTTATCGGTCTTTACAAACTTAAAAACCTCATTAACGTTGGATACGTTCCTGATGATCTTGCCATGTTCATCCAGTAATCCGCCTACGGAGGTACAAAACATCAGACACTCAGCGCCAAACCCCACAGCAAGCAAAGTTGCCAGTTCATCATTGTCCGAAAATTTCAGCTCGCGGTCGCTTACTACGTCATTTTCATTAACAATGGGAATAATATTGTTTTGCCAAAGTTCCTCAAAGGTTTCCTTCAGTTGCAGGAACTTACTCCTATTGGCAAAATGCTGCCTTTCACAAAGACTCTGGGCAATGTAGATTTTATTGGGAGCAAAGTAACTCGCATACAGGCCCACGAGCAACGGATTTCCCACCGAAGCAGCGGCTTTCCTCTGCGTCATAGACCCTTTATAATCCTGAATATAGGCTTTCCCTGCGCCAACGGCTCCCGAAGAAACTATAATAATCCGATAGTGGGCATGTATTTCCGAGACTTGCCGCGCTATTTCCGAAATAATCCTGACATCAGGTTCGCCGGAGGGGAGCGTAATGGAAGCTGTCCCGAATTTTATAACTAGTATTGGTTTCGACACTTTGATATTCAAATAAATGCATGCCGGAAGATGATCCATACATGCCAGGCAATTAATTTTCCGTCAAAATTAAATATTTCAAATGATATACTCTGGCAAATATGAATTAGCCGTACAATAAATCGTCGAGCACATTCCCGTCGAAGCGGCATTTCATCTTCAAAGCTTTTTTCAGCTGCTCAAGATACTTTTTACGGGATATCTCGATAGCACCGTACCGGAGTACATTATCATTGATAAACTGCGTGTCTAGGAGAATAAAATTGTTTAGACGGAGAATTTGGATGAGGTAGTGAAAAGCTACTTTTGAGGCATTACTCTCAGCCGAAAACATCGATTCTCCAAAAAAAACGCCGTTGATGGAAACACCATAAAGCCCGCCCACCAGCTTGTTGCTGCGATAGGCTTCGACGCTATGCGCGTACCCAAGATGATGCAAAGCTGTATAAGACGAAATGATCTCCTCCGATATCCAGGTGCTCTGCTCCTTCCCCCGTGGTCCTGCGCATCCCCGCATCACTGCCTCAAAGTCCTGATCTATTCTGATATCAAAATATTTTTTGTTCAAAACAGGTCGTAAGGACCCGGAAGGTTTATAAGTATCGATAGGAATAACCGCCCTGGGATCCGGGGAGTACCAATATATCGTCCCGTCCGCTTCGGCCATCGGGAATATGCCATTGATATATCCATATAGCAGGTCGTCGGTAGTAATTTCGGACATTGAAGACACGGCGTTCACATTAGAAATTGACCGGAAGAGACCAATACTCCCGGCAAAAAAATTTTGGACCTTTTTCTAGGACTAATTACAAAACTTTGTCTTAAATCGAACCATAAAAATATATCTTCTGTTTCTTTGGAGTGATACTTTTTTTTGCAAAATTTGCAGCCTCTTAGACGCATTAGCAAGTCAATGAACAACAACGGCATACATACTGTTCTTCATACTACGCCTTTCCGATTTAGGTCCCCGCGGACCGCATAATTATATTTTACCTACGTGGTAAAACTCTTATACCCCCAATTTTTCTACAATTACCAAAACGTCCCATCGTTTTTTTCTGGGTATATTAATTATTGTTTCGAACATTTTTGTCAGCATAGCCATCAATGAAAAATACCGAAGTAGTGGGCAGTAAGTTTATCATTCAGACTGCCAATGAAAATCATTTCCATTTTGCCGAAACGATCTGCGCGGAAATGGAAGAGAGCGCGAAAAAGCGTGGTACTGGTATAGCCAAACGTTCTCCCGTATATATAATGGAAAAAATGTTGGAAGGCAAAGCAATCATTGCGACCACCAACACCGGCGAATGGGTAGGTTTTTGTTACATAGAAACATGGGAACATGGAAAATTTGTAGCTAATTCCGGCCTCATCGTACATCCGGATTTTCGTAACAGCGGAATGGCGAAGGCTATCAAACAGAACGCATTTGAGCTATCCCGGAAAAAATATCCCGATGCCAAGATCATTGGTATTACCACCAGCCTGCCGGTTATGAAAATAAACTCGGATCTGGGTTATGAACCGGTAACGTTCAGCGAGCTTCCGGCAGATGATGCATTCTGGAAAGGATGTGCCAGCTGCGTGAACTACGATGTATTGACCCGGACTGGCAGAAAACATTGCCTTTGCACAGGCATGATGTATAATCCGGACGATAAGAAGAAAACGGAAGTTGAAAAGAACTCCTGGGATTTTCTGAAAGAATGGAGCTTGTACGAGCGTTGGATGCGCATTAAACAACGCATTTTGTTGCGTAGGGAAGAACGCGCTAAAAAGAAAAACGCCGGGGCCGTGCTTGTACACTAACGTACCGCATTCATTTACAGATTTTATATATCTTTTAAATACCTCGCCCGGCAGCCTTTATAAGCCCGAAGCGAGGTATTTTTTGTTACTTTGTAATCAAGTTTTCCGCATTATTTAAGAATCATACAGCAATAGAATGTCACAGCCCAAAGTAGTATTAGCGTTCAGTGGAGGATTAGATACCTCTTTTTGTGTAAAATATTTAGCCGAGGACAAAGGTTACGAGGTTCACTCGGTTCTGGTAGATACCGGCGGTTTTTCTGACGAGGAACTTAAAACTATTGAAACCAATGCTTATGCTTTGGGTGTAAAAAAACACGCGACCATCTCTAAAACAAAAGATTACTATAACGATTGTATCAAATATCTGATCTTCGGTAACATACTTAAAAACAATACGTACCCTCTTTCTGTCAGTGCTGAGCGTGTTTTTCAGGCAGTTGCCGTAGCTGAATATGCGAAGGAAATCGGAGCCAGCGCCATTGCGCACGGGAGTACAGGGGCAGGTAACGACCAGGTTCGGTTTGATATGGCATTCCGTATTATTATTCCGGAAGCTGAAATCATTACCCCGATCCGTGACCTGAAACTTTCCCGCGAAGCAGAGATCGAATATCTGACTAAAAAAGGTGTCGGTCGCGAGTGGGCGAAGGCTGCATACAGCATCAACAAAGGACTTTGGGGAACATCCGTCGGCGGAAAAGAAACGCTTACTTCCGAGAAATATCTACCGGAATCCGCCTGGCCGACACAAATCTCAAAGACCGAGCCGGAAACCATTACACTTGAATTCGAAAAAGGTGAGCTAAAAGGTGTTGCAGGAGAAACTTTCGAAAACCCCGTTCAGGCTATTCAAAAATTGGCAGCAATTGCCCAACCTTTCGGAATAGGAAGGGATATTCACGTTGGTGACACCATTATCGGGATCAAAGGGCGTGTAGGGTTTGAAGCCGCTGCGCCGTTAATTATCATCAAAGCACATCATTTGCTGGAAAAACATGTGCTGAGCGAACAGCAGCTTTACTGGAAAGAGCAGCTTTCCAACTGGTACGGCAGTCTTTTGCACAAAGGACAGTTTGTAGAACCTGTGATGCGTAACATTGAAACTTTCCTCGCCGACACGCAAAAGCATGTGACTGGTAAGGTCCATGTTTACCTTGCTCCATACCGTTTTCATGTGGAAGGAATTGAATCTCCTTACGATCTGATGTCTTCAGTATTTGGCAGCTATGGCGAAATGAACAATGCCTGGACCGGAGATGACGTTCGTGGATTTTCGAAGGTTGCGTCCAATCAGGTAATGATTTATCAGAAAGTGAGTGAGCTGAATGACCAGGACAAATGAATAAGATAAATATTGGAATAATAGGTGCAGCTGGCTACACAGGAGGCGAATTACTGAGAATTCTCATTAACCACCCCAACGCCAGCATAGCTTTTGCACATAGTAAAAGTCAGGCCGGAAAACCTGTATATACAACGCATACAGATCTTCTGGGTGACACCGATTTGGTTTTTTCGGGGGATGATATCCAAGAATTATTGAACCAGGAGGGGCTTAATGTCATTTTTCTTTGTTCCGGACACGGAGAGTCGCAAAAGTTTCTGACTGAATATACTTTACCTGCCGAACTTAAAATCATTGACCTGAGTACCGATTTCCGTGACGAATCGAATGGTTTTGTTTACGGTTTGCCGGAGTTGCAAAAAGAAAAGATCAGTACGGCGACGAAAATTGCGAATCCGGGATGTTTTGCGACAAGCATAGAGCTGGCAATTTTACCTTTGGCAAATGCGGGTATTATAAAAAATGACATCCACGTCAGTGCGGTTACGGGCAGTACAGGCGCAGGCCAGTCACTCAGCGCGACTACGCATTTTACGTGGAGAAACAATAATATGTCGATTTACAAAGCTTTCACGCACCAGCATTTGACCGAGATCAAAATGAGCCTTGGAAAATTACAGGATGGTTTTGACAAAGCTGTGAATTTTATCCCGTATCGCGGTGACTATACCCGTGGCATCATGGCCAATGTATATACTGAATATGAAGGGTCATTGGAAGAGGCAAAAGCTCTATACAAAAGCTTTTACGAATCTCATCCGTTCACCCATGTCAGCGATGCTCCTATTGATCTGAAACAGGTTGTGAATACCAATAAGTGCATCATCCATCTGGAAAAGCACGACGATCAGTTGTTGATTACCAGTGCAATCGATAATCTGACAAAAGGCGCATCCGGCCAGGCAACCCAGAACATGAACCTGATTTTCGGGCTACCCGAAGACGCAGGCCTACGATTAAAAGCGCCGGCTTTCTGACCTATTTTTTATTTTTATATACCGCCAGCCCTATTAACGTTCCATCGATGAGTGATTTAGTTTTGACATATAACCAGCTTAGCAAAACAGGACGAAGGCGGTTGCTGCCTTTTGCGGATATGCTCCTTTTACAACAAAAGACTAGAAAAAATGGAGCGAATCTGGCAGGTTGGAAAGAATACATCAAAAACGTCTCAACGTGGACCAATGATGATATCGTTTAAAACCATTAATCAAAACCATTTTCAAAGAATCGAAACTTTGGAACTTGTCTGATACTAATTCTAAGAATATTATGTCACATCTTTTTGACGTTTACCCGATTTACGATATAGAGCCTGTGAAGGCACAGGGAAGTTACCTCTGGGATCAAAATGGTACTAAATATCTGGATCTTTACGGCGGGCATGCCGTGATTTCCGTCGGTCACTGCCATCCCTATTATGTGGATATGCTCACCAGGCAACTCAATGCGATCAGCTTCTATTCTAACTCTGTAAAAATATCCCTGCAGGAAGAACTCGCCGAGAAGCTGGGAGCACTTTCGGGTTACCCTGATTACAAACTATTCCTTTGCAATTCCGGGGCAGAAGCCAATGAAAATGCATTGAAACTCGCCTCTTTTCATAACGGACGTACCAAGGTTATTTCGTTTACAAAATCATTTCACGGACGTACAGCGGGCGCAGTTGCTGCCACAGATAATGCGTCCATTGTAGCTCCGGTAAACTATAACAAGCACGTTACCTTCCTTCCGTTCAACAACTTGGAGGCTGCGGAAGAAGGCATTACCGATGAAGTTTGCGCCGTGATTGTCGAGGGAATTCAGGGAGTGGGCGGAATCAATGTCTGTACCGACGAATTTTTGCAGACACTTCGCAAAAAATGTGACGAAACGGGCGCTGTTCTGATCCTGGACAGCGTACAGTGTGGATACGGACGTACCGGTAAATTCTTCTCGCACCAGTTTAGCGGCATCGATCCTGATATCATTTCGATGGCCAAAGGAATGGGTAACGGTTTTCCGATCGGAGGAATTTTGATATCCCCCAAATTCAAAGCAAGTTACGGTTTGCTGGGAACCACTTTCGGCGGCAATCACCTTGCCTGCGCTGCCGGTGTGGCAGTTCTGGATATTATGAAGAACGAAAACCTGATTGAAAACGCAGCCAACATCGGAGATTATCTTTTGAAAGGGATTGAAGAAATAGGCGGTTATAAAGAACTGAGAGGACGTGGGCTGATGATCGGGATCGAATATGATTTCCCGGTGAAAGATTTACGTAACAAGATTTTGTTCGAGCATAAGATGTTCACAGGTGTGGCTGGTGCCAACACAATCCGGTTGCTGCCTTCCCTGGCACTCGGGAAAGACGAGGCCGACCAGTTTTTAACAATATTGAAAAAAGAAGTAACCGTTTCCGCATAGCCAATCATTTAATATATATTGAAATAAGAAGTGACAGCGACCATCGGGATTCCTGCACGAAAACCATAACTGATGAAAAACTTTCTTTCTATAAACGACGTAACGGATCTTAATCATCTCATTACCAACGGTATCATTTCAAAACGAAATCCGTTTGCGGATCATGAACTTGGCAAGAACAAGACGATCGGTCTGCTCTTTTTCAATTCAAGTCTGAGAACGCGGCTGAGTACACAGAAAGCTGCGCAAAACCTTGGCCTGAATGTGATCATGATGAATGTGGGGCAAGATGGCTGGGGTCTGGAAATGGAAGAAGGTGTGATCATGAATGGCGACAAAGCTGAACACGTAAAGGAAGCTGCTGCTGTGATCGGACGTTATTGCGACATCATAGGTATCCGCTCTTTCGCGGGACTTCAGGATCGTGAGAAGGATTATTCGGAAATTGTTTTCCAGCAGTTTAAGAAATATTCGGAGGTACCGATTGTAAACCTTGAATCTGCAACAAGGCACCCCCTACAATCCCTGGCTGATTGTATTACAATTGAGGAATTTAAAGTAAAACAAAGACCAAAAGTTGTCCTGACCTGGCTTCCGCATTTCAAGGCTTTGCCCCAGGCAGTGGCTAATTCTTTTTGCGAATGGATGAATCCTATGGATGTAGAATTGGTGATTACGCATCCCGAAGGCTACGACTTGCCACCGGAATTTGTAGGAAAAGGACAAGTAATTTATGATCAGGATAAAGCGCTGGAAGGCGCAGATTTTGTATACGGAAAAAACTGGTCATCGTATCAAAATTATGGTCAGGTACTCACTAGCGACCCTTCCTGGATGATCACCGAGGCAAAAATGGCCCTGACCGATAATGGTAAATTCATGCACTGCCTGCCTTTGCGCCGCAACATGAAAGTAGCGGATGAAGTGCTGGACGGCCCGAGGTCCCTGGTAATTGAGCAAGCTGCAAACCGGGAATGGTCCGCACAGGCTGTACTGAGAGAAATTCTCATAAGCATGTAGCTTTGCCATGGGTTGCGAACTTTTAAAGCTTCCCGGAGAGTTATAAATGAATATCAGATTTTCGGAATTATAAAAATACCGCTTGCAATGAGTACTGAAACACTGGCGCAGCCAATTTTATCAACAGAAAAATCCATCCATAAAACCGGCGTTTTGATTGTAAATCTGGGTACTCCTGACAGTCCGTCGGTACCGGATGTACGGAAATATCTCAGGCAGTTTTTAATGGATGAAAGAGTTATCGACATTCCGTTTCTGAATCGCTGGCTGCTTATCAATCTGATTATCGCTCCCTTCAGGGCTCCAAAATCTGCAAAAATATATCAGCAGCTATGGCTGCCTGAAGGTTCTCCACTGAAGATCTACGGGTTCTCGGTACAGGAAAAATTGCAGAACGTTCTGGGTGAAAAATATGTGGTTGAGCTAGCCATGCGCTACCAAAGCCCAAGTATCGAAAGTGCATTGAAAAAACTTCGGCAGGAATGTCTCTCCGAAATCATTGTTATTCCTTTCTTTCCACAATATGCTTCCGCTTCAACGGGATCTGTATATAAGGAAGTAATGCGGGTTGTGAAAGATTGGGAAGTACTGCCTGAAATCCGGTTTGTCAACCGTTTTCTGGACCATCCGAAATTTGTCGAAGGTTTTGTCAATCTTGGCAAAAAGTACATGGCCGAAAGGGAATATGACCATTTCGTATTCAGTTACCATGGTTTGCCGGAAAGGCAGATCACAAAAGGGGATGTTACCGGTAGTTTCTGCCAGTTTGGAAGCTGCTGCGATACGCTCGATCATAGGAACCAACATTGCTATCGTGCCCAGTGTTTCGAGACAACACGGTTGTTTGTAAAAGGAATGGGAATCCCGGAAGGGAAATATACCACGTGCTTTCAGTCCCGCCTGGGAAAAAGCCCTTGGATCAAACCCTATACTGACGAGGTAATCCCGGAACTGACCAAAAAAGGCGTTAAAAACGTTCTGGCTTTCTCCCCTGCTTTTGTAGCGGACTGCCTCGAAACGACAATCGAAGTTGGTGAAGAGTATAAAGAGATTTTCGAAAAAGAAGGAGGTATTCACTGGCAGCTTGTAGAAAGCCTCAATGACAGCGATATCTGGATAGAAACGC
Source organism: Dyadobacter bucti (assembly GCF_005869225.1). Lineage (GTDB taxonomy): Bacteria > Bacteroidota > Bacteroidia > Cytophagales > Spirosomataceae > Dyadobacter > Dyadobacter bucti. Next base: position 301,740 of record NZ_SWFP01000006.1, on the reverse strand, counting down.
TTGAAGATATCGTCAAAAGTTCTCACGCATAAAATAAAAAGAGCGCATTGTATTAAATAACAATGCGCTCTTTCTGATATAGTTCTGCAAGAATCTCGACTGCGTAATCTACTTCTTGTTCAGTATTGTATTTGCCAAATGAAAACCGGACGTTCGCTCTGTCAGGGTCTATTTTCAACTCATTCAATACATGAGAGCCTATTTCTGTTCCGCTTGAACAGGCACTTCCACCCGAAACCGCTATCCCGGCTATATCCATATTAAACAGCAGCATATCACTGATGTCCGATGGCGGGAGGCTAACGCTCAAAACGGTATAAAGGCTTTTATCCAGTTGACCTGAATTTCCGTTGAACTTTACACCTTCAATGCTCGCCAGCAGCTTTTCTGTCATCCGGACCTTTAATCCTTCAATATGCCGGCGATGGATATCCATATCACGATAAGCAATTTCAAGTGCTTTGGCCAAACCTACAATACCGTAAATATTTTCAGTTCCGCCACGCATGTTGCGCTCCTGAGCGCCTCCATGAACAAACGGATTGATTTTTAATCCGGGCCGCACATACAGAAACCCTACTCCCTTCGGGCCGTGGAACTTGTGAGCAGCGCCCACAATGAATTGAGTTTTCAACTGTTGCAGGTCGTGTCGGTAATGCCCCATAGTCTGAACAGTGTCACAATGAAAAACAGCATTATACTGTTCACATAAGTCCCCTGCAACCTGTAAATCAAGCAGATTCCCTACTTCATTGTTACCATGCATCAGGGATACAAGCGAACGCGGATTCGCGTTCAATAGTGATTCCAGATGCCCCAGATCGATTTCACCCTGATCATTGATATCGACAAAGCTCAGCTGGATCTGGCCCGTCTTTTCCAGATGTTCGAGTGTGTGCAGCACCGCATGATGCTCTATTCTCGACGTAATCGCATGCTTTAATCCGAGAGTTTCAATGCTCGAACGTATTGCAGTATTATCCGCTTCTGTTCCTCCCGAAGTAAAGAATATTTCCGCGGGAGCAGCATTCAGAATTCCGGCAATACTTTTACGTGCTCTTTCAATAGCGGAACGTACAGCGCGGCCATAGGAATGAATGGATGAAGGATTGCCATATTGCTCCGTCATGAGCGGCAGCATCACTTCCAGTACCTCAGGATCCAGGCGGGTAGTAGCCGCATTATCCAAATACGCTTTCATTTCAATACATTAAATGTGAGGAATGTAAACCAATTACAGGGTTACCTCTTATAAACAAGAAATTGCCAGTTTTGTTCGTCGATACTTCCGTGAAAGCAAAGACCCCAAACTGGCAATCCGGCAAATATTATTATTTCTTTGGCTCAGAAATAATCTCTTTTATGTCAGAAATTATCTTGTTGGCCAGATTGGTCGCTGTGGTCTGTGTTTCTGACTCTGAATATATTCTGATGATCGGCTCGGTATTTGATTTTCTCAAATGGACCCACTCCCGGTCAAATTCAATCCTGACGCCATCGATCGTATTTAATGGCTGCTTTGAATACCTGGCCTGTATGCGGCTCAATATATTGTCTACATTGATATCCGGAGTAAGCTCAATCTTGTTTTTTGAAATATAATAACTTGGATATGCTCTGCGCAAAACGGATACAGTTTTACCAAACTTCGCCAGATGCGTAAGAAAAAGCGCAATTCCTACCAGCGCATCCCGACCATAATGGCTTTCCGGATAAATAACACCACCGTTTCCTTCGCCGCCGATAATTGCATTTTGCTCTTTCATCATCGTAACGACATTCACCTCTCCAACTGCCGAAGCGAAATATTTACCGCCAGTCTTGACAGTAATATCACGGAGCGCAGCGGTCGATGACAAGTTTGAAACTGTGTTGCCGGGAGTGTTTTTCAATACAAAATCCGCTACTGCAACCAGAGTATATTCCTCTCCGAAAGGTGTTCCGTCCTCGCACATCAATGCCAGCCGGTCTACATCGGGATCCACTACAATACCGAGGTTAAAAGCACCGTCTTTCAGCTCTTTGCTGATCTCCCGTAAATGTTCAGGAAGTGGTTCAGGATTATGGGCAAAGTTTCCGGTAGGGTCGCAGTTTAGTTTTTTGATGTTCTTCGTTGCTACACCCAATGCTTCAAGCAGCATTGGAACAACGATGCCTCCGGTAGAGTTTACTGCATCTACAACAATCCTGAAATTGGCATTTTTGATCGCATCGACATCAACCAACGGCAAGGCAAGTACTTGCTCAATATGTTTCTGCAGATAAGTGTCGTCAGAAGTATAGCTTCCGATTTTCTTAACGTCCACAAACACGAAATCTTCCTGATCAGCAATCCTCAGAACCTCAGCCCCGTCTTCCTCTGAAATGAACTCGCCTTCGTGATTCAGTAATTTAAGTGCGTTCCACTGAATGGGATTATGGCTGGCTGTTAAAATAATACCACCAGCAGCTTTCTCAGAGATTACCGCGATTTCAACTGTTGGCGTTGTAGAAAGACCTAAATCCGTCACATGAAGCCCTACTCCCTGCAAAGTTCCGGCCACCAGTCGGCTAACCATTTCTCCTGACAGGCGGGCATCTCTGCCAATTATTACCTTTAAATTCTGTGGATTACTACGCCTCAGCCATGTTCCGTATGCCGCCGCAAATTTTACAACATCAACCGGAGTTAGCGCCTCACCCGATTTTCCACCCACAATACCTCTGATTCCCGAGATAGATTTGATTAACGTCACGATCTAGAATTCCTCTGTTTGTTTGGTTGCAAAAATACTAAATTTCCCTCTCTCCAGCCGGATTTTTCTTCAGACAAACCAACATTTGACATCATACATATTGTAATTATTGCACCGAAGTGATGTCAAGACGGGTAATCAGGGAAGAATTGGTAAAGCCAAGAAACGAACCCGTAACAGGTGCCAGCTGGTCAAAATCCGCAGAAGCACCCATGCTAATATGCCTGTTCTCCACCACTTTACCCTCCGTGGGATCGAATCCTCTCCATCCTGCGCCGGGGAGATAAACTTCTGCCCAGGCATGTAATTCATGGGCCTGCATCGGATTTCCATAAAGGTAGCCGCTCACAAATCTTGCAGCAATTCCAACGCTCCTGCAGGCTGCCATGTAAAGCCGTGTAAATTCCCGGCAGGAGCCCATTTTATCCCGTAATGTATCGTCAGGAGGATATGCCGTACCATATATCCTGTTTTGGTAAATAAAGTTGTTGGCGATCCGCTGACTCAGTTCTACAAGAAACGGAGTAGTTTCCCAGTGAACCTGCTCCGCTATATTTCGCGCAAACTGCTCCACCGCAACCGTCACGTCCGATTTATCCAGATAAGGGATCAGGTACTTAAATATCCGGTTCTCGTACAAAAATGGGATCTTTGAGGATTCGAACGGAAACAGGACAAAATCGAAAACATTGACCGGTTCTGATCTGATAGTAATGACCGCTTCAACGAACAACCTGCTTACAGGCTGTCTGAAAAAATAAGCAACGTGCTGCACATTACTTTCGGCATCAATATTCTTGACAATCTTGGACGGCAGCGGATCCACCAGAAGCGTATAGTCCAGCAGCCGCTGGTGGGGATAAAATCTTGGATATAAATATAAAATATGATTTTCCAGCACCACCGGAAAATTGTACTGATATTCCAGTGAATGCCTTACTTTCAGATTCATGAAGTTTCTTCAATTTTGTTAAAAACCGGATCCATCCACTCCATTGGAAGTTTTTGAACCGAATTACTTAAAAGTGCACTCCACTGTTTGCCTACATAATCCAGATCATCCTTTTCAAACCGGTGCTCAATGATTTGAAATGAGTCTTTTTCATACATAATCACATCAATAGGATAATCGACATCATTGGAGCTGACCCTCGTCGAATCAAAAGACAGAAAACCGATTTTCAGCGCATCCTGCATCGACGAATCGAATCTGAGGCTCCGGTAAAGCAGCGGTTTGCCATATCCTGAATTTCCGATAATGATGAAAGGCGACCCGTCCCCCACTTCCACCCAATTGCCCTCAGGATACAATAAAAAAAGCTTGTGCTCGGTATCATTTTCAAGCTGACCGCCGACAATAGCAAACAGATTGAAGGATAAGCCGGCCGCATTTAACGATTGCCTGTCTTCTTCCGCAACCCGTCTGACTTGTTCTCCCAAAGCATTCACTGCTTTATACAGCTTATTAAAAGAGGCATCCCTTTCTTCCAGCACTTCTTTAAAATAAGTAATCGCTTTATCACGCACCGACCTCAACCCTGATGTCATGACGAAAATCGAATGCTTTTTGGATTGGTAAACGGAAACCTTTTTATTGGTTGATACTTCTGTTCCGGAGGTAAGACGGGTATCGGCAATGGCCACAAGGCCGCTTGCTACTTTTATCCCTAGGCAATATGTCATATTTGTGCGGCGCTGTATTATTTTATAGTCCGCTAATTTATAAAAAGTTTGCTCAGTTCATCCACTGACTTTTGAACTGCCCGCTGGTTTGTACCATCGACTGGCTTTGCGACTGTCCTGTTTCAAGGCCAAAATACATGTCGAAAATAGCATTATCGACCTCATTGTTTTTGGTCTGAAACTTATCAAGATATTCGTGCAGGCCCATTTTGAATACATCTTCCACATCTGTAAACTCCAGTTCGGCGCGTATCTTGCTCAGCGCGCGCTCAGCGGGGTTGTTGTATCCGCGTTCAGGTATCGTTCCGGCAATAGCATACAACGAAAGCTCCGCCTGACGGACACAATATGCGATCGATCTCGGGAATAGTTTATCCAGGATCAGAAATGCGACAATGTTCATAGGTGTAAGCGCCCGGTGCGTTTGACGGTACATATTATATGCACTCACCGATTTCAGAACGGCCGTCCACAGCATCAGGTCGAGCGTGGAACCCGACGTCCCCGAATCCTGCAAAAGCGTAAAATATTTGACATCCAGAAAACGCGAGCATTTATCTGCCCGCTCGATATGGCGGCCCAGCCTGCCGAAATGCCAGGCTTCATTTCGCGTGATCGAAGCGTCCACAACCCCATGAAAAAGCTGGCAGCTTTTACGGATATCTGTAAAATACGACTGCATGTGGTCCATATTCCTGAAATTGTCAGGAGAAGTCCCACGGATCGACAGATAAAAGGTATTGATACTCTCCCACATCTCCTTCGAGATCGTTTCACGGATCGTGCGGGCATTTTCCCTTGCTTCGTAAAGACAGCTGATAATAGAATTCGGATTGCGTTTATCAAAGGTCATGAAATGGATCACATCTTCCTTTGTTGGCTTCTCGTAATATTTGTAAAACAAAAAATGATCCGCAGTTGCAATCAGAAGTGGCTCCCATTGCTCATCCACGTCAGGCGGAAGATCCAATGCCAGATTAAAATTAACTCCTACGAAACGGGCATAATTCTCCACCCGCTCCATGTAACGATTCATCCAGTAAATTGAATTTGCAACTCTGCTCAGCATAAAGGGTAAGTATTGTCTATGAAATGATTTTTCAGAATAATAATTAAGCGAATATACCAAAATACCTAATATAATTTTGCAATTAGAATAATATACGAAAAGTAATATAATATCACCAAAGATTCTTATTTGGAAAATTAGAGGCACCTCCCTTGGATTTCTGCCAAAACATATAAATTTGGTAAATTAACATTTCACAAACCATAACCTGTATTTCTGTGTCAAAAAAAGATCAATTCGTTGCGGCTATCCAGAAATCATATCATACCGACAAACCTGTCATTCATTTGGGCTCCGGCATACTAGACGGTGAAATCATAAGCGACGCGAAAGTGAACCTGCCTTTGCGGATGATGAACCGCCACGGTCTGGTAGCCGGGGCAACCGGTTCAGGAAAGACGCGGACTTTACAGGTCTTGGCAGAGCAATTATCCGCCGCGGGAGTACCAGTTTTTATGTCGGATATCAAGGGAGATCTTTCCGGAATAGCCCAGCCGGGAAAAACCAATGCCGTGCTCGAAGAACGATCTCAGATACTCGGTACCGTTTTCGAACCCAAAGGTTTTCCGGTGGAACTCTATTCGCTGAGCGGACAAAAGGGTGCGCAGATGCGGGCGACCATTCTGGAATTCGGCCCGATACTGCTCTCCAAAATATTTGAATTAAATGATACCCAGGCAGGCGTGCTGGCAATCCTGTTCAAGTATGCGGACGATAAAGAGCTGCCGATGGTGGATCTGAACGACTTGAAAAAAGTGCTCAATTACCTGTCGGAAGGTCCCGGTGCGGCAGAAATCAAAGCCGATTACGGCAGCATTTCCACTTCAACCGCAGGCACCATATTACGCAAGATCGTCGCACTGGAACAGCAGGGTGTTGGGTCCATCTTTGGCGAAAAATCCTTTGATATCACTGATCTCATCAGCCGTGTCGACGGCCAGGGTGTCATCAGTTTGCTCAATATTTCTGATGTGCAAGACAAACCAGCTTTGTTTTCCACATTCATGCTCAGTCTTCTGGCCGAGCTCTACCAGAAATTACCGGAGGCTGGCGACCTGGATAAACCCAAACTGGTATTTTTCCTCGATGAAGCGCATTTGTTGTTCAAAGATGCCCCGAAAGCTTTCCTCGACCAGATCGAGCAGGTAGTACGGCTGATCAGATCCAAAGGTGTGGGCATTTTCTTTTGTACACAAATGGCACAGGATGTCCCCGTTTCTGTTCTATCCCAACTTGGAAACAGGGTGCAGCACGTGCTCCGCGCCTTTACCCCTCAGGATGCAGATGCCCTGAAACAAACCGTCAAAACCTATCCGCGATCGGATTTCTACGCGATCGACCAGGTACTGACGACACTGGGGATCGGGCAGGCATTAATTACCGTCCTGAATGAAAAAGGTATTCCTACCGAGGTCGCTGCAACGCATTTATTGCCTCCGACATCTATTATGGGGCCCATGGTACAGGCCGATTATGACAACCATGTTCAGCAATCGGATCTTTATATGAAATACAAAGACCCGATAGACCCGGAAAGTGCGTACGAAATCCTCACAAAACGAATGGAAGAAAGTGCACGCGCAGAAACGGCGGCAAAGCAGGAAGTAGAGGAAATGAAAAAGGCAAAAGAGGAAGGAGGTATGATCTCAGACGTACTTTCATCACCGCTCGCGAAACAAATTGGCCGGGAGGTCGTCAGAGGTGTTTTCGGAATGTTATTTGGCAGGACCACCACCCGCAGCCGGAAGAAGACCGGTGGTTTGTTTGGGTTTTGAAAACATCCCTTGCGTCAAACATTTGCAATGTTACCCTGAGGGCCAATTAGCGGTGCAATTGGTTCTCAGAGGGACAAGACGATATCAGTTAGTAAGTTTCACAACTATTTTCTGTGCAGGACCCGATACCTCAAATGCGCAGTCAGAAAATGACGGTGGTGAAAATTTAGGCCGGAAATCATTGCTGAAGCCATAAGGCTCTTTGGGAATCCCAAAGAAATTTTTGTCCAAAACACTATTCCCATTCAGATCGTGAAAAACTGCTAGCGCATACTTCCCAGGTATCAAATTAAAATTCACAGTTTGGTTAGCGGCCATTTTCACTTCAACAATCTTATAGATTCCAGGCTGAACGTTTTCACCAAACTTTTCATCAGGTTTAAATATAGCAATCCACAGTTTGCCCTTGGCTTTTTTCACATTTGTGATCTCAACCGCAAAAGGCACATCCGGGACTGACGGAAGAAAGGGCAGGAAATAAAGAAATATCAGCAGTAAAATATTCATAGTAATTATTTATCAGGGTTTTCTGTTGTCCAGCCAATTACGCACCGCTGCTGGGTCAGTTTTTCAAGATTTGCCTGCACATCCAGCCTTGTTTTTGCATTATCAAATGCATCCCGGTAGTTTTCTTTCAACTCCCTTCGTTTGATTGCTTCCAGAAAACGCCTTGCATCTTCCTCGTTTTCAAGCAGCAAACGTGGCACCATTGTCGGCCGGTCATCCTCGCCTTTGGCGACCATCGTAACATAAGAAGTGTTGGTATGCCGCTGGATACCATTTTTTACATTTTCTGCGATCACCCTGATTCCGATTACCAGCGAGGTTTTTCCGACATAGTTGACAGAAGCATGCAACGAAACCAGATCCCCAACCTCCACAGGTTCCAGAAAATCGACGCCGTCTACTGATACTGTAACGCAATAGGTACCGGCGTGCCTCGCCGCACATGCGTATGCTACTTTATCAATCAGTGAAAGCAGAATTCCTCCATGAATTTTCCCGCCGAAATTGGCATAGGAAGGGATCATGAGTTCTGTCAGTGTGGTTTGTGAAAAACGGACGGAGCGCGATTCATCATTCATCAATATTTCAGATCATTTACATTAATTAATTCAAAAACACCGTTTTCCCGGATTTTGCGGATTCTCTGGCCGATTCCAGAATTTCAACCACGGTAACATTGATAGGCAATCCGTATAAATCATTTTTGTCCAGTTTCAATCTTCCCTGAACTACATCCGCCAGCACCGAAAACGGATCGGTGTAAGGAGCAGGCCGAGGGTCCAGCTTGATCGTTTCTTCCGGCGATTTTTCCGCAAGCCGCTGCCTGACTGTCGTCGCATTTACGGCAACTGCATAACCTTTGTTACCAAAAACTTCCATGTCTTTTCTACCAAAAGACCAGTTCCAGGACGCCTGGATGATACATTGAGCTTTGGGATATTGCAGGATGATCGAGGCCTCATCATCCACTTTCTGGTAAATTTCCGGCTTATTCTGGTGCGTTACAGCTGTTACGGAAAGCGGGCGTTCCCCTTTCAACAACCAGGTCATGAGATTCGCCCCGTAACAACCGAAATCGACCAAGGCGCCAGCACCATTCTTAACCGGATCCGTGAGAATCGCAAAAAATTCCTTACTTACCCCGATCTCTTTAGGCCCCTGATGCCCATCGTTAACCATCACTTTCCTGATATCGCCCAGTTTGCCCTGCTGAACAAGGTCATTTACATATTGATTGCTCGCATACCACGACGTTTCATAATTGGTCAGTACCTGGATCGAATTCTGCTCTGCGAGTTTCTGAATCTCCTTTGCATCCGCAAAAGTGGTAGCCAGCGGCTTTTCAACCATGACATGGATCTTTCGGGGCGCGCAGGCCTTTACGATTGTAATATGCTCGTTGATCGCTCCAAAGGCAGAAACAGCTTCCGGCTTCACCTCGTCAAGCATTTTATTGAGATCCGAGAAAAAAATCTTCTTGTCGAGCTTGTACTTACTGGCAAAAAGATTGACGAGATCCGGATTCGTCTCGTATATCCCTACCAGTTCAATGTCTTTTTTATCAGCCCTGTTAAAAATCCAGCCTACATGCCCATGGCTAAGGCCAGCAACTGCAACACGAACGGGCGATTGGGCCAAAGCCTCAATACCCAAAAAACCAACAAGCAGGAACAATAGTGTTTTCATAGATTAGGATAATTTATCGATCAGATCTTTAATAACTTCCTGTAAATAAGCACCGTTGTAAGGCCCATACCAGCTCATTGTTTTCGTCTCGTACAGATCCCGGTCAAAATATTTATCGTGTGTAATATAACCGATATATCCTCCATTGAAACTGGTTACCATCAGATTAAGCCCTTTTGTTTTTGCGTAAGCGTCCAGCCCCGCTACAAGTTCCCCGGAAAAGTCGCCGGGCATGCCGACCATCAGAATATTTCCAATTCTTAATGCTTTTATAAAAACCGGATATTCTCCGAAAGCCTTTTTAAATGCCCAGGAACGAAGCACCAGATTCATCGTCAGCCTGGGTGAAGGTTCCCGCAAAGGCAGCGGTAAAGTAACAGACTCCAAAATTGCACCTTTAACCTGATCCTTTTGCGCATCGGCGGCTAATAAAGCGCTCTGAACACCGAATGCCTGGTTTTTCATTTCGTCAAAATCGTCCGTCCCCTTTTCAATCGGCCCCATACTTCCTACCGCGCCGGCCATGTACATCGCAAAATCATAACGCCCGTTTTCGAGGGAGTCCACAAGCACGCCCGGATAATCGCGGGACAGTACAATGTTTTTTGAATTGATAACCGTGGAATGGGCCGCATAAGAACTTAGTATCACTTTCTGGCCGCTGTCTGTAATAAAAGCCGCTGAGCGGATTTCAGGATCTATTTCTCCTTCTTCCCCCACCAGCCTGTTCCGGATATCGATGGTATCTCTGGCCTCCATATAAGCAAGTTCGGCCGGCTCCATTTTTTCTTTCGCTTTCACAATACCCGTAACGATGGCATCTGCCAGCCTTTCTACAGTGGCCTGGTCGTATTTCCCCGAAAAGAAAAGAGATGAAACGCCGGTTCCCCACCCTCCTACGCTATTATGACTATGTGTTGCACCGAAAAAAACCTGAGCAAACGGAATTTCCCTTTCTGTTAATTTACTCTGTAAAAGCTTCACCACAGTAGGCGGAATAATCAGCAGATCGGCTGCAACAATCGCTGCTTTTGTAAAACCATTATCAATCACGAGCACTCTTACATATACCGAGTCGTGCACGGAAGTGTATGGTTTCCCTCTGCGGTTACCGTAACCGGCGGTTGGCGTAGGAGAAGCCGGCGTAATATTGATTTTCGCCCAGCCTACCTTAAATTTTGCAGTTGAACCGGACGTGTCCGTTTTCACTTCGCTTACAAGCTGTTTCCACTGCTTGTAGTATGGCATTTGCTGGTAAGGGGTTTCGTCCATGGTAGTGACCATGGTTGCAATAATTAATAATAAAAGAAGTATTACAGAACCGATGATTTTGAAGAAGATCTTGATAAATTTCATTGAGGAGTGCTTTGTAAAGTTAGGCTTGTAAATATAAAAAAAACCGACAAACCGGCCGCTTGCCAGTTTGTCGGAGTAAGAAAAGCGATTGACATCAACCCTCTTTTACAAGTTGGATATTGGCGATCAGCTTTACATCCTCGCCGATCACGAGGCCACCGGAATCTGTGAGCTGCATATAGTTGAGGCCGAACTCTTGCCTGCTCAACCTGCCCTCCACTTCAAATCCCACTCTGATTTTTCCATCCGCGTCTCTTTCCGAGCCACCGTATTCCGCATCCAACTCAATAGGTTTGGTAATCCCTTTCAGGGTCAAAAGTCCGGAGAGCTTATAGTTATCGCCTTTTACTTTATGAAAGTAATTGGATTGGAATGTTAGATGTGGAAATTGCTCCGCATCAAAAAAATCCGCCGAGCGCAGGTGGGCATCACGCGTCCCCTGATTGGTATCAATACTGCTTACATCCAGGGAAAAATGAATTTCCGCATCTTCAAAATTACCCATATCCGAAGTAGCCCCGCCTTCAAAATTCTTGAATGAGCCTGTAATTGTGGAAATAACCAGATGCTTTATTTTAAACTGTACCTCAGAATGTACCGGGTCTACTGTCCATTTTGTAACTGCCATACTTTATTAATTTATGATTCCACAAACTTGTACTGGTTTTAAAATTAATATTCTTGCTTAAAAAACCGCGATAAAAAGGTTTAATATAAAGCAAGCATCCTTAAAACCTCAGATACGACAGTAACAATATTTTGAAATTTTATGGCTCATATTTTCCATAAAATTTAACCTGAGAGGTTTTCTTCACACGCCCGTTGTGATGGTTCCTACCGAGAACAATGGAACTTATATTACAATTACAATAAAAAGTTGCCTTGTACTCTGAAAGTGATGACGGTCTTTATTTATTGATTATCAAATCGTTAAAAAATTTAGGCACATAATTTATACACAACACATTGTAATTACATTTACTAAAACTTAAATCGACGATAAATGAAAATGAAGGGAAGAAGCATATTCACCTATGATGTATATGCCCCCACGACTGTGACCACGATGTTACGTCCCCGGCGCCAGGAGGGACAGTCTATCATACATGAAGGTTTTAATATTGAGCCACCGGTTCCATTCTCGGAGTACACCGATCTGTATGGGAATCCTTGCCAGCGCGCGATATTACCGGTTGGGAGAGTGACGATCACCACGGAAGTGCAGGCGCAGGTAAACCCGACCAAGTCTGTACCCAATCCATTGCCGGCATTCACCCTTGTGGGTGACCTGCCCGATGAAGTAATGCATTATATCCTTCCAAGCAGGTATTGCGAATCGGACCTGCATGAAATCAATATGTTATCCCTCGAGATAGCCGGTCACCTTGCACCTGGTTATGAACAGGTCGAAGCGATCAGGACGTGGATACATCAGAATATTAAATATCAGTACGGCGTGACGGACGCCAGCACGACTGCTCTCGATGTTGCCCGCAATCGTATAGGGGTATGCCGTGATTTTACACATCTTGCGCTGGCATTATGCAGAAACCTCTGTATTCCAACCCGGATGACCGTAGGTTATCTTGACAAACTGAAGGTTATGGATTTGCACGCCTGGTTTGACGTTTATATGGGCGGAGAATGGTACACCTTTGATGCGGTTCAGGAGCAGACAGAAGGTTACCGGATAGAAATTGCACACGGACGCGACGCGGCGGATGTAGCGATGGTAACCCAATATGGAAATGCGACCCTGCAATCGCTTCATGTGGAAACCCAGCTCATGGAACCCGAGCCTGTTCAATAATTTTGTGGGGCTGTGCAAGCCCCACAAAATGAAGCTAACTGATCACATTCAGTTCTTTTCCAACTTTTGTAAATGCCTCCACTGCTTTTTTCAATTGCTCTTGCTCATGCCCGGCTGATATCTGCACGCGGATACGCGCTTTCCCCTGCGGCACTACCGGGTAAAAGAACCCGATCACGTATATTCCTTCTATCAATAATTTTGAAGCAAAATCCTGAGCAAGTTTTGCGTCATAAAGCATAATCGGAACAATAGGATGTTCACCGGGTAAGATATCAAAACCTGCTTCCGTCATAGCTTTCCGGAAATATGCGGTGTTTTTTTCCAGCTTATCGCGAAGCGCTGTGGAGGATGACAGCAAATCCAATACCTTAATAGAAGCACCAACAATGGAAGGTGCAAGGGTATTTGAGAAAAGATATGGCCTCGAACGCTGACGGAGAATTTCAACAATTTCTTTTTTGGCCGCCGTAAAGCCGCCGGAAGCTCCACCCAGTGCTTTTCCGTAAGTTCCTGTAATGATATCAATCCTGCCCATCACATTCCTGAATTCGTGTGTCCCGCGACCTGTTTTACCCATAAATCCTGTTGCATGACATTCATCGATCATCACCATCGCATTATGCTGTTCAGCCAGGTCGCATATTTTATCCAGCCGCGCAATGGTGCCATCCATTGAGAAGACGCCATCGGTTACAATCAAAATACGGCGGCTACCCGCTGCCGCTTTCAGTTGCTGTTCAAGGTCGTCCATATTGTTATGCTTATAACGAAAACGCTTCGCTTTGCACAACCGGATCCCGTCAATCAATGAGGCATGGTTCAGCTCATCAGAAATAATGGCGTCCTGCTCGTTCAGTAAAGGTTCGAAAACGCCTCCGTTCGCATCAAAGGCAGCCGCATACAATATGCAATCCTCAGTACCAAGGAACTCAGCGGTTTTCCGTTCCAGTTCTTTATGGATATCCTGCGTGCCGCATATGAAACGCACCGACGACATACCAAATCCGTGGGTTTTAATGGCATCTATTCCGGCCTCGATCACATCGGGATGTGAAGAAAGACCAAGATAATTATTTGCGCAGAAGTTGAGCACGTCTTTCCCGTCGGTAGCAATCCTTGCCGACTGGGGTGTTGTAATCACCCGTTCCTTTTTATATAGCCCTGCTGATTTTATGGCGTCAAGTTCCTGCCGAAGTTCATTCTGAATGGTCCCGTACATGGTTTAGTGTTTTAATGAGTGAATGTGTGATTTTCTGAGTTCGGATATCATTTCTTCCGTCATCTTGTCTATGGAATAGGCAGGTCGCCAGCCCCAGTCTTTTCTGGCCTGGGAATCGTCTATGGTCCCTGGCCAGGAGTCAGCAATTTCCTGGCGCGAATCCGGCTTGTAAGTGATTTCAAATGAAGGTATTACTTTCCGGATACTGGCTGCAATTTCCGCCGGGTCAAAACTCATGCCGGCGAGGTTGTAACTTGTACGGACAGTGATCTTCTCTTTAGGGGCTTCCATCAGCCGTACGGTTGCGTCCATAGCATCGTTCATATAGATCATCGGAAGTTTCGTGTCTTCTTTCAAAAAGCATTCAAACACTTCACCGTTGACAGCTTTGTGAAAAATATCCACGGCATAATCGGTAGTACCTCCGCCCGGCATGGATTGATAACTGATAATCCCCGGATACCGCAGCGAACGGATATCCATTCCATATTTTTTGAAATAATAATTAGACCAGTTTTCACCCGCAGCTTTACTGATCCCATACACCGTGGCCGGATCCAGATAAGACCATTGCTCTGCCTGCCCTTTGGCCTGGTCACCAAATACCGCAATGGAACTGGGATAAAATATTTTACGGACATCATTCTGGCGCGCTACTTCCAGTACATTCAGATAGGTTTGCATGTTGATATTCCACGTTCGCAACGGATCTTGTTCTCCTTTCGCGGAAAGAATGGCCGCCAGATGGTAGATCTGCGTAACCTTGTATTTTTTTACCAAAGCGGAAAGTCCCTGCGCGTCCGATGCGTCAAGTTTTTCAAAAATTCCAGCCGGGTGCGCAGGAACACGAAGATCAGAGGCCACAACCATTCCCTCACCGTAAATTCCCTTCAGATATTCGACCAAAACAGACCCTATCTGTCCGTTTGCCCCTATTACAAGTATGCGATCCGATTTCATAATATTCAGATTGGACAAAGAATAAATCACTTGCAATTTTGCGTTTTATCCATTTATTTTCAATACTTAGATACTTTCACAGCAAATATTACCAGACTTTAAATTTTGAACAGAAAATATTACTTTTAAACCCGATACCCTGTTTTTTTGACAGTAAATATTATTGCACCATGGAACAACTGGATAAAATTGATACCAAAATCCTCAGGATTCTTCAGAAAGACGCAAAAAAAACAACTAAGGAAATCGCGACGATGCTTAACCTGACGGTATCGCCGGTTTATGAGCGGATCAGGCGGCTCGAAAGCCTGGGTTACATCAAACAGTATGTAGCTATTTTAAACAAAAAACTGATCAACAGACAGGTAACTACGATCTGTCAGGTCTCGATGCGATACCATAACGAGGCTTTTATCGAAAAGTTCGAGCAGGAGATCCAGGCGCTGGAAGAGGTGCAGGAATGTTACCACATGGCTGGCCAGGTGGATTTTCTTTTAAAAATAAATGTGGCGAGCCTTGACGACTATCATGATTTTGTGAAATACAAGCTCTCCAAGATCGATAACATCGGTGTGCTGAACAGTACCTTTGTGCTCAAAGAGATCAAGCACACCTCGGAATTTTACATCTGAAACCTAGAAGTTCCTTTTACCGACTTCAAAAGTCACTGACTTGCTTCCCGGAATTCCGGAGGGAGTAACACCCTGTATTACAACTTTATACTGCCCTACCTGATCGGAAGTATTGAACTCTACATGCGCTTTGCCGGCTGCATCCGTAGTAACGTCGGGTGCCCAGTACATCAGATTTCTGAAATCCGCAATTCTGCTTGAGGCATTGCCGCTGTCATATTTCGGGGAATAAAACTCCCTATGCGCCTGGACACCTTCATAAGGCATTACCAATACGGTAGGATTGAGCTCAAATCCTGCCAAATCGCTCTTGTATGTTGTAAAACTTGCAATACCGGTGAATGTCATCGGCCCCAGAAAATAACGTGAACTCGCCAGCTCGATCTTTTTCACTTTTAGCGGATCAATTTCCATAAACTTATCGGTATCGAAAATAGGAATACCATCCAGCAGCAATAGCGGATCAGTCGTATAGAAGGTATTTGGAAGCAGCTTATCGATCATCCGGAAATGAAATTGCTTTTGTCGCCTACGGACCAATACCCCGCGCACGTATTCCCGAAGCACTTCCTCCATGGTCGGAAACCGGGTAAAATCATCCAGAAAATATTTCTCGTCGGGCATGCCGAAAAATGCCAGCGAATCCTTCAAAACTGCCTTTTTCTGCGAAAACACCGTAGGCTGGTAAGCATTTACAGTTTGCATATTGATAGACCGGGTCAACAGGGTGTTTTCCAGCGTTTTGTCAAAATAAAATGCGGGCACGGTTTGAGATGAAAATTGTTTGGAAAACGGACTGGCCATCTCAAAACGATACGTCGAATCATGCCGCAGGTCAGTTTGGATCGTTATCTCTTTTTGTCCGATAAAATTTCTTAGCTCAAACATCACATTTCCCTTGGGATCGCTCATTGCCGCATAAAGCATAGCAGGGGCATCAGGTGCCGCCAGGAAAGCCCCGACGTTTGCAGCCGGTGCACCGTCACTTTTGCCGACTATTTTCCCAAACATAAAATGTCCGTCATACTCCGGCAGATGTTCAAATTCAACCGTTGTTGCGGCAAATACCTTTTCCCATTTCAATCGCCTCCAGCCGTGGGTAAGCATAAGATTATCCAGCGCCTGATCGGTTTCGCTGTTCACATTCTGGAAGTAATACTCCGGTGATTCCACGTTTCCGCGAAGGTCCGAGGTCAGCCACAAAAAACTGGTGATATCCAGCTGCGGATTTGTCCCGATCGAATCCACCAGAAATACAGACACAGACATATTGGTCAGTTCCGGAGTACCCGTGCCAGAGTTGGCCGACAGGTCGAGTGCCACCTTTTCTCTGGTTATAAATGTTTTCCCCACTTTCGCATCGATCGCAAGTTTTGCAGATGGCCGTTTGAAATAAAGTCTCTCGCAAACCGGCCTCAGTTTTTCATTAAATATCGCGATATGGGAAACACCCTCACCCAGCTTATTTTTATCCAGCAGAAAAACAGCACCGTCTTTCGCGAGCACTTTCTTTTCCCCATATTGTTTTGTCTGCCGGGTATGTGAAAGCATATACACTTCAACCGGCTCATCGCCGCTAAGCTGACCATTAACCGTTATTTTGATGCGATTGTTAGTGGTATCTTTTACCTGCATCACAAAACCCTTTTCCTCTACTTTGGGCAGCGGATAGGAGAATTCTCTGCCTTTACTATCCCTGATCTTGGCTGTATAAGAACTACCTGCCTCCGGGACCATCATAAACGATCCAATCCCGTGTCTGACTGGTTGAAATTTTACAATCGTATTGTTCTGCTGATCGACAATTGCGCCCGTAAAGCTGATACCTTTCCCGTCTTTTCCCACCGCACGGAAAGCTACTTTACTCGCAATATTTTTGACCAAATGCCCCCCTTCCGGGAAAAACTGTATATCATAGCTAACATCTTCTTTTGCAAGTTTGTCGGGGTCAAACCGGACAAAAGGATTGAGAACGGTAACCGAAGTCTCGAAAAAATAGTCCGGGCTGAAATTTTTCATCCAGTTGGTATAACACCGCACTTTATATGTACCGCTTCCAATGGTGGCCGGCAGGATCAAAGACCCGTTTCCTTTTCCATCCAGAAGTGAAAACTTGGTTTGGGCCATCGCATTATTTTCATTGTCAAGCACCTCCAGATACGCAACTTTGCTCAGATCAAGAAACCTGTGCGAGGCACCTTCAAAATTATAGGCCTTAAACCACATCGTTTCCCCGACCAGGTAAAACGGGCGGTCAAGATGCAGGTACATCTTTTCCTGGATAGCTCTTTCTGTATAAAGACCAAACCTCTGGCCAATGGATTTTACCATTGCATCGTCCTGTCCGAAGCCCAGCAAGGGCAAGACAATAAACAAGCATAGATAAATAGGATTTTTGCTTCGCATATATTTTTATGTCAATAACAATTGATCATTGCCAAAAAGGTGGCCGTCTGATAGTACCTCCCTGCGCCCGGCAGTCGGAGCAAAAATCCGACGAGCTCAAAAGGTAGGATACACCCGTCGGATCCTGGTAATAGCTCAATAAAACCCCTGTGGTTTCGAATACGTCTGCGATTTCAATAGTATCTGGAGGGGAACATCTCGGGTAAGAGCCCAGCCGTTCATTAATAAAAATCCGTTTAGTGGCCTCCGTACTCGCGCTGAAATATCCAAAGACAAGCTCTCTGGCATCCTCTTTACTTTTAATATTACCTGTGACCTGCGAAGGTTGCGGATCAAATAAAGTACCTGTGCCTTGTGTGGTTTTTGCAAGGTCCGTCCAGTATTCGAAGGCTTCGCGGCTGAGCGAATATTGTTTTACGAGAATGCTGTACTTGAAGAGAAGCTTGTTGGATTCTATCCTGATCACATTTACCGGTACTTCTTTGATGATGTTCTCGCTAAGCTTGACCGTCGAGCCGAGCTTGATATCTCTGGATTCCAGTGTCCGCCAGCAAAGTGAAACATCTTCGGGACGGGATACCACTTGTCTTTTTTCAAAATCTCTTTCGAGGCCCGAATAATAAGCCGTGCGATATTCGTAGGTCTCTTCAAATTTCCATCTGTAGAACCTGGAATTGCTGTTCAGATCATGGGTATTGACATATATCAGCATAGCATTTTGTCCCTGATCTAGCTTATAGCTCACACTGTCGATCGGCGGGGTTATGCTCACCTGGACATAGTCCGACAAATACTCCCTTCCGCCGAGCCTGCGTATCGACAGGCGGTATCTGGTAGCTGTGTTAGCATTAATTGGAGGCAGCTTGTACACCCCGTCACCCATTTCGATGAAAGTATAGCTCTCCCCATTTTCAGATTCCGCCACAATGAGCGCTCCCGGTTCTGTAACCGGAGGAGTATCATCGTTTGTGTTCTGAGTGTTCCGCAGTATTACAGTACTGGAATCACCGCCAATGTTCAGAAAACCGTCCACTACAAGATAGGTTTCCACGTTGTTCACTTCTGGTGGGGAAAACGGCTCAATACAGCTGTAAATAACAAAAGCCGGCACGATCAGCATCAGATATTTTAATACCCCGGTCACTCCCTGCTCATCCCCGAATTTGCTCAAAATGGTTTTATAGCTTGTGTTTTTCACTTCGAAAATCTTTATTGGCTAATATTTAAAATCTGAAATTATAGGTAATTGTAGGTATCGGCTGCCCAAAAATGGAAAGCTGATAACCACTTACCTTTCCCCCAATGGTTTGGAAATAAACAGATGTAGGGTTTTTCCGGCCCAGCAAATTGTATACTGCCAAAGTCCAGGAGCTATGCGCAAGCTTCTTAATTCGATGGTTCCCTTCAATATTCATGGCTACGTCCGTCCTGTAATAGTCGGGAATGCGAAACTGGTTTCTGTCGGCATAGTAAACCCGCTGAGACCCATCAATAAGGTATTTCCCGATCGGCGGCGTATACGGGCGCCCCGTGCTATAGGTAAAGTTGAAAGACAAGCTGAACCGGTGCGAGAACCGGTAGTTCGAAATCATTGTAAAATCGTGTGGTTTGTCGTAGTTACTGGGGTAGTAATTCCCGTCGTTAGGCGCATCGAGCGATTCGCGGTCAACTGCTCTGAGCAATGTTCTCGCATAAGTATATCCTACCCAGCCGTTCAGCTTACCGGTCATTTTCTTGATCATAAACTCAACCCCGTAAGCTTTTGCCTTGGTATTGAGCACCGCCGCTTCGATGTTGTGGTTCATGATCAGCGAATCACCCCCTTTGTAATCCAGAAAATTCTGAATGTTCTTATAATAACCTTCCAGGGAAACCTCCACTTTATTACCCCGGAAATTACGGTAAAGCCCCACTGAGATCTGATCACCGATTTGCGGCTTGATGTAAGTATCGCTCAGTTTCCAGATATCCGTCGGGGATATGGTCATGGTATTGGTGAGCAAATGAATGTACTGACGCAGAGTATTGTAGCTTACTTTTAAAGAAAGGTTATCGAAAATGCTGTAACGTACGGACGCCCGGTACTCGGGACCGCCATAATTTTTGATCTTTTTCCCGGCCCCATATTCCTTTACTCCGTCCTGATAGATGTAGTCAATCGGATATCCCGGCACATAAGTATTCACATTTCTTGGCCCGAGGTATTGATAAAATGAATAACGGATGCCGGCTGTGATCGCAAGCCTTGGGCTCACTTCAAATTTATCTTCTATATATAACGCACTTTCTGTAGCCTGCTCCGGTTCGAGCTCGTCGGGCATGATGAGCGATTCCGGGCCTCTGGGCTGAAATGATCCCGGATGCAGCTTATAGTAAATGGTGCTCAAACCGAAATCCAGCGTATGCTTCGGATTGAGGACATAGCTCAGGTCGGCCTTGAAATTTGATTGATTGATATCAAATTTCAGATCAAATGAGTTGAGCGGCAGCCCCGCAGCACCCATCGAATATTGATATTTAGTGTGAGACGCAGTTAATACGCCATATAATTTTGCATTGAAAGTATGCTTCCATTTCAGCGAAGCGAGCTGGTTCTGATAGGTGTAGAGCGTATCCCCGTAGAGCCTGAACCGGTCATCGCTAACATAACCCGTGAGGAACAAGCTGTTTTTTTCATTGATCTCATGGCTCACATGCAGGTTCACATCATAAAATGAAGCAGAACTTTTGTTATAATTTTCATTGTCCAGCGTCTTGATCAGCCAGTTGGAATAAGTGGAACGTCCGCCCAGCAAAAATGAGGTTTTGTCTTTTATCAGAGGTCCTTCCAATGTAAGGCGGCCCGTCACCAGACCGATTCCGCCCGAAGCGGTGAATTTTTTCTTGTTCCCGTCGCGGCTGTTGATATCAAGGACCGAAGCCAGTCTCCCTCCAAACTTCGCTGGGATCGTACTTTTATACAACTCAACATCTTTTAATACATCGGGGTTAAAAGCGGAAAAAAAGCCAAAAAGATGGGACGGGTTATAGATAACGGCATCATTATACTGTATCAGGTTTTGATCGGCAGATCCGCCCCGGACATTCAATCCTGTACTGTTTTCACCCACAGATTTGATACCGGGTAAAGTAAGAACCGTCCGCAGCAAATCCGTTTCCCCGAATACTGTGGGTACTTGTTTAAGGTTTTTGATCGTGAGCTTAACCGTCCCCATCTGCGTTCCGACCACGTTTTTGTCCATACCGGCCTTTACCGATACTTCTTTCAAAGCAATTACACTTTCGCGCATTTCAATATCGAGCTTGCCGTCTGAGTAAAGGATAACCTGCCGCTGGGTTTCGCGCATCCCGAAACTTTTCACTTTAAGCAATTGCCTGCCACGAGGGATGGTAAGTGAGTAAAATCCGAGCGCATCGGTAGAAGCACCAATCGAGGGAGACTCAATAAATATGGCTGCACCAATCACCGGTTCACCGGTAACCGCATTTCTGACATAACCTGTAATTGTCGAATTTCCCGGTACAATCCGATGGCGTTTTACCCCCAACTCGTGAAGCTTGCTTTCAGCAGTTGACAGCAGCTTTTCCTTAGCATCATTTTCAGGCCCTTCATAAGTAACGGCACTGGGGCCCACATAATCCGGATCAAACAACCCCGGTGGGAGCTGGGTAATGATACGCTGCACCTGGGTAATGTATATCCGTTGCTGGGAATCGATGGCATATTCAAACTCAGAACCTTTAAATACCTGATCCAGCACTTCACGAACCGTAAGCTCCTTTACATCGAGATCGAGTGTCAGGCTATCGAAACGACTCGCATCGTAGTAAAAAAAATAACCTGTTTGTGATTCAACCTGCCTGACAAAATCTGTGAACCTGGAAGAGTCCAGATGCATGGTCACTTTTTTTCCCGGCACATTCTGAGCGGCTGATGTCCTGGAAAAGAAAATTGAGAAGAATAAGACAGATAAGGGTAAAAGTAGTTTCATGGCTTGGCTAGTTCGTCATATCTTGCCGCAATCCTCGTAATTGCGACCTCCCGGTTCTTTCTGAACCTAATTTTCGGTTCCCGAAGAACTCTTCTCAGCTCTTTTTTATGTTCGGGAAACAAAGCAAAAACGGATTTTTTTGTATGGACGGAATGGTATCGACCATCTTTGAGGATATAAAAAAAATCTTTCGGAGGAAACTGCGGTATGACCGACTTATCCACGATCTTTTCCTGCCGCTGTTTGGTCCGCCGCATGATCGTACGGGTTTTGCCATTGTAGAGTATATCGTAAAAGCCTGTCCGCATTTGCTCATTCACATCTTTTCCCGATTCCAGGCGCTGAAAATTATGCTGTTCAAGCCAAAAAAAATCTACCTTTTCGGATTGTAAAAGAATATGATCTCCGTTAAAATGTTTGATCACAAGCTCATCCTTTAGGATATCGTACATCATAGCAACACTGTCGAACTGCTGCCCGTCATAGCGCACCACCCCTTTGCGCCACTTCCTTTCGTTAAAAAACTGATGTTCTTCCGCCCGCGCATCATACATGTAGTACTGTCGTCCATTGTACAGATTCTGAGAAATCTCTGTGGCTTTTTTGTAGTAGCCAACAGGATAGGCAGCTATCTCTTTTGCCAGCGAACTGGCCCCAACGGATTGTCCATAGGAATAATGGTAAAGGCAGGCGTAAAAAATTGTAATGATGGTAAAAATGCGCATGTATTGCGAAGTTTTATTTAAACCTGATACTTTAAAACTCGTGAGAACGTGGCAGCGGAATTATGGTATGCAAAGAAGTGAACGTAAGTTACTTACTTCATTTGAAAAATATTCTAATTTATTTGGAATAATTAGCATGCTTCTAATCATGACGTAAATATTAGGCGGCTGACTATCCATTCTGAATGAATGATCATAACTTTGAATTTTTAAACCGAACCACACGTCTTTACGAACTACCAAATCTTTTATGAAAATATTGATCACCGGAGGAGCCGGTTTTGTCGGGTCTGCCCTCGCGATATCTTTAAAAACCAATTATCCTGATTATCAAGTTTTTGCGCTAGACAACTTGAAAAGACGCGGGTCAGAACTGAATTTGAGCAGACTGAAACAGCATGGTGTCGAGTTTGTTCATGGTGATATCCGCAATAAAGAGGATTTTGATGTTATACCTGCCGTAGATACGGTCATCGAAGCATCTGCCGAACCTTCGGTTTTAGCGGGCCTGGACGGTACGCCCGACTATCTGATCAACACAAATCTTGTGGGGACTGTGAATTGCCTTAATTATGCGCTAAAACATAAAGCGGCCTTTATTTTCCTGTCGACAAGTCGGGTTTATCCGATAAAAACCATTGAGACTTTAAACTTTACAGAGGAAGAAACTCGGTTTGCACTTTCTGATGACCAGCCGGTTGCAGGTGTTTCTTCTAAGGGTATTTCAGAGGATTTTCCGCTGAACGGGGCCCGTTCTTTATATGGCACCACCAAGCTGGCTTCCGAGCTGATCATTCAGGAATACAACGAATTTTATAATCTCCGTACTGTAATTAATCGCTGCGGCGTGATCACCGGCCCGTGGCAAATGGGGAAAGTGGACCAGGGTGTGATGGTGCTCTGGATCGCGAAACATTATTTTGAACAGCAACTGGGCTATTTTGGCTATGGCGGTACAGGGAAACAAATCCGTGATATGCTGCATGTTGCCGATTTGTACCGGCTGATCGACTGGCAGCTACATAACCTCGATCAAGTGAACGGGGAAATCCTGAACGCCGGCGGCGGATTACAAAGCAGCGCATCGCTGCAGGAGCTCACCAAAATCTGCCAGGAAGTAACGGGTAAGACCATTCCTATTAAAGTTGTCCCGGAAACACGGACTGCCGATATACGTCTCTACGTCACAGATAATACAAAAGTAACTGCAATGACTGGCTGGAAACCTGAGATCGGCATCCGGCAGATTGTTGAAGACATCACTGCCTGGCTGGCCGAAAACGAAAAAGACCTGGCCCCGATATTAAAATGATTTGTCAGTCGGGATAAAATACCATTCTATCATTAACATTGAGATTATGAAAATCATAGAATGTCCACGGGATGCCTGGCAGGGACATCATCCTTTTATCCCGACTGACAAAAAAATCGCCTACCTGAATCAGCTTCTCAAAGTTGGATTTGATACGATTGATTTTGGAAGTTTTGTATCTCCAAAGCTGATGCCGCAGGTAAGCGACACCGCCGAGATCGTCGAAAAGCTTGATATTTCGCAAACAGCTACAAAATTGCTGGCCATCGTCGCAAATGAACGCGGCGCCCGGGAAGCCTGCCAATTCACACCAATCAGTTATATCGGGTATCCGTTTTCCATCTCGGAAACTTTCCAGCTCCGAAATACGAACGCCACTATCGAAGCTTCTTTTGAAAATGTAAGCCGTATTGCTGAGCTATGCCCAAAGTATAGTAAAGAAGTAGTGATTTACATTTCTATGGGTTTTGGCAACCCGTACGGAGATACATGGAGCCCGGAAATCGTACTGCATTGGATTGAAAAGCTCTCCGGACTGGGTATTGCTACATTTTCCCTGGCAGATACGGTCGGGTTGGCGCATAACGAGGATATCCATTCGCTGTTTTCTCAACTGATCCCTGCTTTTCCTGAATTGGAATTCGGCGCCCATTTTCATACTATTCCTCAAACCTGGGAACAGAAAATAAAAACGGCTTATAATGCAGGTTGCAGAAGGTTTGACGGGGCATTGCTTGGATACGGAGGTTGCCCGATGGCCCAAAATGACCTTGTAGGTAACATGCCGACAGAAAGACTTGTGGAATTTTCTCAGAAGAACGAACGGCAAATAGCCATTAATCTGAAAGAGCTGGAAGTGGCAAGACAAATGTTCTTACAACTGATAACAGAGTAGGTAAATTTAAGAAGGCACCGGAAGAACCGAGTGCCTTTTTAAACAAATTAAGCAAATTTCCTTTTTACTATAGCCAGTAAGGCCGTTACTGCCTCACCATTAACGTCCCAGGCGTATTTTGACGCGTAGCGGTGCCAAATAAGGTTCTGTGCTTCTTCAAAGCTCTTTACGGCATCGAGCTCATATATGGCCTTTTCAAAATGGTCACTGCTTTTATTGAATAGTTGGTTGACAAACATAAAGCGCTGGCCCAACGGAATGGAACCTGCGATGCTCTCTACTTTCACCGGAACATTTGCATAAGTGTTCTCTTCGGTTGATTTTGGGATATTAACCTTGAACCTGTTGTTCAACGACTGACTCTCAGGTGTAGCGGTTTTACTGACAATTTCACTTAAAACAGCAGTTCCCGATTCCGCCCGGACCGGCGCAGCAGCCTTCGGTTTCACGGTGTCAAGTTCATTCAGGGCCGAATCGAAAAAAGATTTGGACTCATTTTTTGCCACAACAGGTTCATTTTTTACGGTGTCTGTCTGGACAAGCTCTTTAAGATTTATCGGAAATACATCGGAAAACTGGGCAACATATTGTTCAGTATCATCAATCAGGTTCTTATCGTTTTTGATGTCGTACAGCCAACTTATTGCCTGAGTAAGGTATATGGAATCGGAACCGTTATCGGAGAATTTGCTCAGCAGGGCCTGTGCTATTCCCCGGTGAATACGTGTATATTTTACAAGCTGCTCTGCCTTTGCAAGTGTGAACTCATTTTCTTCCGTTTCCCTGATTTTCTCCTCAAAATAGCTTTCAGGGGATAATAGCAATTTGAGCGCATCTTTTACCGAAGTCAATAGCAACGGTTCCAGATCGCTGCGTTTGATCGCAATATACTGCGATGTCGTATTCATGAAATCTTCCAATGCTTTTTTGACTTCCTCATTGGTAAAATCAAAATAGGGACTGCGAAATTTCTCAGCTGTACTTTTCCAGTCTTCGAAGAGGTGATTGAGTATTCCCAGGTTGACTTGTTTGACCGGAGTTAATTGCAATAATCCGGCACCGGAGATGATATCCTGCGACCGGTACACATCGTTGAGAACAGTTGTCGCGAATCTGGCGGCGTATTGATTAAGAGCATTTGAATTCAAATTATCCGGCATAACGAATAAGAGCTTTTTATAACGGTCGTGTTTAACAAAAATATGTTTGATTTGTAAATATAAACAAATTGGCTGTTCAGTGGGTCAGATTAGATTCAAACATGTTCATAGAACCATATCATAGGAAAGAAAACCAAAACCACCGTACTGGATGGATCGAAGTGATCTGCGGATCCATGTTCTCGGGCAAAACCGAAGAACTGATCAGGCGTATCAACCGTGCCAAAATAGCCAGACAGAAAATCCAGATTTTCAAACCTGCTCTCGATAAACGATACCACGAAGAGAACATTGTTTCTCACAATGACAATTCGATACGCTCTATTCCGGTAAAATCCGCTCTTGAAATAATTGACCTTTCGGGTAATTGCGAGGTGGTAGGCCTTGACGAGGCGCAGTTCTTTGACGAGTCGGTGGTGGGAGTTTGCGATACGCTGGCCAACACGGGTAAACGCGTGATAGTAGCCGGCCTGGACATGGATTATCTTGGCAAACCGTTCGGCTGCATGCCCCAGTTGATGGCGATAGCGGAGTACGTTACCAAAGTCCATGCGATCTGTATGGTCTGTGGTGAAGTCGCCTCTCATTCCTACCGCCTCTCTACGTCGAATGAAAAAGTATTACTGGGAGAAACGGATCTGTATGAAGCCAGGTGCAGGCGCTGTTTCAATCTGGGTGAAACTGCCTATAATGACCAAGCTTTTTAATCGACAAACATTGTGACAGTATGAAAGTTAAAGCCTTACTGCGGATTTCGGTTGGTTTTAATATTCTGTTAATTGGCATATTTATAACCCTGACTTTTATTTATCGTGATAAAATACTGCAACGGTTTGTCGCTATGAAAGGAAATCCGGCCATTATTATGTATGGAAATTCTATAACTGCCCAGGGAAAATGGGTGGAGCTGCTGGGAAGGACCGATGTGATGAATAACGGGCTCCCGGGCCAGACAACCTATCATTTTCGTCAGTTGATAAAAACCCATGTGATCAACCTGCATCCGAAAATCTGTTTTATAAAAGGCGGGATCAATGATATAACTGTGGGCGTTTCGTCGGAACGGATTCAGGAAAATTATAAAGCTATCCTGGAAGCAATACAAAAGAACCATATCATCCCGGTTGTCACACTTACGACCTACGAAAGGAATGATCCTTACAGCAAAAAGGAAGTTGATAAATTAAATGGATTTCTGATCGGGTACTGTACGGAAAAGGACATCATTTACATTGACCTCAATCCTTTTATTTCAGATTCGACGGGTTTAAAAGCTGAATTTGCTGTTGATAAAACACATCTTAATTCTAAAGCCTACAAGATATGGGCGCGGGAAATCCGAAAGGTTTTAGATCAGAAGGGCATTTGAGCCAGGATTTTGAATGCAGATTACAAATAAAAATGGCTGACGCTCTTTTCGAACATCAGCCATTTTATATTGATTCAGTAGCGGCTAGGCACTAACCTGGTTCATTACTTCTGTTTGTTTACGGATAGATTCCATGTGAACAAGCTTGAAGAGTTCATCCACAAGATTCGGGTATAGATTCAGGCTTTTACCCCATCCTGCACGCGTTTCCAATACTTCACGGAAACGATCTACCTGATATGCCGCAACGTTATTGTCGCGTTTGTACTCAGCCAGTTTCTCAACCAACGACATACGTGCTGCAAGCGTTTCGAGCAATTCGCGGTCAAGGTGATCGATTTTCCCACGAACAACTTCCAATTGAGACTGGTAGTCACTACCGTAAGATTCCTTACGAACGTGCAAATCATGCAACATTTGGCCTAACGCAGCAGGAGTTAGCTGCTGAGAAGCATCAGACCATGCTTTATCCGGATCACGGTGTGATTCGATGATCAGACCGTCATAGTTCAAATCCAGTGCACGTTGTGCCAACTCATATAGATATGCTCTCTTTCCTGCCATGTGGCTAGGATCACCGATCACCGGCAACTCAGGAAGAAGCGTTTTCAATTCGATCGCAATGTTCCACATCGGGGAATTACGGAACTTTGTTTCCTGAGCGTTTGAAAACCCGCGGTGGATTGCACCCAGTTTTTTCACACCCGCCTGGTTAAGACGCTCCAAAGCTCCGATCCACAATTGCAGATCAGGATTTACAGGATTTTTTACAAGAACAGGTACATCAATACCTTTCAAAGCATCAGCAAGTTCCTGAACGTTGAAAGGGTTCACAGTGGTACGCGCGCCTATCCATAGGATATCCACGCCATATTTCAATGCCAGTTCAATGTGCTGAGGGTTAGCCACCTCAACTGCGACAGGCATTCCTGTTTCTTTTTTAACAGCTTGTAACCATGGCAAAGCGGCCTCTCCCATCCCTTCAAAACTTCCTGGACGTGTCCTTGGCTTCCAAATTCCCGCACGGATTACATGCGCAAATCCTTCTTCTTTGATCTGGGTTGCGGTTTCTAACATTTGTTCCTCGGTCTCTGCGCTGCAAGGCCCGGCGATTACCAAAGGCTTACCTTCGGTATTGATCCAACTGCTTAACGGAAGGATATCTAAAGAAGCATTCATATTCAAAAACTTGTCCTTAATAAAAAATAGATAACTGTAATATTTTGACCTGGTATTATGCGTATTTCTTGGATTGACGTACATTTGATTCTTATAAGTCAATCATCTTCTTAATGCTTGTTACTTTCCTATTGTGAGATCACGCCAAATTATCCAACGTTCACTCAGGAAAACAGTCAATAAAAATGGAATATCCCTCACCAAAAAACCAAATACCTGTATTTTTTGAAGACACTTCCGTAGCTTTTGCCTCTAAATCGGATACAAAACTTCGGAAAACATACTGGTTATTTAGCCTTATGAATCAGGCTCGAGTGGTAAATTTAGGCACTTTTTTTATAAAGCTTGCACTAAAACTCAACTTACCTATAAAAAATCTGATTCGGGTGACCATTTTTGAACAATTCTGTGGAGGTGAGACGATTAACGGCTGTGATCCCACTATTAAGATGCTGGGCAAATCAGGTATTGGGACGATCCTGGATTATTCGGTGGAGGGCGAAGACAAAGAAACGAGCTTTGAAGCAACTGCCGCGGAGATTTTAAAAACAATCGACAAAGCAGCCACTTCAGAAACCATTCCTTTTTCTGTTTTCAAGATTACCGGCGTAGGCTCTTCTGAACTTCTGGAAAAGATACAACGCAATGCAGTTTTATCGGAAGAAGAGAAAATATCCTACGCGCTTCTGAAACAACGGGTGGAAAAACTATGTCTCAGAGCTCACGAAAAAAATGTGAGAATCTTTATTGATGCAGAGGAAAGCTGGATCCAGGGAGTTATTGATGATATAGCTTATGAAATGATGCAGCGGTTTAACAAGGACAAGGCGATCGTTTACAATACATATCAGCTTTACAGGCACGAAACACTGGAGGCGCTTAAAAGTGCTTATTTGTCGGCAAGGCAGCGTGGTTACATTCTGGGAGGGAAACTGGTACGTGGAGCATATATGGAAAAAGAAAGGCTGCGTGCCAGGGAAAACGAATATTTCAATCCAATACATATATCCAAGGAAGCAACGGACACAGATTACAATCTCGCTATCGACTTCTGCCTTGATCACATCGAGCACGTCTCTATTTGTCTTGGCACGCACAATGAATACAGCTCACAGTACTGCGCTTTGAAAATGAAAAAATCGCAGATCGCGACGGACGACGACAGGATCTGGTTTGCCCAGCTCCTTGGAATGAGTGACAATATAACTTACAACCTCGCCAAAGCCGGCTACAATGTGGCCAAGTATGTACCATATGGGCCTATAGACGCCGTACTGCCTTATCTAATTCGCCGCGCCGAAGAAAATACATCCATTGCGGGCCAAAGCAGCAGAGAGTTTTTGCTTGTCAAAAATGAATTGAAGAGAAGAGGAATCGGTTCTTTATAAGTTAGTTGTTACTTTCGCATTCTAAAAATCGTCAATTGTTGTAAAATCGGAATGAACAAATCCAGAAATCCAGCTGCATATTTATTTTTCAGTCTACTGCTTATTTTTATTGACCAGGCATCTAAGCTATTGGTTCATAAATACATGGAACCAGGCTTTTCGGGTCAGATACCATTAATCGGAAACTGGCTAAAACTTCACTATGTACTTAATCCCGGTATGGCGTTCGGGATGCAGCTTGGCCATGAATATGGCAAACTTTTTCTGACTTTGTTTAGGCTCGTTGCAATGGTCGCAATCGGCTGGTACCTGATCCACCTTGCAAAAACTGGTGCGTCCAAAGGGTTACTCTGGGCATTGGCGATGATCCTGGCAGGTGCCGTAGGAAATGTAATAGACAGTACTTTTTACGGAGTTTTACTACACAACGCCCCATATGGCTCGCCCACACCCTGGTTCCATGGACAAGTAATTGACATGATTTTCGTGGATTTCTGGGAAGGCTTTATCCCTGATTGGGTTCCGGTGTGGGGAGGGCAGTACTACTCTACTCCTATATTTAACATTGCCGATTCCTGCATTTTCATTGGTGTTTGCAGTATTCTGATATTTCAGGGGAGCTTCCACTCCAATGTACATCATGACGAGGTCAACCCTGAAGAACATACGGAAGCTTCACCCGAAAATCAAGGTGATATCCAAGTCAACAAGGACATGGAGGACAACACTTCCGAGGTTCCGTCTACTGAAAATGAGGAGGATGAAAACAGAAAAGAGAGCATATAAGTCTCTTTTCTGTTGAATATATTTTTTCGTTGATCTAGTTCTCGTCCTTTGTAAGAGGAACAAAGTCTTTGAAAGCCTTTTTCAATGCCACGTCAGTGGCTTCTTTTTTGTTCTCCCAGTTCGCATCCAATTCCAGTGCAACCAGCCCGCTTAAATTCATCAGCGCTTTAAATTCATCAAGTTTACGAATAAAATCCGGTTGTCTTCTGGCCGACTTTTGCCCGTACTCTCTTGCAAAAACATCTCCTTTGTTCTGCAGCTCATTCTTTTTCTGCATTACATAGTTGAACCTGTCCAGCAAACCGTTTACGGATTTCCCGATCACCTCCGTGGCTTCCAGGGTGCCAACGGTAGCAACCGTCGTGCCGCCGATTGTAGTGATATACCCGCGCGTATCCTGATTGGTCTTTGCTATGACGGGCGCCAGACCGGTAGTCGCACCTAGAGATGCATTAAGAAGCGATCGGCCTCTCTTCCCTTTTTTTGCACGAGAATATGCCCTTTTCAATTCAGTTTCTTTCTCTCTCATTTGTTCCAGAAGGCCCCAGGCGTTTACCAATGCACTTCTGTATAAGCCGTAGACATAGGTATCGCGCAAACTTTCATCTATTGTGTTTTTAATCACAAAACGAACGGTCTTCTCCTTCTTGTTCTGCGCTTTGTCCATCACATAAAAAGTGACATTAAATGCAAGCGTATCAAATGGGTCTTTTACAAATTCATACCCGGGTTCCCAGATGAACTCATAATTGGTAGGTGCATTTTTGATCAAGGCATCCTTGGGCACTTTTTTATTATCAGATATAAAATTGAAAGTAGTAATATCTTCTTCACCATTCGGATCTGACAGAGAGAATCTGATGTTGATACGGTTATTCTCGGCACTTCTGATCACACTGTTCTGGGGAACCATTGTAAAATCCGGAGCAAGGTCCATCTGTGTGATGTTCAATTTCAGGCGGCCTTTGGTACGCTCCTTGGACGGCTGATCCTCTACATAAAATTCGACATATTTGGGACCTTCCTTCAAAATGCTGAATTGCTTGCTCGATGGCTCCCAGATTACCTCACCGGCTGCCGTAAATTTCATCCCCTCAGGCATATCTTCCAAAACAGGGACAAAGACAACAGGATCCCCGTCAGGGTCCCGTACCGCATTCATATCGATCTGATACGTGTTCTGGGTTTTATATTGTACGTAAAATGGTTTCAGTTCGTCAACCTGCGGAGGCCTATTTACATGCTGTACCTTAAAAACAACCTCCCGGGACGCACTTTCTCCCGAAATAGTATGCGCTTCAAAGACTACTGATAGGGATTTAGTAGTATTGATACGATCTGCGATATCATAACTCGGTGTCCAGACAAAATGGCCAAGCGAGTCGAATTTCATCTCCTTTACAGCACCACTAGTTATTTCATATCTTACGGAATCACTTTTGCCTCCCTTGGTCTGCAAATGAAAGTTAATTTCCTTGCCTTCCTCCAGAACATTCCAGTCAGGTTCGTTTGGAAAAATAATTTGCATTGGTCCCGTGGCAGTACTCTTCATATTATCCTGCCCCTGTACCTTTTGAACTATAACTATGGCTGTCAGAAGAATCAGTATTTTATGAATGTTTTTCATAATCATAATAACAAAAATATAATTAATTCCATGGGTTTAAGAACACTTCAACTTTAACGCAAAACTAATAAATACTATATAGAAAGCGCTGTCAATAATTACAAAAATCAAATCAACCTAAAACGCTCAAAGTCGAACATATTCGCGTTTGTACTTTTTCAATATTACAGTTTCCCATCCTGTCCATCCCCATTTACGCCTTGGTAATTGTCATATTAATCCATTAAATACAAATACCGGAGAGTAGTCATATAAAGACTTCTCTCCGGTATTTTAAGTTCAATTATTACTACGTTATTTTTTCTTTGGCGTAGTAGCAGGTGTCGTTGCAGGAGCGGTCGCTGGTTTTGCCGGTGTAGTTGCGGCAGGAGCAGCAGCATCAACCTTGTCAGGATCAACTCCGAGTTTTTTGAGAATCAGATTTGTAGCATTGTCTTCTTCAGAAGCAGCAAACAAAATAATAGGAGTTGAGCCAGGGCCGGCGTCCATGTTCAGAATAAAACGAAACCCGCTCTCTTTACCTACTTCCTGGATAGCATTATTCACCTTGGTAAGGATCGGCTCCAGTAATTGCTGTTGTTTAGTTTGCAGAGATGTCTGAGCGTTGGTTTGCATTTCCTGCACTCTAGTCTGCAGGTTTTGCAATTCCTTCTCTTTATCAGCACGTATTACATCAGTCATATTGGCGCCATTTTTTTGGTAAGCCTCATATTTTTCCTGAAATTCCTTATAAGTCTCTCCAATCGCTTTATCCAGCTGAGCCTTTGTAACTTCAAGCTGGTTCTGCATCACTTTACTTTCAGGCAATTTACCGATGACATAATCAACATTGGTATATCCTATTTTGGCGCTTGCAGGGGTAGTTTGAGCTAACAGGGGAGGGGTAGTGATTATGGCCATTACGACCAAAAAAGCTATCAATTTTTGTTTCATTGCTTGTTACTTATTTAGTTTACTAGTTGTACTTTTTTGTTTTGGTGAGTTCCCTGCGGGTATTTGTGCCGGTTGTTCAGCTTTTCCTACTTTTTCAGTAGACAAAGCTTTAAGTGTTTTAGGATCAATTCCCAGCTCCTCCATAACGTAGTCGGAATAGTCGTGCTTGGGATTGGTATAAAGCATTCCGATATCGCTGGATTTATCAAACATAAAATCGAGACGACGCTGGGCGCAAACTTTAGTAACTGCTCTCTGAACCTTCTCCATCACGGGTTTCATCAGCTCTTTTTTCTTTTGAAAGAGCAACCCTTCCATACCAAAGATCTTACTGTTATACTCTCCGGCTTCAAGCTCCTTCTCCTTTATTTCGCTTTGTCTCTTTCGCTTAAGATCTTCGGTAAGTAAAATTT
The DNA here is from genome assembly GCF_005869225.1 of Dyadobacter bucti. Taxonomy (GTDB): domain Bacteria; phylum Bacteroidota; class Bacteroidia; order Cytophagales; family Spirosomataceae; genus Dyadobacter; species Dyadobacter bucti. The sequence continues at coordinate 268,120 of NZ_SWFP01000006.1, read as the reverse complement.
CCTCAGCCATGTAAGCCCGCTGCATCCGGTCGATCTCGGCAAATTTATCCCTTATTTCACTAGCCCATTTGTCCGAAAACTTCTTCATCTCGGTTTGGGCAAGCTGGTATTCAGGCATTTTACTTGTAATGAATTCCATATCGGTGTACCCGATCTTCTGGGCCCATCCAGTTGATCCCCATAGAATTGACAAAACTAGTAAAATTAAAAACTTCTTCATGCCATGATCCTAATAATTTGCAAATTTCTAACGAAACTCCGTTTGGAATATTATCTTATCTGCTGACCAATCGTAAAGTGGAACTGCGGGCCACTTTTCTGTCCTTGTATTTTATCAAACCCATATCCCCAGTCAATACCCAAAAGTCCGAAGGCCGGCATAAAAATACGTGCACCGACACCGGCAGACCGTTTCAAGTCAAAAGGATTAAATTCTTTGTAGGTGCCCCAGTTGTTGCCGCCTTCCGCAAACCCGAGAACAAAAATTGTCGCCTGTGGATTTAACGAAACGGGATAACGAAGCTCCATTACATATTTGTTATACACAATCCCGCCGCCGGATGCAGGATAACCGTTTTGCGCCAGAGGCCCAACTTTCTGATCCTGGTATCCGCGAAGACCGATAATATCCTGGTCAGCAAGGGAGAAGGACCCCTGACCTGCCAAACCTGATCCACCGACAATAAATCGCCCGAATGGGCTATATCCTACTTTGCTACCATAGGCTCCCAAGAAACCCATGTGCGTACGGGCACTTAAAACCAGCTTACCGGTAATCGTAGCATAGTAGCTTGCGTCAAACATCCATTTATGATACTCAACCCAGCGATATGTATCGGTTTTGTCAGTAAATTCCTTATTTCTCAAAAGCGAATAAGGAGGTGTAAATGTAGCGCTCAGCGAGATGTTGTTACCGCTTCTTGGAAATTGGAAATCACTCAGCGTATTTCTCGAAATCGTCGTGTTGAAAGAAATGTTATTGGATATCCCGCTGCTGTAACCTATGCGGAAAATATCGAGACTGTCCAAACGGTATCTTTGATAAGACAAAGAATGCGTCATTACAAGGTTACGGTCCGGTTCTTTCAGACGGCGTCCGAGAGATACGGTAATACCGTTATTAAAATACCCCCCCCGATAGTTTATTGATCTACCATTTGTTCCATTGTTGAACCCATAAATCGAACTATAATCTGTCATACGGTAAACCGTTCTCTGGAGAGAGACCCCGAAATTAATCGGTTTTTTTCCACCCAGCCAGGGCTCGCTGAATGACATCGAATATGTCTGGTATTGCTTACCATTCGCCTGAAAGCGCAACGAAAGCTTTTGCCCGTCGCCTGAAGGAAGTGGTCTCCAGGTTTCACGGTTTGGAATATTTTTTAAAGAAAAGTTATTGAAAACCAAACCCAGGGTTCCAACGAAACCGATATAACCTCCCCATCCACCGGATAACTCGATCTGATCGGACGGTTTTTCTTCTACTGTATATTCGATATCCACAGTTCCATCCGCCTGGTTAGGGATCGGATTGATCTGAATTTTTTCAGGGTCAAAATATCCCATTTGAGATAGCTGGCGCTGAGTGTTGATGATCTCAGTCTTACTGAACTTCTGCCCCGGCAACGTAAATAATTCCCTGAGCACAACCCGGTCGCTGGTTTTTGTATTGCCGTTCAGCAGGATGCGATTGATGGTTGCTTGTTTTCCCTCAAACATCCGCATTTCTATATCGATTGAATCGCCTTCTACTGCTTTTTCCGTTTGTTCTACTCTGAAATACAGATAACCGTCATCCATATAAATGGAACTGATGTCTCCGCCCGGTATTCCGTTAATTTTCTTTTCAAGCTCCTCAGGATTATAAACATCGCCCTTTTTAATTCCCAAACGATCCCCGAGGTACTTTGAATTATACAGGTAATTACCAGTCCATGAAATATCGCGATAGTAATATTTTACCCCCTCATCGATTCTCATGTCAATACTAATGGTTTCACCACCATTTTTGATCGTATCGAATTCAATTGTAGCATCCCGATAACCATTTTTCCGGTAGTAGGCTATCAGCTTTTCTTTATCCTCATCGTATTTTTTCGGAATGTATTTTGAAGGATTAAACAGCCTGCCAAGCATTTTCTGCTTGGTTCCCTTCATTTTACGCTTGAGGATTTTATCACTTATAGCCGTGTTGCCCTCAATATTGATGTTCTGAATTTTAACTTTTTTACCTTTTGTAATCGTAAAATTCAATGTAGCCTGGCCACGGGTGGAATCCGGAATTTGCAACACTTTTACTTTTGTGTTAAAAAATCCTTTATCCATGTAATATTTTTTGATGACCAGCTGGGTATTTTTAATTACCGTAGGCGTAATCACGCGCCCTTTGATCAGTTTTACTTTGTCATTAAGCGTTTCTCTTTCGCCTTTGCGGATACCTGAGAAAGAAACTTTATAGAGCCTTGGTCGTTCTTTAATATGGATGTTGAGCCAGATTTTATCGTCCTGCACTTTTGTGGCCAATATTTCGACATCATCTAAAGTACCAAAATCCATCATTCTCTTGATGGATGACGTCACGGCCGGTCCCGGCACGCGGATTTTATCACCAGGCTTCAATCCGGAAATAGAAATCATTGAATTGGGATCCAGAAACTGTGTGCCCGAAACAGTTACTTCGGCAATAGTATATTCCTTAGGATCAGCAGGATTAATTCCCATGTTTGCAGTGGGAGCGGCAGGTTTCGCGGCTGCGCCTCCCAACCCAACGCGCTGTGCATTTGCGGCGGAAAACCCACAAATCAACACGATTATCAAAATCCCTTTAAGATGTGCTAATGATTTAATCAAATTTTTCACAAGGTTCATATTGTTCTACTTAGCACTATTCGCTTTTATTTGTTCACCTGTTTTGCCAAAACGACGTTCTCTGTTTTGGTAGGCCATGATAGCTTCATATAAATGTTCCCTTCGGAAATCAGGCCAGAAAAGATCCTCATAAAAATACAGCTCCGCATAGGCAAGCTGCCATAAAAGGAAGTTGCTGATTCTGTGGTCACCGCCTGTCCGAAGCATAAGGTCTACTTCCGGGCGGTCTTTCGTTGAAAGTGATGCCGCCATCAACTCCTCATTGATTTCTCCGGGAGCCAGCACTCCTTTCTGAACCTCTTCAGCAAGTTTTTTTGTAGCCTGGACAATATCCCATTTCCCGCTGTAACCCAACGCAAGGATCAGATTGAGGCCAGTATTGTGTTTTGTCTCTTCAATGGCCTCCGCCAATTGCCGCTGGCATCTGCCAGGCAAGCTATTGATATCACCAATGGTGTCCAGCCGGACATTATTTTTGAGCATCGTCGGTAGTTCATTCCGGATAGATTGCACCAGTAATTCCATTAATGCCCTGACCTCGAATTCCGGACGTGCCCAATTCTCTGTGGAAAATGCATATAGCGTCAGAAATGAAACACCCAGTTCAGCGCACCCCTCCGTTACTTCTCTTACGGCCTGTATCGCATTACGATGGCCGAATATCCTTGCCGCTCCCTGGTTTTGAGCCCATCTTCCGTTACCGTCCATGATAACGGCTATGTGCTTTGGCAGATTGCCCGTATCAATGAGCTCCTTCATTATTCCTGATCCCTTTAACCTTTTTTAACAAAACAAATGAACAATAAATAAGGATCTTACCAATTCTGGTCGAATTTTTAATCACCTTGGTTTTTCAGGGAATCACTTTGTTGTTGACAGATACGCTGAATAAAGTCATTATGTGCCGAAAATATAGAAAAAATCAACTAAATAATTAACTTGAACAGCTGTAATATTACTGATAAACAGCATCTTAACCCTTCAAAATTGCAATGGGATTTTTAAATAGGGGCGCAATTTAGGAATAAGTATTGCGTCTTCAAAATCATTATTTCAGCGCTGCCAGGTCGTAACGCAATTAATTATCAAGAAGATGACGAATGACTTCGCCGTACGTGCTGCCGCTGGTAAGCTGGGATACTTTCCGATCGCGCATAAGGATGACGAACTTTCCGTTAAAATGCTTCTGGATTTCTTTGATGTGATGGGAATTGACAATCCCTGCCCGGCTGATGCGGAGGTAGTGCTGAGGAAGTTTTTCTTCCAGGGAAGTTAGGGTGTAATTGAGAAGATACTTGGAGCCGTCAAGGGTATTCAGAAAAACATATTTCTCTTCTGCCTCGAAATGGGTGATCTCCGTGAGCGGGATAAGCAGGATTCGATCTCCCGACTTTACCGACAAAGAGAATATTTCTTTTTTAGGTTTCATTTCTTCCAACAACCTCAGCAGGTTTTCGGAATAAGGATTGGTCATTCCAACACCGTTCGCGCCAGCCTTCGTGATGTTCCGGATTTTATCGATAGTCTTGATCAGCCGCTCATTTTCAACCGGTTTCAGCAGATAATCCACTGAATTTTCTTCGAAAGCACGGATGGCATACTGGTCGTATGCCGTCGAAAAAACCACGAGCGGCATTTTTGTTAATTTGGAAAGCATTTCAAAGCCATTCAAGAGTGGCATTTCAATATCCAGAAAAATAACATCCGGGCTAAATTTATCTATTTCAACCAATCCTTCCGCACCATTCCTTGCTTCCGAGACTATCAAAAAAACGTCCGGGTGCTTTTCCAATAGCCTGCGCAGCCTGCTTAACGCAAGAGGTTCATCATCTATCAGTATCGTTCTAAGAGGAAATTGCATGTTAATTTATGAATGTTGATCAATTACTGACCTATGAATGGCTATGTTTACGGATTTATGCGGCTGGTTATGCAGCTCCAATTTCGCATTTTCATTGTAAAGCAATTTCAGTTTATCCTGAACGCTCCTGATGCCGTAACCTGCTCCCATTGTTTCGGGGAATGCAGGACCGTTATCATGAACGCAAAGGTGCAGCCAGTTATCTTCTTCGTAAATCCGTACCACGATCAGTCCCTGTTCTGCCATTCTTGATATACCATGCTTTATCGCATTTTCGACAATGGGCTGCAAAATGAACTTAGGAACCTGAAACTCGTTAAAGGAAGTATCCATCACTTCAACCGTAAATTTCAATCTATCTCCGAATCTTACTTTCTCAACCTGGAGGTATGTCTGTACCATTTCCAGTTCGTTCGCAACTGAGTCAAAATAATCGTTCGTCTTCCTGCCTGTAGTATATCTGAAAAGTTTGGAAAGCAACAAGGTCATTTCTTCAGCTTTGTCGGGATCTTCGTGGACCAGGCTGGCAATACTATTCAGTGCGTTGTATAAAAAATGCGGGTTGATCCTGGCCTGCAGCGCATCCAGTTCCGCACGCGTTTTCAGCTTTTCAAGGTTGAGCAGCTGATATTCCTGGTCTGATATCTTTCGGGAAATCTGTTTGCCTTCTTTGCTTAAATAATAAAACACGTTTGCAATGATAACTGGCCCGAACATGTACCAGTACCATGGGGCATTCTGGGCTGACTCGTTAGGATATAGCTTTCCATATCTTTCCACAATCATCTTGCCAGGCCCGTAGTAAATTGCTACGCTGATAGCATTGGCAATCAGAAAAACGACCGCGGACAAAAACAAATGACGCCACAACGGCCTCTTGAAAAGGAGCTCGAGCCAGGTAGACATACCCTGGGCAAGCAGAATCGTGACAATCCCGGATACTACATTCTGTAGCACGAGCAACTGATAAAGATTGCTTCTTATCGGCTCGTTCGTGTAGTAAATCTCGGCTGTAAAATATGCGATAGCGTTGATACCATATAAAATTGTCGCTCCGAGCAGAATGGATACGACAGTGCCGACCCAGCTTTGGTTCTGTATGATCCCGATCAGGCTGAAATCCTGCCAGTTGAAGGATCTTTCCTGTGAAGTAAAACTGAAGTTCGCCCCCTCCACTTTTGCCCCGGAAAGATCTACGTCCGACATACTGCTAAAACTCAGATCGGCATTTCTTAAGTCTGAATTTCTGAATGTAGTCCTGTCCAGAGCTGAAAACCTCAGCTTGGCGTGACGCAGGTTAGCGCCGTCAAAATTGATATCCTTAAGGCTTGAAAAGCTAAAATCTGCATTTTCGAGATCCATATTACTAAAATCCCGGCCGTCCAGAGAAGAAGCCGTCATACGTAAAGGTTTTGATCCTTTTTCTCCCATTTCTTTTTTGCAATCCATGATTTACTAATTGCTTTGCGAAAGCATCGACTCCGTTTCTATCTGCCCCCAGTCAGGATGAATGGTGCTTTCCGGTTTGAAGGTAGAAAATTTTTGTTTTGCTTTTTCAAGCAATGGTTGGGCCACTTTTTTACCCCCTCCATACTCCTCAGGCGTGAAAAACAGGTTGGATCCTTCCAGATAATATATCCTTGGATTTTCCGGATTTGCCGATTTTGCAGCTTCCAGATATTCAGTAAATTTAGGCCCGTCCGACTGCCAGCGGTTCATGGCATCCGCCGCAAGATGTATCTGCGACTGGTACGCCTGCATTACGAGCAATTCATCATTGGGCTTGCCAAGCAATGCTTCTGCATCTTTTATTAGTGCCCCAGCTTTATCCAGGTATTGATCCTTTTCCGTGAGATTCGCACCGTAATATCCGAGCAGCACATAACTGTAAGCAGCATAATATTTCGGAAGCCACTCTTTCGGCTCCGCCGCTGCAATACGTTCAAAACGGTTGGCAATATCCTGCAAAACCTTCACATCCGGTTTCTCTTTGTCCAGGCCTTTCAGCGCTCCAATACCCGAGGTCATGGCCTGGGAGTATTTTTCATTTTGGGCAAAAACCACAGTAACAGCAAAGATCAAAACAAGGGTGGTTAACAGCTTTTTCATATCCGATTCTGGTTTGAGTTGATTAAAATAGTTTTAGAAGTCGTCTTTTGACACTTTGGCCTTTTTCGAAAGCATGATCTGCATCCCTACAAAAAAGCTCCGGTAACTTTGCGGCCCCACGGCATATCGGCTTTTCCCATCGGGCGTATAGCGGTAGGTGAATACATTTTTGGTGTTCAATATGTTATCGACGGACGCATAGAAAATAACGAGGTTACCTTTTATAGCATGCAGTTTGCTGGCTTGTATGCTCACATTGTGCACGGCCGGCGTCTTGTCTTTTAAAAATTCGTCGTTGTTGGGATTGAAATACGGTCGCCCGCTGGTGAAGGCGTAGGTCATGCTCAGATTCGTCTTAATTTTTTCAAACCACTTTTTTGTGATCAGGCTGACATTGTGATTGGAAATAAAAGTTGGTGTAGCCTCCGTATCAAATTGCTGGAATAAGCGCTTGGAATCCACAAAACTGTAAGTCACCCAATAATCCAGGTTTTTTACGGTCTTCTGGTCCCTCCAGAAAAAGTCAAAACCTCTTGCATACCCTTTCCCGCCATTATTTGTAGTGCCCCATGGAAACCGGTAAGGATCTGCATCATAAGGCTGCCCGGTAAATTCCCTGACAAGCTGTGCGTAGTTTTTATAAAATGTCTCGATTCTGAAAGTCCGTTGATTTTTGATGATCTGAAAATTCAGGATAAGATGGTCGGCGCGCTCGTAATTCAGGTTTTTATTGAGATATAAATATCGGTAGTCTGGATTTTGGTAAAATTGTCCGGCAGCCAGGGAAAACTGGCTGAATCTTCCGCTTTTAAGGGCAAAGGATAACCTCGGCGCCCAGTTCAGCCGATTGATAACGGACGAATATTCACTCCGCATACCTATCCTTCCCGCCAGTTGCCGGGTGATATAAATTTCAGATTCAGCAAAGGCAGCGGCATATCGGTCTTTTAGTTTATAGGTAGTACCATCGACCCTGTTTTGCAGATTAATTGCGTGTGCTTCTCCGCCGAACAAAATGGTATTGTTTCCTGTCAGAAGCCGGGTCAGTACCACCCGGGCTTGCGTCCTTTCGTCAAAGCGGCCAAAATTCACCGCGTCGAAAGTCATATCATCCGTATTCCGGCTGTAAGAAAAACCGGAATTCAGGGACCATTTTCCATCCTTCCAGGAATCGGTCAAAGTACTGGTCATAAATGCATTCCGGTTCTTAAGATTAAGCCTCATCGTGCCGGCTTCAACTGATGGATCCTTTGTATTCATACTCAAATGACTATCGGAATACATACCATACACTTTCAGCACACCATTTTTTGATGTTTTCAACCGATAGGTCAATGATGATCCTTTGAATTCAGGTTCGTGAAGCCACTCTACATTCTGCTTTACCACTGCAAAAAGCGGTTTCAGATTTCCATAATAGGCGACTGCGGATACCGACTGATTTTTGAAAGCATAATCGTAATTAACACCGGCATTTGCCATGTTCAGGCTAATTCCCAGTCCATTATTATTCGCTTTGTCAGTTGTATTGAGAAGCAAAACCGAGGATAATGCCTGCCCGTATTGGGCAGAATATCCTCCGGTGCTGAATGAAGTGCCTTTGAACATAAATGGATTGAACCTACCCCGCTGCTGTACATCGGGCAGCGAACTAAAAAACGGATTCTGGACAATCATTCCATCGATTACCACCTTTGTCTCCTGCCCCGAGCCGCCTCTGACGAACAGTCCTTCCTGCTCCCCCACACGTTGCGCGCCGGGCAGAAACTGCATTGCACCGGTGATGTCAGCAGCGGCACCGGCGGTGGTCACAATATCGAGCGGTTTGAGCATAGCCATCCGTTTTTCATCGGAGGCCTCAAAAGCCCCGGCCGTGATCACTACCGTGTTCAGCTCGTTGGCAAGTTCGTCAAGCTTGAAAATGAGATTGGCAGTGTTCTCATTGATGCGGATTTTCTTTTCGCTAAGTTCAAAACCAACATAACTCGCAGAAATAGTGGCAGTATCTTTTTCAGAGGTTTTGAAACTGAACATACCTGCGGCATCTGTGGTGCTTCCATCATAGGTACCTTTCAGAAATACATTGGCGCCCACCAACGGATTCCCTTTTTTATCCGTAATCTTTCCGCCAATCATTTTTTGTGAAAAAGCCAGAGGGGAAACAAAAATCAACAGACAATAAAAAGGCTTCATAGCTGAATAGCATTCGTGTTATTGTTGACACAAATCTATTTGCTATGAAGCCTTTAGGTAAGCTATTTCCGACGAACTACTCAGTTACAATGCATGAACTTCGCTGCCGCCGGGATGAAAACCGGTAATTTTTACAATTGTTCCAGCATAATGTTTTTCCAGCGCACTTTAATTCCGCCGCCATCATGGATCTGCAAAGCGATCGATCCGTCAGCTTTGCCTATTTTTTCGTCATTGAAGTCCACCATTGCATTGCCGTTCAGCCAGGTTTGTACTTTATCGCCGACAACACGGATGCGCAGGGTATTCCAGTCACCCATTTTCAAAAAGCCTTCTTTCTCGTCAGGGATCTTTACAAGCCATTCACGTCCGTAAGATTCATACACGCCGCCAGTATCATGATTTGGGGGAGCCACTTCCACCTGCCAACCTGAAACTTTGGTACCATCCACGGTTGACCGGAAGAACACACCACTGTTGCCGTTAGACTCTTGCTTGAACTGAAGCGATAAATCAAAGTTCTTATAAAACTTGTCAGTAGTGAGGTAACCGTATTTCTTGTCCGGGCCGCTTTCACAGATCAGTTCACCTTTTTCAACGTACCATTTTTCAGTTCCGTTAATTTTCCAGCCGGTGAGATCTTTTCCATTGAACAACTTTATTGGCTTCTTTTTCAAATCCGAAGAAGGTCCTTTGACCGCCAGAAAGGCCGAACACATCAGAAAAACAGCCGAACAAAGCACCAGCAAGCGTTTTGATTTTAACATAGTAGTTTTGGGATTAGGATTAAAAAAATTGGTTTAAGGATTCTGTCAAACTACATTTTCCATTAGTTTTACGAAAATTAACCAATTCGAAAGCTATGAAAAAAAACCGTTTTATAGGGCTGGCCGGAACATTTTTTTTGCTTGTAAGCCTGGTTTCGGGAATAATTGTGTCTTGCAAGGAAAAGGATGAAGATCTTGTAAAACCCAAAACGATTACGGATATTATTCTTGAAAATAGTCAGTTTTCTATTCTGCGCGACATCGTATCCTATGCTGGAATGACGGACGCACTTAGGACCGACGAACTTACTTTTTTTGCCCCCAGCAATGACGCGTTCGGAAAAGCAAATATATTCAGTGCAACTGTTATTACTTCCTTACCCGAAGATTCGGCCAGGCATTTTATCAACAGCCATATTATCGGTAAAAAGAAACTGGATTTCTTGGAATTGACAGCCGGTCGTGAAAAATCGCTGAGTGGCGACACTTTGACCATTACAAAAATAGACAGCAGTGTTGCCATCAATAAATCGGATATCGTAATTAAAGACGTAATGGCCGACAATGGCATTATCCACGTTATCGATAGCGTGGCAGTTAAGTTCTGATAAAAATGAAATAGGGCAGGAGGAATAAAATCCCCTGCCCTATTTCATTTTTATCAAGTCAGATTGCTCAGAATTGCTCTGTGTGGGCAAAAAAGAAACTTCCCTCTATTTCTGAATTCTCGTCAGAGTCTGATCCGTGAATTGCGTTTGCTTCGATCGATTTGGCAAACAACTTGCGGATTGTACCTTCATCGGCATTTGCTGGATTGGTAGCACCAATTAATGTACGGAAATCTGCTACGGCATTTTCCTTTTCCAATATCATAGGAACAATCGGCCCCGAGGACATATACTTGCACAAATCAGTATAAAATGGACGCTCTTTGTGCACCGCGTAAAATTCTCCCGCACGTTCAGGCGTTAACTGTGTTTTTTTCAATGCGACGATCCGGAACCCGGCCGCTTCAATCATTTTAATAATAGAACCGGTATTACCGTCCTGAACGGCGTCCGGCTTAATCATTGTGAATGTTTTATTCGTTGGCATAAATTGGGCGAAAGTTATTTGCTGCAAAACTAATGGTTTTCATTTTATATCCTCAGTAAATCTCTCCCGAACCTTATTGCCTTGTAAAACATCGCGCTGACACACAGCCTTTAGCAACTAACATTGAGCAAATCCCAACAGTTTTGTTAATTTTGTGCCTTTATTAACTTTTCCAAATTCTTCTTTTTGAATAAGTAACTGTGAATCAAACTATTCAAGAGCTAATTGCTTTTCTTTCCTTACCACAAAAAATCATCATTACGATGCATCGGGATCCGGATGCGGATGCATTGGGGTCGTCCCTTGGTTGGGCGAGCTATCTGGCTGGGAAAGGGCATGAAGTTACAGTAATTAGTCCTACTGAATATACTGCAAACTTGCGCTGGCTTCCCGGAATCGAGCAGGTCCTGATTTATGAAAAAGCTAGTGACCAGGGGAAATGTAAAAGAAAAATTGAGGAAGCGACACTGATTTGCTGCCTGGATTTTTCAGCACTGTCGCGGTTAAAGGATCTCGGAAAAGTAGTTCAGGATGCCCAGGCAATTAAGCTTCTCGTAGACCATCATCTTGAACCCGAGCATTTTGCCAAATGGATGGTCTGGGATACCAATGCTGCTGCGACTGCGCAGCTGATATATGCTTTGGTAAAAGAAATGGAAGGCAACAAGCCTGCACAGGAGATATTTGACAAAGGAATGGCCGAATGCTTATACGCGGGTATCATGACGGACACCGGATCATTCCGCCACGGAAATGTAACACCTGCGGTTCACCTGGCAGTTGCAGATCTAATGCTGACGGGGCTGGACACAAGCCGGGTACACAGGTTGATTTACGATAATGCGCCGCTTTCCAGGCTCCAGTTTCTTGGTTACGTACTTTCTCAGAAACTGGTTGTCCTTCCTGAATACAGAACTGCGTACATGGTCCTTACGGAAGCCGAGTTACAAAAATTCAATTCCAGCACCGGAGAAACCGAAGGAATTGTCAATTACGGACTACAAGTTGAAAACGTAGTGATGTCGGCTATGTTCATTGAAAGAAAAGGAGAGGTTAAAATATCATTCCGCTCTGTTGGAAGCTTTTCTGTGAGAGATCTGGCCAGCACACATTTCAATGGTGGTGGACATAAAAATGCTTCGGGTGGAAGATCGGAACAGTCAGTAACTGAAACGGTTGCAACTTTTTTAAGAGTACTTCCGTCATACCAGTCGGAGCTTTTGAGCGTTGACTAGTCTTGAATTCTAAATACTTAACAATTTCACATAAATATTTTTTAATTAACACAATCCAATGAATCTTAAATCAATCGGTTATGCGATGGGCATAACTATTCTCGCAGCCGCTTGCAACAAATATCGTACGCAGGTTACTGAAAACGGCCTTAAATATCAGGTATTTGAACACGAAGATGACGCAAGAAAAGCAAAGCTGGGAGATATCATGTCGTTCCATCTGGTCTTGAAGAACGGCACTGATTCTACATTGCGCGATACCTATAAAGAAGGAAATCCGGTTAAAATGGTTTTGCAGCAACCTCCGTTCAAAGGAAGCTTTGAAGAAGGGCTGGCGATGCTGGCCGCTGGCGACAGTGCTAAGTTTCTTGTAAATGCAGATACCCTGTTCGCAAGAATGATGCAGCCTATGCCTCCTATGATCAAAAAAGGCTCCGAACTTAGCTTTACCGTGAAAGTGTTGAGCGTGCTTACTTCAGAAGAATTCCAGAAACAACAGGCGGAAGCGGGTACAAAACAAAAAACCATTGATGCCAAAGTAATCGAGGATTTTCTTGCTAAAAATAACCTCAAAGCGAAAGCACGTAAAACTGCATCCGGATTGTACTATATTCCGCAAGTTGAAGGAACTGGCCCAAGCCCAAGCCAGGGAGACAACGTAAAAGTTCATTATACCGGTAAATTTCTTGACGGGAAAGAATTTGACAGTTCTAAAAATCAGGGAAAACCGCTGGAACTTCAGGTTGGCCAGGGAATGGTTATTCCAGGCTGGGAAGAGGGTATTCTGCTGATGAAAAAAGGTGAAAAAGGTTTATTAGTTATACCGTCGGGACTTGCATACGGACCGGAAGCATACGGACCTATTCCAGGAAATTCGGTATTGCAGTTTGAGATGGAACTGATCGATTTTGCAAAAGGACCAGCACAACCTGCGGCGCCGGCTGTACCCCCAACCCGATAAACGCATATTTGGAATTTTTAAAACGGCTGCTTCACAAGAGTAGCCGTTTTTTTGTGTAAAATGCAATCCGATCCAAATATTCCTGAAATGAAACTTTGCTTTGCTACCAATAATGTAAACAAACTTGAAGAAATCCAGGCGTTGCTCGGTGATCAATTTGAGCTCTTGACTCTGAATGACATTGGCTGCCATACTGACATTCCTGAACCTTATGAGACCATACCTGAAAATTCTCGCGCCAAAGCGGAATATGTGTGGGAGAATTATAGAATCAATTGTTTTGCAGACGACACAGGCCTGGAAGTTTTCTCGCTAAATTATGAGCCGGGAGTCCGGTCCGCGCGTTATGCAGGTCCTCAGCGAAATTCCGAAGACAATATCGACCTCCTTCTCACGAACCTTGCCAGTCAAAACAATCGTGAAGCGCGTTTCATTACCGTAATTACTTTGGTTTTAGATGGAGCCTATCATCAGTTTGAAGGAATTGTGGAAGGCAACATTATCTTAGAAAAAAGAGGTACAAATGGATTTGGATACGATCCGGTGTTTGTTCCGGAAGGTTTCGATAGAACGTTCGCAGAAATGACTTTATCGGAAAAGTCAGCTTTGAGCCACAGGGGACGGGCATTCGCCAACCTAGTCGGATATTTAAAGCAGTTGTAAAAAACGTCCATCATCATTTATCAACACCTAAATTCCCTAATTATGTCAGATTTCAAAATCGATGAATTCAGGTTCGACGGATCCAGGAACTTTGAGATAAAAAAGACCAAAACGAAGTTCAAAGATATTTATGCAGACAAAGAAGAGTATGAAGCCATGCAAACTGAGTCTGCCAGAGAGCTTGATGAACTTCAAAGCATGATGTACGCGCATAACCGGTATGGTCTGCTTGTGATCTTCCAGGCTATGGACGCAGCCGGCAAAGATGGGACCATCAAACACGTACTGTCTGGTGTGAACCCCGTAGGCGTGAAAATCCATTCATTCAAAAGGCCCACGGAAACGGAGCTTGAACATGATTTTTTGTGGAGAAGCAATCAGGTGCTACCTCAGCGGGGAACGATCACTATTTTTAATCGAAGCTATTACGAAGAAGTGCTGGTTGTAAAAGTTGATCCGGATATACTTACAAGCTCACAAAAGCTACCTGAAGAACTCACAAGTGATACGGATAAAGTGTGGCGGCAACGCTATTCTGACATCAGAAACCTGGAAAAGTACCTGTACCGAAACGGCATCCGGGTGATCAAATTTTTTCTCAATGTATCCAAAGAAGAGCAGGCAAAGCGGTTAATCGAAAGGATTGAAGACCCTTCAAAAAACTGGAAATTTGAAGAACAGGATGTAAAGCTTCGCTACAAATGGGATGAGTATATGCAGGCCTATCAGGATTGTATCAATGAAACCGCATCCAAAAAAGCCCCCTGGTACGTCATTCCGGCTGATGACAAAAAGAATCTACGGCTTACTGTCGCCAAAATAATCGTGGAGGAACTCAGGAAAATGGATATGAAATACCCGGACGTTGGTCCTGAAAGAACCGCAGAGCTCCACCGGTACATTGATATCATCAATGCTCAGAATGGCAAATCTTCAACATCTGACAAGTAGAAGACAACAAAAAAGTCGGTTGATTGATCAACCGACTTTGATAGCTATGCATGGTGTGAATTCAAGTCTTTTTTACTTCTTGATGGTAAAATTTCCTCCACCAATTTTATAGCCTTCCGCATACAATTCCACATTGTATTTTCCTGGACGGAACTGAGATGTATTGTCATATAACATCTCTACTTTCTGGTTATTGTTCTGATATGCAATCGACTCGCGGGTAGTGAACTTAGATGGAGCACCATCGATTTCAAACTCACCTGATCCGGTTGCGTCATCAGCCACAACAGCTCCTTCCGGATCCAGAACGCGGATATAAATGTCTTTTGGTTCCTGAGCAGTCAGCTCATTTTCAGGAAGATTGAAAACAAGTTTCAGCTTGTCAACACGGCTGGACTTATACTCTTCCCTGTCTTTTACTTTACCTCTTGAATTAACAGTCAGAACTTTCAGGTTTTGTGCTCTCAATGCAGCTGCCTTGCTAACCTTCGCACTTAACTCCTGGTTAGCCGCTGTAAAGGTCACCACAGAATCCGTTAATTCTGCCTGACGCTGAACTAATCTTTCACGTTCACTTGTAAGTGCTCCCACATGTGTGCTTAACGAATCATTAGACGCCATAAGATGCTCATTTTCAGCTTTCAGCTGCGCAATCATCTCGTCTTTTTCTACCAGAAACTTCTCGTATTCTTTTATTTTGCCGAGATACTTTCCAGTTTCCACTTTTCTGCTGCGGCTGAAAGCCAACTTATCAGCTTCAAGTCTCTCTTTTACTTTTGTAAGTTCTGTAACATCACCCCCCAATTTTTCAATTTCAGCAATTTTTGCGTCTAAAACTGTTGAGATCGAATCCAGCTTCGTTTTGGTTATGGCCAGCTCGCGGGCTTTTTCAACGACCAATGATTCCTGTTGCGTCAGTTCGTTTTTCTGAGTGGTAAACAGGTAGCCAAACATGGCTGTGGCTAGCCCAAGGACAACAACCATTGCCCAGGCTATGCTTTGCTTATTTTTCTGTTCTTGTTGCATTGATTTAGTGTTAAACTTGTGTGATTTAGTTTTACATGTGATCAGGTTAAATGACTTCCGGATTTACATGGTTTTTCCCAAATTAACCAATTCTATGCCCAATGAACTACCCGCCGTTTCAAGCGTGATTTTTAACCGATTTAATTATGGAAATAGTACTAAAAAAATGCTCAATAAGCAGATTATCAACACTTTTTAAGACAATACAAAGGCTGATACGAATTGCTGTTTCGGACTATTCAGGTAAATTTCCCTATCCGGAAATTGGGTAATCATTACCCAAGTTATGGTGTTAGGGTACATTCAAATAATGCTAACAGCCCTCTTATAATCCTATTTTCGCAGAAACATTGAATGACTTCCTTTTCATGAAAGCCAGCTTTTGGTACCCAGCCACTGAGTAAGAAGAAATTTCCAGTAGGTTCTCCCTTTTGGTACAAGTGAGCGAGATGTTTTTTTCTGAAGTGTAAATCTTGTTTTCTGATTTAAGCAGCGCATGAACAGCAACAGGTTGATGCGTTGCAGAATCCAGCTTTATATCAAGATGCCTGATTGGCAGATCCTCTCCAGGTTTAAGAATGTATTCATAAGATAAAGAATCGGCTCTGACAACAGTATAGCTTTGTTGATAGGAAGGTTTGTTGAGATCTGATTGTATAAATAACTCAAGCTCTTTCTTCCAGTCCACATCATTGGTCGTACTGACCTCTTTATGGCCATCGATAATCAGGTCCTTTGTAACCTTCGGTTTTTTTTCATTCAGGACAATGATCTGGTTATTTATAAACCCTTTTAAATCGTAATAATACTTCACATCATTTCTCTCAACCTCTGAATTTTCGCACGACATTAATGTTGCTGCCATTAAAACAAATACCAGTGCAGGCAACTTAACGCCCGGAATATAAAATAGTAATGATCCAATTGTTGACTTCATTATTTTTTTCGCAGTCTTTCGATCCATATACATGTAAAAAAACAGAGAGCCCGGTGGACTCTCTGACAGGACAACATCTTGTATTGCCGTAAAGTTTAAAGGATGCTATTCCCCGTCATTTCCAATGGTTTTTCAATACCCATCAACCCTAAAATGGTCGGTGCGATATCCGCCAGTTTTCCATCTTTCAACGGGGCATGATACTCGTTGTCAACCAGTATACAAGGAACCAAGTTCAGAGAATGAGCTGTATTGGGAGACCCGTCATCATTCCTCATGTAATCGGAATTACCATGGTCGGCAATGATAATAGACGAATATCCATGATCGAGGCCGGTTGTTACCACGGCTTGAACACACTGATCAACCGTTTCACAAGCTTTTACCGCAGCTTCGAAAACACCCGTATGCCCAACCATATCCGGATTGGCAAAATTCAGACAAACGAAATCAACGTCTTCTTTTATTAATTCAGGAATGATAGAATCCCTTATCCCGAAGGCTGACATCTCGGGTTGTAAATCGTAAGTAGCGACTTTAGGTGACGGGCACAGCAGGCGGCTTTCACCTTCGAAAGGCTTTTCCCGACCGCCTGAGAAAAAGAACGTCACGTGGGGATATTTTTCTGTTTCTGCTATCCGGATCTGTTTCTTGCCGGCCGCTTCCAAAACTTCCCCAAGCGTATTATTGAGGTTATCTTTGTCAAAAATCACATCAACCCCTTTGAAA
Organism: Dyadobacter bucti; assembly: GCF_005869225.1. Taxonomy (GTDB): domain Bacteria; phylum Bacteroidota; class Bacteroidia; order Cytophagales; family Spirosomataceae; genus Dyadobacter; species Dyadobacter bucti. The sequence goes on along the minus strand of NZ_SWFP01000006.1, from coordinate 250,725 downwards.
GTATCATCATAATTGGTCATGGTGATATATTTCAGATTCAGCTTGTGCATATTCTGCTCGTGGAAATCCTGCTGAGTAAGAACTTCGGTGATTTCCCGACCGCGGTCCGTCCGGAAATTGAAGCAAAGAACAACATCTCCGTCCTGTATAACTGCCAAAGGTGTACCATCCTCGTTGGTAGCTATGATTGGCATGATAAATTCATCTGTTACGCCCTCTTCATAAGAATCACGAACCGCCTTCAAAACATCTGCCGATAAAACATGATGTCCTTCGCCATGCACCATGGCATCATAAGCCAATTTTACACGTTCCCATCTTTTATCACGGTCCATAGCATAATACCGGCCGACTACACTAGCAATTTGGCCAGTAGTCTGACTCATGCTTGTCTGAAGTTCGGTGAGAAACCCAAGACCGCTTTTGGGATCGCAATCCCGTCCATCGGTAAAAGCATGAACAAAAACATCCGTCAAGCCCTTATCTGATGCGATCTTGCAAAGTCCCTTCAAGTGATCAATATGCGAATGCACACCACCATCAGATACCAGCCCGATAAAGTGTACTTTCCTACCATTTGACTTAGCGTAATCAAGCGCATCCGTCAACACAGGCTCCTGCCCTAATGTACCTTCCGATACGGCCAGATTTATTTTTACCAAATCCTGATAAACTACTCTTCCGGCTCCCAGATTGGTATGCCCCACCTCGGAATTACCCATTTGCCCGTCGGGAAGCCCTACAGCCAAGCCGCTTGCTTCCAGCTTACTATGCGAGTATTTCTGAAGAATGCTGTCATAAAAAGGAGTGTTTGCAGCTAAAACCGCCGAGCGGTTTTCCTCACCAGCTTTGGCGATGCCCCACCCGTCCATGATAATAAGAATTACTTTCTTGCTCAATGTCTTGATAATTATGAATTAATATATGATTTCCATCCGAACTACTCAGAATATCTAAATCTCCGGAGCATTCAAATTATGTTTTTCTATCAAAAAATCCAGAAATACCGAACCGCTCCTTCTTACTATTTCATATACATTTTGAAAAGCAGCAAAATCTTCATAGTAAGGATCCGGCACGTTAAGGGAATTTCCTTTCTCGGGATCAAACGCGCGGTACAACTGAATGCCTATGTCAGAAGGCTCTTGATCCCGGGCAAGCAGACTGACTTTCCGGATATTCTCGAAATTGGACTGATCCATAGCCATGATATAATCGAATTTAAAGAAATCGTCATGAGCCAGTTGCCTGGCCTTATGCGTCAGAATAAGACCATTATCCTGCGCGACCTTTCTAATTCTCTTATCAGGCAGGCTTCCGATATGATATGCAGCTGTCCCTGCTGAGTCACATTCAATGTGCTTGTCAAGATTTTTGCTTTTAACAAGATGGTTAAAAGTTGCTTCTGCAATGGGAGAACGGCAGATATTGCCCAAACAGACAAAGAGTACCCTGATCAAAACTGATGTATCGTATAAACCATCGAAAACAATTATCGACTATTCCTTTTTACTTTCAACGAGCTGATTGTTTTCATCTACAATTACATAAACCTCTTCATTTGGCCGACGCATCATAAATTTCTCCCGGGCCCATTTTTCAAGCATTTTTGGGTTTCCAAAAACTTCATTCCGCTCCTTTTTCACTTGTCGGATTTTGTCTAGCAGGACAGCCTTTTCTTTTTCCAGGTCTTTCATTTTAGATCTGTGTGAATATACAACACGCATATTGTTATTATCCAGAAACAGTATCCATACCAACCATGCTACCAGCGTGGCGGTATAAAAGTTCTTCATCGAATAAAGTGGCCAAAATGGTTTGTTTTTCAGATCTGACATATCTTCAAACTAAAACCGGAGCTTTTAGCCCCGGTTTTAATAAAATTTAGAATTTCAATCCTGGGAAATAAGCGCTTTCTCCAAGTTCCTCTTCAATACGAAGAAGCTGATTGTATTTCGCCATCCTGTCAGAACGTGAAGCTGAACCTGTCTTAATCTGACCTGTATTCAAAGCTACCGCAAGATCAGCAATGGTTGAATCCTCAGTTTCACCGGAACGGTGCGACATGATGTTTTTGTAGCTGTTTCTCTTCGCAAGATTAACGGTATCGATTGTCTCGGTAAGCGAACCGATCTGATTAACTTTAATCAGGATAGCATTTGCAATCTGCGATTCGATTCCTTGTTGTAAACGGGTCACGTTTGTCACAAACAAATCATCTCCCACAAGCTGGCATTTTTTGCCGATTGATTCAGTAAGCGTCTTCCAGCCAGCCCAGTCATCTTCATCCATTCCGTCCTCAATAGAGATAATCGGATATTTAGCAACCCATTGTGTCCAGTAATCTGCCATCTCAGCCGAAGTTAATTTACGGCCATCAGATTTTTTGAAATGATAAAGACCATCCTCATAGAACTCCGACACAGCAGCATCCATAGCGATAAAGATATCTTCACCTGGTTTGTAACCTGCTTTTTCAATGGCCTGAAGAACAACCTCAATAGCCTCTTCATTAGATTTAATGTTAGGTGCGAAACCACCTTCATCTCCCACGTTTGTGGAATATCCTTTGCTTTTCAAAACAGTTTTAAGTGTATGGAATACTTCAACACCCATTCTCAAGGATTCAGAGAACGTATCAGCTTTTGCAGGCAGGATCATAAACTCCTGAAAATCAATCGAATTATCCGCGTGGCTTCCACCATTCAGGATATTCATCATAGGAACTGGAAGGGTATTTGCATTGGTACCGCCTACATATCGGTAAAGAGGTAGATTCGCTTCAAGTGCACCTGCTTTCGCAGCCGCCAGAGACACACCTAGGATAGCATTAGCACCCAATTTCGACTTATTAGGTGTTCCGTCCAATTCAAGCATGATTTTGTCGATCAAATTCTGCTCAAAAATTGAGCATCCGATCAGCTCGGGGAAGATAATGTCATTTACATTTTCAACCGCCTTCAAAACCCCTTTTCCTACATATACGCTTTTGTCGTCATCGCGAAGTTCAACTGCTTCATGTTTTCCAGTGGAAGCACCGGAAGGGACAGCAGCACGTCCCAAATAACCATTTTCTGTACGAATATCTACTTCTACCGTTGGGTTTCCTCTTGAATCCAGAATTTGTCTTGCATGTACTGACTGAATCGTACTCATTTGCAGCTTATGGTTTGATTAGAATTGAAATATATTAGCGCTACAAAATAACACAAAAAAATTGTCATCCATAAACGCCAATTCACTTTAGCTTAAATTTACAGCTTCATCGTCCAAAACAATTGCTATGAAATTAATTCACATTCTGATTATAGCGTTTCTGTTACTTTTTATAGAAATTAAAGCTCAGACGACACTATCTACTGATGATTTTCAAGGAAAACTTTCCAATGCCACCCATGCTCAATTGCTGGATGTAAGAACACCTCAGGAGTATAAAGAGGGTCATTTAAGCAACTCTCTAAATATTGACTACAAGAGTTCCGACTTTCGTGAAAAAATAAAATCGCTGGATAAAACCAAACCGGTTTTTGTGTATTGCCTTGCGGGCAGCAGAAGTGCAGCTGCCGCCGAAATATTGCACGAATATGGGTTTAAGGAGATTTATGATATGAAGGGCGGATACTTAAAATGGACCTCTTCCGGAAAACTTATTGATGCACCGGTTGACAGTTCAGCTCCCAAAGGAATGAGTTCAACAGGATTCAAAAAGATTATCGGCGCAAAAGGTCTTGTACTTGTGGATTTCTACGCTCCCTGGTGCGAGCCATGTGTAAAGATGTTACCGACCGTGTATAAACTCACTGCTGAGTACAAAGGAAAGGCGCACATAGAAACCATCCCGTATGATAATAACAAAGCGCTCGCAAAGGAGTTGAATATTGATGGAATCCCCGCATTCCTATTGTATAGAGACGGTAAATTACTTATTCGCAAAAACGGTTTTATGGAAGAAAAGGAGTTCCGAAAACTCATTGAATCAAATCTATAAAACTAAAAAACCCTCGGAGTTTAATCGGAGGGTTTTTTGTTTAAATAAGATTAATTGGCACTCAGTAAATTGATAAAATCATCAAAAAGGTAGCGAGAGTCGTGTGGTCCAGGAGAAGCTTCCGGGTGATACTGTACTGAAAATGCTGGATAGTCCTTTCTGCGGATTCCTTCAATAGTTTTATCATTCAAATTGACGTGCGTAATTTCCACATCAGGATGGCTTTCAATTTCTTCCGGGTTCACTGCAAATCCATGGTTTTGTGAAGTCACCTCACACATACCGGTAATGAGATTCTTTACAGGATGATTCAGTCCGCGATGCCCATGATGCATTTTATATGTATTGATTCCACTCGACAGGGCCAAAAGTTGATGCCCGAGACAAATTCCAAACAATGGCTTGCTCGTTTTTATCATCTGATTCACGCTCTCAACTGCATAAAGCATTGCAGAAGGGTCACCTGGTCCGTTTGATATAAAAAATCCATCTGGCTGCCAGTCCATAACCTCTTCAAACGGAGTCTTAGCTGGAAACACTTTGCAATAACAACCTCTTGAAGTAAGATTTTTCAGAATACTCTTCTTAATTCCATAATCCATAACAGCGATACGCCACTTACTCCCCGCTTCATCCCCCACGAAATATGGCTGCTCTGTTGTCACCTCTGAGGATAATTCAAGACCATCCATAGACGGTACTTTTCGCAGCTCTTGCATCAGCAGCTCTTCATCCAATATTTCAGATGAAATAATCGCGTTCATTACGCCTTGCTCGCGAACGTGCCTAACCAGGTGTCGTGTGTCCACATTACTGATTCCTACAATATTTGCTCTTTCAAAGTATTCTTGTAAAGAAAAATCAGCTGTGTGACGAGAATAGATTTGTGAGAATGTATTGCAGACCATACCACGAATTTTTACAGAAGCCGATTCTTCTTCGTCTTCCAGCTGCACACCGTAGTTACCGATGTGCGAGTTCGTATTAACTATTATCTGACCGTAATAGGATGGATCGGTATAAATTTCCTGATATCCAGTCATTCCCGTATTAAAACAAATCTCACCCCCAGTCGTTCCGCTTATTCCCAAAGCCAACCCTCTGTATGCCGTTCCATCTTCCAGCAACAATAAAGCTTCCTTTTTCTGATTCATAAAATGGTTAATCTATTTTTATAACTGATAAGACATTCTCAGTCAATTATTTTGCCAAAATTAATAAATTACGCTCATAAAAAAGGGCTAAACGAAAACGTTCAACCCCTTTTACTATACTATAAAGTGATCACCAGCAATAACACTATTCTTTGTCTGCATCTTCTGGTTTCTCAGCTGTTTCATGTTTCTCTGTCTGAGGCTCTTCAGCGACAGGCTCTGCTTCGGCTACAATCGGATGATCTGCCTTTTTCACTGCTGATGCTGCAACAACTTCTTCGCCTGAAGAATCGGCCTTTTTACCACCTCTTCTGCTTCGACGTGTTTTTGCTGGTTTATCAGCATTCGCAAGAAGCAACGCATCATTGAAATCAACCAACTCAATCAATGCCACCTCAGCAGCATCACCAAGACGATTACCCAATTTAATAATACGAGTGTAGCCACCTGGGCGAGAAGCAATTTTGTCAGATACTACACCAAACAGTTCTTTTGTAGATTCTTTATCGTTCAGATAAGAAAAAACAATACGTCTGTTGTGGGTAGAATCCTCTTTCGCGCGGGTCAACAATGGCTCAACATACTTACGCAGTTCCTTTGCTTTCGCTAAAGTAGTCTCAATTCTTTTGTGAAGAATCAAAGAGGAAGCCATGTTTGAAAGCATCGCCTTACGGTGAGATGCTGTTCTTCCTAAATGATTATCTTTCTTACCGTGTCTCATTTTGTTTTTGTTTAGTTGCTTCGAGCAGCGACTGGCGCGCTTCAGAATACATACTTATTAGGATATTAAATTATTCTTCGTCCAAACGATATTTGGCAACATCCATTCCAAACGTCAATTGTTTGTCCGCAACAAGCTGCTCCAACTCGGTAAGTGACTTTTTACCAAAATTACGGAACTTCATCATATCCGAAATTTCAAGCCTAACAAGATCACCCAATGATTTAACATCAGCTGATTTCAAGCAGTTATATGCACGAACCGATAAGTCAAGTTCTGACAAAGAAGTCTTTAATAACTTCCTCATCCGCAACATTTCCTCATCAACCTGATTATCCTCTTCTGCCTTTTGTTTCTCAAACGTCATCGTCTGATCAGAGAAAAGCATGAAATGTTGGATTAAGATATTGGCGGCACCTTTCAAAGCATCCTCAGGGTGAATCGATCCATCCGTTTGTATATCAATTAAAAGACGCTCATAGTCTGTGCGTTGCTCAACACGTGTATTTTCAACACTATATTTCACATTTTTAATTGGTGTGTAGATAGAATCCACCGCTATATAACCAAAAGGCAATTCATTTGCCCGAGGTTCATCAGCTGGAACATATCCTCTTCCCTTGTCGAGAAGCAGCTCCATTTCGAATTCTTTTTGATCATCAATGTGACAAATGACCTGATCCGGGTTCAAGACCTCAAAAGCATTGGTGAACTTACCAATATCACCGGCAGTGACTACCGAGACGTTTTTGAGATTCACTACAATTCTACTCTCATTTAAATCAGAAACTTTTTTAAAACGAACCATTTTCAGGTTCAGGATGATTTCCGTAACATCCTCAACTATACCTTCGATAGAAGAAAATTCGTGAAGAACCCCTGGAAACTTCACACTCGTGATGGCATAACCTTCTAAAGATGAAAGAAGTATTCTACGTAACGCATTACCAATTGTTACGCCGTATCCTTTCTCTAAAGGCTTAAACTCAAACAACCCGTGAAAGTCGTCTGCTTTTTCCATGACGACCTTATCAGGCATTTGGAAAGCTAATATTGACATAGTCCTTGCTCCTTTTATAGTAGTAAATGATAGTTGATCACGCTACCGTTACCTTTGCGATCGCAAAATTGCCGTTTCCGGCTAAAAGCACGTCTAGTAAAACTAAACGTGCTGTACTGGGAAGATTATTATTTAGAGTACAACTCAACGATGAGCTGCTCATTGATATTTTCTGGGATTTGCTCACGTTCCGGGAAAGTAACAAACTTGCCGGTCAATTGTTGGCTATCCCACTCCAACCAGTTAAATCCTTTTGAACTATGTCCAGCAAGGCTGTCCGAAATAGTTTCAAGTGATTTTGATTTTTCCCTTACAGTCACAATCTGACCAGGGCGTAAAGAGTAAGAAGGGATGTTAACAATCTCTCCGTCTACAAGAATGTGCTTATGAGTTACGAGCTGACGCGCCGCACGTCTTGTAGGAGCTATCCCCAGACGATAAACTGTGTTATCCAGACGTGCTTCACAAAATCTGAGTAAGTTCTCTCCGGTAATACCTTCTTTCACCGACGCCTTTTCGAATAAATTACGAAACTGTCTTTCAAGTATTCCGTAAATAAATTTCACTTTCTGCTTTTCCATTAACTGTAAAGCATACTCCGACTTTTTCGAACGACGTCCTTTCCCATGAACTCCGGGAGGATAATTCTTTTTAGCAAGTGCTTTGCTCGGACCCATAATTGGTTCTCCGTAGCGCCTTGCAATCTTTGATTTGGGACCTGTGTAACGTGCCATTAAAACAATTTGTTAACTAAAAATTAAAAAAACCATTCTGTAACCCCAGTGTCCAAATTACGAATGGGTGTATAAACTAAACTCTCCTGCGTTTTGGGGGACGGCAACCATTGTGCGGAAGCGGAGTGATATCACGGATAGTAGTAACTTCTATTCCGGCATTCTGAATGGTACGGATCGCAGACTCGCGTCCAGATCCTGGACCTTTAACAAATACTTCCGCTTTTCTCATACCTAAGTCAAAAGCGACTTGGGCGCAGCTTTGAGCTGCTGTCTGAGCTGCATAGGGAGTATTTTTCTTGGAACCACGAAATCCCATCTTACCAGCGGAACCCCAGGAAATAACCTGTCCGTTGCTATTGGTAATAGAGATAATGATGTTGTTGAAAGAAGCCTTGATGTGTACTTGACCCACCGACTCCACTACTACAACTCTTTTCTTAGCCTTATCTTTTCTTTTATTTTGTGCCATTGCTCGTGAAATAAGTCGTGGATGTAATTCCACCCCTCATTATTTATTTAGTAGCCTTTTTCTTGTTCGCGATTGTTTTACGTTTACCCTTACGAGTACGAGAATTGTTTTTCGTTCTTTGACCACGTAACGGCAAACCTTTACGATGACGAAGACCACGATAGCAAGCAATATCCATTAAACGTTTAATGCTCAGCTGAACCTCAGACTTAAGTGCGCCTTCAACTTTATATTCACCAGCAATGACCGCACGAATCGCACCAGACTCATCGTCTGTCCAATCAATCACCTTTTTATCAACATCAACACCAGCCTTATCCAAAATCTTTTTAGCCGAACTACGACCAATTCCGAAAATATAAGTTAGTGAGATCTCACCTCTTTTACGGTCGGGAATATCAACTCCTGAAATACGTGCCATAATTATTAACCTTGTCTTTGTTTATACCGTGGGTTCTTTTTATTAATCACATAGACTTTACCCTTCCGGCGTATGACTTTGCAGTCCTCACTGCGCTTTTTAACTGATGCTTTAACTTTCATCTGGAATGTTACTTATTTGTTAATATTGAGGTGATCTTCTCCTTATTTGTATCTGTAAGTAATCCTGGCCTTTGATAAGTCGTAAGGAGACATTTCCAACTTAACACGGTCGCCAGGCAATATTTTTATATAGTGCATCCGCATTTTACCCGAAATATGGGCAATCACTTCATGCTTATTTTCCAATACCACACGAAACATAGCATTGGAGAGTGCTTCTAAAATTACTCCGTCTTGTTCTATTGATGCTTGTTTTGCCATTCTTCGCGTTTATTACTATGCTTCTACCATAAGGCTGGTATTGGCGGTCACTTTTTCTATATAGTCAAATGTTGTTAAAATCTCAGGTTTTCCCTTACGGACGACCACGGTATGCTCAAAATGGGCTGAATACTTCCTATCACTTGTCCTAATAGTCCATCCGTCTCGTTCCTGTATAACGGATTTGACACCCAGATTAATCATCGGCTCTATTGCCAACACCATACCTTCCTTTAACCGTATACCCTTACCTCTTTTGCCGTAATTTGGTACCTCAGGACTTTCGTGTAAGCTTCTGCCTAACCCGTGTCCCACAAGCTCTCTAACAACAGTATACCCACGATCTTCAACGAAACTCTGAATAGCATGACCAATGTCACCCATCCTCAAACCATCCACTGCTTGTTCTATGCCTTTGTACAACGACTTCTTAGTTGCTATCAACAGTTTCATTACATCCCCTGCAACCTCGCCGACTGGATATGTATAAGCGCTGTCACTATGAAATCCGTTGAGCTTTACACCACAGTCTATCGAAACTATATCGCCCTCCTTAAGAACATACCCGCTTGGGAATCCATGAACTACCACCTCGTTAACAGAAATACATAAAGAGGCTGGAAAGTTGTTAAAGCCTTTGAATGACGGAGTTCCACCAAAATCTCTGATATAATCCTCGGCAATTGCGTCAAGCTTCCTGGTTGCAACACCCGGTTTAACCCATTGTGCCACCTCAGCATGGGCCTTACCCAGAACCTGAGCACTCTCCTTTATGAGATCTATTTCCTCTTCAGTCTTAAGATAAATCATTATCTATCAGATAGCAACACTCTCTGTCCTACCTTTAACACGTCCTGATTTCATTAATCCTTCGTACCTTCTCATCAACAGATAACTCTCTACTTGCTGCAAGGTATCCAGTACTACCCCAACCATAATCAAAAGTGAGGTTCCGCCGAAAAAGTGGGCAAAATCTGTTGAAACACCCAGAAGGCTCGCAAAGGCAGGTAAAGTTGCAACAATAGCAAGCATCAATGAGCCCGGAAATGTTATGCGATCCAATATAGAGCTTATATACTCAGAAGTTTGCTGACCTGGTTTAACGCCCGGTACAAATCCACCGCCTCGCTTCATATCATCCGCAATTTGCTGCGGATTCACTGAAATAGCTGTATAGAAAAATGTAAATACAATAATCAAGACAGCAAAAAGAAGATTGTATTGCCAAGTTGTGTAGTTCGCAAAGATCGTAGCGACATTGCTAGCAAAATCACTCTTTTCCGCAAAATATGACGCACCCAAAGAAGGGATAAACATCAATGCCTGCGCAAAAATAATCGGCATAACACCAGCAGCATTCAATTTCAAAGGCAAATACTGACGTTGACCTCCCATTACCCGATTTCCTACCACCTGTTTCGCATACTGAATCGGAATACGCCGTACAGCCTGTGTCAACATAACTGCACCCATAATCACAAAATAGAGAGCCACAATCTCAATTACAAATAATAATATCTGTCCGCTTCCACGAGATACAAATTCCTTATATATGGCTCCCGGAAATCTGGACACAATGCCAATCATGATCAACATTGATATTCCGTTACCAATTCCTTTATCGGTAATTCGTTCTCCTAACCACATACAAAACATGGTACCAGCGGTAAGAACAAAAACTGAGGATATAGAAAAAAGACTTCTTGACACCAACAGTGCTTCATCAGGGACGGTTGTATTCAAATAAGCAGTACCCTGGACAAGAGTCACTACAATCGTTAAAACTCTTGTGATTTGATTCAATTTCTTACGCCCTGATTCCCCCTCCTTTTGCATTTTCTGAAAATACGGCAACGCCATAGTCAACAGCTGAATTGCAATAGAGGCCGAGATATAAGGCATAATGCCCAATGCAAAAATAGATGCCTTGCTAAAGGCACCACCCAGAAACGTATCCAGCAAACCTAGCAATCCTTGCGTAGAAACATTCATCTGGTCCGGCTCAACGCCCGGCAACGCCACGTAAGACCCCAAACGGAATATCGTTATAAACAAGAGAGTATTGAGAATACGTGTTCTCAATTCCTCTATCGCAAATATGTGCTTAATTGTCTCTAAAAATCGTTTCATGTCCTGGGCTTACATTAGCTACTCAATAATAAACAATAGCTGTTTACCGAATAACAAAATTACAATTTAACAGCTTTTCCTCCTGCCTTCTCGATTGACTCAATAGCAGAAGCAGAAAATCCATGCGCCTGAACCTCAACCGCAATCGAAATCTCTCCTCTGTTAAGGATTTTTACTAAATCTTTTTTCGCACAAAGACCGTTTTCACGAATTAGATCTAAAGTCACAACGCTAACCTCAGCTTTCTGAGCCAGTGCCTGAATAGCATCAAGGTTCAGCGCCTTATATTCTACCCTGTTAATATTGTTAAATCCAAACTTCGGAAGGCGTCTTTGAAGAGGCATTTGCCCTCCTTCAAACCCAACCTTACGGCTATATCCAGAACGGGATTGAGCACCTTTATGTCCACGTGCAGCGGTTCCTCCTTTACCAGAGCCTTGACCACGTCCAACTCGCTTCCCTACTTTAACGGAGCCAACAGCCGGTTTTAATGAACTAAGATTCATGTTAATATATATGTTAGATTTCTTCAACTTTAACTAAATGGCTCACCTTCCGGATCATGCCTGCAATAGCTTCGCTATTTTCTTTTTCAACTGATCTGTTCAACTTCCCCAAGCCCAAAGCTTTAATGGTTAGTTTCTGCCTCTCTGGCCGGTCAATTGTGCTCTTAATTTGTGTAATACGTACTTTTGACATCATTACTCTCAGATAAAGGATTTCCTGTGGGACTATCCGTTGAAAACTTTCTCCAATTTAACACCTCTCTGAAAAGCAACCTGGTGTGGAGCCCTCATCTTCAAAAGTGCATCAATTGTAGCCTTAATTACATTGTGTGGATTAGATGAGCCTTTTGACTTCGCCAAGACATCTTTAATACCAGCACTTTCAAGCACTGCCCGCATGGGGCCACCTGCCAAAACACCTGTTCCAGGCGCAGCTGGTTTAATCAAAACAAACCCACCACTAAACTTACCTTCCATTTCATGAGGAACAGTATGTTTCAACATAGGAATTTGGATCAGATTTTTCTTTGCGTCATCAATTCCTTTCGCGATAGCGTCAGTCACCTCATTCGCCTTACCCAAGCCATATCCGACAACACCATTTCCATCACCTACAACGACTATCGCTGAAAAGCTGAAACGACGACCACCTTTTACCACTTTTGCAACCCGATTGATCGCTACCACGCGTTCTTTCAGATCAGATTCGTTAACCTTTGAAGGTTTTGTATTTGTAGACATAGTCTTAGTTATACTTAGAATTTCAGGCCACCCTCGCGAGCTCCTTCGGCCAATGCTTTTACTTTACCGTGATACAAATATCCGTTGCGGTCGAACACAACTGCCTGAATACCTGCCTCCTGTGCTTTTGCTGCTATTTTCTTTCCAACCTCAAGTGCCACACCAACATTCGAATTCTCTTTTCTTTCTCCCAGATCCAAAGACGACGCACTAACAAGTGTTACACCTTTAATATCATCTATAATTTGTGCATAGATACTGGTATTAGAACGGAAAACCGATAATCTTGGGCGCTCTGAACTACCTTTCACCTTCTTACGAATGTGATATTTAAGGCGTTGTCTTCTATCTGCTTTTACGTTAGCCATTTTTGATCTTATCTAACTTGTTTATAACTACTCCGTGGCAACGCACTACTTCTTAGAGGCAGACTTACCAGCTTTACGACGAACTATTTCACCAACAAAACGTATACCCTTACCTTTATAAGGCTCAACTTTACGCAATGATTTGATTTTAGCTGCTACGGATCCAATTAATTCTTTATCAATTCCTTCCAAAATAACCTTCGGATTTTGACCTTTCTCAGAAGTAGTCGAGAGTTTTATCTCTTCAGGAATAGCCATAAATATATTATGAGAATACCCTAATTGTAACTCCAAGACATTGTTAGCTGCACTGGCTTTATACCCTACACCAATTATCTCTAACTCTTTCTTATAACCAGCATCAACTCCAATCACCATATTGTTGATCAGCGACCGATACAAACCGTGCAGCGCTTTATGACGCTTCTGCTCTGTGGGACGTTTTACTTTCAACTCATTTCCTTCCACCTCAACACTGATGTCTGTATCAACAGCCTGAAAAAGCACACCTTTCGGTCCTTTCACCGACACAACATTGTTATCTGCTACTGAAACAGAAACACCTGCCGGCAAAACAATAACTTTATTTCCTATTCGTGACATTTCCTGAATAACTTTTAAATATTAATACACGAAACATAACACTTCGCCACCTACATTAAGTGTTTTAGCTTCTTTATCGGTCATTACCCCCTTAGATGTAGAGATAATAACAGTCCCTAATCCGCCTAAAACACGGGGCAAAGTTGATGAACCTGAATATTTACGTAGTCCAGGCTTACTAACCCTCTCCAATTTCACAATCGCAGATTGCTTTGTCACAGGATTATATTTCAAAGCTATTTTGATCGTTCCCTGAGGACCGATTTCGTCAAACTTATAACTTTGAATATACCCTTTGTCAAAAAGTACTTTTGTAATTTCTTTTTTTATGTTGGATGCAGGTATCTCAACAACCCTGTGCTTCGCTTTTATGGCGTTTCTGAGTCTCGTCAGATAATCTGCTATGGGATCCGTTAACATTTTTATGCCTAGTTTAAACACCCCTTTGAAACGGGAGTGCAAAGTTAAGTAATTGAAATCAGAATTGAAAGTTTCCTACCAACTTGATTTTGTAACACCCGGAATTTTACCATCAGAGGCCATATCCCGGAACAGAACTCTTGAAATTCCGAATTTACGCATATATCCACGTGGTCTTCCGGTTATCTTGCACCTGTTGTGCAAACGAACAGGAGAAGAATTACGTGGTAACTTGTCAAGTCCAACCCAGTCACCAGCAGCTTTCAATTTTGTCCGTTTTTCGGCATATCGTGCGACTAGTTCTTGTCTTTTTCTTTCCCGTGCTTTAACTGATTCTTTTGCCATTATCGGTAAATATCTTATATTAAAGTATATCCTTATTTACTAACATTAGTGAAAGGCATACCAAGTGCTTTTAGCAACTCATAGCTTTCTTCATCCGAATTGGTAGAAGTAACGAATGTGATATCCATTCCAGTTATCTTATTAACCTTCTCGATACTGATCTCAGGAAAAATTATCTGCTCCTTAACACCAAATGTATAATTACCACGTCCATCGAACCCTTTATCACTAATCCCCTTGAAATCTCTCACCCTAGGCATTGCAATAGCCGTCAAACGATCAAGGAACTCGTACATACGATCTCCACGTAATGTAACCTTCGCTCCGATAGGCATGTTTTCCCTCAATTTGAAGTTAGAAACCGCCTTTTTCGAAATCGTAGCTATGGCTTTCTGTCCTGTAATCAGACCCAGTTCCTCAACACCTGTATCAACAAGCTTTTTGTCAGCTACTGCGGCCCCGATTCCTTTATTGATAACAATTTTTGTCAACCGAGGAACCTGCATGCTCGACTTATATTGGAATTTGTCTTTCAACTGAGAGACAACTTCGCTAAGGTATTTCTCTTTTAATCTTGGCTGTGCCATTTTTTAAATTAGTTACTGTGGATTGCCGACCCACTCGCTTACATATAATTATTCAACTGTATCGTTAATTCGATCTCAAAGAAAATTGCCTGATTTTTTTGCAAAACGTTGCAATTTACCTTTGTCATTGGCTTTACGGCCGGTCCTTGAAGTCTCACCAGTTTTAGGATCAACAACCATTAGGTTACTGATATGAATTGGGCCTTCAAGTTTTTCTATACTCCCCTGAGGATTTTGGGCATTAGGTTTAACATGCTTTGTAATCATATTAACACCTTCAACAGTAGCTCTCAGCTTTTCTACGATAATCTTTTTAATAACGCCAGTCTCTCCCTTCGCATTTCCGGAAATTACCTTTACAGTATCTCCGCTACGAACATGTAGTTTTGCGGGTGTCTTTTTATTTTTACTTTCCATTTGAGGTATTTTCTTATCGATTTAAAGAAATACTAACATTGTGATTTCTTACAACACTTCAGGCGCCAATGATACTATTTTCATGAATTGCTTTTCACGCAATTCACGGGCAACCGGCCCAAAAATACGAGTACCACGTGGTTCATCATTGTTGTTCAATAAAACTGCCGCATTATCTTCAAAACGAATGTATGTACCATCCTTACGACGCACTTCTTTTTTAGTACGTACCACCACGGCCTTGGAAACCGTTCCCTTTTTCATATTACTAGAAGACAGGGCCGATTTTACTGTTACGACGATTTTATCGCCTACTGACGCATAGCGTTTGCCAGTTCCACCAAGTACACGAATTACGAGTACTTCCTTCGCTCCACTGTTGTCTGCTACCGACAGTCTTGATTCTTGCTGTACCATTGTTACTTAGCTCTTTCAAGGATTTCTACTAATCTCCAACGCTTATTTTTACTAAGCGGCCGTGTTTCCATCACGCGGATCGTATCACCGATTCCAACCTGATTTGTTTCGTCATGCACCATAAGCTTGGTAGTTTTAGTCATAAACTTACCGTACTTCGCATGTTTTACTTTCCGCTCCACAGTGATCACACAGGATTTCTCCATTTTGTTGCTCACTACTTTGCCAACTCTCTCTTTACGTAAATTTCTTTCTGTTGCCTCCATAATTTCTAAACTGATTTACTGTTGGTTACTTTTAGCCGACAGCTCGGTTAAGAGTCTTGCAATTTCCTTACGTGAGGCGCGAATACGCAAAGGGTTCTCAATAGGTGAAATAGCATGTGCAAATTTCAACCTCAATAAGCGCTCTCTCTCTTGGGCGATCTGCTGTTTGAGCTGATCCTGCGACAGATCCTTTAATTCTTTACTAGTCATTGCTTTTAATAATTAGTGTTCTTAATACGTTCGGGTTAGCGCTATTCCTGATAATCCCGGCGTACCACGAACTTGGTTTTAATTGGCAACTTTTGTGCAGCCAAACGCAATGCTTCATTCGCAGTATCCAATGCAACACCAGTTGCTTCGAAGATGATTGTTCCAGGTTTAACAGGAGCTACCCAATACTCAGGAGCACCCTTACCTTTACCCATACGAACCTCAGCAGGCTTTTTAGTAATTGGTTTGTCTGGAAAAACACGAATCCAAACCTGACCTTCACGTTTCATTGCACGCGTTACCGAGATACGAGCTGCCTCAATTTGGCGTGCGGTCAACCAACCTGGCTCTAATGCTTTTATTGCAAATGATCCGAAAGCGATTTCATGTCCACGTGTAGCCAAACCGTTATATGAACCCTTTCCTTTTTGTTGCTTGCGAAATTTTGTTCTTTTCGGCTGTAACATGATTTTAATCTATTTGAACCGATTAAAAAACCGGAAAATGCGAATTACTTCTTCTTATTTTTATTTCTCTTGCGACGATCCGCCTCACTTCCGCCACCGCCATCACTACGGGGAGCACCACCACCTTCGTTGCCGCGACCACCTCTTCTATCTCTTCCACCACGGTCATTACCAGCACCGGCACCACCACGCTCATTTCCGCCTCTATCATTTCTATCAGCAGCAGCCGTAGCAGCACTCGGCGTCAAATCACGCTTTCCATAAAGCTCGCCTTTGAATATCCAGACTTTTATACCTATTTTTCCATAAATAGTCTGAGCTTCCGAGATAGCATAATCAATATCCGCTCTCAAAGTATGCAGAGGAATACGACCTTCTTTATATTCTTCTGTACGGGCCATTTCAGCACCACCTAAACGTCCAGCAAGACGGATCTTAATGCCTTGCGTTCCTACCCTCATAGCAGAAGCAATTGATTGCTTCATTGCGCGACGATATGAAATACGTGCTTGTAATTGTTGCGCTATCGCTTCACCAACCAACTTAGCATCGATCTCAGGCCGCTTTATCTCATAGATGTTTATCTGAACATCTTTACCTGTGATCTTTTTAAGCTCTTCTTTGATTTTATCAACCTCGCTTCCACCTTTTCCAATAACTATACCTGGACGTGCAGTATGTATAGTAAGTGTAATACGCTTCAGAGTACGTTCAATAACTACTTTCGAGATTGATCCTTTTGGGATACGTGCCTTGATATAGTTACGAATTTTTTCGTCTTCAACAAGTTTGTCAGAAAAGTCCTTTCCTCCATACCAACTTGACTCCCATCCTCTAACAATTCCTAGTCTCAGACCTATAGGATTAACCTTTTGTCCCATTCGATATAGATCGGTTTACTTATGATTCAGTGATTACTGCTTGTTTATCTACACTCGCGATTACCTCCGCTGCGTCGTCTATCACGATTGTAATGTGATTAGATCTCTTACGAATCCGATGTGCCCTTCCCTGGGGCGCAGGGCGCAACCTTTTCAACATACGTCCACCGTCGATAAAAACGGTTTTTACAATAAGATCAGCATCTTCCAGCTTCGCATCTTCATTCAGCTGTTGCCAGTTGGCTACCGCAGAAAGTAAAACTTTGTGCAATAACGGTGAAGAAGCTCTTGGTTGAAACTTTAACAGCGCCAACGCTTTGCTAACCTTTTGTCCGCGAATCATGTCGGCTACTAACCTCATTTTACGAGGAGAAGTAGGCACATTTCTTAATATAGCTCTTGCTTCCATGTTCTTTCAGATATAGGCTCGTTCCACTAATGTAAAACCAGCTACCGTCGACTAATTATTTTCTTCCTTTATCTTTTTTTGCGGTATGGCCACGGAAATTGCGCGTTGGCGAAAACTCTCCAAGCTTGTGTCCTACCATGTTCTCAGTTACATAAACCGGTATAAACTTGTTGCCGTTGTGAACCGCGAATGTATGCCCGATAAAATCAGGCGAAATCATTGAACGTCGTGACCACGTCTTAATTACAGACTTGCGAGCAGCACTGTTCATCACAGTTACTTTGTTCTCAAGGCGAAAGTCTATATATGGTCCTTTTTTTAATGAGCGTGCCATGTTATTCTATTATTTTTTACGACGGCTGATAATCAATTTTTCTGAATGCTTGTTCCGATCACGGGTTTTAAGTCCTTTTGAGAACTGTCCGTTACGTGACCGAGGCTGTCCACCAGAAGAACGCCCTTCTCCACCACCCATTGGGTGATCAACTGGGTTCATAGCAACACCCCTAACTCTTGGACGACGTCCCAACCAACGTCTGCGTCCTGCCTTTCCAAGAGCTACATTCATATGGCTTGAATTAGATACTGTACCTACCGTTGCAATACAGGTAGAAAGTATCATCCGCATTTCGCCGGATGGCATTTTCAACACTGCATATTTACCTTCTCTCGCCACAAGCTGAGCATAAGCTCCCGCACTTCTGACAAACTGGCCTCCTTTACCAGGAGTAAGCTCAACATTATGAACAATTGTACCAATTGGCATAGACCCCAAAGGAAGAGCGTTTCCTACCTCCGGTGCTACTGAACTTCCAGAAACAATAACTTGTCCTACTTTCAGTCCGTTTGGTGCAATTACATATCTTTTCTCGTCGTCCTCATACTGAACCAAAGCGATACGTGCTGAACGGTTTGGATCGTATTCAATTGTAAGAACTGTTGCTGGTGCATCAAACCGATTTCTTTTGAAATCAATTACACGGTATTTCCGCTTGTGACCACCTCCTATATGACGCATCGTGCGATGTCCCTGGCTGTTACGACCACCTGTTCTTTTGATGGTTTCCAGTAGACTTTTCTCAGGTTTCGCCGTTGTGATCTCCTCGAAAGTAGGAGCGGAGCGAAAACGCTGACCAGCACTTGTAGGTTTTAATTTTTTAACTGCCATTGCTATTAACTCGTCAAAGATTTGAATCAATCAACTAAATTATGCCTCACCGTATATATCGATGATCTCACCTTCCGCTACTGTTACAATAGCTTTCTTGATAGTTGACGTTTTTCCACTTACAAACTTACCTCCCGAAGTGCGGGATTTGCTTTTTCCAATGCTGCGCATTGTGTGAACGCTTTCTACGGTAACCCCAAATAGTTTTTCAATAGCCTTTTTGATCTCAACTTTATTTGAAGTAAGGGACACTTCAAAGGCATATTTTCCTTGACCACCCTGAGCCGTTACCTTTTCGGTTATAATCGGACGTTTCAGTACACTCATCTTATTTGTTCAATTGGGTTTCCAAAATAGATAATGCAGATTCACTAATCAAAAGACGATCCGCATACATCAAGTCATAAGTATTTACTTCATCAACTGTTGTAACTTTTGCTTTCGGAATGTTACGGCTCGACAGATATACATTGCTGTCGACAGAAGGAAGAATGAGTAATGTTTTGGTATTCACAAGAGAAAGTGAATTCAATACATTCAGGTAAGATTTGGTTTTAGGAGCGTCAAAAGTGAATGATTCTAAAACCGAAATTGCATCAGATTTTGCTTTGGCAGAGAAGGCAGACTTACGAGCCAACACCTTTACTTTTTTGTTAATCTTGAAACTGTAATCACGTGGCCTTGGACCGAAAATCCGACCTCCACCTACAAATACAGGAGATTTGATGCTACCAGCACGGGCTCCACCCGTCCCTTTTTGACGTTTAATTTTACGTGTCGAGTGATTTACCTCTGCACGTTCTTTTGATTTGTGAGTACCCTGGCGCTGATTTGCCAGATACAATTTCACATCGAGATAGATCGCGTGCGTATTAGGTTCAATGCCGAAGATTTCTTCTGACACACTAACCTTTTTACCGGTATTTTCTCCCTTTATATTTAATACGGATAGTTCCATCAGTGCTATTTCTCAATGATTAGAAATGAATTCTTTGAACCAGGTACCGAGCCGCTAACCACCAAAAGGTTTTGCTCAGGAATCACTTTCAGAATACGGAGATTCTGAATTTTCACACGATTGTTACCCATGCGTCCACCCATGCGAATACCTTTAAAAACGCGTGATGGGAAAGAACAAGCACCAATCGAACCCGGGTGACGTGCTCTGTTGTGCTGACCGTGTGTCTGACCTCCTACTCCACCGAAGCCATGGCGCTTTACAACACCCTGAAACCCACGGCCTTTTGCAGATCCAACCACGTCTACAAACTCGCCTTCTTCAAAGATATCTTGAACAGATAATGAAGTTCCAAGTTCATGCTCCACTTCAAATTCCTTAAACTCAACCACTTTTTGTTTGGGAGTCGTGTTGGCTTTTTTGAAGTGACCAATCATAGGCTGGGAAGAGTTTTTCTCTTTCTTTTCACCAAAACCTAACTGAATAGCCTTATAGCCATCCTTTTCTTCGGACCTAACTTGTGTAACAACACAAGGACCAGCTTGAATCACAGTACATGCCAGAGCCTGCCCGTCAGCATTGTACAAACTAGTCATTCCGATTTTCTTACCAATTAAACCAGACATGTTTTGAAATTAAAATTAGCAGGTAAAACCCTTATTCTTTAAAACGGACTGCAAAGGTAGGAAATCAAATCCTCGTATCCAAGCAGTAAATAAATATTTCTCGCTGATAATCAGCAAAAAAGGTCAGATGATTTGAACCATCTGACCTCGAATTCTGACAACTGTCGCATTGTGCCCTAAGCACCAGCATTCAACTGCTTTCCTGAGTTCAGATGTGGTTTCCTGAAGGACCTTCATCCAATTTATATTGTCGGTCTAACAAATAGACCCTTACTACTATACTTTAATCTCTACATCAACGCCGCTTGGTAATTCAAGCTTCATAAGGGCATCGACAGTTTTTGCACTCGTAGAGAAAATGTCTACCAAACGTTTGTAAGTACAAAGCTGGAATTGTTCACGTGACTTCTTATTAACGTGCGGAGAACGAAGGACGGTGAACTTTTCAGTTTTAGTTGGCAAAGGAATTGGCCCGCTAACGATAGCACCAGTTGCTTTTACAGCTTTAACAATTTTCTCAGCTGACTTGTCAACCAGATTATGATCGAAAGAGCGAAGTTTAATACGGATTTTTTGATTCATCTTGTTTTATTATTTCCGGTTCTGAGAATATTTGAACGAAACACGTTTCGACAATCCACCGGTGAAAGAACCATTTACTTCACTGGCTTTTGTATAAAAATGATCCGCTGTCAATGTAAGCTGACAGCGGATCATTTTATTTATGCTTTAACTAAACCTTTAGCTTTTTCAATTACTGTCTCTGCGATGTTGTTAGGAACAATCTCATAGTAAGCAAATGTAAGCGAAGCGGTAGCACGTCCTGACGACATCGTACGAAGATCGGTAACATAGCCAAACAATTCAGAAAGCGGAACGTCTGCTTTGATAACCTGTGCACCATTTCTTGAATCCATACCTCTCATGATACCACGGCGACGGTTAAGGTCACCAGTAATAGGTCCGGTATATTCATCAGGAGTAAGAACCTCCACATGCATAATTGGTTCCATCAATTTCGAACCTGCATGACGTGCGGCCTCTTTAAAACCAATTTTAGCAGCCAATTCAAAAGAAAGAGAATCCGAATCGACGTCGTGGAATGATCCGTGGAACAAACGCACTTTCATGGAATCCAAAGGATATCCGGCCAGTGCACCATTGATCATCGCAGCTTCGAAACCTTTCTGAACAGGAGCAATAAATTCACGGGGAATAGCTCCGCCGACAACTTCATTTACAAACTGCAAACCAGTTTTTGGTTCTTTTCCTTCTTCGTTATCATCACGCGGCCCGATTTCGAAAACGATATCAGCAAATTTACCACGGCCACCAGTTTGTTTCTTGTAAACTTCACGGTGCTCAAAGTTCTTCGTGAGAATCTCTTTGTAAGCAACCTGGGGAGCTCCCTGGTTTACTTCCACCTTAAACTCACGACGCATACGGTCGATGATGATTTCAAGGTGAAGCTCGCCCATACCTTTGATGATAGTCTGACCAGTTTCTTCGTTACTTTCTACCTGAAGGGTTGGATCTTCTTCGATCAATTTAGTAATTGCCTTAGAGAAGTTATCGCTATCAGCAGCTTTCTTAGGCTCGATTGCGTAACCGATAACCGGCTCTGGGAATACCATTGATTCCAAAACGATTGGCGATTTTTCATCAGAAAGCGTATCACCAGTTTTGATATCCTTAAAACCTACAACAGCCCCGATATCACCCGCTTCAAGCTTATCAATTTGATTTTGCTTGTTAGCGTGCATTTGGAAAATACGTGAGATACGTTCTTTGTTTCCTGAACGGTTGTTCAAAACATATGAACCTGATTCAAGAACACCAGAATAAGATCTGATAAAGCAAAGACGACCTACGTAAGGGTCGGTAGCGATTTTAAATGCAAGTGCACAGAACGGATCTTTTTCAGATGGCTGACGGCTGATTTCATTTCCTGTACGCGGATCCGTTCCGATAATGCTTTCGCGATCCAATGGTGAAGGCAAAATCGCCATCACATAATCAAGCATTGTCTGAACACCTTTATTTTTGAATGAAGAACCGCAAACCATAGGAACGATTTTCATACTGATCGTCGCAGCGCGCAAAGCAGCAAGAATTTCATCCTCAGAGATTGAAGCAGGATCTTCAAAATATTTCTCCATTAAAGTATCATCGAATTCAGCAACCGCTTCAAGCAATTTCTCTCTCCACTCAGTTGCTTCTTCAAGCATATCGTCGGGAATAGGAACCTCAGTGAAGGTCATTCCTTTGTCTGCCTCATTCCACTCAATTCCTCGGAAGTTAACAAGGTCAACTACTCCACGGAAGGTATCTTCTGCACCAATCGGTAATTGCAGAGGCACAGCGTAGCTGCCCAACATTTCTTTTACCTGAGTACAAACTTTAAGAAAGTCTGCACCAGAGCGGTCCATTTTATTAACAAATCCGATACGTGCTACATTGTAGTTGTTAGCCAGGCGCCAGTTGGTTTCTGACTGAGGTTCCACACCATCAACCGCACTAAAAAGGAAAACAAGGCCATCCAATACACGAAGAGAACGGTTTACTTCAACTGTGAAGTCAACGTGTCCCGGTGTATCGATGATATTGATATGATAATTCTCATCGCGATACTTCCAACCAACAGTTGTCGCAGCAGATGTAATGGTAATACCACGTTCCTGCTCCTGCTCCATCCAGTCCATTGTAGCAGCACCATCATGTACTTCTCCAATTTTATGGCTTACCCCTGCATAGTAAAGGATACGCTCAGTTGTGGTTGTTTTACCGGCATCAATGTGCGCAGCAATACCAATGTTTCTTGTTAATCTTAGATCACGTGCCATGACAGATGGTGATGTGTTATTTTATATTCGATGTGCAATTCACTTTGAAGCAATTTGAACTTTTGGGAGATCGTAAAAACGCACTACTTCCAAAAATTCAGAGCGCAAAAGTATAAATTGTTGATTATAAAAACAATTATGTAAAGGTTAAATTTCAGAAAAATATTAAATAAAAATCGGAAGCCCGATAAAACCGAACTTCCGATCTATTAATATCACACTGATCCTAGAATCTAAAGTGCGAGAACGCTTTGTTGGCATCCGCCATACGGTGCGTATCGTCTTTCTTCTTAACAGCAGCTCCTTCACCTTTTGCAGCGGCGATGATCTCACCTGCAAGGCGGTCAACCATTGTTTTTTCTCCGCGCTTACGGGAATAGTTGATCAACCACTTCATTCCTAGAGACTGTTTACGCTCAGGACGAACTTCGGTTGGAACCTGAAAAGTAGCACCACCTACACGACGGCTCTTTACTTCCACAGACGGGGTTACATTGTTCAGCGCTTTTTTCCATGTTTCAAGACCGTTTTCGCTAGTCTTTTTCTCAACCAGCTCCAATGCGTCATAAAAAATAGTAAATGCAATACTTTTCTTTCCTTCAAACATCAGGTTGTTAACAAACTTGGTAACCTGAACGTCCCTGAACTTTGGATCAGGAAGGATATATCTTTTCTTTGGTTTCGACTTTCTCATTTTAACTTAAATTTTACACGAGGTTTCGTTTTGCAACTTATTCACCCCAGACTAAATCCGGGATTACTTCCCTTTTATCAGATTAATTACTTAATAAAAGCAGAGAGAGTTACTTTTTATTTTTTCTTACCTTTTGTTGGTGCTGCTGCAACTTGTCCTGGTTTCGGACGCTTAGCACCGTATTTAGAACGACGTTGTTTACGTCCGTTCACACCAGCTGTATCCAATGCACCACGGATAATGTGGTAACGCACACCTGGCAAATCTTTCACACGACCACCACGGATCAAAACGATCGAGTGCTCTTGCAAGTTGTGGCCTTCTCCTGGGATGTAGGCATTAACTTCCTTGTTGTTTGAAAGACGAACACGAGCCACTTTACGAAGTGCTGAATTCGGTTTTTTAGGCGTTGTAGTGTACACCCTGGTGCACACACCCCTACGCTGAGGGCAAGAATCCAAAGCCGGTGACTTTGATTTCCATGTAATGGTCTCTCTACCTTTACGGACTAATTGTGAAATAGTTGGCATTTAACAAATTGATTTTGATCTGGTTAATGCACCAGTCTATTGTTTTATAAACAGTTTTCCCGAAAAATCGGACTGCAAAAGTAACAGTCTGCCGTTGATTTACAAAACGTTACTTTATTTTTTTATAAAATGCACCAAAACAATCAGGACCTGTATATCCCAAAGCACGGATAAACCGTATATTGCTTTCATGTATTTTGATAAAAATGTGATTTATAAACCGGTTATTTAAGAGATTTAAAAAATCTTACCGGGTCATATCCATAATTTTATTTCCCGACGTTGTTTAGTAGTATTGTTTTTCCAAACCGCGTGCGCATTGAATCGTTTGATTTTATACTTTACATTATGAAACTTTTGCGGAGTAAGTTTACCCTCGTAACCAGTCTTATTATCTTAACTGTCTATCTGTCCGGTTGTAATTCGGCCATGCAAGCTTATAAGGATGGACAGAAGAAATTTTCAAACGGCGAATACGATCTAGCAATAAAGGGTTTTCAGAAAGCCGCATCCGAAAATTACGAACCAACCCAAACAAACTACCTGATCGCTGAATCCTACCGGCTGTCAAACAGGTTCAAGGAATCCATACCTTATTACAAGAAGGCACTCGAGGGTGGGGTTACCAATCCTGACGCTCAGTTTCAATATGCGTATGCCTTGAAAACGGATGGCCAGTATGCTGAGGCCTCCAATCAATTTGCCGCATTTGCAAAATCAGCAACCAGCCCTCCGAACCTGCAGGACCGTGCGATGAGAGAGGTCGAAATCCTGAAAATCGCAGACAGGTTAAAAGCCCAGAAAATGGAGGTTGAATTAAAAGATATACCTCTGAATACTGCCGGTTCCGAATTCTCTCCTGCTATCCTGGGAAAGGAGCTTGTATTCTCTTCCTCAAAAAAAGAAAAGATCTACAAGAACAATGGCCAGGCCATGCTCGGATTATACAAGATAACAATCGCTGAGGATCCAGGCAATACGCAGGGCACCCCGGTACTACTGAGTAACGATATTTTCGATGCAGATGCAAATGAAGGGTCACCGGCATTTTCTCCGGATGGTAAAACACTTGTTTTTGCCCGGGGAAATACCGGAAAAAAGAATAGTGCAGCAGATGTTGACCTTTATTTGAGTCGCAATGTGAATGGACAATGGACTGTACCTGCCATTCTTCCCATAAACGACTCACTGGCTTGGGACGGCTCGCCTGCTTTCTCTAGGGACGGTAAAACCTTGTACTTTGCCTCTAACCGCGCTGGCGGAGCCGGAGGAATCGATCTTTACCGGACTAACATGGATGCTTCCGGGCGTTTCAGCAAACCAGTGAATATGGGCCGGGACATCAATACAGCAGGAGACGAAATGTTCCCATATGTTGCAGAAGGAGGAAAACTCTATTTTGCGTCCGACGGGCACCCTGGCCTGGGCAAGCTTGACCTTTTCTCGGCTACACGTTCTCAGGGGATAATCTCGATTGAGAATCTCGGTTTGCCGTTTAATAGTCCACAGGATGATTTCGGGCTGGTTTTTTACGAGACCAACAAAAAGGGTTTTTTCTCGTCCAACCGTGACGGGGGGAAAGG
This sequence comes from Dyadobacter bucti, assembly GCF_005869225.1. Lineage (GTDB taxonomy): Bacteria > Bacteroidota > Bacteroidia > Cytophagales > Spirosomataceae > Dyadobacter > Dyadobacter bucti. The sequence goes on along the minus strand of NZ_SWFP01000006.1, from coordinate 224,623 downwards.
CGACGATGATATTTACTACTTTGCTTCTCCGGAAGAACCGGATAGTAGCGAAGTAGCCCGGAATAACTACCCGAACAGCCCCCTTAATCCTAACAATCCAAATTTCATCAATGGTAAGCCAAAAGTGGTACGCTACTTCCTTGCGGGAACTGTTGTAACCAACACTCAGAATCCAATCCCGGTTGACTCCGCTATCGTACATATCCTTCCGGATACTTCAGATACACAGATTGCCCAATTACCCACAAATTCTGAAGGTAAATTTGGGAAGCAACCTGTAGAAGAAGGCAAATCTTATGTTTTGTTGGTAGAAAGGAAAGGATACATTAGTCGGCGTGAGCCGTTCTCAATGGATGGCCGGTCAATCCCTCCGATTTTCCTTACGAAAGAGCTTACTGACACGACTTTTAACGTGATGCTCAAAGTCGACAGACTCGAACTCAACAAGACGTTTGTGCTCGAAAACATTTACTACGACTTGAATAAATATAACATCCGTACGGACGCCGCAATCGAGCTCGATAAACTTGTTCAAATTTTAAAGGATAATCCAAGCATGAAAATTGAACTGAGCTCCCACACAGATGCCCGTGCAACTGATGCATACAATATGACTTTATCCCAGAATCGCGCTGAATCTGCCGTAGAATATCTCAATACTAAGGGGATAGACGCCGATAGAATGGTTGCCAGAGGTTATGGTGAAAGAGAGCTCATAGTTCCAAATGCGAAAACCGAAGAAGAACATCAACGCAACAGGCGAACCGAGTTTACAATTCTTAGTTACTAATTCTATCGACAAAAACTAAGAAAGCCAGCCTCCAGCCAACAGCTCGGGAGCTGGCTTTTTAGCTATGTGCCCAGGCGAATTTTGTATACTTGCACATGCAATTTTTACATTCCAAATCAATTTAGTTTATTCTTAATGGCCCAACGTATCATCTATTGGTTTAGAAATGACCTCCGGCTTCATGACAATGAAGCGCTGTCCTCGGCAGTGGATTCTTTGAGTGAGATTATCCCTGTATATGTTTTTGACCTGCGGCAATTTGATAAAACACGTTTGGGTTTTCGGCGTACCGGGGCACTACGAGCCCGGTTTTTGATAGAATCTGTAGTTGATCTCCGAAACCGTTTAAGAGAAAAAGGAGGTGATTTGCTGATCCGTATTGGAGATCCGGAAAAAATAGTATCTGAAATGGCGGAAGAATTCAACGCAAATTATGTATTTACAAGCAAGGAAATCGCCCCCGAAGAAACACGCATAGAATCTTCACTAAGCAAAAATCTCAAACTCAATAATGTAGACATCAAACTGTTTTGGATGGATACACTTGTTCACGCAAAAGACCTCCCGTTTCCTATTTCCAAACTTCCTGCTACTCTATCTGATTTTTATCTTCTTATAAAAGATAACATAAAGATCCAGGCTCCATATCCTGAACCTTCAAAAATCAAACTCCCTCAGGATTACGACGCCGGAATAATACCTTCTTTGCCAATGCTGGGTATAGATCCGAAAGAAATACCTTCCCAGACCAGTTCTGGCGGAGGAGAGTCCACAGCTATAACAACACTCCAATTCTATATTGAACAAAATGTTAAGGGCGGACAAGATTTAGCATCTCATGACCATCTAACAGACAGCCGCATATCCGACTGGCTTTCGCTGGGCTGCCTCTCCGCACGGTACATATATCAACTGATGAAACAATCCCAGTCAAACCATGGGAATACAGATACGATGATTAATAATCTTTTGGCCAGAGATTATTTTCATTGGACATTACTTCGCTATGGCCCAAGATTATTTAAGCCCAGCGGTATTAAGCATGAATTCAGTAAAAGATGGCTTAATGATAATCTGGCTTTTGAAGAATGGGTAAAAGGCGCAACAACTGATGTAACGATCAATGCAATTATGCAGAAGCTCAATAAAAACGGATATTTAACCGCAGCAGAAAGAGCCGCCGCCGCAGAATTTCTGGTGAATAATCTTGGCATAAACTGGACCTGGGGCGCCATGTATTTTGAAAGCCATCTACTGGATTATGAAGTTTCCGTCAACTGGGGACGATGGAACAATATTGCGGGAGTAGGCGAAGTGTGATCTTTTCACCGCTTATTAATCCTTCTATCCGCTCCTATCGCGGCAAACAGCTGCTAATTGCCGGTTATGTAGTTTTTCTCAAAGATTTTGCTAGCTTTGAACAACTTTGAACTTCAAATATTAACTCTAAAACTGAATAAAAAAATGTCAAAAGGACTCATCGCAGTTATCGTAATAGTTCTTGTTCTTGGATTCGTAGGATGTGGAAAATATAATGGCCTGGTCAGCAAGGATGAAGTAGTCAAAGAATCATGGGCCAGAGTAGAAAGCCAGTACCAACGCCGGGCGGACCTCATCCCTAACCTCGTCAATACGGTTAAGGGAGCGGCCGATTTTGAAAAGAGTACTTTAACCAGTGTAATCGAAGCACGTAGCAAGGCAACACAGACCACAATCAATGCAGACCAGCTTACTCCTGAAAACATTGCCAAGTTCCAGGGTGCGCAGGATCAACTGAGCGGGGCGCTTTCAAGGCTTCTGGTCTCAGTTGAACAATACCCTCAGTTGAAGGCCAACCAGAACTTTCTGGAACTTCAGGCGCAACTTGAAGGAACAGAAAACAGGATCACTGTTGCAAGAAATGACTTTAACACAGTTGTGAAGGATTATAATCAGGAGGTACGTACATTCCCTACCAATCTGTTTGCGGGTGTGTTCGGCTTTGCCCAAAAAGGTTACTTTACTGCCGCAGCTGGTTCTGATAAAGCTCCATCCGTACAATTTTAACAGTGTCGCTCTGGTTTCCGGAGTGAACAAAACGCGCCATGCCCAAAGAATCACCTTTTTTTAAAGAAGAGGAACAGCAACGTATTATCGAAGCAATACGTCAGGCTGAAAAGCAGACTTCAGGCGAAGTAAAAGTACATATTGAAAAAAAATGTCCTACGGGAGATGTGATGGATAGGGCTAAGGAAGTTTTTGGTCTCTTGAACATGCATCTCACCGAGGAAAGGAACGGTGTACTTTTTTACCTGGCCTACGAAGACCGGAAATTTGCTGTGTTGGGCGACAAAGGGATATATGAAAAAGTATCCCAGAATTTTTGGGACAGCACAAAAGATTTGCTCCGCTCCCATTTCTCAAAAAATCAGTTTTCAGAAGGTCTTTGCCAGGGAATTGCCGAAGCAGGTTTGCAATTGAAAAAACACTTCCCATACCAGTCTGACGACATCAACGAACTGCCTGACGATATTTCGTTCGGGCAATGAATAAATATGAAGAAATACCTCTTTTTTTCTTTTTTTCTTTTACTACACCTTGCCCAGGTTTCGGCTCAGGATATTCCGGCCAAGCCCAATCCGCCGAGGCTTGTCAATGACTTTGCCAATCAGCTCAAAGCTGGTGAAATAGCCTCATTGGAACAAAAGCTGGTTGCATACAACGATTCTACTTCTTCTCAGATTGTGATTGTGGTAGTGCCTACAACCGGCGATTATCCAATTGCCGACTATGCTATCAAGCTCGGGCGTGAATGGGGAGTAGGTCAGAAAGATAAAGACAATGGAATTGTGATCCTCTGGGCATCTACGGACAGGAAAATATTCATCAGTACAGGGTACGGCATGGAAGGAGCTATTCCAGACGCCATTGCAAAAAGAATTATTTCCCAGGTCATCACCCCTCAGTTCAAGAACGGAATGTTTTATCAGGGCCTCGACCAGGGCGTTGATATGATTTTCAAATATGCCACGGGCGAGTATAAAGCGGAACCTGGCGACAATAATAATGATGGAGGTTCATTTCCTCCCGTTCTGGTTTTCGTCATCGTGTTTGTGATCATTCTCATCATTATGTTCCGTAACCGCAACAACCGCGGCGGAAATGGCGGAGGTTTCCGAAATTTCGGAGGACCTGTGATATGGCCATATACCACGCATTCAGGCGGAGGAAGTTATTCCGGCAACTGGGGCGGAGGTGGCAGTAGCGGAGGCTTTGGCGGTTTTGGAGGCGGCAGTTTCGGTGGTGGTGGTGCAGGAGGTGATTATTGACCAATATAAAATGCTATAACCCGCCGGTCATCTTATTCCGGAAGGTTACGAAATCCCGTGAAATGACATCCAGTCATTCCACGGGATTTCTTCGTTTATATCCCCTGGCATTTGCACCGGCAAAGAGCACTGGCACAACTTTTGAACCTAATATAGAAAATATATAATTTTTAACCTAAATATTGAATTATGGAAAAGAAAAACAACACTGGCATGCTGGTCGGTTTGATATTGATGACCATACTGGCAGCCGTTTTTGGATACCTGTACTATAACGAACGGAACATTACCCACAAACAAGAGGCCGACCTGGAAGCCAGAGTTTCTGAGCTGGCAACTTCGGAGATCAAACTTGACTCAATCTCAAAACAGCTCGATGCCCGAATTCTCGAAGTACAGGGACTAGGCGGCGATATCGAGGAACTGCAAAAAGTTAAGGCAGCACTGGAAAGCGATAGAATAGCCCTGCGCAAGGGAAATCTGACGATGGGCAAAAAGGTGAAAGAATATGAAGAATTCCTGACCAAGAAAGATGAAGAAATTGCCCAGCTAAGGGAGGAAAACCAGCAGCTGATCAGTCAGAACGAAACTTTGACACAGGTAAAAACCGAGCTGGAAACCAGCAAGCAGGCGATCAGTGACTCACTAAGCGGCGTAATTTCAAAAAACACAGAACTGGAATCGAAAGTAACGATGGCGGCGGCACTGCGTGCACGTAATGTGAAAGTTTATGCGGTATCTTCAAAAGGAAAAGTACGTGAAGGTGAAAATGTCAAAGCGAAACGTATAGACAAGGTACGGGTCGATTTTATTCTTGAGAAAAACCCGTTGACGCTCACTGACAACAAGACTGTGTATCTCCGTATTATTGATCCTACAGGAGCAACGATATCCGATACAAAAACCGGCTCTGGAGTCTTTGACTACAATGGACAGGAGCAAGGTTATACGATCAGCAAGGATATTGCTTACAATAACAGCAATCAAGACGTAAGCATTATGTACGACAGAACTGCGCCATTCAACTCTGGTAAATATACCATCGAACTTTATTCGGAAGGATTTTCCATAGGTGAAGGGTCATTCTCCGTCAAGTAACTCTTAAATTACTGACGTTAAAAGCGGTAGTAAAGTGGATCACTTTACTACCGCTTTTATTTTGTATAATTATTACTCAATATCCCTATCTTGCACGATAAAAAACATAGGATAACAACCCCATTTACCAAATAAAACACTTCTAATTTATGTCTTCACATATATCCCAGAAACACCCTCGCGGATTATACGTTCTTTTTTTTGCTGAAATGTGGGAGAGGTTTAGCTACTATGGTATGCGAGCTATTCTTCTTCTTTTTTTGCTGGACAGTGCGAGAGGGGGCCCGGGACTACCCGCCGCGGAAGGGGCTGCGGTTTACGGATTGTATACGGCATCGGTATACTTGCTGACATTACCCGGCGGGTGGATCGCCGACAACATTCTCGGACAGAAAAAAGCGATCTGGTACGGGGGCATCATCATCATGCTTGGACATGTTATATTGGCAATCCCGTCGGGAACGGGAGTTTTTCTTTTAGGACTTACCACTGTCGCGGTGGGAACGGGATTACTGAAACCAAATATCAGTTCCATCGTTGGCGAGCTTTATCCCGAAGGTGGGGCACGGCGCGACGCTGCCTTCTCTATTTTTTACATGGGTATTAATCTGGGCTCACTCCTTGGAATTTTTATCGTAGGATATTTGGGTCAGAAAATAAGCTGGCATTTGGGATTCGGGGCAGCGGCAATAGGCATGCTGTTGGGGCTGATCGTTTTCCGTATAGGCGGAGCCCGGCATCTGAAAGGCCTTGGAGAAGTCCCCCTGGCGACTGTTTCTACTCCTGAAAGCGTTGCCCAGGGTAATTCAAACAAAAAACTTGGCTATGTGCTCATAGCAGCGGTGGTTGCATTGCTGGTCGGCTTGCAGCTGGGCGGCATTATCGATTTTACTACCGCACAAGGCCTGGCGCAGGGAGCTGGTGTCATTATCGTGATCATATCAGTTTCTTATTTCCTTTTTATATTAATCCTCGGAGGTCTTACCCCGGTTGAGAAAAAACGGGTGCTGGTACTGATCATTTTATTCATTGCGGCCGCCCTTTTCTGGTCTGGGTATGAGCAGGCCGGCTCGTCGCTGCAGATCTTTGCAGAGCGGCATACCGAACGTACCGTTGCCGGGTGGGAAGTCCCGTCCAGCTGGTTCCAGAATTTCCAGCCGACGTTTGTCCTCATTTTTGCCCCAATATTAGCCAGCCTCTGGATATGGCTTTCAAGCAGGAGCCTTAACCCTTCGATTCCTGTAAAATTTGCGCTGGGACTCATTCTTCTCGGACTTAGTTTTTTTGTGATGGTTTGGGCATCTGATGTAGCCATCACCGGTAAGCTCGCTTCTCCATTCTTCCTTACGTTTACCTACTTTTTACATACCATTGGCGAGTTGTGCCTGAGTCCCGTCGGATTGAGTTCCTATACCAAATTAGCCCCGAAAAGATATGTCAGCCAGTTGATGGGGATCTGGTTTGTTGCCGCGTCCCTGGGAAATCTGATTGCCGGGCTTTTTGCAGGGAATTTCGATGAAGGAAACATTCTGCAAATGCCTGCCTTGTTCAATCAGGTGGCCATTTTCACCACCGCATTTGGATTACTATTGCTCGTCTTCTGGAAACCGGTCAAAAACTGGATGGGAGGAATTCATTAAATAAGAACCAACTTCAAAAAAAGATAAGCCCATGAAATCAGCAGGTTTGTGTTATTGTGCTTTGCTGGCCACCCTATTGTTGGCGTCAGCCTGTAAAAAAGAAAAGGAAGAATCCACCGCCGAAAAAGTACCCGGCTTTGACCTTACTTCCATCGATTCCACCCAAAAAGCATGTGAAGACTTTGACAGCTACGCCAATGGTGGCTGGAAAAAAAAGAACCCGATACCCGGCACAGAAAGCCGCTGGGGTGCTTTCGGGATTCTTGACAAAGAAAACAAGGAAGTAAGGCTGCGTGGGATCATTGAAGAGATCGCTGCATTGAAAGACCGGAAAAAGGGAAGTGAGGAACAGCAGATCGCAGACTACTACCAGTCATTTCTTGATACTTCCACCATCGAAAAACGTGGTCTCGCTCCGTTAAAGCCTTATTTGGATAAAATCAATGGCATTCAGTCACTCAAAGATATGGCGGCGGTCACCGGCGAAATGCAAAAAGTAGGTGTACAAACCGTTATCGGATTTGGAGTGGAAGGCGATTTGCGCAATAGTAAAGTCAACATTCTGTACCAAACTCAGGACGGGCTCAGCCTGGGCGAAAAAAGCTACTATGAACGAACTGATTCCAGTACGGTAAAAGTCCGGGCGGAATTTGTGAAACACGTGGATAAAATGTTTTCACTCGCGTCGTTCAGTGATCCGAAACCCGGACAAACTATCCTGGATTTTGAGACCAAACTTGCCAAACTTCAGCTATCGAATGTAGAGCTTCGTGATCCTGTGAAGACGTATAATAAGATGTCTTTCAAAGATTTCGAAAAACTGACGCCTGATTTCGACCTTAAAACCTACGTTGACGAACAGGACATCAAAACGGATACGATCATCGTACAAAACAAGCCCTATCTGCAAAATCTGAATACTTTGCTGAAAGCAACGCCTCTCGCCACATTGAAGCTCTATACAAAATGGCAGCTGCTTTCGAACTTCGCAGGATTTCTTCCTAAAAGCTTCGATCAGGAAAATTTCCGGTTTTTCGCTACGGTTATGCGCGGAACAAAGCAGCAAAAGGCGAGAGTTGAAAGAGCAATCCGGTCAACGGACGGATTGCTGGGTATGCCGCTAGGTAAGCTTTTCACCAAAAAATATTTCCCAGAGGAAGACAAAAAGAAGGTCTCGGAAATGATCGAGAATGTACGGGCGGTATATGGTGAAAGAATTGACAAACTAACCTGGATGAGCGATTCCACGAAGGCAAAAGCACACAAAAAACTGAAAGCCTTTACATATAAAATCGGCTATCCCGACAAATGGAAAGATTATTCTTCGATTAAAATAGAGAATGACAAACTATTCGAAAACGTTATCGCGGCATCTATTTTCGGCCATGAAGAACAGGTGGAAAAGATCGGAAAACCGGTAGATAAAGACGAGTGGCTTATGACACCTCAAACGGTAAATGCCTATTACAACCCTTTGAATAATGAAGTTGCATTTCCTGCGGGCATTCTACAGCCTCCTTTTTACAATCGTGACGCCGACGATGCGATCAATTACGGCGGTATTATTGCCGTAATCGGGCATGAATTTACACACGGCTTTGACGATCAGGGCTCGCAATTTGACGACGAGGGAAACCTTAAAAACTGGTGGACCGCTTCCGATCGCGCCAATTTCGATAAACTGACCAAACGGTATATTGACTATTTCAGTGGAATTGAGGCGCTGCCAGGATTTAAAATCAACGGCGCTCTTACAATCGGGGAAAACGTAGCGGACCTTGGCGGACTGACGCTAGCTTACTACGCCCTTGAAAAATCACTGAAAGGGAAACCTGAACCTGCACCTATCGACGGTTTTAACTGGAAACAACGGTTTTTCCTTGGCTGGGCTCAGGTTTGGCACATGAACAACACGGATGAAGCTTTAAGAAACCAGGTTCAAACAGATCCGCATTCACCTGCCAAGGACAGGATCAACGGCCCGATGCCGCATCTGAAAGAATTTGAAGCCGCGTGGAGTTGCGGAAAAGGAAGCAAAATGACACTCCCGGATTCAGCAAGAGTTGTGATCTGGTAAAAACGGAGTTACTTACCAGCGACGTATTTGTTGCGGTATACACTCGGACTACACCCCTTAGCCTGCCTGAATTGGCGGGCTATATTTTTGCTGTCAGTCAAGCCCATATCCAGTGCTATTTCGAAAACCGACATGTCTGTATCCAGCAATTTCTGAGTGAATTTTTCTATCCGGAGATTAAAAATGTATTTGTAGATGGGGTATCCGGTAATTTCAAGAAACCGCTTTTCCAGCGCACGGCGGGATAACGGGACTTGTTTTACTACCTCTTCGACATGCAGGTTTTTGTCGATATTCTGATGGATATATTTCAAAGAAGATGCAATGTGATTGTCATTGGTGGCATAAATATCTGTGGAATGCCGCGTGATCACCTGCATCGGTTTCACGATGATATCGTAATAATTATGCGTTCCGTGTTCAATCATGTGCTCCATCAGCTTTGCTGCATCATAACCTCCCTTTTCTGCATCCAAGGCAATACTGGAAAGGGGCGGATCAGAAAGATCACATATCATTTCGTCATTATCGACCCCCAAAACAGCTACTTCTTCCGGAATCCTGATCCCCACATGACGGCAGGCTTCGGTGATATGCTGCCCCTGGTTATCATCACAGGTCATCAGTCCGATCGGCTTCGGAAGTGATTTTAGCCAGCGGCTCAAAGAACTCGGTTTGTAATACCATAGCTCCGTAGACCGTGCCTTTTTATGCTCAAAATAATGCACATTATGCCCTTTGGCTCTTAATCTTTCTTCAAAACCTTCCGCTCTTTCCCGCGACCAGACAATGTCGTTAAAACCGTAAAAAGCGAAATTCGTAAATCCTTTTTTCAGAAAATAATCCGCGCCCAACTCTCCGGCCTCGTGATAGGCACCCGTAATGTTCGGGATTTCCGCGAAACGTTCCTTGAAATCCTGTGCAATGACAGGGATACCTGCCTTTACGATCTTGTCAATTTCCTGATCATTATACAACTGCCCGATAATACCATCTGCCCCCCATTCCAACGCCCATTTTAAGATACCATCGATCCCGAGTGTCTCCCGATGGAACAAAGGCATCCTGCAAAAAATCCAGGGGCCGAATTCCTTCGAATACGTACTGATTCCCTTCATCAGGCTCTTGCTGTATTCCTCCGCAAAATCGAGCAGCAGGATGATTTTGTACATAGAGATGGGAATTACTGAAATTAAAATATTTCCTTCAGGCTGGTGATGGTGTCGTTATTCACCAATGGTTTGGCCCATAATCCGATGCTTAGGATATACGCAAGAGGAATAAAAAGAAAAAGCATGGCATATTGCAGCCCTACCAGTTCACCAAGCCCACCGATAATCAACGGAACTACCGCTCCGCCTGCAATCCCCGCACACAAAATGCCTGAGAACGTACCATGGTGCTGGGGAACGGAATTCAGGGCCAGTGAAAAAATTACGGAATACATCACCGAAGCAAAGAAGCCGCTCATCGGAAAAGCATAGAGCGCTATTTCTCCCGAGCCGAACAATGCCGCCATCAGGGATATAATTGCGCCTGAGGTGAAAACTATCAGTACTTTACGGCTATCGAGAAGTTTTAAGAGAATTAACCCTAAAAAGCATCCTACCGTAAGCAACCCCCAGAAATAAGAGATCACCGAGGCACCGGTAGTCGCCGGATCAACACCGTGATAGGTCTGTAAAAACTGTGAGATCCAGTTTGCAATTCCCTGTTCGGTTCCTACATAAGAAAATATGCCCAGAAAGAACAACCACACGAATTTATTCGCAGACAGCTGTTTGAAAGAGCTCCCGATATCGATCCGCTCGTCCTCCCGCAAATCCACTTTCGGAAACCGCACCAGCCCTATCACAACCACCATCGCAATGGCTATGACCGCAAAAACCCAGTACAGTGAAACCCATTTAAGGTTTTCGGGAACCAGGCGATTTAAAATACCGATCAGAAAACCAGACTGATCCGAATGTACATTTAAAACCAGATAGCTATAAAGCAAAGGGCTTAAAAAGGACGCTGCTCCAAAGAAAAGCTGAGCCATAACCGAGTTGAAGGCGAATTTGGCCTCTCCTCCTGCAACCCGCAGCAGAGGGTTGATCACAACCTGCAGCATCGCCATACCGATGCCTATCAGAAAAAGTGAAAACAGCGCGATGGAAAATCCGGGAATCAACGCAAAAAGCAACGCTCCTATAAATGCAAGCAGAAAAGCCGCCATCAGGATTTTCTTTTCCCCGTACTTCTCAACCATAAGTCCGGCCGGAATGGACATCACTCCGTATGCAACAAAAAATGAAAATGGTAAAAAACCGGCAAGACCGATGCTCAGATCAAAGCTTTTGACGATATCCGGGATAATCGGACCAAGGATATTGGTTAGAAAGGAGATTACAAAAAAGATCAGGAGGATTAATATTACAATAAAAGTATTCCGTTGCATAAGGTGGGTTCTTAAATTCAGATTCTAATTTAACCTTATTAGACATTACCTCAAACATCCATCAATGCAGCGGCCCCAAGTAATGTAATATTCTCATTTTCCGAGAGCAACAAGGTCATTCGCTTAAGAGATTCGGGATAAGCGAAATCATCGAGGCTGTCGAGCATACTCTTCTTAAAAAAACGACTGGCCTTGGCAATAGAACCGCCAAGCACAATAGCCTCAGGATCGTAGGTATACATCACAGCTTTGACCACGGCACCCAGGTGCATGCCGAACTCTTCCCAAACTGCGAGCGCTTTTTCATTTCCTTCCAGCGCAGCATTATGTGCCTCAAAAGCATCGGTGCCCAGAGAATCTTCAAAAAACCGGTTCGACACATAATTTTCCAGGATTGAATCCTTATACGGAAGCATCCCAATTTCCCCCGCACCGCAGTTATTGCCCGCATGCAAATGATTGTCGATAATAATCCCCGATCCCAAACCAGTTCCTACTGCCATGCCAATTACCGACTTGTACTTTCTGGCAAGCCCGAAACGGTGCTCACCCAGAATAAAACAGTTCACATCATTGTTGACAGATACAGGCAGGTTGAATTCATTCTGGATAATGTCACGAAGCGCAACCTGTTCCCAGGAAGGGATGTTCATTACATTATACACCACGCCGTTTTGCACGTCCACAACAGAAGGCACGCCAATACCAATTCCTTTGACCGGATATTTGGTGAGCGGACGGATCAGCTCCATCAATTGCTGCAATGTGGATGACAGCGATTCCTTGTTTTCGAAATGGGTTTTGTGATGCTTGGTGATCGCTCCGCCTAACTCTATACCGGCCCGGATATTTGTACCGCCGATATCTACGCCTATGTTCATTTAGTTTGAATGGTTGAGTACTATGTTATATTTTTCACTCAGGTCATGAAAATGCTTCAGCAACCTGAGTGAAAAATCAAATGCTAATTCGCAGTAACAATGCTGCTCCGGCTTGATTTCCCGGCTGCATCAAAGCTCTTTAATTTAATGGTTCCCGAAACTTTAACAGGAGCACTATACAAAGCCGACTCTGAAGTAGGCTCACTTCCGTCCGTGGTGTAGCGGATCGCCAGGCCCGGAAGTTCGATATTGGCTTTCAACATGCCTCCGTCAATCACTGCCCCGGGGAGTGGCAGACGATAATTATACCCGCCATTGATAGTTTTCAGCCTTGGAAGGTCTTTTTGTGCAATGGTATTGGCAAAAATATTCCAGCCTTCCAGCATCATTTTCTTCCTTGCCACAGGATCAGCCACATTTTCCCATTTACGCTCGGCCGCCCAGGCACTTTCCGAAAATCCCAGCAACTTGGGAAGAATCGAATATTCCATCATGTCCCTGCCTTTAATCGTCTCACACCAAAGCTGAGCTTCAATCCCAAGAATGTTTTTTCTTGCCTCGGGTTTCAGCAGTTCTTTTCCCACAAATTCTTCCTTCATTGGTTTTCCCATTGCAGTTACCTCCGTGGTCCTGAACATATTGAAAGGCGCGAATGCCCAGTTATCCCAGGTATCGACAAATCCGGCCCAATACAAGCCCGGCTCTTTCGGATCATTGCCATAGGACATATCGAAGTAAAAATTAGTGACATTACAAAGCACCACCTGATAGCCTGCATTGGCCAGTCTGTTGCCCAGATCCACGTCAAATACATTGTTCCAGATATAAGGAACGACAGGATGTCCTACGAACTCGGTATTGGCATTATACACGCCCGCAGGTGTTTTGGTCAAAGCAACCTCTTCCCAGCCGTGCACTTTCAATCCGCGTTTTTCGAGCCTTGGCAGCAATCTTTTGAAAAAATACGCCTGAAGGTTTTTAGCGTCTCTGATCTCCGGATTTTCCTTCATCAGCTTGGCTGCCATGGGAGATTTCGTCCACGCGCCCTCAGCCACTTCATCCCCGCCGGTGTGAAAAGTATCCATTTTCAATCCGGCTTCCTGGTACATTTTGGCCATCTCATCCACTACCTTTTCGAAGAAATGATAGGTTGACTCCCGCGCCACGCTCACAACATTGTTCTTATAAGCCTGTGCAGACAAGTACACCGACTTGTCATTCGGGTCAATCAGACGGTATTCATTGGCTTCCTTTTCTTTCCCTTCCTTCATAAGCTTTTCGTAACGCGCCTCCATGGATTTGATCGCGGCCAGCGCGTGGCCCGGGAAGTTGAGTTCAGGAATTACCTTGATATGTCTTTCATTCGCATACTTCAGGATTTCGATAAAATCCGCTTTGGTATAATATCCGCTCCCGTTTTTATCCTTGTCATAAGCCACCGGCCCCGATCCGTACCCCGGATGCAACGCATTTGCATTCATCCCGGAAGTGTGCTGGCGTTGCCCACCCACTTCTGTAAGCTCAGGCAGGCCATCGATCTCAACGCGCCAGCCTTCATCTTCAGTTGTATAAAAAAGGAAATGGTTGACCTTGTAAGAAGCAAGCAGGTCGAGCACTCGTTTGATAGACTCCTTGGTCTGGAAATTACGCGCAACATCCAGATGCAGGCTCCTGAAATGGAACCTCGGTGCGTCTTCCACCTGGATAAAACCAAAAACAAGTGAATTGGCCGGTTTCAGGTAAGACTCCGTCGGGGCAAGTTGCAAAAGGCTTTGCACCCCGTAAAATACACCCGCCGCGTCACTTCCGGTTATTGAAATCCCCGTTTGATCAATACCCATTTTGTAAGCCTCTTTACCAATTCCGTTCACAGTCACACCTCCTGTTTTCAGGACAATAGCCGGCGCGGAAGATGAGCCTGCGGTAGGAAGACCGCTCCGGATCGGCAGGTCGGTTCCAGTCAAGGCTTTTAATTTCTGTATCAAATATTTCGCCTCATTCTCCAGTCCTTGCTGATAAAACACATTGGTCTGACCGCTCAAAGTGAATGTTCCACTACCCGCGCTCATTTTCACAGGGCTTGGAATGATTTTCAGCAGTTGATCGGCACCCAGTTTTGTAAAAGCCAGGTTATCCTTGTAACGGGTTTCAGCAGTAGGGACTGGCATCAGGTCCTTTTTGCCACGGAGTATTTGTTCTTTTGTTGTAAAAGGTTCGATCACATAATCTGCCACCTGCACAATGTCTTTTTCCTTGCCTTCTTGATCATAAAAAACAAAATACAGCCCCAGCGGCGCGTCCGTTTCCTTAATAACCCCTTCGGTACCAGTGTAATGGATTGTTACCGAATCGCCCGGACTTAATTTGAAATCCTTCGCAGCGACCATTTTATACCAGTCGCCGTTGATATGCTCAACGACAGCGGGCTGCGGTGTTTTATTGGATTGGATCGGCCTCGGCGACATATTGAAGAACAATGCCCAGTTACTGCCGTCGAGCGTGAAGTCACTTCCGTTTTTGATTGTAAATTTTGCCTCAAAACTTCCGTCCGGCTCGATAAAATTGCTGACCAGCTTCCAGGAAACGCCGATCTTCCCGGCCTCTTCTTTTGACATTTCTCCGGACTTTCCGCAGCCGGCGAGCAGGGCCAAACAAATGATAACAAGTTGAAAATGAAACGTTTTCTTCATAGAGGTATGAAACGTAAAATGTTGCTGTAAACTGGTCCTGAACCGCATTGGAATCGACATTTATTATACTGTTGAATATGTAAAATATACTAGTTGCCCAAGCCGATTATAATTTTGCGCCTCTGCCGAAGAGGTACAAGTTCTTTGCTTGAAGCTCTTTAAAACATTCAATATACGTACTGAAATCAGAAATTACATACTTCAATAGCCTTTCCGGACTGCAAGCGCGTATTAAACCCTTAAACGGCAGTTCGATGGAAAATCAAAACAATACATTCTCAAGGTTGTTATCGCTGGACGCCATGCGCGGCTTTACCATCGCAGCCATGATCATGGTTAATTTTCCTGGCAGCGAAGAGTTTGTCTTTCCGACTTTACGCCATACCAAATGGAACGGCCTTACATTTACCGATCTGATAGCCCCCGTTTTTCTGTTCATTGTAGGCGTTTCGATCGCCATTGCCTATTCCAAAAGACTTCGTGAAGAGGGGCCAAAAGGTGACCTTTACAAAAAGATCGTAATACGTTCTCTTAAAATTTTTGCCGTCGGCATGTTTTTGAACATGCTGCCCGGTTTCGATTTTTCTGATCTTCGTTACACAGGTACCTTGCACCGTATCGCTATTGTCTTCCTGGTCTGTGCCTTTCTTTTCCTCCATACAAACTGGAAGCAACAGCTCTGGACCGGCATCACAATACTGGTTTTATACTGGCTGGCAATTACGCTCATCCCCACTCCCGGACTGGGAAAAGTAATGATCGAACCAGGTATGAACATCGCAGCATGGGTCGACCAGCAATACCTTCCTGGTAAAATGTGGCAGGGTAACTGGGACCCTGAAGGGATCCTGAGCACTTTTCCATCGATCGTGACGGGGATAACCGGTATGCTGGCAGGCAGGCTGATGATCAGCAGTTTCACCCCGAACGAAAAATCGAATTACCTGATGTCGGCAGGTTTTTTCACAGCAGCGGCCGGGTATTTCTGGAGCCTGACTTTTCCTGTCAATGAAAACCTCTGGACCAGCTCTTTTGTCCTTGTTACATCAGGATTTGCCTCCATGCTGCTGGGTGTACTCTATTTTGTAGTGGATATCCGCGGCAAAAAAAGCGGGATTGCGCCTGGCGTCATCTTCGGTGCCAATGCTATCACCGCCTATGTTCTGGCAGATATTTTCGCGCTCGTTTTTTATCTTTTGCCAATCAACGGGAAGACCATCAATGAACTGTCCGTCAACGCATTAATTAATGCTGGACTTGATCCGGCGCTGGCAAGTATGCTCTATGCATTGTTTTTTGTCGGTATCAATTTCATCCCGGCCTATATACTTTATCGTAGAAAAATATTTATCAAGCTTTAAATGATTAGAGAATAAATCCTGATCAAACCTCCACCAAACCCTTAAAACATGATTACTGGTAAACCAGTCTCCTGCTTGTTATTTTTACTGAGCTTACTTGCATACACTGCCGCATTTTCACAGTCTGTCGATCTTTCCAAAGCCAGGATTTATTCCACCACGACCGACAAAAATGTCCTGCTCAGAAGCGTCGAGATACTTCAGAATGAAGTGGAGAAGAGAAGCGGGGTCAAATTACAGGTTGTTAAAAAATTACCAAAAGCTGGCCACGCCATTGTTATTTCCCTGGAAAAAGACGTCAGCAAACTGCCCGAACCTTACCGGACCGAAGCTAGCGCCCAGCCGGCTATCACAAAAGAAGGTTTGCAATTACGGGTGATCAAAAAAACAAATACGGTACTCGTGATAGGAAAGGATTCCAGAGGTATTTTATATGGAATCGGGCGTCTGCTGCGTAATATGGAATTGAAAGCCGGCTCTATTTCAGTGCCGGAAAATCTTTCGCTTGCGACCAGTCCGAAATACCCGATCCGGGGACACCAGCTTGGATATCGCCCAAAAACCAACGCTTATGACGCTTTTACTGTCGAACGTTTCGACCAGTATATCCGAGATTTGGCATTGTTCGGAGCCAATACCATTGAAATTGTTCCGCCCCGCACAGACGATGATTCCACGAGCCAGCACATGACACTTCCGGCGATACAAATGATTGCCGAACAATCTCGGATCTGCAAAGAATATGGTCTGGACTTGTCGATCTGGTACCCGAATATGGCAAAAGATTATTTAGGGACTGAATCCATCCAGAAAGAACTGGCGGAACGGCGAACGGTTTTTGCCAGTCTGGCGAAGCTGGATGCAGTTTTCGTTCCGGCAGGAGATCCAGGGGAGCTGGAACCTGATGTGCTTTTTGCATGGCTTGAAAAGGAGGCTGAAATGTTACAACGTTATCATCCCAAAGCAAAAATATGGGTATCACCCCAGGTTTTCCGGCCCACCCAGCAATGGTTCGATGATTTTTTTGGTCATGTCAACAAAGAGTATCCATGGTTCGGCGGCGTTGTTTTCGGCCCCTGGGTTAAGATCCCGGTGCATAAGATCCGCGAGCTGGTAAAACCCTCTATCCCGATCAGGCATTACCCGGATATTACACATAATTACTCCTCTCAGTATCCGGTTCAGCACTGGGACCTGGCATATGCAATGACCCTTGGCCGTGAAAGCATCAATCCGCGCCCGTTTGATGAAAAAGCCATTCATAATGCGCTGGACGAATATGGTTCGGGAAGCGTGAGTTATTCGGAAGGCACCAATGATGATGTGAACAAATTTGTATGGAGCGACCAGGACTGGGATCCAGAAACACCCGTTGTTGAAACGCTCCGGGACTACGCCAGGCTGTTTATAGGAAGCAGCTACACCGAGCCCGTAACTCAGGGGCTGATCGCGCTCGAAAAAAACTGGAAGGGCGAATTGCTCGTCAACGATGGTGTGGATATTACTTTGAACCAATGGAAAGCGATGGAAAAGGACGCCCCATTGAAAGTGCTTCAAAACCCGCGTTTTCAAATGGGTCTGATCCGTGCTTATTTTGATGCATACACCCGCCAGCGGCTCATTTATGAAACAGAGCTTGAACGCAAAGCCCGGGAAATACTGACCTCGGTCAACGCTGACAACGTTTCAGAAAACATCAGAAAATCGATAGGTATTCTTGAAAAAGCCTGGAAGGAACCCATCCTTCCCGACTACCAGGCAAAATGTAACAGTCTGGCCGACTCATTGTATAAAAGTATTGGGGCACAGCTGACCATGCAAAAACACGGGGCGATGTCGGGCAGGGGAAATTTCATTGACCTTATCAACATGCCGCTCAATGATGCACCCTGGATACTGGATCAGCTTGACAAAATTGAAAAGATGGGAAGTGCATCCGAAAAAGTACAGGGAATTCATCAGCTGCTGCACCGGACTGATCCCGGACCCGGAAGTTTTTATGATCATTTCGGCGATCCGGAAAGCTGGTACCGTGTGGTACCAGGCCTCGGCTGGGACAAGGATCCCGGCAGCCTGCAGTCGCCACGGATCGGATTTGGCGTCGGGTTGGTAGGTGAAGAGTGGGTTGACGAGATCAAAGCAACCGGTTTCAAAGGGCAGGTCACGCCGCGGGCGTGGATGAAACAAGCCAAAACACTTTACAATGAACCGTTGAAAATCCACTATAATGAATTCGACCCGACAGCATCTTACCGGATCCGGGTTTCATATACCGGCCGTTTTCGTTCAAGAATGAAAATGACCACCGACGATGGCCTGGTGATTCACGACTTTATCCAGACCGGCGAACAGCCAACGTTTGAATTTAATATTCCACAAGCCGCCACTGCCGACGGGCAAGCTACTTTTATCTGGAACTGCGGAGAAGGCGAAAGAGGATCGCAGGTTACGGAAATCTGGCTTTTGAAACAGTAACAAACATTTAGTTATGCATATCGAAGTTCTTGATAAACTGAAAAACGGACAAAATGTATACGGTACATGTATCACCTCGACTGGTCCGATGTGGCCGTCAGCTGTAAAGCGTGCCGGTCTTGATTTTGTATTTATTGATACCGAGCACATTCCGCTTGGAAGGCCGGAACTGGCCGTATTATGCCAGCAGTTTCGAAATCTGAACATCACCCCCATCGTACGCATACCCTGCCCGGATCCTTATCTTGCCTGTCAGGCGATCGATTGCGGCGCAAAAGGCGTGGTAACCCCCTATCTCGAAACCACGGATCAGGTACTCGAACTTGTGGGAGCTGTGAAGTACCGCCCGCTGAAAGGTGAATTGCTCAATGGATATTTGAGAGGAGATATTCCTATGCCTTCCGATTTGAGAGCTTATACTGAAAAGTTCAATGCGGGGAACATCTGCATTGCCAATATCGAAAGTGTTCCCGCGCTCGACAGGCTGGATTCCCTTTTATCGGTTCCCGGTCTGGATGCTGTTTTTATCGGCCCGCACGACCTGTCCGTTAGTATGGGCCTGCCCGAACAATATGACCATCCCGAATTTGAAAAAGCGGTAATACATATCATTCATACCTGCCGGGCTAAGGGATTGGCTGTCGGGATCCATTTTTCGCTGGAACCGGATCGTCAGATCAGATGGATGAACGAAGGAGCTAACATCGTTGTACACAGCTTCGACATTGCGCTTTTCACCCAAAGGCTCACCCACGATATGAACATGATCAGGGAAGCCGCAGGGGACAAAATCAGGCAGGAAGATGGAGCCGGGCTGATCGTTTGATACAGTTCAGGCCGCTGGCTATTTTTTTCCCTCCCACATCATCAACCCCTCGATCAGAGAAGTGAGCGGGGCCACGGGCATACTTTCG
The DNA here is from genome assembly GCF_005869225.1 of Dyadobacter bucti. Lineage (GTDB taxonomy): Bacteria > Bacteroidota > Bacteroidia > Cytophagales > Spirosomataceae > Dyadobacter > Dyadobacter bucti. The sequence continues at coordinate 204,949 of NZ_SWFP01000006.1, read as the reverse complement.
GTAAGATAGGCATGCGGGCCCATCGGGTCGTCCTGCCATTTATTGCTGCCGCCTTCGATGATGATCTTACCCCGCTTCAAACCAAAATAAGGTTGTACGCCCCGGATCCCGACCAGTACGGCAGTCTGGTCCCAGCTCATGCGGCCGTCGGCATCGCCCTTGCTTTTAGGGATAGACAGTGCGTACACCTCTTTTACAGGGCTTTGCAATTTCTCATCTGCGATAATTTTCAGACCCGTTTTAATATTATTCCCAATTTCAAAACCGCTGAAAAGTATTTCCGTCGGCCATTGTGAAAATACTTTTTCAGATGCAACGGAATCGATCCGCACATTGTATTCCCATCCGCTGGGAAAGCCCCCGGCCATAGACACCAGTTGCTGTACCTTTTTCCTGACAAGGTTTACGCCTGAAAGCGGGGATATCGCATCGGGCTCAGAATCGAGCAAGTCGGCAAGATTTGTTAAAAAACCAATGGTAATGATGGTAACGCTCTGGTCGGGCTGTTTGGCAAGTACTTTTCGGTAGGTTTCCACAGCGGCCGGCGCATCGGAAGTCTTCCGGATTTTATGCGGGTATTTTTCCACCAGCATTTCAGGCCACTTTTGCGTAGCCCCGAAACTTGGAGCCGCCTCTCCTTTCGGGGCGCCCGTTGGAAGTTCGGGGCGGCCAAAGAAAGTATTCAGAATTTCAATGGTAGGGACCACCAGTTCATTTTTATTGGAAGCGATCACCGCCAACGGCCTGGCTTCTCCCCTGTCTGCCAATGCGTGCATCACGGCCATTGCCCCTACATCGTCATAGTCGGGGCCGATGTCGGTATCGAGAATGATGGATTTAACCTGTCTCCCGCCTGTTTGGGCATACACGCCGGATATTGTAAAAAGAAGGGCTATTAAAATTTTATACATGTTGTTGTGGATTGTAACCGATAGATCTTACCAATCATAGATTCGCTGCCAGCCGAGGATCTGCTGCATCGTGGAGGCATTTTTAAGCTGATTTTTATTTAATTCCCTTATAAAGCATTAATCCTTAATTACTTTGAAAAGCTGCTTTTCCTGGCCGGTGATCAGTTCAAACAAATAAAGCCCGCTTCCAAACTCTTTGGCCGAGAGGTCCATTTTGTGTTTTTGTACAAAACCCGTCGACCAAAACCGGCTTCCCGGATATTTCCTTCCGCTGCGGTCATAAACATTGATAAGGACTTCCCGCCCTGCATCAGCCCGGTGCGTGATATAAAATACACCCGGCGACGGATTCGGATAAACGTCCAGCGTAATGCGTTCATCAAAAAATACCGGTCGGACCACCGAATACCTGAAGCTGCTGTCAGCATCAACCATTTTCAACCGGTAATACCGCACGCCCGTCTTACCGGTTTCTTTATCAGTAAACGTATATTTTCGGTTAATGTTCAAATCTGCGGCACCCATTATATACCCAATTCCCGCAAAACGGTTCTGCCTGAATGCTTCCGTTCCTTTAACGAGTTCAATGTCAAAATGATGGAAATTTTCTTCGGAGGCCGTTTCCCACTCTAAAAAAACGTCTTCGCCGACACCGTCCCCCGTTTTTTTCCGTGCAGTGAAACTGATCAGTTCAACCGGTAATGCAGGTGTTGCACCCACGAACTGTTCGGCCAGCCAGAACTCCGAAAAATCCCTGACCTTGAACTCGGCATAATATCCTTTATCAAATGGTACCACAGTAACACCGGATGCGAGAATATGCTGCCAGGTTCCATTGGTGCTGTTCGCGAGGTTACCGTCTTCTTTTGATTTGTCGGCATCCGAATATTTTGACACGCCAAATGCATAAGCAATCGATGGTTTTTCGCAATGACTGCAACCGGTTGCCTGTTGCCAGGCTTGCACCTCGGTTTCAAGAAAATACAACCGGATCGACACAGAGTCCGCCAGTGCGACGCTCGTTGGTTTTATCGTAAAATTCCTGCCGAGATGGTATGCCCCGTTGGCACTCCCTGCGCCCGTCGTTGCGACATAGGCCTGTGCAAGCGTATTTCCCATATTCTGCATGTTGGAATTTACAGAAGCTATCAGTTTTCCATCCTGTAAAAAATCCACCCAGTTTTGTGCCGCCGGGACAGCCTGCGATACCGGAGAAACCATGGAGACACCGTCATAGATCCCGTAATTTTTATCATAAATATGAATGTCATCAATAGCAATTCCACCACGGCGGACGGACCCGTCGGTACGCATGACAAAACGAAGTTTCAGGTTTGTAAATCCGGTCGGCAGCGCCACAGTAGCAACATGCCATTGCATATAGTCCTCCACATTCCATGCGCTTTTAGAATCAATAGTACGGTTATACCAATTGGTGCCTGCGCCTTCTGTGCCCAAATGCGTCCACGGGCCACCATTTCCAGAATATTCCACAACAGCATAATCGCAAAACTCCGCATCGCATACTTCGAGATCCAAAGCCAGGCTCAAACTAAGCGTAGGAGTGTCCAGCCCCGAAACGTTGAAACAGGGAGAATACAGAAAAGACTCTTCAAAATCATTGTGCGATCCTGACAAATTGGTTTTCCAGATCTTGCTTCCGCTGGCCGCATTTCTGATCGGGGCTGAAAGAGGCTTACCATGCTCCCAGGAATTGTATCGCCCCTTTGCATACCAGAACCCGTCATTCGCTTCAAAATTCTCGAGATAGGGAAAACTGCTGTAAACCGGGGAATTATAAAATTCGATATACAGGCTGTCATTTTCGTTGTAAGTATCGCCGTCAAAAGAAAGCCATATTCTCAGCTTTTGTTCTCCAATCGCTAAAAGGTCAGCCTTTTTCACAAAACTGTATTGTATTGTAGACCGTTTGAGCATCGAGGGGATCATCTCGGTAATTACCGGGCCGTTACCAAGCTGGTAGCTTATGGGGACGTTGGTGATGTCTGCTCCCGAGCTATTTTTGATCCGTACGACAATCGGTTCTGCATTGCCCAGCCCACAGTTTTCGGCCAATGGCTGAACAATGCCAAGGAGCTGAACATCATTTTCAACTGTAAAAATGCTGATATCATCAAAACTATAACCTGCCCCATTGGAGTAATCGGCCGTAATAAATTTGCCCCACTGCCCGAAACGGACCTGAAAACTGGACGAAAAATTCTTACTGTTGGCCGATAACACATTACTCGCTTCCAGCACCGGCGAAAGTTTATATCCGTCTTCCGCCTGATTCTGGTTTACAAAAAGATCATAGACCTGTATCCACGGATCCGTATCTTTTCCCCGTATCCAGACTTTGTTGCCTGCATTTGATCTCTGTCCGTGGTTTTTGAATTTAAAATTAAAACGCACGTCGCTCGACGCTACATCGTAACCGGAAAGATTAAAAGTCGCATCCAGATAATTGGTATTTCCATCTTCAAAATACTGGCTTACATCCAGCGTCAGCGCCTTATTGCCCGACGAAGCCATCCCGGAATTAAAAAAGGTCCGCAAACGGCCGGCCTCAGTCCCCGGCGTAAAAGTATATCGCGGCCCGCCAGCCAGACCATGCTGAATATTGATTATCGTTTGTTCCGGCAAGGCTTCCATATCATCCAGAAAAGGCAAAACAATAGCGGTATTTTCGAGCTGGCTGAATGTTTTGGAAATCGTGTCATTGGCAGCAACCGGGTCATTCTGGCTGTGAATAAAGACTTTCAGGTTGTAATTTCCGGGAGCGGAAAAGTCTTCCGCAGTGTCGAAAGTATGTTCATATATCTTCCCTTTTTCAATAAAGGGACTGACTGTCTGAGAAGGCCTCAAAACGCCGTTGATCGAATATCCGATTGTAAAAGAACCGTTCGAATCAACATCATCGAGATTTATGATACCGGCTTTGATGAACGTCTGACCGCTTAAAGCAGTGGATGTGTTTTTTCTTCCTGAATTTGCCGGAGCAATGATCGCCTCTATCGCAAGGTCATTGTCCGAAATCGATCCTGAGCAACTACCTCCATCCGGCTTTCGGGAAACGGCCAGTGATCTTCTTCCGGGATGCCCGTTCAGCCGCGCCCGCACAGAGAGATAATACAACGAATCCTTTGACAGGCCACTCAAAACGTAATTCAGACTTGTAGTGGTACCAACTCCCACCATTTCAGCTCCCCTCAATAACATCACCTCATAGTCGGTAGCGCCGCTGATGGCCTGCCAGCCCAGCGCGATGTAACCTGCACATTGCGCCGACGATAAAGTGACCACAGGCACACCCAGAATCGTAAAAACTTCACTCGTGCTTTGTTCCCCGGTGCTATTCTGAAGAACCCTGATTTTCGCTTTGTCAGTAACAGTTCTGGCAGGAATCGTCCAATTGATCCGGCTTGTTCCGGGCAAAAGATTAACGGCGATATTGCCCCAGTTTGCTCCATTGTCCAGAGATTGCTGAACGGTAAAAGTGCTCCCGGTATTCCCAAATGCATCCCAGTGAACCTGAATAATATCGCCGTCCTTAAACCGCTCATTGCCGATCGGATGAGTGAGCCGGGATGAAAGCGGAATAATATCATATACTACAAAATACTCCTGTCTTGGATTTTGAACAACCGAGCTACCTGTAACCGTAATAGTATAAGTTCCTTCCACCGGATTTTTGACCACCACCTGTTCTATATTGTTAACCTTGTCGATACCGGTTTCCGCAGCCATACTGACATTGGCTGGTGTTGGATCCAGAAGTGCAGGCAGGAACAATGCGGAAGAATTGGTCACCCTCAGATCAAGATCGTGGACGAGGTTCTGGCTGGAAAGCACGGCCGCGGCAGGGTCGTTCCAATACAGCATCACTTTCAGGCTGGCAGTATTTGCGGGAATTTGAATAGTGAAAGTTTTGGTGGTTCCCTGACTTACCGAGTCATTTTTATAATTGCCGTCTTCAAGCATTTTCAGCGACCGGTTTAAATTCAGCCACCCAAATCCATATTTGTAATCCGGCCCTTCATTTCCTTTATCAGTTCCGCCATTGCAGATCAAAGCTTTCATCAGGGCATTTTTTGGATCACGGTTGGCGTTCAGCTGCTTGAACCGCTGGTATAGGAGTGCCAGTCCGCCCGCCACAGCCGGAGAAGACATGCTTGTGCCACTTCCCTCGGTGTAAAGGTTTACCGGTATGGTCGAGGTTACGGAGGATCCCTGGGCTGTGATCTCGGGCTTGATCCGCCCATCCCGCACCGGCCCCGCGCTGGAACCGCTGGCTATCACGCCGGTCTCAGAGGTATTGCCTACGCTGATCACGTTTTTGGCCGTCTGGTAGCCGCTCAGCATATTGGCAAAACCTGTCGGAAAAGGACTGCATGCAGTATTACCACTGTTCCCCGCGGCAAAAACATGCTGCAGATAGGGCATCTCAAATGCCTGTTTGTCGAGAATATTTGCATAAAGATCGTATATCCCAAATGTCTCGCAGTTGTTAGTATTGCCGCCGTAAGAGTTATTTGTGATAACCATGCCAAAATCGCGCACATACAAAGGAGAATAGGCAAGAATGGAAGAGTAGTTTTGAGCAACCATTTTTACCTTGGGTGCATATCCGGTATACCGCTCACTCATAATGCCAGCCCCTCCCAAAGTCCCCATGATATGCACCCCATGTGCCCCAGCCTCAGCGGCGGTCCGGTTTATGATCCGGCTGCTGAAATCAATATGCAGCATTGGATTAGCATCATCTCCCACCCCGACGACCACGCCTTCGCCCTGCAAGTTTCTTCCCCCGGGTAGGGACGAACCAAGGATATTGGCCCGCGAATTGGCAGTGCTTTTGTAATTAAAACCTTTGTCTTCCGGAGGTGCGGCCTGTACATATTGGATAAAAGGCAGCATCGCCAGTTCTTCCAGCTTCCCGGCAGCGATCCGCAACGAAAGCACCTGGTAATTTTTATACAGATCAGATTGTATCTCAAAATTCGCAGCCCTCAACCCTTCTTTTACCTCTTCATAACTTATCGTCGAAGGATAATTGATCCAGACATCAACAGTACCCGGACTCTTTATGGCATAGGCAGGGACTTCGCCATTGGCCAGGGCTGGCTGCATTTTCTGACTTGCCGATAATTCGATGACCGCCCTGCTCCCGGCCTTTACCAATGCATCAGTACTGAAATTATTCTTAACCGTAGCGGTATAAGCAAAGTTGGGAATGTATTCGAGCAGCTCTACACCTGACTCTTTTAATTTTAATTTATCGTTTTCGCTTGGAATTTTTTCAAACTGGATCAAAACAAAAGTGCGGGAACCAACCGGAGACGCATGCATCCTGAAAGCCCGGTTATGATTTGCCGACATATTTTCCCCTGGCACAAATGAGCCGCTTTTCAGCAAGAGCTTATAATCGCCGGGTATTTGGGCACCGGCCGAAAAGGCTACGATACAAACTGATATGAAAACGTAAAGTTTATTCCATTTCATTATCTGATGTTTTGAAACGCAAAGGTAATTCTACGTCATTTTCAAAAATTATACAAATAGCTTCGACTGCCAACCAAGGACTGAAGCATGGGAAATCAGGAAACCCTTGTTATTGGATAGGGACTGGGTTAACTTCGCGGTTCGTACCAAACTCAATTTACCCTGATGGATTTATACGGTCTGATAGGCTACCCGCTCACGCACTCGTTTTCGAAGCGTTACTTTACAGATAAATTTATCCGGGAAAAGATCAAGGAAAGCAGCTATGACCTTTATGAAATGAAAACGCTGGACGAACTCCCGGCGCTGCTTAAAAAAAAGACAGACTTGAGGGGCCTCAATGTCACGATCCCGCACAAAAAAGATGTCATCGCCTATCTTGATGACCTGGACGATGCATCTGCCGAGCGCATCGGAGCTGTGAATACCATTAAGATTTACGCAGACGGCAGTACAAAAGGATTCAATACAGACTATTACGGATTTCGCCAGTCCCTGACCGAATGGCTGGACAGAAGGGGGGAATCCTGCAGTAACTTCAAAGCGCTGGTACTGGGCAATGGCGGCGCAGCCAAGGCGGTGCAGGTGGCGTTACAGGATATGCATGTTGAATACCTGCTCGTGTCGCGTCAGAAAAGCGATGACTGCATTCTCTACGAAGAACTCACGGAAGAAATCATGAGCACGTATTTGCTTATTATCAATACCACACCATTAGGCACATTCCCAAAAACCGAAGAATGCGCTGCTATTCCTTTTCAGTGGGTGACCAAAAAGCATTACCTGTATGATCTTGTGTATAATCCTGCTGAAACGCTATTTCTTAAAAAAGGCACTGAGCAAGGTGCAGTAACGCAAAACGGCCTTAAAATGCTGGAACTTCAGGCGGAGAAAGCCTGGGAAATCTGGACTGCAGAAGAAAACCTATGGAGTGTTTAAACTCTGGAATAATAGGTCCAGAGGTCTTTTTCTACCTTTTCGGAACCTTGTAGTATTCCCTGGGGCGAGGGGGCTTTGATTCCGTTCCCGATAATGGAAGGCCCCTGGCATCTTCTGATCTCATCCCAGCTCCCGCTTTCCAGAAAAGAACTGATCACAGCTGCCCCGCCTTCGACAAATACGGATTGAATTTTCCGTTGATAAAGTGCATACAGCATCCGGTTGATTTCTCCGCCGCCTGGTTCCAATTTGATGTAAGCCAGAGAAGATGCGTTAGCATAACGTTCCGGCTCAGCAGGCAAAACGGTTTCCTGTTTGTAATTCACAACAATAGTAGGCTGCGACCTATTGAACAAATGAAGATTTTCTGATAATTGTAAATATCTGTCCAAGACGATCCTGACCGGATTCGTTCCGCTCCAATGCCGTACATTCAGCTTTGGATTGTCCATGCGTGCCGTATTATATCCCACCAGAATAGCATCTTCCTCGGTCCGCCACTTATGCACCCGCATATTTGACAGCTCTCCACTGATACGGACAGGCGGTCCTTCGGCGTATCCAAGAAATCCGTCCGCAGTCTCGGCCCATTTCAGGATCACATAAGGTCTTTTGGAAACCATTGAAGTAAAAAAACGCTTGTTCAGCTCCGATCCCTGCTCAGCCAGCACTTGGGTAGTAATCTCAATACCTGCCGCCTCCATCCGTTTGATACCCCGGCCGGAAACCAGCGGGTTAGGGTCGTCATTGCAAATCACTACCCTTTTCAACTGTTTGCTGACCAGCAGGTCGGCGCAGGGAGGCGTTTTGCCGGTATGCGAGCACGGTTCAAGTGTAACATAAGCTGTTGACGCTGACAGCAGGTGGCCGTTGCCTTTCTTTTCGGCATCCTCCACCGCCCGGACTTCCGCATGAGGGCCGCCATATTTGCGATGCCAGCCTTCTCCGATAATCAGATCATTATGGACGATCACACAACCAACCATCGGGTTCGGGCTAACGGTTCCCCGGCCATATTCGGCCAGCTGCAAAGCCCTTTCCATCCATTGATTATCTGTCTCCATGCGGCAAAAATACAAACCTCCTTTTAAAGTCAACTTTCGTGAGTTCCTATTATTTGCTAACTTTCCGACATTGCATTAAAAATCACTTCAAAATGACTTCGGCACGTCAGCTATATCAATACATCGTTAAAGGCATTACAGTATATCCGGAAAAAGAAGCACAGGCCATCACCTTTATGTTACTTGAACATTATATGCGGTTGCGCAATATCGATGTTCTGGTTGACAGGCCTATTCCGGAAAACTCCGCCCAGCCAGACTGGACGGGTATCATATCGCGTCTCAACAACAACGAGCCTGTTCAGCATATTATCGGTTCCACCGAGTTTTGCGGGCTTGAATTCAGGGTTTCTTCTTCCGTGCTGATCCCGCGCCCGGAAACGGAAGAGCTGGTAAGAATGGTTACCCGCGACTATGCAGAGCCCGACAAGAACATTTCAATTCTCGACATCGGAACCGGCAGCGGCTGCATAGCTATTGTTCTGGCCCGTTTTCTTCCTCACGTTTCCGTTCATGCCTGGGATGTGTCGGATGAAGCTCTGGAAGTGGCGAAAGAAAATGCACGCCAGCTGATTGCTGACGTTACTTTTGCAAAACAGGATATGCTCGACGTTACTTTTCCTCTCCCCGGCAACGCGATCCAGTTCGATTGCCTTGTAAGCAATCCTCCCTATGTCACCATCTCCGAAGCCGAGCACATGCGTCCCAATGTATTGCGCTTCGAGCCGCACGAGGCGTTATTTGTAGAAGATAGCGATCCATTGCTGTTCTATAAAGCCATTGCGGACCTTGGCGTTCACCACCTGAAAATAAACGGCAAATGTTATGTAGAGATCAATGAGCATTTCGGGGCCGAGACAAAGCAGGTTTTTGACGAAAGAAATTACAAAGACGTGGAGATACTGCGCGACATTCACGGAAAAGACCGTTTTATCCGGGCGATCTGGAGATAATCCCGCCACGATCAAAAATAAAAAGCATCAATGTATATAGAAAAAATAAAGGAAGTACTGGATGAAATGGGCAAAGTGGTGGTGGGTCAGGATAAACTCCTCAACAGGCTTCTGATTGGATTGTTTACCGGCGGGCATATCCTGCTGGAAGGCGTTCCCGGACTTGCCAAAACACTCACAATCAATGTCATGGCCAAGGTTTTGCACCTCGACTTCAAGCGTATACAATTCACTCCAGACCTTTTGCCCGCCGATTTGATCGGTACGATGATCTATAAACCGAAGATCGGAGATTACGAAGTAAAGAAAGGACCTATTTTTTCCAATATCATTTTAGCGGATGAAGTAAACCGCTCTCCCGCAAAAGTACAGTCGGCCTTGCTGGAAGCCATGCAGGAAAAACAGGTGACCATCGGGGACGAAACCTATCTTCTGGACCGTCCGTTTGTGGTACTCGCCACACAGAACCCTGTTGAACAGGAAGGTACCTACCCCCTTCCCGAGGCACAGATCGACCGGTTTATGATGAAAGTATACGTTGATTATCTTGACAAAGCCAAAGAGCTGGAGGTAATGCGGCGCATGTCGGACATTAATTACGACTATCAGATCCGGCCTATTCTTAACAAGGAGGATATTTTTGCGATCCGCGACAATGTCAATAAAGTGAACATTTCGGATACACTGGAAAGATATATCATCGAACTCGTGTTTGCCACCCGCCGCCCCCTGGATTACGGTTTGCGCGATGAGGCCCGGTATATACAGTTTGGTGTTTCTCCACGCGCGACAATTTATTTGAACCGCGCTGCCAAGGCGCTGGCTTATCTGGAAGGAAGGGATTATGTGTTGCCGGAAGATATCAAGGAGCTTGCGCCTGATATTATGAACCACCGGATTTTACTCAACTACGAAGCAGAAGCAGATGGTGTTCGTACAATAGCTATTATTGATTCCATCTTAAGAAAGGTAGCGATCGGCTGATCAGGCGGATTTCTGGTTTTTTTGAGGGATTAAACAATTCCGTCAGGGTACCGGATCATGGCCGTGCCCTCCCCAGGGATGGCACCTTGCAAAGCGTTTTAATCCAAGCCACGTCCCTTTTCCCACCCCATGTTTCTGTATCGCTTGTATCATATATTGGGAACAGGTAGGTGTGTACCGGCAGGAATTCGGCAAATAAGGTGATAGCACTCCCTGGTAAATCCGTACCAGTCCTATGAGTAAAAATTTCATTTCTCTTCTTGTCTCAAAGTAGTATATTTGACAATTAACATCACTAACGCATGATTTCGTATATCATCTGGGACGCAAGTCCCGAAATCTTTACCATTCCCGAATTCATGGGTATTGGCCCTTTTCCGGTAAGGTGGTATGGTCTTCTTTTCGCAGCAGGATTTCTGATCGGTCAGCAGATTATGATCCATGTTTTCAAAAAAGAAGGAAAGCCTCTCGAAGATATCGATTCTCTCACACTTTATATGGTCTTATCTACGGTGATCGGTGCCCGGGTAGGACATTTTCTTTTTTACCAGCCCGAAGTCCTTTTCAAAAATCCGCTGGAGGTCATTTTACCTCCTTATGCAGGACTCGCCAGTCACGGTGCGATAATCGGGATTATTACCGGCCTGCTTTTGTATTCACGTTCAAGAAAATCGACGGGGCAGACGTTTTTATGGGTTGCCGACAGAATGGTGATAAACATAGCGCTTGCCGGTGCCTTTATACGCTTCGGAAACCTGATGAACTCCGAAATCGTGGGTAAACCAACAGATGTGCCCTGGAGTTTTATCTTTATGCATAATACGGAATTCAGGCAAATCCCGAGGCACCCGGCACAGCTATATGAATCCATCTCCTGCTTCATCCTGTTTTTCATCCTGCTCGCAATATGGAATAAATACAAAGCCTCAACTCCCCGTGGACTGCTTGTCGGTATTTTCTTTGTATGGGTGTTTACGCTTCGTTTCCTTTATGAATTCCTGAAAGAGAACCAGGAAGCTTTCGAAGCCAATTACGCGCTCAATATGGGACAAATTCTGAGCATTCCGGCAGTAATACTAGGTTTGTATTTTATAGTTCAGTCCCGGAAAAGGAATATCTGAAATCATTTCCAAAGGACAGCATACCAGGCAACTTAAAGGTTCATTTTAACTAAATTGCACTTTATTTAAAATAACTATAATCCTGTAAATATGAAAACATCATTTATTGTGTCGTTTACACTGGTAGCTGCCTTGATGTTAAATAGTTGTAATGGGAAAAAGGGAGACCAGACAGAGGAAGCCAGCGAAGAACCCAAAAGCTCGATTGATGCTTTACAGGAACTTGCCGACAAAGCAAAGGACCTGGGAAACCGTGAAGCCGTTGACCCCATAGATTTTCGAAAACTGAAGGAATTCCTGCCCATGAAAACCGGTGGATTGGACCGTACCGAGGCTACCGGAGAAAAATCCGGTGCAATGGGTTTCACCGTTTCAACAGCCGAAGGTAAATATAAGGGTAGCGATAATGCCTCGATAGATATTGACATTATTGATACAGGCGGCATTGCCGGTGTTTCGACGATGACATTAGCTGCATGGTCCATGGCGGAAATCGATAAGGAAACAACCACAGGCTACGAAAAGACTACTAAGATCGAGGGATTTAAAGCTTTTGAAAAATATGATAATGAACAGAAATCAGGAGAATTGAATGTGCTGGTAGCTGAACGTTATCTCATCAATGTTGAAGGAAACAATGTTTCGATACAACAGCTGAAAGACTGCCTCAAAGACATTGACCTTGATAAATTGAGTGATCTGAAATAACCTCTAAAACCAAAAAAGAAGCCCGAAAGCTTCTTTTTTGGTTTTAGAATATAGCTATTATGTGGGGGGTTGATTCTTTAGACAGTGGCAAAATCGACTTTATCGCGTAAAATTTGCTTTGCTTTTACCAGTTGGTTTTTTACCGTGTTTTTTGAAATCCTCAAAAACTCGGCTATTTCCTGATAGGACTTCCCTTCTTCTATATTTAATTTCAATATCAGTTTCCGCTTGATGGACAGCGAGTCCACGGCAGCCTGTACAATGGTTATCCTTCTTTCATTTTCCTCCTTTTCATCCTCTGCAGCGGCTTTAATTGCTTCCATATAATGTTTGCGGAGCTGCTCGCTTTTTTCCATTTTTTTGAAATAGTCAAAAGCCATGTTGCGCAGACAGGTAAACAGGTAGGAGTTGAAATTATAGTCCGGCTTGATATGAGTCCTTTTCACCCAGATCTTGATAAATACATCCTGAACCATGTTCTCTGCCTCTTCCTCATCTTTCAGCAATGAGACCGTAAACCGGAGTGCAGGTGCTTTGTAATGATTGTACAATTCGGCAAAGGCAGCTTCGTCGCCTTGCGTTACTTTTCGTAGGGTGTTTTCGTCTGGATAGGCCACAGTCGTAAATATTTATCGATAGGAAAGGTTTAAATGATCAATGTATAATACAAAAATTGCAACGTATTGATATAATAAACATTATTTATTCTCAATAAAATGCTATTTACATAGATTACAAAAAACTCAATTTTTTGAATCCGTATTGAATTGGCAAATGATTGAATTACTTAAAAATTCGGCTTAAAAACATTATGACAGCGATAGTAAATTCTGCTGAACTGATATAGTGTAATGTTTCCTTTTGAGTGGCATCAGTAAAATTCTTTCATAAAGCTACGTCCTGATTTTTAAATTCAAATCGCAACTTGCGTAAAAATATCTTCATTTTGCGCAAAGCCGGTTGATTTAACAAAAGCATAACCATAATTTATCAAACAGGACTCTTTGCTTCATTGCCAGGGTATTATTGCTCAAATTATTACTTACCCGGCAACACCTTCCTCAGTATAAGGCGATCCCCTCATTTAACAATTTCCTAACATTTGAAGCCCCCACAGATAGCCCGCCCCCATCGTTAGGCAGTATATATCCGCATAGATCATACAATCCGTATAACACTAAACCCGGTTCACAAACCAATGGATCAAAGCCGCATCATTCACATTCTTGAAAAAATTACCTCTGTTAAAGTTGCCGTTTACGGTGATTTCTGTCTCGATTCTTACTGGATTATGGACGAGCGCGGCTCTGAAGTATCCATTGAGACCGGCTTAAAAGCCGAAGCCGTTTCCAGGGATTATTATACACCAGGCGGTGCAGCCAATGTAGTTGCCAATCTTTCTGCACTGAAACCTGCCGCTATCAAAGTAATTGGTGTGGTCGGTGATGATATGCACGGACGGGAACTCACGTCTCAATTGCAGAACCTCGGCGCGGACACTGCTTCATTGTTTGTTCAAAAAGACAATTTTAATACATATAGTTATCTGAAACGGCATGTAAACGGCAAAGAAGAACCCCGGATCGACTTCGGTGTGTACAATGAAAGGAGCCTTGATACGGATCAGAAGATACTTGCATCACTTGAAAATGCATTACAGGACTATGATGCGCTTATTTTCAACCAGCAGGTGATCGGCAGTATCAACAATGCATCTTTTATTGCCCAGGCTAACGCGCTTTTTGCGAAGTACAAGGATAAGATCGTGATGCTCGACTCACGTCACTTTAACGGACAATTCGAAAATACATATCTGAAGGTTAACGACCGGGAAATCGCTGCCCTGGCTGGTGAGCAGGTTGTTGAAGGTGAAAGTATCCCGGTGGCTAAGGTGAAGGAATTCGGCCGTGCTATTTTTGAAAAATCGGGTAAGCCGGTTTTTGCTACCTGCGGTGAAAGAGGCATTATCGCCTTCGATCAGCAGGGTTTCCACGAAGTTCTTGGATTACAACTAAAAAATAAACTGGACACCGTAGGAGCGGGCGACACTGCGCTGAGCGCGCTCACACTTTGCCTTGCCGCAGGCATAACACCGGCAGAAGCAGCTGAATTTGCCAATGCAGCCGCTGCCGTAACTGTGCAGAAACTATATACGACAGGTACAGCTTCGGGTGAGGAGATCATTAAAACGGGCACAGAACCGGATTATATTTTCAATGCCGATCTCGCTGAAAATGAACGGAGCGCAGTATACTATCCCGGTACAGACTTTGAACTGTGCGCGCCGGAAGTGCTCGAAAAACTCGGACATATACGCTATGCCGTTTTTGACCACGACGGAACGATCAGCTCGCTTCGGCAGGGTTGGGAGGAGATTATGGAACCTGTGATGATGAAATCTATTCTGGGACGGCAATATGACACCGTCGACGCCGGTACTTACAATAAGGTAATGGCCCAGGTTAAGGAGTTTATTCACAAGACCACCGGGATTCAGACGATCTATCAGATGGAAGGTCTGGTGAATCTTGTACGGGAATTCGGATATGTGCCGGAAGATGAAATCCTTGACAAATTCCAGTATAAAGAAATCTACAACGACGGTTTGATGGAAATGGTCAACAAGCGCATGGAAAAACTGGCGGCCGGTGAACTCGGGCAGGAAGATTATACCATGAAAGGAGCTGTGGCATTTCTTTATCAGCTGAAAGAACGGGGCGTGACCATGTACCTGGCTAGCGGAACCGATGTAGATGATGTTAAAAATGAAGCCCAAATGCTTGGATACGCGGATTTGTTCGACGGCGGAATTTACGGGGCGTTAAAAGACTACACCAAATTCTCTAAAAAAATGATCATTGAAAAGATCATTCGCGACAACAATCTTCGCGGAAACGAGCTCGCAGTTTTTGGAGACGGGCCTGATGAAATACGTGAAGGACGCCGCGCGGGAGGTATTTCCGTCGGTATCACAAGTAATGAATTGCAGCGTTTCGGCCATAATCCTGCCAAACGTCCTCGTCTTGTAAAAGCAGGGGCACAACTCTTGATCCCTGATTTTTCTCAATATAAAAAGCTTGTAAACCTCCTCTTTCAGGAAAATGTAAATTACGCCGAGGCATGATGAACCTTACCCTGAAACATCTGCCTGCGTATTTTACCCTATCTGTTTTGATACTTGCTTCCTGTAAAAAGAAAGCGAGTATCGATACGGAAGGCACTTTCTATCAGGACAAGGTCTTCGTTCAGGAGATTCACGAAGCATTTCCGATCCCGGGAGATGCGGCTGCCAATGATGTACGGAGTATTACGGTGGACAAGGGCTCCGATATCTGGATAGCGACAGGAGCAGGTGTTTTCAGGAAAAAGAAACATGAAACAAAATGGGTACACATTATAACAGGAGAAGATAACGGCCCGGCTTTCGCAGTAGCGGCCGACAGCAGCGGTACTGTGTGGCTTGGAAACTGGAATGGGTTATTCAGCTATAAAAACGACATTCTTGAAAAAACAACCGGCCCTGCAGGCCCCATATCCGCTATATGCTCCACTGCCGACGGGTTATATGCGCTTGGGCCCAACGGTTTCTGGCTGCGTAGAGGAAAGGATTTTGAAAAAACAAAGAACACATTATCAAAATCCGTGCGTGATGTAATTTCAGATGGGACCCATGGATTATGGGTTGCGACGGATGTGGGGTTATACCACTGGACGGAAAATGAAACAAAGCATTATTATAAAACCGACGCCCTGATTAGCGGATATGCAAAAGGGCTGGCTTTTGATAAAAGTGGTAAACTGTGGGTTGGTGGCCTTGGAGGCGTTACCATTTGCGATTCAGAGAAAAAAGAAAAGGAACTCAAAACCGAAGATGGCATCCCTTCCATCTATGTAAATGCAGTACGGCTCGCTCCTGACAGTTCCATGTGGGTCGGAACACAGACAGGCGTAGTGCGGTACCTTCCCGACGGAAGCCATTCGCTGCGTTTTTCGCGGAGATGGTTAATGGACGACCAGGTCAACGACATTGTTTTTGACACAGAAGGCACTGCCTGGATCGCTACGCCCAAAGGGGTCAGTGCGATCAGGAAGATGAAAATGACACTCTCCCAAAAGAATGACTTTTTCTTTGATGTATTGATGAAAAGGCATATCCGGGCACCCTGGATCGCCGGTCAGGCACATTTGAAAATCCCTGGCGACACTACGTCCTGGGAGCCGGAAGACGACGATAATGACGGAGAATATACCGGAAATTATCTGGCGATGGAAAGTTTCAGGTATGCGGCAACCAAAAATCCGGAAGCAAAAGAAAACGCGAAAAAAGCATTCGGATTTCTCAGGCTTTTACAGCAGGTTACCGGTACCGATGGTTTTTTTGCGAGAACAATTATTCCGGCCGACTGGAAACAGATGCACGACGGCAACCGGACCTACACAGAAAGGGAGAAAGCCGATGAACTCGTGAAGGAACCACGGAACAAGCCGGTGGAAGTGCGCTGGCATCAATCGAAGGACGGAAAATGGCTCTGGAAAGGCGATACGAGCAGCGATGAAATGTGCGGGCACATGTTCGGCTATTACTTTTATTATACCCTGGTAGCCGATAACGAAGAAAAGAAGATCATCGCCACGCACGTAGGCAACATTGTAGACCATTTGCTGAAAAATAACCTGAACCTCGTGGATGTGGACGGTACGCATACCCGGTGGTCGGTATGGTCGCCCGACAAGCTGAACCGCGACCCCGAATGGCTGCCCGACCGGAACCAGAATTCCATGGAAATGCTTGCATTTCTTAAACTGGCCTATCACATGACCAGCAATGAAAAGTACGAGAAAGAATATGTGCGTCTGATCAAAAACGAGCATTATCTTGAGAATATGGCAGAGGTTACCAAACAAAACCCGGCCTGGCTGATCTATTTCGATGTCGTGCTGCAAGCTTATCTTTATCCGATCCTGATCAAATGTGAAAAAGATCCCGTGCGTCTGAAATTCTATAAAGATCATCTGGAAGAATGGTTTACAAAACGCACTGCTGACCATAATCCGCTGATCAATTTTATCTACAATTATTCCCTGGATAAAAAATCCGAGCTCGGCAACTCGGTTGATTTTCTGATCGACACGCCCCTGGATCTCATCGACTGGCCGATCGATCACCGCAAAAGAGAGGATATCAAAGTTGTGAGAACGCCGGTTTTGGAAGATGAGCAGGTGGATCAGTTGCAACCTGCCAGCCTCAGAATGACAGTACGCTGGGACAAAAACCCGTGGACCCTGGCCGGAGGAAATCCACAGGTAGAACGGGAGCCGGTTTTCTGGTTGCTGCCCTATTGGATGGGGAGATACCTCGGCATGATTACCAAATAAATCCCGACAATCGGAAGGAAGAAAAACATTACAATGAAAAAATTAATATTACTACTTATCTTATCCATTGCTTTTAAAGCAGGTCTTTTTGCCCAGTCGGCAGCTGTTTTACAGCAAACACTCATTTTTCCGCCACAGGAAAAACACGTCCACGGAAGCAGCATTGTCAGTTTACCAAACGGCGATTTTCTGGTGGCTTGGTTTCAGGGAAGCGGCGAACGCACCGCAGACGACGTCCGGATCATGGGTGCGCGCCTTAAAAAAGGAGAGAAAAAATGGAGTGAGCCTTTCCTCATGGCCGATACTCCCGATATTCCCGACTGTAACCCGGTACTTTTCCTGAATGCACAGGGAAAACTTTTTCTGATATGGATTGCAGTCCAGGCCAATATCTGGGAACATTCGATCCTGCGCTTCCGGACATCTACCAATTACAATGGCAATGCTGCCCCTGATTGGAATTGGCAGGATGACATTCTGCTCAAACCGGATAACAAATTTGCAGACGAAATTGAGAAAAAATTCAAAGACCTGCCTCCCTACTCCGCTGGCTGGGCGGGATATGCTCCGAAATACGATGATATGATCATTGAAGCAAGCAAAGATCTTCCCAAACGCAGCATTGGCTGGATGACACGGATCAAACCGCTCCTGATGGAAAACGGACGGGTCATTTTACCACTCTATTCCGACGGCTATAATCTCTCGATGATGGCCATTTCTGAAGACAATGGAAATACCTGGAAACCGGGCCTGCCGGTTGTAGGGCGCGGACCGATCCAACCCGCGGTTGTACAGAAAAAGAACGGAAACCTGGTTGCCTATATGCGGGATAGCGGCGACGAACCCACACGTGTTCATGTAAGCGAGTCGTCGGATAAAGGCGTAAGCTGGACAGCTACAAAAAAAACGGATATCCCTAATACGGCCAGCGTCGAGCTTTTGGTTTTGAAAGACGGGAAGTGGGCCTTTTTTGGTAACGATATTGATGATGGCAGGTACCAGTTAAGCTTGCGGATCTCTGATGATGAGGGCAAAACCTGGAAATGGAAAACCTTTATAGAAAATGATCTTTCCAAAAAAGGGGGCTATTCCTATCCTTCGTTAATTCAGACAACCGACGGTATGCTTCATATCACCTACTCCCATCATCCGGAAAAATCTAAAAAATCCATTAAGTATGTAGTCGTGGACCCACGAAAAATTGTTAACCAATGATTCTGATGCGTAAATCCCTTTATTTCTTTTTTCTGTCACTCGGTCTTGCCGGGATATATGCCTGCTCGAAAAATTCAGCAAAGCAGCCTGTGTATGAAGACAAGCCTTTTACACAGGACCTTAGTGTAAAATATTACAGTGACACCATCAGCAACCATTTGCTGCAAGCATTTTCGGACCGCAACGGGGCCATCAAAGTATTTTCCAAAGAGGGCATGCTGCATCCCTATGATGGGAAATTCCTGTATCCCGGCAGCCTTGATCCCGACAAGTCATATCGTTTTTTGACAGATAAAAAAATAGCCGCCACAGGACTTTATGACCAGCAGATCGTGTATCTAAGCGATTCGGTCGTTTTCAGCAATGCCTGGGCCGGCAAACTTTTATCGAGGCACGGGCTCCCGGGAGCGGCCATTTTCTGCGGGGGCAAGGATTTCGAATTCCTCGTTTCTGACGGTAAATCTTTGCAACTGATCAAAGATTCGAAGACGCTTTGGGCCAGAGATCTGTCCGGTGACGAAGCAATAGCGATTATTTATCAGCAGCAGGCAAATCAGTTCTGGATTCTTGGAAAAAAATCCCTGTCTACATTTTCCGCTGCCGGCAACCAGCTTACGAAGGTATTTGACGGTTCCGATTTTACGGCTTTCGACCTGGCTGATCAAGGTAAAAACCTGATCATTGGCACGACTGACGGGTACATTACTTTTGACGTAGCAGCCAAAAAACAAACAGGCGCTATTAACAAAAAACTGCCGTCTGCCCATATTACGGCAGTCAAAGAAATTAACGGGAAAGTATGGTTTGGAAGTAATGATGGTGCATTCGCACTTCGGGCCGACGGGAAATTTGACTATTACTACGGAGAACGCTGGCTGCCGGGTAACAAAGTGATCCATATTTCAGAAGGCCCGGAAAACTCTGTTCTCGTGCTGACGACAGCGGGATTGGGTCAGATTGTCTTCAAAAAAATGACGCTGGAAGAAAAAGCTATGTTTTTTGAACAACAAGTCAGGCTCAGACACATCCGGAACGGCTTCAACGCGACACTTTCCGGTATGGAGCATGGTAAGCTCTCAACCGGGTCCATGGAAGATTCCGACAATGACGGACTTTGGACCTCTATGTACCTTGGCGGAGAAATTTTCAGATATGCTGTAACTAAAGACTCTGCCGCTCTTCAAAACTGCCGCGAGTCGCTGGATGCTATGGAAAGATTGTATTCCATCAACCCGGTACCCGGTTTTCCTGCAAGATCTTTTGAACGGGCCGGACATATCAGCGAACTTCACGACGCGGAGCGCTGGCAGCATTCGCCTGAAAAGGAATGGGATTGGAAGTCGACCACCAGCAGCGACGAAGTAATCGGTCATATTTTCGCCTTTGGCGCGATGGCTGAGCTCATTGATGAACCCTCCATGCAAACCAGGGCTATTGCGCTGATTGATACGGTGATGTCACATATTGTGAAAAACAACATGTACCTGATCGATTACGATGGTAAACCTACGATGTGGGGCAAATGGAACCCCGAGTATGTCAATGCTTTCCCGGAAAATGTGGGCGACAGGAAACTGAATTCCTCTAATATCATCGCCATGCTCCAGACGGCGTACCATTTTACCAAAAAAGAAAAATATAAGGAAAAAGCCTTTGAACTCATGACGAAATACGGTTATCTGGAAAACATGATGCGACCTATGAGCGTGATTGGTAAAGCGCCGGAAGACGCAGACGAGCACGCCAAACACATGTCGGACGGCTGGAACCACTCGGATGATGAAATGTATTTTGTGGGTTACTGGGGATTGTACCGCTATGCTTTCAATGATACACTGAAAGCTAAATACAAAGAATCCATCATTGACCACTGGAAAGCAGAGAGACCTGAAAAAGAAGGTGCATGGAACATTTTCACAGCACTGACAGGTGCCGATGAATTTGATCTGAACGAAGCTGTGTGGTACCTGCAGGAACATCCGCTGGACCTGATAGACTGGACAATCAAAAACAGCCACCGCAAGGATATTGATCTGATCACACCGGATTTCCGTAAACAAACTACGAAGGAAGTGCTTCCGCCTGATGAACGTCCGGTACAACGCCACAACGCGAATATGTTTAACCTCGACAGAACCGGAGGGAACGGCCGGTCGGAGCATAGCGCCGGCGACATTTGGCTGCTGCCTTACTGGATGGGGAGATATCTAGGCGTGATCAGTACACCTCAAAAATAGGTCTTATGCATACTCCCGGACTCAACGTATTTTTAATTTTATTCCTTTTTATGCCCATGCTATCCTGTCAGAAAGAAGCCGATACCAACGAAAAGCAGATCACAAACGACCTGAACTACCACCACGACCTGGACAACAACGACAATTTTTCGCCGGACGGAAAATGGCTGGTTTACGACACGCGTACTGACGACGGGGGAATTGCAGCTTCGGCAAAAATCGAAAAGGTAAATATCGAGACCGGTGAGAAGAACATATTATTTGAGATAAAAAACAATGAAATCTGGGGCCCCGGTGCAGGCGCTGTCAGTTACAGCCCGAAGGAAAACGCGGTTGTCTTCATTCATGGGCTGGCAACCAGTACCAGGGAAAATCCTTACCAGCAATGGAGGAGAACTGGCGTGATCATTGAAGATTCTAATCCGGGAGTACCGGTTTACATGGATGCCCGCGATGTTACATTCCCGTTTACGCCCGGCGCACTACGCGGAGGCACGCACCGGCACGAATGGAGCGGCGACGGACAGTGGATCGGATATACTTATAATGATGCGATACTGAAGGCCCTGGAAGATTCCACGGGACAAAAGAAAAATTTAAGAACAATAGGGGTTTCCAGGAAAATAAAGCCTGTACACGTTGATCAAAACAGTGAAAATATTTCCGGCGAATGGTTCAGTGCACTGGTGGTCCGCACGGTGCCTGAGCCTGCACCGGGAACCGACGAGATCAGCCATGCCGCCAGTGACAGCTGGGTCGGAGCGAACGGTTATGTACACAAAAATGGCCACCGGCAGATAGCGAGGGCTTTCCTGGGAACTGTAAAAGACAAAAACGGAAAAGAAGTGACCGAAGTCTTCATTGTGGATATCCCCGATGACATTACAAAGGCAGGTGAAAACGGACCGTTGGAAGGAACCGCCACAGATTTCCCAATGCCGCCAAAAGGCACGGTTCAGAGAAGGCTGACGTTCACCGCGGACGCCGCATATCCAGGTTGCACGGGCATTGTCAGATCTTCACCGGATGGAAGCAGCCTGGCATTTTTTGCCAAAGATCAAAACGGCATTGGACAGGTTTTTACCATTTCCCCCAATGGTGGTCAGCCTGCGCAACTGACCCAGCATGATGCCGATCCCTCCGGAAATATCCGCTGGCATCCCGACGGAAAACACGTTAGTTATGTTTTCAAAGGCAGCATCGTATTGTGCGCTACCGGAAACGCACCGTTTGAAGAGAGGCTTCGGATATTGACAAAACCGACAACTCCGGCACCGACAAACACAGTATGGTCACCCGACGGGACCAAAATCGCATTCAATCGTTTGGTTAAAGCAGAAAACGGTGGAAATGCTTCGCAACAGATATTTGTTGTGGATGTGAAGAGGATGTAACTTCAATCAATATCCTTGATCAATCAAAACCCCGAGAATTTCCTGTGCATACCAGCGGATCAGGAAATCGTTGGGGTGATTGATGTTGTTTCCGGTCATGTCCTGATACGATTTGTGCTTTAACAATTCCCGGTGTACCGCCGACATATCCACCATAGTAATGCCGGGAGCGACCAATTCCTCCAGAACCTTCGCAAATTCAGGCTGCGTTCCCTCAAAAAGTGACTCCGGATTAGGAAGCATCGTTGCGATAAGGATAAATTCAGCATTTTTATTGCTTTCCCTGACCTGACTGATCATACCACTGATATTGTCCTTAAACTTCTGAGGGTCAAGCTTGCCGGTTCCGTCATTCATACCAAATGCCAGGATCACCAGATCGGGACTATGCGCAATCACATTCTCCTTAATCGTTTCCAGTCCCCATTTGGACGTTTTGCCGCCGACGGCTGTATTGGTAAAATTGATGTTACCCTGATAATGCCTCTTTAACTTCTCAACCACGAGCGTTCCCCAGTCCGGCAGCTTTGGATCCGCTCCTGCCCTCCCACTCGAATTGGCCCCGGCAGCAATGCTGTCGCCATACAATAGAATCCTGACAGGTTTTTTATTCCGCAACGCATCAATGGTGACGGGTAAGGCATCAGGTTTAAAAACAGGAATTAGTCCCTTCCATTCATTGCGGCGATGTTTATAAGTCACCGCCAACTGGCGCTGATGAAAAAAATCTCCTTCCTGGTGAAGCACTCTGCCCCCACCTTTTTTCGGGAAAAACTTTTTTGCCGAATCCGCATTCAACTGCGAATCGGTCATAAAAACTGCTTTCGATCCGGGCAGCAATACAATCCTTCCATCCTTATATTCCCAGTCCACATGCTCTTTATAGACGGTATCTAGTCCGGAATTGCTGACGGACAAAATTCGCCGGGGCTTGAATAAGAGTCTTGACTCAGGCTGTTTTCCGTCTTTCGAGACCATCATGACCGATTCATTATACATGATCTTACTCTTCCAGAAAGGTTTCAGGGATATATCGATCAAATCGTCATGCTGCGCCAGTGCGGGCAGGGATACCAGCATGACAGTTAACCACAGTAAACTTCTCATTTGTTTTAAAAATAGAATTAACAGGAAACACCGGAAAGGTATGTTGGTAGTAAAAGGAGATCTAACCACTTAATTACCCTTCTTTTTGCGCAGAGAAGAACCTCTTATGATCAGTTCCGAATCCAGAATTATGCTGCTGGCGGGATGAATGCTGCTGTGCCCGTTCAAATGATTGATCATTGTTTTCACAGCTACCTGACCTATCTGATCGCCCGGATAGTGCACAGTGGTGAGATTAGGCTCGATTACCTGTGAAACCGGATCATTATTGAACCCTGCTACCGCTACATCGCCCGGGACTACATAACCGATTTCTTTCAATGCCTGGATACAACTCACCGCACAAACGTCGCTGGCCAGGAAAATGCCGTCAGGCCGTGCCGGTAAAGTGTGCAGATATTGCGCGGCTGCCTTTCCGGCCTCCTGCCCCAGATCCGTCACCAGGATAAGGGATTCGTCCTGTGGAAGATCAAATTCGGCAATCGCCCTTTTATATCCTTCCATACGTCCGGCGTAAACATTTCTCTTCAAATTTCCGGTCACATGCAGGATCCGGCTGCATCCTTGTCCGACCAGATGCCTGGTCACTTCGTAACCTGCCTTCACATTATCGATTGTAACACCGGAAAACCGGGCATCACCGATAATGCGGTCAAAGAAAATAACGGGGATACCTTTTGCGACAAAGCTTTCAAAATGACCGGCATCGTCTGTATCATAGGCGACAGAGGCCAATAAGCCATCCACCATGCTGTTGAACATCGTCCTGGCATTTGCAATTTCTTTTTTAACCGATTCCAGGGACTGGCTGATGATCAGGTTATACCCTGCTTCATTCGCTACTTCTTCCATCCCGGCCAGCACCGCAGACATAAAATTACTGTTCAGGCGAGGGACGATTACGCCAAGCGTGTTGGTTTTTCGCTTCCGCAAATTACTTGCAAAAGTATTGGAACGATAACCTAGTTCACTGGCTTTGGTTACAATTGAAGTTTTGGTATTGATATTGATCGCAGGATGATCATTCAAAGCCCTGCTAACTGTGGCCGGAGACAAACCCAGTATTTTCGCGATATCGTAAATCGTAATCTCCTTCTCCATACTCAATTCTTTTCAACCAAATGTAAGGGAAATCTGACGCCACGTCGTCAACTGGCATAACAAGTAAAATATGCAAAACCAGATTCCGGTTGTGAAGATCAGAACTTTTTGCAAAATTTATGCAATCGATTGCAATACAAATTAATATTAAGATATTTATACCATAACAAATAAATTTCCAGATGATACACACCATGCGCTGGTTCGGCCCTAACGATCCTGTTTCTCTGATGGATATCCGCCAGGCCGGATGTATCGGGATAGTCAGTGCTTTGCATCAGATACCCGTCGGAGAAGTATGGTCGTCGGAAGCTATTGAGGAGCGGAAGCAGATCATCGAAGAAGGAAATGACCATTACACTCCCTTGAACTGGCTGGTCGTGGAAAGTCTGCCAGTGCATGAAGACATTAAAAAAGGCCTTCCTTCCCGCGACTTGTACATCGAAAATTACAAAGCTTCGCTCCGAAATCTGGCAAAATCAGGCATCTATACCGTTTGCTATAACTTCATGCCGGTACTCGACTGGTCGCGTACTTCCCTGAATTATACTTTCCCGCAGGGGCATAAAACGCTAAGGTTTGTCTGGGAAGATTTTGCCCTTTTTGATATGTATATCCTGAAAAGGCCGGGCGCCGCCGAAGACTACGAACCAGAGATCCGGGAATCGGCGCTTGCGAAGTTTCAAAACATGTCGCAGGCTGAAATTTCCGAACTCACCAATACGGTATTGCTTGGTCTTCCCGGCTCGGAAGAGGCTTTTGAGCTGACCAATTTTCAGGATTTGCTGAATGCCTATGCCCATATCGGAGACAAGGAATTGCGCGACCACCTTTATTATTTTATCAGCCAAATCGCGCCCGTCGCCGATGAACTGGGGATTAAGCTGTGTATCCACCCCGACGACCCACCTCGGTCGCTTCTCGGCTTGCCCCGTGTCGTCAGCACCGAATCTGATCTTGAACAATTATTGCAAGCCAGCAATTATCGTGCAAACGGCATCACTTTTTGTACGGGTTCGCTGGGCGTGAGAGAAGACAATGACTTGCCGGGAATGGTGGAGCGTTTCGGAGACAGGATACATTTTGTTCATTTAAGAACTACTAAAAGAGAAACCGGTCTCCCGAATGGTCACGCCAAAAACTTCCATGAAGCCCCGCATCTGGATGGCGATGTGGATATGTATGCTGTGGTAAAGGCATTTTTGGAAGAAGAAAAAAGACGAGCATCGCGGGGATATTCTGATTCGAACCTACCTATGCGCCCCGACCACGGATTTCAAATGCTCGACGATCTTCAAAAACGGACCTATCCCGGCTACTCGGCAATCGGCAGGCTCAAAGCCCTGGCGGAACTACGCGGCCTGGAAATAGCTATTTCGAGGGCTCAGGAAAATTAATTACAAATAATTTACATGGAAACAGCAAATTCGACACAAGAGGCAGGGACATCATTTGCCGATATATTTTCACTTGAAGGAAAACTGGCACTGGTTACCGGTGGCGGAAGCGGGATTGGCTTACATATTGCCCGCTGTCTGGTACAGGCAGGCGCAAAAGTTGCAATCACCGGCAGAAGGGAAGCTGTTTTACAGGAAGCAGTAGCATTGCTTGGTTCGCGGGCCAG
Organism: Dyadobacter bucti; assembly: GCF_005869225.1. GTDB lineage: Bacteria > Bacteroidota > Bacteroidia > Cytophagales > Spirosomataceae > Dyadobacter > Dyadobacter bucti. The sequence goes on along the minus strand of NZ_SWFP01000006.1, from coordinate 178,707 downwards.
CTATTTTGTCAATGATATTACGGATTTGAAAACCATTCCGGATCTGATCCAGGTTATTGAAACCACGCTTGGCCCGATTGACATACTAGTCAACAACGCAGGTATTAACATGAAAAAGTTCGCTCTGGAAGTTACAGATGATGATTTTGACAGGATTGTACAAACCAACCTTCATGCGGTTTTTTCCATTACCCGGGAGTGCGGCAAAAGGATGGTCGAACGCAAAAAAGGTTCTGTCCTGATGATCACATCTATGGCGGCACTGTATGGAATCGACAGGGTGGTTGCTTATACAGCCTCCAAATCAGCGGTAGGAGGTATGGTAAAAGCTCTCGCTACTGAATTTTCACCGCATAATGTCAGGATCAATGCCATTGCCCCCGGATTTATCGAAACTCCGATGATGCTCACTGCCATGAACGGCGATCCTTCCCGCCGCGACAAAGCCATGGATCGGACGCCCATGGGAATATGGGGCAAACCGGACGATATCGGCTGGGCCGCAGTGTTTCTGTCTTCCGAAGCAGCCAAATTTATTACGGGTGTTTCTTTGCCAGTGGATGGCGGCAATTCTATTGGATTTTGAAAGAAAAAATGAATCGTAATGTTATTGTTGACCTGAAATTCAGAATTGAACATACTTACATTCTACCAGAAGAAGTTAACTACAGACCGTAATGAACTGAAATGCAACGTTTTTAAACAGACATACCAAACCCAATCATAAATGAAAAAATACAATCCCCTGACCGCATTTTTTTGCTTTCTGTTATTTGCAATTTTGACATCGGCAGGCCAGTCTTATGCGCAGAAGATCAAGTGGAGCAAGGTTAAAATTCTGGTCTACACAAAAAATGGAAAAGGATATGTGCACGACAACATAGCAAGCTCAGTAGCTGCTATTCAGGCACTGGGCAAGCAAAATGGATTTGCAGTAGATGTGACAGACGATCCCTCAAAATTCACCGATGGAAATCTGAAACAGTATGATGCTCTGGTTTTTTCCAATACCAACAACGACGTGTTTGACACCGACGCACAGCGCGTTGCATTGATGCGCTACATTCAGGCCGGAGGAAATTTCGTGGGCCTGCATTCAGCCTCAGGCACTGAGAGAAATTGGAAGTGGTTCAAAAACATGCTGGGCGGAACATTCTTCTGGCATGAGCCCGGGCAAGGTTTTACTGTAAATATTCTCGACAGGAAAAATCCGTCACTAGCACATTTACCGGAAAAATGGGTCCGGGAAAAAGATGAGTTCTATTTTATTAAGGAATTGGGCGTAAACCTGAATGTGCTGGCAGTTAATGACCACACAACCATCCAAAAACCTGCGGGCAAGGCGTTGGATACCTTTGGCACTGTGTTCCCGTCGGTATGGTGGCATGAATATGACGGAGGCCGTGCGTTTTACACATCGCTCGGACATGAAAAAGGAGATTATGAAAAAGAAGATCTTAAAAAACACATCCTCGGCGCGATCGAATGGGCAATAGGCCCTCAGAAACCCAGAAATTACTCCAAGTCATACGCCAAAACCCCAAAAGACGCCATCAAACCAAACTAACAAACAACATCAACCCCAAAGGCCTGAAAGGCCCCCATACCTCAACGTCTGGCACCGCCGGACGAGCAACCGGACAGGCACCGCCGGACGAATACCAGGACAGGCGCATCGCCAACAGTTCAAGTCAAAAGACAATAACCTTAATCCCGGACTATATGAGCACCAAAGCAGAAAATAATCAGGACAGAAGATCCTTCCTTAAGAAGGCAGCCACCGGCACCGCAGGTATTATCGCAGCATCGGCTTTTCCAACCATCGTACCGTCAACCGTTTTTGGCAAAAATGCGCCCAGCAATAAGATTAATATCGGACAGATCGGATTCGGCCGGATCGGATCGTCCCACGATTTGCCGGAAGTAATTAAGAACGAGGCCGCTCACGTCATTGCAGTTGCCGATCTTGATAAAAACAGACTGGCACAAGGAAAGGTGTGGATTGAAAAAAAATACGCGGAAAGAACTGGAAAAGAAAAGTACCTGGAAGTAAAAACGTACGACGACTACCACGAAATCCTGGCCAGAAAAGATATTGACGCGGTCATTATCAGCACGCCCGATCACTGGCACGCCCAGCCTGCTATGGAGGCAGCCGTGGCTGGCAAGCACATCTATATGCAAAAACCGACGTCCCTTACCATTAAAGAAGGACGCATGATGGCGGATATGATTATCAAAAAGAAGGTGATTTTTCAACTGGGAAGCCAGCAACGCTCGATGAACCCCTGGCCGCAATTCAAAAGAACCTGCGAGCTCGTCCGAAACGGAAGAATAGGACAGCTGAAAAAAGTTTATGTTGGACTTCCGGGCGATCCTGCCGGTGGTAATCCGGCGCAAATGCCTGTCCCCGCTAATCTGAATTATGATATGTGGCTGGGGTCCACGCCGGAAGTTTACTATACACTCGACCGCGTCCACTCCCAGACCGATATGCTGAACGAACGGCCGGGCTGGCTGCGACTGGAACAATTCGGAGCCGGAATGATCACCGGCTGGGGCTCGCACCACATCGATATTGCTCACTGGGGCATGGACACAGAACTTACAGGACCAATTGAAATTGACGGAAAGGCCTCCTTCCCTGCTAAGGGTTCTGGGTTATGGGACGTCCACGGAGATTTTTTAGTGAATGCGAAATACGCAAATGGAGTGGAAATGGAGATCGGCGGTACAAACCCGAACGGTGTGAAATTCGAGGGAACCGATGGCTGGATATTTGTTTCACGCGGGAACGTTGGTGTTACTGCATCTGATCCCGGAGCTGCGGCAAATGGCGCGAAAAATGAAGCTTTTTATGCCAGCGACAGTAAAATTTTAGGTTCGGTTATCGGTGAAAATGAGGTCCATTTGTACGAAAGCCCGGAGCAGCATCAAAACTGGATCGAAAGCATACAAAGTGGCAAGCAAACCGTCAGCCACGCCGAAATCGCCCAGCGTTCCTGCACAGCCTGTCTGCTCGCACATACTGCTATGAAGCTTCGAAGAAAGCTGAAATGGGATCCTAAAAAAGAAGAATTTATCAACGACCCCGAAGCAAACGCCACCTTGTCCAGGCCGCAGAGAGGGCCTTACGGTACCACTAAGGTAAAGGGCTGATGTAGAATCGCAGTTTATTTGCATTTAATTTCCGGTAGTTCTTCATGGAATTACCGGATTTTTTTATACCCGGATATAGTCTTTGCTTGAACTTTTGCATATTTATTTTTGAATACATCTACACAAACACCACACTCTTAAAAAAGCACTATGAGTTACCCCCAAACCGAAAACGCTCTTTTCGCTTCCGTTAAAGATATTATTATCAATGCCAGGCAACTTGCCTACCGCAACAGCAACAGTATATTGCTTAATATGTACTGGCAAATAGGAAAGCTGGTCGTGGAAGATGAACAGCAAGGAAAAGAGAAGGCTGCCTACGGGAAGGCTGTTTTAAAAACTTTGAGCAAACAACTCACAACCGAGTTTGGAAAAGGTTTTGACGAACGTAACCTGAACAATATGAGGGCTTTTTATATTGCATTCCCAATTTGGAACGCAGTGCGTACCGAATTGAGCTGGACGCATTATCGTATAATCAGTCGCGTTGCAAATGAAACATTCAGAACACAATATGTAAAGTTAACTATCGAAGGCAACTGGGACACAAGATCATTGCAGCGAAATATAGACAGCAATTATATTGGCAGATCCATCGAACCCGCAGAAAGTAAAAAACCGGCTCCAACTAATTTCATAAAGGATCCATACATTTTTGAATTTCTGGGATTCCCTTGGGATTCTTCCCTGACAGAAAATAACATTGAAACAGCCTTGATCAATCATCTGCAAAAGTTTTTGATGGAGTTAGGCAAGGGATTCGCTTTCGTAGCCAGACAACAACATATTGTAACAGACACTTCCGATTTTTTTGTGGATCTGGTGTTTTATAATTATTATCTCAAATGTTTTGTGCTGATAGATTTGAAAACCAGCAAACTGTCGCATGCTGATATCGGGCAAATGGATATGTACGTGCGGATGTACAACGATTTGAAAAAAGGAAGCGACGATAACCCTACAATAGGCATCATCCTTTGTACCGAAAAAGACGAGACTATTGTAAAATACAGCGTACTGGCTGAAAATGAACAGCTTTTTGCCAGCAAATACAGGCTTTATATGCCCAAAGAAGAAGAATTGAAACAACTGATCGAGCAAGACAGAATTAACTTCGAACTGGATCATACAACCCCTTGACTTATATGAAATCATCCCTCCTGTTAATTGCAGCCAGTCTGATTATTCTCTCCTGTAACTCCAAAACGGAATATGATACCATCATTCGAAACGGAACGGTTTACGACGGCAATGGCGGAAAACCTTTTGCTGCGGATATCGGGATCAATGGCGATACGGTCGCATTCATAGGGGATTTAAAAAATGCTTCGGCCAAAAATGAGACTGACGCAAAAGGCAAAGCCGTATCGCCGGGGTTTATCAACATGCTAAGCTGGGCGGACGAATCCCTGATCCAGGATGGCCGAAGCCAGAGCGATATCCGTCAGGGTGTCACGCTGGAAATCTTTGGAGAAGGGTCAAGCATGGGACCGATGAACGCTGAAATGAAAAATAGTCTTCAAAAGTCGCAGGGAGATATCCGGTACAAAGTAGAGTGGAATACGCTCGGCGAATACCTGAACTACATGGAAAAGAAAGGTGTCAGCTGTAACATTGCATCGTTTGTGGGTGCAGGCACGCTCCGCACTTATGTGATAGGAGAAGATAACCGGGCCGCTACTCCGGCAGAACTGGATAGTATGCAGTTACTCGTAAAACAAGCGATGGAAGAAGGGGCCATGGGTGTCGGTTCGTCCCTCATTTATCCTCCCGACTTTTTTGCCAACACCCAGGAACTGATCGCTCTTTGCAAAGAAGCAGCCAGGCATGGCGGTATGTACATTTCGCACATGCGGAGTGAGGGAAACAAACTCGATGAAGCGGTTGAGGAGCTGATCACCATTGCACGGGAAGCAAACATACCTGCCGAAATCTATCATATCAAAGCAGTGGGAAAGGATAACTGGCATAAAATGGATGGTATTATCAAACGCATCGAAAAAGCCCGTACCGGTGGATTGAAGATCACCGCCGACATGTACACTTATATAGCCGGGGCAACCGGCATGACGGCCGCATTCCCTCCGTCTTTGCAGGATGGTGGTTTTGGCAAATTGTGGCAACGCTTACAGGACCCGACGATACGTGCCAGCATGAAAAAAGCAATGAACACCAACCCAGCCAACTGGGAGAACCTTTACTATGGAGCGGGATCCCCTGAGAATGTCCTTTTGCTGGGTTTCAGGCAGGATTCTTTGAAAAAATATACCGGAAAAACCCTGGCCGAAGTTGCCAAAATAAGAGGTACTTCCCCCGAAGAAACGGCAATCAACCTGATCGTTGATGACAGTACGAGAATTGGAGTTGCCTATTTTTTCATGACAGAAAGCAATTTAAAGAAGCAGATCAGCCTCCCCTGGGTAAGCTTTGGTTCGGATGCTGCCAGCTACAGTCCCGAAGGCCCGTTTTTAAAATCGCAGCCTCATCCAAGATCTTACGGCAATTTCGCCCGGGTAATCGGACATTATGTGCGTGACGAAAAGGCGCTTTCGCTGGAACAGGCCATTTACAAACTGGCAAAGCTACCCGCTACCAACCTGAAACTCAAAAAACGCGGGGAATTAAAAGCCGGCAATTACGCAGACATCGTCATTTTTGATCCGGCAACCGTGACTGACCACGCTACTTTTGACAAGCCCCAGCAGTTCGCCACCGGCGTGTCCGATGTATTTGTAAATGGGGTTCAGGTTTTGAAAAATAATGAACATACTAATGCTAAGCCTGGAAGATTTGTAAAGGGGCCGGGGTATAAGGAATAAACGAGGGCAAAATTTACCTTCGAAATTAGAACAAGGGCGAAAATCGGTGATTTTTGCCCTCGTTTATTAAGATTTAACTAACCCCCTAATAATTCCCTTTGTACTCCCGAGGCGTATGCCCGATGTATTTTTTGAAATTCCTGTTGAAATTGGATAAAGAGTCAAAACCGCTGTCGTAAGCGATTTGAGCGATGGTCCATTTATCATCAAGTAGCAGCTTGCAGGCGTGGCCGATACGGATCTCGTTGACAAAATCGATGAAGGTTTTGTTGGATCTTGCTTTAAAATACCTGCAGAAAGCAGCCTCTGTCATTCCGGCCAGTGACGCCACGTCTCCTAACCTGATTTCCTGTGCAAAATGCTGGAGTACATAATTGTGGACTTTCTGCATGCGTTCCGTCTCCGAAACCTTGAAAGTATTTACATATCCGTAACTGGAAATCGGAGTACCTCCCTGCTCGTGGGCCAGTCGGTGGAGCAGGGTTAACAATTGCAAAATACTCTGAAAACCCTCCGAATGCGTAAGCGACATCAACTCGGCCCTGATGTGTTCCCGGAGCGGGCCCTTGTATTCTATTCCTCGTTTTGAATCCAGCAAAAGCTGGCGCAGCGCCAGCATTTCAGGTTTTTCGAGAAAGTCCTTACCCAAAAAATCTTCCTGAAAATAAAGTACAATACCGTGGGTCGAAAGTGAGGAATCATGTTCGAAATAGGCAGGATCGCTTCGCCATAGATGCGGAACATCCGGCCCTAGAAATACGGTATCTCCCGGTTCAAATGTTTGTATGGAATCCCCGATCAGCCGCTTTCCCGTTCCTTCCAGTACCGTAAAAAGTTGGTAATGCGGATGAAAATGCCAGTTTGGATCAAAATGAGGGTCCCTTAGTTCCTGCACGGTGACAGTGTGGACCTGGCTTTCTATATTTTTGTGAATGGGTGCTTTCATTGATATACCTGAATTTTACCCCGAAACATTACTTCCTGCAATATTAATGTTAAAATATAACTAGTGGACATCCTACTATCTTTTTGCACTAAAATTATCCTTCGGCAAACGATAACTCTCCCGCTAGCGTTGTATTTAGCAGGCTTTACAAACCGTCTGCAGCTAAGTGAAAATGGTATAGTTTTTTATGCATATAATCCACCAAATCACTATCCTGTTTTACATCCTCAAACTTCGTTATTAAAACATTTTACCACTATGAAAAGTCACTTGTTCCTGGCTATGTATACCGTTCTTCCCGCATTGCTCTCCGGCTGTGGAAAGACTACCACGATCAACAGTAACATGGAACTGACGGGAAAATGGAAACTGGAGAGCATTGTGCAGGGGAGTGATACGATCAGCAGGCCTCAGCCGGCAAAGGGAGTCATGGAGATAGGCGTTAATTTTAAAGAAAAAGGAGAACTTGAGGCGACTTCATCAACGAATTACTTGACGGGTTCCTACGAAATAGCTCAGCAAAACACGATTCAGATTGGAGGCGGCGGAACCGAAAGGGCAGAAACGAAATGGGGCAATCTTTTTGTCAACGCATTGCCAAATGTTAACTTGTATGAGCTGAAACCCAACAGATTGATCCTTTATTATGATGATAACAATCAGCTGATATTCAACCGGGCACAGTAACGTCGGGTATACCAATAGCCAATCGCCGGTCATCTAACCAGATGACCGGCGATTTGGTTTATAACGTTTTTTAACTCTTTTTCAGTAAAATGCCTGCATGCATATCAAAATATAGCCGATACTAGTCAAATGAGATTATATGCACCGTCATTTTTTGTCGTAAAATTGTATCAATATTATCCAGATATTTACTTTTTTAAGATAAAGAATTCTATCTAAAATCCGGGCAGCCAAACAGGGTTACCGATCAAAATCGACTTGATGAAGTACAGCATGAATCTTCTCCTTTGGGGAAATCAAATTGACGAGAGCCTTTTTCCTACGCTCGAACTGATAAAAGAAATAGGTTTTGATGGCGTGGAAGTCCCGATATTCAATACCAATCCCGAACACTGGTTTGGCTTCCGCAAAAAGCTCGACGAACTTGGGCTTCTATGCGAAACGGATACGATCTGTGGTCCGGACACACACCTGATCAGCAGTGATCCTGGCATGCGCCGGCATACGATCGAACATCTCAAAAAAGTACTCGACTGCTCACTCGTGCTCGGTGCGTCCAAGCTGATGGGTCCTTACCATTCAGCCCTTGGCGTTTTCAGCGGAAAACCCGCCACTTCCGACGAATGGAAATGGGGCGTAGAAGGCATCTGGGAACTGGCCGAGTATGCCGAATCACTGGATATCATGCTAGGACTTGAATACCTGAACCGGTTTGAATTATACCTTACCAGCTGTGGAGATGAGCTGATCCGTTTTGTGGACGACGTAAACCATTCGAACTGCAAGATCATGTTCGATACTTTTCACGCCAATATCGAGGAGAAAAACATTGGCGATACCATTCGCAAAGCCGGCGACCGGATTTCATTTATCCAGCTTTCTGAAAACGACCGGTCTACACCTGGCAAGGGAAATGTAGATTGGGAAGGTGTTTTTAAGGCAATCAAGGATATCCAATACGACGGCTGGATCAGCATTGAAGCTTTCAGTCCGAAACTACCGGTAGCCAATATCTGGCGAAAAATGTTCGATTCCGAGGAGCAGTTGATGCGGGACGGGCTGGCGTTTATTAAGTCAAATATCTGATAAAAATAATTTTCATAAAATCGCTTAACAAAATTAAGAATTTCTTAATTTTGTTAAGCGATTTTGCATTAACACACACTTGTGATCATCTTCAGCTACAACACTATAAAGTCTTTCGCAGATGCATATCCGGACTCTAGAAATGCTTTGAATAATTGGTATATCATATTTACAAAGGCTGATTTTGCCAATTTTAATGCAGTGCGTGAAATATTTGGGTCTGTCGACGCCGTCAGAAATGACCTTTATGTTTTCAATATCAAAGGAAATCATTACCGGCTTATTGTAAGAATTCATTTCAACGTCAGAACTGTTTATATCAAATTCATTGGAACTCATAAACAATACGACAATCTGGATCTCAACTTATTATGAAAAACAAGTCACTTAAATATAAGGTTACCAACGAAAATGAGCACGCCAGCCTGCTAGCCCGGGTGGACGAGCTGATGCGTAAGGGTGAGAAAAATGTCACAGAAGAAGAGTCTTTGGAAATCCGAGAAATGGGATTGGCTTTACAGGCCTACGAACAGGGAATTTATACTGTTCCCCTGCCCGACACTTTGTCTGATATGATCGAACTTCGTATGTATGAAATGCGGCTTAAACAAAAAGATCTCGCGGAGAACTTGGGAGTGTCTACCGTAAAATTATCTATGATCCTGAACGGCAAACAAAAGCCCGATATTCCTTTTATCAAAGCTCTTCACAAGAAATTGTTGATTCCCGCAGACTTTATACTTGAGCATATATAGTTTCCGCTACACCCCTCCTACCACTTTCAGCCGGTCTATCATTTTTGTAGCCCGGTCGATCCTTGTCTGCACTACGTTGGAGGAGGCTATATAGTGAATAATGCCGCGCTGGTGGCTGGGGGTGAGCTCGTGGAAGAGCCGGTTACCTTCTTCGTCGATGGCCAGAAGTTCAGTCAGCTCTTCTGGCATATCGCGTCCGTAAGTACTTTCGTCCTTCCTTACCTGAACCTGGATTTTATCGCCCAACCTGATTTTCGCCTTTGTCCGGAGGGCAGTAGCTACATTGATATAAAAACCACCGTCCCCTTTTGGCCTGATCGCGCATTGGAATTCCACTTTTTCATTGAGCAAGCAAACCATCCTGACGGGCTTTCTGCCCTCAACAAAAAGCTCTGCAACTTCGTCGGGAACAATAAGGTAATAGAAGCCTCCCTTGCCTGGAAACCTCTCAAGTAATGATTCAAATAGAACAGGGCCAGCCAATTTTCTTATTGGTTTTATAAAAACTGCCGTTGCCGGTAAGTTACAGACAACGGCAGTAGTAATCATTTAATTTCAATAAACCTTCGCCAGCAAGTGAGGACGCTCTTTTTCCAGTTTCAGGATGAGCTCTCCAAAAAGCGTATTGACCCAGGCAAACCATTTCCGGGTAAATTTGGACTGGTCGTCTTTGTCAAACGATTCATGCATAAAACCTGTATTGTTATGCGTGGTTTTCAGCAATTTCAGCTGTGCTTCAATTTCCTTATCATCCGTCGAAGTGATCGCCCGGGCAATAATTCCCATCGGCCAGATCTGATCCACCAAAGTATGCGGGCTTCCCAGACCTTCTCCGGCTTTTCCTTTGAAGAAATATGGATTTGAACCGCTTAAAACAAACTTTCTTGTATTGATGTAAATCGGGTCCTTGACAGACAAGGCCCCCAAGTACGGCAGACTGATCAGACCAGGAATACCGGCGTCGTCCATCAGCAGGTAATTGCCAAAACCATCCACTTCAAAAGCATATATTTTACCGAACTCAGGGTGCGGGTATACTGCATATTTTTTTAAAGCATTCTCAATCTCCGTCGCCAGCGCTTTAAAATCCGCAGCCAGCTTCGCGTCTTTTCCGGTTTTTTCGAGCAGCTCGGCTACTTCCCGGAAGGAAACCACTGCAAAGAAATTGGATGGTATAAAAAACGGATAAATCGCCGCATCATCAGAAGGCCGGAAAGTGCTCGCTATCAAACCGTTTGGTTTTACAGGATTACCATAACCGTTTCCAGGGACAGTATCGGTTGACCAGGACGTAACGCGCCCGAACCTGTAAGATCCGTGACCTTCTTTCCGCTGCTGCACTTTGCAGGTTTCTAACACCAGCTGCATGGCCTTTACCCAATCTGCATCAAACGGGCTCGTATCCCCGGTTGTTTTCCAGTAGTTATAAGCCAGCCTGATCGTGTAACAAAGCGAGTCGAGCTCCCATTTTCTTTCATGCAGCATCGGCTTCATATCCGTTGTATCCTTGCTCCACTCACTTTCTTTCGGACGGTCATAAAACGCGTTCGCATACGGGTCAATGATAATGCATTTCGTCTGGCGGTTGATCAGCCCCGCCACCATTTCTTTCAGTTGTTTGTCTTCTTTCAGCAAAGGCAGGTAAGGCCATACCTGTGCCGTACTATCACGCAGCCACATCGCATCAATATCGCCTGTAATGACGAAAGTGTCAGGTTTGCCGTCAATGGGTTTAAAATGAACGGTGGTATCAATGGTATTGGGAAAGCAGTTTTCAAAAAGCCAGGCCAGTTCAGGATCTTTGATCACTTTTTTCATTCTCACAATCGTAGCCTCAACGGCGGCACTGGTAAAGCTTCGTTTGTCCGCCGCGATACGCACTACGGGAAAGTCTGCGGCGTTTTTGGCAAAAGTCCATTTTGAAGCTGCAACTCCGGCGACGGCCAGTGCACTTGTTTTTATAAAGTCTCTGCGTTGAAACATAGTAACGGGTAAAATTGAATTCTTAAAAAATTTTAAAGAAGCAATTTAGACAAAATTTCTTCACTTTTCTTTAAGAAAGTTAAACCCTGAAGACGAGCTTGTTACGGTAGAGAATAAATAAAATCACAAACCACAAAGCCAGGTACAGCAGCGCATAAGCCAACGAAGCATTCATAGGGTTCACAAACTTCGGCACGATCTGGTACTGATAAAAGTAAGGAACCAGATCCATCGTCTCCTGACCCGCCTCGGCTGGATTATCTACTTTAACAGCATTCAAAACCCGGAATATCATCCCGGAGAAGAAGAAAACAACCATAGGATTAACCCCGAAAATCACGAAAAAGGTTGTCCAGCCGGAGTAGCCTTTCACATCAATGATGTAATACAAAATTCCCAGGCATAGCAGCGCCCAGCCCCCGGCATATAAAACAAAGGAACTCGTCGGAACTCGTCCAGAGTGCCTTGTTGACCGGAAATACAAAATGCCAAAGCCAGCCAATCAGAATACCTGAGATACCTGCGATAAGCAGATAACTTACTTTTTGACTTTTGGAAAAATCCCGTTTGAGCAAAGTCCCCGTCAGCAATCCCGCAATTCCGGTGCCTATTGCTGGTATTGTACTCAAAATTCCTTCCGGATCCCAGGTTTTAGAAGACGCCCACAAATGTCCCGGCAACAACAGATTGTCCAGCCAGGCAGCCAGGTTCGTCCCTTTATCAAGATTGGCCGCTCCTATCCCGGGGACAGGTATCAACGTCATAATCGCCCAGTACCCCATTAACAGCAAAACCGCGACTGCCGCCTGGGTTTTCCAGCTTGTCCGCAGATATAGCAGCGAAACGATAAAATAGACCACAGAAATTCTCTGCAGTACGCCAGGAATCCGAACGTTCTTAAATGCTTCAAAGCCCCCGAAAGCCAGCACCATCATGATGATAAAAATAAAAACAGCTGCTATAAACTGCCTGTTCCGGTCATAATCCGAAAACAATGCGACGACAATGATAGCTGTGATCATCAACCTCACACCTAGCAGCGGCAGACCTTCCAATCCAAAGAACTGGATCTTGTTGAAAAATCCGGAAAAAAGTCCCAGGCAAAAAATTCGCAACGTTCGTGTGACTATTTTTTGCAAAACACCCTTATCCCAGGATTTCTGAGGGGTAGCCAGTACGACCGACACTCCGACAATAAACAGAAAGGTAGGAAAAACGAGGTCGGTCGGGGTGCAGCCGTGCCATTCTGCATGTAACAAAGGTGCATATACGTTACCCCAGTCACCAGGGTTATTGACTATTGTCATCAGGATGATCGTCACTCCGCGCAGAACATCCAGTGAAACAAGGCGGGTTTTCATGAGAGGAAGGCAGTTTGGTTAATTATCTATTGTACTTCCCGGACCATGTGAAAATACCTGTGTCCCAGGAAATCTTTTTCGCCAGCGACATAGAACCCTAGTTTTTCGTAAAGCTTTTTTGCATCCGGGTTCACTTTGTCCACGATCAGCCCTACTCTTTTGAAACCGAGCTGTCTGGCTTTTTCACAAAAAGCCAGAATCAGTTTCTTGCCAATTCCATTTCCCTGATGATCGGTACGCACATTTACACAATCCATATAAAACTCCCCAGCTTCCGTTTCGTCGCCCGGTGTGAAATCCGGATCAGATTCTCTGAGCCGGTCGAGTACTGGCTGCCTGAGTTCCGCGAGCCGCGCGCCGTCATAGCCGGTAACAGAACCGAGAACAGTATTATTCTCCTCGTAAACCAGTGTATGGGCATAACTGTACTGGTTATCGTCTCTTTCGAAAAATGCCTCGAAAAAAGGGACAGCATCTTCATATTGGTCCGATTTTGCAAATATTCCAGCAATGTGCCCCATGGCCAGTACCAGTAGCGGGGCAACCGCTGACGCGTCTTGTGAAGTAGCCGGTCGTATCATAATGGACAAAGTTAAAAAAGACACGCTATCTGCAAGATTATAGCTTTATTTTGCCTGAAAATTTTACATCATTTAAAAAAAGATCAAAATAAAGTCAGTACTAATCAAAAGACGTAAAGTTTTTAGCACTATTTTGTTTTAAAATTGTATTGTCAATAATCTGTCTTTCAGCTAATTCACTCTAGCCCGTTAATCAATCATTATTAATCTTTTATCAGGTATGTCTCAAAAAATCAATGTTGCTATCGTCGGACTGGGCTTCGGAGCCGAATTTATCCCCATTTATCAGCAACATCCCAATGCCAATATGTACGCGATTTGCCAACGTACGGAGTCAAAATTGAACGAAGTGGGCGACCAGTATGGCATTGAAGTCCGCTACTCCAATTACGATGACTTGCTGGCCGATCCCAATGTGGATGCTGTCCATATCAATTCGCCGATCCCAAACCATGCCGAACAGACACTGAAAGCATTGCGCGCAGGCAAGCATGTGGCTTGTACCGTACCGATGGCAACCAGCGTGGAGGATTGTATCGAGATCGTTAAGACTACCAGAGAAACCGGCAAAAAATATATGATGATGGAAACCGTGGTTTACGCCCGTGAATTTCTGTTTGTCAAAGAAATGTATGAAAAAGGAGAGTTGGGCAAAGTTCAGTTTTTGAAAGCGAGCCACCAGCAGGAAATGGAAGGCTGGCCCGATTACTGGCCCGGACTTCCTCCCATGCACTATGCCACACACTGCGTAGGCCCTGTTGCAGGTTTGCTGAAACTGGAAGCTGAGTACGTTTCGTGCTTCGGATCGGGAACTATCGCCGAAGACCTGATCAAAATCCACAATTCTCCTTTTGCGGTTGAGTCGGCACACATCAAGTTCAAAGACAGCGACTTATCCGCATATGTATATCGTTCGCTTTTCGATGTAGCGCGCCAGTACCGCGAAAGTTTTGAAGTTTACGGAAGCAAGAAGTCCTTTGAATGGCCGTTGATCGAAGGCGAGGATCCTGTGATCCATACGGCTAAAAAACCGGAGCACGAAATTCCCGAGAGAGTTAAAACGCCGGATTACGCGCATTTGCTACCAAAAGAAATTCAGCATTTCACAGGTCATGGTGTGTACAACCTGGATGATAACGCACATCTTTCGTTTGTGCAAGGCGGCGGTCATGGAGGTTCACACCCGCATCTGGCCCATGAGTTCATCAGCGCATTGATCGAAGACCGTGATCCTTTCCCGAATGCATGGCAGTCGGCTAACTGGACCAGCGTAGGTATCCTGGCTCACGAAAGCGCCCTGCAAGGCGGCGCATTGATCCAGCTGCCGGATTTCAAAAATGTGTGACCTCCGGGTTGACTATGTTTCGGTGCGCTGCACCTTGTGTTAACACGAACCAGCATTTTTTCTATCCGTATTGTGGTGCCCCGCACCATCGGGGTTGGGTTAAGGTTCTTCATTAAGCTGGGAATTTAAAATAGCCAGTAAAATGCAAGGTGCAGAGCACCGACATATGAATAGACCAGCGGTTTCAATGGCAAAAAGAATAATGGTGCATTTTCTTACAGCAAACCAAACATTGATCCAATAGTAAATTATATAAAGGATCAGGAGATTCATCATCAGACCAAAACGTTCCGAGATGATTACATCAAGATGCTGACTGAGTATAGAATTGATTATAAAGAGAACTATTTATTCGACTTCCAGGAAATTTCCGGCTGGGATAATAGTTAAAGAAGCAATTGACACCGCATTTTCAAGACAACGAAACGTAATATAAAACAATGAAAACCAAAGCGTTATCCTTTTTACTTGGCATTGTCCTGCTGGGCTGTGCCGCACAGCCATCGTCCCAGAACGCTGCGGTCAAAAGTGCGTCTTCCAAAAAAGAATCCGACCGGGCGCGCCGGCTTGAGATACTTTTTCTTGGAGACAATGGTCACCATAAACCCGCCGAACGTGTGCCGCAAATTATGGCAGCGCTGGGACCGAAAGGCTTTAACTTTACCTACACCGACAATCTCGCCGACCTTAATCCCGAAACGCTTAACAAATATGATGCGTTGATGCTTTTTGCAAACTGGGATTCTATACAGCCTCAGCAGGCAAAGGCGTTGCTGGACTTTGTCGCTAGCGGAAAAGGATTTATACCGGTGCACTGCGCTTCCTATTGTTTCAGAAACAATCCGGATGTGGTGAAACTGATCGGCGGCCAATTCTGGCGGCATACCTGGGACACTATTCAGCCAGTTTGGGTTAAACCCGAACATCCCGCTATTGCAGGTGTAAAATCCTTTAAAACGGTTGATGAGACGTATCTGCATACACTTTTACAGCCCGACAACATTGTTTTGACCGAACGGATTGTTCAGAAAGATCAGGAAAAAGACAAACCGGGCCTGGCCAACGAACCCTATACCTGGGTGCGTACGCACGGAAAAGGCAGGGTTTTTTATACTGCATATGGTCACGACGAGCGCACCTGGGGCACCCCGGGATTTCAGGACTTATTAGAAAAAGGGATTCTTTGGGCGGTGAATGATGACGCAAGAAAAGCGCTGGCAGCATTAGCCCCGAAGCCTTTTGAATACCGTGAGGCCAAGCTTCCCAACTATGAGCAGCGTCCTGGCCCGCAATTGCAGCAATTGCCGCTTTCTCCGGAAGAATCTGTCAAACATATCCAGATCCCAGTCGATTTTACGCTGGACGTTTTTGCACACGAGCCTGATGTGATGCACCCTATCGCCATGACCTGGGACGAGCGCGGCAGGCTGTTCGTGTTGATCACTAAAGACTATCCAAATGAAAGGAAAGACACCGGCGGCAGTGATTATATATTGATCTGCGAGGACACCGATAAAGATGGCAAAGCTGATAAATTCACAAAATTCGCCGATGACCTGAGCATCCCGACCGGTCTGGTATTTGCCAATGGCGGGATTATTGTTTCGCAGGCGCCGCACATGCTTTTTTTGCAGGATACCAATGGTGATGACAAAGCCGATGTCAAGAAAATACTCTTTTCGGGCTTTGGAACGGGTGATACCCACGCTGGGCCTTCCAACCTGCACTATGGATTCGATAACTGGATCTACGGATCGGTAGGTTACTCGGGTTTCAAAGGGAAAGTAGGAAAAAGCGATTCACTTAACTTCGGGCAGGCGCTTTTCCGTTTCAAACCGGATGCTACTGATATGGAAATTGTTGCCAAAACCTCCAATAACACCTGGGGACTGGGCTTTAACGAGGCAGGGGACTTGTTTGGCTCTACTGCCAACAATTCACACGGATGGTACAGTGCTATTCCGAACCGGTATTTTGGCGAAAGCAAAGTTGACAATGGCAGCCGCAGCACGGATACGCATAAAGACATGCAGCCCATAACGCCAAAAGTTCGTCAGGTAGATGTTTTCGGCGGTTTCACAGCGGCTGCGGGACATAATTTTTATACGGCAAGAGCATTCCCAAAAAGTTACTGGAACAAGGTTGCCTTCGTTTCCGAACCGACCGGACATATCCTGCACCAGAATATCATGGCTAAAAAAGGAACTGACTTTGAGGACGTACTTGGCTTCAATTTGCTGGCCGGGGCCGACGAATGGGTTTCGCCCGTTTTTGCAGAAGTAGGCCCTGACGGTGCGGTTTGGGTGGCGGACTGGTATAGTTTCATCATCCAGCATAACCCTACTCCGAAAGGATCTGAAAACGGAAAAGGAAATGCTTATGAAACTGATCTCAGAGACTTTACGCACGGGCGTTTGTACCGTATTGCCTGGAAAAATGCGCCAAAATATACACCGGTCAGTTTGAGCAAAGACCGCCCGGATGAATTGGTCGCTACTTTGAAAAACACCAATATGCTATGGCGTCGTCACGCACAAAGATTGCTGGTGGAGAGGGGAAATAAAGATGTCGTAAGTAAGCTCACTGAACTGGTTAAAGACAAAACCGTTGATGAAATCGGGCTGAATACCGCTGCAATCCATGCATTGTGGACTTTGCAAGGTCTTAATGCGATCAGCGATCCTGAGGTTTTGGCCGTTGTGACCGGGGCTTTAAAACATCCTTCCGGGGATGTCCGTAAAACTGCAGTTCAGGTTTTGCCGCGTACTGCGGCGACGGCCCAGTCACTGCTTTCCGTGGATGCTTTGCATGATAAAGACCAGCTGGTGGTGTTGAATACGCTTCTTGCATTTTCCGAAATTGAATTCACGCCGGAGATCGAAAACGCGGTACTTGCCTTGCTCGACTCGTATTCACAGGCGGACGATCGCTGGATGCCCGACGCATTTGCTGCAATATTGAATTCACATAATGGCCAATTGCGTGAAAAATATCTGGCTCAGCGTGTAGCAAAGGCAGGGTCAGCGCCGAAAGCAGAATCGGGACAAGCTGCTTCGGCTGGCACTGGCCACGCCGGAATGAATCATGATAACCACGGTGCAGGAAAAGTAACAGTACAAGGCACTGCCGAGCTCGCGATTACAAATATCAGTATCGAGCCAGCCACACCTTATGTCCGGGAATATGCCAAAGTTGTGGTTGAAATTACAAACCAGGGAAGCGTTGCGGTGCCGAAAGAGCTGGTGCCTGTTGTCAATGTCGGGATCAGAAGCAGGTCATTGAATACCAATTACATCAGCAAGCAGCTTTCAAACGGTATTGCTCCCGGCGAAACGATAAAACTGACCGAGGGAAATAACGGCCCCTGGAAAGCGACCTTTGGTTTTACTTCTGAAGAATCGGGTAAGGTAACGGTTACAGCAACGGTGGACGTAGAGAATGTTGTTCCTGAAAAAGACGAAAACAAGAATAACACATTAAGCAAAACATTCGAAGTACGCCGAATGGAACGTTTATCGGACTTTGCGCTCGAACGTGCTACCCGTGGTTATACTTCCTATGCAAGCGGCGATGAGGTCATCAGTCTTATCCAAACTGCCCAGTCACTTGATCCGCAAGGACGTAATGCAGTGATGAAAGGCATACTAGGCAGCTGGAACCCAAAAAGAAAAGAAACTGCTTCGGATGCAGCCCGTACTTTGCTGGCATCGGTAAAAAGCAGCATATCGGAGGATCTGAGCAGCAAGCTCACACCACTTTTGGAATCTTACGGCATGAAAGAAGATGTAACTTCCGATCCCAATATCCAGGTGGTGCAGATCAAGGCAATTCGTGAAGAAATGAAATTCACCCTGACTGAATTCAAGGCAATAGCAGGTAAAACGATTGAGATTGTATTCGAAAATCCGGATGCGATGCAGCATAATATTGTTGTGGGAAAACCCAAATCCACTGAGGTCATTGGAGCTGCTGCCGATAAAATGATCACTGCGAAGGATGGCGCGGAGAAAAATTACGTACCAAATATCCCTCAGGTAATCGCTGCGACCCCGCTTGTGAACCCCGGCCAGACCTACCGTCTGAGATTTGTGGTGCCTGATCAGCCAGGCGATTACCCGTACGTATGTACTTTCCCAGGCCACTGGCGGTTAATGACCGGTGTGATGAAGGTTGTAAAGGAATAGAGAGCTAATACAATACATTTTTCATCCCGAATGCGGTTTTCGCATTCGGGATTTTTTTTATGAGGGCGTTTTCAGCTCCGTTCCAAGGCGCGGTCGACGAACCCACGCCACGGCCACGGTCCCCAAGCCGCGGTACACGAGCCCTAGCCACGGCCACGGTCGTCAAGCCGCGGTACACGAGCCCTAGCCACGGCCACGGTCCCCGAGCCCCGGCCCCCGGCCCCCGAGCCCCGGTCTCCGAGCCCCCGTCCCCGAGCCCCGGCCCCCGAGCCCCGGACTTAAGTCCGGGGTTGGGGGATCGGGATCGAGGATCGATCCGGAGGACCAGTGGCGACCCGTCAGTAGGTTTTATGTCAAATAGCAGCTATTTTGCTGTTTAAACACATTCCTGGATTACCTTATTCTATTTTGAAAGAAACAATTACTCCCGTCTGGAAAATAAGCATTGATACCGGAGGTACATTTACGGACTGCCTGGCCATTGATCCGGACGGAACAAAAACCCGGATCAA
Organism: Dyadobacter bucti; assembly: GCF_005869225.1. Lineage (GTDB taxonomy): Bacteria > Bacteroidota > Bacteroidia > Cytophagales > Spirosomataceae > Dyadobacter > Dyadobacter bucti. The sequence continues at coordinate 159,289 of NZ_SWFP01000006.1, read as the reverse complement.
AGTGCTGAGCTCCGGCCGCCTGAGAGGAAGGATCACCGAAAAAATATCGGACCATACATATAGCTACAAAGCTTCCTGGGAATTTGCCAATGAACTGGTGATCGGATATGATTTTCGGACACAGGGCAGCAGTTCCGTCAATAAAATCATTTCACTGGATGGTTTTCAAAAAACGCTGACACTTGAAAACGAACTCTCTCTTTCCCCTGATACCGATTTTGAACTATCAAGCGGCGAAGAGGCTCCGGTACTCGCCGCCCGCCTACTCACAGGCACACCACTAGCCAACACTCTGCCACCCATTGAAATGCGCCTCGGAACTACCCGCGGCACAAATGCACTACTGGAAAGGAAAGGCGCAAAGACACTTTTGGCTGTTACAAAAGGATTTAAAGATCTGCTTTATATCGGCAATCAACAACGCCCCTCCCTCTTTCAGCTGAATATCCCCGAGCCCGAATTGCTTTACTCAGAAGTTGTTGAAATTGACGAACGGCTGGACACAAACGGGAATGTGATAAAAAGCCTGTCGCCCACGGACCTTGGCGAATTAATAAACCCTCAGGACTTTGATTCCGTGGCTGTTTCGCTTCTGCACGCCTACCAGAACAACGATCATGAAGTTGCGGTGGTGACGTTTTTGAGAGAAAACGGCGCCAAATATATTTCTTCATCTTCAGATCTTTTCCCATTTTCACATTACCTGCGAAGGACGCAGACAGCGGTTGTAAATGCATATCTGGACCCAATCCTGGATATTTATTTAAGCAATATCAAAAATGCGCTGGGGCCAGGAAGTCTGAAAATAATGACGAGTACGGGCAGCTTGTCCGAAGTGAGCGGTTTCCGCGCCAAAGACAGTTTGCTCAGCGGCCCGGCAGGTGGCATGGTTGCAGCTGGCAATGTCGCAAAGCGGCTGGGAATTGGTAAAGCAATTACCTTTGACATGGGTGGAACCAGCACCGATACGGCACTGATTGACGGACAGCCCGAGCTGAAATACATTACAGAAATTGACGGAATTGAATTCCATAATCCCACACTTGCGATTGAAACTGTTGCGGCTGGAGGCGGCTCGGTATGCTGGTTTGACGGCTTTTCCCTGCAGGTAGGCCCGGAAAGTGCAGGTGCCTCGCCCGGACCGGCCTGCTACGGTGCGGGTGGTCCGCTGACGATTACGGACGTAAACCTGCTGCTGGGCAAACTGAATGCAGAAAAATTCGGGATACCGGTTCGTCCCGACGCAGCGCTGGCTGCTATTGAAAAGCTGGCGCAGAGCATTGCTGAACAAACCGGAAATTCACTTTCTTACTATGAAATCCTGACCGGTCTGGAGCGTATTGCGAATGAGAAAATGGCAGATGCAATACGTAAAATTTCAGTCGAAAAAGGGATTAGTCCAGCTGACTTCGCACTCATCACATTTGGCGGGGCTGGTGGTCTGCACAGTTGCCAGCTGGCCGGTTTGCTCAATATAAATACCGTTATCATCCCTTTCGACGCCGGGCTTTTCAGTGCGGCGGGCATTGGGGAAGCCTTGATCAGCCGCATTGTTTCCAAACAAATCCTGCTGCCCTGGGACGTAGCTTTGCCGAATATAGAAACCTGGAAAAATGAACTGGCCGAAATGGCCGGGGAAGCAGTTGCCCGGCAAGGTATTGAGCAGTACGAAATTGCGTTTTGTTATGCCTATCTGCGCTTTTCCGGTCAGGAAAATACAACTGAGGTAAGCTTTCAGGGTGAAACGACTTTGGCTGAATTTGAAAAATTATACAAGACCCAATTCGGTTATTTTCCTACCAACCTCAGCGTTGAACTGGAAAGTCTGAAATTGATGATCCGGGAAAAAGCAGATGTAGTTCCCCCGGAATCTATCAGAAACGAGGGAATTGAAATTCAGCCGGAAAGAAGAATTTCAACCTTATTTGAAACTGAACCACAAACAGCCTTTTTACCCGGCTTGTATGAATGGGATCTGCTATCTCCGGGGAATCAAATTTCCGGCCCAGCCATTTTACTGAACAAAACATCTACGTCCTATATTCCACGTGGCTGGAGGCTTGTGATCCAGGATAGCGGCGATGCTGTTGTTTTCAGAACTTTGGTCAACAGTGGTATGGTCGAAGAACATAGCGAAGAGGTGGAATTACAATTGTTTACCAACAGGTTTAAGGCAATTGCCGACGAAATGGGCGTTCAACTCCAAAGGACGGCGTTTTCAGTGAACGTTAAAGAGCGGCTGGACTTTTCCTGCGCCCTTCTGGACGCCGATGGCGAATTGCTTGTCAATGCCCAGCATATCCCGGTGCACCTGGGCAGCATGGGAATTTGCGGTAGACTCGTAAAAGCTGCTATCGATATCGGCCCGGGCGATGTGATCATTACAAATCATCCTAAATATGGGGGGTCACATTTGCCCGATATTACCTTAATGTCGGGGATTTTTACAGAAACCGGCGAATGTGTAGGCTATGCGATCAACCGTGCGCACCATGCTGAAATTGGCGGAAAAACGCCCGGTTCCATGCCTCCCGACGCCACCTGCCTGGCCGAAGAAGGCGTAGCGATCCTGCCTCAGTATCTGGTCAGAAATCATGTATTTCAACGGGAAGCCATTCACAAACTCTTTACCGAAGGGCCTTACCCTACCCGCTCATTTTTATCCAACGAAGCTGATATCGTGGCGGCTTTGTCTGCGTTGCGAAAAGGTACTACCCAATTGTTAAATCTGGTCGAATTGCATGGTTTGGCTAAGGTCAAAAAATACATGACTTTGTTGAAAGAAAGTGCAGTCGTCCAACTGAAACGTGCATTAACCCCTTTTTACGGACAAACTTTTGACGCGACCGAACTTCTTGACGATGGACACCGGATCCAGGTTTCAATAACTGTGTCCGACGAAAAACAGGTCTTTGATTTCACGGGCACATCGAAAGTTCACCCCAATAACCTGAATGCCAATATTTCCATCCTTTACAGTGCCATATTGTATGTACTGCGACTGATCGTCGACAAGGAAATTCCTTTGAATGACGGACTGATGAAAAATGTCGAAATCGTCTTGCCTGACAATAGCTTCCTTCACCCACACTTTTCAGACGATCCTTTGAAATGCCCCGCGGTGGTCGGCGGGAACACGGAAGTGAGCCAGCGGCTGGTGGATACATTGCTGAAAGCATTCGGGCTGGCGGCATGCAGCCAGGGTACGATGAACAATTTTTTGTTCGGGAATTCACAATTCGGATATTACGAAACAATCGGCGGTGGAACGGGGGCAGGACGTGGTTTTGCGGGGCGGTCGGCGGTACACCAGCACATGACCAACACCCGGATCACAGACCCGGAACAGCTGGAACGCAAGTATCCCGTCAGGATGCTGGAATTTGGCATACGTAAAAATTCGGGCGGACTTGGAAAGTCCAAAGGCGGCGATGGCATCAGCAGAAAAGTCGAATTTCTACAGCCTTTGCATGTAACATTACTGGGCCAGCACAGGAAATATGAACCCTACGGACTGGAAGGTGGCAAAAACGGAAAATGCGGTCGGCATACTCTGATTCATTCCGACGGCAGAATTTCTGAACTACCTGGAGTATGCAGCCTGGAAGTGGAAGCTCGCGATATTTTAATTATTGACACGCCGGGAGGTGGGGGATTTGGAGAATTATGATGCCACGGATACACGAATGAACACTAATTGATTTGTGCCTATTTATGCATTTGTGACAAAATCAGCTAAAATCAAACAATATGCCTAAATCCAAAGCATTACTAGGTGCAGCGTTTTTAATGGCGACGTCGGCGGTCGGTCCGGGCTTTCTTACACAAACGACGGTTTTCACACAGCAGCTCACAACCAGTTTCGGGTTTATCATTCTGCTCTCAGTGATCATCGATTTATGCGTTCAGTTTAATATCTGGCAGATCATTACTGTTTCAGGAAAACGGGCCCAAGATCTTGCAAACGAACTTTTTCCCGGGCTGGGGTATTTGCTGGCGTTTTTGATCGTAACCGGCGGCCTGGCTTTTAATATCGGCAATGTTGCCGGCGCAGGTCTTGGCATTGAAGCATTAACGGGCGTTCCCGTTGAAACCGGCGCCATCATCAGCGCAGCGATCGCTATTGGAATATTTTTGTTTAAGGAGGCAGGCAAGGCAATGGATGTTTTCGCAAAAGTGCTGGGCCTGGTCATGATCGGGCTGATTTTGTATGTTGCTTTCACCTCCCATCCACCTCTTGCCGCCGCATTGAACCATACCATTATTCCGGAAAAATTTGACGCTGCTGCAACCCTGACGCTCGTCGGCGGAACGGTCGGAGGGTACATTTCTTTTGCGGGAGCACACCGGTTATTGGACAGCGGTTTCCGCGGAACGGAATCTCTTCCGGAAGTAAACCGAAGCGCTGCTACCGGTATCCTGATCACTTCGCTGATCCGCTACCTCTTGTTTCTGGCAACTTTGGGCGTTGTAATTAATAGCACCAATATCAATCCCGATAACCCTACCGCTTCCGTTTTTGAGCTCGCTTCCGGCCTGATCGGAAAACAGATCTTTGGTCTTGTAATCTGGTGTGCCGCCATTACTTCTGTTGTGGGGGCTGCCTATACTTCCATATCATTTTTGCGATCTTTCCACCCGGCTATCGAAAAACACCATACCTATTTTACCATCGCCTTTATTTTAATCTCAACTTTGGTTTTTCTCATTGTCGGCAAACCGGTGAAGGTGTTGATTTTCGTAGGAATGCTAAACGGATTTGCGCTACCGATTGCTCTCGCTATCCTTCTGGTTGCCAGCAGGAAATCCAGACTGATGGGAAACTATGAACATTCTGTTCTGTTGCAGGCGGCTGGCTGGTTAATGGTTCTGATCATGACAGGCCTGGCTACTCAGATATTTTAACCCCAATGATTTCAGCCGGTCAACCCGACTGCAAATCAAATAAGCTAGGTTGCTATTTCCTTTTTAGCGATCAGATAATAAACCGGTATCCCCAGCAAAACAATGATGAGGCCCGGCCAGGTATACTCAGGTTTATAGATGATCAGCAAAACGCAGAAGGCAACACCCATGATCATGTAGATAATTGGCAAAAACGGGTACCCAAATGCCTTATACGGCCGCTCAGCATCCGGCCGTTTTTTTCTCAGGATAAAAATCCCGACAATCGTCAGCATATAAAACACGACGACCACAAAAGAGATCATATCCAGCAAATTACCATACTTTCCGCTCAGTGCCCATAAGGAAGCAATGATACATTGTATCCATAAACCAAATTCAGGAACCGCATTTTTGTTCAGCTGACCCACTTTTTTAAAAAACAGACCATCTTTCGCCATCGAATAATATACCCGGGCGCCGGACATGATCAGCCCGTTATTACATCCGAATGTCGACACCATGATCATGACAGCGATGATAATGGTACCGGCGCTACCAAAAATCGCATTGGAGGCCGTAACAGCTACTCTGTCCTTGTCCGAAGATGCTATTTCAAGAAGCGACAAAACTCCGGTGTACATGATGTTCGTCAGCAGATAAATAATGGTAACGATGATCGTTCCAAGCGCCAGGCTCAGGCCAATATTCCGTTGCGGATTTTTGATCTCTCCCGCTATAAAAGTTACATTGTTCCAGGAATCACTGCTGAAGATAGAGCCTACCATGGACGCTGCAATTGCTCCGAAAGCTGCGATAGTCGTATAGGATTCTATGCTCCCGTCTATGTTCAATTTATGCAGATCCCACATGGCTTCAGAACTCCAGTTGGCGTTCCATATATCAGATTTCATAAACAGCAGTCCAAAAACAATTAATCCCAGAAGGCTCAGCAGCTTGGTCAGGGTAAAGGTTGTCTGGATTATTTTTCCACTGTTTATTCCACGCGTATTAATAAACGTAAGCAGCACAATGACGACAATCGACAGTAGCTGCGCCGGTGATATTTTGAGAAAACCCAGATCGAGAGCAACAATATCTTCACTGAACTGAGGCAGCAGATAAGCGGTAAATTTGGCGAATGCCACTGCTACCGCGGCTATAGTGGCGGTTTGTATCACTGTGAAAAAACTCCACCCGTAGAGAAAGCTGATCAATGGATTATAGGCCTCTTTCAGATAGATATACTGCCCCCCCGCCTTCGGGAACATGGCACTCAGCTCACCATAACTGATCGCCGCTGTGAGCGTCATAAAACCTGTAATCAGCCAGACGAACATCAGCCAGCCAACGCTCCCGGTATTCCTGGTAATATCCGCGCTGACAATAAAAATGCCCGATCCGATCATACTACCGGCGACGAGCATGGTTGCATCTACAAGACCTAATGAAGGTTTAAAAGAGGTATTTTCCTGAGGCATATAGGGTTTGATTTTTATCAAAAGGCGTTTTATCCCGTAAGCTACAAATTTTAACAATATTTTACCGATATATTGTCCCGGCCGGACAGGCATATGAGCGGCTACGCCAATATCCCGTCAGGGATAACATATTGGAGGAAACGATTGTGTGGGCCGCATTCCAATCAAAATATGGACATGGTCTGGCATGCCATTGATCTGAAGAAGCTTGTGATCATAGCTCCGGATAATACCCGCCATGTATTTGTACAGCTCGTCTTTCCACGACGGATGGATAAGCGACCTGCGGTTCTTAACCGCAAAAACCAATTGTAAATGAACTTGTGTGTAAGTGTTTGACATAATGTATGTGTACAGTAAATTATTGATTTTCAAGAATATCGGTCGGGTATATATTGACTAACATCCGTGGATAACGGTTCCCCATTGGCCAGCTCGGCGACAATTTTACCGGTCGCGGGACCTAAACTGATACCCATCATGCCGTGCCCTCCGGCAACTATCAGGTTCTTCAATTTTTTGCTATAACCCAGATACGGCAGCCCATCGGGGGAACATGGCCTGAAACCATACCAGACCCTCTCTTTTTCAGGTAGTTTTATGTCAAGTCCGGGATAATACCGGGGGATGGAATTGACGATCCCTTCTACCCGTTTCATATTGACCGTATTATTAATTGCCGCCAGTTCCATAGTCCCGCCGAAACGCACTTCTCGGTTCATAGGTGTAACCGCCACCCGCGCTTCTATGAGCAACGCTGGATGACTAATGGTATGCACATCGTTCGGCTCCATAAAAGAATACCCTTTCCCGGGCATTACCGGTATGGATAGTCCCGCCAGCTTTGCCAGACTGGGAAGCCACGAACCGCCTGTCATCACAAAAAGATCTCCTGAAACCTGCTTTTCGCCAGCCTGAACTGACTGTATCTCCCCATTTTTTATATCAAAACCAATTACCTCAGCATTCAGGATAATTTTCGCGCCGTTCGATTCAAGATATTTTACCAATTGAGAAAACAGTGCATAAGGATACAAATGTGCGTCGCAGTGATAATGTATTGCCCCCAGCACATCCAGTTGCACACCGGGCTCGATAGCCTGGACCTGCTCTTTACTCAGCATTTCAATGTAGAGCCCGAGTTTTTTCCCTTCTTCCGCAACCTGGATTTCTTCTTCACCGGCTTTTTCGGTTTTGTAAAGCATCAGTATCCCTTTCTTTTCCAGGCCAAAATCAAAATCCTTTTCACTGGAAAGGTCCTCATACAGCTGTTTACTGAGCAGGTGATAATCCCTCAAAAATGGGGCGGTTCGCTCAACATGGGCTGCGTTGGCACTTTTCATAAATTTTAATCCCCAGGATATCAGAGAAAAATCGAGAGAAGGCTTGACGTAAAACGGACTCCTGCTGTCGAACATCCATTTGATCCCCTTCGAAATCATCCCGGGAGAGGCAAGGGGAATAAAATGACTGGGCACAATCATTCCGGCATTTCCCTGAGAACAATTATCCATCAGGTTACCTTTATCGAACAAAGTAACTTTCCACCCGCTTTTCAATAAATAATAGGCGGAAGCCAATCCGATAATCCCGCCGCCTATCACGACAGCCTCTCCTTTTTTCGTAGTCATCATATTTTTGGCTGCCGGCCATCGGCTTTCAGCTACCGGCTTTTTTGAAAAATATTTTTTAACACCTCAACCCAGGCAGTTGCTCACAAACAAAAAGCCGAAAGTCCTATATCACCTGAAACCCAAATGCATAAGGATCTTCCTCGTCATCGATGAAAATTGTATTATAACCCGTTACCACAGCCCAACCTTCTATACCCGGGACAATGGCAGGTTTATCTCCTATCGACACCTCTTCCTCCACAGTTCCTGTGAACTTGGATCCGATGATGCTTTCATGAATAAACTTATCACCCTTTTTAAGCTTTCCTTTTGCATGCCATTGTGCCATCCTTGCTGATGTTCCCGTTCCGCAAGGGGATCTGTCAATGGCTTTGTCTCCATAAAAAACCGCGTTTCGGGCCGTCGACGTCGTGTCGAGAACCGCGCCTGTCCAAAGGAAATGGCTGAGCCCCCTGATATGCTCGTTTTCAGGGTGTATAAATTGATATTGTTCATTCATACGTTGCCGGCAGGCACGGCTCCAGCTGATCAGCTGGTCGGCAGTATAGTTTTCGATCCCTTTGAAATTCTCCTGAGGGTCTACAATTGCATAAAAATTGCCTCCATAGGACACATCTACCGTTAAAATTCCAAGATCCGGGCATTCGACTGTCAGGTTTTCCGCTGCCAGAAATGATTTGATATTGATCAGCTTTACCGATTTCACCTTCTTACCTTCCTGCACATATTCAACCAGGACAAGCCCGGCTGGCGTCTCGAGCCTTAGTTTACCCGGAACTTTTGGCGTTACCAATCCTTCTTCTATGGCAATCGTGACAGTCCCTATTGTACCATGACCGCACATAGGCAGACAGCCACTGGTCTCAATATAAAGTACTCCGATATCGTTGGCGGGATCAATGGGGGGATACAGTATGCTCCCGCTCATCATATCATGTCCGCGCGGCTCAAACATCAGGCCTTTCCGGATCCAGTCAAATTCTTTCAGGAAGTGGAGGCGGCGTTCCATCATGCTGTTACCATGAAGCAGCGGTCCGCCTCCGGCCACTACGCGTACAGGATTTCCACAGGTATGGGCATCGATGCAAAAAAAAGTCTTACGCATGTTGGGGGCTGTCGGCTTTCGGCCTTTTAAGCCGGTTAATGAAATTGATTCTGTTTAAATAGTCATGAGATGTCTAGGTTGCGGCGCAAGGGCCTTCGTTAATTGCAGACGGCCGAAAGCTGATAACCGCCGGCCCGCAGTTAAACCGCTTCTTTCGTCAACACATTATCCACCGTCCGGCAGATATTCAGCGGGTTGGCATTTTTCAGTTCTTCGGGCAGGAATTCATCGGGCCAGTTCTGAAAGCTCAATGGTCTTACAAAACGTTTGATCGCATCGGACCCAACGGACGTGAACTGGCTATTGCTGGACGACGGAAATGGCCCGCCGTGGTGCATCGATTTGCAAACCTCTACGCCGGTAGGGAAATTATTGAAAATAATCCTGCCGCATTTACTTTGAATTACCTCAATCAGATCTTGATTCCCGGCAACATCATCGACCGTCGCTAGAAGCGTGGCTGTAAGCTGTCCGTGCAACTTTGACGTAACAGCAAATATTTCATCTTCATTTTTGCATTTTACGATCAACGCAAACGGCCCGAAAACTTCTTCCTGCAAAGCATCATTTGTCAGGAATTCGGAGCCTGAAACAATAGCAACCGTAGCTCCTCCCTGCCCTTCTTCCACTTCCTCTACTGCCGCAAGAACTGCAACTCCTGATTGGGAAACCAGTTTTTCACGGTTGCCGGAATAAGCTTTTGCAATGCCCGGATTCAGCATCGATGCTGGTACCACTTTCGCGATTTCGTCCTCCAAAGTTTGAGTAAAAATACTCAGGGCAGGACTGTCCCTTGCAATGATGAGTCCCGGATTGGTGCAAAACTGGCCTACACCCAGCGTGAGCGAACCTACATATTGAGCGGCTACTTCAGAAGCCGATGCATTCAGTTTACCCGAAAATAGAAAAACAGGATTGATACTACCCATTTCCGCAAAAACCGGTATCGGTTCTTTTCGTTTTGCAGCGACCTCTACCAAAGCGATCCCCGCGCGGTTTGAGCCGGTAAAACCGACTGCTTTGATAACCGGGTGACTTACCAGGTACTGGGCATCTTCAATGGACCCAAGTTCAACATGAGAGAACGTACCTTCGGGAAACCCACTTTTTGCTACCGCGGTCATGATCGCGCCGGCCATGATCAGCGAAGTTTCCGGATGCCCGGGGTGGGCTTTCAGTACTACCGGACAGCCTGCGGCAATTGCACTGGCTGTATCCCCTCCCGCCGTTGAAAACGCAAAAGGGAAATTACTCGCACCAAAAACCGCTACCGGCCCCAAAGCGACGTGCGTCTTTCTGATATCAGGTTTCGGAGGCGTGCGTTCTGAATTGGCGGTATCGATACTCGCATCCAGCGGAGAACCATTTTCCAATGCGTCTGCATAGCTTCTCCACTGGAATACAGTCCTTGCTTTTTCTCCCGTCAACCGTCCTTCCGGTAAATTAGATTCCCTTTTTGCAGCCTGTATCAGCTCGGGGCCGAGGGCTTCAATTTCTTCGGCTACCGTTCTCATCAGTGACACTCTTTTCTGAATACTGAACTTGCCAATCGTTAAAAAAGCGTTTTCAGCCTTTTCCAATATGTTATTCAACTCTTCTATCGAAATACTCATGTTTAATTTTTTTTGCTTTTACGCTTAGCTTCTTCATTTTAACAGCATCGGATTCTATTTAATTCTGGTGATGCAGCGATAATAAATGTTTTCTCTTCGCCAGTACCTTGCAAAAAAGGCCCCGTGGGAGCCTTTTTGAAAAGAATATAGCAAAACATAATTTCTCCGGATTATGCCAAAGATGTCAGATTGAGATAATCCGGCAGGGCAGGCTGTGTTTCAATTGCCTGATCGATGATCGTCAGTACCTTTTCCCTTTCCGCACCTTCCAACAATAGTCTGGGTGCACGCACATATTCGGAGCCAATACCTGTTTTTGCCGCAGCCAGTTTGATGTTCTGGACCAATTTGGGGTGAATGTCCAGTTCCAGGAGAGGTAAGTACCAGCGGTAAATACGCAGAGCCTCTTTATAAAATCCTGCTTTTACCAGATTAAAAATGGCCACGGTTTCTTTTGGAAATGCATCAACCAGGCCACCCACGACGCCATCGGCACCCAGCATTACTTCTTCCATGATCAGTGTATCCACGCCACAAAATACCTTGAACCGGTCGCCAAAGCGGTTGAATATGCGGGTAACATTGCTGACGTCGCGGGTGGATTCCTTGATCGCGTGAATGTTTGGAACAGCAGCCAGTTCTTCAAACATATCCAGGGTGACTTCAATTTTATAGTCGACCGGATTGTTATAGATCATCAATGGTAAAGCCGTGTTCTCCGCAATGGTTTTAAAATACATTACAGTTTCGCGGTCATCGGCCTTGTAACGCATCGGCGGCAAAACCATCAATCCGTCGGCTCCGATAGATTCAGCTTCCCGGGCTATACTAACTGCCTCATTGGTAGACTGTTCTGCAATACACAAAACCACAGGGAAATTTTCTGGAACAAAACCTTTTGTGAATTTCACCAGCTCCACTTTCTCGGATCTGGTCAGTGTACTAGCCTCGCCCAATGAACCCGCCACTATGGCACCAGTTACTCCTGCTTCGATCTGAGCTTCCAGGTTGTTACGAAAAAGCTCAAAATCAATGGTGTCATCCGATTTGAAAGGCGTAACCAATGCAGGGAAAATACCCTGCCAAGATTCCTTGTTCATCATGCCGATTATATTTTAGTAAGTGATATCTGATTTTGGTCAAAGATAAATAATCCGCTACCCAACAACAGGTCGCGTTTTGATCGATAGTTTACAGATTTTAACTAAAAAGAATCCCCATCATTTGTTTTCTACAAAAACAACTTGCGCACGGTCTGCCTTTCTTATTTTTTTGAGAAAATCAATCCAGGCAGGGAAATCCTTAGACGGGTAGCGGCCTCCGTTCAGTATTACTTTTCTTGAACATACGAGTTTGCTGTTCTCAAAGCTGGTTTTTGATTCATAGGTACCAAAAACAGAGGTCACTTGATAGGAAGGTAACGAAGTTTCCAGTTTGTAAATAGTCGGTATCACATAGGAAACAGTGTCCAGGTCAGTGAAATTGTAGTCAGAAACCGGCAGATAAAAGTCTGCGGAACGTTCGGTAGCTTCGGGTAACTCAAACGGACGGGAGAGCAGGCTTGGCTTTACAAACAGCCTTGTCCCTGTTTTTGTTGCACAATTGCGGACGTTCAAACTTAGTTTTTCGGTAATGGTCGGTTCCTGCTCCGGTCCTTCCATTAACTCAAAACGCTCCAACTCCAGACTGGGCAGATTGATATGATTCAGCAACCATTTTTTTTGCTCCTCTTTGTTTCCGCTATGCATCAGGTTTTTTCGGGATTCCTGCTGCAAGCCTGTATATAGCACCTGAACTTCCACCTGTCCGTTACCTCCTTCTTCCAGGTTCACATTGGCTCGGCTGTTCCTTATATTTTGCTGAGCCTTGTAGTCGGGTGTCGATACCAGCTTGCCTCCTTCCGGCATCACCAGCAGCGCATAGCGGCCGCCCGTGAAAGTGCCCATAAAATTGGGCCGGGTAATCTGGCTGGTGCATTCAAGCCAGATAGTATCTTTGGCAACTATCGCACAGGCAATTACGTGGTTGAACTGGCTGCTCGGAAAATCAGACTTCATCTTTTCTTCTTCGCCGGCCCTGATCAGCGCCGCGTAAGAGGTGATACCCGCCTGTTTCAATGCAGCCAGCGTAAAGTTTGTCAGCGCCTTGCAGTCTCCATACCCTTTGCTGGCCACCGTAGCTGCATCGATCGTCTGCCAGCCTCCGATGCCGAGCTGGATACTTACGTACCGCGACCGTCCCTGCATCCATTTATATATCAGCTGTACTTTCTCCCGGTCCGATTTCGCATCTTTGATCACGGCATTAACTTCTGCGATAGTAGCCGGGGGAAGCATATCGCGCCCGGCATTCAGAGTATAGTAAAACTTACTCAGGTCTTCCCAGCTCCTGAAATTCCCTTTGTAATCCTGTATCTCGAAATCCGCAGGCGCAGCCATCACCATGGGCGAATGATCTATCAGCGGTAACGGATAAGCATCACTTTTTTTACTTGCCGCATAATTTTCAATGGTCCACTGGTAGAGGTCGGCACCATCTGTGTCTTTTGATTTAGTCACCGGAGACACGCCGTTGTATTCTTTATATCTGAATTCAAAACCTGCCGGAGCCTTAATTTTGTAAACAGAAAGCTCAACCGCCGAATTCTCGTCGGCTACCGGAAGCCATTTTGGATAAAACATCATGTTCCTGCTCCTTACCTCATAGGAATATTCTATGGTATAAGGATAGGCATAACTCTTTTTGCCAAAATCGGCAACTTTTATCCGCGCATCTGTAATTTCATCACCGCCTGAACCATATCCGTAATCTTGTATATCGGCATTTTTCAACTTCTTCACCAGCTTCCCTGTTGCGTCATAGAGATTTCCGCCGATATCCATGATCTTCGTAAACTTATCATAGCTCACCATCAGCCGCCCGTGTTCTTCTTCACCTTTTTCATTGAATACCGTTACCACCGACCGGCTGCGGCGACGCCCTTCACTTTTGGAAGTTATCTCCCAAATGGTTTCGTCCAGCCTCACCACAGCATTGGCATCGGTTAGCAGAGAGGGAGGGATTTTGCCGACATTAAAATCGGCCTGTCCGAAAATAGCTGATGAACCGGTTGTACATAGCAGCAGTAGTAGCCACTGACGGGATAGTCTGATAATTTGCATGATGAAGGAGGTAAATTAATTGTTTTTTTTCTTGATCACGAGCGGCTGGGAATGTCTTTGCACCACACGTTCAAAAAACTCTTTAAGATCCAAATATTCTTCCGGCGTAAACCGGGTTTTGGAGACGAGAATTGAGCTGTTTACCTGGATCGTGTTGCCCGTCTGCCTCACCTGATATGCAAATTTACCGGCTTTGTCAGGCAGCGTCAGAATCTCGGCTTTTGGTATTTCTTCCAAAACATACCCGGTGGGCAGCACAAAACTCCCGATGTAGGAAGCGGAAATACTTGTTGTCAGGTCGAGCGGATAAATCCGGTCTTTGGATTTCAGCGGATTACTTGCCCACCGTCCGGCAAGCACGGGATTGAAATACAAAATGTCGGGAGAAGAGCTTTCACTTTCTATCTCAAATTCACAACTCACGTTTACCGCCGACTGGAGGTCATCCGCTTTGTTTTTGCCAGCAATATTTTTCACCTGCCACTCAGGGACCTGCTTTTTAAGATCAGTGTGAAAGGCACTTTCCGGTTCCCCGGTATATTTATCACGCCAGCGCAGCGCCTCATAACCTCCGTATGAAATGCTGTAGTTACCTTTTACGGTTCCCTCCTCCGGATTGATTTCGGCGTTGATCATTTCCAGCTTGTTTTGCGCATCCTTTGGTACAATTTCCAGAAAACGTCCCGTACCTTTTTTGGGGATCAGCCTTCCATAACCGTTTAGCGTACGTTCCGGCAGCAGTCCCGGCTTGGCATTAGGCTGCGTAGCATCAAGCAGATATTCCTTCTCGCCGATCTGTACCCGTGCTATCACATAGTTGAAACTTTCCAGCATCGGGATTTCCTGAATGATGCGCCCGTTTGATCGGGTACTTAATATGACCGGGTCGCACGTCAGGTCCAGCTCCCGGAGCAAGGTTACCAGCATAATATTGATGTCACTGTCATTCCCTTTTTTATTGTCATAGGCTTTGCGCACGCCTTCCTTTGACCCTATCCCCGTGTAACCGTTCCATTTCATGTGGTTTTGTACAAAAGCATAAGCCTTGTTCATACGTACTTCAGGGTCCTGGGTTTCTGCCGCTATTTTATCACGTACTTCCTTGAGATAGGACTCTTTCCGCAGTTCCCCTCCAAACCAGGGCATTTCATCCAGGGTCCTGTCCACATGCTCCCAGGTTTGAGAGTAGCGCTTAACCATTTCTCCGGACACAGCGATACTGGCCAGTTCAAAGCTGATTTTGGACAAATAATCACTTTTTGTGGTAATAAACGGCTCGTCCATAAACGCCGGGGCATCTTTGACTACAAAACGGTAAGCAAGCGCGGGACCGTTGTATTTGCTGTGTCCCATTGTCACATCAACTTGCTTACGCTCGTTGATATACAGCGGCAGGTATCCGCCCATTGTGATTTTATATTCAAGAAAATACGGAATGGTGATACGGTATTCACTCCATTTGAAGGGAACAGGTCCCTGAAAATTCCAGACATCCGGCTTGTCTTTATAATTGAGCGGAGTAGTTATGGAATAAGCGTATTCAATCACCGACCCTTTTTTAACATTGGGCAGATTGAACTTCTGCGCAAGGTAAAATTCGGAGGTCTTCTCCCGCTTTACAGACTTTTTGTCCAGGGGAGTAGCCACTACCTGACCGCCCTCCATATTATAGGTATAGCCCTTGATATTGTCTATATATTCTTTCTTATCATAGCGCTGGCTGTCGTAAAAGGGCAATGAAACGGATGCACTGCTCAGGGCCGATTCTTTAAGTATTTTGATCCTGACCCAGCTTTCCCTGGTCATGACAATACCCATTTGTGAGTCATAGCTGAACTTCACCTCGGCGAAGTCATAGAGAAACACAGCCTCCGCCGTGCTGTCGGCTGGATACGCGGTCATAGCAACCGATTCTTTGTCAATAACCCCGAATTTGGGTTTGTAATCTTCCTGCGCGAGGATGTTGAAAGAGATAAATAAGGTAAAACTGAGGATAGAAAACTTAGCGCGGCCAGCGCAAAGCAGTTTGCGAAGAAGTAAACAACTGATCATGTAACTGTTAGGTGAGAGTTCAAATGTTCTGCATAAATGGCAGGTATATTTTGATTTTCAAAAATTATCTATCACCAATCCCAGTTTTTTTTTCATTCACATCGGCCTGTCCGCGAAAAAGGATTTTAATCCCTATTTTTGACACGAAATCATTCCTGGCTTTGTTCAGTTATCAGCTGTTCCCGCTAACCTAAGTCATTAACATTATCCATTTATTATGTCATCTTTTGAAAGTAAAAGTCCACTTCGTGTATTGGTAGTAGGTTGTGGCAATATGGGTGCTTCCCATGCATTTGCTTATCAGCTACTTGACGGTTTCGAGATTTGCGGAATCGTGTCGACAGGAAAAAGCAAAGAAGTTCTGAATGAAAAACTGGGAGGAGGATACAGTCTTTTCAACGATTACGAAACGGCACTGAAAGAAACCAAACCCGACGCCGTATGTATTTCGACCTATCCCGACACGCACGAAAATTTTGCAATTCTTGCGTTGGAGCACGGCGCGCATGTGTTTATAGAAAAGCCACTTGCTGATAGTGTCGAGGGGGCAAAACGGGTTGTTGATGCAGCCAATAAGGCCGGTAAAAAAGTGGTGGTGGGATATATTTTGCGGGTGCACCCTTCATGGGAACGTTTCGTAGCCGAAACACAAAATCTTGGCAAGCCGCTGGTCATGCGGATGAACCTCAACCAGCAAAGCCACGGCTATATGTGGGGCGTTCACCGGAACCTGATGAAAAGCCTGAGCCCGATCGTAGACTGCGGTGTTCACTATATTGATGTCATGTGCCAGATGACGCGTTCGAAACCACTTCGCGTCAATGCGATCGGTGCACGTCTTACTGAGGATATCCCTGCCGGAAATTACAATTACGGCCAGCTTCAGATCTGGTTTGAAGATGGTTCTGTAGGCTGGTATGAGGCAGGCTGGGGACCGATGATCAGCGAAACTGCATTTTTTGTAAAAGATGTGATCGGCCCGAAAGGATCCGTTTCTATCGTAGCGAAAGATGCCGGCGGGTCGGGAAAATCTTCGTCTGTTGAAGCTCATACCAAAACCGAGTCCATCCGTGTTCACCATGCTGCACTCAACGAAAACAGCGAGTTCGTACAGGAAGATTCCTGGATCAACCTGGAAGACGAGCCGGATCACCAGGAGCTATGTAACCGGGAGCAGCGTTATTTTCTTAAAGCGGTGACCGAAGATCTGGACCTGACAGATCACCTGCAGGATGCTGTCACCAGTTTGCAGATCGCATTTGCTTGCGATGAGTCGGTGCGCACGGGAAGGACTGTCGACCTGGCATAACTACTTTTCAGATTTAACAATAATTTAACAAAAACGCTTTGGGAAGAACTTACGGATAGTGTGTCCGTTAGTTACTTTTTGAAGCGTTTTTATTTACCTTCCTCCCCATTCATTATTCGATCAAGCTACCCGGTAGAAAGTTGCTAAAACGTCACGTCTTTTCCCAAGAGTTGAGCTTGTCCGGTAAAACTGGCCTTTGTTATACAATCATCTTTTAACCCATTGATTTGCTGAGTATTACAATCTAACTTACCCGATTTTATGCAAACGTTTGCATAAATATTTATGTTTTTTGTAACCCTTTTGGTCAAAAATTATTGTTAATTATTATAATATTGCAAATGTGTTCTTAAAGACTTTTAAAAAAACTAGTTTAAAAACGCATAAAAATTTAGTAATACATATGCCGGTTTGTTATCAAAATGTAAAAGACCAGCTTCGTCAAAGTGCCTCCCGTAATTAGAAAAGTATAGACTACTTTATCTATTTTAATTAAAGTAATTCGTCAGTTTTTCAAGAAGAAATCGTGATTATGTCCTTGAGGAATTGATCAATACGCGCTTACAAGATTTGTACTAATCAAATATATATCATAATTATTCAAATTAAACTTAACTCAATTTTCTCACTTATAACAGAAAGCCTATGATAAAAAACCCTATTACGTGATGTAATCAGCCAAGTAACGAAATATCACCGATACCAAATTTTGAATGAAGAATTTTTAACAGACCTAACTACTTTATATGAAAAATACCAATACTCAAACCCGGCTCCTGATAAGGAGTCTGAGAAATTCGTTGTTCCTCCTACCTACGCTCTTCTGCTTGAATCCGGCCTTCTCCTACACAGCGGCCACCTTACCTGCCGCCAAAGCGGTAACAGCAGATAAAACAATCCAAGGAAAAATCACCGACAAAGAAAACGGCGACGGATTGCCTGGCGTAAACATAGTACTAAGGGGAACAAGCGTTGGAACAACAACAGACGGCGCTGGTAATTACAGCATTTCAGTGCCCGAAAGCGGCGCGGTACTTGTTTTCAGCTTCGTAGGTTACATTGGCCAGGAAATAGAAGTCGGAAACCGGTCTTCCCTGGATGTTTCCCTGGAATCTGACTCCAAAGCACTTAGCGAAGTGGTCGTTATCGGTTACGGTACGGCGAAGAAATCGGATTTAACGGGCTCAGTCGGCTCCGTTAAGGAAGAACAGCTCAAAGAACGCCCTTCACCATCATTGAACCAGGCCCTTCAAGGTAAGGTTTCGGGGGTGCAGGTGAACGTGAACTCAGGACGCCCGGGCGGTAGATCCAATGTGCGTATCCGTGGTTTCAGTTCTATCAACTCTTCCAATAACCCATTGTACGTGGTGGACGGTGTGATGCTTCCGCAAGGAAACCAGAACCAGCAAAGCCAGGCAATTGACTTCATTAACCCGAACGACATCGTGTCCGTTGAGGTATTGAAGGACGCATCTTCGACAGCTATTTATGGTGCAAGAGGTGCGAATGGCGTTATCATGATCACAACCAAAAGAGGAAAGTCCGGGGAAGGCGTTGTTACCTACAACCTGGACATAAGTGTACCGACAGCAGGTCCGAAAAGAGCGAAAGTTCTGAATTCGGAAGAGTATATGAGAGTTGAGGACCTGTCGTACAAGAACATGGAAAAATATGATCCTGCTGGCTGGGCTTCCGGAAAGTACGCTACCCACAATCCTCAGGTACGCCGCGCTCAGTTACAAGCTGCACATCCCGATATTTTCACGGTTCTCCCGAATGGTACATTCAGTCCAAACTATGATACCGACTGGTTCAGGGAATCAACTCAAAACAGAGTTTCTCAAAATCACCAGCTTGGTTTCAGTGGCGGGAACAATAAAACCACTTATTCTCTGTCATTGAACTACCGCGACGACCAGGGATTGATCAAAACCTCGTACCTGAAACGTTATGCTACCCGTTTCAGCATTGACGATCAGGTAAAAAAATGGCTGCGTATTGGCGGAACTCTAAGCTACAACAATCAGGCTGAAAACCTTGTCGATATCAGTGATGCGGTTCCGCGCCAGATGGTGGAAGATTTTCCATTTTTACCTGTCAAATATCCTGACGGAACTTATGCCAATAACCGCGACTATCCCGGTGCCGAAGGTTCTTTCAGTTCTGTACACAGGTTGTACGGACGTAAATTTAACCTCAATACACAAACAACTCTGGGGAGCCTTTATGGCAATATAACCCTTGCCAAAGGGCTGGAATTGCGTTCTGTTCTGGGGGTTAACATCATTACCCAGGAAGCTAACCAGTCGCAAACAAGGACATTGACCCCTAATGAACTGGGTACGGCAAGAAAAGACAACAGGAAAGAAACTTTCTGGTCATGGGAAAACTACCTGACCTATAATAAGACGTTGGGTATCCATTCATTTAACGTGCTTGCGGGGATATCATGGCAGGAAACAAACATTGCCACGACCGGAATCGGTGCGCAAAACTTCTCAACAGATTATTTTGGATTCGAGAATCTTGGTGCGGGTGCGCAATTGCCCTCTAACAACCCTTATGTATCAGGTGCGCAACGCTTTGCATTCAACTCCTACTTTGGCCGTATCAACTACACTTTGCAGGAAAAATACCTCCTGACTGTAACGGGTCGGGCTGATGGATCCTCCAAATTCGGAGAAAACCACAAATTCGCATTCTTCCCGTCTGCTGCTCTTGCATGGAAAGTTTCTGATGAAGAATTCCTGAAAGGAAACACCTTTATTTCCAACCTTAAAGTGCGTACCAGCTACGGATTGACAGGTAACTCGGAAATTCCGCCATATTCCTCGCTTCCACTTCTTAGATCAAACTATGCTACCGTTTACAATGATACAAGAGTTGGTGGAACCGGTATCAACAGGCTGCCAAACAAAGATTTGAGATGGGAGAAAACTGCACAAACCGATGCCGGACTTGAAATCAGCATCCTGAAAGGCAGAATCTCGCTGGAGGCTGATTACTACTACCGGAAAACGACCGATATGTTGCTCGATGCACCCGTTCCACGCACAAGTGGTTATGCTGTAATCAGAAAGAACATCGGTTCGATGGAAAACAAAGGATTTGAGTTTGCTATCAACACTGTGAACATCGAAACAGCTAAGTTTACCTGGAATACCAACTTTAATATCTCTTTTAACAGGAATAAAGTATTGTCCCTGGCAACACCATCTGATATCTTCGGCGTAGGAGGTCCTTCCATTACCAACCAGACAAGTATCATCCGCATCGGCGAACCAGTTGGTGCGTTCTGGGGTCTTACACGCCTGGGTACATGGAGCGAGAACGAAAGAGAGCAGGCTTCGAAATTCACAAGTTATCGTGGTAACCTGACGATGCTTCCAGGGGATATCAAGTACAAAGATGTCAACAACGACAATGCAATCACAGATGCTGACCGCAGCATCATTGGAAACGGAAGTCCCAAAGGATGGGGAACGCTGTCAAACAGCTTACGCTACGGAAACTTCGATCTGACTTTTGACATGCAGTTCTCTTACGGAAACGATTTGATGGATATGAACCTGCATGCCAGTGAGGACCGTGTATCTCTTGCCAACAGCTACGCAACTGTTCTCGACGCATGGACACCTACCAATCAGAATACCATGATTGCTGAATTACGGGATACCAAAGCCGGCTACGTGACAAACGTGGATACCCGCTGGATCTTCGACGGATCCTTCATACGCGGAAGAAACTTGTTACTCGGCTATACATTCCCGTCTGAGCTGGCCAGCAAAATAAAGATGAGCAGGCTGAGAGTATATTTGTCTGCACAAAACTTCTTCCTGATCAGCAAATACCCACATGGCGATCCAGAGGCAACGCCAATTCGCGGAGGTGACGCAGATAACGTGTTTTCACAAGGGATGATCTGGCATGGCTATCCGAGACCAACTACCTACATGGCTGGTTTACAGATCGCGTTTTAGTAACCGGAATCATAGCATCATTAAAATGACATTTAACATGAGACTAAATAATATAAAAGATCTATTTAAGGTGCTTCTCTGTGGAGCGATCTTACTGGGCCCTACAAGCTGCTCCGACTTCCTTGATGAGCAGGACCCATCGAACCTTCAGCCTGACGTGTTCTATACGCTTCCCGATCACGCTGAAGCTGCCGTTGCTGCTACTTATGCGGAATTACGCTTTTATGGAGAAGGCGCAGGCATTTTCTCTGCCAACTGGCAAATGCTGGAAGCTGTCACCGGTACTGCCACAACAGAAACAGGCCAGAATTCCGATTTGAACAACCTTTATTCGCTGACGTACGACGGAAACACCGCGCATATCAACAACTGGTGGAACGGGCTATACCGTATCATTGCAAATGCCAACCTTGCAATTGAAAAAATTCCCGGAATTCCTTTCCCGGCTGCCAATGAAGCGCAAAAGGTGAAGCTTATCGGGGAAGCAAGATTCCTGAGAGCCTGGGCTTATTTCAATGTGGTAAGATTATGGGGAGACGCTCCGCTGATCACAAAACCACAAACTGCTGACTCAGAGGACTTCAGTCCGTCAAGAGCACCCCAGGAGCAAATCTACAACCTTGTCGTAGAAGACCTTGTTGCAGCTGAGGCGGCTGGATTTCCGGTGACTGCAACCTCCGGACGCGCAACGCAAATGGCCGTTAAGTCACTTTTGTCGAAAGTATACCTGACGATGGCGGGTTTTCCTTTAAGCAAGGGAGCTTCCCATTATAAGCTTGCTGCTGACAAAGCGTTTGAAGTGATCACATATTCTAAGGCTAATCCTGCAACGGTTAATCTTTTCCCAACTTACCGGGAGATACATCAGGAAAGTCTGAAAAACAGGGTTGAACACCTGTTCCAAATTCAGTACAACACAGTAGTAGCCGGATTCCCTTTGAACGATTATTTCCCGAACTTCAAAGCCGTTACTTATGCCGGACCAAGCGGAACGGGGAGCACGGTTCCCACCTTGTCGTTCTATAATTCGTTTCAAGAAGGTGACCTTCGGACTAAGGATCAGGATGGATGGTTTTACACAACCTATTTTACCAATGGTACCGGGGCCAGATTTAGCTTAGGAGCACCTTATGTTTTCAAACATTTCAATATCACTGCACTTGGAGGCGAAGGTGTTACCCCAACCCGCCTCAACAACCTGAATGTAAACCTGATCCGTTTCGCGGAGGTACTGCTCATTTATGCAGAAGCACAGAACGAAGTAGGAGGCCCGAACGCTGAAGCTTACGATGCATTCAAACGTATCCGTGACCGCGCCAAACTGGTAACGCCAGCCATTGGAACATATTCACAGGCTACTTTCCGTGAAGCAATATGGAAAGAACGCTGGTATGAGTTCTGCTACGAAGGTATTACCTGGTTTGATATGGTTCGTCTTCGCAAGGTGTTCAACGAAAAAACCAAAGGTTTTGACAATTTCGTAGGCCACCTTAACCTCAACGTTGGTTCCGGCGTTGCCTTAGCGGAAAAACATTTGTTATTCCCGCTTGGAGTTCAGGAAATGAAGAATAACCCAAACTTGAAACCGCAAAATCCTGGTTATCCACAGTAATTAAGCTTGTTTCAGTTTAAAAAGCCGGCCCCTGACTTTTGTCGCAGGGCCGGTTTTTTGTTGTATTTAAGTACACTAATAAATTCAATTCTGCTAAATTCATTGTTAAAGACCTAATTGACTCGGGAAGCTATGACAGGATCGACCTTTAAAACAGGGAGCAGAGTTCTCTTTACCCGTCTTTGCCGACGCATTTCCTTATTGTTATTTGCCTTTTCAGCTTTAAGATCTGAGCCGACAAATGCGCAGATTATAGTCACCAGCCCGGTCAATAATCAGGTATTTCAACGGAATTCCGCTGGTATAGCCACCATTCCACTTACCGCTTACATATATACTCCTTACACTCGCGTCGAAGTTGATCTGATACCGATTGAGGGTAATACGCATATTCCAAAACAATGGGTTTTTGAAGCTTCCGAAACAGAACAGGGATTTTTGACGGCCGCACTGAAAGCCGAAACCGGATGGTACCGGCTAACCTTGCGTGGCTATACGACATACGGAATTGTGGATACTACCATTGTCAACAGAATAGGTATCGGAGAAGTTTTTCTGGTTGCGGGCAATTCCAATGCCATGGGCTTGCCGGGACTCGGTGCTAAAAATGCTTCTGATCAGGTCGTTTCGTATAATGCAGTGAACAAAATCCTGAACCGGGATAATATTACCGTTGCACCCAACGAACCACCCGGATTACCGGTATTCAATCAACTGAACAATGAGAACTCGATCTTTCCCACCGGCGAAACATCCTGGTACTGGGGTGAGTTGGGCGACATGATCAATAAACGGCTCAATACCCCGGTACTGTTTCTGAACGCAGCCTGGGCTGCTGCTAATTCCGAAAATTACCGGGATGCTGCTTCGGGAAAGGATGCATTTAATTTATACGTAGGAAAGCACTGGCCCAATCGTCAACCTTATTCCAATATTGTGAACACGATCCGCTATTTCAATTCCATGCTGGGTATGAGAGCAGTTCTCTGGTCGCATGGTGAAAATGATGCCCAGCTTGGATTTAAGGAAGAAGATTATTTTAACAATATCAGGACGTTGATCGCAAGCAGCAGGAAAGATTCGGGTTATAATATACCCTGGATAATCGCCGGTAATTCTGCAAGCAATACAATAAAAGATCCTTACCTGCCAGTAACACGGGCACAAAAGAGGCTGGCGGAGATCGATAATTTCAATACATTCCATGGTCCTGATCTTGATACCATACAGATACCCCGCCCCTCTTCGGGCCATTTTGAAAACGTAACCGGGGGAATTCAGGGCCTCACGCAGGCAGCCTCCGCGTGGAACAGAAGCCTGTCAGACTCACTGTTCAGGCAAATTACCCCGTCCGTCCCGGCATACGCTGTTCACACCGGCATAGTACCTTCAACTGTTTTTCCAGGCTGTTCTTTCATTTTGCCATATGAAATAACAGGCAAGGCAAGTGATACTATTGCCGTTCATGCCGAGTTGCTGGATCATGAAGGCAAGTTTGCAGGATACGCCGGACCAGGCCGCGAGAAGCTGATGCAGATCAAAGTTCCCAACGATCTGAAAAATGGCCAGTACCGGATCCGCATTACCGGATCGGCACCAATAGTGGCCGGCAGTGTATCGGCGCCTTTTTTTGTGGACAATACTTTCAGAAAAATTGAATATGTACATTCTATTTCCGCCCGGCCTGTTGATGGCAATATTCAGATTTCCTGGGTCGTGGCTGTAAATCCAAAACTGTCCCGTATGGTTTTGCAAAAAACTACCGATGGAGAAAACTATTCAGATGTAGCGCATTTTGATGCCATTGACAATGCCAAACATTCCCGGGTATATGGATTTCAAGATCCGGATACTGGTGAGAACAGTATTTTTTACCGACTGCAAATACATTACACGACTGGTGAGGCTGTTTTTTCTCCTGTGGTCGCAGTTTTCCAGAAAGATGCTCCCCCTGATTTTCTTTTATTCCCTAACCCCGTCACACGGCAGCAATTTTATATGCGAACCGAAAGTCAGGACAATTTTCGCTGTTCGCTGTATGATCTGCGGGGGAAAGAGCATCCAATACAAATTTCCGACCGGGAAGTGATCGGTTTATTTGTTTTGAGACCGGCACTTCCGCTACCAGCCGGGAATTATCTGCTCCGGATCGAGAAAGATTCCGGAATCACGACACAGATGATTTTGTTTGAATAAGGAAATACATATTTAAAATATTGATGATCGACACTACAACGGATTTTTATTCCGAAGTGTCCATGCTTTTGCAGCCTGATCTTCGCAAACAGGTTGGGTCGGCTTATTTACCATTCCCATACAAGGATATTATGAAAAGAACTTTCCTTTTTCTTTTTTTACTGTTTCTTATTTCCTGCAAAAAAGACAACAATCCCGGCCCCTCAATAAGCTCGGTGAACGGCCTGAACAATTTTTTCATAACCTCCATTGCATTTGATCAGACAGGAACGGCCTGGCTTGGAACGCTCAATCAGGGACTTGTAAAGTACGACGGCCAAGCTGTTACTGTTTACGATTCTACCAACTCTCCGATGACCAATGCTTTTATCGGCGACATCGAAATAGATAAAGCCGGGAATATCTGGATCGGGAGCGATGATCTGGTTCGCCTGAGCGGCTCGCAGTTCACAAGATATGATTCCAGACTGTTCGGTTTACCCAAAAACCATGTGCGTTCTATAGAAACCGACGATGCCGGCAATGTATGGTTTTCATGCAGCAGTTTCCGGTCGGGCGGATTGGTGAAATATGATGGGAACAGTTTTACGACTTTTACGCCGGAAAATTCCAGCCTGCCCGGCAACATGGTCCAGAGTATTGCTATTGATAAATCGAACCACGTCTGGCTGGCGATTAATGACGGTGTTAATACGGTTTCCCTGGCCAGAATATCGGGAAGTGCCATCGACACTTTCGGGCAGACGGAGATTGGTTTCAATCCCTATTACCTTGGAGATATTGTGGTTAACAAACAAAACGAAGTACTGGCTTCCATAGACTACAGCTTATCGAGCACCTTTCAGAACGGCCGGCCCCAAATTTTTAAATTCAATGGAGAGAAATCCGAGATATTCAGGCTGCCTGATGAAAATTCTATCGTTTATTACACCCACAAGATTTTTATAGATCAAAACAACAAACTCTGGGCCTCGTTTCGCGGAGACTGGCAATTCGGCGTTTTCGATGGCAGCAACTGGGTTTTTAATAAGACGGATGCAGGGGGTGTTTTTGCACTCGGCCAAAGCCCGAACGGAGAAATCTGGCTCGGGACGGATAAAGGTATTTATATCGCTAAATGACAGAGGCCAATGAAAGCGATTGTGAAACGTTTTCATTGGCCTCTTCCTTAATCAGTTCCAGACTTAATCCTCAAAAAGACGTCCCAGACCTCCAATTACAGACCCGCTTTCTTTGTTTGCATTTGGCCCGCCGACTGACAGGCGTTGTATCAGTTTGGAAATCGGCATGGATTGTATCCAGCATCTTCCGGTTCCTCTTAATGTTGCCAGGAACATTCCTTCTCCACCAAAAACCATAGATTTCAGTCCGCCCGAACGCTGGATATCAAAGCTCAGCGACTGTTCAAAGGCAACCACGCAGCCGGTGTCCACACGCAGGGTTTCATTGTTAAGGCT
Organism: Dyadobacter bucti; assembly: GCF_005869225.1. Lineage (GTDB taxonomy): Bacteria > Bacteroidota > Bacteroidia > Cytophagales > Spirosomataceae > Dyadobacter > Dyadobacter bucti. Next base: position 132,805 of record NZ_SWFP01000006.1, on the reverse strand, counting down.
CCGCTCGATCACTACTCCGCCGGCATGTACGAAAGCCATCCCATCTCCTTTTAGCTTTTGTAAAATAAAACCTTCCCCTCCGAACAATCCGGATCCAAAACGCTGATTAAAATGAATTTTCATACTGGTACCCATCGCAGCGCAGAGAAAACCATCTTTCTGAACGATCAGCTCGTTACCATAGATCTTGGACAGATCAATCGGCATCACAGTTCCCGGGTAAGGAGCCGAAAATGCGACTTTTCTCTTGCCTACCCCGCGATTGGTAAAATGCGTCATAAAGAGAGATTCCCCTGTCAGCATACGCGTTCCTGCCTGGAAAATCTTGCCCATAATACTCTGGTTTGCCTCTGAGCCATCGCCCATTTTGGTCTCGAACTGGATTCCGTCTTCCATAAAAAGCATGGCGCCGGCTTCCGCAATAACGGTTTCATTGGGATCCAATTCAATTTCAACGACCTGGATATCGTCGCCAATGATTTTGTAATCAATTTCGTGTGAGATCATCTTTTCGCAAAAAGTTTAGTTGATTATTAGTATGAATTGCGCATCGCTATTCTTCCTCTTCCTCCTCTTCACTGGTCTTTTTCTTCGACTTCCGGGTTTTTCTGCCGGGAATATCTTCCCTGTCCCGAAGTTTTTTATCATCCACATTTTTGTTCAAAAATTCATTGATACGATCCATGTCAAAGCTGGTGGTAATTTCACCAAAGGAATTGATCTGAATGTCAAAGCCGTCCAGGTCTTTGTGAACGCGCGGTTTTTCCGCAGCAGGTTTGGTCGTGTCCGTAGGTTTCTTTTTAGCCATGTGTCTGATATCGATCGACCGTGGTAACGGTGCGGTTTTCAATTATTACGAAATTATGCAAGGATAATCCAGGTATCAAAGCAATTTGATCAAAGGGTATATTAAGGCTATGCCAGGCGAATTTGTGCCGGTAAACGGTCCAGCGCATTTTCAAGTCTTTTCACAACTTCATCTTTGCCCAGAATTTCCATAATGATCATCAGATCAGGACCTGCTCCTGCGCCGGTAACCGCCAGGCGCAAAGCCTGCATTACCTTTCCCATCTTCACACCGATTGCATCCAAAGCTGCAAAAATGGCTTCTTTGATATTTTGACTTGTAAAATCTCCTGAAAAATCTGCAAAAGCATCTTTCAATGCTGAAATAGCATTCACGGCTTCTTCATTCCATTTTTTAACGGCCACATCCTGATCATAGACTTCCGGCTCATTGAATAAAAAAACAGATTCACTCACAATCTCCTTCACAAAATGTACCCTGTCCTTCAACAAATGAACGATCTGTGCAATCTGGTCATCCTTTACGTCAATACCTTTTGCCTGATACAAAGGCTTTATCTGCGCAACGATTGCCGCATCATCCATTTGTTTCAGATACTGCTGATTGAACCAGTTGGCCTTCTGAATGTCGAACCTCGCCCCCGCTTTATGCACCCGCTCAAAACTGAATGCTTTGATCAGATCCTCCATATCAAAAATTTCCTGCTCGGTGCCGGCATTCCACCCCAGCAGAGCAAGGAAATTAGCGGTAGCCGCAGGTAAATAACCTTCCTCCCTGAAACCTTTCGCTTTATCCCCTGTTACAGGATCGGTCCATTCCAGCGGGAAGATCGGGAAGCCTCCCAGGTCAGCATCACGTTTTGACAATTTGCCGTTTCCGTCTGGTTTTAATAAAAGCGGAAGATGCGCAAACTGCGGCATGGTACTTTCCCAGCCCAGGTAGCGATATAGTAAAACATGCAAAGGAGCCGAAGGAAGCCATTCTTCACCACGGATCACATGCGTAATTCCCATCAAATGATCGTCCACGATATTAGCAAGATGGTAAGTAGGCATACCGTCCGATTTCAAAAGCACTTTATCGTCGATCTGTGACGAATGTACCACTACCCAGTCGCGGATCAGGTCTTTGAAACGAACGTCTTCTTTGGGCATGATCTTCATCCTGATCACATAGGGTTCACCGCTTTCCAGCTTTGCCTGCGTTTGCTCCGGTGTCAGTGTCAATGAGTTTGTCATTTCCATACGGGTGATCGCATTGTACTGGACAGCCGCTACTTTCGCTTCTTCCAGTCGCTTTCTCATCGCATCGAGCTCCTCGGCGGTATCGAACGCATAATATGCTTTTCCGTCCGCGATCAGCTTTTCAGCATATTCCCGGTACATTTCTTTTCTTTCCGACTGGCGGTACGGGGCATGTGGGCCACCTTGCTGCGGACCTTCATCTATTTGCACACCGAGCCAGTCAAGTGCTTCAAGTATGTATTCCTCAGCACCGGGAACGTAGCGGTTTTGATCGGTATCTTCAATACGGAGTAACATTTCGCCTCCCTGCTGACGTGCAAACAAATAGTTATACAAAGCAGTGCGCACACCACCGGCATGCAGCGGCCCGGTTGGGCTGGGGGCAAATCTTACCCGAACACGTTGATTATTCATTTATTTATTCTTTTGATACTAATAAAAAAGGGACGCAAGTAAGAATTGTCTTTTTTGTCCAGTGTTGTCAGGGATTGTCAAGCGTCGTCAAGTTCACGGGCTATTATGTAACTATAAATGACAACCTCATGACTACTTAATGACCATTCATGACAATAAGTGACTCCGCAGCACATCACTCCACTGCAATAACCGATATTTCCACGTTCACATCCTTGGGTAGTCTGGCAACCTGGACGGTTTCACGGGCTGGGGGATTGTCGAAAAAGAAACTGCCGTAAGTTTCGTTCACTGCCGTAAAGTGGTTCATGTCTTTTAGGAAAATGCTTGTCTTGACGATGTTTGAGAATTTTAACCCTGCTGCTTCAAGAATATGGCCGATATGTTGCAGCACTTTACTGGTTTCCGCTTTGATATCTCCGGCAGGAGCCAAATCTGCTGCAATCTGACCGGATACATATACAGTTCCGTTTACTTTAACAGCTTGGCTGTAAGGCCCGATTGGCGCCGGAGCTTTATCTGAAAATATGATTTCTTTTATCATGATAAATAATAAGTGGCTGATAATAAACAGCTTTACCGCATGAAGACACGTACTGTTTCAATGCGGCAAAATTACCAAAAATATGCTACCAAGTGCGATTTAAGCTACCTGAAAAAGTGCTTTGAGTTCTGTTGCCTCTGCGGGGTTCAATCTGCCGGCAAGAACCAACCTTAGCTGACGACGGCGGAGTGCACTTAAATACAGCTCTTTTTCCTCCTCCGTCTCGGGTTCAAGATGAGGGACTTCGATAGGGCGGCCATTTTGATCAACAGCAACAAATGTATAAAACGCCCTGTTGGTGCTCACGCGCAGCCCCGCAGGGATGTCTTCCGCAAAAACTTCCAGAAAAACCTCCATGGAAGAGTTGAATGCGCGGGTCACTTTCGCCCGCATGGTCACGATATTGCCGAGCCTGATCGGTTCGGTAAAAGAAACATTGTCCACAGAAGCCGTCACCACGATCCGGTTGGAGTGCTTTTGAGCTGCAATGGCCGCACAAATATCCATCCAGTGCAAAAGCCTGCCTCCCATCAGATTGTTAAGTGTGTTGGTATCATTAGGCAGTACCATTTCCGTCATCGTAACCTCTGACTGGTGAGGATGCTTGGGCTTCAACATATTTGCTGTGGTATTTAAAATTTGGGGCATCGGGTTTTCTTTCTTTCCTGTGCCTGCGTTCTGTTGCCTATGAGATAGGTGGCGCGGACCTGCAAAAACAAATAGCTGTCTTTGTTTGTGACACTCCCGCGATGCCATCCAGGCTGCCGCGGCTCGAGCCCGATTTCGGGAGCGCGGTCAGATAACCTGCGCGCCAGATCGCTCTGAAGTTGGTCCGCATTGGGATAAACCGAGCTGGCATCGTCCAGATAATCCGAATTCACAAAGTTATTGCAAAGTTCAGCGCCCAGACTCAAACGTTCCGAAGCTTTAACGGAAACACCGATACCAGCCGTAAACACCAGTGGCGTGCGACTGTATTTAACACCCTCAGTTTGTAGGGGGGCAAGACTATACCAGGTTCCGTCCAGCTTGGCTTTGGGGTTTAATAACGTAAAACCCAGTCCACCAAAAAGATACGGGTTTACTTTGGGTTGATTGTTAAAAGAAAAAAGATCGGCTTGAACGCCCAGGTTTATATCCGGGTTGAATGTTTTGAACGAAAGGTTATTCTGAAAATTCTTGGAGTACTTCTGATCCGCGGAAACCTGATAAAATCTCAGTTCACCTCTTGCGCTGACATGCTCGGTCAGCCTGTACAACGCGCCAAGGGAAATCGAGGGGCCCAGGCCGAGATGTTTCATATTGATCCCGTCCCTTAAATCGCCCATATAATATGCGACCCCAATCCCGCCGGTAAGACTCAGCATCCCGAACGGGGAAACGTAGCGGCCGCCAGACTTTGATCTTCCCTGGGCGTTGCCGTCCGACTGTGCTATGAACAGGCTGAAAAAAAGAAAGGACGCAATGATATGCCTGATCAGGTATTTACTACTCATTTCCGTTGCTTGAAGTTTGATGACTTTTAAATTTCCGGCTGATTCCAAAAAATGCGATCATTCACAAAGGGATTAAATGAGAAGGGTAAACATGCGTAAATATATTAATCTTAGCCAAATATGTTGCTTCGGGCACATTTTTGGGCAAAGAAAAAGCCGGTCAATGCCGGCTGATCCCTGTTTTCTATATCTTCAGAAAAGTTACTCACGTTTCACCGAGCTGGCACCCGAGGTGCTCGAATGAATATCTTTGGCCGAGCCACTATATCTCACGCTGCTGGCACCGCTGGCATCCGCATGAACTGCGGAACTGGCAACAACCGATGCACTGCTCGCCCCGGAGGCTTCAATATTGACTACTTTGCTGGAAAAATCGCGGCCTTTGAAAGATGACGCGCCCGAGACTTCGCCGTTCAGAACATCCCCTTGCCCCACTAAAACCAATGTAGAGGCACCGGATAAGTCAAAAGTTGCTTTGGGAGACGATAATTCCATGGTGACATGTGAGGCGCCGGACACTTCAATATCCATGCTTTTTACACCGCTGAACTTCGAAACATTGGCCTTGCTCGCACCCGAAAAATCAACGCCTTCCAAAGCGGGCATGGTGATAAAAACGTTGACGGTCTTCCTGTTCCTGTTCCATCCAGAGCCTCTGTAATCCAGGTGAAACGTCCCGCCCCGTACCGAACCTTCCAGATCATCGAGATCTTCCTGACGGCCCGACGTTGATATGCTGAAATTGCTACCTTGTTTAACCTCGATTTTAAAAGCGCTCCCCATCGACAATTTGTTAAAACCCGATGCCGAAAAATTCCTGGTCCCCTGGGCCATAGCTCCGGAGGATAATGCTGTAAGAAGTAATAATATGAATGGAAATAAGAGCTGTTTTTTCATGGTATTAAATCAGTTAAATTGAATTTCTGAAAAGATGGCGTCCGATTGCAATAAGTTGCATCAGTCTCAATTATTCCTGAGCATTGATTTTGCTGGCACCGTTTGCATTCCGGCTCAAATTAGGTACTCTGCCCAATTCTACCCTCGAGGCCCCCGAAGCCTCGACGTTGGCACTTTGGATATTCATTTCGGTAGCTTCGATCTTGCAGGCGCCATGCGCATCCAGTTCTACTTTCTGCGCCGATCCTTTTAACGTAGCTTTTGAAGCGCCCGAAATCCCAACCGTAAGTTCATTGGTTTCTACATTAATCTCAGTTTTTGAAGCACCGGAAATATCAACATCCAATTTGGCAAGACCTTTAAATCCGGTAACAAGGGTTTTGTTAACTCCCGACAAGGATAACCTTTCAACAGTTGGCATGGTTATGATCAAGCCGACTCTTCTACCTCTATTATTGTCAAAAATGTTGAATTCATTAGAACGTCTTGCCCTTAAAGTGCCATCCTCCACATATATTTTCAGATCATCGATGTCCTCTTCTTCCCCGTCCGCAGAAACATTGTATTCATTTCCCTGGCGAATAATGATAGAATACGCGCCTCCGATATCCACTTTTTTGAAATCGCCTACCGGAAACTGTTTGATGTAAGTACCGCGCTCTCCCAGCTTAAGATCGCTATTGTCGTCATATTGGAACGAATCAGAATTGTTGTCATCCTGGTTTTCTTCGCTGGCGATGAACTTAGCAGGGATGTTGACACATATTAACCCGGAGTCTCTCCGCATTTCCCAACGCAATGCATTCCAGATCACTTCATCATTGTTGATATTGTAGCGTTTCAAGTTTTTATGATTCTCTTCCCAGTGATTGAGCCTGTAATAAAAACTTTTTGTCATGGTAAAGGTCTTGTTGTAGGGAATGCTCAATGTCAAGTCGATGCGCTGATTGCGGAAGGCTCCATCCTTTCCCAGGACCGGCCCTTCTGTAAACACCACGACTGAATCTCCGAAGTCCACATCATACTTTAAATCACTGGCTCTTTTTTCCGCATCTTCCCGTGAGCGGCCTCTTGCAAACAATCGCTTGTCCAGTTTCAGGCTGTCGGATATATTGCTACCGTCGAGTTTGATATTCAAATCCACATTTTCTTCATCGTACGAATCCGAATAATCCAATGTCAGCAGGCCGGCAGGAATTGCATACGACCGCGATTCGAGCACTTCTCCCCGCTTTGCAAAATTTCTCTGAAAAGCTACGCCGCCAATGGTCGCACCGATAATCCCTACGATCCACAATCCCAGCATAGTAAGCCATACCGAGCCGCCTACAACTTTTTTATTGGACAAAAGCGTCAACCCAAGCAGCAGAAAAGTGATCAGCGGAATGGCCGAAACCAGGACTCCCGACAAAATCAGGATATCAGGCATCTCCTGAAAGATCATAAACGGGATCGGCAGATCATCAAAAGGAACTGAATTGGTCAAACCCAACGCCACGCCTCCGCAAACGACCAAAGCCAGCAAGGACATCACCGCAGTAGCGATCAAGGTAACTCCGATCAAAACCCTGACAATCGGGCCGAGACCTTTCAGCAACCTCCCTACGGCACCGAGTACCAGCGCAATAGCACGGAACGGAAAGAGAAGGATTTTTGTCAAAATATGTTCTTCACCGCTTTTTTCATCCAGGTTCAGACTTTGCTTGATATTGGACTCGATATTGGAAAGCGTAATCGGCTCCCCCTGCATTTCCATCTTGTCAGTCAGTGTTTTGGCCACAGGCGCTATCACCCATAAGACTATATACACAACCACACCTGTTCCGAAAACCAATATCGACAACACCCAGAGAAACCTTACGACACCGAGATCAACCCCGAAATAGGATGCAACACCGGCAGCCACACCACCTACCACTTTACGGTCCGGGTCGCGGTAAAACTTTTTGATTTTAGTATCTTCTTCCAGCGTGGAAGATCCCGGAAACGCCACCCACATGGCAATGTAAACGAGAACCATAAAGCCCGAAATCGGCCCAAGCTCATCTTCAATATGCAGGTCCAGCATGCCCGATCCGGCAGGTAACCCCGCCACGGCGAATAAAAATGCCAGCCTCACCCATATCGGGTCTATTGTGAAATAGTTGGCCAGACCGGCGGCCACACCACCCACCAATTTCCGGCGAAGGTCGCGGTAGAGCTTTTTCGGTCCGGCTGCGGGTGGAGTTACGGGCTCGGTTTTAGGAGCAGTATATGCCGATTGAGAGGCTTCTTCTTTGGGAACGGAAGCCTGTGCAGGCGCACTTCCCAGCGGCTCAGCCAAAATGTCCTCTGCCTGCTCAATAGCCTCAAAGTCGGCAACAGTACCCATGGCAGCGATCAGCTCATCCACGTCGGAAAGGGAAATAACCTGCTTGGCTTCTGCTTTTTGTTTGTTAATAAATCTTTCCGCTATCCTTCCTTCGATGTCCGACAGGATCTCTTTACTGTCCGCAAATGAGGAAAAGTATTTCTGGATCGAAGAAAGGTAACTTTTTAGCTTCTCGTACCCGTCCTCCTCTATGTGGAAGATGATACCGCCTATATTTATGCTGATTGTCTTTTTCATGATTTAAAAAAATCGAATGTCTCTAAAATGATCAGTTAGGATTTGATGTTCCTGTTTTGCTCAGTTCCTCACTGCGATGTATAACCGTCTGCACAGATTCTGCCAGTTCAAACCAAGTGGTCTGCATCGCGTCCAGGAATATCTTCCCCTCATTCGTCAAAACATAATATTTTCGCGGCGGTCCCGATGAGGATTCCACCCATTTATAGTCAAGCCAGCCCGAATTCTTCAATCTGGTAAGAAGGGGGTACAACGTCCCCTCCACCACCATAATGTGAGCGGACGTTAGTTCATCCAACATATCCGAGGCGTACACTTCACCTCTGGATATGATGTGCAGGATACAGAATTCCAAAATTCCCTTCCGCATCTGCACTTGGGCATTTTCAATATTCATGTGTTCTCATGTGTTAATTAATGGAATAAGTTCATGGCTAATAGACAGGATTTTTACCTTCTAACAATACAAAGGTATACACAGGTACTTTGTGATGCAAGGTACCATGTTAAAAAAATTTAGTAGTTTGGATGAATGGCAATTTAAGGTAGTTAATTGGTTGCTTTTAATGTATAAGTCTTAAAATATTTTGTCATGCAAGTTCAGACAGAGCTTTACATCATCGCCGCAATGAGCGAAAACCGGGTGATCGGGGTCAACAACCGCCTGCCCTGGCACCTTCCGGACGAGTGGGCACATTTCAGAAAAATCACCGACGGGAAACCATTTTTGATGGGCAGGAAAAGTTTTGAAGCTGCCGATTCCCTGCATTCCGACTACCGCAACGTGATACTGACGTCGCATCTCCCCGATAAAAAAGAACTCCGTACCGAATACGCTAAAGATATTTCCGGGGCGCTTGCGTTACTTTCTGATGAAAAGGAAGTATTTGTGTTAGGCGGAGCGACTGTGTTTCTTCAGATACTTCCGCTCGTTCAGAGGCTTTATTTAACAATTGTTCACGCACAGGTTGAGGGAGATGCCTATTTTCCGGTTGTCAGTCAGGATGATTGGGAATTGGCGAGTTCAGAGTTTCATGGTATTGATGACAAGCATGCATATTCATTTTCTATGAACCTGTACATCAGGAAAAACCCTGGCCCGTGATTTCACACTAAATTGAATGACGCGGTTTTTTACACACACATTTTATTTATTTATTTTCCTGCTACTGCTGGTGCGCCCCGTGAAGGGACAAAGGGTTTATGGAAATGAGTGGGTTAATACTTCTCAGACTTACTTGCGGATACCTGTTGTGGAAACGGGGTTTTACCGGGTTACCAGCCTGGAACTTATCGCTGCCGGCTTTCCGGCCGACAGTGTTTCGTCCTCATCATTACAAATGTTCCGTCGGGGAAAAGAGCTGGCTATCGAAGTCAGTGAAGATTCATCGGGCAGGCTAGTATCCATTGGTTTCTTTGGAGAAAGAAACGACGGCGTGTTAGATTCTTCGCTTTACCTAACACCCGCCGCAATGCCGCATTCCAAATACAGCCTGTATTCCGACACCTCAGCTTATTTTCTTACCGCGAGAACAGATGGCGGAAAGGGCAACAGAATTATCAGATCCAAAACTGCGGATACCCGTAATGTGCTGCATTATCATTTCGAGGAATCTTTACAGCTTTTTACCTCACATTATCTCCCCGGCGCTTTTTATCCTGCCGGAAGCGGTTTTGAAAACGGTTCGGTGCTTACGGATTACGACACTGGTGAAGGCTGGACCGGGCCTCCGATCAATGACCCGCAACATTATATTCTCGAAACCAAAAACGTTGTTCGCGAAAAATTCACGGAAGCAGAACTGGAAATTCTTGTTGCAGGAACATCTGCGGGAGAGCACCCTTTTGAAATACATATTCATGCTTCGGGAATTTGGCGAAAGATTGCCACGGAAAACACCACGGACTACAATCCCCGGCTGGTAAAAACAAAATTGCTCCCCTCAGACCTCGACTCACAGGGAAAAATTACCATACGTGTACTATCAATCAAAGCCGAAAACAGCATCTCAATTTCCTACATCAGGCTGCGATATCCGCAAAGATCCATACTGGAAAAAGAGAGCAGGCAGAAAATTTTCCACTTTAATAATTCGAACGACTCTCCTGCCTGGCAATTGGAAGGTGCGAATGATGTAGGTCTTTATGATTGTAGCGATCCTTATCAACTTCGAAAAATCGAAGAAAACAGTTCCGGAATTCCGATATCCGCAAAGATTATCGGCATTAGAAAACCATTGAAAATACATCCGCCGCGCCTCCTCAGATTTCGTAACATCAATCCGGAAAACACCGATTATTTGATTATTACACATCCTCTGATGCGAAAACCGGTAGAAGGATATGATCCCGTTTCTCAATATGCAAATTACCGGGCTTCGGCAAGGGGAGGCGCATTCAAACCACTTATTATCCATAGCGAGGAGGCTTTCGATCAGTTCAATTATGGAGAAAGTGGGCCTGGCGGTATTAAAAACTTAATAGCCTGGATGTACCAAAGCCGGGCCTTGAAATTTGCACTGCTGATTGGAAGATCCATTGACCCGCAAACTGCCCGGAAACAGTTAAATTCGAAACAAACGGACATGGTCCCGAATGCCGGTTGGCCGGGCTCGGATATCGCATTGGTGATGGGTATTGATTCTGGTAACAATTTTACCCCGGCAGTTCCGGTTGGCAGGATCAATGCATTTACGGCCGAGAATGTGTCGGATTACCTGCAAAAAGTTATTGCGCTGGAATCAGAACAAGCCTCGGCTCCATGGCGAAAAAATGTACTGCACCTGAGCGGCGGCCGGTCAGCGGACGAACGTTCTCTCTTCAGGAACGATGTAAAGTCTTTTGAACAAAAAATCGCCGGTTCATCATTAAATGTTAATATCAAAACGATCTCGAAACAAACTGATGAACCCGTCGAGCAATTTCCCGTTCATGAGCCTGTTAACAATGGCGTTGCTTTGATGACCTTGTTTGGACATTCCAGTCCGGACGTTACTGACTTGGATATAGGTTACGCCAGCGATACCGACAGAAAATATACCAACCGGCCGCATTATCCGGCGATCATTGTCAATGGATGTGCAACCGGAAGCATTTTTTATACACCAAAAACACTCAGCAACGACTGGATTTTCGCCAAAGACAAAGGTGCAGTTCTTTTTCTTGCGCACACTTTCAACGGTTCCTCCACATCGCTGAGGCGCTACACTGGTTCCATTTATGAGGTTCTGGCCGATTCAGCTTTTTCAACCCAGCCTTTTGGTTTGATACAGCAGGAGGCAATCAGGAGAAATTCACGAAGAGACCCCTCGATCATTGACAAAATCACCGCCCAGCAAATGACCCTGCACGGAGACCCAGCCATTCGGATTTTCCCTGCCAAACTTCCCGACTACAGCATTGATTCCAGATCCATCCAGATTTCGGATATCCTAAAAGAACCGTTAAATTCTCATAGCGACAGCATTTTAATACAGCTTATTGTTACAAACAACGGCAGGTACAGGAAAGAGAACTATATGCTGTCAATCCAAAGAATCAACGATTCGACAGTCAATTTTAAGTATGATTACTTACAGGAAGCTCCGAGGTTGGCGGATACTTTATATATCAGAATACCGAACAACGTTTTTACTTCCGGCAAAGAGCGCTGGACATTTGCGATTGATCCTAAAAATGAACTTGCGGAAGAAACCAGGCTGAACAATTATGCTTCGAAAGAAATATTCGTCCAGGAGGGTGGCGCTATGCCTCTCCTTCCCGCTCACGATCATATTACCAACAAAAATCACTTGGAACTGATCGCCCAGGTGCCGTATGAAAATTCCGTCGTCACTTTTGAATGGGATACAATAAGCACTTTTACAAACCCTAAAAATGCTATCGCAATTGCAAAAGGAATTTTGGCAAAATATACAATCGAAATTCCGGCTGTCGAAGGACAAAAAACATTCTGGCGCGTTTATATGCCAAAAGACCGGCTTCGTCCTTCCCATTTTCGATCTGTAACTTATTTGTCTGAGCTATCTGAAACAAAGCGGCTTCCTGAATGTGTCGTTTCTTTCGCGGGTAAAAATGCGGAAACCTTACAAGAAGGAGATGATCATCATGCCAGGTTGGTTTTCAATAATGTCACGGAAATTGATTTTTCAGATTCCATTGAAATTTCTATCCGGGAATTGCATCAGGATACCCTTGGGAAGGTCACCAAAATTCCACCTTTACGAGCACACGAGATCCGCGAATTTGAGTGGAAAACAGAAACAATTGACGCAGTCGGCTCACATCATATCATTTTTGAATTCAACGATTCCCGATTGCCGGAAGAGAACTTTGCTAACAATGTCGCCCGGTTTCGGTATGAAGTCGTGCCCGATGCTACTCCTCCGGTATTGATCGTAAAAACAGATGGGCGGCAATTGGAAAACGACGATATTGTTTCACCCCTGCCGACTATTGCTATACAGCTTTTTGATGAAAACAAATTCCTGATTCGCAAGGATACTTTGGGAATAGAACTGTGGTTGAAAGAAAACTGTTTAAATTGCAGGGAACAAAGGATTTACTTCGGAAATAGCCCCTGGAAGCTGGTTGCCCCTAACAACTTTCTTGCAGAACTGAAGTTATCGAGGCCGCTGAAGAGTGGGGAATACCGGTTAAGGGTAAATGCGAGGGATGTGAAAGGTAATTTTGCACCTGAATATCAGATCAGTTTCAGGGTTAATGATACAAACGGAATACTGACGGCCCATGTTTCGCCCAATCCTTCCGACAGCTGGTTCAAGTTCAATATCGAATTTACAGGCTCAACAATTCCAGGAAATTTGTCGCTGAAAATTTTTGATGCTTCCGGAAAAACTGTTCACAACGCGGTTTTCGACCCGCATCCGGGTAAAAATGAATGGATCTGGCATCCCGAAAATCTGGCTTCCGGAATGTATTTTTACCGGCTCAAAATGATTGGATTGAAAGCTCCTTTAAAACCGGAAGTCCTGAAACCAATAACTGGACGGTTACTATGGCTGCGGTAAGTGTAACAAAATACAGATATTCTATTCCGTTTTAGCTTTTTGTTTAGGGCTGACCACCCTTTTCTTTCGATAAAAACTTCTTATTTTTGCCAATTATATAAATCTCATACCTTTGAAAGAATACGGTAGTAACGTACAAAAACTTGCTGACCACATCGTGAAGATGGAGGACAAGGCAAAACGTAACCTTTACGCACACATCCTGATTGAACTCATGCGCCAGATCCACCCGAACATGAGGGATAACCAGGATTACACGAATAAACTCTGGGACGACCTTTACATTATTTCCGGTTTTCAACTTGATGTAGACAGCCCATTCCCGCCACCTTCCAAAGAAGCATTGGGCAAAAAGCCGCTTAAAGTTGGGTACAATCAGCAAAACTTAATGTACCGCCATTATGGACGTAATATCGACCTGCTTCTCGAAAAGGCCATTCAGACCGAAAACAGTGAAGACAGACTGGCTTTTGTATCCTATATTTTCCGCCTGATGCGCTCCTTTTTTAACACATGGAACAAAGACAATCCCGAAGATCATGTGTTATTAGGGCAGCTCGAACAGCTGAGCAAAGGCAAATTATCGGAAGAAATCGATTACATCCGGCAGAATGGCCCTGTTGATGCTGCGCCCAAAGACCGCAATAACAACAGTAGTCAGGAACGCAATCGTGGAAACCACCAGGGCGGCGGCGGCTTCAAGGCGCAGGCTGGCCATAATCCCGAAAGGCAGGGCAACAATAACCAGGGCAATGCTAATCGCAACAGGCCTAATAACAAGTTTACCGGCCGGAACAACAACGGTAATAACAACAATAACAACCGCAACAACCGTAAAAAACCTGGAAACTAACATCCGGGTTTAATTTTATACGGATTCATTTTCCAGAAAAATTGCCCCAAACTTTATATGGCTTCATTTAAAATAACCGGAGACAGGCGTCTCAAGGGTGAGATTGTACCGCAAGGCGCCAAAAACGAGGCTTTGCAAATCATTTGCGCTGTACTTCTTACCAAAGAACCGGTAACAATCCATAATATTCCCAACATACGTGACGTAAACCAGCTGATCAATCTGCTGGGAGATCTTGGCGTGAGACGAACGCGGCTCAGCGATTCATCTATCCGGTTTGAGGCGAGTGAAATCAATCTCGATTATCTGGAGTCTGACTCTTTTCGTCAGAAAGCAGCTGCACTCCGTGGATCTGTCATGCTGCTTGGCCCTATGCTGGCCAGGTTCCGCAAAGGAAGGATACCCCGTCCAGGCGGCGATAAAATCGGTCGCAGAAGATTGGATACCCACTTTTTAGGTTTTGAAAAACTCGGCGCCGAATTCAGTTATGACGGAGAAGATGGCGGTTTCTACAAAGTCGATGCCAAGAACCTGAAAGGTGCATATATGCTTTTGGATGAAGCATCCGTGACCGGGACAGCGAATGTATTGATGGCGGCCGTAATGGCAGAAGGCACCACAACAATTTACAATGCCGCCTGCGAACCCTACCTTCAGCAACTATGCAAGATGCTGAATCGTATGGGAGCCAAAATTTCCGGGATCGCTTCTAATTTGCTGGTTATAGAAGGCGTGAGCGAATTACAGGGAACAGAACATACCATGCTTCCCGATATGATCGAGATCGGCAGCTTTATTGGCCTCGCGGCCATGACGCAGTCTGAAATAACTATTAAAGATTGCATGATTCAGGAACTGGGAATTATTCCTGATGTTTTTCAAAGGCTCGGGATCAAGATGGAGTTCCGTGGCGACGATATATTTATTCCTGCACAGGAAAAGTACCGGATCGAAAACTACCTTGATGGATCCACGTTATCCGTTGCTGATGCTCCGTGGCCAGGCTTTACGCCCGATTTGCTGAGTATTATTCTTGTAACAGCCACGCAGGCCCAGGGAACCGTTCTGGTTCACCAGAAAATGTTCGAAAGCCGTTTGTTCTTTGTTGATAAGCTGATTGAAATGGGAGCGCAAATTATCCTTTGCGACCCGCACCGTGCAACGGTTATCGGCCATAACCGCGAGACGCAACTTCGCGGAATCCGTATGACTTCACCTGACATCCGTGCAGGGGTGGCACTTCTGATTGCTGCATTGTCTGCAAAAGGAGTCAGTATTATCGATAATATCGAGCAGATTGACCGTGGATACCAAAACATTGACACCCGCCTCAATGCGATTGGTGCGGAGATAGTAAGGTTATAAAATTCATTTGTGATTAATAAAAGAAAGGGAGGCACTCGAAAAATGCCTCCCTTTCTTTTTTAGTGTTTTGTCAATCCTATTTCTTTTTCGAATAACTGCACAGGCTGTTATCCGACTTTACGTAATACGATTTGTAATTGGTAGCTTTTGGGTCCATGCATCCTTTGAGGTCCAGGATTTCCACTTTTCTGAATTCCACAGGATGGCTTTCGCTTTGCAAGGAGATAGACCCATGATCCAATAGCTTGCCGTCAATCATCAAAGCAGGATCGTTACCACTAACTGCCCCGCCACCTAGCTGCGGTTTATTGTACTCCAAAACCATTTCTCCATTCGCAAAGTGCTGGATCAGCGAATCGCCCAGTACCAGTACCTCAGCCCTTACCCATTGATCTCCATTGTACGTTTTTGAGGTTGAATTAACACAGTGCTGGGTAATGAGCTTCCCGTTCATTACCACGTTGGTGCCAGGTGTACATAAATTGCAGGTTGACCTTGTTTTATCATTCCCACCCAGTAATTGCACTTCTATGGATGCCGGAAAATCCTGATCTTTCCCCATCGTCGAAGCAGGTTGTCCGTGTACCATAATGCCGCTATTCCGCCATGCCCAGCCTTCCCCTTTTGGTGCCTGCTCTCCGACAAACCGATATTCCACTGCTACCTTGTAGTACGAGAAATCCCCTTTGTAAAAAATATGGCCATATTTTTGTTTAAAATCATCATACTGATCATAGCGCACCACCATCTTGCCATCTTCTATGCGGAAGGTATTTCC
The DNA here is from genome assembly GCF_005869225.1 of Dyadobacter bucti. Classification (GTDB taxonomy): domain Bacteria; phylum Bacteroidota; class Bacteroidia; order Cytophagales; family Spirosomataceae; genus Dyadobacter; species Dyadobacter bucti. The sequence continues at coordinate 116,768 of NZ_SWFP01000006.1, read as the reverse complement.
GTAATTCTCGTTCAATGCGTATCCTCTGATTTTGATATCCCATCCATCCAGGTTCTTACCGTTAAAAAGTTGCTTCCACTCTTCCTTTGACTGATTTTTTTGACCAAAAGCGATCAGGCAAAAGAGGCTAAATAGGATTGTTAGTTGTAATTTCATTGATTGATACAGGTTACCGGTATTGAAATTTAAAGTCTTCTCTTCACGAAGGTAAATATACTGCGAGATATATTTTTTATGAGTTTAACAACAAAGGATAAAATAACGATATTCTGGCATCGCCGTGATCTTCGCCTGCACGACAATACCGGACTTTATTATGCATTAAAATCCGGCAACCCGGTTGTTCCACTGTTCATCTTTGATCGTAATATCCTGGATGACCTTGATAACAAAAAAGACAGTCGTGTCAGCTTTATCCACGAGGCTGTCACGGGAATGCGTGAGGAGTTAAAAAAGGCTGGCGCTGACATTCTTGTTGAGTACGGATTTCCCACTGAAATCTGGAAATCACTTTCCGAAAAATATCAGATCGCGGAAGTGATCACCAATACAGACTATGAACCTTACGCTACCGAACGCGACCAGGAAATTTATCGCATTCTTAAAAAAGAGGGAATTCCTTTCAAGGCTTACAAAGATCATGTGATTTTTGAGAAGAAGGAAGTCCTCAGTCTACAAAACACACCCTATACCGTCTTTACGCCTTATAGCAGGGCATGGAGGGAGAAATGCAATGATTTTTATCTTTCTTCCTATCCTACCAGGAAGTATTTTAAAAACCTTCACAAATGGAAGGGACCAAGTATTCCATCCCTGAAAGAAATGGGTTTTGAAAAAACAGACCAGACGTTTCCATCCAGTAAAGTTGAAACAGAGTTACTTGAAAATTACGGAGAGCAACGAAATTTTCCTGGAATAAAAGGTACCTCGCACCTTGGGATCCATTTACGGTTTGGTACGGTGAGCATTCGCGAAATGGCAAGAAAAGGAAATGAGAACAGCAGTACCTGGCTCAACGAGCTGATTTGGCGAGACTTTTACCATCAGATTCTCTGGCATTTTCCGCATGTCGGAAAAGGGAAAGCCTTCCGCGCTGCTTATGACACGATCAAATGGAGAAATAATCAGGGTGAATTCAAAAAATGGTGCGAAGGTAAAACCGGCTATCCGCTTGTGGATGCAGGAATGCGGGAACTAAACGAAACAGGGTTTATGCATAACCGCGTTCGAATGGTAACTGCAAGTTTTCTTGCGAAACATCTGCTTATCGACTGGCGCTGGGGTGAAGCTTACTTTGCAGAAAAACTCCTGGACTATGATTTGGCGGCAAACAACGGTGGCTGGCAGTGGGCGGCCGGTTCCGGAACTGATGCTGCGCCCTACTTCCGGATTTTCAACCCTACCGCCCAAGCCGAGAAGTTTGATCCGCAAGGCGTGTACATCAAAAAATGGGTTCCGGAAATCGGTACTGACCAATATCCTGAACCCATTGTAGATCATAAAATAGCCCGGGAGCGCTGCCTCCTGGTATACAAGGAAGCGCTAAACCAGGACGAAAAATAAAATTTATTTTCCCCCGGCTATGATGGTAATCATGTCCTCAGTGCGTAAATACCGGTTCGCCATCTCCAGTACATCCTCACTGGTTGTAGCGTGGATCTGGTTAATGTAGCGGTTGAAAAAATCAGGAGCCAGACCATCGAGCAGCAAAATTTTCTGCCTGTCGGCTACTTCGAAAGCCGTATTCAGAGAACCGGCAAATTCTCCCGCCATAAAGTTTTTAACGGTCTGCAATTCATCGCTGCCTACCAGCTCTGTTTGCAAACGGTTGATCTCTTTTTTTATCTCGTCAATCGTCTGCTGCGTAAATTCTTTCTTCACGTCAGTGCCAATCATGAAATATCCCTCCTGCTTTAATGTTACCAAATGAGAAGAAATGCCATAGGTAAGCCCCTTTTCTTCTCGGATATTCTTCATAAGCCTCGACCCGAAATACCCGCCTAATATTTCATTGGTAACCAAGAATTTGAAATAATCAGGATGATGACGGTTGAAAAGAATCCTGCCCATACGAATGGACGACTGAACACTTTCCGGCCTTTCGACCACTACTTCCTTTTCTTTGTAATCTTCGGAAGGCGTATACGAAATTGCAGGGCAATGCTCTCCGCCCCGTTCCTGCCCAAGAAACTGGTTTACATAACTGATATGCTCGTCCTCTACCTTTCCGGCCAGCACAACGGTGTATTTGCCATTTTTAATAAACTGATCGTAGTGGGATACAATCGCGTCCAGGGGTAATTTGGCTATGTTGGCCTCCTCCTGGCTTTGCCCGTAAGGATGTCCACTACCGAATAGCTCTGCCCTGAATTTGGTAGTGGCCAGGTACGCAGTTTTCTCCTTATTGACCTTCAAATTCTGAATGGTTATATTCCTTAAATCCTGAAGCTCTTTTTCCGGAAAAACCGCCTTTTGAATAAGCCCGTTTACCATCGGTAAAACGTCCGGCAAAAAACGGGACAGACAGTACACTACTATTCCTATACGATCAGACGTATGCGTCATCTCCGTGAAAGCTCCGAGCCTGTCAAATGCTTCGCTTATCTCCTGGGATGTGAGATCGCTTGTTCCTTCGGAAAGCATTTTAATTGCAAAGAACGAAGCGCCAATTTCCTTTTCCAACCAGCTGCCTGCCTCAAAAATACATTCCAGCCTGATCACCGGCTGGTCACCAATATTGATGACATGGAGATCGGTTCCATTATCGAGTGTAAAAGTTTTGGGCTCGGGTAGATTTACGGCGTTGACAACCTTGAAATCAGGTGCTGTGGAACGGTCGATTAACATGTGCAGATTGAATAAAAAAAACGAATGACGTTGCAATAACGCCATTCGTTCTGTAAAAATTAAATTTCTTGTCTCAGTTAGTTCTCTGCATCGCCTACATCGAGTTTTTCAGCTTTGTTCAAACCCACAGAAAGTGTAATTCTCAACGTCTGCGCCAGCGGACTGCCTTGAGTTACAGGGAACAAATAGGCAAAGTCGACTGCATATTTATCCATAAAACGGGCACCCGCACCGGCAGTAAAGAATTTACGATTTCCCTTGTTTTTATTTTCACCGTAATATCCTGCGCGGAGTGCGAAAATATCGTTGTACCAATATTCCGCTCCTACTGCTAATGCTATTTCCTGCATTTCTTCTTTGAATCCGTCAGGAGCGTCCGAGAACGACCCGAAAACACCTTTCAGCAACGGATACTGGTTAAACTGTTTGGTAGAGTCGGGAGTTGGGACCATTAGTTTACTGGCATCTACAATGAAATTGAACCGGTTACGACCATCCGCAGTGAACGAAAGTCCACCACCCACTTTCAAGGTTGTCGGTATAAAATTCTCTGTGTCAGTTCCCGAACCGTAATTGATCTTACCACCAAGATTTGAAAGAACCGCCCCGAGAGACCAGGTCAGCTCGCTTCCTGTATCCTCGTTTTTTAAATCTTTTTTGTAAAAAGCACTGATATCCCCGGCGGCAACCCTGGCAGGATTCAATGAAACACCACTAATAACAGCTGTTCCGGCCAGGTTCGACGAAATGTATTTCAAAGTCAGGCCCATAGAGAAGTTCTTGCCGAGCTGGCGGGAATAGGTTCCGTTAATTGCCAGTTCCCTTGACGTGAAGTAACCATTTTGTGCACCTGTAGAAGTACGCAGGTCTAATTCACCATTATTGAAATAGTTGACCGATAAACCTACTGCCTGCCTGTCACCAAGTTTCTTATACGCAGTAAGATAACCCAGCCACATATCGTCAACAAGATTTCTCAGCCATGGCGTGTACGATGCCGAAGCTCCAAAGTCTTTTGTGTTATAGGGCAATTTAGCAGCATTCCAGTAGGTGGAGTTAGCATCGGGGCTAAGTGCAACTCCCGCTTCTCCCATGGCGGCACTCCGCGCGTCAGGAGCAAATGTTAAAAATGATAGTGGTGAGGACGGTATTCTCTGCGCAGATTGGGCAAATAGGGTGCCTGATGTCAAAAATACTGCAGAGAATAATGTAACAAAAAAAAGTCTCATAGAAATTGGATTTGCGATACTGCTTTAAATCAGCCTTTTTAAAGGGTCAAAAATACAAGAAAGATAGTTATTACTAAATAAATGATTGTTTTATTATACTACGGAGAACGTGCAAGCTGACCGGAACGCCGGTCAGTGGAATTGTCTTTTAGCGACCGTATCTGGATCTGATAAACAAACAAGCTTCCCTTCGAAAACCAGTGCCCCGGTCGTAAAGCCGTCATCGACTCCTGAATGGTTGGTTCACTGTTATAATATTGTTTTTTGAAAGTACCCAAGAGCTGCCCATTATTAAGCAATATATTAAAAACTATTTCTACATCTTCATTTACTCTGTTGTGGCTGAGTTCAAATGAAAGATCTTTATCAAATGGGTTAGGATAAATTTTAAGGGCGTTGAGTTTGATCCCGATTTCTGCACCTACTAGAAACCCGAACGCTATTTCAGAAAAGTTAGTATATGTATCCCATACTTTTACCCGAACTACATATTTCCCGGCGGGTAAATTATGAAAAGGAAACGTAATGGTTCCTGACCTGTAGTCGTCCATATCGGCGGTATAGTAATCATTCAATAAGACAGTCATCGTGTCATTGACCGTCATCGTGATGTCATGCCCGATTCCAGCCCTGGATATGCTTATTCCGTTTTCATCGCCGACTTTTACGAACAATACCGACGAGCCCGAAACAACATCACCATCCTGAAATGAAATTTCATTCAGATAGGCCGAAAGCCTTGGCGGTGTATTGTCCTCCCCCTGCGCCGCGCTTCCTCCCACAATAACATCCAATTGAGATGCTGCATCAATAAGACTGTCAGAACTTACAGCAAATACATTCGCCCTGCCAACTTCTATCCTATAATCGATATCCTTCGGGACAACAAATTCGCTTTTAAACTTCCCATCAACTACCGTTGCGCTACCATCAAACAATTTGCTCCTGTATTCCAGATAACTTTCCCGCGCGTCTTCACTTCCCAGTGTCTGGAAAGCCAGCTGCTTGTCGTAAACAGCAAGTTTAACAACACCAGCAAAGATACTGTCTCGTTTACCACTTATCTTGTCATAAACTTCACCTTCCAGCCTGACTTTTTGCAGTGCCCGGAGCGTATCCAGGGTCTGGGTCCATCTAATTCCCTTCTGCGGCCTGGCGAGCTTCATGGAAGGATCAGCCAAAAGCGTAAAATTCCGGTTGAAACTACCAACAAGTGATTTGTTTTTAGTTGCACGAAAAATATCCCCCATCCTACTTTCCGGACCCGCTTTTATCAAAGATTCATAAAAAGCTTTGCTAAGCGTAAAATTGGTACTGGAATAAACGGGACGGGTTGTACTGATAGCCCCTATTGCAGCGCCGCGCCGGCTTAAAACCATGAGCTCCGCTCCGGAAACCAAGGTGGGATCATCATACCTGCCAAAATCGCAAGTTGCCGTAAAGAGAAGCGGGAGGTTGTCCATTCCCCGCACCGACTGCATATCCTCCAATGTAAGTACCTGTTCTTCCGCCCAACCACTGACCCCACCATGCCCGGTATAATTAAGTATCAGCGTACCGCCATCAATGCTGTTCCGTATAGCCGCATTCACAGCAGGAACCTTTTGTCCGTTTGCAGTGGTCGTTTGAGGAAAAGCGTCAAGGAATATCCTGGAAGGCAAAAAATCCTTCTGGATCAACTGAGAAAGTTGATCGGCGTGCTGCTGATGCACATTATCATCTCCATCGTCGGCTACAAAATGAACTGTATTTCGCCAGTTACCAAAAGTCCGGGTTGAGGATGCATACCAGATCAGTTTGTCAACTACGACGCTCGCTTCGGACAGTGATTTTACCGGAAGTCTACCGACGCCAATATCCAGTGTGTGGTCGCCGGCGGTCGACTCCGTCCACACACCTTCTCCGGCTTCCATAAATCCGAAGTAATCATCAGAAGAATAAGTGTACACAGGGTTCAATGATTCACGGCTTTCATATACCGGAACCCAATTCAAATGCTGCGAAACAGACTGATTCTGAGACAAGTTTTTATAATCGAAGGCGGCATCTCCGAACAGCAGCAGGTACTTCAGCTTTCCGGGTGTTTTTGAAAAAAGATTACGGACAAAATCACGTATTGCGGAGACATCCGGTCTTCCGGAAGCATATTCATTGTAAATTTTTTGTGTTGTGACCACCAGCGTTTCCAGCCCGTCGTTGCTCTCCCGAAATGCTGCGAGTCGCGTCGCCTCACTTTCCCAGGCGTCTGGCGTTATAATGAGCAAATCAGGTGTCTCACTTTTGGCAATATCCTGGTTACCCACAAGCTGCCAGGAGAGTGGTGCGTAACTCTGCGAAAGCATGAATCCGACATACTGTTGCATTCTTTTGCCGGACGTGGTCGTTAAATTTACAGCAGAAACGCTGGCACCATTTTCAAAAACAGAAACAGGTTTAAATCGGTCCGTCACATTCCAGAGATGCCAGCCGGCAGAAATTTCCTGAAACCGGAAAGACAGCGTATCCGAAACATCGGGCAACAACCGGTATATCTGCTGATTATCATAAGCTTTTAATTGCCGCCTGACCTGCAAAGCGACGTAATTCAGATAAGCCTGCGCGGAGCTCTGCCCATTTTTATTATAGGAAATCCCGATGGATAACAGCGGGCCGGGAACAGCATCAGCTGTAAGATTATAGACAGCATCGGCACGTAATCCTTTGATGTCATACGTATTTGTCGAAACGGTTCCAATAGAAGATTCCCCTGCTGGTTTCCCATTGAGTTGCCAGGCGAACCTGGTAGGTACCTGGGCCGCTCCTATGGCTGAGGTTTTCAGTTTGATGCCGGAAGATGGTACTACTCCCGGAATATTTGCTTCTATATTTAATGCTGTCGATCCACCCAGAAATTCTCCCCACCATTCCCTGCCGGATTTCAACATATTGGATGTTTCCTGTTCGTGAAACCAGTAATCACTGAACTCACTTATCACTTTACCATTGACCCCGTTCAGAATTTCCCGGTTTTTGATCCTGAGTCCTTCCTTTTGCCCAAAATTCAGAAAATAGTAGCTGGTATCAGTGTAGGAATTCATCTGATGGGTCAATTCCAACTTTAGCGAATCATAAGTGACGCTATGCGGGCCTTCTGCGTAAAAGTAGACCGCATCATTATTATCAAATTTTCCATCTTCCTCTCCCTGTACCCAAATTGCGTTTTCAATTAAAGCATTGGTATAGCCGGCATTATTGGCCTGAGGAAGCATGCCGCCTCCATTGCCAAAAATCCTGATCTGATCCGGCGCAAGGCCATTGAGGTCAACACCCATTTCACGAAAAAGGCTGGCATCAATCCGGTACACCCCTGTCTGGTTAACAGCCAATTTATACCAAATTCCTGTTGATAACACAGAAGACTGCTGACCCAAAGAAGCAAAACTAAGGAGAAGTCCCCCGCAGCAGACTACCGAGAGAATAAGGAAATTTCGAAGTTCAACATGCTTCAACCAATGCATGGGCTGGGATGGTATAAAGACGTTGCGAGGCTTTGTCGGTACACAGAACACGCGTCCGTCTTAACGTACCGCGGACAAACTGTCTGTTCTGAAAAACAAAATTGGATCCTTCATTCAATTGCATAAGCGCAATTCTGCCGGAATTCAAAGCCTGGTCGTCGTACTTTCTGATCGCATTAAAAAGAATCTGATCTCCTCCTGTGGAAGCAGTGGGGTTTCTAGCATAACGTATTAATGCGCTCAGAATGTCTTCCGGGAAAATACTTTCGTTCAGAACAGGTTGTAACAATTCTCCAAACTCGCGTTTCCACTCCACTCCATGAGGCGCCACACGTTTCCTGCCACGACCTTTGTATTTATAATGTACCACGCAATGCGCTACTTCATGAATATAGGTAATCAGAAAGTTGTAGGGATTTAAATTAACGTTGACGGTAATTCTGGGTATGATGCCTGGTTTTACTGTGAAATCCCCGAGGCGGGTGCGGCGGGGCCGGGAAAGAAAGAAAGCGAATGTATTAGCCTGATACAATTGTTCGCAATAGGCAACGGCTGCCGGAGGAACATGCTGCTCAAAGGATATTTTTTTCATTCATTAAATAAAAAAGAAAAAGCCCTATTTTCATAGGGCTTTTTCAAGAATTTCGACTTGTAAGTCTGATTACTGAACTGAATCAGCAGCAGCTGTATCAGCAGCAGCAGTGTCAACTACAGTTGTATCAACTGCAGGAGTTTCAACTGTAACTGCAGTAGTATCAGCAGATTCGTCAGCAGGTTTGCTAGTACAAGCAGCGAAAGCTACCATCCCGGCAACAAACGCAAGTGCAAATATTTTTTTCATTTCTTGGGTGTAATTAAGGTTCGATACAAATGTAACAGGTTTAATTTAAATAATCCTAACCTTTGCGATTGTATTTTTCCAAGAACTTAAAATTTCCTTAGAAAACACCCAAATCCCTTTATTTTGTCCAATAAAATCTACGGTTGATATATTAAACACTTTCCGTTTTCCTATTGAACGCTTTCACACAGGCTGCGACCTCTGGTAACAGATCAGGGTTTTGTTCTATTCCGTTACCAACGACGATCACATCTGCTCCGGCATTCAATGCGATATCCGCTTTCTCGTACGAATCGATTCCGCCACCCACTATGATAGGTGTATCCACAGTAGCGCGTACGGCAGCAATCGTTTCGGCTGTAACGGGAAATTGAGCACCGCTTCCCGCGTCCAGAAAAATATGTTTTAGTCCAAGGTATTCTCCTGCCAGAGCGGTGCACGCCACAATACCAGGCTTGTCCCTTGGCAGCGGCGTCGTGTTGCTAATATATGAAACCGTGGTAAGCTTGCCACTTTCAATAAGAAGGTATCCCGTAGGCAATACCTCAATTCCGCTTCTTTTGAGCAGCGGCGCCGCAATTACATGCTGACCGATCAGCAACTCGGCATTGCGTCCTGAGATCAGTGAAAGCAACAAAATTGCGTCAGCAGACGGATCTATATGAAGGCTGCTCCCCGGAAAGAGGATCGCAGGTATTTTAGTATATTGGTGGATGGCCGCGATGAGCTGATCTATTGCGTAATTGGTAATGAGGCTGCCTCCTACAAAAAAGAAGTCAACGCCATGCGCCACCGCATATTCAAGGAATTTCGGAAATGTAGAAAAATTAACTTTATCCGGATCTAAGAGAACAGCAAACGATTTCCTTTTTTCTTGTCTTCTTTCTGAAAGGAGGTCTGCGATTTTATGATTCGCTGTTTTCATTCGGTTTTTTGGTCATCTGCAATTAAATGTTTTAGCTTTTGGCGTGCCCATCCCACTGCCAACGTCCAGGCTAAACTTTGAACAGCTTGTCCCACGGCAAACTGGGCTTTCTTTTTTGAACTCTTCTTTTTTTCAACCCGGATCTCAGGTTCTTCTTCAACGGTCTTTTTACCCTTTTTATAATCAGGGAGAACCGCGTTCATGATCACATAGGTGGTGGCTATCACGCCGCCTATGACCAGAGCTTGCTTGCCATAATTGGTAGCATCATGCTTAAGATCGCTCCATTGAAGCTCTAGTTTATCCCTGTAGAGTTCAGCATCCTGTTGCAAATCCCTCTTATCCAGGTCAGTATCTGAAGAAAATGGCTTGGTAAGCTTTACGGAAGAATCTATTGAAGAACTCATTTTGTTACCGTTTAATAGTGCCGTGAAATATTTTCAAAAGCAATTCAAAAATAGCAATTTGAGCCAAATAAACTCAAAATACCATTTCAAAAGCATTATTCGTCTTTTTCTTTGAGAATATTAACAATGCTCTTCCGTATAAACCGGATCAATTTTTCTTTCAGAGCGATGCATATAATCAGTTTGAGTACAAAAACTCCAAGCAGTATCAGATACCCCAGGTAATCGCTGTCAAGCCATTTGTTCAAAAATGTTCCCAACAAAATAACAACGAGTATCAGTATTGTTAACGCCAGGCATAGCAACACTGTTGCGTATACCGCCACGACTACTGCACGTTCTATTTTATCTCTTGTCTCTATCTTAAATAAATCGATCCTTGTTTCGAAATATTTAAATAGCGTTTCCTTAATTTCCTCGAGTTGACTCAACATAAGCGGTAGTTATCCAAATCATGTGTACACATTTTACCAGTTCATGCAGAACTGTATCTTACACTAATCCAAAAACATACCAAGTATTGCAGATACGACAGAAACTACCAAGCCAAATAGCAGGGCAGAGATAAATCCATTTATATAAAAACCCTCAACCAGATAACTTGCAAGGTAAATGATAAAGACATTGACCACGAAATAGAAGAGGCCCAGGGTAATAATTGTGATCGGGAGTGCAAGGATTTGCAACACCGGCTTCAGAAAAGTGTTTAGAATCCCCAATACAATGGCGACAATAATAGCGGTAGCTGTACCGTTCACCTCAACTCCCGGGACGAGATTTGCGGCAACAAGAACAGCCAAAGTACTGATTACAAGGCGTAAGAGTAATTTCATGCTGTATCCGTATTTATTTGTGACGGCTACGAAGTACGCTAATTACCTCATCTAAGTCAATGTTTTTTTGCTCCAAAAGAATCAAAAGGTGAAAAAGCAAGTCGGAAACCTCGTTCTTAAAAAGAGTATCGTCGGTATCCTTGGCTTCGATCACAACTTCCACAGCCTCCTCGCCAACCTTCTGCGCGATCTTGTTGATACCTCTTTTGAACAGGCTGCTTGTATAAGATTCTTCAGAAGGATTTAATTTTCTTTCCCGGATCACCTCTTTCTGAAGATAGTTGAGAAACGACGCCTCCCCGATTGGTGCAGGCTGGCTATTTTTTTCCCCAAAACAGGTGTCCGATCCGGTATGGCATGTGGGACCGGCAGGAGTAGCTTTGATCAGGATCGTGTCCCCGTCACAATCGGCTGCTATTTCATTTACGAAAAGGAAATTACCCGAAGTTTCACCTTTCGTCCACAAACGTTGTTTGCTCCGGCTGAAAAAAGTCACTGTCCCGTTTTTTTTGGTTTCCAGAAGTGCTTCCGCATTCATATAACCCAGCATCAGTACCTTGCTTGTATGCACATCCTGAATGATCGCCGGAACCAGGCCGTCCGAAGACTTATCAAAATCAATAGTTGAAAATGTATCGCTCATTGTAAATATTTATCGTGTGGACAAAGTTGTGTTCTTTCCGGCTAAATTCATTCTATCGCTAACCGGTACCCTCATTTATCTGGTCATGCGTATCGGCAGATGTTTATCGTTCAGATAATCTTTCAGGTCGGGAATATCTATTTCACGAAAATGAAAAATGCTCGCTGCAAGCCCGGCATCTGCTTTCCCGGCCGTAAAAACATCATAAAAATGTTCCATACTACCGGCACCCCCGGAAGCTATGACAGGGATATTGGCGTTACCCGACACAGTCGCGGTCAGTTCCAGCGCAAATCCGTTTTTGGTACCATCGGTATCCATGGAGGTCAGCAATATCTCGCCTGCCCCCCGCTCTTCGACCTCCCGCGCCCAGGGTATTGTCCTCAGTTCAGTCGGTTTTCTGCCCCCGTGGGTATGAACGATATGCTCGTAACCATTTTCAGTTTCAATATAACGTGTGTCAATAGCCACCACAATACACTGGCTTCCAAATTCCAGGGATAGCTCATTGATCAGGTCAGGATTTTTTACTGCCGCGGAATTGATGGACACTTTATCCGCACCTGCATGCAGCAAAGCCGAAACATCAGCAATAGATGAGATACCGCCACCTACCGTAAAAGGGATATTAATGGTATGCGCTACCCGCCGAACCAGATCGATAAAAGTTGATCTACCGTCGATGGTTGCTGTAATATCAAGATAAACCAGCTCATCGGCGCCCTGAGCAGCATATAATGCGCCTAATTCGACGGCATCGCCCGCATCTCTCAGGTTCACAAAATTGACCCCTTTGACGGTCCGGCCCTCTTTGACATCCAGACAGGGAATTATTCGTTTCGTAAGCATCTTTAAACTATAAAACGTTGCAAATCCGTAAGGCTTATCCGGTTCTCATAAATTGCTTTCCCGATGATCACGCCGTAAATATTCATTTCAGCAAGCTTTTCAACGTCTTCTAATCCGCTCACTCCGCCGCTGGCAATTATTTTCAGGTCAGGGCATTTATCCTGAAGATTTTTGTAAAGATCAAATGACGGGCCCTGCAGCAGCCCGTCTTTTGCTACATCCGTGCTGATCGCATACTTAACGCCTTTCTCTACATATTCTTCCACAAAATCATACACCCATATCTGCGTCCCTTCCTCCCAGCCGCTGACCGCTATTTTTTCATTTTTTGCATCCGCACCCAAAATGATTTTTTCACCCCCATAAACCGACAGCCAATGCTGAAAAAGTTCAGGCTGTTTTACCGCGATACTGCCTCCGGTCACCTGCTTCGCACCGCTCTCAAACACAACCCGCAAATCGTCCTCCGACTGCACGCCGCCGCCAAAATCGATATACAATTTGGTTTTGGAAGCAATTCTTTCCAGTACCTTCCAGTTGATCACCTTCTTTGCCTTGGCACCATCCAGATCTACCAAATGCAAGCGTTTCAGGCCTGCGTCCTCAAACTCCATCGCCACGTCCAGCGGGTTTTCGTTGTAAATGGTTTTCTGACCGTAGTCGCCCTGGGTAAGCCGCACACATTTGCCTTCAATAAGATCTATGGCAGGTATAATCTCAATCATTTTTGTAATTCAATTATATCTTCAAAAAATTTTCAATAATCTGCTGTCCCGCGTTTCCGCTGATCTCGCAGTGAAACTGTGCAGCATAAAAGTTATCCTTCTGGAGCATTGCACTGAACGGATGGATATATTCGCAGCTGGCTACCGTAAATTCGCAAACCGGCGCAGCATAGCTATGCACGAAATACATATAGGCATTGTCTGTCAGGTCCTTGGCAAGATCAGTTTGGTAACCTGAAATATTGTTCCAGCCCATGTGAGGCACCTTAAAACCGGGCGTAGCAGGAAACCTTTTCACATCCACATCAAAGATCCCCATACATTCCGTATTGTTTTCCTCGGAAAACCTGCACATCAGCTGCATCCCGATGCAAGTCCCGAAAACAGGCTGTGTCAAAGATGGTATCAGCTTATCCAAACCTGTTTTCCGCAGGTAATTCATGGTTGTACTCGCCTCTCCCACACCCGGGAAGATCACCTTGTCGGCGGAGCGTATTTCATCTGCATCGTCTGTATACAGATATCCTGCCCCAATGCGGTCGAGCGCATACATAACTGACTGAACATTCCCTGCATTGTACTTGATAATTACCGTTTTCATCTAAACCTGCTTGATATTGGCGCTACTGGATTTAAACATAAAAAAAGCCCGATTTACTGAAAAATCGGGCTTCTGGGATACTATGTATTCAACCTTATTACAACACTACTTGCAAAAACACATCACCCAAGACGTCCGAAGGCCAGATGACCTTGATGAAAACGATGATTTGTTTCAGCTTTAAACATGTCACAAATGTAATTAACTTTTCGGAAAGCGGAAAACCGGATTCTAAATAATTCATTAAAATTTGCTTAGAAAATCTACTACAAATCCGGATGCACGAAACCGTGCATCCGTTCATTTCAACCCAAGTCTTTTTAAACCCAAACATTCTCTTTGTACATTGCGATTTCATTGAGGATTTTTGAAAAAATCATGAGGATCTTTGTTTCAAAATTATTTTTCTTCTGTATTACCTTGACTACCGTTTCATCCATCGCGCAGTCCGATGAACTGGCAAAACGCCTTTTCGAAGTACATAAAACTTACCGGGAAGGATCGCTGAACCAGCGCCGTTTCAAACAAAAAGACATTCTTCCGCTCATTGCCCGACGTCAGGGCAACCCACTTTACAAAATTGAAAGCGTGGGCGAATCCTTTGAAGGCCGCACGATCCAGATGATCAAAGTTGGTAACGGCAAGAAAAAGGTGCTGCTTTGGACACAAATGCATGGCGACGAACCTACGGCCACCATGGCCAGTTTTGATATCTTCAATTTTATGGAAGGCAAAAACGATGGTTTCGACGATTACCGCAAAAAACTTCTTGAAAATACTACCTTGTACTTTGTCCCTATGCTCAATCCAGACGGGGCCGAGCGCTACCAGCGGAGGACAATGCAGGGTATTGATATGAACCGCGACGCCGCTTCCCGCCAGACGCCCGAAGCAGTGATATTGAAAGGACTTGTGGACAGGCTGAAACCCGACTTCGGTTTTAACCTCCATGATCAAATGCGCTACTCAGCCGGCCGCAGCCCGAAAGTAGCCACCATATCATTTCTGGCTACTTCTTATGACTACGAGCTTTCGATTAATCCCGTCCGCGAACGATCTATGCAGCTGATCGTCGGCATGAACAAGATTTTACAAAAATACATCCCCGGCCAGGTAGCTCGGTACGCCGACGACCATGAACCGCGCGGGTTTGGTGATAACGTTCAAAAATGGGGGACAACGCTTGTACTCATTGAATCGGGAGTGTATGTGGGAGATCCAGAAAAGCAGTTTATCCGCCAGCTTAATTTCATGGCCATTTTATCCGCACTGGACAAGATTTCCGATAATTCGCTGACCAAAGAGAAACGGGATGAATATTACGATATCCCCGAAAACGGTCGCTGGGTTTACGACCTGGTGGTACGCAATGCAACCGTCAGGCAATCGGGCAAATCGTTCCTGGCCGACCTGGGAATCAACCGGACCGAGGTCAATTATGCCAATGCCACCAAGTTTTTCTATTACAGCAAAATTGAAGATTTCGGGGATTTGCATCCTCAGTACGGCAGCGAGGAAATCGACGCAACCGGCCTTACCATTGAAAAAGGAAAGGTATATCCAACAACCTACAAGAACGTCAGCGAAGTAAGCAAGCTGAATGCACTGAATCTCCTCAGAGAAGGTTATACGTATGTTCGCCTCGCAACTGATAGCAACACCCGCGCGCTCGGACTTTACTTCACTACCTCACCCTTGCACATTTTGCGCGGAGGCCAGCCTGCACCTTCCGGAACACCCGGGTTAGGCAATACGGCAACTTTTATTCTGAAGAAGGCTGGAAAAGTAAAATATGCAGTCATAAACGGCTTCGTGTATGACCTCGACAATTTTAACGGCGGGAAGGGTCAAGGAATCATAGAATAGGTTTTTAAAATGACGCAAGTGCCTGATTTTTAATAAAAAACATCATTCCGAAATAACCAAGCCATAATATAGGCTTAACATTGGGGTAACATTGCCGGTCTACTTTTGTGTCGAAAATTTGACACCTAAGTATGAAAACCAATCTATTTACAATTCTCTTCTTCCTCTCCGCTATTACCTCAGCGTTTGCCGATCCCGGCATCATCAGGGGTTCCATCAAAGACGCAAAATCAAAAGAAGCGCTGATCGGCGCTTCCGTCATGATCGAAGGCACGCAGATAGGCGCCGCAGCCGATGTCGACGGAAACTTCGTGCTGACCAATGTTCCGGTCGGCAGTCACAAGGTCATTATCTCTTTTGTATCATACCAAACCAAAGAAATCCCCAACGTCAGAGTCGAGTCCGGCAACACTACGGTGATCGACACAGAATTGGACGAAGAAGGGAAAGCGCTTCAGGAAGTAGTAGTGCGTGGGGCACGTGCAACCAATACCGAGGTAGCGGTGATCAGCGAGATCAAACAGCTGAAACCGATCGCAGTAGGTATATCGGCGCAGCAAATCCAGAAGTCGCAGGACCGCGACGCCGCAGCGGCTATCCGCCGGGTACCTGGTGTTAGTATTGTTGATAACCGTTTCGTAATGATCCGCGGGTTAGGTTCACGCTACAACGCAGTACTGATCAACGATGTGATCACACCTTCCAGCGAAGTGGATACCCGTTCGTTCTCTTTTGATCTCGTTCCAAGTAATATCATCGACCGGATGATTGTATACAAATCCGGTTCTGCAGAATCACCTGGCGATTTTGCCGGTGGTATCATCAAGATTTACACCAAACGCCGCCCGGACCAGAACTTCACGGAAGGTGCTGCCACAATCGGCTATCGTGCCAATACAACTTTTCAAAACTTACAAACGCACACCCGCAGCGGCGCAAACTGGCTGGGGTTGTGGGGAGCAGATCAGCAGCTTTCTAGCGCATTCCCAAAAAGATCGGCCGACTTCAACATACTGAGTGCTCCTGAAAGGGCATCTTATGCACAGTTATTGCCCAATACATGGGCTTTAAAGGAGGTCACTGCGAATCCTGATATGCGTTTTGCCCTGAATATGGGAAGACGTTTTGACATCGGAAATGTGAATGTCAGCAATCTTACCAATGTCAACTATTCATTAACGAACCAATATGCAGAGGTTGGCCTGAAATTGTACCAGAACGGACTAACTGCAAACGATGTTTTTGAAAACTACACAGACAAGAACTATCAGCGTCAGTCACGGATCGGTGTATTGCACAACTGGACATTCCATTTCTCGCCGGTTTTCAACCTGGAGTGGAAAACTTTGTTCAACCAGCTTGGGAATACCGAAACCGTTGTTCGTGAAGGACAAAGAGTGATCGATGAATACGATGTCCGCAATTATTCGCAACGTTTTGAAAACCGCACCATTGTCACCACTCAGGTTGCGGGTGACCACAAATTTGGGGATCTTACCAAGCTGAACTGGATCGCTGGCTACGGTTACACCGGCCGCTGGGAGCCCGACTGGAAACGCATCCGTTTCCAACGCTCAACGCCAACAGGAAGCGATGAACCTGCACCTTTTCAGATCGTAGCACCTACCGACCCTAACCCGATCGACCTGGGACGTTTTTTCTCTAAATTGAACGAACAGGTACTGACCCTTTCGGTAAACGGCGAACATGCACTGGGTAATCCAACCGACCGTGAGCCTAACAAAATCCGGTTCGGCGTGTACGGCGAACGCAAGGACCGCGATTACTCTGCACGTTTTTATGGATATAACAGCGTTGGAAATGCTTCAGCTGTACTCCGCAGCGAATTAGGATCCGTTTTTACGCCTGAAAATTTAACGGGACGCACCGGCGGGCTGACAATCAAAGACGGTACCAAGGACCTGGATTCATACCAGGGTATCAATAACTACTATGCTGCTTACCTGAGCGGTGATGTGAATTTCGGATCAAAAGCAATTCTGACGGTAGGTTTCAGAGGTGAATACAATAACCAACAACTTCATTCTTATGTTGTAAACGAAAGAAAAGAGCTTGTTAACAATAAATTGTTCATCCCGCTTCCTTCGCTGAACTTCACATATAAGGTCTCCGAAAAACAAAACCTGAGGCTCGCGTTCTCTTCCACACTCAACAGAGCGGAATTCCGGGAACTTGCACCGTTCACTTATTTTGACTTCAATCTGCAGGCTGACATCCGCGGAAATACTGCACTTAAAACAGCTAAAATTCAGAACATCGATGCAAAATGGGAATTTTACCCAAGCACAAATGAGCTGATCTCGGTAACTGGTTTTTACAAGTATTTCAAAAACCCGATCGAAACGTTCCTGCTTCCAACCGGTAATGGTCTTGCTTATACTTTTATCAATGCCGACAACTCCACCAACTACGGGGTTGAACTTGAAATCCGTAAAGGCTTCCAGGAAGCTGCAAGTCCATTCCTGCAGAACCTGACATTGGTTGGAAATGCTTCTTTTATCAAAAGTACTGTAAACCTTGGCCAGTTTGTGGAAGGCCCTGACCTGAGCGGCGCAAATGTAAAATACGACCTCACAGGTATTGCAGACACAAAACGTCCAATGGCAAACCAGTCCCCATACCTGATCAACACAGGGGTTTACTATGCGGCACCATCAGGATGGCAGTGGAACATTCTTTACAACATCTTCGGCCAGCGGATCTTCGCGGTCGGTAATATCGAAAATCCGACGGTTTATGAAATGCCCCGCAACGTACTTGATCTGAATATCAGCAAGAAATTCAAGAACAACCTTGAAATCCGTCTGGGTATCCAGGACATCCTGAACCAGCCGGTAAGATTCTCACAAGACTTTAACCGCGATGGGAAGATAGGCAGCGACGTAACTTCAAAATCAGCCTCCGCCGACCAGGATATCCGCAGGTTCAAAAGAGGCAGCTATTACACGATCACCGCCGCCTACACCTTTGGCAAAAGAACGGTTATACCATAAACAGAACCTGGCAAGCTTCACCAACAAGTAAAACCCAATTGTTTTTATTACAAACCAAATGAAGTCCACTATGAATATTTTAAAAACAAGACAGAATCTATTTCTCCTGGTATTATGTCTTTTTGCGGCACTATCAGGGTGCAAAAATGACGAAGAGCCAACGCCCGTTCCCGAGGTACTTTCAGTATCCTCATTTGCGCCATCATCCGGCCTAGCAGGGACGAAGATTGTAATAACAGGGACAAAATTTGATCCAACTCCTGCAAACAATAAAGTTTTATTTAATACAACTCCTGCCACAGTCACTGCCGCCACCACCAACAGTCTGGAAGTAACAGTTCCTGCGGGTGCAACAACTGGTGCAATTTCTGTCACAGTAGGTACTACAACTGTAAAAAGCACCGCAAGCTTCACCGTTTCGGACCGTGCATCGGTTGATGTTACAGGTGAAATTACGGCAAACACTACCTGGACTTCGGATAAGATATATGTACTGAAAGGTTTTGTATATGTAACAGCAGGCAACACGCTTACTATTCAGCCTGGTACGATCATCAAAGGTGCTGGAAAAGAGGCCGATCCTACCGCATCGGGCAAAGGTGGTTCTTTGATCATTGAAGCCGGTGCCAAGATTATGGCTGTGGGTACAGCTGAACAGCCAATCGTATTTACTTCTATGAAAGAGCCTGGCGAGCGTTACTATGGCGACTGGGGCGGCGTAGTGCTGATCGGAAAAGCTCCGCACAATCAGGCCAGCAGCAAAGGAGCAGAAGGCGGTATCCGTACAGGAGTAGGCAATGCCGGTTTGGGAACAGACAATATCGCTGACGATAACTCCGGTACATTGAAATACGTTCGCATCGAATTTGCAGGTATCGCCCTGAGCAACACAGCAAATAGTGAAATCAATGGTCTTACACTCTATGCTGTTGGATCAGGAACTACGATCGACCACGTACAGGTTTCGTACAGCGGTGATGATTCGTTCGAATGGTTTGGAGGAACTGTGAATGCAAAAAATCTGATCGCCTTCCGTGGTTGGGACGACGATTGGGATACCGACTGGGGCTTTACGGGTAAAGTACAGTATGCACTATCACTGCGCGATCCTGAATTTGCAGATCAATCAGGTTCTAACGGGTTTGAATCAGATAACTTTGCAGGCGCTGGCGAACCGGCTACCGCACCTAACAACGGCCTGCCTTTTACAGCACCCGTATTTGCCAATGTAAGTAACTTCGTTTTCAGTGGAACGCCAAGCACGGCCACGCAGTCAGGTTCAGGTGGTTACCAGTCAGCTATGCACTTGCGTCGTAATACAGACATCAGCATTTTCAACTCCCTGTTTGCCGGATATCCTGAGGGACTTCGTCTGGATGGTGCTAACACCCTTTCACATGCTACTGCCGGAACGTTGGATCTGAAAGGAATTATCCTTGCCAACACGACCATCCCTGTACGCGGTGACCGCGCCGCAACCGGTGTATCCGATGAGCAGGCGCTGGCTTACTTTAGCGCAGCTACCCGTAAGAATACAATTCTTGCTGACGCTTCCACATTGCTGTTCAACGCCGCTAATTTCAATCTGGCCGCGCCGGCATTCTTGCCACAGGCAACTTCACCTTTGTTGAAAGATGCAGTTTGGGAAGGCAAAGGGGCCGATGCGTTTTTTACCAAAGAAACTTTCAGAGGTGCTTTCGGTACCGAGGACTGGACCAAAACATGGGCCAACTTCGATCCGCAAAACACGATCTACAAATAATCTGATATAAAAATCTTATATAATTGGTGTCAGAATTTAAAAAGGCCGGGAGCACATGCTTCCGGTCTTTTTTGTTTCCGGAAACGACGACAGAATTATCTGCTGATTTTCTCCCGTTTTCATCAGCAATCTTGTAATACTGCCTCGAAAACAATATCTTCGGATTCCCTATTAACCTCCGATAATCAGTTGTTTTTTCTAGCCAATTAACCTAAAATACCTTAATGTCCGAATTCCAGGCTTACCTCCAGTTAGGTTTTAATCACATTACAGATTCAAACGGCTACGACCATATTCTATTCATCATGGCGCTTTGTACTGTTTACACTTTAATAGACTGGAAAAGGGTCGTCATCCTCGTTACGGCTTTTACAATCGGGCATTCTATTACATTGGCCCTGGCCACCACAGGTGTAGTAACCGTTAACCCCGACTGGATCGAACTGCTTATTCCGGTTACCATTGTTGTTACTGCTTTTCTCAATTTTTTTTACAAACCACCCAAAAGCCTTTTCAGTCAAAAAGAAAAGACTTCTTCTTTCAGATATCCGCTTGCATTGTTTTTTGGACTGATCCATGGACTCGGGTTTTCCAATTACCTTCGCGCACTCCTGGGCAAGGAAGCGGAGATTTTCAATCCCCTCCTCGGCTTTAATATCGGTCTCGAACTCGGCCAGCTTATCATTGTTTTTATCATTCTTTCCATCGCATTTGTGATGATAGAATTACTACGGATACAACGAATGACCTGGATCAATATCCTTTCAGGGATCATCGTAGGGATGTCTCTTTCGTTGATCATCAACAATGAGTTTTTTAAAAGTCTTTTGAATACATCGCCAAACTAACTGCGAATAACCAACAAGGATCACCAATTTCATGAAAAAGGTATTACTCCCGTTACTGGCAGCATTGACGTCTGTTTTTTCGCAGGCGCAAAAGCTTCCCACATCTCCCAATTACCAGGCCAACGACCGTTTTGAACAATTGGGAACAGTGCTTCCAACTCCTAATCCGTACAGGGCCGCATCCGGGGCGCCGGGACGCGACTACTGGCAGCAACGCGCAGATTATGATATCAAAGTCGAGCTGGACGATGATAACCGCCGGATCATCGGTTCGGAAACCGTTACATTTTTTAACAACTCTCCGGACGAACTGAAATACATCTGGCTGCAGCTTGACCAGAACCTTTTCAAAAAGGACGGTATCGGTGCTACTTCCCGCACAGGCACTGTTAATGAAAAAGGGATGAACACCGCCCAGCTTCAGGAAATGAATAATGCAAGAGGCGCTACCCTCGACCCAAAAATTGAATACGGTTACAAGATCGGGGCTGTCAAAGACAAGGCCGGAAAGCCATTATCCTATAAGATCAACGGCACCATGATGCGGATCGACCTGCCCACGGCCATGAAACCAGGAACCAATTTTGTTTTCGGCGTGGAATGGAGTTATAACATTACCGAATATTACGGCCGCAGCGGCTACGAATATTTCCCAAAAGATGGTAACGCCAATTATTTCATCGCACACTGGTTCCCGCGCCTGGCGCCCTACGATGATGTAAATGGCTGGAACCACAAACAGTTTCTCGGGCAAGGTGAATTTGCGTTGATATTTGGTAACTATAAAGTAGCTATCACGGTACCTGCCGACCACGTGGTGGCAGCCAGCGGCGAGTGCCAGAATTATGCACAAGTACTGACTCCGGCCCAAAAACAGCGCCTCAAACAAGCTGAAACTGCAAAAACGCCGGTATTGATCGTCACACAGGCCGAAGCCGAAAAAGCAGAGAAACGCGAAAACAAGGCGCCCGGAAAGAAAACATGGATATACAAAGCCGATAACGTCCGGGACTTTGCCTTCGCCAGCAGCCGTAAGTTCATCTGGGATGCTATGCAAAGCGATGTTTACAAAGACGGCCGCAAGATCTGGTGCATGTCTATTTATCCAAAAGAAGGCAATCCCTTATGGGAACAATACTCAACCCGCGCGATTGCCCATACTTTAAAATCTTATGGTGCCCGCACTTTTGAATACCCGTATCCTGTTGCGATTTCATGCCATGGCGTTGCCGGCGGAGGTATGGAATACCCGATGATCAGCTTCAACGGTGGTCGCCCGGAAGAGGACGGAACATATAGTGAATCCACAAAATATGGTATGATCGGGGTGATCATCCACGAAGTCGGGCATAACTTCTTCCCGATGATCGTGAATTCCGACGAACGTCAGTGGGCCTGGATGGATGAAGGACTGAATACTTTCTGTCAGTACCTGGCCGAAAAAGAATGGGACTACAATTTCCCTACCCGCCGCGGCGAGCCCAACCAGATAACAGACTATATGTCTTCCGACAAATCAATGCTGTCCCCGATCATGTCGTCGGCAGAAAATGTGATCGGTCTGGGGCCTAATGCCTATGCAAAACCTGCCACCGCATTGAATATCCTGCGCGAAACAGTAATGGGTCGTGAGCTTTTCGATCATGCATTCAAGGAATATGCAACCCGCTGGAAATTCAAAAGCCCTACTCCTTCTGACTTTTTCCGTACCATGGAAGACGCCTCGGGTGTAGATCTGGACTGGTTCTGGAAAGGGTGGTTTTATGGAACAGAACCTGTTGACCAGGATATTGTGAGTGTGGACTGGTTCAGCGTCGATACGCAAAACCCTGAAATTGAAAAAGAGATTGCCCGGAAGGAAGCCGCCCGAAAACAGGGTACGATCAGCAAGATGCGTGACGAAAAAACCAAAGGCGAAACGGTAGTCGGCCAGGATTCTACCATGGCTGATTTTTACAATCGCTATGACCCGTTCAAAGTAACAGAAGCTGACCGCCAGAGGTACCAGCAGTATCTTGCAGGATTGTCGGAAAGTGAAAGGGAAATTGTGCAGGGCAACCCCAATTTTTACACGCTTTCATTAAAAAATAAAGGTGGCTTGCCAATGCCGGTGATCGTTAAAATGGATTTTGAAGACGGTACAGATTCGGTAGCTGTGTTCCCGGCCGAAATCTGGCGTTTCAATGACCAGCAGATCAACAAGGTCATTACGACAAGCAAGAAAGTGACCCAATGGACGCTGGACCCTTATTTTCAGATTGCCGATATCGACACCGAAAATAACTCGTTTCCCCGCGTTGCCAAACCAACCCGCTTTCAGATTTTCAAACAGCAGCAGCTAAGACGTACCCCTAACCCGATGCAGCTGGAAGGAGCCGGCGCCGGGAAGATCGGCAGCGACCCCAAGAATTAGATATCATTTCTTAAATTCAAAAAACCTCCCGGACGATGCTCCGGGAGGTTTTTTGTTATACATTTCCGAAGCACATTCACGTTTCGAACATACCCGTGCGTCATGCCACCCCTCCGGGGCTCCCCAATCCATTTCCATAACATTTTTGCTAGTAATATGTGGCCCCCAAGGGGCCGCGCCGCCATTCCAAAAATGCTCCGTAGGAGCTACCCATTACTAGCCCGTGGAGCGGGCGGCGGATGTAAAAAATGCTCCGTAGGAGCTACCCATTACTAGCCCGTGGAGCGGGCGGCGGATGTAAAAAATGCTCCGTAGGAGCTACCTGTTGATTACAAGGGCAGACAATTAAACATTTATTGTTTTTTATGGTAAATTGACGCCTTCAAGATCAAAACAATTATGAAAAGACCATCCCAGACCAACCTAGATTATTTTTCACGGCTCTTTGTGATTTCCGCCGTAACATTATTATCCGCTCTTTTTGCTGTCGCAGCAAACGGAAATACCGCCAAACCCCTGGCTTCCCCCCTCGAAGGCCGGTGGGACATTACGGTTGATGTAAACGGCAAACCTGCCCCGTCGTGGCTGGAAGTAAGACATTCCGGGACCAAGACCTTGGTAGGTGCGTTTGTCAGCGTCTCAGGAAGTGCCCGCCCTATTTCTGTAGTAAACTTCAAAGACGGCAAATTCAGTTTCGCAATACCGCCGCAGTGGGAACAAGGCGACAAGGATTTCACCGTAGAAGGAACACTTGCCGGTGATAAGATCAGTGGTACACTCACAACCCCCGAGGGCAAAACCCATAATTGGACGGGAGTTCGCGCACCAGCCTTAAGAAGACAGACTCCGCCAGTGTGGGGAAAACCTATCAAGTTGACCGAAGGAAATGAAATGAAAGGCTGGCACGCAGAAGGCCCCAATCAATGGATTGCAGAAAACGGTATTTTACGCAGCCCGAAATCGGGTGCTAACCTCGTTACAGATCAGAAATTCACCGACTTCAAACTGCATGCTGAATTCCGTATACCGAAAGGAAGCAACAGCGGCGTATATCTGCGGGGAAGATATGAAGTACAGGTGACCGACGCCAAAGGAATGGAGCCTTCGCTGGATCAGCTGGGCGCTATCTACGGATTTCTTACACCCAGCGAGATGGTGGCAAAAGAAGCCGGAGAGTGGAATTCATTCGACGTTACACTTGTCGGAAGAATGATCACTGTTGCTGTGAACGGCAAAACCGTGATCACCAATCAGGAAATTCCCGGCATAACCGGCGGCGCCATCGACAGCAACGAAGCCGAACCCGGACCGCTGCTGATCCAGGGCGACCACGGCCCGGTGGAATACCGCAACCTGGTTATTACGCCGGCAAAATAACATACGTAAAAAGGCGCTGGGTGACAGCGCCTTTTTTATGCTTAGACAATCCGTTCCCGCTTTTCCCGCACAAGCACTTCCCCAAATAATTCTAAGAATTAGAAAAAACTTAACATCTATTTGTAACTTACGATTTGTTTTAAATAGTAAATGCGTTTCTGATGCTTGCAAAACCTTATTTGGATGAGTCGGATCTTTGGGATTCATTACAAAATGGTAGTGAAGAAGCACTTACTGAACTGATGAAACGGTACAGCAAAGCGCTGGCTTACTATGGCAGGAAAATGGTCAGGGACGACAGCCTGATCCAGGATTGCATTCAGGAAACATTTATCCAGCTCTGGCAATACAGGACCGGGCTAAGGAAAGTAACAGAGATACGGCCGTATCTTTTTACCTGCCTGAGAAGAAAAATCATTTATTCCATAAAAAACCGTCCAAATTTCGAAACCACGGACGCAGATACCGATTCAATTTTCTATATCGATTTTTCAATTGAAGAAACACTGATCGAAAATGAGAACGAAGCCATCCGGATAAGAACGCTGAACAGGCTCATTAACAACCTCCCTAAACGTCAGAAAGAAGCCGTTTATCTCAAATTTTACGAAAACCTGGGAAACAATGAAATCGCCCTGGTAATGGGTATCCGCTACCAGACAGCCACCAACCTGATCCACGAAGCGCTTTCCTCATTGCGCGAATGGCTGCCTTCCCAGTCCCTCACTTTTATAAATATCCTGTTGTCTTTTTGGGCTGCGAAAATAGTACACTAAAAAAATTTACAAAAAACCAGTATATAGTCCTGAATAACCTGCTACTGTCCATGTAAGCAATATGTTATTCCATGAAAGACTTTTCTGAGTACGAAGTTGATGATTATCTGGGTGATCCTTCTTTCAGGGAATGGGTTTCAAATGGCGGGTTCCGGCAGCAGCAGGCAGTATGGACCAAGCGGCTGCAAAATAACCCCGAACAAAAAGAGATTGCCACGCAGGCCCGCCAACTATTAATTGCTACCGCCGTAAAGGAGGCCGATTTGCCGGAAAGGTTTGTTGAAAACATTATAGACAACACTCTTTATGAGATCCGCAACCCGCGCGAAGAACAGCCGGTGTATCCATTGAGGTCATTCAGGCCTGTCTGGGCAGCCGCATCTGTTGTTTTGCTGATCCTGGCAGGTTTGTGGTTTTTCAGACAAAACGACACGCCCCGGAAAGACTTGCTGGCAGATAGAAAAGCGGTACCCGCCAATGTAGCAATGGTGGAGAAAAACAACCTTACTGCGCATGTGATCCCTGTGGCGCTGCCCGACGGAAGCACCGTTTTGCTGCAGCCCGCCAGCAGGATCAGCTTTCCGGAAGCGTTCGGCGACGAAAAGCGGGACGTATACCTCTCCGGGCAGGCGTTTTTTGAAGTAACCAAAGATCCGCAACGGCCTTTTTATGTGTTTGCCAATGAAATGGTGACGCGGGTATTGGGTACCAGTTTTACAGTAAGCGCCTTCGACGACCGTTCCAGTTTTACAGTCATTGTAAAAACCGGGAAGGTCAATGTTTCTTCCAGCAACAAAGGAAAAGGACAAAAAACGGCTCCGGCCATCGACCTGACCCCTAATCAGCAGGTTACTTTTCACCGGAAGGAATTATCACTGGTACGCTCAGATGTCAAAATATCAGCAGCCCCCGTCCCTGCCACAGAAAATTTTTATGCATTTAATGATGCTCCCGTTACGGAGATTTTTAAAAAGCTCAGCAAAGAGTACGATGTCAATATCCAGATTGAAGAAAAACTACTAGCTGACTGCGCCCTGACCACGACACTGATGGATGAACCGCTTTTTGTGAAACTGAAGATTATCTGTGAAGCAATAGGGCCGGGAACCAACTTTAGTGTATTGAATGACACGATTATTATCAATTCAAAAGGCTGTAACCAATAACCATTTCAACCATGTAAATACTCCGGCTGTTTCCTAAACCCATGAAAAAAGGCCAATTATGCTGCAAACATAATTGGCCTCAAAAAACCCGCTTGCCGTCAAACAAGGTGCACATTGTGCACACGGGGATGTTCTGCTTTCCAAATCACAAAACCTTTAAATTTATGAAAAAAAATCAAAATGCCGCCAGTCGCTGGCGAACCATTATGAAAATCACCACCGTTCAGATTTTGATCACACTCCTGCTGTCAGGCGTTTCCTGGGCACATTCCTCGGCGCAGGAAATGCTCAACAAACGTCTCAGTGTTGCTTTGGAGAAAACGGATTTACGAACAGCGCTTAATCAGATCAGCAAGACCGCCCAGGTACGCATAACCTTTAATTCT
Organism: Dyadobacter bucti; assembly: GCF_005869225.1. Lineage (GTDB taxonomy): Bacteria > Bacteroidota > Bacteroidia > Cytophagales > Spirosomataceae > Dyadobacter > Dyadobacter bucti. The sequence goes on along the minus strand of NZ_SWFP01000006.1, from coordinate 89,763 downwards.
CAGGTTATTCCAAAAGGCAGGCCTGTTAACGTCAATTTTAAAAATGAACGGCTGTCGGATATACTCGATCAGCTGCTGACACCTCTTCAGGTTTCCTACCTCGTCCTCGACCAGCAGATTATCCTGCGCAAATCAGAGATCCCCGCAGAAGAAAAAACCACCATACCTGCGGCTCCGGCCAACCCTCTGCCTGATAAGCGTATAGAGGGTTCCGTTAAGGACGAAAAAGGTGATAACCTGCCTGGCGTGAGCGTCATTTTGAAAGGTACCCAGAAAGGTACTATCACGGATATAGAAGGAAAATTCTCGATAGAACTCCCCGAAGAGTCATCTTCACTGATCTTCTCTTTTGTAGGCTACCTGCCTCAGGAAGTGTTTGTGGGCGCCCAGACTTCGCTGGATATTGTGCTCAAACCCGATACCAAATCCCTGGATGAAATAGTGGTCGTCGGTTATGGAAAACAATCCACCCGCCAACTTTCCAGCTCCGTTTCAACGGTTAATTCCAAAGACTTTGCTGACCTTCCGGTATCCCAGTTTTCCCAGAAATTACAAGGTAAGCTGGCTGGTGTGCAAATTTCCCAGACCACAGGTACGCCAGGGAGCGGAATGAAAGTGAGGATCAGAGGCGCCGCGTCGATCACGGCTGGCGCTGACCCGCTTTACGTTGTAGACGGTAACCCGATCGTGGGAGGTATCAGCAATATCAACCCCAATGAAATTGAAAGCATAAGCGTACTCAAAGATGCATCCGCAACTGCATTATACGGTTCCAGGGCGGCTAACGGGGTTGTTTTGATTGAAACCAAAAAGGCGGTGCCCGGCAAAACCCGCGTCGATTACAGCACTTACTTCGGAATACAGCAAGTTCCCCAGCGAGGACGTCCCGACATGATGAATGCACGTGAGTTTGCCACATGGCGCAAGGAAATGGCCGAGGAAAGAGGCTTGCCTGTAGATCCGGTTTATCAGAACCCGGAACAATATGGAGAGAGTACCAACTGGTATGATGCCATTACCCGCACAGCGCCCATGACCGACCACAGCCTTTCGCTGAGTACAGGTTCCGAGAAATTCAGCACGACTGCAACGGCTGGTTTTTTGAGCCAGGATGGGGTGATAGTTGGCTCGGGGTACAAAAGATATTCTTTGAGGGTTAACACGAATTTCCGGCCGCACGAAAAAGTGAACATCGGCCTGAATGTAGCGCCTACCTACTCCACGAATACCAATAGCGGTGTCGACGGCGTGGGAAGTGTCATCAATGAAACCCTGCAGACTTCCCCCCTCGCGCCTTTGAGAAACCCCGACGGCAGCCTGACGCTCACGGCTACCTCCCCCGGAATGTTTCCGACACCCAACTACGTGAGAACGCAGACCGACCGCGTGGTGGATAACAGCGACACAAGAATCCTGGCCAACATGTTCCTGGAATACCAGATCATCGACGGTCTTTATTTCAAAACTTCCGGCAACATCGATAAAGGAAATCTGCGGAACTTCAATTTCAACGGTACTACCACAGGTACCCGCGGGACAGGTCTTTATAAAACCCCTTTTTCACAGCTTGATCAGGACTCATATCTTTCGTGGGTCAATGAAAATATATTGAGCTACCAAAAAACAGCGGGAAACCATAATTTCGACGCGGTACTTGGTTTCACGGCACAAAAATTCCACCAGGACCGGAGCACTGTAAGAGGAAGTAATTATCCCGATGACAAGGTACAAACCATCAGTGCTGCCGGTACTATTACTGCAACCAGTGAGGTTCAGGAATGGAGCCTGCTGTCCTATCTTGCCCGGTTGAATTACAATTACAAAGGCAAGTACCTGATTTCCGCCTCCATACGCCGTGACGGATCTTCCCGGTTTGGCGTCGAAAACAGATGGGGTAACTTTCCATCCGTTTCTCTGGGCTGGATCGTGTCCGAGGAAAGCTTCCTGGCGAACATAAAAACCATATCTTTCCTTAAACTCAGGGCCAGCTACGGGATCACAGGGAATTTCAATATTGGTAACTATACGCACATTCCTACGATTTCGACCGCCAATTATGTTTTTGGTAAAAACATTGCTGCCGGAAGAAGGGTCGATAATCTCGCCGACAGAGGTATCGGCTGGGAGTCCAATGAACAATATAACCTCGGGCTGGACCTGAACCTGTTGAACGACCGCATCAATTTTACTTATAACTTTTACCGCAAAAATACGAGCGACCTGCTGTTCAATGTCAATGTGCCCCGCGCTTCCGGATATTCCAATATCCAGACCAATATCGGCAGCCTGAAATTCTGGGGACATGAATTCTCGGTGAGCACGGCCAACATCCGCAAGAGCGATTTCAAATGGAATACCGATTTCAATATTTCATTTGACCGCAACCGGGTTGTCTCGATGGGTACCAAAACATCGCGCCTCATTACCCCGCCAAGTACGCTCCTCGGAGGTTCGCACGTCACTACTGTGGGTCAGCCGATCGGCATGCTTTACGGTATGGACCATCTCGGCGTATACAAAGACCAGGCCGATTTCGACAGTTCTCCGAAGCATACCACCTCGCAGGTCGGTACGGCAAAGTTCCGGGACGTGAACAATGACGGCATCATTACAGTGGATGACGCCACCATCATCGGTAACCCGCATCCGGATTTCATTTTTGGTATGACCAACACGATTCAGTATAAAAACTTCGATTTCTCCGCCACTTTTTCAGGGACTTTTGGAAATGATATCGTTCGCGGTGCCGAGCAGACATTAACCAACCTGGACGGGGTGTTTAACGTTCTTGCCAATGTTAAGGACAGATGGAGATCTCCGGAAAATCCAGGCAACGGACGCTACGGCAGCCTGGCAGCAGGTACGACCTACCTCGAACGCGACTGGTGGGGCAGCCAGATGCTGTATGATGCAAGCCATCTTTCCATCAATAACGTGACCCTCGGCTACGCGATTCCTCTGAAAAGCAGCAGTGTTATCAAAAGACTAAGGGCGTATGCGAGCGTTCAGCAGCTTTACACAATTACAAGCTATCCCGGGGCCAATCCGCAGGTAGGTGTAAGCCAGGCCTCCACTGAGCTGGGGATAGACGGCGGCTCTTACCCGGTACCGCGCACCTTCACATTGGGCGTAAATGTTGGATTTTAATATTTAGACTAAAATTTAAATCAATATAAGGTCATGAGAATTAAGACCGTATTAGCAATCATTATATCAGGCGCACTGGGATCGTGCAGCGATTTTCTGGACGTCGCGCCAAAGAATGCAGTAGTTCCTTCCAATTTTTTCCAGTCGGAATCTGACTTCAGGCAGGCCGTTGATGGTACGTATGCACCTTTGCAGGGATTATACAATGCAGAAGGAAGCTGGGCTATGGGCGAAATGCGCTCAGACAACACGCACTTTTTCTATAACACTGATTACCGCTCCCCAAACCCGGAAGAAATCGATGAGTTTGTGAACGGATCTGAAAATCCAGTGACAGCCGGCCGCTACTTTTCCGATTTCGATATCATTGCCCGGGCTAATCAGGTGATCGCGGAAATTGACAAGGTCACATTGGAAAAGACCGTAGGCGACAATCTCAAAGGTCAGGCGCTTTTTCTACGGGCCCTCGCCTATTTTGACCTTGTCCGTTATTTCGGAGGGGTACCGCTTCCGCTGGTACCGGCTGTTGATCTGGGCTCCGCTTCGCTTCCCCGGTCCACTGCAGAGCAGGTTTATGCGCAGATCATCGCAGATGCTACACTTGCGGCAAGCATTTTGCCTGGGAAAGCTACCCAGGAAGCAGGACGCGCAACATCAGGAGCCGCCTGGATGCTATTGGGCGACGTATACCTGACCCAGAAAAAATGGCCCGAAGCAGAAAGCGCACTGGCCAAAGTAACGGGTTACTCACTCATGAGCGATTATGCCGCGGTTTTTAATCCCAATAACAAAAATAACCAGGAGTCCGTTTTTGAAGTCCAGTACCTGGAAGGCACTTCATTAAACCTGCACAGCGTTTTTCCATACTTTTTTATTCCGCTTACGACCAACCATGCGCAATATACCCTCGGGCCGACAGGCTCTCAAAATGCGCCAAGAGCCGGATGGAATATCCCTACCCAGGATTTGTTGACTGCCTATGAAGACCGGGTGAAAGACAAACGCTTTGCTGCTTCTATCGGATTTGTTAATGGGCCTTCGCTGGTTTCAGACACAACTTATGTGAATTTACCTTACATCAAAAAGTACCAGTACCCTCACTCGGTTTTTGAGCAGACCAATGAAAATTTCCCCATTTACAGATATGCAGAAACATTGCTGATGCTGGCCGAAGCTGCCAACGAGCAGGGAAAAGTAGCCGACGCGCAACGCTACCTCGATCAGGTGAGGACCAGGGCAGGATTGGCGAATTCGACAGCCACGTCGCAAACAGCCCTCCGAACCGCCATTTTGCAGGAACGCAGGATAGAGCTCGCTTTTGAAAACAAACGCTGGCTGGATCTCGTCCGCACGGGCAATGCAATTACTGTAATGAATGCGCACGGTGCAAAATTGAAAGCGGATCCGGCTTACTATTATCTTACTCCGGCCACGTACAGCCTTGAACAGAAGCACCTGCTGTTCCCGATCCCATTCCTGGAAATACAGGTCAACCCCGATCTTCAGCAGAACACAGGATATTGATAAATTCAGGATAAATGGCTGAGATACTAAAATAAAAACCTCTAAAAACGCGGGAATGAACAAATTAGCAGCACCACTGATCTTGATAATATTGTCAACGGAGCTCATCGCACAACCTTTAAAACAGCTCACCTTTCGGAAACAGATGATCGCTTCGGAAAGCGCCGAATCAGTGGGAGTATTTGATGTCAATGGTGACAAACAACTTGATATCGTTTCGGGAAGTTACTGGTATGAAGGCCCTGGATTCAAAAAACGGCATCTGATCGGTCAGGGCAAACGTGTGAATGAGTATTTCGATGATTTTTCCACGATACCCATGGATGTGAACGGGGATGGAAAAATGGACTACATTACCGGCGGGTGGTTTAATAAAAAACTGCTCTGGCGGGAAAATCCCGGAACCAACGGAGAATGGAAAGAGCACGAGTGGGCCGAGACCGGTAATATTGAAACGACGCGCGCCTGGGATGTGGACGGTGACGGGTTCCTCGAAATTGTGCCCAATACCCCCAGCCTGCCTTTGGTATATTATACATTGCAAAGAGACCAGGCTGGCAAACCGAACGGACAGATCATTGGTACCAAAGTAGCCGAAAAACACGGGCACGGACTTGGATTCGGAGATATCAACGGCGACGGCCGGGGCGATTTCATTACCACCGACGGCTGGCTCGAAGCGCCGCAAGACCGTAAAAACACGCCCTGGAAACTGCACCCGGATTTCAAATTCGACCACGGTAGCGTCCCGGTTATCGTGGCGGATGTGAATAAGGATGGATTAAATGATCTGATCGTGGGCCAGGGACATGATTATGGCCTTAATTGGTTCGAACAAAATCGCACGGGCAAAACGATCACTTTCGTCAAACATCCGATCGATCCTTTTCAGTCGCAGTACCATACCATGGAATGGGTGGACATTGATAACGACGGAGAAATGGAACTGGTTACGGGCAAACGTTTCCGGGCCCACAACGATGGAGACCCGGGTGCCTACGATCCGTCTGGCCTGTACTATTTCAAATGGAACGGAGAATCTTTTACCAAAAACTTCATCAGCTACGGACCGTACGGTGAAGGGAAAGGTGCAGGTATTTTCTTCTCCGTCGCCGACCTGCTGAACTCGGGTAAAAAAGATATTATCGTGGCCGGCAAAGACGGACTGGCGATTTTCTTTAACGAAGGACATTGATAATCAGCAAATAATGTATGCAAAAAAGAGTAACCCGACAGCTATTTTGTTTTTAACCGACACCACAGGTTAATTTATTCAATAATTGTCCTTTTATTTAAATCGGAATTAATGGCAGTAAATGTGGCGCCGGAGATCGGACATTTGCTGCCATTTTTCCCAAAATTACCTAAACCCAAAATGCATGAGAAAGATCAGAGCACTGACCACTCTTGGTTACTTTTTATTATTCTTCATTACCCTATCGGCAGGAACTGTCAGCGCGCAGGGAGCCGGCAGCTTTTCGCTGAAAGACGGTGACCGCGTTGTTTTTCTTGGCAATTCGATCTTCGAGAACGACTTTCAGTTTGGCTATCTCGAACTGGCCCTTACCACCCGCTTCGCCGACAAAGGCATCACCTTCCGCAACCTTGGCTGGACAGGCGATAATGTGTGGGGAGAAGGACGCAGCACATACACCAATCCGCCTACTCCCTACGAGCACCTGATGGAAGACATTACCAAAACCCAGCCGACGGTTGTTTTTCTGGGTTACGGAGGAGTGGAGGCACAGGACGGGCAGGCCGGTTTGCCTCATTTCAAAGAAGGGCTGAACAAATTGCTGGACAAGCTAGATGAACTCGGTGCCAAAACGGTTTTATTATCCACCATACCCGTCGTTTCTACCGACACCGCCCAGCGTATCAGTCAGCGCAACGCTGATCTTGAATTGTATTCCAAAGCCATTTCGGAAGTAGCCGGGCAGCGTAAGAAGCAGTTTATCGACATTTACAACCCGATATTGGCCGCCACGAAGAAAGAGGAGATCATTGAAAATACCGTTCATTTGAACGAAGCCGGCTATTATTACCTCGCTAAAATCCTCGAAAAAGCCCTTGGCCTGGAAACCAGCCCGAAAACCACCACCATTACTGTATCCAAAACCGGTGCGCAGGCGGACAATGCCCGCATATTACCGGCAGGACAGGAAAAAACACTTGCAAAATTCATCATTGACGAAAAATACCTGCCGCTACCAGCACCCCGCAAAAGCGGCCAGATTGCCGAAAACGCACAGATCATCAAGGCATCAGGTTTGAAAAAAGGATTTTACTCGCTGACTGCCGACAACGCTGAAGTAGTAACTGCCTCCGCTGCCGAATGGGCGAAAGGTGTTGCTATCACGCAGGGCCCGCAATTCACGCAGGCAGAAGAAATACGCACCATGATCCTGAAAAAGAACGAACTGCACTTTTTTCAGTACCGCCCGCTCAACCAGACTTATATCATCGGTTTCCGCAGATACGAACAAGGCCGTCATGTGAAGGGGCTGGAAGAGCAGAATATCCTGATCAAATGGCTGGAAGGACAGATCATACTGAACAGCGAACCGAAGGAAGTAGTATATGAGCTGAAAAAGCTGGAATGAGGGCTGTCGGCCTCGGCAACCCTCTCTGAAAACAAAAGAACATCACTTAGTCAGTTACTATAAACGGCCTACCACTATCGAATGCCGATAGCCGACAGCCGACAGCCAACTATGAAAGCATCAAAGTTACTATACGGAGCAATTCTCCTTCCTATCATATTCCTGACCACCTCCTCCACCAAAACGGAGATGGTGAAAGAAGACCCGGATCCCGATGTCCAGAAAGAGCTGGCATCCTTCAAAGTTGCCGAGGGATTTGAGGTAACCCTTTTTGCAGCCGATCCGATGGTCGCCAAGCCGATCCAGATGAACTGGGACGCGGAAGGTCGTCTGTGGGTGGTCAGCAGCACGGTATACCCACATTTGAAAACCGGCGAATCGGCCAATGACAAGATATTTGTTTTGGAAGATACAGACGGCGACGGCAAGGCAGACAAGTCTACGGTATTTGCCGAAGGATTAATCCAGCCAACCGGTATTTTGCCGGGTGACGGCGGGGTATATGTAGCCAATTCCACGGAGATCCTGCATTTTTCCGACACCGACGGCGACGGCAAAGCGGACAAAAAACGCCGCGTGCTGAACGGTTTCGGAACCGGCGATACCCACCATTTGATCCATACTTTCCGCTGGGGGCCGGAGGGAAGGATGTACTTCAACCAGTCTATCTACATTTACAGTCACGTAGAAACACCTTTTGGGATCAAACGCCTCGAAGGTGGCGGTGTGTGGGCATTGAATACGCGTAACCTCGACATGGATGTATATGCCAAAGGTTTGGTCAACCCATGGGGACTGCAGTTTGACCGCTGGGGACAATCGTTCCTGACAGATGGTGCCGGCGGCGAGGGTATCAACTACGCATTTCCGGGAGCCACTTTTGTAACGGCTCCTGGCGCAGCGCGCATTATGCGCGGACTGAACCCCGGCCAGCCGAAACATAGCGGTCTGGATGTGGTATCAGGAAAACATTTGCCGGATGCATGGCAGGGACGGATGATCACCAACGATTTCCGCGCGAACCGGATCAACAGTTTCAAACTTGAAGAACAAGGTGCAGGCTATGCTTCCAAGCAGGCCGATGACCTGATGTGGACGGATAATGTAGCTTTCCGCCCGGTGGATATCAATGTAGGGCCCGATGGAGCAATATATGTTGCAGACTGGTACAATCCGATCATCCAGCACGGGGAAGTGGATTTTCACGATCCCCGCCGCGACCAGCAGCACGGACGGATCTGGCGTATCGTTGCTAAAAACCGTCCGCTCGTTAAAAAACCGCAACTGGCCAAAGCCAGTACCAGCGAACTGCTCGAATCCCTGAAACTTCCGGAGGAATGGACACGTCTTCAGGCCAAGCAGGTTTTGAAAGCGAAAGGCGCCAAAGAAGTAATTCCAGCCCTTGAAAAATGGGTGCAGGCCCTTGACAAAAACGATGCAGGATATGAACATAATCTGCTCGAAGCATTATGGGTTTATCAAACTTTAGAAACCGTAAATGAGCCGATATTGCTGAACCTGCTTTCTGCGAAAAGCCATAATGCCCGTGCGGCCGCTTTGCGTGCGCTGGAATTGTGGTATCCAAAAATAGGGAACGTTCCAGCGCTGCTGGCCAAAGCGGTAAAAGATGAGCATGCACAGGTTCGCCTTGAAGGAGTGATCGCGCTACGTAAAACGAAAACAGCCGAAGCTGCACGCACTGCATTAAACGTATTGGATGCCCAGATGGACGAATTCCTGGATTTCGCATTATGGCAAACTGTACGCGAACTGGAACCGGTCTGGCTGGCAAAACTGAAATCCGAACCGGGATTTTTGGGTGATGCTAAAAAAACTGCCTATGCCTTGAAATCAGCTACGAGTCCGCAGGCTGCCTCATTATTAATTGCGCTTTATCAAAAAGGACAGGTTCCCGACGAATACCAGAAAGATGTACTGAGCAGCATCTCAGCCCTCGGACAGACCGCCGATCTGAACATGCTGCTGGATCTGGCAGTTCAGAACAAGGATAAAAATCTGGCGGGACAGCTTTCCGCTTTGGAGAGTGCCGCCAGCCAACGCCATGTACAGCCAGATAAAAACCCGGAGCGTATTGCTTCTCTGATCACCAATGAAGAAGATCCGGCTAGTTTGAGCGCTATCCGACTTGCAGGCCTGTGGAAACTTGGCCAGCTCAACGACCGTCTTACCACCCTGATCCAGACCGGAAACCCCAATACTAAAAAAGCAGCACTCGCGTCACTGGCGACCATCGACAAGCAGAAGGCGCTGAAACTCATGACGGAAATGACCGGCCCGAAAAATGAGCCCGAAGTACGCGTCATTGCGGCCGCTCAGTTGGCCTCACTGGATGCCAGAGAAGCTGCGCGCATAGGATCTGAATTGATGCGTACTTTGCCTGCCGATACCGATATGTCAGAGCTTTTCCTTGCATTTATCCCTACCAATCCAGGTGCAGCAGCCCTGGCCGAAGCCATCGCCGCCAAAAAAATACCGGCACCGATTGCGAAAGTCGGGCGTCAGCTTGTACAGCAACGCGCCGGCTGGACACGTCAGAATCTCGACGAAGTACTTGCCTTGAAAAAAGCATTGGAAGCATCGGGCGGCTCTTTGCCTACGCAGAAAATGCCGCAGGATTTGAGCGATGAAAACATTGCCAGTCTCGCCAAACTGGTAAGCCAAAAAGCTGATCCTGTAAAAGGAGAGCAGATTTTCCGGAGAGCAGAAGCCAGTTGTACAACTTGCCACGCGATTGGCGGTGCAGGCGGATTAATCGGCCCCGACCTGAGCAGCCTGGGTACCAGTTCACCGGCGGAAACCATTATCCGTTCGATACTATACCCTAACCTTTCCATCAAGGAAGGGTATGACCTGAAACGTGTTGTGAAAAAAGACGGTTCGGAAATGCTTGGTTACCTGGCCAGCGACGGCGCTACCGAAGTGGTGATCCGTGATGTAACGGGTAAAGAAGTATCTATAGCGAAAAGCCAGGTACAGGTAATGGAAAAAGTACCGGGCTCACTCATGCCTCCTGGCCTCACCGCCAGCCTCGACCAGACCGAATTCATTAACCTGATCGGATTCCTGACGAAACTCGGCGAATCAGGCGACTTCCGCGTTCCGAATACACGGTTTGTAAGACGTTGGGAAAGTGTCACAGGTGATAAACAAGCCGCGGCCAAAATGTCCGAAGGATCATTCCTCGTAGCGAAAGGTCAGAAAATCATTGCCCAGCCGGTTTACAGCAAAGTATCCGGAGAATTGCCGATTGACGAACTCTCCGAAATGGAAAGTGGCGCCAAGCAATTCAGTGTTGTAAGATTTGAAATTGAGGTACTTACAAAAGGAAATGTAACCCTGGCACTGAATACCCCAAGCGGAGTTACTGCCTACGCAGGTGGCAAACCACTCAAAATAACAGATGGCAGCATCACCACAGCATTACCGCAGGGAATCCAGCCGATCACACTCATGATCGACCGGAAAGTGGTAAAAGACGGTGGCCTGAAAGTAGAACTTAAAGACGCCGAAGGCGGCGCCCAGACGAGGTTAAGAATGGGACGATAGCCTACACAATATGTAACGCTCGTACGGAGCTTCTCGTTGCCACACGGGACGCTCCGCAGGAGCGTTACAAATGGGTAGTCCCTCTGGACTATTCACTCGCAGCCCAAGCGGGGCTACCTATTCCTAGAAAAAAAACGCGTATTGGGAATCGGATGCTCCGTAGGAGCTACCCATTATCGGGATAACCGCTATTATCTGGAAAAAATCGTGTAGCCTAGAATGAGCGAAAATTTGGTATAATCGGCATCAATATTCATAAAAGACGATTCGACATTCCTCTTCAGATAATACCGGGCTTCCACGCTGAGCTTGCCTGCCGCAAAACCTGCACCGAAAGCTGCGTTGGAACCTGTGCCGATTTCCATCGAAAAAACTACACCTATCTAATAAGTACGACAAAGAGCCGGCTCTCATTGAACCAGCTCTTTCTGCTTTTTAATCTCAGCTATGTTGATACACCGCCGCGAAATCCTTCGCGAAGTTTTCCAGCTTATAATTCCCCAGCGTTTCCGGGCGGTTTTTCCAATAATCCTCCTGAAGTTTGCCGCTGCGGATTGCCTGTCCCATCGCCAGGTACATAGAGGCGAAACTTTGGTTCAGACCTGCACCCAACATTCCTTCCAATGCCTGCTCATCAGAAAAAGTGATCCAGGGAGTATTTTCCTTTTCAACTGCATTTCCTAAAACCGTTGCAATTTCATTCGGATGAACTTCGTCACTTGCTATATAAGTTATACTGTTACCTGTAAACGAAAGGCTCAGCAAGTTTTCAATTGCGACTGTTGCGATGTCATCTGTATGCACCAGCACCAGTTTTTCGTCGGTATCCCCAAAATTATTTCCCGCAATACCGGCATGTTTGATCATCCCAGCAAGGCTGTACAGGTTGGTAAAGAAATAAGACGGACGAAGGAATTTCAGATGGAGCCCAGGCAACGTTAGCAACCTTTCTTCCAGATATCCCAGCGCATCGATCGGCCCCGCCCCTTTCCGCAAATGTGCGCCTACGCTGCTCAGCAACACTACATGTTTGATGTTGCTTCCCTCCAAAGCCTGAATGTAATTGTCGGCTACTTCCTGCTGGAATTTACCATAATCCGGAATCGAAAAACTGCTCGGGATCATCAGATAGGCCACATCGGCGTCTTTGAATGTTTCTTTCAGAAACGTTGCGTCGGTGGCCGAACCTATGGCTGCATGTGCGCCCAGCGATTCGATCTCCGCCTTTTTGTCCTGGCTGCTGCTGATAACGGTAACGTCATGACCGGCTCCCGTCAATGCTTTGGTCACGGGTAAGCTTATATTTCCCAATGAACCTGTGATGATATATTTCATAGTTGTAAGTTGTTTTTGTTGGGTACAAAGCTATATTTGCACTTACTTTTAGGCAAGTACTTACCCCAAAGTATGTATCATGACAAAGATTAAAGAAAGCTCGACTTACAATGCCAACCGGGAGATCGTCATGCAGGAATGCCCGGTAACTTACGTGATGAACAAGATCGGCGGACACTGGAAACCCATTATCCTTTACCACCTCCTGGCAGGCAGCAAGCGGTATTCCGAGATCAAAAAGTCGATGCCGCACATTACGGAAAAAATGCTGATCCAACATCTTAAACAGCTCGAAGGAGATAACTTGCTTGTACGCGAAGCCAGGCCGGTCGTGCCGCCTTATGTTACTTACACTTTAACAGAAGCGGGCCGCGACCTCGAAACGGTGATCAACGCCATGGCAGCCTGGGCGTACAAGGATATGGATAGGAAAACACAAATTATTCCATAGCAAATTGCTGCAATGTTCCTTTCTTAAAAATTTTATTCTAGTAAAGTCCATATTTACAGAAATAACATTTTTATATTAAAAGTTGATGTTTATATTTACGGGTACGTACACATTTTAAAGTTTCATCGCGGTAACGTAACCGGAAATTAGGTTTGAAAAAATAGCAAAGACGAAACGTATACATCAATACGTAATGGTTTTTTATTGTCATAGTCTAAACTTTAACCCGCTTTTTTAACCAAAACAATTGCCTGATAAACCCTGAGAATCCCCCTTCGCAATGCATCTGTACGCATCGTTGAAAGGCTTTCTTTTTCCCACTAAAACCAAACCACTTTACCTACATGGCAATACAACTTTTATTAAACCCTATTGCGCCCCACCTCAGCAAATCCCTGAAACAGATCCGAAAGGTGATAGGATTTTCGATGGTACTCACGGGCGCCGCCTGCTTGCCAATACTCGCCCACGCCGGGCCTGCAGCACGTTTTGGTACTCACGTGAGCACCAGGGCCGCTATCAATGTTACCGGAAAAGTTACCGATGAAAAAGGCGAAGGATTGCCGGGAGTAAGCATTATGATCAAAGGGACCCAGACGGGAACCTTGACCGACGCCGAAGGAAAATATTCGCTGGAAGTGGCAGACGGAAAGGCGGTTCTCCTGTTTTCTTATGTCGGCTACAAGCCTAGTGAAGTGATGCTGAACGAACGGTCGATCCTGGATGTGCAGCTTGAGTCAGACTCGAAAGCGCTGGACGAACTCGTGGTGGTGGGCTACGGTACTGCCAAAAAAAGCGACCTTACGGGTTCTGTGGCACGGATCAGCGCCAATACCTTCAAAAGCCAGTCGGTTACCCAGCTCACTGATGTGCTGGCTGGTACGGTTGCCGGATTTCAGGCTAACCAGGGTACTTCGGCAGCCGGCGGAAGCTCGATGGAGATCAGGGGTTCCAACTCCCTGAACGCCGCCACTTCACCGATGATCATTCTGGACGGTGTGATTTTTAATGGCGAACTAAGGGATATCAACTCTTCCGATATCGAAACGATGGACATCCTGAAAGATGCCAGCTCCTCGGCGATTTATGGTGCCAGGGCCGCGAATGGTGTCATTCTGATCACAACGACAAAAGGCAAGTCAGGAAAGCCGACGATCAATTTTTCTACCAAGCTCGGGATTTCCGAGGCACTCAACAAAAATTTCGGTGCACGCGGGCCGCAGGGTTACCTGGACTTCCGCAGGGATTTTTTCCGTACACTCGGCCAGACCCAGCCTGACTTTTACTGGTTCAACCCAAACCAGCTTCCGCAAGGTGTGACACTCGACCAATGGAGAGCCGCAGCCAACAATCCCAATGCCGATAATACCCGGGAATGGCTCGCCAGGCTGAATTTTTTCCCAACTGAAATAGAAAGTTATGTGGCCGGCCAGCCCGTGGATTGGGCCAATGAGTTTTTTCAAAAAGGCAAAAGACAGGAATATGATCTCAGCATAGGCGGAGGTACCGACAATGTTTCGTACTACTGGTCGCTGGGCTATCTGGATAACACCGGTATTATCCTGGGCGACAAATTTTCGGCGATCCGGTCGAGGCTCAATGTGGATTTCAAAGTCACGAACTGGCTTAATACGGGTATCAATGCACAATATACCAACCGGGACGAAAGCGCAGTTCCTGCCAACATCAATGGACTGTACACCGTCAGCCCTTATGCCCGTATATACAATACCGATGGCACCATGGCCTGGTTTCCCCATGGATATCCGGGAGGGGAAAACCCGTTGATCAACCCGTACGGACAAGACCGTTCCAAGGTGGTGAACAGTGTTTTCGCATCGATTTATGCGGAATTGAAATTACCGCTCGGCATCACTTACCGCATTTCTTACCAACCGCGTATAGAGACCTTCCGTGACCTTAATTTCTGGTCGCCGCTCACACTTGTGGGAGGCAACGCCCGCAGCGGAGGCTACGCGACCCGCCAGAACAAAACCACGTCGGAGTGGATGGTCGACAATCTTTTGAAATGGAACAAGAAAGTAGGAATCCACAGCTTTGACGTGACCCTTCTTTACAACGCCGAGCGTTTCAAATCATGGGACGAAACCAATACGAATGAAGCATTTGCCCCAAGCTATGTGCTCGGCTACCACGGTATGCAGTTCGGCGGCAAACCTACCCTGACCAGTAATGATCTCCGTTATTCAGGCGACGGTCTGATGGGACGGATCAATTATTCGTTGATGGACAAATACCTTCTTACTGCTTCCGTGAGAAGGGATGGTTTCAGTGCATTCGGACAGGAAAACCCACGGGCTATTTTCCCCGCAGCGGCGTTTGCCTGGAAAATCTCGAACGAAAAGTTTTTTAAATCTGAAAAAATAAACGAAATGAAACTCCGGGTGAGCTGGGGTAAAAACGGTAACCGTGACATCGGCCCGTACGCCGCTTTCTCTCAGATGAATTCCGTCCAGTATTATAACGGCTCTGCAACCCAGATCGGGGTTTTCACTTCCACGCTTTCCAACCCTTCGCTTAAATGGGAAGAAACGGAATCGCTCAATGCCGGTATAGATCTGGGACTATTCGGGAACAGAGTTACCGTTACCATGGACGCTTACGACGCCACCACCCGCAACCTGCTGGTGCGCCGGTCGCTGCCAAGAGTTACCGGATTCGAATATGTAACCACCAACATCGGGGCATTGGGTAACCGTGGTTTTGAATTTACGCTCGGCTCGACGAACGTCCGTAACTCCAATATTACATGGAGATCCAACGTCAATTTCTCGCTGAACAGAAACAGGATCAAAACTTTGTTCGGGCAAACCGGCAGCTATACCCTCGAAGGAAGGCAGCAGCAGGGTGAAGTTCCTGACTTTTCGAACGGATGGTTTATCGGACAGCCGATTGATGTGGTATGGAATTACGATATCCAGGGAACGTGGCAGGTTGAAGAGGCGGAACAGGCCAAACGTTATAACCTGAAACCTGGTGACCTGAAGGCCGCTGACCTGGACGATAATGGCGCTTACGAAGCTTTGCAGGACAAAAAATTCATCGGTTATTCCGAGCCGAGATTCAATGTGGGCTTCCGCAACGAAGTGGAATTCCTGAAAAATTTCACGGCGTCCATCTTTCTCCGTGCAGATCTTGGCCACATCCGCGATTTCCCTGAATCTGTCACCGGCTGGTCGACATTCGACAGAAACAGCACTGCCAATTATCCATACTGGACACCCGATAACCGCAACAACGAATTTCCGAGGCTCAACAACAACGTAGCTCCTTTCGGTGGCGGGATCATGCCTTATAAGTCTGTTTCATTCCTTCGTGTCCAGGATGTGTCGCTTTCGTACAATGTACCATCAGCCATTGCAAGTATAGCAAAACTCAACAGCGTACGTGTTTTTGCAGCGGTTCGTAACCTTGCCACTTTCACCAAATGGCCGGGATGGGATCCTGAAACCAGCCTCGACCGCACCAGGCCGAGCCTGGATCCGATGCCAAGAACTTTCACATTCGGCCTGAACGTGTCTTTGTAACGAACCGATTTTAATCCAAAATTCCAACCAATAGCAATATGGAAATCAAAAAGAAACTAAGCTGGGTCCTGTGTATCGGGCTGGCATTTATGTTCTCCTGCTCCGAAAAATTCCTGGAACCCAGGCCGGAGTCGTTTTTTACGCCTGAAAATATTTTCGTCAATGAAGGTGGGTACCAGTCTTTGCTGGTAACGATGCGAAAAGATCTCACCCGTGAGCAAACGGCGCAAAAGAACTTCATGGCGCACCAGTGGGCTGCCTCCGAGGCCGGAGTTCCCTGGCTGCAAATGGACTATCGCGCCCTGACGCCCAACTCGGACCAGTATCAGCAGTTTGTAAATCAGATCAATGATATTTTTCAGATGGTCAAAAATGCGAATACGATCATCAGCCGCATTGATGAAATCAAATGGAGCAGCGAGGAAAACCGTAACAAAGTGCTGGGCGAAGCCCTCTGGCACCGCTCCTACTGGTATTACCGTCTGATCGGGAATTATGGGGATCTTCCTTTTATCAAGGAAGAATTGAAAGGTGCAAAACTGGATTTCAATACCCACAGCCGCTGGGCGATTTTAAACCAGATCCAGAAAGATGCGGAATTTTCGGCCGAGTGGCTTCCGGTTGTGACAAGTGCTGGTGTTCCTTCCAAAGGTGCGGCAAACCACTTGCTGACCAAAATTTACCTGGCCAATCTTCAGTTCGACAAAGCCGTAGCAACTGCTACCAAAGTGATCGAAGGACCATACAAACTGATGACCAATCGTTTCGGACAGGATGCGAACGATCCGAGAAAAAATGTGATCTGGGATCTGCACCGCCCCGATAACAAAAACATTGCCGCCAATACCGAAACGATCCTTGCTTTTGTCGATCGCTGGGAAGCGCCGGTAACGGCACGTTCGGCGGGTTTGTTTACGATGCGTGTGTACCATTGTGCCTATTATAACAGCGTGAGCGCCAAAGACCGCGAAGGGAAACTCGGCATGATCGACAGCGGTCCGTTATATGATTCATTAGGCCGTGGTAACCCCGACGTGGCGCTTAGCGACTGGCATAGCTACCGCATCTGGGAAGAAGGAACTTATAACTACAAAACCACTTCCGACCTGAGAAGAGCCAACATCAACTGGTATGACCGGGAGGAGCTGTTTTATAACAATCCGGCGTCCGTTCAGTACCGCCAGCCTTTTGACCCCAAAAATATGGATGTTCCCGGTGAATACTGGGCGCGTATTTTTCCTATGCCTTTTTACAAAACCTACTCGCCTAAAAAGCCTGACCAGACCGGACAGCCGCTGGGCAGCAATGGCGACTGGTATATTTTCCGTCTGGCCGAAACCTACCTCCTGAGAGCTGAGGCTTATTACTGGCTGGGACAAATGGACAATGCCGCTGCGGACATCAACGTGGTACGTGCGAGGGCCAAAGCCACGCCGATCACCGGCGCCAATGTTACAATCGATTATATTTTTGATGAAAGCGCAAGGGAGCTTTTTGCAGAGCAGCCACGCCAGAACGAGCTGAACCGCGTTTCATATATCCTTGCAAAACGTGGCGAAATGGGGTACAGCCTGACCAATATTCATGAGAAAAACTTCTTCTATGACAGGGTTTTCAAACTGAACGATTTTTATCGCCGGTCGGGTGAGGTGAGGCAGCTTGGACAAAGTCCGAATATACAGCCTTACCACTTTCAATGGCCGATCAGCGACCCTATTATCACTGCCAATACCCTCGGACGCATCAATCAGAACCTGGGTTATGTGGGCGCTCAGAATAATAAGCCCCCTTTGGAAACGATAGAATAACCTGCCGTTGATCTTATTGATACATTCCCCAACATCAGGCGCGGCTTTCCGTGAATCCTGATGTTGGGGGTTTTTAACTTTAATACCACGATGCGAACCTGCTTTTTTATACTCTTTTTGCTGGGCATTGCGCCTACCCTTTCTGCCCAAACGGCTAATACACTTACCGACGATGGTGCCTGGTGCTGGTTCAGCGATCCGAGGGCGATTTATACCCATCAAAAAAACGGTTCTGTGGTGACGGGCTGGGTTACAAAATCAGGTGACATCATAGCGGCTTCGCTGGATCTGAAATCAGGGAAAACGCAGCAAAAAAGGTTGTATACCAAACTGGAAATTGACGATCATGATAACCCCGCTTTTCTGGAACTGCCCGATAACCGCATTCTGACCCAATATACCTGGCACGGCGGCAGCAAAGACGGTATGGGGGTTATTCAAAATACGACTTTGCAGCAACTCGATGTCTCCACTTTTTCGGATTCACTTGTTTTCAAGCCCCAGACGCCAGAGCTGCTGGAAAAGTTCAAAAGAGAGACTTATACGTATGCCAATCCGTTTATGCTCAGCAATGAAAACAATAAGGTTTACAGCTTCGGACGCTGGGTAGGGTTTAAACCTAACCTGATCACTTCCACCGACAACGGTAAAACCTGGTCTGATCCGGTGGTAGTCATTACTTCCAAAGAACTGAATACCAATAACCGGCCGTATGTAAAGTACTACTCCGACGGCAAGTCGAAAATCCATCTCATATTCACCGACGGGCATCCCAATGCCGAACCGCTCAATTCTGTCTATTACTGTTATTATGAAAAAGATGCTTTCTGGCGGGCTGATGGGTCAAAAATTGCTGATATGAGCCAATTGCCTTTCCATCCTTCCGATGCTACTATGGTGTATAAAGCTACGCCCGAGACCGGTAAAGCATGGATATTTGATATTGTGGTCGATAAAAAAGGAAGACCGGTAATTGCCTATACACGTTACCCTACCAATGAGCAGCACCAATATTATTATGCTGTGTATGACGGCAAAAAATGGAATGATCACCACCTGATCGATTCCGGCAAGTGGTTTCCGCAAACGCCCGAGGGTAAAAAAGAACGGGAAGAAAACTACTCCGGCGGCCTTACCATTGACCCGCTCGATCCTTCGGTCGTTTACTTTTCACACGAGATCAATAAGGTTTTCGAGATATCAAAAGGTGAAACAAGGGATTTGGGAAAAACGTGGAAAATCACGCCCGTTACCCGGAATTCAGAACTAGACAACGTCCGGCCGGTGATCCCGCGATACAAAAAGAAGGGTGATAAAAACATCCTGCTATGGATGCAGAATCGCAAGTACGTTCATTATACCGAGTATGATACGAGTATTAAATGGATTATGCTGGGTAGGTGAATCGGGTTATGATCGGTGATAGTTTTGAAGGTCGGCCGTTTTTGTTAAATATGAACACGATGCGAATCAACATATTGAATCCCAAAGCCACAAGGCTTCTCAAAGATCTGGCCGATCTGAACCTGATCGAGATTCAGCATACTCCAAAAAATGGTTTCGCATCTGTACTAAAAAAACTTCGCTCAAAATCCTCTTCAGCTCCAACGTTAGATGAAATTACTTCGGAAGTAGAGTTGGTTCGAGCGAAGAGGTGATTAGTGCTCTATCAAATCGCGAATTACAACCGACGAGCAAACAGCCCCGAAAGTAGCGGGAAGATAGGACATCGTACCGTAAGCCGACTTTTTGTAGTTGGTACCATCGGTCAGCACCAGCGATTCTTTCAGTTGTTCTTCGGTTGAGAAGACCGCTTTGATCCCTTTATAAATACCCTCTTTTTTCAGGTTTTTCCTGATCTGCTGAGCGAAATTGCAGTTATAGGTTTTCGAAATATCCACTACTTTCAGCATCGTCGGGTCCATACGTCCTCCGGCACCCATGGAACTGACTATGCGCAATTTGCGGTGAAAGGCTTCTTTCAGAAAAGTAATTTTAGGCGTGACACTGTCGATCGCATCGACGATATAATCATACGAATCCGCCGAGAGAATTTCAGCCACTGCATCGGGATTGATGAATGTTTTGATTACGTGCAAGTTTAACTCCGGATTAATGGCTTTCAGGCGCTCGGCCATGATATCCGCTTTGCTTTGTCCGTGATTGGTAGCGAGCGCCGGCAGCTGCCTGTTCCTGTTGGTAGGGTCTACGGTATCGCCGTCGACGATCGTCATGGTACCAACGCCGCCCCGGCAAATGAACTCCGCGGCAAAAGACCCAACCCCGCCCAACCCGATCACCAGTACATGCGCCTTGCTGAGCTTCACCAGTTTTTCTTTTCCAATCAGCAATTCCGTTCTGGACAGCCAGCTAAAATCCTCCATTCTCTAGTGAAATACATTTAAAAAGTTTTTTTCAACCTGCAAAACAATCTCTTTTTCAGGTAAATTTTTAATCCTTGCCGCCGATTTATAAATTTCCCTGATATCGGTATCCGAATCATCGGTCTCCAATAAAACCTTGTCCAAAGGCGCAGCATTGAAAGTATGAAGAATATAATCCTTAGGATTAAGCAGGGATTTCCCAAAAGAAAGGTAATGTCCCGCATCGGTAACAGGCTGTACAAGACTTATTTTGTTATTAATCCCGTGAAAAATAACCGGAACTTTCACCCCTTTGAGCTCCGCCAGCACTTCGCCAAATGCCCGGACACAATGAATGATCAACGGCTTGTCCAGTTCCTGCGCCAGCAAAATATGTTGCCGAAAAACGCTCAATTGTAGCGGCCAGTCGGTATTGGTTACTTTATCAAGTCCACATTCGCCGATAGCCAAAACCTCAGCCTTCTTCGCATTTTCCACCATACTCTCCCATTGTTCATCCAGATTTTGAGCATCCAGATACCAGGGATGCAGGCCCATGCTTACCTTCCGGCCAGTCAGGTCGCTAGCAAAATCCTTGTACCGGTTTTCGATATGCAACACGTCGGTTGCCGGGGGATGATAATGCGTGTGGACATTGTAATACATCATGAACGGATCTGTTGAAACTCAAAGTTGCAAAATGAAACAACGCGCCGGACAGAACAATCGAAAAGTATATTTCGCCAGACTTTTGTTTTACTATATTGTTGAACCGGCTAGTCCTGAATCAGGGTTTGAAGCCTTTCAACAATGTACATTTAAATCAACATTGCATTCAAAATCATTATGTTAAAGCAATTATTCACCTTGTTTATTGTCGTTGCCGGAGCGGTTTCCGCACATGCGCAGCAGTTTAAAGCGCTACTTTTTACAAAAACCGCCGGCTTCCACCATGTATCTATCCATGAGGGAGTTACTGGGATAAGAAACCTGGCATCCAGGCATAATTTTTCCGTAGACTGGCAGGAAAATGCAGACGTTTTTAATGAAAAAAGTCTTGCCAACTATCAGGTTGTTATTTTCCTGAACACCACCGGTGATATCCTGAACGATGCCCAGCAGGCTGCATTTGAAAAATATATCAAAAGCGGAAAAGGATGGGTCGGAATCCACTCAGCAGCGGATACTGAATACGACTGGGCATGGTACGGGAAGTTGGTAGGTATGTATTTTAAAACGCACCCGGCGCAGCAAACTGCATTTCTGGACGTAAAAGACAACAATTTCCCCGGCCTGGAACGTTTCCCGAAACGCTTGCTATGGACCGACGAATGGTACGAATACAAAAAACCGTACAATGCCGACGATCTTAAAATCCTGATCAGTCTCGACGAAAAAACATACGATCCCAAAACCAGCCAGGGAACCGGGATGGGAGCAGAACATCCGATGGCCTGGTACCACAATTACGACGGCGGACGGGCATTTTACACCGGCCTGGGCCACATTGGTCTCGTATACTCCGATCAGTCATTTCTCGATCATCTGTACGGCGGGATTTTTTGGGCCGCGACAGGTAAAGGGGTGAAGTAATAAAATTTTGAAACAAAAATCCCGGCTGGATCGAAATCTGGCCGGGATTTTTTTGTCTTTGATAATTACTCCTGCTTTTTAACTTCAAACAAAGCCACCGTATAATCCAGCAAAGATGAATTGCCAATATCACCGTGGCCGGGGATTACGATTTGGGTATCGGGATATTTCATTTTGATTTTGGAGACCGTTTCTGACCAGACCTCCACGTTTGCATCGGCAAGGTTGCCTTTTGCTGCGTTGAGTTCTTTGATCAGGCATCCGCCGAACATTGCTTTTTCACTTGGAAAATAACCAATGATATTATCACGCGTATGTCCCTCTCCGTTAAACTCCGCGATGACACTCCGGTCGCCGACTTTCAGTTCCATCCGGTCCTTAAAACCCTTTTGCGGAACCGGGAACTTCGCTTTTTTGGCGGCCGCAATGGTTTTATTTGTAGCGTAAGACGGGATTGCGCGTTTGTGAAAAGAATGAAGCCCGGCCACGCAATCTTCATGAAAATGCGTAGCGATCACAGCTTTTACCTTACATTGCAGCGTGTTCTCCACCCAATCGATCACGGCCAGCGAAGTGGAATCGTCGACAGGCGTATCAAAAATAATGGCCTCGCCATTGTCATAAACGATCATTCCGTTGCAGGGTACCCGTCCGAAAGTTTCAGATTTAAAATAGCTTACATGCCTGAAAACGTGACTCTTGACTTTTTCAATGATAAGATTATCGGTTTTTAGGCCCTTGTCGGCATCCTGCGCAAAAGAGCCGCCCGAAATCATAAATAAAAAACAAAAAAGATACCGCCTGATCATAAATAGCTAGGAGTGATGAGTAATGAAGATAGCTGTAAATGTCAGATAAGTCAATTTTTTGTTTGCCTTTATCTCCGATTTTGTTGACACTAACTTGTTTCGTTTTTTTATCCTACCGAAAACCTTATTTTTGTTTTAAACAAAACACTATTTCCATGAAACTGGCAGGTATAAAAACCGAATACACACCCAAAGGCAAAGTGAAACGCATAACCATTAATGCCAACGCAAAAACCGAGCTCGTAGAAGATCTCATCGACACCATTCTCTATGAAGAACGTAAAGACGGTGAGTATCTTTCGCAAGAAGAAGCTATGGAGTTTTTACGGAAAAATGGCAAAATAAAATGACTTATACCGTCCGGTATGAGAAGCGCGCACTCAAAGAACTATCCAAGTTGCCTGCAACGGCAGTAAAGCAGATTCTCTCAAAAATCGATTCTCTATCCCAGGATCCCTACCAGGTTGGGATTAAAAACTAAAAGGATTTGATAACGTTTTTCGTGCAAAAGCCGGAAATTACAGGATTCTCTACGAAATAAATGACGGCAAATTGCTCATTATGATCGTAGCAATCGGAGATAGAAAAGATATTTATAATTGATTTCAGTATCAGCATATCACCTTAACTAAATCAAACAAAAAATGGAAATCCTCGGAAAAATCCTGGTAGGTCTCGTTGCCCTGGAACACCTCTATATCATGTATATCGAAATGTTTGCCTGGGAAACCAAAGGCAAGGAAACCTTCAAAGGCTCGCTGGCACCCGAATTATTCGCCCCCACCAAAACGCTGGCCGCAAACCAGGGTTTATACAACGGTTTCCTCGCAGCAGGATTGATCTGGACCTTTTTCATTGACGACCATCACTGGGCCTTTCACATCGCCATTTTCTTCCTTACCTGCATCGTCGTGGCCGGACTTTACGGTGCCGCGACAGCCAGCAAAAAGATATTTTTCGTGCAGGCGTTACCGGCGATTGTGGCGTTGGTGGTATTGCATATCAGGTGAAAGTGTGTGATATTTGAGTACACAAACTATCAAATCATGACAAAGCAAGCGATCATTGAACGGACGATAGAAGCTATCAGACAGCTTCCTGAGGATAAGGCGGAGGAAATTTCAGATTTTGCCGACTTTCTCAGAAAACGTTATGAAGAAAATCAACTTTCCCAGGGAATTCAAAAATTAGCTGCCGAAAGTGCTGCTTTTGAATTTCTGAACAACGAGGAAGAGTTATACTCTGTCGAGGATCTGAAGGTGGTTTATAATGGCTAAGGGAGATATTGTACTGATAACCTTTCCTTTTACAGATTTGAGCGGAAGTAAATTGAGGCCCGCTGTGATTTTAGCAGAAACCAAGTTTGATCTAACAGTTTGCTTCATCACATCGCAAACTGGCTTTCAAGAACAAAATGACGTTCAACTTATACCAAATGCTGGCAACGGACTCAGGAAACTATCACTGGTCCGCACAAGCAAAATTGCTACGCTTGACAGGTTACTAGCAAAAGGACTGTTAGGCAGCATCTCGGACTTAGAATTGACCGAGTTGAATGATAAGCTTAAAATTATGTTTCAGCTTTCGTAGCAAACAATACATTCCTGCCCGAAAAATCTGCGGAAGAAATAATAGCCGACCTAAAAGCAAGTCGCAACTTTCGTGAGAAGGACAGCAGCGCCCTTCTCACAAGTAGTGGCTTACGCAAAAAAACTAGCCCTACCCAGGAACCCTGGCTGCCAGCTGGAATCCCGGCGTCTCAATGCACGCGATACGGTAAGCGCCTCCTGCAACCTTTCTTCCGCGTCGCTCATTAAATCCTGGCTATGAAAATACTGCCCGATGATCTCCCACTCGAAAGAATCCGTTTTGGAATCGTATATCCCGATGGGTGTCCGGTTGCCGTCGGTCATAAGGGTGCCCAGCACATGCTGCGCCTCTTCTTCCGACGAGCAGCCAACGTGCTGATATTGGCCTTTCAATGTGTAAAGTACTGAGTAACGGTTAGGAGCAAACTCCTGAGACTGGCTTTTCGACTTGTCCTGTTTTGTGTGTTTTTGTATTTGTATCATGGTAATTTCTGTTTTCGATGCCCCGTGTGTTCGTCAGGGAATTTTACGTGATATTAAAATAGTTATGAAATGAGGGAAATATTTACAGTTTCTTAAATGCATCTAATTGCCTTCAATTCACTTAACGTAGATTGGTTGTCAATAGTTTACTAAAATTAGATGGATGGGTGAAGTTCTTCTGATAGGGAAGGTGTTTGGTGGAATAGTGCAATTTGACAAACTGTCAATAGCTCGTAATGAAAATCGATATGGAGCTGAATCAAATGGGAAGTTGAACGAGCGTCAATGTTTTGATAGAGCATATAGCGAGTTATAGTAACAATTGTTGTTGCTTAAAGTATAACATTATAGTCATAAACCGTAAATTGCAAGAAATCGGACAAGTAAACGCTAATCATCGCTCCTAAATACTTTATACACACGTCGTTATTAGAAATCTCATGAGTATTAATTGCGTAAAATGACTAGAATAAAAATAAGAAATTTTGGTCCAATTCAAGGTGGTCTTCAGGAAGACGATGGATGGATAGACGTAAAGAAAGTAACGGTTTTTATAGGTAATCAAGGTTCTGGTAAGAGTACTATTGCAAAACTAATATCAACTCTTATCTGGATTGAAAAAGCTTTGGTCAGGGGAGATTATAATAAAAAATGGTTTGAGAGGAAAAATCGATTCAAGAATCAATGCCTAGCTTACCACAGAATAGAAAATTATCTAAAAGACAAAGGAGATAATCATACAAGGATTGAATATTTGGGTGATGCATATGATATAAGCTATTTTCAGGGCCAGTTAAGCATTAAAGAGAGGGAAATTATATCCTATCCCTTGCCCCAAATCATGTATGTACCCGCGGAAAGGAATTTTATCACCTATGTTAAAACTCCGAAGGAATTAAAATTATCATCAGATTCTTTGAAGGAATTTCTTACCGAATTTGACAACGCAAAATCCGATATGCGGGGAATGCTTAGGCTCCCCATAAATGATGTCAATCTTGAATACGACCGGTTAAACGATGTATTAAATCTGCGGGGTGATGCTTATCGAGTTAGACTAACGGAAGCGTCAAGCGGTTTTCAATCACTTGTACCTCTATTTTTGGTTTCAGATTATTTAGGAAACTCTGTAAAAAGGCAAAGTGTATCACACAGAGAAACAATGACCACCGAAGAATTGGCCAGATTCAAAAGTGGTGTAGAAGATATTTTTACAAATGAAAGCCTTACTGACGAGCAAAAAAGGGCAGCAATTTCTATATTATCTTCTAAGTTCAATAAAACAGCTTTCATAAATATTGTTGAGGAACCGGAGCAGAATCTTTTTCCATCGTCTCAATGGCAGATGTTAGAAAGTCTTTTGAAAATTAATAACATGAATAATGGGAATAAGTTGATTCTAACAACTCATAGTCCTTATTTAATCATGTTTCTAAATTTGGCTATACAAGGTAATTACGTCAAAGATAAAATCATAGAAGCGAAGAAAATTGATAAGATTTTACCGAAACTTTCAAATGTACTTTCCATAGATGCACTAGTTAGCTCGGAGTCTGTCGTAGTATATCAATTGTTGGAAATTTCAGGTGAGATAAAGAAGCTCCCGGCTCCTTTCGGTATTCAGTCGGACAAAAATTTTCTTAATGAAATGCTTAGAGAAGGCAATAAAATGTTCGATTCACTATTAGAAATTGAAGAAGATTTAACTGTATGAATTTTTTTGATAAAGTCTGCCAAGAGCCCAGTCGTCTAGACAAATTTTTCGGTATATGCGATGATCAAGATGGGACAAAGGCATACACAGATATTGAAGATGAATCTAAATGGATTGCTACTGTAAAAAATGAAAATGAAGTAGAATTGATTTTTACCGCCATTGATGCGTGTGTTATCAAGGGAAATGAAGAAGAAGGTAGAAGGCGGTGCGATTGTATGCTGACCTCCAACGAGCATTTGTACTTCATTGAATTGAAAGATCAAAATAGAGCCTGGAAACAGGATGCTATTGAACAGTTGGAGTCGACTATACAGTTCTTCGAGCAATATCACGATAGCTCAGTTTTTAAACATAAAAAGGCCTTCGCATGCAACAAGCAGCAAGGATATTTTCAGGAGATTGATAATGAGCTAAATCTCCGAATGTTTAGAACTTATGGATTTCGCATTGATGCGCAAGCTGAGGTTGTAGTAGTCTAATACTTGAGGCCTATGATTCAGTCCGCGCGGCGTTTAGCAGAATTTGTGTTCTGGATTGCATTCAGGTAATTTGTGTAAGGTTTGAACTCTTTGTCAACTTCGAGTTTAGCAGCTTCTTTAATTTTTTCCGGTGCATCGATATAGTTGTTGAACACCCGTATTCCAGTAATCGTTTGATCGCCAGAATAAGTTGTCTTTCGATTGCTGATAGAAAAGCCGCCAGATTTAATGGTATGAAGTATTACAGGAAGAAGGTGACTGAAATCGGTCTGTGATGAAAGAGTAATGTCATCCACAAATCGTGAGTATGTGATTTTTTTCTCTGAAACTATTTGCATTATCTGCTCATCAGTCGGAAGAAAAATTAAGTTGGCAATATGGGTGCTTACAGGAATGCCTTGGGGTAAATGTCCTTTATAGGTGCAGAATCTGGTAAGGTAATGTGCTGCTTGCTTCGAATATCCTAAACAAATAAATAATCTATTTACCTGCTTGTTAGTAATGCGAGGAAAGAAGTCTTTAAGATCTGTCGTGAATTTATATTTCTTTCCCTGA
The DNA here is from genome assembly GCF_005869225.1 of Dyadobacter bucti. GTDB lineage: Bacteria > Bacteroidota > Bacteroidia > Cytophagales > Spirosomataceae > Dyadobacter > Dyadobacter bucti. Next base: position 62,192 of record NZ_SWFP01000006.1, on the reverse strand, counting down.
TGTAATTTTGCATTGCTAATGTTGCTCTTTCCCGTTGTGCCACCCTGGACATAGATGGGTAGGGGTATAGCATTCAAAATATTCTTTTTAATTGAGTTTTGAATGGCTTTCAAATCACCTTTCGAAGGTGTGATTATCCTTGTTTTGGGTGTCCCATCAGCGTATGTTTTTACCTGGCCGCTATTCTTATCAATTTTCTTCTCCGTCCATTCACTGTAGTACTTATCTATATTTTCACAAACAGTAGTGATAAGTTCAGGTGATGTTTTGAGTTTGGCCGCTAAATTTTTTAGCTCATTTCTCTGAAACTTTAAAGAATTCATCTACGAAAGCTTTAACAGACGGACTAATCATTTTATATGCCTCGCGTTTCTCTGTTTTTACATCGTCCTCTGATAAAGAGAGAAAGAATAAGAATGGAAGTGGCAGATCTAGTTTCTCACTAATAACTTTCAGCGTTGAAAGATTCGGCTCTTTCTGATTGTTTTCAATCTGAGATAAGTAGGTCTGAGTAATATCACAGCTGGCGGCAAACTCCTGCTGAGTAAGGCCTCTGTTTTTTCTTTGATCTTTTATAGCGGTACCTAAGTCCATAAAAATAACATTAAAAGAAATTAAGGAGCGTTCGGGTCGAAAGTTTCGTGATTTTCATAGTTCATATTTTTGTTTTTTAGTCTAAAAAAACTGTAATGATTCGCTCTACAACTTGTAAAATTTCCTCGTTAGTTTTTCCTTTCTTTTTCTTCAAAAACCTTAAATCATTTAACGCTTTCTCGAAGATATTTCTATCCCCCTCCGAAAGAGAACACCGGTTCATTAAGACATTCTCAATCCTACTGATGAGATTGTCAATGGTTCGAATTTGTTTTATTCTTGACATTTTATATAAATTAAGCAAAGGAACGACGTTGCCCTTTCCTCACTGCCAATATCGCCTTTGCTAAGAGTGTAAGCGATGTTCTCATTCACTCCTTAATTATTCCTTTCCTCATAAAATAAATTAATTGGAAATCTGGACTAGTCACTGCTACTGGTAATGACTGTTGCCCAAGGTTGACCCGTACGGGTTGCTCCGAAGAACTATAAAGAATCTCCTCTTAGCAATTGCATTCAAACCATATGTCAAAGAACTTATGCAAATATGCATGTTATTACTGATAGTTAATAATATGCACTATAATATTTTTTTGAATATCATGGTTTTCTATGAGTCGCGTGTAGACAACATGCTGATTTTTAATGAATAACAAATTTTATCGTAATTTAAAAAACCGTAACCCCTCTCCAGTACTCAACTCCCCACACTTATCCTAACCGAAGAAATCTGGGCGTTATACTGCCGATGATAAAACTCCAGGACCGTATTCAAATGCCGTAGTGCGCGGGCTTGGTGTTTGCAATAGGTAAGTTCGGCCTTTCCGGTGTCGACTACGCGGTTATTGGTTACCATCACCAGATAGCGGGATCGTCGGGAGAGGTTGTAAAGCATTTTATACGCTTTATAAGTATCCTCGCTGATTTTGCAGGGCGAAAGGCGATGTTCCGGATTTATTGCGTCGTCGACGTCGTGATGCGTTTTGTATTGCATCCCAAAATTCGCCAAATGCGCATTGATGAGATGGAGGGCAGTGTAAAAACATGTGGTAACCTGCCAGTCCAGTGAATCTGTGACGAGCTGATTGATGTTTTCAAGAAATTTTAAATTTCTGGTTGCCTGACGGAGGTGGTCTTCAATATGTGCCAATAGTGTGTTTATTATTTACCGAACAAAAAGTTATAGTGGCTTGGAACGGGAAGCATATCCGATTTTTCAACAATGGTCGTGGTCATATCAAAACCATGTTTATGATATTTTGCATTGATCTTCGCTTCTGCCATAATTAACTCTCCCTCAACATCTTCGGCATCATCTTCAATTTCGGCCCAGACGAGCAATTCAGAATTGTGAAAGCTTACCGCAAGTTTTAAAAATGGAGCTTCTTCAAATTTCTTCAACAGGTGAATATAATCGACGAGCATATTTTGAATATAATACTGCTGGGCGGTTTTCATCCCAGTGTCCATCATATCCTGAATATTACCATTGATGAGGGTTTCGTAAAGATGTTTTTGTTCTTCACTGGCAACGCCGGTTTCCAATGCTAGCTGGTCGACGCGGATGGAGGAAACGAAATCGTCGAACCAAAGGTCGGTTTTGTTCTTTTCTTCAGTGAGATCGTGCATGTGTAATTGTGTTTTTAATCTTAATTTATGATCGGAAGGGTTTGCGAATATACTAAGATTACCTAGCGATTTGAACAACGACGCTGGAGAAACCAACAACTCCCGAATATCAACGTTCAACAAAACAGAAATCTCATAACACGTTTCTCCATCGGCTGTCAGCAATCAAAACTGAAAAAAATTTAACCCGAAATCAAATATTTTTTTGCCCTTTGAACATAGCATCAAACTATAATTACTTGCTTTTTTATGTCAAGAAATAGGCGTTTTATGTAATACTTATATTTGATAAGCATTTAATTTACAGCTATTTGACCTTATTTATATTTTCTTTTTAATTTCTTTCTGTGCTATTATTGCAATGTAAAAACTACAACTATATGACACACGAAGAAAATCTCCAGCCTACCGATCAAAGGCAAGCAAAAATCCACCAAAAGTATATCCGGCGGGCTGATTACCGGGCGGTTGTTTTCCCCGAAATCCGGCTTTGCGGGAAGTGGCTGCATGAAATGGGATTTGAATGTGGGAAGGAGGTAACGGTAAAGGTTTTTAAAAATAAACTGGAGATTTCTTTGAATCCGGTAATTGTTTCCGAACCCGCGCCGGTTCGGAAGAGGCGGTATATTTCTTGTAAAGAAGTTTGTTCTTAAAGTTTTTGGTTGGTTGGTTGAATTCAGCGTTATGGATAATGGAGGCGCCTGCCTCCGGCGGTTGTTCTTTTGTCTTGACCGCGGCGGCGGACCGCACAAAAAGAACCAAAAGATCAAGGCGAAAAAAAGCTTCATGCGCTCAAATGCCTTACGCACCCCCGCTTTTTCGCCGAGGCCACCCGCGCACTGTGCTTAAAAACACCTTCACTAAAAGCATATTACACTATCCAAATCGTTGATCTAACAAAAGAAAATAAAAGCTAAAAAAACTAACATGCACAATGTGTGCGTTGGGCCGGCAAAAAAGCGGGGTGCGCATAGCTTCGTGCGCGGAAGCATTTTTTTGCCTTGACTTTTTTGGTTCTTTTTTGTGTCAAGACAAAAAGAACAATAACCGGAGGATGGAGCACAAACTCACATAATAAGCCGATTTAATAAACCAGAAGGAATATTGTGCCTCAAAAGCCTCACACACCCCCGCTTTTTCGCCGAGGCCACCCGCTCATTGTGCTTAAAAAAACCTTCACTAAAAGCATATTACACTATCCAAATCGTCGATCTAACAAAAGAAAATAAAAGCTAAAAAAACTAACATGCACAATGTGTGCGTTGGGCCGGCAAAAAAGCGGGGTGCGCATAGCTTCGTGCGCGGAAGCATTTTTTTGCCTTGACTTTTTTGGTTCTTTTTTGTGTCAAGACAAAAAGAACAATAACCGGAGGATGGAGCACAAACTTACATACTAAGCCGATTTAATAAACCAGAAGAAATATTGTGCCTCAGAAAGCCTCTTAGCAATAACCCGCCGAAGAGTGTGAGGCTATATTCTACTTTCGGCGGGACGATCCCGGCGATTTAGATACAAGGCCAAATAGCTGCAAATGTGAGGCTGCCTTTGTCACTGAATAATCTTAAAACCGAGTGGATAGACGTCTTCATCGCCACGGATTATTTTTTGGGTATTGATAAAAATGAAAACGGTATTGCCAAAATAGAGCAAGGCTATGACTGTGAGCATCATAAAAGGACTCTTGAAGAAAATCCCTGACATCCCGCCAAAACAAATAAAACCGTAAAAAATGATCGACCAGGTGATCTGGAAATTTAAAATACGTTTGCCCAGGTCCATTACCCCGGCGATTTCGTTCCTTTTAAAAATCCAGAGCACCAGCGGCGCGATGATGTTTCCGAAAGGGATAAACCAGAAAGACAAGGCCGACAAGTTCATCAGCCGGAGAAAACCCTGATCTTCGCGCATCAAACCCGACGGCTCGCCCACAGAAGCAAAGAGCTCTTCGGAGGCAGCGAGTTCTTCAACCGGAATATCCAGCGCCTGCGCCAGGAGCCGGAGCGTTTCGCCCCGAGGCACGACGCTCCCGCTTTCAATGCGTTGCAATGTCCGTAAATTAATCCCCGCATTTTCGGCCAGTAATTCCTGTGAAAGCCCTTTGCTTTTTCGTAGCGTACGGATTTGTTCGCCAATGGTTAGTTTGCTCATAAAGAAGTTATTTTAGACAAAACTATCAAGATAAATGCGTTTTTAATGACGGCATTTCTACGACATTTAGGAGTCAAATGTCTTTTCTCACGCAAATTGCCATGTGTATCAACCTAAAAAAGATATGGCCAAAATAGCCCACAAATTAAGCACCCACAGCAGGCCACCCAGTATCATAACGACAATCTGTCTGGTATTAAAAGAAGTTCTTTCGATTGTAGTAACTCCCGGATCATTAATTTTAGCAAAGTTGAGGGCCAGGAACGGCGGAATAAAAGCGGTAAAACCCAAGATAGAAATTAAAAAATAGGGAACAGGAAGATAGCCCAGTAATCCGATAATCACAGCAACAGCATGCAGCAAACTAGAAGGATATGATTTCGTGTATCCGTTGTTTTTCGCAAATAAAAGTATCTTGTTAAAAAGGCTGTATAAAAAGATAATGCTGAACAATGTGCGTGCAGCAGGCATGACTTCCAGATTATGCTCATCGCGAAAGAACCGCCACGCTTTGTAAGTCCACCAAAATGGATAGAGGCAAAAAGAAAGAATAGATAGGATTACAAATTTGTTCAGGCTGATGATTTCCTGGGTTTCAAGACCAGAGTCTGCTGATAAAACGCTTTCAGAATTTTCCATTAAAAATGAGGGGGATAAAGTTTTTACTAATGTATACGCTTTGAATTAAAACGTTACAAATTTTGCTATAATATTGGCTGTAAAACCGCTTTAATCAAGGCCAATCACTATATTAGTCAGATCCTTTACCTAACAAAACCTCACTCCATTGCCAATGCAGCCGATTTTCAAAAAAGCAGCCTCCGTTCTCTTGATTTGTATTGTATCAACCGGCCAGCTCCTGGCGCAGCAGCTGATGGGCTTTGGCGCCGAAGCTGCCAGAAAAGAAATTGATCTCGAAACCACATTCGACAAACAATTACAAGCCAACAATCTCCGCGACTGGATGAAGCTTATGACGGCATATCCACACCAGTTGGGGTCACCTTATGGGTTGAAAAACGCGCTCTTTATCAAAGAAAAGCTTGTTTCCTGGGGTTTTGAAACAAAAATCGATACGGTACATGTGCTTTTCCCGACCCCGAAAGTAAGGATCGTGGAAATGACAGAACCAGTGAAATTCAAGGCGTCGCTGACGGAGAAGCCGTTTAAGGAAGATGCCACTTCTGCGCAGACCAAAGATGTGCTCCCGCCCTATCATGCCTACTCGGCCAATGGTGATGTTACTGCGGAACTGGTGTTTGTAAATTATGGAATTCCGGAAGATTATGAGGAGCTGAAAAAGCTGGGGATCGATGTAAAAGGGAAAATTGTGATCGCCAAATACGGGAATTCGTGGCGGGGTATCAAACCCAAAGTTGCCTATGAAAACGGCGCGATCGGCTGTATTATTTATTCCGATCCAAAGGAAGACGGTTATTTCCAGGGAGATGTATATCCCAAAGGTCCGTATAAAAACGAAACGGGTGCGCAGCGTGGCTCGGTGGTGGATTTGCCCCAGGCTCCCGGCGACCCGCTCACAAATGGATTTGTAGCCAGTGCCGAAAACAAACGTCTGTCGGTGGAGGAAGCCCCTGCAATGATGAAAATCCCGGTTTTGCCGATCTCCTATTCGGATGCATTGCCACTCCTGAAAGCATTGGGCGGACAAGTTGCGCCTGCTGCCTGGCGTGGTGCCTTGCCGATTACCTATCACATCGGCCCCGGCCCTGCGAAAGTACATTTGAAATTGGAATTCAATTTTGATATTGTTCCCTGCTACAACGTGATCGCGACTTTGAAAGGGAGCGAATTCCCGGACCAGTGGGTAGTTCGGGGCAATCACCACGATGCCTGGGTATTTGGGGCGGCTGACCCGGTGAGCGGGGCGGTGGCCGAACTGGAAGAGGCGCGGGCACTGGGCGAGCTGGTCAAAACAGGCTGGAAACCCAAAAGAACGATCGTATACTGCTGGTGGGATGGCGAGGAACCGGGCTTGCTGGGTTCTACGGAATGGGTGGAAAAATACAAAACGATGCTTTCAGAGAAAACCGTGGTGTACGTCAATACCGACGGTAACGGGCGCGGCTACCTGGGCGCGGGCGGATCGCATACTTTGGAAAAATTCATCAATCAGGTCGGCCGGGATGTGATCGACCCGGAAAAAGGTACCAGCGTGATCGAGCGGCTGCGTTCGCGCACCATCGTCAGCGGCAACCCTGCTGCCAGGCAAGAAGCCCGCAGCCGGCCAGATCTCCGGATCGGTGCGCTGGGTTCCGGTTCAGACTATACGCCGTTTATCCAGCATTTAGGCATCGCGTCTCTGAACCTTGGCTACGGCGGTGAAGACAGCGGGGGCGACTACCATTCTATTTTTGATTCTTATGACGATTACATTCGGTTTAAGGACGGAGATTTTGCCTATGGTGTAACGCTGGCGAAAACCGTCGGCCGCTCGGTGTTGCGTTTTGCGAACGCAGAAGTACTGCCGTTCGATTTCAGCAATTTTTCCAATACCGTGCAGATGTATGCGACGGATGTGAAAAAGCAATTGGAAACAGCCCGCTCAGCCGCCGAAGAGCATAACAAGCTCCTGGCAGAGGGCCGCTTTGAGGCCGTAGCCGACCCGAAAGAGCCAAAAATGAACATTATCCCAATGCCCGTGGCGCCCTACCTGAACTTCGCCCCGCTGGACAATGCGCTGACGAAGTTGCAGGAAAGCGCGGATGCCTATGCAAAGTTGATTGGCAAATCCGAAAATATCCCAGCCGAAAAGCTCGCGCAGCTAAACCAGATCCTCTACAAAACAGAACGTTACCTTATCAACCCAGAAGGCCTGCCCGGAAGACCCTGGTACAAACACCAGATCTACGCACCAGGATTTTATACAGGTTATGGAGTCAAAACGCTGCCCATGATCCGAGAGGCAATCGAGCAGAAAAACTGGACGGAAGCCGAAGCCGGAATTTTGCGGGTGACGGAGGTTTTGAAGAATTTTAGTGCGGAGGTTGATAAGGCTGTGGGGGTGATAAAATGAACAAAATAACCTTTCTCCTGCTACTCTTTTCCGCCGCCGCTGCGTCGGCTCAGGTTTCAATTGTATCGAAGCATAATTTCAATTTTGTTAAAGGGGTTTATTCTAAAAAGAGCCTGGATTCGCAAGGTTTGCAGGATGTAAAGGAAGTAATTTCGCCTCAGCTGGAAATGGGTGCGGATCAGGGAACATTCGCTTTTATGTTTCCTCCTGAAACCGGGGTTTTGCTTTTTAAATCCAAAAATCTGGGTGATACGGGTAATATTTCTGGCAAGTTGTCGGCGGCCACGGTTGTGCGGATCGATACTATTTTTTACAATCAGGCCTATTTGAGCCCGAAAGATTCACTTTTTAGTTTCGATATCTGCTACGCATTGAATATCAACGGGAAGCGATACTATACTGATTTTCGGCCTCACGATTTTATTCCGTTCAAACGGCCGTTGCTGGATCATGGTCAGTTACTCTGCCTGGCCGGCCAATCGACAGGCTATGATATGTATGCAGACAATGGTTACCCCGATCTTATCCACATCGTAGTTTTTCAAAAAGCCGGTAATTCCCTACAATTAATATTCGAAAGCGGGCAATTGCCTTTTCGTTACGAAGATGAATTCTGGGAAGATGAAGAAAGCATGAAGTGGAACTACGATACAGGTAAGAAGGAGCTTCGGATGGAGATTAAGGGGAACCCGGGGTATGAGGGGGTCTGGGATGGAAATCAGCTGAAACAGAACTGATTACTTATGACAATCAAAGAAGCCGTCGCGCTGATCAGCAAAGGAGTTTACGGGGCCGGTAAACCCCAGAAATGGGTCGATCTGGGCTGTGGAAGCGGCACATTTACAAGAGCACTGGCAGATATATTGCCTTACGAAAGCCAAATTCTGGCGGTAGACCAAAGCATACAGCATCTGGAAAAGACAATGGGGAACAGCGTATCCGTTGATTTCCTGCACGCAGATTTTGAACGAACCGATCTTGGCCTGTTAAATCTTGATGGGATCCTGCTGGCCAACTCACTGCATTACGTAAAAGACAAAAAAGCATTGGTCAGCCGGCTTGAAAAATATTTGTCCACCGACAAAAGATTTCTGATCGTAGAGTACGACTCATTAAGCGCGAACCAATGGGTACCCTACCCGATTGATTTTATTCGGTTGAAAGAATTGTTTACACAACTGAATTACAATAAAGTAGTCAAATTATCGGAACAAAAATCAGTTTATGGCCGGGGTAACATTTATGCTGCAAGTATATTGCCTACCTCCCAAAAAGCAACCCCACCGTAAGCTCTAGTCTCCCCAAACCCTCAACTCATCCTTATCGAGTTTTACGGTTTCTTTTTGGCGGCCGGTTTCCCTTATTTACTTTGGAGTCGCGGACTTGCAGTGCCACGTTTTAAATAACCTCGCTACAGAGTAGTGAACAGACAATCTTGCTTTTTTGAAAGTAATGATCACCAACCTAATCCTTATGATGAAATACACACTCCTGGTATCCCTCCTATTTTTCACATTTGCAACACAGGCCCAGAATAAAGGCCCTCTTGAAAATATCGTAGTCACCTCGCAAAAGGGAAAAACCCAAGTTTCCGCAGGTGAAAATGGCGAATTGCAAGTCAATGTATCTCCAAAGGATGTGCGTAAATATAAAGCTGCGGGATGGGTACATTATAGTGATTTTGGCGCGGAAGGCGATGGCAAAACCGACGATATAAATGCTATCGCAGCGACCCACGCATTTGCCAATTTGCACGGACTTCTGGTAAAAGCCGACGATGGCGACACCTATTACATCGGAGGGAAAGAACGCACGGCTATTATCCAGACCGACACCGATTTCGGTAAGGCGGCATTCATCATTGACGATACCGAAGTGCAGAATCGAAATGCCTCCGTTTTTACGATCAGTTCGGGGCTGCAATCGTTCAAGCTGGAAAAGATTACTTCACTTAAAAGAAATCAGGAAAAAATCGACGCGACTTTGCCGGGTCCGTGCCTGGTTACGGTTACCAATTCCAATGTAAAACATTACATCCGATTTGGCCTCAATCAAAACAATGGCTCTGCGCAAACGGATATATTTATCGTTGATAAAAACGGAAATGTGGATAAGAACGCTCCTATTATCTGGGATTTTGACCAGATTACCCAGATTACCGCACTTCCCATCGACGAAAAACCGTTGAAAATAACCGGCGGGCGTTTCACCACAATTGCCAACAAGGCTGAGTCGAAATACAATTATTACAGCCGGAACATCGCGATCAAAAGATCCAATGTACTTGTCGAAGGTCTCGAACACCGCATTATGGGCGAAGGCGACCACGGTGCGCCTTACGGGGGATTTATCTACATCGGTGACTGTGCTTATGTCACCGTAAAAAACACCATTCTGACCGGGCACAAAACATATAGCACCATCGGCGCGGCGGGCAAGCCGGTTTCTATGGGCACTTACGACCTTTCCGCAAGCCGGTCGCTGAATGTATCGTTCGTGAACTGTACCCAAACCAACGACATTAATGACAGCAAATACTGGGGTATTCTGGGCTCTAATTTCTGCAAAAATATGCTTTACGATCATTGTACCCTCTCCCGTTTTGACGCACATCAGGGCGTCGCCAACGCCACCATCCGCAATTCGACCCTCGGGCACATGGGGATCAATGCCATCGGCAGCGGAATGTTGCTGGTCGAAAATTCCACCATCCGCGGCCGGAGCATCGTCAACCTGCGCTCCGACTACGGCAGTACCTGGCAGGGGGAGCTGGTGATCCGCAACTGTGTTTTCGTACCGGCGGACGGCAAACCAATCACTGCCTCCCTGGTCAGCGGATCCTATTCAGGCCAGCATGATTTCGGTTATACCTGCTATATGCCCGAAAAAATCACCATTGAGAATCTCCGTATCGATGATTCCGGGCATCCGGAAAATTACCAGGGGCCCGCCATTTTCACCAATTTCAATCCGGAAATGACTGACAATACTTACCAGGAAAAATTCCCGTATGTCAAAACCAAAGAGGTTATTCTCAGGAACGTGACGACTGCCAGCGGGGAAGCGGTGAGGCTCAGCGACAATCCTTTCATGTTCAGGGAAGTAAAGGTCAGTACCGGTCAGTGACGTCCTTGGGATCCGGCCAGGCTTTTTAGCCTGACAACGACAAGATATATCTGACTGCTTTGTTAATCCATGCTATTTGCGTCAACGGACAGTACGTTAATTGAATGAACTAGTGCTTATAAATTAGAATTATCTGACTTTCAGTCTGAAAAACCTGTATCGGCACCGGTGACAGATGCTCTGTTTATTGCTCTACCGGACAAACAATTTCGCTTTAAATCGCCCGCTTGCAGTAGCCTCCGGCCTGAACTGGGTACCCACCCCCACATTTGTTACGGTAAAACTGCCCTCCGCAATACCCTTGCTCAACTTCGTAACATTTACGGTTCCTTCGCTTGGCCTCAACGGCATATCAGGGCCCGGTATGTACATGCTGTTATAACCGGTCCCGGGCGGTAAAAAATGGAAATGAGTTCCGTCCGCGGCCAGGTCATACGGATGACTTCCCAGTTCACCCTTCCAGGTAAGAAGAAAATGTCCCCCGCCTTCATCTTCGGGGTTGGCAAGGATATACCTGGAACCCATTTTCACAACAGGTGATGCTGGAAAACGGACCGGCGCGCTCCCGTTAATACTTAGTTCGATCCATCCATCTCCCATGATTGAAATGTTGGATACCAGTAGAAAAGTACCTGCAACAGGAGAATTAAGCTCCATGGTCACCGTAGCACTAGCTGTTCCGTTTACCGACGTCGGCGCTGTGTACGCTACAGTCTGCTGGGTGGCTCTGGTGAGATCGCCCGGGCCGGTCAGCTCCCATGACTTGATAAACCGTGACGGCAAGGGCGCAGGCGTCCCTACCGGATAACCAGGCTCATTGTACGGACCTCCGGGGTTATTTACCAACGGAACAAACAGGTTATCCCAATCGGCCTCGGTAAAGATCATTGCTTTGATGGTTTGCTTCTGTCCGGTCTCCAGTTCCGCTTTGTAGGGAGAAAGTGAGATCCTGTTCATGAGCGACCAGTCGCTGAAATGGGTGGTTTTAAAACTAACAGTTTTGGACTGACTGCTGAAGCTGTCTGCACCCACAAACTTCCACACACCATCGGCCATCTGGTAAGCCAGCCCCAATGTTTGCAGCAAGCCGACGCTGTCAGCATAGCTGGCCCAGGAATAGGTGATCGTCACTGGCTTGGAGAATACCTGCCCGTGCGGCGTGAGCCGGAATGCCGCCCCTATGCCTGCAATATTGGTATTCGAAACCGGCTCGATACCCACGGTAGTGTTTGATGTAAGCGCCCCCTGCGGAACTTCGATGCTGATCTTTCCGTCCTGCGACTGCAGCGAACCGCCTGCCGGGCCGATGGTTTTCGTAACCGCTGTGCCGTTGGACGCTCCGGTGGGACGTACCAGCGGAGCAATTGTAATCGGCTCATCGGGCCCTCCCACATCCCCCCGTTCACAGGCAAGCGGAAGATACATAACGACTGCGATCAGGAGGAAACAGGAGATTCTTTTGAATGAATTTTTCATGGCTCTAATAGAAAAAGGATTATTTAACGGAGGTTTTTGTCAGAAATAGGAAAAGACGGTGCGTATGGCATACGTATCCTCTTTGCTTGCAACAGACCGATATTTGGTCAGGAGCTCTTTCGGGTAGCCGTCGCCATCATAGGTGTATTTGAAATTGTATGGTTCATGCAAAGGGCGGGCGCCCTTCCAGGTTTTCCGTGGGAAAACCATGTTATGTTTTGTATACTGGGTAAAGAGCAGTTCAGGAATTTTAAGATGCGCATAGGGATTGATACAAAAATCGTAATCATAAGTACCCTCTTCACTGCTTCCGCTATTGCTCACATAAATGTCGTGAAGCACACTTCCCCCGCGCATGGTTTTGGAGTAATAATCCGTGAACCTCCCGTTTTCATACTGAAATTGCGCATCGATGCGGTAGTCCTGGGTGATCCCTGATCGCGTGTCCAGTGGCAGATAGCTGGCCTCAACGGTGATCTTGCTCAAATTCTTGTTTTCTTCGAAAGATACAACACGTCCTGCCGCATTGTAGCGGGCTGTTAAAGTTTTCAGAGGAGTGTTACTTTCGTCATAAGTCCGGATAGAAGTTATGTTACCATTTGTGTAGCCGAAGATGTCCTTTTGCATGAGATAGGTCGATTGGTCCGTCCGTTTTCCCCAAACCAGTCTCTGGCTGATTTCTCCGTTAGGTTGGTATTCATAATCTGTTTTTGTCTGAGGCTTGGCTATTCCCCCGGTAATCTTTGCCTCGATAACAGATTTCAATTTCTTGGCGGCCACGTATCCACCGATATCGTACACTGCATTTTCCTGAACGTCTGTTTGTGACAAAGCGAGCTGAGAGTAGGTTCCCCATTTCGACACGGAAAGTTGGAACCTCACCGCTTTGGCGGATAAATAAATCGCCTGGGTACCTGCTGCGAGATAATGGATCTTATAATCCATCTCTTCCTTTGCATCCCAGCTTTTTACGATCAATTGTGCCGGAATGCTGTCATATACTACATCGCCGACTTTGATCAACGGCCGGATAAATACGCGTTTGTCCATGGGTGGCTGGGGATTGCCGGAGCCTTTCCCAAAGCTTCCGGCGGGATACCCAAAGCTCAGCGGGGTATCACTATTTCCCACAGAAACGACTTCCAGCCTGACTTCTTTGTCTGTTTTTGCTTCCAGGGTCAGTGAAACACTGAGCGGCGTACCGCATTGGGCGGCCTTGGATGAACCCGTTACCGGCGTGGCAAATCGTGTCGTCCCGGAAGCGTCATTGATCACCAATCTCTTGATCTTATAGGAACCTTTGGGCAGCTTCATCAAGGGCGTGCCGCAGAGGTTTTCGAAGATCACAGGGCTTGTCAGGTGGATTGGTTTTTGGGGCTCCTTCGGATTTTCAACCGTTACAGAAGCAGTAAGGCTTTCCGAACTATCCCAATGCTCGCTCAGATTAACAAAAACCAGCTTAAAATTTCTCTGGACGGTGGTGTCAGAAGGATCAGGTATATTGACATCCGGTAACTCGATCAGGTCTTTTTTACAGGAGAAAAAAGCAAAAAGCAACAAAATAAAAGTGACGAAAATGATTGAAGATTTCATGGCTGTTGTTTATGTAATACTAACTTTTGTGAATGGATATAACTTTTCGGACATGGCAATTCCCTGACGGAAAACCGCCTCAAAAGACATAGGGAACAAGACTTCATTCAGATCAACGGTGCGCACATTGGTTACCCGGTGAACATGCCACCTTTCCCGCCGGGCACCCATAGCAGAAAATACAAACGCGCAACACTATACGAGTGCCACATTGCCCGGTCAAACTATCCGGTTTTTCAAGGCTTTGGCCACAGCCTCACTCTTGGAATTAACCTGAAGTTTTTCATAAATGTTACGGATATGAGTCCGGACTGTGTCAATGGATATGTTCAATGCAGCTGCAACCATCTTGTAGCTGTTACCATCCACGAGGGATTTGAGTACGGCTTTCTCTTTTTCGGTAAGGCCGTAGTTTTCATCACCGGGAGACATTCCGGCAAACATCTGAAGTACCTGTGTGGCTATGGATGAGTTCATTGGTGCCCCACCTTCATAAACATCTCTGATCGCACTGATAATGGCCGAAGGAGCGCTCTTTTTCAGAACATAGCCATTCGCGCCGAGCCGGATCGCATCATAGATATTCCGGTTATCATCAAACACGGTCAGCATGATAATCTTAACCGCCTGGTTCTTTTTCCGGATCATCCTTACACCGTCTATTCCACTGGCCCCCGGCATATCAATGTCCATTAATACCACGTCAGGTTTCAACAGGGCTACGTCTGCTGACGCAGATTCACAATTCCCAAACTGCCCGACAATACTGAACTCATCAGTGCCGTCCAGCAGCAGTCCCATCGTTTCCCGGAATTGCTCTACATCATCGTAAAGTATTACTCGTATCATAAGTTCCTGATGTTTCGACTTCGCTTCTAACAGCGATTGACAATGCAAAGATCATAGCTACCAGACTGGGAAACAACGCATATTCATGCGATGGGCATCAATAATTTAACGGTTGTCCCCTTGCCAGGTTCAGAAACGACCGACAATTTCCCGTTTATATTCCCTGCACGGATCTGCATGTTTTTCAAGCCGTTCCCTCTTACCGAACTTCCCGGCTGAGGCATCGTGAACCCCACTCCATCATCTACGATCGCCAGCATCAGCTCTGAACCCTTTTTTGCCAACTCCACTACCACCAAACTGCTGCCGGCATATTTCACAATGTTATTCAGCGCCTCTTTAAAGATCAGAAAAATCTCCCGCCTGGATTCCATCGAAAGATGCAGTTCCAGTGCCGATGGGTCTGTTTCAAAGCGGTAATCGATTTGTTTGGGTTCCAGAACGGATCCGGCTGTTTCCTTCATCCGCGCCACAATTTTCCCGATGCTATCGTTTACTGGATTGATGCTCCACACAATATCATCCATCGCCTCCATCATCTGATGGGTGCTCTGGCTGATCGTAGTCAGGTATTGCTTACTTTTCACTTCATCAAGGGATTTCTGCTGCAGTGCAATACTGCTGAGAATGTTGATCGTACTCAGGGTCGAGCCCATATCATCGTGGAGGTCACGGGCCAGCCGGTTTCGTACCTTTTCAATGTGCAGCAGTTTCTGAAGCCTCAGTCGGTGCAGATAATAGAGCACGCAGCCCGTAACCACGGCAACCAGCATGTAAAACCAGATTGTCTTCCAGAATGGCGGCTTGATGCGTAAGTCAATATTGGTTACGGTGGAGGAATAGTCCCCCTCCTCGTTTTTGGCCTTCACCATAAAACGGTAGCGCCCGTGTGGCAAAAAATTATAGTTCACCTGCCCTCCCCTTGTCAGCAGGATCCAATCCTGATCAAGCCCTTCCATCTTATACTCATAGGTGATCCGTTCTCTGTGAGCAAAGCTGATCGCTGCAAAATCTATCCTGAAACTGTTGTGCGTATAAGGCAATACGATGGTTCCGGGCCGCAGCAGCGAATCGACAGAAAGATATTGGTTATTCAACTGAAAACCGGTGATCGTTACATTGGGTGGGCGCAAGGATGTTTTGTACTCGTCGGGTTCAAAAATGACCAGGTGCTGGTTTCCTCCGAATGCCAGTCTTCCATTGGTGAGCGCAACACTACGTTCCGGAACGTAGCTGTTATTATGAATGGTGACCAGCCCGTCTTGTTGGGAATATTTCGTCAATACCTTTGTCTTCGGGTTCAGTTTGTAAATACCCGTAGCCCCACCGACCCAGATATTCCCATTCCGGTCCTTCTGAAGGGCGAATAAGGTCCCGGATAACCGTCCGGTGTGCGCGTAATCAAAACTCACCTTGTATGTCTTCGGGTTAACCGTGCCCAGGCGCTCTCCTGCAATGAATACCAGTGAATCATTAACCGGCAGTATATCACGAAGACCTGCAATATGGCTCGACCCGGTCTTCCGGATATCTATCGTCTGCAGGAGCTTGGTTCTTTGCGCGTCGATAATGAATATACCTTTCCCGCTCACTGCCACCCATAGCCGGTTGCCTGGTAAAAATACCATCCGGCTCACCGGCCCGCCCAGGGAGAACGACTTCCGAAGTGCGTTGTCCGAAAAAGGCTTGGAAGGGTCATACAACCACACACTTCCATTTTGCAGTGCTATCCACAATTTCCCTGTTTGGTCTTTGACGATTTGCCTGACGCCGCTGTTTTCAAATACTTTCGGAACATAGAGATCGGCCTTTTTGCTGTGTGAGTTATATCGGGCGATCCGCCCCTGGTCACAACCTGCCCAAACATTGCCCTCGTTATCCTCACAAAGTGATAACATTCGCTGCATTGCAGCCCCCAACCGATTAAATGCCCCGACCGGGGCCACCTGCGCGCTGTCCAATTCATTGCTTAACAAAAAGGCGCCCCTTCCCCACGTTCCGATCCAAAGCCTGTTTTGTTGGTCTGCCAACAAACTGCTGATCGAAGCACGGTGTTTTTCCTGGCTCAGGAGGATATGTGTATACTTGTTTCTGTTCCCGGCCGTAGAATACAAGCCATTGTCCGTTGCCACCCATAAAATGCCCTCCCTGTCCTGAAAAATCCCGGCAATGGAATTGAAATGAATACCGTATGGATTATTGATCGGTGACCTGAGATCCGCAAATGATTTGCCGTGGTGCCCCCGGAAGTAGTTGAGTCCGTAAGCAACCGTAATCGAATCCTCGTAGCTGCCAAAACCATACACTTCAAAAAAGCCGTCGTCCCGGTTGTTCATTCCCAGGGTATCGTTGCTGAATGTACCCTTGTTCGCATCAAAGCAGAAAAACCGGGATCTTGATGGTTCGGTGGCGACCATCCAGTACCGGCTTTTCCGGTCAATATACAGCCTGGCGATCACGGGCGGCAGCTGTTGGTTGCTGAGCATTGGGTCCGATGGCTTACTCCGTGAACGGGAATGGTAGGATCTTGTTTTTTTATCCCAATAGCCAAAATCATTTCGTGATAAAACCCAGTACCTGCCCATGCGCGGGTCGGGCACGACGTCTGTTACGCGAAGGGAATCAGGTAGAGAAAAGGGATTGTAGCTTCGTGAAAAACCACCTTTCGCAGCATCATAATATTGGCAGTTTTGCCCCACATGAACCAGGAAAATCCTACCCGCATCGTCCTTCCTTAGCCAGACCTTGAACGGGCCGTACACTTCTTTGCTGCCCTCATAAGAAACATAACGCACTGAAAAGTTGTCGACATTCAGGATACCGAGCCGACTTCCCGACCTGATCCAAACCCTGCCGGCCCGGTCTGCCAGCATCTGATCGACCCGTTCTTCCAGCATGGTCCGCATAGTGATTCCGTCAAAACGCTGCAAGCCACTTTGCGTACCGATCCATAAATAACCTGTTTGATCCTGCCATACACAAAGTACATGGTTGGAAAGCAGGCCCTCACCCATGGATAATCGGTTATAAATATAGTTTTGCCCGCGGCCATAGCTACTTACCAGCAGGGCGATCACGACGAGAAGCGCTCTGAAAATCATACTACAAAGTTAATGGAATATGGAAACGCGCTTATCGCATAAATATGTGGTTTAATTGATTACCGACGATTACCTGTGATATGTTAATCATCCCAGCGGTAGTAATTCAGACTTGGTAATCCGGCATATTAAGCCTTCCCCCTGAATTTGAACTCAGCCGAAGTAAAGCAAGGTACAGGCAGGCAGGGTATATATGATGCAGCAGCCGGTCGAGCGATGCGCCCAGGTGCCAATCCAGATCGTTCGGCGTGGTAAGATAGATGACAAAATAACCTGAAAGCATCAGGGCAAAGACTATAAATGGCAAAGTCGTCAGAAATGAAGTTCTTTGTATTACCAGCCCAGC
This sequence comes from Dyadobacter bucti, assembly GCF_005869225.1. Classification (GTDB taxonomy): domain Bacteria; phylum Bacteroidota; class Bacteroidia; order Cytophagales; family Spirosomataceae; genus Dyadobacter; species Dyadobacter bucti. Next base: position 44,295 of record NZ_SWFP01000006.1, on the reverse strand, counting down.
AAGCAAAACAAGCAGGATCCAGTAATAATTAATGGATGTCACAAAAACGTGTTTTGCAATCAGCATATAACGGGCCGGGTTTACGATCATCGACAATATGTCCGAGCCTCTTCCTGAGTTAATCAGATCATTTTCAGGAGCAAATGCAACTTTAAAATGCATTAAAATCAACACTGGGGCCAGACCTCCGGCAAGATAACGAATGGCTGTTTCCGGCCTCCGGTAATGAAAGAAAATGAATGCACACGAAAAAACAAGAAAAAATAAAAGCCCTTCATTCTTCACCCAGGTGGTGCTTCCTGCAATGAAGCCAAGTAAAAACACGACTGTCGGACCACTTCCATTTTTGACTTCTCTGTAAAGAACAAAAGTTACAAGAATGAAAAATGCGACCAGTGTGTCGGCATATTGCGAACCAGCGATATTGATAAACTTGGCATCCAATGCAAGGACGAACACCGAAAATATAGCTGAAAAACGACGGTCAAATCTATTCAATGCCAGGAATAGCGTCACTGGGACTGCAACACAGACTAAGCTTGCAACTATCATTGGCACGATCGGAGTTACAAAACCAACTCCTCTCCACATAAAAGCGATAAGGGACGGCAACATCAGCGGATAGTCAGGATGACTTCCGGATAGTTTATTCGTAAACATATTACTCCAATATTCCGGATAGAAAAGAAATTTGGCATGAAGAGTCCAAATTGCCCAGGCATCCCAATCGCCCCACCTATGCAGCTGCTTGTTGAAACGAAGCGTAAGGATCAAAATACCGATAGCCAAAATCAACATGTTGCCCGCACCCCGGCACTTTGGGAGTGAAAAAGCCAAACCTTTTTCACGCAGCAAAGAGGGAATAAGAAATGAGGCTGGGATTAAAATGATGCAGATCAACAAAAAATCATAGCTAACCACAAAGAGCAAGCTGAGATAATATAAGTACCCTATCAGGGCAACAGTTACAGCAAAAGCAATTGGATAATTCAAACAACCCGCCAACGGATGTTTCTTATTCAAATAAAAGCCTGCCCCGAAAAACAAAGTCAAAATGGCGGCGACCAAAGCGAAATTCAACATGTCATTCTTTAATACGTACCAGGCTATAATTCAAATACTTGCCTCCTCCATTGTGGATACATTCATATTGATCCAGGGGTAGCGCCGGAAATTGATGGTCTTGAATCAGGAGCATCGTATCATTTTCTCCGCGCCCAACAACTATTGGCGCCAAGACCAGCGCCGATTTGAAGTACAGTACGTCTTGCCTGCCAACCGGGGCATTTGTCCTGAACCCGATTGTCGAATTAGCCGGAAGTTTCATTTTGGCATCGGCAAGCATGATATCCAGGCTATCCACTTCTGTATATGATTTGGGCAATGTCAGCTTTCTGTATTTGTTTAATACACTGAAACAGAGAGATGACAGCACCAATACAATCGCGATTTTTAGCAATTTCATGACACTATTTTTAATCAACCGGCACAAAGCAAGTATAATTCTAGCAACAATCAGTAGCTAATAATAATACTTTTAAAATGAACCGGAGTTCACGATGCTGTTTCAGGCGCTTTATTAGTTGGTAGCTGGTAGCTGGTTGTCTATTACTCATGAAATAGAACTAGATGTCAATTCGCAGTAAATCAATAACACCAAAACAAGAATATTTCTATTAGTCGGCCAGGTATTTTCACCGCACTAAATTGACATTCGGCCCGGGTGTATTTCCTAAATTCGCATCCGTAATAATAGTGTCAATACAGAAGCTGAGATTCGCGGGTATGTCGGACTGACCACAATTTAAATTTATGATTTTTGGATGCGAGAAGCCTTTCACAATTATGAAAATAATTAGTAATGTTAAACAGATGGCATGTTTTAAGATCATTTTCAATCAATGCTAAGTAGTCTTCTCAATTCCGGCTCCAAAAGCATTGGCCTTGTTTTAATTTTTGAAAATACGTAAATTTTCAAATCTCCAATTGAGTTCACCTGCCTAAAAGTTGTTATAATTACCTCATTGAAAAGTCTCTTGAAGTGCTCGACATCCTTCCCTGCTAAAATTTCCAGATCTAAAAAGCGATTCATAAAAGTATTGTCCTCAGGATGAGATGTGTTAAATTGCTACCAGCATATCAACCACAACTGGATTACTCTAATACTTAGACTGTATATCCATATAGTTTTTTGTAGAACTCCGGATATATTTAGCCAGATCTATCCGGTCAATGAGGAGGTAATTGGTAGATTTACTCATGTAATCGGCATATTGTCAAGAAATGGAAAGGATTATTCTTACGGACTTCGGATATGCCAGACAGGCATATATTGAAGTAAAAACGTTCATTGAAGTTGAAACCAGCAGCAAAGTATCTTCATTAAGCACTAGAATTGAAGATGATCTTGGCTGTTCGGGAGATGACAATTATTACCTCTTTGAAAAGTTTATTGCTAAATATAACTTAGACTGTACGGATTTTGATTATTCAAAGCATTTTCTCTCCGAAGGTGAATTGATCACCCCATCATGGATGGTTTTAGCTTTACCAATTTTTATATATGTGTTAATTATCAGACTATTAGCATTCGGCAATAGTAAATTTTTTGAAATAAATCTTTTCCCTCCACTGCAACCAACACTTGATATGACCTTTGGAGACATGTTAACTTGGTATTTGGCTGGGAAGTATTGTTTAAGATCAGAAGTCAGGTTCAAACTGATTGGAAAATTATGACGAACTGTAACTGGAAAACTCTGCTACCCTGGAAAGTTGCAGGTATTGATACATTACATACAATATATTATGGCATATTCGAAGATCATTTCTGAATTTGATAAACATACTGAGGAATTACATAGAGAATGGGAGGTCATGATGGACGTTGCAGTATTGAAACAAATATTTAAACCATATCCCGATGATCCAGACCTTATTATGGTGTATTCGATCGATAAGGCCCAAGCAGATTATTTGTTGAAATATCAAAATTTTGAGTTTGATTTTGACTGTTATACTTATGAGATTGGAACCTTTCAATAACTATGTAACAACTTATGACTATAACTGCACAAAGTTATCATTGGGTATCTCCTAGGATTTTCAATGCGTCTAAAAGAACAAATACAATTTTATGGTAATTTTTTCGGAGACCGAAGCCCCAGTCAAAATAAAAGATATTGCAGATATAGAATATTTGGTCGGGTTAAAATTTCCCACTGAATATCGCGAGCACATACTGAGAAATAATGGAGGAAAATGTCATCCGAATAGGTTTACATTTAGTGAAAACGCGGCTAAGTCAGATTCCATAGTAGACTGGTTTCTAGCAATTTATGATGGTGAATATGATAGTTTGCGAACTTATAGCAATATCTATAAAATTCAGGAACAACGCCTACCGTTTCATATTTTACCGATTGCACATGATCCTGGTGGTAATTTAATTTGCATTTCTTGCGGTACCAGGGATTATGGATATGTATATTTTTGGGACCATGAAAAGGAAGTTGACAACAAAATATTTGCGGATAATAATTATTTTAATCTTTACCTAATAGCAAAAAATCTTTTAGATTTCTTTGACGGGTTAGAATAGATCTCCTTATGATAGCATTTAACTAAATATCATCTACTCAATTACCTAGTTGAAGTCTCTTATTTTGCTCATTTAGATGGTAGGATGTATTACATTAACAGGATAGATTCTACATATCTTTCATTCTGATATATAAGATATCTATATATTAATAGCGTTTTAGTGAATCAGCGTACCAAGTCTTGTTATATATAGAAATCATTTTTTCTGGGGTGGGCTCACTACCAATAAAACTGTGTTTCTTTTTTACGTACAATCAAAATAATAGAAATGTCTATGAATAAATCAGTTGAAACTCGGTTTATAATTGTATTCCTAATCCTTACTGGCATAGGCAGTTGTAAAGATAAGCTTCCAGATACCCCAACTGTGGTAAGTGGAAAATTTATTGATGAAGCAGGAAAACCAATAGAAAATGTTCAGCTGCAATATTATGGAGTTGATCAGTTGGGGTTTTCAGCAAGAAATACATTTGATTTAACCACGTCGACTGACCAAGATGGAAATTATTCCTTTAGCCAGATAGCACCTACTGGTACGGATCATATTGAGATACTAGCTCAACAACCCGATTCTATGAGTGCCTATGAATAGCTCATCTATTTTGAAGTTTCAGGAAAGTATCTTCCTCAAGGTTCCCCTTACCGAATTCCTAAAAATAGCTGGGGGAAATCTTTAAATTTTAACTATCAGATCAGAAGAAAATGAGGTTTTTTTACGAGATCGTATCTCTTGGCCTAGGGAGTATTATCATTGCGTAGTAGGGAATAGAGTAATCCGACTATATTTCTTCAACTACAGATACTCATTTTTAAGCTTGGAACTTAAGTATATTGTTGTCATCCTTTCATTTCTATTAATTCCAGTAGACTTGAATAGCGGGTTAAACCACTTTCCCTACATTATTGAAAATGTCTCAAGGAAGCATTAATGTTGTTGGGACTGTATCGCATGGATATTCCTTATCCTTACATTCCTTCTCAAAAGTTATTGAATCATTAAAATATTTGACATACCAACAACTTCTAGAATAGGAACCGCCCTCGAATATATCTGCCACGGGAATTTGATGCTTTTTAACTAATTTTTGAAATTCTTTCTTAGAATTTTTAGATGAATATAAAGCATCGCTACCATCGAGGACTATACACAGCATTCCCTTATATTCAAAGTACTTAGAAGGTGGTATGCGATCGTATAAGTCTTTCAGCAAAAAGCCCACCGATGAAAGATAGTAATCAGTTTGACAACTTCTACTATTGAGTTGGGTTAAAGTGATAAGCCGAGTATCAGTAAATGCAGTGTCCATTTTTACATACTGATCAATTATAAATAGTAATCTCTTATCGGGCAGCACTACATGTGTTTCATTTGAGTAATCTTGATTGCACGAATAAAACAAAAGAATCACCAACATTACAAGTTTACACACTTTGACTGATGAATTACTGCCTATTGGTTCTTCCTTCATTGTACTCCAAATTTTGCTAATGAACATCGCTTACTACCCAACTATGTCTTTATTAACAAACCGATGCTTCGATATCTTGAATCTTTATATATAAGTTTTCAGATCGTCATTTACCTTGGTTATCACTTTTTTGACTCTTTACGTAGATGTTTGTCAGTAGGATTATATACACCTGTACCTGTCTGCTGGCAAATTAATAATATTTCTTTTTCAATATTTTCAAAATCACCTGCCTGTGCATAACCTCTTATCGTTTCCAAGAAAGCTACCTGATCAATATCCCTCCCGTCAGGCTTTTGAAATTCACTTCTAGTGATTCTCATTGCGGGACTTCTTAGCTTTACATCTAGATAAAAAAGTAATAGTGATAAATTTCTTGTCCTGATGGCAGCATAAATTAGAAGTTCATATTTGTTGTCTAAATCTAAGCTTTTTGGTTCAATCTCTTTACGCCTTTTAATTATTTTACTATATGAGTCATATCGTTGAAAGTAATCCTCCACTTCGGCTTTGATTATTTTAGATAAAAATACACTTAATTCATCCCACTCTTGTGTCAAAGGGTATGATGTTCTTCGATAATTATTTAATATTTCTCCCAATGGAACAATATTAACCATGGAAAATTTGTGCTTTCTATAAAAGTCAGTAGGTTTTATGCAAATTGTAACATTTAAGTCGTATGACCCTGATGTTTTTTCGATAAATATGGATTGTTCTAAATGATTTTTCTGTCTGAACAATTTAATTATTGAGTTTGTATGTTCAATTGAATAACCGTCTATCCTAGCAACTAGTGATTTTCCAAGTTGTCTGAAAATAGGATTGATTTCCCTTTTATCTAGCTGTCTATATACTTTGATTTCTTCCCACATTTTTTCACTTCACTACATTCTTTAAATTTCCTTTAAACTGTTGCTCTTAGTACTTCCATCTTAATTTAAAGGGTTGAGGTATTACTATACTCTTCAGATCCAAGAGAGGCTGGATCAATTCCCTTTTCATGTCCCGATTTTGCACTGAGTATTAAATGTCCTGAAAATTTCTTGATAACCAGCAAGATATTCTAAATTGTACATCTGGGGATGGTAGCTGGATGATCCTTTTGTATGATAAGCAGCATTCAGCGGCTTTAAATTGATGTTATTGATCACCTCGTTGACTACACGGCAAGCATGGTCTTTGGGAATCAATTCGTCCAAACCGGGAGGAAGCAGCATTAACTGCTGCTGGTAATAGGGCTTAAAGGTCGGTTGTCGTCTGGCCATCGGTCCTGGATTGCTTATACCTAAAGATAATCAATCCAAACAAACAGTGCAAGGCTGTAAACGAAAAGAGGCTGCCTTTTAAGACAGCCTCTTTTAAATTTTCTGTGGTCTCGTAGGGATTCGAACCCCAAACCTCCTGATCCGTAGTCAGGTGCTCTATCCAATTGAGCTACGAAACCCTGAATTGGACTGCAAAGATAGGGAATGAAGTGGGTTCGAGCAATAGTCGGTTCCGAAAATTGCTGAAAAAAGTTTGAGATAATATCATTTGCCCTGAAAATCAGGCTTTTTCTTTTGTAAAAATGATGAAATTCCTTCTGCGGCATCCTGGCTTTTGAACAGTTTATCCTGGTTGGCAACTTCCAGATTGAGCATTTTTTGTAAATCTGATTCGTAGGATTGGTTTAAAACTTGTTTCATTGCGCCGATAGCAAGTGTCGGAGCTGTCCGGTAGTAGCTGGCAAGTAACGCGGTTTCTTTGTCGAGTTCACCGGCCGGGACAGATTTGTTGATCAAACCTATTTGCTCGGCTTCCGGCGCGTATACTTTTTTGCCGGTGGCCGCCAGTTCGAAAGCCCGGGCCATTCCTATTCTTCGCGGGAGAAAAAAGGTCGCTCCTGCGTCTGGCATCAATCCGATTTGGACAAAGAGCAGGCTTAAATAAGCATCTTCGCTGGCAATGATCATGTCGCATGCGATGGCAAGGGAACATCCCGCACCAACAGCCAAACCATTCAGCCGGCAGATCACGGGCTTTGAAATGTTCCGGATCGCGAGAATCATGGGGTTATAATACATTTCGAGCATGTCCCCGGCACTGCGACTGGAGTTGACAGCATCTTTCAGATCGGCACCGGAAGAAAATGCTTTATTGCCTTCGCCGGTGATGATAACCACGCGTGCAGAATCATCTGTTCCAGCCTCCCCGATTGCCTGCGTGATTTCCTGCATCATCGCAGCATTAAGCGCGTGGTAGACTTCCGGGCGGTTTAGAGTGATAGTTACAATGCCGTCATTGTTCGAAAAAATGATATGCTGGTACATTGGAATTTGAAGTGTTTGCTGTCAAAAGAAAAAATAGACAGCCATACTACTCACAAAAACGCCGCAAACAAAACCCACCAGAATCTGCGCAGGAGTGTGGGCATTCAGGTGTAACCTTGCGCTGAGCAGCCAGCCTGCGATCACAATAGTTACCAATAAAGGATAAAAAATGGAAGGTTCCCCTGACCTGATCATCAATCCGGCGAGCATGGTAATTGCGCCGCCAATGCCGGTAGCATGGGCGCTCACTTTCCAGAAGAGCGTGATAACGGTCATCAATGCCAGGGATACTGTTACACTACCGAGGATGATCGAAATCTGAGGCGCGAGCTCGCCTATCGGTTCGAGCTGCCAGCCAAATAAATAGGTAGCCAGGGCGTAAATGATAATACAGGCAAGGTAAGGCAGCCTGCGCTCCGCCAGATCGTCTACATATAAGGAACTGATGATACCGAGCTTCTGGAAATAATATATCACCAGTGCGGGAGCGATAAATGTGTTGAGGCACAAAAGCAGCAGCAGGCTTCCCAGGGCTGGCAGTTCCAATGCACTTACGCCCACCAGCTCGGGCGACAGCATGAATAACAATGCAAAAAGGTATGTCGTGAGGATCAGGGGATGAAATATTACGGATAATATTATTGCGATGCGGTTATTCAAAACAGGAAGTCATTAATCTGGAATAAAGGAACAAAAATAAATTGAAAACCAGACTGTGCAACGTCTGTGGAAGCAGAAAAGTAAGTTGCCGTTTCAGAATAGGTTTTCGGAACGTAATTTGTAATTTTGCGCCTCATTCGGGAAACCGGTGCAATTAAGAATACAGAAATCAAAAGATTGAATTTATAACAAAATGGGACCTCTGCAGATCAAAGAATTATTAAAAGCCTCTCCTGAGCAACAATCCGTTACAGTCAAAGGCTGGGTAAGAACCAAACGCGAAAGCAAAAACGCGATTTTTATCGCGCTGAATGATGGTTCGACCATCCATAATATACAGGCGGTTGCTGAACCAGGACAGTTTTCTGCGGAGTTGCTGCTGACGGTAACTACAGGGGCGTGCCTGAATATTACCGGCCAACTTGTAGAATCGCAGGGTTCTGGTCAGGCTGTGGAGGTAAAAATCCAGGATATCCATGTGTATGGTGCGGCTGACCCAGAGGTTTATCCGTTGCAACCCAAAAGGCATTCGCTTGAATTTTTACGTGAAATTGCCCATTTGCGTCCGCGTACCAATACTTTTAGTGCAATTCTCCGGATCAGGCATACGCTCGCTTTTGCGGTGCATAAATATTACAATGACAAAGGGTTTTTCTACCTGCATACTCCGGTGATCACGGCTTCGGATGCGGAGGGTGCCGGGGAGATGTTCCGCGTTACTACTTTAGATCTGAACAAATTGCCAAGAACCGAAGAAGGTGATATCAATTTCAAGGAAGACTTTTTTGGACGCGAAGCTAACCTTACAGTTTCCGGGCAGCTCGAAGGCGAACTTGGTGCAATGGCGCTTTCCAAAATTTATACTTTCGGACCTACGTTCCGGGCCGAGAACTCCAATACAACCCGCCACCTTGCGGAATTCTGGATGATCGAGCCGGAAATGGCTTTCTTTGAATTGAAAGACAATATGGACCTTGCTGAGGATTTTGTAAAAACGGTCATCAGTTACGCCATGGAAAACTGTAAGGATGACCTGGAATTCTTGCAAAACCGGCTTGCTGAAGAAGAGAAAAACAAACCGCAGAACGAAAGATCCCAGCCTTTGCTTGAAAAATTAAGCTTTGTAGTCGACAATCCTTTCGAGCGTCTGACTTACACCGAAGCCATAGAGATCCTGCTGAAATCCAAGCCACATAAAGAAAAGAAATTCCAGTATCCGGTAGGATGGGGAATTGACCTTTCCAGCGAGCATGAGCGATATCTGGTTGAAAAACATTTCAAAAAGCCGGTAATCCTGACGAATTATCCGCGAGAGATCAAGTCGTTTTATATGAAACTGGACGAAGACGGCAAGACGGTTCGTGCGATGGATGTACTTTTCCCTGGTATCGGGGAGATCATCGGCGGAAGCCAGCGTGAAGAGGATTATGATAAATTGCTGCAGCGGGTACATGAAGTAGGTATTGATCCCCAGAACCTGTGGTGGTACCTGGAAACCCGGAAATTCGGTACTGCGCCGCACTCCGGTTTCGGACTGGGCTTTGAACGTCTGGTTCTTTTTGTAACAGGAATGAGCAACATCCGCGATGTGATCCCTTTCCCGCGCTATCCTAAAAGCGCTGAGTTTTAAAATAGTAATAGCCCCGGTTCAAGTCGGGGCTTTTTTTGTGACCTGAGAAAAGAAGCTGCGTCTAAATGAAGATTTTATTCATTTAAACGCAGCTTTTTTATGGATTCTTTATTGAGAGCTTTATTTCGAACGTGGCGTACACACCTGCATCACGCTCTAAAATCCCTGCTGTTCCTGGCAGCATTGCAGACTGCCTTCGCCCAGAGCGGCGACCGCAATTATGTCCTCTCTCGGACCTACAAACAAACCGGTGCCAACCCCAACGATGTAAGCAAAGTACAGCTTCAGGTCCGGTATTTCGATGGGCTGGCAAGGCCTGTCCAGACGGTCCAGGTAGGCCAAAGCCCCTCGGGTGCCGATATGGTCGCCCCGGCCGAATATGATGAGTATGGCAGGGAACCCCGGCAGTACCTGCCCTACCCCGTCACTGGCGGAGGCGGGAACTTCCAGGTAGGGGCCGCCGCTTCCCAGGCATTTTTCTACACCGCCAACACTGCCGGCCTGAAAGCCGACAACCTCTCCAGGGCCTACCAGGAAACCTTCTTTGAAGCATCCCCCCTGGGCAGGTCCACCGGCAGCCAGGCGCCGGGAGGCAAAAGTGCTGCCGCCTCCATAGTATTGGGCTCCAATGTGGCCGGTGAAGTCAAACGCTACGACTATGTCCCCAATGCCGACATCCTGCTGACGGTTTCCCAGCAAGGCAGCTATGGTGCAGGCACGCTCTTCCGGAAACAATCCACCGACGAGCAGGGCAATGTTACCCGCGAGTATACCGACCGGCAGGGCCAGATGGTCTGCCGCGTCATTGCCGGGGCCGTGACACTGGCCACCTACTATGTATACGATGACCTGGGACAGCTCCGGGCCGTATTGCAGCCCCAGTACCAGGACGATGCCAATGCGGCCAATTTTGCCTTTCTCTACGGTTATGACGACAGGGGGCGGGCAGTTGTCAAAAAGCTGCCCGGTGCGGGACTTTTGGAGACGGTATTCGACCAGTACGACCGGCCCGTTTTGTCCCGCGATGCCAACCAGCTGGCCCGGGGCGTATGGGCATTTACCAAATATGACGCGCTCAACCGCCCGGCCGTTACCGGGGAAATTGCCTCTGCCGCCACCCGCCAAAGCTGGGCGGGCACTGTCGATGCCGGCGCCCAGCACCACGAAGACCGCGCCAACGGGACCCTGGCAGGCTATACCCTCAACAAAACAGCGCCGCTGAATGCCACCGAGGCCAACCTGCTGACCATTGTTTTTTATGATGATTATGCTTTTTCAAAAGCGGCGGGCTTGTCCTATTCGCCGGTGTATTACCCTGCTTTCAATAATTTGGTCAAAGGGCATATTACCGGCGGCAGGGCGAGGGTAATGCCGGGCAACGGCGGGGCGGGCGGCTGGCTGACCAATGTGACCTATTATGACAAAGAGTACAGGCAGGTCCAATCCGTCAGGCAGCTGCACGAGCTGGGGCCTACGGCCATGGAACGGGCCTCCATGCTTTATAAATATGACCTGGCCCCGGTGGTCGCAGAACAGAAAACCGAGCAGGTTCTAGCCAGTGGCACCCAGGTGCATTGGCAGACTTTTACCTACGACCATGCAGACAGGCTGCTGGAAGTAAAAGAGAAGGTTTCTGCCGGTGGGGAGGAGAAAGTGGCCGTGACCCAGGCCCGGCGTTACAATGCTTTGGGACAGCTCTCGCAAAAATGGCAGCATTCCGGCGATGGCATCAAGTTCAGGAGGAGGACCGGGTATACCCACAACATCCGGGGCTTGCTGACCGATGTCAAAACGGCTTACAAGATCAAGGAAAATCGGGCGGACTCTTCTTTTTACAACATCGGCCTGGATTATGCCAACGGCAACAGCTACACCAACGGAAATATCTCCCAAATGCAATGGTCGGGCAAGGCAGAGGACACCTTTACCAAAGGGCTGGTATTTGCTTACGACAATGCGGGCAGGTTAACCGGCAGCACGGGGCTTTTTAATTACAAGGAAACCGAAAGCGGCATCACCTACGACAAAAACGGCAACATCAAAACGCTGGTCAGGAATGGGACGGCGGGGACCATCGACAACCTGGCCTATTCCTACACCGGCAACCGGCTGTCGGCCCTCACCGACGGGTCCGGCAGCGGACTGGGCGTGAAGGCGGGCGTGAGCGGCTATGGTTACGACGGCAACGGCAACATGCTCACCGACGGCAACCGCGGCGCTGCCATCACCTACAACTACCTGGACCTGCCCAGGACCGTGACCATCGGCGCCAAAACCTTCAGCTACGACTACGACGCCACCGGCACCAAACACCAATACATTGCCGACACGCTGACCATCAAATACGCCGGGGGCTTCGAGTACAACGGGGCCAATGTTTTCAAACGCCTTGCCCTCTCCGACGCCCAGGCCGTTTTCCGCAAAGATTCCCTGTGTTTTGACTATTATCTTAAAGACCATCTGGGCAACATCCGGGTCGTTTTCAATGAGAAGGGCAAGATCTTGCAGAAGACGGATTATTATCCCTTCGGCCTGCCCATCAACCGCGACGGTGCCCCGCCACAAGTCCAGAATTGGGTGAACAGGTATTTGTATAATGGGAAGGAGCTGCAGGTTGGGAGCGGGTATCTGGATTATGGGGCGAGGATGTATATGGCGGAAGTTGGGAGGTGGGGGGCTATTGACCCATTAAGTGAAGTGGCCAGACGTTTCAGTCCATATACCTATGGCAATGACAATCCGCTTATATTTATTGATCCGGACGGCATGTCATCCTGGCATTTTGAAGGAAAGGCTGCGGAGGAAATGTTCCGGGAAGTGCAGCGGGAGCAGGAGGAACGGGACAGGAAACGGGGGGCGTCTGATTCGCCTAATGTCCGGGCGGCGGAAGCGAAAGCACTTGCAAACGACACTTTCGACGCTTCAAAGCCAAGGGCTTCCGGTCGTGTAGAAAACGATTACACCTTAGAAGCTTTCGCTATTCCGCTGGAAAGAGGAATAGTACTTTTGAAGGGAGCAAGAGGGCTTCTTGCAAAGTTTCTTAAGTTTGGTGGAGAGGAGTTTGGGGAAGCTGGTGCTAAGGGGGGTCTTCAAACAGCGAATAGCATTAAAATTACAGGGTTTGCCAAACATGGCTTAGATAGAGCCATAGAACGAGGCGTAAAACCTAACGCAATTTAAGATGCAATAAAAAATCCTTTAAAAACAGGAAATGTTGTTACAGACCAATTAGGTCGCAAAACCAAAGATTTGTCGGTCAATTTGGAGAAGTTATTATTAATCCCCAGACTGGAAAGATAATATCTGTTAATCCAACATCTTCAAGTAAAGCAGCGAAACTTTTAAAACAATCAGGGCAATGATAATTAAACTAAACAAGAATCAGTTTGACTATCTGATTTATAGTCTTTCTGAAGAACAAAATTTATTAAGATTAAAGCTGAAGAAAGTCAGTCAAGAAAATCAATTTGTCTTTATAGAAATTGATGAAGAAACGTCCGATGAAATCCGTGATTGGGCAAGTGATGAATTGCAAAGAAGGGGATTTGATATAAATTATGAGTTGACTCCAGATGGTAAAATATTAGAAGATCTAATAGATCTATTTTATGTATAATAATGAAGAAGTGGCTGTAAGCGGGTTGTTCAATAACATTCCAGTAAATGTTGGACGCTCAACTGTTTTAATTCGAGGTAATGTGATTATTGGAGTTCCCAGACTTGGTACAATGTATATTCCTTAAACTATTAAACTATGAGTTGGAGAAGACGATTATCAGAAATAGAAAAGGATTTTTCTTTCACAAAAAAAGAGACTGGAAACCCGCAATTGCACTAGTTAATGATTTATTAACCGAGTATCCTGATGATGTTGATCAAAGCATAAGAGCTATATATCTTTTGCATAATATTTTAGTGGAAGATGAGTATCCTAATGAAGAGCTAGGTAGAATGATTGATTTGTTACAAAAATGGTTTAATCAATCAAAAGAAAAATTTTCAGAGAATGCAGAGTATTTATTTTTTATGTGCAAAATACTTCATATTGCTGAATGGTATTTTGGTCTAGAAAATAGCCATTTGGGAATGGAGTTTCAAAAGAAGGCTATGGAAAAAGAACCTGAAAACTTGTTGTATGAATCGGCCTATCGCCTTTCTTGTGAAGGGGATATGGTAAAAGGATATTTATCTCATCAAATAATTGAACATTATAAGAGTAAAATTGATTGGCTAAAAACGAAAGGTTTTCCAGGTAATTAAGTATTGGAACACTTAACTATGAGCAATGACGAATATTTAAAAAATGGAAATTAGAATGAAGTTATATATTAGAACTACCGAAGAAAATACAGTGAAAATACCTTCACAACTTACATTTAAAATCAACTAAGTCATGGCAAAAATTACATTTACCGGATGGGAGCCTGGTATAAAAAAAACTTTTTATCAAATTACTTCATGAAAAAGCTGGATTATCATTGGTGGATGCTAAAATATTTAAAGATGATTTAGTTGACAAAAGAAAAAATTATTGTTGTCGAAATCAACGACAGAAATTTGGCCGACTTAATTCTTAAGGAAGCACGCGAATTAAAAGTAACAGGAGATATAGAAGAATAAGCTGAATTATCCGATTTATTGAAGAATCCAAAAATTGAGCGTATTTCAATTCAATGTTAATCACCTCAATGTACTCATGTCCAGAACTGAATGAACAGGTATTTGTACAATGGGAAGGAATTGCAGGTTGGGAGCGGGTATCTGGATTATGGGGCGAGAATGTATATGGCGGAGGTGGGACGCTGGGGCGTGGTGGATGCTTTGGCGGAGATTTATGAGGGTTGGTCAACATATGCTTATGTTTTTGACAACCCGATAAATTGGACTGATCCAGATGGCCGCTGCCCTACTTGCCCACAAGGCAGTGAAGCCAAGAAAACTTATGCAGACGGTGCTATTGTAACCAATCAATACGGCTCGTGGACTTGGACGGGAAAAGAGTGGCAAACCAATTTGCCTACATCGGTTCCTTCCGGCTCGCAAGCCATGGCAGCCGTGTCGGGCTTCACAGGTTGGGCCGACCAGATTTGGAATGGCAACCGTGCTTGCAGCGACGGCCGACAAGTGAGTAGTGATGGCATCTTACTCGATAGGATGACACCGAGAATGGGAACCCCGCCTGATATTGGTATCGGGAAAGTTGGATCAGTTGTCAATATTGGAGGCAGTCTTAGAAATATCTTGGGCACTTATAGCTGGTCAAACAGTCGGCTTGCACAAGCAGCCAAAGAACTAGCAAGTGGCAAAACTGCAATAAAAGTTGCTACAAGAGCGGATGCCGAAGAACTATTTTTGGGTTTGTTTCAACAAAAAGAATTTAAAAATACTACTGGTTGGAACCCGTTAGATGCTAAAAGTTGGTTTAGAAAGGGTGGGCATTATCACTGGGATGATAACTTTGACGGCGCAGGCAGACTTGTCGGACACGGTCCAGCAAATCCACATGGGGATATTCTACATCTGCAAATTCATGATGAAGGCAATAAAATCATTAGAATCTTTTTCGAAAAATGACAAGAGGAGAACATTATACAAATGGTTTTGTAACCAAGATCTGGAATAACCTGATTTATTCTCAGAACAATATTTCTCAAAAACTTGATGATAATCCAGATTACACAATTTGGATTTCGATAATCCCCAATGCTTTGGACGACAAAGGAACCAGATGGATGTTTAAGATACTGATATACAAGGTTAGCAGTAAGAATAACCTTGATGATTATCCCTTAGATATAGATCTGTTTGTTGAAATGGAATCAGAATATTATTGTACTGCCGTCGACGATTTGCTTGTTTATTTGGCTAAGAAAAATATAAATAATTCGAATTTTGACGCTTCTTGGAAAGTAGACGCCCCGCTCTAAAATATAAAGAATTTTAGCAAAACCGTCTGGAACAGACTCTATTACGAAGGGCAGCATATTGCTGCTGAATTGCAGCCCACGATGCCAGGTTGCAGGCGGTGGGCTGCAATATACAAAGCAAGGCCTACCCACCCCTTATCCCCCTGGGAATTTGGCATTTTCAATATAGTCCAATTAAACCGTAACTAAAATGTACAGTAAACACGATAAACGAAGATTATATTGGCTTATAAACCAGTATTTATCAGGTAAAATTAGTGAAACTATATTTTGTGATGATTTTCATGATACCCTTGTTAATGAGATGTACTACGAAGGTCTTACAGATATTGAATATGAAACCTTTTCTGATTTAAGGGATGTATCACAACGGTTTTCAGAATATGAAGAAGATTTAACATTGTGGAAAGGATTCTATACCGCTAAACAATTAAAACAAAAAATAATAGAGACTAAAGAGAAGTTACAAGAGCAAAGCCCGATTTAGTTTGAGATTTTAATTTATTGAAATAGGCTATTGTTTGATTGAGATTATGTAGGTAATGGAATTTATGAAGAAAGGTTCAGGCCATTTAGCGGAGGTGTTCTTATGAGTGATACGAAATTGTATGCTTCCCTAAAAACAGAGTGGTGATGAATTAGACAAATTTTCTAATTTTAATCTGCTATGAAACGGAACACATTCACAGAAACTCAGATCGTCAAAATCCTCAAAGACCTGGATTCTGGCAAACAGGCAAATGACGTCGCTCGGGAAAATGGCGTCTCCAAAGCTACACTGTACAATTGGCGCAAGAAATACAGCGGTATGGGTGCTTCGGAACTAGCGGAATTGAAGGCTCTCAAAGAGGAGAATCGCCGTCTTAAACACATGTATGCAGAATTGGCTCTTGACCACAGACTGGCAAAAGAGATCATCGAAAAAAAGCTTTAAAGCCTGCTCAGAAGCGGCTGATAGCTTCCGATATTTCTCAGGAAGCTGGATTTAGCATTGAGCGGGCGTGCAGAGTTTTGCATTTAAGTACCGGCGTTTTCTATTACAAAACTGTCAAGAACGATCTGCCTGTTATAGACATGCTTAATGAGCTAGCAGAAGAACATCCGACAAGAGGTTTTGATTGGTATTACGGCAATTTAAGAAACAAGGGCCTACCGTGGAATCGCAAACGGGTGCTTCGAATCTATCGAAATATGGATCTCAAATTAAGACGTAAGCGAAAAAGGCGTATTCTGAAAAGGCCAAAGCAGCCCTTAATCGAGGCTAAAACGTTGAACGAAACTTGGAGTATGGATTTTGTCAGTGATGCTCTTAGTTCCGGCAGACGTGTGAGAACATTAATAGTCATGGATGATGCCAGTAGAGAAGCACTTGCAGCACATGCGGATTACTCTCTTTGTGCCGGTAAAGTCATACAAGTATTGCAGCAGTTGGAATGCGAACGAGGGTTGCCACTATCAATAAGAACTGACAATGGCCCTGAGTTTATTAGCAAGAAACTGGCTAATTGGTGCGAAGAAAAGCAGATCGAGCAGAAATTTATCCAGCCTGGAAAGCCAATGCAGAATGGGTACAACGAGAGACTAAACAGGACTTACCGGGAAGATGTTCTGGACGCATACTTCTTTGATTCTCTGGAGCAGCTGCGCATTTTGTCTGACAAATGGCTCGACAATTACAATAGTAAGCACCCGCACAGGTCAATGAAGGGACTAACACCGAATCAGAAGCACACACTGTTGAAAGAAAGTGCCACGAAAAAAGAAGTAGTAACTATTGAAATCAAAAGCCAAGTCTAAATCACAACCCCTCTAAAAATGGGAAGCTTACAGAATCATATTATCTCACTGACTCGATTAATTTTAGAATTCTGCTAGGGCAATGTGAGGACTATGAGCTATATCGTTGCCAATCAACTGGTAATACTATTATGGCTGTAAAATATTCAAGAAGAATATATTATGGAAAAGAAACGCCAATTGATACTCTCTATTTTTCAATAAGTAAATTAAAAGAGGAAGGCGATTTCGATTAGTTAAAATAATTCACTGAAATCAGGTGTCACGTTAGTTGACACCTGATTTCAGTGAATTCTTATTAATTAACCAAACATCAATCACACAACTATGAAAAATGTATTTATGCACACTTTGAAGACTGCCATTTTAACTCTACTATTTCAATCAATGTCATATTCAAACACTCTTGCACAGGGGAAATGGGTTGAAGGTTATATTATTACAAATCAAAATGATACCATACAGGGTCTGATCAGAGATGCCGACTGGGCAGAAAGCCCTGAAAGCATTCAATTTAAAGGCAAAGACGGGCTTGTTACCATGATTTCGGCTACGAATGCAAACGCATTCAATATCGGTCCTGATCATGACATTTATAAAAGCAAGAAAATAGGCCTATTGCGTATAACAGTGACCGATACATACAAAGCAGATCCTTCATTAGAGACTTTGGATTCGGTACAGGTGTTTTTGCAGGAAGTGGTGGCAGGTGGCAAAGCATCTTTGTATCTATATTTAAATGCTAAGGAAGAACCACATTTTTTTATTGAAAATAATCATTCGTTAAAAGAGCTTTATTACTATCCTTTCAACAAAATAATTCGCAATACCACTTACCTATTAACGATTGATGAGTACAAAAATCAGCTTAAAAAATTAACAGAAAATACAATTTTATCGAATGAACCTATTCCTGTATATCAGGAAAAATATTTAAAAATATATCTGGAAAAGTACAATAATATATTTCCAGATCATCATCAGATATATCAGTCTAAGGATAACAAATTGACTTTCGATGTCGATATAAATACCGGTCTTGAAAATTGGAAAGAGGATCGCCTGGTTCTCAATAATAAATTTACTTTTGGCGTAGGTATCAGAATCAATTTACCGCGAAAACATTATAATCGTCACCTGAAAATCAACTATTTTCTCACACCCAATTTACTGGTACGTGATCAGAATTCTTACCGGAAAGTTCTTTTGAAGACACTTGAAGTAGGCGTGGGAGGTTATTTTGGTGCGAAAAGCGTACGTCCTTATGTTGGCTTGCATTACAGCATTGCAAGCGGTGGGTACCGCTTCGACTTCCTCGGACTGCAGGCCGGAATAAGTTATAAGCGACGATTTAACCTGGAAATCGGGCACTTCGCAAACTTCATCTCACCTTTTTACGGAACCCGGTTTTTAACACCTCCAAGGATCAGCCTGCATTATCTTGTCAATTTGAATGATCAGCGTAACAAATCACGCTAAAAAAGACGTGCTCCCCCCGTTACCTTTTCAAGCTTTACCGTATTAGTAAAGTAAATACCGTGAATCCAAACCATCACAGACTTGAAAAGGTTATTCCAAATTCCGACGAATTGCATCGTTTTGATGTTTCTTTTTTCATTATTACTCGTTTCTCCGGCGGCGGCGCAGGAGGATTTTCAAATTAAATGGAGTATGGACGAACATTTGGCTGGCACATCGAGCCATGCTAATTTTTCACCGGAGGATGCGAAGCTGGCTGGCGGGGCCAATACCAATGCCTTAAATGGGGGATATGGCTACACCAATGCCGTGGTGGCTGCGCATGTCGTCAAACCCTGGCCGGTTGCTTTTTCCAGTGGACGTTATATTGAATTTATGTTTGCCGCCAATACATTCAAGTACAACATCAATTCTATCTCGTTTCGATTAAAAAGATCCGATACGGGTCCCAAACAAATAAAACTTCGCAGTAGCATCGATGGTTTTACGTCCGATTTAATTTCCTCTACCCTCGTCAATGAAAATGTATTCTACCCATTCTCAGTGCCGACCAGCTTCAACAATCTTTCCGATAATACATTTGCGATAAGGATTTACGGAAATAACCCTTTCAATACGACTCTTGGCGTGCTGTGGTTTGATGAAATCGTTATTAATGGTCAGGTTTTACAAATAATTTTGCCGGTAGATCTTACCTATTTCAAAGCCGAACACATTGAAAATAAGGTGAATCTGACCTGGGAGACGGCCTTGGAAAAGAATAGCCATGAATTTGTTGTAGAGAGAAGTAGCGATATGGCCCGGTTTGAAGAGCTTGGCAGGGTTACTGCCTCGGGCGAAACAATGGGCAGAAAGCAGTATAGTTTCACAGATGACATGCCTGTATCGGGTGTCAGTTACTACCGGTTGCGAATGGTCGACCTGGATCAGTCATTTTCATTTTCTCCAACCAGGGATGTCGTCATTCGTGATCCGTCAGCTGGTTTGCAAGTCTTGCCCAATCCGGCCTCTCCGAATTACATTAGCATTAAAGACAATGGCATTGACCCGCATCATCTTTTATTTACCGATTATGCCGGCCGGCCGATTAAGGGTTTTTACGAATACAGCGTGCCTGGTTTCATAAATCTGGTGCCGCAGCAGCCACTTTCTTCGGGTTTATATCTTTTGATCCACAACAAAAACGGACGGAAAGAACATGTGAAAGTATTAGTTCCATAAGCTTGTGTGCCTTTAATTTGTAAGAATTAATATAAATAATGCCTGCGACCTGTCGTTAGCATAACAACGTTCTTAAAAAATTAATGGCCAAAAGCCTATGTTGAAAAAAGTGCAGCCGAAAGTGTGGTGGGCGGCATTAGCTGTCCTGGTAATCCTGAGTGTATCCTGGGGGTTGGTTAGAAAAAACAGGTCGGAGCCGGAAGAAAGGGTCATTAACGCGAAAAAAATAGCGAAGCTCGATCCCGTTCCGGTCAAAAATCCTGATCCTGCAACTGCATTAAAAATCAGTAAGATTGAAGATATTTTCCGGCGGAAAAAACGCGCCGGTTTCAACGGAAATGTCCTGATCGTTCAGAAAGGACAGATCCTGTACGAGAATTCTTTCGGGTTCGCACACCTTAGGGATAAGGATTCCCTGACCAGCAATTCCCGCTTCCAGCTGGCTTCTTTGTCCAAACCTTTTACGGCCATAGCTATCCTCAAATTGATTCAGGAAGGACGCGTGAGCCTGGACGATTCCGTTCAGCGGTTTTTTCCCGATTTTCCATATCATGGTGTAAAAGTGGATATGCTCCTGAGCCACAGGAGTGGGCTGCCCAATTACATTTATTCGTTCCCGGACAGCGTACGCCGCGGCAGGAAGTTCCCGGATAACATGACAATCCTCGACTGGTATGCCAAAGTGATCCCGACGCCCACGCCTTACAACCGGCCGGGAAGGTCATTTAATTATTGTAATACCAATTACTGTGTGCTCGCCGCGATCGTTGAAAAGATCACCGGTGAAGATTTTGGCAAATATCTCAATGCACAGATTTTTGCACCTCTCGGTATGCTAAACACCTTTTTGGTGACAGATACATCTTCCGCCGCATTGCAGTTCAGGACGGCGGGGCATCAATATGGAAGAAGGCTTGAAAAGGATTATTTTGACGATGTGGTCGGGGACAAGGGACTATACTCAACTACCGGCGACATTTACAGATTTTACAACGGGTTGACGTCCGGTCTGTTACTGGACAAAAAGCTTTTGGATGAGGCGTTCAAACCCAGAAGTTTTGAACGCGCAGGTATCAGGAATTATGGCTACGGTTTCCGGATGCACACCAAGCCTGATAACACGCCGCGCTTCCTCTACCACGGAGGCTGGTGGAAGGGTTACAATACCATGCTCTGGGTATGTCCGGAGGATGAGGCGGTAATAATTGTCCTGGGAAACAGCTACAACCGGTCCACATACGATCTGCGGGAATTGCTCGAAGTGATCCATGGTGAAGGTAAAATTGAAGATATTGAGAAAGAAATCTAGCATTGTTTGAATTCGGTCTCGAATTCAGGATATTTGCCGACATAAACGAATACCAGCCTCTTATGCCCGATTCCGCATACTTCTTACCCGCTTGTCTGCTGTTGGGATTGCCTTTTCTGGTTTTTCTTTTGCTTTGGCTGGGAGGGAAAAGCTTCAATAAAATTGCGGGATGGATAGGGGCGCTGACTACCGCCGCCGGGCTGTTTGTTACCCTGAAATATGCCGACCCAAACATACTGCATACCATCCGGTTCGACTGGCTTCTGATCGGGAGCACCACCATTGAACTTTCGTTCCAATTCGATACGCTTACCTGCGTCATGCTTTCCGTGGTACATTTCGTGGCGCTGCTGGTGCAGCTGTACAGTACTGCCTACCTGCACGACGATAAAAACCTGCACCGGTACTTTGCATTCATACAGCTTTTCCTTTTTTCCATGATCGGAATAGTGCTTGCCGGCAGTCTGCTGGTGATGTACATATTCTGGGAACTGGTGGGGCTTTCGTCCTATTTGCTGATCGGATTTTGGTATTTGAAAAAAAGACCTGTCTGGGCCGCGCAAAAAGCGTTTGTCCTCAACCGTATCGGTGATGCTGCCTTTCTCACAGGTATTTTAATGCTGTTTTACTATATTGGTTCTACCGACTTTGAGGTTATTTCTCTCCAAATGGATATGTTGAGCCCGGGCATTTTAACAGCTATTGGCTTATGTCTTTTTGGAGGTTGCATGGGCAAGTCGGCCCAGTTCCCTCTTTCAGGCTGGCTGCCGGATGCGATGGAAGGTCCTACTCCGGTTTCAGCGCTTATTCACGCAGCCACAATGGTGGCGGCCGGTATTTTTTTATTAGCAAGAATATCTTTTTTACTCACATTTGATGCGAAGATTGTCATTACCGTTATCGGGACAATTACGATGGTGATCGGAGCATTGAAGGCCACGCAGGTGTGGGATATCAAACGCGTTCTGGCGTATTCAACCATGTCGCAGCTGGGGCTGATGGTGATAGCAGCGGGTTTCGGCAGCTGGCAAACCGCGCTTTTTCATTTGACCACTCATGCGTTTTTCAAAGCAGGATTATTTCTTTCAGCAGGCTCTGTGATCCACGCAGTGACACCTTCCCAAACTGACGATACTTTTGATCCGCAGGATATGCGGACAATGGGTGGCTTGAGAAAACAGCTACCTGTTACTTTTATATGTTTTTCAATTTGTGCGGCATCTTTGGCGGGTTTACCGTTTTTTTCCGGCTTCCTTTCCAAAGACGCGATCATTACCGAAGGCTTTTTATGGGCTGGTCAGATCGGAGCCTGGGGATACGTATTTCCGATCATTATTCTGCTTTCAGCGGGTTTGACGGCTTACTACATGACCCGCCAGATGTGGCTCGTGTTTTTTGGCGAAAAAAGATATCAGGTTTCTCCTTCGGTGCATCCGCACGAATCTCCCGTCATAATGTGGGCGCCGATGGTTCTGCTTTCAATCCTTTCCGTTTTTATATGGTTCGCATGGAACCCGGTCGATGCCGGAAGCGGCTGGTTTCTGTCTTTTATCGGCGTACAGGAAGCGGCGCATTTGACGTGGGTGCCTTTCGCAGCGGGTGCGGTGACGTTCCTCTCTATTTTTCTGGCGTATAAAGAAATTAAAACTGAAAATCCATTTAAGGTCGGCAGGACAGAATCGTCAGTTGATATATCCACAACCCGGCTGGCCTGGCTGAGGGATTATTCAAACGACCAATACTTTATTATTCCTTTTAGCTTTATTGCGGCATTCCTGAAAAAAGTTGAAAAGCGTATTATTGACACCTTTGTTGACAATCTGGCGAAAGGAAATGTAATTCTCGCCCACCTGATCAGCTGGTTTGATAAGAACATCGTCGATGGCGGGGTAACGCTGACTGTATTTCTGATACGTTCGTCGGGGCAGGGAGTCCGGAGCCTTCAGAACGGTCAGATCCAATCTTATTATGTAGTTTCGGCTGTTGGGGTATTTTTGTTGATATTGTGGTTGGTTGCCATGTAACCAGGATTGGGCCGGGCAGCTTTTAATTTATTTTTTGATGATTGATCATATACTCAGCTTATTAATTGCAATTCCTATACTAGGCGCAGCTGCGGTGGCCGCCTGGCCTTCACGGCGTCCGGAGCATTTCAGGTTGATCGCACTTATCGCCCTTATACTTGAATTTGTCGTTGCGGTTTTCCTTTTTACTTCATTCGACAATCAGAATCCTGGTTTTCAGTTGAGCGAAACCGTCGACTGGATCACCCTGCCGATCGGCTCGCTGGGTATTGTTTCCATTGATTATGCTCTTGCCGTTGATGGTATCAGTTTTCCACTGGTGCTGCTGGCCGTGATCGTGCTTTTTGTCGGGGTGGTCAGTTCTTGGAATATTCATCAAAAAACGCGTGGCTATTTCTCGCTTTATCTGCTTTTGACCGGCAGTGTGATTGGCTGCTTTCTCGCGCAGGACTTTTTCCTATTTTATCTGTTTTTTGAATTCATGCTCCTGCCTATGTATTTTTTGATCGGGTTATGGGGTGGGCCACGGCGTGAGTATGCAGCATTGAAGTTCTTTATTTATACTTTTTTCGGTTCGCTTTTGATCCTGATCGTGATGATCGGCCTGTATTTATCTGTGATCGATCCATTAGAAACGGCCCGGACTGTGGGTATTTTGGGAATTGAGGACGCGGCGCATCCCGATATCATTCCACAGATACAGCAATGGCTTGCCGACGGCCGGATCGCGCCCGAGCAGCTGGTACATACTTTTCGTTTCGCATATCTGGCCGACGCCGCCAATTACATCCAGGGCTCTGCATTGAGTTTTGTTTCTCAATATACGATACTGGATATTCCTGTAAGGCTCCTTGCTTTCTGGTTTTTATTCATAGGTTTTGCTGTCAAATTACCGGTTGTACCGGTTCATACATGGCTGCCGGACGCGCACGTGGAGGCTCCTACGCCCATCTCCGTGGTTTTGGCAGGAATTCTTTTGAAAATAGGAGGTTATGGTTTTATACGCATCGTCGACGGCTTCTTCCCACTCGAAGCATTATACAGTGCAATTCCGCTTGCGGTCCTCGGATTGATTTCTATAGTTTACGGAGGTTTTAATGCTTTAGGCCAAAATGACCTTAAAAAAATGATCGCCTACTCCTCTGTTTCCCACATGGGTTTTGTTCTGCTTGGTATCGCGGCTTTTACTGCAGAAGGAATTAACGGGGCTATTTATCAGATGGTAAGCCATGGTGTACTTTCTGCCATGCTGTTTTTATTGACAGGCGTGATATACGACCGCACCCACGACCGGAGTATTGATCACTACCGCGGGATTATTGGCGTAATGCCTAAGTATACAGTTATTACCGGTATCGCTTTTTTCGCTTCCCTAGGATTGCCTGGATTTTCCGGCTTTGTCGGAGAGCTGTTTACGTTGATGGGTGCATTTCAGTCTGACGCTTTGCCGGTATGGATACCTGCATTGTCCACACTCGGAATTGTACTCGCGGCCGCCTATTTTCTCTGGACTTACCAGCGTATGTTTTTCGGTTCTTTTTGGTATAAAAACGGAGGCGAACACGTACTCACGGATTTGACTTTGCGCGAAACCTGGCTCTTAGTCCCGCTAGTCGTTCTTACAATCTTACTCGGGATTTTACCGGGCATTCTTTTCGATATGACTGGGCCTACGGTTCAGGTTTGGCTGAAGGGGTTGCGGTGATCGTTTAGCCAGCTAAAAAATCGTCTCTGTTAGCGGGTGTTACCGATATTGTTTCTGCCTCAGGATAAGCATTCAGAAATGTAGTCGGAAATCTTTTTTTTGTGTCCGTGTTCCATTTGAATTCTGCAGCCAGCAACCCTTTGGAGTTTTCTTCGATATAGTCAATTTCCTGCTGCTGTGTTGTCCGCCAGAAATAGATCTTAGTGTCGGCTTGCTTTTCTTTGAGCACCTTAATCCTTTCGCTGATAATATAATTTTCCCATAATGCCCCGGTATCGCTGCGGTTTTTTATATTGTTGAAATTGTTTGTAATAGCATTGACAATGCCATTGTCATAAAAATATATTTTCTGCCCTTTCTTTATTTCATTCCTTAAATTCCGGGACAAGGCTGGCACACTGAAAAGCACAAAGGCTTTTTCCAGCAGATTGATATACTTTTCTACGGTTTTATTATCTGCCTGAACCAATCTTCCAATCTCCGTGATATTGACCTCACTTCCAATCTGTAAGGCAAGTGCCTTCACGATTTTTTCCAGCAACACCGGTTTTTTTATTTGTTCCAAAGTGAGCAAATCTTTGTATAAATAACTGTTCGCGATGAGTTTAAGGTGCTTTTCTGCATTTGTGGGATCAACAATGATCTCCGGATAGGAGCCGTAGATCAGCCTTTGTTCAAGAAGTCGCTGTTCGGTTAAAAAATCTGTGTTTTTTAATAATTCCCCGTAGGATAGTGGCAATAATTCCATTTCATAGCGTCTGCCGGTAAGCGGTTCATTGATGTTACCCGCAAGCTCAAAGGAAGAAGAGCCCGTCGCGATGATCTGGACTTGTTTGAATTGGTCGACAATGATTTTGATCAAAATCCCTACCTCCTGAATACGCTGGGCTTCATCCAAAAAAACGATTTCATTGTCGCCGATGATCCTGCCGAGCATCGTCGCATTAGGCCGGGAAAGCAACTCGCGCGTGTCGGCATCGTCGCCATTGAGACGTAATGTTTTTTTTGCAATTATATTCAGCAGCTGTTCGGAAAAAGTTGTTTTGCCTGCTTGTCTGGGACCATAAATAATAAAGGCTTTCCCTTTGAATAAATGGTCTTTTGCAAACTGAAGCTGATTTCTTTCTATCATAACCTGATGGTTTTACCCATTAAAGTTATAATCATTTTGGATCGTAATCCATAATAACCATAATATTTTTGGATTTGAATCCACAATAATTATAATCATTTTGGATTTGAAAGGATTTTGGGCTGTCGGCTATCAGCTTTTGGCCATCGGAAATTTAATGTTGCTATAAATGACAATACATGACCACACATGACACACACTTGGCCGCTGATAGCCGGTAGCCCCTTCATTTCCCAAACCATTGGTCAAAACTGAATCTGCCTTTTTTCATGAGTGCTTCAAGCTTTTCCTGCTGCTGAGGGGAGAGCACTTCTATTATTTCCAGGCGCTTTTCCTCGGCTAGTCTGTTTTTATGACGTCGCTTGGTATCGCTGCGCCTTGAAAGTTTTCTTTCCATGCGGGCGTATCTTCTGTCAATTTTTTTAAGCTGCTTTTGCTGCCGTTTCGTGAGACCAAGCTCGGTGGCAAACTTGTCAAGATTTTTTTCAAGTCTGCGATTATTGAGCTTACTTTTGGCGAGCGTTTCCTCCGATTGGTAGGAATCGTCCCGGCCGGAATTGTAAGTTGAATTGGATGTCGCGCAGCCGGTAAAAATGAGCAGGGCGGCGAGGAAACAGACTATCGATAATTTTTTCATGGGGCGTAGTTGCTGTGTTAAAAATATTGATGCTAATAACGCAGACAACTATCCCGGAAATATATAAACCAGCGGATACTCCTGTAAAACCTGCCGGATTTTTTTCATTATCCTCCCGACTTATATGTTTATTTAAATAAATGTACTTTCGTTGAACGGTATGAATGGTATTTTTTACGAACTTTCCAGTAAATAAATTTAGATTTTATTTTAAACTATCCTATATTTTCCAAATTTTATTTCCTTTTACCCTTATTTATCAGATGAAAGAAAGTTCTTCTTCGCAAAGGTTACTGTCGCTGGATACTTTGCGCGGGTTTGACATGTTTTGGATTTCAGGAGGCGAAGAGATTTTCGCAGTACTGGCAAAGGTTACGGGTTGGTCCTGGGCCATATTTCTCGCTCACCAGTTTACACATCCTGATTGGAACGGTTTCCGGGCTTACGATCTGATTTTTCCTACATTCCTTTTTATGGCGGGTGTCTCCACCCCGTTTTCTCTGGGCAGCCGTCTGGAAAAAGGTATCCCGGCTTCTGACCTGGTAAAAAAGGTAATTCAGCGTGGTATTATTCTGGTGATTCTCGGCATCATTTATAATAACGGTCTTTTTCATACAGAATGGAGCAGGATGCGCTATCCCAGCGTTTTGGCACGGATCGGATTGGCCGGCATGTTTGCGCAGATCATTTATTTATATACCGGAAAAAGGGCCAGATGGATTTGGTTTGCCGGCTTGTTGATAGGCTACTATCTCTTCATGGTGTTTTTTCCCGTACCGGGCTGCGGCGCCGGGCTGCTTACGATTGAATGTAACCCGGCAAGCTACATTGATAAAATGATAATACCGGGACGTTTGCACCAGACGATACATGACCCGGAAGGCCTGGTCTCAACCATCCCGGCGATTGCAACCGGGTTAATGGGGATATTTGCAGGGGAGCTTTTGCGGACAAGCGAAGAGTTAATTTCTAAAAATAACAAGGTGGTTTACCTGATATTCGCAGGGATAGTCAGTCTGCTGCTGTGCCTGGTTTGGGATTACTTTTTCCCTATCAACAAGAATTTATGGACGAGCTCGTTTGTGCTTTGCGCAGGAGGATTTAGTACACTATTGCTGGCTTTGTTCTATTGGATTGTTGACGTGCTTAATTACCGGAAGTGGACACTGTTCTTCGTTGTAATCGGTATGAACTCCATTGTAATATATATGGTAGGCAGTTTTATCAATTTCGGTTTTACTGCCGAAGCGTTGTTTGGAGGAATATTAAGTTACTTACCCGAACCCCTAGAAGCCTTGGGAGAAGTCTTCGCATTCATAGCAGTCCAGTGGGCATTTATGTATCTATTATACAGAAACAAACTCTTCCTAAAAGTCTAACACTTAAAAATTCAGTCATTCAAAATTCACTCATTCACACATTAAAAAATGTCCATCGAAGTCACCAATCTTACGAAAGTCTACGGATCGCAGCGTGCTATTGACGGAATTTCATTTTCCCTGAAAAAAGGGGAGATAGTAGGTTTCCTGGGTCCAAACGGAGCCGGGAAATCCACTACGATGAAAATTCTCACGGGCTATCTGAAGCCAACGGAAGGTGTGGCAAAGGTTTCGGATTATGATGTAACGCAGCAGTCTATGCCTGCCAGAAAAGCCATTGGCTATCTGCCAGAGCATAATCCGCTCTATCTGGATATGTATGTAACGGAGTTTCTGCTTTTTTCAGGAAAATTATATGGAATGAAGGGTGCGGCACTGACGGCAAGAGTGGAGGAAGTTATTACTATGTGCGGTCTGGAGGTTGAAAAACGAAAAAAAATAGGACAGCTTTCAAAAGGATACCGTCAGCGGGTAGGACTTGCGCAGTCTTTCCTGCACGATCCTTCGGTACTGATCCTGGATGAGCCAACGACCGGCCTGGACCCCAACCAGATCCAGGAGATCAGGGAAGTGATCCGCACAGCGGGAAAAGACAAAACAGTTCTTTTTTCCACGCATATTATGCAGGAAGTGGAAGCGCTTTGCGACAGGGTGATTATTATTAACAAAGGAAAAGTCGTCAGCGATAGTTCGCTGGATGCACTCAGGCAAACCGGAAATTCTCTGGAAGAAATTTTCCGAAACCTGACGAATTAACATAGGCTATTCAAACTAATTGTTAAGTGGATAATTCGTAAAGCAAATATTAGAATTGCCTTAAAACAGTATTTATTTGGATTTAAAGATAAATTTTAAGTGTTATTATTGTAACCTTGGTTAAACTATTATAAGCGTGTTGAAAGCAGTATTGCCCAATATTCCCTCGTTAATATCAGTGATTTGAATATGAAAAATTGGTTGTTCAACCGGTTTCGTTTGGTGGTTGGTATCGTTGTACTGGTTATTTTGACCTCGGTGGTTTCCGTTGCCTGGAAGCTTATTACCATCAAAACAAAACCGACCAAACTGGAAGCTCCTGCTATGGCAGAGAAGAAGACCATTGCGCCGAAAAAGCGCATTGATCCTGTTCTGGTGCTCCCCGAAAACGAATGGGTGGACAGCACGTTGAAGTCACTTTCCATTGAGCAAAAGATCGGCCAGCTTTTTATGGTCGCTACATTTTCCAACCGGGACGAGGCCCACTATCGGTATATCGATCGCCTGATCAATGAGTTTCATATTGGTGGGCTGATCTTCTTTCAGGGCGGTCCCCTGGGCCAGGCCCAGCTCACCAACAGGTACCAGTCAATTTCGAATATCCCGCTTTTCATCGGCATTGACGGGGAGTGGGGACTGGGCATGCGGCTCGACAGCACTATTTCATTCCCTAAACAAATGGTGCTCGGCTCCATCCAGGACGATGAGCTCGTATACCGTATGGGCAGTGATATTGCAAAACAATGCGCACGCCTGGGTATTCATATCAATTTCGCGCCGGTTTCTGATATCAACAGCAATCCGGCTAACCCGGTGATCGGTATACGTTCTTTTGGCGAAGACAGAGAGAATGTTACACGCAAGGCAATTGCCTATATGAAAGGCCTGCAACACAACCGGGTCATTGCCACTGCCAAACATTTTCCAGGACATGGCGATACCGACGCCGACTCACATTTTACCCTGCCTGTGCTTGGTCATTCCGCCGAGCAAATGAAGGAAACGGATCTGTACCCTTACAGACATATGATCGCAGATAGCCTGATGGGTGTATTGAGCGGCCATTTATACATACCCGCTCTGGATAATACACCAAATCTTGCAAGTTCTTTGTCGGAAAAAGTCATCACCGGCCTTTTAAGAAAAGATCTTGGTTTTCGCGGGCTGGTATTTACAGATGCCATGAATATGAAAGGCGTGCTCAAAACCGGTCGTGCCGCCGAAGTGAATTTGAAAGCATTGGTAGCCGGAAACGACGTGCTGCTCTATCCGGAAAGCATAGCAGAAACTGTGGCAAAAATCAAAGATGCTATCAATCAGAGGATTATCAGTGAAAAGATCATTGATGATAAAGTCAAAAGAATCCTTCAGGCGAAATACTGGGCCGGGCTTAGCAGGTATAAGCCGGTTGATACGACCAATCTTTACACAGACCTGAACAATGAAAGCAGCAAGGAGCTTTACCGCGAACTTTGCGAAGCTTCGGTAACTGTAGTCAAAAATGATAACGGTATCCTGCCGATAGGTTCGGTAACAGACCTTAAAATGGCTTCGGTAAGTATGGGTGAAGGTAGCAGCTCATCTTTTCAGCGAATGCTTTCGATATATAAACCTACCCGGTCTTTTACTTTCTATGACGGCCCTTCTAGCCAGGAACAGATCACAGAGATGCTCGGCTACCTTGAATCCTACAACACAGTAGTGGTAGATGTGCATGGAATTTCGTCAAATCCGCGCAGGAACTACGGTATCACTACGGGCATGACGGATTTTGTAGGTCAGCTGAAACAGCAGGGCAAAAAAGTGATTCTTTGCTTGTTCGGTACGCCTTATAGTATCCAATATTTCCCCGAAACCGATGCTTTGATCTGCGCCAGCCAGGATGGCCGGGACCAGCAGGAAATTGTACCTCAGATCATTTTCGGAGCGCTGGAATCGCAGGGAAGGCTGCCTGTTTCGGTACTTGGCTATAAATCCGGCAGTGGGGTCAGTACTAAATCTGTGAACCGGATTGCCTTTGGAACACCGGAGAGCGTGGGTATGGACGGTTTGATGTTAAAGAAAATCGATCAGATCGCCACCGCAGCTGTGGACGACCGCGTGTTTCCGGGTTGCGAAGTTTTGGTGGCAAGAAGAGGTAAAATTATTTATGAAAAACAATTCGGCGGCCTTAACTACCGGACAGCCGAACGTGTTACTCCTGAAACGATTTACGACCTGGCTTCGCTGACCAAAGTTTCGGCTACGTTACAGGCTATTATGTTGCTCTACGATCGCCAGCAAATTGATCTTGATGCAAAAGCTTCAATATATCTCCCTGAACTTTCCGGTACCAGCAAGCAAAATTTTACGGTTCGCGACCTTTTGCTGCATAGGTCGGGGATGATATCGTTTTACCCCTCATTATGGGAAAGAACAAAAACCAGTGCCGGCGGCTTGCTTCCTGAATATTACAGTTCGAAAGCCGATACTTCCTACTATCTGCAGGTGGCGCCTAAGCTTTTTGCAAAAGGTGCATTGCGGGATTCCGTCTGGAAATGGGTGGTACAATCGCCTATGAATAACAGAAAAGAGCGGGCCGGATACGGATATCTGTACAGCGATCTCGGGTTTCTGACTTTACAAAAAATCGTTGAAAAGGTCACTGGCCAGCCCCTGGATATTTTTGTTTCGTCCAATATTTATGAACCGCTCGGCTTGTCCTATCTTGGTTTTAACCCGTTGCGCCGCTTCTCAGAAAAACAGATTGCGCCGACCGAGCAGGATTACCGGTTCCGCGGTCAATTGCTTCAGGGTACCGTGCATGACCAGATGGCAGCTGTAGTTGGAGGGGTTTCCGGCCATGCAGGATTGTTCGGTACTGCCCGTGACCTGGCGGTACTTTTTCAGATGAACCTCTGGAAAGGAAATTACGGAGGCACAAAGTTCTATCAGGCCGCTACCGTCCCCTTGTTTTCAAGAGTTTATGATGAGTCCCACCACAGAGGCTTAGGCTGGGACAAGACCCCTCTGGATGGAAACAGCTCTTATGTATCGGCTCAGGCTTCTGTGAATTCGTTTGGTCATACCGGCTTTACGGGAACCATGGTTTGGGTAGATCCAGAAGAAGATCTTGTGTTCGTATTTTTGTCCAACAGGGTAAACCCTGATCCCGAAAACACAAATATTACTACGCAGCGTACCCGAAGAAAAATACAGGATGTTGTATATAGTTCGCTGATCGAACGTAAGAGCGAGGTACATTAAATGTGGTGGAAGGTATTTAAAAAATATCTCTAACTTTACCAGTCAATCGGTAGCGGAAAGATATTTAGACAGATACATGAAAAAAACATTTATTAAAAAAGGAGTTTTTACCTGCATAGCCACCATTTTTGGAATAGTTTCTTCACTAGCCCAAACTATCACCACAGGGCTTGTTACACCCACAACAGTCTGTGCCGGAAGCGACATCTCAGTCGCATTTACCACAACCGGAACATTTGCTTCCGGTACTGTTTTCACTGTTCAGCTTTCAAATGCAGCAGGAACATTTGGTTCTCCTGCCACTCTCGGGACCGGCACTGCAACACCCATTAACGTAACGATACCGTCTGCCACAGCAGCCGGAGCGGCATATAAAGTGCGGGTTATTTCCGTAACCCCGGCGGTTACAGGTTCCGCCAGTGCAGCTCTGAAAGTAAATGCAGTGCCCGGCCCTCCTACCGGAACTGATGATGTGGTTTATACAAAAGGCGCAGTAGCTGAAGTACTCGATGCTACCGGTACCAACCTGAAATGGTATAAAGACGCCACCGGCGGAACCGAGTTGGAAACCGTGCCAACACCTCAGACAACCACAGTAGGAACAACCAGCTATTATGTGACGCAGACCATTGCGACTTGTGAAAGCGAGCGGGCAAAGATCGACGTGATTGTTAACTGTCCTACTGTTGCAGCTCCTACTGCTACCAATAAAACATATACTGTCGGAGACGATGCTGATCCTTTGACCGCAACTCCGACAACCGGTTTGCACTGGTATAAGCAGGCTACCGGCGGCACAGGTGAAACAACCGCGCCTACACCAGAAACAACCGCTGCCGGAACAACAAGTTACTGGGTATCCCGCATTGTTGACGGATGCGAAAGTGCAAGGACGAAGATTGATGTGGTTGTATCATGCGCGCCGCCGGCTAAACCCACCGTTACAAATAAGACCTACACAGTAGGTGAAACGGCAACGGTATTAACA
The DNA here is from genome assembly GCF_005869225.1 of Dyadobacter bucti. Classification (GTDB taxonomy): domain Bacteria; phylum Bacteroidota; class Bacteroidia; order Cytophagales; family Spirosomataceae; genus Dyadobacter; species Dyadobacter bucti. The sequence goes on along the minus strand of NZ_SWFP01000006.1, from coordinate 11,021 downwards.
GCGACAGGTGTCACGGGCGCTACATTTAAATGGTATGAAACATTAGGTGGTACAACACCGCTTGCTTCTGCACCCACCCCTTCGACAACCGCCGTCGGCAGCAGAAGTTACTTTGTGACACAGACTGTAGGCGGATGTGAAAGCGCAAAAACTGAATTGATCGTAACTGTTAATGCATGTGTTGCACCGGCCAAGCCCACCGTTGTTTCACCGGTGAATTATTTTGTCGGAGATGCCGCAATTGCTTTAAAAGCTACCGCTTCAAGTGGCGGGACGCTCAATTGGTATGGTACGAACGAAACGGGAGGAACCCGTTCCGGTACAGCTCCTACGCCATCAACAACGAGTGACGGAGAAACTTCCTATTACGTGAGCCAAACTATCGGTGTATGTGAAAGCCCGCGTGCTAAAATTGACGTCGTTGTAACCTGTAAGGTTATTCCCAAGCCAACGGTTGGTGTAATTGCAGCTGTGTGTTTAGATGCCAATGTACCGGCAACCGTTTTATCGAATGCCGTAACACCTAAGACAGGCTTACTTTGGTACAAAAATGAAACTGGTGGAGTGGGATCGGCTACTGTGCCAACCCCAGACACTGAAACTGCCGGTACAAAGACCTATTACGTAAGCCAAACGGTTAGTGGATGCGAAAGCGCTAGACAAGCAGTTTCGATTGTAGTGAAAGCTACTGCGGCTCCGGTAGTTACAGCTCCTGATCCATATTGCCAGAACGTTAAAGCTACTGCGTTGACAGCAACCGGTACCGCATTAAAATGGTATACTGTTGCTACGGGGGGCGCAAGTTTTGCAACTGCCCCGACCCCGCAAACGACCACTGCCGGCACAACCAGCTATTATGTAAGCCAGACTGTAACAGGTTGTGAAAGTCCTCGCGCCAAAATCGATGTTGTTGTAAATCCGATACCAGCAGCCGTGACACTTACAAATGAGGTTTTATGTCAGGAAAGAGAGAATGAAAATTATTCTTTTCCTGTAAAGGCCACCACCGGAAATACACTTAACTGGTACACAGCTGCCACCGGCGGAACTCCATCCAAAACCGCACCGTCAATCAATCTTAAAACAGCTGCAACTTCCACCTTTTATGTTACTCAGGTTACAGCAAAAGGATGTGAGAGTTCTGAGAGGGTTAGTCAGAAAATCCGGGTAAAACCGTTGCCAGCACTCCCTGGTGTAGACAAGCCGCTGATCGAATACTGCCAGTTTTTGCCGGCACAACCTCTGACCGCCACACCGTTGGCTACTGCCACACTTAACTGGTACGGTACTGACGCAACAGGCGGTACATCTTCCGCTGTGGCTCCGGTACCTTCCACTGAAACCGGCGGGACCACTTCTTTTTATGTGGCGCAAACTCTAGAAGGATGTATCGGTGACCGTGCCAAAATAGACGTGAAAATCAATACAACCCCTAAACCTGCCACTACGACCTACCTGGCATATTGCCAAAATGAAGTGGCACCGGTTCTTGATGCGACCGGAACGATCTTAAAATGGTACCGCGAAGCAAATGGTGTTGACTGGCAAGGTGTTCCGTTTACGCCTTTTACCGAAAAAGTACAGGATTACTCATTTTATGTAACGCAGACTGGCACAAATGGCTGCGAGAGTCCGAAAGAAGAAATCAAGATTCATATCAAGTCACTGCCTTCGGCGACTATTTCGGGCAACTCGAATATTGATCTCGGACAAACGGCTACAATATCCTTGAAATTTACCGGAGATGGTCCGTGGGGATATGTTTTGTCAAACGGCATTACAGATACAACCGAGCAGGAAACGCAGCCTGTACAGGTGAAGCCGGCGGTTACTACTACCTACAGGGTAACGGAAGTTTCCAACGCATGCGGTAAAGGATTACCCATCGGAAGCGCTGTCGTAACTGTCAAGGTTCCGACTATCAGCTCGGGTAATCCATCAGTTGCAGAAGTTTGTGCTGGAAAAACCTTTACCCTGCCATTCCAGCAATCGGGTGATTTTCCTCCGGGAAATACATTTAAAGTGCAGATTTCACCGGAAAACGTGGATGGCAAATTTTACACCATTAACTCTGTGGCAACGGCAAACCAGGTAACAGCTACTTTTCCTGATACCACCACAGGAGGCAGTTATTTTGTGAGGGTGATCAGCTCGGGAACAGATCCTGACTATACGATAAAAGGCAGTGTGAGCGCCATAACCATTACGGCAAGTCCGCTACCAATTGGAACAATCACCGGCGCGCAGACAATTCTCGTAGGCGAAAGCGCGACACTTAAGGTTGAATTCATAGGGAAATCGCCCTGGACATTCACATTGGCCAATGGTACAAAAGACTCATTGATTACTGCGGCTATTTCACCTTATTCCTTCGAAATCAGCCCCCAAACCACTACAATTTATACTGTTAAACAAGCTGAAAACGGATGTGGCATCGGGAAAGGAGCAGGTTCAGCCCGGGTACAGGTAGACCCTATATTGGGCATTGAACCATCAACACCTTCCAATTGGGTAAAGGTCTATCCTACCCTGATTGAAGAAACGCAATGTACCATTGAACTAAATATTCCTGTTTCTCCAAAAGAGGCCACCATAGAACTCATTGATATGAACGGTCGGTCGAGATCAGTTAAACAGATCCGCCAAAAAACCACGCAGTTCAATCTATCAGGCTATCCCTCCGGATTGTATCTGATCAAAGTGAAAAATGGCAACCTGAGTGCCGTTCAGCGCATACTGAAGCCTTGAAGTAATTTACAGTAAATAATACCGGGACATTTATTGCGAAGCGATGGATGTCCTGTTTTTTTAACCCGACCTAAGAAGAGCGTGAATATCCAGGCCGACATTCTTGATAACTATTTCATGGCAGAGGCAATGCGTATGGCTGAGCTTGCCTATGAGGAAGGAGAGATACCCGTAGGGGCCGTGGTTGTCATCGGTGAGCGCATCATCGGTAAGGGTTATAATCAGACCGAAAAGCTTAATGATGTCACGGCACACGCGGAAATGATCGCGATTACAGCCGCCTCCGACAACCTCGGATCGAAGTATTTGCAGGACTGTACATTGTATGTAACGCTTGAACCCTGCGTCATGTGTGCCGGCGCGCTTTACTGGACACAGATGAAGAGGGTGGTCTTCGGGGCATCAGACGACAAACGTGGTTTTTCGAGAATTGGTAAGGTTATTTTACACCCCAAAACCAAGCTGACAAGCGGAATTCTGGCCGCCGAATCGGAAACCTTGCTGGTCAAGTTTTTTAAGCAATTAAGAACATAAACCGCTTTTCTGCTGTTAACCAACTATTGTACTTTTATCCATTAACCAATAAACTTTATTAAAATGGCATTTACACTGGATCCCTTACCTTACGCGAACAATGCATTAGAACCACATTTTGATGCATTGACCATGGAGATACATCACGACCGTCACCATCAGGCCTATGTTACCAATTTAAATGCAGCAGTAGCAGGAACTGAATTGGAAGGCAAAAGCATAGAAGAAATTATTGCGAATATCAGCAAAGCCCCGGCACCAGTTCGTAACAACGGCGGTGGTCACTGGAACCACGCATTTTTCTGGAAATCGCTTTCCGCCAACGGCGGTGGTGAACCAACAGGCGAGCTAGGCAAAGCCATCACAGCGAAATTCGGATCATTTGCAGCATTCAAAGACGAGTTCAAAAAAGCAGCAACAGGCCGTTTCGGTTCAGGCTGGGCATGGTTGATCAAAACAGGTGATGGCGTAGCCATTACTTCTACACCAAACCAGGACAACCCATTGATGGACATTGCGGAGACAAAAGGAACGCCTATCATCGGTTTGGACGTGTGGGAACATGCTTATTATTTAAAATATCAAAACAAGCGCCCGGATTACATCGACGCATATTGGAACGTAGTAGACTGGAAAGCTGCTGACGCTCTTTATGTTGGAGCGAACTAAGGGTTAAAAATATAGATATAGGTTTGGAGGTTGAAAAAAAAGTGCACATTTACTCTTGCAACCTTCAAACCTTTTCCTACTTTTGTATCCTCGAAAGGGGTTTTCCCCTCAGAACGGAGGTTGTAGCTCAGTCGGTTAGAGCGCTAGATTGTGGTTCTAGAGGTCGCGGGTTCGAGACCCGTCTCCCTCCCTTGAAATAAGTTCAAAGTCAAACAAAATGCCTGTAAATCAATGATTTGCGGGCATTTTCGTTTTTCAGATCATATCAAAAAATGCAAAAATTCCCATGTTTTCCAGCGTCATTCGTGTAGTTCAACGCTTGACGAAAAAAGACGCTGGAAAATGCCCGTAAGTTTCTGATTGACAACCTGTTTACGCCGTAAACATCTTGTTTGGAAAGGCCGGTAACGCGATATTTAACCACTTAAATGCTAGCGTCATGTTGGAAAAAACTTTCGGCCTGTTTTTCTATTTAAAACAAGCCAAGAATCAGAAGGACGGTTTACGTTACGTTTACCTCAGAATTACCGTCGATGGCAAGCCCGTCGAAATGTCCACAAAACAACTTTGGAGCCCCGCAAGGTGGAATGTGGATGCAGGCCGAGCCATCGGCCAAAAAGAAGACACCCGCACGCTCAATGCCTATCTGGACATGTTGAGCTCTAAAGTTTTTCAGGCAAAGAAGATGCTGATCGAGGATGACAAGGAATTAACAGCCGAAGCATTAAAGAATGTTCTGCTTGGTAAGAGCAATGAGACTCGCACTATCCTTGAAGTCTTCCAGCGCCATAATGAGCAAATGGAAGCGCTTGTCGGCCAAGAGTTCGCCCCGCTCACCTTGAAGCGCTACAAGACCGCCAAGGAGCATACAGCTTCCTTCATTAAATGGAAGTACAAGAAGGATGATATGGCGATCAGGGACTTGAATTATGAATTCATTACTGAATTTAATTTCTGGCTTCGTAGCGCACGAGGTTGTAACCATAACTCAGCGATCAAGTATATGAGCAATCTGAAAAAGGTTGTGCTGATCTGCGTCAATAACAAATGGTTGAAGAAGGATCCGTTCCAAGGGTTCAAGCTGACGAAGAAGGAAGTTGTGAAGAACCCGCTATCCAGGGACGAGCTCAAACGACTTACCGAGAAAGTGTTTGAAGTCGAAAGGATCAGCCAGGTGCGGGACATCTTTCTATTCTGCTGCTACACTGGGCTAGCTTATGTAGATGTGAAGCAGTTGAAGACAACGGATATTGTTGTCGGCATCGATGGCGAGCCTTGGATTGACACCACCCGCCAGAAAACGGATGCGCCTACACGTATACCGCTGCTGGATACAGCACTGGAAATTATTGAGAAGTATAAGGATCATCCTCAATGCTGTGCTACTGGCGTTGTGCTTCCGGTTCTGAGCAATCAGAAGATGAATGCGTATTTGAAAGAGATTGCTAGCCTGTGCGGGATTTCCAAGACACTTACTTTTCATATCGCCCGGCATACGTTTGCCACTACGGTGACGCTGAGTAATAAGGTGCCGATTGAGACGGTTTCAAAAATGCTCGGGCATCGGTCTTTGAAGCAGACTATGATTTATGCGAAAATATTGGATGTGAAGATTAGTGAGGATATGAAGGGGTTGAGGGAGCGGTTGAAGGTGATGTAGTCGTAGGAGCGAAACGCCAGGTTGGGAAACCTGGCGTTTCGCCTACCGCAAAAAGAGTATACCCAACATATCATATTATTTTATAACGAAATATTATTTGGTTGACAAGCTTTTGAAACTAGAATTTTTTTACTATTCAGGGTTTTCAATAAGTTCTCTGAAATTTTGAAAACACTGCTAAAAGCGTAAAGCTCTGTCTTAAATCTTCGATAGCTGAAAAGTGCAACATGTATTAGCAGTATGTACAACCAGCGAAGACCGCATGAAGGGCTCGGCAATATGACCTCTTTTGAATGGGAAAGAATTGCTGCTGAAAAAAGAAATACAAGAACAAATGGCTGTCTGAAAAATGGAGTACATACAAGCTACCTACGTTTGCCACACTTTCATTACTGCCGACCGTCTCCGACTGTGCTTCCAATCCCAGGTAAGAGTCGGTTAAAGGTAAATTTTAACTGTACATTGAAGCCCATATACTCATATGTAGGTGTATTTAAATAATTATGAAAGTGTCATGCGTCCTTCTACCGAATGCAATTGTAGCCTTGAGGATTAGTTGGTAAACAAATCAATTTTGCAAATGCCCTTGATCTGTCAAAATAATTCTTTGTAAATTTCCAAAAATCATAAAATTGATCAATACAAAAGGAATTTTCAACCCTCATGGCTGCTCCAACAAAAGAAAAAATCATTGAACAATTTAACCTAAGCATTGATGCTCTACGAAAAGCGCATGCCGCATCAACCATAAATGATCTTAATTCTGTATTAAATGAAATAGCCCTGTCGGGGGGCTATATCTATCAAACCTTGGAGTGGTTTTTGAAAAATTATCTGTATTCAATTTTTCCAGACCCTGTAATTCATTCTTCACAGCATGGGATAATTGAGGCACCCAGTTTTCCTACTAAGGTTAATTTGTTTGTAGCAAACGCATCACCGACAATTTCAGCTACCGGTATAGATGTCACAACCATTAAGGAGCTTAAAGCAGCAGTAAGAAATAATACAGAACACTCCGGCATTACACCTCACTACAATTCTCTTCTAGTTGTCCTTGAGACGACTAGAAGTTTACTTGAAACATATTTGAGAGTGCCTCCAATTCGACTTGAAAATCTACCAAATGTCCAGCCCATCAAAGTTGACACATCAAATGAATGGTTAAGCTTTTTTACCGCTGTCGAAAATTTTAGCAAGGAGTACAATTATATCTTAATCACTGATTTGTCGAAGGATACCCAGAACACAATTACGCCACTGGGATTAGTTGATTGGAACGCCGTTATTGATCTAGACCCGAATTCTGAGATATCAGGCTTTCATTCGATCATTTCTAGTGATTTAACTTTAAGAAGGTCTATTCATAAGTACACCTTGAATGATACACTTCCTTCGTCATTTTCACAGGATTCCTGCTACTGGATTTTTGCAAATGGATTAACTGGAAGGATTAATACTCATTTCCCTGCTTTAAGATTCTGGAATAGCCATTATGCCACTTTTTTGAACAGAGTATTTAGTAAATTACAATCATCGATCTCCTCAAAACCCACCATTGTAATCGTTCTTACTGATAATTCGGCGTTTGCCAGTGAAATTTCAAAAATTATTTTCAATTCATTTACGGTTAGTGCAAGGTTCGTGTTTGCAGTTACGGATCTCAATAGGTATTTGACATTTGCTGAAGAGTATGAAGGCGTCCAGGTTGAAATCAATGTTTCTCAAATTGCCACCGGATTATTAACTATCGGAAGATATTTTAACCCACTGTTAAGCAAAGACGAGATAATAATTCCCCACAAAAACTCAGGCTTCGCTCATATTTCGCACCCCAATTACGTATGGCTAAAGGAAGATCTTGAGCTATTGCACAGGAATCTACTAGATGACGTGGATGAATCAGAAAGGGTTGACTTCTACAAGGGTGGTAAAATCAGCTGGAAGGGCCTGATGCTAAACTATGATTTACAAAGAGATTACAATTCAATGTTAGAAGCCAGAGTTGACAAAAGCCTTAGGGAAAGGACTGCAAGGATGATATCTCTTTTTCACTATCCCGGTATCGGTGGAAGCACGATTTCGAGGCATGTAGCTTGGCAATTTAAGGATCGGTATCCTGTAGCTTGTTTGAAGACTTATCGACCTATTGAAACTATCAATAGAATTTATGAATTATTCCAGTTGTCTGCACTGCCGCCGTTAATATTAATGGATAGTGAATACATCGGTACAGAATCGCGCAAGAGGATTTTAGACGAGGCTTTGATTCGTAGTTTTCCTGTTACATTTTTAGAAGTTCAGCGGAAGGTGGTGAAGCCCAGCCATCTCACCTCGGATCAGGTGTACGTAACAGAAGTACTTTCTGATAATGAGGTTTTTGTATTTGCTAAATCGTATGGGGAACTTGCACCCGACAAAAAATCTGAACTTAATGGGATAATTAAGTCACCATTAATTCAAGAGAAACATCCGCTTTTTTTTGGTCTAACGGCATTCGAAGATAATTTTCGTGGACTTCATAATTTCGTTGAAAGTGCACTTGAAAGTGCGACGAACGAGCAAAAGAAGATAATATCATTTATTTGCTTTGCGGGTGTTTATGCACAGAAGGCAGTTCCAGCGCAGAGCTTTTGCAGCATTTTAGCGCTCCCGGAATCACAAGCAGTGAAATTAGAGAGTCATATACACGAGCTATTGCTTCATTTAATAGTTCGTGAAATTGATTATTCGTGGAAACCGCTACACTACTTGATTGCAAAAGAATTCCTTAAGACAATATATGGTGTCTCCCTAGAACAGATGCGGATTGGCTTGTCAGATTTATCTATCGAATTCATGGAGCTGATTGGCAACCGAGCATCAAAACCAACGACAGCAGAGTATGATCTATTGGACAGAATTTTTATAGGGCGTCACGATGAAGATGGTGAAGACGAAGATGAAAAACAGTTTTCCAAACTGGTGAGGGAAGGACTCTATGACGAGAATGCAAGGCTGCGTGTTTTCGTTAGACTGACTGAGGTGTTTCCTGACAGAGTCCATTATTGGAGCCATCTAGCACGTTTCTATAATTTAGTAGTTAAGGATCAAAATAGCGCCCTAAATTGTATTGACACAGCTCTTGAGCTTGATAGTGTTGAATTTAAAAGTAAAGATTCAACATTATATCATATAAAAGGCATGATTTTGAAATCTCAGGCAGCAGCATTAATGCAAAGAAATTGGCACAAAGCTGTAGCTGATGTCCTGGATATGACTACAATTAAGAACTTGATAACGCATAGTAATGAACAATTTGAGGAATCAAGGCGCTTAAATATCAATAGTGATTACGGTTACATTACAGACATTGATGCTATTACCCATTATCTAGACTTCAAGTTCAAGAAATCCAGTTTTCAGGACCGTTCCAAGTTTCTTGCCAATCTTGATAACTTCGACCTTAAATTATTCACTAAGGCGCGCATGTTATTGGAAGAGGTACGATCAAAACTGCATCATAACCCTGACGATTTTTACTATGTCAGGGCGCGAAATAAGCTTCAAGAGTATTTCAACAATTATAGCTCAATCATCCAATCATGGCAAAACTTACTTTCAGCAAACACTACTGTAGACAAATCGGCCATACGCCAGAGTCTTGCCCATGCATATGTTAGTCGTGCAAATGGTTGGGACAAACTTGACGCAAAGGATCTCGATAAAGTCTTACGCCTCCTTAGTGATAATGTAAGTCAAGAACCTGGTAATGGGAGGAATATTTTTTTGTGGTTCAAAGCCGCCCGTTATTCCAGTTCGCTTAAGGTTACTGATGTACTCCCAAAGTTAGCCCAATGGAAATCTTCGGATCAGTCTATCGAAGCAAGCTTTTATTTGTCAATACTATATGTTATTGAGGCCATTGATGGAAATTCTATATCGGCTAAAATGGCGGCCAATCTAATAAGAGAAGTGAGTGAAAAATCACGATCATATCCCTATCGTGCCTATGTCTCCGAATGGTATGGTAAGGGCTTGGAACTCGCACGCATCAAGAAGAGAAGTGTTGTGGTCTCTCGAGACGAAGGTGATCGAGAGCTTACGTTTGAGATGAGTAGTGTAAAGTTGGTGAATGGAAAAATAGCCATCATAAAAGGCCCTGAAAGCGGAGAAATTGAATTTGCTTCTGGCTTAATGGCATATTTTGTTCCGGCAAGAGCAGATGGAGGCAAAGGATTCGTCAAAGGACGGGATGAAAACAAGGATGTTACATTTATTTTAGGCTTTTCTTATGATGGATTAAGGGCATATGGTGTTAATTCTGAAGCTACAATCGGCTTGTGAAAGCTCTACATTTACATCTGCGTTGATTTGTTCTGTCTTGAACGTCATCTTATTGTTTGGACAGGCTACCAAGCGTTACAATTGTAGTCGAGTGAAAAGGCAATGGATCGCTGGGATCAGGCTAACTAGGCATTGCTGTGCCACAAATTGAAAATGGATGAACTATATCAATGAGAAGTACGTGCACAACCTTATTGGCAATCACTATTCACTAGGTATCAGACATTTAATCAAGCTGCTCGAACAACTTTTGTCTGATCTTGAAGTTGAAGGTGACCCTATGCCACGACAATTACTGAGACATAATTTGTCAGGTCATCGGAAGCGAGATCTGAGCGAATTTGCAAAAGTCGATGTCGACGTTGTTATAGAACTTGATAACGCAAGTAGGAAAGTTTCTGTTGATTTGAGGGACTACAGAAAGTTTACGGAGTTTCAGCGCACTTTTGAAGAAAGGCGTGTTGTATTGCATATTGTAAATAAGCATTCTGAAAAGACTACCTGGGTGATTCATCTTCCCTTGCAGGCTATCATGAAAGGATTTGGAGATCCTACCGAAGGCTACCAATGCTACTCGCATGCTATCACAATGCTCGATGAAAACGGCAAGGTGCGTGGGAACGAGATGTTTTATTGTGGGATTACTTCGCGTAGCTGGTTAACTAGAATGGCAGAACATTTCAGAGAAATAAATAGTGGCAGCAATAAGCTTTTTCACAAACAATGGCGCGAGTTTCAAGGTAATACATCTGTAATGTTAAATTCCGAGCTTATTGCATTAAACCATAGTTACGACGCTGCTATGGCTTGGGAAGAGTGGATCGTTGATCGTTATATGAGCGAAAATTGTTCATTGAATATGATTCCGGGAGGCTTTAAGGGGCTTAAGTACTTGCACAAACTTGGCTACTTATCGAGGCTAGATTCAGTCTCCTTCCAAGATCGAGAGGCCGCTATTGAAGCCTTACCCTAATGAGGACAGTGTACGTTTAGACTTTATCCATTTCTAGTTTCTTGACAAACGTTGCCGGTGCTAAGCCAGCCAGTGCTTGATGCGGATGAAAGCGATTGTAGTCTTCCATCC
>NZ_SWFP01000005.1 GCF_005869225.1 Dyadobacter bucti | reverse complement strand
GCTGCCCCTTCGCCTTGCATGTATTAAGCCTGCCGCTAGCGTTCATCCTGAGCCAGGATCAAACTCTCCATTGTAAATTTTGTTGTGGCATCTATTCCGTAAAATAGTGCCGAATTCTCTTTAACGAACTATCTTTTTTGCTCTCTTCATCATGTCAAAGAACGTTGCTCTGAATCTTTCAGAACTCGTTGTCTCGCCGTATGCTAGACCGTTGTTCCCGATTGGGAGTGCAAAAGTGCAGGCTTTATTTTTAACATGCAAACCCTAACACAAAAAAATTGTCAACCTTTTTTTACAAAAAATCTAACCGCTTGATAACCAAACTTATTTATCGTTCAAAAAATTATAAATTTTTGAAATACTCAGCTCGTCGTTTTCGATTAAATTCTTCCCGTTTTAAACTATCTTATTTTTTCTTTATTTAGTTCTATCTAATATATTGTTAGCTTTCGCTCTATTCCAATAAATGAGAAGAGGCTCCCGGTGCAAAACCAGAAGCCTCTTTTACAATCCAATTCATTCAGTTCAGGAACCGCAAGCTTCACAGCTTTCCGGGTCGTCCAATGAACATTGCATATCAGATCTGTTATCGCGCGGTGCTACAGGCTTAGTATGCTCCTCGGCATATTGTACGTAGTTCAGTTCTTTTTCGTCTACCACCGCCATGGCTGGCTCGATCTGCGGCTCTGCCTGCTTGCTTAATGTAAACTGTACCGGGTCAGAAGCTGCACGGGTACGCAGATAGTACATCCCAGTCTTCAATCCTTTTTTCCATGCATAAAAGTGCATCGACGTCAGTTTACCAAAATTCGCTTCTTCCATGAATATGTTCAAGGATTGCGACTGACATATGAATGCCCCCCTGTCAGCAGACATATCCAGCAGGCTCCGCTGCTTAATCTCCCAAGCTGTCTTGTAAAGGTCTTTGATGTTCTGCGGGATATTCGGTATAGGCTGAACGGAACCGCTCGCCCGTACAAGGTTATTTTTCATTTCCTCATTCCACAAACCAAGCCTAACCAAGTCTTTGAGCAAATACTTATTCACCACTACAAATTCCCCCGAAAGAACCCTCCTTACGTATATATTAGATGTAAATGGTTCAAAGCATTCATTGTTGCCCAAAATCTGGCTTGTAGATGCCGTTGGCATTGGAGCGAGCAACAAAGAATTACGCACACCATTTTGAATTACCTCTTTCCTCAGCTTATCCCAATTCCACCGGTTGCTTTCAGGAGATACTCCCCACATATCAAACTGGAATATACCTTTCGATATTGGACTGCCTGCCCAGGTTTCATATGGACCGTGCTGCATGGCGAGTTCCATAGAGGCTTCCATTGATCCAAAATAAATGGTCTCGAAAATGTCTTTATTCAACTGACGCGCCTCATCCGAATCAAACGGCATGCGCATCATACAAAAAGCATCCGCAAGTCCTTGCACTCCGATACCAATCGGCCGGTGCCTTTTATTGCTCTTTTCCGCTTCCGGGACTGGATAGTAATTCAGATCGATGATCTTATTCAGGTTTCTCGTAATCACCTTTGTAATTTCGTACAACTTCTTGTGATCAAAACGCATAAAACCATCAGAACCAAGCTCTACAAACTTTGGAAGTGCAATCGAAGCCAGGTTACATACAGCCACTTCATCAGGAGCAGTATATTCAATAATCTCTGTGCACAGGTTTGAAGATTTGATCGTGCCTAAATTCTGCTGATTGGACTTACTGTTCGCGTGATCCTTATATAACATATATGGAGTACCTGTCTCAATCTGGGATTCCATAATGGCAAACCAGAGATCCTGAGCTTTTATAGTTTTCCTCGCCTTACCTTCCAGTTCATATTGCTCATACAATTTTTCGAACTCAGCGCTATGCGTATCAGAAAGACCCGGGCACTCGTGCGGACAAAATAATGACCATGTATCATTGGCTTCCACACGTTTCATGAACAAATCGGGAATCCACAATGCATAGAACAAATCACGTGCACGTTGTTCCTCTTTTCCGTGGTTCTTTTTCAGATCAAGGAAATCAAAAATATCGGCATGCCATGGTTCCATATATATAGCAAAAGAACCTTTACGCTTGCCGCCTCCCTGATCTACATATCTTGCAGTGTCATTAAATACCCGCAACATAGGAACAATTCCATTGGACTGTCCATTTGTTCCTTTAATATAAGAGCCGGTAGCCCGCACATCGTGAATGCTCAAACCAATACCGCCCGCCGACTGTGAAATCAAAGCACAATTCTTAAGTGTATCATATATACCATTGATACTGTCTTCCTTCATCGTCAGTAAAAAGCACGACGACATCTGCGGCTTTGGCGTACCGGCATTGAACAACGTAGGAGTTGCATGCGTAAACCATTTTTCAGAAAGCAGGTGATATGTTTCAATCGCGGCCTGTACATCTTCCTGGTGAATCCCGACGGCCACACGCATCAGCATGTGCTGCGGACGTTCCACTATTTTACCTTCAACCTTTAAGAGATATGATTTTTCAAGTGTTTTGTAGCCGAAATAGTCATAGGCATAATCACGGTCGTATATAATGGTGGAATCAAAAAGTGACGCATTCTGCCGAATCACCTCATATACATCCTTAGAAATCAGCGAAGCATTTTCACCTGTTTTAGAATCTACATATGTATAAAGGCGTTTCATTGTCGCCGAAAACGACTTCAATGTATTTTTATGAAGATTTGAGATGGCGACGCGGGCAGCCAGGATCGCATAATCAGGGTGCTTGGTGGTCATCGAAGCCGCTGTTTCGGCAGCAAGATTGTCCAACTCAGCAGTAGTAACCCCGTCATAAATGCCGGATACGACCTTTTTTGCCACTTCTACGGGCTGAATATAATTTATATCCAAACCGTAGCTCAATTTTTCTATACGGGCAGTCACCTTATCGAATTTAACAGATTCACGGCGACTATCACGTTTTATTACATACATAGACATGACAGTTGATTGTTTTTAAGGAAGTTAGTGATGTATATTATGGAAGTTTTCAGTAGAAACCGGGCTTAAAAATCTCTTGAAATAACATTAAATTAATAACAAACACAACCTTGTATTTAGGGGAAAAATCCAGTTTATAGGGATAATACAAATTACCAAATTGTTAAGAATCTTATTGCTAGTCGATTAAGATAGCGAGATACTTAATTTGGTTCATGAAAATATTTTTAAAAAAAGTCAGGCAACAAAATTTGTAAACTTTTTTCTCAGCCTAATTCAATAATCCAATTGTTAAAACTTTATTTCAGGTTGAAAACCAGCGCTTTACGAAAATTATACTCTTTATAAAAATTATAAATTTGTAAACTTTTTATTTTCACCGGGAAAAATCACTTTCAAAATAAGATAACATCACGATAATACAGATTAAAACATTCTAATCCATGATTAAAACTATTTATTTTTTATCCAGAAGAAATTTTATAATAAATTCTACAAAAACGACCGCAGGTATTCTAGCCGGTTCTGCGGTCAGCGACGCCTTTTCGGCTGTGGCTCAGCCACAATACTCAATACCGCTCGGCGTATTTGCAGCATACGGAAAAGCAGATTTTCTCCGTGAGTCCGGGTGTGCCTATATCGAAGAATCCGTGGCTGGATTTCTGATTCCTGCGGATGGAGATCCGCAATACCAGAAAAACCTCGAGCAGCTCAAACTCGAAAATTTTCCAATACGGTCTTATGTAATACTACTCCCGGGTAGCTTAAAAACGCTGGGACCCGATGCCAATCACGAAGCAATCCTGCAACGCACAGAGCTCGCTCTTAAAAGAGCAAAGGAATGTGGCTCACAATACATTGTTTTCGGAAGCGGGGCATCCCGGATTATCCCGGATGGTTTTGACAGAAATATAGCGAAAGCCCAGCATATCGAGCTCACAACAAAAATGGCGCCGCTGGCAGAAAAATATGGAGTTACCATTGCTGTGGAACCGTTAAACAGGGGTGAAACCAATTTCATAAACAGCCTAGCGGAAGGTGTGGAAATTGTCGATGCTGTAAAAAGCCCAAAAGTGAAATTGCTTTGCGACATCTATCACATGCTGAAAGAGGACGAACCTGCTACTGAAATCGTGAAGTATGGTAAGCATATCGTGCATTGCCATATCGCCGAAAAGGAGAGTAGGACCCCTCCTGGTGTGAAAGGAGACGATTTCCGGGCATATCTGGGTGCTTTGAAAAAAATCCAATACAAAGGAGGGCTTTCAATTGAATGCTTTACCTACACAGATTTTGAAAAAGAAGCCCGAAAAGGTGTTGAGGTGCTGAAGCAACAATTAAGCGAGGTTTAAATACGCAGCATTTTTCCACGTATCGTATTAATATAAATAAAGATAGCATTTGATTTCCTTGGTTTACAAAATTAGAATTTTTACTTTTGCAATCCTTTTTGAGAATTGTATCGAAAACATAATACCATATACCAATGAAAAAAGATATTCATCCCAACTATAGAGACGTTGTTTTCTGGGATCTATCAAGCGATTTCAAATTCATTACGCGTTCAACCATAGAGACCAACGAAAATATTACCTGGGAAGACGGCAAAACTTACCCTGTGTATAAAGTTGAGGTTTCTTCTCAGTCGCACCCATTTTATACAGGCAAAAATGTACTTGTGGATACAGCTGGTCGGGTTGACAAGTTCAGAAAACGTTACGGACAAAAAGACGCTTAATCTCTTAACAGATTACGTTCTTGCAAAAGCAGTCTCTTGGCAAAAGCTATCAGGAGACTGCTTCTTTTTTTGTCCTGACCGAAAAATGGACGAACTTTGGTCACACATACTTGAATAAAATATGCCTGATATTATTCTGTTCGATGATCCGGTAATCCGTTTACAGCTTTTACCGTTTACTTACACACGCCCGGTTGCTGCAATTCGCTGCGGCATACATACGATTTCCGAAAAGTGGGACGCCTGCTTCGCCAGGTCCTCGTCCTTTCAAACGGCACCTTATCTCAATTCCAAATTTCCTGCCAGGATTACAGACGACAACCTGTTTATCAACGGAGCTTTATGCCCGGATGCCACACTCCTTACTGAAATCCTGAAATTACCTCTTAATTCGGCCCTTGTTTCTGATCAGAACGAAATGCTTGCCGTTCGTTCTGCGACTTCATGGTCGGCAGAGATAGGAACGGGGTCCTTCGATGTTCGCCCGTACGCCGAAAAATTCACCATGATCAGGAATGTCTGGGATATTTTTTTACTTAACGGGGCTCAGATCGCGGCCGATTTTGCAAGGATAAAGGAACAACAAGAATCTGAGCCTGTTTCAGATCCTTTTACACATGTCTATAATGCTGAAAATGTATTTGTCGAAAAAGGCGCGGTGATCAAAGCGTCCGTATTAAATGCAGAACACGGACCTATATACATTGGCCGGAATGCTTTGATCCAGGAAGGGTCCATGATCCAGGGACCTTTTGCTATTGGTGAAAGTTCTGTTTTGGCCCAGGGAACCAAAATACGCCCTAATACCAGTGTAGGCCCATTTTGTAAACTGGGTGGCGAAGTCAGCAATTGTGTGGTATTCGGATATAGTAACAAAGGTCATGACGGATATCTGGGAAATTCAGTGTTGGGAGAATGGTGCAACCTTGGCGCAAATACCAACAACTCCAACCTGAAAAATGACCACACCAATGTAAAGTTGCACAGCTATGCGTCCGGCTCCCTGGCAGATACAGGCCTCACGTTTTGCGGTTTGATGATGGGCGATTATTCCAAAGCAGGAATTTCTACAATGTTCAACACCGGGACCGTTGTCGGCGTAAGTGTAAATGTGTTCGGTGCAGGCTTTCAGGCTAAGCATACCCCCTCTTTTACATGGGGAGGGAAAGCCGAAGGATTGGCCGAGTACAGACTCGAAAAAGCCTTGTCCGTGGCCAGCGATACAGTCAGCAGAAGAAACATGGCATTTAGTAAAACCGAGGAAAATATTCTCAGATCAGTATTTGAACAAACAAAGGAACAACGCGGGATTTAGTTAATTTGCCGCGT
The DNA here is from genome assembly GCF_005869225.1 of Dyadobacter bucti. GTDB lineage: Bacteria > Bacteroidota > Bacteroidia > Cytophagales > Spirosomataceae > Dyadobacter > Dyadobacter bucti. The sequence goes on along the minus strand of NZ_SWFP01000005.1, from coordinate 694,637 downwards.
GGTTTTAATCAAAATAACCCAAAACAGTCGTGCTTTTCAGAGATATTCCTGGACTGGAACCTATAAAATCTACATTGAGACGTTCGGTGCAAAACAGCCACCTTGCTCATGCTCAGCTGTTCGACTGTTCTGTTGGTGGTGCTGGTCTTGCCTTGGCACTGGCTTTTGCTACCTATATCAATTGTGAAAACCAGCATGAGGACGATGCCTGCGGCACGTGCGCTTCCTGCGGCAAAATGAGCAAACTGGTGCACCCGGATTTTCATTTTATCTTCCCGATTGCAACTTCAAAAAAAGTAGACGGCAAAACCAGTGAGGCATTTTTAGGACTCTGGCGCTCATTTTTACTGGAAAATCCCTACCGCGTTTTACCTGAGTGGCTGGATTTTATCACCGCCGAAAACAAGCAGGGAAATATCTCCGTAGAAGAAGCCCGGGGAATTCTCAGAAAACTATCCGTTAAGTCCTACGAAGGAGAATACAAGATCCTATTGATCTGGAAGCCGGATATCATGAATGCCTCCTCGTCCAATGCCATCTTAAAAATATTGGAAGAGCCGCCAGAAAAAACCCTTTTCCTGCTGGTAAGCGATCAGTCCGACAAGCTGCTTACCACTATTATTTCCCGTACCCAACGCATCGCAGTTCCGGCGTTTTCTGACGCAGAAGTACGTTCTTATTTAAAAGAACGGAATGTCAGCGACACTGCCGCGAATCAGATCGCCTATTTGTGTGACGGTAATCTTTCCGAAGCCCTCAAACTCGTTCAGGATAATGAAGACGACCGCTCTGGCTGGTTTGCAGCATGGATGCGCTCTTGCTATAGATATGATGTCTCACATCTTGTAAAGTTGGCCGATGGCTTTGATGTGATGAATAAGGAGAAACAAAAAGGCTTGATGGAATATGCGCTGCGGCTGTTCCGGGATATGCTGGTATGGAGCCACGGGGCCGGTGAATTGTTGCGTGTTCCCGAGGAAGAACTTACTTTCGTTCAGAATTTCTCCAAAGCGGTCAATTTTGACTCTCTGGAAAAAATGATCGAGGAAGTAAATACTGCATATTACCATATCGAAAGGAACGTTAGAGCTAAAATGGTCTTTTTGGATCTCTCATTGACAGTTGCCCTGTTTTTCCAGCGAAAATGAAATATCCGATCGAAATTATAGGCGCAACCGACATTGTGGATCTGCCAGACCTGGATTGGTTCAATATTCCAGTCAGGATCGACTCCGGGGCCAATACCTCCGCTATTCACTGTTCCCGGGTAGGTTTGGTTAAAGAAGGCGACCAGACCGTGCTCAGGTTTCATCTCGATGCAAAGAAGGGAGCGCCGCAACAATCATTTTCTGTCACCGATTTTAAAGAAACGATCATACGCAATTCATCAGGTAGAGAGGAAAAACGCTACGTGATCAAAACAAGGATAAAAATTTTCGGAAGAAATATCCGGACAGAATTCTCACTGGCCAACAGGCGGAAAATGCGGTACCCTATTTTGATAGGCCGCAAATTGTTGAAGAACCGTTTTATTATTGACGTCTCACAGAAAGATTTATCAGCCTTGAAACGTTCTGGTGTAACAGCTCATGCCAACAACAAAAATTAACTGACCTGCCCTCTACCTCCACTTCTCAATTATCCGGAATTATATGAAAATCGCCGTTTTATCTACCAATCCCGACCTGTATTCAACAAGGCGTCTGGTAGAGGCTATAAAAGAAAAAGGTCATCAGGCAGTTGTTATCGACCACGTGAAGTGCTTCGTGATGATTGAAGGCGGAAAGCCTACCATCATTTATAAAGGAAAACAAATCACGGGCATCGACGCGGTAATCCCGAGAATAGGAACTTCGGTTACCGCTTTTGGATGTGCTGTAGTTCGGCAACTGGAGTTAATGAAGGTTTTTACAACTGTCAAATCCCAGGCGATACTCCGCTCACGCGATAAGCTGCGCAGCATGCAGGTACTGGCAAAATCCGGCGTCGGTATCCCGAAAACGGTTTTTGCCAAAAATCCAGCACAGGTAAACGAGCTCATACACATGGTAGGTGGCCCGCCGGTAATAATCAAATTACTGGAAGGTACTCAGGGAGTGGGTGTAGTGCTCGCAGAAACCATCAAAGCAGCCAAGTCTACGATCGAAGCATTTTATGGGTTGAGGGCCAACTTTCTGATTCAGGAATATATAGCTGAATCCAAAGGAGCTGACATCCGGGCATTTGTGATCGGCAATAAGGTAATTGCAGCCATGAAACGCCAGGGCGCAGAAGGTGACTTCCGATCCAACCTCCATCGCGGGGGCGAAGGCTGTATCATTGAATTATCCCCGGAAGAAGAACATACGGCCATCGCTGCCGCAAGAGCATTGGGGGTTAAAATTGCCGGGGTAGATCTTTTGCAGTCGGAACGGGGCCCCCTGGTCATGGAAGTGAATTCTTCCCCAGGCTTAAGAGGCATTGAAGAAATAAGCGGGATTGATATAGCATCGCTTATTGTTTCGTATATCGAGGACAAAATCGTTACTGATGAAAGTGACACTGTCGGTATTTAGTATAAATGAGTAAAAGGTTAGAAACAAATAGTGAGGAGCAATCAAAATGCATATTAAAATAGGAACCCGCGGAAGTAAACTGGCCCTTTGGCAGGCATATTATGTGGAAGACCTTTTAAAAAAAGGCGGAGTGGACACCGAGATTGTGATCATCGAAACAAAGGGAGATCAGATCCTTGACAGGTCTTTGTCTAAAATAGGCAGTAAAGGTGTTTTCACACAGGAACTGGAAGACCAGCTGAAAGATGGCAGTATTGATATAGCCGTACACAGCGCTAAGGATCTTCAATCCCAGCTCGACGATTCTTTTGAGCTCATCGCTTTTACTGAACGTGAAAAAGCCAATGATGTACTCGTAAGCCACAATACGGATTTATCCCTGAAAAGCGGCGAAACTTTCGTAGTGGGAACTTCCTCAACCCGCCGTATTGCAGTGTTAAAGCATTTTTATCCGCAAATTAAAACCGTGGATATGCGTGGTAATTTACAGACACGTCTCAGAAAGCTGGAAGAAGGCCAATGTGATGCATTGCTGCTGGCTTATGCCGGCGTTCACCGGATGGAATATGATGATAAAATAGCGGAGCATTTGCTTCTGGATGAATTTACCCCCGCCGTAGGGCAAGGCAGCGTCGCGATCGAATGTGCCGTTTCTTTACCGGATGATAAAAAAGCTTTGTTAAAACAATTGCTCAACCACGGACCGACTGAAATCTGCCTGCTTACCGAACGGGCGTTTCTGAAAAGGCTACAGGGAGGCTGCAGCATTCCGGTATTCGGACTTGCCGCCCTCCATGACGATCAGATCAATATCTCAGGCGGGATCATTAGTCTTGATGGGGCTGAACTGATCCGAAAAACCCAGAGCGGGTCAATTAATTACCCTGAGGAACTGGGAACCGCACTTGCCGATGAACTCCTTGAAGCTGGAGCCGACAGGATCTTACTGGAAATACGAAAACAAAACGGGACTGCCTGAGCCTTTTTTTGATATAAAAATGAAAGCCCGGACCAATCAAAGTCCGGGCTTTTCTGCATTTATAAACTAGTAGATATTAATCCTTCTTTGGTAATGAATCAGCAGGCGTTGCTGGTTTGGCAGGAACAGCAGTGGAATCCGATTTTACCGGGGTCTCCGGGAATACCGGCCTGGCTGTGCTATCAGGTTTTGCAGTGGTAGAATCCGTAGAAAATGCCGGTCTTGCAGTCGAATCAGGTCTAGTGCCAGGCTGGAAGGGAGCCCCCTGCCGAACCGGTGCCGCGGTACTGTCACCAGCTGGTCGCATGCCTTGTGGCCTGCCGGTAGCGCCTGCGGGTCTTACTGCCGGCACTGTAATTGCCGGCGCTGCTTGTGCACCACCTGCGCCTCCAGCATCCATTCCGCCACCGCCATCACTTTTCTGGTCATCATTATTAACAGACTTTCTTCTCCTTGCTTTTTGTTCAACAAAGGTCATTTTGCCCAGGCGATATGAGAAATTGATCCTGAAACCTCTGTTGTATAAAAAGTTGGTATTGTTCTGCGTAAACGTAGCGGATTCGAGGCTGGTCTTCATCTTGAATGACGGAGCCAGGAAGTTCTCCATTCCGAAACCGATGCTTCCACGTTTGTTCGTAAAATCTTTCTTGATACCAAAATCATACATGCGGAAACCTGCTTGTGTCCCCTGCAGCTGAACATCTCTTCCTCTCACAAAACCACCAGCTTGTAATCCCCAGCCATTTTTAATGGTAAGCCCTGTTCTGAACCTCCCACTGACCACTACCCCGCTGTTGTTGTTTTTAAGTGCAGGATTAGGGCTATTGTTGGACAAGCTCACATAATAAGCATCCATACCGCCACCTACCTGCCATCTTTTAAAGAATGTCATGTTTCCGAACAAGTTCACACCATAATTCTTTTTGTTGCCGATGTTTCCGTAAGTCGTGGTAATAACGCCTTCGTCGCTGGTTGTACGGATACTTTCAATAGAGCTGTTTGTGAAACGTGCAAAAGTGGAAACATTGACGTACAGGGAATTCTTGAAAAAGCTCGTCCCCAATTCGATTTGGTCTGTCAGTTCAGGTTTCAGGTTGGGGTTACCCACGGAGATGTTCTGGGGATTGGCAGCGTTTACGTTAGGGTTCAAAAACTGGATCCCGGGTCTTTGCAAACGACGGTTGTAACCCAATTTAATAGTCTGGCCTTTGCCGAAAGTCTGTGAAATGTTAATGCTCGGTACGAGGTTACCATAGGCTGGCAGGTTAAGGTCTCCTACTTCTCCCTGACGAGCGTCAATGCTGGTATACTCGTACCGCGAACCTGCTTTGACCGTAAACTTACTTTTCGTTGTAAAAGTATAGGACAGATATCCCGCAGCTACGTTCTGATCGTAGTTCAGGTTACTTGCAGCCTGGGGCGTGTCCACCGTGCTGTAATAGTCATAATTACTGACCACCTGACGAAAAATTCCTTTTCCTCCCACTTCAAGCATCTGATTGTCTTTGATAGGTGTCTGATAGTCAAGCTGAACAGTACTCTCCTGATTGTGGCTGCTATTGTTGTTCCCTTGTGTACCTAGCAATTCTCTAAGCTGTTCGTTACTAAGCGAATATACGTCAGCGTCAAAATCGTTTGTCCTGTTATTCCGGCTGTACTGGGTCGAAATGCTCAGTTCCTGCTGTGGCTTGCTGAGTGTTCTTATATAATCCACATTAACATCCCAGGTTCCTGAAAGATCTTTGGTCGACACATCCCGGAAACTCGTTTTCGTAGTACCGTCCGCCTGCGTATTGAAAGTGGACAGATTTTGCGTATTCCGCATATTTCGCATCCCATAGCGAACGCCCGCTGAAAGAGAAGTCTTGGAATCTATCTCATAGTCCCATCCAAAATTATAGGATCCAAACGCCATTTTGTTGTCCGTGTCACTCATCTGGCGAACCGAAAACCTTTCAATTTTACCTGTCTGGAGGTTTTCTGTCCTGCCGGGCATGTTGTAATTGAACCTCCCGAACCCTCCGAGGCTGAAACCCATTTTCCCAACCCGGTAATTTCCCCTCAACCCCAAATTCGAGCCACGGTTACCGATCCCCGTGTCCAGGTTCAATGTTCCTCCCTGGATAGTGCTCTTTTTGGTAATGATATTAATGATACCTGCCGAGCCCTCTGCATCATATTTGGCGGAAGGTGACGTGATCACTTCCACCGATTTGATCATATCGGCAGGAATTTGCTTCAATGCGTCTGCAACGCTGGTCGCGATGATCGTCGAAGGCTTGTTATTGATCAATACCCGCACGTTTGAGCTTCCTCTGAGCGAAACGTTCCCGTCGAGGTCTACAGTCAGCATAGGCACTTTCCTCATTACATCCGAAGCGTCGCCACCTTTACTCGTAATATCTTTTTCGGCATTATAAACAAGCCGGTCCACCTTCTCCTCAATCATCTGAGCCATTCCAACTACCTCAACTTCATTCAGCTGAACTACGTCAGGGGCAAAGGCAATGGTGCCCAGATCCAGGTCAGTACGGCGGTCTATTTTAACATTGGCTATCGTCTTCGTTTTATAACCGATAAAGGATATCAGGATCTTGAAATCGCCGGAAGCAACTTTCGTAAGTGTAAATGCCCCTTTGTCGTCAGTCGTCGTGCCGTCGATCGGAGCATTGGTTTTCGTATCTATCAAAGCAAGAGATGCAAATTCAACCGGACTTTTACTGGTGGAATCCACTAATATCCCTTTTATTTTTCCGCTTCCCTTACGGGTGTCTTCGGCCGTACCCGGAATCACCGTCTGCCGCTGCCTGTCCCCGCCGTCGCGCCTGAAATCACCACCACCGCCAGACCTGCCTCCGCCGCCGCCGGGAAACTGTGCGAATGAGGATGTTGCCAGCCCCGTTGTGATCATTAATAATAAGATTCGTAAATTGATGTTCATGGTTTGGGTTGCCTTTGATGTATTATTCGAATTTCAAAATAACCACTATTATCAATTGTAATAAAACGCAATAGATAGAAACACAAGATGTACCGATCAAATTCTCCTTTTACACGATCAGTGGCAGGATGAAAATTAAAAAAGAAACTGCTGGCTTTGCACGGATTCCCGGTTTTCCTTTATAGAGTGCTGTGGTGGATCAGTCGGTATTTGAGGAACATTGATCGATTAGAATAGGCACTTTAACAGATTCCATGTAAAATTGTACCGATATGCTACGTTCAATGTATGCTCACTAACCAATATCTGATGGATACGCGCACTTCCCGAAAATACCCTCCGTTCTTTCCGCATCTTTTAGGATGGGTTTTCCTGGCATTGCTGCTGATGTGGCAGCCGCTCAGCTGGCAGATTACCTTTCCTGTTTCTTTCTGGATCAAACAGGCTGTCCTGTTTTCGCTTCTGATCGGCATTTTTTATCTCAATTACTATATATGGTTCCCAAGATACCTGGCCAAAAACCGGTACGTACGCTTTATCCTTTTCAATGTGGCATCAGTACTTATGCTGGCGGTTACGATTGAGCAGGTAAAAATCTTCGTAAATCACGGTGAACAAATGGACAGGGCATTTAAAACTGCGCGGGAGGTGAATGGCGCCAAAAAGTCCAAGGAAAAGCTGGACTATTTTGCACTGCTGACCGCGCTCATTATTATTGGTTTAAGTACCAGCGTTGCCGCCGTTCAGAATGCCCAGCGCGATAAGCAATACCGGCAAAACCTGGAACAGGAAAAGATCAATTCCGAGCTGTCGTTCCTGAAAGCGCAGATTAATCCTCATTTCTTTTTCAATACACTTAACAACATATATGCATTAACCGTCATTGATGTGGAAGCTGCCCGGGAGGCGCTGCACAAGCTTTCGCGCATGATGCGGTATGTATTGTACGAAACCCAGCATGGTACTGTTTTACTGAGCCAGGAAATTGCCTTCGCCCAGGATTACATTCAGTTGATGCAGCTGCGGCTCACTGATAAGGTTACCGTCCACCTTGACCCCCCCAGTCCGCTTCATGATGTTTCCATAGCACCTATGCTCTTTTTACCATTTATAGAAAATGCTTTCAAACATGGTGTGAGCGCTGTGCAGCCAAGCCGGATCGACATTCAGATCCGCCAGGACGGCAACAAAATTCATGTGGAAGTAAGAAATACGCTGTTTACGGACAAAAGGCAGGCACTCGATGAAAGTAACGGAATCGGACTGAGCAATACCCAGCGCAGGCTCGATCTGCTTTATCCCGGGAAATACCAGTTGGAAGTGAACGAAAACCGGGAGATTAAAGAATTTGAGGTACACCTGGAACTGGAAACTGCATGACTCCATTAAAATGCATTGCCGTAGATGACGAACCTCTTGCTCTTGGACTGGTGTGCGCGTTCATCGAAAAAACTCCTTTTCTTACGCTCACAGGACGCTATTCAAGCGCAGTGGAAGCGTTGAATGCGATACATACCGAACATATCGACATTATTTTTCTGGATATCCAGATGCCCGACCTTACAGGCATAGAACTGGCAAGAGTCATTGAAAAAGCAGGGAAACCAGGTCCGAGAATTATTTTCACCACTGCTTTTAACCAGTACGCGCTCGACGGTTTTCGCGTAGACGCACTCGACTATCTCCTAAAACCCTTTAATTACGAAGAATTCCTTCGCGCGGCTTCCAAAGCCCAAACCTATGTAGAGCTCCTGCAAAAAGCCGCGTCTGGCGGCACACAAGAACCAAAAGACGAATACCTTTTCCTCAAGGTCGAGTATCAGCTCGTCCGCATTGCCTACAATGACATTTTGTATACCGAGGGCCTTAAAGATTACGTAAAGGTGCATTTAAAGTCAGAGCCCAAGCCCATTCTTTCGCTCACCAGCCTGAAAGCACTGGAAGAAAAACTTCCGTCCTCCAAATTCATGCGCGTACACCGCTCTTTCATTGTCAATCTCGACAAAATCAGCGCCGTGACCCGCAATACCATTCAAATCGGCACCATTACGATTCCAGTCAGCGACCAGTATAAAGAGGGTTTCAATCTGTTTTTGAGTAAATGGATGTAAAAAATCCGTTATTGTACTTATTTTACAGACTTGATTGTCAAATTCACACACCTATCTTTTGCAAAAGCTATGAAGAAAATAGTACCCGCTCTTTTCCTTTTTCAGGTTATTTTTTTGGGTTGTATAAAAAAAGACAAACCCTCTTCCGAACCGGAGCCACAACCCGAAAAAACTGAGATTACCAAACGCACATCAGTCGATTACATTCAGGATCTCGAAATTCCTGGTGCTGCCGAAATCATCTTCGATTCTGTCCAGCATGCTTACCTGGTAACCCTTCCTGAAAATTACCTGAAAGACGAAATCAATGTCAGATTGAAGCTGTATCCCGAAGCCACCGTGGCCGCGCCGCATGACCCAACCGGGCAGATCAATTTTATATTTAAAAACAGCCCGCCACTTCTTTTTGATGTTGCGGCCCAATCGGGGAAAATAAGATCTTTTAAACTCTATGTAAAACATGCGGCTAAACTAAAAATCGCATTGAATGTAACGGACGTTTTGCACTCCAACCAGGACAAGAATTGTACCGTCGCAGTCGATTTTATATCAGGTGTCGGCACTGCTCCCGAAACACCGGGGTCGACGGACACCTTGTTTTTCACGCTCAAAGACGATAAAACCAAAAAGCAGATCAGAGGATACTACGGAGCGGCCACGCTGTATTTTCAGGACGTCAAAGATTTCCTGGACGCTGATCATCTTTCGATAGAAGCAACTTTTGGATCAAAAATAGTTGTTGCAGCCAGTAATTTAAAGTTTTCAAAAGTAAGGGCGCTGATATATGGGATCAGCGAATCGGGCATGTTCTTCGACCCGGTCCCTACCGGTAAAATCCTGCTCGTGGAAGGCAATGGTTTTACGGCATCTTACAAGTACACCATCAAAATCGGGAGTGATTTTCTTTCTTCACCGGTTATTCTCAATGCCCGGTTCGAAAGTCCGTCTTCGCTTTCCTTCACGATTCCCAAGAGCGTTCCCGACGGGTCGTATGCAATTACCTATCTGGAAAACGGAGAGCCTATAACGAGCATGGGAAATGTGATTGCTTCAAAAGAAAAAGGCAAATCAATCGGACAGGTCTGGTTAATGCAAGGCAGCTATCCGACCGAAACATACGCCTTCAAACTAGCCAGAAAAATAAGTGTAAACAGTGGACATTCATTACTGATTAGCCCATTTCCAGCCGTGCTGGGCAAAATGTACGAAAGCTTTGACCCAACCCGTAAGCTCCCCGTGCTGCAATTGAAGAATCAGCAGCAAACCCTGCTGATCAATGCGAATGTAAAAGGCGACCCGTCTCATGGCGACGGAACCATCATGTTCTACTATGGTCAATACGACATTCCCGTAAATGCAAAACCGGGTTTCTACGAAGCGCGGCTGATTGACGATGACAAATCGGAATCGCTGCCCTATTGGAACAAAATCGAAATAAAATAGCGCACCTGCCCAATCAGCAGACGCGCTATTTTCTATGCTTCGGATCGTTATTTTAATTCCTCTTTCAGGAAGTGGCCGGTATAGCTGCCCTTCACTTTGGAAACTTTTTCCGGTGTCCCTTCGGCAATGATACGTCCGCCTTGCGCACCGCCTTCCGGGCCTACATCGATCACGTAATCCGCGACTTTGATCACGTCCAGGTTATGCTCGATGATCAAAACCGTATTGCCTTTTTCCACCAGCTTGTTGAGTACGTTCAGCAAATGGCGAATATCCTGAAAATGAAGCCCTGTTGTGGGCTCATCCAAGATGTACAGCGTTTTTCCTGTATCCCTTTTGGAAAGTTCTTCGGATAGTTTCACACGCTGCGCTTCCCCGCCCGAAAGTGTGGTAGCATGTTGTCCTAAAGTAATATAGCCAAGGCCAACATCATTCAATGTTTGCACTTTTCGCAAAATCCGTGGCTGGTTTTCAAAAAATTCCAGTGCGGTCTCAACTGTCATGTCAAGAATGTCCGCCACCGATTTTCCTTTGAATCGCACTTCCAACGTTTCGCGGTTGAACCGTTTTCCTTTGCAGGTTTCACAATTCACATGCACATCAGGTAGAAAGTCCATCTCAATTTTCTTCATACCCGCACCTTCACAGTCCTCGCAACGACCGCCTTTTACATTGAATGAAAATCTGCCCGGCTTGTAACCCCGGATCTTAGCTTCCGGCAGCTCGGCAAAAAGCGTCCTGATATCCGTAAAAAGATTGGTATAGGTAGCCGGGTTTGATCTGGGCGTACGTCCGATCGGCGACTGGTCCACTTCTATTACCTTGTCGATATGATCCAGGCCTTCAATGGATTTGTAGGACAATGGCTCTCTCCGTGATTTATAAAAGTGGTGATTAAGTAGTGGAAACAGCGTTTCATGAATCAGAGAGGATTTTCCGCTCCCGCTCACGCCTGTCACGCAAACCATAGTTCCCAGCGGGACCGAGAGATTTACATTCTTAAGATTGTGCCCCGTACATCCTTTCAAAGAGATAGCCTGCCCCGTTCCTTTTCTGCGCTTTTTAGGTACCTCAATCGATGTTCTCCCACTCAGATATTCCGCTGTCAATGACCCGTTTTGAAGAAAAACTTCAGGCGTTCCCGCTCCCACCACATTTCCGCCATGACGACCTGCGCCCGGGCCTATATCCAGGATATAGTCGGAGGCTAGCATCATATCTTTATCGTGTTCCACAACCAGTACCGTGTTTCCAAGATCACGCAAGCTTTTCAGCGAATTGATCAGCCGCACATTATCCCGTTGATGCAGCCCGATGCTCGGTTCGTCCATGATATAAAGTACTCCTGTAAGCTGGGTACCGATTTGCGTAGCCAGTCGAATGCGTTGCGCTTCCCCTCCCGAAAGTGTACGGAGCGCCCGGTTCAGCGTGAGGTAGTCAAGGCCCACATCAAGAAGAAAACCAACCCGTTTGCGAATTTCCTTCAATACCTCATGGCCAATCACACTTTGTCTTTCTTCCAGGCGGTCTTCCAGGTTCACCAGCCAGTCGGCCAGCTCCCTGATATCGCTGTTCGACAATTCCGCAATATCCTTGCCGTCTACCCGGAAATGCAGTGATTCCTTTCTCAAACGCTTTCCTTCACATTCCGGACAGGTTTGTATCGTCATAAAGTCCTTCAGCCAGTCCTGGATTTTATCATTTCCCGACTCCTGCTGGCGTTTCAGGAAATTGACAATCCCGTCGAACTTCGTTTCCCATTCCGTTCCCGGGTACTTTTTGGAGGGTACCGGCACAGCATCTTCACTTCCATACAACACGAGTTTGATCGCTTCCTCAGGGAATTTGTTCAGTGGGGTCGTCAGTGTGATCTTAAACTTTTTGAGGAGTACCTCCAGCTGTTTGAAGATCCATGCTTCCCGGTACTCTCCCATGGGCGCTATACCGCCCTTGCTGATGCTCAGCGATTTGTCAGGTATAATGGATTCTTCCGTAATTTCCTCCACCACGCCAAGTCCCTGGCAGGTAGGGCACCAGCCGTAAGGCGAATTAAAAGAAAATGCGTTCGGGGCAGGATCATCGTAGCTGATTCCCGACTCAGGATCCATCAGGTTTTGGGAAAAGTAATAGGTCTCCCCTTTTGCGTCCAAAACCATCAGCGCGCCCTTTCCTTGTTTGATCGCAGTAGCCACAGACTGGCTAAGACGGTACCGCGACTGCGGGTCTTCCTCCTCTTTCTTCGGTACTACCCGGTCGATCACAATTTCGATATCATGCACCTTGTAGCGGTCGAGCTGCATTTTCGGGGCGATATCCTGTACTTCACCGTCCACCCTTACTTTGGTATAGCCCAATCGTGCGATCTGCACAAAAAGCTCCCGGTAATGCCCTTTCCGTCCTTTAACCGCCGGTGCCAGCAATACGATCTTTTGTCCGAGAAACTGCGTCATTAACTGATTAACGATCTGATCCTGGGACTGTTTCACCATTCGCCGGCCGGTCACATACGAATAGGCGTTGCCGGCCCTCGCATACAACAGCCGCAGAAAATCATATATCTCCGTAACCGTCCCGACCGTCGACCGCGGATTGCGGGAAGTTGTTTTTTGTTCAATACTGATAACAGGAGAAAGGCCCGTGATCTTATCCACATCCGGTCGCTCCATTTCCCCGATAAAGCCACGCGCATAGGAGGAAAAACTCTCCATATAGCGGCGCTGCCCCTCCGCATAAATCGTATCAAAAGCCAGTGAAGATTTCCCGCTGCCACTGATGCCGGTCACCACCACCAGCTTATTCCGCGGAATGTCAACATCTATATTTTTCAGGTTATGCTCACGGGCACCTTCTACTTCTATGAGGTCCTGTTCCTCAATTTCTAAACCATTCAAGTATTCCAAAATAGCAGCAATGTTAGTGTAATCCTGATACCGGAAAAATCCGTGCTAATGAATAACCACAAAAATACACCTTGAGTTGCAAATATTTTTCCTCGTATAAATCCCGGCGTATAGTGGTTTACGAACAATTATTTTGAAGCATTTGAACACTATGCAAACGATTGCATTACCGTTTTTTTAAAGAAAATGATCATTTGTAACCATTACTTTATCAATATTACTTATAAAAATATTTATAGTATACATTATAAAATATGACGCCAATTCATATATTTGGCATTATACCTATACTAATTAATATTTTTTTAACATTTTTCCCATCATTTTTTATGAGACAAAATTTACGAAATTCACTTTTCAGTTTTTTGCTGATTGTGTCGCTGGCATGGACTGCCCAGCCGTCATTTGCCCAGCAACATCCCGTTAGAGGTAAGGTAACTTCCTCGGTCGACGGAGCAGGTTTACCAGGTGTAAACGTACAGTTAAAAAACACGGCAACAGGCACTGTGACCGACGCCGACGGAAATTACATGATCGATGTCCCCGGTACCGATGCTATCCTTGTTTTTTCTTCCATTGGTTTGTTGAAAAAAGAAATCACGGTGGGTAATCAAACCGTCATCGACATTTCACTCGAAGATGACGTCAAAAACCTCACCGAAGTGGTCGTGACGGGTTATGCCGCCCAGAGGAAAAAAGATATCACCGGGGCTGTTACCGTCATCAATACCAAGGAGCTCACGGCAGTTCCCACAGCCAGTGTTACCCAGATGTTGCAGGGGCGCGCCTCAGGGGTGACCGTCGGAAACGATAACTCACCGGGTGGCGGAACCATGGTACGTATCCGGGGATTTGGATCAATTAACAACAATAGTCCGCTCTACGTTATCGACGGCGTACCCACCCAGGGAACACTCAATCAGCTGAATCCCAATGATATCGAATCCATGCAGGTACTCAAAGATGCATCCGCGGCTTCTATATACGGCGCCCGTGCCGCCAATGGCGTGGTAATTATCACCACAAAAAAAGGCAAACCAGGCGAGCCTAAAATCACTTTTGACTTTTATACCGGTACACAAAGACCTGGCAAAATGCTGGATCTTCTGAACACCAACGAATTGGGGCAATACCTTTATCAGTCCGACCTTGGTGCAGGGAAAAGTCCATCGGAAACCTCGCCTTCGGCTCAATACAAGTTCGGGCCCAACGGCGAGCAGACGATCGCGGATTATATTTATCCAAATGTATACGGCACACTGCCCGGAAACTACACTTATACGAATGACATAGCCGATCCCAATCTAGGCAAAACTGCCTTTAACATTACCAAATCCAATAAAGAGGGCACAGACTGGCAGGATGTCATCTTCGATCCGGCATCTATTGCCAATTTTCAGGTAGGAGCTTCGGGCGGATCAAAAACTGCAAAGTATGCCCTTTCTGCCAATTATTTTAAGCAGGATGGCATTTTGAGATACACCAACTACAAGAGGTATTCACTGCGCGCCAATACAGAGTTTACCAAAGGCAAGGTGACCGTAGGGGAAAACTTTACCTTCTCTTATGACGAAAGACAGGGCATTGTCAACAATGACGAAAGTAATCCGATCATGTTCGCGATCCGGGTTCACCCGATTATCCCCGTATTTGATATCACCAACGGACCGGCGGCATTGGGAGGTTCAAACTTGTCCCCCTATAACGGTTTTGCAGGAAGCCGTGGAAGCAACCTCGGAAATGCACCCAATCCCCTCGCCCGCCTTTACCGTGAAAAAGACAATATCACAAAAGGTACGCACGCTTTCGGAAATGCCTATGCTCAGGTCGACATCCTTCCGGGATTATACGCAAGAACCAGTTTCGGATTGGAATACAATCAGTTCAACAGATCCGAATACTTTCATCGCGACATTGAAGCGGCAGAAGCCAGGAATGCAAACAGTCTCAATGTGATCAACAATGTGGACCGCTCCTATACCTGGTTCAATACCCTGAACTACAACAAATCGTTCGGAGTGCACACGGTCAATCTGTTGGTTGGTACCGAGGCGGTCAAAACGTATGCGGCTGAGTTCAGGGCGAGCCGAAGCAACTTCGCATTTGACGATCTGGAATACCGCTACCTCGATGCCGGTTTCGTAGCAGGTCTGAGCAACGCAGGGCCAGGTGCAACGGAGAGTTCATTGTTCTCGCAGTTCGGAAAAGTCAATTACTCGTTTAAGGAGCTTTTCCTGGCTGATTTCACTTTACGGCGCGATGGTTCTTCCCGTTTTTCCGAGGCTAATCGCTACGGTATTTTCCCGGCTTTTTCAGTGGGTATGCGGATGACGGAGCTCAGCTTTATGAAATCGGTCAAGTTTGTGGATGACCTGAAACTCAGGGTAGGCTGGGGAAAAACAGGTAACCAACTCATCCCTAATGTATACAATGCGTACACGTTATATGCATCTGATCCACAGAACAATGCCTATGATATCGCCGGGTCGGGAACTTCTATCGTTACAGGTTTCGATCTCGTCCAGTTTGGTAATGCCAACGGCAAGTGGGAAACCAACACTTCGACAAACATAGGCCTGGATGCGACCTTACTCAATAACAAACTGGAGCTGGTGCTGGACGCTTACAATCGTGTCACCTCCGATATGCTGACGCAGATCGCGATTCCAAGAACTGCCGGTAGCGGTACGATCCCTTATACCAACATTGGTGAAGTGAGAAACAGAGGGATAGATATTGGTTTGACTTACCGCGACAAGAGAGGTGATTTCAACTACCAGGTGGGCGTCAATTTCGGGCATTATAAAAATGAGGTACTGAAACTGAATAATGACCCAAATGCTACGATCTTTGGCTTTACCACACGTTTACCAGCCATGTCGGCCACGAAAGCCGGTCTGCCGATTGCGAGCTACTACGGTTATTTTGTCGATGGCGTGATCAAAGACGAAGCTGAGGCCGCCAGCGCACCCAAGTTCGGATCGTATACCAGGGAAGGTACCTTTAAATTCAGGGACGTAAATGGAGACGGCATCATTACTGCTGCCGACAGAACGATTATCGGCAATCCTCACCCCGCTTTTACTTACGGTATCAACATCAGCGTGGGATACAAAGCTTTTGATCTGACCATGTTCGGACAAGGCGTGCAAGGCAACCAGATTTTCAACTATGTAAGATACTGGACGGATTTCAATGTTTTCCAGGGTAACAGGTCAAAAGACATGCTGTACAACTCCTGGAAACAATCAGGTGACAACGCCAAGCTTCCACGGCTCAATTCAGGTGATGCTACCAGCCAGCAGGTGTCGTCCTACTTCCTGGAAGACGGTTCTTACTTGCGCATGAAAAATATCCAGCTAACCTATACCCTGCCTGCAAACCTGCTGAAAAAGATAAAGATCGGATCTGCCCAGGTCTATGTTCAGGGACAAAACCTGTTCACGCTCACAAAATACACAGGACTTGATCCGGATATCAACCTGAGAAGATCGGGAGAAAATAACCAGGATACCCACATGGGCGTTGACGAAGGCTCTTACCCGGTTGCAAAGTCCTATCTCGTCGGCTTACGTTTCGGTTTTTAATCTAACAGACATTCAAATTTTTACGAATCATACGATGAAAAAAATCATATTAGTATTCATATTGGTCGGTCTCGGCTTCTCCTGCTCCGACAGCTTTTTTGATCTGAAGCCGCAGGGCCGTGCTTCGCTTGAACAGTTGAGTAACAAAAACGGTGTAAATGCCCTGTTGATAGGCGCATACTCACTTTTGGACGGTGTAGGTGCCGGCAATACCGGGCGCCAGTCTACCATTTCAAATTATGTTTTTGGTGGTATCAGTAGCGACGACGCGGTAAAAGGGACCGACGCAGGTGACCAGCCGGAGCAATCATTTATTGAGCAATACAACTGGCTGTCGGACAATACTTATTTTCTTGGAAAATGGTGGCATTCTTACGACGGAGTTGCGCGCTGCAATGAGGTGATCCAGATAGCCAACAACCCACTTGTGAAGGATATGACCAAAGAAGAAATAACGCAGGTGGTTGCAGAAGCACGCTTTTTAAGGGCACATTACCATTTTGAAGCCAAAAAGATGTGGGACAAAGTACCTTTTATCGATGAGAAAATTTACGTCGCGGCCGACCGCAATTCTACCAAAATACCTAATACAGAGGATATCTGGCCAAAAATTGAAGCAGATTTTCAGTTTGCCGCGGAAAACCTCCCAGCCACACAGGGACAAAAAGGCAGAGCTACCAAGTGGGCGGCCAAAACATATCTGGCCAAAGCCTATTTGTTCCAGAAGAAATGGGCTGATGCTAAAACCATACTGGAAGACGTGTTGAAAAACTCAGGTAAAAAGCTGGTTGCCAACTACCACGATAATTACAGGACTACGGGGAACAACAATACCGAATCGATTTTTGAAGTCCAGTTTTCGGTAAATGATGGTACAAATGGTAACAACGGGAATGCCGGGGATAATTTGAACTGGCCATATTCCGCCAATGCTCCGGGAAGAGGTTGCTGCGGTTTCTACCAGCCGTCACACAACCTGGTGAATGCATTTAAAACAGAAAACGGCCTGCCGATGATCGGAACTGCGGCAGACGGAACGCTGGATACTTACAACAAAGTGGATTTACCAAATGATCAGGGAATAGTTGCATCAGCTGCATTCACGCTCGACAAAAGTGTTCCTGTCGATCCGCGACTCGACTGGACAGTTGGCCGCCGCGGAGTGAACTTCCTCGACTGGGGCCCTATGCCCGGCTCTACTTGGATCCGTTCCCAAGAATACGCCGGGCCGTTTACAGGTAAAAAATGGATGTATTACCTGGCCGAAGAAAACAGCACCACCCACTCCACCAGCAAGCGGAATGTTAACAATAACTACAGATTACTGAAAGTTTCTCATGTGTTGCTCTGGCTTGCCGAATGCGAAGTGGAGTTGAATAATCTCGCTTTGGCGGAAGGTTATGTAAACCAGGTTCGTTTGCGGGCAAAAACTGGTTCTGTCCAGGATCCTACGGTTACTTATGTTGTAGAGCCCTACCAAGCCGGAACTTTCGCTGCCAAGGGTGCAGATTATGCAAGAAACGCGGTTCGTATGGAGCAGAGGCTGGAATTTGCTATGGAGGGACACCGCTTCTTTGACCTCGTCCGCTGGGGCATAGCGGAAAAAGTCCTGAACAAATATGCTGCCGAAGAGGCTGTTCCCGGTAAAGAACCATCGGGGCGTACTTTTGGAAAGCGTGGCTACATGGCCGGAAAAGTATTTGCCGCGAAAAACAAGTACTTCCCGATTCCACAGGATGAGATTCTGAACAGCCAGAAAGACGGTAACCCGACATTAATCCAGAATCCGGGATACTAATATTTCTGTTTGCTAAATTAAATGAACCGGTCGAAAGGCCGGT
This sequence comes from Dyadobacter bucti, assembly GCF_005869225.1. Classification (GTDB taxonomy): domain Bacteria; phylum Bacteroidota; class Bacteroidia; order Cytophagales; family Spirosomataceae; genus Dyadobacter; species Dyadobacter bucti. The sequence continues at coordinate 676,280 of NZ_SWFP01000005.1, read as the reverse complement.
TTTTTTTACGTTTCAGCCTTTATAAATATCTTTACCGTATCACAAATAAATGCGCGGCGATATGGTGATCAAAAATGAAAGTGACTATGAAAAGGCCTCGGAGCGGGCGGATGAAATTTTCGGGGCCAAAAAAGGATCTCCCGAGGAGAAGGAATTAAAAGAATTGCTGGCGGCGTTGAAGGCTTATGAAGAGGATTTTATCAGAATGCTGAAAGATGAAGATAACTAAGATTTGCTACCCCTACAACAATTGAATGCTGAGCCCCTCAACCTTTTCGCATCGCATCATAAAACGCTCCGTCAACGTAGTCCGGACTTCCACGATCATGCGGCATTCCATTTCAAACTGTTGCTCCGAAACCGGCAGTTCCATTTCCTTTGCGATCCGCATGACATCATTCATTTGGATGTACGAAAATCTCAACTCGTAGAAATGCGATAAGTGCCGCGTAATGACCTCTGCCTCGTCGAGCGCACTTTCTGTCGCGGTTTTGTACGCATTGATCAGGCCGGGAACGCCCAGCAGCGTACCTCCGAAATAACGCACAACCACAACAAGGATATTGGTAACATCCTTCGAATACAGGATATTGAGAATGGGCCGACCGGCCGTTCCCGAAGGTTCGCCGTCGTCACTCATCCGGTAACTCATCCGGTCGGTCCCAAGGCGGTATGCATAACAATGATGAACCGCTTTGGGATGCAGTTCACGAAGCTCTTCCAGGTGCGTTTTTGCTTCCTGGTCATTCTGAACCGGAAAGGCATAGGCGAGAAACTTGCTGCCTTTGTCTTTGAAAAATCCTTCCGATGGAACTGCTATGGTTTGAAAGCTGTCGTCAAATAACACGTGCCCGGCGTTTTTTATATTGATAGATACAGGCGGTGTAAATCAATGCAGCGATTGCAAAACCGGCCATACAAAAAAATACCAGCTGAAGATTTTCCCGGCGGTTTACAAAAATTGCAGCCGATAAAAATGCGCCCAGCCCAATTCCCGCCTCGAGGGAAATAAACATGGTTGCGATAGCTCTGCCCCGGTTGTCATCCCGGCTAAGGTCCACCGTCCAGGCGGAAAGTACCGGAGAAAGAATACCCATTGCCACCCCAAAAAATGCAGCACCGGTTAAAAATAAAGTAATCGAATCTGCAAATCCGGTAACGACCATAGCGATGATGAGCACCGAAATCCCCACAAGCGTTACTGGCATCCTGCCATGCTTATCGGAAATTTTACCGGCAAAAAGGCGCACCAGAATGGAGAATAGAGTAAAGACCATAAAATAATATCCGCGATTTTGCAGGCCCAGATAGCCACTAAAATCGGGAGTTACCGTTGAAACCGCCCCAAAACCAAAGTAACACAGAAAAGTGATCAGAGCAGGGCTGAACACATCCGGCTCAAAAATATCCCGCCGCGTAATCTTAAAAGCGTTCAACGATAAGCGTTCTTTCTTCTGCAGTGTTTCTTTCATATTCAAAAGGATCGCAATAGAAAGAAATGCAAAAAGGGATGATGTGTAGAAAAGCGCATTCAATGAAAAAGTAAGACTGATCATGCTGCCCACGGCCGGCCCGAACGCAGATCCGACACCCATACACATACCATGAATTCCCATAGCCTCACCCCTACGGTCGGCCGGTACAATGTCAGCAACGTAGGCGGAAGTTCCCGTAGGTTTAAATCCTGTGGAAAATCCATGAACGAGACGTAACAGCAGGAATGGCATTACAGTCGTAAACAGAGGATATAAAAATCCGCAGACAAAACAGACGATCGAACCGAAAGCCATGACGGGAACCCTGCCGATCCGGTCGGTAAGCCTGCCGCTGAACGGCCGCGACAATCCTGCCGTCAATGTGAACAAACCTATAATGGCGCCTTTGTACTCAGCACCGCCCATGTTAGAAAGGTAACCGGGAAGTTCCGGTATGAGCATATTGAAACTGGAAGAGAATAAAAACGAGCTAAGCCCCAATAACCAGAATTGTGTCGTAAATATCCCCGAGGAAGCACTACTTTGCATTTGGCAAAATTACAACTTTTACTTTAAAAGCTGGAGGAAAGGGAGGAGGGAGGAAAGGGAGGAGGGAGGATTAAGATGTCATGCTGGGCTATCACTACCTGATTTTTTCAAGGCTCTTTAAAACCCGCCGCGCCTCTTCTAATTTTTTAAGTACAAACGGATCATTGGCGTGGCTTTTAACTTTGGCACTCACCTTGATTTTAGATATATCAATTAGCCTTTTGTCAGCATTTTTCATTACTCGACTTTATTTCTCTAAACAACGATCTATTAAATTATCTAATAATTCTTAAATTTTCACTAGATCCTAAAAAACATCCAATTCCCTCGTCCCCTTCCTCCTTTCCTCCCTTCCACCTTCCCTCCTTTTTTCTTCGCTACTTTTTTCTCAATTTTAAAAAATGGTACGCATATTTTACAAAGAAGGCAGATTAATCAAGCGCGAGAATGATATCCGTGAACTGGGCAAGGTCAAAAATCTTGTTTGGGTGGATCTGCAATCCCCCACTGCCGAGGAGGAAGAATGGGTGGAAAACAAATGTGAGATCAGTTTTCAGACTCCGCAGGAAATCGTGGAAATTGAAAGCAGTTCCAGGTTTTTTGAACAAAATGACACCATTAACGCCAACTCTAACTTCCTGAAAGTGGATCAGAATGGCTACGAAACTTACCCGGTTTCATTTATCCTCAACAAAAATATCCTGTTCACATATCGTCGCGGTGATTCTAAAACATTTGCAGACGCCGTAAAGAAAATGAAAGTCAGCCCAGATACTTTCCAGACCGGCGTTGACTTTATGCTGCTATTGCTTGAAACCAGGATCGAAGCCGATGCCGATTCGCTTGAAGCCATTTCGAGGGACATTTCCGCTATCAGTAAGGACCTCAGTCACGAACAAAAAGCACGTCAGGAAGTGCTGATCCGGATCAGTGGGTTACAGGAAATCACAATGATGCTGCGCGAAACAAGTATCGATAAACAGCGGGTACTTTCGGGTATTCTGCGGAGCCAGTATTTTCCGGAAGACAGGAAGGAACATCTCAGGATTATCCTCAAAGACATCAGTTCATTGCTGGAGTATACGACTTTCAACTTTGAGCGGCTCGAATATCTTCAAAATACCTTTATGGGTTTGATCAACCTTGAACAGAGCCAGGTGATTAAGATTTTCACGGTTGTAACCATCATATTTATGCCTCCAACCCTGATTGCCGGTATTTTTGGCATGAATTACGACCATATCCCATCTACCGGCGAACCCTGGGGATTTTGGGGTTCACTGCTACTGATGGTGTTTTCTTCGCTCGTGGTTCTGTGGTTTTTCAAAAAGAAAAGATGGATCTGATCAGCGCTGATAAATCGCAAAACGTCCGTTGAAAAACGACAAGTTGTAAAAAGGTATTTTTTTTGTCCCAGCTTTGGGATAGTATGGTTCCGGCCTGAATTTGTAGTCCATTACTATGAATCCAGCACCATTTTTATAGGCCCATTTAGCCATTTTAACAGTCGTCATCCCTTTTTTATTGGATTGAAGCTTGTAATTCTCGTGTGTCAGCAAGCGGGGATATTGTTCGTATTCGTTGAAAAAAAATGTCAGCGGCACAAACCCGCTTTTGTGGTCGGGAATGTCTTTTCGGAGCTTTTCATAGGATACAGGCAAATACTCCATCGTCGCATTGGTATATATGATCTGGCACATACCCACAACCCCGATCACAAAATACGCAGCAATCACAAGCTTCAACGCCCAGCTCCGAAAAGGTGCCAAACGATAAAGTTCGTACGCCAAAACCAGCATAAAGGGAATAAAAAGTACAAGGTAAAGCGCTCCGTTGGCCTTGGTGATCAGCCAAAACGATAGCAGTAACGTCAGCGAATAAACCCGGAGACGTACCGGAAGCAATTTAATGTAAGCGCGCTGGTTCCACAGTAAAAACACAAGCAGCAGTGAAACGGCAATTTGTTCAGGCGAATGAAAAAAAAGCCTGGGATAGGTTACCAACTGCAGGAGCTTTGAGGACAGACCGAATGCATTTTGCGTCGCCGGATCTCCCCGGAATTGTTGGTACCAGGCCAGCAATCCGTTGTCGGCCTGTATGATGTCAATGAAATATGCCAGACAGGTGAAACCACCCGCAATCATGAAAACCAAGGTACTCCGGTAATTGCGGGAACAGATCAGCGTGACCATTCCTGCTATTAAATATATAACACCGTTTAGATGTGTAAGAAAAGCAAGTCCTGCCAGCACAGCAGCAAGAAGGACTTTCCAGGTACTTTTTCTATCATGGTCGATCAGCAAAAAGGAACCAAACCCGAGAGCGGTCAGCATCATTTCCGGCCGGTTTTCGAAACTCATTTTTACCAAAAGCCTGTTGGCGAATACCAGTATAAGCATAGCAGGTAAGTACCATGAATAAATTTCCCCTTCCCTTTTTCTGATATAGATAAAGAGCTCGCCGACAATCGTATAAAAAAACACCAATCCAACAAACTGAAGGGCAGGTAACTGATAACCAAAAAGTTGGATAAATACCGCACCTACCAGCAGGAACAGTTTATGGCTCACCAGGATCTGATTTTCCCAGCCGAGCAGGCCTCTGAAAAACTCCGACCTAATTATACCCTCTTTTTGAAGCCAGAACGACTGTTCTGCAAACCAGGCATCATCGCCGGTAGGGTACCGGTGAATATACGTAAGCGAGGCAAGGGCAAAAAAACAGCAAGCAACAACGAATAGCTTCGTTTTTGAAATGTCGAACATTGAGTAAAAGTGTATTCAGTAAAGGAACGTTGATTCAGGGTATTGAGTAATTTGGGTTTTTCAGACAAACCGGTAATTACGGAATTCAAACAACCGCCTTCCGGTCTTCTTTTCAAACCAATATAATAGGGCATCTTTCAGACGAAACTTCTTTTTGGACGTATCCAGCTGTACTTTCCAGGTTTGCCGGGCAATCCTTTCTTTCATCACGGCAGGGTGTGTGCCTTCAAATAATTTCAATGAATCAAATTCTCCGTAGTCGAAGAAATCCTCCGATTTAAGGATTTTCTCCCATTCCTTGTCATCGTTCCAGAACCGGCTCACGTTCTTCATCTTTGTTTTCATCTGCACCGGGCTTTTCACCCAGCCATAATGATAAACTGCCGCACCCGAATGTTTGACATTCAACTTCGTACGCCCTTTCCTGAATCCCTGCGCATCACGGAAAGCAGAGATCTGCGGGTTTTCAAGTTTGTTTTCATTGCGGATAATCCTGATCTCCCGCCTGTACCATTTCCGGCTGTCCCCTACATAATCGTAAGTTCCGTAAAAATGGAGATAATCAAAAAGCAAAGCCTCCACCCGCCTATCATCGACATAGCGCTCGCAGGAATCAAGAATGGCCTGGTGGTATTTTTCGTGAACGACTTCATCACCCTGTATATAAAAAGCCCAGTCCGTATCGGGCGATATCTGTTTCAGCGCGTTGTCTGTTTCTACGGCCAGAACCCGCCCGCCGGCACGCAGGGACATGTCCCATTCGGATTCGACGATCCTGATTTTATCGGATGGAATGGCACGGATCAGGCTTAATGTATCATCGTCGCTATGACCAACACTGACGAGCATTTCGTCCACAACCGGAAGAATAGAGGTAATGGCTTCGACAATCGGGTAGTCGTTCTGGATTGCATTTCTGATAATTGTAAAGCCTGAAATCTTCAATTTTGTAATGTTTAAATTTTTGAGCGGGGGTGTTTTTTTGCGTCCGGATCAACGGATTGGCTCCAACAAAGTTAAAGTATTCTACAAAAGAATTTTTCTAAATAAGAATATCAATTTGCTATGTTTCTCCTTGAATTTTCAGCGCAAAGCGTGTAGATTTGTTTTACTTCAAAAACGCCCTCACTACCAGGGCTTGTCAAAATTTTTATAAATCTGATCCCCGTTAAAAGCTAAACTAATTATGTCACAAGAACTTACCAGGCAGGAACCCCTGTTGATAGAAGATCCGTTGCGTTTTGTTTTATTCCCGATCAAACATTCTGATATCTGGGAAATGTACAAGCGGCACGAAGCTTCATTCTGGACGGCAGAGGAAATAGATTTGTCCCAGGATCAGAAGGACTGGGAGAACCTGAACGACGGTGAGAGGCATTTTATATCACACGTGCTTGCCTTTTTTGCTGCTTCTGATGGTATTGTGAACGAAAACCTCGCTGTCAACTTTCTGAGCGAAGTACAATATGCAGAAGCCAAGTGTTTTTACGGATTCCAGATCGCGATGGAGAATATCCATTCCGAAACATATTCCTTGCTGATCGATACTTATATCAAAGATCCTGTTGAAAAAGACCATTTGCTACGGGCTATCGACACGATTCCGTGTGTTCAGAAAAAAGCCGAATGGGCATTGAAATGGATCAACAGCCCCGTTTTTGCCGAGAGGATCATTGCTTTTGCAGCAGTGGAAGGTATCTTCTTCTCGGGTTCTTTCTGCTCTATTTTCTGGCTGAAAAAACGTGGCCTGATGCCCGGATTGTCCTTCTCTAACGAGCTGATCTCACGGGACGAAGGTTTGCATTGCGAGTTTGCATGTTTGCTCTACACCAGACACATCGTTAACCAGCTGCCACAGGAGAGAGTTATCGAGATTATGATGGATGCCGTGAGAATCGAGCAGGAATTTGTCACGGATGCTTTACCGGTTTCCCTGATCGGAATGAACGCCGAGTTGATGAACCAGTACATCGAATACATTGCGGACTTCTGGCTGGAAAGGCTCGGATGTCCGAAACAATTCGGTTCGGCCAATCCTTTTGATTTTATGGAACTGATCTCACTTCCGGGAAAAACCAATTTCTTCGAAAAACGTGTCGGTGAATACCAGAAAGCCGGGGTGATGAGCGGGGTTAAAGACAAAGATTCCGGCCACAAAATTTCGTTTGATTCTGATTTTTAAAAGGCGAAAAGAATGTCTGCCCGAGCGAACGGGGCCGCCCGGCGGTCGAAGGAGTTCAACTCCGCTCAGGCAGACATTCATAAATTCTCCAACTCCTTCCAAACCAACTCGCTTTCGTAACCTTTCCCCAGGGCAAACCGGGCCAGTTTTTGTTTTAGCTTGAAAGCATCCGTCTCCGTTTTGGAAAGTAATGCTTTTTTCTTGGTCAGGATTTCCTTCAGGCCGGACAAATAAGCTGCATCTTCAATTTCGTTCATTCCTTTTTCAATACTGTATTCGCTCAGACCGCGGCGATGGAGCTCCTGCCTGATTTTCATTCTCCCCCAATTCTTGATCCTGAACTTTCCGCCTGCGTAGGTTTTTGCAAAACGTTCTTCACTCAGGTAATTCATTGAAATCAACTCCGCAATCAGTTCATCGGCTTCTTCGCCCCACACATTCCACTTTTTCAGCCGCTGCCTCACCTCATCCTGCGTCCTTTCCTGGTAAGCACAATAAGAAGCTGCCTTTTGCAGGATAAGCCTGTCCATGATTGTTTTTTAGTATTAAATATTATTAACAAGATGCAAGAATAAAGAAAATATCCCTGATGAATAACTATTTTTGGAATAATGTAACACCCCGAACCTAACCCGCCGAACCCCGATTGATCATGAATTTTAAAAGACGCTCATTTCTGAAACTTATTCCGGCTATACCGGGAATTTCCTATTTTTCTGAGTACACCAATACCCCGGCAGCCAGAATGTCCATGCGGTTTATCGTCGCCTCCGACGGCCATTACGGACAGCCGAACACCGATTTCAAAGCATTTCACGCGGATTTGATCAGTTGGGTAAACAGGGAAAAATTACAGAAAGGCGTTGATTTCATATTTTTCAACGGGGACCTTATTCACGATGATCCAACATTGCTTTACGATTTCAAAAGCACACTGGGGAATCTTAGGGTACCCTATTATGTAAGCCGCGGAAATCACGACAAAGTCGGGCTTGATGTCTGGCAAAGTACATGGGGCTATCCTACTAACCACAGTTTCTCAAAAGGAGAATATGCATTCGTTGTGGGCGATACTTCGAACGAAAAAGGGGAGTACATATGTCCGGATGCAAACTGGCTGAAAACCGAAATCGCCAAGTACAGCGACAAAAAGGGAATTTTTATATTTCTGCACATTACTCCTGCCAAGTGGACCACGCACGGCATCGAATGCAAGGAAGTGATTGACCTGTTTGAAAACACGCCCAACCTCAAAGCCATTTTCAACGGCCACGACCACGATCAGGACAGTACCAAAATGTACGGCAAAAAGCCTTATTTTTTCGACGGGCATTTCGGAGGAAACTGGGGAACGGCCTATAAAGGTTACCGCGTGGTGGAGATTTATGAAGACGAAACCTGGCAATCGTACCAATATAACCCGGCCGCTTCGCCGATTTTGAATACATTTTCAGGGAAAAGCTAAGACTTTCAAAAAGGGAGAATTTTATATTTCTGAAAATCCATCTAACTATGCGACCATCCTAATCCCAAAGGGATGAAATTATTATAGAAGGAAATAGTATCAAGAGCCGAAAACCCCGACGGGGTGACATTATGCCACCCCGTCGGGGTTCCGTTTTACAATAATTTCAGCCCTTTTGGCTTCTTTTCTTTGCTTATTTTATCTAGACCACCTTGATCAAATGGTTTTTCTTACCTTTTGAAATCAGCAGAAAACGATCCTGCAAAAGGCTGAAATCTCCTAATGCCTGCTCTGCTGAAGTAACTTTTATTTTATTCACACTCACCGCATTTTGCTGAATGGCCCGGCGTGCCTCGCCCTTGGAAGCGTAAACCTCCGATCGCGTCACGGTCGAGATCAAATCGGTAATGTTAGAACATTCGTTCCATTCCTGGCGTGTAATTTCAGTCTGCGGAACACCGTCAAAAATCGTATCAAATTCATCCAGCGCAATGCTCTGCAAAGTTTCGAGCGTAGCTTTCCCGAATAAAACCTCGGAAGCTTTCAACACCAATTGGTAGGCTTTTTCCGAATGTATCCGGATCGTAAGCTCTGCTGCAAGTGCTTTTTGCATAATACGCAAATGCGGCGCCTCAGCGTGCTGCTTTTCCAACTCCTCAATTTCTGTTTGGGACCTAAAAGAAAAAACCCTTAGATAGCGCGGTGAATCCTCATCGCTCTGGCTCAGCCAGAATTGATAAAATTCGTAGGGCGAGGTTTTTTCCGGATCCAACCAGATATTTCCGCCTTCGCTTTTCCCGAATTTCGAACCGTCAGACTTGGTGAGCAGCGGCGTTGTCAGTGCGTAGGCTTTAAAATAACCTTCTTCATCACCTTCTTTGCGCCGGATGATCTCAGTACCGGTCGTAATATTGCCCCACTGGTCGGAGCCGCCCATCTGCAGACGGACGTTTTTATTTTTATATAAATGATAAAAATCGTAGCCCTGCAAAAGCTGGTAGGAGAATTCGGTAAAAGATATACCCGTTTCAAGGCGCTTTTTAACCGAATCTTTTGACATCATATAATTGACGCTCAGGAACTTGCCCGCTTCCCGAAGAAACTGCAGAAAACCCATTTCCTTAAACCAATCATAATTATTGACCATTTCGGCCGAATTTGCGCCGCAATCAAAATCCAGGAATTGTTCGAGTTGCTTACGGATACCTTCCTGATTGAAACGCAGCGTGTCTTCATCCAGGAATGACCGTTCGGAAGCTTTGAAAGAAGGGTCGCCGATCATGCCGGTGGCACCACCTACCAAAGCAAAAGGCTTGTGCCCGGCCCTCTGAAAATGTACGAGAAGCATAATGGTCGCCAGATTTCCGATATGCAGCGAAGAAGCCGTGGGATCGAAACCAATATATCCGGATGTCATTTCTTTTCTCAGTTGCTCATCCGTTCCCGGCATCATGTCGTGCAGCATGCCGCGCCACCGCAATTCCTCTATAAAATCAATCGTCATTTTTATATTATTTCTTATTTCAAAAACAGAACCGCAAAGGTAAACTTTATAGGTTTCAAATACTTTCCAAACAAGGCAGTTTTAAATTTCAGCTGAACATATTATCAGGAAAGTGTCTATTTTAGCATAATTAAAAGATTTTTATGCACCTAATCCTCCAAACAATGTTCGGGCGCTACACACTACTTTTTATCTTGCTTCTGATCCTTCCGGTGCAGAGAGGCAGTGCTCAGTCCACTTACTGTAATCCGATGGATATTGATTACAAGTATAATTTTGAGCAACTGAATGAAAAGATCAGCTATCGTTCGGGTGCTGATCCGGTCATTATCAATCACAAAGGCGAGTATTTTTTGTTTGTAACGATTTCCGGCGGCTACTGGCATTCCAGAGACATGGTCAATTGGAAATACCTGACCGCCAACCGCTGGCCATTTGAAGATATGTGCGCGCCGGCAGCAGCCTCCGTCAGTGATACCTTATTTTTGTTTCAGTCCACTTTCGAACAGCGGCCCATACTCTATTCGGTGGCTCCGGAGACAGGTATCTGGGAATTTTATAATCGCTGGACGCCACGTCTGCCCAAAGATATCGGCCCCTGGGACCCGGCCCTTTTCCACGATCCGGATACCGACCGTTGGTTTATGTACTGGGGCTCTTCCAATGTGTATCCGATTTTCGGTGCCGAACTGGATCATTCCAAAAAACTGGCTTTCAAGTCACAGTACCAGGCCATGTTCTGGCTCAATCAGTACGAACATGGCTGGGAACGTTTCGGCCCCAACCATTCCGACCCATTCAAACCTTTTACTGAAGGTGCCTGGATGACCAAACACAAGGGAAAGTACTATCTGCAATATGGAGCACCCGGGACAGAATACAACGTATATGCCAACGGAACTTATGTTGGTGACGATCCGCTCGGGCCTTTTACTTATGCTCCTTATAATCCGGTTTCTTACAAGCCGGGAGGATTTGCAACCGGAGCCGGACATGGCAATACTTTTCAGGATAATTATGGGAATTATTACAATACAGGTACTTCGTGGATCGGCCTGAACTGGGCTATGGAAAGGAGGATTGTGAGGTATCCGGCAGGATTTGATAAAGATGGACAAATGTTTGCCAATACCCGCTTCGGGGATTTCCCTCATAAAACGGCAGATAAAACATGGAAGGGAAAAGGCGATGAATTGTTTACCGGCTGGATGCTGCTTTCTTATAAAAAACCCGTGACTGCTTCGTCTGTACTGGATACCATGGCTGCGGCCAAAATTACCGATGAGAATCCCAGGACTTTCTGGGCAGCAAAACAGAATAAACCGGGCGAAACGCTCACCATTGATCTGGAAAAGGAACAGGAGGTAAAGGCTGTTCAGGTGAATTACACGGATTACAAATCAACCATTTTTGATAACAATCCGGATAAAGTATATACGCAGTTCAGGATACTCACGTCAAAAGATGGCAAGAAATGGGACTTGGCAAGCGATCTTTCGCAGCAACCAAAACGTGACCGGCCTTGCGCCTACATTGAATTTCCCAAACCTGTACGAGCCCGGTATGTGCGTTATGAGCATATCTATGTAGCCTCCACTTTTCTTGCTGTGAGCGAGTTCAGGATTTTTGGGAATGGATTTGGAAAAGCACCGGAAACACCAGGGAAATTCACGGCTGTCCGTCAGAAAGACACGCGCAATGCAGACCTGAAATGGCAAAAAGTACCGGGAGCAACGGGCTACAATATACTCTGGGGAATCGCTCCGGACAAATTATACCAGACTTACCAATTCTGGCACGACGATCCGGACGGCTTTGAACTAAGGGCATTGAACGTAGGTGTGCCCTATTATTTCGCCATTGAAGCGTTTAATGAAAACGGGGTTTCAAAAATGAGTGAAGTTGTTGGTGTCAGATAGTCAGCTATCTAAGTTCTTCCTCTTCCGCTACAAACACAATGTTTTCGTAAATTGACGCCAATGGCATTGTAAGATCCAGAAGATCAAAATGAATAACGGCGTCAGGATTCTCAAAGGATTGATACGCCCAGATGTCCTGCTGATCTGTGCGGGTGTAGAGTTCTACATAATATTCGTACTGTGAAACCAGCATGTAATATTGTAGAGACGGAATGTTTTTGTAACGACGAAGTTTAAAATCACGATCATAAGTTGCCGAAGACTTGGATAACACTTCCACCAAAATACTAGGCTGACGAACAATGTAGGTACCGTTTATATCTTCCGGAGCGCAGGTTACGATTACGTCTGGATAGGGATAGTAGAAATTTTTTATAGCTTCCAGTTTAATATTTTCACCAAAAGTTCGGCACCCCTTAGGACGAAAAAAATCTTTTAAAAGAGTCCGGACATTATCTACAATGTCATTATGGTTCATGGTCGTCCCAGCCATAGCGAATATTTCTCCATCATAATATTCATGACGGATTTCGCTTTTTTCTTCGATTTCAAGATATTCTTCTACTGTGTATCTTTTTTCAGATACTTGTGTGTGTCCCATATCATTCGTAATTGAGTTCATAGACAACAAGTTACAATAATATTCGCAAAAAATAGCAAAACGAACCTGCTAGCTCTGCTGGGCCCACAATAGAGAAGAGTCGCCATAGCTCAGAAACCGATAACCATTATCCATTGCTTCCGAATAAATGCCTTTCCAGCGTTCCCCAACAAGTGCTGCGACAAGTAAAATAAGAGTCGATCCTGGCTGATGGTAATTGGTTATCAACCCTTTACATAACCGGAACTGATAGCCTGGAAAAATAAAAATCTCTGTTTCCCCAACTAAAAAATCAAGCTTAGAACTATCCATATAATCTGCAATAGCTTGAAGCGATTCCTTGGCAGAAGGCAGTTCGTGCTCATCGAAAGGGTAAGGGTATAATTTTTCGATATGAAATTCGGCAGTTTCCGAACGGTAGAGTTTGACGCCGAACCAGTACAGGCTTTCCAGCGACCGCATGGAAGTAGTACCGACCGGCACGATCATATTTCTATTTTCCAGTAATTCGCCGATCACTTTTCGGGTAAACACGATCTGTTCCGAATGCATGCGGTGCTCCGTCACCGAACTTACTTTAATCGGCTGGAATGTACCGGCTCCGACATGAAGCGTAAGAAAGGATTTTTGTATTCCTTTTCCTTCCAATTGCTGAAATATCCTCTCTGTGAAGTGCAGCCCAGCAGTAGGCGCGGCTACCGCCCCGTCGTGATTTGCATACACAGTCTGATAGGTTTGTTTGTCAGCCTCTTCGGTCTCCCGGTTCAGATAAGGGGGCAGCGGGATTTCGCCTAGGGCCTGCACGATTTCCAGAAACACCAGATCCTTATCCCAGGATAATCTGACATGATTTTTTTCATAGTCGGCATAATCAACTTTCAAAATGACCTGCCGACTATTCATCTCTAAAACTGTTGTCAGCGTATCATTTCGCTTCCAGCGTTTTTTGTTTCCGATCATACATTCCCAGACGCAGGAATGCTTTACTATCATGGCTTCACTGATCACACGGCTTGGTGATTCAGGATGCAGAAGCAAGATTTCAATGGTTGCGCCAGTGTCTTTTTGAAAATATGCCCGGGCGGGAATCACCTTGGTATCGTTGAAAACGAGGAGTGTTCCGGAAGGTAAAGCGGCAGGCAGATCCGTAAAATGCTGATGACTGATTTTTTCGTCTTTATAAATCAGCAGCTTCGACTCATCACGGTTTTGCAATGGATATCGTGCGATCCGCTCGTCAGGTAAATCGTAAAAATATGCCTCTAACTGAATGGATTCCGCTTTTTCTAGCCAGTCGTTTTTCATCCCGCAATTCGTTTCTTTCTATTCTTTGTCGTCAGGCACCGGCGTCCATAACAGACGTACCGGAAGAAGGAACAACATGATCATCAATGCGAGACCAGCATAATACAGCCAGGAAAAATCGAAGACATCCATTTTGTACTGCATACTGTTGATGGTAGCCAAAGCAAAAAGGCTGAACCCGATAATCGTGTTGATCACAGCTACAAGGCAGAAAAGCCAGTTGGTGAGATGCTCGTCCAGCTCCTCGCGATGCTTCGCCCAGGTTTCTCTTTTTAGAATGGGAAGATGCCTGGAGTCCATATTGGGAATCTGCCTGGCAAGACGTGTGATAAATACATTGTTAAGTAAAAACAGTCCCATAACAATATAAAATACATGCTCTTTGCTCAGATATCTTTCTGCAAGGCCCGAGTCGGAAAAGTCAACGGCAACCATTTCCGGAAAAACGGAATAAGTCCACACCAGCGCCCCTATTACCAGCAAAACCGACAACCAACGCCATACTTTAACACCAAATGTTGCAATTTTCATGAATTAGTAACCCAAGAAGGTTTTTTTCGCCATAGTAAATTTGGGTGCAAAATTAGGTTGGGGACTTTCTAAAACCTAATTGATATCGCATCATTAAGCAAAAGTCTTACCATTTTTTCCGTAAGGTTGGCCCATGGATCCGCACCCAACATTGCTGGTTTGCTCGTATAAACTTTGATATATTTGTTCATAAAATCAGCCTATGAGAACGCCAAAACATTTTGCCGGATTAAACGAAATTCAAATTGGACTTTTGAGAATGTTTGACCGAAAGATTCCTGACGATGAAGTACTTGAGATAAAAAGGGTGCTTGTCAAACACCTGAGTGAAAAATTATTTCAAGAAGTAGACAGGATAACGCTAGAAAAGGAAATCTCTGAAAAAGACTACAAAATGCTGGAATCCGAAGATGTAAGGACAAAATCCAAAAACTCTGATGAGTAATATCAGGGCTGTAGTTGACACCAATGTGCTGATCAGAACTATCAACAGGACAAATTTCGATTTTTTCATCTACGAGGCTTTTTCCAATGAGCGTTTTGACTGGGTTGTAAGCACTGCAATCCTCGACGAGTACGAGGAAAACTGACTGAGTTTTACTCGCAAAAAACCGCCTATATGGTTCTCGAAATACTCTGTACCGCCGATAATGTAATTTTTGCCGAGCCCCATTTTCGATGGGTTTTATTGAGGAGGATCCCGATGATAATAAATTTTCGGATCTGGCAATTTCTTCTAACGCCGACTGTCTTATCACTTTCGACAGGCATTTTGATATTTTCAAAAAAATTGAGTTTCCCAGGTTATCGGTTTTAAATCCTGTTGAATTCCAGAAGTTCTTATTCTATACAAATTGAAGGTTTAATACTATCGCCATCTTCCACTAATGAAAATATACACCAAAACCGGCGATAAAGGCACTACTTCCCTGATTGGGGGTACACGCCTCAGTAAGGCCCACATCCGGATTGACGCTTACGGGACCGTGGATGAACTCAACAGCTATATCGGCCTGCTCCGCGACCAGCCCGTCAATGAAAACCGCCGGGACTTGCTGAAAGAAATTCAGGACAGGCTTTTTACCATTGGCTCACACCTCGCTTCGGAATCCGACCAAACCAGAAGAATCCTGCCCGATCTGACGGATAGTGATATTGTGCTTCTAGAAAAGGAAATGGATCAGATCACCGCAAAAATCCCGACGCTTCGCGCGTTCGTACTACCTGGCGGGCACCAGTCCGTGTCATTCGGCCATATAGCCCGTACCGTATGCCGCAGGGCTGAGCGGACAGTGATTGCATTGGAGCAGGATGAAGAGGTGGAAGAGATTGTGATACGATACCTGAACCGGCTTTCTGACTACCTTTTTATGCTTTGCCGGGCCATGACCTACGAGTTGGAAATAGAGGAAGTTACATGGAAGCCGCGGGTTCCGGGCCGGGAATAATTGTTACACTAAATATCAATTATTTATTAATTTAATTCTTTAAATTGCACGACTATTAAAAAAGTCAAAAACAGGGTCAAAAAAGTCGTTTTTAGTCATTTAACAGCCAGAAATTGTTTATCAGCTCACGACCTCCGAAGCAGTTTCCAGCCCAAAATGACAACTCCCGTTTTAGATTTTATTAATATTTAACGATCATTAAATTCTGGCATTATGACAGCCGATACAGTGCAAATTGAGATTCAGCAAACGAGCAATTCACGTTTGCAGGAGGTTGATTTCAACAACCTTGTTTTTGGAAGGAATATCTCCGACCACATGTTTATTGCAGAATACCGTGACGGCCAGTGGCACGATTCACGCATTGTCCCCTACGGAAATCTTGAGCTAAGTCCCGCTACCGCAGCTTTGCATTACGGACAAGCAATTTTTGAAGGTATGAAAGCCTACAAAAATGAAGATGGTGAAGTACTTCTTTTCCGTGCGATCGATAACTGGAAAAGGCTCAACAAATCGGCAGAAAGACTTTGCATGCCGACTATTCCCGAAGAAATCTTCATGAACGGACTTACAGAACTGCTTCGTCTGGATGCAGGATGGGTCCCTTCCCAGGACGGCTGCTCACTCTATATCCGCCCATATATGTTCGCTACCGATCCGTATATCGGCGTAAGACCTTCTGATTCTTATTTGTTTATTATTTTCACAAGCCCTGTCGGAACCTATTATGCGAAACCTCCGCGTGTGAAATTTGAAACACATTATATACGTGCTGCCGAAGGCGGTGTAGGCGGTACCAAATGCGCCGGAAACTACGCCGGTTCATTGTACCCAGCCAAGCTCGCGCAGCAGGAAGGTTATGACCAGCTGATCTGGACAGATGCACGCGAACATGCCTATATCGAAGAATCCGGGACTATGAACATCATGTTCATCATCGACGGCAAACTGGTGACACCTTACGTTTCTGAAACAACCCTGGACGGTATTACGCGAAAAAGCATTGTTGCAATTGCACAACATTGGGGAATTCCGGTGGAAGAACGCAGGATCAGCGTAAAGGAAATTGTAGACGGACTAAAAGACGGAAGCGTTGAAGCTGCATTCGGAGCAGGTACTGCCGTGGTTATATCCCCGTTCGCAACCATTGCCTACGAAGGTGTGGACTATCCGCTTCCTGAAATCAAAGAAGATTCATTCGTAAACAAAGTAAAGAATTACCTGACCGACCTGCGTACCGGAAAAGAAGAAGATGTCTTCGGCTGGACGCTTAAAGTATAGCAGTTCTGATTTTGGATCCAAATCAATATAAAAGCAAACGGGCGGCAATTTAATGCGGCCCGTTTGCTTTTATAAGGTATCGTATTTCAGATAAAAGTCCTGGTTCCCGAATAGTTATCCCGGAATTCCTTAGGCGTACAACCGTTTTTATTCTTAAAGATCCTGTTGAAATACGAAAGGTTATTAAACCCGCATTTGTAGGCAATTTCAGAAATAGTATTGGTCGTATTGATCAGCGACCGCGATGCATGTCCCAGTCTGATCTCATTAAGGCTTTCGATAAAAGTTTTCCCTGTCCGTTTTTTGATAAACCTGCTGAACGATACCTCCGACATACCAGCCAGCTTTGATACGTCTTCCAGGTTTATTTCCTTGTCGTAATTATTCCGCATGTGGGCAAATACCTTTTCAATCCTCCGGCTGTTAAAATTGATATTTTCATCTGTAAAAGTCCCGTTGGACAGCGTCCGCATATTTCTGGAAACAGACAAGTCGTGTAAAATAGACATCAGTTCCAGGATCGAATCAAAGCCGCTTTTCTGAACCAGCGCTTTGAGCCTGGGCGTGATCCTTTCGATGGTTTCCCTGGAGAAAGAAATCCCTTTCGCAGATTTTTCCAGCAGTGATCGTATAAAAAAAAGCTGGTTGCGGCGCAGAAATTTATCATCAAACAAATCTCTGTGAAACTGCACGGTGATTTCATACACTTCCGGCATTCCTTCTTCCCACTTATAATTATGGGTAAGCCAGCCGTGAGGCAGATTGTTACCAACCAGCACGAGTTCTGCATCATCAATGATCTCCGTGTGGTCCCCCACAATCCTCTTGACACCTTTACCCGCCAATATCATATTCAATTCAAATTCATCGTGATTGTGGAGGGGAAAATCAAAAGTTGTCTTCTTTCTGGCAAAAATTGTAAAGCAGTCGTACTGCGTCAAAGGAGTTATTTCACGATAAACCTGACTCATAGGCTAGGATAAGTTGACAAATTGTTAAAAACATTAAGTAATAGTATCATAACTCAATTGCTACCATAAAGCATAATTTCTATAACTATAATTATACTGACAAATTTTAATGTTGATTAATCACCATTAAATCTATATTATTTTAAATAAAAAAACATCATATCGTTTCTATTATTCTATTCATTGATAAAATAGTACTATATCTGGGATTGGAATTGTAAATATGTTTGTAGAAAAAATCCCAGCAGTCGCAGCAGCCTGTTTTCAAGCATCAATTTGTTATGAATAGTATATATTGTTTCACTATTTTGGTTGGTTAACCTTAGTGATCTGTCAAACACAAATTGCATATACAAACCCGACATGAAAATACAGCTGATTGATTTTTTGGTGATAATAGCTTACCTCATACTGGTGACAGCGATTGGGATAATTCTCAAAAAACAAGCGGAGCGCAGCAAGAACGATTACCTTTTGGGTGGAAAATCAATGCCTTACTGGATGCTGGGCATTTCCAATGCTTCAGGTATGTTCGATATTTCGGGAACGATATGGATGGTCGCAATCATGTTCGTATACGGTTTGAAAAGTATATGGCTTCCCTGGCTCTGGCCCGTATTCAACCAGATATTCATGATGGTTTATTTGTCTATATGGCTACGAAGATCCGACGTTTCTACAGGAGCCGAATGGATGCTCACAAGGTTTGGAAGCAAAATCGATGCCCAGCTCTCCCACAAGATCATCATTGCCTTCGCCCTGCTGAGCTGCCTGAGCTTTATGGCTTACGGGTTTATCGGACTCGGCAAGTTCATCGAGATTTTTGTACCCTGGCCTTTGGTGCAGCCTTATGTTCCGTTTACGATAGCACCGGAGTATGTAGCACATTCATACGGAACCATATTTACCTTGTTTACAGTATTTTACTCCCTGCTCGGAGGAATGAAGAGCATCGTCTGGGCTGATCTGATTCATTATATTATCATGGTTTTCGTATCCGTGTCCATTGCTGTAATTGCCATGAGCGCATTACAGGAAGCCGGCACACTACCTGTCCCCACAGGTTGGACCGACCTTTTTTTCGGAAAAGAACTCAATCTCGATTGGTCGGGGCACATAAGTGAAGTGAATGATAAGATCAAAAAAGACGGTTTGTCGCCTTTCGGATACTTTTTCGCCCTGATGGCCGCCAAAGGAATTCTCGCCAGTCTCGCGGGACCGGCACCCAACTATGATATGCAGAAAATCCTGTCAACAAAATCACCCAGACAAGCTGCTTTGATGAGCATGATCGTCAATATAGTATTGCTTCCGACCCGCTATCTGCTGATCATCGGCATCACCATTCTTGGCTTGTTGTTTTATGATACCATCAACATTTCGTCCCCGAGCGGCCCTGACTTTGAACGCATACTCCCGGCTGTTTTGAATGAAAAAATACCCTCAGGTTTACTCGGCTTGATCCTCGTGGGGCTTATGGGAGCTTTTATGGGGACTTTTGCGGGGACTTTTAATGCTGCCCAGGCATATCTCGTCAATGATATTTATCTCAAATCATTTAACCCCACCGCCAGTAATGCTCAGATAAGCAGGATGAACTATCTTCTGGGACTGGCCGTGGCCGCAATAAGCATCCTGCTGGGTTTTCTGGCGAAAGATGTCAACAGTATACTTCAGTGGATCGTCTCCGCACTTTACGGCGGTTATATCGCGTCCAACGTTTTGAAATGGTATTGGTGGCGTTTCAACGGCAGCGGCTTCTTCTGGGGAATGTTTGCCGGGATAATCTCAGCCATGATCGCGCCCTACGTTTCTGGCGGCACGCTGCCGTTGTTCTATTTTCCGGTTATTCTGCTGATTTCAGCTTTAGGTGCAATCTGCGGGTCGCTGCTTACTCCGCCCACAGATGAAGAAGTGTTAAAGAAATTTTACAGGAAAGTAAGACCCTGGGGTTTTTGGAAACCAATCGAGCATGCGGTAAAAAGAGATGACCCTTCATTTGAGCCAAACAGAAATTTTGGCTGGGACATGTTCAATGTCGTAATCGGCACTGCCGCCCAGACCGCCATCACAGCCCTTCCAGTTTTTCTGATCTTACTTATGCCAATGCAATCGGCGATCACCGGTTCAATACTGGCTGTTTGTATGCTGATACTCTGGAAAACGTGGTATCAGAAATTGCCCCGGTTTTGAAAATATTGACTATCAAATTTTAAAATATCATGACCATTTTTGAAAAGCGTCTTGAACAAATAAAAACGGAACATCAGGCATTGCTATCCCGCCCAAACCCCGTGATTGAATCCGGGTCAGGTGTGTACGAGCGCTACCAGTTTCCGGTTTTGTCCGCCGGTCATGCCCCTATTTTCTGGGAATATGACCTGAATCCCGACACCAATCCTTACCTGATGAAACGTTTCGGGATCAACTCTGCATTCAACGCCGGGGCCATCAAACTCGGGGGAAAATATCTCGTTGTGGCCCGGGTGGAAAGTTATGACCGGAAATCATTTTTCGCCATCGCGGAAAGCCCCAATGGAATCGACAATTTCAGGTTCTGGGAATATCCCGTAGAAATGCCGTCCACCGATGTACCCGACGGAAATATCTATGATATGCGGCTGACCGCGCACGAGGATGGGTGGATTTACGGCATATTCTGCACCGAAAGGAAGGATCCCGACGCACGCCCCGGCGACGAATCTGCCGCAATCGCCCAATGCGGGATTGCCCGGACTAAGGACCTGAAGAAATGGTTGCGGCTCCCCGACCTGAAAACGCCTTCACCCCAACAGCGCAACGTTGTTTTGCACCCGGAATTTGTAGACGGCAAGTATGCTTTCTACACACGCCCGCAGGATGGATTTATTGAACCGGGCAGCGGCGGCGGCATCGGCTTTGGCCTGACCGAATCTATTGAAAATGCAGTCATCGAAAAAGAATTTATCATTGACCAAAAACATTATCACACCGTTTACGAAGTAAAAAACGGCCAAGGTCCAAGTCCTATCAAAACAAAAAAAGGCTGGCTGCACCTGGCACACGGTGTGAGAAACACTGCTGCCGGACTGCGTTACGTTCTCTACCTTTTCCTGACCGACCTCAATGACCTGACGAAGGTGATCTACAAACCCGCCGGCTATTTTATCGCACCGGAAGGGGAAGAAAGGATCGGGGATGTGTCCAACGTAGTGTTTTCAAATGGCTGGGTACTCAATGAAGACGGCACCGTTTTCATTTATTACGCCTCCTCAGACACCCGCCTGCACGTCGCAACGTCTACGCTCGACAGGTTGCTGGACTATGTGATCAACACACCTGCGGATGGTTTCACTTCCGCCTCGGCCGTTACTACGTTGAAGGGACTGATTAACAAAAATCAGCAATTCCTGAATCAAAGCTTGTCACTCGAAATCTGATGGCCAGGAACAAATCCCGCTTGAAAGCGGACATGCGCAAAGAGCTGGATTCCATTTTAAACTTCTGGATAAAGCACTCGATTGACATGCAGCACGGCGGTTTTTACGGCAAAATTGACAACAATAACAGTGTATTCCCGGAGGCAGAAAAAGGTAGTGTTTTGAACGCACGTATATTGTGGACGTTCTCTGCCGCTTATCTGATGGACAAAAAACCGCAATATTTATATATCGCAAAAAGAGCCTATCAGTATATTCTCGACCATTTTCTCGATCCGGTCCATGGCGGTGTCTATTGGTCGGTAGACAAGCTTGGTACGCCTTTGAGCACAAGAAAGCAGATTTATGCGCAGGCTTTTGCATTGTATGGAATAAGCGAGTTTTACAAAATTACCCGCGAGCCGGAGGTTCTGCATCATGCTGTTTCACTTTTTAAAATCATAGAAAAATACAGTTTTGACACGAAAGACGGTGGTTACCTGGAGGCATTTAGTCAAGAATGGGATTTGCTGGAAGACCTGCGGCTGAGCGACAAAGACCGGAACGACCCCAAAACAATGAATACGCATCTCCACCTGATCGAAGCTTATGCGAATTTGTATCAGGTTTGGCCGGAAGAAAAGTTACAGGCTAAAATAGTAACACTTTTAGCCATTTTTGAGACGAATATCATTGATAAGGAGACATTTCAGTTACAGCTTTTCTTCGATAAAAAATGGTTAAGTCAGTCAAATACAGTTTCTTTCGGGCATGATATAGAAGCGTCCTGGCTTTTACCAGAAGCAGCCAGCGTATTAAAAGACACAAATCTGATCAAAAAATGGAAAGCAATCGGGTTGAATATGGCAGATACTGCCTATTCATCACTGAATCCAGACGGAAGCTTTGACCACGAATATGACAGCCGGACGCATCACCGGGACACACACCGGGAGTGGTGGGTTTCAGCGGAAGGCATGGCGGGCTTCACGCACGCCTACCTGAACAGTAAAAATAAAAAGTACCTCGATGCTGTTTGGGGGCTGTGGACTTTTACTCAGGAGCATCTGCTCGACAAGGATAAAGGAGAATGGTTCTGGGGTGTACTGGAAGATTATTCCAAAATGGAAGAGTACAAAATCGGTTTCTGGAAATGCCCTTATCACAATGCAAGAGCTTGTATGGAATTACTTAAAACCCTTTAAAATCCAGCTGACTCATCTAATTTTACAATCATATTAATTTCAACGTATATCAACGCACGTCGACGTTTTCTCTGGGTTACGCACTCGGAAGTGTTATTGAAAAATCTCTTATAACCAGTAGTTTACATAACATCAGTCGTGTCGCGATTATTTTTAGAATTACTTATACGGTTTCTCCCCAAGACTGTTAAGAATGTGTTATTTTTAGATAAAAAAGAACTATATTAATATCCTATTAAACATGGTATATTTGAGTTAATTTTTAGTATTATTTCCTTCTTTAATGTATTGATTTAACCTACGCTACCAAAAAGGCACCTATGAAAAAAAATGTACTATTTATTGTATTGGTACTGATTTCGACGCTATCTCTGACGAGCTACGCACAGGAAATGACAGTATCAGGGAAAGTAAGCGACGCGTCCGGCGGAGATATCGCGGGTGTAAACGTGGTAGTCAAGGGAACAACCCGGGGTACCACAACGAATGACAAAGGAGATTACAGTATTACCGTCGAAAAAGGTAAAACATTAACTTTTAGTTACATAGGTTATGTCACCCAGGAAGTGGTTGCCAATGCTTCTGTTTTGAACCTGTCCCTGGCGGCGGAAGCCACTGCGTTAAATGAAGTGGTAGTAACTGCTCTTGGTATTAACAGGGACAAAAGAGCCCTGGCCTACTCCATCACCGAAGTAAATGGCAGTAACCTCACGCAGGCCCGGGAGGCCAACCTCGGAAACGCGCTGGCGGGCCGGGTGGCAGGTGTCAATGTGAGTAAAATCGCGTCTGGCCCCGCTGGTTCTTCCAGGGTTATTATCCGCGGAAACAAGTCTTTACAGGGCAATAACCAACCTCTCTATGTAATTGACGGTATCCCGATGGATAACAATAACTTTGGTCAGGCCGGTCTGTGGGGTGGATCTGACGAAGGTGACGGTCTTTCCAGTATCAATCCTGACGACATCGAGTCAATTACAGTTTTGAAAGGTGCCAACGCTGCGGCTCTTTACGGCTCGCGCGCAGCGAACGGTGTCATCAACGTAACCACCAAACGTGGATCGAAGAGAAAAGGCATTGGTGTTGAATTTGGGTCAAATTATGTTTTTGAAAAACTTAATGACCTATCCGATCTGCAGAAATCTCATGGAAGTGGTTCTTATGTAAATGGTGTAGCTTCGAAACCTATCAATCAAAACCAGGCTTACGAATGGGGAGACGATTCCTGGGGGCCTAAATTCGATAACAGCCAGGTTATCGGTTTTGATGGAAAAATGCACCCATACTCGCACGCAGGCGATAACTTCTCAAGATACCTGAAAACCGGATCTGCATTTACCAACAGCCTGGCCTTCTCTGGTGGTAACGAAACACAGAATTTCCGAGCCTCAGTAACGAATATGAAAAGCACGTCAATCATTCCAAATTCTGGCTTCGACCGGCTCAATCTATCGCTGTCAACCCAATCCAAGTTTGGAAAAAGATTGACAATGGATGCTAAAATCTTGTACTCAGAGGAAAAAGCTAAAAACCGGCCTAATGTATCCGATTCTCCGGGAAATGCCATCCAGAGCGTATGGAGAATTCCGGGCGATTACAATGTACTTTCCTACTACGGAGATCCTAACAAGCCTGGGGCGATTGCACCGGGTACTGATGATGCGAGCCTTAGCATCTGGGGTGGTACTCAGCCTAAAAAAGTCGGAGAGGAATTTCAGCAGGCAAGCAATAACTGGGGGCAAAATCCATACTGGACCGCTTATCAGTTCATCAAATCCGACCAGAAGAACCGTATCATAACTTCGGGCCAGTTAAAATACCAGATTACCGATTGGTTGTTCATTCAGGGACGTGTAGGTTTGGACAAATATACCAGACGTGCAGAAAGTCTTACGCCTGAAGGTACCGGTTATCAACGCGGGGGGGCGAGAAGTCTGGGAAACTGGAATGTTTCGGAGCTTAATGCAGAGTATACCATCGGTGCAACCAAAGAGTTTGGAAAAATCGGCTTTACTGCTTTTGCCGGCGGTAACAGGATGAGAAGAAAATTTGAATATGTAAACGTCTATGGCAACGGGTTTAACGTCGCTTTCTTCCCCGCATTGAATAATGTCAAGGACAGATCCTTTAATTACGATCCCAAGGAAAGTGGCATCAATTCTCTTTTAGGATCAGCTGAATTATCATACGACGGATTCCTATTCATTACCGCAACAGCGAGAAATGACTGGTTCTCAGTACTTAACCCGGAAACAAACAGCGTCCTGTATCCTTCTATCGGCGGTAGCTTTGTTTTCTCGGATGCGTTTAAAGGGCTTCCATCATGGTTATCTTATGGTAAAGTAAGAGCATCCTGGGCGCAGGTAGGTAATGTTACAATCGAACCTTATCAAAATAACCTTACCTATTCTCTGAATGGAAACCCCCATCTGCAGCACCCTATGGCCTCGTTCTCACAGGCAATGGGTAATGGAGGAAATATTCCTAATCCGGCACTTAAGCCGCTTTTGGTTACCGAAACGGAAGTCGGAATTGATTTCAGGGTATTTAATAACAAACTCGGCGTAGACTTTACTTACTACGACCAGCAAACAACAGATGACATTCTGAACGCGACCATCTCAAGAGCCTCTGGTTTTGGTAGTACATCCGTAAACCTGGGTAAATTACAGAACCGAGGTTTAGAGCTGCTGTTAACGGCTACTCCGCTTAAAAGCAGCAACGTGACATGGGATATTACGGTGAACCTGGCCAAAAATAACAGCAAGGTAAAATCGCTCATCGAGGGCACAACTGAACTGGTAATGGATGAGCCCAGGACCAGAAATGCCTTCATCAAAAATATCGTCGGCCAGCCTTTCGGTATGATTACAGGACGTGTTCAGAAATTATCTCCTGATGGTCAGCCTGTATTTGATGCCGATGGCCGTCCGGTCAGTGCTCCAGGTTACGAAATCATCGGAAATGGTATTGCAAAAATGACGGGAGGGGTAACCAATGCATTTAACTACAAAGGGTTTGATCTTTCGTTCCTGGTCGACTTCAAAGTTGGCGGCGATATTCTTTCCGGAACCAACATGAGGCTCGATCAGTGGGGACTAAGCAAAGCCTCTTTGCAGGGCCGCGAAGGAGAAGCACCACTTACGATAACTGGTGTAACACAGGAAGGCAACGTATACACGCCCTTTACAAAAACTTTAACTCCTTTGCAGGCATATAACTACTGGGGCGCGATAGGTGGCGAGGGAGACAACGTTTCCACTAAGATGTATCTTTATGATGCATCCTTTATTAAATTGAGACAGCTCACGCTGGGATACTCGTTCCCGAAAAAATTGCTTACCAAGACGCCGCTGCAAAACCTGACACTGTCATTTGTTGGTCGTAACCTGGCAATTCTGTTCAAGAATACGCCAAACATTGATCCTGAATCTAATTACGCCAATGGTAACTCTCAGGGTTTTGATTATTTCGGTTTCCCTTCCACACGCAGTTATGGTTTCAATTTAAGAGCTACATTCTAATTCGACACAAAATGAAAAATTTGAAAAAATATATAAAGTACGGGCTGGCGGTAGTACTGGTAACGGGGTGCGATACAAAGCAGTTACATGATCTGAACATTAACCCGCAGGCACTAAACGAGGTAGACCTAAACTTCATCTTCACTTCCGCCGAATTGGGTATCGCATCCAACGGAAGTACTGGTGACAACAGGTACATCGACTGGCGGACAAACATTGGCATGTGTGCCTATGCGATCCAGCAACTGGCAAATTCCGGTGGGGGCATCGCTCCTGGTGACAAGTACACCGTTAACGCTGAAACCAATGCGGCACCGTTCGAATTTACCTATAACGACCAATTAAAAAACGTTGCTGAGATTCTGAAACAATCGGGCCCCGGTGGCTTTGCCGAAGGTAAATATCTGAATATGCGCCAGGCCGCTCGGATCATAAGGGCATTCAGTTTCGCCAGATTGACGGACTTTTACGGTAACATTCCGTATTCAGAAGCCAACCAGGGGATTGAAGGTGTTTTCTTCCCTAAATATGAAAGCCAGGAAGCCGTTTATACCGACCTGCTCAAAGAACTCGATG
This sequence comes from Dyadobacter bucti, assembly GCF_005869225.1. GTDB lineage: Bacteria > Bacteroidota > Bacteroidia > Cytophagales > Spirosomataceae > Dyadobacter > Dyadobacter bucti. The sequence continues at coordinate 649,584 of NZ_SWFP01000005.1, read as the reverse complement.
AAGCAACAGCTGCATTGAACGCCTCAAATCCGGACGAAGGATTTAAAAACGCCGACTTTATTTACAATGGTGACATTGCGAAATGGAAAAAATGGGGATTCTCGCTGATGCTGCGCCTTGCAATGCGTATATCAAATGTGGACGCGGCCAAAGCTGCAACTTATGTAACTAAAGCAGCCGCAGGCGGGGTATTCGCCAGCAACGCTGACAATGTATGGGTTGCAATGGCGGACGGACCAAGCGAATGGGTGAATCAGAATGGTATATCCAGAGCTTTTGACCCGGGAGACGGAGGACAGCCTCCATACTTGAGCGCTACACTTGTAAATTGGCTAAAAGGGACTAACCCAGCCATCGCAACAGATGATGATCCCCGTCTCATGATCATTAGTGGTGGAATAGGCGACGTTACAATCAATTTAGATCCACTGAAACAAAAAGGGATGCCCAATGGCTACGATCAGGCAATGCTCGACAATCTGGAAGGCCAGACTGTGGACGTGCCAAAAACATATTCGCGGATCAATCCCCGGATGTTACAGGATTCTGACCCGTACATGATCATGAATTACGGAGAAATCGAGCTCTTACTCGCAGAAGCAATTGAAAGAAAAATCGGTACAGGTATTGCTGGTACTGCCAAGTCGCATTATGATGCGGGCGTAAAAGCATCCATGCAGATGTATACGCCTTATGACGCGTCACTGATCGTTACGGATGCAGCTGCAACTGCCTACCTGACCACCTATCCCTATGGCGTTACGAAGCCTGCTTTGCAAATGATCGGAGAGCAGATGTGGGTAAACAAATTTTTCAACTGGTGGGAGGCATGGTCGGACTGGAGAAGAACTGGTTTCCCTGTGCTGACCCCGACAAACTATCCTGGTAATGTTACAAACGGTACAATTCCGGTAAGACTAAGATATCCGACCAACGAAGTAGCAGGTAACCCGAACTATCAGGCTGGAGCCACTTTGCCGGACGAATTCACCACCAAGGTATGGTGGGACAAATAGTATAAATTAGTAGATATAATTCAAAAGGTGCTCTGAATATTTTGGGGCATCTTTTTGTTTTTTATCCTAATTTTGAGTTTCACACGATCTTAAAATTCAAATAGTATGATACAATCATTTCCGGCAGATGCCGACAAGGGAGTCGTTTTTGAAAAAGTACAACAGTTTATAGATGAACAAGGGTTCACGGTGGTAAGTAAAGACCATTCCCGTCCGTGGGGAGGTTTTTTTGTTTTGGAAGAAAACGAAGCACCGAAATTCATATCCACGTTCTTCCCTCATCTTTCCCTCGAAGACTTTGCAGGTTATGAAAAACTGAGCCCGAAAATACTGGTCGTAGCACCGAACAAACGTCTGTCGTGGCAGTACCACCACCGTCGCGCGGAGATATGGAAAGTGATCGGCGGAAACGCCGGCATTGTGATCAGTGATACCGACGAAGAAACGGAATTGCGCCAGCTGCCGATCGGAACGGTAGTTGATCTGAAAAAAGGTGAGCGTCACCGGCTTGTAGGTGTTAATGAATGGGGTTTTGTCGCCGAAATCTGGCAGCACACCGATCCCGCCAATCCATCCGATGAAGACGACATCGTCAGGGTACAGGATGATTTTGGACGGTAGTATATTTTGAGATTAGGAGATTTGTCAGATTCCTGAAGAATCTGGCAAGTCCTGATTCATATATTTTTCCTAAATTTGGTTATAACCAAAAATTATCGTCATGACTCTTATTGTCGATATTAAACAAGATTTCGCACTTTCAGTTCTGGAGGGCTTGGAAAAAATTGGTGCAATTGACATGAAGGAAACCGACGTCACAGGCAACGCAAAAAAAGACAAGACCTACGAAGCCATCCGCATCAATCTGGAGGGATTTCGCTTTAACCGCGAAGAAGCAAATGAGCGATGAAAGGTTCTTTCTGGATACCAATATCCTTTTATATTGCTATGCGCAGGATGAACCAATCAGACATTCAATTACCCTGCAGGTCGCCGCAAATACAAACACAATCATTTCGACACAAGTATTAAAGGAAACCTGCAACGTACTTCGAAAAAAGCTGAAACTGCCGTGGCAAGATATCCGATCAGCAGTTGACGAGATTGAATCGAACAACGAACTGGTTCAGGTAAAGCTGGCTACAATTCACAAAGCAGTTGTTTTAGCTGAACGATATCAACTCCAATGGTTTGATTCTATCATAGTAGCCTCAGCCATAGGAGCAGATTGTTCGGTTTTATTTTCCGAATATCTCCATCACGGGCTTTTGATCAATCAGCTAGAGATTCGAAACCCATTCCTATAAGCCCTGAAAAAACTTCAACAATCGACATTATGAAATTCGGAAAAGTTGATAATCCCGATGAAATTGATTTTAAATTACCAGCGGATGCAGCGGCCAACAAGGCTCTGCTCGGTGAAGCAAAAAAACAGGATCACCCCAATATTTACATTGGTTGTGCCAAATGGAACAAGGCCGATCTGAAAAGCTTTTATCCGAAAGGGACAAAAGATGAACTGGCGTATTATGCCACGCAATTCAACAGTATTGAGTTGAACGCGACTTTTTACAACAATTTCCCGGTTGAAACGATAGAGAGCTGGTACAATAAAACGCCCGAAGGTTTCAGGTTTTTTCCAAAGCTCCATCAGGGAATCAGCCACTGGAAGAGATTGAAAGAAGCAAAGGAACAAACGGATATTTTTCTGGACGGTATCGCGCACCTTCAAGAAAAACTGGGAATGCTTTTCCTGCAGATGCCCGATAATTTCGGACCCAAAAACTGGGAAAACCTGAAAGCCTATCTCGAAGACTGGCCTTCCGGATTTCCGCTTGCCCTGGAGCTAAGGCACACGGGCTGGTATGATGGTTCCTGGGATAGCGAGCAGCTTTATACAGTGCTTGAAAAGAAAAATATCTCGCACATTATCACCGATTCGGCTGGTCGCCGCGATCTGCTGCACATGCGGCTCACCACCCCTACTGCTTTTGTACGTTACAATGGTGCCAATGTGGACTCCGATTATACCCGCCTTGACGACTGGTTCGAACGACTGGAACAATGGACGAAAGAAGGTATCGAGAACATTTATTTCTTTGTTCACCAGAACCACGAGGAAGCATCTCCACTTTTGTCAGCCTACCTCATTAAAATGTTCAATGACAAACTGGGAATGTCTTTAAAAATTCCGCATGATCCGAATTCGGAGAAGCAAAAAACACTTTTTGACGGTAAATAATCCCGGTTTCATTTTCATGCCCATTATTAAAAGAACGAACAGTGAAGATCCTGATTTCAAAAAGCTGACACAGCAGCTGGACGAGGAACTTTGCCGGATTTACGAGACGCAGCAGGCAGATTATGAAGAATATAACCGCATTTCAGATCTCCATACCGTTATAGTGGCTTACCATGAGGCTTTACCGGTTGGTTGCGGCTGTTTTAAAAGATTCAGTGGAAATACCCTTGAATTAAAACGCATGTTTATCGCACCGGATTTCCGGGGATTGGGTCTTGGCTCATCGATCGTCAGGGAGCTGGAAAGCTGGGGCGGCGAACTGGAATACAAATACGCTGTTCTCGAAACTGGGAAAAAGCAACCGGAGGCAATTGCTATGTATCAAAGGCTTGGGTACCTCATCACCGAAAATTTCGGGCACTACAAATCCCAGCAACATAGCGTATGCATGAAAAAAGAACTATAACCCCAAGGACTATTCCGGTCAACCAAAGCAGAACCATGGAAAAAAGATTTCTCGGACTCCGAACAACGATCTATAAAGTTACCGATCTCGATAAAGCCAAAAAGTGGTATACAGAAGTTTTCGAAACCCAGCCCTATTTCGACGAACCATTTCATGTAGGTTTCACGATTGCAGGATACGAGCTGGGCTTGCAGCCAGAAGAATCTTCGTCCGCTAAAACCGATAACGTGCAGACTTACTGGGGCGTAGAAAATGTCGAAACCGAGTACAAGCGACTGCTGGAACATGGTGCCACCGAGCACGAAGCCCCTCAAAACGTAGGAGGTGAAATAGTAGTAGCCACCGTCAGAGATCCCTGGGGCAACGTAGTTGGGCTTATTTATAATCCCGAGTTTCAGCTCTGAAAGAATTCAGGCTAGATATGCTGTAAAATAAACTCGGCAGAAATGCCTGGACCGCTTTGGTATCAGGCTTCTGCTTTTTGCATATTAGTATCGTGGTGGTGTTCTTTTTCGTAGGCCTGAGCAGCAAGTGCCATTTTTAACAACTTTTCTGATTCTGCAGTCGACAGATTCGCCTCTCCCTTATTCATAATATCCAATATTTCCTCCATTAAACTTTCATATTGGGCCTCATCCTGAATAATCTCATAGTCCGTTTTCATTTCTTTTTGAATTTTATAGTGGATGCATCTATTTTGCTGTATTCACTATGAGTTCCTACAAACAAAATATACATTGTTCTATTACCGAAGTTGATAAGAACCACCAGCCTGCAATGATTGCCTTTAACATTGAAAACATATCGGTCATTTCCTACCGAGTCAACTGAATTAAAGGTGTTTTTCATCTCATGAAAATTTGCCCAATCTGCCTTTTCAGCTATGCTATACCAACTTCTTAGTGCGTCAGAAACATTCGGATGTTTTTCTCCGAATGCTCGCAGAACTTTAAAACTTAAAACAACCATTTATTTAATAGCATGTGTATTCAATAAATGTAAATAATTTTAGCAACTTATAAAAACAACGGCGCTACGTCTCAATGGATTCAACCTCCTCCCAACCCTTCTACCAAAAACTTTCCCTCTCCCTCCTGGCAATAGGGCTAATGATGCTGGCCATTTACCTGGGGCAGGATATTATTGTTCCGCTGGCACTGGCAGGGCTGATTGCCGTTTTGTTACGGCCGGTGGAAAGCAGGCTGATCCGCCTCGGGCTCCCGAAAGTGGTAGCGATCACACTGGCGGTTTTCTTAGCGGTTCTAATTGTGTCTGCGGTGGCAGTACTCCTTTCCATGCAGCTTTCCGACTTTTCGGACGAGTGGCCGAAGCTGAAAAGAAATATCAATGAATTTTACCGGGATGCAAGACGGTGGATTCGAAGAGAATATAGTTTAAGCTATCGCCAGCAGGAACAATATCTCAAAAATGCGCAGACCAAAACACTCGAAAATTTCCAGGGCGCCGACACCCTGGGCGCAGTAACCGGGCCGCTCGGCACATTGATCCTGATACCTATTTATGCCTTTTTACTACTTTACTATCGAACGATGCTCCTGCATTTTATGGTGGTGCTGTTTGCAGAAAAATACAAAGCAAAAGTCCTGGAGGTTTTCGGGGAGATCAAAACGATTATTCAGAGCTATATGGTCGGGTTGCTGCTTGAAACTTCTGTGGTTGCGGTTCTTAATTCGGTCGGGTTATTGATCCTTAACGTTCAGTATGCGATACTGCTGGGGGTCATGGCCGCTATTCTGAACCTCGTACCTTACATCGGCGGACTGGTGGCAACGGGCCTGGCAGTGATGGTTACCTTCATCAGTCACCCGGAACTGGATACAATCCTTGGTGTGATCGGCGTGTTTGTTGCGGTCCAGTTTATCGATAACAATTTTCTGGTCCCGATGATAGTAGGTTCAAAAGTCAAAATTAACGCATTGGTTTCTATCGTCGGCGTTCTGGTTGGAGGTGCTTTGGCAGGGCTATCTGGAATGTTTTTGTCAATTCCTTTGATTGCCATAATGAAAGTAGTTTTTGATCGCGTCGACGGGCTGGAGCCCTGGGGAGTGCTCCTGGGTGACCAGACACCCGAACAAGCTGAAAAGAACATTGCCAGGGCAATCGAAAAGGAAAAATCAAAAGACGACGACGAGTCGTTTTAGCGCATAAAAAAAGCGGCCCAAATCCGCTTCCTGCATATTCGGGCCACTTTTTTTAATTCCATTTATATCACAAACTGATTGGTATCGACCGTTGCTTTCAGATCATGCAGCAAACTGAAAAGCCCGAAAAATGTGCGGTTGATGTAGATAAAGTGCTTAGAACCGCGGTTCACATTCATTTTTCTCAGTTCCTTATCATTTGCATACTTTTCACCCAGCGCGGCCAGTTTACCAAAAAACTGCTCGTCAGAAAAATCAAAAGTCTCCGACTGAAAAGGCTGCGTAAGAAGCGAAAGTATTTCTCGGAAAAGATTGGAAAAATAAACCGTTTCCTCGGGCATATCTTTATTCGTGAGGATCTCCAGTTCAAATAACTTCTCACGGAAAATAACGGGATTGTTCAGATTTTCCGCGTTGGCAAGTTCAAAGTACGGAACATAAAAAGCCTCCGGAATTTCCTTCATACATCCAAAATCAATGGCGATCAGGTTTTCCTCCTCGTCTACGAGAAAATTACCCGGGTGCGGATCCGCATGTACTTTTCTCAGTTGGTGCACCTGGAACATATAAAAATCCCACAACGCCTGGCCTATCTTATTTGAAACAGTCTGATCGGTCATCGACCTGGTATATTCAGACAAATGCATGCCTGTCATCCAGTCCATCGTGATCACCCGTTCGCAGGAATATTCGGGATAATATTTTGGAAATCTCAGCCCCGGAATATGCGCACAGGCCAAGGCCACCTCGGTACTTTGAGCGATTTCGAGAATATAGTTTGTTTCCTCGGTAAGTTTGGTTTCAACTTCCTTGAAATACTTGTCCGAATCCTTCGCCTGAATATTGAACATTTTCATAGCAATAGGCTTCACCAACGAAAGGTCAGATGAAATGCTTTCCGCTACGCCCGGATACTGGATTTTAACAGCCAGCTCTTTTCCATTTTTGGTGGCCTTATGCACCTGCCCGATACTCGCAGCGTTGATCGCATTGGGATTAAATGTATCGAAAAGGTCAAGCGGGGCTTTTCCAAAATACTTCCGGAAAGTTTTGTTGACAAGAGGTGCCGACAAAGGAGGTACTGAATATTGCGACAAAGAAAACTTCTCCACATAGGCCTGAGGCAGGAAATTCTTCTCCATGCTCAGCATTTGGGCCAGTTTCAGCGCACTGCCTTTCAGATTCTTAAGACCGTCATAGATATCCTCGGCATTGTTACTGTTCAGATTATCCCGCGCCGACTCCGGATTCGTTATTTTTTCACCATAATATTTCAGGTAGTTCCCTCCTATTTTCACCCCGGTGGTAATCAACCTGCTCGCACGCTGAATTTTCGAAGTAGGTATGCTGTCTATTGTTTCCATTCCTTACTTCAACTTTTCTTTAATTAAAAATTTACCGAAATCGATCACACTCTCCAGCGGGGTAGTATCAATAAGATCAAAGGTGGCACGGATCGATTTTTCGATGAAAAGGTCTGTTTTTTCAAAACCGATCGATTCATCATCAAGCCAGAACTTCAGCGTGACCATAAATTGTATCCAGGCGCCTTCTTCCAGCGCATCCTGCTGTGCTTTTCTGATCCGCTCACTTTTCACTTTCAGATATCCTTCGCTGATAGCGGCAATAAAGCTTTTGAACTGCGTGCGGAATTCTTTGAGCTTGATCAGGCTCTGAAGCTTGTTTTTCTCTTCTTTCAAAGCAAAAACCACGTAGCTTCTGTTGGCCGTCAGAATCTCGAAATAAGTATAATAATAAGTGAGCAATTTGTCCCGGAAACCGAGTATCGCCGCATCATCGCTCTGGTTGATCAAAGCCACCGCGAGTTTATGAAAGCTCACAAATACGCTTTTTTCAATCGCGTCGATGGAAGAAAAATAATTGTAAAATTCCTTTTCCGTAAAACCATTCTGCTTGCAGAACAAATAAACCGACTCCGGTTTTTTGTGATTCTCTAGACAGTAATGCATAAACAATTCGGTGATCTTATCGGCTGATATCTCCCTGGGCGGAGCAGCGATTTCTCTGATTTTTGTTGCCATTGTACTATCGGTTAACAAACGTGATAATTAACTCAAAAACTGACTTCGATCGGAATCGCGGGCCGCGTAGTAAAATCCAGCCCACTATTGAAACAACAAAAATAACGGCCCTAAACATTCATTTGGGGCCGTTTATTTTAATCGGGAATATCGAAGCCTAAACTACATAACGCGTCAGCTGCCAAAAATATTCAAATCCAGAAATTCATTCCTGAACTTGCCTTTGGGGTCATATTCAGCTGCTACGTTTCTGAAATCCGCCATTTTCGCGTATCTCTTTTTTAGATCAGCCGGCGAAACCGTAAACAATTTGCCCCAATGCGGCCGCACATTGTAGGGTGCCAGCTCCTTTTCAATCACCGGCAATAACTTACTCACGGCCGGCCAATCCTGTTTCCAGGTAAAGTGGATCGCCACCGAATCCTGTTTATAACAAGGACTCATCCAGAAATTGTCAGCAGCGATGGTCCGTATTTCTGAAGTCAGCAAATGAGGCCCGACCTGGTCTCCCAGGCGTGCGATAGCCAGGATCGCGTCCACCGCATTTTTTCTCGGCACAAAATATTCAGACTGCAATTCGACCCCGCTGCTCGGCGTAAAACCCATTTTGAAATGCGGCATACGCTCATACCAAGGTCCTGACACGCCCATTTGATCCGTACAGTTTTCAGCAGATAATTCCGGAATCGGGTGCAGGTTTTTGGTGGCCAGCTTTGCCCCGAAAAATTCCGGCTCCGCTTTCAAAGGTTTTCCGTCTGTGATTTTTTGCTTGATCCAAACCTCAGCGATATCCTTGCTTTGCCAGTTGGTAAAAAGGCTCACGCTATATCCGCTGGATTCGATTTTCTCAAAATTGTCCTTCATTTGATCGAAACTGAGATTTTGGTAAACATATTGGCCCATCATGAACGTAGGCTGAATATCCAGCGTCACTTTGGTGATCACGCCCAGCGCACCAAGATTTACCACAGCCGCATTGAATTTCTCGCCATCCTTTGCCCGGCTCAATGTCACGGTTTCACCATTGGCAATCACCATTTCAATCCCCGAAACAGCCGTGGCCAGGTTACCGTTTTTGTCCCCCGAACCGTGTGTAGCAGTTGCGCAGGCACCGGCAACAGATATATGTGGAAGTGAGGCGAGATTATGCAGCGCAAAACCTTTTTCATGCAAATAAGGGCTCAGCTGTCCGTATTTTAATCCTGAATTGACAGTGACCGTTTTACTATTGGCATCAATCGAAATGTCCTCTTTCATCTGAACAAGAGAAACAAACTGGTCTTTTGTATCCGCAATTTTGTTAAAACAATGCCTTGTCCCCAGCACTTTAAGTTTGGGATATTTTTTAACCAAAGCCGACACTTCGGCAACCGATTTTGCCTGATCCAGTTTTTCAGTGCTGTATTCCAGGTTACCTGCCCAGTTTTTAAGTTTGTCTCCGGCGGCCCAGCCGGTGATGGGCGAAAACAAAGGAGCTGTCATTAATGCAGAAGATAATTTTATAAAAGTTCTTTTCTTCATATGAACGGGCAGGAAAGAGTGACGACGATATATGATTTTATCCCAAATTAATTGAATAATCCGTAAGTTCAAGCCACTCAACTGCCCAAATCAAATATTAGCTTCGATCACATTTTTCAATATCCCAACCGATTCTTTCAATTCCTGCTCGTTCAGGTTCCCGAATCCCAATCGCATCGCACTAAGCTGCCCGGTCTGAAAAAGCAATGTTTGCGGGAGATGCAGGTTTTGTTTCAGACAAGCTTTACTGACCCGCATCAGATTGATATCCTTGCGCCATTCCGTCCATATCGCCAGCCCGCCCGGAGGCGATTTGAAAGATAAGTATTGGCTAAAATCACTGACCAACAGATCACTCAACAGATCGCGCCGCTGGTGATAAACCTTCTGGGCTTTTTTGATATGCCGCTGAATTTCACCCTCTTCCAGCAACTCGCCCAGCGCCTGTTCCATCATCAGATCTCCCTGCCGGTCGATGATACGGCGCAATTTTCCCAATTCGGCAATCAAATTCTCCGGCGCAACAATGTAGCCGGAGCGCAACCCGGGAGCCAGCGCCTTGCAAAACGAACCCACATATACCACCATTCCGGCCCCATCGGCACTGGCAAGGGGCAAAACCGGACTACTATGGTAATGAAAGTCATAATCATGATCGTCTTCCAGGATCACAAAACCGTATTCAACGGAAAGTTTCAGCAACTCCATCCGCCTTTCCGCACTCAGAGTTACCGTAGTAGGATAGTGATGATGCGGTGTGATGTACAGCATTCTGATTTGGTTAGACGCACAAAGTTTCCGCACTGCTTCCACGGAAATCCCCTGCTCGTCCACCGGGACTGAAAGTATATTGGCCCCTGCCTGCTGAAAGATCATATTCGCGACATAGTAGCTTAGATTTCCGACCACGACTTTGTCGCCCTTTTCAATCAGCAGCATCGAAGCCAGGTAAATCCCCATCTGAATACCACGGGTTGTGATGATATTCTCTTTACCGATATGCAGTCCACGGGTATTATTAAGGTAGCTGGCGAGTTTTATCCGGAAATACTCATTCCCCTCTACATGGGAATAACCCAGATATTTCCGGTTGTTATTCCTGTTCAAAACACTGGAATAGGCCTTGGAAAGCTTGTTTAGCGGAGCTAGCCGCACATCGGGCAGACCGTCCGTAAATTCAAGTTCTGCCCTCGAAACAGATACCGGCCGGTCCAGCAACATACTTTGCCTGAACTGAAAACCTGCGCGTTGCGGATAGCTGACCAGATCTTCCGCATTGAACGGAATCGGATTTGCGGTCGTAACCGGAAATTTATGGGTAACAAAAGTGCCTTTGTTCGGTAGCAATTCAATCCAGCCCTGCGCGTCAAGTTCATTATAAGCTGCCACAACGGTTTTCCGGTGCACTTCGAGTGTCTCCGCCATTGCCCGGGTGCCAGGTAGTTTTGCTCCTGTAACCAACACGCCCCGCTGAATAGCATTGATCATCTGACGGGCGATCTGCAGGTAAACCGGCGTACCGGAAAACCGGTCAATCAGTACCACGCTTTTAAAAGGAATTTCAACCGGACTACTCATTATATTAAAACCGGATCATGTTAACAGTCCGGCAAGATAGTAATTTTGTATGGAAGGCTATCGGCTGTCAGCGTTCGGCTGTCGGTCTTCCCACCCATACAATCAATGACAAAACGTGACTTTAATGACAATAAATGACTTTAACTATGACCCCATTTTACTCTGCCTCCTTGATTAAATCAGCTATCTTTCTTGTCTTGCTCGTTGTTTCCCAGATAACCCATGCACAGGAAATTTCGTTGGATCCGGTTACCGTTACCTCTTCTCTGATCGAAAAACGTGCTTCCCAGACAGGCCGGAATATTGCGGTTATCAAAGGTGAATATTTCCAGAACCTTCCCGTCCACAGCATCGACGACCTCCTGCGGTACGTGCCGGGTGTTGAAATTCAGGCCCGGGGGCCGATGGGCTCGCAGAGTGATATCGTTTTGAGAGGCGGCACATTCCAGCAAGTATTGGTCATTCTGGACGGAATGCGCCTCAATGATCCCAATACCGGTCATTTTAATGCTTACATTCCGATTGCGCCAGCTGAGATTGAGCGGATTGAAGTCTTAAAAGGAGCATCGTCTGCTTTGTACGGCTCCGACGCCGTTGGCGGGGTTATTCATGTGATTTCCAAAACATTTGCTGCCAAATTGCAGTCAGCAGAAGGTCAGGAAACGGCATCTCCGAACAACCGCACCAATCTGAATGCAATGGTTACCGGTGGGGATTACGGCTTGAAGAATATCAATGCAGGTGCTTTCATACAAAGAAATAAACTGGCCGTTTCAGCAGGATTGCTGAGCAATAATGCCGACGGCGTGCAGCAAAGAGGCATCAAAGGCTTTTTCCACAACAATTCCGCATCCTTATCGGCGCGCTATGCCATTTCAAAGGAGTGGGACATCGCAGTGAGGAGTTCCTATGATCACCGCGATTTTGCCGCACAAAACTTTTATACTGTCCTCAAATCTGACACCGCGAGTGAAAAGGTCAAAACTTCCTGGAACCAGCTCAAACTCAGTTACCGGAAAAACAAAACAGCCGTTTCGCTGGACGGAGGTTACAAATTTGTCAGGGACCAGTATTTGTTCAATCCGCATTCCATTGCAAATAACAGCAAATCTCAGCTTTGGCAGGGCTTGCTGACGCTGCAACAGGGACTTGGCGAAAGGACCCATCTCATTGCCGGGGTCAATTACCAGAACAGGCAAATTTCATCCAATGACCGCGGAAACCATGCGTTGAACCAGCTGGCACCTTTTGTTTCCTTATCTCAAAGTTTGGGAGAATATTTTACAATAAGCCCCTCCGTTCGTCTCGACTGGCGAGAGTACATCGGTGTTGAAGCCGTACCTCAGGTAAATTTATCCTATAAAAAAGGCAGCTGGCAGTTACGCGGAAGCGCGGGCAAAACGATCCGCGACGCGGATTTTACAGAGCGGTTCAATAACTATAACAAATCGCTCGTAACCGGGGGAAATGTGGGAAATCCGGATTTAAAGGCTGAAAAATCATTCAGCTACGAGGCCGGCGCTGACTGGTTTCTGACCCAAAACGATGTTACCCAACTGAAAATCTCCGCAACATTTTTTCAAAGGCTCCAAAACGATCTGATCGACTATGTCAGCACGCCTTATGCCCAAATGCCCCGTAAAGACAATCTTTCACCAACCGGAACTTTCGGGCTGGCTCGAAACCTGACCGAAGTGACTACAACCGGCATCGAACTGGATGTTCAGTACGCAAAAGCAATAGACGACAATCAGAAACTGATGCTGAATGCAGGATTTACGTGGCTTGACAGCAAAAGCGGTGACAATATTCCTTCGTTTTACGTTTCATCCCACGCCAAATTCCTGACCAATTTTTCTGCCGTCTACCAGATTTCAGGTTTCTCTCTGAGCTTGAACGGATTGTACAAAAAAAGAGCAGCAAATCAGGCGTCGGCGATTGAAGCATCCATCTCAAAAAGTTACTTTATTTTGAATGCCAAAGCGGAATATGCATTCCTGAACCGGATGCTGGCCGTTTTTGTCCAGGCCGACAATGCTTTTGATAAAGATTACAGTGATCTGCTTGGTTCACGTATGCCGGGCCGTTGGCTTATGGGAGGAGTGAAATTCAATCTGGCGCGATAGTACTACACCGATCTTTCTTTTACAAAGGTTCGTATATTTCGGAGTCAGTCCGAAATATACGAACATGCTTTACTGTAATACGGTTTGGATAAAATGTGGATTTTTATCTCTTATTTTTTTGAGCAATAATTGCCGTAGCCAGAGACTGACAACTCAAATTGAAATTTATAATCGCACCACTTTCCAGAATTTTTTAACAGACTCAAGAAACTTCCGGGCACAATCTGCGTCTCAATATCAGATTACAGATAGGAGAAAAACAGAATCTAAAATGAATATTTACTTTCTCAGTGGATTGGGAGCAGACAAAAGGGTTTTTAGTAAAATCAGGCTGGACGATCGTTTTTCTGTCCACCATATCGACTGGATCAAACCTTCAAAAAAGGAAACTTTATCAAACTATGCCGCTCGCCTGGCCGCTAAAATAGATACGACTCAGCCGTTCCAGCTCGTGGGGCTGTCTTTCGGGGGTATTATCGCGTCCGAACTTTCGAATATTATTCATCCTGAACAAATCATATTGATTTCAAGTACGCCCACCGGACTGCCGGTTTCGAAATTAAACCATGCCCTTATAAAATTCCTGTTGCTAAGTCCGCTGGCAGCCCCGATTTTAAAATCGGCCAATTCGTTATCTTATAAATTTTTCGGTGCCGACACTCCCGAATTACAATCTTTGCTTAAACAGATCCTGCATGACACCGACAGCAAATTTCTAAAATGGGCTCTGGTACAAATGAGCCGTTGGGACCGCAAGGAAAAGGCGGCCAATCTGTTTCATATTCATGGTACAGCCGACAAACTGATTCCCATTAATCTCGTGAATCCGGATGTGCGGATTGAAGGTGCCGGGCACCTGATGGTGTATGCGCAGGCCGAGCAGATGTCCGGTCTGCTTAACAAGAAACTTGGGGACGAAATGCATTGAAAGCTTTCAAAAGGTATTTTACCATTTATTCGTCAGCACAATCTTCCCGATGTGCGTGCTGCTTTCCATTAATTCGTGGGCTTGTGCAGCTTCAGAGAGATCGAACTGGCGAAAAATCACAGGTTTGAAACGGCCGGCTTGCAGCACCGGCCATACTTTCTGTTCTATTTCTGTGGCCAAAGCAGCTTTGAACTCAGGGTCGCGATTCCGCAATGTGCTGCCGGTAATTTGCAAACGTCGTTTCATGATCAGGCTAAAATCGACAGTATCGTTGGTGGAATTAACTTTACCTCCTTTCATGGTATTGATAAAAACAAGCCTGCCATCATTCCGCAGAAGCCTGATATTCTTGGGAATATAATCGCCGCCTACCATATCCAGGATCACATCTATCCCGGTACTTTTGAGAGCTTCTTCAAAATCATCTTTTTTGTAATTGATACAAAGATCCGCTCCCAGTGAGAGGCAGGCTTCACATTTTTCATCCGACCCGGCCGTGGCAAATACTTTTGCACCAAAGGCCTTCGCAAGCTGGATAGCGGTGATTCCAATGCCGCTGGTACCTCCATGAACCAGAAAATGCTCCCCGGCTTGCAGGTTACCTCTCTGGAACACATTATGCCAGACCGTGAAAACGGTTTCGGGCAAAGAAGCGGCTTGTACAAAATCGAACCCCGCGGGAACCGGCAAACAATTACCAGCGTACGCCACCGCATACTCCGCATACCCGCCTCCGGTCAGCAGCGCACAAACGCGGTCACCATTTTTCAGATTCTCAACTTTTTCACCGCATGCCTCAATGATACCTGCAACTTCCAGTCCGGGAATATCCGGGGAGGCTCCCGGAGGAGGCGGATATGCGCCTTTTCGCTGTAAAATGTCGGGGCGGTTTATACCGGCAGCGAATACTTTAATCAAAACCTCATTTTCAGCGGGCACAGGAACTGGCCTGTCACGGATCTGCAATACTGCCGGAGATCCCGCCTCTGTAATAACAACTGCTTTCATTCGGGATATTTTTCTGTTGAAACAAACCTAGACCACTTCCTTTCCAAACGGCGTAAACGACAGGCTCATCAGCTTGAAATGTTGTTTGGCAAAAGGCAATCCGATGATGGTAATGGCAAGAATTATTCCAAAAACCAGGTGTGTGAGCGCGATCCAGATCCCGCCCATAAAAATCCAGATAATATTGAAGATGGTGGAAAGGCAACCGGTGTTGCCGGGTACTTCCCTTACATCCCGCCCGAAAGGGAATAATGTAAGTATCCCGATTTTGAAACATTGCAACCCGAACGGTATCCCGATAACGGTCGCACAAAGTACCAGTCCGGAGATCATATATTCGAGGAAAACGATAAACCCGCCAAATACAAGCCAGATAATATTGCCGATCAAGTTCATGTTTTTTCAGGATTTAAGGTGCAGAAACATTTAAAATCACTGGTCAATTTAAATCGCCCGGCTGATAGCCGACGTCAATTTTGATAAGCGGTATTGATACCGAGATCGCCGGTAAAAAGCTGATGAAAAGCCTGCTGATCAGTTCCAGTTACTGATTTTAAGCAAACCAAAAAATTCTCTTTCTTCGATCTCTTTCACGCCGCCTGGCGTCAGGTCGCCCAGTTCCAGGTCTTCTATGCTTTTCCTGATCAACCGTTTGCATCGATGCCCCGCAGTTCGGACCATTTTCCTGACCTGGTGAAATTTCCCTTCCGTCAGCGTGATCATCAGCCAGGTATTGGGAACGCCCTCGCGCGCCTCACTCGGATGTTTCGCCAACACTTTTGGCCTCTCAATGATCTCCACTTCGCAAGGCGACGTGATATATTCCACGCCTCCTTTAACCTTGATCCCTATACCATTCCGCAAAAGGTTTAAAGTTTCGATGCTGACATAATGCCCGACGTTGACCCAGTAAGTACGTTTGTGGGGAACCTCTCCCTGAAAGAGCAGATTGGTAACTTTTTTATTCGTAGTCAGGATCAGCAGGCCTTCGGATTGATTATCAAGACGTCCGACGGCATGAATCCCTTCCGGAAAATCAAAATCAAGGTCACCGAGCAAACCAACATCGTCCGGACTCACAAATTGTGAAACCATGTTTGTGGGTTTATTAATGATAAAGTAGCGGTGGGGAGTCATATTTAATCAAAACAGTATTAAAATTCCCAACCCAGATGTTCCGGATCCTGATGACTACTCCAGATAGCCAGGATGTGGATATGCGTTTCGGTTTCTTCATAAATAATGAAATAATTGCGCACAATCTTAATCCTGACATTTTCCACGTCGGTCATCTTGCCAATTTTTGGAAATGCTGCTATTAACCTTACAGCTTCTTTGAAGAGTAAATTAAGCTTTTTGCTGTAAGTATTTGATTTGTTTCGTTTATTCCAATAGCCAAAAATATATTTTCTGTCGTTCTGAGACCTCAGTGACCATATTACTTGTTTAGCCATTCGTCAATATCATTGTCAGCATCTTCATCAGTCAGGAATTCACCATCCTTGATCTGCTGTCTGGCCTCCGAAACAGCCGCTTTTTGATCATTACTCAATTTAAAAGGTTCCACAATCTCTTGCTCTAAACCCAGCAAACGATACACTTCTTCGAGAATATCATCATTGTCCGTTTCCCGGATTTTTCCGATCAAGCGTTCCTTCAACTCAATGTTCGACATATCCTGATATTTTTATTTACTCAAAAATACGCAATTCTCATTTCCCGTGCCCTTTCTCGTAATGCAATTTCAAAAGATCCTCACCGAAATCGTTGGTAAGGTCTCGTACTACGGAATGGATGTGGTTGCCTCCGTTTTGAGTATTGTCAAATTCAATGAGAAAAGCAGGGCCATGGATACGGTAATAATGTCCATGCCCTGGGCCGATCACCGGAGTCTGGTCTCCCATCCAGGCGAAATGGATTTTATCTAGGCCGCTTTTTTCAAGCTCAGCCCACTGCTGGTTTTTTAATGTAACGTGGTAACGTTGCAGGTAAGCCATGATCAGTCTTTTGAATATCGCTTTTTGTTCCACATTCATGTGGCCAAAGGCAAGTCCCTCCATTTTGTCCAGAGAAGCTTTCCGGCTATTGGAAGTAAAAATCTCGTTCGGCGCCTTTTCTGCCAGCCATACTTTTTCCAGCTGCGTTTTGCTCATCGACTGAAGTAATTCGAAAGCAGTATCCTGCTCCTCTTTCAGGATTCTCTTCCCTTTCTGGGGCACTTCTGCAAGCACTTTCCCGGGATTACTGCCAAAAAAACTCGGTGTAAAAGTGATATTTCCTTTGATAGACGAAAAATGGAGCGACAGATGGTGCCCCTCCACCCGCCATCCCCAGGGATCGGCACCCGGATTTCCAAAAACCTGAAAAGCATAATTCTCCGGGTCCCGGTAGGTATCATTTGCAGGGCGGGTCTCCACTACCCGGAGTACATTCTCCAGATCGATGATCTGCTCGGTTTTGCTATATCCTTCCTGACTCAAAACCACGCGTACAATCTCCATGGCCGCCTTGCGCTGGGCCGCGTCCATGTTTTTCAATGGCAGGCCCTTTCTTGCCCTCGGCGTAAAGTTCCAGTCAAACCGGCTTGGGTCCGAGTAAGGCACTACTGCCTCATTTTTTTGTTCCGGGCTAAGTGTTTTGAGAAATGATTCCACCGCGCCGGTCATTTGCTTCACCAGTTTCTCATCTTTTCGCGGCAGCGGCTTACCTTCGAATCCTTTTGCAAATGCACAATGCAGAGACATCAGCATCCAAATACCGGACATATATAGTACCCTTTTCATATTCAGGTGGTTTGAAATAATAAAATTAAATCTGGTAAAAATGAAAAGAACTGCTGTACTGCAAACTACCATTCGCAGGCCCGGCACTTTTTGCATCGAAAAATATTCCGTCCAAAGCTACTGACCGGAATTATCGTCAAAAGCAATTAGTTTTGCCCACAGCAAAATATGATATGATGGTTTGGGAAAAATTACTTTCGGCAAAGCGGTGGGGAAGCGAAGAAAAATACAACTCGGATCCCGCCGAAGCGCGTTCTGAATTTCAAAGGGACTATGACAGGCTGATCTTTTCGTCGCCTTTTCGCAGGTTACAAAACAAAACACAGGTTTTCCCTCTTCCCGGAAGTGTTTTTGTTCATAACAGGCTCACGCACAGCCTGGAAGTAGCAAGTGTCGGAAGGTCGCTTGGGAGAATTTTCTATAACAAACTGAAAAGCAATGAACCCGGTGTTGACGACCGTCTGCCCCTGATCAGTGAAATAGGGAATATCGTAGCAGCTGCCTGCCTCGCCCATGATCTGGGAAATCCGGCTTTCGGTCATTCTGGTGAAGCGGCGATTTCCCATTACTTCACAGATGATGCGGGTCGGGACTTTAAAGACAAAGTAACCGAAGCACAATGGGCGGATCTCACACATTTTGAGGGAAACGCCAATGCATTCCGTATTCTCACGCATCCTTATGCAGGCAAAGGATACGGCAGTTTCGCGCTGACCTACTCTACGCTCGCGGCTATTGCGAAATATCCCTGTGAATCGCTCGCAGGGCATAACAAATCAAAAATTTATACCAAAAAATACGGCTTCTTCCAGTCCGAGCAATCGGGTTTTCAAAAAATCGCTGAAGACCTTGGTATGAACAAAGCCGGCGATTCTCCCCTGATCTATAAAAGGCATCCGTTGGTATACCTGGTGGAGGCTGCGGACGATATTTGTTACAATATCATCGACCTGGAAGATGCGCACCGGCTGAAAATCCTCTCCTATCATGAGGTAGAGCGCCTTTTACTTAAATTATGCAACGATCCGAAAATGCCCGGACGGCTGGAAGAAATCGAGGACGATGATGCCAAGATCAGCCTTTTGCGTGCAAAGTCGATCAGTATATTGATCAGCCAATGTTCGGAATTATTCTACAATGAACAGGAAGCGATACTTAGCGGAGAGTTCAATCACAGTTTGATCGACAGGATCGAAGAACCGTACCGGTCGGTTATGAAAGAAATTGAACAGATATCCATCAAAAAAATTTACAATTATTCGTCGGTAGTACAAATTGAAGTGGCGGGATACAAAGTAATGGGCGGGCTTCTGGAAGAGTTTATTCCCGCCTATCTGAACAATCAATCACATTATTCAAAAAAACTGGTAGAGCTGATTCCCAAACAATTCATCACATCAAAAACCGATGAATACTCGAAAATCCAGACGGTGCTGGACTTTGTTTCCGGCATGACCGACCTGTATGCAGTGGAGCTTTTCCGCAAAATAAAAGGGATTTCTTTCCCCTCCATTGCCTGAAAAAACGGTATGCGAAGCTCGCTGTAAAATTAATTCCGTGATGGGAAAACTTTTATGTAAATTGTACATCGAATTAGTAAGACCTAAACTAACACTAATAAGATGCATATTGAGCAGTTTGTTTATTCCGACAGCAAATCGGCCTGCCAATTTTCCTTTACTCCCCAACTCCTGTTTGTCTTCGGTAACAGAGAACTTCTTGAAAAAAGCGGTATCACGAGTGATCTGGCGCAGAAATACCCGCATGCAGTTTTTATAGGCTGCTCGACGGCCGGGGAAATCGTAAATGAATCGGTGAAGGACAACACCATCATTGTTACCGCAGTACTTTTTGAAAAAACGACCCTGGAAAGCTCAAGGGTCACTCTGGACGACATCGGCTTTGACAGTATCGAAGCAGGAAAGCGGCTGGTTTCTCAGTTTCCCGCAGCGGGCCTCAAGCATGTATTTGTTGTTTCCGACGGTCTGCGCGTAAACGGCACCGACCTTGTCAAAGGCATGATCGCCGGCCTGGATGCAGATGTGACGGTGACGGGTGGACTGGCCGGTGACGGATCGCATTTTTCCAGAACCGTGATTGTCGAACCTGACGGGACCATTGCCACTGAAAGCGTGGCAGCTATCGGCTTTTATGGAGAATCTTTATCCATCGGATTTGGCTCCCGGGCAGGCTGGGATAGTTTCGGACTCGACCGGCTGGTAACAAAGTCTACTGACAATATCCTTTTTGAAATTGACGGCCAGCCTGCACTGGATCTTTATAAATCGTTTTTGGGTGACAAAGCCAAAGACCTTCCGGCATCAGGGCTGCTTTTTCCGCTCAGTATGCGCGACAGCGAGGAACGAGCACCCGTAGTAAGAACTATTCTGGGGATCAACGAAGAAGACAAAAGTCTGACTTTTGCCGGGGATATCCCTCAGGGTTCTTTTGTAAGACTGATGAAAGCCAATAATGACAGACTGATAACCGGAGCGGAGGAAGCAGCCCACGCTGCCTACAAGGATCTTGAAAATGTTCCGGAATTTGCGCTCCTGGTGAGTTGCGTGGGAAGAAAGCTGGTATTGAAACAAATGGTCGAAGAGGAAGTAGAATGTGTTTCTGAAGTATTAGGCGGACCGATGATTACCGGTTTTTATTCCTATGGCGAACTGGCGCCTTTCAATCGCAACGCGATGTGCGAGCTTCACAACCAAACCATGACTATCACTACTTTCAGGGAATCATAAAAATGACACTGCCAGAAATAACAGATACCAATTATCACCGCCTTCTAAAACGTCAGATCCGAAAATCGCTTCCCGCTGAACTGGCCGCGCATCCCGATATGCAGGAATTCCTCTTATCTGTACATCAGGCTTACTCAGAGTTTCAGGACGATCTCAGCAGAGTTGAGCTGATCCTTGAACAAAGCTCGGGGGAACTCTTCAAGGCCAACCGCGAGCTCAGCCGCATTGCCAAAGAAAAAACCGAAGAAGCAGCGTTGACCAGCAAAAGACTGCAGGAAGTTGTCGACAGGATTTCGGATGTGCTCGTAGGCATTGACAATGAGGGGAGGATCATTTATCTCAATAATGCGTGGGAGATCATTACCGGTTATAAGGTTTCTGAAAGCCTGCAGCGGAACTGGATGGATTTCCCGCTGCCCGCGGATTCCAGGCAGATAATTACTGAAATAGTAAGGTCCGCGCCGGAAACGGTCAATGATACGATCAGGGTCATCACAGTCGACGGAAGCGAAAAATGGCTTGGGATTTCTCTGAGCCAGAATATTTCAGAGGATAGCCGGCATATCGGTTACAGTGGCACTTTCTCGGATATTACCGAGAGGGTCAATGCAGAGAAAAAGCTGAAATCTTACATGCGAGACCTGGAAAGGATCAATGCAGAGCTCGACCAGTTTGCATACGTAGTGAGTCACGATCTGAAAGCACCTCTCCGGGCAATCAATAATTTGTCGGAATGGATCGAGGAGGACATCAGCCACCTGCTTGCACCTGAAAACCAGGAACAGTTTACCCTGCTTCGCGGAAGGGTACGGCGAATGGAAAGCCTGATCAACGGGATTTTGTCCTATTCCCGTGCAGGCAGAATAAAAACTGTGAAGGAGCGGTTTACGATCAAAACACTGGTCGACGATATTTGTCTTACGTTCAGCTCCACGCAGGCTGTCCGATTTGTTATCGAAGGAAATACAGAACTGGAAATGTATGCCGAGAAAATTACGCTCAGCCAGATCCTCCAGAACCTGATTTCAAACGGGATCAAATACAATGACAAACCGGAGATCGAAATAACTGTGGGATGGCAGGAAAGTGATTCACAAATTGACTTTTTTGTACGCGACAACGGCCCGGGCATCAGCCCCGAATTTCATGAAAAGATATTCGTCATTTTCCAGACGTTACAATCCCGGGATGAATTCGAAAGCACAGGGGTTGGTCTGGCCATCGTGAAGAAAATCATGGATGAAAAAGGCAGCATCATCAGGATCGAATCCAAAATGACCGAAGGTACCACCTTCTTTTTCTCCTGGCCAAAAAATGAAAATGCGAAAGCCCGCAGAAGTACCCTTTGAAAAATTTCTCGTTACTCCATTTAAAAAAATAAATTACAAAAATGTCCAATCCCAATCCGGTGCCGCTCACGATCCTTCTCGTAGAAGACGATGAGGTAGATATCATGAACGTTAAACGCGCATTCAAAAAAAATAACATTTCCAATCAGCTCGTTGTAGCCCACAATGGAATCGAAGCCCTGGAGATTTTACGCTCGGATGTGCCGGACAAACCAAATCCGAAAATTATTTTGCTTGACCTGAATATGCCCAGGATGGGTGGCATAGAGTTTTTGAAAGAAATCCGGCAAGATCCGGAACTCAGCTCATTATTCGTGTTTGTGATGACCACTTCAAATGAAGACGGTGACAAGATCGATGCTTTTAACCTGAACGTAGCCGGCTACATACTGAAGCCGCTATCGATGGACAGGTTCATAGCGGCCGTTTCCACACTGAACAGTTTCTGGACCTTATGCGAATATCCCGAATAACACTCCTCCTGCTTATTATCAATCTTTTTCTATGATACCGTTAACCATTCTGCTTGTTGAAGATGATTACATTGATGCAATGGAATTCAGGCGTGTTATTAAGAAATCACTCGTCGAAATTGAGGATATCAGGATCTGTAAGTATGCGGAAGATGCGTTAATTGCCCTTGAGACCTGGACGCCCAGCTGCATTTTTCTGGACTACCAGCTTCCCAAAACCAACGGGCTGGAATTGCTTAAAAGAATCAAGAGAATCAGCCCGAATATACCGGTGATCGTCCTGACCGCCCAGGGGGATGAGCGCATTGCGGTGGAAATGATGAAAGCCGGCGCGATGGATTATTTCCCCAAATCGGAAATTAACACCGAAAAACTGACCAAAACTTTCCATACTATGAGCCAGATGCTCCAGGCTGAAAAGGGAAGGGAAGAAGCGCGAAGGGAGTTAGCTGAAAAAGAGGAATTTATTAATAAAATAGCCCTTTTATCTCCCAATATCATTTATGTGATCGACATTGAAAAATGGACTAATATTTTTCATAACAAACAGATCTGGAAAATACTGGGGTATTCGGAAGATGACCTGATCGTGGACGGTAATAATAGTTTTTCGAAAATTATCAATGACCAGGATAAGCTTACATTCCGCAAGCATTACCACTACATGCGGCACATGGTCAGAGGTGCGGAGGTGGTGGAAAAGGAATTCCGGCTGAAACACAAAAATGGCTCGGAGGTATGGATCATCACGCGCGAGGTCCCTTTTAAGCGTGATGAAGAAGGTATGGTAATGGAAGTATTGGGTACTGCCATAGATATTACCAGTCGAAAACTAGCTGAAAAAGAGCTCATTAAAGCAAAAAAAGGCGCAGAGGAAGCAACCCGGATTAAATCGGACTTCCTTTCTACAATGAGCCACGAGATCCGGACGCCGATGAACGCGATCATCGGATTTACGGATTTGCTGCTTTCGAGCGATTTTTTGGGCCGCGACCTGGAATACCTGAATACCATCAAATATTCTGCTGATAACCTGATGGTGATCCTGAACGACATCCTTGATTTCTCTAAGATAGAAGCAGGCAAATTTGAACTTGAAAATTTCGAATTTGACCTCCGGGAGAAGCTGGGTTATCTTTTAAAGACTTTTGAAGTTACGGCGAGGGATAAATCTATTGAACTGATCTTTCAGTTTGACAGGAATGTGCCGCAGATCCTGATGGGCGATGCTTACCGCCTCAACCAGATCCTCATTAACCTGATCGGGAATGCGCTGAAATTTACAGATCGCGGCTTCATAAAGCTTTCCGTGAGCCTTCACGAGGAATATTATGATAGTATCGACCTGAAAATTGAGGTATCAGATTCCGGAATAGGCATTTCAGAAGATAAGCTTAGCATCATTTTTGATAGCTTCTCTCAGGCGCATAAAAACAATGCAACCAGATATTTCGGCGGCACTGGCCTCGGGCTTACCATTACCCGGAAAATAACCGAACTCATGAAAGGTTCGATCACGGCCGAAAGCCGGCTGGGCGTAGGGACCACTTTCACCGTAATTTTAAATTTTCGGAAAGGTGACACTTCTTACAAAGAAGAAAAAAATGACAAAATGCAAACTATATCATTAAAAGGTTACCGGATACTTGCAGCGGAGGATATACTCGCAAATCAGGTATTGTTGAAGCATCTCTTGAACAAGTGGGAAGCGGATTTCGTGATCTGCAGCAATGGAAAAGAAGTACTGCTTTCATTGGAAAAAGGTGATTTTGACCTCATTCTGATGGATATTCAAATGCCGGTGATGGACGGGATCACTGCAACCAAAAAGATCCGGAGTTCTTTTCCAAGGCATGCACACATACCGGTGATCGCATTTACGGCAGATACATTTGCGGAAAAAACACCGGAAATTATGGAATGCGGGTTCAGCGGTTTCGTCACCAAACCATTCAAGGCGGAGGAGCTCATGAACGTAATAAGCCTGCACCTCCCGGTCACGAATTAGCCGGTAGTTGGCTAACTTTTTATTTTATCCCAGTTAATTTTGTCCGCGGTAAGCGGTATCTGCCTCAAACGGCTTCCTGTGGCATGAAAAATAGCATTTGCGATCGCCGCCGACGTAGGCCCCTGCGCCGCCTCTCCGGCTCCAAGTGGTTTCTCTTCCGGGCGGTCTATCACAAATACCTCTGTGTCGGGCACATCTTCAAATCTTAATATGGGATAATTTTCCCAAGATTCGCTGGTTACTCCGTCCGGATCATACGACACCTGTTCCAGCATTGTCCAGCTGGCCGACTGGATCATACCGCCGGAAGTCTGGTTTTTCACGCCGTCACTATTAATGGTCTGGCCTGTATCGATCACACCGGTCAGTTTTACGAGGCGGTAAGTTTTGGAAACAGGGTCTATTTTCACTTCCGCTTTTACAGCAAAATAGGCGGCCGAGTTTTTGTATTGGGCAAAAGCAAAACCTTCCCCGGTATCTTTCATTACACCTTTTCGCCAACCAGCCTTCTCTACGAGCATATTGATAACAGCCTTTGCACGATCATCTTTCAAATGCGCGAGCCGAAATTCAACAGGGTCTTTCTTCGCCTTTACCGCCAATTCATCCATAAAGGATTCCAGTGCGAAAATGTTGGCATAAGCTCCCAGGCTCCTCAGCGCGGAAGTTCTCAGCGGCCCTTTGTAATTATACAAGGTTACTTTTTTGGCGTCGATAGCATATAGCGGCACAGAATTGCGGTAGCTCCCGCCCGAAAATCCGCCGGTTTCAAATGGGAACGGCTTGGCAACATCCCGGCCTGCAATCAAATGCCCTGCTTTTCCTCCTGGCCTCGTACTGTGTGTATCCGACCATATTTCTGTATTCCAGGCTGTTACGGCACCTTCTGTGTCCATCCCTCCCTTAATCCGCAAAACCATAGCAGAACCGAACGGTTCCCATTTATGCTCATCTTCCCGCATCCATTGTACCCGAACCGTTTTCCCGGGCATTTCCAAAGCCAGCAGAGCCGCATCCGCAGCTACGTCGTCCGCTCCGTTATGTCCGTAGCAGCCCGCTCCCGGCACACCTATGGCCCTGATCTTATCTTCGGGAATCCGCAGCAAATCAGAAATTGTTTTTCTCAAAGGATATACCCCCTGGCTGTGCGTCCATACCGTAAGAAAACTGTCTTTCCAGAGCGCAATGGCACAAGACGGACCGATCGACCCATGCATCTGATATGGTTTTTGGTACACTGCTTCGTGCGTCAACGACGCCTCCGATAGTTTTTTTTCAAGTGCCGCACTATCTTCTACGATTTCTCCGGAAGACGCGTTTTTCATCATATCTATATACAAATCCTTTTGCAGAGGAGCTACCGGTATCGTCTGCCACTTTGCTTTTCCCTTCATTTCCCTCACCGCTTTGATACTATCAAATTCCTGAGAAGCGATGACGGCTACAAAACTTCCGTTGGTAACGACTTTCAAAACACCCGGGAGCGAGCTGATCTCCTGTTCAGGAAGTGATTGTAGTTTGGCTTTATAAACCGGAGGCCTTAAAATCCTGGCATGTACCATATCCGGGAGTTTCAAGTCCTGAATATAAAAGGTGCTGGCAGCAGCCATCATCGCAATATCGTCCCGGGGTTGCGGCTTTCCGATGAGTCTGTATTTTGAAGGATCTTTTAAAGGCGCCGAGCCTGACACCTGTACCTGAAAACGTTTTCCATGAATCAGTTCCTTATAAGCGATTGTTTTGCCAGTGCCGGATGATTTCACAATTCCGCTTGCAACCGAAAGACTTTCTACGGGTGCCCCTAGCTTTTCCGAAGCCAGTTTCAGCAAATACCTCCTGGCTTCTGCGGCTGCATTTCTGATCGCCGCCCCGCTTCCTTCAATCGATCCGCTACCGGCTGTGTAGCGTTCGTCCTGCGTCTGGCCGGTATCGGCGACAATGATCCGGATATTTTCCATATCCATATCCAGCTCCTCCGCGGCCATTTGCATCAATGCCGTCTTGATACCCTGCCCGAGTTCCATTTTTCCTGTCAATACCGTGAGCTTTCCGTCTGAATCCAGCCGTATCCAGGAATCCACGTCACGGCGGTCGCCGACAGCACTGACTTTATATTCATCTGCACAATCGTCACTTCCCCCGAAAGCGAGTGCCGGCAGGAGCGTAAACCCAACAATCAGATGTCCGGAGCTGCGTAGAAAATCTCTTCTGTCCAAATTGAATTGCGTGCGTTTTTCCATCATTTTTTCATTTTAGCAGCAGCCTTTTTTACGGCGGCAATAATACGGGTATGCGTTCCGCACCGGCACAAAACACGTTGCAATGCCTGCCTGATCTCCTGGTTGGTCGGGTTGATGTTCTCTTCCAGTAATGATTTCGCAGACATGATCATGCCGTTCATACAATAGCCACACTGGGCAGCCTGTTCTTCAATAAAGGCATTCTGTATCGGGTCAAGCGAATCGTTTTGTATCAATCCTTCCAGCGTCGTCACTTCGTAAGCAGCCGCGGCGGAGCCCGGAATAACGCACGAAGGCTGCGCTTTCCCATTGAGCAGAACCATACAACTCCCGCAACGCTCGATACCGCAACCATATTTGGGCCCATTCAATCCCAGATTATTACGTAGCAGGTAAAGCAGCGGCATATCAGAATCTGCTTCCACGCGGAGGGTTTTGCCATTTACCTTAATATCAATTAGCTCGGCCATATCATCGCAGTTTGTTTCAACTTTCAAGACATTAAAATTAAGCCAGCCGGAATATATAACTACTTGCTTTTTAATCTTTCATCAGGCCTCAAACGTATGTTTTTTGGTAAACCCGGTACACCAAAATATTCGTAATGAAATCAGAAGCAAGAATCACAATTATCATTTTGCTAGTCATGCTTTGCGCGTTTTTGCTCACACTTTCAGGTTGTTCCTTCAAACGGATTTCCAGATCGAAAGACATTGTTTATCAGCTTGCAGACCAGAAAATCCCCGAACAGAAGCTGAATATCTTCGCGCCGAAGAAACATGCTCAGGATAAAAACGTACTCATTTTCATTCACGGCGGCAACTGGAACTCAGGCCGGAAATCGCAATACAATCTGATCGGAAGACATTGGGCGAAGAAAGACATCGTGACTGTCATCATCGATTATCCGCTGAGCCCTGCCGCCAATTACGAAACAATGGCCGAAGCCTCTGCACAGGCCGTGAAGTGGGTAAAAGAAAATATAAGCAAATACGGCGGAAATCCGGAGCGGATATTTGTTTCGGGACATTCAGCTGGCGGGCACTTGGCCGCTCTGATTTCCACTGATGATCAGTATTTCAAAAATCTTGGAATAGAAAACCCGATAGCCGGAACCATCCTGATTGACGCCGCAGGTCTGGATATGGATGGTTATTTGCAAGAAGAAAAATTTGAAAAAGGTCACACTTACATGAACACTTTCACATCCGACCCTGCTATCTGGAAAAAGGCGACCCCGCTTTATCATCTGCACAAATCCATGCCTCCGATGCTGATTTACCGGGGCGGCAAGACGTATCCTTCTATTTCGAAAAGCAACGAAAAGTTCATTGCCTCATTGAAAGAATTTGCTCCTGAAACTACGTATCGAGTTCAGAAAAACAAAAAGCACGTTCCGATGATCACCCAGTTTTTCAATCCCTGGAACAGGAGGTATGGAGAGATTATTGAATTTATCAAATCTCCGATTTGATCATCTTGAACCAGTTTTGGACGCTGATGCCATTCGAGCGGTCTTCTTCCTGACTTCCGGCATAAGCAATTATTCCTTTCTCCGATTCACTAAGTTTATTCCAATAAATCAGGCTTTTAAAAAATTCGGTGTTAATAGTTTTTCCCGCTTTGATCTCCACGGGCAAAAGCGACGTTCCATTATCAATAATCACGTCGACTTCATGCCCGGTTTTATCGCGCCAGTAATATAAATTGACCTGCTTACCCACGTTGGTGCGATTTTTCAGTAATTCTGTAACCACCAGGCTTTCGAATAAACCCCCTCTTAACGGATGCTGCTGTAATTGATCCGCACTCAGTATCCCCAGCAGAGAGCATACCAGACCAGTGTCGTAAAAATAGATTTTGGGTCGTTTTACCAATGTTTTATTAAAATTCCGATCATGCGGCCGGAGCAGGTAAATGATAAAACTGCTTTCCAGGATCCCGATCCAGGACTGTACCGTTTTTGTATCTACGCCCGTTTCAACCGCTAGCGAAGTAAGGTTCAGTTCCTGGCCAGTTCTGCCTGCCAGCAACCGAATAAAACGTTCAAAGACAATAAGATCTGTAATATTTTTGATCTGGCGTACATCCCTGTCTATATATGTGCGGAGATAGTTGGGAAACCAGTCTTCCGCTGGAATATTCATATCGTAAACAGGCGGATAGAGTCCTTTGACGATCAGCTCATTTTCATCAGGCGCAGTTTGTGAATCCGAAAACAGTTCTGTTGTACTAAAAGGCAGCAGATTTAAAATCGCCACCCGACCAGCCAAAGTTTGCGATATATTTTGTTGTAATAGAAAATTATTGGAGCCCGTCATGATAAACCGACCCGGCTCAGACGAAGTATCCAGCACTTCCTGAAGATAGGAGAACAATTCCGGCGTTCTCTGCACTTCATCCAGAATGGCTCCGGTTTCATATCTTTTCAAAAAACCCCTTGGATCTTCGATTGCAAATCGTCTGATATCAGGATTTTCCAGCGACAAATAGGTTTTATCCGGAAAAAGCATTTTGACTAACGTAGTTTTCCCAGATTGCCTAGGACCCGTTACCGCAACTGATTTGAAAACGGACGCCAGTTGAGATATTTTGTTTGCTGCTATTCTTTTGATCATAGTCAAACATACATCAAAAACCGGAAAAATATGGAATCAGATTCCATATTTTTCCGGTTTTTCCGAGCAACTTTAAGCTAGCAAACCGAAAATACCTTCGTTTCCGTAGTGATATAAATCTTCCGCTCCTCTGCCAGATCCATTTGAAAACCACCTGTAAAAACGCCAAAACTGGGTAATATGGCCTGGTGGTTGTCTACTACAAAACAAGGGAGCCGCAGGCTTTGCCGCCCTCTTCCATAAGTAGTAAAAACCGGGTGCACATGGCCTGCAAAAACGAATTTACTGCCGTCCAGCTCCACTTTCGGGTGGTGGGTGAAAATAAAATCCCCCTCCTCGTAATCGGTCTGATATACCTGCATATCACTTTCCAGAAACAAGCTGACTGGCAAAATATCATGGTTGCCAATTACGATAATCATTTCGATATAATGATGTTGCGCGCGCCACTCCCGGAAAGTTTCCCACTCTGAATTGTATTTGTTATGGAAAAGATCCCCCAGAAAAATGATCCGCGTAGCTCCGGTATTTTTTACAATTTCGTCAAGTCTTTCAAAATTGTTTCCGGCTGCATTGTTCGGTATTGCAATGCCTTCCTTCCTGAAATGGGTTATTTTGCCAAGGTGCAGATCGCCGATGAGTAAAGTCTGTGTTTCCTGCCAGAAAATGGCCCTTTGTGTTAATAGTAAAAAATGGTTTCCCCTGATTTCAATCTGCATCACTATACTGTTTGATCATTTTCTGGATCCTGTCGTCCAGCTTTTCGGAGGTTAATTGTTCCCTCAGCCTGTCTACCATAATCGGAAACGAAAGCGGGGTTGGTTTTTTCGTTTTTTTGATGATTATTTTTTGAGTCGCGATCCGGTCCAGCGCCATACGCATCCTTACTTCCTCCAATTGGTAAGTCAACACTTCCTGGTAAGCCTGCTTTACCAGCAAATTATTATCCTCATATTTGCTCATCACAGTAAACAAAAGCGAGCTAGATGCTTGCAACTGTCTCGTTTTCATGTATTTACCTGGATACCCCTGAAACATCAGTCCGGCAATCGCTGAAATTTCCCTGAATTTCCGTTTCGCCATTTCAGTGGCATTCACGCTCTGGTAAATGTCATCCACGAGATGTTTAATCGAAAATAAGTCGGTTTCTTTTAAAACCGATTCCAAGTCCACATATTGGTCGCTCAGCAATTCAAAACCATAATCGTTCATCGCCACTGAAAAAGTGATCGGCTGGAGCTTACTGATCCGGTAAGCCAGGATAATGGACATTCCTTCATGCACCAAACGCCCCTCAAACGGAAAAATAAAGATATGGTGCCCCTCCCGCGTTTCGCACTGTTCGATCAGCAATTCGTTCTGACGTGGAATAATGGAGCGTTCCTGTTGCAACGATAACAGCGGCTGCAATTTGGCCAGTTCCTTTTCTTTTAACGGATTTTCGAGTGCATCTGAAAGCCGCTCGCGGATAAATGCCGAAAGCTGCGAAGAAAGCGGCATTCGCCCGCCCGCCCAGCGAACCAGAAAACCTCTTTTCCCCTCGGCTTTTTTAACCGTCACTGTCATTTCGTGGATCCTTATAAATTCCACGGTCATACCCGCGAATACAAAAACGTCGCCTTCTTTCATGCGTGTAGCAAATGATTCTTCCACCGATCCCAGATATCTTCCATTCTGTAATTTCACGGTAAGCGAAGTCTCGGAAACGATGGTACCCATACTCAGCATGTGCCTGTGGGCGATTCTTCGGCTGGTTACTTTGTAACGGCCATCGATCCTTTCCACTTTTTTATATTCATCATAAACCGTGAGCGACGAACTCCCGGTCGTGATGTAGCCCAAAAGCCACTCCCACTCTTCCCGATTGATAAACTGATAACCGTATGCATCCCGCACTTCTTCAAACAGTTGTGCCTCGCCAAAACCCTCTCCTACCGCCAGCGTAATCATCCATTGTGCCAGCACATCAAATGCCTGAATAACCGGCGGACGGTCTTCCAGGATATTCTTTTCAACACCTTCACGCAGCGAAACTGCCTCGATCAGTTCCAGTGAATTGGTTGGGCAAAAATATATTTTACTCGCAGCTCCCGGTTGGTGCCCGCTCCTGCCCGCACGCTGTACAAAACGTGAGATACTCTTAGGGCTTCCAACCTGGATAACGGTCTCCACCGGCCGGAAATCCACGCCCAAATCCAGACTGGCAGTACAAATCACCAGTTTCAATTTCTCATTATGCAGCGATTCTTCCACCCAATCTCTTAACTCCCGGTCCAGCGACGCATGGTGCAGCGCCATAATCCCGGCGAACTCCGGATACCTGTCGATGATCGTCCGGTACCAGATCTCCGTTTGCGACCGGGTATTGGTAAAAAGCAAAGTAGTTTTGCCTTCCTTGACAATTTTAACCACATTATCGACCAGCCGCGTGCCCATATACCCCGACCACGGAAGCGTCTCCACCTTTTCCGGAATAATGCTTTCGACGATGATTTTCTTATTGTTTTTAGCCTTCACCACCACGGAATCCGCCACATCAGCCTTCATACCCAGCAGCACCTTCCGAGCCTCATCCAGATTTCCGATCGTTGCGGATATACCCCATGTCTGAAGTCCGGGATTAATGCTTCGCAGCCTGGCCAGTGCCAGTTCCGTTTGCGTTCCCCGTTTGCTGCCCATCAGCTCATGCCACTCGTCGATGACAACGGTATGGAGGTTTTTAAAAATTTCAGAACTGTTTTTTTGGGCAAAAAGAATGTGCAGGCTTTCCGGTGTGATGATGAGTGCATCGGGCATTTGCTTTTTTTGGGTGGTACGTTCTTTTGTGCCGGTATCCCCGGTCCGGATTCCCACCCGCCACGTCAGGTTCATTTCCAGCGCAGCCATTTCCATATTTCTGAAAAGGTCTTTGGATAGTGCCCGCAACGGCGTGATCCAGAGCACCTGCAATCCCTTGGAAGTTTTGAGCGGCTTTTTAGGTTTTGAATTAATATGCCTGATCAGGATCGGCACCCACAGAGAATACGTTTTCCCGCTGCCTGTCGGCGCATTCACCAGCCCGCTCTTCCCTGCCAGATAAGCAGCAGCAGCCTCTTTTTGAAAAGCCGCCCATTTCCAGTTTTTATCTTTAAACCATTGCTCAGCAACGATATGTCCGCGGGATTTTGTCAAAGGGTTATTTGGGGATGAATGATTGACTGTCTGCTTTAATTCTTAATAATAAAGATTAATACATAAATTCTGTTCCATCTTATCAAATGGTTAATCAAATATCCCCTACACTAATCTCTGAAACTTGGTATATTTGTTAAAGCCTCAAACAATAAGAATATGTTGACAACGATTGAAGGTATATACGAGGGTGGCCAGGTTTTCTTTAAAGAAACACCACCATTAAAGAAAAAAACGAAAGTTCTGGTAACTTTTATGGAAGAGACTGATCCGTCCACGTCGTTAAATAAGCGCCCACTGGGCACAATGAAGGGTACTATTAAAATGTCTGATGACTTTAACGACCCGATCGATGATTTAAAAGATTACATGTAATGGCATATCTGCTAGATACACACGTAATTCTTTGGGCTCTTGACGAAGAAAACCGGCTATTTGCATCAGCCGAAAAATAGTTTCCAACCAAGGCTTCCCCTGCTACGTCAGCATTGTTTCCTTTTTTGAGATTGCTATAAAAAAGAAAATCGGCAAACTCGAATTACAGAGGCCTATCAAAGATTACATCTCCGAAATTGAAAGAATTGGCATAACTATATTGCCAATAAGGAGTGAACATCTTGATAATTATGAAATAGTACCTCTTCTTCCTAATCATGGAGATCCCTTTGACCGACTTATTCTGGCAACCGCATTCTCAGAAAAATTGATCATCATTTCAGCCGATGAAAAATTTGGTTATTACAATGAGCTGGTTGAAGTGGTGTGGTGAAAATCTCATTGATTAGCATATTGTACACAAGCTTTTATATCTGCTTCTTCCAAAAAAGGATACGCTTCTATAATGTCCTCTTCGCTTTCGCCTGCTGTCAAATATCCCAAGATCGTTTGGACTGTAATCCGATAACCTCTGATCACCGGCTTTCCGTTGCAAATTGCCTCATCGGTTACTATTCTGGTTAAATCATTTTCCATATTCACTTGTTTTTGACAAATGTGCTTACTTTTCAACGGCCGACAATTTCATTCATCAGACCATATAAAGGTATTGCAGTCACGTCCTCTGCCATCGGAAAAGTATCTGTCCCTGAATAGATTACAAATTTTTTGTCAGGCTTAAGATCTTCGCATGCAATATAAAACCCTTTGGATAATTTAGGCGATGAACTCCTTTTGATCTCAATTGCCCAAGTCTCCCCATCCGCGAATTCAAGAACAAGATCGATTTCAGCGCCTCCGGGACTTCCATAATAGTATGCTTGTGCCCGGGAGTTCAATACACTCATTACATTTTCTATAACAAAACCTTCCCAGCTTTGTCCAACAACAGGATGTCCAAGCAAATTATTATAATTCTCAATATTAAGAAGGGCATGTACAATTCCACTATCTCTCACATATACCTTCGGACTTCGTATTAAGCGTTTACCTGTGTTATAAGTCCAGGGCTTTAATCTTCTTACCAACAGTAAATCCGTCATTAAATCTAAATACCTTCCAATTGTCATGCTTGAAACGTCCAGGTTTCTAGCTAGGTGGGAAGCATTGAAAATACTTCCTTGATTATGAGTAAGCATTGTCCAAAATCTTTCCAGTGTAGCAGCGGGTATTCTGGGGCCTAGCTGTGGGATATCACGTTCGAGATATGTTTTTACGAAATTCAGTCGCCACTCCAAACTACTCCTATCCGAATCAGCAAGAAGACTTTCTGGAAATCCTCCACGTAACCAAAGTGTATTAATTTTCTCAGGATCATTACCTGTGTATTCGAGAGTATCGATAGGATGAAGTTCCAAATATGTGATTCTTCCAGCCAACGACTCGCCAGATTGCTGTAAAAGATCCATGGATGCAGATCCCAGAAAAAGAAACAGACCAAACTTGTTTCCGCTTCGTCGCTCCTGGTCTATCACTCCACGTAGTTCGGCAAATAATTCAGGTAGTTTCTGTACTTCATCCAGTATGATAAGCTTTTCTCGATTTCCCCGATGAAAAATTCTGATGTCTAGAACCTTTTCAAAGTCCGCTTTGCTTTCCAAATCAAGGTAGACGGCCAATATTTTTTCGGCGACATCCAAAGCGATGGTCGTTTTTCCAACTTGACGTGGGCCCATGAGGGCTACTGCGGGGCTTCTTTTCAAAGCCTCCATAATTTTACTCTCGAGCCTTCGCTGTATCATGTCTGCAAATTTAACATTAAATGTTAAATTTGCAGACTTTCTCTACCCCAAGTTATCACTTATACATCTCCAAAATCCCCTTCAAACTCTCCAGCGTATCCGCTTCCTCGGCTTTTTTATCCTTTCGCCAGCGTAAAATTCTCGGAAAACGGACTGCTATTCCGGATTTGTGCCGTGATGATTCGTTGATTCCCTCAAAACCGATTTCAAAAACCAGCTCGGGTTTGACCGTTCTGACAGGACCAAATTTTTCGAGGATATTTCGTTTGATAAAATAATCAACCTGCCCGATTTCAGCGTCGGTCAGACCAGAGTATGCTTTTGCGAAAGGGATCAGCTTTTTATCCTCTCCCCAGACAGCAAAGGTATAATCCGTAAAAAGCTCAGCCCGGCGCCCGGAGCCTTTTTGAGCGTAAATCAGCACGGCATCTACGCTCAGCGGATTGATCTTCCATTTCCACCAATCGCCCTTTTTCCGCCCGACCTGGTAAGTACTGCTTTTCCGTTTGATCATAAAACCCTCCGCAATATTTTGCCGGGAAAGTGGATGCAGGTCATGCAATTCACTCCACTCTTTGAAATCGATCAGCGGCGACAAATTGAAATAAGATTGTCCCGGCACATTCTGGTGGATTGTTTCTAACTGTGCGCGCCTCTGGCTTTGCGGCCAATCCCGGATATCGATACCATTTGCTTCCAGTATATCATAGGCTATAAATGCAACCGGTGCTTCTTCCAGCACTTTTTTGGAGAGATTTTTCCGGCCGATCCGCGTTTGCAAAACATTGAAGGGCATAGGCTTGTTATCAAAATAACTCACAATTTCCCCATCCAGAACCGTACCATTTGGCAAAACCGAACTCAGGAAATGCAATTCCGGAAACTTGTCCGTAGACAGTTCTTCTCCCCTGGTCCAGATGAATAATTCATTGTTCCGGTAAATGATCTGCGAACGGATACCGTCCCATTTCCACTCCGCAAACCAGTCTTCGGGATTACCGAGTCCCGATATGTCGCCTTCGATAGGATATGCCAGAAAAAAAGGATAAGGCCGCGATGCATTGTCATTTTCACCTTTATCCAGGATCAATTGCTCAAAAGTCGTCTGCGAAGGATCCCATTGACCCATGATCCGGTGCGCGATCACATTGGAATCGGTTTCAGTAGCTTCTGCCAGCGCACGCACCACCAATGTCTGCGAAACACCGATCCGGAAACTGCCCATTAACAATTTATTGAAAACAAAAGTCTCATGTTTAGACAGTTGCGCCCATGCATTCAGAATATGAGTGCGTTTCTCTCCCTCGGTCATAGCCGGGAGCGCATGCAGATAATCGAACCATTCGGTCAGCGATCTGTCAGAATCTGTTGCTGCGCTTCGCGGCAGGATCAGCGAAATGGTCTCTCCCAGATCACCCACGCTATGATAACTTTCCTGAAAAAGCCACATCGGGATATCTGCTTCCTCTGCCGCCCACTCTTTCACCTGCGTGCGGTTTACCTTAAAAGATGGCCTTCTTCCGGTGAACAATGTTAATGCCCAAAGCTTGTCCTCGTCCGAAGCTGTCAGGAAATAATTTTTCATCAACTCCACCTTTGCATTGGTTTTGTTGGTACGGTCGAGGTTCATGAAGAGTTCAGCAAATTGTTTCATTGCCCTGGCTCGTTTGGTACAACCGTATTATCCTGCACAGCTTCTTCCTCCTCGTTTTCATCTTCATTTCCATACATAGTATGTACCTCGCCGGCTTCTATCCCGTTTTCGTTGAGCCATCTGGAAAAAATACTGGTATAACCGTGTGTAACATATACTTTTTCAGCTCCCGATTCTCTCACAGCTGTATTCAAATCGGGCCAGTCGACATGGTCGCTCAGCACAAAGCCCTGATCCACGGCCCGCCGGTTTTTCGCGCCGCGCAAAGCCATCCATCCCGAGCAGTAACCCAAAGAATAAGGTGCAAATTTTTTGATCCAGGTACTGCTGTCGACCGAAGGCGGCGCCAGTACCAGTGCGCCGCGAAAAAGTTTCCGGTCTGTTTCTTTGGTAACCAAAGTCAGTTCCGGCAAATCGAAACCTGCCTGCCTTAACCGTTCATTTAATGTATAAATTGCCCCGTGCGCATACAGCACATGGTCCTGCAATTCGATATTTTTCAGGATCCGCTGCATTTTTCCCAACGAATAACCCATGAGCACACTGGCTTTATCCTCGTTTTTGTTCTGCCGCCACCAGTTGTCTATTTCCGAAAAAACTTCCTGCTGCGGCTGCCATTTATAGATCGGCAGCCCGAAAGTCGATTCCGTGATAAATACATTGCATTTAACCGGTTCAAAAGGTTTGGCAAAATGATCATCTTCGAGCTTGTAATCTCCGCTCGCAACCCACACTTCCCCTTTGTATTCCACCCGGACCTGGGCCGAACCAATGATATGTCCGGCAGGATGCAGCGAAAAAACCACCCCGTTGATCACGAATTTCTCCCCATATTCAACCGTTTGCAGCGAAATATCAGGACCTAGCCGCAGCCTCAAAATTGGTTCGCTATCCTTGTGCGCCAGATAATGCCTGCTTCCCCAGCGTGCGTGATCACTGTGTGCATGCGTAATGATCGCACGGTCTACTGGAATCCAGGGATCGATATGCGCCTCCGCCTGGGCACAGTAAATGCTTTTTCCGGTAAATTGAAGCAGGGATGATGTTGCCATGAGGCCAGAATCAACAAAAGTGTGCCAAAATGTATTCCGATAATTTAATGCTATTTTTGGGATTACTTTTTTGAAAAACTGGCGTCTAAATCAATATCTAAAAACAATTCCTATTGGTGATGACTAAAACAAAATTGAGCAGTACCCTCCCTCCGGCAGAAGAAGCCGCCCGTTATCTGGATAACGCAAGAAAAATCCTGAGTGAAAAAGCCGGTAAAAAAGACGGATTATACGCCGATGTCAAATATGTAAAAATGGCGTCCGGCACTGCCTACTCCGCTGCTTTACTGATTCTGGATGAATTTTTGAAACAAAAGGAGGGAGAGAAATTTATTAAGCCGAAAAGTATCGATGACTACACCAATCGCATTCGCAAGTATGATAAAAAACTGCTGCGACTCATGGTTGATGTCTATGATGAGCTGCATATCATCGGCTATTATCATGGTACCAAGTCAGTCAATACAATTCAAACCGGCTTGAACAACGTGAGCCAGATGCTGGCTTATATTTAGTTTTTATGATCAAAGAGCTTTTGAGATTGCGCGTTTTTTGGCTGCCTTATGCAGTACTTCTGTTTTTAACAACAGCTACTTTTGAAAGCTGTCAGTCCGATCGGTCAGAGCAAAAAAAGGAAGCATCAGAATCCCGCGGTAAGAATTATTACGCCGAAAAAGTTGAGATAAAACACGCCAAAGGATTTACCATTACCTATTTTGATCACTATAAAATCGTCAATATTATCAGCCCTTTTGAAAAATCGGCTGATACTTTGAAATACCTGCTGCTGGAAAGGGGGACTCCCCGCCCGCAAGGTTTTGCTGATGCTCAGACCATTGAAATCCCGCTCCGCAATCTAGCCGTCACTTCTTCGATGCACGTCGGCCTGCTGGAGTTCCTGGGTTCAACAGATATTCTTACAGGATTATCGGGTATGCAATATGTGTTTTCCCCGGAAGTAAGGAAAATGATAGCCGCTGGGAAAGTCACCGAAATAGGGCGGGAACAGGGTTTAAACGAGGAAAAGTTGGTAACCATGCACCCCGGCCTGATTATGGCAACAGGGAGCCCAGGTGCGAAAATGGATCATTATGCCACGCTGAAACAGGCCGGAATCCCGGTTGTGATCAATTCGGAATGGGTGGAAACCACGCCGCTGGGACGGGCCGAGTGGGTGAAGCTGATGGCGGCTTTGCTGAACAAGGAAAAACTCGTCAACGCAAAATTCTCAGCGCTTGAAAACGAATATCAGAGACTCGCGCTTTTAACAGAAAAATCAAAAAATAAACCATCGATCATTTCCGGCCTCAACACAAAAGATGCATGGTTTTTGCCCAATGGCGACAGCTATATGGCGCAGTTTTTCAGGGATGCAGGCGGAAATTACCATTGGAACAGCACCAAAACGACCGGAAGCCTGCCGCTCAATTTCGAGACCGTTTATCCCGTGGCGCTGACCGCCGATGTCTGGCTGAATGTAGGCTTCAACAGTAAAGATACACGGGCCGATATTCTTGCCCAGGACGTCCGGTACGGCGATTTCCAATCGTACAAATCGGGGAAAATGTACAGCTACAATAACCGTGTAAACGAACAGGGCTCAAATGATTTTTTTGAATCGGGTACTGTAAATCCACATATTGCATTGTCAGACCTGATCAAAATTCTGCATCCGGAGTTGCTGCCCGCGCATCAGCTGGTATACTATAAACAATTGAAATAAACTTCATGCAGGATAAAAACCCATATACAACCCCGAAACCGGAACCGTCCAAAACCAACCACAAGTTGATACTAACGACTCTTTCCGTTCTCGTGGTTTTGCTTTTTATCCTGGATATTATGCTGGGGTCGGTAAAAATCCCTTTTTCGGAAGTAGTCAGTATCATTTTCCGCCGCGATTCGGAGAACACAGCCTGGCTGTTTATCATTGAAAAAATACGTTTGCCTAAAGCCCTCACCGCTATCCTGGTAGGTTGCGGACTTTCCGTCAGCGGGCTGCAGATGCAAACATTGTTCCGTAATCCCCTGGCCGGGCCCTCGGAGCTCGGAATTACGGCCGGGGCCGGTCTGGGTGTCGCGGCGGTGATGCTCACGGGCGGAAGCAGCGCCAGCATTTACGCGATCAGACAATTGGGCATTTCGGGAAGCTGGCTCATCATAGTGATGGCTTCTTTAGGTTCCGCGCTTGTGTTATCGCTCATTTTGGCGATAGCGGGACGTATCAGGGACAACGTAATTCTGCTGATCGTGGGCGTGATGATCGGGACGATAACACTTTCTGTAATCAGTATCTGGCAATATTTCAGCCAGCCCGAGCAGCTGCAGGAATACATCATGTGGACTTTCGGCTCGCTGGGCGGGGTGACACAATACCATCTGTACACACTTTCAGCCGTTGTTATTTTCGGCCTGCTGCTTGCATTTGTATCTTCAAAAGCATTAAACGCGCTTTTGCTGGGCGAAAATTATGCGAGAAGCATGGGGCTGACAGTCGGGAAAACGCGGCTGATCATCATGGCGAGTACCAGCCTGCTCACGGGCAGTATTACGGCTTTTTGCGGACCGATTGGCTTTGTAGGCATCGCAATACCCCATATCACCCGCTCACTGCTGGGCACATCCAACCATCGTATCCTGATCCCGGCTACCTGCCTGACGGGCACGGTGCTGATGCTGGTCTGCGATATCATCGCGCAGATGCCCGGCACCCAAACCACCATACCGATCAATGTGGTTACCTCGTTACTGGGCGCTCCGGTAGTGATCTGGATTATTATCAGCCGCAATAACCTCCGTTCTTCTTTCTCATGAGCGGCAATCCTCCAATTCTCGAAACCCACGACCTGTCGATTGGTTACCGCTCCGGAAAATCGGTTAAAATCATTTCGGAAAAGCTGGACCTGCAATTATTTTCCGGTCAGCTGGTATGCCTGCTCGGGGCAAACGGGGCAGGAAAATCAACCTTAATGCGGACTTTAGGTGGTTTACAGCCGGTTCTGGATGGAGAAATCCTTTTGGAACAGCAGCCGATTTCCCGGTTGAAACCATCCGACCTGGCCCAAAAACTAAGCCTCGTACTAACGGAAAGAATAGAAGCCGGTAACCTCACCGCCCGGGAAGTGGTAACATTGGGAAGAACACCGTATACCGGCTGGCTGGGCACATTGACGGATTCGGATCAGGAAAAAATCAATCAGGCATCAGCGGCAGTTGATATCGAAAGCCTCCTCGACCGGCGCATACACCAGCTCAGCGACGGTGAAAAGCAAAAAGTAATGCTGGCCAGGGCCCTGGCCCAGGATACCAGCCTGATTTTACTCGATGAACCTACCGCGCACCTCGACCTGCCCAACCGCGTGGAAATGATGCGGCTGCTCCACCAGCTTGCCCGACATACCAACAAAGCCATTTTACTGAGTACACATGAACTCGACCTCGCTTTGCAGGCAGCTGATATTTTATGGCTGATGAAACAGAGCGGCGAACTCGTGAGCGGCATTCCGGAAGATCTTGTTCTCAATGGTTCTTTTGAGTCTGCTTTTGCGAAATCAGGCTTTTTCTTTGATAAAACGACCGGCACTTTCACGATCCATCAGGAAATTGTAACGTCAGCAGTATACATCAGCGGAGATCCGGTACTTGTGTTCTGGACCAAACGGGCCTTGCAAAGAGATGGGATCGGAATTACCGACAATCCCTACGCACCCTGCAGAATCGCATCAGAAACTATGGATGGAAAAGCCGCGTGGGAATTGGACTTTGACCGGGAGATTTCAAACCATGCCTGCATTGAAACGTTGGTTGCGACCGTTAGGGCAAACCTCCAGCTCTGAAAGGCGTCTGCACAAGTCCAAAAAACTATCGTTGTTTTGGGTGAAATGTTTAGATTTGGGCTCAGTATTAGCCGCAAACCGGAACATCATTTCGCATCATGATTTTTTTGATCCCACTGGCAATATGGCTGGGTACCGCTATTTGTTACATGGTTTTTTATAAAGATATGCCTCAGTCATTCAGGCGTTCAATTTTAACATCTGCAACGGGGCTGTTCTTCTTTATCGCAATTTCCACTGAATTTCTCAGCGCATTTAATCTCATTACCCGCTTTGCAGTAACAATCACCTGGGCCACCCTTAACCTCGCCCTTTTCTTTGTTTGCCGCCGAATATTTCAACAAGGACACATCACCATCTGGCGTGCTACTAAAAACTGGTATGTATCCGGCCAGGAATTTTTCCAAAAATTAGGGTTAGTAACGCAGATCGTACTTTTCACACTGCTTCTCATCACTTTCACCGTGGCCATTGTAGCCACACCCAACAATATCGATTCGCTTAGTTACCATCTGAGCAGGCTCGGCTACTGGGTCGCGAACAGCAATGTGGAACACTACCCTTCACATATCGAAAGAGCGATTTCGTTCAGCCCCTTTTCTGAATATGTACATCTTAATACCTTTCTTCTGGCAGGAAGCGAACGTTACTTTCAGTTGCTGCAATGGTTTTGCCTTGCCGGGATACTCTCCCTGGTTTCAATGCTGACAAGCTATTTTTCGAACTCCACCCGCGCGCTGCGTATTGCGCTCTGCTTCGCTTTGACGCTGCCCATCGTAGTGCTCGAATCCATGACAACCCAAAACGACCTGGTAGTTTCGTTTTTTATCCTGGCTACTGCTTTTCATGTTTTCGATTATATCAAAACGCGCAATTCCTTCATTCTTTTTTTGATTGCACTCTCCTGCGCACTCGGGATCATGACCAAAGGCACTTTTGTTTTTTATACCATGCCTTTCGGTATCCTGTTATTTATTTTCATGATTTCCCGGCCGGATCACTGGAAAAAGCTGGGAAAGCTTTCCGGTGGGGTTGTTGTAGCCGTGCTGCTGGTCAACGCACCTTTCTGGCACCGCACTTATGAAGTTTTTCAGACACCGATCGGAACGATCAGCAGCGGTAATCAGAACGACATTACTGTTCCCGCCAACCTTTTATCATCGGTTTCAAAGCATACATTTTTGCATCTGGGCTTTATTTCGCCTCAAAACCGGTACAACGATTTCATGGAAAAAAGTCTCGAATCTTTCCATCAGGCCATCGGCGTCCCACTGGATGACCCCAGGACAGGTATGCCGTTCAAAATGAATAAGCTAAACTTCAATGAAGACTTTGCGCATAATTTTTTAGGAATGCTGCTGATCCTTTTGTCGTTGCCTTTGCTGTTTTTTAGCAAACTCACCCCTATCGCGCGCCGATATGCGGGATTATGTTTCGCAAGTTTTCTTCTCTTCTGCTTTTTTATAAGTTATCAAACCTACGGCTCAAGGATCCATATCCCTTTTTTTCTGCTCATATCCCCGGTGATCGGACTGGTTTACGGTTCTTTATTTTCTGAGTTCTTTTCAAAAATTTTCGTGGTACTGCTTTGGCTGAGCGCGTTGCCATTCGCGCTGCTGAGCGTCACACATCCCCTGCTTTCGACCAAATGGTTTTTTGAAAAAATCTTTCCTGCAGTCAACACTACGCTGCATTTAAACATCAATACTGAAAATCTGCTGAACCTCAAACAGGAAAGCATTTTGTACAACAGCCCCGAAAAAATAATCTGGGGCGATGCATGGCCGGAAGTGAGCCAGCTTAAAAATTATGTCGAATCGCTCGAAGCAAAAAGTATCGGCTTCGATTTTAATGAAGCCAGCTATGACTATGGATATCAGTATGTTTTAAGAAAACCCAACCGCCATTTCAAGCATATTGCAGTCCGAAACCCATC
Organism: Dyadobacter bucti; assembly: GCF_005869225.1. Classification (GTDB taxonomy): domain Bacteria; phylum Bacteroidota; class Bacteroidia; order Cytophagales; family Spirosomataceae; genus Dyadobacter; species Dyadobacter bucti. The sequence goes on along the minus strand of NZ_SWFP01000005.1, from coordinate 606,451 downwards.
CCAGGTGCTGGAAAAAACAGCTTTCGATCCCGACTGTATCATTGCCGAAGTTGATGAGGGCGAACAGTTTTCGTACCATGGCATCACTTATGTAAAAAAATGGAGCGGGACTTCGCGCTGGCTATATGTGCCGCGTTAAGATCAGCAGCTGGTTTCAGTAATTTTTCAGTTCAAAGAACTCAAACCCTTCTGTTAAAGTTTCCTTACTATCGTCAATCACTTGTCATGCTCACCAAACCAATCAAGCTCTTTATAATTTTTGCCCTTGCCGCCCTGATCGGTTATATCATTTTTGATTCTGTTTCGCAGCCCAATGTTGGTGATCTGAGGGGGAATTTCAAGGAAGTTGCCATGTACCGTAACGCAAATAACACCGGCCCTGTGGTGCGGATCTATGCGGTAACGGTGCAGGATACCTTGTGGAATGAAATGGAAAAGTTTGGAAATCTGATGCCTTATACGAAGTACGGGAGCACAAAAGCCTATTTCTTCCGGGAAGGAAAGCCGGTTCCTTCGCAACTGGAGCCGGGTGACGAAAACTTCGATGCGTCTTTCCAGGCCAGCTGCCTGGCTGTGTATGAAAAAGATGCGAACGGCCAGGTTTCCTTGATCAGGAAACCTTTCCGCCGGTAGTTTTTTCGTTTTTTTATATTAAATAAATAGTAAATTTCTGAAAATGAATAACTTAGAAACCGTTCAACAATATTACTCAAGCTTCAACAACAAAGATTGGAAGGGTATGCTCGCCTTGCTGCATGCCGACGTGAGGCACGAGCCCAACCAGGGCGATCCACGGATTGGAATCGAAAAATTTACAGCATTTCTTCAGATAATGGATGAGTCGTATGAAGAGACCCTGACAGACATGGTTTTCTTCACGGAAACTTCCGGTACCCGTATTTCGGTGGAATTCGTTGTCAATGGCAAATACAAAAAAGGAGAAGAAGGACTTCCCGAAGCCTACGGACAACCTTATGTGCTTCCTGCGGCTGCTTTTCTGGAAGTGACCGACGGAAAAATCAGCCGGGTCACCACCTACTACAATCTTCCTCTCTGGATCGATCTGGTTTCCAAGCCAAAACATGACTGATAAGCTGACATTTATTACCCGGACCGGCCCGGAAACAGCTTCTGTTTTTGAGGATCTTGCGAAATTGAGGATAGCAGTCTTTAAATCATACCCCTATCTCTATGAAGGATCGGCAACGTATGAAATGGAATATCTGAAAATTTATGCAGAGTCGGAAAAATCAATGCTATTTGCAGTATATGATGGCAGCGAAATGGTGGGGGCAACCACTTGTATCCCCCTCACGGACGAAACTCCCGAGGTACTCCGGCCTTTCGAAGAGGCTGGTCTGGACGTGAATTTCATTTTTTATTTTGGGGAAAGTATTTTACTGCCTGCTTACCGTGGCCTGGGATTGGGCCACCGCTTTTTTGATGAACGCGAAGCACATGCCCGGAGCTTTGGTAACTATAAGCTCATGTGTTTCTGCTCGGTGGACCGCGGAGAAAATCATCCTCAAAAGCCTGCTGGCTACCGTTCAAATGACATATTCTGGCAAAAAAGAGGCTATACCGAAGCTCCCGACCTCAGAGCTGCGATGGACTGGCCGGACATCGGCGAAACCGAATCCTCATCGAAGCCTATGGTTTTCTGGATCAAAACGATTGATTAGTACACAAGCTGCATGAAAGTAACATTAGCCTCCGCCCAATATCCTATTACGGAACATCAGAATTTTGCCGGCTGGCAGCAACATACCGAAAGCTGGGTGGCCGGCGCAGCCGCGAAAAAAGCGCAGTTGCTGCTTTTTCCAGAGTATGGCGCGATGGAGCTTGTCAGTATTTTCAGCAGTGACATCCGGAATGACATCAGGCAGCAGGTGATTGAGCTGGACACGCTTAGAAACGACTTCTGTACGGTTTTCTCTGACCTGGCGAAAAAGTATGGTGTGATCATTGTCGCGCCGAGCATTCCGGTGATCGATAACGGGAAAAACCTGAACCGGGCACATGTCTTTTCGCCCAACGGGCTGGCGGGTTACCAGGATAAATTGTTCATGACGCGTTTCGAAAATGAAGAATGGGGTATACAAAGTGCGCCTGAAATTCTGAACGTCTTTGAAGCCTCATGGGGAAAATTCGGAATCCAGATCTGCTACGACGTGGAATTTTCACTCGGCTCCCAATTGCTGGCCGCCAGCGGCGCTTCTCTGATACTTGCACCGAGCTGTACCGAGACCATCAGAGGCGCAGCGAGAGTCCACATTGGGGCCAGGGCTCGCGCCCTGGAAAACCAGGCTTATACCGTAGTATCCCAAACCATCGGAAAAGCCTTATGGTCACCCGCTGTGGATATTAATTATGGGTTTGCCGCCTTTTATTCAACGCCTGACAAAGACTTGCCCGAAGAAGGCATTATTTCGGCCATGGAACCGCAAAAGGCCGGTTGGCTGGTGCAGGAACTGGATTTTGACAAAATTGAGCAGGTTCGCGCCAACGGTCAGGTTTTCAATTTTAAAGACCATGTGAGGATTAAAACCGGCTTCACAGATCCCGAAAACGAGCTAATGGTAACTTCAAATATCATCTGATGCCACCATATCTCTTTCCTGTCGGGGTTTATTCCATCATTAGTGTGATAGTTTTGCGCTGTGTAGGGGTGGTAACGTGGAGCAGGTATACGCCCGCATTATCAAGCCTGAGCACTTCCTCCATGCCTGGACCTTTTTGTTCCCTGATAAGCCGGCCATTAACGTCCCACAAGCTGATTACGGACGTTCTTTTGGGCAAGCGCAATTTCACAACACCGTCGCGGGTCGGATTGGGGTAAGCCAGGGCGTACTCAATGTCCTCTTCTTTGGGGATAACAGTAATGATACGGCTAACTGTATACGTACCATCAGTATCAACCTGCTTGAGACGATAATAGCTCATTGTTGCAAAATCCTCATCTGTATACTTGTACACCTTCCTCTGATTCGTACTTGAGGTACCGTCAACCCAGCCAATGGCCTCGAAGTGTTTTCCATCCAGGGATTTTTGGATCTCGAAACCGGAATTATTTATTTCCTGCACTGTTTCCCATTCCAGCTCAGCATGGCCGGCACTGGATAATTTACCTTTAAAGCTGACTAAAACCACTGGTAAAACTGACATACTTTCCGGTGTTAATGTTCCCAATACCCAATTGACTGTAACTCCCCCGTTTGTGGCGCTGTTTGATGCACCGTAAATACCCGATGGGGATATCGTTTGTGCCGTTGCTGAAAATGCAAAGGGCAACAGATAAGCGATGTAATAGACCTTTTTCATATTCATTTAATTTACTTGCCATAAATATCATATTTACTTTACCGTTCAAGTCTCTGAAGCTTTGCCTTTAAATGGTCATTCTCTGCTGAAAGGCTGCTATGGTTCCCTTTCAGCTGGCTGAATTGATTTTGCAATTCCTTTATCGATTCGATCATGTGAGGTATCAAACCAATATAGTTCACTGATTTGATGCCTTCACTGTCGGTTTGAACCAGCTCAGGAAATATTTCTTCCACTTCCTGGGCTATTAAACCAGTGTGCAAAGGATCATTTGAAGACTCGTGATGCCAGTGATAACGATATCCTTTAATTTACCCAAACCGGATAAACTGTTGCTTACGGGATTAAAGTCTTTCTTTTTCCGACGATCAGAAGTATCAAATATCTCGCCGATCACATTTAAGTTACCTTCCACAGTTGCCTGGTTGGTATTGACATAAAAGCACCATTTGTTGTTAATATGAAGCCCGATATTGTTGTCATTCATCATTCCCGCGAAACCGGTGGAATTGTGCTGAGAGTTATCAAAGTAAATTCCGGCGGTAGCTCCACTGTGACGCACCCGGATTCTTTCACTGACGTCCAGGATGTGCGTGGGGTAAAGAGAACTATTGCCGATACCGACCCTTCCGTTTCGTAAAACTGTTAACGCGTTGGACAATGCCTCCTCATGTGAACCATTACCTATCTGGAAAATCCGATCCTGTGCGGCAGCTCCGTTTTTGGTGCCGACTACATTGTTATCCTGCACATTATTAAAGGTTCCCAGGGTAACACCTCCAAATGCCTCCGCTATCACCCCATCGCCCGACGCAAAAGATGCTTCCCCAAATGCCTGGGACCCATTTCCAAATGCAACCGAATTTTTTCCAAAAGCATTTGTAAGCAAGCCAGTCGCAAATGAATTGATTCCCTGGGCTTTGGTCTGTTCACCTAATGCAACGGCCCCTGCACTGATCGCTTCGGTTTTACTGCCCGCTGCAAATGTGTGGCTCCCTTGAGCCTTTGTTTCAAAACCCAGGGCTGTTGCAAAATCGCCCGTAGCCTTAGTCGAACTCCCGCCTGCCAGCGAGCTATTGCCCAGAGCTTCTGATTTGTAACCCAGGGCAGCAGCATAGCCCGCCTGCGCGCTCGACTCTCCAAAGGCAACGCTATAATCTCCTGTTGCTTTCCCCGACCCGCCTGCGAAGGAGAACTTCCCGATATTGTGAGTTTCCCAGATATCGTCGACGAGGTAACCAGCGCGAAAAGCAGCTTTGCCGGGATGCCATATCAACCTTGAACCGCTTCCTACGTAAGGTAAAGGACTGTCGGTTAGCAGGCCCGATTGGACAACAGGCGAATTCTGCAGCCAATTCTTTGACGTTTCACTGTGCAAAGCGTAGGGAACGCTCATAAACTGGGTAGTTCCAAGATCCACATAAGCGTCCCCGGCAATGGCCAGCTCAATGTGCAGATAGTATACATCACCAGCCCACGCTATCGAGCTGAAAGTGCCCTGCTCAACGGTACCCGAACCAATTGTTACATTGAAGATTCCGCTTCCCGTAGTAGTTGTCTGATGAACTTCCCGGTACACATCGCTACCGTCCGGCAGTCCTTTATGAATAGTAAACCGCACTTGAATGGCTGTTCCCACAGACAATGTTTGTCCGGTTTCACCTCTGGCGACACCTTGAAACGTAAATTTGTAAGGAGCCTGCGCGTCGGCCACCGAAATACTAAAAAGGAAAAGCAGTGTGTGAAAAAATCTTTTCATTAATAAACGGGATTATTTGAATATTAACTCTAGGTGCTATTTGGAATTAGGCTCGGTACGTCCGGATGAAAGCTGATCCAATCTCGCCTCCAGGGCTTCCAACCTCTTCCCGGTCTGACCTTTCAACTCCGCATAGTCCGCTTTGAGCTGATCGTTTTCCTTTTTCAGTTCCTTGACCGACTCAATCAAATGCGGAATAAAACCTCGGTAAGTCACGGATTTGAAGCCTTTTTCATCCGTGGAGACCAGCTCGGGAAAGATCGGTTCTATTTCCTGGGCGATGACGCCGGTTTGCAGGTCTTTTCCTTTTTTCTCATCTATCCAGTGGTAGTTGTAACCTTTAATACCCAGGATCTTATCCAGGCTTCCGCTCAGGCTGGTGATATCCTTTTTCCATCGGCGATCGGAGCCCTCATTTACATTGCCTGAAACGCCCAAATCTCCGGCAACAATAACAGCATTTCCCGCGCATGTTAAAATCCAATTACCTACAACATAAAACCCTAAAAATCCCTGAGAGTTTAGCCCGACAAATGCATCACCTGCATCACCCATATAAATTCCTGGGGTACCGCCTCCGGCTCTCACCTTCATACGGCCGCCAACGTCCAGAATATGCGTAGGATTAATTGAATTATTACCTATTCCTACATTTCCATTCCGCAATACCGTGACAACGTTGGACAACGCCACCTCGCTTGTGCCATTACCGATTTGAAATATGCGATCGACAGGCGTAGCCCCTGCTTTTGTCCCAACTGCATTGTCCTGAATATTATTATAGGTTCCAAAGGCTATACCATTATATGCCTTAGCCACTACGCCTACACCCAAGGCGAAAGAGGCCTCTCCATCTGCATGTGTAGATTGTCCAAATGCTACGGAGGAATTACCAAATGCAATTGTTGATAATCCGGCAGCAAACGAATTTAGCCCCATGGATTGTGTCTTGTCCCCTACTGCGACCGAATAATCACCAATAGCCTTAGTGCCAGTCCCGGTCGCTAGTGATCCTTTACCAATTGCTTCATTACCCGACCCAAATGATACAGAATGATCCCCCATCGCCTTTGATGATCCGCCAAAAGCAGCAGAGAAATTTCCTTTTGCAGTAGTGCCGCTGCCCGCGGCAAACGAGCCCACTCCTATTTCAGCACCTTCCCAGGTCGTTCCATTGCTGGAACCAGCTCTGAATGCCGATTTACCGGGATACCACACAAATCGGGGACCGGAGCCAACCGTGGGGATACTGGATTGTGCATCGGCTATCCCTTTTTGCACTATGGGTATGTTGTGCGTCCAGCCATCCGAAGTTTTGGAATGCAGCGCGTAAGGCGTACTTAACATCTGCGAAGTTCCCACATCTACATAATTGTCGCCTCCTGCAATGTCTATTTCAACCTGTAAAAAATAGGGATGCGACGGCCAGTCAATGGTGCTGAAATTCCCGACCGCTTCCTGGCCTTCGCCTATCGCGATATTGAATATCCCATTCGACCCAGCCAGGGTTTCAAAGTGTGTTTCCTGATACACTGACTGACCATACGAATTATCAACGCGGACCGTGAACCTCACCTTGATATTCGTTCCTGCGGGAACCGGCTGCCCGGCCGCATTTTTAGCGACGCCCTGAAAACTGAATTTCTCCGGTACCTGCGCATTCGCTTGTACAACAAGCAGACACGCCAAACAAATGGATAAAATGATTTTCATAACTATCTGGTTTAAGTTAACAGAGCCGGGCCAATTTTAGAGATGCCCCCGTCTCTGGTGTTCGCATATTCATGAAAAATACACTTCGCCACAAATCTATTTTCCCACCGGTTACTTTGAGTAAACGACCGGTAATTATGGGTCATTTGCTCTGTGTGGTTTCCGGCTGAGCGGCAGTTTTGAGAAGAGAATTAACCTTCGCCTCCAGTTCGCCCAATCGCTCCTGGTTTTCTTTTTTCAGCTCCTTAATAGCCTCAATCAGATGCGGTATCAGCCCAACGTAGTTGACAGACTTCATACCCTTCTCATCCGTCTTCACCAGCTCAGGAAAAAGCGCCTCTACTTCCTGGGCGATCAGGCCAGTCTGGAGGGATTGGTCTTTGGTTTTGTCTTTCCAATAGTAGTTGTAGCCTTTTAGCTGATAAATGTGATCAAGACTGTTGGTTACTGGTACAATGTCCGTTTTGAGGCGTCGATCTGATTCCGTGATGATTCCGGTTACCTTTAAATTACCATTGACAGTAGCTCCCAAAGAAGTTGCGGTGAAAATCCAATTATTACCAATAAAGAAACCTATCTTATCATCAGCTTGCATACCAACAAAACCAACAGAACCGCTTTGTGAATTATCAAAATAAATACCAGCTGTGGCACCGTTGTGGCGAATCCGAACGCGCCCACTGACATCCAGTGGATAAGAAGGAGCTAATGCATCATTCCCAATACCCACATTGCCATTGCGTAAAACAGTTACGGCATTTGAACGTGAATTCAAACTCGTTCCATTCCCTATCTGGAAAATCCGGTCAGAATTAGCACTGCTTTGATATGTCCCCCCTGGAACATCCTGAACATTATTATAAACCCCTAAAGCTACTCCACCAAATGCTTTTGCAACAGTACCGCTACCGAATACAGTTGATGCTTCCCCTTCCGCCATCGAATAGCTTCCAAAAGCAGTGGAATAATCTCCCGAGGCTTTTGCGTTGATTCCCCCGGAAAAAGTATAATTCCCTGATGCCTCAGCTCCCCCAAAAGCGGAGCTGTACAAGCCGCTTGCTAAACCACGATTCCCCGCAAATGAATAATTTCCGATGTTAGCTTGTTCCCACGCTCCGTTATAATTTTCCCCTGCACGGAACGCCGCTTTGCCCGGATACCAAATTAATCTCGGTCCGGCCCCAATAGACGGGAAATTGGCTCCCTCACCTAACGTTCCTTTTTGTATCACCGGACCATTCTCGTTCCATTTTTTAGCTTCCAATGCACGGTCAGCGCCCGCTGCATAACCAGCATACGGAACAGTCACCAGTTGTGTAGTGCCCATATCTGCAAATGTTACCCCGTCCGACGCAAGTCCAACCTGTAAGAAATAGTTTGCGGCACCCCAATCTATCTGATCTAATGGAGTTCCAACTTGTGTTCCACCGTCGCCAATTAAAACATTGAAGATTCCGCCGGAGTTAACTGTCAGAGAATGCTCCTCCCACCGCACTATACCCCCACCGGGTGAATCCTTGTAGATGTTAAAGGAAACTTTGATGGCAGTACCCGCACTGAGCGGCTGGCCATTGGCATTTTTAGCCACACCCTGAAAACTGAACTTCCATGGCACCTGGGCACATACCCCCGACACGAGGAACAAAAAGACGAACGGTAAAAAAAGCTGTTTCATAATTACGACATTTTGGATTTGAATAAAACCCAAAGTGCCCGAATGAAAACAACAATTGCAAAAGCAATGAATAAATGGTGTCTGTCAGCTATTGAAAGGAAACATCATCGGGCTAGCACTCCCTTATATCCTTGCCCATGACCGGGAGATTAAGGATTGCTAACACTTATATTTTTAGCTGAAGTGGTAACATTGTTTTTGTCCTTTCCCACTCCTTCGTTTTGTATCAAAGTCGTCAGCTTTGTAACCTGCTCTTCTAGTTGTTGTAACACATTCAAGCGTTCGTTCAATGTTACTATTTGTTTATTTTGATCCTTAATAGCCTCAATCAGATGCGGTATAAGCCCAACGTAGTTAACCGACTTCATACCCTTCTCATCCGTCTTCACCAGCTCAGGAAAAAGCGCTTCTACTTCCTGGGCGATTAGGCCGGCTTGGAGGGATTGGTCTCTGGTCTTGTCTTTCCAGTAATAGTTGTAACCTTTTAATTTTGAAATATGATCGAGACTATTGGCTACAGGGACAATGCCTGTTTTGAGACGTCGGTCAGATGAGTCAAACATAAATCCGCTCACAAACAGATTACCTTCAACAAAGGCCGCTAATGTATTCGCTTTGAAAATCCATTTATCCCCTATATAAAAACCCAGATCGTTATCATTCTGCATGCCAACGAACCCAACCGGATCATTACCCGAATCGTCAAAATAAATACCTGCTGTAGAGCCGCTATGACGTATTCGAGCACGGCCGCCTACTTCAAGGATGTGTGTTGGGGCCAATACATTGTTTCCAATGCCCACGTTGCCATTGCGTAAAACTGTTAAGGCATTGGTATGTGATTGCAGAGTACCATTTCCAATTTGAAAAATACGGTCGGTAGCAGCATTCCCCTGGTAGGTACCGATTGGAGTATCGAAGACATCATTGTAAACTCCTAGTGCAACTCCACCAAAAGCTTTCGCACGGGTACCGGCTCCGATGGCAGTCGATGCCTCTCCCTCGGCCAATGAATAGCTTCCAAAAGCTGAAGAGTAATCTCCCTGAGCTTTTGCATTGATTCCCGCAGAAAAAGTATAATTCCCCGAAGCTTCGGCTCCGCCGAAAGCAACGCTGTACAATCCGCTCGCTATGCCACGATTTCCGGCAAATGAATAATTCCCAATATTAGTTTTTTCCCACGCATCATTGTAATTCTCCCCCGCTCGGAACGCGGCTTTGCCCGGATACCAAATTAACCGAGGTCCGGCACCTATGGAAGGAAAATTACTTCCCTGCCCAAATGTCCCTTTTTGAATCACCGGATCATCATTGCTCCATTTTTTAGCTTCCAATGCACGATCGGCATCTGCGGCATAGCTCGCATAAGGAACACTTACCAACTGGGTTGTGCCCATATCGACGAATGTTACATTGTCTACCGCAAGTTCCACTTGTAAAAAATAGCTACCGGTTGCCCAATTTATCTCGTTTAATGGGGTTCCGGCTTGGAAACCACCACCTCCAATTAAAACGTTGAAGATTCCACCAGTGGTAACCGTCAGAGAATGCTCCTCACCATGTACTATGGACCCATCAGGTGCATCCTTATGAATTTGGAAAGAGACTTTGATAGCGGTTCCCGGGCTTAGCGGCTGGCCGCTGGCATTTTTGGCCACACCCTGAAAACTGAATTTCCCCGGCACCTGGGCACCTACCCCCGAAGCCAGGAACAAAAAGATGAACGATAAAAAAAGCTGTTTCATAATCATCACATTTTGGATTAGAATTAAGAATCTCCAAAATGCCTGAATGAAAACCGGAATTGCAAAAGCAATGAATAAACGGCAGGTGCCAGCTATCGAAGGGAAAGGGTCACTGCGCCAGGACCCGCTTCACATCCTCCGCAGTTACACGGTCGGGCATGTTGCCGAAATGCTGGCGGACGAAAGTGAGCAGCTGCGCCATTTCTTCGGGTGGGATAAAGTCGTGTTTGGGCATGAGATCGTTATAGGGTTTGCCCAAAACCTGGATCGGGCCTTCCAACCCTTTGGCCACTACACGTATGAGCCGCCGCTTGTCCTCGGTAACCCACTCGGAGTTCACCAGGGGCGGAAAACGGCTTCCGTCGCCCAGCCCGTCGCGCTGGTGGCAGGGCGTGCAATAAGTGTTGTAAATACGCTGTCCGGCCACTTTGGTTTCGGAGTCGAGGTTATCTTTTACCTCGTCGGGCGTGCGGATATGGGCGAGCAGCTTGTGGCCTTCCATGGCGGCAAGCTCTTTTCCCCCGAAAGTTTTACGATTACCCTTGAACATGATCCGCCAGATTTTCCCCTTCCGTGAGTCGGTGATATAGATGGAACCGTCCGGCCCTTCGGCCAGCCCCATCGGCCGGGCTTTGGCGTCGCTCACATTGATGATCGGGTCCACGCCTGCAAAACCATCCGCAAAAACCTCCCATTTGCCGGTAGGCTTTCCATTAACGAAAGGTACAAAAGCCACAAAATAGCCCGCCTGCGGATAGGGAGCGCGATTAGTAGAGCCATGAAAAGCGATAAATGCACCGTTTTTATACCGATCAGGGAACTGATTTCCCTGGTAAAAAAGGACATCATTAGGCGCCCAGTGACCCGGAAAACCCATGATCGGGTTCTGATACTTACTTCCCTCCCCTTCCTTCTTGCCGTCCCCGCCGTATTCGGGGTTCAGCATTTTTTTGCCTTTCATCTGGTCGTAATAATAATACGGCCAGCCGACATTGGTACCCTGCTGCACTTTTACAAATTCCTCGGAAGGCAGTACCGCGCTTTGCCAGGAGCTGAACAACTCGGGAAAGAGGCGGTGGAGATTGTCCCGGCCGTGCACTACGGCATACAGGCTTTCATCCGCATTGTTCCAGCGCATACCTACAATACTCCGCAAACCGGTGGCATAAAGGCTGCCGTCGGCCTGGGTCTGGTTGGGCTTGTCGGCACTGAATTTCCATATCCCGCCATGCTTTTCAAGATCGGGGCAAGGCATTACGCCGGCGCTACCCGGCTTCCCGCCCGGCGAATTGACCATATCCTGGCAGGCATCCGAAGGCGCACCAAACGGCACGTACATGTTGCCTTTGTTATCAAAAGCCATTGGTTTGGTGATGTGCCAGTGGGTACCATGCTCGTGATCGTCTTTGAGGATCACTTCCACCTTCTCGTCGGGCAGCAGCTGACCGGGAATGAGCTTGCTCCGGTACACCACCAGGGACGAGCTGTAATAGAGGTAATTATTACGGATCGTGATGCCGTTTGCTAGGCTGCTCTGGTCGGGATAGTTGCCGAAGTTTTTGATGATATCGGCCTTGCCGTCGCCGTTGGTATCGCGCAACGCCACTGTGCCGCCCTGCTGGCCTTTGCCAAAATAGCGCAGCTTTACATAAATATCCCCGTTGCTATTGACCGTAATATGACGTGCGAGGCCGGTACTGTCGGCCACTACCAGCGTTTCGAACCCAACCGGCGTGGTTAGCCCGCCGTTATCGGGATCTCCGGCCGGGAGCTTTTCTTCCGGAACGCGGGCACCTGCGATAAAAACTGTCAGCAGGGCATAAGCCAGTATTTTTTTATAAATATTCAATTTCATATCAACTTGAATTTCTATTTTTTCGCCCCTAACCCGTTCAGGTCCCAGACAATTTTTCCGGCGCGGACGGTCATTTCTGTTTCCAGTTTTTTGTTGCCAGTGATCCCGTTTCCGGCCGAATCCATAAAGCCAAATTCCCCTTCCCGGATACGCACAATGGCAATATCCGCAGCATTACCAGCTTTCAGATTGCCAAGTTCCTCATGCCCGATCGCCCTGGCCGGGTTCCAGGTTGCAGTTTGTACGGCCTGCTGGAACGTCATGCCCAGCGCCATGAATTTGGACATCACATTGGACATATCTTTCATGGCCGAGTTCATGCTGAAACGATGTAAATCCGTGCCAAAGGAATTGGGATAAAAACCCTGCTTTGAAGCCGGTACAGCCTGATCAAACCAGAAACCGGCGCCCCCGTGCCCCAGATCGAACAATATGCCCCGTTTTTTGGCTTCCAGAACAAAAGGCCGCACTTTTCCGTCTTCCCCGATGATCGGCATTCTTTCTTTTATATTTTCAAATGAATGCGTGATCATGTCCCCGGGCCGCATTTTTGATAGTTGATCTTCCAGGGAATATTCCGGCAAATGGCACTCTACAAACAAGGGTTTCCTGGATTTGGAAGCCGCCGAAACCGCCCTGTCAAAAGGCGTCCAGTCCTTTCCGTTGTAATGCCCGATTTTTACACCCACAATAATATCCGGGTTATCGGTTATCACTTTTGCAGTGGAATCGGCATTCATATCATCCACATTCTGCTCGCGTGTACCTCCTGTCATACCTTCTCCGGCAATGTTCAGGAAAGCGAAAATCCGGGTTTTGGACTGGTCAATCACCTGTTTTTTAAAAAGCGGAAAACTCTTCCAGCCTGAGGTACCAGCGTCCACAACAGTTGTCACTCCTGCTCGGAAAGTAAAATCATCCGGCGAAACACTGTTCACACCATTGGCAAACAACCCCGCCTGACTTCCTACAAACACGTGGGTATGGGTATCGATAAAACCGGGGGTTACGTACAAACCTTTGGCATTGATCACTTTTTCCGCCTCCGACTCGCTGATATTTGCAGCAACCCTGGCAATAGTCCCACCGGCAACCGCCACATCCATAACCGCATCGATCCCATTCGCCGGATCCACCACATGCCCGCCTTTGATCAGGAGTGTATATTTCTGGGCAAAGGTGATGTTGGCGACTAGCAAAAGGATCGCCAATGCCAGCGTGTGTTTTTGCGGAGAACGTTGCGCTTTCAGATTTTTCATTTAAAACTAACCGTTTCCTCAGCACTTAAACCATTGAGATCCCAAACGATTTTACCGGCGCGGATGGTTAGTTCTGCTTCCAGTTTTTTGTCTCCTTTCAATACCAGTTTTCTCACATCCAGATATCCGAAATCACCTTTTCTGAGATTAAAAACCGCCACATCTGCCTCGGAGCCTACACTCAGACTTCCCAGCTCGGGACGTTTGATCACCTGCGCCGGGGCCCAGGTAGCGCGCAGAATGGCGTCGGGCAGCGACATGCCCAGGTTCAGGAATTTGGATATCACATTGTCCAGCCCTTTCATTCCGCCGTTCATGCTGTCGGTATGCAAATCGGTACTGATCACATTGGGCTTAAAACCCTGCTGCATAGCCGGAATGGCCTGTTTCCAGGAAAAAGCCCCTCCGCCATGTCCTACGTCGAAAATCAATCCTTTTTTCTGGACTTCCAGCACAAACGGTTTCACCTTGCCGTTTTCGTCCACTACGGTTTCCCGCTCGGTGGGGCCGTTGGCATAGGTATGCGTAAAAATATCGCCCGGACGAAGGTATTCTTTGAAGAGCTTTTCAATCGACAGCGGAGGCTTGTGTTCCCCGAAATCCACCATCACCGGCACATCGGCCAGCTTGCCGGCTTCCACGGCTTTTTGCACCTGCGAATAGTCGCCCCAGTAGTGCGCCGCTTTGATCCCGACAATGTGTTTCGGGAACATTCTTTTGATCATATTGGCTGTCATCACTGGGTTCATATCCGAAAAATCCTGCTCTTCGAAGCGGCTCGCCATGCCGGTACCTACAATATTGAGCAGGGCCAGTACGCGCGTCTGGGAGCGATCGATGGTCTGCGACTTGAATGTCCGGAAGTTCCGCCAGCCCGACGACCCGGCATCCACCACGGTAGTAACACCTGCTCTGAAAGTGAAGCCGTCGGGCTGTACGCTGGTGTATGCATTGGCAATGTAGGCATCGGGCGTAGTGCCGTAAAAAACGTGGGCATGCATGTCGATAAGGCCGGGAACTACATATAATCCCTTTACATTCACTGTTTTTTTGGCGGAACCAGCCGGGATATCAGCCGCCACGCGGAAGATTTTGCCGTCCTTGATGGCTACATCCATGTTGGAATCAATGTTGTTTTTGGGATCAATCACATGGCCTCCTTTGAGCAGCAGGTCGATTTCCTGGGCGCGGGATGAAAAGGAGAGAAACAGGAAAAGCAAAACAAGGGCTGATCCTACGAGTCCCGCGGCATTCCTTTTAGTAGGTTGAGCGTACATTTTTGAAGAGTTTAGGACCGGAGCATTGCGATATCAGATTTTGGATTCAAATTCAAAAGCCAATGATTATATGGTATTTTATAAAAATAAAGATCCAATTCTCAGACAAAGCTTTACACTCCGGAATAATATACAATACTAGCATATCAACCCTTAAAAAGGAAATTATATTATTCTTAAAAAACGTTGCGGAAAAACAATATCACCCTTTCAGGGTTCATGCATTCCGCACATGATATCTTTGCTATAATCATTTCATCCCTTCGGGATTACTAGCCATTCCTTTATGGGGTTTCCGATGTAAGAAAGGCTTCCGTTAAAGCCCGAAGGGCTGGAATTTTTGTAACAAAACAACCTTACTACGCGAACTAAAACCCTGAAAGGGTGGCATCGTCATAAACAATGTCACCCTTTCAGGGTTCATGCATTCCGCACATGATATCTTTGCTATAATCATTACATCCCTTCGGGATTATTAGCCATTCCTTTGTGGGGTTTCCGATGTCGTTTGCTAGAATACAGTTTCCTTAAAAATGCTTAAAGAAAGGCTTCCGTTAAAGCCCGAAGGGCTGGAATTTTTGTAACAAAACAACCTTACTACGCGAACTAAAACCCTGAAAGGGTGGCATTGTCGTGAACAATGTCACCCTTTCAGGGTTCATGCATTCCGAACATGATATCTTTGCTATAATCATTACATCCCTTCGGGATTAGTAGCCATTCCTTTATGGGGTTTCCGATGTCGTTTGCTACAATAATGGCATCCGTTCGGAATTACTAGCCCGCCTTACGGGGTTTACGATGTTATTTGCTAAAATGCGGTTTCCTTAAAAAGGCTTCCGTTAAAGCCCGAAGGGCTGGAATTTTTGTAACAAAACAACCTTACTACGCGAACTAAAACCCTGAAAGGGTGGCATTGTCGTACCCAATGTCACCCTTTCAGGGTTCATGCATGCCACACATGATATCTTTGCTATAATCATTACATCCCTTCGGGATTACTAGCCATTCCTTTGTGGGGTTTACGATGTAAGGAGAGGCTTCCATTAAAGCCCGAAGGGCTGGAATATTTGTAACGAAACAACCTTACTACGCGAACTAAAACCCTGAAAGGGTGGCATCGTCGTACACAATGTCACCCTTTCAGGGTTCATTCATTCCGAACGTAATCCCTCTGCTATAATCATTTCATCCCTTCGGGATTAGTAGCCATTCCTTTATGGGGTTTCCGATGTCGTTTGCTAGAATAATGGCATCCGTTCGGAATTACTAGCCCGCCTTACGGGGTTTACGATGTTATTTGCTAAAATTCGGTTTCCTTAAAAATGCTTAAGGAGAGGCTTCCATTAAAGCCCTAAGGGCTGGATTTTTGTAACAAAACAACCTTACTAGGCGAACTAAAACCCTGAAAGGGTGGCATCGTCGTACACAATGTCACCCTTTCAGGGTTCATGCATTCCGAACGTAATCCCTTTGCTATAATCATTTCATCCCTTCGGGATTATTAGCCATTTCTTTATAATGTTTCCGATGTGAGGAAAGGCTTCCGTTAAAGCCCGAAGGGCTGGAATTTTTGTAACGAAACAACCTTACTAGGCGAACTAAAACCCTGAAAGGGTGGCATCGTCGTACACAATGTCACCCTTTCAGGGTTCATGCATTCCGCACATGATATCTTTGCTATGATCATTACATCCCTTAGGGATTATTCTACCAGCGAAGGAAGATATTGAAAAAAAAGAGACAGGACCTTCATGTCCTGCCTCTTTCAGATAACACGGCTTTATTAAATTAGAGTATGTAAAATTTGCCTGGCTGGTACACCGTCGGAAGGTGCTGGTCCTTCATCATCTGCTTCAGATCTCTCTCAATATTTCTTGAAATAGACATTACCGGGGTATCCGTTGGCTTGTTCTCGAACGGGTCCTGCAAATGGATCGCCATTTTTTCGATCAGGAAGAAACTGGCGGTGATCACGATCAGTACGGGCACCATCAGAAAACCAAACAGGTCGACCAGGCCGAAAGGAAGTAACAGGATAAAAAAGTGCAGCGCAAGATGAATGTACAAGCTGTATGTCGCAGGAAACACGGTGTTTTTGATACGCTCACATTTTCCCATCGCATCACAGAGCCTCGTCAGCGTACCATCGATTTCGATCTGCTGGTATGGATTCACCCAGCCTTGCTTCAGTGCATTGTTAAGATCACGCGCATGCAGCTGGATCAGCCCTACATGCTTGTTATCGAAGTCTTTCAAAAATTCGCTTTCTTCTTCCGAAACAAATTTCTGAACAGAAGGCATCGGGTCTTCTTTTCTCAGGCCGTTGCCCAGGGCGTAACACCAGGCAATTTGCCTGCGGATAAAACGGTGCTTGAACCCATCGATATTTTCAGGATCATAGGGATCTTCGATCAGAAACAATACCTGACGGGCCAGCGTCCTGGAATCATTGACAATGGCCCCCCAGATGATCCTCGCCTCCCACCACCTGTCATAGGCCTGATTGGACCGGAATGCCAGCAACAGGGAAATAATGGTCCCCAGCACGGTAGGCACCGTCATCGGAATGGAAATATTGGTGATATGGAAATTCTGATATATGATTTCAATCGCCAGACCATAGATCGTCACAAACAATATTTCGTATTTGATTTTCCCGAAGATATATTTTACAGGAATGTTCTTTTTTAGAAGCATAAAAATATAGCTTACTGATTGGTGTATTTGATAAAAAGCTACGCTTTACTTATCTGGTGCTTTGCAGCCCGGTAAATGCCGACTCACCGATCAGATCTGTGTCCACGAGCGGAAGGCCGCTTTTCTTGATTACCGGCACAGCATCCATACTGCTCTTGCCCAGTTTGGGCACACCCATGCTTTCGGAATATGCAATAACATCCACTTCATGGAACTCGAGGAAGTTTTTGAAAGCAGCAAGCTTGTTGCCGTAGAAGAATTCGATTTTGATCGTCATCAGCCTGTCTGAATAAAGATCCTTCAGTATTTTGCACTCCCGCCAGAATTCTTCCGGAACCAGATCATACTCTCTTTTTCTGTAATTGGAAAAAAGCAGGTCCTGGATATCGTCGGGAACGTGAAAAAGATGCGTGAAAATGATGTGGGTCTCCTCCTTTGTATTTCTAACAAACGTTTCGGCAACGTTCAGGGACTCATTGCTGAAATTGGCCGGAATGATTACTGTTTTCATATCTCGTCGGTTTTGATTAACAATGATTTATCTTAAAAACTTGACAATACAATGTTACAACGACGACATTAACACCACTTAAAAGAGGGATTATAATACGTTAAGGGAATTATTAGAACCGGATTAGAGTATTAAAATGGCATTAGAAAAACTCTAGCGATAGGGTAAAAAGATTTTAAATGCGGTGCCCTGCCCTACCTTGCTGCTTACTTCAATAGCACCTTCGTGCATTTTAATAATATTGTGGGCCAGTGGCAGGCCGATGCCGTAGCCTTTGTATTGCTCCGTATTGGATGCCCTGAAGAAAGGTACGTAGATCTGGGCGATCTCCCGGTCCGGAATACCAATCCCTCGGTCTATTATTTCAATGATGGAATTGGAGTCATCGGCAGTAATAATGATGTCCACCGGTTTGTTGTCGGAATATTTGCAGCTGTTCAGCACGATATTGGCAAGTGCCGCCACCATCAGCGTTTCATTTCCGTTGATCGTGAGCATCTGTTCATCGTGCGGCAAGTTATCAAAGTTGATCTCGACTTTGTTAGAGGGCATAATTTTATTAACCGCCTCCTTCACTGTGATGACAAGTTCATCCACCCGGAGTTTCTCCCACTGATCTTTTTTGCCGTCAAAACCCGTCTGTGCAAGACTGAGCATACTGTTTGTCAGATGTTCCAGCCTCTCGGCTTCTTTGAAAATTGTCTGAAAAGAATCTCTTGCGATTTCGGGGATCTCATCCAGTGAAAGCCCGAGCTGTGCCTCACCGCTGATGATCGTGAGCGGGGTCTTGAATTCATGGGAAGCGTTACTCACAAAGTTGTTCTGGATATCAAAGGTGATTTCCAGGCGGTTGAGCATATCATTGAAAGTATGGGAAAGGTCTTCAATTTCATCCTTGCTGCCCTCAATAACCAGCCGCTGGTGCAAGCTATGCGCGCTGATGCCTCTTACATTCCTGATAATACGCCGGATCGGGTTGAATACCTGGGCCGAAAAAAGTTTTCCCAATGTAAAAACAAATACCAGTGAGATAAAAAAGCCCATCAAGAGCAGATTTTTAAGATTTTCCTTTTCCTCCAGTCCGTAGAGATCTACAGCAGAAGATATCATGATGATGTTCTTACCCGACTGGTGGATATTCAAACCTACATAGGAAGTGTCGTTTTTGAAGAAACGCGCGGGCTCCTTCCTGATGATGTTATCATAAAAAGAAGGCGGTACCGGCAGCCTTTCTTTCAGTTTTTTTGCTTTTTCCACCTCGCTTTCCCATATGATATGATGCTCTTCAAAAGGGAGATCGCCCAGGTGCTTTTCCTTGATATCGTAATAAATAGATGTTCTTGATTTATTATCCTGCAGCGCAGCGTGCCCTACAATGTCTGAACGTACTTCGAGCCGGTGAAAAAAACTGCTGGAAATGCTGTCCGAGGCAAAAATGTATATGAAAATACTGAGGGACGCGATGATACCGGCCGTCAGGATCGTAAAAATCAGTGAGATTCTATTTTGGATCTTCATAAGACTGCCGCATCACATAACCCATTCCAAAAACGGTATGGATCAGCTTGACGCTATTCTGTTTATCGATTTTTTTTCTGAGATAATTGATATATACATCCACAACATTCGTACCGAGATTGAAATTGATGTCCCAGACATTTTCCAGGATCTCCATTCTGTTCAATACCTTGTTCTGGTTAGACATCAGGAATTCCAGTAACCTGAACTCCGTAGCGGTAAGGTCTATGGGCTGCCCTGCTCTCTGCACTGTTTTAGTAATAGTATCCAGCACCAGGTCCGCAATCTGTGAGGAGGCATTGTTTTTCGTTTTTTCTGGTTCTTTTCCCCGCCTGGTAAGCGTCCGGATGCGCGCCTCGAGCTCGGCAAGCTTGAAAGGCTTGGTAATGTAATCGTCCGCACCAGCATCGAGACCCGAAACGATGTTCTCCGTCGTACCCAGCGCAGTCAGCATGAGAATCGGCGTGGCCGACCCTGAGCTGCGGATCTTGCGGCAAACCTCCATCCCATTGATCACCGGCAGCATCAGATCAAGAATTATGATGTCAAAAGCATGCTGGGAAGCCATTTGCAAACCCGATTTTCCATCCATCGCCACAGTTATTTCATAGCCCGAAACCGACAGGCTTCTCTGGATCAGGGATATTACGCTTGGTTCATCTTCGATAAGCAACAACTTCATTAGTATAATAAATTGGAGAAGTTCAGGAATACTGAAACGGGGAAAATACTGGCTATATTATCTTACACTTTTACGGCAATTATGATTCCCGTTGCCCAGACCTGCTTCGTCAGTACCAGATCATTTCTTTCTTCAAGCTCTTGAACGAGCCGTATTGCTTTCAGGTCGTGCCCCTCGGGCCAGTTGGGCTGAGGCAGCATGTCGTCGATGATGTATAGCCCGCCTTTGTTGAGCATGTTCAACACCTCATCCAACAGCAAGTATTTGCCATGCCACGTATCGGCAAAAATGTAATCGTATCTGTGTTCGAGATTCTCTTCCACCCAGTCGCCGCCGTCGGCATGTTCAAAGGTCACACGCGGATCAGTTCCGAGGTGGTCCTTTGCTATTTCCAGAAAGCGGGCATCATTGTCTACAGAAACCAGGACCGAATCTTTGTCCATACCGTCGAGGATCCAGGCGGTAGAGAGCCCTGTACCTGTTCCCAGTTCCAGGAAGGTGCCGCCGGGCTTGGTCGCAGCCAGCGTTTTCAGCAGCGAGCAGGTCTGAATATCAGAAGCCATGGTAAATCCTGAATCTTTGGTAGCCAGATCAATCGCTACATAAGCCTCGGGCAGGGAATGGTTGATTTCGTCAGTCATGATTTTGGTTTTATTAAAATAAACAACCTAGATGTCCATAGCCATCGCCGGGTCGCTGATGCTATGCCTGCCTGTTTCCACCCTGCCGGCCACGCGGCGGAGATATCCGTTTTCCTGTTTCATTTGAACCGAAAAATCATACCAATTACCACTCTTCACAAGCGGCCATTGTTTTTTTACCGTCGCTTTCGCAGGCAGCTCAAATGGCCAGGGGCCACCATTTTCGTAAGCATTTGAAATAATACTGACCCCTACGGGATGCGTATTTGGATTATGCATTTCGATACGGATACCTCCTTTTTTGTGGTCGTAGGCTACGGTAATTTCCGGCTCCGGTTCTTTTATATTTCCTGAAAAACCCCAGAAATAACCATTGGGCCCAAATACTTCCAGGGCATATTGCCCCTCATCGCCTCCCAGTTCCCAGTCGTCGGCGAGCGACTTTCCTGCTTCAACGGTGTAGCGTCTGGGAATGCGGTCCAGATGTTTGAGGTCATATACCTGAAAAACTGCCCCTGCCGAACCGGCATTCTCAAATTTCAGAATGATCTTGTTCTCAGCTTTCTGCAGCTGCGAGCGGGTATGCAAGCGGTAAGGCAGCGCCCTGGAAAAGCGTGTCCCTTTTTCCTGGAAGAGCGGCGAAGGCTTTTCCGGAGCCGTGGCCTTGGGCAGCAACTTTGAACTTGCTTCCATGTCGGCATAATGGGTCGTATCGGGCAGCTGGGGAAAAACAGGATCATTGGGATTCACAAAGTCAAAAGCCGAAGTGAGGTCGCTGCTCACCGCCCGGTGCCACGGGCTTATCGCCGGGATTTTTACATTGAAACGTTTTTCAATAAACTGACCGACCGAAGTATGGTCCGCTACGTGAGAATCCACCCAGCCACCTTTGCTCCACGGAGAAACGATATACAAAGGAACCCGCGGGCCCAGGCCCCACGGCCTTATGTTACCGGTTATGGTATCTCTTTTATCCTGATAAATCCGCGTTCTTACCGGGCCGCCCTTGCTCATACTTGCCGCATGGAAAGGATTGGGAAATTCGGAATCTCCTTTGTCATTGTTGAAATACATACCCGCCAGGTCAAGCGTAGACTTGCCGGCAAGCGTACCGTCTGTATTATAGGAAGGAACAGCAGGTGCTGGCAAGTGATCAAAAAGCCCGTCGTTTTCGTCGAAAGTAAGAAAGAAAACCGTTTTGCTCCATACCTCAGGGTTGGCAGTGATAGCCGTCAGTACCTGATGTGTAAAATCGCCGCCACGGTTCGGACTCGAAGGTCCGCTCGGGTGCTCGGAGTTGCTTTGCGACGGCAATATCCAGCTTACCTGCGGCAATGTATTGTTTTTGACATGCTCAGTAAGATCTTCCAGCGACCAGTGTTTCATACCGTTTTCATAGATAGGCGACCCGGGCTTGGCATTACGGAAACTTTCAAAAGCCAGGCAGCCGTGCATTGCGCCGTCCCAATTGTCGTTCGGGTCCTGGTAAATTCGCCAGCTGATGCCTGCTTTTTGTAAAACATCGGGAATCGTATCCCACTGCAATGCAGAGCCCCGGTAGGTGTATCCAGGTTCCGGCAAGCTGCCTTCAATCCAGCATCGCAGGTTTACCGGCTCCGAATCCGCATCCGTACAATTAATTCCGGCGGCACGTTTTTCGGGGTCAAAATTGGAACCCGACCAGAAAACGATCCGGTTCGGGTCGGTACCTGTTGCTATGGAACAATGGTGTGCATCGCTGATCGTAAAGGATTCCGCCAGCGCATATTGGAAGGGGATTTCTTCCCGGGTGTAATATGCCATGGCATACGGTGTTTTGAACATCGGCCAGAAACCATATTTGCCCTGGTTCCATGCAGCCTGAGTGTCCGGAAAATCATGTGGGGTACCATTGACAAGCGCCGCGTTCATTGTCTTTTTATTTGCACGGTAAGGTGAAAAATCCCTTTTGCCATCAGACTGTACAAATGCCCTCTGACCGCTTTCCAGCGGGATCGGAAAACGGTCGCCAAAGCCTCTCACGCCCTTCATCGTACCAAAATAATGGTCAAACGAGCGGTTTTCCTGCATCAGGATCACGATATGCTCCACATCATTGATCGTTCCGGAAACATTGTGGGCATCAACGGCGAGCGCCTTTCTGATCAGTGGCGGCAGCATATTCAGCGCCCCCGCAGCGGCAGCGGAAATCTTGATAAACTTTCGGCGGTCTATTTCAGACATGATCGTCAGGGTTTAGCGGACTGTATGCCGAAAATTCATGAAATAACCTCAGGAAAGCAAGAAACGGCCTAAGCGGCTAAAAGAAAAGGACCGGAAAAATCCGGCCCTTAGGATCAACACTGAAGAGAAGGGAATATAAATAAGGAGGAGGAAATTTACCGGATGCGTAAAAAAGGACTTGTATTTCCTAGTCTGATCTGCTCAAATTGGCCGATACCACGATTCAGTTTGTTCTTCATCAGGTAGTCAAGCAGTTGCGACCTTGTAGGGGTTTTGCCTGTATATAAACTTCTGACACCTTTCCAGAACTCATGACCTTCTTCGGTCGCATCCCAGCTTTTAAAAACGGTGATCAGGAATGATTTAGGTGTTTTGTCGTCGATGACGTAATCGTTGAGGGTGCATTGTTCGGCCATGCGGTTGCCTAGACCAAACAGCGGGAACATTTCGCGATAAAGGTTTTTTCTTTCTTCTAAGCGCATCTTTGTGTGAGTATCTGACAGGTTGTTGAATTAGTTCTCAACGAATTTAAAAGTAGTCTCACAACCTATTATTATTAATGGGGTGATAGCCGGGAAGTCCGGGTCAAAAATGCCAAAAGCTGGGGTTTAGGATTCTGCGATCCGGTTCAAAATATTACTGCTGAATAAGATAAGATATGAGCGGGTTTGCGGTAATGCTACCGCACCGTGTTTTCCAGAACAATGATAGACGGGCTGGTAGACAACCACTTTTTCCCTAGTCCTGTGGTATCTCCCATCGGTATAAAATAAACGAAAGAACCCAAGACAAGATCAACGTCTCCGTCCGCATCCATATCACCGGCGTCCATTACCACCCAACGCCCGTTCGGAGCCTCAGGGAACGAATAGTCTTCAAACTGTAAATTGCCCGTATTTTTCATGTAAATAAAGCTTTCTTCCGGGTAACGAAGGTAGTCGGGGAAAAACGAAATAGCAGCTATGTCCAGGTCACCGTCCAGATCATAATCTCTGACCAACGCCTTGTATGCGCCATTTAGCTGGTAGAAGTAGGATTGCCGGAAGTTGGATTTGCCATCATTCAGGAAAATATATATGCCATGATAATCTTTTAATATCGGTGTTTTATCGGCATTGTCCCCGCAGACATATACGATATCATCAAAACCATCTTTGTTAAAATCGACCACTTCAATGTGCTGCGATCCGTTGAGCGGCAGGAAGGATAGCAGCCGTTTTTCCTTGAATTGCCCCGAGCCCTGATTTTCGTACAGAAAAACGCCCTCATCTGCCTGCGCCATAAGTACGTAAATGTCCATCAGGCCGTCGTTATTGGCATCTTTAATAATGGCCGTAATCGCGCCGGGCTTCTCACGCAGGACCCTTTTGTCATAACCGCCTCTTCCGTTATTCTGGTACCAGGTCAGCTGGCCGGTTTCGTTGCCATATTCGCAGGCAACTACATCGTCGAGTCCATCTTTGTTCAGGTCACCATACGCCATAAAAACCGGCCGCAACAAGTTCGGAATCGCCATTAATCCGAGCATATAACCCGGCCCGGATCCATTTTTCACCAATCGTTGCATCGCCCCGGCACGTGCGTCCGTGGGAAAAACTCCGTTCCCGACGGTTGTCAGGTACAACTCATTTGATTTTTCGTAAAAATGGATCGGCGTCGATTCCAGGTGCAGGCTGGAATGCTCATCGAGGCCAGGGGTCATCAGCGTCAAAACATTGCGTTTACCTTTTCCGTCACCGAACAAAATACCCCGGTTATCCGGAAGGATTTTGACCATGGTGGTCAATGCAGGGCGATTGGAAAAGGCCGGTTCCCTGTATTTGAAATGCTTCAACCCCATCCGGATCTTACTTTTGCGAATGGGCGGCGGGATGGTATCCGGCGCATTATCCAAAAAATACTTTTCTATTTTGCCCCAATCCTCTTTTGCCAGAACCGGGCTTTCCGGGTAAATATTGGCATTTCGAACGATTGCCCCGCTTGCGTTTGCTTCAAACAGACTGTCGGGCCGGAACCCGCCGCTGTATATACCCATCCGGTGCGCCATAGCGGGAAGTACTTTTTTCCAGCTGCTTTTTGGCAATAAGTCGGGGCTGACAAAAGCATGGCAGCGGCTGCAATGCGTTACGGACAGCTCCCTTCCCGAGAGCCCCGAAACCGGCACATCCTTAAATTCAAGTTTATCACTCCGCTTCTTGGTCGTACATGAAATAAACAGGTGCAGTAGAATACAAAATGGGATTACTAGTTTCATATACTAAAAGGAGTGAAAACACGAAGAAAATACTCATCCGGACTAAAAAGTGACTATCAGCGCTTATCGGAATATGCCGTTCTCAGACTGGGGATGAATTGTTTCAGTGCCTTGTTGCGCTGCATCCGCTGCCATATCACCGGGGCCCAGGAACGTTCGGCACAATCGTGCAGTCGGCATCGCTCGCAGGTTTCATTCACTTCTTTCCGCATAAGTGCCGGGTCGTCCAGAAAACCGACCAGGGTTTTCAGGCGATCGTTCAGCGCAAAGCCCGGGGTCAGGCTGCTGTTGTACCCGTGTCCCGGCGGCGAGTCCCTCGCAAGGCTTATCAACAGGTAACGGTTGGAGGTATCGACGAAATCTGCGATCTGTGCCTGACACAAAGCGGCCCCATCCCATTGATAGGCAGCCTGCAGCCTGCCCAGGTCTTCCAGTATGCTCAGTGATACCCAGCGCCGGCAATAATGCTCGTTCACCGACCCATGCATGAAAGGCAGCTTCGCAGTGTGCATTTCCTGGGTGGGCTTGAACGAATTAGGGTTCAGCACATCGTCAAACCGAAGAAAAAACAACTCCTGAATCCCAAAATGCCGGTACATAATATTGCTGATGCGGTGCATGAATATTTCGGGCGTAGCATCAAAAGTGTTCATCAGACGGACAAAGCCGTCAGGTGCAGATGCGCAACAAATCCTTGAAAGCGGATAAAGTCTCCAACGCAAAAGTGACCCGTGAAGGCGAAGTCGGCGCTCCAGGGACGCCTCACCCATGTTCTAGTAAAAGCAGGAGACCAGATCCGTAAAAACACGCCCCAGTTTGTGATCGAGGCCATGAAAATGGAAAGTACCGTCACGTCCGCACAGGAAGGAATTATTAAAGCGATAGTTTTGTCAGAAGGAATGCTCGTGGAGCAGGATGATTGCGTGATTGTGATTGGCTGACTTTGCGCCTGTAAATCTTCCAAAAAAAACCGGGATGGCAGATTGCCATCCCGGTTCTCAAAAAGAGCTGTAAGCTTTGGCTATCAGAAATTTGAAGCTCTGCCGGTATCCCACCACAAACGGGTTGCGATATCATCCTTAGCACCTGCTCCCATTTTCGATACTGCATCTGCAACAGCAGCAGTATTCCCGTTTCTTTCAGCATTTACAAACGGCATTCTCTTGATCCACTCAGTTGCCGGAATAATACCCCAGTCAGCATTGCTGTCATTTTTGGCGACATGTGGTATTTTTGGGTAACCGGTACGCCGGAAATCCACCCATGCTTCCTGTGTATTCGTGAAGTTATTAAGGTATTTCTGCGTAATGATTTTTTCCAGTTTCAACTCGTTGGAATCTGCATTGTTCCAAGCCACGGTAATGGTGGAAGCGGCAGTAAAATTATTACGGGCGTCAACAGGGTCCACATAACTGATAGGTTTGCTGGTAGCATCAGCAATATAGGCGTCTACGCCGCTTCCACCCCAATCGGAGAACGACAGCTTGATACCTTCCTCATAGTTGGTTTTAGGGTCGCCTGCACCAGCCCAGCCTCTCAATCCGGCTTCTGCTTTCAGAAAAGCTACTTCCGCAGCGGTGAAGTTCCTTCTGAATTGAACAGTCTGGAAATCTTCGGCCACTCTGGAGAAAGGCACGTGATCCGCTTTCGCTTTGATATATGCTCCATTCCGAACCCCTTTGTAAGGTACAGTTGGATGATCGGCGTAAGTGCCGGGATTAGCAGCAGGAGCAAAATATTTTGAAATCCGGCCATCTTTCAAACCAACCATAAACGATTCGATCGGGGCGCCCATGCGGGTATCATCCCATTCGTAGCTGATCTGGGCAACCGGTATCTTGCTTCCTTGCAATGAGTTGGTAAAATTGTCGGCATTCGTGGCAATCAAACCAGCGGGATCGGCCAGTGCCTTTTCACCTTCCGTTTTTGCCATTGCCGGATCCACTTTTGATATACGGATGGCCAATCTCAGGCGCAGGGAATTCACAACTTTCTGCCACTGGGGGATACTGCCACCATATGTTGAAGGATCAAATTTCTTAAACCCGACATACTCCTTGTTGGCATTGAATTCTGTCTGGATAGAATCCAGCTGCTTGAAGAAAAGCGGATAAAGGTCAGACTCTTTGTCATATAATATTGAATTTGCGGTACTTCCGTATTGGGAATAGATAACCGGCCCGTGTACCCCTGATAATTTGGATATACCGTAAATACGGATCAACTTAGCCCAGGTCGCAAAAAGCGGCAAGTTGTATTCTTGGGCGAACTGGATTACCTGCTTTGCAGGCGCCATAATGCTACCGTACACACGATCCCAGTATGTATTCCAACGTATGTAATAGGTAGTGTTATTCACGTTCCCTACAAAATCAGTTGGCGTACCCATGTACCCCATCCAGTTGTCGGAGCACAAATCTTCTTCGATCTGATGCCCGTTGAGGTTAAAGATCATACCAGCTATCGGAGAGCCAACGAGGTTGTTATCTTCGAGCAGCTGCTCGTTCGAAATCTGAAAAGGATTTCGGTTATCTTCCATAAAATCTTCCGTACACGCTGCGAATGCAATCGCGGATATCAATGCTATAACTATTTTTTTCATGTCAATAACTTTTTGAGTTTTTAGAAAGAGAACTTCAGGTTCAAACCATAGGATCTTGTGGATGGCAATCCAAACACATCGGTCGATTGCAAATCATTATTGGTACTCATAGCCTGCTCAGGATCGAAAGGTGCTTTTTTGTAGAAGAAGAACAAGTTCCTTCCTACGAAAGAAATTGAAGCATCTTTCAATACATTCCCTTTGGTTTTAATATTATAGCCGATCACAAACTGCCCCAATCTTACGTTGGTTCTTGAGTACACATAAGGTTCCATGATCTTGTTTCTGTCGCCGATGGCAGAATAGTAGGTATACGGAGCGATGGAAGTAACGGCCGCGCCTTCCGGCGTAACGGCGTTGATGGGTACTGAACCCGCATCTCTCGCCTCCGCAGACCTCTCGCTTACACCATAAGAATCCAGGAACGCCTCTGTTTTGGAGAATGCAACACCACCGAATTTACCATTCACTAGTACGCTAGCGAAGAAGTTACGGTAAGTTAAGTTGTTGGACCAGCCGAGCAGGAGTTTGGGGTTTACATTACCGACCAACTCTTGTTTACCAGCTTTGGTAGGGACACCATTGGCATCCAGGATGATCTGCCCTGCCTCGTTCCGCGCGAATTTGTAAATATATACGTCGTTGAATGAACCGCCGGCCTGGATGATAGAGGCAAATCCTTCATTATCCCCACCTACCCTGTAATTTGGATTAGATGCGATCAGTTCTACGATTTTATTTTTATTTTGAGAAGCATTGATCGTTGTATTCCAGCTGAAACGATCCGTGCGGAAAGGCTCTGCATTCAAGGTCAGCTCAAATCCGTTGTTCTCGATCCGCCCCGCATTCACGTAGTAAATTGTATATCCCGAGCCCGAAGGTGCCGGCAGGGTCAGGAACTGGTTGGTACTGACGCCCGTGTAATAGGTAAAATCAAGTCCTAACTTGTTGCGGAAGAACTTCGTTTCCAGGCCGTACTCGTTGGCTACAATTTTCTCAGGTTTCAGGGTGGTAAATGGTACCTGTGTGGGTCTGGTAATTCCACCAACACCCTGCGCAGTGCCTGCACCGCCGATAGTAGCCAAAGGCGCAACCCTGTTATAAGGTACCTCGTTGGCCGTCTGGGAAAACGAAGCCCTTACTTTCAGCAATGAAATGGCCTGAGGCAAGTTAAGCATCTGGCTGATTATGGCGGACCCTCCGACTGATGGGTAGAAGTAGGATTGATTACCGGTCAGCGCCAGCGTAGAAGCCCAGTCGTTACGTCCTGCCAGATCCAGGAACAGGAAGTCCTTGAACCCGAGCGACAGGTTGGCAAATGCGCCTTGCTTAACTGTATTGCTGTAATCCGGATGGTTATTGAAAACTACGTTGTACGGCATATTCGAGAAGGTGAATATGTTGGGGTACTGCAATGAATTCGTGCCATTGTTGACAGTCATTCCGTCGAAGTACCTGTTTTTCTGGTAGCTAAGACCCGCAAGTGCATTCAGACTGAATTCCCCAAAGCTCTTGTTGTAGGAAAGGATACCATCTGTATAGATCGCCTGATCCGTGTATCTTGCGTAATTCCAAGTGCCGTTCGGACCGACGCTTACAGAATTGCCGCCCGCCGCGTAGCGCTTATCATCCAAAACATTGTTATAGTCGATGTTGGCCCTTACGTCGAACTTAAGATTATCCAGGATATCATAGGACAGTTTCACATTAGCAATGAGTCTTTTGTATGATTGCAGTTTTGGATTCCTGTTGATTTCCCAGTAAGGATTATTCTGTTTCTCTTCAGTAGAATACCAGTTCATCTTGTTCATGTTCCGGTCCTTATTGAACACCGCGTAGTTGTCTTTATAGCTTTGGAAATCACGGTCTCTCGCAAACAGGTACAAGCCGGTCAGGGGGTTGTTATAGTAACCAGCACCCGGACGGTTTTTGGAAACTTCGTAAGACATAACCACGCCGGAACTGATCGTGATCTTATCTTTCAACATTCTGGTGCTTTGTCTGAACGAAAAGTTATTCTTGTGATAGGTATTCGTTGGCATGACACCCTTCGAAGAAACGTTCCCGTACGAGAAGTAAACATTCGTTTTCGCGTTGCCGCCGGTGATGGCCACGGTGTTGGTGGCTGTTACGCCGGTCTGGAAGAAGTCCTTGATATAATCTTTCTGATAATTGTCGGATTTAACCTCTGGTGTTCCTACGGGAGTCCAGCTGTAATCCCCGCCCACAGTTCCGTAACGATACTGGAAATCCGGAAGACCGGATACCTTCTCCAAAACCGCATTGGAATTGAAGTCCACAGACAATTTGCCCTCCTTGCCTTTTTTGGTCGTGATCAGGATGACACCATTGGCGCCCTGGCTACCATAAAGAATAGAAGCATTCGCCCCTCTCAATACACTGATACTTTCGATATCACCAGGATTAATAGCAGAAAGACCGTCACCGCCATCTGTTCCACCGTAAGAACCCGGCTGCCCGCCTTTGTTATTCACCATCGGAATACCGTCGATCACGTACAGTGCCTCACTCGATCCCTGAAGCGACTTGTTCCCCCGGAGCACAGCCCTGGTAGAACCGCCCGCACCCGAACTGCTAACCTTGATGTCTATACCCGCGGCTTTACCGTTAAGGGCATCGACAAAGTTGGTGTTGGCAGCTGCCCTCAATTCCTGGCCGCTGATCTGCTGCGTTGCATAGGTTAAGGCTTTCTTGTCTCTCTGGATACCAAGGGCCGTTACCACTACTTCTTCAAGTACAGCAGCGGACGTTTCCAGTACCACATTCACCACACTTTGTGATCCAACCGTCACTTCTTTCGTATTAAAACCGATCGAAGAAAATATCAGAACTGCTTCGTTACCAGGAACCTCGATCGAAAAGTTGCCCTCCGCATCCGTGCTCGTACCCACCTCTTTTCCTTTCAACAATACAGTAGTGCCCGGAATAGCTTCCCCCTTGCTGTCAGTTACCTTGCCAGTAATTGGTTTGACGATGACATTTGTAACCGTTGTATTTAACGAGCCTCCCGATTTCATGGGTGCACCCAACGATGCGCTCATCGAAGCCGTAAAAACGACGATTTGGTAAAAAGTAAGTTTCATCCATTGCGGACATTTTACTTCTTGTTTTCTTTTCATAATGTTTGACTTATTAAATGTTAGGTAAAATTGTACAAAGCGACTCCATACATCTGTAGAGATGATCAAAGCCACAAAACCTTATTAAGTGCTGACTCTAAGGCTTATTTTTAAGTATTGATAGGGATGAATGTAGAGGGTTACGTCATAGGCAATTTTATTTTTTTATAGCGAAACGATAATTTATAGGGTAATTAATGCAATGAACAACCTTTTAATTTTGATTTTTTTGCCAAAGTAACAGTTTAATTAGGTAATATTTACGTATTACCAGTTAATATTTTAAATTTTTTTAATTTATGTGAAAACCATCAAGTATCTGGACGTTTACTTAGATTTACTTGGTAACCCACCATCAAAAGAACACGGAAATTCGGGGCGAAATGTACCGAGGATGTCTCCGCTGCGTATGCATGAGAATTATCGACAGCAATTGGTGCTGTTTTGACCGCTGGAAGCCGGCTTTTTTAGAGCATTGAATCGCCGTTTCATATTACCAAAAGGTTAACAAAATTTAGGCCGTATAATAAATAGGGGTTTCTTGAAAACAGAATGTTAACTTTAAGGCAATAAATTAAAACAGAAACCATACTTAACAGGCTTCGCTGTTTATTGCAACCATGTCACTGAGTCCGCGCTTTATTGCTTTTATACTTGCCTTTCTCATTTCGCTCATTACTACCAGTTTTTTGGCTTTTGTGGAGGGCGTTTCCACCGGGATGCTTTTTGTTGCAGCCATTTCTTCCGCCATTTCGTCCTTTTTCCTCGTACTGTATACAGTCGATATTCTTGTTTTCAGGGAAGTGAATAAAATGTACCGGACCATTCATAAGCTCAAAATGAAGGATTTCAATATGGCGCCCCGTAAGAAGCTCATTCAGGAATCCAACCCTCTCAGAACAATCAATGATGAGATCTTTGTGTATGTGACCAAAAAACAAAAAGAAATTGACGAGCTCAAAAAGCTGGAACTTTTCCGCAGGGAATTCCTGGCCGATGTTTCGCATGAATTCAAAACGCCGATCTTTGCCGCACAGGGATTTATCCACACCTTGCTGGACGGTGCCATGGATGATGAAAAAGTCCGTGAAAGATTCCTGGTCAAAGCCGCTAAAAACCTGGACAGCCTCGATATCCTTGTCAAAGACCTGCTGGTTCTTTCGCAAATGGAGACAGGGGATATCAAGATGAACATCGTCCCTATGGATATACAGCTGATGGTCACGAATATTTTCGGGAGGCTCGAAAACATTGCCCAGGACAAAAACATTACTTTAAAAGTGAAACCGGATGATCTGACTGAGGTGTGGGTGAAAGCCGATCCCGACCGGATGGAGCAGGTCATGCTAAATTTGATTGAAAATGCAGTGAAATATGGCAACGAGGGCGGAAAGGTAATCGTCCATTTTAATGAAGGTAAAAAATACATCGAAATTGCGGTTAGAGATAACGGCCCCGGCATTCCGCACGAACACCTCAACCGCATATTCGAGCGGTTTTACCGTGTGGATAAAAGCCGGTCCAAGGAAATTGGCGGCACAGGTCTGGGCCTGGCGATTGTCAAGCACATACTGAACGCACATGACAGTAAAATTGCAGTTATGTCAAAACCTGAAAAGGGGACTACGTTCTCGTTTAAGCTGGAAAAAGTGTTTGCATCCGCTGTGCCCGAAAGCGAGAATACCCTGTCACAACTGAATTCTTAATCCATTTATATAACTCATAAATAACCATCTATGTTTGTACATAACGTATTTTTCTGGCTGAAAGAAAAGGACAATGAAGAAGCCCGGAAAGCGCTTCTTGCGGGTATAAAGTCCCTCGAAGCTATCGAATCCATCGAATCCGTTTACATAGGAACACCTGCTTCGACCCGTCGCCCGGTGATCGATGCAACGTATGATTTTGCCGAAATCCTGATCTTCGCCGACGAAGCTGCGCATGACGTATACCAGGTACACCCCCTTCATACGAAGTTCGTGGCAGACTGCGCCCATCTTTGGGAACGCGTCGTAATTTATGATGTGGAAGCCTGATACCAAGTGCTAATAATTGTTAACAAGTTATCCACATGTGTCATGTGGATAACTTGTTAACAACATTGCATGAAGTCCATTTACAGGCGATTAAGTAACATTTACAGTTAATCCACACTGTGGATAACTTCCTTCACCTCTTTCCAAAGCTTCCTCCGTAACGGCTTTTCAGGCACTATTCCCTACCCCATTTCGTTTTACAGGCAGTACAAAACGAACTAATGCCATGACGAAAAATAGATTAGTGTTTCCTGTATTAATAACTATCATCGCTGCGGTGGGGATTTCATCTTGCACTTACAGATCCTACCACCCGGGCTATGATTACGGGTACGGATATGGTTACAGATATGCTCCGCCACCGCCCAGGGTGGTCGTAGTGAAACCAGCCCCGAGGAGAATAGTCCGCGCGGACAGGCACAGGTCAAGCCGGTATAACGACCGCAGCTACAGACGTCAGTACAACCGTGGAAACCATTACGGACACGACAACGGCCGAACCCGCGGGCCGAGAAGATAGATTAATAGGAAGCCTTAAATAGAAAAGGTCAGAAGTAGAAAACCCTTCCACTTCTGACCTTTTTATTTTGGGTTAAACCGAGTGCCATAGTTTCAATTCAAGTCGACCGCATCACCTGTCCTCATCTTCCCCTACATATAGCGACCTGCGTGATCACCCTATTACCAAACTATTTTACCAGGTTAACCCCGCCCGGAAACGAGGCTGCTATGCCGGTGCAAAAATAAAAAAGGGGATAATTCAAAGAAATCGAATGATAGAATGAAATTGACTACAATTAAGATGAACTCCGGCAGCGGGTTATATCCTAACTGAATCATTTTTTTTTATTTTTGCAACCATGGATATACTTGATATACTAGAATCCCATGCACATCTATATCCCGAAAAGCTCGCTTACGGATACATCGGGAAGGAAGGGGAACTGACTGAACAGCTGATTTACAGCAAATTATACCAGGAAGTACGCAGTGCCGCATACCAGTTAAGGGCTAAATACCCGGTAGATTCCAGGGTTATTATTCTGCTACCAACCGAGGCTGCTTTCATCCGCTTTTTTCTGGCCTCTCTCCACGCCGAGCTAATCGCAGTCCCTTGTCCCATCGGCTACTCCGAGTCCGGTATTCACCGAGTTCTGAACATCATCAGGGATTGTAATGCAGCAAGTATCGTCACGAATCGAAAAACCTTCAAAATGCTCTTTCAGAGGCAAACCGACGCCTCGAAAATATTACAGGACTATGACATTGACTGGTTTTTTACGGATGATTTTGACCCCGCACTACCCCCAGATGAAACAGTAAGAAGGCCTCTCGACGACAACAAACCAGCATATCTCCAATATACTTCCGGCTCCACAAGTCTTCCGAAAGGGGTAATGGTAAGTCACACCAACCTGGTTACGAACCTGAGTGCAATCAACAATTGTTTCGGCCGTACCGCTTCAAGTACATCTGTAACCTGGCTTCCGCACTACCACGACATGGGGCTGGTCGACGGTCTGCTGTCACCCGTTTATACAGGGGGCACGGGATATGCGATCTCACCGCTTTTATTTATCACAAAACCAATATTGCTTCTTCAGACGATCTCCAAATATCAGGCAGGTTTTTGCGGTGGTCCCGGCTTCGGGCTGGATCATTGTGTGGCCAGGATTACGGAAGAACAATTAGCTGAACTGGATCTCAGCTCGCTGCAGGTGCTGTATGTAGGGGCAGAGCCGATCCGGATCTCAAGTCTGGAAAGATTTGCAGAAACTATGCGCGTTACCGGATTCAGGCCCGATAGTCTTGTCCCTGCCTATGGACTTGCAGAAGCTACGTTAGCAGTAAGCCTGCATTTGCATGGAACTCCACGGACTTATCAGAGGATTTCAGAGACCAATTCCAAAGAAGTTGTTGCCTGCGGACCGCCGGTTGAGTTTACCGAGGTGGTTATTGTTGATCCTGAGCAAAAAAACATTCTCGGCGATGCAGAAAACGGAGAAATATGGGTTAAAAATGCAGGCGTCGCGTTAGGCTACTGGCAAAACGCCGAAGCTACCGAATCGACCTTCAAAGCCTACACAAGTTGTGGGAAAGGACCGTTTCTGAGAACCGGAGATCTTGGCTTTATGGATCAGGGAAAGCTTTTCATTACCGGCCGTACCAAAGAGCTTATAATCATCCGGGGCGTCAATTATTATCCGCAGGACATTGAAGAGGCTGTCAGCGAATGTCATGAAGACATCCAGCCACATGCCACTGCCGCATTCTCAGTCGAGACCGGCCAGGGCGAGGCACTGATGATCGTGAGCGAAGTGAGACGTATAGTACAGACGGATACTGACATGGAGGTGATCAAAAACAGGATCGGTCAAAGTGTAGGCCTGGCATTTGGCTTGGTGCCGCATAAGATTATTCTAATACAGACCGGAAAACTCCCGAAAACGTCCAGCGGCAAAATCCAGAGGCTCAAGACAAAAGAGGTTTTTGCACTTAACTAACATTGGACCTTATACGTTAAATGCAAAAAATGTTTTTTTAAGACTTTAAAATGTTTATTTTCACAATACTAATTAGTTTTCTTGCTTTCTACCGTCAATAAAAATAATGAACAAATCATTTACAGAAATCTCCGGATGGATAGTTGAGCACATTGCTCTTCATGCCGAAATGGATCCAAAGGAAATAGCCCTCGATACAGATATTATAAATTTTCGTATGGATTCTCTTCTGATGGTTAGTATCACTTCCGAGCTGGAAGAATGGCTTGGAATGGAACTCAGCCCCTCTATTTTCTGGGAAATGGGTACGATTGCCGCAACCACTCAGTGGATACTTGAAAATCAGGAAGTAGAGTAGACTGCCTTTGCCTCTTTTGCTTACTCAACTGTTCACAATAAAGAATTCTTATGTCCACAATGACTATTTGGTCATCTCAAAATGAGGTTAGCCAAAATTATTCCGAACTGATCGGAGATGTGAGACAGTCCAACCCGGTCCATTTCAACATGTTTGGGGACCTGGTCGTTATGGATTATAAGAATGTAAAGCAGATTTTCTCAGACGCTGAGAACTTCCGCAACTTCGATTTTACCGAGAGATTCCGTATTGTATCTGCTATTGCCGATCATGACCCCGGCCTGCTGGAATTCGGCGAAAGCCTCCGATACTGGCTTTTATTCATGAATGGTGAACAGCATGCGGAACACAGGCGTTTCGTAAACAAAAAGTTCTACCAGGCCGATTACGAGAAAATTACCCTCGAAGCCATCGGAGAAATCATGGAAAATTATGGGGACAAAGAAGAGGCAGATTTGGTAGACATCGCCAGAAAGTTCAGTTTTCTGATCATCAGCAAGATCATTGACATGGAAAGCTCGGACTACGATTTTATTCAGAAATTCTCCTATGTCATCACGATGATATTCGAAAAAACACTGGCTATCAATGATCTGCTGGAATGCGCAAATATGTCCAGGCAATTCAGCAGCTATCTTTCCCAGACACTCAGCCGACAAGAAAAAGAACTCACAAGCAGCCTTCTGGTCGAAATGAAAGAAGTAATGGGCAGTGCGCGTATCCACCATCTGGTAGGTACCTGGGAGTTTCTGGTAAATGCAGCCACCGAGACCACTACCTTGTTGCTTACGAGAAGCATCGTTACGCTCATGGAAAACAGGGACAAGATCATAAACTGGAATGCGCATAACGAATGTGCCATAGCGGTAGAAGAACTGATCCGTTATGTAAGCCCCGTGAATTGGATACCCCGGCAGGTCAATAAAGCTATTGTTTTCGAAGGGTTGCAATTGAAAGTGGGGAAAACCGTGCTTGTGGGCATTGCTTCCGCCAACCGCGACCCAAAAATCTTCAAGGATCCCGATACGTTTATACCTACCCGGAAACCCAATCCGCATATCGGATTCGGCTTCGGTATACACCATTGCGTTGGCGCCAGGCTTTCACGTTTTGAAATGCAAAAATTCCTGCCAAGGTTTATGACAGCCTTCCCGAATATCCGGTTACACCCTCAAAAGGCTTGTGAATGGGATTCAAAAGTATTTTTCAGAGGTTATAAAAGCTTGCCCGTTCTTTTAAGGTAAGGCATAATGATCAAATTCACAGACTTTTCATACTTCTTTCTGCTTTTCGTGATCGTTCCGGCTTATTACTGGACGCCAAAGACAAAAAAGTGGATCCTTCTGCTGATACTGAGCATTTTATTCAATATCAGCTGGAGCGGATGGTATGTAATGGTATGGACGCTACTGGTAACAATTTGTTATTGGGCCGGCAAATATCTGGGTGATCATTCCCGGTCGAAACGGCAACGGAAATTAATACTGACAACCTCCGTAGTCATTTGCATACTGCCGCTGCTGTTCTTCAAATACCTTGTACCCATCAATAATTCGGTTTCTCCGGTAACCCTCAACTGGCTCGCGCCAATCGGCATTTCCTACTATACTTTCCTGATCATCGGCTACCTCACCGACGTACACCGGAAATACATCAAACCCGAACATCATTGGGGCTACCTGGCCTTGTATCTGGGATTCTTCCCAACCATTCTCGCCGGCCCTCTGGAACGGGCTCGGCAGCTCATTCCGCAGCTCAGGAACCCGGTCAGTTACGATCCGGATCATATTAAAGCCGGCGTTTATTTCATAGTCTGGGGGTTGTTCAAGAAAATAGTGCTGGCGGCAAGACTGGGCGAGCTCACCAACCCTGTTTTCGACAATCCGGGAAACTATACGGGAATCTCCGTTACGCTGGCAATCCTGCTTTTCTCTGTCCAGCTGTATTGCGATTTCGCCGGCTACTGCGACATAGCGACTGGCACAGCCAGACTGCTTGGGATAAGGCTGAGCAAAAATTTCGCCAACCGCTATTATTTCACGCCCTCCCGCACCGAATCCTGGAACTTCTGGAACATAACAGTCACCTCCTGGTTCCGCGATTACGTATTTTTTAACATCAGCAAAGGGGTTACCAATCCCGGAAGACTGGAGTTAAACCGGCTTCTGACTTTCATTATCACCGGTTTATGGCACGGACCCAGCTGGTCATTTGTGATCTGGGGCTCTTTGCAGTGGGCTTACATCAACTTCGAAATGAGGACGCGGCTGTTCTGGCAAAAATTTTATTCGGGCCTCGGTTTTAAGATCGGTTCTTCGTCTCACAATGTCTGGAGGATAATCGTCAGGCTACTTACTGGCACATTGATCATGGGCTGGTTCAGGGCGGCGGAATTGGAAAGCGGGCTAAAACTTTACGGCAGTATGTTCGGCTTTTCATCAGGAACGATGTCCATGGTCACACCGGGCTTCTTTCTGACTATGACGCTATTTTTGATCATGGACTATTTTAATTACCAAATGGGTGAAAAAGAAGACATTGCGTCCTATCTTATGAAAAGGACGGTGCGAAGACGGAGGGTTTCTTTTCTTATTCTCACCCAGCTTGTCCTGATATTTGGCAGAACAGCAGTAGCCAATTTTTATTATATTCAATTCTGATAATAATGTTTGGACACATGAAAATCCGGGAACAAAATGCTTAATACTGTCGTCAAATGGCTTTTGCTGCTTGTTGCGATCAAACTGCTGGCAGTCGTTTTGACTGCGCAGTTCGATCCTGACCCGAGAAGGGACATAGCCACACGTGAGGGTCTTTGCCGGAAGTTTAATCCTGATGCCGTATTCATCGGTACGAGCCGTACACTTTACGGAATCGACTCGGAAATTTTTGACTCATTAAACAATCAAAAAACACGCAGCTACAACCTGGGATTGTTCAGCCTGTCATTTTCAAATTCGCTGAGCATTGCTAACCAGCTAATTACTAATGAATCAGGAGTTAAAACCATATTTATAGAATTAAGTGCTCTTGATTACAACACCATTTTATTACGCCCCGGCAATATATTTCAGGACGTTGTATTCAGGACCAAAACGATGGCGGATTGTTCCACTATCAACACCACCGACAAGCTGAATGGTTTTCTGCAGGGGTTCAATACCACGCTGTTCCAATTATTTTCGATAGCACCCGAGATGGATGTGATCAAAAGAAAAATACGTACGTCATCTGACCCGATCGAAGGAAGGCCTGATCTGCGGCCGAATGGTCATCAGTCGGTGCCTTTCGCGATTCCCAGGCTGAACACTTATATCGAAGAAAATAAAAAATCGGCTGGAAAAATGATCGCTGTCGGAAAATCCTGCGCGCCAAACTCTTTTTATCTGTCCAATATCGAAAACCTTATAAAACTGGCTGAAAAAGGCGATAAGAAGGTTATTTTTTTCTATCCCAATAATATTTCCAAAGGTGAGTTTCAGATTCTCTCGCAAGTTGGGCCATACATTCCTGAAAAGCACCTGATAGGCTTTCCTGCCGATTCACGGTTCGCAGATTTTTTCAATCCCGAAAATTTGTTTGATTCGCACCACTTTAATGAAAAAGGCTCGGCTATGTATACACGTTTTTTGTACGAAGAGTCATTAAAACGATCTGACAACCTATGAACAATATCATTTGATGCTGGCTATCTCCATTCTTGGATACTTATTATTAAACCTCGCAATAGGGCTCTGGGCATCCCGCAAAGTTTCTACTACCACAGATTTCATACTCGCTGGCAGAAGGTTGCCACTTGTACTTGCGGCCTCAGCAACTTTCGCCACCTGGTTTGGGTCCGAAACGATCATGGGTGCGCCGACCGAATTCATGGAACACGGTGTCTTGGGTGTCATCGAAGATCCCTTCGGAGCGGCACTTTGTCTTTTACTGGTCGGCCTGTTCTTCGCCCGCCGGTTTTACAAAATGAACATCATCACCTTTTGTGATTTTTTCAGGATCAGATACGGCCGCTATGCTGAATTATTGTCTGCAATCCTGATCATCCCTTCTTACTTTAGCTGGATTGCAGCACAATTACTTGCAATGGGAATTGTACTTAAAATAGTTTTGGGCTGGTCGCTTACCGAATGTATTTTGACCAGCTCTCTGGTCGTGATCATCTACACTATTTGGGGCGGTATGTGGTCGATTTCCATTACAGATTTCCTGCAGACCATCATGATCGTTGCCGGTCTTCTCATAGTAGCATCCGTTCTTTATCAGAAAGTCGGCGGTTTTCAGCCGCTGATCGAAGGTGCACCAAAAGGTTTTTTCCGTTTCTATCCCGAATTTACTTTCAAAGGATATGTCGAATATTTCGCTGCCTGGATTACGATCGGCCTGGGCTCCATCCCGCAGCAGGATGTATTTCAGCGTGTGATGTCGGCGAAATCTGCCGATGTCTCTGTAAAGGCCACTATGCTTTCATCGTTCATGTACCTTACCGTTGCCCTGCTTCCGCTTTTTATTGCGCTTTGCGGCCATCATCTTTATCCGGAAAGTGCCAAAGACGGTCAGATGATCATTCCTAACATGGTGTTGCAGCACATGAACATACCACTTCAGATCCTTTTTTTCGGGGCGCTGGTTTCGGCCATTCTCAGCACTACCAGCAGTGCCATTATGGCTCCCGCAGCCGTTTTTGGGGAGAATGTGATCAAGTTTTTCAATCCCGGGCTTACAGATAAAAAGCTGCTTCTAACCATCAGGATCGGGATTGTGGTGATTACAGCAATTTGTATTTTACTGGCGGTCACCCGCGAAAGTATCTTCGAGCTCGTAGCGGAATCCTCTGCGTTCAGCCTGGTTTCCCTGTTTGTGCCACTTGCGGCGGGACTATACTGGAAAGGCTCCAATCAGGTCGGATGTATTTTGTCGATGGTATCGGGGTTGGTCGTCTGGCTGATGTGCACATACATTGAGACCGAATATCCTCCGCTGATCTACGGGCTATTCACCAGCCTCGCAGGCATGTTTATCGGTACTTACCTTTTCAAATCGAGCGGCCTCCGTACAGCGTAAGGTAATCAGGCATTTTCGGCTTTTCGCTCCCAGCCTGCGATCGCCCCGAGGTTCATGGCTTCGCGGTCGGCCTGCATGATCATCTCGAGTTCTTCAATACTCTGCCTGACGGTATTGAGATACAGTTCCTCATCATTCCTGATCTTGGAAAGGTGTTTCAATGTACGTTCATCGTGGATAAAAAATGTCTTGGCGGACCGCGTAGCCTCGTGCGCTCGGTGCCCAAGCAATTTCAGCGCATCAATTCCCAAACGGAGACTGGTATCGAATGTCTCTCTGTAAATGTGCATCATACCCGCATTCATGAGATCGTAGGCATCGTTCCGGTTGGTGGAGCGAACGAGGATATGCAGATGGGGGAAATGTTTTTTAACGGTTTCGATCATTTCCAGCCGCTTTTCTTCATCGTTGATAGCGATAATTATCATCTGTGCTTTGTTGGCTCCGGCAATGTCCAGCAGCTCGTAACGGGTAGCGTCGCCATAATACACTTTCAATCCCATCCTCCTGAGAAAATCAACGTTGTCACTATCATTATCCAAAACGGTGGCAGTGACATTGTTTGCACGTAAAAAACGTCCGATGGTATTCCCAAAATGTCCATAGCCTGCGATGATCACCGGGTTGTCCTGTTCCTCCACGTCGCTCGGCCTTTGTACCTGAAGCCCCTCCTCTACCTTGCATACCCTGCTGAGGATCAGCTTGTCATTCAGTACCATCACCAGTGGCGTAAGTGCCATACTTATAGCCACAACGGCCATCATAATGTCTGTAATATCCTTTGTCAGTACACCTTCCTGAAGTGAAAAGCTCAGCAGCACAAAAGCAAATTCCCCCACCTGGCTCAAACCGAAACTGAATATAAAATTCTGGGCTGTCCTTACTTTAAAGATCTTTCCGAGTGCAAACAATATAGCCGCCTTGCAGATCATGAAGCCAGACACCAGCCCCATGATCAACAAAGGTTTTGATATGATCAATTGAAAATCAATGGATGATCCAACCGAAATAAAGAACAACCCCAGCAACAATCCTTTAAACGGATCTATTGAACTTTCCAGTTCATGGCGGTATTCCGAATTGGCCAGTACCACCCCGGCCAGAAACGCTCCGAGGGCCGGGCTGAGTCCTACGGAGGTCATCAGCACCGCAATGCCTACCACCAGCAGCAGGGCAATAGCGGTAAACATTTCCCTCATTCCGGTTTTTGCCATGATACGGAAAACCGGTCGCAGAAGATACTTCCCTGTGACCACCACGATGGCAACCGATCCAAGCACGATCACCGCCTGTTCCCAGGCTGGCAAATTGCTCACGAGAGAGCCACTTTCTGACCCATGTGCTACTTCTTCCGGCTGATTACTCGCCAGCAGCGGAAATAACGCCAGCATAGGAATTATAGCCAGATCCTGAAATAAAAGCACAGCAAAAGAGCTTTGTCCCGCAGCCGTTTTCAGCCATCCCTTTTCATCCAGGGTCTGCATCACAATCGCTGTGGAGGACATGGCCACTATCAACCCGAGCGCCAGCGCTTCTTTCCAGTATATACCAAAAGCCAGTGCCAGCCCCATCACGACAAGGCTCGTAATCCCAACCTGCAGGCCTCCAAGTCCGGCAATGTCCTTGCGCATGCGCCAAAGCCGGGAAGGTTCCAGCTCGAGGCCGATCACAAATAGCATCATCACCACCCCGAATTCAGCAAAATGCATGATGTCCTGGCCTTCCAGACCTATAAATTCCAGCCCCGCAGGCCCGATCAGCACTCCAGCCACCAGATAACCCAGTACCGAGCCCAATCCCAACCGCTTGGCAACAGGCACCATAATGACGGCTGATGCCAGATAAATCATGGCCTGAAAGAAGAATGTTTGTTGCATGATATAAGTAAAGAGAAATAGTAAAACACACCCGCAGACCGGGGCCTTCGATTAGGAATTCAGGGCTGATAGCAGATGCAGTTCATTGAGATATTCAATATGCTGATAATGTTCCTGCTGAATTTCATTGTTCACAAACGCTTTGAGAATACTGGCATACTGCTTTCCATGATCATCGATCGTTTGCTGTTTCATGGAATATGTTTCATGAATAACAAAGGGCGGAAGGTACTCCATTTTGCATAAATGGGCAGTCTGATTGAAGGGAAGCAAGTACACATTCACAGGAAAGCGGTTGTAACCCGTATCTTTATACGCCTCTTTCGAGCCACCACAGGATAAAGCGTTGAAAATCTTTTTACCGGCCAGCCTGTTC
The DNA here is from genome assembly GCF_005869225.1 of Dyadobacter bucti. Taxonomy (GTDB): domain Bacteria; phylum Bacteroidota; class Bacteroidia; order Cytophagales; family Spirosomataceae; genus Dyadobacter; species Dyadobacter bucti. The sequence continues at coordinate 563,361 of NZ_SWFP01000005.1, read as the reverse complement.
CCTTCCGGCCCGTATGCCCAGTTGTATTCCAGAACCAGATCAAGCCACTGCTTCATAATAGGCGGACTGCTGTACCAGTAAAAAGGGTGCTGCAATACGATAATGTCGTGCTGTAAAAGAAGCTGCTGCTCCTTTTTTACATCTATATAGAGATCCGGATAATTTTCGTATAAGTCATTAAAAGTAACGCCCTTGACCGTTCTGCAATAACTTTCCATTGTTTTCTGCACGCTGGATTTACTTAATGTCGGATGCGCAAACTGAATAAGTATTTTTGGCATAATCAATAAATATGTTCGGCTGATCAATGTAAATATAACAAAAACGACAACAGAAGGTGGTCTGAAAATTTGCAGAAAAGCTAGGGAACAAGAATAACCAGGCCGGTTGTAAGCCTCGATTCCAGGTCCGTATGTGCCTGGCTGACTTGTGACAAAGGATATTTTGTAATGCTCAAATCACCAAAAACACCTGAATGAAACGCAGCAAAGGTATCGGCAGCATAAAGTTGTAAACTGTCATAATCTGTAATGTAGGCGCTCAGTGCAGGTGTATATAAAGTGATATCCCTCGCTCTCAGACTGGCGTGGTTAATATGCTCCGGCTGCCCCGAAGAGGATCCGTACAAAACAATTTTACCGCCATCATGCAGCAGATCAACCGATTGAGAAAAAGTGTCCCGGCCTACACCGTCGTAAACCACGTCCACTCCTTTTCCTTTGGTAATTTCATTGACCGAATTGGCAAAACCCTCGCAATTAGCCAGAAAGACATGGTCTGCACCATTTCTGATCGCATTATCCCGCTTCTTTGGCGAACCTACCGTACCTATCACTGTTGCACCCAGCGATTTTGCCCACTTCGCAACCAGAGAACCTACCCCGCCAGCAGCAGCATGCACCAACACCACTTCTCCTTCCGATACTTGATGAATAGACCTTACCAGCATCCTGGCAGTAAAGCCTTTTACCAATATCGCTGCTGCCTGCTCGAAAGTGATATCCTCTGGCAGGGTTATCAACTGATGCGTGGAAACATTGCGGACTTCCGAGTATGAACCCGGAATGAAGTGATATCCTACCCGGTCACCGACTTTAAAATCCGTAACCCAGGGGCCCACTGCCTCGACAGTACCGGCTCCTTCAACGCCGGGTGTGTAGGGGAATGATTTCACCGGGAATTTTCCATCCCTGAAATAAGTATCAATAAAATTCAGCCCGATAGCGGCCTGCCTTACCTGCACTTGTCCCGGGCCAGGCTCCGGAACCACCTCTTTCGTATACTGAAGCACAGATGGTGCCCCCTGCTGGTAGATTTTTATTACGCCTGATCTATTTTCTGATTCTTTATAGGAGCTTAACATATACTTGAACATTAACACATTCCTGAACGTACATTCAAGAATAACGCAAAACTATTTCTTTATGGATCTGATTAAAAAATCCGCCTGCTGCTGTATCAGCGCCGCATCCTGATAAACCAGATAAAACTGCCAGAATCCCGTAAAATTGGCTACAATAAAGGCTGCCACTACACCCGGATCACGCTTGGCACTGATTTCCCCAGCTTTTTGCGCTTTCTTTACCAACTCTTTGAGCACCGCAACCATCCCGTTGGTATTGTCCTTTAATATGGTGTGCACCTCTGCGTCCACCGAAGCCAGCTCAAAAGTCGACTTCACGCCCATGCATGTTTTTCCTTCCGCAACCGTCCTGACCACAGCCCGTTTTATGATTTTCTCTATCGCTTTCAGGGGCGATTTCGTTTCCGTCACGGCTTGCTGAAAGTCCGCCAAGGTACTATCTGCATAGCTTGTGAGGCACATGAGAAAAAGACTGTGCTTGTCTCCGTAAGTATCATAAATGCTGCCGCGGTTGAGACCCATAGTATCGACGAGGTCCTGCATTGTGGTGCCGCTGTATCCTTTTTGCCAGAAAAGATCTTTCGCCTTTTTCAGTTTTTCTTCGGGTTCAAATGCTTTGTTTCTTGCCATATCTATCAGACAAATATTTCAGAACGTTTGTTCCAGAATAGGTTAATATCAAAAGCTCCGGATGCACATTTTGAGGTATTTATGAAATGCAACTTCCGGAAGCCTTCTTTAAATAATGAACTTGGCTACTCCTCCGTCTACTTTCAGGGCAGAACCATTCGTTCCGGATGAAAGCGGACTCGCAACGTAGGTGACCAGATTTGCAATTTCTTCCACCGAAGCAAAACGTTCAAGCAATGAAGTAGGTCTTGCTGTTTTGAAAAAATCCTTCTCTGCTTCCTCAGGCGTCACGTTGGCAGCAGCAGCCAGTTGTTTGACAAATTCAGCGACACCTTCTGATTTTGTAGGGCCGGGTAAAACGGAATTGACCGTCACATTTGTACCTCTGGTAAGCTCCGACAATCCCCTGCTCACAGCAAGCTGGGCCGTTTTTGTCATTCCGTAGTGGATCATTTCCTCAGGGATGTTCACAGCTGATTCGCTGGAAATAAAGATGATGCGACCCCAGTTTTTGGCGATCATTTTAGGGAAGAAGTGTCTGGACAAGCGGACGCCGCTCAGGACATTGACCTCGAAAAAGTTGAACCACTCTTCGTCTGTAATTTCTACAAAAGGCTTCGGTTCAAAAATACCCGCATTATTGATAAGGATATCGATTTCGGGAAGCTTTTCCAGCAAGGCATTTACTTCATCAACCTTTGAAAAATCCGCTTCGAATCCAGATACATTCGCCTCCGGGTATAAATCCTTTAATTTACTGACGGCGTCAGCTACTTTCGATGCTGACCTGCCGTTGATGACAACCGCAGCGCCTTCTTTTAATAAATTCTGAGCAATCGCAAATCCGATCCCCTGTGTGGAACCGCTAATAAAAGCAGTCTTTCCGGTAAGTTGTAAATCCATATAATTTTGATAATTCGGCAAGATGATAACACACTCCGCCAAAAAATCGTCCGGTCTGAACCTACATTCTTTTTTACTTTTACCAGATAAAACCGAAATTCAGGTTTTTTCAAAAACCATAAACAGAGAACTGCCAAAAGGAGCCCGGGGCAATAGCGCGGCTTCTGCTTTTGTCACTGCGAGAAGGAGAGAATTCAGTGGTTTACCAGGAAATTTTACATCAGAATCCGGTTGCTGCGCATCAGTATTATGGTTGCGGATGCGGAATTTCTGCCATTGCCTGATAGCAAAAATTGGCAAAGAAAGCGCGAAAGGCCAGTATGTATGATAAGTTATCTTAAAATCAGCAGCGGCACTGTAAATTCTGAAATCGGTGAGCGTAAACCGCCTCGAACTCCCGACAGCCAGGTCATGTGTACCGGAAAATGCTTCAAATGCATGGATGTTCACAATCAGAATACCGTTCGGATTGAGCTTTTCCTTAAAGGACTTAAGTGCTGAAATAATTTCCTCATCCGTCAGAAAGTAGAGTGCATCGTTACAGCAAATGACATCAAAAACCTTTCCAGGTCTGAATTCTCCTACTTTTTTGAGGTCTCCAAAGTTTACTTCAAGATTTCTTTCTCTTGAAAAATCAATAGCGTGAGCCGAATAATCGAACCCGGTGAGATGATTATATCCTTTTTCCCTCAAAAAAGATAACAGGCCGCCTGTCCCGCAGGCCGCATCCAGAATCCGTATTTCAGAATGATCAGTCTTGAAATGCCGCCTGATGTGCCCCAGCACTTTAGAATGCAGGATTTGATACCACCATAGTTTCCGCTCCACATCGTACATCCGCTGATATTCCAGTCTGTTGTTTATCATAGCGCCTCTTCGCTGTTGTACTTGATCACATATTGCGGCTGGCCGCTTTGGGCCATAAAACTTTTCCCGATGTATTCTCCGAGCACACTCAGCAGGATGCATTGGATCCCGCCCACAAAAATGAACGTTGCAGTCACCACCTGCCAGCCTTTCGGGTCGGGGCCGATAATCCATTGTAACGTTAGGAAGCACAAAAGCAAAAATCCCAGCCCGAACAACCCTAAGCCGATGGGTACGAAAAGCCGGATCGGCAGGGAAGAATAACAAAAAAGTATGTTGAGAAACAAAGAGATCAACTTGGTCCATGTATAATTGGACACGCCCTCTTCTCTTTTCAAATGGGTGACGGAAACTGTTCCTATGCTACGGGTAATCCTGAAAATCAGCCCGTCGATATAAGGATATGGCCCCTGGTATTTAATAATTTCCCGGACCACCTCTTTTCTGATCAATTTGAAGCTGGATAAGTAAAGACCCTTCGGTTTGTTGAGCAAATAGCCTGTCAGCCAGTTCACCATTTTACTGCCCAGATTACGCCCGACGGAATGCTGTTTTCTTGCATAGTACGTATACACAACGTCACAATTTTCACTTTCCGCCTTCTCAACCAATTTCAAAATTTCGGCAGGAGGATTTTGAAAATCATCATCTATCATTACCGAGTAGTCTCCATATGCCCAATTTAACCCGCACATAACAGCATTAAATTCACCATAATTACGACGGAGAGAAATGAATTTTACATTAGAGTAGTTACTGGCTATTTCCTTGCAAATCACTTCCGAGGAATCCCGGCTGCCATCATTCACCATCACGATTTCGAAAGAGATAGCGGAAAGGGCGTGCAGTAAAGTTTCTACCAGAGGGGCGATCGTCTTTTCGCTGTTATATACCGGGATAATGACGGATAATTTCATAAATGATCGTCAAATTGATTCAAAGTATGTATGATATAATCAACGTCTTCGTCGGTCAGAACAGGGTTGAGAGGCAAACTAACTACTTCCCGGTGAATCTGCTCGGTAACAGGCAAGTCCAGTCCATGGAGATGCTGGTAAGCCTGTTGTTTATGGATTGGCAGCGGGTAATGTACATTCGTTTGTATGTTTTTCGAATCCAGATAACTGATCAGTTCAGCCTTTTTGGGATGCCTGACTACAAACAGGTGCCAGACATCTTCCATCGGCCTGTCGGCCGGTGGTAACGTGAGATTACGTACTTCGATCCCGCTCAGGTACCGGGCCGCTATTTGGCGCCTTCTTTTGTTTTCCGGATCCAGAAAAGGCAACTTGACGTGCAGGATCGCTGCCTGCAGCTCGTCCAGCCTGGAATTAATCCCCTGGTAATCATTCTGATATCTCACTACCGACCCGTAATTTCTCAGGCATCTTATTTTTTCAGCAAGCTGTTCATCGCAAGTTGTAACCGCACCTGCATCACCCAGTGCCCCAAGGTTTTTCGTAGGATAAAAGCTGAAAGCAGTCGCATCGGCAATACTGCCAACTTTCCTGTTTTGATACATCGCACCATGTGCCTGGGCTGCATCGGTGATTACTTTCAGGTTATGCTTCTCAGCGAGCTTCGTAATCGGATCCATTTCGCAGCTACGGCCATACAGATCGACACTGATGATGGCCCGGGTTTTCTCCGTAATTTTTTCCTCTATCCTGCCGGGATCCAGGAGCATAGTAACAGGATCCGGCTCTACCAAAACCGGAACCAGATTGAGAAAGCTGACGGGCAATACGGAAGCGATATACGTATTAGCCGGAACAATAACCTCACTCCCTTCTGGAAAGTCAAATGCTTTCAAAATAAGGGTAATGGCATCCAGCCCATTGGCCACGCCAATACAGTGATCCGCCCCGCAATATGCTGCAAAAGCTTTTTCAAACTGCTTTAATTCATTACCCAGAATATACCAGCCAGATCGAAGTACCCGTAATGAAGCTTCTTCAATAGCGGTCAGATAAGGTGCATTCACCTCATTCAAATCCAGGAAAGGGATCATTGGGAAACGGAGTCGTTCAGCAGGTAGGGTTCATCAATGTAGTCCGCCTGGTCGTAATATTCGTTGGAAAGCACCAGCAGGATCGCATCATCCGAGAAGGAATCCATGATATGCCAGTCCTTAGGCTCCAGAATGAGGCATAAGGCAGGGTTATCGAGCAGGAAATGTTCTTCTTTTTCTCCGTCGTTTGAATAAACACGGCAATGTCCGCTAAGACAAATAAGGGCATTCCAGGTTTTGTGATGTCTGTGACCTCCCCGCTGTGTATTGCCAGCTCCGTAAATGTAAAATGCCCGTTTTATTGTACCGGGAATGATCTTTTCAAAAACTGTCAGGTTACCGGAACCTGTATTAAAAGTGTTCAACTCAATTAATAATGGCATATTGATATTTCACATGTGTTGGATAATTCGTATTTCAGAAATAAACGTTGAATGCCTGTTGGAAGAACGGTGAGATACGAAGATACGATTTAGCTAAAATTCACTTTATACCAAAATTTTCACAAAAAATCATAGTTAATCTATCGTTCATCCTAATTAAAAAGATTCCAGCCCATATAACGGTCCAGAAGCATTGCCGCCTTCACAGGAAGCGGTTCGAGCCATAAGATTTTATTATATCCCATATAAAAAACCTGGGGATGCGTAACGCAGATGACCATTGTAAAAAAAAGGACCTTGCGTATTGAGGAACGTGATGCGATTTTTAAAAGTACAAATAATGCCATCAACAAAAAAGGGAACCCGTAAGAAAGCGCTCTGTCGATGTCGTGCACATATATCCCTGTGGCTACAAGTATGATAAAACCGAAGCTGAGAGCAGCCATTAAAATATAGCGTCCGGTAAGATACAAGCCGAGTGCCCCTGCGATCAAAAGTAGCCAGGTCCCTTCAAAAGCGCCCCAGATACTGCTCCCAAGTCCATTTCGATGGGCATCTGCAAAGAGTACGGGAGTGCCGATAGTAGAATAGCTATGACCGGGAAAATAGGTAGCGAGTACATAGTGACGTATCCCGAAATAAATAGCCCAGGCAACCCACACAACAGCACTTTCGCCTGTGAAAGTATTTTTCAACAAAGCCGAAAAGCTGAAATCGTTTTTCGCATAAGCTTTTGTAACGATCCACCAGAGCAAGAGATAGCCTCCGGCCACGACAGCCCTTTCATCGGTAAAAAAAGCAGCCTGCAGGCATAGAAATATCAGCACAGGTTTTCGGCTTAAAAGGGCAGTCAGCAAAAAAAAGTAAGCAAATCCATCCCCATAACCATGTACGTCTGCAAAGATCCAGACCGTTACAAAAATGTTGGCAATAGACAAGATCAGCAAGCTGGTTATGAGCTTATCTTGCGACACCGTGAAAGTATAGCTCGCGATCTTATAAAGAAACAGCACTCCCAGCGCACCCTGAAGCAAAATTATCAGGAGTATATTGTTATGGGTCAGAAATGAAAGAAGAGGTAGCGTCCACCGCATCACCATATTTTCACGTCTTACGTCATACGTAATGTCTTTGGGATGAAAAAGATCCTCTGCCTGGTTGTGAATGAAAATCCAGGCATCCAGTTTTACACCGGTTTCTTTCAAATGCGCCGCAAGAAGTGAGTAAGGAGGAACGGCTAAAAAAAGAGAGAGACAAACCGAAAACAGGGTGAGTTTCCACAGCCAGTGTTTTCCCGACAGCTTTGATTCAATCCAAAACAAAAATGCCTGGTAGAAATTTTCAAAAAGCATAGTGCGTATAAGACGTATATTGGATTTCAAAGATACATTTTAATAGCAAAATCAAAATAGCGGATCGAAGAAGCGAAAATGATTTGATTTTTTTATATAAATAGGAGGAAACAATATTATTTTTTGATAAATTTATACGATTTGAAGAGATTCATGTCCGTTGTTACTTCCGGAATCGATACCTTCCTTGATACTTGCTCACACTAGCGATGCTGTTTGCGTTCCCTTTTCGCATTATACATTCACTTTGAGCTCTACTTTCCTTTCTGTTGACTATCTCTCACGGGGTTTTCATAGCGTTGCTGACTTCAGATGAGGTGATTTTTTTATTCCCAGCTCGCCACAATACGGCTGCCTTCTTCACTCTCCGTAATTTTCAGATAAGTCTGGATTTCCTGCTGCAAATCTTCCACGTGACTGATAATTCCGACGATGCGGTTTTCCTTGCGCAAAGATTTCAGTGTGTCAAAAACGGTCTGCAGCGCATTTTTGTCCAGCGAGCCAAAACCTTCATCCAGAAAAAAGAAGTTGTGCTTCGACTCATTCCGTATATGGATATGGTCTGCGAGAGCCAGCGCGAGCGAGAGTGCTGCCTGAAATTTCTGCCCGCCCGACAGCGTTTTCAGCAAACGCATATGCCCGCCGTTGAGCAGGTCACGGACCCAAAAACTATTTCCTTCACCCAATTCCAGATGAAGCTGCTGATGGGTCATTTGATGAAACCGGTGATTGGCAGCCTGAATCAGGTTTTGCAGGTAAATACTTGACGCATAGTCCACAAACCCACTGGACCGGAAAAGCTTCGCCAAGTCATCCAGGTGCTCTTTTCGAAGCTGGAGGCGGCCTTTCTCTTTTAACAATGCAGCTTTTCTTTCCAGGTCTTCTGCCATTTTTTTCAGAAGCCTGTCCAATCCGCCTTCTTCCTTTCTGTGATTCTGGAGGTTTGTTTCCAGTGATTGCTTCGCGCGGATCACTTCCTGATGCTTTTCGGCATGATATACTTGCTCAGGATTTTCTTTCAGCAAATTTTGCAGTTCTCTGGCCGTAGTTTCAAGCGAAAGCTTGTATTCATTGATCTCCTTTCTTTCGGATTCAATCCGGATCGGCTTCGATAATATTTCGTTAACCTGCTCCTCAGACTCAAATCCGTATATTTTCAGTTGTGCTTCAATAGCATTCAGGACATTTGCCAAATCAACGTTACTTGTTTCCAGCGCAGTTCGAAGCGTCGCCTGACTTCCCGACAGCATATCATTTTCCTTCTCTAGCGCGTCAATCTGCTTCTCGGTGCGTTCGTACAAATCGATGATTTCCTTGTAGCTATTCTTTAAACCGATAATCTGAACTGAGATTTCATCTTTTTCCTTTCCTTCAAAATCTTCAGGCTTTACCTTTTGCAGCTGTCCTGTCAATGTTGATGTAATGCTTTCCAGCTTGTTAATTTCATCCCGGAGTATTTGCAGCGGTTTTTCTATTTTTTCGGTTTTTTCAAGAATATCCGCCTCTATTTTTAGCGACATCGCCTTTATAGCAGCCTCACTCTCCTTGATTTCTGCCTGGGTTTTATTGACTTCCGTAAAATGTTTGTCAAAGCCCTCCCTGTCGCTTTTACTGAATTTTGTCCAAATGAAATCTTGATCATGTAAGTCAATCCGCGCTTTTGCCTCAGCCCAGCGCTGCTTGATCACAGTTTTATTTTTTTCAAGATTTTCGATCTGACTAAACAGCCTTTCAACCGGCGACTGGAACTTCCTAACGGATTTTTCCAGATCATTCAGAACCGCGGTGCGCTTTTCAATTTGCCTGACCTCATCGGAAAATGAATGATCCGTTTGCAAAATATCAGGATGGTGCAGCGAGCCGCAAAGCGGGCAGGGTTCGCCGTCTTCCAGACTTCCGGCATACTGATGCAGCGCCAGCCTGGTATTGGTTTGAAGCAATTGCCTGGCCAGGTTTTTCTGCTCATTTTCATTGCCTGCCAGGTATTCCTGCACTGCATTCTGAAACAATTCCAATGTCAGGTCGTCACCAATTTTCAGCGTAAATTGTTGATTCGCTTCTTCAATTTTACCTTTTAATTCATTAACCAACCTCCCTATCTCCGTTTGCAGGTCTTCGGCTTCTTTTTTGATAGATTGTCTGAGCTCTACAAGATCATCAGATTTGGCGAACCAGGTTTTAACAAGGCTTATCTCCTGAATATCAACCAACTGACTTTTCCTCAATTCATTTTCCGCTTCTTTTTGCTCTTTCTGTTTCCTTGCCAGGCCGAGCGCCATTTCCTTTTCATTCAACTGCTCCTCTCCTCTGGCAAGCGCCCCTTTCTTTTTAACTGATAAATTTGCGTTTTCCAGGATCTGAATTACTTTTTCAAGTTCATCTGCCGTGTCCAGAAGTTCCTCCCGCTTCTCATATTGAGGTTTTAATTGAGCCAGTACTTCTTTTTGTTTTATAACCAGACTTCCTAAATCTGTAATCCGGACCTGATTGCTATCAAAAACCTGCTGGTCTCTTATGATACCTAATGCAAGATTTTTTTTCTGGTCCAGGATTGATTTAAAATGCACGGAGCAGATTTCAAAAACTCTCAGCACCTCCTCCCGGTGTTGCATTTCCGGACCTTTGACTTCCAGTACCGATAGTTGATTTTGTAGTAACTGAACCTTTTCAGCAATTAATTTTAGTTTTTGCAAACTGCTTTCAAGAGCCGTTTGTATCAAAAGCTCCTCACTGGTTTTTTTTATCTCCTGTCGTACCTCGTCCCTTCTCTTCTCCTCCGCCGCGACCATTTCGGGGTTAATTTCTCCCAACCCGAGAAGCTGCCCGTCCAGACTGGAAAGCGCGATATCATTTTGCTTGGACAGGGATCCCACATTCCGGCTCAGGTCATACTTTTCCAGCTGAAAAAGCTCCTTCATCATCCTCGTCCGCTCCGCATCTTTCAGCTCAATAAATTCCTGAAACCTGCCTTGCGGGATAATGATCGTGCGACGAAAATTGTCATAACTAAGTCCGATGATACTTTCCGTAGTCTCACTTTCAGCCAGCGGCACCCAGTTTTCATCCTGCCAGACATAGGCTCTCCGCTCAAAGGTTTTTACTTCCTTGAAATTTTTGCTGTTCCTTTTCCCCTTAACCGTAAACCTGTAGCGTTCCCCGGTTTTTCCCGCAATACATTCAAAATCGATCAGCAGTTCGTCCGACCGGAGATTCATCATGTTATAAGTACGGTCATCCCCCGACCTATTAAGCCGTTCGGTATCTCCGTACAAGGCAAACGTGATCGCTTCCAGGATCGAAGATTTTCCGCTGCCCACCGCTCCGAAAATCCCGAACAACGCAGCATCTGTTAATGCATCAAAATGGATTTCCTGCTCAGTCTGGTAAGAATATAAGCCTTTTATTTTGAGATATTTGGGGATCATTCGAAAGCTGTCGGCCGTCGGCTTTCAGCTTTCGGCGTTTTGGGGTTGTAGGTGAAATTAGATGAAATATATTATTGCTGTCGGCCATCAGCGCTCGGCTTTCGGCTTTTTTGGGAATTGCAGGTGAAATTAAACAAGGTAACTTATTGCTATCGGCCATCAGCGATCAGCTTTCGGCTTTTATGATTTTCAGTAAATTAGAATTAAAAGCAAAACCCAGCTGACGGCCGATAGCCCAAAGCCCTTACAGACTTCCCAGCAAATCGTCCAGGTATTCCCTGTTGTTGCTCAGCCTCGGCACTTTATTTTGCCCGCCGAGCTTATGTAGTTTACCCATCCAGGCGTAGAAAGTGCCTGCAGGAACGAAATGGATCAGCGGAGCCAGAAGAGCCATATCTTTATAACGTTTGGCATCATAGTCAGAGTTTACCTCCCGCAGGGCTTCGTCCAGTGCGCGGGTAAAATCCTCCCGGTTCTCCGGCTCTTTTGTAAATTCAATGATCCATTCATGACGCCCCCGGGCGCCGTCGCCCATGTAAACAGGCCCGGCAGTATAATTTGCGACCAGTGAGTCTGTTTTCTGTGCGGCGACTTTAATTGCATGATCGGCATTTTCTACAATCACCTCTTCACCGAAAGCATTGATAAAATGCTTGGTACGCCCGCTTACTTTGACCCGGAAAGGATATTTTGAAGTGAATTTCACAGTATCACCAATCAGGTACCGCCACAAACCGGCATTGGTAGATATCACCAGCGCGTAGTTCTTTCCAACCTCTACTTCGTCGAGCAGAAGCGCTTTCGGATGTTTTTTTCCTACTTCCTCAACCGGGACGAATTCATAAAAAATACCGTAGTCCAGCATCAGCAACATTTCTCCAACTCTGTTGACATCGTCCTGAATAGCAAAAAACCCTTCTGACGCACTGTAAGTTTCCAGATAAAGAACCTGGTCAGACGGGAAATATTTGGTCATAAAAAGATCCCTGTAAGGCTCAAAAGAAACGGCACCGTGGACAAAAACTTCAAAATCCGGCCATACTTCGAGCATATTCTTTTTACCCGTCAGTTCCAGGATCTGATCCAGCAGCACGATGGTCCAGGTGGGTACACCCAATATGCTGGTTACATTTTCCTGTGAACAGATCGAAGCCATTTTTTCCAGTTTGCTCTCCCAGTGGTCCATCAAGGCAACCTCCAGCGGAGGTGTGCGCATGAATTCGGCCCAAGACGGCAGATTTTGCATGATCACGGCCGACACGTCGCCGATCTGGGTATAATCGTCGAAAGGATTGGCATGTAAGGTCCCGCCTATGGACAACCCCTTCCCATCAAAAACACGTGTATCGGGGCGGTTATTAATGAGCAGGGTCATCATATCCTTGCCCCCCTCATAGTGGCATTCTTCAAGGGCCTCCGGCGACACTGGCAAAAATTTGCTGCGGGCGTTCGTAGTTCCCGAAGATTTGGAAAACCACTCGATTTGGGACGGCCACATCACATTGGGCTCGCCTTTGAGCACCCGCTCTATATATGGATATAATTCTTCGTAAGTTGAAACAGGAACCTGCTCCTGATATTCCTTTATCGACCTGATCTGCCCGTAGTTATAGGTACTTCCCCACTCGGTATAGCGGGCTGTTTCCAGAAGCTCGGAAAATATACGTTGCTGGGTCTCAATCGGGTATTTCATAAACTGTTCGATCCTTTCAAAGCGACGCTTCAAAAACCAGACAGTCATATCATTCACCAGCTTCATGTGTTGTCAATTAGTTAGAATTACTCATTTGCAATTTTGTAAAAATAGCAATAAAAAATGGTGAGAGAACAGTTTTGACTTGTTTCCCTCACCATCTCCCAAACAGAATGTTTTTACGTCCTGCTGCTAAACTTTCTATATATGAAAAGGAGTAAAATAGCGCCCAAAATAGCTATTACAAGACTTCCCAGATCGAATCCATCAACGGTTCCATAGCCAAGCAACGACGATATCCAGCCTCCTATTACCGCACCTGCAATACCAATCAGAATTGTTACTATAAAACCGCCCGGATCCTTGCCAGGATGTATTGCTTTTGCGATCGCTCCTGCCACGAGGCCAACGATGATCCATGTTAAAATACCCATATTGTTTAGTTTAGATTAAAACAGAAATATTACTGTTACGACTAAACTGGTATAAAAACCATGCCGAATGCAGGTCGGTCTATTTATCAAAAAACATATTGCTTCCTCCGGCCTTGGCTTCAATGGTCGACATGATCTCCTGGCTTTCGGCTTCTGCGGCCACCCTTGCATTAGATGCTTCACGGGCTACGCGGGTACCAACTATTTTGAAAAGTGCCTCACCCAGTAGCGGATCCGCCGGGCTGCCATATTTGTAAAGGACATTGCCCTCGTAACTCTCCACGTCCGGGATAAAGCCGGTCGAGTAATCGGATTTGTGGTCTTTATTAAGCGATTTGGAAACAATAGGCTGCAATCCCCATTTGATCCCGCCCTCGGTATTGCTTAACGTGATGGAGCCTACATTTTTACCAACCGTTTTTCCACCGACCAGCGTCACATCCATATATGGTTTTAACCCGTTGATCAGCAGTTCGCTGGCTGAGGCAGACCGTGAAGAAACCAGCAGCACCAGATTTTTTAGATTAGGCCCGATATTCTGGCTTTTTGTAACGAATTTGTCGTAAAAGAATGATTCACCATATTTCTTTTTACTTGCTTCGGTAACTCCCGGATTGTATTCTTTATAATAAAAAATATCATTCGCCGACCCTTTTACAATAAGGCTGGCAAGGTTCGTCGCAGAGCTCACATATCCCCCCGGATTATACCGAAGGTCAACAATGAGAGAAGTTACATTGCTGGTTTTGAAAGAGGCAAAAATATTATCGAGCTTCTGATCATAAAGTTTATTGTTCGGTCCGCTGTTGGGACCCGGAATAAACTGATGATAAACCACATATCCGATTTTGTTGGCACCATAAGTGTAAACGGTATCAAAGAAAACAGGATCCGCCTGGAACACAACCGGCGCCACACTTCTTTTGACGTCACTTTCTTCCAGCACGCCGTCTTTGATCTTCGCGAGGCCGAAAGTCAAAGTCCCTTCGGGTTTCAGGAGGGCGCTGTAATTGGATGAAGTCAGTTGCTGGTCATTGACTTTGTTAAAGATATCGCCTCTCACAAACCCTGCTTTTGCAGCCGGAGAATCCGGATTGGCATATAAAACTACACCTATTATATTTTTGCTGCCCGCTGGAAAATAGGTCAGCTTGTATTCCATTCCGGTTGTCTTGGTTTCACCGCTCAGAGACGCCTGCAAATTCTCGGCGCTTTCGTCGATCCACGAGAATCTATCGCCGTCGGGACGGAGCGTTGCGTCGTATTTATAAAGGAGCGATTCGAACAGGTCTTTGGGATCCTTGGACAAATCGGGAGAAGTGGTAATGTGGTCGTTCCAATAGTACCAATACTTCATTTGTTCATAAATCCACTTGTTAGTCTCCGTTTGTGACGCAGGATCAACGTTTTTGTCGCGACAAGCCGATAGCAATCCGGCGAGAACGATAAAATAAATCAATAGTTTTGCTCTCATAGCTTTCCATTCATTTCCAGAAATACTTCGCTGATAATATCACAGGCCAGGTTCATTTGTTGCTCATTAATAACCAAAGGCGGTGCAAAACGTATTTTGTTACCATGGGTGGGTTTGCAGAGCAAGCCCTTCTCCATCATCCGGTAACAAAGGTTCATCGCCGTTTCACTCTCCTCAGTATCATTAATAACGATTGCGTTCAAAAGTCCTTTCCCTCTAACGATTTCAATGAGAGAACATTGTTGTTGCAAATCGATCATTCTGCTCCGGAAAAGCCTCCCCATTACTTCGGCATTTTCACTCAGATTTTCATCGTCAACAACCCGTAAAGCAGCAATGGTAACTGCACAAGCCAGCGGGTTGCCTCCGTATGTCGATCCATGTTCGCCCGGCGCTATGGTAAGCATAATCCCGTCATCGGCAAATGCAGCAGAAACGGGCATGGTACCGCCAGAAAGTGCTTTGCCCAAAACCAGGATATCCGGCTTCACTCCCTCCCAGTCGCAGGCCAGTCGTTTGCCTGTACGCCCGATCCCCGTCTGCACTTCATCAGCTATAAAAAGTACGTTGTACCGACTGCATAATTCACGCACACCTTTCAGATACCCTTCTTTGGGTACCACCACACCAGCTTCACCCTGGATCGGCTCCACCATAAAACCGGCGATATCGGGATCGCTTTTCAGGATATTCTCCAGTGCGTCGAGATCGTCATAGGGAATGATTTCGCAGCCCGGCAAAAACGGCCCATAATCATCTGTACTTGAAGGGTCCGTCGAAGCGGAAATCGCGGCCAGCGTGCGTCCCCAGAAATTGCCGGAAGCATATACAGTTTTGGCCTTATTGGGTGCAATCCCTTTGACTTTATAAGCCCATTTCCGGGTCAGTTTAAGGGCTGTTTCGCCTCCCTCTACGCCGGAATTCATCATCAATACCTTATCATATCCGAAATATTCGCACAGGAATTTTTCACATTCGCCCAGGCGGTCGTTGTAAAATGCGCGGGAAGTGAGCGTAAGTTTTTGAGCCTGCTCTATCATCGCACCTACAATAGCCGGATGACAATGGCCCTGGCTGACAGCACTGTATGCAGACAGAAAATCGAGATACTGTTTCCCGTCCACATCCCATACATGCACGCCCGATCCTTTTTCCAGCACTACAGGCATTGGTTTGTAATTGTGCGCGCCGTATTTGTATTCCAATTCCATCGCCCGCCGGGAAGCGCTCATTGCGATTGTGTCTGTATAGCTGGTCATTTTAGTAGATAAATTGAGCAAAGTATTAGGTTTCAGTCTTGTAAAAATAGCGAAAAGGTTACTATTCTAAACCTGATGGGCATTTCAAATACTGAGTTAAAAATTCGTTATATTTGTAAATAGCAGTTCAAGCGAAAACCACACAATCATGAAACTAGAATATATTTCCGACAGCCAGGGTATCACAACGGGCGTTTATATCCCTATATCAGAATGGAATGACCTGAAAAGCAAATACCAGGAAATTGAACTGGAAGAAGCATATCAAATTCCAAAAGCGCACAAAGATCTCGTTGTAGAGAGGCTGGAAAACTACAAAAACGACCCGGGACAAGCTCTCGATTTCAATAGCGCGCTCGACGATATTGACAATGATCTTTGATGTACAGAGCCGTAATTCTTAAGCCGGCTAAGAAAGATATTCTTAACGCTGCTATCTGGTACAACGAAAAACAACCTGGACAAGGAAAACGTTTTACCCAATTCATAAGGCAAAAAGTTCGTAGAATTTGCCTTAACCCACATCATTACGTCGTCAGGTATTCGACAGTCCGCACAGCAGTTGTCGATATATTTCCTTTCCTCATTCATTTTGTGGTTAATGAAAATGACCGGTCAGTCATTGTTACGGCAGTTCTGCATACCAGCCAGAATCCTGACATCTGGACTGAGCGGCAACAATAATTCCCTTTTATATTGAATCATCCGCAATTGTGCGCTAGCTTTGTAGCATAATCTCAAAGGGGTGCCCTACCGAACGGGCTGAGATCATACCCATAAAACCTGATCCGGGTAATGCCGGCGTAGGGAGAGAACGAGCACAGTTTTACAGCTGTCCCGAATCAATTTTTTATTTATACCAAAAGGATAGGTGGCCCCTTGCCTGTTCGTAACAACCAGTTATCGCAATGCGAAAAGTTACGACCTGTCTGACACTGTTGTTCAGCATTTTATTTATCTCATCTGTTTTTGCCCAAAAAACCATTACCGGATATGTGACCGATAGCGAGGATGGCAAACCGCTGCCCGGCGCTTCCGTCAAAGCGGGGGAGATTCGTGGTGCCGTTACTGATAAAAACGGAAGTTTTACTTTAAAAAACCTTTCAGAGAATATTACTGCCCTGGACGTATCCTATGTTGGTTACCAATCAGCCAGCATTAAAGTTTCCGGAAATGATGAACTGGAAATCAAATTAAGCAAAAGTACTTTTCAGGCTGATGAAGTAATTATCAATGCAACCCGCGTCAACGATAAAACGGGTATGGCCTATACCAATGTCAGCGCGGAGGCCATTAATAAACAAAATCTCGGTCAGGACCTGCCGGTATTGCTCAACTTTACTCCATCCCTCGTCAGTACCAGTGATGCCGGCGGCGGCGTGGGTTACACCGGCATCCGTATCCGCGGCTCCGATGCAACGCGTATCAATGTGACTGTCAACGGAATTCCCTATAACGATGCCGAAAGCCAGGGTGTTTTTTGGGTCAACATGCCTGATTTTGCCTCTTCTGTCAGCAGTATCCAGATCCAGCGGGGCGTTGGAACTTCCACTAACGGAGCAGGATCTTTCGGTGCAACGGTTAACATCAATACCAATGCTTTTCGCCAGGAACCTTATGCGGAACTGAACAATTCTTACGGTTCTTTCAACACATTCAAAAATACGATCAAACTGGGTTCCGGACTGGTTAAGGATAAATTCACTTTCGATGCAAGATTATCGAGAGTTTCATCGGATGGTTTTGTGGACAGGGCGTCTTCTGAGCTGCATTCTTATTATTTGTCGGGTGGTTATTTTGGCAAGAAAAGTTTTGTAAGGGTGAATGTTTTTTCAGGAAGAGAAAGAACCTACCAGTCGTGGAACGGTGTGCCGGAAGCCAAGCTGCGGGGGGACCGGGAAGGGATTCTGGCTTACATTGACCGCAACGGCATTGGCGAAAAAGATGCCCAAAACCTGCTCAATTCCGACGACCGTACCTATAATTCCTACACTTATAAAAACGAAGTCGATAACTACCGGCAGGACCATTATCAGATCGTTTCCTCACATAACTTAGGCGATAAATGGATTTTTAATCTCAACGCATTTCTGGTCCGCGGCCTCGGATATTATGAACAATACCGCACGCAGGACGATTACAGCAGCTATAATCTGCCTAATATCGTGGTCGGCAGCGATACCCTCACTTCAACCGACCTCATCCGCCGCAGGTGGCTTGACAATTACTTTTACGGGAGCACCTTTTCTCTGGATTACAACAGCTTTAAAAAGCTCACTGCCAGCATTGGCGGCGGCTGGAACCAGTATGATGGCGATCACTACGGACAGATTATCTGGGCGCGTAATGCCGGAAACATTGAAAACGAGCACCGGTACTATTACAGCGACGGTACCAAAAAGGATTTCAATGTGTATGGAAAGTTGTATTACCAGTTTACGGATAAACTCAATGCATTCGCAGATATCCAGTTCAGGCAGGTGAGCCATAGAATTTCAGGTACCGATAACGATCTGACTCAGCTCGCTTTTGACGAATCATATTCATTTGTAAATCCGAAGGCGGGGCTGACCTACCGTCTGGCTGAACAAAGCTCGGTTTATGCGTCATACAGTGTAGGAAACCGGGAACCCAACCGGGACGATTTCACATCCTCAACTGCCGGATTATTCCCTAAAAATGAGTCTCTGCAAAACCTGGAAGCAGGCTTCCGCACTCAAAAAGGCATCTGGGCTTTCGCGGCAAATTATTATCTGATGAAGTACAAAAACCAGCTCGTACTGACCGGACAGATCAACGATGTCGGCAATTCGATCAGGGTTAATGTTCCGAAAAGCTACCGTACCGGTGTCGAGCTGGAAGGGGCGGTTGCTTTCAGCAAATTTTTGAAATGGAATGCCAATGCCACATTCAGCCAGAACAAGATCAATAATTTCACTGAATATATTGTCGATTACGACAACGGAGGCTACCAGACCGTCGATCACGGAAAATCAGACATTTCATTTTCCCCGAATGTGATCGTGGGAAGCCAGCTTACATACAGCCCGAAAACGAATCTTGAACTGGCGCTTTTGACCAAGTATGTCGGCAAACAATACCTCGATAATACTTCCAGCGAAACCCGGAAACTTGACGCCTATTTCACCAACGACGTCCGCCTCACCTGGACTATCAAACCCGCCTGGACAAGAGAAATATCCTTTAACCTACTGGTAAACAATGTACTGAGCGAGCAGTATGAATCCAATGGTTATACCTACGGCTACCTCGCGGGCGGCGCTCTGACCCAGGAAAACTTCTACTTCCCGCAAGCGGGGAGAAACTTTCTGGTTGGGGTTAGTTTTAAGTTTTGAGGGGAGAATTTGCGAAAGTTCTGATAGATACACATTGGGTTAGTCATTTGTATATTTGGCCAACACTTATATACATCTATAAAATCTAACCCAACGAAATGAGGTGTATAGAACAAGGTTGTGGATATAGTTTTTTTCACAACACCCTCCTTAACCACTTTCTCCATACCTTTGCCGGATGAAATTGAAAAATGATCTTTTGCTTCGGGCGGCGCGTGGTGAGAAAGTGGAACGCACGCCTGTTTGGATGATGCGTCAGGCAGGGCGGATTTTGGCTGAATACAGGGCCGTCCGTGAAAAAGCCGGAAGTTTTATAAAACTGGCTACCACGCCGGAAATGGCTGCGGAAGTGACTTTGCAGCCGGTGGATTTACTCGGAGTAGATGCCGCAATCATATTTTCCGACATCCTTGTCATTCCCGAAGCCATGGGGCTGCCCTATGAAATGATCGAGCAGCGGGGACCTTTTTTCCCCTCGACAGTTCATACGGTAGACGATCTTCAGAAACTACACATTGCGGAGCCGGAAACAGATCTGAAATACGTTCTGGATGCAATAAAATTGACAAAGCAGGGGCTGGAAAACCGCATTCCGCTGATCGGTTTTGCGGGTGCACCTTTCACGATTTTCTGTTACATGACGGAAGGAAAAGGCTCCAAGACTTTTTCAGTTGCCAAGAAGCACTTGTATGCCGATCCTGAATTTTCACATTTGCTGCTGCAAAAAATCACCGACAGCACGATCGCATACCTCAAAGCTCAAATAGCCGCAGGTGCCGATCTGGTGCAGGTTTTTGATTCCTGGGCAGGCATTCTTTCACCCGAGCAGTACAGGGCGTTTTCTTTGCCATATATCAAACAGATCTGTGACGCAATTACCGAAGTACCGGTAACTGTTTTCGCAAAGGGCGCTTTTTTTGCAAGAAAAGAAATCAGCTTATTGAACTGCTCAGTAGTAGGCCTCGACTGGAATATGGACATTGCTGAATCAAGGGAATTAATCCCCAATAAAACATTGCAGGGTAATCTTGACCCTTGTGTGCTGTACTCTTCTTTTGACCAGATCAGATCTGAGGTAAAGAAAATGCTGGACCAGTTCGGCACGCAGCGTTACATTGCCAATCTCGGTCACGGTGTATATCCTGATACCAACCCTGATAAAGTGCGTTGTTTTATCGAGTCTGTAAAAGAGTTTTCGACAGGATATTGATTTCCTGACAATTACAGTTTATTTTTTATTCAAAATTCATTCCCTTGTCCAAAAGAAAATGTGTTTTCCTCGACCGCGACGGCGTGTTGAACGAAGACAGAAGTGACTACCTATACCGGCTTGAAGATCTTGTCATCCCTGATGGAGTAACAGAAGCTCTGCAACTTTTAAAAAATGCAGGTTACCTCCTGATTGTCATCACCAACCAGGCAGGAATCGCAAAAGGTTTATACGACCCCGAGGCAGTTTATGCTATTCATCAAAAAATGCAGGAAGCTTCTGGTAACGCGCTGGACGATATTTATTTTTCCCCTTATCATCCCCAATATTCAGGAAACTCGCTTTCAAGAAAACCGGGTTCATTACTGCTGGAAAAAGCAATTGCCAAATATAAAATTGACCCGGATCAATCGTGGATGATCGGTGACAGGGACAGGGATATGGAAGCAGGACAAAAAGTAGGATTGAAAACCATTCATATCATCCCGAAAACAGAAATTTCTGCGGGAGATTTCGCTGCCATCAACTTATTGGCCGCGGCTTGGATTATATTGGAGAATCAGAATTAAACGCGTTCGGCAGCTGGCTGAACTGTTTTTTGTGTGGATCCGTAAGCAGGGCAGGCATGTTTGGTACATGAAGAAACTGCCAGGGTTCCGCAAATCGCAAGAAGAATTATTAGCTTTTTCATTTGTCTTGTCGTGTATAATTTCAATGTCATCGCAAAAATATAAAAATAAATTCTTTGAATGAGTGTTTCAGACTGACTAATAACGAACTCATCCAAAGAACTTTATATCAAACTCAGATTTTTGTTTCGACCAATTCCTCCTCTTCCTCGATCGGCCGCATTTCTGTACCTACATTCTTTTCGGGAACAGTAAACGATTCGTCTTTAAAGCCCAGAATTTTAAGCATCGAATCACTGTTCTGTTCTTCGGCAAAAACACGCGTTACGATCTTCCCGTCTTCATCTTTATCCACCAAAACATGCTTCGGCGCCGGAATAAGGCAATGCTGAATCCCGCCATAACCGCCCAGAGATTCCTGGTAAGCACCCGTATGGAAGAATCCGATGTACTGTTTTTCCGAATCTTCTTCAAAAATCGGCATATACAAATCGGCGCTGTGCATTTCGCTGTTATAAAAATCCTGCGAATCGCACGTCAGGCCGCCGAGGTTCACTTTTTGATAAGGACTATCCCAGTTGTTGATCGGCAGCATGATGTATTTCTGGTTCATGCCCCAGGAGTCGGGAAGCTGGGTGATAAACGATCCATTGATCATATACCAGAGTTCTTTGTCATTCTGGAGTTTTTTATCAATGATCTCATAAATGACCGCGCCACTCTCCCCTACCGTATAACTTCCGAATTCTGTAAAGATATGTGGCACGGGAACGTTGTTCTTGTTACAGATCCACTGGATGTTTTCGATGATCTCATCGATCATCTGCTGGTAATCGTACCCAGCCTGCAGTGACGTCTGGATCGGAAGACCGCCGCCGATATCGATAGAATCCAGTTCGGGACAGATCTTCTGCATCTCGCAGTACTTGAACATAAACCGGGTCAATTCACTCCAGTAATACGCACTGTCCTTGATGCCGGTATTGATAAAGAAATGCAGCATTTTCAGCTTGAACCTCGGATTCGGCTCAATTTTCTCTTTATAAAGCTGCTGTACATCGTTGTACCTGATACCAAGCCTGGATGTATAAAATGCAAAATTCGGCTCTTCGTCGGTTGCGATGCGCATCCCAAAATTGACCGTATCGGCTGTTACCTGCTGTTCGTAAGATTCAATTTCTTTCAGGTTATCCAGAATGGGGATCACATTGAAGCCCTCGTTGATCAGCTCGCTCAGATATTGGGTATAGCGCGGAAGCTTGTAACCGTTTGCCAGGATGAAAGTGGATTTGTTCACCTTTCCCCGGCGGTACAATTCCCTTATAATGGGTATATCAAAAGACGAAGAAGTTTCAAGATGGATATTATGCTTCAAAGCCTCTTCCAGCACAAAACTGAAATGGGAGGACTTGGTACAGTAACAATAGGTGTAACTTCCTTTGTAATTGTGCCTTTTGAAAGCATTCCGGAAAAACATATTCGCGTTTTCGATATGCTCACCGATCTTGGGCAGATAATTGATCTTTAACGGCGTACCATGTTCTTTGATGATATCCATCAGTGGTACATTGTTGAACAGCAACTCATTATTATCAACGTTAAACTCCATAGTCGGGAACTCGAACGTTTGCTGAATCAGGTCAATGTAGCTTTTCATTGATTTGTTTGTAGCGATGGCAATTAGTGAATTGTGAGTTAATAATAATTGAAAACTGATCTTAACAGGTCACAAAAAGACTCGAAAATTCATCAGAATATGTGTCAATTCCAAACATTAAATACTTCTAAATCATTCCCGTCCCAAACTAATTTATCTCGTTTTTTCGTGGGTTCATACTGCTATTATTCCCTTTAATCCTTTTTAGTTATCGTGTTTTGTGCCCGCTGCC
Organism: Dyadobacter bucti; assembly: GCF_005869225.1. Taxonomy (GTDB): domain Bacteria; phylum Bacteroidota; class Bacteroidia; order Cytophagales; family Spirosomataceae; genus Dyadobacter; species Dyadobacter bucti. The sequence goes on along the minus strand of NZ_SWFP01000005.1, from coordinate 540,483 downwards.
TAGATCTAGGCGTCTTTGTCAATGCTGTAACCGGTTTACGACGAAGCATTGAGCCATGTTCGGGCTCTTTCGCGAGTAAATAATTTCTTGATATATTACAATTGACAGAAATACCAACATTCGTAATATTAACAAAAACTTAATCTGCCAACTGAAATTATATTATCATTTGGAGAAACTTCATCAACATAACTAATTATGAAACAGATTGTTAAAAAACAGCATATATTAGAACATCAGAAAAAGTCTCACGGTATACGTTCAGCACCAGAAAACTTTTGAAATCCTTAGAGTTTTCTTAGTTTTTATCATTAGAAAATTTCAAATTTGTTTTGTGAAAGAACGAATTATAAATCAGCACTACATCTTTTCTGGCGCTATGGGATCAAAAGCGTTACGATGGATGATATTGCCAAAGATCTGGGAATTTCTAAGCGGACCATTTACCAGCATTATGCAGACAAGGAGGCGATCCTTGCCATCGTAATCAAAGAAGAGATTGAAACACAGAAATGTGTGATGAAAAAGCTGGATGAGAATGCATCCAACCCGATTGATCAGGTAATTTCCGCCACAGGCCAGCTTCGGGAGACACTTAACAACATCAACCCGACATTCTTGTATGATCTGAAAAAATACTACCCCGGCGCCTGGGAACTGTTCCAAACCTACAAGCATGAGTATATCATCAAAAGCATGCACGACAACCTCAATCAGGGTATCGAGCTGGGACTATACCGCAGGGACATTGACGTGGAGATACTTTCATTGCTCCGTATGGAACAGATCGTAATGGCGTTTGATCCTACCATTTTCCCGCCTAACAAATTCAATATGCTGGACACACAAATGCAGTTTCTGCATCATTTCTTAAGAGGGATCCTTTCAGAAAAAGGATTTGAGTACTATAACACTATAAACCAAAAATCAGAAATCGAATTCAACACCCATGAAAAATGATCAATTAATACGCGGAAGCATGGCCTTGCTCGCTATTCTGCTCAGTTTTGTCCATTCCCGCGCTCAGGAATCTTATTCCCTTGCAGAGGCGGTCGACTATGCCATCAAACACAACCTGAATATCAAAAATACACAGCTGGACGCTGTTTCAGCAGAAGCACGTATTGGCGAGATCAGGGCAGCGGGGTTACCACAGGTCAGTGCCAATTTCAACCTGACGGACAACCTTATCATTCAGAGGGTATTCCTGCCTGCCAACGCTTTTGGGGACCCTACCGTACCAACGGACGAGCCGCCGATCGCAATCCCTTTCGGCATTAAATACGCCGGAAGTGTTTCCAGTACACTCAACCAGCTTATTTTCAGCGGTTCGTATTTCATAGGACTGAAAGCGGCAGCCACCTACCGTGAACTGGCCCAGAAAAATACGGTTCAGTCGAAAGTAACGGTAGCAGAAGCAGTGACAAAAGCCTACTACTCTGCACAGGTTGCGGAAGAACGGGCCAAATTGCTCGACCTGAATATCGGCAGGGTCGACTCGCTCATGATCGAAACCAAAGCCATGAATGCGAGCGGGTTTGTGGAGCTTCTGGATGTAAACCGGATCGAAGTACAGATCAATAACCTCAGAACGGAACGACAGAAAGTACAGAACCTGATCGAGCTGAGTTATGCGCTGCTGAGATACCAGATGGGAATGCCTCCTCAGGAATCCCTGAAACTAAGCGACAACATCAACAATGTGAATCTCGACTCTCTCAATACCAGCATACAACAATCGGGCATTAGCTACGAAAACCGGATCGAGTATTCTTTGTTAAACACGCAGGAAAAACTGGCCGGGCTTGATCTGCGGAACATCAGAGCTGGTTATCTGCCAACTGTTTCGGCATCGCTGGGCTACGGTCATAACAACGGACGCGACAAATTCGGTGACCTTTTCAGTTCGAGATGGTTCAACAGCTCGGTACTTTCCCTGAACGTCAACATCCCTATTTTTGATGGTTTTACAAAACGTTACCAGATCGACCAGAAGAAGATTGCGCTGGATAAAGTTAAAAACAGCCAGCTGCTGCTGAAACAGTCTATTGATCTCGAAACGAACCAGGCTAATATCAATATCAAAAATGCTTTTGCTACACTGGAAACGCAAAAACGCAACCTGGACCTGGCAGAAGAAATCGTGCGTGTTTCGAAAATCAAATACAAAGAAGGCGTAGGCTCTAACATTGAGGTAATCAATGCTGAATCATCATTCAAAGAAGCTCAGACAAACTACTTCACTGCGCTTTATGATCTGATGATCGCCAAAGTGGACCTTAGTAAAGCCAGAGGAGAACTTTACTCCGAAAACTGAGAAATGACAAACACATTAATACCAAAACAAAATTTGAAACAGCTACTTACCTATATCATGAAAAGACATATTTTATTCATTGCAACCGTAGCCACCTTGCTCGCATCCTGCTCAGGAGAGAAAAAAGAAGGTCTGGCAGGCAAAAAAGAGGAATTAGCCAAACTGAAAACCGAACAAGCAGCCACAGCCGATAAAATCAAAGCACTGGAAATAGAAATCGCCAAGCTCGATCCTAAAAAGGCAGCCGAAGCGAAGGTTAAGCCAGTTACAGTCGCCACGCTAAACGCTGAAACGTTCAAACGTTATGTAGAACTTCAGGGTACTGTTGATGCTAAAAACAATGTACTGATCACACCGAAATCAGGTGGTGCAGTTACTGCTATGTATGTGAGAGAAGGCGATTATGTAAACTCCGGCACAGTGATCGGAAAAATCGACGACAGCATCCTGACTGAATCGATAGAGGAAGTGAAGACCCAGCTCAGCCTGATCAATACGCTTTATGAAAAACAAAAAAACCTTTGGGACCAGAAAATCGGGACCGAGCTGCAATACCTTCAGGCGAAAAATAATAAGGAATCTATCGAAAGAAAGCTTGTCACACTCAATACCCAGCTTTCCCAGACTAAGATCATTTCGCCGATGTCGGGTGTAGTGGATCAGGTAAATGTGAAAGTGGGCGAAATGGCTTCTCCGGGAGTTGGCGTGGTCCGCGTGGTCAATCTCAGCAATCTGAAGGTTACTGCGAAAGTTTCGGATACTTATGCTGCAAGCGTGAAAAAAGGAGACGAAGTGATCGTGAAATTTCCGGACCTGAAAAGGGAATACAAAGTGCGCATTTCATTCGTGAGCACCACAGTGGACCCGCTGTCACGGACATTTACGATTGAGGCGAACCTTCCATCGGCAAAAGATATCAAGCCCAATATGATGGCGCAGATCGAGATCAATGATGCTACCAGCAAAAATGCATTAGTAATCGATCAGAACTTTGTTCAAAGTACGGAAACCGGCAATGTAGTTTATGTAGCTGAGGCGGAAGGAAATAAAAAAGTGGCAAAAGCAAAGACTGTTAAAACAGGTTTGAGCTACAACGGGAAAATAGAAATACTGGAAGGCCTTAAAGCCGGCGATCAGCTCATCACACTGGGCTACCAGGAAGTATCCGACGGCCAGCCGATCAGCTACTAGCCAAACGATTGGGTGATGATCAGTCGGTTAGGTCATTTATGGTCGTGAATTGTATGCATTTTTTTATTCAGTCATTCAATCATTCGGTCATTCACTCATTCATCGCAGCGGCGACCGCTCATTCAGTCATTCACTCATTCAACATTAGTTTCGTATGAAATTTGAAGAATATAAAACCCTTGGCTTCACCAACTGGTGTGTTGAAAACCGTACGACGATCTACATCTTCACGTTTATCATCACACTGGCAGGGTTTATGGTTTACAATAACCTGCCCAAGGAACAGTTCCCGGACATCAAAATTCCGCAGATCTATATCAATACCGTTTACTTCGGTACGGCACCCGCCGATATTGAGAACACCATCAACAAGCCTATCGAAAAGCAGCTTAAGTCGCTGAATGGTGTAAAAAAGATCAAATCGAATGCTTTGCAGGACGTATCAGTAATCCTGGTTGAGTTTACGCCGAATGTCCAGGTCGAAGATGCATTGCAGCGGGTCCGTGACGCGATCGACAAGGCGAAAACTGATCTACCCCAAAAACTGGACACAGGCCCCACGGCCCAGGACGTAAACTTTTCGGAATTCCCGATCATGAACGTCAACATTGCGGGCAACTATTCATTAAAACAACTGAAAGAGTATGCGGAAGATTTGCAGGACGGAATTGAAGCGCTTCCCGAAATTACGCGGGTAGACATTCTGGGAGCACTGAACCGGGAAATCCAGATCAACGTGGACCTACCAAGAATGCAGTCGACCGGCTTGTCTTTCTTTGACATCCAGTCAGCTCTGCAGGGAGAAAACATCAATATTTCGGGTGGTGAATTAAATGTGGAAGGGGTACGCAGGACACTGCGTGTAAAAGGCGAATATACTGATGTAGCAGACATGGCGAACATCCGGATTCGCACAAGCACCGGGGCGGTCATCCGTCTGGGAGATGTTGCTGAGGTAACAGACAATTTTGAAGAACAACAGGATTTTGCGAGGCTCGCCAACAAATCGGTAATCACGCTGAACGTAATCAAACGTTCAGGCGAAAACCTTGTGGATGCTTCCGATAAAATTGAAGAAGTGCTCGCTGAATACCGGGCCAACCGTTTCCCGCAGGGCCTTGATATTACGATCACGGCAGATCAGTCGGTACAGACAAGGGCTGACCTACATGATCTGATCAATACTGTTGTGCTAGGCTTTATCTTCGTAGTAATGGTTCTGATGTTCTTTATGGGTGTCAGGGATGCCATATTTGTAGGGTTATCCGTTCCGCTTTCTGCCCTGGTGGCATTTGTGATGATGCCGATTATCGGGCCGATGGTAGGTACCGAATTCACATTGAACACGATTGTGTTGTTTGCATTCCTCCTAGGCATCGGGCTTGTTGTAGATGATGCGATCGTGGTAATTGAAAACACGCACAGGCTTTTCAACAACCATAAGGACTGGACAATACAGCAAGCGGTAAAGGCCGCTGCCGGTGAGGTATTTATTCCAGTACTTTCTGGAACGCTAACGACCATCGCGCCATTTTTCCCGCTCCTTTTCTGGACAGGTATTGTCGGGGAATTCATGAAATTCATGCCGCTGACCCTGATTATTACGCTTGGCGCGTCCCTCTTTGTGGCCTATGTAATGAACCCGGTTTTTGCGGTCTCATTTATGGGAAGGCATGAAGATGAAAAAGAGGCCCATGACACGAGTTTCAAAGGTATCCGCAGGCCACTTATCATTCTTGGAGTTGCTGCTTTGATCGGGTATCTTATTGATCGCGGAATCGGGAATTTCTTTATCCTTATCCTGATCCTGTACATTTTTAATCATTATATACTCACGCCTCATATTCTGGTGCCTTTCCAGGACCGCTTGTTACCTGCGTTAAAAAACAATTACCGCAAGCTTATCGACTGGATTTTGCGTGGATGGAGACCGGTCATCGCGATCGTGTCCATGGTCGTACTGTTGTTCTTCACATTTTTCCTGACAGGTGTCGTACAGCCCAAAGTCTTGTTTTTCCCAAGCGGTGACCCGGATTATGTATATGTGTACAACAAACTTCCGATCGGTACCGACGCCCGGGTAACGGATTCGGTAACCAAGGTGATTGAGAAAAAGGTATTTGAGGTCCTCGAAAAAGAAAAGGCGATGGACATGGTCAATTCGGTGATCGCCAACGTCGGTAAAAATGCCGGTGACCCTTACAATCCTGACCGCTCGGCAACTCCGCATAAGTCAAAAGTGACCGTAGCTTTTGTTTACGGTACCGAAAGGGGCGGGCGTTCCACGCAGGTAATTTTGGGTAAGATCCGTGATGCCGTTTCCGGTATTCCAGGCGCCGAAATCTCGGTAGAACGTGAAGCGGTCGGCCCGCCTACCGGAAAGCCGATCTCTATAGAAATCTCCGGCGATGACTTTGCTGTGTTACAAAAACTGGAAAAGGACGTACTAAAACGTGTTCAGGAATCGGGAATCGAAGGAATTGACCAGCTCCGCTCGGATCTTGTAACCAACAAGCCAGAGATCGTGATCGATATTGACCGGGAAAAAGCGCAACGCGAAGGTATCAGCTCCCAGCAGGTAGCGCTGGCTGTACGTACTGCATTGTTTGGGCTGGAAGTTTCCAAATTCAGGGACGATAAAGATGAGTATCCGATTATGGTCCGTCTCAAAAAAGATGACCGCGAACAGATCGAAAAACTGCTGAGCCTGAATGTAGTATACCGGGATATGGTAATGGGAGGGGCATTACGTCAGGTTCCGATTACCTCCGTAGCCAATATTCATTATTCCACAACATTCAGCCAGATCAACCGCCAGGATCAACGTCGGATCGTGACCCTTGGCTCGGATGTGATGCCCGGCTACAACGCCAACGAGATTGTGGCACAAATTGAAGGCCTTGTGAAAGAAATGGAAGTTCCCAACGGCTATACCATCAAAATGGGCGGTGAGCAGGAAGAACAAAACGAATCTATGGCGTTTTTAGGAACCGCTTTCGGCGCCGCGATACTCCTGATCTACCTGATCCTGGCAACGCAATTCAACTCGGTGGTGAAACCTTTCATTATCTTCTTTACCATTGTTCTGTCGCTGATCGGGGTATTGTTAGGGTTTATCATTTTCAATAAAGATTTCTCCATTATCATGTCCGGTGTCGGTATCATCGCCCTGGCAGGTATTGTTGTGAAAAACGGGATTCTGCTCATTGAATTCATCGAAGAACTCCGGGGACGCGGGTATCCGATGCGGGAAGCGATCATTGAAGGTGGTGCAATTCGTCTGACACCAGTACTCCTCACAGCTTCTGCCGCGGTATTGGGGCTTGTCCCGCTGGCCCTCGGTATCACCGTTGACTTTGTTGGGCTATTCCGTGACCTGGCACCTCATCTGATTATAGGAGGTCCCAGTGCGGTGTTCTGGAATATTCTGGCATGGACTATCATTTACGGGCTTACATTCTCCACTATTCTTACGCTGGTAATAGTACCTTGTATGTATTATGTAAATGAGCGGGTTAGGGAAAAATGGTTCAGAAAAGGTAAGCAGGAAGTTGTGAATCCTAATTGGCAGAATGAAACAATCTAATTGAATCTGATAATTATTGTCTGTTTTTGACTGAAATTTTCCCGTCAGAAATAGACAATAATCTAAAAATTCCTAGATTTGCAACCCCAAAGAGTTCGGGATGTAGCGCAGCCCGGTAGCGCACTAGCATGGGGTGCTAGGGGTCGCAAGTTCGAATCTTGTCATCCCGACATTGATTATCAGGCTTTTAAGTGTAACAACTTGAAAGCCTGTTTTTGTTGAACATTTTCTGCTTGTAGATCTCCTCTCAAAGCGTACCGGCAGATTGAAAATATAGTAAACAGCAGATTACTTTTCGTCCTATCCACTCCCGCACTTGTGGCAAAGAATCTCTCATCGGCTCAGCACCTAATGCAAACGCTATCGCCCAACGTCGATAAATCATCCGGCAGTTGATACCCGGGTCGTTTTCATTTCAGCCACGTTTTTCAACATCATTTTGCACATCCCTCAATTGGATCAACACTCAGACTTACTGCGAGACGTAATGTTTTGACTTTTTCAAGGTTTTTTGTTTTTATTTGCGGAAAAACAAATCCTTGAAACAAAGCGATGAACATATCGACGATCAGGAACTCTGGGCAGCGATGCGAGCAGGTGACGAGTCTGCGTTCGAGTCTTTGTACAATCAGTATTTCCAGGTACTTTTCAGTTATGGGAAGCGATTAGCCGCGGATGAAATCGTCTGCGACGCCATTCAGGACCTTTTTATCAATATCTGGCGCAACCGTCACACACTCAGCCAGGCCGAATCGGTAAGATTTTACTTGTTCAGATCTGTAAGGAGGGAAATTGTAAAAAACCTGAAAAATGAGCCACACCGTCAGGACTGGGAAGAGCTTGATGAAAACCTGCTTCCTGTAGACCTGTCACCAGAGTCCGTCTATGCGGGCCACGAAGAAACTTTTGAACAATCCGAGCAAATCCGCCGCTGGCTCGACCAGCTGCCTCCCCGCCAAAACGAAGCACTTTTGCTCCGATACTACCACAATCTCGAATACGCCCAGGTGGCTGCAATGCTTAACATTAAGGAGCAAACTGCCCGAAATCTTGTACAAAAAGCACTGACTATTTTAAAAAGAGTAGCTATTATCCTGATTTTAAGCTTTTTGATTATTTATTAATTTTTTCCTTAAAAATATTGCTTTTGCAAGGTTAAAATCATCCTGACCACGCTCTGTATCTAAAAACGGAACTAACACCATTTTCGATACCGGTTTATATGGATTACGCAAACTACTCGGTCAGGGACTTTCTGGAAGATGATGCATTTCGCAACTGGGTACAATCTCCTACCGACGAGTCTAATGCATTTTGGCAAAAAATACTCGACGGGTATCCTCAAAAATCCGCGGAAGTTGCTCAGGCACGTCACCTTCTATTGACGCTCAGCGACCAGGCAACGGCAGGTTTTGGGTCCGAAGATCAGCAAAAGCAGATCCTTAGGAACATCAAAATGCAGATGAACCAGGAAAACGGACATCCGGTGAGGAAGCTACCTGTCTGGCCCTACTGGTCGGCAGCGGCATCGATCATTTTGCTTCTCGGTGTCTGGTTTTTTGCTAAACCAAATCAGAAAACACATTCATACAATTCCAATATCGCAGATTCACGGCAACGCCTGGTGGAAAAGGTCAATACCCTCGGCATTCCTATGTCCATCGTTTTTGCCGACGGGAGTAAAGTTCGCCTTGCACCTGCGAGCCGCTTGTCGTTTCCCGAACACTTCAACAAGGGGGATAAAAGAGAGGTGTACCTGAGCGGAGAAGCATTTTTCGAAGTAGCCAAAAACCCTGAGCGTCCGTTTTTCGTATATTCCAACGAACTGGTAACCAAGGTATTGGGCACCAGTTTTAACATCAAAGCCTATGAGCAGGATCAGGACATTGTAGTGAATGTTACATCCGGGAAAGTGGCTGTCTCTATCGCCGAAAATGCCAAACCGTCAACGGCGAGCGGAGAAGGCAAAGTACAGGATCTGCTTTTACTCCCTAACCAACAGGCCGTTTTATCAAGAAAAGAAGCCGAACTCGTGCGTTCGCTGGTAAAAGAGCCGGTATTGGTCAGGGCAAATGCTGCGCAAAAGGAATTTGTTTTCACCAGGACTTCAGTGAACGAAGTCTTTGAAACACTCAAAACCGCATACAGTGTCCCGATCATTTATGACGCAGCCTTATTTGCCCGCTGCGAGCTCTCGGCAGATTTGACTACCGAGTCACTTTATGAAAAACTGGATGTGATCTGCAGGAGCGTTGAGGCGACATATAAATCCGAGGACGGCCAGATCATCATCACCGGAAACGGCTGTAATTAATTTCCCCTAATCCTAAACCCATACCTTATGAATTAAAAAATATCCTGATCATGAAAAGAAAAAGCCGGTGATGTTTCAGCATCACCGGCCCTGAAAATCCCCGCTCATGTTACCATGACATCGCTTGAGACCGATGTGGGGTGTTTTGCTTCAATGTTGGTTAAACCAAAACAATCAAAATTATGAAAATAATTGACGCTATCCCTCTGTGGGTAGTCAAAACCATGCAATGGACTTTTTTACAATGCTGTATGACCCTTATCCTCGCACAGATCTCCTTTGGCGCGGACGTGCATGCGCAGGAACTGCTGAACCGCAAGGTTTCCGTGAAGGCAGTCAATCAGCAGATCTTCTCTGTGCTTAAATCGATCGAAAAGAGCGCGGACGTCAAATTTTCTTACAGCCCTAACCTGATCCAGGCTTCCCGGAAAGTATCCCTGCAGCTTTCTAATGAAAGACTTTCGGTGGTGCTGGAAAAGTTACTGAAACCCTTTGACCTGCAATATGAAATCATAGGCAGACAGATCATTCTGAAACGCGACATGCCCGAGAACAGCGGCGATGTGCCTGTAAAAGAAAAGACCGAAGAAAAACCCGCAGATAAAATCACTGGCACTGTGTCCGACCAGGCCGGCGTTGGGCTGCCGGGCGTAAATATCCTCGTAAAGGGCACGCAGACCGGCGCCACCACCGACGAAAGCGGTAAGTACAGTCTTGAAATAGCCAGTACCGGCGTTACGCTCGTTTTTTCCTTCGTCGGATATGTTTCCCAGGAAATTAATCTCGGAAACCAGACTAACCTCAATGTGATATTGAAACAGGACGATAAGCTGCTGAGCGAAGTTGTCGTAGTCGGTTATGGGGTGGTCAAGAAACGCGATCTCACAGGTTCCGTAGCTTCAATAGGTTCAACAGAACTGAAAGAACAGCCGGTCAGCTCGTTCAACCAGGCGCTGCAAGGCCGTGTGCCGGGGGTGCAGGTTACCAATTCGTCAAACGCACCCGGTGGCGGTATTACCATCCGCGTACGGGGCGGCAACTCCATTTCGGCAAGCAATGATCCCCTCTACGTGATCGACGGTTTCCCGATGACCAATCCCGACCCGGCCAGTGGCGCAGGTAATTCTATCAACTACCCCAATCCGTTGGCGGCGATCAATCCCAATGATATTGAGTCCATAGAAATATTGAAAGATGCTTCTGCAACAGCCATTTATGGATCCAGGGGAGCAAATGGCGTGGTACTTGTCACCACCAAACGCGGCAAGGAAGGCCAGGCAAGCGTCGATTTCGAAGCATTTTATGGTGTGCAGCAGATCACAAAAATGCTGGACATGGCCACCGCCGCCGAACATACCGCAGCAAAAAACGAACAGCTGCGCAACCTTAACTTTGCCGAGCGTTACGGCGATCCGAAAGGTGCATATCCAAGAAAGCCTGAGGAATACGGCGTGGGAACCAACTGGCAAAAAGAGATTTTTCGCAGCGCTCCCATGCAAAGCTACCAGCTCTCTGTTTCTGGCGGCACCGACAAGATCCGCTATCTGGTCAGCGGCAACTATTTTAACCAGGATGGGATCGTGATTACTTCGGGTTTTAAAAGATATACCTCGCGCGTCAACCTGGATGCGAAAATCAGCAACCGGGTAAAGATCGGGACAAATTTTACGATCAGCCGGAGCAACAACAACAGTGTCAACGAGACCGGCACGCTCAGTCTGGTAGGGCTTGCACTGCGCGCCTCCCCGGCGAGCCCCGTCTTCGATGCCAACGGTAACTACCAGCTGTTGAACGTCGGACCGGGTTCGGGGTTCAGTTCTGTGGCCAATCCGGTGGCTGTGGCACGCACGTCGACAAACACCCTTTTGACGGATCGTATATTGGGTAGCGTTTTCACGGACATTACCCTCGCGAAAGGGCTGACAGCCCGCGTCAGCCTGGGTGCTGACGTGCTCAATACGCGTCGCAGTATCTTTTATACGCCCCAGACATTGATCGGCAATACGCAGAACGGCTATGGCAGCAACGGTTCTGCCAACAATCTTAACCTGCTCAATGAAAACGTCCTGACCTACTCCGGGTCCCGCGGAGCACATGCATTTGATGTGGTCGCCGGGGTAACCTTCCAGAGCAACCGGGAAGAGCGATCTTATGCCGAGGCGCAGGATTTCCCAAACTATTCCCTCGGAGCAAACAATCTGGAGATGGGCAGCAAACCCCTGCCTCCACGCAGTGCAGTGAACGAGTGGGGGCTCAATTCGTACCTGGGGCGGGTCAACTACCGGTTGTCCGACCGCTACCTCTTCACCCTTACCGGCCGGATCGACGGTTCTTCCCGCTTTGGGACCAATAATAAATACGGTTTCTTTCCCTCGGGCGCATTTGCCTGGCGCGTGTCGGACGAGGCTTTTATGAAAAGTGTTGAGGCGGTCAGCGATCTGAAATTCCGCGTGAGCTACGGGGTTACGGGAAATGACGGCATCGGTTTGTACAACTCTCTTTCCCAGTATGCAACCTCAAGAACGGTTTTCGGCGATCAGGAAGTGTTGATCAATCAGGCGCTCCGCATTGCCAACCCTGACCTGCGTTGGGAGAAAACAGCCCAGTTTGACGTAGGTTTCGACCTGGGCCTGCTCAGCAACCGCATCCTGCTTACAGCGGACTATTATATTAAAACCACGACCGACCTGCTCTTGCTGGTAGAACTACCGGCAACCACAGGCTTTACGACCGTCACCAGAAATATCGGCAGTCTGGTTAACCGCGGCTTCGAGCTGGGGATCAACACCGTAAACCTGGATGGGACCCTGAAATGGAAAACCAGTGCCAACGTTTCTCTCAACCGAAACAAGGTGCTGCGCCTTAACAACGCGGACCAGATCTTCTCCAACAATTCCATCGTCAAGGTTGGAGAGTCTGTGGGATCATTTTATGGGAATGTATTTGATGGGATCTGGCAGACAGCGGAGGAGATTACAGCAGCCGGCAACCTCGCCCGCGCAGGCGACCTGCCAGGTGCCATCCGTTACAAGGATATCAACGGCGACGGGATTTTCAACGAAGCCACCGACCGGCAGATCCTGGGCAATGGTCTTCCCAAATTCATTTTCGGCATGACCAACAACCTTACGTTTAAAGGATTCGATCTCTCCATTTTCATTCAGGGCGTGCAGGGAAATAAAATCCTTAACGACACACGGAGATCCATGGAGCAATCGGATCCCAGCGATAACCTGCTGCGTACGGTGATAGAAGGCGCCTGGCGGGCTGACAAACCTTCCAATTCTTTGCCCTCGATCAGACAGTGGAGAAGCACGGGCACAGATTCATTTTACATAGAAGACGGTTCTTTTGTCCGCCTCAAAAATATATCACTTGGCTATGTGATCCCTTTCAAACCGGGCTGGATCAAAAGGGTACGTGCCTATGTGAGCGGCCAGAACCTGGTGACTTTGACTAAATACCGGGGTTTTGATCCGGAGGTCAATTCCAATTTCAGCAGTAACACGCAGTACAGTCTCGACAGCTACGCCTATCCGGCCGCGCGTACCTATACGGTTGGTGCATCCTTGTCTTTCTAAACCCGAAATTGTTTTAAGATGAAAATAAAAAACTATCTGATACTGACCGTGATGCTAATACTGTCGGTATCGTGCGAAGACAATCTGAAAGAAAAGCCGCTGAGCTTTCTGGAAGAATCCAATTCCTTTAAATCCGCAGCTGATGCCACTTCCGCATTGAATGCTGTTTATGAACATCTCAAAGGTGTCTACGGCATGACCATGATCGACCTGGCCGACCTGAACAGCGACGAATGCGAGGTACGCGAGGACAATGGAGGCGGTAACGAAATCCATAAGAACCTGTACAACAGTGGCACCAGGTTATTTGACACCTTCTATACCAACAGCTACAGGCTCATCGACCGGGCAAACCGGGTTATCGCCAATGTGCCCGGCATTGCCATGGACACGAAGCTGCGCGACCAGATCGTAGGTGAAGCCAAATTCCTGCGTGCGCTGGCATATTTCAACCTGGTCCGCGCTTTTGGAGATGTGCCCCTGGTGACGGCAATCAGCAATGATGTAGTAAATGTGGAAATACCCCGCGACCCGGCCGACCAGATTTACCAGCAGATCATTGCAGACCTGCTGGACGCTGAAAAAGTACTTCCTGCAAAATATACGCTGGCGACTGAAATCGGCCGGACGACCGTAGGCGCGGCGAAAAGTATGCTGGCAAAGGTATACCTTACCCGTAAGGATTGGGCTAATGCCGCAGCCAAGGCTAAGGAAGTCATCGAATCGGGCGCATACAGCCTGGTACCGAACTACCGCGACGTATTTGTCCCTGAAAAGGAGAATGGACCGGAACATATCTTTTCGGTACAATTCAGCTGCGTGCTGCCGCAATACGGTAGCGCTATGGCAGAGAATTTCGCGATCTATTTCAGCTATCCGATCAACCTCACAGGCGGCAGCTACCAGGTCGTGCCGGCTCACGCCAATTCTTACACGTCTGGCGATTATCGCAAAACGGTGACGGTGATCGAGGAAAAGACCATCGCGAATGGTACCGTAGTGAAATCGCGTACAGGACCGCATGTAGACAAGTACTGGGACCCGCAAGCTTGTGGCTCGGGCCGGGCAAGAAACAATTTTATCGTCATGCGCTATGCCGATGTGTTGCTGATGTACGCCGAAGCGCTGAACGAAGCCGGAGCCCCGACGACAGAAGCTTATGCCGCCATTAACCAGGTACGCGCCAGAGCCAGAAACGGTGCACAACCCACCGTACTGCCCGATCTGAAAAATCTTACCCAGGTACAATTCCGTGACAGTGTGTATCAGGAACGCAGCTGGGAACTCTGCTTCGAAGGCCACCGCCGGTGGGACTTGCTGCGCACGGGACGTTATGTGCCCAGCATGCAGAAAATTGGTATTGCAACTGAAGAGCGGCATTTGCTCTACCCCATTCCCGTCCAGGAAATCGACGTAAATCCAGCACTGGACCAAAATCCGGGTTATTGATTCATCACATCCGGCAGGCCATCCCGATTCCTGCCGGCCCAAATTCTGACTTATGAAACATCTGCTGATACTGTTTTTTTTACTCAAATCATTAGCGGGCTTTGCCCAGGAGAAATACGATGTGGTCGTTTACGGTGGCACACCCGGTGGTGTGATTGCAGCCGTGGCTGCCGGGCGCGAAGGCGCCAAAGTGTTGCTGGTTGAACAGACGCAGCATGTGGGCGGCCTCAATACCAGCGGCATAGGCACTGCGGAATCGGAGCACATGATCGAGGAAACTATCTCAGGGTTGCCACTGGAGTTTTATCAGAGAATGACGAAGTTTTATGGCAAGGAGAAAGTACAGTTTTATTTCGAGTCGCATGTTGCCGAGAAAACCTTCAAAGACTTGCTATCGGAGGCAGGCGTAAAGGTATTGTACGGTGCCTTCGTTCAAAAAGTAAATAAAAAAGGCAATGCGATCCAGTCGATCAGGCTTACGGACGGGAAGGATCTTGCAGCAAAAGTATTCCTCGACTGCACCTATGAAGGCGATCTGATGCCGCGCGCGGGTGTGTCATACACTTATGGCAGGGAAAGCAAGCAGGAATATGGCGAGTCGTACGCTGGAGTGCGGTTCATGGACGAGCCGATCGAAGCTTCACCTTATGATGATTCGGGAAAATTGTTGCCAGGCTTTGTCGAGCGCAGCACATTGACCGAGGGACAGGCGGATAAACGTGTGATGAACTACAATTTCCGCCTGGTGATGTCGACGCTGGACAATCGGATACCTTTTCCCAAACCCGATAAATACAATCCCGACCGATTTGTTTTATTAAAACGTCTTTTAAAAAATAAGCCTGACACGAAGTTCCGCGACCTGATCGATTTATATAAATGGAACTATCCAACCGGGAAATTCGAAACCAACAACAAACAAAAGTCGGTGATCTCGCTGGGGCATTTTGGAGGTAATGTCGAATATCCCGACGCGGACTATCCCAAACAAAAGGCAATTTATGACGATCACAAAAACTGGACACTGGGTTTCCTCTATTTTTTGGCAAACGATCCTTCGGTACCAAAAACACTGCATGACGAGGTAAACCAATATGGACTGACCGCCGACGAGTTCAAAGACAATGGGAATTTCCCATACTATCTGTATGTCCGCGAAGCAAGAAGGATGAAAGGTACATTGATCCAAACTCAAAAAGACATTCTCGAAGAACGCTCGAAGCCTGACGGAATTTGTCTCGGCTCCCACTGGATCGACAGTCATCATGTGCAGCGTGTAGCCGTTTCGAAGACGCATTTCGTCAACGAAGGACGCATCTGGCATGCTACGACAGCGCCCTACGAATTTTCGTACAGGACTCTCACGCCCAAAGCTTCGGAATGTACCAATCTGCTCGTGCCTGTCTGTCTGTCGGTTTCGCACGTGGCTTTCTGCTCCGCAAGGGTAGAATCGACCTGGATGCAGCTTGGTAACAGCGCAGGTATTGCAGCGGCCATGGCGGCCAGACAACAAAAAACCGTTCAGGAAATCAACGTTGCTGCCTTGCAGGCACGACTGAAAGAAAAAGGTGTGATCATCAGCATCGACCACCAGGTGTGGGATGGCGACAAGGATATTCGTAAAAAATAAAGTATGCAAAAATGGATCGGGACTTTCGTTCTGCTGGCATCTGCCTTCACGGGCTACGGACAGCAAAAATTTGACGTGGTCATTTACGGCGGCACGGCAGCAGGATATGCCTCGGCCATTCAGGTAGCGCGGCTGGGGAAAACGGTCGCGCTGCTTGAACCTACTGCTCACATTGGCGGCAACGTCGTGGAAGGCCTGGGCGGTGCAGATATTGACAATCACAAAGAGTTTCGCAACAGCCCGGCTGTGAGCGGTATTGCGCTGGAATTCTACCGGCGTGTGGCCGATATGTATAAACGCAGGGAAGCTTTTGAAAAAATGCTGGCGGAAAAACGGAAGGACCCGGGCCTCTGGCGCCTGGAATCAAAGGTTGCGGAGCAGATCATCGGAGATTGGCTGTCCGAATACAAGATCCCGGTTTTCCGCAATACAGCATTGGCAGAATCAGCCGGTGCGGTAAAAAAGAGCAATGAAAAAATCACACAAATACAGTCAACTGACGGCCGTACGTTTTCAGCATCGGTATTTATCGACGCTTCCATAGAGGGAGATTTGCTGGCAGCGGCGGGCATCAGCACGGTTGTCGGCAGGGAGCCCAACAGTGCATACGGAGAAACATTAAATGGTATACGTGCCGAAACGACACATGCACAATTCAGTGTCAAAGTTGACCCCTACCGCATTCCCGGAGATTCCGGCAGCGGAGTAATACCAACCATTCAGAACGAACCCTTAGGTGCGCCCGGCGCGGGCGACAAAAACCTGCAGGCGTATTGTTTCAGGGTTTGTTTGACCAAAAATGAGATTAACCGTCTCCCGTTTTACAAACCTGCCGGCTATCAGCGCGGAGAATATGAAATTTACCTGCGCTACCTCAAAGCCGGCGGAAAGCTTTACACGCCCAGCGCGCAACTGCCCAATGGCAAAACCGACCTCGGCGCGTGGCACGACCTCTCGCACAACCTTTATGGTATGAACAGAGCCTATCCTCTTGGAAATTATGCCAAAAGAAAAGAGATCCTCAAATACCACGAAACCTTCACGAAAGGACTTTTTTACTTCCTGTCCACCGATACGGAGGTCGGTGCGCTGGCGCCTCAGCTGCAGCAGGAATGGGCGAAATGGGGTTATGCCAAAGATGAATTTACCGACAACAACCATTTTCCCCGGATGTTCTATGTGCGTGATGCACGGCGCATGGTTTCGGACTATGTGATCACCCAGCACCATGTGCAGCGTGAAAGCCCTGCCCCGGTAAAAGATCCCGTCTGCATCGCATACTGGCCCACGGATGTTCACAGTGTCCGGCGCATTGTGCGCGACGGCGCTGCGTATAATGAAGGCTTTGTGTTCGGTGGCAATTACTGGCGACCATTACCGGTATCATACAGATCCATGGTTCCCAAAAAAGCCGAATGTACGAATCTTCTCACGCCAACCTGCGTTTCTTCCAGCCATATAGCCTACGGCGCGATCCGTATTGAATGGACCTTCATGTTACTGGGACAGGCCGCAGGCATTGCGGCAGCGCTGAGTATTGATCAGGATTTGCCCGTCCAGGACGTGCCGTACAAGTTGCTGACACCAGAACTGACAAAAAGCAAAGTAGTGATAGACTTAGACCAGGTGGGTATACCGGAATGATCCTTTATTCTTGTATCAATTATTTGTCTGCTTTCCGTCGAAAATCCAGGTTATGAAATGCAAAAACGCGGAGCACATGATTGCTGTTGAAGTGGTTCCCTGATGGCAGCTGCTGAAACTGGTTCATATAACCCACCTGCAGGTTAAGCCCTTTGGTAAACTGGTATCCCAGCCCGAAGAAAAGGCGGTTCTGATCGAAAAGATTGTAGGTGATCTGCTTTCCCGCATTGATATGTATCTCGTCATTGAAGGCAAAGAAAAGGGTATTGGCTTCTATGAAATCCCGGTTCAGAGGGACCATCAGGTTTAGAAGATAGCGGAACCGGAAATTGAAATTATATCCGTCGCGGAGCGCGTCATTGGCGATTTTCCTGTTGAACCGTTCTTCCACACGGATCCATTGCTGTGTTTGCAGCCGTTTTTGCCGACTGGTCCACAACACCTGCTGCCATAGCCTGTTTTCGGGACGTACCGTGAAAAGGCCTGCTGCCGGGTAGCTTCGGGCATAGGCATAACCCAATGTAAAGCGAAGGTGGTCATTGGCAAAATAGGTAAGCCCTGGCCGGATGATCTGGGTTGCCCACCTGTCCAGGAAGTCTGTCCGCCTGGCATGAAGATCAAGCCAGATCCCCCATTTGTTTGTGAACCTTGTTTGATTAAAATAGCCCAGCCAGACACCGCTTTGTGTATTGACCTGTTTTTGGGCGAAAGACGGAATTGAAAAAAGTAAAATGAGTACCAGCAGATATTTGTTCATAAAATTAGGGGTTACAGATATGTTTTAAGGCAATAGCCGATGACGGCCGCAAACAGGATGATGTAAGGCTCCTGCAGTTTCTTTATAAAGATCAATGCCAAAATGGTGAGAATCGCAATGACAGCTGACGCAACGTCCACAATCGAGCGGGATGCAATCACAAACACAGATCCAACCAACGCACCGACAACTGCTGCGGTAATACCGTCGACAAATGCCCTGATACTTTCGTTTTTAGATATCTTCTTAAAATAAGGCGCCGGAAGCACTGTAAAAACAAAACAAGGAAGGAAAACACCCAGCGCCGCGACACTCGCTCCGGCAAAGCCAGAGACGATAAAGCCGATAAAACCAACAGTAATGACAACCGGGCCTGGTGTGATCATGGCCACCGCAACCGAATCCAAAAACTGCTGCTCGCTGAGCCAGCCCATTTCACCCACAACACCCGCCTGTAAAAACGGAATTATTGCAAGCCCGCTACCGAAAACAAACGCGCCGGCTTCTGTGAAGAACAGGCCAAGCTCCCAGAGCTTGCCGGTATCCATTTGCCAGAAGCCTGTTCCGGCTAAAAGAACAACAGACAACGAGGTATTGGTTTTCCGGATCCACCTGGGAGGTGCCTTGACAACCATGTAGAGCAGTCCCAGTATAATAAAAAGCCAAACTTCCTCTCGCTTCGTAAAAGCAGTTACTACAGCCATTAAAAGGAAAAACAGCCAAAGAAGCCAGCTGCTTTTGATGGCCCGGGTTTCCAGTTTACTAACCGATTTGATAGTAAGCTTGTAGCAGCTCAGCGTGATAATACCGATCACCGCCGAGCCAACACCATAAAAAACGGATTGCATCCAGGGCAAGCCACCGTACAACTTGTAGGCCATACCAAGCAACACGACCATGACAAAGGATGGAAGCACAAAACCCAGCCCCGTCAGTGTAGCGCCCCATACCCCGTAATGTACATAGCCCAGGTAAATGCCTAGTTGAGCGGCGAGGGGGCCCGGAGCAAGCTGGGCTAATGCCAGCCCTTCCCGGTATTCCTCCTCGGTAATCCACTTGCGCTCTTCCACCAGATCGCGGTGCATGTAGCCGATCAATGCCACCGGGCCACCAAAACCAAGTGTTCCCAGTTTCAAAAAATACTTTGTCAGCGCGATCAGGCTGTATTGAACTGTTTTGGATTGCTGTGAAAGTTCCATTTTCAGGTTGTCGTTATCTTGCGGAATACCCTGCAATAATAGACAGCCCCTCAATCAAAAAATAGAACGTAAATGACCGGTTTGTACAGAGTTTACTTTTTGCCTAAAGATTTTCGAAAAACCGATGGATTTTGCCCGGTATGCTGCTTAAAGATCCGGTTGAAATGACTTTGATCTGAAAAGCCGGTCAGATAAGCGATCTCGGCAAGACTATTGGAAGTGTTGCCTAGCAGCTCGATGGCTTTTTCAATGCGCAGTTTGCGGATATACTCACCAAAGGAAAGGTCACTAAAATATTTGGAAAACTCCCTTGAAACATAGGCAGGGTTCATATCCAGTCCGGCGGCAACTTGTTTCAGGCTTAAATTCAGATTGGTGTCGATCTGGTCCTGGATAATCTCTTTTAACTGCCGGGCCCACCGGGGTGCTTTGCTGCTTTGTCCAGACTTTTCCTGCATGTAAGCATTGAAAACCTCGAGCAGCAGTTTCTCAGTCGGGCTCTGCGTGTGCCTTTGCTTTTGAAGATGTCTGGCCCAGCTGTAAAGCGCATCGTAAATCAGCATCCCTTTTTCCAGAAGTTCATGATCGTCAGTGATATTAAAACTCATGCCAGCTGAGATCGCCCAGAGCCCGGCACTTTGCGGGGCTACGAAATGTGCGTCGGTATCCGCGCCCCGGACGATGGGTGCCATATCCTTCACTGCGGGATCGTCAATGCCAAATTTTTCAATGAGGTAGTCGAAGGTGCACCGGTCTTCGTAATGGGTGAATTCAACGCCGGGGATATCGAACGGGGTTGCATTCAGTTCCTCAGCTTTTAAAAGGACTTCATCGAACGGGACAAAATAAAAAGTGGCCTCAGCATCAATAAACCTCCTGATCAGCCAGGGGCAGGCGATCCGGTCTATCTTCGGTCGTTCGCGGGTAATCCAGTTCACAGGGCGTCGATTAATTTTTTCTCGCAAGTTATTATTATTGATTTACATAAATTGCCCTTCAATTTAGTTAACAGGCGGTCGATGCAGATTCCAATTAAAAATAAACTCAACGATAAGGAGCTTTTCCGGATCAAGCGAATGAAGGAGGTTATCAAAACGACTCATCCGCACGGCCACAAGGATTATCTTGAAGTAATTTACCTGACACAGGGGGAAGGATTACACCTGATCGATCATCACCGATACCCGGTACAACCGTCCAGCCTTTACCTTGTCATGCCTGGCCAGATCCACAGCTGGGAGCTTACTGAAATTCCAAAGGGCTTTGTGGCCATGATCCAGAAGGATTTTTTGCTCGGCCATCCGCTGTATAATTTACTTTTCCGCACATTTCCAATCGCGTTCCCGAGCGGGTTCCAGCTCGCCCACATCAGCGACGAGATTGCCAATATCTTTGCTCGCATTGAAACGGAATATGCCGGTGGCCAGACCAATTTTCAGGCGATCATCCAAACCTACCTGCTCCTGCTTTTCAATTTACTTCAGCGGGAAATCAAGTCTGACAATCAACAGCCGTTTCCACAGACACTGAATGCATTTTTTGCGCTGCTAGACCAGCATTATATGAACACGCATGAGGTAAACTGGTACGCCGAAGCATTGGGTGTAACACCGAAGACGCTGAATGCAGTCTGTCGCAGGTTTCTGGATAAAACGACCGGCGCGGTGATCACCGAAAGGCTTACCGCGGAATCCAAAAGATTACTTCTCTATTCAGAACAGAACCTGGGCGAAGTCGCTTATGAGCTGGGGTTTTCCGACCCGTCGCATTTCAATAAGTTTTTCAAGCGGCAGACTGGTGTGCTGCCCGGTGTTTACAGAAAAGGAATTTCCTAAATGTACCAGTTTTAGGAAGTAATGTACAAAGTCTACTAAATTTATAGGGTTAATTTTACCGCATCTTTCACCTCTTTGAATTGCGGTCTTAAACCCCTATGAAGCTTTTCCTTTCTCTTGTATACCTGTTACTCTGGCGGGCAGTGGCTTTCGCGCAATCTCCGCTTGCAATCAACGGTAAAATCACGGATCAGGAGTCTGGGCAACCACTTCCTTACGCCTCTGTCGCCCTGTACCGTACGGCCGATTCGCTGCTGGTTGCCGGCAGCCTTTCGGACGAGAAGGGCAATTACCGCTTTGAAAATATAGCCGCAGCATTTTACTACATTGGCACACAATACATGGGTTATCAAAATGCAAGCACCGGATCGCTCGACTTGACTGGCAAGTCGGGAACAGTGACCATTCCCACCTTAGCCATGGTAACCGACAGCCGGTTGCTCGAAGCTGCCAATGTTACAACCAGACAACAACTCGCCGAAAACAGGATCGACCGGCAGGTGTACAAAGCAAGCCAATTCATAGCCGGACAAGGCGGTACAGCAATAGATATCCTAAAAAACACTCCCTCTGTGACCCTCAACAGCGAAGGCGACATTACCCTGCGCGGCTCGACCGGCTTTCTGGTACTGGTGAACGGGAAACCGGTGCAAACCGAACCCTCGGTGGTCCTGAACCAGATCCCGGCCAATACAATTGAAAACATCGAAGTGATCACAAGTCCTTCAGCCCGGTACGACCCGGATGGCAAGTCTGGGATCATCAACATTATTACAAAAGCAGCGGCTACTGACAGCCGCAGCATTGTCGTGAACATTCAGGGTGGGCTGCCTTCGGTACATCGTTATCATAATCTCAAACGACCTGTCCGCTTCGGTGCCGATGCGTCCTGGGGGTTGAAATCGGGGAAGTGGGAGGTTAACCTGAGCGCTAATTACTTGCGGAATGACATCGCAGGCAGGCGCGTGGGCGATGTCAACACGACCCTCGGCAATGTTTTTACATCGCTGCCCTCTCAGGGCGAACGTAGTTTCAAGCGGTACAATTATACAGTCCGGGCCTCGGCGTCGTTTACCCCGGACCCGTCGAATGTGATCTCGGCGGGTTTCTATAAAGGGTATCGTTTCCAGTCCAGACGGGCAGATCTGATGTACAACAATGTCAAAACCGATCAGGAATCCGGAGAGGCGCTGGGCAGCATTACTTATTTCAACTCCAATATCGCCCGGAAGACCAATGATGTGACGCTCGGAAATCTCGACTACTCCCACCGTTTTGCCAATAAATCGCAGCTTACGCTGTCGGGGCTGGCGGAGTTCGCGAAGCTGGACGGGCTCACGACGAACATCAATCTGTCGGAACCGGGCAGGCAGCGCGCATTGCAAAGCACACGTAATCCTGGTGAGAACCCGCTAAACGCCTTTCGTTTGCAGGCAGACTATCTGTTGTTGATTGGAAAAGGAAAACTGGAAACGGGTTATCAGTACCGCAATCAATTGCAAAAGGGTGCTTTTCAATACCTGGACCTCAATCTTCAAACGGGTTCATTTGATCTGGTGCCACAATTTTCGGGCCGGACGCGCCTTGGAAACCATATCCATTCGGTATACGGGCAATACAACGGAAAAGCGACGAAACTTGAATACTCCGCCGGGCTGCGTTACGAATACGCAACGCGCACATTCTCGACAGGTGCCGCCGACACGCGGAACCTTACACTCTCCAATTTTTTCCCTTCTGCACAATTACAATACTCCCCCGGACACGGCTGGCGCGTTAAAGCAGGCTATACACGCCGCGTGCAGCGTTCAACCAACAATGAGCTCAACCCACTCCCCGAACGCGAGCATTCGGAAACCCTCGAATCAGGCGATCCGGATATTTTACCGGAATTCGTCGGCCAGGGCGAGATAGGCATTGTGAAAGAGTTCGAAGAAGGAAGTGGTTTTGTAACGTTGTACAACCAGCGGATCAAAAACGTGGTAAACCGTGTGAACAGCGTCTACAACGACAGCATTATCAACCGCATTTATACAAATGCAGGTCTGGCAACATCGTGGGGCGCCGAACTGGGCGGCAATATCAATCTGACGAATTGGTGGCAATTGTATGCAGGTGCCAATGTTTACCATTATCATATCCAGGGGGCGCTTTTCAGCAACACCGTCAATGTGAATACTTCCAGCATTGTTTATTCGATCAATTCCCATACAACATTTCGCGTAGTGCCTACCCTGCAAATTCAATGGGCCTTGAACTATCTATCCAGGAGGGTCACTGCGCAGGGCGAGGATTCACGACTCGTTAACCCGTCGCTATCGGTCAGAAAGACCTTTCTCAAAGGGAAACTGGCTGCATCGCTTCAATGGCAGAACATGGATCTCGGCCTCCTGAACGCAAATCAGCAACGCATTACAACCTGGGGCAGGGATTTTTACACAACCACCAACTACATTCAGGAAACCGATATCTTCCTTTTAAACTTATCCTTCAATCTCAACCAACTTTCCACAAAGGCCAAGCTGCCGGGCAGCGAATTTGGGGAAAGAGAGTTTTGAGCCATAAACCCCGATATGCCTTTTTAATCGAACAAACATTTAACAACTTTATTACATTAGCAACTGCTAACATACTTTTTGAATAACAGGTCAGCCACAAGCAGATATGCCATCACTCAAACTTTATATGATTTTGTTGGGCTGTAAACCGCCCGGCAGGCATGTGGAGCAGCATGATGTTTTCTTTGGAATCGCCGCCTCCCTCAATGAACTGCTACCTGAAATGGAAGACTTTTGGCCGGAGCCCGACAAATTACATATTGACGCATGGCGGGAAGTGAACTTTGTTGAAGGTTACCACGTCGGTATTCAGCCGAGGGCCGCCTGGAAAAAGCAATCCAAAACCGGAGATAGCAGGCTTTTTTTTATTAACCTGGGAGGATATCAGCCATTCAAGTTTGAAGAACAGCATTATATGCTCCTCACGGTAAAAGCTGATAGGGCGGCTGCCATGAAAGAAGCTAAAAAGACATTGTTTTTCCAAACCAATCATTTTGCAAAAGCAACTTCCCATATTGATGATAAATATGGTATTGACGTTGACGACCTGTACGAAATTGACGATATTTTAACTCCAAATCAAAAAGCTAAATACAGGATAACACTAACGCCAACGGATTCAGAAGCAGCGGATGAAATCCATTTGGGTTATCTGAAATTTTCCGCACTCAAATAAAAGAGCAATGATTCAAAGAAAAAAGGAACACTGGTTCAGAATGCTTTTTATATGGCACGACTCTGTTCTGCCGCAACTCGTGCCGCGTCTGGTCATACTGCTGTTTGTATCAATTCTCATCGTTTATCTGAACGGTACGCTCTATCATTATAAAATCCCGCTCAATCCGGCACCGTTCACCATTTTTGGCCTTGCACTGGCTTTGTTCCTGGGATTTCGGAACAACGCAAGTTATGACAGGTTCTGGGAAGGCCGGAAATTATGGGGCGCACTTTTGAACGATACCCGCTCACTTGCACGCCAGGCCGTGACGCTCACAGGTTATACAGTCAAAAGCAAAGAGATCCAGGAATTTGTTCAGCTGCTCATTGTTTTTACTTATTGTCTCAAACATCAACTCAGGAAAACAGATCCGGAACAGGACATCCGGAACAGGCTGCCGCAACCGCTTGCCGAAAAGGTGATCGACAAACATTACAAGCCGATTGTCGTGATGCAGCTTATGGGCCTGTGGATCAAAGATGCCAGGGAAAAAGCGTTGATAGACCCGATTTGTCAGGTTGCGATGGATGAAAACCTGAACAAACTGTCCGATATCGTGGGAGGCTGCGAAAGGATCGCGTCCACTCCTATCCCCTATACCTACCAGGTATTGCTCCACCGTACAGTATATCTGTATTGTTTTCTGCTCCCTTTCGGCCTGGTTGACAGTCTGGGATGGCTGACCCCGTTTATTACCGTTTTTATTGCCTACACCTTTGTCGCTTTTGAAGCAATTGCAGATGAGCTCGAAGAACCTTTCGGGACAGAGCCTAACGATCTGGCATTGAATGCGATCAGCGGAATGATTGAAGCCACGCTGTTGGAAATGATAGAAAAGCCGGTACCTGATACGGTTAAACCCGATAGCTACATGATCGATTAGCCCTTTACTTCCGGCCACTCCGGCCTGATAACTGACAACCGATTTAAACATTCTGACATTATTACTTCTGGTTAAAACCAAAAAGATATTTATTTCTTAAAAAAAATTGCGCAACCACATAATTGCATTAAATTTGCAATCATTTAGTTGCATTATGATCACAAGAAGAGATGTTTTCCAGGCAATTGCGGACCCTACCCGCCGCCAGATTATCCACAGGATATCCAAAGAACCGCTTACCATGAACGCTGTGGCCGAAGCATTCGAAATAAGCAGGCAGGCTGTGTCGAAGCACATGCAGATCCTGACCGAATGCGGGCTTGTGGTGATGAGAGACAAAGGCCGCGAAAGGTTTTGCGAAGCCAGACTTGATCAACTCCACGAAGTTGCCAGCTGGGTGGAGCAGTACAGAAAACACTGGGAAAGCCGTTTCGAGGCTTTGGATATTTATTTAACTGAAATTCAAAACAAAAATAAAGAAGATGGAACCTGTTAAATCAAAGCCAACTGAAAAAGAAGTACTGATCACGCATTTATTCAACGCCCCAGTGGATCTTGTCTTCAAGTCCTGGACCGACCCGGAACTACTTGTCAACTGGTATGCACCGGATGGCTGCACGATTGAATATAAGTTTATCGATGTCAAAGAAGGCGGCAGTTTCCACTCCTGCATTCATGATCCCGTTCATGGTGAATGCTGGATCGTAGGAACTTACAACGAGGTAGTTTTTGGCAAGAAACTGGTTTTTACGATGGCGCTTTCCAATCAGGTCGGGGAACTGCTCGAATCTGCTGATGCCGGAAAAAGTGAAGACTGGCCGAAAGAAACAATTACGACTGTCACTTTTGAACCTTTTGGCAACCAGACCAAGCTCACCCTTCATCAAACTGCACCGGAAGCAGAAGCCAAAAAAACGGGTGCCTATCAGAGCTGGATCAAAATGTTTAATCGCCTGAATGGATTGATAGCGCACGGTGAGGCGAAATTTTAAATCCAGTTCCGTACATTTTAAAAACTCGTTTTTAAATTTGGTTGCTATGAACTGGAACAACGAATTAACCCGGATATTAAAAATAAAATACCCGCTGGTACAGGCGCCGATGCTGGGTGTTACCACGCCTGAAATGGTAGCGGCAGTGTCCAATGAAGGTGGCCTGGGATCACTTCCGGTGGGACTTTTATCCGCCGGAAAAACCAGGGAACTGATCCAAAAAACAAAGGAACTCACCAGCAAACCATTTGCAGTTAACCTGTTTGCACATGATATTCCTGCAATAGATATTCCCCAAACCGAAGCCCTGCAGAATAAACTGTCGGACATAGCTCAGGAGTATAGCCTTAGCTATCAACGCGTTGATGTAAATCTGATACACCATTATTCCTATCAGGAACAGATCGAAATATTAATTGATGAAAAGATCCCGGTCGTTAGTTTTACTTTCGGGCTTATTGACGAAAACAGCATTCGAAGCCTTCATGACAATGGGGTAATCATCATTGGAACGGCCACTTCCGTGCGGGAAGCGGTACATCTGGACAACGAGGGCATTGATATCATTACCGCCCAGGGCATTGAAGCCGGCGGGCACCGTGGCACATTTCTGGACGATGAGCCGCTTCCGCAGATCGGCACATTTTCTCTGGTCCCGCAGATTGCCGACAAAATAAAGCGCCCGGTGCTGGCCGCAGGAGGTATTATGGATGGAAGGACGATCAAGGCTGCGCTGATACTGGGTGCACAGGGTGTTCAGGCGGGCACTGCGTTTGTCGGGAGCGACGAAAGTCTGGCGGTAAATTCTTACAAAAAAGCGTTAAAAAACAGTCTCGACACCGATACCGTTCTGACCCGTGCTTTTTCCGGCAGGTGGGCCCGTGGTATCCGCAATGCTTTCCACGATCAGGTTCAACAGCTCAACATTACGTATCCTCCTTATCCGATCCTAAACACGCTTACTGCACCCATTCGCAGTGCTGCACAAAAATCAGACAATAAAGAACTGACCACACTCTGGGCCGGGCAATCCGCCGCGATGGCCATGCTCAAACCATCTGCCGAAATTTTCCGCGCATTGATTGCGGAAGCCGAGCGATTGGGTTAACAATAAAGATATCAGCACAAAAATTCCAGTAGAAACCCGACGATTTTTCTTATCTGGTTGATACAAAACTGCTGATCCATGAATCGTTTGAAACCCATCAAAAAAGGTGTTCGAAACATTTTGCTGGCTACTTTTGTAGCAGGAACAATGGATATCTTTTGTGCTGTTGTGGTGTATGCTTTGATTCTCGGCAAAACCACGCCACTCAAAATTCTGCAGTCGATCGCTGCCGGCATGGTTGGAAAAGAAGCTTATGAAGGCGGACTGGCGATGGCAGGTTATGGACTTTTGTTACACTTTTTTATCACGCTGCTCTTCGCGATTTTTTACTTTCTCCTCGTCCGTCTCATCACTTTCCTGAAAAGACACCGGACGTTCTGCGGCATTATCTATGGAATATTTATCTGGCTGGTCATGAATCTGATCGTCCTCCCGACGGTATTCCCGGGTATTAAGCCGGGCGACACGGATGCGATCCTGACCGGCATGGCGATCGTAATTGTAGCAGTCGGTATTCCTATGGCCTACATTGTACCCCGGAGCTGATATCTCCCTGTGGTCAAATCAATGATGGATTGGATCATTTCTTTACGTAAAAAAACCCTCCGGTTGGTTCCAGAGGGATTGAAAAACATTGCGTTATTGCTAACTCTTAATAATAAAACGAACCAAATTCACTTTCGATCGTGAGTTTCTTCTCTGCTGAGGCTTCTACCCTTCCGATAATCTGTGCGGGAATTCCAAATGATTCGGAGATCTCGATAACTCTTTCCGCGTGTTCGGGCGAGAGATAAATTTCAAGGCGATGCCCCATGTTGAAAACTTTGTACATCTCTTCCCAGCTTGTCCCGCTTTCTTCTTGGATAAGCTTGAAAAGTGGAGGTATAGGAAGCAGGTTATCTTTGATAATGTGAAGATTATCAACAAAATGCAGAATTTTGGTCTGAGCACCGCCACTGCAGTGCACCATGCCATGAATATCCGGACGCATTTCGTCCAGCAGCGCTTTCGCTACCGGTGCATAAGTCCGGGTTGGGGACAGTATCAGCTGGCCCACATTTAACGGAGTTCCTTCCACAAGCTCCGTCAGTTTTTTGGTCCCGCTGTAAATCAGGTCGTCGCTTACTTCCGGGTCGAAACTTTCGGGATACAATGTCGCCAGGTATTTCCCGAGCACGTCATGCCGGGCAGAAGTAAGTCCGTTACTGCCCATACCGCCGTTGTAGGTCTGCTCGTAATTCGCCTGACCGTAAGACGCCAGTCCTACGATCACATCCCCCGCTTTGATATTGGCATTGTCCACCACCTCCGAACGTTTCATCCGCGCAATTACCGTGCTGTTAACTGTCACAGTTCTTACCAAATCACCTACGTCAGCTGTTTCCCCGCCGGTACTGTAAATTTCAACGCCATAGCTGCGCAGCATATCCAGAACTTCCTCAGCCCCGTTGATCACTTCCGCTATTACTTCCCCCGGTATCCGGTTTTTATTTCTGTCGATCGTCGAAGAATAGAGCATCGGCCCGGTCGCGCCTACGCACAACAGGTCATCGGTATTCATCACAATGGCATCCTGCGCAATTCCTTTCCAAACTGAAATATCTCCAGTCTCCTTCCAGTACAAATACGCAAGGGAAGTTTTGGTACCCGCCCCGTCGGCATGCATAATGGTGCAGTAATCAGGATCACCGGCCAGGGTGTCAGGCACAATTTTACAGAAAGCCTTGGGAAACAGCCCCTTGTCTATATTCTCTATTGCTTTATGTACATCTTCTTTGGATGCCGACACACCGCGCTGCAAGTAACGGTCGGTAGTTTTCATTTGATTGTATTTATGAGTGTAACTATCCTCTTACGGCCACAAAAGTAGGGAAAAAGGCGCGGTGAAGGAAGCTAATATTTGATTCTGCGCAGTTATTAAACCTTACCTTTAACGAACGCGATATTCCTTTTTCTGTATCAACGTTTTATAAAAAATTATGAAAATTAGGTGTTTGGTAAAATTAGATAAATACAAAAAACTGTTTAGCTTTACAATTCAAAGGTAAGATTACAAAAGACAATAGATTCTCCTGTTTTCAGGATTTTAGTTTTAGTATTTGCTGCCAAACTTATCCTTCATGTTTCTTAATACCCGACTCAACGTTTTCTTTTTCTTCATCATTGCCGCGACAGCATTAGCAGCTCCTGCCCAAGCCCAGGCCCCACAAGAACAGCACGTTGCTTCCGATACGCTCAACATGGCCGAGTCGCTGATTTCCTTCGCGACCAAGCATTTGCATATTCCGTACCGTTCCGGCGGCACTTCCAAAAAGGGTTTTGACTGCTCGGGATTTGTGAGATATTGTTTTAATAAACTTGATATTTCCCTGCCACATTCCAGCGCAGCCCAGGCCAGACAAGGCGCAACCGTGGAACTTGATGACGCCAGACCCGGCGATCTGATCTTTTTCAAAGGCGCCAGTACCAAAAGCAAGCATGTCGGACATGTTGGTATCATTACCGAAGTAGCTCCCGGCTCGGTCAGGTTTATCCATTCCGCGTTTAAAGGCGGGATCCGGTACGACCTGTTGAATTCCGCTTACTACAACAAACGCTTTGTCGCGATCCGCCGGCTGATGGATTAGCGCACAACTTCTCATAATTTGCCTTATTGTCGCTGATAGCTTGTAAATTTGCCGGTGCTATCCGGTCTCTTTTTACAACATTTATATCAGTACATTTTGAAACTCTGGCAAAAAGAAAATACAGTTACTTCTGAAAAAATCGAAAAATTCACTGTGGGTAAGGACCGTGAAATGGATCTTAACCTGGCAGAATTCGATGTTCTGGGAAATCTCGCCCACGCAACGATGCTGGAAACGATTGGCCTGCTGACCAGCGACGACCTGGAATCCCTGCGTGCAGAACTGACGCTGATCCACGCACAAATCACTGCCGGCGAATTTGTGATCGAAGATGGGGTCGAAGATGTGCATTCCCAGGTTGAACTGATGCTGACCCGCAAACTCGGCGATACCGGCAAGAAGATCCACAGCGGGCGCTCCCGGAATGACCAGGTGCTGGTGGACATGAAATTGTACACCCGTGCCCGCTTATTTGAAGTGGTAGAGGCTACGGAAAAGCTGTTCAATGTACTGATAGACCGCTCGGAACAACACAAAGATGACCTGCTGCCAGGCTATACACATTTGCAGATCGCCATGCCGTCTTCTTTTGGGCTCTGGTTCGGGGCTTATGCGGAAGGCCTGATCGATGACGTTATCCAGCTCAATGCTGCCTATCGCCTTGCCAATCGCAATCCGCTGGGTTCCGGCGCAGGTTATGGCTCTTCGTTTCCGCTTAACCGGACTTTGACCACGAAATTGCTGGGTTTTGAAGGCATGCACCACAATGTTGTATACGCCCAAATGAGCCGCGGACGTACCGAACAAGCTGCATTGACCGCCATTTCTTCCCTGGCTGCCACGGTTTCCCGACTGGCGATGGATGTTTGTCTGTACAACAGCCAGAACTTCGGGTTCATTGTTTTGCCGGATGACCTTACCACCGGGAGCAGCATTATGCCACACAAAAAGAATCCGGATGTAGCTGAGCTGCTTCGTGCTAAAACCAACCGGATGAAAGCATTGCCGATGGAGGTAACGATGGTTCTCAGCAACCTCCCGTCGGGTTACCACCGGGATATGCAGCTGCTGAAAGAGATCCTGATGCCAGCATTCGACGAAATCCTCGACTGCCTTGATATTGCAGCTTTTATGCTGGAAAATATGAAAGTGAAACAGAATTTGCTGGATGATGTGAAATACGACATGCTTTTCAGTGTGGAACGGGTAAACGAGCTGGTGATCAGCGGCGTACCTTTCCGGGATGCATACCGCCAGGTAGGAGCCGAGATCGGGGACGGAAGCTATGTTGCGCCGAGAGAACTAAAACATTCCCACGAGGGCTCTATCGGGAATTTGCAAACTGCCGAAATCCGCGAACGGATGGAGAATGAGGTAGCGGCTTTTGGATATGAAAAAGTGACAGCGGCGCTGGAAAACCTGCTTAAAAATTAAGATCGTGACCGTATTGAAATTTTACCGGACTATTCTATTTGTCTGCATGCTGACCGGCTTGACCGCCGGTGCAAAGCCCGGTGGGCTGAAAGTGATCTTTTTCCTGGATCCGGAATGTCCGATTTCCAATGCTTACATGAAAGAGATCAAAAGTATTTATGCCGACTACTCTGCCAAAGGGATAGATTTTGAAGCCGTTTTTCCGGTTGCCACTGTTACGGAAACAGATATTAAATCCTTTTTGAAAAAATACAAAACGACTTTACCAGGCAATAAAGATCTTAATCTGCAAAAGGTGAAACGCTACAAGGCCGAGGTCATGCCCGAAGCCATCCTTGTCAATTCAGCGGGTATTGTCGTTTACAAAGGTGCGATCGATAACTGGTATTATGCATTGGGGAGAAGCCGCGCTGTGGCTACCGAACAGTACCTGCGCAATGCGATTGATGAAACTTTAAGCGGCAATCCCGTCATAAAAAGCCGGACTGAGGCTTATGGATGTCTTATCAATCTTTGAGTTTTCTATTCCATGAGCTCCCGGTAATTCCATTCTGAAAAACATAATACACCGCACGTATCCTGAATTCACAAAAACCAAAAAAAGGGGCAGACCAGACGGCCTACCCCTTCACTAATAAAGTCAGGATTTACGATCAAGGTTTATCCCACCATACGCGGCCTGTGGCATCCTGAGGACTCGTCCCAAAACCAGGAAGTGAGGCCATTGCATCGTACGCAGCTTTTTTATTCACTACGTTAGGATCGGTATCATTAATCAGTCCCAGCGGTGCACGACGTGGAATAGTCAGCGTCACGTTCAAGTTTCTCACGGGTACGAGAGGAACAACAGAAGTTGCATTAGGATATCCTGTACGTTTCCAAAGGTCCCAACCTTCCGCAGGTTGTTTCATAAAGTTCAGATAAGCCTGGCTGGCGATCTGATCCATTGCTTTTGCTGCATCGTAAGCAACGCCTGGCTGAGCAAGGTAAGCGGTGATTTCCGCAGGCGTTACAGCAGTGTAGTCACCAAGCTTGCTGCCTGTACCTATTTGGTCATACCATGCGATAGAACTTCTCACGCCCGCTTCGTACCAATCCTTCGCAGTACCTGTACCTATTCCTTTCAAAGCAAGTTCAGCTCTGGTGAAGCAAAATTCAGCATAAGTGATCACAGGAAGGTAAGAAAAGCCTGTTCCTGCGTTCCCGCTCGCATCATTCCGTCCTGCGCTGAAAAGGCGTGGCTGCAGGTAAGACAATGTATCCACCGTCGCTTTGGTCGAAGGAATAATTTTTGGCGTATAATAACGCTGGATATTGGCGGGAATTCTTGCGTCGTCAGGGCTTGGGAAGCTACCTACGTAGCGTCTTCCCTCCTTGGTTCCGGCTGGCAAAGCACCATCCTTTATAAGGACATCAATGGTAGCCTGTGAGTACTGGTTTGGCGCAAAGAAAGCATCAATGCGAGGATCCTGCGTTGCCCACATGAAATCAACCATCGGTTTTGCAGCACGGAGTGTACCAGGATTCCAGTTACCACCGTCACCCGTTCCTGTAAAAGCAGCGTTTGATACAAAAACCCATCCATCTTCGTTGCTGCTCATCAGGTCGGCAGCAGGGGAAGCAAGTACTTCGTTGATGATCGCATTTCCTGCTGCGGCATCTACTTTCTGAACCCGCATTGCAATCTTCAATCTCAGCGCGTTGGCTGCTTTAACCCATTTCTGAGCATTTCCTCTGTAATACTGGTCATAAGCCCCGATATCAAACTGGGCAATAGGCTGAGAAGTTTTCAGAGTAGCAATTGCTGTTTTCAGCTCAGTATCCAATCTGGCGAAAATCTCTTGCTGCGAATCGTATTTGGGCAGCAAGGTACCGCCGTAACGTCCCTGAAAAGCCTCAGAGTAAGGGATGCTGCCATAAATGTCCGACACGTAGAAAGTATAGTTTGCTTTCAGGATATGCGCCATCTGAACCATGTGCGCATAACGTGGCTGATCATCAGCTTCTAATTTTGACACCAGCTGTTCCAGATCATACAGCCTGTCACCCACACCGTTATACAACCGGCCATATCTCTGAGAGAAGTTATCCCAGTTTTGCGTGAAAGCACCCTGGTTCCCATTCTGGTCGGTATTGTACTGCATCCATGGCATGATTCTGCGGTACATATCATAGTAGAATTCGAAATCGGTACTGTGCGTACTGATCGTCGCATTCAGGAACTGGTTCTGTGGTGGTACTGATGTAAGGGCATCCGGGTTTTTGTTAACATCCACGAACGCTTGCTTCTCGCAGGAATAAAGGAACCCTGCTGCCGCCAGTAATATTAATTTATGCTTTAAAAATTTCATGATAATGATTTCTGTTTTTGAATTGGTGGAAGTGATTCCGAATTACAATCCGATATTTACTGAAACACCTACATTACGTGTCAGCGGAAGTCCGCCGTACTCCATGAATTCCCCTGCTCTGTTGCTGTAAAGTCCTTCCGGGTTTACGCCGTCTTTCGCAGTTTTGTACAGGTAACCAAGGTTACGTCCTACCAGGCTTACACGCAGTGTCTGGATTTTAGCTTTATTCAGCAATGAAGCAGGAACATTGTATCCGATAGAGATTTCCCGAAGTGACACCCAAGAGTTTTCAAAAGTAGAGTACTCCCGAATTCCTGATCCCCACTGGGTAAGGTTGTAATAGTAAGCATAAGCCGGAATTGGTTTCAAGTATCCTTTTTCAACAGCCTCCGCGTATGGCATACCGCCCAGGTCGATCAGTTGGTCGTTCACATTGACCTGATATCCGTCAGCAAGAACACCATCCGGAATAATACCGTCAGTTTTTGCCACACCGCCTGCGTCTGTGTAAGAAACCCCGCCCAGTGCTGTATTACGTCCTGGCAATGTAAATGCGAATGCGCCTGTCGATGAACCGTACTGGTGCGTGGCAGAAGCCATCAAACCACCGATTTTCGCATCAGCCTGAACAGTTGCTGTGAAATTTCCATAGCGCAGCGAGTTCACATTACTCATCAGGAATTTCTCCATCATCGTTCCCAGTTCTTTTGAACCCTGTCCCTGATAAGCACCGCTTCTTAGGAAAGCAATTCCACCTTCCGCAGAGCTGTTCGCACCAATAACGCGCTTACCATTGGATGGATTACCCGGCTCGCCCTGATAGGTTGCAAAAGCATAAGAAGTGATAATTGTTCCGTAATCTTTTCCAACACGTGCAACTGATGACATATCAGCTCCGAAACCGTTACTCAATGTGTAAGTATCGGTACCTGGTACCAATTCAAGAACTTTGTTGCGGTTACGCGAGAAGTTCACGCTTGTATTCCACTCGAATTTACCCTTTTTGATAGGAGTTGCAGTAAGCAAAATCTCCACTCCTTTGTTCTGGATTTTACCAGCGTTAACAACTCTGCTGCTTACACCTGATTCTGATGTCGTGGCAAGGCTTAGAATCTCATTTTTAGTAATCTTGTTATAAACAGTCGCATCAATTCCCAGGCGGTTATTAAAGAAACGAATGTCCGCACCAAACTCAACCTCACGTGCCAAACGGTTTCTCAGCCCATAGTTTGGGAGCGTGTTGTCACGGAAGCCTGACAAGTTAATCAAAGAACCGTCAGCCTGCGTGTATGTTCCGCTTGGCTGGTAAATACCTGTCTGATTGGTAGCCCATGCATCGGTATCACCACCTGTGTAACCCAAGCTGGCGCGCAGCTTTCCAAATGACAACCAGGTTGGAAGATTTTTGAGGGATTCAGTTGCAATCCACGAAAGACCAACGGAAGGATAAGAATAAGTATAATTTCCGCTTCCGTCGGCATAGGTCAATGTAGAAGACCAGTCATTACGGAAACTTGCAGAAAGCGTCAACGCGTCCTTATAAGTCAGGTCGCCGTAAGCATAAAGTGCGTCGATGCGTTTAGAAGCAGTCAATGGATAGCTGAGGTTCAATGGGTTGGTTGTGTTCGCAAGCGAGAAAACATCAGGAACACGAAGACCACCGGTTGTATTTGCTCTGTAGTAACGTCCACCGATCAACCTGTTGGTTTCTCCACCCACCGTGAAGCTCAGGTTGAAATCAGAAGAAAGCTGCTTATTGGCGCTCAGTAAACTTTGGAAACGGCTTTGTGATTTGTTCTCTGAATATTCTCCATATTCCCCGCCCGTGAAACCTACGCCCGCTCCGCGGTCCTTATTGTTACCAGTGTACAATTCTGTCTGAACGTTTCCGCGTACCAGCAAAGTCAGCCAGTCAGTCAGATTAGCGGTAAGGTCAATGTTTCCGCGGAAAACTTTTTCGTTACGAGTTTGCTTAAACTCGAAAGTCTGGAACATAAATTCGGTGATACCGTAAGGATCAGCTGTTCCTTGCCTGCGGCCGCCTACAACTGGATCGATGTAATTTTTAGACCAGTACTCGATATCCATAGAACGCGGACGGTTGTATACAAAACGGAAAACCGGGTTGTAGTTACCACCCTGGCGGATCGGGTTAACCATATCATTATCGGTATAGTCCGCACTGATATCTAGGTTAAGGATCTTTCCAATTTTCTGGGTTCCCCTGATATTAAAGTTATTTCTCTTCAATTCTGTACCGGCAGGCATGATAGAAGTATTTTTCAAAGTAGAGAAAGAAGCACGGAAAGAACTGCGCTCGCTTCCACCTTCCACAACCACGTTATGGTTGATGTATTTACCTGTCTGGAAAAATTTCAACGGATCGTTTGCTTTCCATTCAACCATTCTTCCGTCCAGGTCACGTACCTGCTGTCCATTAAATTCAGGACCGTATGACCATGGATAATTGGCACGATCCACTTCTGGAACGCCATCAGCTCCTGTAATAAACTCCGAGCTCCTTCCGGCACCAAACTGATTCTGAAGATCAAGGAATTTGTACGCGTTTTCAAAAGTAGACGTGTGATTGTAAGTCACACCTAGGCCTTTGTCCTGGCGACCTTTTTTGGTTTGAACCACAACCACACCATTCAAAGCCTCAGATCCGTAAAGGGAACTTGCAGCAGATCCTTTCAAAACGGTCATAGACTCGATGTTGTCAGGGTTGATGTTTTTCATGATGTTACCAAAATCCTGGCCTGCACCCCATGAATCGGCACCTGTGGTTCCGGGACGGATCAAAACACCATCCACAACAAAAAGCGGCTGGGTGTTAGGGCTCAAAGACGCATTACCGCGGATACGGATACGGGAAGAGGACATCGGACCACCAGTTCCCTGGTTGATCATAACCCCCGCCACTTTACCCTGAAGCGCGTTTACCATGTTGGCATTCGCAGCCCGGGTAATGTCATTTCCCTGAACGGACTGAACTGAATATGAAAGCTTTCTGGCCTCGGTAGACATACCGAAACCGGTGATAACCACTTCATTAAGTGTCTTGTTATCCTCTTCCAGATTCACAGTGATCTGGCTTGCACTCCCAACCTCCACTTCTTTCGTAACAAACCCTATTGAAGAAAACACAAGAACAGCCGCGTTCGATTGAACAGCTATGCTGAATTTTCCATTGGCATCAGTTGCACCACCTGCGCTGCTTCCTTTCACTAGATAAGACACACCGGGCAAAGGATTTTGATCCTTGTCGAAAACCGTTCCACTAACGGTTTTTCTGTCCTGGGCCACACTCCAAGTACTTCCTGTCAGAAGGAGGAGCAATGTTACCAGACGGGTTAATACAGTAAACTTTTGTCTCATGGTAAACTGATAAATTAGATAAATTTGGTTTTTTAGGTAATCCACAACTTTATTATGATAATCTCCGGAACGGCCAAACAAAGTAGCTGTCAAGCCTACTATTGATATCATAACTATTCGAATTCAAAAATAAATATTTTTATTAACAAAAAGATAATATTTATTAAAAAATATTAATAATTGGTATACCTGTTTGCTAGAGTGTTGTATTAATTCACGCGCCTTAGCTGAATTTTCCGTAATACCTGCAATCCAATGTTTTCTCCCTGTTTTTGCCCTTCCATTATGGCCGACCGGTAATGGATGCCGCCATATAACCTGCTGATACCAGCCTCGTTACTGGCTTTGAGAAAGGAGTCAAAATGCCGGACAGGAAGTCCGTATTCCGTTTCAGTATGATCATTAAAGGCGAAATTTTCCCCTAAAATGCTTGTCAGGACAACCGCCGCGGCGGTGGATATCACACTATGCCCGCTGGTATATTCAGGAAATGGTGGGGTCTGCAGGAGGGGTCTCCATTTTTCGTTGACATAGGCATTGATCACCGTTTCGGGACGGATCAGCTGGCTGCGGTACTTTTCGTCCCAGCAGCTGATAAACCCATCGAACAACGCGACCGATGTTAGCAGATATGCTGCGGACGTTTCCTTCCAGCTTTTTCCGGCGGATTCCGTAGCCTGTCCGGCAATTGAAATCCAGTGTCCGCCGGGGGACAATTTTTTAGTAGCGAAATTAAGGTGTCCCTGGGTGTTCAGGAAAAAGGGGTTGCAGTCCCAAAAACTGGCGATCAGAATTTCCTCCTGAGTTAGTTTTTGCGTCCGGCGGTACACTTCCAGTACTTCCTTCATAAACAGGCTCGTGGAGTCTGTACTGTATGCCGGGGGAGGCACAGGTTTGAACTGCCCGGCAGAGTCGAGTGCCACGGGCCGGATCTGGCTCCAGTAAGGTTCCACGGCATCAATATATCCAGGAGGCGTCGGGGTCCACTTTCCTTTTTGTTTACTGTAGTTATATCTCCGCTTTTTCCGGGTCAGCAGATAATTGTCACTCGACGACCATTTCATGATGCTGTCACTGACCGCCTCCCCAAGTTTCAAAGAATTGCTATATACTTCAGGATCTGTTTCCTTAAATCCGCCAAGAATGACTTCTATACTATCCTTCAGTAAATGCTCCGAGAAAACCAGCTTGCTTCCGGTTTTGAAAAAAGCATAAACCGATGCAAGCGGATAGTTTACTTTCTCAGCCCTCGCAATACCGCCAATATCAGGGAAACCGGCGATCTGTCCGTGAAGGCTTTGGTATTGCTTATCCTGCAAAATGATGGTTTCGTAAGCAGCAGCATTGGCATACAGATAGATCCGGCTTGCTACCGGAGGCGAAAATATGTCGTGAACAATTGTCCTCGTCAGGTTTTTTTCAGCTCTATGCAGCAGCTTGGTAGATGGTCCCTGCCCCAGGCAAACCAAAGGCCCCAGCACGATAACAAACACCAAAAGTAACTTGCCGATCATTTTTAAAATAGTATCTCCCGCCATGATTCATTTTACAATTTGAAAAAACACAGGCTCTCCGTTATTAACGGATATAACTATACGTTCATCAATCTTCGCCATATTTCTTACATCGCCCCCCGCCCAAAAACCGGACTCGGCCGGAGGCACCGCTTCAAAAACAAAAGGCTCCTTTTGCAGAAGCACCGCCCCGAAAGAGGCGTCACAAGGCCCCAGCTGTACGCGATAAGGAGAAAAGTTACCCGCCATCACCAGATCAGGTTTCCCATCGTGATCCAAATCCTCCGAAACAATACCACTTACTCTGGACATCTGGGCGTCTTCCGGCAGCTGATGTATTTGAAACTGAAACCCTCCTTTATTTTCGAGAACTACACTTGTCAGCAGGCGACAGTAAACTTTGTCGCTTTTCGCGATGGCCTCTTTTCCAAAAATATCTTCAACTGTGGCGTCCGAATAGGATTCGTAACTGGTGTACTTTCTTTTGAGCGACACGACCTGGTCTAGCATTTCGTCCCGGGAAAACATAGGGTAGCTTTTATCTCCGATATAATAAGTGCAAATCGGATCTATGACGCCGTTTTTGTCAAAATCATCGTAATAAATCACGACCGGCTTTTCCACGGATGCTTTATACTGGTTATTAAGCCCTCCGTTTCCCAGCACAAAATCCATATCACCGTCCTGGTCAATGTCCACCGGAACAAGCGCCGCCCACATACCGTCAGTATTTTTCAATTCGGGGACATTCACCTCATCCATGCTTTTGCCTGTATTTTTAAAAGCACGAACAGGCATCCAGTCGCCGGCCAGGATGAGATCGGGGTTTCCGTCTTTGTCCAAATCATCAAAAGTGGCACCTGTGATCATGCCGGGATTTAGCAGGTCCTTACTCCACTCGGCGGTTACGTCTGTGAATTTAATATTGGTGCCTTTGGTGTCATTTCTTAAAATATAGCTTCGTGCAGGAATAGGAAAAGAACCGGGAACTGCCCTTCCTCCAATAAAAAGGTCGAGATCACCGTCTTTGTCGATATCGGCCTGAACTGCGATCTGCTTGGGATTTTTCATGGAGGGTAATGCCAAAACCTCCTCATGCATGGTACCGTTTCCTTCGTTGATATACAAATGATCCCTGTATTCCAATGCCTGTTCTTCAAATTCATTTCCTCCGCTGACAATATATAAATCCAGGTCCCCATCCCTGTCCACGTCCAAAAATAATGCGGATACTTCCTCACAGGCAACATTTTGCCGCCAGGGCTGGGCAGCCGCACCTTCAAATTTGCCCCCCGGCTTTTGAATATATAATACGCCGAACTGGTTTGAGGCACCTCCGAAAAACAGATCTTCCAGGCCGTCGCCATTTACATCACCTTTGGCCAGCGCAGGTCCCAGCTTCGACAACTGATATGGCAAAAGCACTTCCACTTTGAAATCCACAAATTCATTTTCATGGTGGACGAAATCAATGCCGATACTTCCGGGATCAATTTTTCTGAACTTTCCCGCAACCTGCGTTTTTGTTTCTGTTATTTTGTCCTGCGCGTCTGATTCTTTCAAACTAAGAATAGATTGGTTCGGACTTCCAAGAAAAGTAACCTTGCCGGAAGGCCAGAGCACTTTTACGGAATCGGTCTTACCCGAATTCCCCAATCCAAAATGCAGGTCCGTGGTTACCGTAGACTGGTAGCCGCGCACCGGGTACAGCTCCGAATATTGCATGAGTCCCTGGCTGTACACCCAGACCTTACTTCCGAAAGCCTGCGAATTTTTCCCCGAACCAGCCAGTTTAACAATAAGTCCTTTCTGAACGGTATTGTTCTGATAAATGGAAACAGGCTCATTGATGTGGGAGATCACCAGATCGAGATCGCCGTCGCCGTCAAAGTCCGCATAGGCAGCCGCGTTGGAAACCGCCTCTTCGCTGAAACCCCAGCTTCTGGAAACATCTTCAAATGCATAATTTCCGGAAGTGGCATGCGCATTCCTGAAAAGATAGTTTTTCAGTTTATTGGAAGGCATTTTCTGAACAAGATTGTAAGTCTTGAAATTCAGGTTTCCTTTTCCTACTTCCTTCATCTGTTCATCGGCCACCGTGTATTTGAGAAAATCCATGTTGGTAAAATCCCTCAGGTAACCATTCGTGATGAACAGGTCTTTCCAGCCGTCATTGTCCAGGTCGGCCATTAATCCGGCCCAGCTCCAGTCCGTATTCGATACTCCGGCTAGCTGCCCGATCTCGCTGAATTTAACATTACCGCTGGCGTCGCTTCCCCGGTTCAGATGCAGCATATTCCGCATATTCTGATGGTAGTAACCACTGTCCAGCAACAAATGGTACTGATCGTAAATATCTGGACCCTTTAACAATTTCTGCCGGTGATTGTCCTCAGGCAGCATATCGAGCGTCAGCACATCCGGTTTTCCGTCATTATTAAAATCGCTGACGTCTGCCCCCATGGAAAACTTGGAAACATGCGTAAACGACTTTTTCAACGATTCCGTAAATGTCCCGTTCCGGTTGTTGACATAATAACAATCCACTTCGGTATAATCACTCGTAGTATAAAGGTCCGGCCAGCCGTCCTGATTGACATCGGCCACAATGACGCTCAGCCCGAAGTTCAGTGCATTGTTGATGATACCTGCTTTTTCGGTAACATCCTTGAATTTCAGTTTCCCGCCTTCGCTTACATTTTCGAACAAACGGTTGCCGAAATAAGGATTGGGCGTCGCGCGCATTTCCCGGGTATTCAGAAAAGGATTGACACTGTGATTGGAATGGTTAAGCAGGAACATATCCAGATCACCATCTTTGTCATAATCAAAAAACGCGGCCTGTGTGGATTGGGAGCCTATGGCATTGAGCCCCGCCTCCACTGCCATTTCTTTGAAAACAGGTACACCGTTTTTGATACCCTGATTGATAAAAAGCTCGTTGTTCTTGTCCGAAAGCTTCCGGTAAAAACCGGAATGGCAAACGTAGATATCCGGCAGCCCGTCACCATTCACATCCGCGACGCTCACGCCCGTAGACCAGGTACCATTTCCTTCGATCTTTGCTTTTTTGCTGACATCTTCAAACCGGATCTGTGATTGCCCGGATTTGTTGATGTACAATTTGTTAGGGACAGTATTACCGGAAATAAACAGATCGGGCGTGCCGTCATTGTTAAAGTCGCCCACGCCGATGCCGTTCCCATTGTACAGGTACTCATACCGGAATATGTGCAAGGAATCGTTTTCCTCTATTTTATTCACAAAATTCACCCTGGTATCTTTGGGCAAAAGTTTGGTAAATGTGGTTTGTGAAAAAACGGGGAACGACAGCAGTAAGATGAATATGAAGTAAAGTCTAACCATTCAGCACGATTTAAAATACCCTTAAAAATTCAGTTCCACTTGAAAACCAGGTTTTCATCTCCCGGTTCTCTCTCCACATACATCAAGATCAGCGTCATCATTTCCTGGTCGCTCCGCATATTCCCGGTCGACATCACCAGTTCAGGCGGATTGTGCGGGTTCATAGGATTGGCCGTAGTATTGTCATAGGTGCCTTCCACATGCACTATGGCCCCCTTGGGCAGCAACAATGGTTTTTTATACTTGTAAATTTCCTGCCAGCGGAAATCCCAGGAAGGAATATGGACAAGCTTTATGGTATCCTGGACTGAAGTAGTAGCATAAGCCTTGAACTCTTTCCCAAGCTGGTGCATATGCGGCCAGGCGTAAAGCAGGGAAATGTCAGGCTGGTTGTTTCCGATCCTTAAACGAAAGCTTTTTACCTCATCCGCAAAAATCATAAAAGGCGGGCTGATATCCTTTTCACCTATCCCTCCGGAACCCAGACTGATCACCTTCACCTTCCTTTTGATTGGCGTTTGTTTGAAAAATATATTAACACCGTCGATACTTTCGGTGTCCAGAGAAGACGGCCCGAAATGTACAGTCAGGAGTATGACACCTCTTTTTGGCATAACCCAACCCATGTCCTCCGGGTAAGTTTCCACTGTGGTTCCGGGGATCCAGCCGCCATAGTAGGTCATTTCTTTTTTATACTTGATCCATTCGTAATACTTATCCCCGGAAGGTCCGCTGAGATCTACGAAATCTACCGAGTTGTACAAGTCAATCGACTGGTCCGCTACCGGATGAATAGCGAAATTGGCGTGGTGTATGAGTTTTTTATTATTGGAGGTAAATTCTATCCCCTCCACATTCGCTTCCTGCCCCAGCTCGAACGGAATTTTAAACATCACAAACCTTTCGACCGCATCACCTTTCAACTTAAATGCCTCTTTAATGCCCAGGTGCAGGTCTGGTTTGCGCTTATAGGCAGTTCCGGCATTGACCCTCGCCAAAAGATCTTGCTCGGCTTTTGTGTTCGGTTTTCCTTTGGGTGTTCCGCCGTCGATCCAGCTTACGATCGTCTTGATCTCCTTCTCACTCAGCGACCGGTCATTTTCAAAAGTATTATAATGATTATCGGCTCTCCATGGCGGCATGTAGCGCGAACTGACCACCTGTTTGATAAACTTGGAACGCTTGGTCACATCCTCAAAAGTGATCAGCGGGAATGGCGCAGCCTCGCCCGTGCGGTGGCAGGGAACGCAATTGGCGTGAATGATCGGCTGGACTTCCTTATAAAATTCCGGAACCTGTGCTGAAACGTAATTGCATAGGGACAGCAATACCAAAAGCAGGTTTTTTCGAAACGCCATTGAGTGAGTGGGTTATGGACAGGCAATTTAGTAAGAGAAAATCAATTTTAAAAAAATTTAATAAATCCCCCTCTATAAAAACTCGCAAATAATGATTGGCTAAATCGTAGTTATGCCAAAGAAATTGTTGTTCCCGCGGCAGATATGATAGCTTCGCCCAGGTCATCCGCGTGGCAAATCGTTACCCTGCTGACACCCGCGGTAAGTGCGGCAAAAGCATTATCCAGCTTCGGGATCATGCCCTTATTGATCACGCCGGCCGATTTATATTCTTCATAGGAAGCCGGGGTCAGCGACGGGATGACGGCAAGGTCGTCGTCAGGATCTGAAAGAACGCCTTTCTTTTCAAAACAATAGATGAGGTTAACTTCAAAACTTCCGGCCATCGCTACGGCAGTGGCAGAGGCCATGGTATCTGCATTGGTATTTAGCAATAACCCTTCCGAGCTGTAAGTGAGGGGAGCAATGACCGGCACAAGTTCGCTGCTTAATAGGGCGCTGATTTGCGCAGCATTTACTTCCTCAATATCACCCACAAAACCATAATCAATGCTTTTCACCGGACGCTTTACAGACCGGATAATCCCGCCGTCCGCGCCCGTCAGCCCGATCGCATTGCAGCCGGCAGCCTGAAGCATTGCTACCAGATTTTTGTTCACCAATCCACCATAAACCATCGTTACCACATCCAGCA
Organism: Dyadobacter bucti; assembly: GCF_005869225.1. Lineage (GTDB taxonomy): Bacteria > Bacteroidota > Bacteroidia > Cytophagales > Spirosomataceae > Dyadobacter > Dyadobacter bucti. The sequence continues at coordinate 495,999 of NZ_SWFP01000005.1, read as the reverse complement.
TGGGCTTGTCGGTAATCCTGCGCCCGTCGACCATCTGGGTTTCAATCTGAAGCCTCGCGGCGATCTGCGTAGCCACTTTGCCCCCCCCGTGAACTAGGATCTTTGCACCTTCTATCTTTGCAAAATGACTCAGGAACCTGTCGCAGGCTTCGGGATTGTCAATAACATTACCACCGATTTTTATAACGTACAGCTTTTCGGACATCGAAATTTTGATTTACAATTCTGGATTTGAGGCCACAAAGTTAACAGAAAAGCAAAAGGCTGGCCGTCATGAATTTTTTTATCACAATTACGTTCTATCTTTCATAACACAAATTCTTTACAGAAGCATGCAAATTATATCCTTGCTATCATGAACCGCATTGTTTTTCTTTTACTTCTTGCCCTCACATTCTTTTTTCAGGATACTGTTTCCGCCCAGATTCAAAAGCCCAAGGCGCAATGGACCTATACTTTTTCCAAAAATGAGGTAAAAAAAGGTGAAACCGTGGACCTGGTTTTTACGGCGGTGATCGATAAGGACTGGTACATGTACTCTTCCGATTTCGACCCGGACCTCGGACCTATGCTGACCAGCTTCACTTTTGAAAAAAACAACTCTTTTGAGGTAGTAGGAAAGCTGAAACCGCAGAACCCCAAAACGAAATTCGAGGAAGTATGGGGTGGAAATGTGCGCTATTTTGAAGGAAAGGGAGTTTTTAAGCAATCTGTAAAGATACTTACCGACAATCCAGTTATAAAAGGAAGCTCCGAATACCAGACATGCAGTCATGTATCCGGCCTGTGTATACCGGGAAGTGACGATTTTGAATTCAAGGGATTAAAAGTAGTTGCTGCCGCTGCACCGGAAACCAGCCCGACTGTCGGTGCCAATGTTCCCGCTCCTGAAACTGCTGCTCCTGCGGTTGCAGAAAATAATAATGACACGGTTTCATCCGCTATTACTGCTGCCGCAGAAACTGATACTGCCTCCAATGCATCTGAAAAAGCCGCTCCGACAATCCAACTGACAGATTCAGAAGATCCTGCGGCCACTGGCTCTTTGTGGGGATTTGCCCTTGCAGCATTTCTGTCCGGCCTTGTTGCCCTGCTTACGCCCTGCGTTTTCCCGATCATTCCCATGACCGTTAGCTACTTTACCAACCAGTCGAACGGAAAGGTAAAAGCATTGCTGTACGGCATTTCCATTGTGCTGATCTACACATTGATCGGAACGGTGGTATCCCGGCTCAACGGCCCTGCCTTTGCTAATTTTCTGAGCACACACTGGTTTCCGAACCTGCTTTTCTTTGGGATTTTCTTTGCGTTCGGGCTTTCTTTTCTGGGGCTTTTTGAAATTGTCCTGCCCAGTTCCTTTGTGAATAAAATGGATGCAAAAGCCGACCAGGGCGGTTATCTGGGTATTTTCTTTATGGCATTTACATTGGTACTGGTATCTTTTTCATGCACCGGGCCTATCGTCGGCAGTTTGCTGGTCGCTTCGGCAGGGGGCGCAGTGGTGAAGCCTATTATTGGTATGGCCGCGTTTTCATCCGCATTTGCTATTCCGTTTACATTGTTCGCGCTTTTTCCTCAATGGCTGAAATCACTGCCAAAATCAGGCGGCTGGCTCAATACCGTAAAAGTTGTACTCGGTTTTCTGGAACTGGCGCTCGCGCTCAAATTTTTCAGTATCGCCGACCAGGTTTACCACTGGCGGCTGCTCGACAGGGAAATTTACCTGGCTTTCTGGATCGTGATTTTCGGAATGCTTGGGTTTTATCTTTTGGGCAAAATACGCACCCCGCACGATTCCGAAGTGGAACGTGTGAGCGTACCAAGGATCCTGCTTTCGATCATCACTTTCACTTTTGTCATTTATATGCTTCCCGGCATGTGGGGCGCGCCTCTGAAAGCATTGGCAGGCTACCTTCCTCCGCAATCCACAATTGATTTTGACCTGAGCAAAAGAACGGCAGGAATAGCTTCATCCGCAACATCCGGAGAAACCCGAAAGTATACCGACCTGTTCCATTTGCCGCACGAGCTGGATGGGTTCTTTGATTATAAAGAGGCTATTGCCTATGCCAAAAAAGTGAACAAGCCCGTTTTTATTGACTTCACAGGTCATGGTTGCGTGAATTGCCGTGAAATGGAAGCCCGCGTCTGGCCGGATCCTGAGGTCCTTAAACGTCTTCAGAATGACTATGTGATCGTGGCGCTTTATGTGGATGACAAAACTGAGCTCCCTGAATCTGAATGGTACACTTCCAAATATGATAATAAGGTCAAGAAAACCATAGGTGCGCAAAACGCGGATCTTCAGATCGTCAAATACAATAATAACGCCCAGCCGCATTATTGCCTGATCGACCACGAGGGAAATTTGCTGGTTGCCCCAAAAAATTACGACCTGAAACCGGCCAATTTCGCAGCATTCCTGGATAGCGGTAAAGAGGTTTTCAAATCGAAAAAACAGGGCTGATTTCTGTCGCAAGTAACCCCCGAAAAAGTCGCTTTATCCCCCTCTGAGTTTGTTGAATGTTGTCTAAACTTGCATCAGTAATTTTTCATTCAACACCTTAACTTTCAGAAAAATGAGCAGTCCTATTTACCCATGTCTGTGGTTCGATGGCAACGCAAAATCCGCCGCGGAATTTTACTGTTCTGTTTTCAAAAACTCAAAAATCACCACGGATACGCCAATGGTGGTAATGTTTGAAGTGAACGGATATAAGCTGATGGGGCTCAACGGCGGGCCGCATTTCAAATTCAACGAGGCTGTTTCGTTAGTTGTGAACTGCGACAGTCAGGAAGAAATAGATTGTTATTGGGAAAAACTTACATCCGACGGCGGCGAGGAAAGCATGTGTGGCTGGCTGAAAGATAAATTCGGGTTTTCCTGGCAGATCATCCCTTCCGGCCTGGGAGAATTAATGTCCGACCCCGGACGCGCCCAGCGGATCATGGCGGAAGTGATGCAGATGAAAAAGCTCGATATGGGAAAAATTATGAGCGCGTGATTTATTACTTCAAATAAAACACCATGAAAACCGACTTTGAAACTACCTACAAGACAACCATCAATGCACCCGTTGAAAAAGTTTGGGATGCTCTCACCAATCCGGCCATCGTAAAACAATACTTTTTCGGTTCAGACCTGGAAACCGACTGGCAGGTAGGCAGTCCTATTTATTTCAAGGGCGAATATGAAGGGAAATATTATCAGGATAAAGGAACCGTGCTGGAATTTGTCCCTAATAAACAACTGGCCTACTCGTACCTGAGCGACTGGACAAATATGGAGGATTTGCCTGAGAATCATCTCCTGGTGAAATATGAGGTTGAAGAAGCCGACGGCAAAACCATATTAAAGATCAAACAAACCAATTATGATGCCGAAAAAGCCGAGCATTCCGAAGCCAACTGGGGCACGGTAATTGATGGTCTGAAAAAACTGGTTGAATAGCGCAAAGTCACGAATAGGAAAATCGCATTACAATGAAAATCCACACAACCAATTACGAAAATACATTTATCGAGATCGCCGACGATTCACCTGCATCGGCAGGTGAAGTACCGCCAATAAAAGGGGATACTAAAACCGTGGCCAGCATTCAGTTCGATATGGTGCGTAAAAACCCGTACAAGTTTACGTCTGACGATGTGCTGTTCCATGTTTTCGCCGAACGCAAAGATCTCACGGAAAACGAGCTTGAAGAAGCCCGGAAGGCGTTTTTCTCAAAAGGGCAGGCCTGCTTCCGCGCGTCTCCCCTAACCAAACGTTACGGCTGGGGCGTTCACAGCAACGCCGAAGGGAAAATCGCGATATACGGCTCTGAAACCGAAGAGTATCAGAAACTTAAAAATGATAAGAACCTCAAGGTCTTGAAAGCGATGAAATCGGCCAGGTGATAAAAAGTCGCTATTACCATTGCATTTTAGCTTATTACAAAGGATAATCCTGCTGCATCTGGTCCATTGAATTTTTCACCATTTTTTCCAGCACGGCTGTATCTATATCGGCCAGCTTTTTGACGTAAATACAGGCTTTGCTGGTCTTGTGTTTGCCGAATTTCGCGAGCAACTCTTCTCTTTCCTTAAAATCATAAGCAAGATACAGGGTTATCGCATTGACCCTGGAAGACAGGCCGACGCGGGGCGCATCACCTTCGTGACCGCTTTCGTATTTGTAATGGTAGGTACCAAAGCCCACAATGGCCGGACCCCACATTCTGGGTTCAAAACCGCTTGACTTAGCAAAAATATCAACCAGTGTTCTGAATTCTTCCCGCCTCTTTTCGTCGGGAATGGCGTCCACATAGGCTGCAACGCTTGCTTCGGTTTCGATGGTTTTATTTTTCGCCATGATACTGATTGGTGACAGGTTAGGAGATGAATAGGCTGATGGTTTGAATTTAGTCAAAAAATCTCAGCTGATATTCAAAAGCCTTTTGATGTTTCCCGAACGCAGCATATCCCTGGTCTTTGCATCAGCTTCGGTATCCCTGAGCGCCTCTATCCGCCACAATTTCGACCAGTAATCGAGTATGGGCGCGTGGGTACCAAAGGCAAATTTATCTGTTCCGAATTGTTTCGGGAGCTCGCCCGGATTTATGATGCTATGTCCCGAAGTATCCATTACCACATTGGTTTATTTAAACAAAGCCACTTTCCCGGCATTCAGCTCAATGCTGTTTGAGACGTTGAGGATCAGATATCTTGCGTCAGGCACAGCATTGATGACCGGCATGATGTTTCACCAAATGATCATTTAGAAGGAGATTACCGCTGCGGGAGATTATTTCTTCTTCTGACTGTCTTTCGTTACTTCACGGGCTACTTTTTTAAGCTGCGCATCAAATCCCGCATCCACATTTTCAGGGCAAAATTTGAGCTTGGCGGGCGACTCGTTGAATAACACCGCATACCATACCAGGCCGCCCAGAAAGCAGCCTGCTTCATTGGCATGATTGGCGTCAAAAGCCAGTTTCTGACTTTTATCCCATCTGTAACCCACATGAAGAGAATTCGCCTGGTCTGGCAGAATAGGATATTTTGGATTTTCAAAATCGAAGTTAGTATCAGGCTTGTAGGCAGTTTCAGGATCTGAATTGATTTTCCAGAAAGCATCACCCACCGGGAATAACGATATCCCAAGTTCGTTGGCTACTGCGTGGTAGGCAGCCCTCGACTTCTCATACATTTCCTTTGCATTTTCTGCAAACTGATTGTCAGCAGTTTGCGTGAATTTCTTAGCATCCACACGGTACGCCCAGGTCTGCTGCATCACAATCCTGGCCTTAGGCTGGATGGATCGCACCAGATCGAAAAGTTTTTTGGCATAAGGCGAATAAGTAGTGACATCCCCCGAATTCATAGAATTTTGCTGGATCGTCACCACATCCCAGTTCCCGCCGGCCAGGAGCTGCCGCAGTGATTTTCCATTATAGGCTTTGCCTTTGGGATCATCAGGATTTTTTTCAGCAGCTTCTGCTATTTCCCAATGTCTTTGCAGGGAACATCCACCCAACTCAGCACGCCCGATCTTCAGAGGATGCCCGCCTTCCTCTGCCAGCTGCGGAAGGTAACGGGTAGCATTTTGCGAAAAACTGTTCCCAATCAAAAACAACCTGAAGGTATCTGCCTTTGCAGTTATCTCGGCGCCTGCAATTACCGGAAAGCACGTGTAAGTCAGGAACAGAAGCGACAGCAAAACAACAGTAATTCCCGAAGGTTTAAATTTGTTGAACTTCAATTTCATTATTTTTTTAGGTTTAGGAAGAAAATCTCTGATCCGGGCTATCGCAGCGCAATGCTTGCTTATGTATTGCCCAGAAAGTCTGTATCATGTTTCCAAAGATATCAGATTCAAAGCAAAACAAGGCTCGAACTACGATTTTATTAGCCGCCAGCGCAGGACCTCAGTCAGGAAGCCTGGCCGAGTTTATCACGGAAATCACTGCGCTTGAAAAAAAGGAAGATCAAGGTCCCGAGCTGAAAAGATAACTGACGGTGAACCAACGCCATAGGTATTCGCCGCTACCCTGCATGTATTGAAGGTATGGCTGAGCAGTTTTTCAAATCTTAAGTTGTATTTCGAAGAAAAAGAGCAACAACTATTCGCTCAACTAACTGACAACATATCTCAAGCACGAAGTTACTTTTCAACAGCAATGGCAATCAGCTTGAAGATGCATTCAAACAGCTTATTGAACGTTTTCTGTAACAAGGCAGAGCTGGAAAGTTGTATTCCAGCACATTTTCAATTTGTTTCAAATGCTCAGGCCAAGCCGTTCACAACTGGCTGCCTGAATGGGATCATTTCATCAGATGTTAAAATTTGCAAGTCTCCGATTCTGACAGTGAACAAAAATGGATCCAGAGAGCTGGCCTTGGCTGCTGTTGGCAGAATAAGAAGGGAAGTGATAGCTCAGTGTAAGTCCTCTTGGACATTAATTGACAAACAAATTACAACATCATTATACTGGGGCAATGTGTATGTGATTGAACCCCATATTCCGTGGCAATCACTTTATGCCATTTGCTTACTGGTAGTTGCGGGGTGATAATCAGCGATGTCTTACCATGCCTGTCTTCGATTATCCATCAGGGCTGCCACGGAATTGGGTGGTCTGACCTCCCCTATTTTCCGCTCAGCCAGAAGCTGGATTCAAAACCTATAACCGAATTTGCGTAATTATAGTGTATCCTTCCAAATCGACTTATTTTTTAACAATTTTTCTCGCAACAAACCAACCTGAGACATCCCGCTGCCCAAAACAAGATCATGAAATTTTTGTAATGAAAAATTGGCACCTTCCTGTTTCTGATAATCTTCCCGAAGTTTGAGGATTTGCAATTTGCCTATGCTATAATACAGATAACCCGGATCGAATGTGCCACGGAGCGCTTCCCGTTGCGAGGGTTTTTCACCCTGATACCAGTTATCCATAAAAAATCTCGTTGCTTCGTCGACATTCATTCCCTGGCAATGCATTTTGACGGACACGCACAAACGGCATAAACGAAGCAATGCCTCTCCCGACTGGGCAAGCCGGTATTTGGCAACTCTTACAGGATCGCCATTGTCACCAAACCCTTCGTCGAGCATCATTTTTTCAGCATAATGCGCCCAACCTTCCACAAATGCATAGCTATAGAAAGCCTTTTCGATCCGCGTGGCCGACGAGGCTTTCAGATGCTGAAATTGCATATAATGACCAGGATACGCCTCATGAATGGTGACGACGTCGTTCGTAAAATAATTGAACTGTCGCAGCCAGTCTTCCTGCTGTTTCGATGTCCATTTCGGGTCAACCGGTGTGATGTAATAGTAGGCTTCGGTTCCTTTCGTCTCAAAAGGACCAGGCGCGTCCAGTGAGGCCGTGGTCAGTCCGCGCAAGAATTGGGGCGTTTCTTCAATCCGGACCCTATCCTCCGTTGGCAGGCTAACGATCTTTTTGTCTACGAGATACTGTCTTATAGATTCAAGTGTTTTTCGGGTGTCAGAAATCAGGTTCGCTGCCGTGGGGTGATCATTTTGCAGATCGTTGTAAACTTCAATCGGCTTTTGCCATCAGGGAATCATTTTTTACTTCTTTCAAAGCCGTTAACAGATCTCCTTCCAAAAATGCCGCTGATCCACGCGCAATCAGAATGGCTGTTTCAACATAAGGTTTAGCCAAACTGTCGAGCAAGTTTAACTTTGCATTTTTGAATACTTCCGGAGCGCGTTTTTCCATGGCAATAATGGATTTGACCCGCTCCTCAATTGGCGCATAGTCCCTTTTCACATAGGCATTTGCATCAATAACAAAAGCGTAATTAATCGGATTCGTAGCATAAGCATTCAAATCCTCAATGTTAAAAATTTCTGTCTGAATGGAGTGTTGTAAAATCCTAAGATCATAAAACTCTTCGTCACTCAATGAAGCTCTGTCCAAACCGGAAAGCCGATTGTCATCCTGTTTGAGTCTGGCTAGCTCCCTGTCAATAGATATTTTACTGTAATCCGTCACTTTGCCATCATATTCATGCAATCCGAGAAAACCGCCCATGTAGGGCCGCCATGCAAGGAAATTCAGGGTGATACTATCCGACATTTCCGTGAAATTAACATGATTTTTGTCGGACTTTTGCTCGCAGCAAAATAGCGCCAGGGACGTAGTCACTAATAATAATTTCCTCATATCAAGGTAGGTATAGATTTGGAAGGTCTCTCAAAAATTCGATTTTTGTCAAAAAAGTCAGCAGCTGTTCAGATATAATCGATGCACCGTTTTTTTTATTATCCAACGCAAAATCGGAAATTGACAGTCGGAAAAATCAATATCCGCTCATGCTTGTCCATGAGTTGCAGACCCAGTAAAGGTATCGCATATAACCGTCGTTGCTGAGCAAATACCAACCTTCTGGCACCCGACATTTCGTCAACTTCTAATGCATCAACGCCGCGTATATGCGCTTCAAGAATCCCTCTTTCTTTCTCGCTACATGTTTTGATCATAGGGTGCTCTTCTACCTCGCAGATTGGAACGTCTGTCAGGGAAAGACCATTTTCCCCCTTTTTTCCCAAAAACTATTCTTTACTTCCAGGAATATGCGAGTAACCGGCATGTAATTCATTCTTGCAATGATCTCCTTTTTGGCAGGCGTTAGTGAAGGTGTGAAGTCAGAGTTTCGCAACACGGAAGTAATTATCATTGAATGTCATGCCGCCAGCCTCAGCCGTCAACCCTGGAGTGAATCCTTCCCAAAGCGTCAGCACACGGCCACCGGACCGATCTCTGGCTTCCTAGTACAGGTACTTCGTGGGCGGCTTGAGGGAGTTCCCAGGGGCCGTTCGACCCGCCAGACCTGCACCTACTACAATTACTTTTTTGATCGTTTTTTGCGGAGATGCAGCCACACCAATTGGCAAAGTAAGGCCAGCGGTTGCCGCAGTTGAATTTTTCAGGAAGTTTCTGCGATTCATCTAATATGAGGACGACTGTTTAAGTATATGGCCAAATGTCATTAACAGCCCATTTATACCCGGTCAGCATCAATAAGTTATTAAATGGGCAAGTTGTGAAGGTAATGCTGGGATTTGGGAATTTTGAGAATCCTATGCGCTCTACAAATTTAGGACTTGATCCCCAATAAGTAGGTAGCACCGTATCTATTGCAACTAAAGCAAAAAGCACCTAGCAAATTAATGCTAAGTGCTTCACATTCAGGGCTCCCGAAGTTGGGCTCGAACCAACGACCCTCTGATTAACAGTCACATAAAATATTCCTTTTTTTGTTTTTGCTCATTTTTCGATACTTATATAATCAATTAATTACCAGCATTTTAAAAAATTAATTTCACGATTTATTTGGTGATGTCTTTCGTTATTTTTTAATTTACTATTGCAAGTTTATTGCAACTAGAACGAAATGACCAACGATCATGAGCGCTACAACGGTAAATTTATTCCTCGACAAAAGAGCTTCAAAAGGTGATGAAGGTGTGATAAAATGGTTGGTTTCTCATGAGGGAAAACAGCGACTTTTCACCACAGGTTTGAAAATCTCAGAACAGGACTGGGACTTTCTCAAAAAGCACAAATCCGGTATGCCCGGACAAGTGAAAAACGACTACAGAAGGAAGTTATGGAACAAGCTTTTCGGAAGTACTTATGAGGAAGAGTATACTGGCAAAGAAGTCGAAAGTTTCCTAGGCAGAGCCCGGACAATTGTGGGCAAGCTTGATGACGACTTCAGCTTTGAGCGATTCGCATATGAGATAAGTATGTTTGGTCAGGAATCGAAGCCTAGCAAGGAGACAAGGGATAAAAACAATGTCATTCAGGCTCTCACTTTGAAAGCAAATGAAATGAACAAGGAAGGCCGGATTGGAAATGCACTGAGCTACACCTCGACGTCCACATCATTGCTGCGTTTTCTCGAGTCTCTCACCGAAAAGCAACGTCAGGAATTGCTGAGCCTTCCGCCCTTACCAATCAAGGAAGCGAAGAAAAAAGAGATTGTACTCCGCTTTGAATATCTGACTCCAGCGTTTTTGACGAGTTATGAGAAATGGATGCTCAAGCACGGTCGAAAACGCAGGGGACCGAAAGGAAGCTCATCCCCCGCTACCCTGACAACCGTTGGTATATATTGCCGGCACATTAGATCTGTTTGTAATGACGCCATTGACGCGGGCATTATGAATAGGGAGTTATACCCTTTCGGCAAGAGAAGGTATATGATACCAGCTGGCAGCAATACCAAAAAAGCACTCAGCAAGGATGACGTGCTAAAAATCATAATGCATAAATGCAATCCAGGATTTGAACAGCGAAGCCGTGATCTATGGGTTTTTTCCTATTTATGTAATGGGATGAACATGAATGACATTTGCCGCATTCGCTGGCAGGATATAGAAGGCGACCGATTAACCTTTATCCGCCAAAAGACTGCTCGCTCAACCAGGGGCAACCAAAACGTGATCAAGGTTACCCTGTTCAAAGAAACTTTTGATATAATTGAACGCTGGGGGGTAAAGAGCAAAAACCCTAAAGATCATGTCTTCCCATTTTTGGAGCACGATATGACACCAGAAAGACAAAAGACCGTAATCAATCAGGTGGTGAAAATCACAAATCAATACATGAAGGACATTGCGGCTGCTAATGAAATCACAGGAGACGTTAATACGTACAGCGCCAGGCACTCTTTTGCAACGATCCTTCTGCAATCAGAAGCGCCCCTGGCATTTATCAGCCAGTCGCTCGGCCACACTTCGATTTCAACAACGGAAAGCTATTTAGGTAGTTTTGATGATGAAAAAACAAAGAAATATCTGAGCGCGTTATTATAGTTTTTGGCCCTAAATATCGTCTAGGTAGTCAGTATTGAAATTTCAAAGCATGGAGCACTTCAAGGAATATTTCACATTCTTACAAAAATTTGACCTTCGACTATCTGAAATCAGGGACAAGCGCGAACCTGCCGAACTCGGCCCAATCTTCAAATCAGGATATGATATTACCCATCAGACCCCACATTTCTCATTGCAGTTTGCAAGGCATCTGCAGATCTTAAAAGACTTGGCTGTCATCGACATTATTGGCGCAGATGTTGGGAGACGAAAAGCATATTTAGATCAGGCAAAGAAGCTTTTATCCCTATTCAACAGGTTTTGGGAAAATTACTTTCGTCATCACCCTTCGAATGGAGAAAACTTGCAGGACAACTTTCTGCTTATCGTCGAATTTGCAGAGATCTTCTACACCGATCTTTTGGAACCTAATAAAACAGACGCAATCGTTACCCCCGAGTTTGTCGAGGATCTTTGCGATTCAATTAGGGAAAGAGAAGAAAGTCTGGCCGACTTTATCGCGGAAATCACTGCGCTTGTAAAAACGGAAGGTCAAGATTCGGAGGTAGAAAAGATCAGTGATGGTGAACGGACGCCAATACGAATCCGCCGCTATCCTGTATTTGTCGAAGGTATAGCCGATCAGTTTTTCAAGATCTTCAAGGAGTATTTTGGAGAGCAAGAGCAGCAACCGTTATTCACGCTGCTGACCAACAACATTTCTCCTAGGCAGAAATTGCTTTTTAACAGCAATGGAAATCAGCTTGCTGATGCATTCAAGCAGCTCATTGAAGCGAATTTGATTGTTTCCTGTAACAAAGCCGAACTCGAAACTTGGATCATTGCGCATTTTCAATATGTGTCAAATGCCCAGTACAAACCTTTTACGACTGGCTACCTGAATGGTATCATTTCGTCGGACGCCAAACAATGTCAGTCTCCGATCTTAGAGGTAAGAAGAAAGAATGGAACCGAGTTCTTCATAGTACCTATAGCTCGAACTAAGAAAAGCAGTCCATCTTAACAGATTGTCGAAACAAAGCTTCGAATTGAATACAAAAATTCTGCGAGATGTTTTCTTTAAAATGTTTCAGGGAAGAGTGGTAGAAAAATTTGATATCAAATAACACACAGACCCGTCAAGATCAGCAATTTGTTGAATATAGTTTCAGGACAACGCAGTTTGGAGATGCCTTATTGAAATGTCAATATACCTCTTATTTGAAAACAAGCTTCTCTTTCTGTCGCTCCACTCATCTAACCTCTGCGTTATAATCTCTGTTTGAAAAGACCCCTGATTCGTGCCAATGTAATCAATTGAGGATAGAAGTTCGAGGCCAAAGTCCGAATAGAAATCTCGCAAGAATTCTATTGTTTTGGTCGCAATAGCTAGAAGTTCTGGATTTTCATAAACATGCTTTTTGACGGTCTCATAGCCGTCCCCAACGAGGGTTAATGGCTCAAATGGCTTTTTGTTCATATCACTAAAACCCATTATATAGCTTCCATTCAATGCATTCAAAACAAATCGTACTTTGCCAGAATACGGTCCATAGAAATTAGCTTCATAATCCAGTTTTAAATATTTTTTTGCGCCGAATTTTTGCAGAAAGTAGCAGACTTTCTCAGCTGAAAATTCTGAAACATACTCACCATGGCGAACTAGGTCGTAAAGTACAAAGAGTAATAATGCCCGAGCATCCGTCAATTTTACCCTCTCATTCTTCAGATGCTCTTTGATTTGATCTGTTGGCTCATAGACAAATATTTCTATGTCTAGATCCTTGAGTTTGTTTTCAATAATCTTCTTAACCTTTTCCCATTTAAGCCCCCCGTTACCTGCTCCAAGTGGTGGAATAGCTATGCTTTTAATCTGGTTATCCTTGATCACGTTAATCAAATCTTCCAAACCATCCTCAATATATTCGTATTCTGACGGCTTTCGCCAGTCAATTTTTGTTGGAAAGTTAATAATTAACTTTTCACCAGAGTCTGCGTTGTAGTCTTTTGTGACAAACATCTTTCCAACTACAACACTTCTACTTTTGCTGGCATTTTCATAAGATTTAAAATTGTTAGGATATGCTTTTTTGAATTGCAATGCAATGCCTTTCCCCATAACACCGACCGTATTCACAGTGTTAATTAATGCATACGCCGTACTATCCAAAATATTACCAGTTATGTATTTTATCATAATTGAGTTTAGTAATATGCTTGAGGTATTGTTTTGATCATAACATCCTCAATGCCGAGGCCCTTTAATTTAGTCTTGACTGCTTCACTATAACAACCATACCCAATAATGAAATCGGCCGGCAAGTCGCTTGCAACAAGGAATTCAGCTTGTTTCTTTCTTTTTACAATTAAATTCTCTTGTCCACCCCAATAAGAAGACTTGACTGCGCTCCAATCGATTAAAGAAGGAAGTTCCTGTATTTTACTTCTGTCATAAAAAGCTGTATATCCGTCAGTACCATGCCCATCCGAGAAAAAATAATTTATTTTGGAGTTAACAATGCGCTGCACGGAACAAGCCAAGTATATAATGTTTTCAGGAGGTGTGGCTTGCCTTACAAAATTTCCGCCGTGTTGCATTACATACAGCATTGGCATTCTTACTCCGAAATAAAAAGGGATAAAATCTCCAAGAGTAATCGAAGGAACGTTCAAGGCATCGAGGTCGCCATTGTCGACCCTCACCATTTTTTTATTTCGAGTATCGATCAGACTTAGGTCGCCTATTGTGACAAAATTTGGATTGGCTTGCGGCGAGTTTTTGTGCGTTATTCCATACTGAAGAATATGGGGTATGTTGTCAACGTGAAGCATTCGATAGATTTTTATATCTGCCAAAGTCATACAGTTTTTATTAGATACAACATACGGTTTTTTGCTTACTATTTAATATCAAGAACCATTCAGGACTACTGGCTGAAAGAGATTTAAGGGTGTGAAAGCTCCCAGCTTACTTCCAGAAACTTCAAGCAAAAGTAAGTACAAATATCGGTAGGTAAAAGTGGGGCGACACTTCTGCCTACTTGTAACCCACCTAAACAAGCGCCTAACATTGCGGTATCAAACAAAACAACGCAATTGTTATGGAGCAATACTCATTTGACCAGCTACCCCGCGCAGTGTCAGAACTTCACCAAAAGCTTGATAGTATCCAAGACCTTCTTTTGGAATCCCGCCAGCCCATTCCGCCTGCCATCGAACTGATGACAATTGCACAGGCTGCCGAGTTCCTAAACCTGTCCGTGCAGACCCTGTATGGAAAAGTCTGTCACCGTGAGATCCCCGTCAGCAAGAAGGGCAAGCGGCTTTACTTCTACAAGTCCGAGCTGGAAGAGTGGATCAGATCCGGCAAGAAACAAACAATGTCCGAAATCAGGGAGCAACTTCCTTCCCTGGTGGTTGGGCGCAAAGCAAAACGTCACTAAGCTGTCTACCTGATGATGACCGCCAACAATTATCCGTTGAACCTGCCAGGCAGCTACATACGGGTTCAGACCGGCTATTACAAAAAGTGTATGCAGCCGACTGTCAGCAAGGAATTTATGGAAATGTGGATCCCGTGGTCGGCCGAGATGCTCAGACAGGATCTTGAACCAAGTCAGATCAAGAAGATCAGAAAGTTTGATGGTTTTTGCTGCGTGCCGGATCATCTGGACTACAAAGAAATTGTCGGAAACTTTTATAACCTCTATCACCGGTTGGAAGCCCAGCCACAGCCAGGTGATCCGGCTAATACGCTCGGGTTTATACGGCACATCTTTGGAGAACAGTTTGAGCTCGGCCTGGATTATTTAAGCCTTCTTTACCAAAGACCCACGCAGAAGCTCCCGGTGCTGTGCCTGGTTTCCAAAGAGCGGAAAACTGGCAAGACCACTTTCCTGAATTTTCTAAAAATGATCTTCGGAAAAAATATGACCTTTAACGGCAACAGCGATTTCCGATCCCAGTTCAATTCCGACTGGATGAACACTTTAATCATTGCCGTTGATGAAGTGCTGCTCGACCGGAGAGAAGACTCAGAAAAGATCAAGAACCTAAGCACTGCCCGAAATTCAAAGATTGAAGCCAAAGGCAAAGACCGGAAGGAAACTGAGTTCTTCGGCAAGTTTGTATTGTGCTCCAACAATGAAGAAAGCTTCATTGTCATTGACCCGGCTGAAACCCGCTATTGGATACGGAAGGTTCCAGTGCTGCCATCGGAAAATATCCATCTACTGGATTTGATGGCTAGCGAGCTTCCAGCATTTTTGAATCACCTGCTTTCCCGGAATCTCTCAGTCCCCATACCTCAAACCAGAATGTGGTTTTCGGAAAGGCAAATTCGGACGGAAGCTTTGATGAGTGTCATCCGAAATAACCGCAACCGGCTGGAAACGGAAATGCTCTTTATCCTTCGCGAAATCTTTGAGAATACGGGCATCAGCAAGCTGGAATTCACAAATAAGGACATGCTTGAACTTTTGAAGCGGAATATGCCAAGGCTGACCCGTCAGCAGGTTTCCAATGTGCTGCAAAATGATTGGGGCTTGAAGCCGGTTGCCAACAGTTTGAACTATCAGACCTATTTATATAACAGCTGCAATGACCTTGCCGCGGTGCATTCAACCGGCAGGTATTACAGCGTTTCAATGGACTGGATTATCCAAAAGTTTGATGAGGGGCTGTAAAACGAACCGCAACTCGCTAATTATCAGTGCATAACACGCTCATCAAAGTATCTTATTTTATGATGAGGTATGATGAGCACGATGAGAAAACTCATCATGGTAAATATGCTTGATGAGGCCATGATGAGCCCATAACTAATATCATTATCAATAATTTACATCCATTTCTCATCATCTCATCATAAAAACGGCTTCTACCAGCTTGCTTAAAACAGGGGTTTGCTAATCAAAAAATAAAACAATGAATATCAAGCAATTAAACCAGCTACCCATCACTGATTTTCTGAGTAAAATCGGTATCCAGCCCAGCTATAAAAGAGGCGAAAGTCAATGGTACGTATCGCCTATCCGTGAGCCTGAGCATTCCCCATCTTTTAAAGTAAATACAGCCATTAACAGGTGGTATGACTATGCTCTTATGCAGGGCGGCAAGTTATTTGACCTGGCCGAAAGGCTCTATCCAATTCAGGACGCGAGTAGTCTTGTGGAAAAGTTGAACAGCCTTTTTCTCTTTGAACAGCAAAACCAAGATCTTTCCTTGGCAGCTAAACATATATGGCAGATCGTTACTGATAAACGGATTAATGCTCCTGCTATTACTATCAACGAGATTAAGCCCTTGGGAAACAATCCGGCAATAACCAGCTATTTGGAAAGTCGGGGCATTCCGCTCAACATTGCAAGGCCCTATTGTAAGGAAGTGTATTACCAGCTGGATGATAGACAGTATTTCGCCGCAGGATCTGAAAACAGGTCGGGCGGTTATGAGCTCAGAAACCCTTATTTTAAAGGTTCATCCTCACCCAAGGACATTACGCACATTGAGAACGGAGGCAAGTCCATTTGCGTCGTTGAAGGGTTCATGGATTTTCTTTCACTGCTCACTTTGCAGAAAAGCCTGCACTCAATCCGCAGTGATTTTCTGCTCCTGAACTCGGTAAGTCTGGCAGATAGAAGCTTGGCTATTTTGGAAGGTTACCAGAATGTTTTCCTGTATCTGGATCATGACAACGCTGGTAGAAAAACGCAGGAAAAATACCAGTCGGCAGGGCTCAAAACGGTTGATGCCTCCGTGATCTACAAGCAGTACAAAGACCTAAATGATTATTTAGTAAGCCAGAAATCAGGTCAAAAAGAAGTGAAACAGCGGCAGGAATATAAGAAGTCGCAGGGACTGGGCCTGTAAGTGTCTTCAGAGAGCAAGTTTGTGTTTTCGCTTCGCAAAAACCCGTCCCGCTAACCGCGTGACTAAAACTTGCCTTTTTCTCCCGCTGGTCGCAAAAGGTTTAAACAGATAATGGAATGTGAGATGGAAAAGACAGAAACCAAAGACCGAAAGCCCTATAATCCCAAAGGCGGCAGGCCACCAAAAAAAGTAAAACGGCAGAGCCAACTCATGGTCAGGCTGACAGAAACCGAGCGCTTTTTGATCGAAGAAAAAGCCAAGGATGCTGGGATGAAACCAAGCGCCTGGTTCAGGTTGGCTGCCAAGAAAGCAAAAGTTTTGGCAAGGTTAAAACCTGATGATCTCAGGCATCTGAGGACACTGACCGGCATGGCCAACAACCTGAATCAGCTGACGCACCTTGCCCATAAGGAAGGACTGACATTCATCCGGCAACCCTGCAAAGAGCTGCTTTTGCAAATCGATGCAATCCTGAAAAAACTCGGCCGCGATGATCGGTAAGGTAAAGATTGGAAGCAGCTTTGGCGGTGTCCTGCGGTATACCATGGAAAAACAGGAAGCAAGTCTGCTGCTATCCGAAGGTGTGAGAACGGATCAAGTCCACTCTATGATCGATGATTTCAATATGCAAAGAAAACTAAATCCTAACCTGACAAAGGCAGTCGGGCATATTTCGCTGAGTTGGAGCAAGGAAGATGCAGCCCTGCTAACACCTGAGATTATGAAGCAACGTGCTTTGGAGTACATGGAAAAGATGAAGATCTCCGGTACACAGTTTATCCTGGTCGAGCACCGGGATAAAAACCATCCGCATTTGCATCTAATCTACAACCGGGTCAACAACGAAGGCAAAACTATCTCAGACCGGTTTCAGAAAGACAGGAACCACAAGGTCTGCAAAGAGATCACGCTCAAATATGGCTATCATTTGGGAAAAGGAAAAGAACAGGTCAACCGGCAGCAGCTTAAAGGTGCAGACAAAGTCAGATATGAATTATATGATGGAATCAAAGCAGCAAGTGCAGGCGCACAAGGCTGGGATGAGTTGAGCGCGAAGCTGGAAAGGCAAGGCATCGGAATCATCTTCAAATACAAATCAGGCACTAGTGAGATTCAAGGTGTCAGCTTCACCAAAGGCAGTCTGCAATTCAAAGGATCGAAGATCGATCGGAGTTTGAGCTTTGGGAAGCTGGATGCATTGATCCGGCAGAATCAGAAACTGGCGATGGTGCAGCAGTTTCCAATGCAGCCAGAATATCAGCCCGCCCGCCCACAAGAAAGATCCCGGCCCGCTACTCTCTCCCAGCAAACCATTGATGACAAAATACTTGATGACTTGCTCCGCCCTGTCCAGCAATATGACCAGCAGAGTATGAATCCAATAAAAAAGAAGAAACGTAAAAAATACTTAGGACAAAGCTTATGAAAAAGATAGAAGAACAACTCGAATCGATTGAAGAAGTGCTTTCGCTTGTGATCAGAAAAAACGCCTCGATTGAAAATCTGATCCAAACTGCGGCTGAATCGCAAAACAAAACGCTTGCGGATACCCTGATTGACATAAAAAAAGATTTGAAACAGCATTCGTCAAGTCAAAATTTAGAGACTTACCTTTCGGAAATAAAGCAAGCGGTTGCAAGTGTGCCAAAAACTCCGGAAGTCCAGCACCACCATCATTTCGACCTTCAATCGAAGGGCTTTATTATCTCCGCAGCATTGCTGTTGCTTTCAACGGCCATAAGTGTCGCAGTGGCCATCAGCAACTACAACGAAAGCAGCCGACTGCAAGAAAGCGATATTAAATACCGCATTGCCAGGCAGCTCAGTCCAGTTTTTACGGCAAAGGCTGATAGTATTTACTATAAAGACCCTCACCAAGCTGAGCTTGAAACGCAGAAACGTGAGGCGCATGAACTGACGGTAAAAGAGGCCGAAGGGATGCTAAAGCAGCGACAAACTGAAGCCAAAGAGGCGCATGATTTTCTTAAAAAGCTTAAAAAGGAATGAAATTATCGTGAACCAAAGTATAATAATCAGAATTACACTAAACGATTGATTGATGGCTCATAAAGGCCGGAGCAAAAATGTAATAGAAAAATATTTTTAAATGTTGCCTATAATCCAGTCGTCAATGTGTATTTGGCAATACGCCTCCTAAACCATAGTTTTTTTGAATTCCGCAAACTAAACTAGTTTACAAAACTCAAAATTCAAACATTGATCATCCTGCATCTGCATTTTTTCAAAAACGATATTCCAAACTTGATACACCTAGCTCGTCGTATACAGCTTGCTCTCCGCGCTTAAATTCATTAGACACAGGTATGTAGTCAAACAAAACTAATGGTGTTTGGCCATCGGAATTGGAAACCGTCAGGTTGTCTATAATTGTGTGCTCGCCATGTTTATAAATCATGCATTCACCCGCAGCAACAAGATCAAGCTTTGCAGTTGACTCAGGTAAGATTGCGACGTTAGTGCCTTCGCCGTACACTCGACAACTTGGGTACAAGATCCCGTCGAAGCGACCAGCACCTTTTTCAATCATTATCTTAGTAAAGAGGGCAGTGACGAGATAGTTGATGTCATCACTGCCAACGTGCATTTTTGCAAACTCAAACGCTATATACTCATAGAATCCTCGGATATCATCGGCAAATTCAGGGTTAAGATCATTTATGAAATTTATTGTCTGCATTAACAACGCTGCAACGTGAGGGTTTCCTGAATACTCACTATTAAAAATTACGGGAAAAAGCATCAAGTTTTCCCTAACAATCCACTTACTGTATGTGACCTTCTGCTTCCCCGAGCTTCCAGGTTCTCGAAGCCACGGAACCCCCTCCACGGTTGATGTCAATCGATTTGGTAAGCTATCTGTTCTATGATCCTTGAGCTCGCCATAAAACATTGTTTGATCTGGGGTACTAGCACGTTGGAAAGTTGTGTTGAACTCTTGTGGCTTAAATGATAGGCTTTCTCTTGTAATAAAAGTTTCGGAAATCGTTCGATGTGGCCGGACACGCGTTATTTCGTGAAAAGGGATTTTTCGATTGACGTCTCCCGGATGAAGTCGATACTGGCCCAGTACCATTCGTTTGCCAATGACATCAAGCATCTCACGCAGAATACGCTCGACATCTGCCACTGGATTGGTAAGTGCACTCGGAGTTTCTAACTGCGAAATGTAGGGTAGAATTCTCGATGGCATAATAATAAGGGGTTTTAGCGGGTACTAATATATCAATACTTGACAAGCCTGTGGTGATTTTTTACTCCATGGTAAATCCAAATTCTCTAAAATAAGTAAGTCTAACAACTTACCTCTCATCACATGAGAGCTCTATTTCTACTGCTTCTTTTCACCGTACTCAACTCAAAATCATTGTTTTGTAAATATCCCGTAACCTCAGACGGTTTGAAACCAGAATTATCGCATACATATTATCCGGATGTATATACATCTAAGCTTAGAGGGATTGTGTGGAAGAAGCGTTTCGAGCAACCGGTGTAATGCAGATTGTTAGAGTTGCTTTAAAGAAATAGTGAGCACCGGTTTATTAACTTCTAATCTCTGTGTCGATTCCATCAGGCATATTTTAATTATTATGGAACCCAAATGAGAAAACTATTCGACTTTGAGGTTACCTCCAAAAAGAAATAAAAACTGCTCTAAGCTGTCACAACTCGTGTCTAACGTTTTGCTGACATCTAACATTACCTGGAGGTATTGCTTATAGAGTACAATACTGTTAGCATAGCGAATGTATCTGAGCGAACGCAGCTCATCAAACTCCCCCCTCTTTAGTACATTGATAATCCTTGAATCTAGAATCAGGCAAGGGTACCCCTCAAAAGAAACATTATTAAAATAAAGTAGTTTGGTGAGCGTAGCTATACCTAATCCCTCAATCCGGTTAAAAAAGTCTATCAAGCCGGTTAAATTCGAAGGACCAATAGACTGTTCCAAGTCGCCATGCAAAGTCGAGGTAAATTCCACTTCAATATTCTCTATGGCGTAAAAAATGATTATTGCATAGTTTCCGCGCATGCCTCTCGGATACCCCCAATATATTGTTCTAACGATAAGCTCTCGAATATCACCGGTCGCAAAGATATCCTGTCGGCTAATCGTGACATCTTTATTGTTACTGAAGATTTTATCATTTAGCTGAGCCAGCCAAGGAATTTGCCTTTCAGCCTTTTCCCATGTACTTCGTTTGGTGCTGAAACTTTGTTGCCTAACTGGAAGACTCCGGATTAAATCTGAGTAATTTCTAATTGTCATAGAATCGTGCCGACTAGCTGTGTAAAAGGCAAAGCTCTCCTAAAGTAAATAATGCTTTATTGATAGTTTCCTAGCCAGGAAGTGATGGAGCAATGTGTGAAATCTGCCAGTACTTGACGGTGGTAATCCAGACCAAATTATAAAATTTTAACCGAATGAATTAACTCTTGGCATAATTTCATTCGCGCTTGCAAATCGCGAACAGCGAACACCGAGAAGGTTTCCTTGGAAATGTCTGACTGTCTACCAGCAGTACAAGCCAAATGCCTTCTCTAGTCTCGTCCTAATCAAACTCTGAAAAAATTGAGGCTCCAATACTTTGACCCGATCTCCATAGGACAGAATCAACGTTTCCAGTTCGTAATTAGGAATTACTTCTATTGTAATAATTAGTTCTGAATCACTAAGCGACACCTTTTTTTGCGTTCCATGCAGCGGTTTAGACAGCACATATGGCGCTATCTTAAGATCAAATGCCAGCTTTATCATTTCCGGTTCAGCATTTTCTTGACGGGTAACGCCGACAATATCCTCGAAATATTCATCAAAGTCATACTCTTCATTCTGTAAATACGGAATATCTGAATCTGATATGTCAGTGATCCTGTCCAAAGCAAAGGTCGTAAGCTTTTCTAATTCAACATAATACCCTAGCACAAACCAACGGTTATTGTATTGCTTTAAGTAGTATGGATGGAAAACATATTCTTTGGCCCTGTCACTTTTAAAAGACTGATAACTGATGCACAATACCCGCTTGTATAAAATAGATTGAAATAATTTGCCCAGATGCTCAATTCCTTTTAAATCCTGATTATTTTCAAAGCTGATAATAGTCTGGTTTCCTTTCTCGAGCAGAAAGCTCTGCTCCATTTTTGGTGCCAGTTCATTTACCCATTCGAACTGGGGCATACCCTTGAAACGTGACAGTATTTGCATTGCAGATTTAATCTGTTCCAGCTCTACCTGGTTCAAGGGTTGGTTATCAATTGAAAAATTCAGGTCGCTATACCGGTAATACACCTTTTTACCGTCACGACAATGATCTATCGGTGCACTCCACCCCTCAGTACTTTCCATATACTTGATATCCTCCAATACCTGCCGCCGCTTTATTCCATTGCTGTTTGGGTCTATTTCCAGCAGCACTTGATCGCAAGCTTCTATCAGGTCACCGATAAAGTATTTTTTCATCGGATTAGCGAAGCACTTGTCCAAAACATGAAATCGGGTCAGGGCATTTTTATTTGAAGCCATAGAGAAGGGTTTTCAGTGATTGAAATTAAAAAAGTTTCTGTGCAGATACACTGCACAGGTCTAAATAATATTTGTCACACAGTAAATCTAAAACCCGTCTATCATGGCAAACTTAAATTACGACAGAAGACTATTGAACCTAAGTGCCCGTCGCTTCGACGAGGAAATTTGGAAAGCAGATTTGTCCGAATCTTATGGCAAGTCAATTCTTCCAAAAAATTTAGAATACCTGATTGAGTCAATGAGGCCAATCGGCAGAAAGTACAACGACGTCACATTGAAAGCGGCAACCAATGTTGAAAATCATCTGGAACAGTCACTAAACCTCAAATTTGGACGGGTTTATCGAACGCAAGGTTCTGTGATGACGGAAACAAATATTATGCTTCACAGCGACATTGACCTTTTGACCATTGTAAATGGGTATTATTACCAAGCACCCGCTTTACATCCAATCCTAAGCCCGTATGCCGGTGAGCCCGACGATGACATCATCAACCTAAGAAAGCAGGCTACCGAGATTATGGAGCGCAGATACGATGAAGTGGATAAGACCGGAAAAAAATGCATCTCCATATACAACAAGAATCTTCGAAGGAAGGTGGACATTGTCTTTAGTTTCTGGTACGATACCAAACCGTATGTTGATTCCAACGACGAGTATTACAGAGGCGTCTACCTATATGATTTTCCTGCAAGGCGGAAAGAACTGGACTATCCCTTCGCTCACATAAGAAGTGTTACAAATAAGGGCGTCGCTACGAACGACGGTAGTCGGAAAGGCATTAGGTTGATAAAAACCTTAAAGGCAGATTCAGAGGACCGTATTAAGCTGTCTAGTTTTGAACTGACCTGTGTGGTTCATGCCATTGAAAATGGTAATCTTTTCTATCAGAATCGTGATGAGCTAAAAATAGCGATTAACATCTCCGCACAGATTGACAAGATGCTTTCGGACTCTGCCTACCGAAAAAGTCTAAAAAGCCCCAATGGTACCGAGTACCCTTTTACCAGCGATGACTGCCTCACTGGTCTTCGGAACCTTAAAGAAGATCTTGATCAACTGATCAAAGACTGTGGAGGAGAATTAAATAATTTTTTAACCAAACGCTCACTCTTACTTTACTAGTCATGGAATTAAAACCACGTGTTTTTATCGGTTCGTCCTCCGAGGGACTGGAAGTTGCCAAATATGTTAAGTCATACTTGGGTCACGAATTCGAATGCTACCTATGGACGGATGATATTTTCAAAAACAATGAAAGTGTCTTTGAGACACTCTTGAAAAGTGCTAGCCTTTTTGATTTTGGAATCATGGTTGCGACAAAAGATGACTTTTTGACTAGCCGCGGAGCGGAATTTGACACTGCGCGAGATAACGTTGTTTTCGAATATGGTCTATTTTTGGGCAGAGTGGGCCCAGGTCGTGCATTTGTGATTCAAGAAGAAGGAACGAAGCTGCCCTCGGATCTGTACGGAATAACTACCCCAAGATTCGAAAAAACCGCAAATCTAGTTCACGCTGATAAGCTTAATAATGAGCTACGGAAAATCAGCAAAGTCATGAAAGAAAAGATAAGCATCGGCGAACTGGGATTGCTTCCTTCCACCGCTTTGGCGATTGGCTATTTCGATAATTTCGTGGCGCTTACTTGTGAAAGCCTCTGTACAAAAGGCGAATTGGTTGTTGAAGGCAAAATTTTCAGGGAATTTCAATTTAATATTGTTATCCCGGATGATCTTGACAGCGATATCAAAAAGCGGTCTAAACTATTTTCTTCGAAACACAATCTCCGTCAGGTGCAGGTAGAGGCGGCCGGTAGAAGTTACCCGATTTCGGTTTCTTATCAAGAAGGAGACCATATACTGAAAATCTACGACATGCCAACGACCCTTAATGGTATAGATCGTGCCATAGAAATGTATATGCGCAAGGGACATATTGGTAAGACAGAAGATCAGCAATTACTCGAAGACCGGGAATTGAGAAATTTCAGCCGAGTTCTACAACTAATGATAGCAAATGACGCATATTGTAAGCAGGTCGTGCGGATCGTGAATGAAATTACATTGGTATGATACAACGCCGCAGCCGGGCACGGCTTACGGGCTGGCGGCGCCGCAGCAAAATGCAGGCAAAACTGAGGTCGATATTTCGCGCCTTATTACCGATCAATAATTCACAAACGAAGGGCTCAAAATGTAGCGAGAACCGCCGAATGTGTAGTCGGTAATTGCGATTAAATCTCAACGTTTACCGGGAATGAAAAAATCAGTCAGGCCGTAGTTTTGGGATCTTCTACCGAATGATATTATGGACTATCAAATACTGCTTCGCCAGCTTTACCAGGATTTCAATGCTCGTCAGATCGATTCAGTACTGGCACATATGCATACAGACGTAAGCTGGCCCAATGGCTGGGAGGGCGGCTATGTATCCGGGCAAGAGGAAGTGCGTGCCTACTGGCTGCGGCAATGGGAGCAGATCGATCCTCTGGTAGAGCCAGTTTCATTTGATGCAAAGCCGGACGGGCAGATTGCGATCAAAGTCCGTCAGATCATAAGAAATATGGAAGGGGAAGTTTTAAGCGACACGCTATTATTTCACATTTATACTTTTGAAAATGGAAAGGTGAGGACAATGACGATTGAGCATTAATGTATCCCGTGAATCGTTTTTGAAATTTGTATCTTGCCAAAATTTCAAAAACCCCCACACACGAATGAAATCCACCCTCTCCCACCTCCCACAAGCCAAACAAGACCAGCTAAAAGCCCTCACCCAACTAATCCTCGACAAAGTCCCGGCCGAAATGATCATCCTCTTCGGCAGCTATGCGCGGGGCGATTGGGTCGAAGATTTCCAGGAGAAATACGAATATGTGAGCGATTTCGACATTCTGATCGTCACCAAAGACAAGAATGCCGCCAAGCAAGTCAAGAAATCGCGGGAGCTGGATAAGGAATTGATGGCCAATGAGGGCATCACCAGAACCAGCATCATCTACCACAGCATTGGTTTTGTGAACGATAAGATCGAGCGGAACTACTATTTTTTTGTAGATATTTTGAAGGAAGGAATTTTGCTTTATGATTCCGGGAAATTCACTTTGTCCGAGCCTAAAAATCTCAATGCGATGCAGCGGGTGGAAAAATCGACTGAAGAATTTGAACATTGGTTTGAGAGTGCTTGCCGATTTTTGGAAGGGTTTGACTTCTACTTTCAAAAGGGAGAGAATGACACCGCATATTACAGTAATGCTGCATTCGAACTTCATCAGGCTACCGAAAGATTCTACGCTGCGATACTTCTCGTTTTCACCGATTACAAACCAAGAATCCACGACATTGAAATTCTAGGAAATCAGGTTGAAAAACTGAATGCCAACTTTGCGACAGTTTTTCCAAAAACGACAGCCGAAGAAGAGCGACTATTTATCCTTCTCAAAAAAGCGTACATCGATGCGCGTTACAACAGGAATTACAAGATTGAAAAAGAGGAATTGGAATATCTTGGCAGTCGGGTTACATTACTGAAAGATTTGACGGAACGGATTTGCAGAGAGCGGATTGCGCAGTTTACCGACAGCTGATCCAATGAATGAACTTTCTTCGATTTGCCTACTACTTGAAGAGCCCGGCTTCTCTACTCTTTGTGACACAGAAATCAGTACATGCTTACAGCCGCTTTCAACCTTTTCGCGATTAACTTCTTAAAACTCTCGGGCTCCAATACCTTTACCTTCTCACCAAAAGCCAACAAAGCGCTTTCCAATTCATAATTAGGACTCACCTCTATGGAGATCACCAACCCCAGATCTGTCCTGGACTTGACCTTTTGTGAGCCATGTTACATGAAATTATCTTGAATCATCGCTGAAAATTGTTTTTTATGACTTTTAAATTTTTTCATTAGATCGGCAGCTTTGTCAATCTCATTTTGCGGGCATGAGGGAGATGCCATCATTTTAGATAATTTATCAATCGTCTTGACAATCTCCAAATGATCAAATCTCAGTTCGAGTAAATCACTATATCCAGACCCAGACCTGTTTAATCCAATTGCCTCAATAGTTCTTGCGCCTCTATTCTTCTTGTCAATTCCAACAGCAAATTCTTGTCTAAACTGAATTAGAAATTTTGGATTTTCAGTCGCAGGATTGATAAAATACGGTTTTTCATTTTTTAGATCGTCATGATGATTTCTGGCTCTTTTAGTCGAATCCAATAAAGGGAACAAATTTTCCTTGTATCTCTGGTTACATATTGCACAAGCAAATAGCATATTATCCCAATTGTATGCCAACCAATAGTAACCTGGATATTTTAAGTGCTCCCGCTTGTTTTGTCTAAATCCTCCCTTCGGACGAAAATGTTCAATATCGCCATGTGATACTGCACTAACATTTTGTTCACAGAATGCACATTTTCCATTTTGACAAGTTCGAAGTATTGTTTTAATGTTGTCATGTCCGTAAATCTTCGAGTCAAAAGTAAATTTGGCAGTCCCTAAAAAATAATCATCCTTATTTGCATCAAATTTTGAATTATTTTCGGCAGTTTCCTCTATCAATTTACAATGGCCTAGGGCATTCGGAACAATTGGACTGGCGGAAGGTTTACGCAGTTTTATCATTATAACGTTTGACGATATTATTTATGAGTAACATTGCTTCAATTTCGTCACGAGTTTCACCAGTAGGTAAAACTCCATACTCGTTTTCAAGGTTTTTAAGCTCCTTTTCAATATCAGCCGATATATTTCCTTGTGTAAGAATTTTCTCTCTTAAAGACATGTAATAGTCTAAATGTGCTGGTCTTGCGCTATGAAGATCGAAATATTCACTCGTTAACACTTGATCAATTCTCCAATTTTGGACAGTAAAGTCCTCATTTTTGACTACAATTTGACCGTCATCGTCAAGTTTGTAAAGGAATATGTCTGCCTTTTCAGCGGCTTGAACTATTAACGGACTATGGGTGGCTACAATGATATGACTATTCATATTGTCCAGCGTAAAACGATCAATAAGATCTACATATTCTCTTTGCCACTGAGGATTTAAATGGGTATCAGGCTCGTCTAAGAGAAATAAACATTCTTCGTTTCCAGTAATAAGAATTAATCCTAAAACGGTTATCAACTGCGCCTCACCTTCACTTAGTTGAGTAAAATCAAATACAGATCCACTCCTTAACGATTTTACTTTCAGGATTACGTTAAAGATTACATCGATTTGTTTTAATGTCTCAAAAGCACCAAAGAAATGCATTGCTGAATCAAACTGAAAGGGAATTTCACTTGATACTTTTTTTAAATCAATATTATTAAGTTCTATTTTCTCTTGAAATATCTCTTCCTCCAAATAATAGATTGGGTCAGAGATAGTATTATTATATAAAAATGAAATGATTTTATCTGCTCGCCCTTTGATATCCCAGAAGGGAAACTCAACGCCCCTCAATAAGTTCTCTTCAAGCAAATTAATACCTTTATTTGAATGTTTCCTTTCGCCAGGATTGTACCACAGAGGGCTTTTTAATTCCAGACTGACTTCGGCTAAACTATTAAAACTCGTAAAATTTTCAATCAAATAGGCTACTCTTTCCTGAAATATAGGGTTTTCATTTTGATCCTTATAAAGAAGTAGAGTAAGAAGAATCATTTGAGAATGATAATTTTCTGAGAAAAATAACCTTCTGAGGTCATTTTCTAGGCCCTTGTTATTCTTCAAGTCTTTCCAAACTTGTTCCTCATATGGTCTTATTACGTCACGAATCCTTTTGTTTTCACCTGAATAATAACCAATAATGTATTTGGGGAGATAAACCTCATGTTTGAGATTATTGAATTTTCGAAAACTTACTTCACTTGGAAGCTCGGCGGCCCCATTTAATTTTCTCCAAACCTGAAAAGAACCCTTTCTACATAGAACTCTAATTTCTGAATTATAGCATACATATAATAAATCATATTCAAAATTCTCATAAGACCAGTTTTCGAAATCTTCTTTGGACTTTAACAAATCCAAATCTCGGAATATAATGGCTAGAGCTTCTATTAGATTAGATTTCCCCAGTCCATTTTTACCTACTAGTAGAGAAATTAGATTCGATTTGAAATCGAGATGCAAATTCTTTATGTTTTTATATTCAGAAATCCAAAGACTTTTGATTTTCACGACTCTTATTTTTTAGGGTAGTGGATTTTATCCTTTTTAACAGCATAGCAGCAGGCTCATCATTAAAGTCTTGCGTTACCAACTCTCCGCGAAACGCCTTGGCTAGCATTGTCTGAGGCAATTTCTTAATTTTCTCTTTTAGTGCGAGATACTGGACTTCAATGATGTCAACTTTAGCAAAAAGGGCTTCGATCCGGTTTACAATTTCCTTTTGTTCATCTGTTGACGGAATTGGTATTTTGAATTCTCTGCATTGGGAAAGGGAAATATTCACCTGACCAACAACACCTTTTGTTTCATTATAAAGTGACTTAACAGAAGTTCCTTCGCAAAAAAAGTGATATAAAAATGTATTAAGCAGGTAAGGCTTAGTCCTGAATAAGGTAATTGCTTGATTGTGATTCCATTCGGCAAAAGTGTTAGGCACCAAAGCAATTTTATTTAACGGTGGGCCTACAATATTCATGACAACATCACCCGGTATCAAAATCGATTTCTTCATCGAGTTATTGTGCGCCTCCTCACTAATGTACTGAGAGCGATAATCAAAATCTATTTTTTGATTTACTATGTTGTATACTTTAAGAAATGGAATTCCTTCATTTGTAAACCCAGATTTTGGCGTTCCTCCACTTTGAACCTTTACACAACAGTCTTTTGCTAGTTCTTCTTTCCATTTATCTGACAGCTTGTTTTCTTTTCGCCAATCCTCCGTCAACTTCCCCGTCACCGCCTGCGTCAATACCGATTGTCGGAAAGTTTTAAGCAACTCCGGAATACGCGCCAGGCTGGCTTTCAGTGTTTCCAAATACCCAAAAGCCATATCCAATTTAGCCACAATCCGCTTTTGCTCGGCCAGGGGTGGAAGGGGTAAACCAATTGAAGCTAGATTTTTTCTTGATATCCGAAGTCGCGTTGATCCCGACGAGAGTTCGGAAATCTTGCCCCTTATCTGAGAAGAGTTTAAAATGTACATCAGCCACTTATTGAACACGCCATTTTGGCCACATCTTATTATCGCGATATCGACAACAGTGACATATAGACCATTAAGTGGAAAAATACAGGTTCTACCCAATGGATCGGGCATTCGTGCAATCAACAGATCATCCGGTTGCAAAAAAGTACAGTTAAGTTGATACGCTTTAGTTAGAGTCAGAAATCTTGCTGATTTGTCTTTAAATTCTCCGTCGCCAATATCGGCTAGTTGAATCAATCTAACTTCTCCATTTTGATCTTGATCCTTAGATTCAATCCAATCCCCATCGTTAAATAGGCCATCGTTGGGGATTAGATTTTCAACTGAGGCAATACTCCAACCCTCCGGTAATTCCTTTTCCATCATGCCAGCAGTTCAATCATTTTTTGTAATTCGGCCTGTATAGCTTTCAGATCTTCCGCTGCTTCACGAGCCAGATCTAATGGTTCTTCCGTGTGTGCGCCATCGGCAAAGCTAGCATCAGCCATCAGTCCTATGTCAAGCGAGTCACTTTTAGCGGCTACCTCCTCACGCGTGAGGCTGGTCCAGCGTTCGTCGGTTACGGAGGCGCGTTTTTCATCGATCACGGCTCCGTCATAAGCGTCTTTTACGTTATCCAACGCTATACCACCAGTGTAGGCATTGGCAAAATCGGCAAAAGCATTGCGGGTAAATGGCGTCCGTTTCCCGTAGCTCGGGGCGTTGGTGCGCATATCGTAAAACCAAACTCTTTTCGTATTTCCGGTTTCACCCGTTCCGCGTTCAAAGAACAGCACGTTGGTTTTCACCCCTGCTGCATAGAAAATGCCGGTGGGCAATCTGAGGATGGTATGCAGGTTGCATTTGTCCATTAAATCTTTCCGGATCTTGCGCCCGTCACCGTCTTCAAACAGTACATTGTCCGGAAGTACTACCGCTGCCCTTGCCCCACCTTTCTTATGTAGGGATCGATAAATATGCTGCAAAAAGTTGAGCTGCTTGTTGCCTGACAAATAGGTAAGATCATCCCTTGAAGGGCGTTCCCCTCCCTGTTTGGTTCCAAAAGGTGGATTGGCAAGCACACCATCAAAACCTTTGAAGGATTTACCCAATTCAGATAACGTATCGCCCAGTTCAATGCGGCTTTCGAGTCCGTGTAGTTTGGCATTCATTAATGCAAGGCGGTGCGCGTCCTGTACGAGTTCGCAGCCACTAAAAGCCTGGAATTTTTGAAATTCGCGATCGGCAGCCGGGTCAAAGTAATCGTCGTGTTTGTTTCTCAGGTATTGGTCAGCGGCAATCATGAAGCCGAAAGTGCCCGCAGCCGGATCGTTCCAGCGTTCGCCAAGTCTTGGTGCCATCAATTCTACCATCACGTTGATCAACGGGCGCGGTGTAAAATACTGACCCGCCCCGCTCTTTTTCTCTCCGGCGTTTTTTTCCAGGAGCTCTTCATAAATCGTGGCGATTTTGTCCTGTTCGTGCTCGTCATACCAGTTAATGGCATTGATTGTAGTAATGAGCGTTCTGAGGTTCACCGGCTTACGCAGCGTGGTGGAGGCATTGGTATAAATTTCCTGCACCGCCGCATTGGTCGATTTCGCGCTAATTGTAGCAAGCAACTCGCGGTAGGTTTCAAACAAGGTTACATTGTCGGTATTCCCGGTAAGACGACCCCAACGGTATTCTTCTGGAATGTCTTCTTCAAACCCTTTCGTTTCGGATAATCGAAGGAAAAGGATGTAGGTCAGCTCATTAAGGTATTGGTGATAGGTCACACCATCATCCCGCAATACATTACATAGCCCCCAAAGCTTATTCGCAATTTCGTCTGCACTCATTATTTTAATTGTTATTTATTCGACAGGTTTCTACGATTTTACGCAGTTATCTGATACATATTTTGGTTAATGGTATTGATCACCTGTTCCAGCTGCTCGTCAAAAATCTTATTCAGTTGCTGGAATCCGCCATCTTCGATGAAGGGCGATTGATTCAAGTCTTCCACTTGCAGCACAGATTCCTTGATCAGCTGTTTTTCAAAACGGTCGATCCACTTTTGCTGAATCCGGTTCCAGTTCTGCATCTGGCGCACCCGGTCCACTGCCCTTTTGATCCGGTTTTCGCGGCTTTCCAGAGTACTTCCGATGGCAAGTGTGCGAATGAAAGAAATGATATCAGCGCCCAAATCTTCATTTTTTGCCTGTTTCCAAGCTGCTTTTACCATACGAAGCTCGAAGCCCTGGTCGGCCAAAGCTATCAACAATTCCTTTAAGGAACGTCGATCAAGTTGCTCCGGTCGGGTACAGACAATTTGTAACGCGCTGATCTTGTTCTGGTTTTCCTTTATAAATCGAGTAAAACTTTCGAGGTAATCTTCCGGCCTCTCTGTGTTTCCATAGCCAGTTTCGGTCCGAAGGTATTCATCCTGGTGCTCCGAAAAGTAAAGTGGTCGGTCCGACGAAATTTTCTCATCCAGGAAATTCCACAGGCTGCTTAGTTGCTGAATTTTCTCAAGACTTTCAGGTAACGGGTTTTTCCGTAGGTTCTGGGCGAACTCGTCTATGTTTA
Organism: Dyadobacter bucti; assembly: GCF_005869225.1. Taxonomy (GTDB): domain Bacteria; phylum Bacteroidota; class Bacteroidia; order Cytophagales; family Spirosomataceae; genus Dyadobacter; species Dyadobacter bucti. The sequence continues at coordinate 464,041 of NZ_SWFP01000005.1, read as the reverse complement.
CTCCGCCTAGCCGATATGTAAATTCATTCAAATTGTATTCGCTCATTTGCTTCTTCTTGCGTTGCAGTTTAGCAATAATTTGTTCGATCTGCCGCCAGGCGCGGGCATCGCTGTCTATATGTTCCAATTCATAGGCCAGCTTCACAAAGGTTTCAGTGGGGTTGACCACCACAGGTTTCATCTGCGAATACTTTTCCAGGGTATCATAAATTTTGACTGCGTCGAAGATTCTGAAAACCTTTTTCCCGATTTCATCACAACGCCGTGTAGCCCGTCCCAGCATTTGTTCGAAAAGTATGCGGGATTTTACCCTGCGTAAAAAGACAATGTTACAGATCGCCGGTACATCTATACCGGTGGTTAACAGATCGACGGTTACGACAATTGTTGGGTATTTTTCATTTTTGAACTTGGTAACTTCTGTCTGCGGATCGTACAAGCTTCCGGTGATTTTCATAATCGCATCATCAGGAAACTGGGCGCCCAGGTTTAAGAACTCTTCTTTGAACAGCGACACGACCATATCTGCATGAGCATTGGTCGCTGCAAACACTAGTGTTTTTTCATCACCATCCGGATCAAGTTCTTTCACCAGTTGCTGTATCACTGTCCGGTTGAAGCTTTCGGTAATTACCTTTTTGTTGAAGCCGGATACATCAATCTGCAATTCATCTTCGAGTTCATCCAGCTCAATAACTGTGTTATTTTCTTTATCCAAAGATTTTGGTCTTTCGCCGGCTTTCCACTCAATACCTTCCTCACTTAGTTTTGTTTTAATGAGTGTCGGCGGATCGTGATCGATCAGAAAACCATCAATGACTGCCTCCCTGTAAGAGTAGGTGTAGACTGGCTTTCCGAATATTTCGGTAGTATGTAAAGCTGGTGTGGCAGTCAAGCCAATTACGTAAGCATCGAAATAGTCCAGCACCATCCGGTATTTGCTTACATAATCCATCTGCGATTTAAAGTGAAGATCATCTTCATCAATCTCCCTATCGAGCAAGTACCCCCTGTGAGCTTCGTCGATGATGATGCAATCGTATTGATCGACCGGCGGCAAGTCGGATTCGCTATCATTATAGTACAATCGTTTGACCATACTTTGTACGGTGGCAAAATGCAGTCGCGTATCCGTATCGGGAATGGCGTCTTTCAAGCTGCTGATCTTATATACTTCCGTGAAGGTATTCAGGCTGTAAACCTTATTGTCTTTGAACGCATCCAAGGCTTGCGTACCGAGCAAAGTACGGTCAACGAGGAACAGAATTCTGTTGAAGCGGTTGGTCTGAATCAGGTGGTAACACAATCCGATGATGGTTCGGGTTTTTCCGGTACCGGTCGCCATTGCAAGCAGCGCTTTTCGCTCAATGGGATTGCTGATAATTTTTTGTTCAACCGCCTGAATCGCCTTCAATTGATACTCACGTAGGCCTAATCCACTTTTTTGAGAAAGGAAATCTAGCGGTATTTCTTGTAATTTTTTGTTTGACTCCTCGATATCCTGGATTCGCAGTTTCTTTAAACCGTCTGGTGAGTACCAGCCATGCAAAGCTTTTGCGTGATTATTCTTGTTTCGTACGTCCAAAAACCAAACCCCGCTTTTGGTTTTAATCTGTTCCAGATATTCCCGGCCATTTGTAGAAAACAGGAACGGAACCTTGTTGCCATCCCACGTTCCTAAGAAGGCAGTCTCTGGTAAAAGTTGAACTTCTTTTGCGTACGCCTTGGATTGGCCTAAGTCAGTGGAAATGTCCTGAGCATATTTTTTTGCTTCGATTATACCGTAGAGCTCCGTACCAATGAAAAGTGCATAATCCGCCCAAAGACTTCCGGCAGGCCATTCTACAATAGCCATTGCCTTACCTCTTTGTGGTAAAGTTTTGTTTTTCTTGTAATTCAATAGGTCAGTATCGACTTCCCACCCCGCTCTCCTGAGTTGCTGATCGATGAGTTGACGCGTTGCAGCCTCAGACCACTCGATTTTTCGTGCAGCTTTCTCAGACCGTTGCTGAATGATCTGTTGTTTTTCTGTGGAGAGACCATTTGTATTTCGCTCTGAAAGTAGCTTATTATATTTCTCTTCCAGATCGCCATAGTCAGTTTCAAGAAGATGCAATGCGTGGCGGGCATCCAGATTTTGAGGCTCAACAAACGAAAGCCTGAAAACATCATCGTTTTCTGTGGAGTAAGTTTCGTAAAACCACTTGGAAATTTGGAAAGCAGCAAGTAAGGCTTCCTTAGCTTCCTGATAAGTGCCTACATGGTCATGTGATGCTTTATTCCCTCGCGTTCTAACATAGTAAAACAGATCCTTTAATGCTTGTGGAAGAATATTTTCAAAACCCAGCAGCCTCAACCGATTTGCGAAAGTATTGTCGACAGGAAATTGCAGTGCGTGTTCTTTAAATAATATTTCCGTGATTCTTTCGCCAAACACCCGAATTTTCCATAACGAAGCCGCAGGATCTTGGTGTAAATTATACTCTGCTGATATTCCAATGTTATATAGAATGGGGAATTCAGATTCCAGGAAAGTAAAGTTTGAAGAATTCGTCATGGAGTAGGTTTCGTTGAATCATAAAGATCAAACACTAAAACATTTACCTGAATTTGGCTATTGAGCCAATTGATTGATCATTTTGATAATTGAGCTTGCATTTACCGTGAAACCTCCCTTTTTGAAACGAAGGCTGTTGGGATGGCAAATTTGGAAAGTGTTAAATGGGAGCTTGTCCGAAGACCACTTGTATAATAACCTTGGAAGTATCGTCTCTATGGCTGCATTTCCTGTATGAACGCCAAAGTATTCTCTCACGTGATAACCATAATTAGGACTTGTCGTCATAATAATGAGGATATCTGGTTTTACAATACTGATTTCTTTGGAGAGAAGGTTGATAAATCCGTTCATCGAGTGATCATACAACTTCCCAGTAGGTCGATTTTTTTCGATATCAATTTTCGACAGGTTTGTCCAAAGAATCGTTTTGTTAAGGTCCCCCTGCCCATAGCTTTGGTTTAAATCCCTTATGAACCACCAAAACGGAGAATTTGGCTGTTCACGATTTGTCATGAAAGATTCATATCTGGATGTAAGTCGCCGATGCGTGTCTAGAAGGTCTTCATTTGGTTTAAAATCCTCCCATCCATGAGTTTCCATCCCCACAAACATTAGTTTCTTTCTGGACTCAGTGTATTCAGGATAGACATGCATCATGAACGGTCCATGCATTCTCTCAACCTGTAAAGGCGTCGCATGCGTATTGATTGTATTGTAAATTTCAGGGAGCTCTTTAAGGTAGAGATCAAGAAGCTGCTCGTTCAAACTGGTTGAGTTCATAACTTTTTTTAAGAGGGAAGTAAAACACAATGTAGTTCATATTGACGACTTGAACGATGCCGTGAGCGGGAGAATTACGGAAATGTAGCCAAGGTGGTGCGGGAGACCAGCGTTGAAAAGATAACTGGAAGTGAGTTATTGCAACTCAAACAGAAATGCTGCGTCAACCTTTTCAATCTTTTGGGCAAACTGCCTCATTCTTATCTATTGCAACTTTTATTGCAACTAAAGAAAAAAGCACTTAGCAAATTAATGCTAAGTGCTTCATTTTCAGGCTCCCGAAGTTGGGCTCGAACCAACGACCCTCTGATTAACAGTCAGATGCTCTAACCGGCTGAGCTATTCAGGAATTTCAAATCCGATTGTTTATCTGAATTCTGGTGCAAATCTAGCAATTCAAGTTATATAGCGCAAGCATCTGCACCAAAAAATTTCTTACCCCTGCACCTGCTGAAGGATTAACTCCTTGACTTTCTTTGCATCTCCCTTTGTAAAATTATTAATAATTATTTCCTGACGCATCCTTGGAATAACACGGATGGTTGAAAAAAATATGCCGCTCTCGATCTCCACACCAGATATATCTGTGTAAAAAACAAAATTGTCGGTACTTCTGAAAAGCTTTCTTACTTTAAAAGTCACGCCCTTTTCGCCAAAGGAAACTTCGTCGGGAAAGAAAGGGTTCATCAATCCGCTGGCGCTATATCGTTGCTTCATCTTGTTTTATAATTGATTTATTTGTTTCACTATAAAGGTACATAGACCACCTTCTTTGTTTCAAAAAATTCTTCCTCAAAATAGTCGGAAAGCTCGTAGATACGTGATTTTTCTTTCAGCTCCGAGAGCTCCTCGGTGAGATCACCACCCTTGAGATATAAAATTCCGTTCCTGAGGGTATGAAATGAATTCCTGCTGATGTTTCTTTTGACCCATCCCACAAACGGCGTAATCCGCGTCACTGCACGGCTCACTACAAATTCATATGAATCATCAAGCTTTTCGGCCCTTACCTGCTCGGCTTTGACATTACTCAATCCCAGCCCCTGAACAATTTCCTCAACTACGCGTATTTTTTTACCAATACTATCCACTAGGTGAAACTGCGCTTCCGGAAACAAAATAGCCAACGGAATACCCGGAAATCCGCCGCCGGTACCCACATCCAGAATACTCGTCCCCGGTTTAAACTGAAGCACTTTTGCGATACCGAGCGAATGCAGCACATGCCTTTCATACAAGGTTTCAATATCCTGCCTCGAAATGACGTTCACCCGCGCATTCCAATAATAATACAGATCTTCCAGCTGGCCGAACCTGAACCTCTGCTCATCCGTAATGTCCGGGAAGTATTTATTGATTAATTCCATGATCTCCGAGGTTTTCTTTTTGTGAATGTCAGAAACCCAAAGATGAGATAATACATAAAAAGGGCAAAATCCATCAGCAAAAAGCCGAACCATTCGACAGTATTGTCCAGCTTCATATTAATAAGTAAAAGAAGAAACCATTGGACGGTCCATCTGACGCCAAAAACGATGCCCAATGTTTGCAACAAAAGTATATCTTTAGTGAGAAGCCCCAGTACCAGAATGATTAATCCTATTACCCATGCCGCCACGTGTGACCCCGAAAGTAAACCCAACAGAATCTTATTCCGCGTTTTATAAAACCGGCTAACCGCGAGGTGCCTCTGTTTTTGCCTGTACCAATCGCCCCAGGTTGTTTTGGGTTTGGAATAAACAAAAGAGTCTTCTTCAATAGAGATGGTCGTGTTCGAACCGTTTGCGACCTCATTCAGAAATATATCATCGTCACCTCCGAATATATGGCGGTGCGTGTAAAAGCCTTTATTAGCGAAAAAAACTTTCGTCTTGTAAAGAATATTTCGGCCGACACCCATGTAGGTAATACCCGCGAGCGTAAAAGAAAGGTACTGAACAGCTGCATAAAATGTTTCGCAGCGGATAAACCAGTTGAGCAATCCCCCCTGCCTTTCATAAGGCGAAAATCCCAGCACAATGTCCTTCTCTTCGCTCACCCGTGAAGTCATGGCGGTGATCCAGTGATTGGTTGACGGCCGGCAGTCAGCGTCCGTCATCAGGGCGATGGGAAACCTGGCTTGTTTCATTCCAACGGTCAGCGCATACTTCTTTGGGGTAACGTGATCAAACTGATCATTGATACGGATGTAGCGGATATGTTTCCAGTTTTGGATGTTGCCTCTGATAAATTCCTCACTGCCGTCGTCTGAGCGGTCGTCCAGCAAAATCACTTCAAACTCGGGGTAGTCCTGCGCATCCAGTAACGGAAGCAATTCCATCAAATTCTCCTTTTCATTCCAGGCGCAAACCAGTACTGTAACCCCGGGTCTTGTATTTGCGTAGTTTGCGCCTTTACCGTAAAATGCCAGCCTGGTAAAAAAGAACAGATAATAGAATAACTGAAGAAACACAAACGCCCCCAGCGCATAAATTAAAGAATCGGCCACAATAGAGAGAGAAGTAAAATTTTTCCATATCAGTTTGCAAATATACGGTCATTGTCAGGAATGTTAGAGACCTTCCCGCTATTTTTGCACATCAGCATTTTAAAACCTTTTAATGAAGTTTACCTTACAAGTTGAAGATAAAGGCTCCAAAGCACGCGCAGGGTTAATCGAAACCGATCATGGGTTGATCCAGACCCCGATATTCATGCCGGTGGGCACGGCCGGAACTGTGAAAGCTGTACACCAGCGGGAATTAAAAGAAGATATCAAAGCGCAGATCATTTTAGGCAATACTTACCATCTATACCTGAGGCCGGGGCTCGATATCCTGCAGAAAGCCGGCGGACTTCATGGCTTTAATGGTTGGGACAGGCCCATTCTTACAGACAGTGGAGGTTACCAGGTTTACTCCCTGGCAGGCACGGGGCGCAAAATCAACGAAGCGGGTGTGGTATTTAAGTCACACATTGACGGTGGTGTACACACATTCACGCCCGAAAATGTCATGGATATTCAGCGGATCATCGGCGCGGATATTGTTATGGCGTTTGACGAATGTACACCTTATCCCTGTGAATTTTCTTACGCCAGGCAGTCAATGGAGATGACCCATAGGTGGCTCACCCGCTGCTGCGATCGCTTCGACCATACAGCACAGCTGTACAACCATAGCCAGACACTTTTTCCTATTGTTCAAGGGAGTGTATACAAAGACCTTAGAAAACAATCTGCAGAATTCATTGCCGCCCAAAACCGGGAAGGAAATGCAATCGGCGGACTGTCTGTCGGAGAACCCGCGGAGATCATGTACGAACTAACAGAAGTAGTATGCGAAATACTTCCCAAAGAAAAACCAAGATATTTGATGGGCGTCGGAACGCCTTCTAACATTTTAGAATGCATTTCTCTTGGCATTGATATGTTCGATTGTGTAATGCCTACCCGCAACGCCCGTAATGGCATGATTTTTACGACAGAAGGTGTGATCAATATCCGTAACGAAAAATGGAAGGATGATCTGTCACCCATTGATGCTAATCTTGGAGGATACGTCAGTACATTTTATACCAAAGCGTATTTGCGGCACCTTGTAAAATCAGGAGAGATGCTCGGTGCCCAGATTGCAAGCGTTCATAACCTGACATTTTATTTGTGGCTGGTGAACACGGCAAGGGAAAAAATTATAGACGGAACTTTTGTATCCTGGAGGAGAGATATCGAAAAAAAATTAATTCAACGGCTTTGAAAGTTCACAAAAGGGAGTTTCTTTCGGGTAAATTTTGAATTAATTAACAGGAAAGTTTTTCATTTGTAGCAACTATGGTTGATTAAATGATATTGTTAACCTATTTTTGCGCCACTAGGCTTTGGTTAATACAAAATTGGCCATGAATTAAAATAATATAATTTTACTCATAATTGACTATAACTTAATCCTAGTTAATCTTAATAACGCTAACTTGAATAGTATGAAAAAAGTATCCCAGTTGATTTGTTCGTTTGCCTTGGGGGCAATGATGGCGCTGCCTTCATTGGCACAACCGCTAGAGCAACCGAATTCTCCGGATTACAATCCTAAGGCTAGTTATGATGGTCCTTACAAATTGAACACATGGTCAATTTCCGCACACTTTGGACCGTCAATGTTCTTTGGAGATTTGAGAGAGTATGATTTTTGGCCAGTTACAAAAACAAACTCTGACAGCCATAAAGAATCTGGGACTTTTCAAGGCGGCCTCACGATTAACAAACAGCTTTCCTACCTATTTGGCGCCCGTCTTGACGGTTCTATCGGAAATTTACGCGGTATGAAACGTCGTAATTACAACCGTTATTTTGAAGGAAACTATTTCGACGTCTCTCTCGCGGGAACGGTTAACCTCAAAGGCCTTCTAATGGGGCCGAATAAAATGAAGCGCTGGAAAATTGATGCCTATGCAGGTATCGGTCAAATTTTCTATGACGCAACGGCTTATGATCTTACGGGAGGTGTTGCTCTTCGCGAAACAGGCAAAATGAATGACTGGATTGTTCCAACCGGTTTGAACATCAATTATGAAGTATCTAAAAGAATCGATATCGGTCTTGACTTTCGTCTGAACCATACCAACTCCGATTACCTGGATGCAACCTATGGTGGCGATTATGACAGAATTAAAGACAGTTTCATTATTTCTGATCAGAAAACTTCACGCAAAGGAAATTCTGAACTTGATAGCTATGGTTTCGGATCTATCCAGTTGACTTATAAGTTAGGTAAGAAAGCACTTAAAGTTGCTAAGGTTGACGGCAAGTGGGATTACAAACCAGATGAAGGCGGATATTACCACCTGCGTTACACAGATCCAAAAGTGTTGCTTAAAGCACCAAAAATTCTTACACTTGAAGAAATGGATTCTGTTGCGAAAGCAAATCGTCCAAAAGATATCGACCCAAGATTGTTGCTTGATACTGATGGTGATGGTGTTTCTGACTTCTTCGATAAAGAACCAAATTCACCAGCCGGAAGCATTGTTGACGGTAGCGGTCGTGTGCTTGACTTCGATTCTTACGTAAAAAATGCATTGGCGACAGGTGCTGCCTGCAGCGAGATCTTTGCAAACGTGATGTTCGATACTGATAAAAATACTATCAAACCTGAATTCCAGGAACTGCTTAAAAACGTAGCAGCATTGATGAACAAAAACGGATGCCGTCTGCAACTTGCCGGACATACTGACCGTCGTGCAACAGATCGTTACAACATCGCACTCTCACGTCGCCGTGTAGATGCTGTTAAAAACTACCTGATCAACGAAGCTGGTCTGACTGATCCTAGCAAAGTGATTGTTGACTACTTCGGTTCATTCAAACCAATCGCTGACAGCGCAACACGTGCAGGTCTTCAGAGAAACCGTCGCGTAGAACTTAAACTTCTTCCGTAGTAGTTTTAAGTCAACGTAAAAGAGAAAGGCTCCCCGACGGGAGCCTTTCTCTTTTCACCATACCATTACGATATTTTGTTTAAAATTTTGAAGGATTACCTATTAATAGCACGAAGAGAGAATTAATGAAACAATACAATTATTTGATAGTTGGCGCCGGTTTGTGGGGATCTGTTTTTGCACATGAAGCAAATAAAAGAGGAAAAAAATGCCTGGTTATAGACCGACGCGAACACACTGGCGGTAATATTTTTTGTGAAAACGTAGAAGGCATCAATGTCCACAAATACGGTGCCCATATTTTCCATACCAATGATAAGGACATTTGGGATTATGTAAACTCGTTTGTTGAGTTTAACCGATACACCAATTCTCCTGTTGCAAACTTTAACGGGGAGCTCTACAACCTTCCGTTTAATATGAATACCTTTTATCAGCTATGGAAGGTACGTACTCCGGAAGAAGCCAAAGCAAAGATCAGGGAGCAGGTTGAAGAAGCCGGCATTACAGATCCAAAAAACCTTGAAGAGCAGGCGATTTCGCTGGTGGGTACCGACATATACCACAAGCTGATCAAAGCTTATACCGAGAAGCAGTGGGGGCGAAAAGCTACCGAATTGCCGGCTTTTATCATCAAGCGCCTGCCAGTACGGTTCACGTTTGATAACAATTATTTCAATGACCGATATCAGGGTATTCCCATTGGCGGATATAACAAATTGACCGAGGGTCTCTTGAAAGGTATTGATGTTAGGACAGGCGTGGATTTTTTCAAGGAACGGGCGGCACTTGCAGAACTTGCTGAAACGATTGTTTATACCGGGCAAATTGATGAATATTTCAATTTCAAATACGGGCAGCTTGAATACAGAAGCCTGCGTTTTGACAATCAATTACTGGATCAGGATAATTACCAGGGTAATGCGGTAGTGAATTATACGGACGGCGAAACACCATTTACACGCATCATCGAACACAAACATTTTGAGTTTGGAACTCAGCCAAAAACCGTCATTACACATGAATATCCGCAGGAATGGGAAAAAGGAGCTGAACCATATTATCCCGTGAATGATGACAAAAACACAGAAATTTTTAATCAATACAAAGCGCTGGCTGCCCAGGAAGACGATGTGATTTTCGGAGGACGATTAGCGGAGTATCGCTATTACGACATGCATCAGGTCGTTGGTTCAGCGCTGAAGAAAGTGAAAGTACATTTCGGATAATTTAACCGAAACCTGATTTCAAATCCTTGTTCCGAAACTTTCGTGGGACAAGGATTTTTTGTTTTTAGCATTCATAAAAAATAATTGTAAAAATCGTGTTACCTAAGTTACAAAGCAGCGTCTAAATCGGAAAATCACTTCGTCACAGACTCATGCAGGAAAAGTTGCTGGAAAACATTACACGAACTAAAACGATCCATCCGGAAAAAGGTCTGTTAAGTCCCACTATCCGGCGCGGTATTCGCAGCAACTGGTATTGGTTTGTCATCTCACCAATCTTGTGTATCTCTTCAACATTCATTTATCTACGATACGCAACTTCACAATATGTCGTAAATGCGTCCATTCTGATAAGGGATGATTCCAGGGGCTCTGAATTTGGAGACGTAACTGCACTCGAAAACCTCGGACTAGGCCCCGTGCAAAGTAGCGTTGACAATGAACTTGAAGTCCTTAAAAGCCGAACGCTGATGGAAAGTGTTGTCGATGATCTCCAGCTTTTCATCCGCTGTTTCGCTTCGGGACATGTCAAGACTGCCGAACTATATGAAAAATCGCCATTTTTTGTTCAGCTTATCAACCCCGATTCGATCCACTGGGTCAAACCGGTCACTTATTCACTAACATTTCAGAATGGGAACAAATACCGGTTAGCCACCGCTGATACAGAGATTTACGGAATATTTGGCGACACAATTTTACTGCCCCAAGGCCACGCAATCATACAAAAGACAAAGTATAAACCCGCGCCCGAAGACAAGTATTCAATTATTATATCCGAAAAAAATGAGGTCGTGGATGAATACTCGGCATCACTAAAGGTTCAAGCCGCTAACAAACTTGTAAGTGTTGTAAACATATCACTGACAGAAAAACTTCCTGTAAAAGCAGAGGCGATCATGCAACAGCTGATCGAAAACTATCTGAAAGCCAGTATTGACGACAAAAACCGGATTGCGGATAGCACAATCATTTTTATAAATGAAAACCTGCGGCAAGTATCCGCTGAACTGGCCGAAATAGAAAAGAGGATTGAGAATTTTCTACGGTCAAACCACATGACCGATGTTGAAGAAAATGGCAAACTGCTCGTTCAAACTTCAAGTCAACTGTCCAGAGACAGGCGCCAATATACTATCCAGCTTAAAATCCTTGAATGCCTGCAGAAATATATCGGCGAATTTCCCGGCCATGCTATTCCATCTTCACTATTTGTACAAGATCCCAATTTTATAGCGATCGTCCGAAATTACAACGATCTCCACTCATTGTTAAAAAAAACGGACGCGACCACGGCAGCTGCGCATCCCTCATTTCAGGCACTACAAGCCGAATTAAAAGGCGCCCGGGAAAATTTACTGGAAAGCATTCAATCGCAAAAACAAGAGCTGCAAACTGGCATTGCTGCTCTAAATCTACATGTGGAAGGTCTTCAAAAACAAACAGATAAAATCCCGTCGAAAACAAGGACATTTTTAGATTACTCCAGACAGCAACAGATCAAACAGGAGCTTTATACTTTTTTATTGAAAAAACGGGTAGAGGCGTCCATTTCACGATCATCGACGTTCGCCAATGCGAGAATTATTGATAAACCAAAGGCTGATCCCGACCCCGTAAATCCACAAAAAAAGCTATACTTACTTTTAGCTGGCCTGATCGGGTTTGGTTTTCCTCTTGCAATACTCTATCTGCATGAGACACTAAATACCCAGGTACAAATCTCGACCGATGTTACTTCCCGGCTTAAAATACCTATTCTTGCTGAAATCGGACATCATAACAGATCCAGCATAAGCGTATTTCAGTCGGACAGCAAAAGCCATATTGCAGAACAATTCAGGGTTCTTCGTACCCATATCCAATTTTTGCGTGCGACAAAAAGTAAACATGTGATTCTTCTGACATCCAGCATAGGCGGTGAAGGCAAGTCATTTATCGCTGCGAACCTGTGCAATGCGCTTGCCTTAACCGGTAAAAAAACATTGCTGATCGAGCTGGATCTGCGAAAACCCAAAATAGCTAACTACCTGAACCTAAATATAGAAGGCGTTACGGATCATCTGACATTCAACAGTAGTTTATCAACAATTATCCAACCATCAGGCTTACACGGCTATTTTGACGTGATACCGTCCGGTCCTTTGCCACCTGATCCCGCTGAACTGCTTTGCACGGAAAAAACAGGAGAAATGATATCCCAACTAAAAGCCCAATATGATTTTATCATTTTGGATACTCCGCCCATCGGATTGGTAACCGATGCCCGCCTCATCGCCCATCATGCGGATGTTTCACTGTATGTAATCCGGCAACAATTTACGCAAAAACATCAGCTGGAAACGATACGAGGAATTTCTGACGGTGATTTGTTACCGGGACTTCACCTGATCATTAACGACGTGAAACCACTGCCAGGATATAATTACGGTTATTACAACGAGGAAGAAAACATTTTGCAAAGGATTCGCAAATGGTTAAAGCTAAACACGAAATCCCGATGATCAATTTGGAACAAAACGGTATCTATATCATCGGCGAAATTGGCCAGGCGCATGAGGGAAGTCTGGGAATGGCGCATTCCTATATCGATGCTCTGGCAGGTATAGGTGTCAATGCCGCAAAGTTTCAGGTTCATATTGCAGAGGCCGAAAGCAGCATGTATGAAGGCTTTCGTGCACCATTTTCATACGAAGATGCGAGCAGGTTTGCCTATTGGAAAAGAATGGAATTTACAAGAGAGCAATGGGCAGGATTACGAAATCATTGTCATGATAAAAACCTCGATTTTCTGGCCAGCCCGTTTTCTGTTAAGTCAGTTGAGTTGCTGGAAAAGGTAGGCACAGACAAGTTCAAAATTGGTTCGGGCGAAATCAATAATCTTTTAATGATCAGAAAAATCGCTGAAACTAAAAAGGAAATCATCCTTTCGTCCGGAATGAGCTCTTACGACGAACTGGACCGAATTTCGAGTTTTCTAAAAACACAAGAAGTCAAATTTTCCATCCTGCAATGCACAACCTCCTATCCCACCCGGCCTGAGCAATGGGGACTAAACGTCATACCGCTTTTGAAAGAACGTTATGCTGTAAAAACAGGATTTTCAGACCATTCCGGAGACATTTATGCCTGTTTGGCCGCTACCGCTCTGGGAGCAGAAATACTGGAATTTCACATTGTATACGATCAAAGAATGTTCGGCCCGGACGCACGCTCATCCCTGACTGTCGATCAGGCGGAAGTCATGGTCAAGGGAGTCAGGCAAATCGAATCGGCGCTGAATAGCCCGGTCAATAAAACAGACAACCAATCATCTGAATTTCTCAAAACACTATTTGGCAAATCCCTGGCGGTCAATAAAAAGCTAAAAAAAGGACATTCTTTGTGCATACAAGATTTTGAATCCAAAAAACCGGGCGACAGAGGAATTCCTGCTCTGGATTACGAATCCATTATTAATAGAAAGCTAAATAAGGATCTTGCGCAATGGGATTTTGTAACACTAAACGATCTTATCTAATGCGCAAAATTTGTGTTGTTATCACGGCAAGAGCAAGTTACAGCCGCGTAAAGTCTGCCTTGGCGGCCATCCATGAACACCCGAAGCTTGAATTACAACTCGTATTGGCCGCAAGCGCGTTGCTCGACAACTACGGATCAGTCCTGGAAAATATCAGAAACGACGGATTTAAAGTTACAGCAAGGATCTCGAATGCACTCGATGCCGAAACCGCCACCGCTGCGGCAAAAACAACGGGTTTGGGTATTATTGAACTCGCAACCGTCTTCGATAATATCACCCCTGATATTGTATTCACGATCGCCGACAGGTTCGAAACCATGTCAGCAGCAATAGCTGCTTCTTTTGCACATATTCCACTCGCGCATTTGCAGGGCGGTGAGGTTACGGGCAATATCGATAACAAGGTCAGGTACTCCGTAACACAATTGGCGGACCTCCATTTTGCATCAACAGAACAGGCAAAGGTTCGTGTTGAGAAAGCCATTAACAGCTCAAAATCTGTATATAATGTTGGTTGTCCATCTATCGATCTCGCAGCAGAAGTGTTGGAAAAATCTGCGTTAGACTTTGATGCCTTTCAGCTCTACGGAGGCGTGGGCGAACATATTGAGCTACTTAGCCCCTTCTTGGTAGTGATGCAACACCCTGTAACTACCGAAAGTCATTTATCAAAAACTCAAATAGACCAAACCCTCGAAGCAATCAAACAACTGAACATTCCAACCTGTTGGTTTTGGCCAAACATGGATCCCGGAACAGGAGGAACTGTTAAGGGAATCAGAATATTCCGCGAGCATAATCCCGGCCTTCCGATTCATTTTTTCAAGAATATGGCGCCTGCACATTTTTTAAAATTAGCAAAAAACAGTCTGTGCCTGATTGGGAACTCGAGCGTCGGGATAAGAGAGTGTTCGTTTTTAGGGATTCCGGTAGTCAATATTGGCACACGCCAGGCTGGCAGGGAAAGAGGTATAAATGTGATCGATGTCGATTACGACGCAACTGCTATCAAAGATGCGATTGAAAGACAGATCGCTCACAAACATTATCCGTCCAATATACTTTATGGAAACGGAGGTGCAGGAAAAATGATCGCCGATCTGCTCGACAGAGTACCGCTCAATTCTGAAAAATCAAGGTCTGATGGATAAATTCCCGCGCATACTCGGCTTGATCCCGGCAAGAGGCGGGTCAAAAGGCATACCAGGTAAAAACATCAAAATGCTCGCCGGAAGGTCCCTGATCCAATACACAATCGAATCTGCACTGGAATCGCTGTTGCTTAATACTATAATAGTTTCCAGCGATAACGAGGAAATCCTTGACCATGTCAGGCAATTCCAGCATGTAAAAATTCCATTTATCCGGCCTGCAGAACTTGCGCTCGACCAAACTCCTTCGATTGCTGTTGCTCAGCATGCAGTCGCATATTATGAAGACATAGGGGAAATATTTGACTACGTCTGTCTCCTGCAACCGACTACGCCAGTTCGCGGCAAAGGTTTGATCGACAAGACTATTCAGGAAATTATCCGATCAAAGGCTGACAGTCTGGTCACAATCAAGAAGATCCCTGAAAAATATAATCCCTATTGGGCTTTCATCTGTAACGAAAATCGGTTCCTGGATCCTGCTATCGATCAAACAGTACTTACCCCACGTCGGCAGGATCTACCTGGTGCGTATTATAGAGACGGGAAAATTTACATTACAAAGACGGATCTGATAAAACGGGGAGTTTTGCTCGGAGGAAACATCGCCGGATTTATAAATGAGGATGAACCGGACATAAATATAGATTCTTATGCAGATTGGGAAAAGGCGGAAAAATGGGCAGCCAATGCAGCCCCAGTATAAAACTCGGGTATTATTACTGATCACAAACAGCTTCGGTGCGATGAATGTGATTCACAGCGGGCTTATAAAACCGATGGCAGAAAACTATGAGGTTTACCTAATGTCCACTTTGATATCCGGTGAAAGACTTATCGAAATCAACAAACATTTTGATATCAGCTTGAAGAGAATCGAACATGATATTCCGTCAGAAGGAAGTTGGAGCCGCATTCTGCGTAAAATCGAAAAGGCAATCTTTCTTCAGCATTTTGAAATTGCAACACAACGGATTAAAAACGAAGCCTCCAACTCATTTCACCAATTGCTTATTAACAAGATAACATCAATTCTGTTCTATTTGGGTTTGACAAGGGTTATCCTAGTTTTTTTAAGAAGATACATTATCCGGCTCACTGCTTTTTCAGATCAGCTTGACAAGCTTAGGGAATACCGGTTCAAAGCAATAATTTCGTCGTCTCCCCTTGATATCCGGGAAAACAGGATCGTAAATTTTCTCAATATCCCCTCAATTGCAATGGTTATCAGCTGGGACAATTTAACTTCAAAAGGAATTATAAATGCCAACTATGATTATGTTTTGGTATGGAATCAGTTTATGGCGGACGAATACCGGCACTTTTATTCCATGTTCGAAATACCAGATCAAAAAGTCTGCATTACAGGAATTCCACGTTTTGACATATACTTTCAAGATCAGCCCGATGAAGATTCTGGGTTAAAATTTAAAAGAGAATTTCAAATTGGAAAGAACCAGAAAATTGTCCTTTTCGCAACGAGCGCCAGCAAACATTTTCCTGACCAGTCTGCAGTTGTCGACGATCTCAATGAATTTGCAAAGATATGTAAGAATGTTGTCATCATCGTAAAATGTCATCCCGGCGATCATCCGGGTAATTATAAAGCATTCGCACAGGAAGAGAATTTACGCTTCTGGCCCGCTTCAAATATTGAATTTTCACCGCCCACCAGTTTTTCTGAATGGTTTCCCGAGATGAATTTTCTCCATACCCTCTCCCAAATGCTCCGGCACTGCGACGTGTGTATCAATATAGCTTCAACTATGACGTTGGATGCTTTGGCCTGCAACAAACCGGTTATCAGTATCGCTTATGATGGCAACCTACAAAAACCTTACCCGAAATCGGTCAGAAGATTTTATGATTATTCCCATCAGATCCCTTTGGAAGAGCAAAAGCTTGATTGCAAAGTCAGCAGCCGTGAAGCATTATTTTGCGAGCTGGAACGATTGCTGGATCAACCTACGTCACAACAACAGACCAAAAAATTGCAGCCCTTCATTCACCATACGGTACCAGAATCGGTGGAATCCACCATGCTATTGATAAAGGAATGGCTGAATTAATAATTGAAATTTTACGAAAGGCGTCCCTTGCATTGATTTTGGTTAGTGTACTGGGATATATTTTTCCAGAAATACTCGATTTAGGCGAGAATGCATTTCAAGCCCGTGTTGTGCTCGCATTCTTTCTCTATTGCGGATTAGCGTTGTTTTCCAATTCACGCGACAAGCTTTTTCATCTCATCAGTATTCCGGTTCTCACGCAATTTTTACAGCTCTTTCAGAAATATGCATTTACGGCAGGTGCCAATTCCTTCTGGCGGCTGTTTCCCTTTATGATTACCGACGTATATCTTGTTTATTTTTTATCAGGCAAAAATCCGGTCTTATCTGTTGGCGAAAAGTCGTTACTACTCTCCTGGATTTTGGCAAACACACTTTTTATCATGATCTCGCCAAATCTGGCTCATATCATCTGGGGCAGTTTTATCCTCATTATCATCACCTTACCACTTTATTTTTGTTACCTGCGACTAGCAGCGCAGGCTATAGATTTTCAAGTCCAAACCGAAAAATATCTCTGCCTGATATTTCTCATCCTCGGAGTCGGGACTTTTGGACTAGCCGTGGCTGGAACCGCCTACAAAGGTTCGGATAATTTACTCGTAACCAGAAACATAACTGACACCAATGTGACCATGGCCTACTTCATTTTGCTCTGGCCATTTGTTCTGCTTTACAACAGCCGGTCCAAAGTGCCACAATTGATCCGCCTCGCCTATCTTGCAATCTTTTCCGGGATTGTCATTATTTCATTCTCGCGCGGAGCAATTTTTATCATCATTCCTTATTTAACCGTCAGCATAATTGTTGCCCGAGACTACATGCATGGCAAATGGCTATTGGTCCCTGCTATCCTTGCATTTGTATTCTCCACAACGATTTCAGAATTCTGGGATAATCACGATCTGGCATATTTCTGGAAACTACGCTTTGGGGACATGGTCTCAACTGATGGTTTTTCACGGATGCAGCAAACCAGTGGAAGAGCAGAAATTCATGATATCGCTTATGCATTGTTCCTTAAAAACCCTGTCACAGGGCATGGAACCGGAAGTTTTGAAATTCTGGGGCCTGGGTATCGGGAAGCACATTCCCTTTTCTTCACCCTCCTCGCCGAACAAGGTCTCGCAGGCTTCATTTACCTCTATGGAACATTGATCCTGCTCGGCAGCACCCTTCTGAACACGGCGAAAAAGGACAGGAAATACATCCTGTTACCTCTCAGTTTCACTTTTTACATCATCTTCAACCACACGGTAGGCAGCGTGTTTGTCATCATCCCGGCTAAAAGTATTACCATTAATTGCATTGCCCCCATTTTATTGATCTGCCTGTATTTCTATGGAAGAGCGTTGGCAGATCATCTGCCTGACAAGCTATGAGTAAGATCCTTATTTTGGGGAAAATCCCTCCGCCCATCGGCGGCGTCACGGTTCATGTTTCCAGGCTTATTGAATGGCTTTCGGAGCGAAATTTTAACAAGTTCGAGTTTTGCGATATTAAAAAACGGTCTGCTTTTTACATTTTCTTGAAGATTCTTCAATGCAGATCCATCCATCTGCATATTTCCAATCCCTATATCCAACTCCTTTTCGCCATTTTTTGTAAAATAACTTTCAAAAAATTGCTGCTCACCTATCATGGGAACTGGGGCAGGTACGGTTATTCAAAAAACATTGCAGTAAACCTTTCGGCTTGTCTTGCATATATACCTATTGTTCAGAATGAGGAAAGTTTGGTGAAAGCAAAGTGGTGGAACCGAAATACAGTCCTGATATCCACTTTCATAAGGTCGAAGAGGATTAAACCATTGCACAAAGAGCTGTCAGATAAAATTCTACACATCAGAAAAGCATGCAGGATGCTTTTCTGCACCAATGCATGGAATCTTACTTTTGATAAAGAAGGAAAGGAAATTTACGGGATTCTCGATATTGTTCTTAAAATAGCAAATACACCGGGAGCAGGTCTGGTCATTTCCGATCCCTCGGGAAATTACCAGCCTTACGTCAAAAGACATTGCCCTGGAATTACCGCTAACATCATTTTCATTTCCGAAAACCACGATTTCCGGAATGTTCTGGCTCTGTCCGATGCATTTATACGTAATACCACGACCGACGGCGTATCGCTCTCAATCCACGAGGCTATTGAGAAGAATGTGGTGGTACTTGCTTCTGACGTGGTGAGGCGGCCAGCCATGTGCAGGTTATATACTGATTTCTCAAAGGTAAATCTGGAAGAAGAGTTACATGAAGGGAGGCAAAACCTGAACAGTTCTGCCGGCTCGGGATCCGGTCCCGACACGCTCGAAATGTTAATGCAGCTTTACAATCGTATATAAAAAACAAAGGCATAGAAAAATTTCCATGCCCTGTTTCACACTATACACACACTATATTTTTAATTTCTATATATCACTTGGGGATAAAATCGTTGCTAGAATTCGTTACAGCAAAATAACAAATTAAACTAATCAGAAAAAAGCATTTCCAATGCTAAATTCTAAACCTGTGTACAAAGTTAGGCACAAATTTGTAAAAAATTCAGGGTAATGAAACTTCAGGCATTAAAAATAGTAAAATATACTTCAAAACTCGCACACCTCTATTACATTCGTGTGAAAGACAAATAGCTTACGCTCATTTATGGAAGCATTATTTACCGTCGATGCACTCATCAGTTTTCTCACGCTCACCCTTTTGGAAGTAGTCCTCGGCATTGATAATGTAATATTTATTACCATTGTCGCAGCAAAGCTTCCGGCCGACCAGCGAAAAAAAGCACAAAATAACGGATTACTGATCGCCCTTGTCCTCAGAGTTGCTCTATTGTTCGCCATTTCATGGGTGATTGGTCTGAAAGAAGACCTGCTTACGCTTTTTGGACATGGTTTCAGCGGACGGGACCTCATACTTCTGGGCGGCGGACTTTTCCTTTTGTACAGTACCACCAAGGAAATCCACCATAAACTGGAGGGAGACCCTGACGAAATTCCTGGTGCTGGCAAATCAGCTGAAAAAGGTCACCTTACATTTGGGAATGCACTCGTGCAGATTGCCTTGCTTAATATTATTTTCTCTTTTGACTCGGTACTCACCGCAGTGGGTCTCGTAAAAGAAATTCCTATTATGATCGCCGCAGTTGTAGCTTCAACCTTTATCATGATTGCATTTGCGGGCAAAATCGGTGATTTTGTAAATAATCACCCTTCTATCAAAATTTTAGCATTGTCTTTTTTGTTAATGATTGGTACCCTGCTCGTCGCAGAGGCTTTTCACTACGAAATACCCAAAGGCTATGCTTACTTCGCTATGGCATTTTCGTTCCTGGTTGAACTTCTGAATATGAAGCTGGACAAGAAAACAAAGCCGGTACACTGAAAGAGCATATAAAACAGTATTTGAAAGAAAATCAATGAGACTTAATCCCGAAACCGTTGACCGAATAAAGCAATCCGCAGACATTGTGGAGGTGGTGGGGGATTTTGTATCACTCAAAAAGAAAGGCGCCAACTATTCTGCATGCTGCCCTTTTCACAACGAAAAAACACCTTCTTTCAACGTCAACCCGGTCAGGCAGATCTACAAATGTTTTGGCTGCGGAGCGGCGGGCGATTCGATCAAATTCGTTATGGATATCGATGGGATCGGATATGGTGAAGCATTACGTTACCTGGCGAACAAATACAATATAGAGATTGAAGAAGAGGAGGTTACAGATGAAGAAGCTATTCGTCAGAATGAAAGAGAGAGCCTTTACATTGTATTGAATTTTGCCAAAAATTTCTACCAGCAGCAGCTGCACCACAGTGAAGAAGGGCAGTCAATCGGTTTAAGTTATTTTAAAGAAAGAGGTTTTACCAACGACACCCAGAAGAAGTTCGAACTGGGTTACAGCCTCGATACCTGGGATTCGTTTTCCAAAGAAGCACTTGAGAAAGGCTATTCCGCCGATTTGCTTGAAAAAGCAGGATTGCTGGTCCATAAGGAAGGCAGCCAGACTGCCGGTTACGACCGTTTCCGCGGTCGTGTCATTTTTCCGATCCATAATGTTGCCGGCAAAGTCATTGCGTTTGGTGCAAGGATCCTCAAATCCGACAAATCAGGATCTCAAAATCAACGCGGTGCCAATCAGCCCAAATACCTTAATTCGCCTGAAACCGAGGTTTATCACAAAAGTGATGTGCTCTACGGGGTTTTTCAGGCCAAAAATGCGATCCGTCAGCAGGAGCTCTGTTATTTGGTAGAAGGTTACACGGATGTAATCTCTCTGCATCAGGCGGGCATAGAGAATGTGGTAGCTTCTTCCGGAACATCGCTTACGGTTGAACAAATAAGGCTGATCGGCCGCTTCACGCCTAATGTTACCATTCTTTATGACGGAGATATTGCCGGGATAAAGGCTGCTTTGCGCGGGCTGGACCTGGTACTGGAAGAAGGTCTGAATGTCAAAATTGTGCTCTTCCCGGATGGGGATGACCCGGATAGCTATGTCCGGAAAGTTGGGGCCGAGGCTTTTAAAGACTATTTACGGAAAGCTGCGAAGGATTTTATAACCTTTAAAACCGAAACTTTATTACAGGACGCAGGCAATGACCCGTTCAGGCTTGCGGCCGTGATAGGTGAAGTTGTCAACAGCATTATCAAGATACCGGATGCGATCAAGCGGCAGGTTTTCTTTCACCGGACATCGGAAATGATGAAAGTGGATGAGCAGATGCTGATCACGGAAGGTAACAAGCTGCTGCGCAAACTGCATACCCAGAAGCCACAGGACCGCGGCAACCGCCAGTCCAATGCTGTACCCGACGGTCCGGATAATCTCGAAGCACTTTCGGGCAGGAACTTTTCCGAAGACGGGGACACTTTGCCTCCGGATCTTTTTGCAACAGATCAGGTTCAGGAGGAGCTTCCGCAACGTACCAAGCTATATTATCAGGAAGAAGCATTTATCAGGCTGCTGGTCATGTATGGTACGCGTGAGCTGGAACCGACGATCACCGTCTGCCAGTATGTTCTAGGGGAAATCGAGGGAATTGATTTTAAGGATGCCGTTTTCAGCCACTTGCTCTCTTTATTCAGGGAAAATTTCAGCCGTAACCAGGTGTTATCGACAGAGTATTTCCAGCACCATCACGAACCTGAAATACGAAATATAACCATCAGCTGGCTGGCCAGCAAGTATGAACTGAGTGAACTATGGTCAGAAAAATACGAGATCTATGTTCCGTTTGAAACCGACGTTTTAGATAAAACTGCCTTTATCAATATTTTGAGGCTTAAAAAGGCTTTTATAGAGGAAAAGATGAAGGTATGCCTGCAACAGGCTGTTCATGCAAAAACTGAAGAAGAGCAAACTGCAGTTATGAATGAGTTTATGTTTTATAAAAGCATCAGCATGGCGGCTGCGAAAGAACTGGGCAGCGTAATCGGATAAGCCTGCATCCAACCGACATTTTATTGCAAGTTGATCCAGCGATATCCATAAATTTTCTGACTATGAAATCTTACCCGATCACGATTCTGGCACTACTGAGCTTATTTTTATTTAGCTGCGGAACGTCCTATAAAATCCTGAAACCGAAAAAGGAGGACAGTTTCAAGTTATCAGATTATACGACTTTCGGCTTTTTTGACATAGAGGCACAAGGCGATACCATTTCTGAAAACTTCGAAAAACGGATCAGTACCATAAAAAAGGCCATTTCCGAGAATCTTCAGACACGCGGGCTGGACGAAGCCCGTGATCCTGCACTAAAAATCAATATTGCCACGTCAGTGAAAGAAGAAACCCAGACCCGGCAAACCGATTTCCGGACGGAGGGATTGCCGAGATATATGGGACAAAGAAGATATTCCTGGAAAAGTGAAGAAGTCCCGGTGGGTAAATACCGCGAAGGAACTTTGATGATCGATCTCGTCGACGCAGCCAATAATAAAATGGTCTGGCAAGGAGGGGTTGAAGGAATTATTCCTGAAAAAAGTCAGAATTTTGATCAGGATATCAACAAGGCAATTGCTGACATTATAACCAGCATTCCCTGATATTCCACAAGCAAAAAGGGACGTTCCCGTGAAGGAAAAGTCCCTTTTTAATATCATTGGAAGACGAAGATTTAAGCATTGTTATTCACTGTGCTCCGAACTCTTTCACCTACGGAATCTGCTACGGAACCAGCTTTTTCTTTCACTGTACCTACATTTTTCAAAAAACCATCTTTCAGTTTATCAGCCAAAACAGATAATTCTTCAAGACTCTGTTCATACTTGTCTTTGGCAGAACCTCCAAGATCATTCGCTTTGTTCTTGATCAATTTGCGTGTGTCTTTTCCGTTCTTAGGAGCCACCAATAGGCCTATGGCAATACCTGTCAACAATGCACCTATTGAGCCTATCAAAAATTTTTGGTTCTTGTTCATACGAATTTCTTATTTTGTGATAATAAAACATTAGATCAGAAATATAACTAAAATATCGTGCCAAATTGTACATTACAAGCCTGTTTACCTCCCAAAAATATCACAGCAAAAATGCTGCTATGCGTAGCATTGCTCGGGCCCGGGACAGTACTGGCGCAGTGGAAGAAACTCGATATCCATACTACCATCAATATGCGGGCGGTACACACGGTATCGTCCAATACCTGTTGGATAGGTGGCTCGAAAGGAACTGTTTTGAAAACGACCAACGGTGGAAATAGCTGGAGTACCTTTAAAATCACCGGCGCCGACTCGCTGGATTTCCGTGATATTTATGCATTTGATAAACAGACTGCCATTGCGATGAGTGCAGGCCTGGCGGAGGAAGGGAAAGCCAGGATCTATCGTACTGAAAACGGAGGCGAAGCCTGGAGCGTTGTGTACCAAACTACACAAAGCGGGGTTTTTCTGGATGGAATTGACTTTTGGGACAAGAATAAGGGAATTTGCGTAGGTGATCCTACCGAGAGACACCTTTTTGTAATAACCACTCAAGATGGTGGAAAAACCTGGTCGGAGCTTCCTCTCAATAAACGTCCCCTAACCGAGGCCGGAGAAGCTTGTTTTGCAGCCAGCGGCACATCTGTTCTTGCCACGGGGAAAGGCGATGCATTTGTAGGAACAGGTGGCGGCAAAATGGCGAGGGTTTTCCGGTCAGAAGATTACGGACAAACCTGGCAAGTATCTTCTACGCCATTGCCAGCCGGGCCTACCAGTGGTATTTTCGGATTGAGGTTTTGGTCAAAGAAAAATGGAATGGCAGTGGGCGGAGACTACAAAAGAACAACCGATTCAACACAAAATGTGCTGTTAACCGGCGACGGCGGCATTACCTGGCAACTGACGAGCATGACAAAACCGGCAGGACTTAAAGAATGTGTGGACATTTACCATAAAACAAATGCAACCTGGAACGGAGATACTCAAATCCGGGCAGATAATTATGCATTAATTGCAACAGGCCCATCTGGCAACAGCGTTTCTCTGGACAGAGGAAAATCCTGGCAAGTGCTTGGCAAGGAACCGTTTCATGCAGTAAGTTTTGCAGGAAATGTCGGGTATGCAGTTGGAGCTAAAGGACTGATTGGAAAAATTAATAAAGTTTCAACCAAAAAAAGAAAGAAAAAGCTGGTGCTGATTGACCAATAACAAGGTCATATTCTTTCGATAAGCTCTTTTACTTTCCTTATTTCTCTGCCCATCAGATGATCTGCGATGGCTGCCGCATGATCACGTCCGTTTTCAATAAAGATCTTTTCTGTGAAAACACCGGCCATAACGGTCCCGCATAAATACAGTCCGGGAATATTGGTTTCAAAAGTATCAGGATCGAATGTTGGCACCTTTGTGGCTGGATCCAGCGCAATGCCACAGCGGAACAGCAAATGTTCATCAGGCAAATAGCCGACAAGCAGAAAGACAAAATCCGCCGGTAACCATTCCGTTTCACCGGTTTCGATGTTCTCAATCTGGATACGTCCGGGTTCAATGGCTTTGGTGATGCTGCTAAACCGGGTATGGATCTTTCCCTCCTTTACACGGTTTTTCACATCCGGTACCAGCCAGTACTTCACTTTGGTACGAAAATCTGCTTCTTTATGAACTATCGTAACATGGGCATCGTGCCGGTATAATTCCAGCGCAGCCTCCACAGAAGAGTTGGAACCACCTACCAGAACAACATTTGTATAAGAATACTTGAACGGTTCATCGTAGTAATGTGAAACATGCGGAAGGTTTTCTCCCGGCACATTAAGCATACGCGGCACATCGAAATAACCTGTGGCCAGTACTACTTTCTTTGACTGAAAAATCTGGCCGTCGTTGGAATAAACCAGAAATGTACCGTCAGGTTGCTTCTCGGTCCGGTCCACGTCCACAAAAAGCTTGAAATTAAGGTGATAATAGCCGGCCACCTTTCTATAATATTGCAATGCCTCGTTCCGGTTGGCTTTTACCTCCGAAATCGCGAACGGTATACCACCAATTTCAATGTTCTCGGCAGTTGAGAAAAAGCGCATACGCCTGGGATAATTCCGGATCGATTCGGTAAGATTACCTTTTTCCAGAATCAAATAATCAAGACCGTTTTTTGCAACTTCGATCCCCATAGCCAGCCCGCAAGGCCCGCCTCCGATGATAATTACGTCGTATATATGCATTTTTGAAAGATTATTCACTTTTGGCTACCGGCCGGCAGCTATCGGCTATCGGCTTTGATTACTCGGCTTCCGGCAAAGACATTTTTGATAGCCCACAGCCGATTGCGGAAAGCCATCAACCCTTCTTCTTAACCAGTTATTTTCAACATTGGTTTCTGAACTTTGTAAATTGCCTTTCTGTTGAAAATCTTTACCCAGATCAATAATTTCGCCATTTGACACAGCCAGTCGAGATATTTGCTAAAAACCTCAATGAATGGGGAAAACGGAAAATTCCGTTCGTATTTCTCGTGGATTATCTGGCTCAAAAACCATTGGCCTGGCGGCTCGAAGATGTAGACCCTCGTTGCCTTCGGTTTAATCTGAACGGGTTCCGCAATCTGGGCTTTGGAACTGAACACCAATTACCCGGAAACTTCAGTTTTCATAAATTCCCCATCCCTTTTCCGGAATATCAAAAGCGGTTTGATCACGTAATCAAAAATTTAAAAGCAGGAAATTCCTTCCTTGTGAATCTCTCCGCCCCTACTCCGGTACAAACCGAACTGAGCCTGTCGGAAATTTTTGAAAACAGCGAAGCCCCTTACAGGATTTTGTATAACAATGAATTTGTCTGTTTTTCACCCGAAATATTTGTCCGGATTCACGGTAACCATATTTCATCCTTTCCCATGAAAGGTACTATTGACGCCTCCATTCCGGATGCCGAAAATATGATCCGGTCAGATTACAAGGAAGCCGCCGAACATGCTACGATTGTAGACCTGATCCGGAATGATATGAGTATGGTCGCTGAAAAAGTCTGGGTGGAAAGATACCGTTATATCGACCGGATTAAAACCAATGACAAGACACTTTTACAGGTCAGCTCGGAGATAGCAGGCATGCTCGCGGATGATTTTAACGGTCAGTTCGGCGATATCCTTTTGAAATTATTGCCGGCAGGATCCATTACCGGCGCACCCAAGCCCAGCACTTTAAAGATCATCAGGGAGGCAGAAGGCTATGAAAGAGGTTATTACACGGGTGTTATGGGGTATTTCGACGGAGAAACCTTCGAAAGCGCGGTAATGATCCGTTTTATTGAAAACCAGAACGGAAGCCTCGTTTTCAAGAGCGGAGGAGGAATTACAGCACTGAGCCAGGCACAAAATGAGTACCAGGAATTAATCGATAAAGTTTACCTTCCGTTCAATCATGCAGCACACTTTATGTTTTGAAACGATTTGCGTTGAAAACCGTAGATTAAAAAATCTTGAATTCCACGAAGCCCGTCTTAATAAAACCCGCCGGGAATTGTATGGATTCACCGATTTCTGGAACTTGTCGGAAATGATCATCATTCCTGATTCTATCGGGAATGAAATCCATAAATGTCGGCTTTCGTACGCAGCAGAAATTGATAACATACGCTGGGAACCTTATACACTCCGTACTATCCGTAAAATTCAGCGGGTTTACCACGATAGCATTGATTATTCGTTCAAATTTGAGGACCGCACAGAGCTTAATACGTTATTCGCGCAGAGAAACGATTGCGATGAAATCCTGATCATCAAAAACGGACTGGTAACCGACTCGATCTATTGCAACGTTGCGTTTTTCGATGGAGAAAAATGGTTTACACCCGATTCTCCCCTCCTGCCCGGCACCCAGCGGGCACACCTGCTGACTTCCGGGTTGATCCAGGAAGCTACCATCCGGGAAGTTGATATTGAAAAATATGAGCAGGTCAAATTGTTCAATGCCATGGTGAGCTGGGAGAATGCACCGGTGTTGGAAGTAGGCTTGATTGATTAAGTTTATTTACATTTTCAGATTCAAAAGTGTAAATTTGATAGTATGGATATTCATACACAAAAGATCGAATTAGCTAAGAGGCTGTTAGACACCGACGATGAAAGTATCATCGATGCCGTCAATGCTAGTTTTAAAAGCCATGATCAAAGCAATAAATGGGGAGATTTACCGGACAAAGTAATTTCCGACCTGGAAGAATCTATCCGGCAGGTCGATGCCGGTAAAGTAGTATCAAACGATATCGCCAGGGAAACGTATAAGAAATGGCTATAAATATTGTCTGGTCTCCGAGAGCCTTGGATAATTTTCATGACGTCATTGCTTATCTGGAAAGAAATTGGAATAGTCAGGTCATAAAAGATTTTGTAATAAGGACCGAGAAGGTAATTCATCTAATTTCACACCATCCAAAAATGTTCCGGCAAATTTCTGAACACACTTTGATAAGGGAGCAGCAATGACCAAACATAATCTTCTACTTTACAGGGTTGGTACCAACCGAATTGAAACTACTGGCGGTTTTTGATACACGCCAGCACCTCAGAAAAAAGAAAATTTAAATAATCCTCCTGCCAATGACCTCCCTTTTTGAGGAAGAAACAACCTTATTCGCTGATTTGATATTGCCGGTCCCGATTCCCTCTTTGTTCACATACAGGGTTTCGAGGGATATAACCGAGCTCATCAAAGTAGGGGCGCGGGTGATCGTCCAGTTTGGCCAGAAGAGGGTAATAACTGCTGTTGTAGCAAAATTACATTCCAATCCTCCGGTTAAATACCAGGCCAAATACATCCTGGAACTTCTTGATGAACAACCCATTATAACCACGCGACAGCTTGAACTTTTCAGCTGGGTAGCGGAATATTACCTCTGCAATATCGGCGAAGTAATGAACGTGGCCCTGCCGGCCGGACTCAAAATCACCAGCCAGTCGAGAATTCAGCTGAATCCTGAATTTGAATATGAAGAATTGCTGACCGACCTGGAAAGAGTGATTTTGGATGAAATAAAAAAACATCAGACACTCTCCTATGAAGAAGTAGAGCGATTGCTGGGCAAATCCAACATCACATCGATCATCAAATCCCTTGTCGGCAAGCGGGCGGTGATTTTGTATGAAGAGGTTAAAGAAAAATACAAACCAAAAGTTGTCAAGAAAGTAAAGCTCAACAATTCTTTTCTGACAAACGATTCATTGGTGCAGCTCACTTCCTCGCTCGACAAAACGCCGAAACAGCAGGAGATACTGCTCAAATACCTGAGCTACATACCGGTTTACAACAATCCCGACCTAAATCAAAAGGGTCTGGACAAATCCATTTTTTCGCAGGACAACAATATTTCTGACGCTGCTTTGCAGACTTTAATTAAAAAAGGTGTTTTTGAGCAGTTTGAAATTTTCGTCTCGCGTTTTGATGATATCCCGCTGCACAAAGCCGCCGAGATTTCTTTAAGTGAGTCCCAGCAAACAGCATCCAGACAGATCTATGACCTGTTTTCGGAGAAAGAAGTGGTACTCCTCCATGGAATTACCGGCAGCGGCAAAACCGAAGTCTATATTGAAATCATCAAAAAGGTCCTGGAAAACGGCTCGCAGGTGCTATTCCTCCTGCCTGAGATTGCACTCACAACCCAGATCGTCGTGAGGTTAAGAAAAGTGTTTGGCGATACGATGGGAATTTATCATTCCAAATTTTCCGATAACGAACGCGTGGAAGTCTGGAAGGGGATTCTCGACGGGAAATTTCAGTTTGTCGTCGGCGTGCGCTCCGCGATTTTCCTTCCATTTGACAACCTGGGCCTGATCATCGTGGACGAGGAACACGAAACCAGCTACAAGCAGCACGAACCCGCCCCCCGCTACAACGCCCGCGATATGGCTGTAATTATGGCCTATATGCATAAGGGAAAAGCGTTGCTCGGTTCTGCAACACCTTCATTGGAGAGTTACTACCACGCCCGAACCGGCCGGTATGGCCTGGTGGAAATGACACAACGGTTCGGGAATGCAGCCATGCCAACGTTTGAATTAATTGATACTAAAAAAGAGAAGAAGCAGAAACAGATGAAAAACGAGTTTTCATCTGTACTCCGGCAGCATCTCGAATACAATATTAAGAATAAGGAGCAGACCATTCTTTTTCAAAACCGCCGCGGATATTCTCCTTACCTGCAATGCGAAGAATGCAGCTGGATTTCCGAGTGCGCCAATTGTGACGTCAGCCTTACTTACCACATGAAGGCCGGCGAGCTCAGGTGCCATTATTGCGGACATAAGGAGGAAGTCCCCCGTACTTGCCCCAACTGTGGCTCTACGAAGGTCAAAACAATGGGTTACGGCACGGAAAAGATCGAAGATGAATTACTCCTGATGTTCCCCGAAGCCCGCGTTCAGCGAATGGACCTCGATACTACTCGCGCCAAAAATGCATATCAGCAGATTATCCAGGAATTTGAAGAAGGTGGTATTGACATCCTCGTCGGCACACAAATGGTCAGCAAAGGCCTGGATTTCGACAATGTAAGTATGGTAGGAATTTTTGATGCCGACCGGATCATTCATTTTCCCGAATTTCGGGCATCCGAACGTGCGTTTCAAATGCTTACCCAGGTAAGCGGACGCGCTGGCAGGCGACCTGAAAAGCCGGGCAGGGTTTTGATCCAAACCGCCAACCCGGGTCAGCCATTGTTGGAAAAAATCGTGAATAATGATTACATCGGAATGTATGAGGCCGAAATCAGTGAACGTGAACAATTCCATTATCCGCCATTTACACGACTGATCAAGATAACGGTCAAGCATTTAGACGAAGCCGTCTCGCGACGGGCAGCAGGTATTCTGGCCGAAAAATTAACGGCTAATCTGGGCAAAAGCAGGGTGCTCGGGCCTCAACCTCCCCTTGTCGAAAGAGTAAGAAATCAGTTTTTGTTCGACATTCTGATTAAACTTGAGAGAGAAAAGATTAATTTTAAAGCGGCAAAATCATTTATTCAAGAAAAGGTAATTGATATTTTAACCGACAAGACGCTAAAAAGCATCCACATCGTCATAGATGTGGATTGTGTATAAAATCATTTTCATTCCGCATATTAAATTATGTCTTCCAAAAAAACCAGAATCGTTGCTACGGTAGGTCCTACCTCCGAAACTAAAGAAACACTACATGCATTGGCTAAGGCCGGAGTGAATGTATTCCGCCTGAACTTCTCACACGGCACACACGCCGACCACCTGACAAGACTTAATACAATTCGTGAAATAAACGAAGAATTCGGTTTAAACCTGGCGATCCTTCAGGATCTACAGGGACCAAAAATCCGTATCGGTCTGGTGGCTGAAAAAGACGGTGTTTTGATTGAAGCTGGTAATAAACTGATATTGTCAAATACCGAAATACTGGGTACTGCCGAAAAAGTAAGTACACCATACGACGGCATGTACAATGATGTAAAAATCGGTGACCGCATCCTGATGGACGATGGTAAACTGGAAGTTCTGGTTACCGGTATCGACGGAACGGATGTAATTACGGAGGTGATTTATGGTGGACTGCTTAAATCCAAAAAAGGCGTGAACCTCCCCAATACCCGGGTTTCGATGCCATCCGTGACTACAAAAGACTATGAAGATCTCGACTTCGGACTCGAACATAATGTGGAATGGGTTGCTCTTTCTTTCGTACGTACGGCCGCAGAGATCATTAAAGTAAAGGAATACATTGCAAACAAAGGAAAGTTGGCGAAGCTTGTTGCCAAAATTGAAAAACCGGAGGCCATTCTTAATATTGATGAGATCATTGAGGCAACGGATGCTATTATGGTTGCCCGTGGTGATTTGGGGGTTGAGCTTCCGGCAGAAGAAGTTCCGATGATCCAGAAGATGATCGTTGACAAATGTAATAAAGCAGGCAAGCCCGTAATCGTAGCCACCCAAATGCTGGAGAGCATGATCGAGAGCCCGCGTGCCACGCGCGCCGAACTGAACGACGTTGCCAATTCAGTTCTCGACGGAGCGGATGCGGTAATGTTGAGCGCCGAAACCGCATCAGGAAAATATCCGTTGCTGGCTGTTGAAAGCATGACCCGCACCATCGAAAAAGTGGAATCTTCTACGAATAGCATTTATTTCAGGCACCATGCTTTTGTAAACGAAACCCCCGGCGTTAACAAGCTGAACGACAATGTAGTAATGAGTGCATGTCGTCTGGCTCGTGATACGCACGCAAGCGCGATCATCGGGATTACACGTTCGGGATACACATCTTTCCGCCTTTCTCACCATCGCCCGAAAGCAAGTTTGTTCATTTTTACATCCAACAAAATGTTGATGAACCAACTGGCATTGTATTGGGGAACGAAAGTTTATTTCTATGATAAAGACCAGGACGTATCTACCGATGATCTGATCGAGGATATCAAATTGTTCCTGATCGAAAGAGGCGAATTGCAGAAAGGGGACGTATTCATAAATACCCTTAGCATACCGGTTTCCAGACAACGTAAGACAAACACAGTGAAACTTAGCGTAGTAGAATAAGTTTTTATCTATCATCAATTTCTAAAAGCAGCAGAAACGGTTTCTGCTGCTTTTTTGCATTTTATAGCCGCGACCGGTGGTACATTCAAATCTACCTATGATTAACTAGCCCGGCGATCCTGATCAAAATTGTTTATATTTGATTATAAGCAAATCACCAAACATATGATAGCTTCACCATATCCTGCCCGAATTCCTGAAAAAATCTCAGGCAAAAAAATACCCAGCGTTCTGATCCATGAAATAATTGACGGTAAACCTTACTACCTGAAAGGCTACCGCGAAGTATTGGCCAAAACCAAAAAGATCGAGGACATTATGGGTTCCAGTTCGCTGCAGGCTTTCCTGATTACCTATCTGACCATCTGGATAGGGAAACAACTAGACGAAGACAAATATTTTATATTAACGAATGAAGCCGGCTTACATCTGGACAAAGGCAATAATCTGGCAGGAGATCTTTTGATTTTTGATAATAAAAAACTGACCATTGATAAAATCGACAGGAACTATGCCAATGTGCCTCCCAAAATTGCGGTTGAAATAGATATTAATGTTGCTCTCGAAGGTTATGAAGAGCATAGTTATATGGTTCTTAAGATCAAAAAACTCCTGGATTTTGGTGTTGAAAAGGTAATTTGGTTTTCGACAGCGTCTAAAAAAGTGATGATCGCCACTGCGGACGAGGAATGGCAGACCCAAAACTGGGACAAAGACGTGGAAATACTTGACGGGATTGTTTGCAATGTTGGAACGTACCTAAAAGAGAAAGGCTCTGAATTTGCCTGAAAAGACATTTTCCTGAACATGAATTTCACCCTGGAGCGATGAAGTATTTTCATCGCTCTTAATTTTTTCTAAATAACTAATAAAATAGTTTTAAAACTAACAAAATAGTAATACCTTTGAATTACCTGATATACAACGATAAATACAAAGACATACCGTCATGGAAATACGCACTTTAACACGAGCCGAGGAAGAGATCATGAGGATACTCTGGCAACTAAAGAAGGCCTTCGTAAAAGACATACTGGCCGAAATGCCGGAGCCCAAACCAGCCTACAATACGGTTTCTACGATCATCCGGATCCTTGAAAAAAAAGAGGTGGTTGGCTACACTGCTTACGGCAAAACACATGAATATTACCCCCTGATCAGCGAGGAGGAGTACAAACGCCATGAAATGCAGCAACTGATGGTCAATTATTTTGACAATTCCCTGCCCAATCTGGTGTCTTTTTTTGTCAAGGACAATGACCTTAAAACCCAAGACCTGGACGAAATCATGAAGTTGATCAACGCTCACAAAAACGAAGAATAACCAATATTAGCCATGGAAACTCTGATTTATCTCGGCAAAGTAAACCTGTATTGGATACTGCTTTACGGCTGCTATTGGCTCATGTTGCGGCGCCATACTTTTTTCCATTGGAACCGTTTTTATCTGCTGGGTTCGTTATTGATCGCCTTTGCCTTGCCGCTGGTTATTTATCCTGCTGCGGCTCCTGCGTTGCCCGCCATTTATGAAGTAAACAGTGCATCATTTTCGGTATCGGCAGCCTATACCGAGGAAAAAAGTTTCGTCACCTGGACCAATTTTATGCTGGCGGCTTATTTTTTGGGGATAGCAGTGATGCTGGTCAGTTTTTTCAGGCACACGCGGCAACTCAAAATGTTTCTGTCCCGGGGAGAGAAAATACAACTGGACGATTGCACAATCATCCTGATCGACTCCAATCTCGTCGGTTCTTTTTCATTTCTGAAATGGGTCGTGATTAACAGGAATGATTATGAAAATCATTTTGATGCCATTCTCAGGCATGAAATGGTACATACCAGTCAACTGCACAGCATCGATATTCTAATGCTGGAAATTCTGAAGGTAGTGTTCTGGTTCAATCCTGTTTTACTGCTCTATAAAAAATCCATGCAGGAAGTCCATGAGTTCCTGGCGGATTCTCAGGCTCCAAACCGGGAAACCTACGCCAGATTCCTGGTAGCTTATGCGCTCAATGCCCCCATTGCCTCCCTCACAAATCATTTTTTTAAACCATCTCAAATCAAAACCAGAATTCAGATGATCTACAAAAATCGCACTTCAAAATGGTTACTAAGCACATACATATTAGCCATCGCCCTGATCTCCGGCACGGCTC
Source organism: Dyadobacter bucti (assembly GCF_005869225.1). Classification (GTDB taxonomy): domain Bacteria; phylum Bacteroidota; class Bacteroidia; order Cytophagales; family Spirosomataceae; genus Dyadobacter; species Dyadobacter bucti. Next base: position 430,177 of record NZ_SWFP01000005.1, on the reverse strand, counting down.
TGTTCATAGCCGGCTGTGAGCAAACCGAAAATACAGAACTGGAAGAAGCCGGGTCAAAAGCAGAGAACAATTTTGCTGCTGCCGGAGAAGGTGGATCATTCGCCGGCAAAAAAATATTCAGCGTGGTGGAGGAACAACCGGAGTTCCCGGGAGGTACTGAAGAAATGTACAGATTTCTTTCCGAGAATATCAAATATCCAGAAAGTGCTGCGAAAGCAAACGTGGCGGGACGTGTTTTTCTCTCATTTGTAGTTACAGAAACAGGCGAAACCAAAGATATTACCGTACTTAAAGGGATTGGATATGGTTGCGATGCAGAAGCGATACGGGTACTTTCCAAATTCCCTAAATGGAAACCCGGAAAGCAAAGCGGTCAACCAGTGAATGTAAAATACAATCTTCCGATAAATTTCCAATTGGATGATGAAGAGAAGGAGCAGTCCTCCACGAATGACACTTTCCTGAAACTCGATACAAAAGGAAAAATTCCACTGGTCGTAATTGATGGGAAAATTATCGGTAAGAAAGATGCGTCAAAAATAATCGCAAGCTCCGATATCGAGAGGGTTAACGTTTTCAAAGATAAATACGCCACCGATAAATACGGAGAAAAGGGTGCAGACGGCGTACTCGAAATTACAACCAAGAAAAAATAACCAAATGGATCTGGTCGTCTATTTCGGGAAAGTGAATCTTTACTGGGTACTTTTCTACATCCTGTATTGCCTCATGCTTCGCAACCATACGTTCTTTCGCTGGAACAGGGCATATTTGACCGGCACGCTGGTACTTGCTTTCCTGCTGCCATTTATTACATTTCCCGAACAAGTCCCCATCGTTCCAGCAGCTGCGCAGGAAGTATCCTTTTTGCCGGCTTACAACGCTTCTTCCGAAGTCAAGCAAGGTTTGGATCAATGGATGCAGTTCGTATTTGCAGTCCAGATAATCGGCTCCTTACTTATACTATTCAAGTTATTCGAAGGGATCAAAGACCTCGTAATGTTAATCAGGAGAGGAGAAGCCATTGAAATGGGGGATTTTACACTAGTTCTTTTACCCAATAACGAAATCGGGTCTTTTTCTTTTCTGAAATGGCTGGTTGTCAACCGCACGGACTATGAACAATTTTTTGAGCCAATCCTAGTGCATGAGTCAGTCCACATCAGGCAATTCCATACCCTCGATATTCTGTTGATTGAACTGCTTAAAATTCCTTTCTGGTTCAATCCTGCACTTTGGTTATATAAAAAATCAATACAGGAAATACATGAATTTCTGGCAGATGAAGAAGTGCCGAACCGTGATTATTACGCAAGATTTCTGGTTTCTTATAGTCTTTCAGCGCCAATAGCGACACTGACCAATCATTTTTTTAACTCTTCCTTGTTAAAAAGCAGGATCAAAATGATTTACAAAAACCGCGACTCCAAATGGAGACTAACCAAATACTTCATGATTTTACCGATCATTGGAGTTGTGGTTGTTCTCACGGCTGCACGTACGAGCGTAATGGATTCGGTAACACAGCAGTATACTCGTGCAACTGTTCCTGACAAAACAAGCTCAAATGCTAAGGCAAAATCGGTAAACAAATTTTTTAAAACTGAAGACAGAGTTGTTTCTTCAAAGACAAGTCCAAAAACTGATTCTCTTCCTGCTAACAAACCACGAGATATAAAACCGACTTTGGTTGCAAAAATTCCATCTGATGAAACATTGTCACAGCCCATTCCAGGTGTCAGGATAAGAGGAGCAGGAGAATTAAACTTAACAAACCACTTTTCAACCGAAGGTATGCCTATACCAGGCGAACGAATCAACATTGACACTCCGAGAACATTCGCTGCCGAACCTCTGATTTTTATTGATGGAGTTGAACAAAAACTTCGAGGCACCGCCGGATTCAGTCATATTAATGAAAACGACATTAAATCCATTAGCGTGTTAAAAGGCGGAGCCGCCATCGCCGCCTACGGTGACGAAGGTAGAAATGGCGTAATACTAATTTTAATGAAAGGGAACTGACTTTAAATTTCCTAAAAAGCTTGACCTGTCAATGCTTAAAATGCCCCTTCTTCACGGATCGGGCATTTTGCATTTATTACGGCATTAGGAGATGTTTTGATATTTTTGTCGAAATTAAAATCATTACTTAAAAACAGCTTGATGTCACGTTTCAGAGCGGCCATTATCGGTGGCGGTAACATTGCCGAAAAAAATCATATCCCTGCACTTCAGAATCTTGCGGACCGCGTGGAAATCGTAGCTGTTTGCAGCCGTGATATTTACAAAGCCAAAGCACTCGCGGACAAATTCAATATTCCTTACGCATTTAATGATAGCCAGGAAATGTATGCAAGCGAGGCCGATCCCAACCTGATTATCAATTGCACCGCCAATAATCTGCATTATCCTTACACCATGCAGGCTCTGGAAAATAACTGTCACGTATTGTGCGAAAAGCCACCTGCAATCAATGCACAGGAGGCCAAAGAAATGTCGGACCTGGCAAAAGAAAAAGGCAAGGTACTCGCTTACAATTTTCAACTCAGACATACTTCTGAATATACCTTGCTGAAAAAATGCCTGGACAACGGCCAGCTAGGAGAGGTATACCACATCAAAGCCAATTTTCTCAGGCGCAGGGGGATTCCGGGCTGGGGGAAATTCACGAACAAATCCATTCAGGGAGGCGGGGCCTTAATGGATTTGGGTGTTCATATTCTGGATCTCGCTCTAGGGTTACTCGATTATCAGCTCCCGAACAGCATAGTGGCCAATACCTATGACTTTATTGGAAAGGCAGGGGGAAAAGGATTGATGGGCAGCTGGGATCCCGCGAAATTCGAGGTAGAAGATGCCTGTTTCGCACATCTTTCTTTTCCAAACAACGCCAGTATCATGCTTTCCACGTCCTTTGCACTCAACACAGGCCTGGAAAAGAATGTAAACCTTGAAGTGTTCGGAAGTAAAGCCGGGGCGTTACTGAACCCTTTTACGCTTTATTCAGATATTGAAGGCGAACTGGCCGATATTAATTTTCCGAAGCTGGAAGAAACAAACATTCAGCTCAAAAACACTGCTGCCTTCATCGATGCCTGTGAAGGAAAAACAACCAATATATGTTCCGCGGAACAAGGTGCGATTTTGCAGGAAATCGTGCAACGAATCTATCAAAGCGCAGAATCCAATCAATCGTAAACAAAATAAAAAGCGCCCTGCAATCACTGCAAGGCGCCAAAATCTTTTTCCTTCGTCCCTTTCATCCCCTCTTCCCTTCCTCCTACTTAGCCGTCGCCATCACCATTTTAATATCCTGCTTGGCGCCCAACTCTAAAACATCCACCAGATCCTGTACAGCAAGATTTTTATCCACGCGCAACACTACAGTCCGCTCCTCCACATTGGCAAAAATCCTTTGCAATTCAGCTTCCAGCCGGTCAAACGGAATAGGCTCTTTATCTATAAAATAGCCTTTATTTTCGTCCACCGACAACGTGATCTGTTTCTTGTACATCTGCTGCGTAGCCGATGCCTTTGGCAGCATCAGTTTAATCACGTTCGGATTTGACATGGTTGAAATGATCAAAAAGAACAGCAGCAGGAAAAACATAATGTCGTTGAGTGAGTGTGTAAATACCTCAGGCGCGAACCGGCTCTTTCGACGTATTTTCATATTTGAAAAATAAAATTTTGATAGTTCTACTTGGAAGCCACGGGTTTCTGCAACACGTCAATAAAATCTGATGCAGCCATTTGCAGTCTCAAAGCAAAACGGTCGATTTTCATGTTCAGCAAGTGGTAGCCTGCATACGCGATCAAACCGATGATCAGACCCGACCCGGAAGTGATCATTTTTTCATACATACCACCAGCGATCGTGCTGATATTGAAGTCATTGGAAATAGAAATATCATAAAAAATACGAATGATACCGGAGATCGTACCCACAAACCCCAACATGGGTGCAATACCCGCGATCACCCCGAGGTAGGGCAGGTTTCCTTCCATGCGTTGGATTTCAATCTGGCTGGCATTTTCAATCGTAGTTTCAATATCTTTGATCGGATAGCCGATACGTCCTATCGCACGTTCCAGAATCCTGCCGGCAGCATTTCGTTGGTTGCGGCATAACGATTCAGCCGATTTCAGGTTTCCCTGCTGAATAAAATCTTTAACATTATCAACAAACTGAGGCTCAATCTTACCGTTTGCACCAATCCCTAAAAAGCGCTCAATAATTAAAAAAAGTGTCGCCAGAAACAGCAATCCGAGTGGGAGCATTACCCAGCCCCCTTTTGCAAGAAGGTCAATAACAGAAAGCCCCTCACTAGCCACGGGCGCAGCCAGGGTAGAGTCAGTAAGTGCTTGTAGAAGCATCATATTAAAATAAAAAGTGAATGGTTAAGCTAATGAAATAGAGGTCAATTTGGTAAAAAAACGGTTTTGAACTTAAACGGAGCCTCTGCCGCCTTATTGTTTAAAGGGCAAATATAGAAAAATTACTCTTCGGGCATGGTCAAACCTTCCAGCACATTTTCCGTGCCGAGATAGAGATCGGAGAGGAGCAAGGATGCCTCCAGAGATTGAATGTAGATAGAGTCGGTAAGCTTATAAGCGTCGGAAGCCAGTAGCCAGTGCCCGTCATCAGTGCGGCAATACACCTCCGCTCCTACATTCAGCGAATTAACGATCACATATTCTTGAAGCGTTTTGATGTCGCGATACAACCTGAACTTGTCGCCCCGGTCATAGGCCGCTGAACTTTCGGAAATGACTTCGACAATCACTGTTGGGTTCGTGATCGCATTTTTATCTCTTTCCGAATACTTGTTAGGATTGCAAACCACCACCAGATCCGGATAAGTATAGAGACTGTTTTCCGGGATATAAATTCTCTGATCACTTGAATAGCTGCGGCAGGAGTTTCTCTTTTTTAGGATAGCATGTATTTCACCCGATAAATTCTCCTTTATCCTATTATGATTTGGCGTGCCTCCGGCCATCATAAATATTTCCCCGCGAAAATATTCACTTTTATAACTGGCTTTTGCCTCCAATAAAAGATAATCATCCTCTGAATACATGGTTTGTGCGATCGCTGACATAGTGTATGTTGTGTTTTTGACAAAAATAAGAAAATACCAATGCAATCTTAAAAGAGCTGCGGCACCATTCGGAATATGTAACGCTTGTTAGTTACCTTTGGGATCAGGAATGATGTATTCCTGAAAAAATTTGCTGTTTAGATTTTGAAAAATACTGTAAAACAATGGATCTCACTCAGCCTGCTGAGCCTCATGCTTGTAAAAGTATGGGTCATTCCTTTGTTATACCTCGATTTCGAGATCAGGCGGGATTACATTGTTGCCAACCTTTGCGAAAACCGCGACCGGCCGATCATGAATTGCAATGGTAAATGCTACCTGGCCAAACGGATCGCTGCGCTGGATGAACAGGAAAAACGGCAAGCCGAACAGAATTATATGTCAAGATTACTGGATCACGTGATGGACCAGCAGATTTATTATTCTTTTGTTCCCGAGACAACTTCTTACACGATTTTTACCAATCCTGTTTTCACTTACTCCTCTCCTTTTACTGCCCGCGTTGCAGTAGATGATATTTTTCATCCGCCTCTGGCCTGAATTTAAAATCAGGCGCGCGCTTTTTCGTTACCCTTTTATAAGGGTTCCCTTTTTTATTTTTTCTGGCTTCATCGACGCTCAAACGGGTGTCTGTGCCGTATTACTTAAATTCATGCATACCATGAAACGTAAGTTATTTTATGTATTGCTGCCTGCTCTGGCAGTTTTGTCCGGTGTCTTCATAATGGGTTGCAAAGACAACAATGAACCGGGCACAGATCCCACTGTCAGCGGCAGCCTTCACCTTGATTTTGATAATGTGGTTGGAAACGAAGACCTGAAACTGAACGCACAAACCTATCAGAATTCCGTCGGAGAAAGTTTCACTGTTTCGATATTCAACTATTATATATCCAATTTCGAACTGTTAAGAGCCGACGGAGGCAGTTTCATTGTCCCGCAGGATTCGAGTTACTTCCTGATCCGGGAATCCAATGAAGCTTCTCAAAAAGCGACGATCAACAATGTGCCGGTCGGCGAATATACCGGCGTGCGGTTCATTGTCGGGATCGATAGTACACGCAGTGTTGCTGATGAATCAAAAAGAAAAGGAATTCTGGACAGGTTTTCCGGCCCTACGAATGAAGAAGCGATGTACTGGGACTGGAACCCCGGTTATATTTTTGTGAAAATGGAGGGAAGTTCTCCGGCTGCCGTGGAGTCCCCGAACGGCAAATATTATTATCATATCGGCGGATTTGGCGGGCGGACTGTTAAGACATTGAATAACATCCGAACTGTACAAATTGATTTCGAGAGCAAAAAAGCCGTTGTTACAACTGAGCTCAGCCCCGAAGTTCATGTACTGGCAGATGTTTTGAAAATTTTTGACGGCCCTACACAGCTTAGTATTTCGGAACATACCAGTGTCATGTTCGACGATTTTTCAAAAAATATCGCTGATAATTACGTCAATATGTTTCGGTTCGATGATATCAATGCAGACTGACGGCTGACCTGGATTTATGAAAAACAATTGTCTATTTGGTGTAATGATATGTCTGGTACTGGCATCCGTTTCCTGTGAAAAGGGAACAGACAGCCCCGATCCAGGCCCGGTCGATCCTAAGCCTGCCCCATTGACCTGGACAAAACCTTCTCATTTTCCCGATCCCGTCTATGATCTTTCAAAAAACCCACTGACTGCGGAAGGTGTGGAACTGGGTCGTTTTTTGTTTTATGACGGAATCCTTTCCCGGACAGATAATATCGGATGCGGGACATGTCACCAGCAGCAAGCGGCATTCACCCATCACGGCCACGATCTCAGCCATGGTGTCGACGACAAGCTCGGGACCCGTAATGCTCCTTCCGTTCAGAACATGGCCTGGTATACTTCATTTTTTTGGGACGGAGGTGTGCACGACCTTGACCTGGTGCCGCCTGTACCGATTCAGAATCCGGTAGAAATGGATGAAAAAACAGGAAACGTGCTGCAAAAACTAAGAAATACTCCGGTGGCAGGGGCAGCCAAGCAGGTTGATTATCCAAAAATGTTCAAAGCGGCTTTTGGAACGGATGAAATTAATGGCGAACGCATGATGAAAGCATTGTCCCAGTTTATGCTGACGATGGTTTCTGCAACTTCACGCTACGATTATTATGCGCTAGGGGACGCCTCTGCGCTCACTACGCAGCAAAAAGAAGGCCTGGCACTTTTTAAACAAAAATGTTCCGGTTGCCACAGCGGCGAATTGTTCACGGACATGGGTTTTCGAAATAACGGATTGATCCCCAATAAAATCAATGACCAGGGCAGGTATGAGATTACCTTAAATGAAGCTGACAGGCTGAAATTCAAAGTGCCCAGTTTACGGAATGTGGGGCTAACCGCTCCCTATATGCACGATGGACGATATACCTCGCTGCAACAGGTGCTTGATCATTATGCAAACGATCAGGCCAGCAGTCCGGCAGATAGCATTTACAATTCCCCAAGTCTTGATCCGCTGCTAAAACCAGCCGGGAAGAAACCTGGGGTCAGGCTTTCTGCCACTGAAAAGCAGTCGATAATCGCCTTTTTGAGAACCTTGAACGACGAACAATTTATAACCGACAAACGATTTTCCGATCCCGGCATAGGGACTTCACTGTAATTAATGCGGTCATTCATAGCATATATATTGTTATTTTCAATCATGCTGCCCACGCTCAGCCCGTGGGGAACGATCGCGTATTTTAAAATAAACAGAGACTACATTGCCAGGGTTTTGTGCGAAAACCGGCAGCGTCCCGAGCTGAAATGTAATGGGAAGTGTTACCTCGCCAAAAAACTGAAAGAACAGGAAGACAAGACTGACAAAGAGACTTCGGAGCGGGTGCATAATACACCGGTGATCCAGCTGTTTGCCGCTTCGGTTACTTCCTATATTTTTTGCGCACCGGCGATAATCCGCTCGCCCAGGCAAAATTTCTTTTATCTGCTTCATTTTTATTCTGCTCCCGCAGCTAAGCTTCTGCGCCCGCCCAAAGGATAATTTCATAGAAAGCTGGCCGCTAAACTCCCGGCTAGCGATAGCTAACTGAAATTTTATCTTAATAACCATTTCAATGAACCTGAAAATATATTTACAGGCGGCTCTCCTATTCATTTTTATACAACAAGCACAGGCGCAAACCTTCCGGGGTAAAGTGTATGATATACAAACCAAAGAGCCAGTTATAGGCGCAACCGTGCAGATTATTTCTTCCAATACAGGAACCTCCACAGACAATGACGGCAGTTTTTCATTACCAGGAAATCTAAAAGGACTTGCTGTCAGAATATCCAGCATCGGCTTTTCCACGAAGGAAATTGTTGTCAGCGATGACAAAACTGTCAACATTGCACTCGAATCCGCAACAGAAAATCTGCAGTCGCTCGTGGTGACCGGCAACCGGGAGGCGACACTTCGCACCGAAAGCCCGATTGCTATTTCCCGGCTTACACCGAAAATGATCGACGAGGCAAAGCCGACTGCCATGTATGAGATCGTCAATAAAGTGCCGGGAGTGATGATGGTCAATCTGGGAAACGAACAGCATTCCATGGCGATCCGTCAGCCGTTTACGACCAACGCCTATTTTTTATATATGGAAGACGGTGTACCGATCCGTCCCATGGGTGTTTTTAACCATAATTCTATCCTGGAATTCAACCAATTTGCAATCAGTTCGGTGGAAGTTGTGAAAGGCCCGGTTTCTTCCATTTACGGACCTGAGGCTGTGGGTGGAGCCGTGAATTTCATTACCCAGCGGCCGACCATTATCCCGACTGTGAAAGTCGGCATCCAAGCTGATCAGTGGGGTTACAAAAGACTGCAGTACGGTGCGGGAGGAATGAGCGGCAAATTTGGTGTGTATGTAGGCGGTTTTACAGCCAATCAGAAAGACAGCTGGATGAAAGGATCTGACTATGATAAAAACGCGGTTAATACCCGGCTTGAATATCATTTCACACCTTCCACACGGCTCATTTACACTTTTGCTTACAATAATTACGATTCCCAAACCAGCGGAAGCGTAGACAGTATCGCGTTCTATTCACGACAATATGTGAGTACAACAGATTTCACTTATCGTAAATCGAAATCGCTCCGGAGCCGCTTAACCCTGGAAAAAGATTGGCAGAACGGTTCCCAGTCGTTCGTAACGGTTTTTGCAAGAAAAAATGAGCACGGCCAAAATCCCAGCTACGGTATCCGATGGATAACAGGCCAAACCACTGCCAGGGGAGAGATCAATTCCAGCGATTTCAAAAGCATTGGTCTGATTGCGCAACACAGCCAGCGGTTCAGTTTCCTCAATTCCAAACTCATTGCCGGAACAGTGCTCGACTTTTCTCCCTCGTCCTACTGGTCTTACCAGGTGGATCTGGAAGCTACGCTCAGGCCAGACAAAAAATCCGTCGAGAAATACACCATTGTGAAGGAGCGGCCGGACATCAGAAATTCTGACTATCAGGCAGATATAAAAAACACGGCTGTTTATAGCCAATATGATTTTGAATTACTGCCCCGTTTAAAAATCTCCGCGGGCATTCGTTACGACCGGATGTCATTCAGCTACACCAATTACCTCGACAGCACTTTCGGCGGCAAGTCTTACAGCAGGGTAACCCCCAAAATCGGCGCGACTTATGATCTGGGCAAAGGGAAAGGGATATATGCCAATTATTCAAGGGGATTTTCACCTCCCGGTCTCACATCCATTTTTCGGAAGCGCCCAGCTGCCTTGCCGAACGGCGACCTGTTTTACTACAACCTGCAACCGGCCGAATTTAACAATGCCGAGCTCGGCGGGTGGGCATCTTTCATGCATAACAAAGTATATGTCGATCTGGCTTTTTATCAGATGAGCGGGCGCAATGAATTGCTCAATGTGCGGTTACCGGACAACTCGACAGATTACCAGTCGGCGGGAAAAACCCTGCACAGGGGCGTGGAATTCGGACTTACTTACAAGCCTTCCAAAGAGCTTTTCTTTCGTTTCGGCGGGACAACTGCTATTCACCGTTACGAAGAATTTATCCTGAGCAGCAGGGAATCAGATGCTCTGAAAAACGTAAACGGCAAAGATATGCCCTCTTCCCCGCGCTGGCTATGGAACTCGGAATTCAATTATTATCCCAAATGGTTTAAAAACTTCCGCTCGTCGGTGGAGTGGCAGCATGTTACCGGCTGGTACCAAAACCAGATCAACACCGTTCGCTACGAGGGTTATGACATTATGAATTTCAGGGTTGGCTATCAATGGAAAGGCGTTGAAGTATTTTCCAATATCCTCAATCTCACCGATGTACTTTACGCCACCAATGCCACACGGGGCAACAATGCTACAGACCGCACAACGTTTAACGCGGCCGCCCCGCGCACCTTTATCATGGGAATCCAGTATACATTCAGCGGTAAAAAATAGGTATGAAAAACAAAATCAGGTCACTTTCGTTTCAGCCAGCTACGGAAGAAATAAAAACCGTGCGCGCGGGATCTTTCAAAGAACAGGCCAGACGTGCTATCAGGAAAAATATTTATCGCTGGCACAGGATATTGGGCTTGCTGGCCATAGTTCCCACCATTTTCTGGACTGCTTCCGGCGTAATGCACCCGTTCATGTCGCATTGGTTCAAAACTAAAATCGCCAATGAATTTTACAAAGCTGAAATCGTTTCCCCGACTGACGTTAAATTATCCCTGGGGCAAGTTGTAATACAAAACAAGGTAACGGAATTCAAGAATTTCCGGCTCGTCAAATTCGACGGGAGCAGCTACTATCAGGTCAAAGACGCTAATGATCAATTACGCTATTTTGACACAAAAAATGGTGCAGAGCTGACCGACGGTGACCAAAAATACGCCGGGAACATGGCGAGGTTTATGCTGAATGATAACAAGTCAAAGGTGGCTTCATTTACTTATCTTACCGAATTTACAGATGAATACAAGTTCGTAAACCGTTACCTGCCGGTCTGGAAAGTGAGTTTCGCGGATGACCGCCAAATGGACATTTACGTGGAAACCGCGCAAAGCAGGTTCGCTACTTTTAACGACGGGCCGCGCAGGGCATTTGTACGGATTTTCAGCCTTTTTCACAACTGGGGGTTTCTCGATCTCATTGGTAACAATACATTGAGAATTACATTGATGCTGACATTTTTAAGTCTGATTATTTTCTCGGCAGTCGCGGGGCTTGTCATTTACGGATTGATGTGGGGAAAATTAAAACCCTCAAAATCCGGAAATCCGGGTAGTATTTTAAGGAAATACCACAGGTCTATCGGTGTTTGGTCAAGCATCGTAACGTTCACTTTTGCGTTCTCCGGCGCATACCACGCGATCCAGAAACTTGACCCGGACGAACGTCTGAAATATGTCTACGACCCGGTTATCAAAACAGAAGAAATTGCACAGGCTTCGATGATCGACCTGACGGGCGTTGCCAATATCTCATTAATCAAATGGGGCGAAAAGCTATTCTGGCAGGCGATCAAAAAGGATTGGGAAACGAATGAAACCATTGTGGATTACATTAATGTCAAAGACGGTACAAACCTCGAAGACGGCAATTTCCGCTACGCAAAATACCTCGCCCGAAAATTCGCAGCCCAGGAAGAGCGAAATGCTGAAAGCTGCTGTGATCTCATGGAAGCTCAAATTTCCTCACCGATTTCGGACGCGCCGGCACCGAAAACCTCCATGGTTACCGGCTTTGCAGGAGAATATGGTTTTGTCAATAAAAGACTTCCGGTGGTAAAGCTGGCCTATGATACACCGGAGCATACGACCTATTATATCGAAACTGCCACGAGCCGGTTGTCCACGAAAGTCGAAGACGCCAACAGACGGGAAGGGTTCAGTTTTGCGTTCCTGCATAAGTACAGCTACCTCGATTTCCTGGGCAAGGATATGCGTGACGGAATTATGACCTTCGCAGCTTTCAGTGTCCTGGTTGTGAGCATTCTCGGTTTTTTGGTGTTTTTAAAAATCAAATAATTTACCGCTGACAGAAAGCAAATTTTGTTTGGGTAGAATACCGGTTTATTCGCATTTTGCAGTGACAGACATTTTATTTTGAACTGATAAAAGTCACATTAAACATTCATTAAAATAAGGGAAAATTGCCATTTGGGTTGTTACTTTGTAAAAAATTGAAATACGTAAACACAGGTTATGGAAAAGAATGTACAGCCCTGGTTGGGTAAAATGCAGGAAAAATGGGGATTAGAGACAACCAGACAAGTTCTTTTAGTTTTAGCAGTTTTCAGTTTATCCGGGTCAACGGTGGTCTGGCTGAGAAAGGGGCTTTTCTTCCTTTTAGGTTATGACGAAACCACACCGATGTGGCTAAAGACCATTACTTACATTCTATTTATCTTCCCTACCTACCAGAGCCTTTTGCTGATGTACGGGTTTCTGCTTGGCCAGTTTTCGTTTTTCTGGGAAAAAGAAAAGAAAATGTTTCGCTGGATTGCAGCGAAATTCGGCAAATAACAACTGATTCAGCTGATAAAGCTTCATATTGAATTATTGCAGGAGTACAGGAAACATCTTCCTGTACTCCTTATTTTATTTATACCTTTGTGAATTATTTCAATTCAGGTTCAGAATCATACATAATATTCCATGTTTGAAAACTTACAGGACAAACTAAACAACGCCTTTCGCACACTCAAAGGAAAGGACAGGATTTCAGATATAAATGTTGCCGCCACTACAAAGGAGGTACGCAAAGCATTGGTCGACGCCGATGTTAACTTCAAGGTTGCCAAGGAAATAACAGACCGTATCCGGGAAAAAGCATTAGACAGAAAGATCCTGATCTCTGTTGAGCCGGGTCAGATGTTCGTAAAAATCGTTCAGGAAGAGCTTACGGAATTGATGGGCGGACAGGCCGAGGGAATCAATATCAAAGGCGACCCGGCGGTGATCCTGATCGCAGGTCTGCAAGGTTCCGGTAAAACCACTTTTTCCGGAAAACTGGCTACTCTTCTGAAAAAACAGGGAAGACAGGTGTTGCTGACAGCCTGCGACGTGTACCGCCCGGCTGCGATCGATCAGCTGAAAGTACTCGGCGAGCAGGTCGGTGTTGAAGTTTATTCGGAGCCCGAAAACAAAAATGCCGTCGAAATCGCCCAGAACGCGGTGGCACATGCCAGAAAAACGGGGAAGAAAATCGTGATCGTCGATACTGCCGGACGTCTGGCTGTGGATGAGGTCATGATGCAGGAGGTTCAGGATATCAAATCCGCCGTAAAGCCTTCCGAAATTCTGTTTGTTGTCGATTCGATGACCGGCCAGGATGCGGTTAATACTGCCAAAACTTTCAATGAACGCCTGAATTTTGATGGTGTTGTTCTTACCAAATTGGACGGCGATGCCCGTGGCGGTGCTGCGCTTTCTATTCGTCAGGTAGTCGAAAAGCCGATCAAGTACATCAGTACCGGCGAAAAAATGGAGGCGCTGGATTCCTTCTACCCTGACCGTATGGCGAGCAGGATTCTGGGGATGGGTGACGTTATTTCCCTTGTAGAACGTGCACAACAGGCATTTGACGAAGACGAAGCCAAGCGTATCAACGCCAAAATGCGTCAGAACAAGTTCGATTTTGACGACTTTCTGGGCCAGTTGCAGCAAATTAAAAAGATGGGTAATGTTAAAGACCTGATCGGTATGATCCCAGGAATGGGCAGCGCCATGAAGGATATGGATATCGACAATGAGTCTTTCAAACCTATCGAGGCGATCATTCAATCCATGACCAAAAAGGAAAGAGAAAATCCGGATATTATTGATGGCAGCCGCAAGAAAAGGATTGCTACTGGTAGCGGAACGTCTATCCTGCAAGTTAATAACCTCATCAAGCAATTTGATGAAATGCGTAAAATGATGAAGAAAATGAATACGATGCAGGCCGCTGGTAAGCTGAATAAGGCTATGCGCCGGTAATTCACTTCGGCAGCAGAAATTTTCACTTCATTTTTCCAACGCATGAAGCTTTCATGAAAAAACTCATTTTGCTACTTACGCTGTTTGCCCTGACCAGTCAGAAAGATCTGCTGGCGCAGGCATCAGTAGGATATTATCCGTGGAGCAGCCTGTTGTCTGTCAGCACCAACCCTCGCAAAACAGTCTGGCTTGATACCCGTTTCCAGACCAATTCATTGTTTAGCAGCCTAAGCGTTGACATCTTGCCAATGTTTAATTTGAAAAGAGGTGAGGTAGTGCAATGGTACCTGGGTGGCGGGTTAAGGCTTAACCCGCTGTACCGTATCGCCGACGCCAATGCAGACCTCATCACCATCGACGGTTATTCTGTGAATGTCGGTGTACGAATTGCCCCGCTTCCTCAGAACAGGAATATACAATTGGCCCTGGAATTGAACCCCTATGTAAAAGATGACTTTGCAAGCGGGGTTTTAAAAAGCCATTTCGGGGTGGTTTATGTTTTGGGCAAAAAGAAAAAAGACGAAAATAGCTCCAATTGAAAATTTGACCACATTTGTCAGACTAAACGAAGTCGAACATGTCTGGAACGCAGTCGAAGCCCTAATTCCCGCCTCTGCCAGCTTTATAGGAATCATACTCTTCCAATAATCTTACGAGATCATCGTCTCCGTCAAATTCGAGCTGCTGCTCTTTGATCACATAATTCAGCTTATTTTTTTCTTCAGTTAAAAGTTTGAGAAAACTGTTTTTGTTATTGAGCTGAACTGCATTGAGTTTGTCATTCTTCAGTATATAAAGTTTCGCTCCCTGGTCGATCTCTCTCGTAGCGCTTGCTTTTTCGACCTGAATCGGGCTGGTGTATTTTTTCAAAAGTTTTGTATTCCCGTCATAGAGAACCCCGTAAAAGCTCTTTTCAGTTTGCCCGGAAACAGCGGGATAGCCGCTTTTGAATATGTAAAGATCGGTACCGGTGGGAATTGTAAATTCCGAAACACCTGACGAAACCCTGTATAGGCTGGTATCACTTTTGTACTCTACCTCGTCTTTGGCAAAATCATATCGCAGGTACACGCCGTCATGCACCTGATCGTCGCTCGTCCTGACCGTTCCTGAATACCATTCTTGAAAGAGATAGGCATTGCTTTGTCCGCCCGCCATTTCCTTATAAGGCGTTCCGCCAATTCCTGTCGAATCCTGCCCTATTGCATTTCCGGCGGACCAAAAACCCAGCAGGACGAAAATTATCCGCAAATATTTCATGATTTAATTTAGTTAATTTGATAAGTTCGAAGTCAGGAACCAAACTGTTTAGATTCCCTATCATCTTTATGTACTTTTGCCAAAAAAATTGTACCCGCACAATTGGATATTAACGATCAACTCATACATATACGGCAAAGCCTGGGAGGAATTACTCCTGAAATTTTTCTCGCTTTCCTTTTCTGTCTTTTCCTTTTCGCAGAATTGATCCTGTTAAAACGGATCAGTAAAGATAAAACCTCCTCACTTCTTCAGAACATTGCACTTGCAGGTGGCCTGATAACCCTTTTGCTGATCGTCGGCCAATGGAACTCAGAACCTTCATATCGTTTTCAGCCACTATTATTTCTTGATCGCCAGGCTGTCTTTTTCAAAATCCTGATCACACTCTCCTGGATTTTCACGCTTATCCATCTAAGGATCTTAAAATATGATTTCCCCCCCGAGTTCAATGCCCTGCTGATCGCCGCGGTTTTGGGACTGAACTTGCTCGCAATGTCAACCCATTTGCTGACAATATATCTCTCTTTGGAGCTGATATCGATAAGTTCCTACCTGCTGGTTGCGTTGTCACCGTACAAAAAGGCAGCCGAAGGAGGTCTTAAATACTTGCTTTTCGGGACTGCCAGTTCAGCCGTCATGCTATACGGCATTTCCCTGATCTACGGACTCACAGGCACCATGGACATCACCAGCGAAGCCATGACCGCCGGGCTTTTGAATAACACAGAACTTGTAGTAACGGTAACGATTGTACTTACGCTCGGAGGCCTGCTTTTCAAACTGTCTCTTGTCCCTTTTCACGTCTGGACACCGGACATATATGAGGCTGCCCCCACTCCTCTGGTCTCATTTCTTTCCGTAGCGCCCAAGGCGGCAGTGATATTGGTCTTAATGAGACTTGCAGGAATTTTCCCGGCACCCTACTTTCCGGTACTCGGTGGCTTGGCGCTGATCAGCATGACGGTTGGAAACGTGGCAGCATTATTGCAGACCAATGCAAGGCGGCTTTTGGCCTATTCATCCATTGCCCAGGCGGGATATCTTCTTGTTGGCGTCGCTGCTTACAGCCGTTTTGGGTTTGAAGCAGCTGTATTTTATACTGCGGCCTATCTGATCGTTAATCTGGCTGCTTTTTTTATGATCGATCTTTTGCGTCCGCGGGATAATTCGGAACTGTCAGGGTATGAAGGATTGGGGAAAAAACAGGTTCTGGTATCCGGGGTACTGACGGTCGTGATGATCGCTTTGGCCGGGTTACCGCCTACTGTCGGTTTTACATCAAAACTATTGATATTTTCTTCCTTGTGGGAAAGTTTCCGGCAACAGGAATTCCCCTGGATGTTGTGGCTATTGATTGGCGGGATTTTAAATGCAGCGATATCTCTGGCGTATTATCTGAGAATACCCTACCTCTTATTTTTTAAGAATTCGGATCAGGCCAATGTTTCAGACAACAGTGTTTCCGGAAAAGTAATAAGTGTATTTCTGCTCGCAGCCATATTGCTTCTCTTCTTCAAACCCGAATCCCTGATGAAATGGATTTCGGCGTTTTGATCTCACTTTACAGCCCTAACCCGATACCCGTCCTTTCTCAATAACGAAATAACCCCTCGCTCACCACCAAGATGCGCGGCTCCTACTGCGAAGAGGGTTGGCTTTTCAGCCATGATCTTCTGTATGCGCGGAATCCATTTTTTGTTTCTGTCAAATAACAATATTTCCTCGTTACCCTCCATCCCATAGTCACTCTTCATTGTCATCTGATATAAATCATTTACTTTCTGAGACTTATATATCGATACAAGGTCCCTGAATTCCTGTCGCGCCTTCGGCAAACTGTCGATCATGGTGAGGATCATTTTGATCTGATCTCTGTAAGGAATCGAATCAAAAAGTGCCATTTGTTCGTCCATGGTTTCCAGTCCTATCACTTCCGTTTTCTGTTTGTTGGCAAGTCCTATGAGTTCCATCTCATAGGACTGGGGCTGACAAGAAAGTACTGCATTAAATAACGGCCCCATCAGAATAAACGGCTTCACTTTTTCGAACATCGCCAGGCTAACGCCAACAGAATCCCTGAAAAACCGGTTTAGCTTTACATATTCTCCTTCCGATGCCAGTGTTTTCAGTCCGTTTCCGTCCGCCATATTCATGGTTTTCATCATCGAAGCCATCATAGCCGGATCGTCCATATCAACTTCCAGGGCAACTTGCTGCGTCCGGGCTACAACCGCTTTCAACGAATCACTCAAAGAAAAATCGGCCGGACAAATCAAATGGATTGTCCCGAACAAATAGGAAGGCCGGGATTGTCCCGGCCCCGTAATCTCCCATAACAAAGAATTTTCTTCCGGTGCCTGTGCCTTACACATGAACACAGTTATCCAAAAGACACAGATCAAAGAGATTTTTTTCACGGCAATTAATGATTTCTAACTCAATTCCTCATTCTATCTTCCCTTTCCTCCCTCTTCCTTTCTCCCCTACTGCTTATTACTATCCACCACAATCCGCTCTTCCTGGTTCACCAGCTCCCAGGCTGTATGAAAAACAAGCTTCACAATCATAGACTGTTTATCAAAAAGAATCTTTTCTACGTCATCACCCGGCTTGTGATAATCCTCGTGAACGCCGGTAAAATAGAAGATCACCGGCACACCCATTTTTGCAAAATTGTAATGATCAGAGCGATAGTAAAATCTGTTCGGATCTTTTGGGTCATTAAAAGTATAGTCCAGCTTGTAGTTGATGTACTTTTTGTTAGCATCCTCGCTGATCGCATGCAGCTTGGAAGATAACTTGTCGGCACCGATCAGGTACACATATTTCGGATCGTCTTTATGGGCTTCGTCTACCCGGCCGATCATGTCGATATTAAGGTCAGCGATCGTATTTTCCAACGGTAACAAAGGATTTTCTGAATAATATTCGGAGCCGAATAATCCTTTTTCCTCACCTGTCACATTCAGGAACAAAATACTTCTTCTCGGCCCTTTTCCATCAGCCTTAGCTTTACTGAAAGCTTCGGCAAGTTCCAGGAGCGATACCGTCCCCGACCCGTCGTCATCGGCTCCGTTATTGATCTCGCCATTCGGGGAGATCCCGATATGGTCCAGATGCGCACTGATAACCAGAACTTCGTCCTTTTTGTCAGTTCCTTCCATAAAAGCCGCTACATTTTCGGTGTCGATCGTTTCATTGACTCTCTCGACTTTTAATGCAACGCTCCCTGTCAAATTTTTTGATAAAGATTTGCCTGATTTATCGATCGCAGCCTTTTCCTTTAACAGCTTCTGCACCGATGTACCCAGCATTTCGGCTGCCATTTCAGGGGATATTACAAAAGCAGCAACATTATTCGGGCTTTCCTGTACAGGTTTTAAGGTAGGAGAGCTAAACCGCCTCGCCATAACCGCACGCTGACGGATCTCTTTGTCAAGATCCTCGCCCGTTTTTTCTGTAATTATAAAAACATATCTGGCTCCTTTTTCGAGCGCCAGTTTCACTTTGGGCTGCCAGGAAACAGAACCGCTCCATTTCGTTTTTTCGTTGCCTCCATTCACCAGGTACTTACCCGAAGAAGATTTTGGCTCCCCATCAAAAATCACGACTGACTTATCCTTTACATCCAATCCTGCGTAGTCATTATATGCAGACTCTTCGATCCCGTACCCGGCCAGGATCAGCGGTGTGCTCACTTCAGACTCTACACTGAGAATTCCGTTGAGATAGAAATCTTTGTTAAATTCGTACTTTCTGCTGCCCGCCCGGAGATACACGTCACCCCAGCTGCGTTTGTACAGCCTATACTTCTGGAGATAGGACTTTGTCCCATTCTCAGCAGCTGCAATCGGAGTCAGACCGTACTCTTTATAAAATTTTGTAACATATTCAGCCGCCTTTTTTTGCCCCGGCGAACCGGTATCACGGCCCTCCAAACTATCCGAAGCTATAATAACCAAATGCTTTTTCAGGTCCTCAGGCGTAATACTCTCGGCATATTTGGCTGCATCATCCTGAGGCAGGCGATCCTGCGGCAGGCGGTCCTGTGCGAACGCTAATGTTGTGATTGACAGGAGTATTCCGGCCAGAATGTTTTTGTTCATGTAGAAAATCAAATATGAATAACAATTTAAACAAAGAAAGGAAATGATTTTAACATATTAAAGTTGTTGGATTTTGCCACGGATTCACTAATCCACACGAATGATTTACAGCATTTAAACACACTTTTTAAATAAGATTCGTGAAAATTCGAGCATTCGTGGCAGCAATTTTTACGTAAAATAAAATAGTAACCATCCAATAATTAAAATCACTTTTTGCACTTCTCTCAGCGCAAACCGCTTTTTTCGACTGTTAACAATAAATTAATTGTAAAATACTGTTATTCAGCGAAAAAGTCCGTACATTTGCACCCTATTTGACCAAAATTCAGTCAAAACAAAAGCACAGCTGTTAACAGCCAACAAACAAATCTGCTGACTGCTAGCGGTAAACAATTGATCTATAAAACAATGCAAGCCATTCGTAACATCGCAATCATTGCACACGTTGACCACGGTAAAACTACTTTGGTTGACAAAATTATTCACGCTTCGAAGCTTTTTCGTGATAATCAGGAATTCGACGACCTGATTCTTGACAACAACGACCTTGAACGCGAACGTGGAATCACAATTGTTTCTAAGAACGTATCGGTGCGTTACAAAGATGTCAAAATCAATGTAATTGATACACCAGGTCACGCAGACTTTGGTGGTGAAGTGGAACGCGTACTTAAAATGGCGGATGGTGTTTTATTGCTGGTAGATGCATTTGAAGGCCCTATGCCTCAGACGCGTTTCGTATTGGGCAAAGCCATTGACCTGGGTTTGAAACCAATCGTTGTTGTAAATAAAGTAGATAAAGAAAACTGCCGTCCCGAAGAAGTTCAGGAAAACGTTTTTGATTTGATGTTTAACCTCGGAGCTACCGAAGATCAGCTTGACTTCGTTACGGTTTACGGTTCGTCAAAACAAGGCTGGATGGGCCCGGATTGGCAACACCCTACTGATAATATTACTTACCTGCTGGATACGATCATCGAATCGATCCCTGCGCCCGTTATCGACGAAGGTACCTTGCAGATGCAAATCACTTCTCTTGACTACAATGCATTCGTTGGCCGTATCGCCATCGGTCGTGTAAAAAGAGGTACTATCAAAGAAGGTTCTACATTGTCACTTTGCAAAGCTGATGGTGTGATCAAAAAGGTGAAAGTAAAAGAACTTCAGACTTTTGAAGGTCTTGGACGCGTAAAAGTATCTGAGGTTACTGCCGGAGATATTTGTGCTGTTACCGGAATTGAAGATTTCGAAATCGGTGATACGCTTGCTGATCTTGAAAATCCTGAACCAATTGCGCGTATAGCTGTTGATGAACCAACCATGAACATGCTGTTCACCATCAACAACTCTCCATTCTTCGGTAAAGAAGGCAAATTTGTTACGTCGCGCCACTTGCGTGACCGTCTGATGAAGGAAACTGAAAAGAACCTTGCATTGCGCGTCGAAGCAACAGACACAGAAGATAAATTCCTTGTGTTCGGACGTGGTATCCTTCACCTTTCTGTATTGATCGAAACCATGCGTCGTGAAGGTTACGAATTGCAGTTGGGCCAGCCTCAGGTTTTGTTTAAAGAAAACGAAAAAGGAGAACGCCTTGAACCAATTGAAACTCTGGTTGTGGATGTACCGGAATCGACCGCCGGAAAAGTGATTGAATTGGCTACACAGCGCAAGGGCGAATTGCTGATCATGGAACCGAAAGGAGATCTGCAACACCTTGAATTCCTTATTCCTTCAAGAGGTTTGATCGGACTTCGTTCAAATGTTTTGACTTCTACTCAGGGAGAAGCAGTAATGACTCACCGTTTCAAAGAATTCGGTACATTCCGCGGACCAATTCCTGGCCGTATCAGCGGTTCTATCATTTCGAAAAATACGGGACCTGCAACAGGTTATACCATTGATAAACTACAGGATCGCGGCCGTTTCTTCGTGGAACCAGGTGATGAAATTTACGGCGGACAAGTTATTGGCGAGCACAACCGTCCTAATGATATCGTCGTAAACTTGCAGGAAGCTAAGAAACTAACCAACATGCGTGCTTCCGGTACAGATGATGGTTTGAGAATTGCCCCGAAAATTAATTTCTCTCTGGAAGAATCCATGGAATACATCCAGAAGGATGAATACCTGGAAGTAACTCCGCAAAGCATGCGTATGCGGAAGATCTATCTGGAAGAAAATGACCGCAAAAGATATGGTGCCAAAATGGAAATGGTATAATAATCCGAAAGTCAGCATATTAAAAAAGAGGAAGCGCGAAGGTGCTTCCTCTTTTTGTTTTCGTAGGCCGCCCGAATTTCAACCTAATACCATTTCTCACCAGCCTTACTAAGCAGAAAAGTCGCTTTCAGGGAAATGCCTTGTCTGGTGACGCTCCTCTTGGGAAAATCCGGATTGTTGTAAATCTTGGGCATATCCATTAAAAATGTCCGGGCAACATTGGCCTGATAATCGGCGGCAAGCGTAAACCTTTTCCAGCGAACACCTAATCCGGCGTACACACTTGGTACGAAGCGAGCGTAATCCTCTGCTCCCCAATAAAATTTGTGTTCATGACCCACAGGGAATCTGCGGTAACCCAGAAAATAATCACCCTGTGCGCCCAGATCCGCAAAGATTTTAAACGGGCTTTCCGATTTGAAATATTTCCTAACCCCAACTGAAAATGCACTCCAGTGATCTCTTTGATTTTTTTCGTCATAATCCAATGTCCATATTTCAAATACGATATAATTAGGCATTTCCACGACAGAATATTCAGCCTGTGCTCTGATCGATAATCGTGGTTTTAAAAATCTTTCAACAGAAATTGCCGATTTTAGAGATCCAAAAGAATGAAAATGCGTAATTGCACCGGGCGGAATCATTGATTTTTGCACATGATACTTTTTATAGAAAAAGTCCTTGCCATAACCCGCCGAAATGCCAACGTTCCACTTCTTTTGTTTTTGGGCAAAAGTTAAGATCGGTTCCATGACTAGCAGAAAAGTCCAAAATACAAATGGTATAAGTCTAGTGTTCATAGTTTTTGCCTTTGTGTTCAGTACCATTTTTCACCAGCCTTACTAAGCAGAAAAGTCGCTTTCAGGGAAATGCCTTGTCTGGTAATGCTTCGTTTCAGATGTTTTGGATTGTTATAAATTTTTGGATTGTCAATAGCAAATGTTCGGGCTACATTCGTCTGATAGTCGGCGGTCAGTGTAAACCTTTTCCAGCGGACTCCCATGTCGGCGTAGGCACTGGGAACGAAATGGTAGTACAATTCTGCCTCCCAATGAGATTTCTGAACATTGCCATCGGGATACTGTCTAATGCCTAAGAAGTAGTCTCCTTGCATACCCATATCAGCAAAAACTTTGAATGGGGCGATTGACTTGAAATATTTTCTCGCTCCAAATGAAAAAGAACCCCAATAATTACGTTCATTTTTTTGATACCAAGCCATTGAGGCATCATCAAACATAACATCATTGGGCATTTCTAAAACGGCACAATCCATCTGGCTTTTAATCGACAATCTCGGCCGCAAAAATCTTTCCACATAAACAACCGATTTCCAGGAATGAACGGAATGAAAGTGCGTAATAGATCCTGGTGGAATCTCATTTTTCGGCCCGTGAAATTTTTTGAAGAAATAATCTCTACCGTAACCCGCTGAAATGCCCACATTCCATTTCTTTTGTTTTTGTGCAAAAGTTAAAGTTTGCGAGACGAGCGCCAGGCAAGCACTAAATGTCAATAATATGATCTTGCTATTCATAGTGTGACTTGGTTACTTTAATAGAATACGAATTTTCTGCACCTTTTCTCCTCGTCCGCTATCCTCGAAAATATGTAGATAATACGTTCCGCGCGGAAGCTCTTTCACATTTATCTTAAGAATGTTGTTCTTCATCAACTTGACATTCTTTGTTAAAATCGAACGCACCGGTATACTGGACTTCTCGCTCAAAAGTTCGACCCGTTCAGGCAACTTGCTGCCCGAAAATTCCATACTTATTTCATCTTCGGCAGGATTGGGATAGGCAATAACAGGCCACGGAGCCCAAAACTCCACAGTCTGGCTAGTGGTGCCGCAGCTATTGGTAGCAGCCAGTGGGCTGAATGTCAGACTTTGCCCCGGCTGCAATGCGAAGTCAAATCGCCATAAACCCGCAGTGCCTGTCGGAATACCGCTACTCCATACGGGATTCCACGCAACTGAGTTAGCATCATAACCCAATTCGACGTAATGATCGTCAAAAGCAGATACTATGTTCAAACTGCCCACCGGATTTTTACTCAGATCATAGGTATGACTATTAGCAGCCGGGCTTCCGACATTGACTTTTTTGGTAATAAATCCTGACCCACATCCGTAGTTTATTGTGGCTTTAACGGTTACCAGACCGTTTCCAATCCTGGTAGCAGCACCCGTCGCAGCATTCACAGATAATATGGAAGCATTACTGCTTGACCAGCTCACTGCACCCGCCGGTACACCTGCCAACGAGAAAGTGCCGGTTGTACAAATCTTGTCAGGGCCATTCACCGGCCCTCCGATCGCTTTTGTGAGTGCGCTAAACGCATTAACCCTGCCATGCCCCATTTCATTATTATGGGTCAGGTTCGGGAATTTTGAATTGTTGCCAAGCACGTAATTGTATCCCCCTACTTTATCACAGGTTTCGACCAGCAATTGCCTTACCTGCTGTTGAGTCAAATTAGGTTTTACGGACAATAGCAAAGCGGCGATACCAGCGACCGCTGGCGTTGACCATGATGTCCGGACTCCACTATCCAGCATGTCGACCGAAAATGCTCCACCGATTATTGTGCTTACATTTGGCCCGGGAGCGACCACATCAATTCGACTACCACTGGTAGGCTTGTTAGAATTAGTCCAACGGGTATCGTTATACACTGAGGCTCCAACTGCCAAAACTTTAAGATTCCGACAAGGAAGAAAAAGTGTATTTGTACTATTTTCATTTCCAGCTGCTCCTATTAATACACGCCCATTGTTTGCAGCATTGGTTAGTGCGTTGTCAATGGCCTGATCTATCCCAATATCAGATGCAAAACCAAGTTTCCACGACATGCTAATTACATTTGCATTTGCAGCTGCATAGTTAATCGCCGCTACAATAAATTGATCTTTTGCGGCAGCCCCTATTTTTACAATTTGGGAACCCAAGGTAGCATAAGCCCGAATCGGCAGAATTTTGCATTTATACGCCACTCCTGCAATTCCCAGGTTATTATTAGCCACAGCGGCCGCAATACCAGCGCAATTAGTCCCGTGAGATTCTTCGCCCGCCACTGCCCCGCCGCTTGTGCCCCCGCCCGTAGCATCAAAGCCCGGCACCAAATTATTAACCAGATCAGGATGGTTCAGTTGAACACCGTTGTCAATAATCGCGATTTTGATGTTCGCACAACCCGCAGTGATGTCCCAAGCCTCTGGCAGTTTCATGATAGGAAATCCCCATTGACTGTTGAATAGAGGATCAGACGGACTTCCTGTCGGCTGGATAAAACGCAGGCAATTGGGTTGCGCAAATTCGACCAGGCCTTTCAGATACAATTCGTTGCAAACAGCAATTGGGTTTAGAACAACCGGCTCGCCTTCAAGGAAATAGACCTTGGGATCATACTTATCAATTTCCCTTATCCTCAGCCCCATTTCCGAAACAACGGCCTGAAATCTGCTGAATTCCGTGCCACTTCCGATCTTAACGATCAAATCATCCAAAAATCCGCCGACCTCTTCGCCATCTTCATTTACTATCATGCGGTTAACTGCACTTACATTTGGATCTGCACGTAGCTCTATAAACGCACCATCAATATCATCCTTTAAGATCCTCTCAGGAAACGTGATTATCGCAACATCGTCGATCCCTTTGATGAAATCAACTTTGTCGGCAACGGGAACCGAGCCTGAAAGCACTTGACTTTCAATTACTTTCTTGTCTTTAAATTGTAAAACAGCACGATTTTTACTAAACCAAATGGGGTACCGCTCGTTTTTGGCATGATGGTACATATCCTGCGCATGCGCGACCTCAGGGCACAACCAAGCCGACAGCAAGAAAACAAAACACAAAATGAAAAGCTGCTTCATGTTACTGATGATTAAGGTTCAACAATTAGACATGAAGCAAAAGAGGCCGAAAAATCAGAGGAATTGCCAACCCACTTTTTAAACGGCAGGTATGAATTATCATACAGCATACCGGATTGAATTAAACGTAAATAAGGTGTCGCGATCTGCGCGAAGCATCACAGCTGTGCATCTTTTCTGTTTCGAGTCATGCTAGCCCCAAAAACAATCTCCTTTTCTCACTCTTTTTTCATTCTAAAATTACCCTGAAATCTTTCAATAAATTTGGATTTCAAGCGTAATCCTTCGTATTCATTTCAGACTTTTACAAAGGCTTGAAACAATCTACTTTCGCGCCTTTTTTATACTTTTTCAAGATAAATTAGATTTTTATTTTTATCGGGACAAATGCTGTATGTTTGTGTAAGAATAAACATTAATTTAATTAACAAACTAATTATCAGTAATTTAATAAAACAATAATGTCCTATATAGAACCTGCTCCAATTAAGGATAAGGAGAATCCTCTGGAGTCGATGATGCAAAGATTTGACAAGGCCGTAGACCTGCTGGGAATCTCGGAAGAAATGTACCATATATTGAAAGTACCGCGCAAACAAGTCATTGTGGGATTACCAGTGACAATGGATTCGGGCGAAATCCGGACCTTCGAAGGCTACCGGGTGATCCACTCTACAATCCTCGGCCCAAGCAAAGGCGGTATCCGTTTCGACCCGGATGTAAACCTGGACGAAGTGCGGGCACTGGCCGCCTGGATGACCTGGAAATGCGCGGTTGTAGACATACCTTACGGAGGCGCAAAAGGCGGCGTAGCTTGTAATCCCCGCGAAATGTCGGCGGGAGAAATGGAGCGTCTGATGCGTGCCTACACCACTGCACTTCTGGATGTTTTCGGTCCCGACCAGGATATTCCTGCACCGGATATGGGAACCGGCCCGAGAGAAATGGCCTGGCTGATGGATGAATATTCCAAATCAAAGGGAATGACAATACCTGCTGTGGTAACCGGAAAGCCCCTGGTACTGGGAGGCTCACTCGGCCGCACGGAAGCCACCGGCCGGGGCGTAATGGTGTCGGCCCTTGCAGGTATGGAAAAGCTACGAATCAATCCTTACCGTGCAACTGCGGTTGTACAGGGCTTCGGAAACGTAGGTTCCCATGCCGCCCTGCTGCTTCGCGAAAGGGGTGTTGCTATTCATGCGATCAGCGATATTTCGGGTGCATATTATAATGATAAAGGGATTGATGTCGCGGCGGCAGTGGCTTACCGCGATGCCAATAAAGGATCACTCGAAGGATTTTCCGGAGCCGAACAGATTCCGGGGGACGACCTCCTCACTTTACCCGTTGACGTGCTTGTACCTGCTGCGAAAGAAGATGTGATCACCCGTAAAAATGTAGCTGGTATCCAGGCCAAAATGATCGTCGAAGGCGCAAACGGACCTACTTCCTTCAAGGCAGACGATATCATCAATGAAAAGGGGATTATGGTGGTACCTGACATTCTTGCCAATGCCGGGGGCGTAACGGTTTCGTATTTTGAATGGGTACAGAACAGGATAGGCTACAAATGGACCCTGGAACGTATTAACCGTCGCACCGACCGGATTATGAAGGATTCGTTCGACCACGTATACGAAACATCACTCAAATACAAGGTTTCCCTGAGAATTGCGGCTTACATTGTTGCAATTGACAAGGTTTCAAGTACATACAAATACAGGGGCGGGTTTTAATATGAGAACTGAAAGCCAAGAGGCTGGTTTCTAAAAGATGGTGACTGAATAGCCCACATTTATTGATAACGTTTACGAGGCTGCTCCAAAACCAGGGGCAGCCTCGTTTATATGCCTTAGGACTATGACTAATTTACTTTCTTCATAGAGTTTTTATCAACGTACATATGCACGTAAGAGTAATTACCTGGGTTCTTCACTGCCGAGCTAAATATAAAATCGACTTCTGTGTCTTCTGCAGTAAAAATAATTGTCTGGGCGACCCACTCAGCATGTTTACCTGCCAGACTAGTGATACCATAGTTTCCACTAAACTGCGTTTTTCCAGAAGCATTATACTGTAATCTTACATTCGCCTTTTCAGCAAAAACCGGGATCTTGCCTTGTGCATTTTGTGCAGGAACGGCGCAAGCCACATAATATTTGATCTGATACTTTTGTCCAGGCTTCAAATTCTTAATCGTGGATTTAGCAACCGACGTTGCATTCGATACTCCGGGGATCACGTCGGCGACAATTGAGTTAGTTGTCACAGTAAGAATCCCGCGCATATCGGCAATACCAGGAATTTCCGGCAGCGCCTTGACGAAAGGTTTGGAGTCATCTCCCCAAAGCGATTTCAAACTTGAGGTTCCGGACGGATACATCAAAGGGTTGCCGGATCCTGGATACGTATACCTTTCCCACTTGTCAGCATAACGATCATTTCCCCACACGGCATTGGTGGTTGCCAACTCTGGCTGGAGGATCAATATTCCGCCTCCGATTCCTCTCAGCGATGCCTCTGTTCTTGGTGCAGCCGCCTCCGGCTCAGGAGTCTGAACGTCTTCTTGTGAGCAGCTGGTCATCATCATCATACAAGCTAGGCTCAGGCCAATAGGTAGTTTTTGTACTAAATTCATTTTTTTCATGTTTTAGTTGAACATTTATTACTGTTACTGGCAGCAAAACAAGTGGTTCAAATGAATTAAACCGTCTTAAATGAGCCTGTGGGGAGCCAGGTTTATTTTTCGGCGAAGTTGTACATTTCCGGTCTACAAGAAAATTTCGAAACGGTAGTTTTTGTTGGGCAGGAGATATAAGAAGTTCGGGAGGGAGGGGGAAGGATGTGGATGGGCGGCGGTATTTATCCTTGTAAATTAGCGCTGGATGTTAAAATTGCGAGGATGAGTTGGGGTTAAAGTGCGTTCGTACTGGGAAATATACCGATGGATAATTTGATCTCGGAAACTTAGTAATCTTGTTGTGATCCGTTCTTGATATATGTGTTGATCATAACACTTTCGATTCTATGGTAATCAGAGAAGAATTACTGAGCAGCCCAACATGCTGACTGGTGACTATGCAGATTGAGATCGATGCAAAGGTTATCCCGCTAATTGAAATGATGGGGCTGATTCGGACTAAAATAAGCTCAACTGAGCAGTCTTCATAGGATGAAATGTGCCTATAATAACAAAAGGATTAGGTGCGACCATGTGAAACTCTCTTGTCGTACCTAAAAACAAATAAAGGTCTTTTGTTTTCGCAAAGTCGTCGAAATATTTCTTTTTAACGTCCTCACAAGCTTTGAATTCATCTCCTTCGTGACGTTGCAGACAATTCCAATATAGCATCCCGATTTCCCAATCTTCGATCATCATTGTTCTTTCAATATCATCGTCACTCGTAAATTTATAAGAAAACTTATATGGTAGCTTCTTTACGACTTCGAACGGATTATCCGAATTTTTGAAAAGGTTTAATTGGCTCGCATTTGCTTTCAAAATTTCCAGTTTCTTCTTATCCCAATCTCTTTCAACTTTCTCGATCTTAAAATCCAAAACTGTTTTTGGTTTGAATACGGCTAGTGAAGTATATCGCTTATTATCCTTTGCTCCTGCAATCAGCTCCGTCATGTTAGTATGAACATTTCTGAGCACAACTTCTTTTCTAAGTCGCCAGGTACCCTTCTCGGAATCTATTTTTCCTACAATATTAAAAGGTGAATCAATCGATTTTGGTTTATAACTTTCTAGGCGAAAATCTGAGGTATTTCTTTCTAAATCTATTTCAATCCAGTCGTATTTGCTATACTGCTTGTCATATTCGAGCTTCCGAAATGGTATCGGATAAATTCTTATCCAGCTCCCGTCTTCAAGAAAGCCTGCTGTGCAGACCAGTTCATCATATTTATTTGATAGTGTGGGATAAGTTTTGACCGCGATCAAAACCTTTGTTAGTGCCATTCTATATATGTTTTAGTTCAAATTTCCATTCGGGTAGTTTTATGATTGCTTCTGCTAAATGTTTTCTGTGGCACTGGCAAATGTTTGATTCAAAACAAGTTAGTGCAATTCTCTTTTTGTCCGCCAATAAACGAAGGATTTGTTCCTGCTGACTTACCGTTTTTCGTAAATTTTCCTTTTTATAAATTTCAAAAAGACTGTCGTAATCTTTTTGAGTTTTAAGTTCTTGTCTCTGATCAGATTGAATCCCTACTTCAGGAATATGTAAATAATCGATACCCAGGTTTTCACAAAATGTTTTCAATTGTTTTTTAGAAAATCCATATTTCATGCTTAGTGGATTGCTCCGGACATCGACTAAAACCTTTACATCATTTTTAATCAATCGATTGAGATATTCTTCCAAAGAAATCCCCTCATATCCAATCGTATATAAAATAGTTCGATCATTAACTGGCTTCGCTTTTAGAACATTCTGGTATTGCTCTTCCGTTAAAATTTCCTTTGCCTTGATACTATTGATTGAATAATATTGATAATTCAAATACGTCAGTTTAATCAATGAATTTGCTGTCAGATTACCGTATGAGTTCTTAATATCAATCAGGATTTTCTTGTCCTTTTCATTTAACAGTTTGATGTAATTATCGGAACCGATTTTGGTGTAGCTCACTGAATCTTCCGATAACTGGTCGTGCCCTACCATTGCTACCAAGTCAGCACTAGCCGAAAAGGAGAAGCAGCCGTATTTGTAAGGAACAAAGTCGTAGTCGCGCTTGGATTGTCTTTCAGTAAAAAGGAAGAGCAGCTTCTGAAGGGATATTTTGGGCAAATGTCCGTCAAAGGCCTGTAATAAGGCTAGTATGATTTTTCGTCGGTAGAACATGCTGCAAAGTTAGAGAATTTGCTTTTCTCCCCCACTTTCCGAATATTCGCATTCCCAATTAAATGTATACAAAATGAAAAATCTAGCAAGTATTGCCCTGTTATGGTGTGGATCAAGTGAAAGCTCCTGGGCGCCTTTGTATGGGCGCGGGACACCTAAGACAGGGCATTTTTAATCTTTTTTTCCCAAAAAAACATACAATGAAAAAAACACACTCTACCGAATCTCCGGATTCGATGTGCGTGGCCTATGGCCAGCAAGTACAAGAATTATTTGAACTCAACACCCCCGCCGAGATGGTCGAACATCTCTGGGAGATTTACAGCGGTTTCCAAAGTTTTGATCAGGAAACAGGCTTCAATCCCCGCCAGCTCGATATCTTCTATACTTTCCGGGATCTGCTGCGTTTTTGTCAGCGGATTGAGGCGATGAAGGTGGCTTAGGGAAATGCCATGAATAGTCATTGGTGGTCAGGTATTGGAATCAATTACCTGGCCATTAGCCAAAAACACAAAATCCCCTTTCGGGGATTTTGGCATTTATGAGGAAGATTGACGAAATATTTATTGGTTGTCGTCTTTGGCTGCGCTCAGGCGGACTGTAGGCCTATGCTTCCAAAACCAACTCTTCTTTACGCTCTTTTCTCTTCTTACGTTTGGCAAATCGCTCTTTGATGCGATCTACTACGTAATAAACACTCGGAACCAGGAATATGGTCAGGAGCAATGAGCTGGTCAGACCGCCGATGATTACCCAAGCCATACCGTTTTTTACTTCGGCTCCGTCGCCTGAGGCGAGGGCTATGGGAAGCATACCGGCGATCATAGCAATGGTTGTCATCAGGATCGGGCGGAGACGTTCTTTGCCGGCTTCGATCAATGCATCTTTCAATGCGTGACCTTCTTCTTTCAATTGGTTTGTAAAATCGACGATCAGGATCGCGTTTTTGGCCACCAGACCGAGGAGCATGATCATCCCAACGATTGAAAAGATGGTTAAGCTTTCCATTGTTAATGCTAGTGCGGTCAATGCACCGACCAATGCAACCGGGATCGAGAACAAGACGACGAACGGATAAATGGTACTTTCGTAAAGCGCGACCATGATCAGGTAAATAAGCACAATGCCGAGTACGAGCGCTAGTCCAAGGCTTCCAAATGCGTCGGCCTGGTTCTTCAGGTCACCGCGGTATTCTATAAAAACACCTTCGGGAAGTTTCACACTTGCCATTTTCGCCTGAATGTCAGCACCAATAGAACCGGAAGGGCGGCCTACAACCTGTGAATTAATAGTAATCGAAGACAGACGGTCGATCCGTTGCAAAACGCTTTCTCCCATTCCTTCTTTGATCGTCGCGAATTGTGATAATTCAAATGCCTGGCCTGCGCTGTTTACAAAACTCAGGTGGCGTATATCGTCGGCACTGGAACGGTTGAACTGATCGAGTGTGACCATAATATCGTATTCCTTGCCATTTTCCTTGAATTTCGAACGATCGTCTCCGCGGAATGCCGTTTGCAATGCAGCTCCAACCTCGGCGGCGTTGATGCCGAGTTGCGACATTTTCTCACGGTCCAGAGACACGCCTACTTCCGGTTTCGGATCATCGACGGAGTAATCTACGTTGGCTGTACCTGGAATCGAAGCTACCACATCTTTTACCTGGGCCGCCGTTTTACGGATCACAGCCATATCTGTACCCTTTACAGCTACCTGGATCGGCGCCTGGTTGGCATTACCGGTAATTGAGGTTGGGGCAACGGTCACTTTCACGCCAGGAATCCGGAGAATTTCTTTTTGAATTTGCGTACCAAATTCTTCCGACGACATCGTACGGTCTTTTTTGTCAACCAGCTGAACAGTCAGATCGGCGATGTTACTATTGGACGTAGTTCCCAAACCAGTGCTGCTGTAACCGACATTGGTGAACACTTTTGTAACTTCTTTTCTTGTCAGCAATAGTTTCTCAACACGTTGCGCGATCTGGTTGGTCTGGTAAATAGAAGCAGTAGGAGCTAACTCAATGGATACATTCAGCTCGCCGCGGTCACTCTGCTGCATAAATGCGGCCCCGATAAAACCTCCTGGTACGAGTGCGATAGAGCCCACGATCAACGCGAAAGCAAGGATGAAAATATATCTTTTATGCCCCAGTACCCAGGTTAACATTCTGCCATATTCGTCTTTGATCCGGTCCAAAAACCTTTCAAAACCAAGGTTCAGCTTGCCCCAAAGGGTATTTTTATCCAATATTTCTATTTTACCAAAACGCGAAGCCAGAAGCGGTGTCAGGGTAAATGATACGAACAAACTCATTAAAGTAGAGAAAACCACAACCAGCGAGAACTCTCTCAGAATGTTACCGATCAGACCGGAAGTCATTGCGAGCGGCACGAATACCACGACGTCCACCAAGGTGATCGCGAGGGCAGTAAATCCAATTTCCGCACGTCCGTCGAGCGCAGCTTTCCATCTGCTTTTGCCCATTTCCATGTGGCGGTTGATGTTTTCCAACACCACGATGGAGTCATCGACCAGGATACCCACTACCAGCGACAGCGCCATCAGTGTCATCAAATTGAGTGAAAAACCTAACAGGCTCATCAAAATGAAAGTCGGGATCATGGATGAAGGCAGTGCCACGAGAATAAACATGGAGCTGCGGAAACTGTGCAGGAACATCAGCATCACAATGGATACGATCAAGACGGCTAGACCAAGGTCAAAAACCACTGCGTCGGCTGATGCTAATGTATATATGGATTGGTCGGATGCTATGTTGAATTTCAGCCCGGCAGAGGCATATTGTTTTTCCAGAGTGGTCAAACGTTCGCGCGTTAACTTACTTACATCCACCGCATTGGCATCAGATTGTTTCTGTATCTGCAAAGCCACAGACGGGCGACCATTGATATGGTTCACGGCAGTAGCATCGGCAGTGCCGTCATATACTTCGGCAATATCTTTCAGAAATACCTGTCCGCCAGTACTATTGCGGCCGACGATCACATTTCTCAGGTTTTCAACGGTCGTCAGTTTCGCGTCAAAACGGATCGATAGCTGATCTTCCTGGGTTTTCACCTGACCGGCCGGATATGAAGTATTTGCATTGTTGATCGCCGCAGAAACCTGCGCGATCGACAGGCGATAGGCTTTCAGTTTATCCTGGCTGATATTCACCTGGATCTGACGTTCAGTACCACCGATAATCGTCACCTGGCCTACACCGGTCACGTTGGAAAGTTGTGGTTTCAGTTTATCGTCGATCAAATCGTACAAGGCCGATGGAGATAAATTGGCGGTAACGCCCATTCTCAAAACCGGGATTTCGTCAGTTGAGAACTTGTTAATTACAGGACGGTCGGCATCGTCGGGCAATAACGAAATCACTTGCTCCACTTTGCGTTGCGCTTCCTGTTGCGCCAGGTCGACGCTGATACCTTGTTTCAACTGGATAATCACAGACGAAACGCCTTCCTGCGAAGTTGAATTGATCTGGTCCAAACCTTCGATAGCCGAAACGGCATCTTCGATATGTTTGGTGACATTGGTTTCGACTTCATCCGCGGCCGCGCCACGGTAAGTCGTCATTACACTCACTACATTGGCCTCAAACTTTGGCAATAAGTTATAAGACAATTGTTTATAGCTGATCACACCAAATAGTATCAACACCGTGAATACTACTATGATGAAGAGCGGTCTTTTTACTGCTACTTCGGTGATTGACATAACGTTCTGATTTGCTGATGAAAACTATTTTGTAACATTAACTGCCGCGCCATCGCTGAGGTTGATCTGACCGGTTGTGATCACAGTTTCACCCGATTTCAATCCTGCCAAAACTTCAATATTGTCGCCCAGTTCGCGGCCAACTTCAATCTTACGCTGTTTCGCCACGCCATTTTCCACTGTATATACATAAGGGTTACGTACACTTTCCACCAATGCACTTCTCGGGATCAGCAACGCCTGCTGGCTGCTTTTCTGGCTGAATTCTACGGAAACGAATGTTCCGGCTCTCAATTGATCCGAGTTTTTAATCACAATCTCCACCGGATAATTGTGCGATTCGTCGCCCTGAGGAGCAATGTAGGAGATCACTCCATCAATTTTTTTATCAGGGAAAATACTGGAACCGACCTGTACGTGCTGACCTTCTTTCAATTTGTAAACATCATTTTCAGAGATCATCACCTGTACTTTCAGACGGGACACATCCAGAATAGTACCTAGTGAAGTACCCACGTTGACAAACTCGCCCGGCTCAATGTTTTTCTTGATCACACGGCCGCTGATCGGTGCGGCAATGGATGCATCGCTGATCTGTTGTTTGATCTGCTCGGCCTGGTTCAATGCATTTTCGTAATTGTATTTGGTATCGTTCACCTGAACTTCTGTCGCAGCGTTCCCGGCCAAAAGCTTGTTGTAACGATCCGTATCCTTTTTCAATTTATTGATATTCAACTCAGTTGCTTGCAGCGAAAGCTCTTTCAGTTTGCTGTCCACTTTTACAAGCGTTGTGCCTTGCGAAACGTATGTACCCAGTTCATATTTAACCGACATTACTTTACCCGCAGAGGTTGCCATAATTTCGGCTTGTTTGAAAGGGATCAGACTACCTGTACGGATCAATTGCTGATCTGTGCTGCCTTCCTTAACCGCAACCGCCGTCACAGGAATGGTAACATTCTTGTTGTCAGGCATTACTTTCTTGGCGTCCATTTTGGACTTGTTAGCTACGAGCCTGAACCCGATCAGGAGACCGATGACGAGTATGGAGCTTGCTATAATGATTTTTCTTTTCATGAGACTAATTTTGAATGAGTGAATGAGTGAATGACTGAATCCGCGGTGGAACCGGAGTGAATGTATTTTCTAACTGACTATAAATGACCTAATGACAATTCATGACCTTTTACGGCAATGCTGTGAAGAAGTCGTTCAGACTTCCCTGTGACTGTTCGATGCCTAGTTTGGCCTGGTAGTAGCTTAGCATGGAATTGATGTAATTGCTTTGGGCTTCTTTATATGAAGTTTCTGCATTTAACAGGTCGGAAAGTGGCACTGTGCCTTCTCTGTATTGAAGTGTGGTTACGTCATAAACTTCTTTGGCAAGGGTCACGTTGCTTTCATCGTTGCCGAGGTTCAATTTTGCTTTTTGAAGCTGCGTAGTTGCGTTATGATTTTGCAATTCGTAGTTCTGGACGTTCAATTTCAATTGCTCATTTTGAGTCAGGAGGTTCAGATCAGCTTGTTTGTATTGAGCGTCTCTTTTGAAGCTGTCAAAAATGGGGATAGACAGTTTTACGCCAATTGCACCGTAGCTGAACCAGTTACCCCATGAATCACCCAGGTTCTGTCCCAGCGACTGCAGACCATATCGTCCGTAAACCGATAATTTGGGAAGGTAACCTGCCTTGATACGCTCTTTTTCCAATCCCTGCAGCTGCATATTGATATTCTGGATTTTGAAATCGGTCAGGTTTGCAGCGTCAAATTTGTCTGGCTCAACGAGTTTGAAAGGTTGCTCCAGCGGATTATCTGCCAGTTCAAGCTGCTCTGCCAGTGGCATGCCCATTTGAAACTTCAATTGATTTTGCGACAAAATGAGATTGCTTTCGGCTAATGTCAATTGTGACTTAATATTGTTCAAACTTACTTGTGTGCGGTCGAAATCAACTTTCTTGATCACACCGTTGTCGAGTTGCAGCTGCAATGTGCCTAGGATCTGCTGGGTTTTATCGAGGTTATCTTTCAAAAGATCGATTTGCGCAGAGGTCACAAAAACCTGATAATAAGCATTGGCGACATTATAAATGATCGTCTCCTTGGTTTTGCGGGAATTCAGCTCGGCATTTTCAATGTTCGGCTTGTTGGCTTTCAGTCCTACTAGTAGTGACTGGTCAAAAATCACTTGATCAGCCTGGGCTGATACGTTGGTCGAATACTTGGTACCCAACGCTACCCTCCGGTCTTCTCCACCAAAAAGCGCCCCCGGCAACACGGTCGACTGCAGTTTAAGGTTATCATCGAGTGCACCGCTGCCTGCTACCTGAGGCAGATAACTCGATAACGCTTCCCGGCCCTGCTGCTCGGCAATGCTCTCTTTATACTGGGCAATCTTGACGTTCCCGTTGTTCTTAATCCCGTAGGCAATGCAATCTTTCAAAGTGAGGCGGGTTTGCGCCCAGGAACTTCCCGATGCTACTGCTATTGTAAGGATTGCGATAATCCATTTACGTTTCATTTGTTCTGATTTAAAATTTTGTGGCTAATCTCAATTTAGTTGACACCTCTACTGGTGACATATCAACTATTTATATAAATTTTTTTATTTGTCTATCACTGCTGCTACCCGGTCCAGCAGACCGTTCAATGTATTCCGCTCCTCTTCTGAAAAATGTTCCATAACCTGATTGTCGAAGGCGATAACCAAAGCCTGAATCCTTTCGCATACGAATTTTCCGCTGGCGGTAAGTGTTACAAGGTTCTTTCTTTTATCCACAACATCACTTTCAATTTTCAGAAATCCATCTTTGTATAAAGTTTGCACGGAACGTTGAATCCCTGCTTTGTCCTTTTGCAGCAGGTTTGCAATTTCCTGCTGGGTCATAGCGTGTTCCTGGAAATATACAACCATTAGTATAGGCAATTGTTCGGCCAGCACAGGAATACCTTCCTGCACCAATTGCGCATTCATTTTCTTAAAAACCAGCTTTGTCACAATCCCCAGTTTGAATTGGAGAGAGTTCTTTAAATCTTCCCGGAGATTAATAAATCTATTTAGTGTTGCGTTCATGATGGTACAAATGTAAATTGTGTTGATATATCAACCAAATTTTTCATTAAAAAGTTTTGCGAACGGTCATCAGCTCCGGGTTAAAACCCGGAGTTCCGTGATGAATGGATCCGCCAGCCCCGGGTTTCAACCCGGGGATCGGTGATACGCCGCGCACGATCCGAGGTGCATGATCGGAATTCATCATTCGGATTCACGATCCAGATTCATGACCCGGATTCACGGCACAGATTCACGATCCTGGGATTCCTACCACCGGGATGCGGACGCAAAAAACCCCGGGTTGAAACCAGGGGTTGGGTGAATGCGATGATGTATGAATCGAAGCGTATATGTTACTTCCCAAGCGTCTTGATCAGCATGCCTTTGGTGACTTTAGCCGAAAGGTCCATGCCGTTGATGATAGCGAGGTCGGCGAGTTTGCCGTCAGCTTGTCCGTTGTCTTTTAAAGCATCTTTAAGCGTCCCGTCTTTCTGAACTGATTTGATCCTGATCCTATCGGGCTGGCGGTTTAATATGGAACCATCTGTTACGGCCTTGAATCCCTGGGCAATGGATTTGAACTGCCCGGTATTTGCGGCAAAATTAGCAGCGGTAGCTACGCCATGAATTGCATAGATATTACCTCCATACTGGATCAGCCAGGTTGCAACCTGTATTGAATTTGCTGTCGCCGCGGCAGCCTGACCACTTTGCGTTTGTGCAACTTGCGTAGAAACCATTACAATAGCAGGGTTTCCATTAATTGTAGTTTTATTGTTTTCCGCAACCTGCAGACTGTAATTTTTGATCACAGCCTGAGCAGCTTCGTCCAGAGATTTCCCTTCAGCCATCGTGAACAAAACCATCGATTTTCCATCTTTGGCAGCCATTTGAAACTGAGCCGGTGTATTCTCATATTGCCAGCCGCTGGGTACTGGAAATTGCAGTTTCAGCGTAGGATGATAAAACTGACCATTTTCCACAAAACCCTGCTTTGGATCTTCTCCGTAAATAATCCCGTCTATTTTGCGCAGGTACGAATCTCTGTTCACATTATATTTTGAAGGGTGCTCGGTCTGGTATTGGGTGGCAAGTTTTTCTACCTTATTCATCCTGTCGCCTGGATCCGGGTGCGTTGACTGGAACGTAGGAATGCTCTGGCCGCCTTTTTCACTGATCTTTTTTAAAGTACCAAAGAAATCAGCCATCTGGTGAGCGTCATATCCAATTTTACTGGAATATTCCACGCCTATTTTATCCGATTCTGTTTCATGCTCGCGTGAATA
Organism: Dyadobacter bucti; assembly: GCF_005869225.1. GTDB lineage: Bacteria > Bacteroidota > Bacteroidia > Cytophagales > Spirosomataceae > Dyadobacter > Dyadobacter bucti. The sequence goes on along the minus strand of NZ_SWFP01000005.1, from coordinate 391,705 downwards.
GCTTAGCAGAAGAAGACCTAGCGCCTGCTGAGTCTGGTCAGCCAACCCACGCACGGTTTCCGAAAGCACCATACCCGCCATAAGCCCTACTTGTCCGAAAATCTGGGAAGTTTGCTGACGGGCCGAATGCCTGGCTGTTATATGCCCGATCTCATGCCCAAGAACACCTGCGAATTCAGCCTCATTATTGAAATGCGCCATGATACCCCTGGTAAAGTATACGTAACCGCCGGGCACCGCAAAAGCATTGACAACAGGCGAGTCTACAATGAAAAATTTATAGGGGAGGTCAGGCCTGTGGGATATTTTGGCCATAGCCATTCCCTTTTCGGTAATAAAAGATTGCATGTTTTTATCATCATAAATCCCCATTGTAGCAACAATGGAAGGGTGTGACTCGGCACCCAGTGCGATTTCCTTTTCCTGGGACATGAAGATAATTTCCTTCTTGCCCGTTACCGGATTTTTGGAACAACCTGTAAATAATCCTGCTGCGAAAAAGGCAACCAGAACTTGAAACTGGACTTTCATTTTCATAAAATTGAAACTGTGACTATTATTAGGGAGTTGGTCAAAATTATATTAAGTAGGGTATAATACGAAAGAATCATGCCAATTCGTGTTCTTCGGTTGAAGGACGATCATGGGAATTTCAAATATATTTACTTTTAGCTCCGCATATTATATAAATTACGGTCAATTGGTATAAATGTTTCCATTGGAATATAACCTCGGGCAAGGCCAGGCTTATGTGCACATATTTACACGATGAATTCTAACAAAACGATATACAGTCTGCTGCCACCCTGGCTCGTACGCTTTGATTTCATGGGGCTTTTCGAACAGGACCCTTTTGGCAACTTACTGATAATTAAACGTTTTTTTATTTTCATTATCGGCTGGTTTACATATTACCGTTATACCGCCGTCAATAAAATCCAGATCATGGGCAGCGAACAGCTCGTGGACCTCCCCGACCATGGCGTACTCTTCCTATCCAATCACCAGACCTACTTTGCCGACGTTATCGCATTTTATCATATTTTTTGTGCGACCAAATGGGGCTATAAGGATACGATTTCTCCGCCCTTTTATCTTTTTTCGCCCCGCGCGAGGTGCTATTATGTGGCAGCTTCGGAAACGATGAAAGAAGGCATTTTACCAAAATTGTTCAGCATCGGAGGCGCTATCACTATTGACAGATCCTGGCGTGCCAACGGAGAAAATGTGAAACGTGAACTTGATAACTCGGCCCAGGATAAAATCGGACTTGGATTGGGTCATGGCTGGGTGGTAAGCTTTCCACAAGGCACTACCAAGCCCTATGCGCCTGTAAGAAAAGGAACTGCACACCTGATCAAAGATCATAAACCCATAGTAATCCCAGTGGTCATCAATGGTTTCCGCCGGGCTTTCGACAAAAAAGGACTGCGGTTTAAAAAGCGTAATACAAAGCTCACTGTCCATTTCAAACCGCCCATGCATTTTCTTCCGGATGAGTCACTTGAAAGTATGGTCGAACGCGTCACAAAGGCCATTGAACAGGATCATCCGGGTGACGCAAATGTTTAAAACCTGCCCGCCTGACAACCAAAGGCCTGTTTTAACCGTATATGATGAAAGGCCATTTGGAAAAATTTAAATAAACATGCGGCGTTATTGAGTTATGGGACAAAAAGTGTTGATAACCGGAGGTACCGGCTTAATAGGAAAGCGGCTTACGGAATTGTTGTTACAGAAAGGTTATGAAGTAGCTTATCTGAGCAGAAAAAAAACAAATATCAAATCAGTTCAAGTGTTTGATTGGGATATCAGCAAACACTATATGGATGAAAAATCCCTCGAAAATGTCCGCTATCTGATCCACCTCGCAGGTGCGGGCGTTGCCGAAAAACGCTGGACTGAGGACCGCAAAAAAACTATTATCTCGAGTCGTACTGACAGCATTATTTTAATAGCCAGAAAATTACGGGAGCTCAATATCAGGCCGAAAGCATTGATTTCGGCCTCGGGAAGCAGCTATTACGGTGAAGACACCGGCGATATCCGCCATTCGGAAGCGTCGCCACCGGGTAATGATTTTTTATCAAAAGTTACTTTGGAGTGGGAAAAGGCCGCAGATTCTATTGCTGATCTTGGTGTAAGGACTGTGAAGCTCCGGACTGGTGTAGTACTGAGCAACCAGGGCGGCGCTATTCCTAAAATCGCGCTTCCGGCGCGCTTCGGATTCGGAGCACCGCTTGGCTCGGGTAAGCAATGGATGCCCTGGATACATATCGATGACATCTGCCGGATGTACATTGAAGCAATGGAAAATGAAGCCTGGACAGGGGCCTATAACGCTGTTACCGGATCACCGGTGACCAATGAAGAGCTTACAAAAAAGATCTGTAAAGTCCTGGGCAAGCCGCAGTGGCTACCCAATGTGCCAGCATTTGCGTTGAAGCTGGCGCTTGGTGAAATGTCGAGTGTGGTGCTGGGAAGCAGTTATCTGATCAATCAGCGGGTCACAACTGAAACGGGTTTCAGATATGAGTATCCGGAGATCGGGGCGGCTTTGCAGGAAGTGCTTTCTTAATAGACTTCGGCTATCAGCTGTCGGCTGTCGAAAATGACAAAAGCCGACAGCTGATAGCCGAAAGCCACCCTACTCTTCCTCTTCCTCCCTTTCCTCCTCAGACAATACATGCGTTGGGGCCAGCCATTTATCCCTTTGTGTATTGGATTTCAAATCGTCAAGCACGTTCAGCTGGATATTTCCATTACTGAAAACAGACATTTGCAAGCCGACAAAAGCAAGGGCTTCATTCAGCCTGAATTCGAGGGGCTCGCTGGTATAGATGCATTCTTTCCAGTACCATTCGAGTTTTTCACCTGCTACTTCTTCTACTATATTGATATAATCCTGCAGTGTATATCCGATAAAAGGTTTCCCGAAACGCTCCCAAAGCAACCGCATCACATCGTCGAGCGATTTTCCGTGGTCGGTTTTTTTTCTGAGATACAAATCCAGGATCATCGCCACCAGTGCCCCTTTGTGATATACCGAGACTTTTCTGTGCGGAATACCTTTTTCATAACCATCCAGCCAAAGGTCGAATGAAGACTCCGTCAGTGACTGGGTAGCATGGGCGCTGCCTTCGAAATGCCTTTTCATATAAACCTGCAGTTCCTTTACATAGGCCGCCTCAGCAAAAACGCCAGCTCTTTTCAAGAAAAGATCTCCATAGTAAGTCGTGCAACCTTCGGCCACAAAGCAGGTCTGGAAATAATTTTCTTTGGTAAAATCATAAGGCAAAAGCTCCTTGGGACGAATCTTTATGACGTTCCAGGTATGGAAAAGCTCGTGAGAACTTACACCCAGCAGATCATTGTACAAACCTTCCCCCTCATCGTCCGGCCCGAGTACGATCATCGTAGAATTCTGATGCTCCACGCCGTGATAAAATGCTGTCGGTAAAATGAGGTTCAGAAAATGATATTCACTTTCAGGGAAATCGCCCATCGTTGCGATCTGCTCACGAGAAAATTTTCTGAAATCCCGCTCGATGCGTTTCCAGTTGGGTCGCAGATTACCGTGCATCCAGATATTAAACTGAACGTTTGCTACATAATATTCACATTTCTGAAGACTCGCGGAAGCAAGCAGCGGACTGTCAACGAGTTGGTAAAAATCTCTGGCCGATAATAAATTTTTGTCCAAAACAGGAAGCCCGCAGGCAATCCTGTAACCCTCGGGCAGTTCCAGATGAATCGTATAAGGTTCTGAAATACGGCCTTCCGTATACATGCAGAAGTTGATGAAATTCAGGTACCACAGCTCTTCATCCACATAGCTGCTGCCGGCATTCTGAATAGCAGCATAGTAGGCATACTTTATTTGCACCTCTTTTTGCCCGGCTGTTGCAACCTGCCACCTGTCTTTTGTTACCTTATGCAGTGGCAGATGCTCACCGGTAGATGATAATGCATCAATAAATTGAATATTTTTGGCAAAATTTTGAATTTCGTACCGACCAGGTCTCCACGCAGGCAACTGTATTTCAATGTAATCACTGTCAATACCGGGAATTGTATAAGTGAGCAATAACAAACGGGCCTGCGGATCAGATACGGAAATGTTATAATGCATAATGAGATATTCAAACTTGTTTAGAGGAGCCCGGATCTACCGAATCAGGGGTAAACCAAAACCCCGGATTTCTGCGTTAGTAGTTACAATATTATAAAATAAACGATTTTAAGATGAAAAGTAAAATCCTCCTCTTTTGCATAGCAGCGCTCACATTTTTTGCGCGTCCGGCTGTAATGGCGCAAAATGACGAATATTACCGTCCGGATTCGCTGAGGAAGGAGCAACCTGAAGAAAAGGAAATTCCGCCCGTAGAAAAGCGGCAGCAGGTCATTGAGAAAAAGCAGGACGTGGAGTTTAGCCAGCGACCATTTATTGACCGGGTAAGGCTGGGAGGCAGTTTCGGGCTGAGCCTGGGAACTGTTACGAATGTCAACTTATCACCTATGGCCGGCTACGAACTGACGGAGAAACTGGTCGGTGGAGTGGGTGTAACGGGAATGTATTATAAATCCCGCTACTTCGGTTTCAATGAATTTTACTACGGAGGACGAGCTTTCCTGATGTATTCGATTTTCCCGATGGTCAATGCGATAGCCGAGCTGGAAGGGATGAATGTGGAAGTCGATACTTTTACAAAATACGATGCGCGCAAATGGATCGCGTCGCCCATGCTGGGAGCATCATATTCGCAGCCCATAGGAGGCCGTTTTATAAAAGCGGTTCATTTAACAGCCTTGTTTAATTTTAATTACAACAACCAGCTGGACGATTATGGAAACAACATATCACCATATGGAAGTCCGTTTGTTTTCAGGGTTACTTTCTTGTAACATTTAGATCCCATTAATTGTATATAACAAACCATCGGTTCTTTCGACGCCGGTGGTTTGATTTTTATAATTATGATTGGTGTAAAAAACTAAAGTTTCATCACCATCTCAATTCAATAACTTTGGAGTATGGAAAATCCCGTTTTAATTTTTGGAGCAGGCGATCTGGGTGTTCAGGCACTGGATATTTTTCGCCGTAATAATGTACTGGTCTATGGTCTTCTTGACGATCATAAAGAGCTTCACGGCAAGCAGTACGGAGAAGTAAGCGTGCTCGGAGATACTGACGATACCGCATTTCTTAATATTCTGGGTGAGAAATGTGAGGCGTTTGTTGCCATAGGAGAACGCTCCGTACGCGAAAGATTGGTGGAAACACTTACAGACGATTACAAAAGCATGCCCGTCAACGCGATCCACGACAGTGCTGTGATCTCCGATATGGCAGTCATAGGTCACGGTAACCTGGTCGCCGCCAGGGTCACCATTGGCCCAAAATCCCAAATAGGGCATCACTGCCTGATACAAACTGCATCCGTGATCGATTCTTCAGCTCAAATCGGAGACTATGTTACCATCGGTGCAGGGGCTGTTATCAACGACCGCGTCAAAATCGGTGACGGCGTTTTTATTGGTTCCGGGGCTATCATTGTAGCAGGCATTGAAATCGGTAAAAATGCGCGAATCGGAGCGGGCTCGGTAGTCGTGGAGAATGTAGCCGCAAAAGCCACGTATTTTGGCAATCCGGCCAAGAAGGTCTGATGTCAATAAAAATCCTTTATAGTTTTTTTTATTAATGGTAAGACATTACCTTTGCAGTCCTTTTGACAGAAAAAGTGAAAGAGCTAAGTAAATACAACATAGACATTTACGGTCTGGAAGACAAGCAGTATGACTATGACATGGAGTCCGGTGATGCTTTTTTTCAGGAACTGGACCAGGATTTGATCGAGCACGGGCACTTCAAAACACACGTTGTATTGAACAAATCGGCCACCATGATCCAGCTCAATTTTCACACCCAGGGCATTGTAACATTGATTTGTGACCGTAGCCTTGAACCATTTGAAGAACCAATCGACTCTAACGAGCGCATTATTCTGAAATTTGGTGACCATAATGAAGAGCTGACTGAGGAGATTGAAATCATCAACAGAAATACGACAAGGATCAACGTTGCGCGCTACCTTTTTGATTTCATAGCACTATCACTGCCGTTTAAAAAGATACATCCCGATTTGCGTACGCAAGAGGAAACGGATGATGAAGATGAAACCGAAGGAATATTGGTTTATTCTTCAGAAGACACCGCCGAAACTGAAAGCGAAGGGGAAGAAAAGATTGACCCACGGTGGGAAGCTCTCAAAAAGTTAAAAGGAAATAACTAAGCATTGAATCACGGCAAAATAGCCGGCATATATACAGTTTTACAATCAGAATATAAACAATACAGAACATAAAGCATCATGGCACATCCTAAGCGGAGACATTCCACTACCCGTCGCGATACACGCAGAGCGCATGACTTCCTTACCGGAAAGCAATTAGCTACTGATTCTTCAACAGGAGAAATTCACCAGTTCCACCGTGCGCACGTTCACGAAGGCAACCTGGTTTACAGAGGTAAAGTTGTAGTTGAAAACTATTCTAAAACGGTTTAGTTTCAGTCGATGAGCATATCAATTTCGCAGCAGCCGTATAAAAGTTGTTGCGAAATTCTTTTTTACTACGGCACATCTACTAAATTTACACCTTCGATTTCTAACTTATTAGTCTAAAATAACAGCGTGTAAATGAAAATTGCGGTAGATGCTATGGGAGGAGATTTAGCTCCGCAAGCAATTGTCGAAGGGGTTATTCAGGCCTCTTCTGAGCTACCATCCGAGGCGAGAATCGTTTTGATCGGTCGTGAAAGTGTGATTTGGGACATATTCAACCAGAAAAATTTCACTCCCGTTAATATTGACGTTGTTCACGCAGAAGATGTTATTGAGATGGGTGAACATCCGACAAAGGCACTTTCTCAAAAGCCGAATTCCAGCATCGGAATCGGTTTTAAACTTCTTAAGGAAAAGGAGATCGATATTTTCTGCAGCGCGGGCAATACTGGTGCAATGCATGTAGGGGCACTTTTCAGTATCAAAGCGATTGAAGGAATTTTGCGACCTGCCATTGCCGGTTTTGTACCGCAGGTAGGCGGAGGCCATTCGGTCATGCTGGATATAGGCGCCAACGCAGATTGTAAACCGGAGGTGCTCGCACAGTTCGGCGAAATCGGATCTATTTTTGCCCAATATACTTTTCAGATCGAGCGCCCAAGGGTTGCGCTGATGAACATCGGAGAAGAAGAACAAAAGGGATCACTTACTTCACAGGCGACCTATCCCCTTTTGAAACAAAACAAGCGAATCAATTTTATCGGGAATATCGAAGGGAAGGATCTCTTTACCAACAAGGCCGACGTTATTGTAACCGACGGCTTTACGGGTAATATTATGTTTAAATTAGGGGAATCGCTTTACGAAATTTCTAAGAAAAGAGGATTCAAGGACGACTTTATTGACCAGACGAATTACGAGTCCATCGGAGGAAGTCCCATAATCGGGGTTAACGGAAATGTCATGATCGCACATGGTATTTCTTCACCACTAGCAATACAAAATATGATTGGCTGGGCCTATAAGCAGGTTAAGTCTAAGGCATATTTACATATCGCACAAGCCTTGAGCTAGTAACGGAATATACCGGCAACCACATTATGAACAAACTCATACTTTCTATTTTACCAAAATCTATTCGGTTTTTTGAATAGTTAAATTAAACCATGACCCATATAAAAGCCTCTATAACAGGAATACAAGGGTATGTGCCTGATTATATTTTGACAAATGCCGAGCTGGAAACGATGGTTGCTACAAACGATGAATGGATCGTCAGTCGCACAGGTATCAAAGAAAGGCATATCCTCAAAGGTGAAGGTTTAGGAAGTTCACATATGGGTGCCGAAGCTGTAAAAGGTTTACTGGCTAAAACCAATACGCTTCCCGGTGAGATTGATTTACTGATTTGCGCTACCACCACACCTGACTTTGTTTTCCCTTGCACTGCAAACCTGATTTGTGATATGGTTGGCATTCGCAACGTTGGAAGTTTTGATATCCAGGCCGCATGCTCCGGGTTTGTGTATGCCCTCACACTGGGTTCCCAGTTTATTGAAACCGGAAAATATAAAAAGATTGTGATCGTCGGCGCAGATAAAATGTCCGCGATCGTCGATTACACAGACCGCAAAACATGTGTTCTTTTCGGAGACGGGGCCGGGGCTGTGCTTCTGGAACCGGATACCGAAGGAAATGGAATTATAGATTCGATCATCCGCTCGGATGGCGCCGGTTATCCTTATCTTAACCAAAAAGGCGGAGGCAGCAGATATCCGCCCACACATGAAACAGTTGACAACGGTTGGCATCATGTGTATCAGGATGGTGCTCAGGTATTCAAATTTGCTGTCACCAATATGGCTGATATTTCCGCGGAAATCATGGAAAAAAATGGGCTTAAAGGTGATGATGTTGCATGGCTCGTGCCGCATCAGGCTAACCGGAGAATCATAGAAGCCACTGCGAACCGTATGGGTGTGGGTATGGACAAAGTGATGATGAACATTCAGAACTACGGCAATACAACTTCCGCTACCATCCCGCTTTGTCTTTGGGATTACGAATCACAACTTAAAAAAGGGGATAATCTGGTGTTGGCTGCTTTTGGCGGAGGATTTACCTGGGGTGCCATTTATTTAAAATGGGCCTACGGGGCATAAAAATTAGTATCTAATAATTTATTGAAACAAGATGGCAACTACTGCAGATTTGCGCAACGGATTGGTAATAAATTTCAACCATGATCTTTTTCAGGTGATTGAATTCCAGCATGTTAAGCCAGGAAAAGGCAATGCTTTTGTCCGTACGAAACTGAAAAGCCTTACATCCGGAAAAGTTCTGGACAACACGTTTTCATCCGGTGCCGGCATTACGCCGGTTCGTGTGGAAAGACATAAATTCCAGTTTCTGTACAAAGATGACGTTGGTTACAACTTCATGAATTCGGAAACTTTTGATCAGGTTTTAATTGACGAAAAACTCGTCACCAATGCTGATCTGATGAAAGAAGGACAGGAGGTTGAAATCCTGATCAATACTGAAAATGACGCCGCTCTTTTGTGTGAATTGCCTCCTTTTGTGGAACTGGTAGTAACTTATTCTGAGCCCGGCTTGAAAGGAGATACGGCCAACTCACCCAAAAAAGCTATTGAAGTAGAGACAGGCGCAAGAATTATGGTCCCTTTATTTATCGAAGAAGGACAAAAAATCAAAGTCGATACCCGCACATACGATTACGTAGAAAGAGTAAAATCATAATTTTATTTACTGGAAGGTAAATGCCCCGCTAAATCCGCTTATTAGTAAGCCTTTACGGTTTCAACCTTCACAGTTTAAATTTGACTAAATGGAAACCAAAGAAATTCAGAAATTGATTGACTTCATCGCCCAGTCCGGCCTTGATGAAGTGAACATTGAAACAACAGATTTGAAAATCAAGGTGAAGCGTTACGGATCTGCTCCGGCAGTGGCTTCCGCTTCGGCACATACTTCGGTTCCTGCGCCAACCTTTGCGCCAGCAGTTCCTACAACAGCTGTGACACATTCAGCACCGGCTGAACCAGCTTCCGCTGAACCGGCTTCTTCAAATCTGGTTACCATCAAGTCCCCAATGATCGGCACTTTCTACCGTGCATCCAGCCCTGAAACACCGGCTTTTGCCAGCATCGGAGATGAAATCAAGCCAGGAAAAGTAGTTTGCGTTATTGAGGCAATGAAACTTTTCAACGAAATCGAATCAGAGATTTCAGGGAAAATTGTGAAAATCCTGGTTGAAAATGCTACTCCTGTAGAATTTGACCAACCATTGTTCCTGGTTGAACCCATTTAAGGGCGATGAAAGATCTGTAAAACTTAATTGATTTTCATGTTTAAAAAGATACTCATTGCCAACAGAGGAGAAATTGCTTTACGCGTAATCAGAACTTGCCGTGAAATGGGCATCAAAACGGTCGCAGTTTACTCTACTGCCGACCGCGACAGCCTTCACGTACGTTTTGCCGACGAAGCAGTTTGCATAGGCCCGCCCCCAAGCAGGCAGTCATACCTAAGTATTCAGAATATTATTTCCGCAGCCGAAGTTACCGGTGCAGATGCGATCCATCCGGGATATGGCTTCTTATCGGAAAACGCGGAATTCTCTCAGATATGTGCCGATTACGGTATCAAGTTCATTGGCGCCACCGCCGCTCAGATCAACGGTATGGGCGACAAAGCGACTGCCAAAGCCACAATGATCAAGGCGGGAGTACCTGTGGTACCAGGGTCGGAAGGACTGCTTGATTCCATTGAGCACGGCAAAAAGCTGGCGGAAGATATCGGTTATCCGGTAATCGTGAAAGCAACAGCCGGCGGCGGAGGCCGAGGCATGCGGATTATCAACAAACCCGACGATTTCGAAAAAGCCTGGAATGATGCCCGTACTGAATCAGCAGCAGCTTTTGGGAATGACGGCTTGTACCTTGAAAAATTTGTCGAAGAGCCACGTCACATTGAAATCCAGATCATTGGAGATCAGTTTGGAAAAGTTTGCCATTTGTCGGAACGTGATTGTTCTATTCAGCGCCGTCACCAGAAACTTGTGGAGGAAACTCCTTCTCCTATTATCACACCCGAACTTCGTGAAAGAATGGGTGCAGCCGCTATCAAAGGTGCGCAGGCGATAGGTTATGAAGGAGCGGGAACGATTGAGTTTCTTGTCGACAAGCATGGTGAATTCTTCTTTATGGAAATGAATACCCGTATCCAGGTAGAACATCCTATTACAGAAGAAGTTACTGATTTTGACCTGATCAAAGAACAGATAAAAGTAGCAGCAGGAGAGCCGATCTCCGGAATTAATTATACGCCAAAGCTTTTTGCTATGGAATGCCGGATCAATGCTGAAGATCCAGCGAACGGTTTCAGACCTGCTCCTGGTAAAATCACCAATCTGCATTTCCCGGGCGGACACGGTATCCGTATCGATAGCCACGTTTACAGCGGCTACTCGATCCCGCCAAATTACGACTCTATGATTGCGAAGCTGATCGTCAGCGGACAATCCCGGGAGGAAGTGATTACAAGAATGAAGCGTGCTTTGCAGGAGTTTGTGATTGAAGGTATCAAAACCACAATTCCTTTCCACATCAAATTAATGGATGATCCCGGTTTCAAATCAGGTAATTTCACAACGAAATACCTCGAAACATTCGATTTTTCAACGCTTTGATCTGATATTGTTGTTTAATAAAAAACCTGCGGAAGCTTATGCTTTCGCAGGTTTTTGTATATAATATCCGGCAGAAATACCGTGACTTTTATCCAATCATAGCCAGCATCTTCGTAGTTGCACCAAGTCCTCCCTTAATTGTCCTCACAGAGGGCGTACCATGATAATACCCTGCCAAGTGCAATGTATCGTAAGCTTCATTCAGGTATGATAGAAGCGTCTTATTATATTTTCGCAATCGTATCCGATAATCGTCGATACTTTTTGGCTTGATAAACTTAATCCCTTCTTTCTTTTTTAGATATTCATCTACAATCATTAAAGTAGCATTGTAAGCCGTTCCCGATGCCATCTGTACATATTTTATATCAAGATATTCGTTTCCGTCCTTACCCGCCTTGGTACTTAAAATCTCTCTGGCGTTGGCCAGATACCGGTCTATTTCAGGGTATGATGCCATGTGTGTTTTTTTCTCAAATATATAATTAAAAAAATAACCCCGGACCATTGGGGCTATTCAATCGGGCAATCCTAATCTACACAGTTTCCGGTAACATATATGGCGCTCTGTACTTCCTTGTCAAATATTCATTTGCTGCATCGTCTCCAACAAATTTCTCTGCGACCGGATCAAATGTTAAAGCTCTCCCGGTACGATAAGCGATATTTCCAAGATGCGCCAGTCCTGACGACAAATGTGCAGTTTCAACTGGACCGTTTAACAGCTTCGGATCTTTTGCAACGACCGCATCAATGAAATTTTTATAATGGTCTCCCCCGGCTTTCCGGCTTGGACCAGCTTTCTTTTCCTTTCCGAGGAATGTCTCATAGTAGTCGTAGCCCTTTACAACCATGTACCCTTCCGAGCCGTAAAATATATTACCAATTCCTACGCCGCCTTCTTCATTTGTCATCCACGGGCGTACTTCGAACTCAATGATTTTTTTCTCTTTCGGATAGATAAAAGATGAAGTCAACACTTCCGGGGTTTCTTTTGCATCGTTCCAAAGGAATTTGCCTCCAGATGAAGTAATCTTCTCGGGGAAAGTATCCACCCCTAATCCCCACATGCACATGTCGGTTTCATGAATACCCTGATTTCCAATATCACCATTTCCGTAATTCCAGTGCCAGTGCCAGTCATAGTGCACATAGTTTTTGGAAAAACGTTTCATTTCAGCAGGGCCTGTCCAAAGATCGTAATTCAATCCTTCCGGGATTGCTTCGGTTCCTTTGTCACCAATATCCGGACGCCACTTATACACCAGCCCGCGCGCCATATATACGTTGCCGATCAGTCCGTCGCGCAGGTGTTTCACCGCTTCTTTCAACGCTTCGGAACTCCGCAACTGAACACCATGCTGAACAACCCGCTTATATTTATTAGCCGCCTCTACCAATTTCCGGCCTTCATGCAGGTTATGTGAGCCCGGTTTTTCTACATATACATCCTTACCAGCCTGGCAGGCCCAGATTGCCGCCAGCGCATGCCAGTGGTTTGGTGTTGCAATGCTGACCGCATCAATCGATTTATCCTCAAAAACTTTCCGGAGGTCATTTTCAGTTTTTACTTTCTTACTGTATTTCTCTTCAAATTCTTTTGCCCTTTGCTGCACAATGTTGTTATCAGGATCGCACAAAGTGGCCACCTCCACATTGCTTAAATTAGAAAATCCTTTGATATGATCCTTTCCCCGGCCATTGACACCAAGAACGGCTACCCGCACGCGGTCGTTTGCACCAAAAGCAGATGCCGTAATGATTGAAGGAATAGAAATGGCAACAGCTGCGCCGGCGGAATTTTTGATAAAGTCACGCCTGGAAACGTCATTCTCTTTTTTCATACAATATTGATTTAGGATATTGGTCTTTGTGAACGACTGCTTTGGTTTGCAATCAGTTAGACAATGTAAATTATATATTCCCTTACCTCATTATTTCCAAAAAGTACTACTCCCTTCAATATTAAATCGTAACACAGGTTACAAAATCTGCCAGACACCATAGCCGCTCACCATCAGGATCGAGATCACGCTAATCCAGAAAAATACATCATAAGCAACCGAAGGTGAAAGCGATTTGGGCAGTTCACGATACCTGAAAACCAGCGAAACATAGACGACAAGCAGCAACAATACCGAAGTGGCAATACCGCCCAGTATGACCATCATCACGGGTGATTGCAAGAACAAAAACAGGATACACCAGACTGCGGGCAATATCCAGGAAAGTATGCCGATAGTTTTACGCTGACGTTCGGCTGTATCAAATCCCATCCAGCCAAGTTCTCCGAATGCGTCTCCCCATACCCTCGCCCAGCTTGCAGTGGCTGTAAACAAAGTGGAGTACAAAACAAAAAACGCACCGACGAGAAACAGGTTTTTAGCCCAGGGCCCGAGCGTTTCGGTGAATATTTTTGAAAGCACCTCAATCATCTGATAACCTTCAGGAACACTTCCCGAACTATGTAAAACTGCTGCGCCCAGCAGATAAAATGCAGCTGTAACAATGGTATAAACCACCATGGAAAGGAGTGCATCCAGGTACATCACTTTGAACCAGCCCTTGGCCCGTGCGTCCCATTCCGCGGTCCCGTCATTGGGGCCTGTATAGGTAGCATAACCTTTTTCAATGCACCAATAATTGTAATACATGATCTCGTCCCCGCCTACGCCGGTTATTCCGAAAGCCCCAAAAGCTATTGCGACCATTCCGGCGGGAAGCGAAAACTGAAGGCCGGACTTTACCTGTTCCCAATGAATGGCATATTGAGTGCCTTGAAGCAATGCCAGCGAAATCAAAATCACTGCGGTAAAAAGCATGATCATCACCAGCGATCCTTTTTCAACCGGCCCATAATGTCCGCGATACACCAGAAACGATGTGATCATAACGGAAGCTATGGCCCAGACATTCACAGAAATTCCCGGCCAGGCCATATTTAACACAATCGCCACTCCGCCGACGATCCCTCCTACCTGTAGTAGTTTCAGCCCTTGCAACGATAACCACAACCAGATGCTCCAGTGTGTTTTTCCCAAACGCAACCCAGGCAGCCGATTGAAATTATGCATCATAAAGGTGCCGGTATAAATAGCATTTTTACCAAATTCAAGCTGTAATGCTACTTTTACCAGACAACTCAGCAAGATGATCCAGAACATCACAAAACCGGCAGTCGCACCGAGAGCCGTAGTGGCTATGAGCTCACCGGAGCCTACAATCGCTGCCGAAAGAATAAATCCGGGGCCCAGATATCGGAGTCGTCCAAAAAATGTGGTGGGAGGGGAAAGAACAGATGCCATGAACTTTTATAGAACAAAAGCTCGAAATCAGGCCGGACTACTATTAAATTCACTTTTAGTACACAAAAATGCCACGGATGCACCAATTTTCACGAATGCGTTCAAACTCCAATTCGTGTAAATCCGTGCATCCGTGGCATCAAAAAAACTATCACAGATTGCCCACCGCCTGGTGGATCTGCTTGATCGTATTTACATAATTCTTCTCGTTGGGAAGGCCAAAAAGCGATTTTTCTTTGATAATTTTTGCTACGTTTTCCGGTACAAGCGTTTCCCAACCGGGTTCCCCCCTTTTTATTTTTTCCAGCACGCTATCTGTCGTAATGTGCATGTGTTCCTTATTGTAATTCCGGATATCTTCGATTTTATCGTTGATGATCAGATACTGGAACAATGGGCGCAAATGGTCAGGAACCACAAAATTTTCACAACTATACACCGACCCGTCGGGCTGTAACGTAGGATAAATGTACAATTTAACCTTACGGCTAAACAGCGTTGCAAACGATTCCAGAATTCCTCCCTGAAGAAACTCGTAATGTTTTTCCTCAAAAATATCCTGCAGGCTCGGGCTTCCCAGCAACAGTCCCGCTTTTAGTTTGGTAAGCCTGGAAAGATACGCCACCAGACGATAATATTCATGGTGATTGGATATCATCACCATATGCCCGAGTGAACAAAGGATATCGACACGGTCAAGGAAATCCTTTTCATCAATGTCCCTGTCGCCTCCTTTGAGGTTGTGAAGTGTCAGCTCAGAAATCAGTACTACTTTCGATTCATCCACGTCCGGCTCGGCCAGGAATTGCTTCTGACCATTGCTGATTAGGTCGATATGGACATTGGTGATTGGGCGCAGCCGCCCACGCATCATCAGAATGTGTTTTTTATACAAGGCTTCCGACGGTTGTAAAACACCTCCATCCGCCCCAAACAAAGCCGCATCTGTAAATCCGTTTTTCACAAGGCGGAGACTCATGAGCCTGTTGTCCACTTTATGAAAATCAGGTCCGCTGAAACGAACCATGTCGATCTCGATCCGGTCGGATGTCAGATCGTCCATCAGCGACAAAAGCAGTACTTCGGGCGATTTATAGTAAAAAAAACATCCGTACATGAGATTAACCCCGATAATACCCAAAGCCTGCTGCTGAAGGATATTTTCATCGTCCCGCATACGTACGTGGATCACGACATAATTGGTCGGCCCCATGGGGGTTAGCTGAAACTGCAACCCGATCCACCCATGCGACTCATTGGTTTTCTGAAAGTTAAGTGCAACAACTGTATTGGCAAATGCAAAAAACTGGCTGTCATCTCCCCGCTTTTCCGAAAGCCGCTTTTCTACCAGATTGTATTCCCGGTTCAGCATTTTCATCAGCCGGGACTCCACCACATACCGTCCTCCCTCTTCCGTTCCATATATCGCATCGCTGAAAGTCATATCATAAGCTGACATGGTTTTGGCGACGGTTCCGGACGCTCCGCCTGCCTTGAAAAAGTACGCCGCAGTTTCCTGACCCGCCCCTATTTCCGCAAAAGAGCCATAAATCCGGCGATCCAGATTGATCCTTAACGCTTTTTGTTTAGTCCCAAGGTTCTTTTCGTACATAACTGTATATTAGTAGGAATGAAAAGCTTTACTTGTAAATATAAGAAAAATACCACTTTTAAATATAACCAGAACCGTACGATTATATTTTACAATTGAAAAATTCTAAAATGCTATTCCAGGAAAAATGGTGCCGGTACAATAGGGCTCTATGAAAAATACGTCGGAATTTCTCTTCACTTATGGTACGCTGATGCAAAGCTTTGACAACCCCTTTGCGGAACATTTACGTGCGCATTCTGAATTGAAAGGTCACGGATATTTCCACGGGAGGTTATATAAAATCAGCTGGTATCCGGGAGCGGTATATGATGAAAAAACTGCTTCCAGGGTGTATGGAGAAGTATATCAGTTGTTCGGGGAAAACAACTTATGGAAAGAACTGGACGAATATGAAGATGTATTGGCAGACGAAAACGCCAGTCTCTACCTGCGCAGGACCGTGCCCGTCACGCTGACGGACGGGTCGGTCGTTTCCTGCTGGGCATATCTCTACAATCAGTCGCTGGAAGGCTTGGATTTAATTCCAGACGGAGATTTCAGAAAGTATTCGGGATGAACTTATCAAACTTCTTTTGCCCTCACACTTTCTCCGATAATCCGCAGCCCGTCGAGGGTGAGCTGCATATCAATTTCTACGAATTCATCCTGAAGTGTCTCAATAATAGAAGCTAAGCCCCCCGTTGCTACTGCTATACATTCGCCGCCAAGCTCGGTTCTGATCCTTTGCAGCAGCGATTTTGCCAACCCTTCATATCCCAAAAGAATTCCTGCCTGGATAGACTGGGTAGTATTCCGGCCGATCGCAGTAGAAGGCAGCACGAGCGGGACTTCCGGAAGTTGAGCGGTATTGGCGAAAAGTGCTTTCACAGCAGTGAGCAGTCCCGGCAATATTGCGACACCGAGAATCTTGCCTTCGCGGGAAACCGTTGTGAATGTAAGTGCAGTACCAAAATCGACGATCACGCAATTCTCATGGTAACGGTTCATAACCGCCGCAGCGTTTGCGATCAGGTCGGCGCCGATTTCATGCGGATGGTCAATGGCTATTTCGAGTTCCGGGTAAGAATCAGGCCCTACCACAACAATGTCCTCTCCGAAGAGTGACCTGAGCACCCGTTGGATAATTGGCGACAAAGCAGGTACCACGCTGCTCATCACAACCGTTTCCACATCGCCGAACCAAAGCCCTGCTTCCAGAAAATGTAACCTGAGCCGGGATTCATAATGTGCTTCACTTTCCTGCGGAAGAGACCTCATCCGCCATAAATGTTCCCATTCTCCTGATTCATACAATCCAAAAACAGTATCCGTATTGCCTACATCGACGGCTAAAAGCATAAATTCTGTATTTACATTCAAAGACAAATTAAGACATTATTCAAATAAAAGTTTACCGCTTATTCATTTCACATCCTTTTCTTTTTGATAATATATAATTTTAACAAAATATTGAATAGCCTTACCCTAACCTGCTGAAACTTTAAATGAGCAAAGATTTTTACCGCCTGACTAATGATGTACGCCGACTGGCTATTTTTCGGGCTCTGACCTTTTGTATCATTTTTGGTTCAAATCAGGTTGCTCTTCGCGCGCAGAATATGCCTGAATGGCAGGATCCGCAGGTTATCAGTATCAATACCGAAAAACCTTCCGCTACATTCACGCCCTATCCCGATGAAAAAAGTGCTTTGCTTGCCGACAAGGAAAAAGCATTGGTCACTTCGCTGAATGGTACCTGGAAATTCAAATGGGCGTCGCATCCTTCCAAAGCCCAGCTTAATTTTTTTGATCCCGGACTTTCTGATGCCAATTGGGATAACATTCCGGTTCCATCAAACTGGCAGGTTGTGGCGGCAAAAGAAGGCCGATCATACGATAAACCGGTTTTCAGCAACATCAAACATCCTTTTAAGGCCAATCCCCCCCGAATTGATGCAGATACAAATGCGGTCGGTATGTACCGCACTACTTTCACGGTTTCAGATCATGTAAAGGATAAAGTCGTTTTTCTTCGGTTTGAAGGGGTTCAATCAGCCTGTTATGTATGGGTAAACGGGGTTGCCGTTGGTTACCATGAAGATGGTATGACGCCTTTTGAATTTAACATAACCGAAGATGTGAAACCTGGTGTGAACCATCTGGCTGTGGAAGTGATCAACTGGTCTGACGGAAGCTATTTGGAAGACCAGGATTTCTGGCGGCTATCCGGCATTTTCCGCAATGTAAACCTCCGTATTTTGCCCAAAGTAATGCTCACTGATTTTTCAGTGCGTACCAATCTTGACGGCAGCTACCAGAACGCCACTTTGAAACTAAGTGCTTTTGTAAAAAACTATAATCAGGAAAACATCCAAGCGCATCAGGTATTGTTCACACTTTATGATGCGAACAAAATTGTGGCTGCGCCGCCGGCAAGTCAGATGGTCGGTACGCTTACGCCCGGTAAGGAAGCAGCAGTAAGACTGGATATGCCGGTCACAGACCCCATCAAATGGAGCGCTGAGAGCCCCTATCTGTACACGCTCACGATTCAGCTTATGAATTCCGACGGGAAAGTCCTGGAAGCAGTGAGCCAGAAAGTCGGGTTCCGCGATGTAAAAGTGAAAGGTGGACAGTTGCTCGTGAATGGAAAAGCGGTCACCATCAAAGGCGTAAACCGCCATGAATTCGACCCCGAAACCGGCCGTGTTATCAGCCGGGAAACCATGGTCAGGGATATCATATTGATGAAACAGCACAACATCAACGCCGTCCGCACTTCACATTACCCGAATGATCCTGAATGGTATGACTTATGCAATCAATATGGTCTTTATGTTATGGACGAGGCTAATATTGAAAGCCACGAACTATGGAGCAGAAATATTATTCTGGCCGACAATCCGCTTTGGAAACCCGCCTTCCTGGCAAGAGGAAATGCGATGGTTGAAAGAGACAAAAACCATCCGTCGGTGATTATATGGTCATTGGGAAATGAATCGAGTATGGGAGAAAATTTCAAAGCCATGGCTGATTTCATCCGCCTCGCCGACCCTACCCGACCGATCCATTATGAGGGAAGAAAAGATTATCAGCCTTCTTCATTGAACAGTTTCGATATCATGTCGGTGATGTACCCAGCCACAAAAGATATGATTGAGCTGGTGAAAAAGGACAAAACAAGACCACTTATCCTATGCGAATATGCGCATGGAATGGGGAACAGCCTGGGTAACCTGAAAGAATACTGGGATGTCATTGAAAAATATCCGACGATGCAAGGCGGGTTTATCTGGGATTGGGTGGACCAGGGATTACGGCTCAAACGCCCGGATGGTACGCCTTATTGGGATTATTTCAATAAGATTGACGGCGGCAATGCTGGCGACGGCCTGGTTAATCCCGACCGTGTTCCCCAGCCGGAGTTGAGCGAGGTAAAGAAGGTTTACCAGTATGTTAAATTCGAGACGGCCGACACATTAAAGCCGGTAAATAAATCCATTACCATCTATAACAGTTACGATTTCCTCTCTTTAAAAGGTTTTGACCTTGTCTGGGCATTACAGGAAAATGGAAAAAATACAGGAAAGGGAGGTACGATCGGAAATTTGAATATCCTTCCGCGGCAGAAAGGGCAGGTAACAATCCCTTACGAGCTGCCTTCCATCCGCAAACCAAATTCGGAGTATTTTTTATATCTAAGCCTAAGGTTAAAAGAAGCCACCTCCTGGGCGCCGAAAGGATTTGAAATTGCATGGCATCAGGTTCCGGTAGCAAGCCCGCAGCAGCAACTTCCAAACCTAAATCTTTACACAGAAAAACCCCTGCGAATGACACAACTGACATCAGGGCGCTTTCTATTCACCGGCAGTGACTTTTCAGTAACTTTTGATAAAAAAGATGGTGGGATCGTTTCCTTCATCAAAAAAAAGGAAGAAATGCTGGAAAAAGGCCCCCATACCAATTTCTGGCGCGTACCGACAGACAATGATGAAGGCGGGGCAGAAAAAAGCTTCGCTTCCCGCTGGCGAAATGCTGGCCTGCACAGTCTTCAATTGGTTTCTTCTGATATACAGGCACACAGGATCAGCACGCACGGGTACCGGGTTACGATGAACAATTTGCTGAAATGCAGCACCGGGGAGGTAAAAACCACGACGGTCTATACAGTTTTTTCAACCGGCGATATTCACGTCCGTCATACCGGCATTCCTTTCCGCGAATGGCCTGTGCTGGCCAAGATAGGACATCAGTTTCGAATGCCAGCTTCTTTTAATAAAACCCAATGGTACGGGAACGGCCCGCATGAAACCTACTCCGACAGGCAATCAAGCGGTAAAATCGGATGGTATTCAGGAGCAGTGGCTGACCAGCATTTCCCTTATATCACACCCCAGGAAAACGGCAATAAAACCGACGTCAGATGGGCGTCGGTGACGAACCAGGAAGGCATTGGTATTCTTGCTATCAGCGACTCGGTTTTTAATTTCAATGTACAAGATTACACTGATAAAGAACTACTTACAGCAAAACAGCGCGGATCCATTTTAACCCGGAATTCGGCGACGGTAGTTAACATTGACCTTGCTCAGATGGGCCTTGGGGGAGACGATAGCTGGTCGCCCCGGGTGCATGAAAACTATCTTCTTCCGGCACGCAACTACTCGTATTCGTTCCGCCTGAAAGCGATTGATAATACTTCCAATATTGATCAGATCCTGTCCTCCGGGCTGCCGTTTATCAATAAGAAAACCGCCTCTCCCCGTACTGTTTCCAGCGAGGTAGCCGAGGCGGCAGACGATGAAGTGCAGGAAGGAGAAACCGATCCAGCCCCAGTCGTGAAGAAAGCGCCAGTCAGGAAAAAGTATTATAGAAAAAGGAGCTATTCAAGACGCCGCAGGCGATAGTTTGCACAAATCCTACTTTTTAGGCATGAGTACAAACTGTGTTTTAACGCTGATTATCTGGGCTATTTTGACAAAAACAATCTGCGGAACTTCTATTTTGTGATCAGCCAGCGGAACTTCGAAATCTGAACTTATTGTGATTTTTCCGCCTTCGATTTTCATCTTGCCGACGATTGTCCGCTCTTTGGTAACACCGTGCACTGTGAACTTTCCTGCTGCCGAAACATCATACTGACCATCCTTGGAATAGTCCGGCGCATTGGTAACCCTACCACTAAACGTCGCGGTCGGATACTTGGCGGATTCAATATAATTTTCGTTAAAATGTTCCTGCATCAGCTTGTTAGGAAATACAAAATCCCGCATGTTCATCCGGATCGCAATTTCGTTATTCGCCGTATTCAGTATTGCCTGTGACTTTTTGTTCTCGGCATTGATATTCTCGAGAGGAGTTTCTGATGAAAACCGGGTGTTGCCTGCGGCAGTGGAGTACATCCCCCCCTGAGCTAAAACTTTTCCGAAGAGCATGGCGATAACTGGCAGAGTCGCGAAAACCCTGCGAAAAAAATACATTTTCATAGTATGTTATTGGTCAGTTGACTTCTTCCTTTTATTGTTTTTGTCAAAACTGAAAGTCCGGGAAATATTAAACCCGTAGTGGATATCCCCCGCGCCCCAAGTACCCGTGGTTTCACCTATAAACTGCTTTTCGATCATGCCGAGGGAATTGGTAAAATGAAGCTGGAAAACGTGCCCGCCAGTCTCGATATCCACGCCAAATGACATAGAATCATGATATGGAGCACTAAGCGTATTTTTTTCACGGGCTGTATAAAAGTACTCTCCATTGAGCGAGACGCGTTTAGACAGCTTGAATCGCCCTCCGATCCCGACCGCCAGCAGGAGTTTTTCGTCACCTGAAACCAATGGAAGGTTACGGTACAAATACGTGGGGGAAAGCTGCAACGATAGTCGCTCCCCGAATTTCCGCGCCACCAGCACCTGCGCCACATAATACAGCTTATCCTGGAATTCGAGCTCCTTATTAACTGTTGCTACGCCGGTCCCCCCGAACAGCGTTACCGAAACAGGGATATTCCTGGCACCCGACGATTGCTGGATCAGCTTGTATTTTCCGAAAAAGTCATAAACCTTGTAGGAAGTGCTGCGTCCCAGCCCGACCATGAACTTGTCTGTCAGTCCATATTCAAACCCCATTCTCATCGTGGCCTGGTCCAGTCCGAAAAATTGATATGCGCCTGAATTGAGTGTACCAAACCGGTGAGAGATCCTGAAATCCAGATGCTTTTTTTTCATTGTTTCCACTGAATGTCCGTTGACGACACGGGTGGACTTAAAAGTGGCAGCAACCGGAACGGTCGTAGCGCTATCCTGTTTCGATAATTCCCCGAGCAGATCATCCTGAGCATGGAGAACAGTTGTTGAACACATCAAAATAATTACTAGGCGGAGTAATTGCATGGCAGTAGCGGGTTAAGCAGTAACGGTTAATGTATTTCCGTCGGCGGAAAGAGAGGTTTTGTAGGCCGTTAAGGGCAATGCGGCAGGACCTTGCTTCACGGCCCCGGCAATTGAAAATTCCGATAAATGACTTGGGCAATATACGTCATTCAAGTCTTTTCTGTATTGCACCGGATTTCCCTCATGTGTGCAAATTTTCGTGAGCGCCACATAAGCGCTTCCGGTCGTAAAAGCCACCAGTACATCTCCGATGATCTTATATTCTCCGGCAGTTTTCAAACTGGAATAAGAAGCGTTTGTGAGATCAACAGTAAAGTTGATATTGCCTCCGGTTGTAGTTCCGCTCACG
Source organism: Dyadobacter bucti (assembly GCF_005869225.1). Lineage (GTDB taxonomy): Bacteria > Bacteroidota > Bacteroidia > Cytophagales > Spirosomataceae > Dyadobacter > Dyadobacter bucti. The sequence continues at coordinate 368,794 of NZ_SWFP01000005.1, read as the reverse complement.
CCGGAGCCTCCCCCAGGTGTCGGGTCGGGATCATCTTCTTTTGAGCCACATGAAGTCATGGTCGTCCCCAGGCAATAAAATGCCATTAATGTAGAGGTACTTAATCCCAGGCTTCTTAGAAATTCCCCCCTTTTCATTGATTCTTCCTTGTTCATCTGCATGGTGAAGTAATTGATTGTTCAGTAAAAATTAATAGGTAACAGATATTGATTTATTTAAACACAGGCGTATAACGCACTGAAATCCAAACACCTGTGGTAAACAGATTCACTTTGCCATATCCTACCTTTTTGATAGGTACCCGTACATAGGGCTCGGCGAGAAGGGAGAGTTTTTGCGAAAATCTGTATTCATAACCCGCGGATGCATTGATGTGGCTCAACCAGTACCAGCCTGTTTTACCTTCCCATTTGTATTTGGGGTCATGTACGTATTTGTCGTAATTGTATTTGTATTTTTCATTTTGCATATAGTAGGACGACATTCCTCCTCCCGCAAACCACCGCGAACGGTCGGTCTGGGAAATGTCATAACGGAGATTCAATGGTATTTCCAGAATCCTGCAAATACCATCCACACTACTAGGCAAAACCGTCTGAGGCCATTTCGATGGCCAGGTATATTCCCCCGCCCTTGCGTTGTAATCCTTTACACTTCTCACTATACCCGACTGCACAAAAAGTCTCGGGATGACCGCGTACTCTGCCATAAAAGATATTGCCGATCCCGGCTTGGAGAAATTTTTTAATCCAACCGAACTCAGATCAGGCGAATAACCAAACCTGACTGCCCATTTCGCAGTTGGCATTTTTTGCCTGGCATTTTCGACGACCGGCACTGGTGCCGGCTCCTGCGCCACAATACCAGGCAGCGGAGTTATATTATGCCAGCTCACCGGTTTTCTTTGAAGTAGTTTTGCAGAAACTGACAACCTTTCCCGCTCATCGATACTACTTGCAGCAGATGATTTTGGGCTTAAAAATTGTCCCTCGTCCGCATTTTTATGATCTGAGCCGGGATTTTCAGTATTCACCGGTAAACGTTGATTTTCAGAAAAAGCCCCGTCGCCTCCTTCCCTCTTCGAACGGTTAGGTTCTAAGTACACTCCGCCTGTATTAGAACGGCCACGGGGCAGTATTTTAATGCTTTCTTTATCCGCTCTTCTTAAGTTTTTCCCTCTGGAGGAATTCAAAGCCAAATCATTTGTAATGATATTTTCTCTTTTCTCCTGATCCTTTTCAATAGAAGAATTTACCTGCTCTTTCAATTTTCCTTCCGATTTTTCACCGTCAACCAGGCTCTCATCACCTTTTCCAACTGCCTTCTCCTCTTCGATTGTTCTCCCCTTTCCTCCTCCTTCCTCCCTTTCTCCACTTCTACCAACAACGTCCACCCGATCTACCTTCTCACTCCTGCTCTCCTGATTGTTCCAGGCATAATATATTCCTACCGGTACCAGCAAGGCCAGCAGCCCGATCGGCCACCATTTGCGCAACCATCCGAACGGGATTCTTCCATCCTCGCTATCCAGCCTTTTTTTCAGTTTATTCCAATCTTCCGGATCAAATTGTGGATCAAGCTCTTCTGATGACTTTCTGAAGAGCTTGTCCAGTTCGTCATCTGGCAACTCTATCATAATTGTCAATGTTTATTTTGGATAACATGTCTCTTAACTTTTCTCTTGCACGCGACAAATTTGATTTCGACGCTCCAACCGAAATATTCAGCTGGTCTGCAATTTCTTCGTGTGTATAGCCGTCAATGACTGAAAGACTAAAAACGATGCGATAGGAAGGCGTCAGTTTCTGTATAAGCCCCACCAGCTCTTCATGCGAAAGTTTACTGATGACTGTTTCATCAACCGATACCTGCTCTGCCATTTCCACATCCTCAAAAATATCCCTGCGAACTTCCTGTCTATAGTGATCGAGGGCTGTATTAATCATTATCCTGCTCAGCCAGGTTTTAAACGAACGGCTTGAATCAAAACTTTCGAGCTTCGTAAAAACCTTCAGAAATCCGTCGTTGAGTATTTCTTTTGCCTCCTCCCTGCTGCGTGTATAGCGCAAACAAATGCTCATAGCGTATCCGTAGAACTGCTTGTACAGCAGCTCCTGACTACGGCGGTTTCTCTTCAAACAGCCGTCGAGTAGTTCATGGAGAACGGCGGAGGTATACTCGGGCATGCTATTTTGCTTTTTTTTACAAATACGTCGAAACCAAATTGATGGTTGCGTGTTTGTCTGATAATATTCAAATCCTGCACGTGAATCGGTCTCCGCAACAGGCATATCACTCAAAAATTGCCACACATCCTTTTTATCACGAGTCTCGGCAATTATTATGTATTTTTGCAACTATAAATATACATTATTGAAAATCAGCATTTTGATTCTCAATAATTATCAAACCACACTTCGGAATAACCGCTCGTATAAGAATTTGTAATGGCCAGGAATGATATAAATGAACAACCTTCTCCTTTTTCGGTTAATAAAATAAACTGGGGAGGACTTAAAACGACACTGGATCTTTTCAGTTACCTCAAGCCCTATAAAGGCACCTTCATAGCGGGACTTGTTTTTCTCGCACTTTCTACAGGCACGTCGCTTGCCTTTCCCAAGCTTGTGGGCAGTATCATAGAGGTGATCGAAGGGAAATCCGAATATACCATTAACCAGATCACAGTTTTCCTGTTCTTTATCCTGATTTGCCAGGCGCTGTTTTCCTATTACCGGATCTACCTTTTCACGAAAGTGAGTGAACTGGCAATGAACAATATCCGTACCGATGTTTTCAGCAAGATCATAACGCTCCCCATCGCATTTCTGGAGCAGCGGCGCGTGGGCGAATTGACCAGCCGGATTACTTCCGATGTTTCCCAGCTTCAGGGATTGTTATCATTTACGCTTGCGGAGATTTTCAGGCAGGTAGCAACGCTGATCGTCGGCGTTTCAATACTTTTTTACACTTCCTGGAAACTAACCCTCTTTATGCTCGCGACATTTCCGATCCTCGTAGTAGCCTCCATGTTTTTCGGACGGCACATGCGCAGGCTGTCCAAAAAGGCGCAGGATGAACTTGCAGCAGCCAATGTGGTTGCCGAAGAAACCCTGCAGTCTGTGAATGTCGTCAAAGCTTTTACGAACGAAAATCTGGAAGTGAAGCGCTATAAAACCATTTTGGACCGGGTAGTAGACCTTTCTCTTTATGCAGCATCGTTCCGGGGCGGATTTGTTTCCTTTATCATTTTCGCATTATTCGGAGGAATTGTAGGTGTGATATGGTACGGCGCCGGACTGGTACAAGCCGGGGAATTCGGACTTTCCGACCTTTTTACTTTTATCCTTTACACCACTTTTATTGGCGCTTCGATCAGCGGAATGGGTGATCTGTATGCGCAGATTAATAAGACAATCGGGGCTTCTGAGCGACTTTTTGAAATTTTGCAGGAAGATTCGGAAGTGATTATCAAGGATTCCGATACTACTCCTACCGCAATTGTCGACGGAAACATTTCTTATCAGGATGTCCATTTTTCTTATCCTTCACGTAAAGATTTGCCGGTTTTAAAAGGAATTTCTTTCGACATCAATGCCGGAGAAAAAATAGCATTGGTAGGATATAGCGGCGCGGGCAAATCGACGATCATTCAGCTGCTGATGCGTTTTTACGATTATCAATCCGGGGAGGTCACAATTGACGGAAAGCTGCTTTCTGATTACGGTATTACTGAACTGCGCAAAAATATTGCCATAGTGCCCCAGGAAGTCATGCTTTTTGGCGGCACCATTTATGAGAACATTGCTTACGGAAAACCGTCTGCTTCCCGGGATGAAATATATGATGCTGCGCAAAGAGCCCATGCACTGGAATTCATCGACTCTTTTCCTGAAAAATTCGAGACGGTCGTCGGCGAGCGGGGCATCAAGCTGTCGGGCGGGCAACGTCAGCGTGTGGCGATTGCCAGGGCAATTTTGAAAAACCCAAAAATTCTGATTCTTGACGAAGCAACCAGTTCATTGGACGCGGAGTCTGAGAAGTTAGTCCAGATTGCATTGGATGAGCTGATGAAAAACCGGACCACGATCGTCATTGCACACAGGCTTGCCACCATACGTAAAGTAGATACCATTTATGTGATCCGTGAAGGCCGGATCGCCGAGTCGGGATCACATCAGGAATTAACATTATTGGATAATGGTCTATACGCAAATCTGATCAAGTTGCAGTTTGAAACTGTGGAAAGCAATTGATGGAAAACGATAAGGAATTTAACAAAACACCCTCTCAGATATTTTTTGAAGCCGAGCTGGACAAAGCCCGGCAGGCAGAAATCAAGGCCAGGAAAAAATTTGAATTGCTGGCTATCGCCAGGCTGATTGCATTCGGAAGCGTTCTGGCGCTGGGCTGGGCATGGCACAAAACCGATGCGTTCTATTGGGCATTGGGAGCAGCAGCTGTGTTTTTAACATTTCTTATTCTGATGCGTTACCAGCAAGCCGCCCGCCGGGAAAGGGATTTTCAAAAAAACCTGCAGCTGGTCAATGAAGATGAAATCGAGCGGTTATTCTTTCGTTTCAAAAGAAGCGACACAGGCATCCAGTTCCAAGAAAAAGACCATGCTTACTCAACCGATCTTGACATTTTCGGTGAATATTCTCTTTACAAATTATTAAATCGTACCCGCACCGCCGAAGGCAGCAGGAGGCTGGCAAACTGGCTTAAAAACCATGCTTCCATACAGGAAATAACTGTGCGTCAGGAAGCTTCATATGAATTTTGTAAAAATCCGGACCAGATCCAAAGCTGGGAGGCAACGGCAATGTTGCATAAACATGCCGCACAGCAAGTAGGCGAATTCCGTGCCTGGTCGTCCGAAACCCTACCCGACCGGCTCAGCTCCCTGCTTCGTTTGCGCTGGTGGCCGCTGGTGACCATTCTCATTATTGGCCTTGCCTTGGCCAAAGTGATCGCTCCCTGGGTGATTGCAATTAGTTTTGCAGTTCATTTTTTTATCCTGAAACAATTTTTCGCAACGATACAGTCGATCACCAACCGTACTACTTCGCTCGGGCAGACGCTGGTCGCCTATGCTGATTTGTTAAAAAATGCCGAGACTGCACCCTTTCAGTCTAAATGGTGGCTCAAAAGAAAGGCGCTGATTAAGGGATCTTCCCAGGCATTGAACCATGCGGGCAACCTTTTTGAGCGCCTCGATTATCGAAATAATCCTTTCTTTTCTCTTTTTGTAGGCATACCGACACTTTGGGACGTCCATTGCCTTGCCGGGCTTGAAGGATGGAAAAAGACGAATCAATCCAATCTATCGAACTGGCTTGACGTGCTGGCTGATACCGAAGCGATGAACAGCATTGCAGGCCACGCGTTCGCAAACCCGGACTATATCATGCCTCAGGTTGTTGATCAAAAACCGATTTTAATTGAAGCTGTTTCTCTGGGCCACCCGCTTATACCCGGCAGTAAAAGGGTGAGCAATAGTTTTGTGCTGGAAGGAACGGGCCATACCGTACTGGTTACAGGCTCTAATATGTCCGGGAAAAGTACTTTTCTGCGGACGCTCGGGCTCAATATTGTGTTAGCTCAAATGGGCGCGGTAGTGAGCGCGGTCGATTTTTCCTGTTCCCCGGCCAGGGTTTTCAGCAGCATGCGAACACAGGACTCTCTGGAAGAAAGTACTTCTTCATTTTATGCAGAGCTGAAAAGACTTAGAAAACTGCTGGAACTGGCCGATGAAAATACCGACAGCCCTGTTTTTTACCTGCTGGACGAAATCCTGAAAGGTACCAACTCAACCGACAGGCATCGCGGGGCCGAAGCATTGATCCGGCAACTACACGAAAAAAATGCTTCCGGACTTGTATCCACGCACGATCTGGAACTAGGCGAATGGGGTGCTACAGAAAACTATGTACACAATTACCATTTCCGCTCGGATGTGGAAGAGGGCAAACTGCATTTCGACTATCAGCTCCACAAAGGGATATGCCGGAGCTTTAATGCATCCGAGCTCATGCGCATGATGGGTATTCATGTGGATTTTAAGGATATAAAACGTTTTGAGTAACTTTACTGATTAGATTTACGTTTTTAATAATAAATTTTGATTTTTAATAATAACAAGTAACGATTACCGGAACCTGAATGGAAGTATTAATAATGGCAGGACAGCTCATTCTGGGCTTGTCAATTTTGGTAGGATTGCATGAGTGGGGGCATATGGCTGCCGCAAAAATGTTTGGGATGCGGGTGGAAAAGTACTTTATAGGTTTCCCTCCAAAAATATTCAGTTTTCAGAAAGGCGAGACGGAATACGGGATCGGTGCGATTCCTTTGGGAGGATTCGTCAAAATATCGGGAATGATTGATGAATCCATGGATACGGATGCTATGAGCAAGGAACCTCAGCCATGGGAATTCCGTTCGAAACCTGCCTGGCAGAGGCTGATAGTAATGCTCGGTGGGATTATTGTCAACGTGGTTGTCGGTATTTTTATATTCATAGTGATCGCGTATAATGAGGGTGACAGGTTTCTTTCGAGCGCGGAAGTGAACAAATACGGGATCGTTGCAGGAGAACTTGCCCAGGAGATTGGGCTTAAAACGGGCGATAAAATTGTAAAAGTCAATGGAAAGCCTTTTGCCAATTTCAGTGATGTAGTGAGTTCGGAGGTTTTTCTTGGCAGTAACAGCTCATATACCGTCAACCGCGACGGAAAGGAAATTGAGATTGACATACCGAATAACTTCATAGAGAAACTTTCCGATCCGGAAGAAAAGGGAAACTTCATCCGGCCACTTGAACCATTCAGAATCGGGGAGTTGGTACCGGGGTTGCCGGCCGAGAAATCGGGTTTGAAAACGGGCGATAAAGTCGTTTCCATAAACGGTACACCGATCCGGTTTTTCCATGAAATGCAAGCTGAACTGCAAAAGTTAAAAGGCAAAAGTGCCACACTGGTAGTACAGCGCGGCAATGAGCAAAAGACAATTCCGATGTCAATTACCGACGAAGGCACCATCGGTATCATGTCTGAAAGCCTTTTGAACTACACAACCGTCGACTACACTTTGGGCCAGGCAATTGCTATCGGTACGCAGGACGCTTTTGGCGTAGTTTACAACAATATCAAAGGTTTTGGTAAAATTTTCCGCGGCGAAGTTTCTGCTTCCAAAGCACTGAGCGGCCCGATCGGGATCGCCCGGATGTTTGGCGGGATCTGGGACTGGGCGCGATTCTGGCAATTGACAGGTCTGCTCTCCATGGTGCTCGCTTTTATGAATGCATTGCCTATTCCTGCCCTGGACGGCGGCCATGCGGTGATTTTATCCTATGAAATCGTTTCAGGGCGTAAACCTTCAGATAAATTTCTTGAAAATGCCCAGAAGGTTGGAATGGTCCTTTTACTTGGATTGATGGCTTTTGCGATTTTCAATGATGTCTGGAAGGCTGTTTTTTAAAATGGGGAAGGGAGAAAAGGGACGAAGAGGAGGAAAGGGACGAGGGGGAAAAAATTCTTTTTCCATCCTCCTTTCCTCCTTCCTCCTTTTATCCCTGCCCTTCCTTTCCTTCAAACCGAAGCACGAATACCACGTCAGTGTAACGCAGATGCAATTCAATCCGGCACTTAAATCCTTCGAAGTAAGTCTCCGAATTTTCACTGACGACCTTGAACGGGCATTGTCCGAAAACAATGGGAACAAACGGTTTACCATTAAAAACGACGATCAGAACGACAAGTTTGTGCAGCAATACATCCAAAAATCCTTTGCCTTCACAGACAGTCAGAAAAAAACGGTTGCCTGGAAATACATCGGTAAGGAACAGGAAGAGGATGCTACATGGGTCTATCTTGAAATCCCTTTTCAAGGTACTTTGAGTGGTTGTATATTACAGAATAGCACGCTGATGGACGTTTTTGAGGATCAGGTCAATATGACAAACGTCAAATACGCAGCAGAAAAACGGACTTTCCTATTTAAAAAAGGCCAGGCTGTACATTTCCTCTAAAATATGATGTTTTAAAGTGAAATGCCTGACACGGTCGCTTGTGGCATGGCTATTTTGTTATTATATTCCCTTTCTTTTGAGAGTCATTATTTATATATTGGGAAAAGATTATCTGTCATATTGACAGAATGCCTATGAAATTCGAACCTTCTGACTTGTATAGTCGGCTTCTCATGTCCGATTCGGATATGGATAGCCTTGAAATTGTCCCTCTTGGTGGCCCCGACGGCTCCGATGAGCCTCTTGAACTCCCTAATGAACTTGCGATATTGCCGATCAGGCAAACAGTGCTTTTCCCAGGAATGGTAATCCCCGTAACCGTAGTCAGACAGAAGGCCATCAGGCTGGTGAAGAAGATATATCGTAATTCGGACATTAATCAGCGTATTCTGGGAGCGGTCACTCAGGCTATTCCTAATAAGGAAGATCCTACCGCAGAGGATTTATACAATATCGGAACAGTGGCACAGATCCTGAAAATGATCACGCTTCCTGATGGAAATGTGACTATTATCGTTCAGGGAAGGCAGCGTTTCGAAATTAAGAATATTGTAAATGAAGAACCTTATCTGACTGCCGAAGTGCGGGCTATTGAGGATTCATTTGTGGGACCGAACAAAAAAGAATCAAAAGCCCTTCTGCAATCATTGCGGGACGGCGCGCATAAGATCATGCGGCTGAATCCGGAGATTCCTCAGGAGGCAAGAATCGCGCTGGACAACATTGAAAGCCCGATTTTCCTGATCCATTTTCTGTCTTCCAATATCAATGTGGAAGTGGCTGACAAGCAAAAATTACTGGAAGAAAGAAATGGCCATAAGCAGGCTACGCTTTTGCTTCAGTACATGATGCGGGAAATTGAAATGCTTGAACTGAAACGGGAAATCCAGACCAAGGCAAGCTCGGATATTGACCAGCAGCAACGCGATTATTTCCTTCGTCAGCAGATCAAAGTTTTACATGACGAGCTCGGAATGGACAGCCCTGAACGAGACCTGGACGATATCCGTTTGAAAGCCAGTCAGAAAAAATGGTCTGATACGGTTCGCAATCATTTTGATAAGGAAATTAACAAGCTGCAGCGTATCAATCCTATGGCTCCGGAATATCCGGTAACCATGAATTACCTGGAAACGCTGGTTGATCTGCCCTGGGGCCAGTATACCAAGGACAACTTTGATTTGGTTAGAGCGCAGAAAGTGCTTGATGCTGATCACTTTGGCCTTGAAAAAGTGAAGGAAAGGATTATTGAATATCTGGCAGTTCTGAAACTGAAAGGCAATCTCAAAGCACCTATTCTTTGCCTGTACGGCCCTCCCGGAGTTGGTAAAACATCTCTTGGAAAATCGATATCAAAGGCCTTAAACCGGGAATACATCAGAATGGCGCTGGGTGGCGTGCATGATGAAGCAGAAATCCGTGGACACAGGAAAACGTACATCGGTGCAATGCCTGGAAAAATCATCCAGAACATTAAAAAAGCCGGTTCAGCAAATCCGGTTTTTATTCTGGATGAAATTGATAAGGTGAGCTCCGACTACCGCGGGGATCCTTCTTCGGCACTTCTGGAAGTGCTCGACCCCGAACAAAACTCTTCTTTTACAGACAATTACCTTGAAGTAGAGTATGATCTTTCCAAAGTTTTGTTTGTAGCCACAGCTAATGCACTGGACACAATCCACCCTGCATTGCGCGACCGGATGGAGATCATCGAAATGACGGGATATACCATTGAAGAAAAACTTCAGATTGCCAAACGCTACCTCGTTCCCAAGCAGCGAAAAGACCACGGATTAAAATCAACCGATATAAAAGTTGATGATGCTGCACTTGTGCGTATCATTGAAGGTTACACTCGGGAGTCGGGTGTGAGAAATCTTGAACAAAAAATTGGCACGGTCATCCGTAAAATAGCCAAGTCTGTGGCTATGGAGGTTGACTATCCGAAAACCATCAAGTCGGATCAGGTTGAAAAATATCTGGGTGCTGAGATTTTTGATAAGGACCTTTATCAGGACAATGACTTTGCAGGCGTGGTTACCGGACTCGCATGGACTTCGGTGGGCGGTGAAATTCTTTTTATTGAAACCAGCCTCAGCCGGGGAAAAGGAAACCTCACCCTGTCGGGCCAATTAGGTGATGTAATGAAAGAATCTGCGGTGGCAGCATTGTCTTATCTGAAAGCCAACGCCGACCGCATGGGAATTGATTACAGGATATTCAATCATTATGACCTGCATGTCCATGTTCCTGCCGGCGCTGTTCCGAAAGACGGCCCGTCTGCCGGTGTCACAATGGTTACTTCCATGGCTTCGATATTTACCCAAAGACGTGTGAAACCGTTTATCGCGATGACCGGGGAAATCACTTTAAGAGGTAAAGTATTGCCTGTTGGCGGTGTAAAGGAAAAGATACTTGCTGCGCGGCGCGCGGGTGTAAAAGAGATTATACTTTGTGTCAAAAACCGTAAGGATGTGGAGGAAGTACCGGCCAATTACATCAAGGATCTTGCTTTCCATTATGTAGATCAAATTGATGAAGTGTTGGAAATCGCCCTTCTTCCCGAAAAGGTTAAGAACGCCACCACATTTATTTTCCCGGAAGAAAAGAGAGAAAAAGCCGAGAGCGGCTATGCTACACTGACCGCATAGTTTAATTTATATAGAAGGCATTTTAAAAACCCTTTACAACAGAGGCGCTTAATTGCGTCTTTTTTGTTAAGGGTTTTTGTTTTAAAATACCGTCAGTATTCCTGAACATACAATTATTATCGAAATGTCATCACAGCGCCTTTCACCCGACCTACTAGACCAACAACCCGGAATTTTACCAAATCACAACACACTTCTTGCCCTGCCGGAAAAAATCATTCAGTTTGGGACAGGTGTGCTGCTGCGCGGGCTACCCGATTATTTTGTGAACAAAGCGAACCAGCAAGGGCAGTTCAATGGAAGGATTGTTGTAGTGAAATCAACCGGCAACGGCGGAACTGACGCTTTTGCAGAACAAAAAAATATCTTCTCTCACAGTATCCGAGGTATTGAAAATGGCAGACAAATCGACGAGACCGTCATCAACACGGCCATCAGCCGCACACTTTCAGCAAACACACACTGGGCAGAAATCCTGAAATGCGCCCATGATCCTGAAATCAGAATTGTTATTTCCAATACAACCGAGGTGGGAATTCAGCTTACAGACGACGATATCTTTGCATCTCCCCCTGCGTCGTTTCCAGGCAAGCTAACCGCCTATTTATACGAGCGTTTCAAAACATTCGGTGGTTCTCCGGAATCAGGAATGGTTATCGTACCTACCGAGCTTATTGTTGGAAATGGCCCCAAACTCCGCGCCATTGTGTTGGAACAGGCCCGTCGTCACGCTCCGGAAGATGCGTTTCTAAAATGGCTTGAAGAAAATAACCATTTCTGCAGTTCGCTGGTAGACCGGATCGTTCCGGGCAAACCGGACGCTGACACCATTGCTGAAATATCTGCAAGACAGGGCTTCAAAGATGATCTGATGATCGTTTCGGAGGTGTACCGGCTATGGGCAATTGAAGGGGATTCGCATGTACGTTCTGTTTTAACATTTGCAGAAGCCGACAACGGAGTTATCATAGAGCCAAACATAGATCTTTTCCGTGAATTGAAGCTTCGTTTGCTAAACGGTACGCATACGCTTGCCTCAGGTCTGTGTTTTCTGCAAGGGCTTAACACTGTCCGCGAAAGCATGGAAAATGCAGAGACCGCGGCATTCATTGCAGATGTCATGTTGAAAGAACTGGCTCATGCTATCCCCTATGCAGTTGATGAATCACGCGCACAAGAATTTGGGAACCAGGTCCTGGACCGCTTCCGAAACCCTTTTATCCGTCACCAGTTGATTGATATTACAGTTCAGTACACCGCTAAGATGAAGATGCGCAACATCCCAACTTTGCTAAATCATTATAAAAACTCAGATACCGTACCGGTGCTTTTTGCAAAAGGCTTTGCGGCCTTTCTGTTATTTATGAAACCGGTTTTACATCGGGAAAACAGCTTTTTCGGTGATCGGAACGGAGAAATGTATCCGATCCGTTGCGACTCGGCAGCCTACTTTGACGAAAAATGGAAGAATGCATCGTCCCCTCTTGATCTGGCGCAGGAAGTATTGAGTGATGTTTCGCTTTGGGATGCTGATCTGACCTTGTTACCAGGCTTCGCAGACACCGTAAAGGAGCACATGACCGAGCAACTCATTGTAAAATAAACTATTAAGTCAAGGCAGGAAGGTTATTCTTTCTGCCATTTTTTTATTTTTTTATAAAGATCGTTTGAAGAGACCTCGTCTGAGCTGTAATAAATCTCATCTTCTCGGGTATTCAGTAATAAAAACGGGGGCGCCTCTTTATTCACAAAAAGTTTCACCTTTCTCCCCTCTGTCGTACGGAAACTTCCCTTAGCATAGTCCCCCGCTGCGAAACCGTTGGTTTTTATTGAGATAGCGGGCAATTGTTTCACAACAGACACATTTGTCAGATCAGCTTTCGGAATTTTGATACCATAAGCGCCCCGTATTTCAAGCTGGCTTTCCGTGACAACAATTTCACTGTTCTTAAGGCTGGTAAACATACCCGAACCCACTGCAATGATCACAACAAGCAAAATTGCGATACCGATGTAAGTCCCCGACTTCTGACCACTTGTTCCCCTGTAAAATGTATTCCCTTTTGCAAGCAGATAAGCATACGCGAGCAGAGGATACAATACCATGTAGCTGCTGGCCCAGTTGTGGTTAAAAAGGTAAAGAAGCAAAACGCCCGCTAAAAGCGTGACTGAGAGAAAAATATGAAACCGCTTAAAAAACCTCAGATAGCCGGCAATATCCATTTTTGCCCGGTCCGCCTCTGACATCGTATTGTAGCCCGAAAGCAGATACTTCGCATTATTGATAGTAACAACAAAGCCAAGCGATCCAAAAATCAGCGATAATATAATGGCAACAATCAGCATAGGGTTAGCTTAAAAATTGAATATAGTAGAGTAAGCGACCATTAGTTTACAAAATCAACCGAAGGATAAATCTATTAAATTAGTTCGGTGCCAATGACCAAACGGGAACATCTCCTTTTTAACTTTGGGAATAACAGTCGCCAAAAATCTGTCAATTTTATGAGAATATTTCTTCATTTATCTACTGATCTAATTGCCTCACTTTTATTCAGAAGGCAATTATTTTCTCTTCTGCTTCTTGTTTCATTCCATTGCTCAGGCCAAAATAACATTCTTGTATTTCAATCAGATTTCGGTTTGAAGGATGGCGCGGTATCAGCTATGAAAGGTGTGGCTTCGGGCGTTTCGCCCCAATTAAAACTATATGATGTAACCCACGAAATTCCTGCTTACGATATCTGGGAAGCATCTTACCGTTTGGTTCAGACTGCACCATACTGGCCGATTGGTACCGTTTTTGTTTCAGTGGTTGATCCGGGAGTTGGAACCGATCGCAAATCGGTAGTTTTGCTTAGCAAGTCAGGGCATTATTTTGTCACACCTGATAATGGAACGCTTACATTGATAGCGGAACAATTGGGTATTCAGGAAGTACGGGAAATTAATGAGGCTGAGAACCGTCGTAAAAATTCTGGCGAATCGTATACCTTCCACGGACGCGATGTATATGCGTTTACGGCCGCACGCCTTGCAGCAAAAGTAATAACATTGGCGGAGGTAGGCCCCAAATTGCCAAATCAGGTGGTAACCATCCCTTACCAGAAAGCATCTTTTGATAAAAATGAAGTAACAGGAGCTATCCCCATTCTGGATATCCAATATGGAAATGTATGGACTAATATTGACAAAAAGATTTTCAACCAATTGAATGTCAATATTGGCGACAATCTAAAAGTCAGGATCCTCAGGAACAACGAAAAAATATATGAAGGAACTGTTCGCTACGTGAACACATTCGGTGAAGTGCAGGAGGGTGAAAACGTGGGTTATTTCAACAGCCTCCTACACTTTTCCCTGGGTATCAATATGGGCAATTTCTCGGAGAAATATAGTGTTTACAGCGGCAATCAGTGGAGTATTGTGTTATCTAAATAACTGATTTCCTGCCAAAAAACTTTCATTTCCCGGTTACCTGATAAATCTCATACCAGTCCTCGCGACTCAGTTTAATATCTGAAGCACTTGCAGCATTCCTGATCCTGCTCTCAGAAAGAGATCCGATAATGGGCAGCGTACCTAATTTCATCAACCACGCCACGGCAGTCTGCTCGATATTAGCGTCATATTTCTTTCCGACTTCTTCCAGTTTTGCCCTCAGCCTTACTATTTTTTCATCCGTTCCATTCAGGATTTTCCCCCCGGCCAGCGGAGCCCAGGCAAGAGGTTTGCTGAAACTCTGTTTGATAAAATCGATACGTCCATCCTCAATGGCGCTCGTATTCATGAGGTTAAGCTCAATGTGGTTAGTCACAATCGGGATACGCAGATATGAGGCCAGCAGCTGATGCTGGAAAACGGTAAAATTGGCAACACCAATATGCTTTGCTTTCCCTGATGTGACAATTTCAGCGAGCGCGCCCGCCGTTTCTTCGGGGTCTGAGAGGAAGTCACTTTGATGTAGCAGGAAAATATCCAGATAATCTGTCCTCAACCTTTTTAGCGAGCCATTAATACTATTGATAATGTGTTCTCTTGAAGTATCAAAGTATTTAAGGTAGCCATCCGCTGACTTTCTGATGCCGCATTTACTGAACAATACAATGTCTTCCCTTTCAAACGATTTATTTTTTATGATTTTGCCAAAATGCTCTTCAATCTTAAAATCACCATAAACGTCGGCATGATCAAACGTATTTATGCCGAGCTCCAGACATAGGTTGACTGTTTTCTCAATTTGAGAGGTTGTTTGCGCGCCTTCATCTGTCCATCTCCAGAAACCATAAATAGCTTCCGACACTTTCGGTCCAGAGTCACTAAGACTTACTTTTTTCATCAGGTGGTTGTTTGAATTCGGGGCAAAAATACCCTAATTTTTAGTCTATTTTTCTAATCGCTTGTCTTTCACGATCAGGTATAAATCGTTTTCCAGCTGCAGGTAACCGTAATCATATACAAAATGATAAATGCTTCCTTTCAGTGTAGGCCGGATGCTGGTGATCAGATTAAAGTCAAATCCTTTTAAAATCAGATTACTTTTCGTGGTTTTTGATTTGTCTTCCGGACATAATTCTTCCAGGATTCTCCGGTTTTTCCGGAGTTGATTATTCATGTTTCTTACAACGTTATAAGAATCTGAATTTAGCCGGTTATTGTAGCTGTTCCGGCACATATCCGAGCAGAACTTTTTATCCACTCGCCCCATCAGTGGTTTCCCGCATTCCAGGCAATCCTTCATTCTCAGGCTGGTTTACAGAACCCGTCTCCGGGCTCAAATCAGTGTGTATATATACTTCTGGCGCAATATAATAAATTTCATTAGTAGCTCCCGAAAAAACATTTATCCATTTGCAAACGCTTCTACCCGACTATAATCATTTAAAAACCGAGTCATTCTTTTCGATTCGTACACCTTTGCAATGTCGGTTAGCAGCCGCCATTCAAAACAAAAATATTCATTCACAACTAAACAGTTACAAAGATGAACTCAGTTAAATTGATTGGAAACGTAGGCAAAGAAATTAGCGTGAAAGAATTTGAGGGAGGGATCATGGCCACTTTTTCACTGGCTACAAACGAAACTTACACCAACAAGAAAAATGAAGAAGTAAAAAGTACCGCGTGGCACTCCATTGTTGCCTGGGGACAGCTGGCGCAACGGTGCGAAGTGTTGCTGGAAAAGGGGAAAATGGTTTCTGTCGAAGGCAAGCTCAACTATCGTCAATACCAGAATAAAGAAGATCAGACTGTCAAGGTCGTAGAAATCGTCGCATTCAAAATTGAGGAGGTCAGCAGAACGAATGGAAGTCATGCGTAGCGCTTTCAACAGGTATTTATTTTTAAACAAACATGTGTTTAGTTAGTAAACACATGTTTGTTTAATTCAAAAACTAATGCTAGAATTATCCTAGGGTCAGCTTATGAAATTAAATCGGAAGCGAATCCTGATTCAGGAAATCGAGCGGGAGATACATCGGCCAGAAGACATTTTAATTGACACACCAAAAGAAATGAAAATTGCTCAGTATACAGAGCTTTTGGAAAAGCTTAAGGGGCTGAAAGAAAGTCTAATCATCGTTAAAAAGATATAGGTTTTCGAAAAACTAGATTATTCGATACGAACGCTGTGATTAGTGAAAATCTGGAAGTTGCAAAAGACTATTACCATAAACTGGCAGGTGCTACCGATCCAGAAAAGGAAATCATCCGGGCAGATTTCTCTTTTTGGTTGGAAACCTTGATGACAATACTAGGCAGGAAGTGAAAGAAATTTGGCAAAAACTGTTCTCTGAAATTTCGTCAGATATGGACCGTCTGCAGAAGAAGATAAAAGAGCTCTCAGACAACAAATTGATTATTGTCGGGAAGGAATATCCGCTTTCTGAGTGGATAACAATTGCGGATTATTCAAAAAAATATAGCAAAAGTGCAGCGCGGGTAGTGAACTGGGTTAGACGGGAGGTTATTCCCCTCGATTGTGTTATTGTCGTTCCTGGTCTGAACAATCTTAAATTGATTGAGGACAAACATTATCAGACCAGGAAGACTTTTCAGGATCAATAACTGAAAACCAAAAGACTTAAATCATAAGGTCTTTTCCAGGGCCTGTTTCCAGTTCTGGTAAGCCTCCCTGGTTGCTTCTTTGAGAGAATTATCCGGCTCAACAGTCCTTAATGCAGAAAGCCCTACAAATGCCTCGTCACGGTTTTTGTAGTAACCTAAGCCAAAGCCTGCTGCGCGTGCTGCACCTTGCGCACCATCTGTATTGTAAAGCTCAACGGTTGCACCAGACACATTGGCAAATGTTTCACGAAAAACAGGGCTCAGAAACATATTTGCCTCGCCTGCCCGGATATTTTTTAACGAAACACCAACCGTTTCCATGATTTCCATTCCGTAGTATAATGCAAAAACGATCCCCTCCTGCGCGGCCCTTGTCCAGTGACTTAAACCATGCCTGCTGAACTGAAGACCCTTGAAAGTGTTTCCCGGATCCTGGTTTTCCAACATACGTTCAGCTCCGTTGCCAAAAGGAAGACAAATAAGTCCGTCGGAGCCTACCGGGGCCTGCGCAGCAAAATCGTTCATTTCCGGGTAAGATACTTTTCCCTGGAACAACGAATTTCGTAACCAACCATTCAGACTACCCGTACCATTCACACACAGCAAAACACCGTAACGTGCAGCCGCAGAAAGAGGATTAACATGTAAAAAAGTGTTAACCCGGGACTTGGGATCAAATTTAATCTGGTCACTGACACCATATACAACACCAGAAGTACCGGCAGTTGCAGCAACTTCGCCAGGTTCCAGAACATTCAATGAGAAAGCATTATTAGGTTGATCACCTGCTCGATAAGTGACCGGTATCCCTGCCCGGAGACCCAACTCAACGGCCGCAGAAGCAGACACTTTGCCCTGTTCCGCAAATGTCGGAAGCACTGTTGCCATTATGCCTGGGTCAAAACCAAAATGGCTGAACAAAAAATCTGCCGGACGTTCATTGACAAAATCCCAGAAAATGCCTTCGGAAAGACCGGAAGGAGTAGTCACAACTTCCCCTGTCATGCGCGCCGCCAGGTAATCGCCCGGAAGCATAAATTTGTCCACTTTTGCGTAAACATCAGGTTCATTCTCTTTTACCCATCCTAATTTGGATGCAGTAAAATTTCCAGGCGAATTCAGCAAATGCGGCAAAACATATTCTTCGCCCAGTGCCTCCATTGCCTTATTTCCAACCTCGACGGCCCGGCTATCGCACCAGATGATGGATGGTCGCAATACATTCAAATCCTTATCAACAACAACCAGGCCATGCATTTGATATGAAATTCCAATTGCGCCAACATCTTCTGCAGATATACCTGCTTTGCTCATTACAGCTCTCGACGCCAAACAGGCATTTTCCCACCAAAGAGCTGGCTGTTGCTCTGCAAACCCAGGTTTTGGCGCAGCAATCGTCATTTCCCGTTCGGGGTAAAATGCAGAGGCTGCAACCGAGCCGGTATCCGCATGAATTAAACAGGCTTTGACTGATGAACTGCCCAAATCGAATCCGAGGAAATACATAATGTTAAATTTGTTATTGTTTAAAGCTGCAATTAGTCAAAGATAAGCGTCGGAAAATACAAAAATGTTCAAATAATTTTAAAAATATAAATTATAAGTGTATTATTTACACTTATAATCTCCAAGAAAAGTCTAAGCTAGGCCAAAAAGTAAAAAACGTGGGTTAAGCAGAAAAAAATTCACTATTTTGATAAAGATATTCGGGTTATATGAATCTATTTGTACGCTAATATTTGTTACAATAAAAGAACCCCGGATATTAGATGTTAATATCCAGTTCATCAATTCTAGGAAAAAGAGCTTCCTCTGCAGGTTATTATGAAAAAAAATGTACAAGTGATTTTGTTCGGTGGATTTGTTTTGTTATTCGCTGGGTTCAGTCCAAGTGACAAAAAATGGGAGAAGTCTTTTTCCCGCTTAGACAGTGAAGTGAGGAAAAATAGTAAGGTTTACCAGACACTTGGTGACGCTACGAAATCCATAGGACATCGTCTTACAGGAAGCGCAAATGGAGAAAAAGCAGAAGAATATGCTTTTAACCTCCTGAAAAGTTATGGATTTTCTGATGTTTCCTACCAACCTTTTGAGGTAGAGGCCTGGATGCGTGACACAGTTACGCTGGCCATAGCGCCGAGTAGCAGCGATAATTTCCGCGATATACCCGTAGTTTCTCTCGCACATTCTCCCGTAGATGCTAATCTTCAAGGACAAATTGTCGACGTAGGCAATGGATTGGAAGAAGATTTCGAAGCGGTAAAAGAAAAGATTAAAGGCAAGATTGCTTTGGCCAATATCGGATTGAGTGGTGTGACGGGTAAAAAAAACCTGCACCGGTCTGAAAAAACTGCCCTGGCCATCAAATATGGAGCCAGTGGCATTATTATGGTTAACGGTGCCCCCGGAAAAATACTGCTTACAGGAACTGCGTCAGTTACCGGAGCGATTATCTCTATACCTGCGGTATGCATATCTAATGATAGCGGGATCGAATTGCGGAAGTGGCTGATCGAAGAAGGACCACTTGAGGCACATATTGAGATGCACAACATATCAAAGTCGATCAAAGCAAGAAACGTGGTTGCCACTTTAAAAGGTAAATCTGATGAAAAAGTAATCATCGGTGGTCACCTTGATTCGTGGGATCTGTCTACAGGTGCTATTGACAACGGTATCGGGTCATTTGCGGTAATGGACATCGCGCGTGCTTTCAAAGCATTGAAAGTAAAACCGGAGCGAACCATCCAGTTTGTCCTCTTCATGGGCGAAGAACAAGGATTGCTGGGCTCTAAATTTTTTGTAAGCGAATTAAAAAGGACCGGAGCCATTGACAAGGTCAGCTACATGATGAATCTGGATATGACCAATGATCCGTCCGGTATCAATGCTTTCGGATGGAACGAGATGAATAATTTCTTCAGTTCGGTCGGAAGCGCGATTCATAATGTGGATCAGAACTATAAAAACGAGGCGGCGAACCGCGCTGGTCTTCATAGTGATCACCAGCCATTTATGCTCGAAGGTGTCCCCATAGCAGGTCTGTCGGGTCATCTTGATCCAGCAGTATTACAATGCTATCATGCCGACTGTGATGATTTTAGCCTTGTAAACAAAGAACAACTTGAAAATACGGTACGAATTGCCGCCATGTATTTATATGCACTGGCTAATACAGAAAACCTAGCGGCGAAAAAGCTTTCGGATACGAAAACAAGGGATTTTTTGATTTCACAGGGATTGAAAGACGAGTTAGTCATCGGTCAGGAGTGGCGCTGGGAGTAGAAGACAGAATTTCAAATTTGAGCTGAATGCATTCGGTAATTATTGCGGATATTTGTCTCAAAATTTCGCTCGCAAATGCTTGTATTTCCCAACGCAAAGATCAACATTGGCCTTAATATAGTTGAAAAACGCCCCGATGGTTTTCATAATATAGAATCCTGCTTCTATCCCATAGGATGGTCCGATGCACTGGAAATTACAAAATCAGAGGCTTTTTCGTTTGAAACCAACGGAATTTCCATTCCGGGTGATAATGCGGACAATCTCTGTAAAAAGGCATACGAAACCTTGGCTGGCGACTATGAATTACATCCCGTAAAAATGCATTTATTAAAAGCAATTCCAATAGGTGCTGGACTTGGAGGCGGATCTTCCGATGCTGCATTTGCTATTAGAGCCTTGAATGACTTTTTCAAACTTAATATTTCTTTTGAAAAACAACTGGATTACGCACGTAGATTGGGTAGCGATTGTGCTTTTTTCATCCTGAATAAACCTGCGTATTGTTTTCAAAAAGGGGATCGTTTTGAGGATATTGATTTAAAACTCGCCGGGAAATGGATTGTACTGGTAAATCCAGGAATACATATTTCTACCATCGAAGCCTATGCAGGCATTAAACCGGCAGCTGCAAAGACCAATTTACGCGACGACTTAAAGGGACCTGTCGCTGACTGGGCTACGCGGATAAAAAATGACTTTGAAGCAACACTCTTCCCGAAATATCCTCTTTTAAAGGAAATCAAGCAGCGATTATATGCTGACGGAGCTGAATATGCGTCAATGAGTGGATCGGGATCGACGGTTTATGGCATCTTTGATAAGCAGAAAAATCTAAATACTTACTTTAAAAATTATAAAGTGTGGCAAGGGTTGTTAGGGTAAATATATTTATCCTAAACAAATGTCAGAAGGTGCAGAATTGTCGTTATATTCACTTGTTGCTTTAAAAGCTTATTGCTTTAATAAGCTGATAATCAGAACACGGAAAAAGGAAAATGAGTGCGAAGCCCATAACGAAATTAAAGGAAAACCTGTTTACCAAAAGGCGTGAACCTCTGGGTTTTATGTTATGGCTTGGTGTTGCGGGAAGCTCCCTTCTTTTCGCTTCGATCTTCATTATATTTCTTGTCCGGATGCAAAAGGAAACAGGTCATCTCGTTGCTATTCCCGACATGTTTTGGCTAAGCACACTGGTTATTCTGTTCAGCAGCATCACATTGCACGAGGCTAATCTGGCGTTCGTCAACGAGCGCTTTCTCCACTATCGTGTTTTTTTAAGTGCCACACTGGTTTTAGGGGGAATTTTTATTTTACTTCAGGCCAGCGGTTGGATAGAAATGGTCAATAGTGGAATTTTTAATTCTTCCAGTGCTTCTGCCGGATTTATATATCTCCTCACAGGGCTTCATCTTGTCCATATCTTTGCGGGTGTTGTCTATTTGGTTTATCTTTTCCGCAAAGCTGTCAGAAACAGAACTTATATAGATTCATTTATTTACAGTGTCAACCCGCCGAACCGGCTGCGTATCAAACTTTTCACCAGATACTGGCACTTCACCGGCGTACTGTGGCTGGCCGTCTTTCTCTTCCTTATTGTTTTTTATTGACCTTTCGAAAAATCTCTTTTCAGGCTCCTTCTTGCCAGAATGGTACTGACTAATGTCAAGACAGCGGCCATTAACATTGGCGCACCAGGCAAATAGATCTTCGCCGATGGCTCGGTAAATACTGCGAACAAATTGGTCATCAGCGGCGGACCAATAATTGAAGTGAGGCTTTGAAGACTGGTAAGTGCCCCCTGAATTTCCCCCTGCTCATTAGGTGCAACCTGGGTTGAGATGATCCCTTGCAACGACGGGCCTGCGATACTTCCCAAAATATACGGTATCATAAACACGTAAATCATCCATCCTTCAGTAGCGAAAGCATAAAGTACAAACCCGACCGCATACAAAAGCAACCCGATGTAAACTCCCCGTTTCTGACCCAATTTGGGAATGATCAGACGGATCAGATAGCCCTGGACAATAGCACTCAAAACTCCCACCGCCCCCAGCGAATAGCCAATTTGCGCTTCATTCCAGCCAAACTTTTCTATTACATAAAATGACCAGTTGCTCTGTACTGCATGCAGCGCAATATAAATAAGGCCCAGGGAAAATATCAACCCATAAATTACCGGATAACGTTTCACATTCTGAAGCGCGCCGATTGGGTTAGCACGCGACCACTCAAATTTTCTTCGGTTTTCGGGCTTTAAAGATTCTGGTAAAATAAAGTAACCATACAATGTATTCAACAGGGAAAATGCCGCCGCTGCCATGAAGGGAACTCTCGAGCCATATTGCCCCAATAAACCTCCTAACACAGGCCCGATAATAAAGCCAAGGCCAAATGCAGCACCCAGTAGTCCAAAATTTTGCGCCCGTTTTTCCGGTGTACTGATATCGGCAATGTAAGCAGCGCCCGTCGTGAAACTGGCGCCCAGGATACCGGCGATAATCCGCCCGACATAAAGCCAACCCAACGTTGGAGCGAGCGCTAGAAAAATGTAATCGATCCCAAAGCCGAACAGAGAAGCCAGCAGAACAGGACGCCGGCCAAACTGATCACTCAGTCCGCCGATGACGGGGGCACAAATAAATTGCATGGAAGCATAGGCAAACAACAGCCAGCCTCCGTCTTTTGAAGCAGCACTGATGCTGTCACCTGTTAATTCACTGATCAGTTTTGGCATTACCGGAATAATGATACCAAGTCCGATCACATCAATTAACAAAGTGACAAAGATAAAACCAAGGGCAGGAGATCGTTTTGCAGTCATTGCGCAATGAAAGAGAGAGCAGCTAAGGTAAGCCTAATTTGCTATTTCTTCAAAATCTTGAATTCTACCCGGCGGTTCTGCTGCTGGCCTTCCGGTGTATCATTTTTAGCAACTGGCTTGGTCTCTCCATAACCTTTGCTCGCTACACGGTCAGGCTCAATTCCTTTTCCGATCAGGTACTCACGAACGGAATCAGCGCGATCCTGAGACAGTTTTACGTTGAATTCCGCACTACCGGTATTGTCCGTATGCCCGCCCAGTTCGATAGCCAGTGTTTTGTTCTCAGTCATTGAAATAGCAATGCGGTTCAACTCCGGAAACGACTCGCTATTCAGCGTAGATTTTCCCGTCGCGAAGAAAATATTGTTCAAACGTATAATCTGGCCTTCTTCGATGGGAATCAATTTCAGGGATTTATTGGTAATCTCCTTGAATGCTTTACCTGTTCCGTTAGTGGTAGAATCAGTCAGGTCTATATTTTCACCTTCGGCTATAAAATCAGGCGCAACGGCCCGCCAGCTATATTTATGTCCGTAGGGAAGAACGATTTTATACTCTCCTGTAACGGGATTGGTGGTGGCTGTTCCTACCTCTTCGCCGTCTGCCAGATTTTCATAAACAATTGTTGCCTCTACTGGCTTACCCGTTTTTGAATCAATTACCTTTCCACTGATCATCACAACAGGATCGGCGGTGGGAATATTGGCAATGGGCGCCTCGGCAGTGTCTCCAGGTACCGGTTTGGGCTGAAGATTAAAACGAACGATGTCTCCCTTTCCCTCAGTATCCTTAAATGAAACCATGTACGCATAGTCACCCAGGGCAGAAATAGTATAATACGCATCATAACCGTCTGAATTGATCGCCGCACCCAGATTAACCGGCTTACTCCATCTTTTCCAGGTTTTATCAATCCGTTTACTGTAATAGATATCATTGCTTCCCTGCCCGCCGGAACGGTCGCTTGAAAAGTAAAGGGTTACGCCGTCAGGGGCGAGAAATGGTGTGGTTTCAGTAAATTCCTGTGTATTGATTTCCGGCCCGAGGTTCAGGGGTTTTGACCACGTGCCATTCTTTTGTTTAAAAATGACATACAAATCATCGACTTTACTGTTCTTTTTTTCACTGAAAGACATCACAAGTACTTTCCCATCCGTAGAAAGATACCCGCAGTCGAATTGGCCTTTACTGATTTTCGTGTATCCCGGTATATCAATTTTATTCGGAGCACCCCAGCCTCTTGCGGTTTTTTTACTGGTAGAAAAGCCCCGGGTCTCGTAAACACCGTTTTTATACGCTCCTTTGATCAGCAAGGTGTTACCATCGGGCGTGATACTGTAGAGACTGTTGTAATCTTCCTTATTAATAGGCGGTGGCATACGTCTCGCCTGCGTCCATTTTTCATTTTTTAATTCTGAAAACCAGATATCCTGACTGCCTTTATCACCATGTGTATTTTGCGGGTGGCTTACTCTGGAAAAATAGATGGTTTTCCCGTCGGGAGATATGATGGGGCTTATTTCGTTGTACTCCGTATTGATTGTTTTTCCAAGATTTTCCAATTGGGCATTGGCTCGCAAAGCAAAGGAACAGATCAATAAAATAAGTGAAAGACGCATCGTTTTTCAGAAATGTATGTTTGAATTGGAAGGTTTAAAAAACAGTTCAGATTGCTTCCTCGCTACTGTTATCCACATATAACGACTTATCAAGCGGCTTATTTTCCCCTTCCTTTTGACTGAACTTTTCCATTTCATCCAGCAGTTCCGCTACGTTGTCGCTCACGACCAGAAGCTTCCTTTTATCGATATGTAAAAAACCCTCCTCAACCATTTTATCCAGTTGAAGCAGCAGTAAATCATAAAATCCATTGACATTAAGCAGACCAACCGGCCCTTCAAAAATCCGGAGCTGCGACCAGGTAAGAATTTCAAATAACTCGTCCATAGTGCCGTATCCGCCCGGAAGCGAAATAACCCCGTCCGAAAGTGATACCATTCTCGCCTTCCGCTCATGCATGGTATCCACAAAATGAAGCTCCGTCAATGTCTTGTGCGCCACTTCCAGTTTGGCAAGGAAATTGGGAATAATCCCTGTGGCCGAACCATTATTCTCCATTGCGCCGTCAGCAACCCTGCCCATCAGCCCCATGTTCCCTCCGCCGTAAATGAGCCTTATACCTCTGCGTGCAAGCTCTGCACCAAGCGCATAGGCTGCCTCAGCATAGATCTTGTTTTTCCCGAAATTCGAGCCGCAATAAACTACGATTGATTGCATTGAGAAAAATATTTAAAATTTGGTCTCCGGCTGACAATAATTTTAACCGAGAATCACGTCAACCAATTCACCCAGATCGATATTTCCGAAGGTACCTGAGCTCATCATCAGCAAATTAGCTTCCTGCCATTTCAGGCTTTTCAGAAAAGTGACCAATTCAGCTGAATCGGTAAAAACCTTTAAGTCATCGCGTTTGAAAGCTGTACGTATATCCTGTTCCGAAATGGGTTCAAGTCTCTTATGTTCAACAGTTTGCGGGTTAAAATACACCACTGCAACATCAGCCGCGTTGAGTTTTCTGCGGTATTGTTTCAAAAAGACTTTGTTAAGACTGCTGAATGTATGCAGTTCCGCGCAAGCCACCAGTGTACGGTCCGGAAACTGGCCTTTCAATGCCGCCGTTGTGGCCTCTACTTTTGACGGAGCATGTGCAAAATCGCGGTAAACATTCACGGTTGCGTTACTGCCGAGTAATTCGAGCCTTTTCGAAGCTCCCTTAAAAGTTTGGATAGCCGCATAAAACTCCTCATCAGTTACCCCAAGCCTTTCACAAACCGCGTACGCGCCGCTGATGTTCTTCATATTATGCGCACCGAATACAAGAACCGGAACCTCTCCATGTTCTGCGGTAATCAGGACAGTTTTCTCATGGATAATTTTACTGGGATGCGCATTATAGGGTTTGTTCACCACATCGGCCCGCTCTTTCTGTCCGATGACATCGAGCATATCGTCCGTTTCGTCAAAAATGATCGCACCCGCTTTCGGCAGCGAATCGGCCAGCAGTTCGAATTGCTTTACATAAGATTCCCAGGTCGGAAAAACGTTGAAATGATCCCAGGAGATACCGCTAATCAATGCGATATGCGGCTGGTAATGCATAAATTTCGGTGTAGGATCCAGTGGGGATGTGAAATATTCATCTCCTTCAATAACGATCAACGGGGCACTTTCCGAAAGTTTCACCATATTATCGAAACCCTCCACCTGCGCACCGACCAGATAATTGAAGACACGTTTGTTATATTTCAAAACGTGCAGGATCATGGAGGTAATGGTCGTTTTGCCATGACTTCCGGCAATAACGACACGCTGCTTATTTTCGCTCTGTTCAAAAATATATTCCGGATAGGAATAAACCTTAATCCCTAACTCTCTCGCCCGTGCAAGTTCCGGGTTGTCCTGCCTTGCATGCATTCCAAGAATGACTGCATCAAGGTCGGAAGTTATTTTTTCCGGAAACCATCCGGTAATGGCCGGAAGGAGGTCATATTTTGCAAGGCGGCTTGCAGACGGCTCATAAATTTCATCGTCAGACCCTGTAACTGCAAAGCCTTTCAGATGCAGCTCAATAGCCAGATTATGCATTACACTGCCGCCTATCGATATAAAATGTATTTTGCGCAAAGATGAAATTTGACTCATTGATACTATTTAACTGATTCCGGCCGAAAGTTAGCAAGAATTGATCTTAGGGCAAATTGCACCTGACGGGCTTTTTCAAATAACAGCATTACTGGATAACAGCTGTCTGGATCATTATTCTTTCTTTACGAATTTGGCAGTTTCCTGATCACCGTTGGAGCGGGTCAGCCCGATGATATAGGCGCCGGCAGAAAGATGTCCGACATTGATTTCAGGTTCAGGATTATCCGATTTGTAAACTACATTGCCCGAATTATTCAGGATTTGTATTGCCTTCACATGTTCCCAGTTATCAGTAGAAATATTAATAACCTGCGTAACCGGGTTTGGATACGTTGTTAACCGCAGCTTGTCATCAAAGTTCACGTTTACAATCTTGCTGTATGCAAAAGTTCGGTCCAGATCGATCATTTTCAGCCGGTACAAATTCTGCCCCGGCGAAGGATTGATATCGGTAAACGAATATCTGATCATTTGTGAAGTTTCCCCATTGGCAGCCACCGTACCGATTTTACTCCAGTTTCGACCGGTAGTACTGTGCTCTATGTCAAAGCGCTCGCTGTTGACCTCCTCCGAGGTGGACCAGCTTAACAATGTCGTCTGATTTTCCCGCACAGCAGTAAATTCGATCAGTTTTACAGGCAAAGGGAGCGTTACAGACAGTGCCGTCGAGGCTGTTTTGGGAGAACATCCGCTTCGCGACGAAGTAACCGAATAAGTAAAATCTCCCGTCGTTGTGGGAGCACTGATAGTGATGGAGCTGCCCGTCTGATCATTGGTCACACCCATACCAGTCCATTGGTAACTTGCGCCGTCGCATTCAGGTCCGGTACAATTGATGCTCAGCGTGACCGGTGTACCGACAACAGGTTTGGGCTGTGAATTACTTGCTGTTATCGAGAAAGTACATGGCAGATAATTGGCCGTATCCCATATATTATTCCAGTAACCGGCATCTGTCATTTTGATGGAAACAGGCTTCGCATCTGTAACAGCAAAATTCGCCCCGCTTTTCTGGAGCCATTCCTGAAACAGGAACGAGCTGGTAAATACGGCAGGATAGATATTGACGGTCGTCGGCTCAGACCTGACGGGAGGCTGATAATCCGGTTTCAGGAACTGCGCTTTTGTAGACGCGATTGCACCTGCGATCTGTGCCATTTCGTTATCATAAAAGTGCATCGCAATATGCACATAATCAGCACCGTGCTTGAAAGCCCTCTGAAACCACTCTGTTGCTGTATTGCCGTTTACCCCTGTCTGGCCTCTGGGTTGTCCAAGATCCTGAGGATCAAATTCAACTGCTGCGATTTTACCGGGACTGGTTCCTTTAATACAATCGATCGCCATAATTTTTTTCCAAAGGTCATACTGATCAGTGCCATCGCTGCTGTAAATCCCATCGGAAAGTTCGAGTGCGAGCGGGATTGTACTATTGTGCAAATGCCAGTTGTTACCCTGGACAGAGCCGAAATCCGATATAAAATGTAAAACCTTTATCGAAGGGCTTTTGCTTTTTACAGTTTCATAAAAGGCCTTATATAAGTTCAATAAGCCCCACCCAGCAAAACGGTGTAAATCCCGCCCCATTTCGGAATTGTAATTTCCATCGGTAGGCTGTGGCGCACTGCTCATGGTATAAGTATTTCTCCCCCATGTGACATTGGATTGGTTCGGGAAGCGCCGGGGCAGAAATGAAGTGCGCCAGGACGCTGCCGCCTTGGCTTCATAGAGACCGGCATACCAGATATCATTGCTTGTCTGTCCGGGAACATAAAATTCTTCGGAAGGTGTATTACCCATCGCAACGTAAAGGATTTTGGAATAATAAGGCTGGATATGCAAAAGTACATCCGCCACAAAAGCCTGAAACCTTCCGACAGCATAATCTGAATAAACGGAAGGGCATGCATGGGAAACTGCATTTCTTATCAAAGTTCCTTGTGAAGTCTGTGAAAGATCAGTTGTTTCGAAATAACTGTCATTCCAATAGCCGGACCTCATATAGGGAAAATGAAGTGCCACCTTCATATTTGGATTCAAGTCCAGAATGGCCTTCACGGCAAGGGCAATCTTCGATCCCTGATAATTGTTCAGCGTCGGTTCATAGTTCTCCCACTGAATATGAAGACGGACAGCCGTGACGCTGGCATCCTTGCCGTCGGATTTCAACGTAGCAAATTTCTGGATATACGTCCATTGATCGGGATTAATACCGTTGGTTGCGTTTTTATCAAAACCGTATCCAGTGGTATTGAGGATAATTTCTCTCTGCCCAAAGAGTCGGAATGAGGATGTAAGAGCTAAAAGAAATAATAAACTAGTCTTAAAATTTACAATCAAACGACAATAGTTGTGTAAAGAATTTTTGAAGTACATAAAAGTAATTTTCAGTGGGCAACTATGTTTTAATAAACATACTACAAAATTATAGAAATAAATGCCTATTAATATGTAGCATAATATCGATTTGAACATAATTTTCCTCCGAGATGCATTTTCCAGGCATTCCCGGACAGGAAAAAAATTTGGTAAAAGAGGGTGATCGCCGACATTTATAGTATATCGACCATGAAATTCAATAGAACGTTGGGCTCAACAGAAGGGAATTCGCCGGAAAGATAGAAGAATAAAATTAAATTGCAATTAAGCCAATAATAATTCGACGTTGCAAATGAAAAGCGCCCGCATTTCCTGCGGGCGCTTTTTCAAAAAATCAAACACTTCGGTTAGGCCAGTTTCTTGTATTTGATCCTTTTCGGCGTCACATCTGTACCCAGTCTTTTACGTCGGTTTTCCTCGTATTCCGAAAAATTACCCTCAAACCAATATACCTGCGAATCACCTTCAAATGCCAGAATATGCGTAGCAACACGGTCGAGGAACCACCGGTCGTGGGAAATGATTACCGCACAACCCGCAAAGTTTTCGAGGCCCTCCTCCAATGCTCTTAATGTATTGATATCCAAGTCATTGGTAGGTTCATCTAGCAGCAACAAATTCCCGCCCTCCTTCAAAGTCATCGCCAAGTGCACCCGGTTCCTTTCCCCGCCCGACAGGTTTCCCACTTTCTTTTCCTGGTCTCCGCCACCGAAATTGAACCGGCTTACGTATGCCCGGGCATTGGATTGCTTGCCTGCAATCATGATCCAGTCATTTCCATCCGCAATACTTTGATAAACTGTTTTAGCAGGGTCCAGGTTATCATGCTCCTGGTCTACATAAGCCAGCTCAACTGTATCTCCTACGTCAAAATGCCCTTCGAGAGGTTTTAATTGTCCGGTGATAAGTTTGAAAAGCGTCGTTTTACCCGCACCGTTCGGGCCGATGATACCAACAATCCCGTTAGGCGGCAGAGCAAAGTTGAGGTTTTCATATAAAAGCCTGTCCCCAAAACCCATTGAGACGTTATGTGCTTCAATCACCTTGTTACCAAGGCGAGGTCCGGCAGGGATAAAAATCTCCAGTTTTTCCTCTTTCTCGCGTCCTTCCTCACCCAATAACCGCTCATAGGCTCCAAGTCTCGCCTTCGATTTAGCCTGGCGCCCCTTGGCACCCATGCGCACCCATTCCAATTCACGCTGAAGCGTTTTCTGACGTTTTGATTCTGTTTTTTCTTCTTTTTTCAAACGCTCCTGCTTTTGTTCAAGCCAGGAAGTATAATTTCCTTTCCATGGAATACCTTCGCCACGGTCGAGTTCAAGGATCCAGCCAGCGACATTATCCAGGAAGTAGCGATCGTGGGTAACCGCTATAACGGTTCCTTTATATTGTCTCAAATGCTCTTCCAGCCAAAGAACAGACTCAGCATCAAGGTGGTTGGTAGGCTCATCCAATAGCAATACATCGGGTTGGCGGAGCAATAGCCGGCACAAGGCTACCCTACGCTTTTCACCACCTGAAAGTGTAGAAACCAATGCATCTGATGGTGGGCAGCGCAAAGCATCCATAGCTACCTCCAGTTTGTTATCCAGGTTCCACGCATCCGTTGCATCCAGCCTTTCCTGCACTTCTCCCTGACGTTCGAGCAACTTATCAAAATCGGCATCCTCTTCCCCAAATGCCTCATTGATCTGATCGAATTCTTTGAGGAGGTTCACAATTTCCTGAACGCCTTCCTCCACAACCTCTCTTACCGTTTTATTCGGGTCAAGTTTTGGCTCTTGTTCGAGCATTCCCACAGAATATCCGGGAGAAAATACCACATCACCTTGTATATCCTTGTCAATGCCTGCAATTACACGTAGTAAAGTGGATTTACCAGATCCATTTAAACCTAAAACCCCGATTTTAGCACCATAAAAAAAGGATAAATAGATGTTTTTAATGATATGCCTGTTTGGAGGAATGATTTTGTTAACCCCCGACATTGAGAAAATAATGGTTTCGTTACTCATTTTTTAGTTAATTTGTGCGTAACAAATATCGTTATATTATCCCTACACTTAGCAGATAAAAATTGAAAGAATGGAAAATGCCACATTGAATGATGAATACGGCTATGTTAAAGACAGCAAAGTATTTTTAAAGGGGTATCTGGAATTCCCCGACCGGCAAATTGGAGAAGTTAAAAGAACAGAACAGGAAGCGATCGATTACTTCAAAAATCGGTTTAACATTGTCCTGAACAAGGTGGAACAGCTGGAACAGGAAATAGATGAAGCTCTTAATAAGGGTTCCTATCTTACCAAGCTTATTCAGTTGCAACGTAAATTGAAAGGTTTTGATGCACTCGGTGACTTCGTCCCTCTGCTACAGAGACTGGAAGAAAAAGAAGAATACCTGAAAGGCCTGATCGAGGTCAATCAACTTAAGAACCTTGAAATCAAGCGTGCGCTGATAGAAGATGTGAAGACCGCAGCAGCGGTTGAGGACTATACGTCGGCAACGGATCAGATACAGGAAATAAAGGCAAAATGGATCAGGACAGGGCCGGTTGAAAAAGAATATCAGGAGGAAGTGGAAATTACTTTCCAGCAGATCCTGGATGATTTCTTTCAGCGCCGCCGCGATTATTTTGATGAACAGAATAAAATTAACCAGGCACGTATTGAGGAGTATGAACGCCTGATCAAGATCACTAAAACGCTAAGCTATGCCCGCGACCTTGATGAGGCATACCAAAAGGCCAAGGAAGTTCGTAATGCCTGGAACGCTGTCGGGGAAGTACCGCCGAAAAGATTTTTTAAGGTCAACAAGGCATACAGACATTTCCTTAAACTTTTTTATGATAAATATAACCTTGCAAAAGGTATTGAGCCAAAAGTACGTGTAGACCCGCGTATCCTGGAACAGCAAAAACTATTGCAACAGGCTGAAACCCTGCTCCGCGGACCCGATATTGTGGAGGCTTCCCAGGAAGCTAAGGTGCTACTCAGCAAATGGAAAGAGATCAAGATACCTTTCAAAATGGCGGATAAAGAGCTGGCTGAGCGTTTCCGGATGGTTTGTGACAAAATTTTTGAGCTCAGCTATCTTGCACGCGTCATCAGCCGGAAATATCCTGCATTTGAACTTAAGAGCCCTGAAGAGCAGCTCCGGACTAAATTCCGCGAACTGGAATGGCTTGCAAAACGCGAAAAAAGCGACCTGGAGTTTGCAATACTCGAGTTTGACAGAACAGCTACCGGCGACCCCGAGCTGGACAAACAGGCTGCAGGCCGCATCAACATCCAGAAACGGAAGGTTCAGATGAAAGAACGTATATTGTCGGAATTCGAGAGAAAATTAAAATCTATTACGGGTTAGCCGTTTTGAGAGAAGACTTATTAATCACAAGATTCGATTGCAATACCCTGGTCTCATATTCGGCCGGGGTATTTTTGCTTTCAATGAGGTCCAGGAGCAGAGAAGTGGCCTGCTGACCCATCTCGAAAGATGGCTGCGTTACAGAACTTACCGGCGGGTCCAGCAATGACGACATTGCCAGGTCACAAAATCCTATCACCGCCACATCATCCGGCATAGTATATCCCAGTTGCCGCAAAGCCCAGTGGATACCCATGGTAATCCTGTCGCTCGCCCCGAAAATAGCATCAGGCCTCTCGCGGAGGGCCATCAGCTGATATGTACGCTCCGTCCCCCCCTGCTGGGTGATCTCTGTGTGCAAAACCCACTCGTCCTGAAAAATGATATTGTGCTTTTTCAACGCATCCTTGTAACCTTCCAGCCGGAATCTGGTGATTGAAACCGACTCGGGACCCGCAATATGCGCAATGCGTTTACAACCTCTGTTAATAAGGTGCTCTGTTGCTTCAAAAGCACCTTTGTAATCATCCACACGAACTTTATGCGTCCGCAAAGCATCTGTCACCCGGTCGAACAGCACAACCGGGATGCCCTGTTCCTGCAGATAAACGAAATGGTCTATATTTTCCGATTGGCTTGAAATAGCAACTACCAACCCATCGACGCGACGAAGGGCAATGTGCCTGGAAGCCGACAATTCCCTTTCCAGCAGCTCGTGGCTTTGGTAAATCATGGTGTGGTAACCACGGCTGTACGCAATATCCTCCACGCCACCGATCGCAGATGAATAAAACCGGTTGGCAATATCCGGGACGATAACACCGATGGTTTGAGTGCGGTTTTTAAGTAAACTGATCGCAATCGGATTGGGCGCGTAGTTCAGCTGTTCAGCCCGCTCCATCACTTTTCTTTTGGTCTCTTCACTGATTTCGGAACTGTCCCTCAGCGCACGGGAAACCGTCGACTTGGAGATATTGAGCTGTCTGGCGATTTCCTTAATTGTGATCGAGACTTTTTTCATGAGGGTATATAAGAATAGTACAATGTTAACAATTTATCCGAAAATATGTCAAACGGAATTTGTTGCGCCAGCTCCCCGGGACGCGATACAGTTCCGGGAATATACTAAAAAACGGGAACGGTTCCGGGAACGGTTGCGTAAATTTATTGATCTTTTTCAAGATTATTTTTTGTATATCAACGAGCCAATGGTTAAACTACATTCACCAATGACGAAGTGCCCGTACCTGACACCACTACATATCCAGGAATTTTTCTATAATTAACCTAACCATTAAGTAATGGAAGCAAAATCTTTTACCAATGCATTGACGTCTGTTTACACACAGAAAAATGTATTGGAAAATTTGTTTGGCAGAGTTGTGGCGACCGGTGACTACCATGCTTTCCGGGAGTTATTTACACATCATTACCGGTCACTTTGTAATTATGCCATGCGTGTTGTGGTAACCCGGGAGATTGCCGAGGAAGTGGTATCTGATGTGTTTGTAAAACTTTGGAAAAACCGGGAACAAATTGAGGTACATACTTCTTTTCAGGCTTACATTTACCGAGCAGTACGCAACCAGGCCCTGGACTATCTGAAACTAAGAATTCACCGGCAAAATGAGCGAGAATCTCTCGAGTCGGTACAATGGAACATGACGCATGCTGATCATTTTTCGCCAGCTGATGAGTTATCGTTCAACGAATTTTACGAGCATGTAGAGGGATGTATCCAGGCACTGCCGCGCCAGTGTCAGCTGATCTTCCGCCTGAGCCGGGAGGAAGGGCTTCGTTACCGGGACATTGCAGAACGTCTGGCGATCTCCGTCAAAACGGTGGAAACACAGATGAGCCGCGCGCTCAAAGTCCTCCGCGAAAGGGTACCCGAGCACAGGCTCGTAGCCTGAGGCCGCCGCCACAACCCAGGGCTTCAGCCCTGGGAGGCGACCCAGGGAGACGGCACCCCGGGGAGACGGCACCCGGGAGGCGACTCCAGAGGAGGGCCGAGACCCAGAAAAAGCAGTATCAAACCAAATCCACCCAAAGCCAACAGCTGATAGCCGAAAGCCAAGGGCCAATAACAATATGGCATTAGAACAAACATGGCGCTGGTTCGGACCCAATGACCCCGTTTCCTTACAAGATATAAGTCAGGCAGGAGCAACCGGAATTGTAACAGCATTGCACCACATCAGAAATGGTGAAGTCTGGGAAGTTGAAGAAATCCAGGCGCGCAAAGAAATGATTGAAAAAGCCGGACTTACGTGGTCGGTTGTAGAAAGTGTGCCGGTGCATGAGGCAATCAAAACGCGCACCGGTGATTTTGAAAAATATATCATTAATTATCAGCAGACACTTGCGAACCTGGGTAAATGCGGCATTGATACCGTCTGCTACAATTTCATGCCCATTCTGGATTGGACCAGAACAGACCTGGACGCTCCGATGAAAGATGGCTCTACCGGCCTGAGATTCGATGCTGTTCATTTTGCCGCATTTGATCTTTACCTTCTGCAAAGACCTGAGGCAGGTGAAATTTATACAGAAGAGCAGAAACAAAAAGCAAAATCCTGGCTTGACAATGCTTCCCCGGAAGAAACAACCCGGCTGGTTAGAAACATTATCGCTGGGCTGCCTGGCTCCGAAGAAAGCTTTACCATAGAAGAATTCAGAACTGTACTGGATACTTACAAACATATAGGTGACCTGGAACTGCGTACACACTTGTACCAGTTCATCCAGGCAATAGGCCCGGCAGCGGAAAGCGCGGGCGTCCGGCTGGCCATTCATCCCGACGATCCTCCATATCCTATTCTCGGCCTTCCACGCGTCGTGAGTACTGAAAACGATGCAACACTCCTGCTGGAAGCATACGATAACGAGGCAAATGGCATTTGTTTTTGTACAGGATCATATGGCGTAAGGCCGGACAATGACCTGAGCGGAATGGTGAACAGGCTTGGTAACAGGATCCATTTTATTCATTTAAGAGCTACCAAAAGAGAGCCGGACGGCAGTTTTTACGAGGCCGACCACCTCGACGGAGACGTAGACATGTACAACGTGATGAAAGCGTTGCTGCATGAGCAAAAAAGACGTAAAACAGAAGGAAGAACAGACCTACGCATGCCGTTCCGCCCCGATCACGGGCATCGTATGCTCGACGACCTTTCGGCTACCAAAAGAACAAATCCTGGTTATACTGCAATCGGCCGTCTGCGCGGACTTGCAGAACTGCGCGGGCTGGAATATGGTATCGAAAGAACCCTGATATAAAGGCTGACCCACTAAAAGAAGAACTGAAAAGCGTATCCAATGACAACAATAGCAGCCAGTGTACAAAAAACCTTCATCTCTGAGGATTTCCTTCTGAGATCAGAAACGGCGCGAATCCTTTACCATGATTACGCCAAGGAAATGCCGATCATCGATTACCATTGCCACTTGCCGCCGGATCAGATTGCACGGGACAAGCAGTTTGAAAATCTTACGCAAATATGGCTGTACGGTGATCATTATAAATGGCGGGCGATGCGCGCGAACGGCATCAATGAAAGGTTTTGTACCGGCGACGCCAGCGATTGGGAGAAGTTTGAACAATGGGCGGCAACCGTGCCCTATACCATGCGGAACCCGCTTTATCACTGGACGCACCTGGAATTGCTGCGTTATTTTGATATCGATATTCTGCTCAATAAAGATTCCGCCAGGGAAATTTATGATGAGTGTTCTGCGAAATTAAAGCAACCGGATTTTTCCGTAAAAAGCTTATTGAACCGCATGAACGTGAAGGTGATCTGTACAACCGATGACCCCACAGACACGCTCTCATACCATAAAGAGATCGGCGAAAGTGGCTTTAACATCAAAGTATTACCGACTTTCCGGCCGGATAAAGCAATGTTGCTGATCGATTCCCCAGCGGAATTCAATCAATATCTTGCCAAACTGGCGGAAGCCGCTGGTACCGGAGAAATAACCACCTATGAAAGTCTGCTAGCGGCACTGAAAAACCGCCATGATTTTTTTGCTGCAATGGGCGGCAAATTATCCGATCACGGACTCGAGCATATCTATGCTTCTTTTAATGAAGAGGCTGCAAAACAAGCTTTCGCGGCAGCATTAAAAGGAGAAATTGCCTCCTTCGAACAACGTACCGCGTTTAAATCCATGGTACTATTTGATCTTGCCAAAATGGATCATGAAAAATCATGGACACAGCAGTTTCACCTGGGTGCACTTCGTAATAACAATGAAAGAATGTTACGAGAACTTGGGCCTGATACGGGCTGGGACTCTATCGGGGATTACAGTCAGGCGCAGGCATTATCTGCATTTTTCAACAAACTGGATTCGACAAACCAGCTGGCTAAAACAATCCTGTATAACCTCAATCCCGCAGACAACGAGGTGCTGGCAACCATGACGGGAAATTACAATGACGGTACAGTTGCAGGCAAAATGCAATTCGGGTCGGGCTGGTGGTTCCTGGACCAGAAAGACGGTATGGAACGCCAGATGAACGCCCTTTCCAACATGGGACTTCTAAGCCGTTTTGTGGGCATGCTGACCGATTCGCGGAGCTTTTTATCCTACCCAAGACATGAATATTTCCGCAGGATACTATGTAACCTGATCGGAAACGATGTTGAGAACGGAGAATTGCCAAATGATATTCCGTGGCTGGGAAAACTGGTCGAGGATATTTCCTATAACAATGCAAGAAATTATTTTGGGTTCTAAGGTAGGATCCGACTTTGATAACCTTAATAAAAAAATAGCCCGGACTCATGTTTAGGGCTATTTTAATGTTTAATACTTACTTTTGAAAGTTATTCAATTTAATTCAAGGCCTACAAGAGGATTTTTGTAAATACTCGGCCGATTGCTTCAGATATGGCTCAATTTATTTCCTTCGGCGAAGTCCTGATGCGGCTTTCCACCCCTGGTTTTTCACGTTTCGAACAAGCCCGCCAGTTGAATGTTACCTATGCGGGAGGTGAAGCAAATGTTTCCACGGCTCTCGCTTACTGGGGGCACCACACGGCACATGTCACCCGCTTTCCCGATTCCCCTATCGGACGGGCTGCTGCACAATACCTTCACTTCCACGGAGTTGACGTCTCGCATATTATTTATGGCGGGCCTCGCATGGCGGTGTATTTTCTGGAAACCGGCGCAGCGTTAAGAGGAAGCCAAATCGTATATGATCGCGCCAATTCTTCTCTGGCCGAAATAAACCCGAAAGAAATTGACTGGGACTCAATATTGAAAGATGCAAAATGGTTTCATTGGGCGGGTATTACGCCTGCGCTTTCACAGGGAGCAGCGGATGCACTTCTTGACGGGATCAAAACCGCCCGTAAATATGGCCTGACCGTTTCCGGCGATATTTTTTATCGTGCCAATTTGTGGAAATACGGTAAAAAGCCTTCCGAAATCCTGCCGGAGCTTACGGCCGGAACGGATGTCGTTATCGCAAACAGTGAAAATATAAAAGAGATATTTGGCATTGGAGGAAACGATTTTGTTGAATCCTGCGTCAATTTACAAAAGGCTTACCCTCAGGTAAAAACGGTTGTTGATACCAAAAGGACTTCATTAAGTGCGTCTCACAATCTTTTGAGGGCGTATCTGTGGAACGGCCGGGAATTGCTGGAAACAGACGATATTGAAATTAACCCGATCATTGACCGTGTCGGTGGCGGTGATGCTTTTATCGCCGGATTAATTCATGGCCTGATTACTTTCGACGATCAGCAGAAAGCATTGGAATTCGGAGTAGCGGCTTCGGCCTTAAAGCATACTATCGAGGGTGACGCACTGATCTCAACCATCGCCGAAGTGGAAGCAATCAGGCAAGGTGAAACATCAGGAAGAATCAAAAGATAATCAAAAAGCTAAATGCTGACAGCTCAAAGCTAACAGCCCAAAACTATGGATAAGGATACGATATTAGTACTTTTAAATGAGGTGGGTATTTTGCCCTTATTTTATCATGCCGACATCGAAGTCGCGAAGGAAATTGTGAATGCGAGCTACCGTGGAGGTGCACGTGCATTTGAATTCACCAACCGGGGCGAGAATGCATTTCACGTTTTCTCGGAGCTTCTTGCCTATACCAAAGAAAGTCTCCCTGGGCTGGCCATGGGGATCGGAACAATTTATGATCACGAAACAGCTCAGAGGTTTATTAATGCAGGTGCTGATTTTGTTGTAACACCCTGCCTCAATCCGGCTGTCGGCGAGGCATGTATCAATGCCAACATACCCTGGATTCCGGGTGTTTCAACCCTGACAGAAATTTACAATGCCCGGCAGGCAGGGGCTGAAGTTGTGAAATTATTCCCTGGCGACGTTGTAGGATCTGCATTTATAAAAGCGATCCGCGGGCCTATGCCGGATGTGAAAATCATGGTTACCGGAGGAGTTCAGCCAACCAAGGAAAGTATCGGAGAATGGTTTGGAGCCGGAGCGTACGCGGTGGGCCTTGGGTCCAACCTGTTTCCAAAGGATGTAATAGCAGAAGCAAACTATCCCTGGATCGAACAAAAAGTCGCTGAAAGTATCGCGCTTGTAAAGGAGTTTCGGGAGAAAGTGTAAGGGAAGCTCCGATTGTGTAATGCTGAAGTTACTGTCCTGCTGAGCGCACGGGGCCGCTTGGCGGTCGAAGCAGCTCGCGATTGAGCCCGTGCACTTCGACTGTCCTCGGTAGCACAAATAAATGTTTGACTATTAGTGCATTAAAACATCAATATCTGACAAAGGCAGTAGCGGGCAATCAATTTTTCAGCTGTTTAGCATCAAGCTTTCTGATAATTTCTTTTTTGCTGAATAATAACCTCCACACTGCAAAAGTAGAATCCGGCCCCGACATGCAGGCAGTACATATAGTGCTGCCAAGAAGTACCGGTGCATTGTACACCAAAAGCGTATCATTCAATTGCTGTAAATTATCACTGGCAACAGTTTTACTTTTGGCGCTATACAAATACGCTTCCAGGAGTTCCTTCTCTTTCGGGGCAAGGTCATCATTTTTTATATCTGCCGCGCCCAGCAGTTCGACTTTCACACCATATTCCTTTTCCAATGCGGCCACAACAGGAATTCTTTCCATGTTGCGGCACAACTCTGCTGCTTTTCCCGGATCCTTTTCGAGTTCTTTGATCAGCGATTTTTCAGCGATTTGCGTAATTTTCTTGCCCCATTCATCGGCTGAATAGATCAACTGCGTATTCGTAACTCTTTTGATCTGAGACGCTTTCATTTCTTTGGCGAGCTCCTTCGTATTTTCAACCCTGTTACCCAGATCACAACTCCAGATACTCGCAAGCATGATCACAAAAAATAAGATTCTGTTCATTTTTGAAACATATTATAACTTCTCAACACCATTCAACGAGTTGAAATTCACAAGATACGACGAACATGTCAAAACATTCATTTATCTAAATTGCGTATCTTTGTGCCCCGAATGAATAGTGCCAAAGATATTCAATAAGATGATCGATAAATTAGAAGCCATAAAAGAACGTTTCGAAGAAGTTTCGCAACAAATCGTACAACCCGAGATTGTGTCAGATTCGGCGCGTTACTCCAAAATTAGCAAAGAGTATAAGGACCTGGGCAAGATCGTTGACCAGTATACTATTTATCAGAAACTGCAAAAAGATATTGCCGGGACCAAAGAACTCATCGCTACCGAAAAAGATGAGGAACTGAGGGAAATGGCGAAGGAAGAACTTAACGAACTTACTCCCAAACTAGAAGAGCTGGAACAGGCGATCAAGGAATTGCTGATACCAAAAGATCCCAACGACAGCCGCAACATCATCCTCGAAATAAGGGGTGGTACGGGAGGAGATGAAGCTGCGATTTTTGCAGGCGATTTGTTCAGAATGTACCAGCGTTTTTTTGAAAAAATGGGCTGGCGCTCCTCCATTATGGATTTTACGGAAGGTACCAATGGCGGCTATAAAGAGATTATCTGTAAAGTAGAAGGCGAAGATGTATATGGAAAAATGAAGTTTGAGTCGGGTGTGCATCGCGTGCAGCGTGTTCCCCAGACCGAATCTCAGGGACGCATCCATACTTCTGCTGCTTCGGTTGCGGTCTTGCCCGAGGCGGAAGAGGTTGACGTTCAGATCAATATGAATGATGTCCGTGTTGATACTTTCCAGTCTTCAGGTGCTGGTGGGCAGTCGGTTAATACTACTTACTCCGCTGTTCGTTTGACGCATATTCCGTCGGGACTGGTGGTAAGCTGTCAGGATGAACGTTCGCAATTGAAAAACAAAGACCGGGCATTGAGCGTTTTGCGGTCGAGGTTATATGAAATCAAGCTGAAAGAACATAACGACGCGATCAGCTCCCAACGTAAATCGATGGTAGGAAGTGGTGATCGTTCAGATAAAATCCGGACATACAACTATCCGCAAAGCCGCATTACCGACCACCGTATCGGTTACACGGTTTACAATCTTCCCGCTGTAATGGAAGGAGATATTGCCGAATTTATTGAAAGACTGAGGATTGCCGAAAACGCTGAAAGAATGCAGGAAGGCGAGACGGTTTAATATTATTTTTTCGGATAAAGCGCATCATAGGTCTTCGATTTGTAAATTTCGAAGGCCTCTTTTTTGTGATAGTCTTCCCCAAAGAACGTGATCACCTGGTGAAATTCTTTTGCTTTCATATAACCTGGCAAAGGCTGGATCATCTGAAATTTATCATCCAGAAAAACCGTTGTGGGAAAACTCGGCTGGTTATTCGTTAATGCCAGGGCTAACTGGTGAATGCCCCTGCCTCCCTCCGACAAAAATTCAAACTTCTGATCGCCGAGTTTGATCGCTTCTTTTTGTTCGGCATTCAGTTTAACAGCATAAAACTTCTCGTTGACATAGGTAGCCACCGACTTATTTCTGAAAGTTTCCCGGTCCATTACCTTGCACCAGCCGCACCAGTCGGTGTAAACATCAATCAAAACCTTCCTGGGCTCCTTCTGGATTTTAGCATAAGCTTCTTCAATTGTCAGCCATTGAATCGCCTCCTCAGCCTTACTCGCGGTGTCCGAATTAAAGCTTGTCAGAACCGTCAAAACTGCCAGTGAGAGAAAGAAGTTAATAAAAAGCTTTTTCATCCTATTTTTGATTTCTCTTGGTAAACAAACATTCCTGCTAAATAATTGTCCATCGTTTCAAAATGATACTTTTTTATGAAGATAGAAAAAGTCATCCCTATCCTCCGCATTTTCGACGAAGCCAAGACAATGGAGTTTTACATCGGCTGGCTCGGTTTCACCATTGACTGGCAACACCGGTATGAAGACAATGCGCCGCTTTACATGCAGATATCAAAGGATGGATTAGTTCTCCATCTTTCGGAACATCACGGCGACGCTACGCCCGGAGCCAAGATTTTCATTGAATGTTCCGGAGTACGTGAACTACAAAAAGAGCTGAATGAAAAGAAATACAAGTATCACCGCCCCGGCCTGGTTCAAGAGCCCTGGAATGCAATTTCAGTGACAGTAGTAGATCCGTTTATGAACCGGATTGCATTTAATGAGAGAATAGAATCCTGATCAGTGGGTTGCTCAGCCTACGGATTTACAACAGGCTTCTTTTTTGAAGCAGAAATCAATATCCCCCCGGCGACGATCAGCAACATGCCGGTAAACATGGAAATGGTCGGAAAGGCTTCACCCATAAAAAATCCTATCAGCACCGAAAAAAGGATGTTGGAATAACCCACAGCCGCAACGCGGCCTGCCTTATCGTAAGTAAAAGATTGTGTGAGCATTCGCTGTCCCACCAGCGCTGTCAACCCTAGCCCGAGAAAAGCGCCCCACTGATAAATGTTTTCCGGCCACTTGAAAGTCCCGATCAGGAAGTCAAAGCCCTCCATAGGATGATAAGTACCTACCAGCATTGATATGATCGGCATTACAATCCCGCTCAGCATGAACGACAAAATGATCGCGCGGGTATCGTATACCACGCCCAACTGCCGGATGGACAGGTAAGAAACAGCAGTCAGCAAGGCATTGCCCAAACCCAGTGAATTATCCCGCCAGGAGAGCGAAAGATCTGGTCGAAAAACAAACAGAATGCCCGTGAATCCAACAAAAATGGCTGTCCATTCACTGGAATTCAATGTTTCGCCAATCAACAACCAGGAAAAAAGTGCCAGAAAAATGGGATAAGTATACTGATAGGTAGATGCCCGCCCAAGGCCGAGCGTCTGGATCGAATAAAAGAGCAGGTAGAGGGATAAAGTACCCACCACCCCCCGAAAAATAAGCAAACCAAGCTTGCCGCCATCCTGCCGCAAGGGCCGCCTCCAGATACTGGAAATGATAAAAACCACCCCGACAATATTCCTGAAAAATACCAGCTGTACAATGTGAAAATCCTTTCCCAGCCACTTGGAGATTGCAGAAGTAAGTGAGAAAAAAAAGGCTGCACCCAGCATCAGTAAAATGCCCTTTTGTGATGATTGTGCAGAAATGCGGTTAGATAAGGACGCCAACTTTCGAGATTTAAAAGCCAAAGATAACCCTTATCCCAGAGAGTCGAAAGTCAATCCGATTTCCTACCTTTGCAAAAGTTCTGGCGCCGCACGCTGTTTTATAGCAGACAAGGCTTAATAGGGAATTCCGTCGAACCGGAAGCTGTCCCCGCAACTGTAAGTCCGTCAAAGTTGATCCAATCCTCATTGCCACTGTTCCTCGGAGCGGGAAGGCCGCGGATCAATCGGACGAGCCAGGAGACCTGCCAACATGTTTTGTTGCTTTTGTTTTCGGAGGAAAAACAGGGTACTGGCTGTTCATTTATTCTCTCGGAGTGGTTATTGACCGGAGACATCTCGCCATTTTTTATGCTGCCCTCGGATTGTTTCTATCGGAAAATCTATTGGCACAAAATGATACTGTCCGGCTTGAAACGGTCATCGTAAAAGGATTTGCTCCTGAAAAATTCATGAGCGGGCTCAAAATCCAAAAAATAGATTCCACTACTTTAAGCCAGTTTCGTTTCCAGAATATCGGTGAGCTGCTCTCCTATCATACGCCTATTGCATTTAAAAACTACGGCCCGGGACAATTAAGTACTGCTTCCTTTCGGGGTACTTCCGCCAACCATACAGCGGTTTTATGGAATGGATTGAATATCAATTCGCCGACATTGGGGCAAACCGATTTTTCAACCATACCTGTCGCAGGATTTGACCAGCTTTCGATACAATATGGATCAGCAGCGAGCATTGTGGGTACCGACGCAGTGGGGGGAAGTATCTTGCTGAACAGCGTTTCACAGCCTAACGGAATTTTTGCTTTCGCAGCCGGGCAACTGGATAGTTTTCTGAACAATTACGGACAGACTGGCGCAAG
Source organism: Dyadobacter bucti (assembly GCF_005869225.1). Classification (GTDB taxonomy): domain Bacteria; phylum Bacteroidota; class Bacteroidia; order Cytophagales; family Spirosomataceae; genus Dyadobacter; species Dyadobacter bucti. The sequence goes on along the minus strand of NZ_SWFP01000005.1, from coordinate 325,088 downwards.
ATATGGTACCGGATTGACCAAAAACTGGGACTTTTCAGGGAAAACGACGATAAACTATTCATCGATGATCAATCAGTTTCAGCGACGGGCAAGAAAAGGTTATAGTTTTCTTCCATCCGAAACATTTCAGCAGGGATTGGTACAGGATTTGTTTTTTACATCTAAGGACAATCAGGAAATCTCGGCGCATATATGGCTGACAAAAAACAAAATGACAGTTGTCCCTGATGATAGCCAAAACAGGGAGCTCACACGCACGGAGGCATACCGGAGCATGGTTCGTTATCAGATAAAAAACCTGGCGTTCCGCACATCCTGGGTCCGTGATGTCATTGATTATGCAAAAGGCGACTATGCCAATCTGGATCACGCTTTTACGGATAAATTCTCAAATCGGGCGGAAAAGGATTTTACCTTTGATTTCGGACTTTCTGAAGGTAATGTCCAGGTCAAAGCAGGAGCCGAAATGACCCACTACCGGACGCATGTAAGCGGGTACGAAAAATCACTGATCACCGAAACCCGGGGCGATCTGTTTATGCTGACACGACTACTGGCTAATGCGCGCTGGCTGGTTTCGGCCAATCTCCGGCAGGCATTGATCACCAAGTATAATCCGCCTTTCACACCGTCGCTGGGCACTGAATATCAGTTGATACAAAACTTGAGATACCGGCTCAAAATCAGGGGATCTTATGCCAGAAGTTATCGTGTACCTACCCTGAACGAACGTTACTGGAAAGACCTCGGAAACCCGGATATCAGGCCGGAAAGCGCATGGAACAAAGAAATCGGATTTGAACAACGATATACTTCCGGTACAACTTCTGTTTTCACATCCTCCGTCACCGCCTATCACAACCGTGTTAAAGATTGGACTTACTGGAATCCTTCCAGGAATTACCATGTTGAAAACCTGCAGGAAGTATTGGCAAGAGGGATTGAAGTTCAGGCTGGCTGGCACGGAAATGAAGGACTGTGGAATTGGGGAGCAGATCTTGGTTATGCATACAATAGAAGCAGCCAGGAAAAGGTTTATGATGCGTATTCAGCGGACGTAATCGGGAAACAACTGGTTTTTGTACCCATTCATACCATGAATTTCAATGCTTTCCTCCAATATAAAAGTACACGCCTGAGCAGCCAGGTCCAATCGGGAAGCAAACGGTTCAGTACCTTTGACAACTCCCAGTTCTTGAACGGTTACACATTGACAAACATATTGATCGAGAACACTGTAACCTGGGATAAAACCAAAATGCGCATTCAGGGACAGGTAAACAATATCGGAAATACCTTTTATCTGAGTGTTAGAAACTATGCCATGCCCGGAAGGAGCTTTGCGGTGAACGTAATTGTGAGTTACAACGCCCCTTCAAAAGGCCCAAAGTATTTACTATAAATTAAATGAAAATGAAAAAACAGTTGACCAGATTAGTACTCGTTTCTTTGTCCATTTTTGCCTTTGCGTGTAACCAGAGCGATCCTGCTCCAAAAGGGGATTATGTGCGGGGTGTGTTTGTGATCAATGAAGGAAACTTCAGCCAGAACAACGGTGCGATATCCTTCTTCTCAAGAGAAATGACCAACGCAGCCGATGATCTGTTCAAGACAGTCAATGGCGCTGATTTCCAGGGGGGAGCACAGGGTTACACGGTCATAGGAGACGAAGGTTTCATATTGGTTGACAATGACAAGGGGTCCGACAGACTGGAAATCGTGAACAGCAATACATTTGAAAAAATAGCAACCATTGTTTCCCCGGAGATTGAAAACCCGCGTGAAATAGTTGGTTCGAGCAACAAGGCATACATTTCGTGCTGGGGAACCAACGCTGACTACAGCTACCAGACAGGCTATATTGCGGTCGTCGATGTTTCTACAAACAAAGTGATCAAAAAAATAAACATAGGCGCCGGACCTGAAAACCTGGTCTACCACAATGGAAAATTGCTGGTAGGTACCTATTCTTTCGGTGGCGGAAATACGCTCACAATCATCAACACAGCAACAGACGAAATTGAAAAAACTGTCACTTTAAATGGTGTACCTTCACCGATCGGGGTGGATGCAAACGGGAAATTGTGGGTAGCTGCGAGTAACCAGGCGGTTCGTATGAATGCTGAAACTTATGCCGTGGAGGCAGTACTTCCGATTGGATCTGATGGTTCAAAATCGGCGGAAAATTTTGTTTTCAGCTCCGATCGCAAGAATATTTTCTTTGTGCTGTCATATTATAATAGTGCCGGTTTGAAAGCTGGGGAAACCTATAAATTCGATGTCGGAGCTACACAGATCAACTTGGCAACGCCTCTTATCAAACGGGCTTTCACCGGATTGGCTGTTGATCCGTTGCAGAGCCTGATCTATGCGGGAGTAACGCCGAACTACGGCCAGGCGGGCTACGCTGTTCGGTACCGGACAGATGGGAGTGTAGTGGATTCAATCAAAGTAGGTGTGGCCCCTACCGGCTTCTTCTTTAAATAAATGGATTTGGAAAGCTGAAAAAGCCCAAAGGGCTGAAATTGTTCTAGCTAGAAAGGATTTGGATATTCCAAACCCCAGCGGGTTGACATCTTGTATAATGTCAACCCGCTGGGGTTTTCTTCTTTTTCTTGACCGGTTTTTCTATCATAATTACATCCCTTCGGGATTGGTGTGCGGTACGAATCCAGAAAAATATGCAACAAAAAAATCTCCCGTTTCCGGGAGACTCCATGTAATTTTTCAAAAAAACTGATATGCTATTATTTAAAAAAACCTTGCGGATCGGGCAACTTGGCTTTCAATAATTCGACAAAATCGAGATTCATCTGCGTAAAATCGAGTACCCTGCCTTTGTGCAAATGTTCCCAGGATTTGTCAAGCTCATTAAGATTGTAATGCAGCAAAGCCAGATTATACTGCCCCAGCGCATAAGTCGAATCCAGCGCAGTTGCATGTTTCAAAAGCTCCGCCGCCTCATCCAACTCCTCCTTTCGGCTCGTTATTGCATATAATTTCAGATCAACCGTAGAAAGATCGACCAGCAAAGGGACATTATTACCCTGAATCCCGATGCCTCGGCTCAACATTCTTTTGGCATCCACCCAATTTTCTCTCTGATAGGAAACCACTCCCAATCCCCAGTAAACCTCTACATTTTTGTCGTTTAATAAATGGGCCAGGTTGAAACGGTAACAGGCCGTATCCAATGATCCTTCCTGAAGATATTCCCAGGCACGGGTTGCAAAAAAACTGCTTGCTTCCGTCCGGCTGCTAAAGGACTTGTCACACTCACTCAGAAATTTGATTTCCTCATCGATCTGATCGGAGGTCTTGCTGATTTCTCCGAAAAGCGGGAGTATGCGTCTTTCCTTTAGTTCAAGTGGCTTTTTCTGAGCAACGTTAGTATCTGTGTTAGGTCCGGCACTCGCCAAATGCGTGTTTTGCGCCAAGCCAAATACAGGTATTAAGATTGCAAGCCAAATAACAACAGATTCTTTCATAAAATATTTAATAGAGAAACAGGTTTTCTATTGTCCAAGTTAAACGGAATATTTCAAAATGTATTGCATTATCTTCTTTTACTTCTGCCCGACGAATTACGTCTGTTCTGGCCTCCCTTACCAACCGGGCGGGATGGCTTATGAAACACCTTTTTCTTCTCATGAAACGCCCCGAGGAACGTAGGATCTTCTTTTCTTTTCTGGTTATCTATTTCCCTTAACAGGTCCTGGCGCTCATTATGCGGGGTTGCCACAACCTCCACTTCCTCCGGTAACTCCCTGCGGGGAATCTCCATCCGTATCATATTCTCTATTTTCCGGATGTGGTATTCGTCTGCAACAGTCATAAAAGTAATGGCCTCCCCCACGTGGTTTGCACGGCCTGTCCGGCCGATCCTGTGCACGTAATCTTCATAGATCAAAGGCACATCAAAGTTGATCACGTGGCTTACTTCTGTAATATCAATTCCCCTGGCAACAACATCCGTCGCTACCATCACCCGCACCGATCCTTCCCGAAATGCTTCCATGGAATTTGTGCGGGTATTCTGTCCTTTATTGGCATGGATCACTTTGAGCTCATGCTCTTTTACAACTCTTTCCAATAAATTCTGATGAACAAGCCCGGCAACTTCCCGGCTTCGCGTAAAAACAAGAACACGGTTAAATGCTTCTTCGTCACGCAGAAGATGTGTCAAAAGGTTGATTTTCGTCCGGAAATTGGGGACTTCATATATGGATTGGGAAACCATCTCAGCCGTAGTCGCCTGCGGCGTAACTTCAATACGCGTCGGGAATTCCAGGAATTCATAAGACAGCTTTTCAACTTTCTCCGAGAATGTCGCCGAAAAAAGCATGTTCTGTCTTTTAGTGGGAATGATCTCGAGAAGCTTTCTGATTTGCGGCATAAAGCCCATATCCATCATTTTATCGGCCTCGTCCAGGATCATTACATTGAGGTGCTTTACAACAATTTCCTCCTTGAAATACAGATCCATAAACCTCCCCGGCGTAGCCACGATAATATCCACGCCCTTGCGGATCGCGTCCGTCTGTGCTTTCGGCCCCACTCCTCCAAAAACCACCACTGTCCGGATATCGGTGTATTTGCTCAACTGAGTGATCGCCTCTGAAATCTGCATGGCCAGCTCGCGTGTAGGAGCGAGGATCAGCGCCCGGGGATGTTCCCCCTGCGCATATTTGATCCGCATGAGCAACGGTAATGTATAGGCAGCAGTTTTGCCTGTGCCAGTCTGGGCAATACCTAAAATGTCCTGTCCTGCCAATGCAAGCGGAATTGCCTGCTCCTGTATCGGGGTAGGTTCGGTATATCCCGCTTCTTCAACGGCATTGAGTAATTGACGGTTAAGCTTGAACTGCTCGAATTTGTTTTGCGTAGTCTGCATCGTGCAAAGGTACGAAAACTAAAATCAGTCGCGAAGATTAAGAGCCGATAGCCTTTTCTACCATGGCCGCTGAACCGAGGTAGATAGGCGAACGCTGGTGAAAACTGGAAGGAACGATATCCAGGATTGGGCCGAAGCCATCTGACGCCTTGCCGCCCGATTTTTCGGCTATAAATGCCAGAGGGTAACATTCATAGAGTAGCCTAAGCTTGCCCTTCGGGTCTTTTTTCGTAGACGGATATAAGTATATGCCGCCTTTTAAAAGGTTCCTGTGAAAGTCGCCGACCAGGGAGCCGATATATCTTGCACTGAGGCTTTTTTCTTTGCATGTGCCGATGTAGTGCTTTACAAACTCGGGGTAACTGTTGTAATGTCCTTCGTTGATTGAGTAAATACTGCCGTTAGTAGGGCAACAGATATTTTTATGGGATAAAATAAACTCGCCGAGAGAATGATCATAGGTAAAACCATTCACTCCGTCACCTGTGGAATACACCAGCATCGTTGAAGAACCGTACAAGATATAACCTGCCGCAATCTGCTTTCTCCCGCCCTGAAGAAAATCCTCCTTTGTAGCAGGTTCGTTGATTGGGCTTACCCTGCGGTAAATTGAGAAAACAGTGCCAATCGAAACATTAACGTCAATGTTGGAAGAACCGTCGAGCGGATCCATCGCCACCACATATTTACCATGGTTGTTACCTGTATGTATAATGTCTTCGTCTTCTTCGGAAAGTATCGCACAAACTTCCCCTCCGTTTTTGAGCGCTCTGATAAACCTGATGTTCGCTACAATGTCGAGCTTCTGCTGATTTTCGCCCTGCACGTTTTCCGTTCCGTTGCCGCCGGCTATATCCACCAGCCCGGCACGGTTTATCTCTCGGTTGATAATTTTCCCGGCGAGGGCGATATCCCTCAAAAGCTGCGACAACTCTCCCGTGGCGTAAGGAAACGCGCTTTGACTGTGCATGATAAACCTGTCGAGTGTGACGCCTACCGGGATAGCTAATTCTTGTGCGGTCTTTGTAATCATATTCGCTGAGTTAAGAATATTTACAGGAAATTTACACCTTCATTTTTCATAATTCAAACAGTTTCAACTAATAAAATTTTTTAATAAATAATATGATTATATCTCAATAAAATAATTATTTAATCCTAAGGTTGAGGTAGTTAATAAATCGTCGCGTTGTACTTTTCCTGATTTAATAATTGTAAATCGGACAAATAAAAAAGCGCGGGTTTCTCTGCCCGCGCTTTGAATTTTACAATTAACAAAAATCTATCCGAGCCTCACGAGCGCTTCTTTCAAAGTTTCGATTTTAGCCTCAGCATCAGCCTGTTTCTGACGCTCTTTTTCCACTACATCTCCTTTTGCATTCTGGACAAAACGCTCGTTGGAAAGTTTGCTCTTCACGGATGCAAGAAATCCCAAGGTGTATTGCAACTCCTTCTGAAGATTTTCACGCTCGGCTTCCACATCCAGCTCGTCTGCCAGATTGATAAAAAATTCATCCGACTTCACGCGGAACGAGGTCCCCTCTCCTTCTTTATTAACATAAGCAACGGATTCTACATTGGCCAGCTTCTGTATTAAGGACTCCAATTGCTGATAGCGCGCAGCGTTATCGGTTTTGATAGCCAGAGGCAATACAGTTTTCGGGCTGATATTTTTAGCATTGCGCAAATTTCTGATCGAAGAAACCAGCTCGAAGAAAATATCGAAATCACTGAGTATTTCCTGATTAACACTTTCAGGCTGCGGAAAAGGTGCGATGCAAATCGATTCCTTATCTTTCCGTTCCAGGATATTCTGCCAGATTTCCTCTGTGATAAAAGGCATGAACGGATGCAGCAGGCGCATCAGTCTATCGAAAAAATCGAGCGTAGCATCATATGTAGCCTGATCGATCGGCTGCTCAAAATTAGGTTTGATCATTTCCAGATACTGGGCACAGAAATCATCCCAGATCAATTTGTAAACCGAATTCAGCGAATCCGAAATACGGAATTTGGAAAAATGGTCCTGAACTTCTAAAAGTGTCTGGTTCAGCTTGCTTTCAAACCAGTCGATCGCCAGTTTGGATCCATCCGGCGAACCGATTGAACCATCTACGTTCCAGCCCTTTACCAGTCTGAACGCATTCCATATCTTATTGCCGAAATTCCGTCCCTGCTCAATCAGTTTGTCGTCATAAGGCAGATCATTTCCTGCCTGTGAACTGAAAAGCATCCCCGTTCTGATACTATCCGCCCCATATTGGTCGATGAGATCAATCGGGTCAGGGGAATTACCGAGCGACTTGGACATTTTCCGTCCAAGCTTATCCCGCACAATTCCTGTCAGATATACATTCTTAAAAGGGTAATTGCCGCGATATTCGTAGCCGGCAATAATCATCCTCGCTACCCAGAAAAACAGGATCTCTGGCGCCGTAACCAGGTCATTTGTAGGATAATAATAATTCACTTCTTCATTGTCAGGCTCCTTTATCCCGTTAAAAACAGATATCGGCCAGAGCCAGGAAGAAAACCAGGTGTCCAGTACATCCGGGTCCTGTGTAAGGTCTTCTTCCGTCAGAGCAAAAAGCTGGTGCTCATGTTGCGCTTTTCGCAAAGCTTCGCGCTTCGACTTAGCAATAATGATCGTCCCGTCGTTGAGGTAATAAGCGGGAATCCGGTGTCCCCACCAAAGCTGACGGCTGATATTCCAGTCACGGACATTTTCCATCCAGTGACGGTATGTATTTTTGAACTTGGGCGGGATCAGCTGAACGGTATCGTTCATGACATTATCAAATGCCGGCTTGCTGATCTTTTCCATTTTTAAAAACCACTGCTCCGAAATCCTGGGTTCGATCACCACATTCGTCCGCTCGGAATGTCCGACGTTGGATTTATATTCTTCTGTTTTTACCAGATTACCCGATTCTTCCAGCAGTTTGACAATCTTTTTTCTTGCAATAAAACGATCTTCACCCACCAGTATCTGCGCTTTTTCATTGAGCGTACCATCTTCGTTCAGCAAATCTATTATTGGCAGATTATGTCTTTTTCCAAGTTCATAATCATTGGTATCATGCGCAGGCGTTACTTTCAGACAGCCCGTACCGAACTCCATTTCTACATAATCATCCGCAATAACCGGGATCGCACGGTTGATCAGGGGAATTAATACCTGCTTGCCGATCAGGTGCTGGTAACGTTCATCGTTCGGATTGACACAAATCGCTGCATCGGCCATGATCGTCTCAGGGCGCGTAGTCGCAATCACAACCCCCTCCTCCATACTCCCTCCTCCATTCTCCACAGCAAGAGGATACCGAAGATATACCAGCTTCTGGTTGACCTCTTTCATAATCACCTCCTCATCAGAAACGGTTGTCAGCGCCTGCGGATCCCAGTTCACCATGCGGTGTCCACGGTATATCTCTCCTTTATGATACAGGTCAATAAAAACATCGATAACCGAATCGTACAGATCGGGCTCCATGGTAAAACGCGTGCGGTCCCAGTCGCAGGAAGCGCCCAGTTTACGCAGTTGTTTCAGGATGATACCACCATATTTATGGGTCCATTCCCAGCAATATTCCAGAAATTCGTCTCGGGTAAGATCACGTTTATTGATACCACGCTCTTTCAGCATTGCTACCACCTTTGCCTCGGTAGCAATGGATGCATGGTCTGTTCCCGGCACCCAGCAGGCTTCTTTGCCTTCCATACGTGCTTTCCGGATCAGGATGTCCTGTATGGTATTATTGAGCATATGCCCCATGTGCAACACTCCGGTGACATTTGGAGGAGGAATGACAATCGTGTAAGGTTCCTTGTCGGGATTCGGTGTGGAACGGAAATACTTGTTCTCGATCCAGTAGGAATACCATTTATCCTCTATCTCCTGGGGGGCGTATGTTTTGGAAATCATTCGTGTAGGTAGAAATTTACTGTAAACAGCAGTATGCCATCTTAAAAAGATGGCAAGTTAGGAGTTGCCAACGAAATTTCTAAACTATTGTTCCTCTTTGCGGGTCGGCAGCCAAACCGTAAATGTGCTTCCCTCCCCAGGTTTGCTTTCTACCTCAACGGTCCCTTCGTGGGCTTCAACCATCTTTTTCACATAGCTCAGTCCCAGTCCAAAACCTTTTACATCATGCACATTCCCGGTCGGTACCCGGTAAAAAGTATCGAAGATCCGCTGCTGCTGCTCGCGATTCATGCCAATGCCATGATCCGAAATAGATACTGATATACCATCATTTTCATTTTTCGTTCTGATGGCCAGATAGAGCTTTTCGGGTGAATATTTGATGGCGTTATCGATCAGGTTATTCAGGATATTGGAAATATGGACTTCGTCTGCGGATACTATTTCATTGTTGGCATCAAACTCCAGTTCCACCTCCCCCTCTTTTTGCTCGATCTGCACACTCTGCCCATTCAGGGCTTTTTCTATCAGATCATGGATATTCGCGTCGCTTATTTTGAGCTTAACATGGCCTTTGTCCAGAAGTGCCATTTGCAGTACTTTTTCAACGTGCGTGCCAAGGCGCCGGTTTTCTTCCCTGATAATGCCCAGATAACGGTCGAGGCGGGAGCCGTTTTGTGTTACTGTTGCCGAATTTTCCTGCGCCATCTCAGCCGCAAGCGCGATCGTCGAAATAGGCGTTTTAAATTCATGTGTCATATTATTGATAAAATCGTTCTTAATGTCCGACAATTTTTTCTGGCGGACAATGGTGGTCACGGCCATATAAAAACAAGCCATAATCACGACGATAAGAATCCCCGACCCTCCAAACATAACCCCCATATTACTGAGGATATATTTTTGCTGATCAGGAAAATACACATAAAGCGCGTTTTGAGCAGAAAGCGTTTCATTCGGGAAAAGCGACGCCTTATATGACTTTTCTTCCCATTCCCTGCGTTTGAGACTGGCCGTCGAGAAGATGAGGTTGGTATCTGTCTGCCCACCGACCGCAAACTCGTAGTCCAGTGAAATACCATTTGAAACCAATTCCTTTTTTAGCAAAGTATCCAGCAAAAAACGGTTCACACGTTGCTGTATGGGTCTTTTAGTATAAATGAAATCTTTCATGACCTCTTTCAGCAGATCAGCCCGGTCGGTGTCCTTCGAATTGATAACAACCTGGGATTTGGAGCGGGTGCCTTTGCCAACATTTGGAACAACTACCTTCCGGTCTGCAAGCTGCCTTGACGATGTATCCAGGCCATTTTTTGTTTTCCAGGATCTCCTGCTCTCGGCTGCATCCATTTCCTGCAGAGCATGCCCAAGGCGTTTTTCATCATCTATTCTTCTGCGCATGAATTCATCTATACCCGCAAGACCAAATTGCTGCGCCTGAAAAAATTCTTCCATGATCTGCTGCTGGTGATCGACCATCACGCGGAAATTCGGGCTGAGGACGTCGGTTGGAACCGCTTCCGTGATAATCCGGTAGTGTATTTCTTCTCCGTCGGGACCAATCGCAATTTCCACCTTCGGCTGCGTTCCAACAGTGTTTTCTTTTTTTTCGGGCTTATGTTGGGCGGTTCTTTTCACGGGCATATTCCGGAGCTGAGTGATCCGTTCCAGCCTGCTTTTTTGCTGCTCCGTTTCAATCCGTCGCTGAAGCAGGTACATCATCTCCTGCTTTTCCAACCTATGCACTACCTCCTGAACAGATTCCGATACTTTCTGATTAAACTGATCATTTTTGATCGAGATCGCTTCTCTGATCCAGTACCATTGAAATCCGATCAGGCCGATCAGTGCCAGGCACATCAGGCCTACTATGATTTGAATTTTCCTTTTCGTCATAAATTTTCAATTCACCATGCAACGCCGCATTTCATTTCCCCGACATTCTTACCGTCAACAAATTTAGTGGTTCCACTCCCTCCGATCATATTTTTAACATTATTTAACAGCCATTAAAATAAGCAGTTAATAAGTTTGTAAACCATTCATACACAAAAACAAAGCACATGATGAGACCTTTTTCATTTCAAAAAATTACATTGTTTTTCTTATTGCTGACCGCGTCGGCAGTAATGTGTACAGTTCAGGCCCAGTCCGATCAAAAGGACAAAAAGACCAGTCTGCGCATCAAGGTGAGGGAAGATGATAATGGTAAAGTTCGGAATATCGAGAAAAACTACCAGGTTGGTGCAATGTCCGACGAGGAGAGAAGAAAGTTTGTGGACAAAGTGCTGGATTCTCTGGACGTAAAATCCAAAAACCGGTCGGTGTCGGTGACCATCGATGATGCGGACGGCAACAAGCAGGAAGACATCCTTATTTCTAAAAAACGCCAAAAAGTGATTATCGACCACCGTGATGACCGCGAGCCTCTGGCTTTTCACTGGAGTGATGATTTATCCAATGACTTTAATTTCAATTCTGAAAAATTCCGTTCCCAATGGAAAAGCATGGAAAAAGACCTAAAACCCAGGGCCAAAGTTTTCATGAAGGACATGGAAAACTGGGGAGACCGGATGGGGGATTTTTGGGAAAAAGAAGTTACCAAACCGGCCAGTATCCGTGCGCTGAATGTTTATTCCAATAATCCCGACAACGGTGTACTGAATCTGAGGTTCAGCGTTCCGGAAAAGGGCGATGTGACTGTGACTGTTACGGATACAAAAGGAAAGGAAGTAGGCAAAAGGGAAATCAAGGATTTTGAGGGCGAGTTTGTCGGCCAGATCGACCTCAAAAAAAATACCAGGGGAACTGTCTTTGTGACAGTCGTTCAAAATGAGGACGGAACCGTAAAAAGAGTTGTGATTCCCTGAGATCGCCTAAGTTCTTAAAGCAAATCCCCTTCATTGAAACAATGAAGGGGATTTTTTCTACAAAAAATAACTAAACTATTAGGCTGACATTTAGTAAGAATTGTAAATTTGCCGAAAATCACCATCCGACTGCGACATCAATTTTCATAGCAACTATGCTGAATCTTATACTGTTTGGCCCTCCGGGTGCCGGAAAAGGCACTCAAAGTGAAAAAATTATCTCCGAATACAAACTTATCCACCTGTCCACCGGTGATTTGCTGCGTTCCGAAATCCAGGCTGGTTCAGAGCTCGGCCTTAAAGCTAAGACATTGATGGATCAGGGAATTCTTGTTCCCGATGAAGTGGTGATTGGCATGATTGATAATAAATTGAAAGAACACAGGGATGCAGCCGGATTTATTTTTGACGGGTTCCCAAGAACTGTGAAGCAGTCTGAGGCACTGGATGAGCTGCTATCGTCCTATAATGAAAGCATATCAGTCATGATCGCACTCGTAGTAGACGATAACGAGCTGCTGGCACGTCTGCTTAACCGGGGTAAAACTTCCGGCCGTCCGGACGACCAGAATGAACAGCTGATCAGCAAAAGGATTCAGGAGTATAATAACAAGACAAAACCTGTTGCAGATTACTACCAGAATCAGAACAAATTTGTTGCCATAGACGGTATTGGCGAAATAGACTTTATCTTTGGAGAAATTACCAAAGCTATCTCAAAGTTCCGCTAGACTAATTTTTCAATTTTCACTATACACATGGCTTCTTCCAACTTTATAGATTACGTTAAAATTAATGTGCGCTCCGGTTCCGGCGGCGCAGGTGCATTGCATTTCAGGCGTGAAAAGCATGTTGAAAAAGGGGGACCTGACGGCGGAGATGGCGGTCGGGGCGGACACGTGATCCTCAAAGGCAATTCCCAGCTCTGGACTCTTTTGCACTTAAAATATACCAAGCACATCAAAGCCTTTGACGGAAAGGGCGGCGAAGGAGGAAGAAGAAGCGGGGCGATAGGAAAAGATATTATTCTTGATGTACCGCTCGGCACTATCGCAAAAAACGCCGAAACCGGTGAGCAGCTTTTTGAAATTACTGAAGACGGCCAGGAAGTTATCCTCTTAAAAGGTGGCCGTGGCGGAATGGGAAATGACCATTTCAAATCCGCTACCAATCAAACTCCTCAACATGCCCAGCCAGGTGAAGCCGGCCTGGAAGAATGGGTCATTCTTGAATTAAAAGTACTTGCCGATGTGGGATTGGTGGGTTTCCCCAATGCCGGAAAATCTACGTTACTCTCAGCCGTTTCTGCTGCCCGACCGGAAATCGCCGATTACCCGTTTACAACCCTGGTTCCTAATCTTGGTGTCGTTTCCTATCGTGATTACAAATCTTTTGTAATGGCCGATATTCCCGGTATCATCGAAGGTGCCTCGCAAGGGAAAGGGCTTGGGCTGCGCTTTTTACGACATATAGAGCGGAATTCTATTTTACTTTTTATGATCCCGGCAGACAGCCAGGACATTCATGCTGAATATCAAACCCTTCTACAAGAACTCAGGGTTTACAATCCTACCCTTTTAGACAAAGACCGTCTACTCGCTATTTCCAAAATGGATGTTCTCACCGACGATGAACGTGAAGAACTGAAAGAGAGAATTCCCTCAGATATTCCAAGTGTTTTTATTTCGGCAATAACCCAAGAGGGTATTGAACAATTAAAAGACAGGATATGGCTGCTCATTAATTCTACGTTTCCCGTAAAATAATTTTTTCTTGAAAGGGGCAACCTTTTGGTGCATCTTGTGTGTCCAAAGGGTTACCTTAATGAACATCCTTCATCATGAAAAATCGTCTACCATATCTTTTCTGGGTAGGGCTGAACTTAATAACACTAGCATCTTTTGGACAAATCAGCATTGATTATCCTTCCGACAGAATTGTATTTCAACGGGATAAGAATAATTCTGCCACCGTTTACATTGCCGGCAGCTACACCAAAGTAGCGGATCGTATCGAGGCCAAATTGAATGCCATGAATGAGGGAAATTCAACGGCATGGATTACAATACAGGACAATCCTCAAGGCGGCTTTTTTTCAGGCAGCATTGACGCGGTCGGAGGTTGGTACAACCTGGAAGTACGCGCCTGGAAGGGTGATCAGATCATTGATACCAAACAGGTTGGCCATGTAGGTATCGGAGAAGTTTTTATGGTTGCCGGACAGTCCAACGGACAGGGCTATTTCGGGGATGGTGCACAGGGTGCACAGGATGACCGTGTTAACTCCACTACTTATAATGGTACCGACGCACCGCCGGTCAATATGGATCTCCCATATCCTCAGTTTACGCATGTGAATGCCGACTCTTACATCGGTCCAAGGGGAAAGTCATCCTGGTCCTGGGGGAGACTTGGCGACCTGCTTGTCAACCGGCTCAGGGTCCCGGTTCTATTTTACAACGTGGCCTGGTATGGTACATCAGTGCGCGCATGGCGGGAAAGTATTAACGGGACCGGCTATTCTGCTTATACAGGTGTTCCTATCGAGCCGAATGGGATGCCCTACGGAAATCTGCGCGCCGTCATCAGGCAGTATACGCCCATAACCGGTATGCGCGGCATATTGTGGATACAGGGTGAAGCGGATAATGATGTCAATACAAGCGCTGACAGTTACCTGAACGACCTTCGAACTGTGATCGAAGCAAGCCGAAACGAATCCGGCAAAAACATTTCCTGGGTTGTTTCCCTCACCTCATACAATAACCGCAACGGAAGCGACAGCCAGGTTCTTGACGGACAGCAAAGGACAATAGATAATGTACCTAATGTTTTTAAGGGGCCTAATACTGACCTTATCCAGATACCGAGGGTGGACGACGAAGGTGTACACTTTATCAACGACGGTCTGGTGAATCTTGGAAATGCGTGGAGCGATGCACTGAATGATACCTTTTTTGCAAACTCCGACCCCTTTAAAGCTGTCAAGCCTGTCAGAGTCACCAGTGTATGTGTTGGCAACGGCAATGTCAGCTTAAATGCGGATAATGCGGGATATACTTCTGTAAGCTGGAATAACGGCCAGTCTGCGAACAACATTCAGGTCGGAAATGGTACTTACAGAGTAACCGCAAGAGACGACCGGGGTAACTACATTTATTCCCCTGAAATAAGGATACATGAATCCATATTGCCTGCGCAACCTACCATATCGTTAGAGGGAAGCAACCCTGTTTGCCTGGGCAACACGGCTACACTTGTATCCAGCACTTCTGAAAATCTCCGGTGGAGCAACGGGGCGACAAGTGATCGCATTCCGGTCACAGCGGCAGGTGAGTACTTTGTGACAACCAAAAATATTTATGGCTGCGAATCGACTTCGGACAAAGTAGCGATGCGTGTAGTTACATCTCCGCTTCCGGCAAAACCTAAAATTACAGTCACCGGAGAAATTGTTTTTTGCGATGGAGGTGAGGTAAATCTCAAGTCGGACTCAAATTTGAGCAACCTCTGGTCGAACGGAGCAAATACACAAAGCATTGCAGTAAAAAATTCTGGCGACTACCGCGTCAGAGCTTTGGATAATGTGGGCTGCTTTTCACCTGAATCAGATCCTGTCACTGTCAAAGTAAATCCGCTGCCTCAAAAGCCGGTGATCGATGTCGGGGGCGCCACTACTTTTTGCGACGGCGGTAATGTTAAATTAACGTCCAATTACGACAGCGGGAATATCTGGAGCAATGCTGCGACTACCAAAGCCATTTCTGCCACAATCAGCGGTAACTATATTTTGAAACAACGCGATGCGAACGGTTGCGAATCGTCGTCGGACCCGGTTTCAGTAAAAGTAAATTCGCTACCTGCAACACCAGCTATTACTGCATTAAGGCCTGTTACCTTCTGCGATCGGGATTATACAAGATTGAGGAGCAGCGATGCCTTTTCCTATCTATGGAGCAACGGTTCGACGGATAAAGAAATTGAAATACGTAAGTCAGGAGATTTTACAATTTCGGCACGGGACCAAAATGGATGTGTTTCACCTGCATCTGCGGTCATGAAAGTAGTGGCCAACCCGCTTCCCCAGCAACCAACCATCACAGCAGACGGCCCCCTTGTTTTTTGCGCAGACCTGAGTGTTAATCTGCAGTCTACCGCGGCGACAGGCTTTCTCTGGAGCAATGGCGCTTCCACGCAAACACTGAACGTCACAAAAGCCGGTACCTATTTTGTCCGGACCATCAATCAATTTCAGTGCTATTCTGACCCGAGTAACGAGATCACCACAGAAACACTTTCTCTTCCTCCTTCTCCAAAAGTTGAGGCACTGGGTGTGACGACTTTTTGTGACGGAAATTTTGTGATCCTGAAAGCTAACGAAGGAGGCGCTTTTTACTGGAATAACGGCAGTTTCGGTGATACGATACATGCCACAATTACCGGTAATTATTCAGCGCGTATCAAAGACGAAAAAGGTTGTTATTCCCCCTATTCGAAAGCAATTCCTGTGAGTGCCAAACCAATGCCAACCGTTCCGGTAATCAAGCAAACAGGCACGTATACCTTGCTGGCCGAAAATAACCTTAATGCAGGCGATCATGTGTGGAAGTTTAACAATGCCGCGTTGCCGGAAAAGAGCGCTACACTTAAAGCAACAAAATCAGGCACTTACACGGTGAACAATACGATTGTATATAGTCCGAGTCTTACCTGTTATTCGGGTTATTCCGCTCCTTTTGTTTTTTACAGAGACACCGAGAATCCTGGCTTCACCGCCTATCCGAACCCTTTGGTAAATGGTAAGATCTCGGTCGAAACACTCTACGATATCTCGAATGCAGAAGTCCAGGTTGTGGACAGCCGGGGCGTTGTTCACAAAAGCTTTAAGGTTAAGAGATTTGACAGCCAGCAGTTCTTTGATCTGAGCAGTCTTCCTGGCGGACTATACATGATACGGATAGTTTCATCAGCGCTCAATGCAAGTCAAAAGCTGGTTATAGTACGGTAATGCCGGTGTAGAATAAGCTTCTGATCAAAAAGACGGAATAGTGATATTTTAGCAAAAATAATCATTTACATTTGTGACCGTTTTGTAATATAATACATTAACAAATTAAAATATCTTAACCAACCAGAATATAAGACACTTTACTTTGTATTAAGAATCACAAATGCACAATAGAATTATTTTCCCGGTAGTGGCAAAGGCATTACTGTTGTTATTGATCACAACATCAGCAGTATTTTCTCAAATCAAAATCACTTCTCCTACCTTCCAGGCTGTTTATCAGCAAGATATAACTGGACAAAGGACAATTACTGTAACAGGAACATTTACCGTTTTGATGGACAAAATTGAGGTAAGAGCTGTTCCCGCTGTTACAGGTCAGGGTGTTGAAGTGCCCTGGCAAGACTTACAGATCGCTCCGAAGGGCGGCGTATTTGCCGGCAACATCACATTAAGCGGTGGCTGGTATACCCTCGAAGTACGTGCAGTTGCAGATGGGAAAGTAGTTGGACGTGATATTCTGGCGAGATTGGGCGTTGGAGAGGTATTCATCATAGCAGGCCAGTCCAATGCTCAAGGTTTAAAAGAATACCCCGGGCCCGCGGCTGTTGATGACCGCGTCATCTACGTTTCGAATTATGAAAACGACGAGCTCGGTGAATACAAAGACCTGCTTACGGATCCTGTTCCTCCTGCTTTCTCGAAAATCACAGGCAATCTCAAAACCATGTCCCCCAGGGGACAAACAGCCTGGTGCTGGGGAATTCTCGGCGATCTTTTGGTGGCGAAACTAAACGTACCGATCTTATTCATCAATGCAGCCTGGGAAGGCACTGCGATCGAAAACTGGGCAAAAAGTGCTATCGGGCAACCCACGTCAAGCCTTTATGGATATCCCTACGCCCCGGGAATGCCTTACGCGAATTTGAGAATCGCAGCCCGTAATTATGGGAACCAGTACGGCGTACGGGCAGTATTATGGATGCAGGGAGAAACGGACGGTTTCTTTGGGACATCGGCATCTGCCTACAGAAGCAATCTTCAGCAAATCATCAATCAACTTAGTTCTGACACCAACAAAAGGATCTACTGGGTAATAGCCAGAACCAGCAGGGCTTCCAACAGTAAGGACGTCCCATCAAAGGTCAACCCGGCTGTCATTGCTGGTCAGAATGCAGTTTTGGATACTCCATTTAACCCAACTTATGCAGGACCGGAAACAGATGGATTGGTGCCTAATCGACCTGACGGACTTCATTTTATCGGAACAGAAGCACTGACCATTCTGGCCAATGCCTGGGCGCAGAGCCTCGACGCGCGGTTCTTCTCCGAAGTGCCACCTGCTGCGCCGGCTCCTATTCCAAGTATTACAGCGAGCTGCGTCACCGAAAACAATGCCGTGTCCATTTCTCTGCCCACCGGATTTTCTTCTTATCTATGGAGTACCGGTGAGAAGAGTAATACCATCAAGGTATCCGCGGCGGGAACTTACCGGGCCACTGTGAAGGATGCGGTAGGAAATTCGATTCTTACCTCCGTCGTTGTACTCGATAATGGTGCAAAACCCAAACAGCCAACTATTTTACAACAAGGTGAACAGCAGGCCTGTGCTGACTCCTCCTTTGCATTTTCGGTTGCGGAAGGAAATGATATTTATAGCTGGTACAAGCAGGGTTCTAATAGTGTGATAGCAACCGGAGCAACAGCGAAAATATCGGAAAGCGGGAATTACGTTGTGAAAAGCCAGAATATATTCGGTTGCATTTCAGACAATTCCAATGCTTCAACTTTGATCATCAGGCCGAAAATCTCGAAGCCGGTTATCGAGTCGTCAGGACCGTTCAGTGCAACTGCTACCATCTCCGAGACCGGCTTAAATGAGCAATTTATATGGCGTCGCCCGGAAACAGAAACTGACACAACTGCTGAAATCGTGAAAATCCTGAAATCAGGAATCTATTCCACGAAAGCAAAAGTGCTTTATACGATCCAGAAAAATGACGGTCAGCCTAACCTGGAACTGGCATGTTATTCTGATACTGCCTCAAGGGAATTCAAAACCAACGAACAAAATGAGGTAGTGATCTATCCAAACCCTAGCCAGGGCGACTTCATTTATATTGAATCCAGAGACAATATCATTAACGCGACGGTAACGCTTTACGACATTTTCGGTCGGGTAATAAAAACGACAAAATCTGACCTGCTCGACAGTCGCGTTGAAATAGACCTTACGAATCTACCTACCGGCAAATACATCATGCGCGTAACCGGCGAGGGGCAGAGCCTGACCAAGCAGGTTGTTGTTCGCTAATAACCATTATTTCTTTGTATTCTCATAAATAAGCCCTGGTTCGCCAGGGCTTATTTAGTATGATACTAATTAGCCAAAAGAAAAAGTAAAGAATTTGATTGATAAATTTGCAAAGCCTAATTTTGAGAGTTAGTGAGAAAGTCACCGTTAACAACATTTTTACGTTATCGGTTAAGGTAATAATCCAATAAAAATCTCAATGAAAAACACATATCTTCCTTCCGATTATCTGCCTATTTTAGTTCAATTTTTACTGGCTGCGGGGTTCATTGGCGGAACGATGATCGTGACGCACCTGATTGGCCCGAGCCGCAAAAGCAAGTTAAAGGACGATCCTTTTGAATGCGGAATCGAGTCGGTGGGCGATGCCCGGACACCTATTTCTGTGAAGTACTTTCTGGTAGCAATCCTGTTTGTTCTCTTCGATGTAGAGGTTATATTTATGTATCCCTGGGCGGTTAATTTTAAAAGCTTAGGAATGTTTGGCTTCATTGAGATGTTACTGTTTATGGCACTATTACTTTCCGGATTTTATTACGTCATCCGTAAAGGGGTGTTGAATTGGGAAGAATAGACTTTAAACATTGTAATCCAGACAAATATGAAAGAGGTAACAATTGTAGATGCTCCGCAAGGACATAGCGGTTCTGGTTTTTTTGCAACTTCATTTGATGAAGCAATTGGTCTGGCCCGTAGTTATTCACTATGGCCACTTCCTTTCGCCACTTCCTGCTGTGGGATCGAATTCATGGCAACGATGGGCGCGCATTATGATATATCACGTTTCGGCTCTGAAAGGCCCAGCTTTTCTCCACGTCAGGCAGACTTGCTGATGGTAATGGGAACAATAGCTAAAAAAATGGCTCCGGTTGTCAAGCAGGTTTATCTTCAGATGGCCGAGCCGCGGTGGGTTATGGCAGTAGGTGCCTGCGCCTCAAGCGGCGGTATTTTTGACACTTACAGCGTTCTCCAGGGTATTGACAGGATCATTCCTGTTGACGTGTATGTTCCGGGATGCCCTCCAAGACCAGAGCAGATCATCGACGGTTTGATGCATATCCAATATCTTGCACAAAACGAAAAACTTCGCCGCAGGAACACTGACGAATATCAGCATCTTTTAGCATCATATAATATTCAATAAGGCCCTATGCTAAGTAACCAGGAGGTAGCCGAAGAGCTGTTGGGAAAATTTGGTGATCAGGTATTTGACTTTGAGGAACCATACGGAATGCTGACGCTTTCCACTACCCGTGAAGAAATCATCCCTGTTCTGGAATTTTTGCGCGATCACAAATCTTACCAGATCATTTTTTTAACTGATATAACCGGAGTCCAGTATCCTGACAAGACAGGACAGGAATTTATGGTGGTTTATCACATGCATAGTTTTGTGCATAATTTTCGTGTCCGCATTAAAGTATCCATTCCCGAAGCTGATATTCACATTCCGACAGCCACCGGACTTTTCGCAAGTGCAAACTGGATGGAACGTGAAACTTATGACTTTTTCGGAATCCTGTTTGACGGACATCCCAACCTGAAACGCATCCTGAATATTGAGGAAATGGATTACTTCCCGATGCGGAAGGAGTATCCTATGGAGGATGCCACCCGGGAAGACAAAATTGATGCCCTCTTTGGCCGATGACCCACTATTGAACTGAGTAAGACATGGCAGATATTGAATTATTACCACATAACATCCCGGCCAACTCCGAGTTACCTGAGCTGGTTGAAGAACTCACCACGCTCAATCTTGGTCCTACGCACCCTGCAACACATGGTATTTTTCAGAACGTCCTTAAAATGGATGGTGAAAAGATCGTTTCAGGAGAGCAGACCATCGGATATATACATCGTGCATTTGAGAAAATAGCCGAAAGAAGGCCTTATTATCAGATTACGACGCTAACTGACCGGATGAACTATTGTTCGTCTCCGATCAACAATCTTGGATGGCACATGACCATGGAGAAATTCCTTGGTGTGGAGGTTCCGAAAAGAGCGCAGTACATCCGCGTGATTATGATGGAACTGGCGAGGATCACGGATCATATTATTTGCAATAGCATTCTTGGAGTTGATACAGGAGCTTTCACGGGTTTCTTGTATGTAATGCAGAAGCGTGAGGAGGTATATGAGATTTATGAAGAAGTTTGCGGCGCCCGTCTGACTACCAATATGGGTCGGTTGGGAGGAATGGAAAGGGATCTTTCCAGTACCGCGATCCGCAAGATACACGAGTTTATCAAATCGTTCCCTCCTGTTTTACGTGAGCTTGAAAAGCTGCTGAACCGTAACAGGATCTTCATGGACCGGACAATCAATGTAGGCTCGATTTCACTGGAAAGAGCACTTTCATACGGTTTCACAGGCCCTAATCTCCGAGCAGCTGGTCTGGATTATGACGTTCGTGTCATGAACCCATATTCTTCGTACCAGGATTTTGAATTTGATATACCTGTAGGGCAGAACGGTGATACTTATGACCGCTACATGGTTCGGAATGAGGAAATGTGGCAGAGTCTGAAAATTGTTGAACAAGCAATCAACAATCTGCCGGAGGGCCCTTATTATGCTGATGCTCCCGAATATTATCTGCCTCCGAAAAATGAGGTCTATAAAAGTATGGAAGCTCTCATCTACCATTTTAAAATTGTAATGGGGGAAATAGATGCTCCTGCCGGTGAAGTATACCATGCCGTGGAAGGAGGGAATGGCGAATTGGGCTTCTACATGATCAGTGATGGTGGAAGGACACCTTACCGGCTCCATTTCAGAAGACCAAGCTTTATTTACTACCAGGCTTATCCTGAAATGTGCAAAGGCAGTTCATTGTCCGATGCTATTTTAACAATGAGTAGCCTCAATGTCATTGCGGGAGAGCTGGATGCTTAGTCGCCGCGGAATCCTTTTTGAAGATTTGTTTTAAAGATCATATTTACGAAATGACTGAAACGCCAAATCTCGTTGCGTTTACACCGGAACGACTGGAAAAAGTAAAGGAAATCATAGCACGCTACCCCGAGGGCCGTCAAAAATCGGCTCTTTTGCCGGTTCTGCACGTTGCCCAAGAGCAATGGGGCTGGCTGAGCAGCGAGGTGATGGATTATGTAGCAAGCATATTGAGTCTTGAACCTGTTGAGGTTTACGAAGTTGCTACTTTTTATACCATGTACCACCTTGAACCGGTCGGGAAACATGTAATCGAATATTGCCGCACAGGACCTTGCTGCCTGATGGGCGGGGAAGACATTTACGGTTATCTGAAACAAAAGCTGGGTGTTGAGCCGGGCGAGACAACGAAGGATGGCCTTTTTACGGTAAAAGAAGTTGAATGTCTGGCAGCCTGTGGCTGGGGGCCGGTTTTCCAGATCCGTGAAAAATATTATATGAACCTCACCCGTGAGCGTGTGGATGAAATTATTGATGAATTAAGCAAATAAGCTTTTAAGCCTAAATATTATCCTCAAATGGCTATAAAAATATTAACGGAACATATTAACGTTCCTGGTATTGAAACCTTCGACGTGTACCGTCAGAAAGGTGGATATACCGCCGTTGAAAAAGCGATCAAAACCATGACACCGGAAGCGGTTGTGGAAGAAGCCAAAAAGTCTGGTATCCGTGGAAGAGGTGGCGCGGGATTTCCGATGGGGATGAAATGGGGATTTCTTGCAAAACCCGACGGCGTACCCCGTTATCTGGTATGCAACGCTGATGAATCCGAACCAGGGACTTTCAAAGACCATCATTTGATGAAATCAATTCCTCACTTGTTAATTGAGGGAATGATCATTTCAAGCTTTGCACTCGGTGCCAACAAGTCTTTTATATATGTGCGCGGCGAACTGATGTACGTGATCCGTATATTGGAAAAAGCAATTGAAGAAGCAAAAGCCAAAGGATTTCTCGGCAAAAATATATTGGGAAGTGGCTACGACCTGGAACTGATCGTACAGTCGGGAGGTGGCGCATATATATGTGGCGAGGAAACTGCCCTGCTCGAATCCCTGGAAGGAAAAAGAGGAAACCCAAGAAATAAACCGCCATTTCCTGCGGTGAAAGGTTTATACCAAAGTCCAACTGTTGTAAACAACGTGGAATCCATTGCAAATATGCCGTGGGTTATTAACAACGGAGGCGAAGCTTATGCTGCTATTGGTATCGGCCGGAGCGCAGGAACAAAATTGATTTCTGCATCAGGACATATTGAAAAACCGGGCGTATATGAAATCGAACTGGGCGTAAGTGTTGAAGAATTCATTAATTCTGACGAATACTGCGGAGGTGTCAGAAAAGGTCATCACCTCAAAGCTTTGGTAGCAGGCGGTTCCTCCGTCCCTATTCTTCCTGCACATCTGATTATGAAAACGGCAAACGGCGAGGATCGTCTGATGTCGTACGAGTCATTATCAGACGGAGGATTTGCCACGGGTACCATGTTGGGATCAGGAGGATTTATCGTGTTTGATGAAACAGCCTGTATAGTCAGAAATACCTGGAACTTTGCCCGTTTTTATCATCATGAATCTTGTGGCCAATGCAGCCCCTGCCGTGAAGGAACAGGCTGGATGGAAAAGGTTCTGCACCGCATTGAGCACGGTCATGGAAGCATGCATGATATTGACCTGCTGGTGGATATTTCCAAAAAAATCGAAGGTAATACAATTTGCCCTCTTGGCGATGCGGCCGCTTGGCCGGTTGCCAGCGCAATACGGCATTTCCGGGAGGAATTCGTGTGGCATATCACCAATCCGAAAGAAGCGTCTCTGCCGGGAGCAGTATATCAGGGAGCGATGGAATTGGTGTAGCGGAGATTGTCTCTGTCCCTAAAAGTACGATTACAGAAGAATAATGCATATTATTTGGTATGGAAGAAATAAAATCTCAATTAGTTAAAATTACATTCGACGGTATAGAAGTCGAGGTAGAGCCGGGAACAACTATCATGCAGGCAGCACGAAAGATTGCCGAAGCGGATGAAAGCCAGGCGGCCTTGGTGCCGCCGGCAATGTGTTATTATAAACCACTTCCAACTTCGGGAGGTAAATGCCGCGCGTGTTTGGTGCGGGTAGCACAAGGTTCTGCAAAAGATCCGCGCCCGATGCCCAAGCTGGTTCCTTCATGCATTACACAGGTTCAGGAAGGAATGGTTGTGGAAAATACCACGAACCAGGCAGTATTGGATACCCGTAAAAGTATTGTGGAATTCCTGCTTATCAACCACCCCCTCGATTGCCCCATTTGCGATCAGGCTGGGGAATGCCACCTGCAGGATTTTGCTTTTGAGCACGGATCTGTGAAAACAAGGTATGAGGAGGATAGAAGGACTTTTGACAAAATAGATATTGGCCCGCACGTGCAATTGCACATGACCCGCTGCATTCTTTGTTATCGTTGCGTTTACACCGCCGACCAGATTACCGACCAGCGTGTGCACGGTGTAATGAACCGCGGAGATGCTTCTGAAATCAGTACCTACATTGAAAAAGCAATTGACAATGATTTTTCGGGAAATGTGATAGACGTTTGCCCGGTAGGTGCGCTTACAGACAAGACCTATCGTTTCAAAAACAGGGTCTGGTTCACAAAACCTGAAGACGCGCATCGTGATTGCGAAAAATGCTGCGGAAAAGTAACTTTATGGTATCGCGGAGAAGAGGTAATCAGAGTTACAGCCCGCAAGAATACATGGGGTGAGGTAAACGATTTCATTTGCAACACCTGCCGTTTCGACAAGAAAAAAACAAGCGACTGGACATTGGAAGGACCTACCAAAGTCAAAAGAAGCTCTGTTATTTCAGCCAATAAATATCGCGCTGATCTGGTAAAAAAACCTGATTTTGCATTGAAGCTGGCCGCAACGCAGTTCAAGAATATCGATGATTCCCGCCCGTATGTTACTGACGAAGATACCATCCGGCACCAGAGCATAGAAAACAACGATAAAGCAAATCATCGTTCTTTGTTGAGTAAAAATAACTGATATCTGGTCTGCAAATTATTTTAAAGCGAATTAAGAAAAATGGATTTAACCGAGTTTCTAATTAAGACTGCAACAATATTCGTTGTTTTTGTCCTCACCCTCGTCATAGCCATGTATTCCACGTGGGCTGAGCGTAAAGTGGCTGGTTTTATCCAGGACCGGATGGGACCAAACCGGGCCGGATGGGGCGGCTTGCTTCAACCGCTTGCTGACGCGGGCAAAATGTTTTTTAAAGAGGATTTTATCCCTGCTCTTGCCAATAAATGGCTTTTCATTGCGGGTCCCAGTTTGGCCATGCTTACGGCTCTTCTGGCCAGCGCAGTTATTCCTTTTGGAAGCACATTCCGTTTTGACGGACACGAAGTAGTACTTCAGGGTGTGGAGTCCAATATTGGAATTCTGTATGTTTTTGGCGTGGTAGCCCTTGGCGTGTACGGAATTATGGTAGGTGGCTGGGCCTCTAATAACAAATTCTCATTGCTGGGTGCTATCAGAGCAGCTTCGCAAAATATCAGTTACGAAGTAGCAATGGGCTTGTCGCTGATTGCCATCCTGATGATGAGCAGCTCACTTTCACTGGGTGAGATCGTGGCTCAGCAACATGGCGGAAACTGGAATATTTTTTATCAGCCGCTGGGCTTCATTATTTTCATTACATGTTCTTTCGCAGAATGTAATCGTGTGCCTTTCGATCTTCCTGAGTGCGAAACCGAGCTTGTAGGCGGTTATCATACCGAATATGGAAGCATGAAGTTGGGTTTTTATCTGTTTGCCGAGTATATCAATATGTTCGTTTCTTCGGCTATCATTTCAGTGCTCTACTTCGGTGGCTATAACTATCCCGGAATGGATTGGGTTTACACGCAGCTCACTGGTTCTTTTGGTCCCGAATTAGGACACAACATTGCTACGCTGATCGGAACAGCAGTATTTTTTGGAAAAGCCCTATTCTTTATCTTTTTCTACATGTGGGTTCGCTGGACTATCCCGCGTTTCCGCTACGATCAGCTGATGAACCTGGGATGGAAAAAACTGATCCCTCTGGCTATCTTTAATATTATCATTACCGGTGCGGCCGTTCTTTTCTTAAAGCCGGTTATTACTGCCTGGTTGAATTAAATTAAAATACGTATTGCCATGCAATTGACAAATCGCTCTAAGCAAGTAAGCAATAAAGAAATGACGCTGATGGAGCGCGCCTACCTGCCGGCTATTGCGCAAGGTCTGGCGATCACCATCAAGCACTTTTTCGCCAAAAAAGTTACGATTGAATATCCCGAAGTAAAAAGGTACCTAGGCCCTGTTTTCAGGGGACGGCACATTTTAAAAAGAGATGAGCAAGGCCGCGAAAGATGTACTGCGTGCGGACTATGTGCGGTAGCCTGCCCGGCAGAAGCAATTTCCATGGTTGCAGCAGAACGCGAAAAAGGTGAAGAAACCTTGTACCGTGAAGAGAAATATGCTGCGGTATATGAAGTGAATATGCTGAGATGTATTTTCTGCGGTCTGTGCGAAGAAGCTTGTCCTAAACAGGCTGTTTACCTCCGCCACGATGAGTTTGTTCCTGTGTTCTCAGAACGTGACCAGGTAATCTGGGGAAAAGATCTTTTGGTAGAGGATATGAATGACCGCTACACACGTGAAGCGTGGACAAAGGAAGAGGCCCGCGCACTGGACACAAAAAGGGCCAATGGCGAAGTTACCAATGTAGTTCCGAGGCCAGTTCCCTGAACTGATTAAATTAAACCATCAGCAGCTGTATATTGCTATGAATTCTTCTATATCATTTTTTTATTTCCTTTCATTTCTGACGGTGCTGAGCGCGTTGATGGTGATACTTTCACGAAACCCCATTCATAGCGTTCTTTATCTGATCCTGACGTTTTTTACATTATCCGGCCATTATATTCTGCTTAATGCGCAGTTCCTGGCGGCAGTGAATATTATCGTTTATGCGGGCGCTATTATGGTTCTCTTCTTGTTCGTGATCATGTTCCTTAACATGAAACAGGATCATGAAGAAGCTAAAACTAACCTTACGAAAATTGCGGCCACGATAGTGGGCGGCACCGTATTTGTTATTCTTTTCGGGGCCTATCGCAAAAGCGTTATCCCAACTTACAATCCCGAACAGTTTGACTCTCAGATCGGAATGATTGAAAACCTCGGGGCTTTGCTTTTCCGGGATTATCTGCTCCCATTCGAGCTTGTTTCTATTTTGCTTCTCGTAGCAATGGTAGGCGCTGTGATGTTAGGAAAACGGGAGATCGGAGAAAGACATTTCTAGACTTAAACGCCGAATTATATCCGTAAGAAGGGGGATTTTCTCGGTTGAGAAAATCCCCCTTTTTGATTCACACTTTACTATTGATTAACCTCAACTTCGGTATAGGCCTCAACGGGTATACAAGAACAGATCAAATTTCTATCGCCGTATGCACTGTCTACGCGGCTTACACTTGGCCAGAACTTGTTGAACCGTAAATGTGGCAGCGGGAAGGCAGCCTTCTCTCTGCTGTAAGAACGGTTCCAGTTTTCGCTAAGCAATATACGCGACGTGTGCGGCGCGTTTTTCAAGACATTATCTACACGATCGGCAGTACCTTCCTCCACTTCCCGAATTTCATTTCTGATCGCGATCATCGTATCACAGAACCTGTCCAATTCTGCTTTCGATTCCGATTCCGTAGGTTCGATCATCAACGTACCAGCAACCGGGAAGGATAAGGTCGGTGCATGGAAACCATAATCCATCAAACGTTTTGCCAAATCCTCTGCCTCCACCCCAGCCGCTTTGAAGGAGCGACAATCCAAAATCATTTCATGCGCGCAACGTCCGTTAGCACCCGTATAAAGTACATCGTAGTGACCACTCAGACGTTCTTTAACATAGTTTGCATTCAGTATCGCAAATTTCGTAGCATTTGTAAGCCCTTCACCACCCATCATTGCAATATATGCATAGGAGATCGTAAGGATGCTGGCGCTTCCATACGGTGCCGCAGAAACTGCGCCCGCTTCACCAGCAGGCAAATGTGCCGGTTGCGTACTAAAATTAACGTGACCAGGCAAAAACGGCATCAAATGCTCCGCAACGCCGATCGGCCCAACGCCCGGACCGCCGCCTCCGTGGGGTATACAGAAGGTTTTGTGTAAATTAAGATGGCACACATCCGCCCCGATCGACGCCGGGCTTGTCAACCCCACTTGTGCGTTCATATTAGCCCCATCCATATAAACCTGTCCGCCGAACGAATGGATCATGGAACAAATCTCAATGATACTTTCCTCGTAAACCCCGTGGGTCGACGGATAAGTAACCATCAAGCAGGCGAGTTCGTTGCTGTACTGCTCCGCTTTGGCCCTAAGATCTGCCACGTCTATATTTCCACGCTCATCACATTTTGTAACCACCACTTTCATTCCCGCCATCACTGCGGAGGCAGGATTGGTGCCGTGCGCTGACGAGGGTATCAAAGCAACGGTTCTATGTTGCTCCCCGCGGCTTTCATGATAAGCTCTGATAGCCATCAAACCGGCATATTCACCTTGTGCGCCGGAGTTTGGTTGGAATGACATGGCCGCAAAACCAGTAATTTCGCACAACCAAATATTCAGTTCACTAACGAGCTGCGCGTACCCTCCCACCTGATTGGTTGGTGCAAAAGGATGTATCGATCCGAATTCCGGCCAGGTTAAAGGGATCATTTCTGCTGTGGCATTCAACTTCATAGTACAGCTTCCCAGTGAGATCATGGAATGTACCAGCGATAAATCCTTGTTTTCCAAAGATTTAAGATACCGAAGCATTTCATGTTCAGTATGATGCGTATTGAATACCGGATGCGTCAGATAAGGAGTTGTTCTGGCAAGATTTTCTGGAAGTGTAAATTCAAGTTCATCCTCGATAACCATTTCTCCCTGGAAACCTGAAACCTCCGCAAATACATTCAACAGTGCAATTACGTCATCAAAAGTCTTCGCCTCGTCAAATGATACCGTAACACCTTCTTCTTTATTATATCTCAAATTAATACCCCATTTCACAGCCGTCTCTCTCAGCTTTCTTGTTAACGGTGTCTGGATTGTAACTGTATCAAAATAATTGTCTGTCAATACATCGTAATTAAACTTTCTGACAGTGTCAACAAACAGGCGGGTCAGTCCGTGTATACGGGAAGCGATGCTTTTCAAACCTTCCGGCCCATGGTAAACCGAATAAGCTCCGGCGATAACTGCGAGCAATACCTGAGCGGTACAAATATTGGAAGTCGCTTTTTCACGGCGGATATGTTGCTCACGAGTCTGCAACGCCATTCTCAAAGCCCTGTTACCTTCCGCGTCTACAGACACTCCTATGATACGACCAGGAATATGGCGTTTGAAAGCATCCTTGGTAGCGAAATACGCAGCGTGAGGCCCCCCATAACCCATCGGCACGCCCAATCGCTGGGAAGATCCGACAACAACATCCGCACCCATTTCGCCCGGCGATTTCAACAATGCCAACGCCAGCAAATCAGCTGCCACTGCAACAAAAAGATTCAATTCGTGAGCGGAGGCAATGAAATCGGTGTAGTCGATCACCTCGCCATTGGTAGCTGGATATTGGACAAACAACCCGTACAGATTCTCATCAGACAAATCCACAACTGCATGGTTGCCTACCACAACGTCAATACCGATAGGCTTCGCCCTTGTTAGAATCAGATCAATGGTTTGGGGATGGCAAAGCTCTGAGACAAAAAAAGTATTTGCTTTTTTCTTCGACGACGGACGCAAGCCGTGCAGCATTGTCATAGCCTCAGCTGCGGCGGTCGCCTCGTCAAGCAAAGAAGCGTTTGCTATTTCCATGCCTGTGAGGTCCGTTACAACAGTCTGAAAATTAAGCAACATTTCCAGCCTTCCCTGTGCTATTTCTGCCTGATATGGTGTGTAGGCGGTATACCAGGCCGGATTTTCGAGAATATTCCTGAGAATTACATTGGGTGTAACAGTGTCATAATAACCGGTGCCAATGTAAGATTTAAGGATCGCATTCTTACCAGCAATCTTTTTAATACCCTGTAAAAACTCCTGCTCAGATTTTGGACTCGGCAGGTTCAGAGGTTTTTCCAAACGTATCGCCGCAGGCAGCGTCTCATCGATCAGCTCATCCAATGAAGCCGCTCCAATGGTGTCCAACATTTCCCGTAATTCCTGCGCATCTTTACCGTGGTGACGGTTTTCGAACTTATCCTGATTTCGAAGATTAATTTTCATTCAAATTGGACTAACAAAGTCGTTAATGAGTGGTTTTAAAATACAAAAGTAAGCAAATCCAACCAGATCTTTTAGAGATTGATTGCATTGCTTACTCTTGAATATGTACAAAAATGCAGTCTGCGTACCTATTAATGATTTGGGCACCCGCAGTCTGTTTTGCGTTTGAATATTCCCAATATCTTTTTTGATTTCGGTTTCTGGTAACCCTTATATTTCTTCTTCTTTTTACCAAAAAGCTCAGCCTTAGCGGCCTCAGGTCTTGCCTGTGCAGTTTCTAAACCAGATACACTGAACATCAGAGTTAACACCAGAATCAGAGGAACAAATTTTCTCATAATCATTATT
This sequence comes from Dyadobacter bucti, assembly GCF_005869225.1. Classification (GTDB taxonomy): domain Bacteria; phylum Bacteroidota; class Bacteroidia; order Cytophagales; family Spirosomataceae; genus Dyadobacter; species Dyadobacter bucti. The sequence goes on along the minus strand of NZ_SWFP01000005.1, from coordinate 294,475 downwards.
TTCGATCATATATGCGCTTAAATATTCAACGCAATATTGGCTGATCCAGTATAAGAAAACAATTTTGATTTCCCTATTACAGCAGGATCAGGCCTTTACCAGTTCCAATATCGTAATTTCCGGCAAAATTCCTACCCTCCCGGGATAACCCAGATAACCAAACCCCCTGTTCACATAAAGGTACTGATCGTTTTCTTCATACAAACCGGCCCATTGCTTATATCTGTATTGAACAGGGCTCCATTTCAGCTTTCCGATCTCAACCCCGAACTGCATTCCGTGAGTATGGCCTGCAAGCGCCAGATCTATGTCCTTGAATTTTGGTAATACCTGGGCCTCCCAGTGGCTAGGATCATGAGAAAGTAATATTTTTACCGGGTAGTCTCCCGTATCCTTATGTGCCTTTTCCAGATTCCCATACTTGGCAAAATTACCTGCGCCCCAGTTCTGGATCCCGATCAACCCGATTTCTTCTCCATCCACTTTAATTCCCCTGTGTTCATCAAGCAAGAGATTCCAGCCAAGTAATTTGTGCGCCCTCTTCAAATCGGCCAGGTTGCTGTTTTTTGCCTCAATGCTTTGCCATTTGAAATAATCCCCATAATCATGGTTGCCCAAAACCGAATGTACCCCCAGCGGAGCTTTGACCTTGTCAAAAATATTGATATAATCTTTCACCTCCATAGCACGGTCATTCACAAGATCACCGGTAAAAAAAGCAATATCCGGTTTTTCCTTCATCAACATCTCCACGCCGCCCTTAACAGCCGTTTTATTAAAAAAGCTTCCGGAGTGTATGTCCGACAGTTGCGCTATTTTGATACCATCAAATGCTTTTGGCAAGTTCTTTAACGGCACACGTACACGCCGGATACGGTAATCATGAGCACCTGAAATGATGCCATAGGCAAAAGTCCCCATCAACCCGGCACCGGCTACTACCGCCGTGGTGGCAAGAAACTGCGACCTGGGAATACTCCGTTCTCCCGTCTCTGGAGAAACCGGGGCGACGGAAGGAAAAAACAAACTCGTGATCCATTGCAAGAGCCTGCGTACTTCGTCAATCAATAAGACGAAGACAGCCAGCAATTTGGATAAATAAGGAATTGCGATCAACGCGATAACGAATGTCCGCGTATTTCTGCTGAAATAATCAGGTGGCAAAAACTGCATACCGACATAAGCCAGCAAAGTAATGGCGGTAAACCCCCAGTAGGCACCTCCGATCCAGCGTTGTGTCAGTGGCGACAAATTTCGGATCGCCAAACGAAGCCCCTGCCAAACGTACCAGTCTATAGCGACGAGGACAAAAGTTAATAATATAAAGAAAAAAGTACGGTTCATTTCAATGATAATTAAACATATCCGGATCAACATTTTCGAAGATTTTCTCGTTCGGTCTGCGAAACAGAATATGTTGCTACGGGAACTCCTTTCTGCCGACGGCAGATTTCCGGAGCTGAGCGGTAATTTGTACTTTTGCAGACCAGTTACCAGCTTGTATGGAAAAGTACGATTTTAAGAGATTTCACATTCGCTCTATCAATGCGGCGTCAGATGAGGAAAGAGCCGCAATCAACCAGGAGTTAAAGGATTTGTACAATAGTTTGCCGGAAGAAGAGAAAAAAGCTTTTAACGAGCAGCTTCAGCAATTTCTTGCAAAGGAAATGGGACGTATCAAATCAGATTATGAATCCATAAAAGGCTCTGATTCTCTTAATTAAATGCTGCGTGAACGGATCAGTTTAGCCTCGGATCAATAGGGTAATGTGCGATGGAGCGATATTCGCCGCCCATGTTGCGCAATATTTCCCGCCAGAAATTTCCTGGAGGAGTACTAAAAAGAAAATCGGAAGTGGTGTTCGTAATAATCCATGAATCCTGGTTGAGTTCGGCATCAAGCTGACCACCGCTCCATCCCGAATATCCAATAAAAAACCGTACATCTTCCTGCTGCAACGTATTCAGATTGAGGAGCGTTTTTACGCTGGCAAAGTCGCCGCCCCAAAATACATTGTCCATGATCTCCGAGCCGCCGGAAACCAGATCCGGTCGCCTATGAATGAAGTGTAATGTATTTTTCTCGACCGGCCCCCCCAAATGAAGGGTCACATCCTGATAAATAGTTTCATCCAGAACATCCCCCAAAAACAAATCAGTAGTTTGGTTCAGCACAAACCCAAAACTCCCGTGTTCATTATGTTCGCACATAAGAATCACCCCTCTTTCAAAATTGGGGTCACCAAGAAATGGCTTGGCTATTAAGAGACTTCCTTTTGAAATATTACCGGCTGTCCGCATAATTTAGCAGATATATTTTATTCAAAAACGAATATATTTAATTTTCCGCAACAAATTTGCAGCGGTGGATAAAAGCGTGTCTTAAATATTCATCCGAACTGATTAAATTATAATGAATTAAAAAAATGGCTTTGATAAAATCTGTTCGGGGATATACTCCTGTTTTCGGGGAAAATTGCTGGTTTGCAGAAAATGCAACCATTGTTGGAGATGTTGTAATGGGAAGCAACTGTACGGTTTGGTTTAATGCAGTAGTCAGGGGTGATGTGAACAGCATCCGGATCGGGAATTATTCCAATGTGCAGGATGGAGCCGTCATTCATTGTACTTACCAGCGTTTTGCAACCACCATAGGGGATTATGTATCAATTGCCCATAATGCTATTGTACATGGCTGTACCATCGAAAATCATGTGCTGATTGGAATGGGGTCCATTGTGATGGATGGGGCGGTGATCGGGGAAGGTTCGATTGTCGCTGCGGGCGCTATTGTCACCCAGGGAACGAAAGTCCCTCCCGGAACCATTTATGCCGGCAATCCGGCAAAGTATCTCAAAGACGTTTCTCCCGAACTAAATGCCGCCATTGACAGAACAGCTAATAATTATGTTACTTATTCGGGTTGGTTTAAGGAAGCGGAGGATTAATTTCTGCTTGGAAGGCATTTAACAATTAAAGTCATTTGGTTCTGTTCAAACAGCACAATTTGATAGATTTAAAATTCTATGGCATTTTCTACACACTTGATTGACTGATAAAATTTTTGCAAAAAGAATCTATGTAAGCAATGAAAATTTCAACAAAATAGTTTGTAGATGTTAAATACCAATGCGACAAATATTAATATAAATTATTAAATCCAGTGATTACCTACATTCTTTAAATTTGATTATTACACCGGCTGAAATAAATAATAATGATATATAAATTAGTACATTTCGATATTCTGATTTAAAACATAGTTGTTTCCGATGAAATGATAAATCACATGAACTCCGTAGATAAAAAATCCTGCTGACTACACAAACCCACACAGTCGGATTTTAAATCATTCTCATTGCTACTTTCAATTCCCCAATCCTCCCTAAGACATCTCTTATGACAAATTACGAGAAAGGTGATAAAACTATCTTGACCTAACTATTATGAAAACCTTTACTACCATTAGCAATGATTCATTTACATTCAGAAAACGCTGCAGATCCGGTACTCCAATTTGCTTTCTTAGAAGACACGGATGAAATATAGAATTTTTTGACCTGCCAGGAATTGAGTGTTTTCAACCTGTTATTGCTGCAAATATTTACTTTTAACAAGTTGTAACATTCTACAATGTCCAGATTCTCCAGGTTAGGCACACCGGAGAGGTCAATTGAGGACATCATGGATTTGCTTGCAATTATAGATTTTAATTGATCATTTTTTCCCAGTCGTAAGTAGCCGATCGATGAAGAATATCCACCCCCATCACCGAGCCCTGAACATTCAACAAATTGCAGTTTCATGTTTTTGCTTACATCCAGTGTGTCGAGGGATGGCACGAAGTCTTTAATAACACCTGCGGTGAAAGCATAGTAATACCGATTAGCATCATTAGTTGGGATTTGGTTGCCAGTGTATTTGAGATACTTTAAATTAGTAAAATGCTCCAGCCCTTCTAAACTGTTACCATTACCTTCTAACAAAATATTTAGACTATCCACATCCTTAATGTCGCGATAACTAATTTGACCATCCGGTTTGGTGTCAGGATCAATCTTGCTCTTGATTAAAAATTTTTCAAATTCCGGAGATATCGTAATCGATTTATCATCAGCAGGTATTTTGTTGTCATAGTCTTTACAACCTATGAATACCACCACAAGTGGGATGACAAATAAGGAAAAAATTGTTTTCATAAATAGCTCTTTTTCTGCTGTCAATTACATCGCATTTCAATTATTTCATTAATAATATCCTTTTAACTTCGTTGTGCTGGACCGTCTCTAAATGATAGTATATGATCTGCGCCCCAGCGTCCATTTCGATGTCTTCCAATGGAAATGTATAGCTATGTTTTCCTTTTGAAATATCTTTATTTATCTCCTTTAAAGTAAAACCATTCTGATCAAGAAGCCTGATTTTCATAAAACTTTCAACGGTAGTTGAAAAGCTGACATTCAGGTATTGTTTCTTTGAAATGGGATTGGGAAATAAACTTGTATTTTCCAATACAGCTTCATTTTCGGTATTATCAGACCCAATCCTCGCACCAGGTACAAGATTAATATAAACCCAGGGGACAATTGGTACAATCCTGCCACTTGCTGTTTTCGCGTACCCTGAAAATCCAGGATCTCCCCCCACAGGACTGGGATTATAACTGCTTCCCATGTTCGGTGCATCTTGCTCAAATGGCGATAGCGGAAACTGATTTTTCCAACGATAAATTGAGAAAATACCCGTTGTGCTGGCTGTATAGTCAAAACTGCCGTTTTTAGCTAAACTTAACCTCGGAAGTGCTGATGGTAGGATTGGAGTCTTCGAAATAATCGTTCCCATATTGTTATAAACATCGTCTGCCATGTTTACCAAATTCGCTTCACTAAAATGCGTCTTGTCCGTTTGGCGGTTCGTGTAGGTATCAGAATTTTGGGACATCCATACAACATTTGATGTTGTAGCTTGAACATCGATTTGTTCTTGTACCACGCTGCCAACATTTTGATAATTTCCCAAAGGAGTGACTAGGGTTCCACCATTTGCTGTATTACTACTAATTTGATCGACCGTTAGGTTAGGGTTTACTCGGTTATTACCTATTAAAGACACTTTCGAAATTGCCCACGCAAGGTTTGGTTGAAGCACCCGGGATTCTGCAATTATAGCTTTTAATTTAGATTCGTAATCACCAATCGCGTAAGCTGGGCTCGGCGGAGACATTGTAGGGCCTGGGACGGGCCCAGAAGTGTAATTAGCGCTTCCATGTTTGCTAAGCAACGTCTTGGTTTCAGCTTCTCCTTGATGCCAAAGTACAGCACGTACCCCAGTATAGTTTATGTAGTATGAGAGAAAATCTCGTAAATCGCTGTATGGTAGCCGACTATCGAAAACAGATCCCCACGGATTAAAAATCGTAGTAGTTGCACCATAGGTCATTATGTTTCCATAATTGTTGTTATACATTTGTTTAACCCGTAACATTGAATCATACCAATTATTAATGCTACTTCCGCCATGAGCCATATTGTAAAATGCAACAGGGACAACTCGGGCAGGCAACTCTCTGACGGCGATTTTGTTTCCCAATTCCTGCCAGAACCAGGGCCTATCTCCCCTTGGACCGATCTTAGGGTTCCACGGGTCAATGCGCGTAAATGTTGGTATCCAAAGATCTCCAAAATCCCCAAACGGTGCGTTTCGGTTACCTGATACGCAATCGAGGTTTTCGGTTGTTGAAATTAAGTGAACATCCCCAGCTCCTTGAGCGTTGGACTGACCCGCAATAATAAATACCTCTCCAACACCAAATCTCGCCTCCCAATTTCCTGATTCCGGCGCATTTACCCTAAACAAATACCAACCTGTGGGAACATCCAAAGTGAAATGAAATATTGCGCCGTTCCCCAAGTTCGAGATTGATCCAGCCGGGAAGGCTTGTGCAGTTTTCCAATATCCTGTGAAATTGCCGTTTTTGTCTAACTTCTCTATTTGATAAGTCAAATTGTTATTTACAAACATCTGTCCTGAAAACGTCACTATGGTAGAACCTCCTGTGGTAGTTGTGTTTCTTTGAAAGACAGCATTAGACCGGGGAGTAAAAATTCCGCCGGCCTGTCCAAATGCACGAAATGTTGTGGCAGCGAGCAGAGTTAACAAGAATAACTGTTTCATATATTATTTGATTTCTTTGATGTTGATAAGTGGAATTTGCACGCCATAATAGGAATTGATTGTCTTGATAAACTCATTGGCAATGACTGCCTGACCAATCTTGGTGGGATGTATGCCATCTGCTGAGAAAAAATTGCCATTTGGATAACTGGGATCAATTTTTACGCCGTCATCTGTAACAAAATCCTCATCTAGAATTTTTGAATACAGTCCATTCAAATCAACAACCGGCATTCTGTTCAAAATTGCAATTGTGGTAATCCACGAATTGTAAACGCCAACATCAACTTTTTCCTCAGCTCCGATCACATCTTCATCCATAAGAGGCACATCCGGAGAGCGACCAATTGAACTAACATTTGTAAAAAGAGTGCTGGTATTCTCGGTAGGGATTAGAAGGTCATTCTTATTTAATCTTCGCACTTGCAACTTCCCGTTAAATTCGGCAAATAATTGATCGCCAGATATTTTCTTAATATCGCTAAGTTTGTAGTGCTGAAAATATGGAAATCTGAGTACGTCCGGCACATTTGCAATAACCCCCTTAGCGCCCTTTGAAAATAGAAGCTGAATGAGATCGTCTTCTGGGTAATAGCCTTCCCGATCATTGGTCATCATGCTTATTGATTGACCATATCCCCCGTTCTTATAGTAGGAAACGAAATCATGCATCCCAATTTCAAGCGTGAAAAAATCGGCTGTATCTATTTTGTTATTTACGAGCCAATAATATGAGGCCTTTCCCTCTCTTTGCTGATCAACGTATCTATATATATGGTCGTAGGAATTGCGTTCGAATGCTGGCAAGAACGAACCTCTCATACTCTCGTCAACCCTGATATTGGAGATCTTCAGGAACGGGATTGCCAGATTATCAACAACTCCTTCAATTCTTGACAGGTTTTTCTCCGACAGGGTATTTTCTGAAATATGGGTAAATTTCAAAATCCCGTTATGATTCTCGACCTTTTGATATCCGATCCCATTTCTAAAAGTAGAGTCAAAAAGCGGTTGCTTAAAATTTAAAAGGCCCATCTGCTTGGCTAAGAGATTGGGAAATGAGGATATTTGACTCTCTCTTGTCAAACCTCCATCCCTTACTCCCGCAGAAAGCGATCCGCCAATCGCAACGTATCTGATCGGCCGTTGTTTTTGAATCGAGCCCAAATCTACTTGTTGGGCATATAGTGAACTTGAAATTAAAATAATGGCTATAAAAGCCAGCAGGAGAGCATAATGTGTCCTTTGTTTCATTGACGAATAGTTATTGATGGAGGGAAAAACCGTGCCATTTTGGCTCCGTCAAAATAAATACACGCCACAAAATTTCCTGTTGCGGAAACTGCAAAAGACTTTGCGATTTCCGCACAACTTTTGGCGGGCTGAAACTATTCTACAACGGAATTTTAAAAACCATCTTAATTTGTCCGTGATATACACACACTTTTGCCCGAACACACAATGATCGACTTTGGGAGTAATTTTAGGAAAATACGGGAAAAAGCAGGCTTATCTCAGGAGGCTTTGGGAATCTGCCTGAGTTTATCAACATCCATTATTAACAGGATTGAAAACAACAAAAGAAGGCTTGATGTAGGTACCGTACATCGCCTGTCGATGGTGCTTAATCTGGAAATCACCAAGGTTATGAAAGCACTGGTTGATGGTAAGGCGATTGATCTCATCAATACTCCGCCCGACCTCAAAAGCCGTTTCCAGAAAATCAATCCCGGAAAAAAACGGATTATCAAACAGTTGGAGAAAAAGATTAAATAGGCTCAGCCCATCTCTTTTCTGGCATTGATGTAACCTTTGATCACCGTAAAAGTTGTGATGGCCAGGAAGAATAAAATGATATATTGAACGTAATCGACGATCCCCGGAAAGCGTTCGCCAAACAGGTAGCCGCCGCCGGTTAAAGTTCCGATCCAAATTGCACCGCCCAATATATTATTAAAAAGAAAAGCAGGCAGTGTCATTTTTACCAACCCTGCCAGAATAGGTGCAAAAGTCCGGACCACAGGCAAAAACCTGCTGATAATCAGAGTTCTGCTCCCATATTTCTCGAAATATTTCCGCGTCGTTTCGATATGTTTCTTTTTGAAGAAAAACGAATCCGGCCGGTTTTCGAAAATACCACCGAAATATTTCCCGAAAATATACCCTACTAAAGAGCCGAGCACAGCAGCAGCGAACATAGACAACAGCAAAACCATAATAGGAACTTTTAAAATGCCCGTTCCGCAGAAAACCCCGGCTAAGAAAACGAGGTAGTCGCCTGGCAAAAAAAAGGCAAAAAAGAGTCCGTTTTCCGCAAAGACGATAAATGTAATAACCAATAAACCACCGGTGCGGATTATCTCCTCCGAATTAAGAATATATTGAAAAAAATCGACAATTGAATCCATGAATTTTACTCCTCATTTACAAAAAGGTATTCTGCCCAATTTAAGCATTTTCCGAAAGTTCGAGCCACCGCATCTCTTTATCTGCCTGGCTCTCCGTTAACTCATCTATTTGCTTTGCCCACTTCGAAAGGTCGCTATGCGAGCCCCCGTTATTAAGTTTCTCCACGAGCTCGGTTTTTTGTTTTTCCATCATAGCAATTTCCGATTCAAGCTGCTCCATTTCTTTTTGTTCCTTGTAACTGAGCTTTCTTTTAGGAGCAAGCGGAGATGCAACAACGGTTTCCTTGACAGGCTCAGCGGCCTGCACTACGGGAATTTTACTGCCGGCCGTAGATCCGGTAATCTTTTTTTCAGCTTCCTGCTCATCCTGATAGTCGCGAAGTTCGGTGTAATTACCCGGAAAATCGCTAATCCGGCCTTCTCCTTCAAAAACAAATATATGCTGTACCAGTCTGTCCAGGAAGTACCTGTCATGGGATACGATCACCAGACAGCCCGGAAAATTAAGCAGAAACTCTTCCAGCACATTCAAACTGGCAATGTCAAGATCGTTGGTTGGCTCATCGAGAATCAGGAAGTTAGGCTGTTTGATCAATATCAGAAGCAGCTGTAACCTTCTTTTTTCCCCTCCGCTGAGTTTTGAAATAAAATCATACTGCTTGGAAGGAGAAAACAAAAACGCCTGCAACAAATGGCCCACCGTAACAGTTTCCCCGGTACCGAGCTGCACCACCTCCGCTACATCCTTCACAATGTCGATTACACGCTGGTTTTCATTGAATACAAGATCAGATTGTCTGTAATAGCCAAATTGTACGGTCTCGCCTTTTACGATCTGTCCCTTATCCGGAAGAAGTTCGCCGGTAATCATGTTCAACAGCGTAGACTTACCCATACCATTCTGCCCCACAATCCCGATCCGGTCGCCACGACGGAAGGTATATTCAAAGTTTTTGATCAATTCGCGGTTATCAAAACCCTTACTTACATTGTCCAGTTCAATAATCTTGCTGCCAAGCCTGGACGTACGAACATTCAGTTCGAGCTGCATATCGGGTTTCTTCTGGCTGGCTTTTTCTTTCAGTTCTTCAAAGGCATCTACCCGGTACTTGGCTTTTGTTCCCCTTGCCTTAGGCTGCCTTCTGATCCAATCAAGCTCCTTACGCATGAGATTTCTGGCCTTATCGATGCCGGCCGCCTCTACCTCTTCGCGTTCGGCTTTTTTCTCCAGAAAATAAGAGTAATTACCTTTATAAGTATATGCCGAGCCCCGGTCCAGTTCGAGTACCTGGTTACAAACGGTATCCAGAAAGTAACGATCGTGGGTTACCACCAGGATTGTCGTATTGGAAGTATTCAGATAGTTTTCGAGCCACTCAACTGTATCAAGGTCAAGATGGTTGGTAGGCTCATCCAGAATGAGCAGGTCAGGATCTTCCAGCAACACTTTTGCCAGGGCCACCCTTTTGCGCTGCCCGCCCGACAACGTACCGTATTTATTTTCCGTATTATGTATCCCAAGCCGGCCCAGGATTTCCTTCGTCCTGTATTCAAAATCCCACGCATTGAATTTGTCCATATCCTCCATAACTGCCGACAGTTCATCGTGGTTATCGGTTTCTATGGCATGTTCATATCTTTTCACAACCTGGGCGATCGGATTATTGGAAGAAAAAATCACTTCCATAACCGGCAAATTTTCATCGAACGCCGGACTTTGGTCCAGATATCCGACACGAATATCCTTTCTGATACTAACTTCTCCTTCGTCCGCAGGAAGTTTGCCGGTCAAGATGTTCAGAAAAGTCGTTTTCCCTGTTCCGTTCGTCCCGATCAAGGCTACTTTATCTCCCCTGCTAATTCCAAAACTGATACTTCTAAAAAGCCATTGATCGCCAAATGACTTTGCTATATTTTCTGCTGAAAGGTAATTCATAATAAAATTTGAAATTCACTGGCTACAAAGGTAGGAGAGATATTAAACAAGAAAGAAAAAATTCGTTTTCGTTAGGTAAATAGCATAATATTGCTCTTTATATTTAGTTAGATGTTTTCATAGAACACGTTATTTTATCATGTCCAAAAAATTTCTTTACCTAATCTCAACAGTTTTCTTTGGTTTTAATGCTATTGCGCAGGACAGTAATTTTAAAAGTTATACGCAAAAGATAGGCGGCAGCACACAGGTATATGATATGGTGGCTGTTCCTGGCGGTGAATTTGTGATGGGAAGCCCTGCCTCTGAAAAAGGACGCAGAGCTGACGAAGGCCCTCAGCATAAAGTAAAAATCGAGCCTTTCTGGATGGGCAAACACGAAGTGGTCTGGGATATTTATGATCTTTATGCCTTCAAAAATATGGAGAAGGAAATGGCCGCCCGCTACCCTGACCCGGATAAAAGTGTTCAAAAAACGGATGCCAGCACAAGACCAAGTCCTCCATATGTGGATATGTCTTTCGGTATGGGCCGGGCCGGATATCCAGCCATCAATATGACCCAGTATGCAGCGATTCATTTCTGTAAATGGCTTTATGAAAAAACAGGCATTTTTTACCGGTTGCCAACAGAAGCTGAATGGGAATATGCATGCCGTGCGGGATCAAAAACTGCCTATTCCTTTGGAAATGACGATGCGAAGATTGATGAGTATGCATGGTACCGCAAAAACAGTGATGCCGCTTACAAAAAAATAGGTCTGAAAAAACCAAATGCATTCGGATTGCACGATATGCACGGTAATGTGATGGAATGGACACTAGACCAATATATCCCCGATTATTATGCCAAACAACCTGCCGGTGAAGCTTATGCTCCTGTAACTGAACTTTATCCAACCTCGGTTCGTGGCGGATCGTGGGATGATGAGCCTGCTGATTTGCGTAGCGCAGCACGTGTGGCTTCAAAAGCCGAGTGGAAAATCCTGGATCCGCAGCTTCCTAAAAGTGAATGGTGGATGACAAGTGCCTCTTTTGTGGGCTTTCGTGTGGTGCGGCCTCTCAAAACTCCTTCGGCTGAGGAAATCAAAGCCTATTACAGTCCTAAATTGATTGAAGATTATTGATCTCATATTCAAACTCTTAATTTTTTTAAAATAATGGAACAAAACAGACGTAACTTTTTGAAAGCAACCGGTCTGCTTGCGGCAGGCGGTGCTATCCTGAAGCCGATTACAGGATATGGTTATAATAGTGCTGTAGGTGAAACGATCAAAGTTGCTCTGATCGGATGTGGAGGACGTGGAACAGGAGCAGCAGCGCAGGCTTTGAGCACGACTCAGAATGTTCAGATCGTTGCAATGGCGGATGCCTTCAAGGACCGTCTGGACGAATCATACAAAAACCTGACCGCAAAGAAATATAAAAATGCCGCAGGGGTAAATGTCGACACAAAAACCAAAGTGGATGTTCCTGAAGATCGGAAATTTGTTGGTTTTGATGCTTTCAAAAAAGCAATTGCACTTAAGGATGTAGACGTAGTAATCCTTGCTACACCTCCTGGCTTCCGCCCAGCCCACTTCGAGGAGGCTGTGAAAAACAACAAGCATATTTTTATGGAAAAACCGGTTGCTACCGATGCGCCTGGTATCCGTAAGGTCCTCGAAATTGCAGAAGAGGCTAAGAAAAAGAAACTGAATGTTGTAGTTGGCCTTCAGCGTCACTATCAGGCAAATTATCTTGCTGCCATCAAACGCATTCACGATGGTGCAATCGGTGATATTGTCGGCGGGCAGGTTTATTGGGTCGGAAGCAGCCCGTGGATGAAAGAACGCCAGCCGAACCAAACTGAAATGGAGTACCAAATGAGAAACTGGTACTATTTCAACTGGCTTTGCGGTGATCATATCTCAGAACAGCACGTACACAATATCGATGTTGCAAACTGGGTAAAAAAAGGATACCCCGTTCAGATCCAGGGTACAGGCGGACGCGAAGTGCGCACCGGAAAGGCATACGGCGAGATCTTCGACCACCACACACTTGACCTGGTATATGCTGACGGAACCGTTATTTCCAGCCAGTGTCGCCAGTTTGAAGGTACCTGGAATAAAGTAGATGAGGCATTTGTAGGAACAAAAGGCCGTATCGACAGCTTTGACGGTAAGAAAACAATTCTCAAAGATTATAAAGGCGGCGTTATTTACCAACACGACGACAAAGGGGATCGCAACCCATATCAGGTTGAGCATGATGAGCTTTTTGCGGCAGTTGCAAAAGGGGAATATAAATTTGCCGACGCTGAGAATGGTGCAAAAAGTACTATGACAGCGATTATGGGCCGCATGGCAACATATTCCGGAAAGATGATCAAATGGGACGAAGCATTCAATTCAGACATTAATCTTTTCCCCGACAAGCTTGCGTGGGACGCATCTCCGAAAATATTACCAGGTCCGGACGGATTATATCCAGTTGCAGTTCCGGGTAAAACTCAGGTTATTTAAGTATATAAGAACAAAAAATGGCTCTCGGGAGCCATTTTTTGTTTGATTTGCTAACGAACGATACACTTAGGTGAAACTTAGTTTTACAAACGCTGCATTAATCCTCCTGGCCGGTATGATCGTACTGGCAGCAGGATCATTTTTACAATCCTCACAAGTTCAGTTGAGCCACCCCGTCATTTTATTTGGACTTGCCATCGAGTTTTTAGGAACGATATGGCTTGTGCTTTGCCTCAACCAGCGACGAAAAAAGCGATAGTTCCAAATTTTGCTCTGAGTTAAATCTTACTCGACTTATTACGCAGGTAAAAGTCTGCAAGCACGAGAGCAGCCATTGCTTCCACTATGGGCACCGCCCTCGGCACTACACACGGATCATGCCTTCCTTTCCCCTGAACGATTGCAACATCGCCATGCTGGTCAACACTCTCCTGATCCTGCATGATCGTTGCCACAGGCTTAAAAGCCACTTTAAAATAGATATCCTCACCATTCGAAATGCCCCCTTGTATACCTCCTGAATGATTGGTCCTTGTATGCACTTCTTCCTTTTCGTCTATATAAAAAGCGTCATTATGTTGAGAACCGAGCATCGTAACCCCTTCAAAGCCGCTTCCATACTCGAATCCTTTCACAGCATTTATACTTAACATCGCTTTTCCAAGATCCGCGTGCAGCTTGTCAAAAACCGGCTCACCCCATCCCGCAGGGGCACCAGTGATCACGCAGTTTACAACTCCGCCAACAGAGTCCCCTTGTTTCCTGATGCCATCAATATAATCAAACATCTGCTCAGCAATATCAGGATCCGGGCAGCGTACTGCGTTAGTCTCCGTTATGGACAAATCCAGCTCAGTATATTGTTTATCAACTTTCAAAGTGCCAACCTGCGAAACATAAGCCTGAACATTTACTCCAAGCTTAGCAAGTAAAAGCTTGGCCACCGCACCAGCGGCAACCCGGGCGGCAGTTTCACGGGCAGAGCTTCTTCCACCTCCCCTGTAATCACGGACACCGTACTTCACCTGATAGGTATAATCAGCATGCGAAGGCCGGAACTGAACTGCTATGTGGGAATAATCCTTGCTCCGCTGATCTTCATTTCTTATAATCAGAGCAATCGGCGTCCCGGTAGTTTTGCCTTCAAATACACCAGAAAGGACCTCGAACTCGTCTGCTTCTTTTCTTTGGGTCGTAATCCGTGACTGCCCGGGTTTTCTTCTCGTCAATTCATGCTGTATGAAATTCGGATCAAAGTCAACGCCGCCCGGGCAGCCTTCTATGATCACTCCTATACCCACGCCGTGCGACTCTCCGAACGTGGCGATTTTAAATATCTTTCCGAATGTGCTTCCCATTAAATTCCTACTTTCTGAATACCCAGATCATCACCAATAACAATACAATCACTATTGCATTGGTTGCGTCTTTTAAAATTTGTTTAAAATCAATAGTCTCCTTGCTGCTGTCCAGGTTTTCCAGATTATCATAAAGTCCTGATGATCCGCTGAGCGAAAAATTGGCCAGTTTGTAGTCTTCTCCCTTCACCTGCAGTTTCCTGGATGATCTCAGTGTATCATATTTTTCAGTCTCCGAGTTGAAGTAAATCCACTGAAAATACCTGGCAAGAGAAAAGTCACCATCCTTTCTTGGAACAACAAAGTAATCAAAAGTTTTCTCCCCGATCACATTCTGATAACTTCTTTTAATAACCTGGCTCACTTCTGGCGGATAGATATCGAACGACGAATTGGCTTGAATCACTGGCGGTGAAATAGCAGCGATGTTTCCCGTTCCCTCAACCTTGAACATATAGCGTACACTTTCGCCGGGATACACCAGCTCGCTAGATAGCTTTTCTTTCAGACTGTACAAACCTACGGCCACCTGATCACGAAGCGGATGGTTCGGCAGTTGTTTGACCAATACCGTCGAGGCTTTGGACTTAAAAGTCTTGACAACCTTCCTCTCAACATTGACTGCATTGCTGTTATCCACAACCAACATATCCAAAGATATGGACGGTAAAACGATATTGTCGGAAGTGATAGGAAACAATCTGGACTGGTACATATTGTATTCCGTGTAGGCGTTACCACGGATTTTGACTTTCCGCCTTACGATTTCTTCCAAACCGACATTTTCTTCCCAGCAGTTAACCGGCCTGACTTTTTTCAGGATTGATTGAAGTTGTCTGTTGAACTGGTAGAATTCCATCTCTACAGGCGCATCTTCTGAGATATAAAGAGAAATCCTTAATGCAAACCCCTGTCGTATGTAGACACTCTTTTTATCGGTCTGAACGGATAGAAAAATCCCTTCATTAATATCCTCTATATCCGCCTCCAGCCCTTCATTTTCAATGGTAGCAGCATCAGCTCCGTCTAGGTTACCTTGTGAAAAGACTACCATGGTTTCTTCTGATTTTAAACGAACACCATACACAGTGATCACAAATTCCGGGATCAAATAGTTGCCAGCCTTTGAAGCAAAATACTCCTGGCTAATTGTTTGGAGAACAATTTTCTTACCGTCCACAGTGCTAATCGTACTTGTAGCCGATTTACTTCGCTTTTCTAGTCCATTTATTTCGGGAAAGATAATGGAAGGTCTGGATTCAGCGTTACTAAGAACAACAGATATAACGAAAGGCTGGTCCAGAGAAAGTGTTTTTGATCCGAATTCGATACTAATGTTTTCGTCAACTCCCTGAGCATGACACGTACCAAAAAAACACAAAATAATATTCGTTAACGCATATATTTTAAACAAATATTTCGTTAACTTTATTTGGAATTGCCCTGAGCGAGGAGCTCTTCTCATATTCCCACTATACATTTATTCATGTTCCTAAACCACAAAACTACATAATACTATGGCCTCGATGCTTGAATACATTAAAATTATTCTGCAAAAAGTTAGCTTCGACCGCAGATTATTTGAAAAGGAATTAAAAAAAGCAATTCGTATGTTGATGCCCGCCGAGGTAAAACGTTTAAGGCAATGGTGTTATGATCATTACAGCACAGTACATCTTCCTGTATTGAATAACTGTTTCGCACGTATTTCTTCCGTAGAACAATAATCAAGTTTCATAATTGTGATAAAATTAAAGCCGTCCGGGAAATTCCCTGACGGCTTTAATTTTAGCTTATGCGTGTAATCTATTTTTTCTTAGGGGCAGTAGTTGCTGTTTTTCCGGCAGCGGGCTCAGTAGGAGCTACCGCTAGACCCAATGCTTCTTTCGCAGATGCATTATCCGGATCAACTTTTAACAGCTTCTCCCAATACTCTTTCGCCTTCGCCTGGTCATTCAAAGTTGTCTGAGCATGGAACGCCAAATAGCTATATGCCAATTTCAGATAGGATTTATATTTGCTCGGGTCAGGATCTTTTTCCGCGAGTTCTGTCAATTTCAGATAATACGGGGCTGAGATACCTTTGTCCACATTTTCCTGTCTGTCGTATGCATTGTACAGCGTACTCGCTCTCCAATAATATCCATAGGGCCAGTCAGGAAGCTTTTGAGTAACAATTGCAAAAATAGAATCAGCTTTCAGATACAAGCCCTTTTTTATAGTCGCAATTTTAGCACTGTCAGCAAAATTGGAATCAGCAGCTGTAGGAATTATATAAGTTTGAGCCGATTGGAAATTAGCCAAACCTGTGTAATAATAATCGTTGGCGCTGGCCTTGGCAGTATCCAATTGAATGCCTTTTTCATAAGTTTTGGCAGCATTGGGAAAATCCTTCGCTGCGTAATACAGGGCTGCAACTTCTTTGTAGGTTTCTGCAGCTTCTGTTTTGCTGGTATCCATATCAGCACCCTTCAAAATGTAGCTTACACCGGTCGAATCATAGCCCTTTCCATCTGTTACTTTTTGATTATATGCACGTCCCAGATATTTGTAGTCATCACCAATAATCTTCTCCGGAGCTACTTTTATAAACTCAGTCAGGCTTTGGATCGCTTTGTCTGCCTCATTGGTTTTAAAATATGACCAACCGTACATACGCAACGTAATGGGATTGTTTATTTTGCCTTTGATCTCTTCAAGTAGTTGCAGAGATTTAGCATAGTCGTCTGCAGTAAAAGCAAACTGAGCCGCACGTAACTTCATTTCTGGATCAGTAGTACCGCTTTTTTGGATATAAAGGTCAAAATTCTCCGCCGCCTGCTTGAATTTCTGTGCCCAGAAATATAACTCTGCCAAATCTTTGTACGCAGGTGCGAAGTTTGCGTCAGCATCAATAGCTTTTTTATAGTTTTCCAGCGCAAGATTATAATTTTTCCCCCTCAGGTAAATTTGCCCTATTGCATTATGAGCTGCCGGATAGTTTGGTTTAGCAGTTAATGCATATTCGTAAGCAGTTACAGCTGCACCACCTTCGTTACGAAGCATGAGCGCATCTCCCTTTGCAAGATAAGCATCGGCAAGATTTTTGTCTCTTTTAATCGCCTCGTCCAAAAGCCTGATTGCCTCAGCAGGGTCGTTTTGTTTTTCAAACAAAGTGTAAGCTTCGCCGATTCTGAACAAAACCTCAGCATCCTTTTTCTTTTTCTTTTCGGCCTCGTCAAAAAGCTCCTTAGCCTTAGCTCGCTCACCCTTCGCCAACGCAACGGTACCTACACCGACCTGATTCAAATATGATTTATCATCAATTTGCAACCCTTTTTCGAATGCTTTCTGGGCTTCATCAAGTTGGTTAGTCTTAATATAATAGTAACCAAGATAATACTGGTTGTCAGCAGATGGACTACCTTCAGCGAGCTTTTTGAATAAATCCCCCGCCTCAGTGTAACGCTCTCCGTGTATTAATGCTAAGCCATCCTGAGTCGTTTGTGCGTGTAAGTTTACAAACGCCAATAAACCAAATACAAGTGCTACTACTTTCATTCTCATGTTTCTGTTCATTTTTTACCCGGTTAATGTAATGATAAAAAATTTGGCTTTTCAATAACAAGCTCCAAATCTAATAAATTGTTTAAGTCCACTAAAAATTTTGCCCCGTAGTAATCTCCAATTCTCTGGGATAGGGTACCGTTGGCAGCAATCCCATCTTTTGAATTATCAATCCACCGACATCCCGCGCGATGTAGGTCATTAATCCCCCGCCTAATCCGGAATAACCTTCACGACTAATGATATATAAGTCTCTAAACAAAGGATATCTTTTAAATTCAAGCCCTCCTTGAAAGGGCTGAATATACTCGGACAACGCAGCAGGATCTGCTTTTTGAGCAACACCCAGTACATGGATTCCCTTAGATAGTTCTTCGGATGCCAGGGAATGCCCATCGCTAATCCAGCTAACACCTATAAAACCCAGGTGCAGTGGGTTATCTCTGACGTCCTTTATCACATTTTCGTTCGATCCGGCTGAGATAATACGTAACTTCTGGATGTCTTTGATCTGGAACTTATTGAGAACATAATTCAAGTTGCTCGCATTGGCCTGATCAAAAACGAGGGTGATCAAACCTTTTTGATTTCCTCCCGTCAGCTGTGACCAATCTGTAACTTTTCCCTCAAGAATCAACTTTAACTCAGGTATTGTGATCAGACTGTCCGAATTGGTTCTACTTATCACAAGTGCCAGCCCGTCGGTAGCAATGTGTTGAAATTTCTGGGTTCCTTTTTGTTTCCTGATTATCTCAAGTTCTTTTTCATTGAGTTGCCGGGTTGAAAAAATGATCCTGGCACTGTCCTGCAACAACTGTCTGATAGCCTCTTGCTCCGGCTTATAGTCTATCTTGAAATGTGCATTAGGATAAATCCCCTCGTAGGCATTGGTCAAAGCATTTACCAACGGTTTAAAAGATTCGTCCGAAGCCACAGTAATAGTGCCTTGTCTCGGGTTATCAAGATTACCAGAAGTGCTCGTGCAGCCGAAAAAGCCCAATAAATATATAAAAAACAAAAAGCTTACCAACGAAAATTTCATGACTCCTCCTGATTTCTTCTTCTCCAAACCCTGTAACCTCTATAGGCCCCGTATAAAATAAGCGTGCCAGCAAATGCGTACCTGGGCATACTGCCAACAGGGAATAATTTAAAAGACAAGGAGGAGAGGATCAAAAAGACCCCTCCTCCTATGTATGTCAGAGCCATTAACACAGAGGTTAGATCACCGATCTTCTCATGCAATGGTTTTTCCCTCATGAGCTTACTCCAATTGGAAATTAATGGGCAGGTTGTATTTTACACGAACTGCACGTCCCGACTGCTTTCCAGGTTTCCACTTTGGCATTGCTTTCACAACCCTGATGGCCTCTTCATCGCAACCAAAACCCAATCCTTTCAAAACAGCCACATCCTGTATACTTCCATCCGTGTTAACAACGAAGGACATGAAAACCCTTCCCGAAACGTTAGCACGGGATGCTGCACTCGGATACTTGATATTCTTACCCAGGTACTTATACATTTCCGCCGTTCCTCCTGGAAATTCAGGTTGCTGCTCAACAACAGTAAAGACTTTCTCCGGCTCGGGAGCTGCTTCAACAACAGTACCTTTACTTGGAGCGGCTACTGCCTCAGGAGCGACAATAATCTCATTTGCATTAGGATCTCCTTCTACTGTTTTATCAGCAACAACGGCTTCTTTGATTTCTTCCACTGTTGGAGGTGGTACTTCTTCTGGTACCTCTTCATCCTTTTTAACCTCAGGCGGCAAGAACTTCACTGTATTCACCTTTGGTTGTTCCACTGGTGGTGGTGGCGGTGGTGGTGGTTCTGCCGGGTCAATTGGCGGCGGTGGTATTTTCATCAAATCCACTTCGACCATTACTTCTTCTTCTTCCTGACCAGCTGTCAATTTATTAATAATTGACGGTGTAAACATTGCAAGAACAAAAAGAGCAGCTCCGATCAACGTGGCCTTCGTCACATCAGCACGATATCCCTGACGAAGTGAAAATGCTCCGTACGCCTTATTACGATTAGCGAACACTATATCATCAAGTGTCGCATTCGGGCCTATTTCTGCCATGGCGCTTTGAATTAGTTGTTGTTAAAATTAATTTTTAGGCACTATTTTATCGCCAAGGAGCTTCTTTTCTGAATCAGTCAGAGTCTCCACAAGCGCGTACCTTTTAGATTTTGTAATAGCCATCTCATCCAGTACGTCTACCATATTTTTATATGTAGAAACTGCTGTCGGCTTGATTACCACCACAAAAGGGTCATTACCTTTTTCATCCTTTGGATTTGCTGCGTTAATACGTTTCGCAGAAGCAAAAATTACACTTCTCAAATCGAAACCGTAACGTGTTGTTTTCAAAGACGCCTCCGCCTTATCGTCATCTGCAGCTACTCCATCGAGATAATACACATCATCGTTGGCTCCCATAAACAGAGTAAGCACTTTCGATGCCTTCAACGGTTCGGTTTTTTCCTGGTCTTGGTCATCCGTTTTATCAGGCACTGCCAACGTCATGGATGTTGGCTTAGACATAGTAGTCGCGAGCATGAAAAAAGTAATGAGCAAAAATCCAAGGTCCACCATCGGAGTCATGTCCACACGGGTGGACATTTTCTTGGCCCGAACCTTACCGTCGCCTTTGCCATGCCCACCACCACCGGATTCTTCAAT
Source organism: Dyadobacter bucti (assembly GCF_005869225.1). Lineage (GTDB taxonomy): Bacteria > Bacteroidota > Bacteroidia > Cytophagales > Spirosomataceae > Dyadobacter > Dyadobacter bucti. Next base: position 273,855 of record NZ_SWFP01000005.1, on the reverse strand, counting down.
TGCTGCCATTTTTTCTTCTTATTAAAAATGATCCTTTTTGTTAAAAAACTACTCGTTTGTGTAGCCAGCAGGCGCTTGTTCACTACCTGTGATTAGGTTGAACTTGTTAATGTTTTGCGACTGCAGATTAGCCAGAACATCTTTGAACACCGGGAACTTAGAAAGGTTATCGCCCTTTAAAGCGATTCTCAACTGGTTATCAGCTTTACGTGCTGCATAAACCCAGTCAGCCAATTCACTGGCACCTGTTGAATCAACAGGAATACCTGGCTGCTTAACCTGCGGCATCTGTTCTTTGGACATGTTCAACCAAGGTTTCAATTGGTTCAACGGGAATCCAAAGCTTGTCTGCAACGAAAATTTCGCCTTCTCGGTGTCAGTGAACGTAATCCCTTTCGCTTGTCCGATGTTATCCAACATGGCAGCCCTTACAGGTTTTGCATCCACTCCAAAGAATACCTTGCCCGCTTTGTCAATACTAATGACCATAATGTGATCATCCGGAACTTTGATCTGCGAAATAGAAGACGGAGTTGTAATCTCCGCTTCATTCGACTTGAAAGTAGCCGTCATGATAAAGAACGTCAATAGTAAGAACGCTACGTCGGTCATCGCTGTCATATCCGTATGCGGCGCGTGCTTCTTAGGTCTTACCTTTCCCATAACAAATATATAAGTTTTTTGTATATTAACGAAACTTGCATATTAAATAGTTCACGAAACGTGAAACTATTAATAATGTGCAGCAAAGTTTGACTGAAGGCTCATGCCAATTTCGTCAATGCTGTAAGTAAGATCGTCAACACGGCTGTTAAGATAAGCGTATGAAATTGTTGCGATTGCAGAAGTACCGATACCAAGTGCCGTATTGATAAGGGCCTCAGAGATACCAGTTGCAAGAGCAGCAGAGTCAGGAGAACCTGATGTACCCAAAGCCGCGAACGCCTTGATCATACCAATTACCGTTCCAAGAAGTGCAAGAAGTGTAGATGCACCCGCAAGTGTTGCGATAATTGTAAGGTTTTTCTGAAGCATTGGAAGTTCCAAAGTAGTAGCTTCTTCGATTTCTTTCTGAAGAGCCGCCAATTTTTGCTCTTTGTCAAGTGCAGTTTCAGTTGTTAACTGCTTATATTTCAAAAGACCTGCCTTCACAACATTTCCCACAGATCCTTTTTGTCTGTCACATTCTTTGATAGCTTCTTCGATTTGATTCTTGTCGAGAAGATTTCTCAACTTACGAACGAATGAATCGATGCTACCTGAACCTGACGCTTTGTTTAAAGTGATCAGACGCTCGATTGTAAATGTCAACACGATCAGGAAACAAGTCATCAAAATTGGTACGATAGGACCTCCTTTGTAAACGATTCCGTAGTAATCACCATCGATCGGGCCTTTTGCGTGATCGCCGTCTTTAAAGTGTTCCGGAGCTCCCAGAACGAAAATGTAAACAGCTAATGCAATCGCAAATAGTAGAGGGATTACCAATGCCGGGTTCAAACCGCCTTTGCCTTTTGTTGCTGCCGCAGCAGGCTTTGGAGCTGGTGCCGGACTTGTAGCTTTCTTTTCCATCAGACTTACTTTTAAAGGTTAAATTGAGATTTTGGTTGTGAATTAAATAAAACTTTTGGTTTAAACTGGATTTGGTAAAATAAAATTTTGGTGGCAATCTTGGATTGTCGACTTCTACAAAAGTATGAGTTTTCCTTTTAAAAAAAAGCAAGCTTTTCCGCAGTTTTTTTGTCCCATTTCTTTAAAAGAAAAATACAAATTGCATAATTTTAAGAATCAACTCCCTACTATTTTAAAAACAATTCTTAATTTAATACTGATTACTAGCCATATATCAGCCTGTGGCGAACTTATACATAATTGTACTCTTTTTGACAAAATCTACCATCATGTTTTTTATTCCCAGCATTGTATTCCAAAATATTCCAATTTTAGCATAGAAAAGCAAATATTATTTTTCTCCTACTATTAAGCCGGATAAGAATTTTAAGATTTAGATAAGGATTTCTAACAACTTCATCGGAATCCCGTCTCCATCAGCCTAGAATTTACCACCACAAACCGCTCCCGCAATCGCACTTATTTGACTTTGTGCCCAAATTCCGGATTAGAATTGCAAAAATCCGGTAATTTTGGTTTTCAATTTAGTAAGGAAGATTAACTTAATAAATTCTTAACACATGAAAATCGATCAGGAATCTCTTAAAAAAATTGCCAACCTTGCCCGCCTGGAGATAAAACCTGATGAAGAGGATGCATTGCTTGCGAGCATGGATTCTGTACTCACATGGATGGACCAATTGAATGAAATCAACACCGAAGGCGTCGAGCCGCTGACGCATATTATGGATGAAGTGAATAACTGGAGAGAAGATGTGGGCGTAAACAGCCTGACCCGCGAAGAAGCGCTTGCCAATGCGCCAGCGAAAAATGATACCTATATAATGGTACCTAAGGTCATTGAGTAAGGATAGGACACTTTGCCCTATGTCTCAACATTTGATCTCAAATACATCCGCGTCGAGGAATGCTGGGAAGGATTGCCGGTAGGATACCAGGTCCGGCTTGGAAAGGTGAGTGATCTTTTCAGTCTCATGATCTGCCAGCATACATATAGGTTCCCCCAAATAATCAACCGCAGCCGAATCTCCCTGGTATCGGATTCCATTTCCGTCCGTACCGATTCGGTTTACGCCTATCACGTAACTTTGGTTTTCAATAGCCCGTGCTTTTAAAAGGGTATTCCAGGCATGTGCGCGGCGGGATGGCCAGTTTGCTACATATATAAGGATATCGTAAGGTTCAGACGCCGAATTCCTGCTCCACACAGGAAATCGCAGATCATAGCAAACCAGCGGACAGATTTTCCATCCCTTCCATTCTATGATCAGCTTCGATTCCCCGGGTGTGTAGGTTGCATGCTCCTCCCCCATCCTGAAAAGGTGGCGCTTGTCATTTTGCTGATAAATACCGTCGGGTTTTACGCAGAGCAACCTGTTGTAGAATTTCCCATTTTCTTTTACGGCGAAGCTGCCAACAATCAAAGCATTGCTACTGGCTGCAATCTGCTTCAACCATTTTGTAGTGGTGAAATTCATCGGCTCAGCCACCTGCGTATTCATTGTAAATCCTGATGTAAACATTTCAGGAAGTACAATGATATCGGCTGGCCCGGGAAGAGCGGCAATTTTTTCTTCCAGTGCAGACAGGTTCGCAGTTACGTCCTCCCAATAAAGGTCTGTTTGAATTAAAGCTACAGAAAGCTCCTCGTGAAATTGTCCTTCAAACATACTATTCAAAATTTTTAACCTGCGCTTTTCTTACTTTCTGCCTGGGAAACGCATTTTATAGTCTGCATCGACGTTCCCTTTGGAAATATCGGTCAGTTTCTTTTTGATAAACTGCTTTTTCAGGGTCGGCAAATAATCTACAAACAGCTTCCCGAGTAAATGATCATACTCATGCTGAATAATTCTGGCAGCCATACCCGAATATTCCTCTTCGTATTCATTCCAGTCGGTATCGCGGTAACGGATCTTCAGTCTTTCAGGCCTGTAAACATCGCCGCGAATTCCTGGTATGCTCAGGCACCCTTCTTCAAATGCCCACTCCTCCCCATTTTCTTCAAGTATCTCAGGATTAATAAATGTCTTTTTAAAATCGACCAGGGACAAATCCGGCTCATCATCCTCATCATCGTCTTTTTCGCTGAAAGGTGTTCCGTCCACCACAAAAACACGAATATTCAGACCAATTTGGGGAGCAGCCAGTCCAACCCCGTTTGCAGAATGCATGGTAGCGAACATATCCTCCGAAAGCTTTTTAAGGTCAACCTCGTCTTTTTCTATGAATCGTGTCGGCTTTCTGAGTATGGGGTCACCGTATGCTACTATAGGATAAATCATTTTACTTGTAACTTGTTATAATTGGTTTTTAAAACAGTATTTTGTTTCTGCATCTTACGCCCCAGGTTATCGCATGCCCTCCATATATGATTGCAGGATAATCGTAGCACTTATTTTGTCAATATTACCTTTGTCCCTTCTGTCGCTTTTTTTGGAGCCTGCTGCGATCATCGACTGCAATGCCATCTGAGAAGTAAAACGCTCATCGTGCTCATGAACAGGGATACCCGGAAATCCTTTTTTCAGGGTTTTAATAAATGATACCACACGGGCGGCATTATCGCTTTCGGTGTTGTCAAGCCGCTTTGGCATTCCTATTACAAAGGTCTGTACGTCTTCACTCAGGCAATATTTCTTTAAAAATTCCATCAAGTCGTGCGTACGGACGGTTTCCAACGCAGTGGCTATGATCTGCAATGGGTCTGTAACAGCTATCCCGCAACGTTTTGCCCCATAGTCGATAGCCAAAATACGTGACATCTGTTCATAAATTATGTTAATAATTTGCAAAGATAAGACCTTTCATGTAGCTTTTCCCGATTGCACAATGCGATAATAGATTTTGATACACGCATGACAGATATAAGATTATCTTTGCCCCATGATTGAAAAGCGCTGGATACACCACCCTGAATTTACCTCCGATCAACAACAAGCTGCTCAGGAACTTGCCGAAAGTTTGAAAGTTACCGAATACTTGGCAACCCTTTTGGTGCAGCGTGGAATTTCCGATTTCGAACAATCACGCCAATTTTTCCGTCCCGAATTCTCACAATTGCATGATCCTTTTTTAATGAAGGACATGAAGCCCGCTGTCGAAAGAATCAACAAGGCTATTGCTAACGGCGAGAAAATTCTGATTTACGGTGATTATGATGTCGACGGAACTACTTCGGTAACGTTGTTCTATGGTTTTTTAAGAAAAATCTATGACCGGCTCGATTACTATATACCTGACCGGTATGTCGAGGGGTACGGGGTATCGTGGCAAAGTATTGACTGGGCTGCGGAAAACGGTTTTACCTTGATCGTAACACTCGATTGTGGCATCAAATCTGTGGACAAGGTAATGGCCGCAGCTGAAAGGGGAATCGATTTTATAATATGTGATCACCACCGGCCCGGTGACGAGCTTCCTCCGGCAGCAGCAGTGCTTGACCCGAAACGCATCGATTGTGAATATCCTTATAAGGAGCTTACCGGCTGTGGCGTAGGGTTCAAACTATTGCAGGCGTTTTGCATCGATCGGCAAATAGACCAGGAAGCACTCTTTGATTACCTTGATTTACTGGTTGTCAGCATAGCTTCGGATATCGTTCCGATCACCGGTGAAAACAGGATACTGGCTTTCTACGGTTTGAAGAGATTAAATGCCTCCCCGAGATCGGGAATTAAGGCATTGATCGAAATCGCAGGAATCACGGGCACGCTGGATATTACGAATGTAGTTTTTGGACTGGGACCAAGGATCAATGCAGCAGGCCGGATCAAACACGCAAAAGAGGCGGTAAAACTATTGCTTTCTGAGGTAGAAGAAGAAGCTGCCGAATTTGCTCAGGAAATCAACAAACATAACAGCGAGCGCAGGAACTTCGATTCGAGCATTACCGAGCAGGCTCTTTTCATGATCGAGAACGACGATTGGTTTGCCAATGCAAAAAGTACCTTATTATATAAGGAAGACTGGCACAAAGGAGTGATCGGGATTGTGGCAAGCCGCTGCATCGAAAAATACCACCGTCCGACTATTATTCTGACGTTATCTCATGGCAAAGCCACCGGTTCTGCGCGGTCTGTGCCGGGCTTCGATGTGTATGAAGCTATTGAAGAATGTGCAGACCTTCTTGAGCAATACGGAGGCCATACTTTTGCAGCCGGACTGACTTTACCCCTGGACAACCTCGAAGCATTTAAAATCCGCTTCAACGAAATCGTTAGCAGCAGGATATTGCCTGATCAGCTCATACCGATGATCAACATTGACATGTTGCTGGACCTGGACTCGCTTTCTCCGAAGTTTTACAATATACTTCGTCAGATGGGGCCTTTCGGTCCGGGAAACATGACCCCTGTATTTGAAAGCCGGAACCTGTCTATTGCAGGAAAGCCGGTTATCATGAAGGAAAAGCATATCAAATTTGATGTGAGGCAAAATGGATCGCCGACTTACACGGCAGTCGGTTTCGGAATGGCGCAATTTTATCCGGATTTGGTCAACGGACGTCCGTTTTCAATATGCTATACACTGGAAGAAAATAACTTTCGTGACAAAAAAACGTTACAGCTTTCTTTAAAGGATATAAAGCTTCACTGATTTGATCCGGAGATTGATTACTCAATTGAAAAATGATACTTAGAACAGAAAACCTGGTAAAAAAATACGGTGCCCGCCTTGTCAACAACAACGTGAGCTATCAGGTTGAGCAGGGCGAAATTGTAGGTTTGCTGGGTCCGAACGGAGCCGGAAAAACCACGTCCTTTTATATGGCTGTCGGTTTGGTAAAACCCAACAGCGGAAAAGTTTATCTGGACGACCGGGACATTACCAGCCTTCCGATGTACAAGCGTGCAAGGCTCGGACTTGGTTATCTTGCGCAGGAGGCCTCCGTTTTCCGGTCTTTAACGGTTGAAGAAAACATACTGGCGGTACTGGAAATGACCGACCTATCCAGGTACGACCAAAAGCTAAAGGTTGAAGAGCTGCTGGAAGAATTTCACTTATCCCACGTCAGAAAAAGCAAAGGAATGGTTTTGTCGGGAGGTGAGCGCCGCAGGACCGAGATTGCGCGGTCACTGGCCGTGGATCCTAAGTTTATTCTACTGGATGAGCCTTTCGCCGGCGTAGACCCGATTGCAGTGGAGGATATCCAGAGTATCGTCGCCAAGCTAAAACATAAAAATATCGGGATACTGATCACTGACCATAATGTAAACGAAACATTGTCGATTACCGACAGGGCATATCTGTTATTTGAAGGGAAAATTCTGAAACAGGGTACCGCCGAAGAATTGGCAGAAGACGAAGTTGTAAGAAGGGTTTATCTCGGACAGAATTTCGAGCTTAAAAGAAAAGTTTAGATATTTGCGCTCCAGAATAGAAAAGGGAACGCTCAGCGGCACTCCCCCTCTTACAATTATTCACCATGAACTGTAATTATTGACCTGAGAGAGCAGCAATTGCTCTCTTTTATTTTTTAGGGCATTTCTTACAATGCTTACCCTTCTTTTTATATTTTTCACAGCATTTCTTAAAAATGCACTCCGAGTTATCACTGAGCGATTTTAACCAGAAACCATTCTGGTCCAAAACTGTTTCATGTTCATTCAATCCAAAAGCACTCATCCGTTCTGTTTATAGCCTCCGCAAAAGTAGCACCTATTTAGAATCATTCAAAAGTTTTTTATCAATTATTTTGAACAAATCTAAATAGAGCAAAAAAATAAGTAGTATGCTGATTGCATAAGTTGCTAATTTGACTCATATTTGCAACGATGTTGCATAAAATCGTTCTTGAATCAGAATGAAAATAGCCGTTCTCCTCTTCCTGCTGGTGACAGGGTTCATCTCTGCTGGTCCGGCAGTTACTCATATCGATTGGAAAAAACTATCTGACGTAAGATTCACCAAAAAATTAAACAAGGAAGTAAGTATGTATTTCCTGTACCCGACATTTGGACAAACCGTGAGGAACCTTCAAAATAAAGAGGTACAGATCAAAGGCTATATGATACCTGTGGATGAAACAGAAAATATCTATGTCTTATCTTCCCAGCCGATGGCCGCATGTTTCTTCTGCGGCGGTGCCGGACCCGAGTCGATTATAGAATTGCAGTTTAAAAACCGTAGAAGAAAATTCAAAACGGACGAGGTAAAGAATGTCCGCGGAATGTTGCAGCTCAACAACAACGATATCGAGCATCTCAACTATATACTGAAAAATGCCGAAGTAGTGGAATGATCCGGTGATACTGCTTATCTTATTTTCTCCCAGATTTCGTGAATAGGCTTTCCATCGCTGCTTTTTCCACTGTGGTCCCATCGGCCGTTTTCCAGTTTATGATCAAATTTCAATATCGACCCCACCCGGTTGTTATCTTTTGAAAAAAACTGAATATTCTCAGAATATTTGCCGTTCTGAGCTGTATAAGTGCCTCCGCCAGTTGCATAAAAACCTTTCACCGCCGGATCTATCGCAAACCATTGAAACCTCGTTCCGGACAAGAGCTTAAGTGTTTTTCTTGTCCCTTCCTGATGAATTTTGACCAGATCGCCCTCCCCTCCGGACGCGCGCTCTGTTATATGCCAGGCTCCCGCCATTGGCGAATCCCCTTTATCAATCCGCATCCATACCATTGCTTCTTCATATCTGAGCGTCAGGATGTCATCTTTAACGGTAACTGTGAAAACAATCGGGAGCCCGATCTTGGCCGTATCAGCAGAATTAAATTCCGGCGTATAGGTCATCTGATCCCCGCTCATCGTGAACGGCCCGCCTTCTGCCCTTTCGAAATATTTGTTTCCAACACTATATGACGCAATGGAAAGGTAATTATCTGCAACGATCAATGTAGAGGTGCTTCCCGTTGGCTCCTGCGATTTCCACGCACCTTTGGGCACTTGTGCAAAAACAGTAGCCTGTACAATTAGAAAAATTACAGCCGATAGATATTTCATAGCATTCTGGTTTGGTCAAAATTAGCGGCATCAAAATTATGCCAAATAAAAAACTCATTCATTTATAAATTATGCCCTTTTGAATAATTCCCCAGTTCTCAAACTGCTATCTCAATACTTCCCTAAGTACTTCCAGCGATTTGATTTCCCCAAGAGAATCTATGTGTATTTTGTAAAAGACGAGTAACTTTTCCAGGATCTGAATCCGGCGGTTCCTGTCCAGAGCAACTTCAACCCCATACTCATACATCAATAGGCGATCGGCAGCATTCATTTCAATGGGATCGGAGACCAATGGATAGCGGTTTTGTTTCAATTCGTTTTCCAGATCCTGAATGGTTTCTATCCCAAATCCAAGATAGGCAGCAAGCTGCATCAGAAACTGAATATGAAAATTTTCAAACGACTTGCCAGCCTCATCAAGAAACAACACTGAATCCTCAATAAATTGAAACAATGGTTGATTACTTTCTTCCTCACGTAAAGTCTTACCCAGGATCTCGGTAACAAAAAGTGCCAGGCTCGACTTCATCACATCATAAGGCAAAGTCTGAAACGGCGCGTAACATTTGATTTCAGAGATCCGGTGAACCGTGTCATCCTTGTTTTTATGGTACACGACCATATCAAGCAAAGTCAGCGGCTGAAAAAGGGCTATTCTATTGGTCTTCGATTTGCTGCTTCTTACTCCGTTGACTATATATGTTTGTATGCCAAATACTTCCGTATAAATCTTCGCTATAATCGAAGACTCGCGGTAACGAATGTAACTTAATGCGACACCACGGGTTTTATGTAACATTTTTGTTTTTTTGGCTAATTGTCAAAAATAACCATCATCTGCTACAATCTGCCATGATATGAAGTTATAAAAATCCTGAGCTTATTTTATTAAGTCAATCACATACAACTGTCCGGATACATATCCCAGGTTACTTATGCAACTGTGAATTACCAACCTTAAAAATCAGCAAAATTAGAAGTTTTTTAAGCCAAAGGATTTGTACCTTTGTATTACCTCAACGAACTAAACATCATTACAAATTCGTTAGGCTTATATTCAGGGAATACGATTTGCATCTGCAAAAAAAAATATTTCTAACGCATAACTCTTCATATGAGCGACGCCATTAAGCATGAGTGCGGCATAGCACTTATCCGTCTTAGAAAGCCTTATCAACACTACATCGACAAGTACGAGACCCCACTTTACGCTGTACATAAGCTTTCGGTAATGATGGAAAAACAGGTGAACCGGGGCCAGGATGGAGCCGGAGTAGCCAACATTAAAATAGAAGTTCCCCCCGGCAAACGTTACATCAGCCGATACAGATCCGTAGAACCTCAGCCACTTACGGACATTTTCTCCAAAATTCACAAGAAATTTAGAAAAGGTTTAAAGAACCATAAAGACCGCGTTAGCGACGGCAAATGGTTACAGGAAAACCTTGCATTTACAGGAGAAGTATGGCTGGGACACCTGCGCTATGGAACGCATGGATCAAACGAAGTTGAGAACTGCCACCCGATGCTACGCCAAAGTAACTGGAGAAGCCGGAATCTGGTCATGGCGGGGAATTTCAACATGACCAACGTGGATGAACTTTTCGGCAAACTGGTCTCATTAGGCCAGCATCCCAAAGAAAAGGTCGATACCGTAACGGTAATGGAAAAAATTGGACATTTCCTGGATGAAGAAAACCAGAGAGTGTTTGAGCGCTTCAAAGGAATTTATGAAAATCCGACACTCTCGGATGTTATTGAAGAGAACATCGATTTGCAGCGCCTCTTATACAGGTCATGCCGTGATTTTGACGGAGGTTATGCGATGTGCGGACTTACAGGTTACGGTGCTTCGTTTGTAATCCGTGACCCTGCCGGAATCCGTCCTGCTTTTTATTATGCAGACGATGAGGTAGTTGTGGTTGCTTCCGAAAAACAGGCGATTAAGGCTGCGTTCAACGTAGACTATAGCCAGATCAAGGAAATAACGCCAGGTTCAGCACTGATTATTGACAAAAATGGTGAATACAATGAATTCCCGATTTTGCCAAGGCTGGAAAAACGTTCGTGCAGCTTCGAAAGGATTTATTTCTCAAGAGGAACCGATCCGGATATCTACTACGAACGCAAGCAATTGGGTAAATTGCTGATCCCGCAAATACTAAAAGAGATCAATTACGATCTTGAAAACACCATTTTCTCCTACATCCCCAATACAGCGGAAACTGCATTTCTGGGTATGATTGAGGGTCTCGAAGAGCACCTTGCAAAAAAGCGAAAACAGGCTATCATGGAGGGAATTTTGTTCGAGGCCGATCTCGACAAGGTACTTTCTTTCCGCCCGAGGATTGAAAAATTGGTTACCAAAGACGTAAAATCCAGGACTTTCATCACCGCCGATGCGCTGCGCGATGATATGGTGTCCAGTGTATATGATACTACCTTCGAGGTGGTACGTAAAAAAGTCGATACGGTTGTAATCATAGATGATTCCATAGTCCGTGGAACGACGCTGGAAAAGAGCATTCTGACAATGCTGGACCGTTTGAGCCCTAAGAAAATTGTAGTGGCTTCTTCCGCTCCGCAAATCCGTTTCCCTGACTGTTACGGAATCGACATGTCGAGAATGAAAGATTTTGTTGCTTTCCGGGCCGTACTCAAATTGCTGGAAGAGCGGGATCTGGAATATCTGCTGGAAGATGTTTATACCAAAAGTGTGACTTCTATCGCGACAAAAAATCCTTATGATACCAATTATGTGAAGGCCCTTTACGATCCTTTTACAGATCAGGAAATCTCAGATAAAATTGCGGAGATCATTCGCCCGAAAGATTTGAATGCCGAGCTTTCTGTCGTTTTCCAGACTGTTGATAACCTGCATAAGGCCTGCCCGCAGCACCTCGGAGACTGGTACTTTACCGGAAATTATCCGACACAAGGCGGAAATAAAGTAGTGAACAAAGCTTTCTCCAATTCTTACGAAGGAAAGCTGGAAAGAGCATACTGACACTGATTATAAAACATTTCGGAGCAGTCGTCTTAAACAGACGGCTGCTTTTTTATTGATCACAAATTCCTAAACATTTCCTGAAAACCTGCATTTCACGTATCTTGCCCGCCAAAATAAACCTAAATTCAAATGGCTCAAATCAACAAGATACGATTGACAAAGACCTCTTCACTAGTACTGGCTTTTTTCCTGGTTGCAACTTGCCTGCAGGCGCAAACCGGGAAAATAGGAACATTAAATGACGTAAGCTTCATTGAAGGGCACTGGCTGGGGACTTACAATGGCGGGCCAATAGAAGGATCCTGGAGTGCTCCTGCCGGAAATAACATTATGGGTTACCTCCGAATGATCAAAGACGATAAACCCGCTCTTTACGAAGTATTTGTATTTGAACAAACTGAAAAAGGCCCCGTCGCCCGTGTGAAGCATTTCAAACCCGGCCTTATTGCTTTGGAAGAAAAGGCAGTATCGGATACATACAATTTTATCGACGCAAAAAAGAACCAGGCACTTTTTGAAAAAGATGATGTTTCCGTAAGAATTATTTATGAAAGACGCAGCCCTACTCAGCTGGTGATCCAGAGGGGAAAAATGGAAGACAACAAATGGGTTTTTGTTGACCTTTTTGTATTTAACAAAATCCCCTGATTATATTCAATACAAGAACTGCAAACCAGCTTTTCGGGATCGGGAAGCTGGTTTTTTATTGATATTACTTTTGAAGATCGCTCACTTGATCCGGATCAACCGTTTTGTAATGACCGTAAACCCGCAAAATAATCGCCAGGGCAACCGTCACTTCGGCAGCCGCTACCACGATCACAAAAAGAGCAAAAAGCTGTCCGCCTAACTTTTCAGGATCGTACTGGCTAAATGCAATCAGATTAATATTAACAGCATTCAGCATCAATTCGATGCCGAGTAGCATACCAATAAAATGGCGCTTCGTAACGGCAATTGCAAAGCCAATACTGAACAAAGCTGCTGCTACGATAAGATAATGTTGTAGTGGGATCATTGTGCCGGATTTCGGTTTATTGCGAGATATGCCGCCCCAATCAATGCTACCAGGAGTAATACTGCCGCTATTTCAAACGGCAAAAGATGACTTGTCATGAGTTCAACACCGATTGTCCTGATAGTAGACTTACTATTATTTGTTTCACCCGCCATCTTAAAATCAGACGACAAAATAATCTTCAAGAGAAAAACAAAAAGTCCGCCTCCCAGGACAAACCCCCACGCCCCACGCTTAATAAGTACATCTACACGATTATGTGCTGATGAGTCTTCATTTCTGTTGGCCTTCTGCGTAAGCATAATCCCGAAGATCAAGAGCACTAGCACGCCACCGACATAGACCATGATCTGGGTTACTGCAAGGAAATCGGCACCTGCCAGAACGTATAAAGCCGCAACGCCTAAAAACGAAAAAAACAATGCAAAAGCAGCGTAAATCAGGTTTTTAGAAAATAATATAAAAAGTGCAGAGGCAATCGCCAGTATGGAAAATCCGTAAAATGCTGTTGCTTCGATCATTGATTTATTGATATACTCCGTGATGCCTTCAAGCCCTGAATGATGGGTTATTAGCTATTCTTTTGGCGGTTTTGGTTTCATTGTCGGCCGAAAGGCTGGCTTTGGCTTTACTTCTTCTGTTTCCTCTGCCGTCGGACTTGGCTTCTCTTCTTCTGTGGCAGCCTGTGTTTTGGGCTTCATCCGCGGACGGAAAGCCGGTTTCGGAGCGGCAACTGGATTTACTGGCGGTTGAGAAGCAGGGGCTTCAATTTTATTCTCAGCAGCCTCTGCCTTAGGCTTCATCGTAGGACGAAAAGCTGGCTTAGCCGCAGCAACGGGTTCGGTCGGAGTGTCAGGAGTGGGGGTCTCAACTTTATTTTCCACAACTTCCGTCTTCGGTCTCATCGACGGACGGAACGCCGGTTTTGGCGCGGCAACAGGTTCGGTCGGAGTGTCAGGAGTGGGGGTCTCAGCTTTATTTTCCACAACTTCCGTCTTCGGTTTCATCGAAGGGCGGAATGCCGGTTTGGCAGGTGCAGGTGCAGCAGGTGATTCCTGACCCGGGGCTTCAATTTTATTTTCTGCAATATCGGCCTTCGGCTTCATTGAAGGTTTGAAAGGCAGCTTCGGAGTGGCCGGCTTTTCTTCTGCGTTGGCAGTAGCCTCATCATCATTCGTTTTTGCGGCAACTGGCGCAGGCTTCTTTGGCAGAAAAGCAGGCCGCGCGGCAGGAGCAGCGGAAACATCTTCTTTCTGTTCCGTTTCCTGCGGCTTCGGTTTAATAGTAGGCTTGAAAGCTGGACGGGCAACGGGTGCTACTTCCGTTGATTCGGAGGCAGTAACCGGTTTTTTGGCTTGTTTCAGTGCTTCCTTTTCCTTTTGGAATTGGTCCAGCAACCTCCGCTTTTCATCCGCCTCTTCAGGAGAAAGCGTCGCATAATTATAAACCATATCCCTCACATCCAGCTCACTATAATCGAATGTCTTGGTCATTGTGAGGCATTCCGTCGGGCAGACCGTCGTACACAAGCCGCAATAGCAGCATTTGGCCATGTCAATATCAAACTTGGCTGCATATAACCTGATCGGCGAACCGTCGGATGCGCGACCTACCTCTTCAATCGCACGGATCGGCTCTATTTCGATGCAATCGACCGGGCACACCTTCACACATTTGTCACAGACAATACAATCGTCCATCTCATTGTGCAGCCTGTATCGACCGTTATCGGGAATCGGGATAGTTTCCAGCGGGTACTGAACCGTTACCATGCCGTCCTGCAGATCATAAAAACTCCCCGTCCGGATATCATTATTTGTCCGACGCCTTCTTGCGCTGAATAAATGGCGCAACGTCAGGCGCATACCCGTAAGGGTAGTACTGATTCCTTCCGATATATTTTTAAAGTAGACCGACAATTTTGACGCTGGTAAACCCGTTAAAACTCACTTTTCTATCGCGACAGCATCCAGAAGCACTTTCAACTCCCTTTGAATGCTTGCCGTTTTGTCCGCAATATACCACCGTTGGATATCTTCCGAGAATTCTTTGTAAGATTTTACAGGATTGGCCTTATATTCTTTCAGCATTTGCTGAGCCTGTGCCGGCCTTGGCCCCCATGTAAAGAGCTCATTAAATTCCTCATCGACGGCTATCAGCTTAGGAATAGACCGCCCTCCATTTGTGAGATAAGCATCCATTATTTCCTGATTTTCGTCGCGTAGCAAAAGCTTCACGGTGATCATCGGGTTCGACAATGCCAGCGCAGCTATTACTGGAATATTTTGAGCGGCATCTCCACACCACGCTTCGGTGAGGATGTACCAGGTCTGAGGAGTCTGAAATTCGTCTATTGCAAGTTTGAGCTCTTCGCCAATCGTAATTTTTTTGTTCAAACGCTGCATTCTCGACAAATTAAGCCTGGTATAGTAGTTCAATTCATCGGACTGCTTCAATCCGGTGGTTCTGTTTTCCAAAACCACTTTTTCCATTAAAAGCATGTAATCTGCATAAGAATATGCCTGAGCTGTCACTGAATAAGGAAACAAATGTGCTACGTTTTTCATCATAAATTCATTTACAAAGTAACCGTCAGCCCACTTTTTCGGTTCCTGGTTTCCTGTTACTGACTTACAATTACTTGGCGTAACTTTTCAGATATCCCATATATTTTTCTGACAGAGCTTCCCTGTCGAAATGCGTTTTTGCATAGCGATATCCGTTTTCTCCCTGTATTGGCAGCAAGTCAGGGTTTTGCATGTAAAAACGTATTTTTTCAGCAAAATCTTCCGGATTCTCAGGTTCCACAAAAATCCCCGCGCAAGCGTCTTCGACAAGTTTTCTGGAAATTCCGTCAATAGCCATCAAGATTGGTTTTTTACAGGAAAAATAATCAAAGGTCTTATTGCTGTAAACAGTTTTGAATGTCTCTGTTTTCTTCAATACAGAAGCACCCATATTGGAAGCCAGTATGTATTTGAATACCTCACTTTTATCCACAGTATCCAGAAAACGAATGTTTGCAAGATCTCTTTTCATTACCTCCTGTATAAGCATTTCCTTTTGCATGCCGTCACCGATCAGCAAAAACAATGCATTTGTGTCCTTCAATAGCTCTGCAGCCTGAATCATCTGGACCAGATGATTCGCCACGCCATGCGCGCCAACATATAGGATTACAAACTTTCCAGCCAAGTTATGTTCATATCGGAAAGCATTCACATCAAAGTCGGCCATGATTTTTTCAGACAAATAAAAATCAGCTGCATTAGGTATCAATGCTATTTTTTCCGCCGCTATACCTTTCCTAATCAGCACATCGCGGAATGCCGGCGTCAGAACACTGATCAACCTGGCTTTTTTGCATATGTATTTTTCAAACCGGTAGGAAAATTTTATTAAAAAACGATTGGTCAAAATACCGGTATCAATGACTGACTCCGGCCACAAATCCCTGATTTCCATCACGATCGGCAGATGTTTAAACCAGGAAAGTACGATTGCCGAAATTGCTGTGAATAAAGGCGGAGAAGTAACCAGAATTACATCATACCGGTCTTTGGCATAAAAAATACCCGCCCAGATACTCGAAAAAGTGAAAGACAAATAACCACGCAATCTTCCTGAAATGCTTCTGTTATAATCGTACGAGACATAGCTGCGGATCACAGTTACATGTCCACTGTTGATTTTCCTGAAAAAATATTGCCCCTTGTATTCCTCCGATTTGCATCCCATATAATGCCCCATGCCAGCCAGCACAGTCACCTGATGGCCTTCCCGAACCCATATCCTGCTCATTTCATTCCATCTTGAACCCCCACCTTCTCCGTCTTCAAGAAAAAACTGGTGTATCAGAAGTATGTGCATTTTGTGGTTTTATTGAAATGGTGGTTACTATATATCTGCCGGACGTCGAAAACGAAAGTCTTTTGGCTGTAATCTTATGTCCGTAGGTTTCGGAATACCAGCCTTCGTTTACTGAAAAGGCCAATATGTTGCCTTTTTCATCCGCAGCCCGGATTTGATATTGGTCGAAAAACCTTTCACAGGGATGCCAGTTCTGGTGCATCATTAAAAACGGCGGAGCATTTTCTATCCAGTCTTCAATGATCCAGTGAAGCTGCCCGGCACGTTTGGAAACTCTTCTCCTGTGTATAATGTCTTTCCCGGCCGCTAAAAAACCTTTGAACGATCCTTCCAGAATAAACCATTCATCTTCGCTACATTCGTCTTCATTCCAGTCGGCTGCGCTCATGGTGACGTTGCCCGTGGCTTTCCGAATCCAGTTATGCCAGATGAAGCGTTTTCCTTTCTGCATTTGACTAAAATCATTCAGCATGACCGTGTTATGAGAAGCAGTTCCGGTGAAATAGCGGATCCATTTTTCCTGGGTATTATATTGAAATGATCCGGCATCCCGCATCAGATTCTCTCCATTGGCCCAAATATCCAGATGCAAATTATCTGCCTGAAATGGCCTGTGCCGGTACGCGCCACACCGGAGAAAAGTGACAGAACCATGGTCCCGCACTACATAATAGCCGCTTTCTGAAAATGTGTTAACGTTCGCGAGCTGAATTTGCTCCTCGCTTTTTACCTTCAAATCACCTGATATCCAAGCCGTTTCCTCATCCCATTTTCCATTTCCATAGCCCAGATCAATATCCAGCAGTTTTGCCAGAGCAGCGAGCTGTGCCCGGAAATCACGGAAATGGCTGTCAGATAAGGGAAAAAATAATGCGCCGTCATTATTTCCGTAATTGGGCAACCTACCGGTAACATCGTCCTGACATGTTCGCAGAAAGTACAATGACTTTTTTGCTTTCTCGTAAACCACATTCTTCCAGGTTTCACCATTCGCGCGCGCCAGCCTGATAGCCCAGGTCAGAAGCTGCATGACCACGCGATGGTAATTCATGGAGAACTGCAAAAAAGTCCCGTCTTCGTAAATCTGATACTGAATTTCCTCCTCAAACCATTTTTTACCGTTACGTTTTAAGCATTCACTTCCCGGTAAAAATGGGTACAGCAAACCTATCACATAGAGCCCCAATGTCTCTGTCAAAGCATGATTATTCCTGACTGCAATCCGGGAGAAACTGATATTTTCTGCCACGTGCCGCATCTGATCGTGTATGCTATGGATTATCTGGTCAAAAATATCCTCCGTGAGCGATCTGGAAACTTTGTAATAATGTAATGCAAAAGTCCAGTTCAGCACCCGCAACGTAATTTCCTGGCTGCATTTCCAGTTCGGCCCGCGGTTGACCGGGTTTTTTAAGATCCAGTCCTGAATAAATGAAAAAACAACCTGCGATTGGTCATCACGAAAATGGTAATCATATCTGATCAGGTCGTACAGAAATGTAAACCTCGATTTTTCCCAGACATACTTAATGTCGCCGGCAGCCTCCGAAAAATCCCGAATGGCCGACCAATGTTCAGTCTGATTGTAAACAAAGCCGTTTTGCGGATTGGTATGCCAGTCGGTCACGAGGTACCACTGATGATGAAAATACTGAAAATAATGATTTTGAATCCGGCCGGCACGTTTTTTCAATTCAATGAGATCAGTATTTCTAGCCCCCTCCAAACCGTCAAAATCAAAAAGAAAACTGCGCTTTTGCCCCCGCCACATTTCCAAAGTAACATGAGTCATCGATAGACTTTTAGTAGGAAACCAAAGCCTCAACAACCCCGTTTTTCGCTGAAATTCATACCAGATCCTGAATGCCCAATAACGAATACCCATGCTTCCGGTTTAAATTTTCACCCAGCTATTCGTCTTTAAGCTTTCCAGCGCCGCGAAAGTCGCCCGCGTAGCGTTGACAATTTCTTCGAAAGGAATCAGCGGCTGGCCTCCGTTTCGGACACTTTCGAGCAATAACCTCAACAGTTCCTTATGCCCTTTGTCCTGGGATGTCCGACGGACCGAAAAGTTGCGAAAACCATAACCCCGCAAAATCCGGAAGTTATCCAGAACAAGCGTCCGCCCCAGAGAATGAACTTCGATACGCTCTTTCGGAAAGCCTTTATTGCCATTAGAAAAGTAATGAACCACGCCCGTCGACCCATTTTCACAACGAAGCAAGACGCTGGCATTATCGGTGGTTTCGGAGCAATTGGTTCCGGTAGCGGTCATACAGACTTCAGCAATCGGGCTGTTTGCCAAATAAGCAACCAGATCAAAAAAATGACAGCCCTCGCCAATGATACGCCCACCACCCAGCGCACGGTCATGGATCCAGGAATTGGCAGGAATAGTGCCTGCATTTACCGAGATCATAATATGCATGACTGTCTGCCCCAGCAATTCCCTCATTTTTACGACATGCGGCGCAAAACGCCTGTTGAAGCCAACCGTGAGTGATATGCCGGTTTTTTCACACTCATACCATGTTTCGATAATGGCATGCAGCTCCTCCTCAAAAATCGCGAGTGGTTTTTCGACAAAAACATGTTTCCGTGACCTTAGTGCATCAATGACCATTGCTGCATGCTGGTCGTGCCGGGTAGTGATCAACACCAGGTCGACGGTCTCATCTTCCAGTATTTTGTGATAGGCGGTGGTGCAATATGGAATTTTATATTTCGAGGCTAATTCCGCTGCTGAAATGCCGCCCGAACTCGCTATGTATTTCACATTTGCTCTTGGTAACAAAGGCAGCATTGTAGTTTTTGTAAAATTCCCAGCACCAATAATGGCCGCAATTCCTTTTTTTGCGCTGAAATTCTGCTGTGTAAGACGTACGGTCGTGGTGATATCGGTCTGATGGGGGTAGTCAAGAACAATGCCGATTGCTTTTGAACCAGTAATATTTTGGTAAATACTCGCGAAATCTGCCAGCGGAACAATGTCCGTGATCAGGGGCTTAACATCCAGCTTCCCGGATTCCAGCAGTTGCAGAATAGCCTGAAAATTCCTGTTTTCAGTCCAGCGGACAAAAGGCAGCGGGTAATCGTGTCCCTGACCTTCGTAAATTTCGTCATACCGCCCCGGCCCATACGAACATGAAACCTGGAAAGTCAGCTCTTTATCATAAAAATCTGCCCGGTCCAGATCCATACCCACAACGCCGGTCAGAATGATTCTTCCCCTTTTTCGTGAAATTCTGGCTGCTTGGGAAATGACTTTGTCAGACCGGGAAGAGGCTGTGATAATGACACCGTCGGCACCTATTCCCCCGGTATGTTCCAGAACCAAATCGACCGGATTCATCAGATCAGGATTAGCGGTGACCATACCCCTAGCCCTTGCGATTCTGAGCTTGTCTTCGTCTGTTTCCAGCCCGATAACCCGGCAGCCATTGAGCCGCAACAGTTCCGCTGCAAGCAATCCTGTCAAACCCAAGCCGATCACCACTATCGTTTCTCCCAAAACAGGAGAAAGCAGCCGGATACCCTGCAAAGCAACCGCGCCGATTACTGTAAATACGGCTTCCTCATCGCTGACGGTCGACGGAATTTTCGCCAGAAGATTCCTCGGGACAGAAACGATTTCCGCGTGAGATCCATTACTCGCCACGCGATCGCCCACCCGGATATCATGCACGCCTTCACCCACTTCCAACACTTCACCAACATTACAATAGCCAAGCGGAATGCATTGATCTAGTTTTGCGGAAATACTGGCCATAACAGAGGTCAGTCCGTCTGTTCTGATCTTTTCAAAAACAGGTTTTATTTTATTCCTATGCAGCAATGCTTTTTGTAGTAGCCCGGCTCTGGAGAAGCCGACGAGCATTTTTTCGGTGCCGATAGAGACCAGGCTTTTACGTGTTTTGATCAACACACAGCCTTTTTGAGCACTCGGAGAGGGAATTTCCCGCAACAGAGTTTCCCCTGTCCGCAGGTTTTGGATCAGTTGTTTCATTCAGAATTATAGTGTGTATGTACTTTCGGCCGGGGCCGTCTTATTCTTTAATAAGCTTCAGGCTTATTTTTTTACTCTTCGACCATATCGCCGACAATTTTTCATAAACTTCACTCCTGCTCAGCAACTGCATATTTTTTTGCAAAGTCTCGCAGTCTTTTTCAATGATCTGGATCTGGTATTTGTCGGTTTCGCTGGCAATTTCTCTGTAGGTCTGCAATTTTCCCCGTACCGCATCCAGGTAATCCAGAAGTTTAAAAAGAATCTCGTCATCAAACGGCGCATAATCAGCGTCAGGCTCATTCAAATTGATTTTCTCGTAATATTCCTGCTGAAACCTGTGCTCGAAAAGATCGTCATAAGGAGAGGCAGTGCGGGTATATTTTCTCAGAATCTCCAGCCACAGGTTCAGGCTGGATATAATACCCTGAAGATCCATTTTTTCTTCAACGATCCTGATATGGTCTGTATGCCCGGGTTTAAGTCTGACCTCGAAATGATTGTTGTTGTCCTGAAAGCCAAACTCGAAAAAGAAATCAGAACCCTTGTCTACATCTTCCAGCCGCAAAGCCTGGTCACGCGGTTCGGCAACAATGAACAGGTCGCGGTTTTCAAACAAAATCGGCTGAATTTTTTCCCATACAGTGATGGCAATCTTCTTTTTCATGATCTGTGAGTTATATAACTTCTCAAGAAGGGCATGTTGCTTTTAGCTAGGACCAGACTGGCATCTGGACATTTTCAGTCAAAGCAAAAGGCCTGTAATCAATCGATTTACAGGCCTTTTTGTACTGTGGGAGTTGAGGGATTCGAACCCCCGACCCTCTGCTTGTAAGGCAGATGCTCTGAACCAACTGAGCTAAACTCCCTTTTCCCGTCGTTTGGGAGTGCAAATATGTAGGACTAAATTTATCTCTGCAAATATTTCTGAAAAAAAATTTAAAATATTTTACAACATATTGAAGATCAGCGGCCATCATTCAAAGTTCAGATATAACGTCACTGTGTGCGTGGAAAGCCTGCCTATTCCAGCGCCCAATGAATTTTTAGTGGGCTGAAAAACATTTGTCAAGCCGTGCGAAAACCGCAGTTCAGGTGCAAATTTGAAAAATTCGAAAAACTGCTCATACCCTACTCCATAGTCTATTGAAAAATCATTGGACTTCGTATCAAGCCTGCCGCCTCCGCCGCCTCTGTTCCTTTTCACATTGGTTTCTATCCCGAAAGTCATCCCGGCCACCATGTACATTCGCGAATTAACTCGCCTCAATGACTTGTATTTTAACAACAAAGGAATTTCTATCCAGGTGGATTCGCGGTTTTCGGTTTTATCAGGACTATTGGGATAACTGAATTTCACCTGACGTTCGTACAATGAAACCGATGGCGTTGTACGCAGATCAAAATGCTCGCTCAGGAACGCGTTCACAACGAACCCCATCCGGAAGGCAGCCCTGGTGGGCGACTGCACCAGATAGGCTGAATCTTGCGTCACGAAATTGGTATTGTGCTTGATATTGAACCGGGTGAAAGGTACGGCAAACAAGATTCCATAATGAATGGGCTTATCGTCGTAAAATTCCAAATGGCGCCGTCTGTATCCCGTGCCTTGCGCTTTGATTTCCTGAACTGTCATCGACAGTACGAGAATGGCTGAAATTACTTTTGCCCAACGTAAATTGAACAAATACCGAAGGTAAGTGGTATGCATTTGGTATTTATAAAACCTGCTTTTTTAAAAATATCAAGAAAAGCTTCGCCGTCCGGAAAAGCCTGGACGGACTCGGGAAGATAGGTGTAAGCGGAACTGTCCTTCGAAACCGTCTTTCCGATTAATGGCAATATATACTTGAAATAAAAATTGTAAAATTGTTTAAACGGAAAACTGCGCGGCTTGGAAAATTCAACAACTACACAGGTTCCGGTCGGCTTCAACACGCGGTTCATTTCAGTCAGGCCAGCCAGTAAATTCTGAAAATTACGTACTCCAAACGAAACGATTATTGCATCAAAATAATTGTTGGTAAAAGTCAAACTTTCGGAGTCCCCGCTTTGCAAACTGATAATATGATCTTTTTTCAGTTTCGCGATTTTCTCGCGGCCGATCGCCAGCATACCTTCCGAAATATCCACGCCGATGATCTTTTCAGGGTTCAGCGAAAGCGCTTCGATCGCAAAATCCCCGGTGCCGGTGGCAATGTCCAGAATAATTTTCGGCTGCTGTTTTTTAAGTAGTTTAATGGCCCTTTTTCGCCAGTAAATATCAATGCCCGCACTCAGAAGATGATTCAGCAGATCATACTTCGGAGAAATATTGTCAAACATTTCGGCCACCTGCTCCTTCTTGCTGCCTTCCTTGTCCTTGTAGGGTACTACGCTCATTTTTCCTTTTTGTAAATACAACTATAAACAAAACTAACAGATATTTATTGTTATCTGGCCGGCCATGCAAAGGTTATTGGCAGATTATGCTGACCAAATCACAAAACGAACGTCTAAAGGTTGATCCAAATAAATTCTTCAACAAACGACGGTTCATTATGCGAAAATATTGCCTGCTGATTGTGATGTTACTTTATACCGTTTTTTCAAAAGCGCAAACACGTTTCAGAAATCCCGCGTCACCCAACGGCATCAGCCAGAAGAAAAATTACAACCGGAAAGAGTACCTGCCTTATTCCATTGGTTTCCGCACGGGGCTCACGCAATTTTTCGGGGAGCTGGGCGACCAGGATATGCGGAGTATGGCCGGGCTGAGCGTAGGGCGGTCTTTTAACAAAAACCTGGCCCTGCATCTGGAATATTCGTCTGGCAAGGCAGGCGGTGAAAAGACGGATTTTTTCAATTCCTATTTTATCAATGAATACAATACATTGGAACTGACCGCCAAATGGAATGTAACAGAACAATTCAACCGGCTCGAACCTGGTAATGTCAACCTCAATGTCTTTGCCGGGCTGGGACTTATTTTTTTCAGCGCAAATGCCTTTGACATCGACAGCAATGAGTTGCTCAGGTTTACCAATAGTAAATTAAGCGCACGTAACCCGCTCTTTTTGAGATGGGGCCCGCCAAAAGGACCGGCAGGCATTAAAAAAACACGGGAGGGAATGATTCCGGTGGGCACTTCTCTTGATTACAGGTTGTTGGAACACTGGAAGCTGGGAATCGAATACCGGTTTTATTTTGTGAGAACGGATAAAATGGACGCTACGTCGGGACGTCGGCTGATCAACCCGGAAGAAAGTGATTCATACAGTGACACGCCCAATGACAAATTCAGTTATCTGGCGATTTTGCTGACGTATCGTTTCGGGGCAAAAAAATAAACTCATACAGGATCGACAATGCTTTTTGAAAAAGTAAATTATAAACTTTATCCTACCCTGCTCAACGCCTTTGATCGCTATGAAAAAGGCTATATCAATGCAGCCGAGCTCATTGACAGGGTTAACCGGCTTCCCGTTCCCCAGACAGAAGCCCAGCTCAGGGGAAGTTCTTTTGAAGAAGCTGTGATCAAGGGAGTCAATGAAGAGGCTTTTGATCCAACCCTTTTGTCGCGTGTACGTTCGCTCCTGCCCAGGCCGATGATGAAAACGCAGGTATATTGCGAATACCAGCTGAACGATGTTTTGCTTTACGGATATGTAGATGTGATTGGCAAGATACTGGCCGCGGACATCAAAACTACGCGCAAATACGAGCCGGGATGCTACGCCAGCAGCCACCAGAATTTCTATTTGCCCGCACTCCGCCAGAAAGGAATCAGGACTTTGCGGTACATCATTACCGATTTCGAGGAAGTGTACAGTGAAGACTACGACCAGAATACAGATTTTTCATTTCAGGAAACCCAGGTCAGATCGTTTTGCCAGTTTCTCGAAGAACATCGAACTGCCATTACAGACCGCCGGATCTTCGGGTAAAAATACGGTACAAATGACCGTCTGGTAACGCGCGCCTGCCGTGCGCTAATTGCCTGATCAAAATAGTTTTAAGCCGTGAATATTTATGACAACTCTTAACGGAGGAGTTCAATATTCATCTGAAAACTAACTGGTCATGCAAAAGCAAATTCTGCCAAATCAGAAGTCGAATTCCCAAAACAAAAACACTGCTGCAAAAAAGCGCTGGCGCCCCGGGGCGATCTCCATCTTTCTCCTTTTTCTTTGCTTAAGCTTTTCAATCAATTCTTGCCGGGATGACATTGTCAACGACAATCCTCCCGGGAAACCTTCATCGGGCAAGGCTACAGGTGCCAGGATGGAAGCGGTCACCTATGATCAGTTTCTCAAGCAAATCAAGGGTTATGATAAAGAATTACTCACTTCACTCCGGGCGGCCGCCAGCACCAGCCAAAGGACCAGTGGCGATGATTTCAAATCCCGCTTTGAGCTTAAAGTGAGCACCAGCGACAGTGTCAGGCGGATTGTGATGAACAAGCATGTGACCTATACACTTGCGGTCAAGCCTCTTTCAAGAAGTACTACCTTGTTCCAAAATCTGGTAATCGACTCTACGGAGACTGGCGTCAATTCGTACATTCTCACCTACTTTCCTACGAAAAGCTGGGTTCAGGATTACAGGAAAAACAAGAAAACCAGTTTCCGGGGACGGGTGATTATGACAGATCACTACCCTAGAAAAGACAGTCTGCGCGGTGGCCGGGTCAACCAGCAGATATGTGCATCGGTAATGGTCTTGACAGAGATCATCGAACATCTTTGCTGTCATAATCAGCAGGGCCACGGAGCATGCGGATGTGCCCCTGGCCAGGGGTACTATCTGGAATACAGCTATGATCAGGTGACAACCTGCACGAGTATCGAGGTCCCCACATTTAGCGGCGGTTGGACTGGCGGAGGCACAGGTGGCGGCGGAGGAACTGCACCTAATCCCGGCAACGGATACGAGCCCTGTACCGGCCCCCAGGACCGTACCATGGTTGCCCCACCCTGTGAAACCAACGATCCCCCGGTGCCAAACGAAAACGATCCTTACTATACCCCAAATTCCAATGTTTCATCGCTAATCACATTGGCTGCGACAAAAGGCGTAAGCTTTACAGCTGCCCAGGTTCCGGCTCTCAACGCACTAAGCCCGGAAATGATAACGAGGATTTAAAAATTTGATCACAAAATTCGGTGCAGCTGTTCAAGTCGATTGGGACAATTTGGTAAAGACGATACGCGGGAAAAATTTAACGCCACCCGAAAAGGAGCAGCTAAATACACTTGCCGGCGGAACAGACGCCAACAAATTTATTATACGTCTCGTGTATGCTGCAAATGCTTATGCTGCACAACTTTCCACAGCGGCCAAGTTTAATGTATCCGGCTCCACCTGTGAAAATTGCAAAGCCAACGCGTTCAAACATGCCCTTTTTCTCATTTTCAATGCAGAGCCTTTTACGTTGGAAATAGCATCAGTGCTTGCCGCGGCTCATGAAGTCGGCACTTCAGGCAAGAATACGGAAATGGATAAAAAAAATAACGCGGCAGGAAAGCTAATTTACGAGCAATTTTCAGGGATAGGAACACCGTTTCAATGGATTGACCGGGTCAAAGCTGCTACCAACCAGGGACAATATGGTATGGTGTTTATCAAAGATGGCAATGAAGTGAGCACTACCGTTGTAGATCCAACTTGTCCCTAACATATCACATTGCAGCGCACTTATCCAGCCAAATATGAAAAGTTTAATAATCTTACTAGCAGTTATACTACTATTCACATCCTGCGAATCCTACGAAAGACACGGCACATGTGAACAGGTTGAAAAAATCAGTTTTAGGGGATTCAACTTCCAATTCCCCATCAAAGCTGATGATGCTTTGAAATTCTCCGATAAAACCGATTTTTGTTTTGCCTGGGTTCGAACCGATTCGATATTGAAAAACACCTCCGCCAAATGGTACACTGTGTGGCATGAAAATGCATACAAATCAAACGATACACTTAATTACCTGAAGGATGCATTAATACATTCAGTATCCTTCACACTATTTGGTGACCAGCATCGGAGCGACAAAGAAATACTAGAAGAGCTCAAAAGAGAATTTCCCGGCGATTATCAATACGTATTCGAATATGAAAGCTCGCATTACATCTGTCGCAGTAATTGCCTGACAATTATCTTCAGGCGGGATCTCCCTTATGAGAGAATGTTTGTACCTGTAATTTCCTTTTGCTATGGACTTAGCGAGCAAGAAGCCCGTTACTTCGGCCATTCCACAGGCAACATTTGGACTTACGACTAGCTCAGTCCCGTAATTTTTCAATTCAAACTTCCCCTGGATGCGGTTTCATAACTAAATCCAGGGGCGTTTGACAATTCTCTTCCCTTTTTTATTTCAATCCTATGCGACACATACTGATTGCATTATCATTGTTTTTTCTATTCTCGTCTTGCAGCCAGCTTGGCACGTGTGATCAGAAAGAGGCGGTCTCTTTCAGGGGCGTTAAATTCGAATTCCCCATTCGCGCATACGATGTGATTAAAAATTCTAAAAACCCGATATATCGCAAAAGCAGATGGATTCACACGGACTCTATCGCAGCAAACACATCGGCGATATGGTTTTTTGACTGGCCAGACAACGACCGCGAACGAAGAGGCTCATTAGATTATCTAAAAGGGGTAGCCGTTTACGGAGTTACCTTTTTTCTACATGACAAGGAATTGGCGAGCGACGAGGAAATTGTGAAAGAACTTCAAAAGTGGTATCCTGGCAATTACGAATGCGTAGAATTGAATGGAATGCATTACTACATTCTTAACAAAGGTTGCCTAAAAATCATCTATAACTGGGCATCAACTTACGCAAAGTATTCGAATTGGAGCCCGGCCATCTCTTTCTGTTACGGGCTAAGCGATTCAGAATACAGTGCTTATGCTCATCACATTGGAGATACATTTCCTGGGGAATTTAATTGATTACACTTCGGCCATTCCACAGGCAACATTTGGTATTACGATTAGTGCAGTCTTTTAACATTTTTTCGATTCAAATCCCGCTGGATACGGTTTCACAACCAAATCCAGGGGATTTGCCAATTCCATTATCTGATCATTACATGCTATGCGAACATCATTTTACGCATTATTTATACTATTCACATCCTGCGAACCCGACGAAAGACACGGCACTTGTGAACAGGTAGAAAAAGTCAGTTTCAGGGGATTGAATTTTCAGTTTCCCATCCAAGCTGATGATGCTTTGAAATTTTCTGATAAAACCGATTTCAACAGTGGCTGGGTTCGAACCGATTCGATATTGAAAAACACCTCCGCCAAATGGTACACTGTGTGGCATGAAAATGCCTACAAATCAAACGATACACTAAATTACCTGAAGGATGCATTAATACATTCGGTATCCTTTACACTGTTTGGTGACCAGCATCGGAGCGACAAAGAAATACTCGAAGAGCTCAAAAGAGAATTTCCCGGCGATTATCAGTACGTATTCGAATATGAAAGCTCGCATTACATCTGTCGCAGTAATTGCCTGACAATTATCTTCAGGCGGGATCTCCCTTATGAGAGAATGTTTGTACCGGTAATTTCCTTTTGCTATGGACTTAGCGAGCAAGAAGCCCGTTACTTCGGCCATTCCACAGGCAACATTTGGACTTACGACTAGCTCAGTCCCGTAATTTTTCAATTCAAACTTCCCCTAGATGCGGTTTCATAACTAAATCCAGGGGCGTTTGACAATTCTCTTCCCTTTTTTATTTCAATCCTATGCGACACATACTGATTGCATTATCATTGTTTTTTCTATTCTCGTCTTGCAGCCAGCTTGGCACGTGTGATCAGAAAGAGGCGGTCTCTTTCAGGGGCGTTAAATTCGAATTCCCCATTCGCGCATACGATGTGATTAAAAATTCTAAAAACCCGATATATCGCAAAAGCAGATGGATTCACACGGACTCTATCGCAGCAAACACATCGGCGATATGGTTTTTTGACTGGCCAGACAACGACCGCGAACGAAGAGGCTCATTAGATTATCTAAAAGGGGTAGCCGTTTACGGAGTTACCTTTTTTCTACATGACAAGGAATTGGCGAGCGACGAGGAAATTGTGAAAGAACTTCAAAAGTGGTATCCTGGCAATTACGAATGCGTAGAATTGAATGGAATGCATTACTACATTCTTAACAAAGGTTGCCTAAAAATCATCTATAACTGGGCATCAACTTACGCAAAGTATTCGAATTGGAGCCCGGCCATCTCTTTCTGTTACGGGCTAAGCGATTCAGAATACGGTGCTTATGCTCATCACATTGGAGATACATTTCCTGGGGAATTTAATTGATTATACTTCGGCCATTCCACAGGCAACATTTGGTATTACGATTAGTACAGTTTTGTAACGTTTTTTCGATTCAAATCCCCCTGGATACGGTTTCACAACCAAATCCAGGGGATTTGCCAATTCCATAATCTGATCATTACATGCTATGCGAACACTGTGTTACATATTAATAATTTCTCTTTTTTCGTGCTCCTACGAAAGACAAAGCACTTGTGAACAGGTAGAAAAAGTCAGTTTTAGGGGATTCAATTTCCAATTCCCAATGAAGGCCTACGATGTGGCTATAAATTCTAAAAACCCGATATATCGTAAAAAGCGATGGATTCACACGGATTCTATTGCAAAAAACACTTCGGCAATATGGTTTTTCGACTGGCCAGACAAAGACTACAAACGAAGAGGCTCATTTTATTACCTTAAGGGGGCACCTGTTTACGGAGTTACTTTTTTCTTGCATGACAAGGAATTTGCCAGTGATGAGGAAGTTTTGAAAGAACTGAAAAAAGAGTATCCGGGAAATTACGAATGCGTAGAATACTATGATTGGCACTACTATATTCTTGATAAAGGCTGCTTAAAAATCATCTACAATTGGGCATCAACTTACGCAAAGGATTCGAATCCGGGGCCGGCTATATCTTTCTGCTACGGACTAAGCGATTCAGATTACAAAACTTACGCTCAGCACATTGGAGCTGTATTTCCTTGGGAGAATTTAACTGATACCACTTCGGCCATTCCACAGGCAACACTTGGAATTTCGACTAGTACGGACTTGTAACATTTTTTCATCCATCCCCTGGAGGTTTCACACCGTAAATCCACGGGGGATAATAATTCTATTCATCTGACTATTTAAATTCCATGCGATACTTTTTATTTGTATTACTGTTACTCTTCTTGTCTTGCCGCCAGCTTGGCACGTGTGATCAGAAAGAAGAGGTCTCTTTCAGAGGCGTTAAATTTAGATTTCCCATTCGTGCAAGCGATGTCGTTATAAGCCCTCCCAAGGCTATCTACAGTCAGTCAAGGTGGGTTCAAACGGATTTCATCACTAAGAATACTTCGGCGCTATGGTTTTTTGACTGGCCGGACGTAGACCACGAACGAAGAGGCAAACTGGATTACCTCAAAGAGGCACGCGTTTACGGCGTCACTTTTTTCCTGCATGACAAGGAATTCGCAAGCGACGAGGAAATTGTGAAAGAACTTCAAAAGTGGTATCCCGGGGATTACGAATGCGTAGAATATTATGGCATGCACTACTATACTCTTGACAAAGGGTGCTTAAGAATCATCTATAATTGGGCGTCAACCTACACAAAGGATTCGAAATATCTTCCTGCCGTTTCCTTTTGTTATGGACTGGAGGATTCAGAATACCATGCTTACGCTATTCACAATGGAGCCACATATATTGGCGAATTTGATTGATTATGCCTTGCCTATTTCACAAGTAACATTTGACATTTCGACTAGCACGGTCATATAACACTTTTCGCCAGCACATAAGCCCGCTGGCGAAAGCCTCTTTCCCTCCCCTTAGCAACCGGATAAATCCTAAAATCTGTGAGTTAAATTCAGGAATGAAGTTACCGGAATATGAACCAGATGTTATTTCTTCCTAAATTTAACACTGATTACAAACCAACGTAAACAAGTTAAAGTAGGCTATAATCTGGCTGCCTTTTATGGGAAATAGTAATGCTTTCGATGAAACAGAGGTTCTCAGGCTGCTCTCAGAAGGAGACGAAGTTGCTTTCAGGAAGGTATATAACCGTTACTGGAAAAGCGTTTACAAAGTTGCGCTCCGTTATCTGCAGTCCGAAGATCTTGCCCAGGATGTCGTTCAGGAAGTTTTTTCTGCATTCTGGTACCGCAGGACTGAGTTTACCCAAATCAGGAACATTGAGAGTTATCTGGTGGTAATGGCCCAGAACCACACCTATAAAGAGCTCAGAAAATGGGCCGCCGAACTGAAAAACAACCAGCAATACGTCTCAAACCTGGAAATTGTTACTGATAACAGCGATCACAAAGTATTGACCAAACAATACGAAGAGCTGCTCGCCGAGGCCGTCAGGTTGCTGCCTCCGCAGCAACAGCAGGTTTTTCAGATGGCCAAGGTAGAAGGTCTGAGCCACGAAGCTATCGCTGCCAAGCTGAATTTGTCCCAGGGTACCGTCAAAAATCACATGGTGCGCGCACTGCGATTTATCCGGCATTATCTCGCCCCGCATGTCAGCGCATACCTGGTCTTCTACATATTGTTCCCGCTCGGTTGCTGATTGCGACTCAGTAACCCACCCGTCTTTTTCACACAAATAAAAATTTTCGAAAAAATTTTCATTGCCAACTGTCCCTATAGCCAATTGAAAATACTCTGTATATATATCGGTTCAAACTAATATTCTGTAATTGACAATCCTGAGGTGTTTCACCAAAACCAGTGCCTATGGGAAAGGAATCTAAACTTATACGCTAAAACCATCTTTCCGGTGTAGGAGCCGGACAGGTAGGAAGCATTGCAAAAAAAAGAGCTAACTATTTTAACGGCAACATTTATGAATCCCAAGTTCACAGGATATTTGTGCCCTGTCCCCCCGGCATGCACCACAAAAAATCACCCCACATTACGGCTCACGCTCATTTCGCTTATCTTTTTATTGGGTTCAACTTCGACGCTGTTTGCCGCCGCAGTCAGCAAACAGGAACTAAGCGATCTGACTATATCGATCGAGGCGCATCAAGAAAGCCTGAAAAATGTTTTAAAGAAAATTGAGAAAAAAGCAGGGCTGTTATTCGTGATTCCGCTGGACGAAGTGGAAACGTATAGAGATATAAGTTTACCAAAAGCGAGCCGTTCAGTAAAAGAAGTCCTGGATCTTTTACTCCACGATACCGAACTTTCATACAGGCAGATCGACGACAAAACCGTATTGATCTTTGTGACCCGTAAAAAGAAAAAAAAGGTCTCTGAAAATTCTTACATCCCCTCCAATGTCTTGAACGAAAATCAGGAAACGGTGGCGTCAATCATAACAGGGACAGTCAGGGACGAAAAAAACGAGCCGCTTCCCGGCGTGAGCGTGGTGGTGAAAGGTACACAAAGAGGGAGCGTCACAGGGCTGGAAGGAAAATTCGAATTGCCGGTCGATGACGAGTCTTCGATATTGATATTCAGCTTTGTAGGCTACCAGAGCCAGGAAGTCATTGTGGGTAACCAGACCAATTTTCCCATCGTTTTAAAAGCCGATATCAAAGCACTGAACGAAGTAGTCGTGGTCGGCTATTCGTCCCAGAAAAAAGGTGACATCACCGGCTCGGTAGCGATTATCGATACCCGTGCATTGCAATCTGTGCCCACAGGATCGGCAGCCCAGGCTCTTCAGGCGCAGGCGGCGGGTGTGAACGTTGTCAGCTCCGGGATGCCGGGCGGGCGTACCGATATCTTCGTGCGCGGTGTCAGTTCATTTGGCAATACACAGCCGCTGATTATCATCGATGGCGTGCAAAGCAGCCTGGACGATATCAATATGAATGACATAGAATCCATGCAGGTGTTGAAAGATGCAGGTGCGGCTTCTATTTACGGGGTTCGCGGATCAAACGGTGTAGTCGTGGTAACAACAAAAAAAGGCGTTTCGGGTCAGCCGAGACTCACTTATGACACTTATTTTGGTATTCAGCAGCCTCCAAAAGGCAATGTTTTCAACCTTTTAAATTCCCCGGACTATGCGGATTTATATAAAAAGGTAGTTCCCGGCACTGTATTATTTGCAAACGGATTGCCCGATTTCACTTTTGCTGGGCCCGGTCTGGCAGGCGTCGGCATGGCTGGCGATCCCGCGGTAGATCCGTCAAAGTACCGTTTTGACCCGGCCAGCCCCGAGAGCCATTACCTGATTCAGCGGATCAATAAAACGGGAACGGACTGGTTTCACGAAGTCTTCAAGAATGCGCCCATGCAAAACCACAACCTCACGGCCAGCGGCGGGACCGACAAGGCTAAGTATTTGTTGTCATTGGGGTATATCAACCAACAGGGAACGCTGATTGAAACATATTTGAAACGTTATTCGGCCAGGGTCAATACCCAATTTGATATCAATAAAAAATTCAGGATCGGTGAAAATGCTTATGTCTATTACAAACAAAACCCAAAAACGAACAACCTGGCCGAAAGCAATCCTATCTCATTATCGTACAGGACCATGCCGGTTATTCCGGTGTACGACATCATGGGAAATTACGGAGGTACCTGGACGGGAACGGAACTGGGAAGTGTTGAGAATGCCGTTGCAGTTCAAAAGCGAAAGGTTAATGATCGGGACAATACCTGGAATTTAACCGGTAACCTGTTCGCGGAGCTGGATATTATCAACGGACTCACCGCCAGGACGAGCCTCGGCGGGACAATCGATAACAGGTATACCAGCAATTTTGTTTTCAATACTTACAATGACAGGCAGGGACACATGGTTGACAATTCGCTGCGGGAAGATGCCGAGTACAACCAGCTTCTGACCTGGACCAATACCCTGAGTTACAGCAAAACATTCGCCAGGCATACCGTGAAAGTGCTACTCGGCTCCGAATACATCAAAGGCTCGGGCCGGGGCGTGGGCGGTGCGGCTACGAAGTTTTTTTCCACTGATTTCGATTACCTGATCCTTAACAACGGAACTTCCAACATTACCAATTACAGCAAGGCTTATAACAATGCCTTATTCTCCCTTTTTGCTAATACCGAGTTTTCGTTCAGAGACAAATATTTATTGGGCGCAACCATTCGCCGGGACGGATCTTCGGTTTTCGGCTCCGACAAGCGTTTCGGGATTTTCCCTTCTGTTTCCCTCGGATGGAGATTATCAGAGGAAAATTTCATGAAAAACATCCGGTTCCTGAACGATCTCAAACTGAAAGGAAGCTACGGCGTACTTGGTTCTCAGTCCAATATCAATGCGGCGAATGCATATACCCTCTTCGGCTCCAACTTCGGGAATTCATACTATGATGTCACAGGGTCATCGAATTCCACCCGGCAGGGTTTTATGCAAAACAGCATCGGAAACCCGGGCACGGGCTGGGAGGAAGACATTATTACCAACTTCGGATTGGATGCCACATTGTTTAACAACAAGCTGTACCTCAACCTGGAACGTTACAAGAAATCAATTAACGGTCTCCTTTTTCCTTTACCGCTTCCTGCAACTACCGGTGCCGCACAAGCGCCCACGGTTAACATTGGAAACATTGAAAACCGCGGCTGGGACCTGGCAGCCACTTACCGGGCGCGGGTGAACAGCGATTTCAATTACAGCATCGGCTTAAATATGACGACGTATCGGAATGAGGTCATTAAAATTCCCCAGCCCGGGTATTTCGACGTGGCCGGGTCCCGGATCGGGAACATGGTACGTAACCAGGAGGGGCACCCCGTCGGCTCTTTTTTCGGTTATCAGGTGGAAGGACTCTTCAGCGATACGGACGAAGTGGCCGCCGCACCTACCCAGACCGACGCAGCCCCGGGCAGGTTCAGGTACAAGGATGTAAACGGGGATAATGCCATCACACCGGACGACCGTGTTTTTTTCGGGAACCCCAACCCGGACTTCACATACGGGATTAACCTCACTCTGAACTACAAACAATTCGATTTCGCCAGCATTTTTTATGGCTCACAGGGAGCCGATGTGATCAATTTCGTACGCTACTACACGGAGTTTTTCGGGACTTCGGAAGGCAAAGGACGCAGCAATGTATTGAAAGATGCCTGGACGCCCGAAAACAAGAACACCTCTGTCCCGATTGCAGAATTTACCAGTTCGTTCAGTACCAATGGCGTATTTAATTCCTATTACAAAGAGAACGGCTCATTTTTTAAACTGAAGTCAATTGTACTCGGCTATACATTGAAAGCCCATGTTTTGCAGAAATATGGAATAGGAAAAGTCCGCGTGTACCTGCAGGCTGCCAATTTACTGACGCTTACCAAATACACAGGTCTCGACCCGGAACTTGGAGGTAGTCTTAGCGGCAGTCAGTCCAGCGCTTCCTTCGGGATTGATTACGGGAATTACCCTAATAATCAAAGAAATTTTCTCGCAGGTTTAAACATCAAATTTTAAACAAAAGGCAATGAAAAACTCATTTATAAACTGTACCGGAAAATCCGCCCTGGCATTCCTGATAGTCCTGATGTCCTGCAATGAATCGCATCTCGAAAAAAATGCGGTAGGAAGCCTTAACGAAAGCGTGCTGGCCAACCGGGCCGGTGTGAATGGGCTGCTGATCGGCGCCTATTCCCTCCTCGACGGCGTGGGGGCCAGCGGTACGGGCAGCCCCTGGCAGAGCCCTGTGAGCAACTATTTGCTGGGCGGTATCGCTTCCGATGATTCCCACAAAGGCACCGAATACGGGGACGAGTCGTATATGGAACAGATTGAAAACTATACACATACGCCTATTACCAGCTCATTTGATTCGAAATGGAGGGCATTGTATGCGGGGGTACAGCGGGCGAACGACGTGCTCCGTATCCTGGAACGTGTGAAACCGGAGGATATATCGGAAGCAGAACGGGAACAGATCGTAGCCGAAGCAGTTTTTTTACGCGCAGTATACCATTTTGAAGCGGCCAAAGTTTGGAGAAATGTACCTTACGTCGACGAAAATGTCACTTTTGCCAGTAACAATTACCTCGTCCCCAATACCGTCCCGATCTGGCCGATGATCGAGAAGGATCTCCTTCAGGCTATTGCTTCCCTCACGCCTACCAAAGCCGAAGTGGGGCGGGCCAATAGCTGGGCTGCCAAAGCGATGCTTGCCAAAGTGTATATGTTTCAGCATAAATATCAGGACGCGCAGCAGCTTTTAACTGATATTATAGCGAACGGTACTACTGCGGCCGGGCAGAAATATGCATTGATGCAGCGGTTTTCCGACAATTTCAATCCGTCCACAAAAAATGGCCCTGAATCTGTTTTCGCAGTACAGATGTCGGTGAACGACAATGCGCCGAACGGATTAAACGGCAATGCGGGGGATTTGTTGAATTTCCCCAACGGCGGCCCTGCCAACTGCTGTGTGTTTTACCAGCCGTCTTTCAGCCTTGTCAATTCTTATAAAACCGACCCCGAAAGCGGGCTTCCGCTGCTGGATACCTGGAACAACGGGGACATAAAAAATGATCAGGGGATTGCCTCCACAGATCCGTTTACCCCTTACGATGGTTCCCTGGACCCGCGCCTGGACTATACCGTGGGCAGACGCGGCATCCCGTACCTCGACTGGGGAAATATGCCGGGAGCGATCTGGATACAGATGCAGTCGGCGTCGGGACCTTATATTTCCATTAAAAACAGCTATTACAAAGCCGACAAGGCAACAACC
Source organism: Dyadobacter bucti (assembly GCF_005869225.1). Classification (GTDB taxonomy): domain Bacteria; phylum Bacteroidota; class Bacteroidia; order Cytophagales; family Spirosomataceae; genus Dyadobacter; species Dyadobacter bucti. The sequence goes on along the minus strand of NZ_SWFP01000005.1, from coordinate 237,638 downwards.
TCCCAGTCGTACGGCGGCTGGGCAACGACCACCGCGAACAATTACAATATGATCCGTTTTGCGGACGTGCTGCTTTGGGCGGCAGAAGTGGAAGTCGAAATCGGAAGCCTGGAAAAGGCCGAAACATTGGTCAACATGATCAGGACGCGGGCGGCCAACAAGGACGGCTGGGTTAAAAAATATGTCGATAACGATCCGGCAAAAGGCTATACCAATATCCCGGCCGCCAACTACAAAATCGGATTGTATAAAGGCCAGTTTGCCGTCGGAGGGAAAGATTACGCAAGAAAAGCAGTCAGGTTCGAAAGGAAGATCGAGCTGGCGATGGAAGGGCATCGTTTCTTTGATCTCCAAAGATATGACAACGGAACCGGGTACATGGCAGATGTTCTCAACGCTTACATTATTCACGAGACGACCATTCCCGGATATGATTTTCAGTATATGAAAGGGGCCACATTCAAGAAGGGGAAAAATGAAATATTTCCGATTCCTCAAACGCAGATTGACCTGAGTACAGTCGACGGGGCATCGGTGTTGGTCCAGAATCCCAACTACTGATGATAGTTGTCATAAAAAAAATTTCACAAGCGACTGTCCCTATAGACCAAGAAAATGACTCTGTATAGATAGGACGTGGCGATGATAATGTTGTCTTTTGATAATATGATGATGCCATTTCTGATCTTAACCATTAAACCGCTAAAAGTGTACAGCCATGAATGATCGTTTTGCATATCTTTTGAAACGTTACCTGGACAAGCTGGCCACCGGGGAAGAATTGGAAGAACTCCGTTCGCTGATCCGGACCAATGAGTTCGAGGATATTGTCAAAAGCGATATTGCTGATTATCTGATGGCGGATTTTAAAGACCCGGAAACGGGCCGGGAGCATCAGGCAGATGTACTTTATGACCGGATCCTGAACGAGGTCAGAGAGCCGTTCGTGAAGGTCGAAACAGGCTGGAAAAGAAGATGGATGTGGGCCGCAGCAGCGGTATTGACAGGTATAGGTGTTGTGATCTGGAATTCCGGAAAATGGAAAAAAGAAATTGCCAAAAATGTGCAAGTCGCCGCCACGGACAGCCTCCTGACTTTTTCAAATAAAGATTTTATCCATTTGCCCGACGGTAGTACAGTCCTTTTGAATGAAGGAAGTGTTCTGAGTTATCATGCAAGTTATGGAACCAGTCTGCGTGAGGTAAGTCTGTCGGGCGAAGCATTTTTTGATATTAAAAAAGACCCTGGGCATGCCTTTATCGTCCACACCGGCAACGTCATCACCAAGGTTCTCGGGACAGCCTTTAACATTGACGCGCGACAAAAGAAAATTGTAGTAACCGTAACGCGAGGCCTGGTAGAAGTCGGGGATAAAAATAAGACCTATGGCAGGATCAAGCCGGACGAGCAGATTACGGTCAACACGGCGAATAACCAATTCAAACTGGCAGAAGTAAATGCACTCTCGGAACTGAAATGGAAGAACGAGAGCCTGATATTCGATGAGATCACTGTGGAAGAATCGGCAAAAATGATTGAGGAGCGATACAATGTGAAAGTTAATTTTGAAAATAACGATATCAAAAAGTGCCGCATCAGCGCATGGTTCCTCAACGGAGAAGACCTCGACCACGTGCTCGAAATGGTCAGCGGCACGCGTCAGGCCTCCTATGTCGTCAAAGGCGATCAGGTCAATATTATCGGAGGCTTCGGTTGCGAATGACAGACCTTATAATTTTTTATAAATTACTAAACCACAGACGCCTATGGGGAAAGATCAGCAGTATAGAAGTTACCAAAAAAAGAGGCTATCCGGTGTAGGAGCCGAATAGCCAGATGTGTTTAATAACTGTTTGAGCTAACTATTAAAAAACAACCAAAGTTATGAATTTAATTTTTACGGAACCAGTACGTTCTGCCGGAACGCCATGTCCCGGCCGGAAGCGCTCATTACTACGATTCGCTATGCGGGTAAGTTTTTTTTACGTCCTTTTCCTGTTCGGCACCATGCAGCTGCTGATGGCTCATACCGTTAACAGCCAGGGACTTACGGATCTAACTATTACCATGGAGGTTCAGCAGGAAAGTCTTAAAAACGTCCTGAAAAAAATTGAGAAAAAAGTCGGTATTTCCTTCGTGATCCCGCTGGATGAAGTGGAAACGTATAACGGTATCAGTTTGCCCAAAGCGACACGGAGCGTGAAAGAAACACTTGATCTTGTCTTGAGTGATACGGAGCTTTCGTACCGCCAGACAAATGACAAGACCGTGCTCATCTACGTGAAGAATAAAAAGAAGAAAAAAATTGCCAGAGAGGATTTTGATAAAGTCAGTTTCACTCCGGAAATACAGGAAGCCGCTGTGCTGAATGTCACCGGAAAGGTAACCGACGAAAGCAACGAACCCCTTCCGGGCGTGAGTGTAGTGATAAAAGGAACGCAACGCGGCAGTGTCACCGGCCCGGATGGTAAATTCCAGCTCGCCGTGGACGACGCATCGGCGGTCCTGATCTTCAGTTTTGTGGGTTATCAGAGCCAGGAAATAGCGGTAGGAAACCAAACGGACATCCCCATAACAATGAAGGCGGATGTAAAAGCATTGAGCGAGGTCGTAGTGGTAGGTTACGGTACCCAAAAGAAAACCTCCGTTACAGCCGCAGTGACCACCATGAAAGGTGAAGAAATTGCCGCTGTACCCGTTGCCAATCTGAGCAACAGCCTCGGCGGCAGAATGTCCGGGCTGATCGTCAGGCAGAATACCGGCGAGCCCGGCAGAGACGCCAGCAATATATTTATCAGGGGCGTGGCCACAACAGGCAACACGCAGCCGCTGCTTGTGGTCGACAATATACCCCGTGAATTTCAAAACCTGGACCCCAACACCATTGAAAGCATTACGATTCTGAAAGACGCTGCGGCGGTAGCCCCATACGGAGTGGCCGGTGCTAACGGCGTCGTCCTGGTCACCACCAAGAGAGGAAAATCCGGCGTGCCGACCATATCCTACAATGGCTACATCGGATTTCAGAATCCCACTGTGCTGCCTAAACTTCCTAATGCATTCGAATATGCCAGGCTCAAAAACGAAGCGAGTATGAGTGTGGGCGGCGGGCCTGTTTACAGCGCTGCCGATCTTCAGAAATTCCAGGACGGCTCTGATCCCGACGGGCATCCCAACCAGAATATCTATGACATGCTTTTTGATAAAAACACCCCGCTTACCGGTCACAATATCGAGTTGAGCGGAGGTGCCGAACGGATCCGGTACTATGCGAGCGTGGGTTATCAGCATCAGGCGGGTATCTGGGCCCCTACTTATCAGAACAGGTTTAACTATTCTATGAACCTCGATGCCGACGTCACCAAAACAACGAAGGTATCTTTTAATATCAACGGCCGGGAGCAGGTCAATAATGCCCCGACGGTCAGCACAGACAGGCTTTTCGAACTGGTACATTACGCTTCTCCCATTACGCCGATCCTTTTTTCAAACGGGGAAAGCGGTACTTATGTATGGAATAACGTGCACGGCAGCGGCAGTTCCAGGACCAACACCTCCCAGATCTATTCGCAGCTGTCGCTGGAACAGGAACTTCCTTTTATCAAAGGGCTGAGGTTCAAAGGAACAGTCGCTTTTGACCCAACCCTCACAAGAAACAAAGCATTCAGGACACCGTCGCACTTGTGGTCGGTGGACACGACCAAAACACCTTACGTTTTTATCGACGGGATCTTCGAGCAGGTCAAACCATCGCTCAACCAGAGTATGACTTACGGCAGGCAGCTCACCTATCAGGCCAGCCTGAACTATGTCGGGTCTTTTGGTAAAAACACCATTGGTGCACTGGCAGTTTTTGAAGCAAAATCAAACGATTCCCAGAACTTCGGCGCTACCAGAAGAAACTACAACCTTTCTGTGGACGAGCTGAGTATGGGCAGCTCTACCCTTGCCGATATCAGTAACTCAGGGCTCTCCTACAGGGCCAGGCAAATGGGTATCGTATACCGTCTCACCTACGATTATGCAAATAAATATCTTTTTGAAGCCAGCGGCAGGTACGACGGCAGCTATTACTTTGCGCCGGATCAGCGGTTCGGTTTTTTTCCGGCATTCTCAGTGGGCTGGAGATTATCCGAAGAAGAGTTTTTCAAGAAAATCAACTGGATCGACAATTTAAAGATCAGGGCTTCTTACGGAGAAGTAGGGGCTGTGGCAGGTTCGACGTTTCAATACCTGAGCCTGTATAATATTTCAGGCCCCGCGGCTGTTCTCGACGGTGGTGCTGTTCAGGCCGCTGCGGAAGGAATCGAGTCAAATCCAAATATTACCTGGGAAAGAGCCCGAAAAACGAACATAGGCCTGGAAGCGATCCTGTGGAAAGGCCTGCTGAAACTGGAAGCTGATTACTTTTACGAACGCCGCGGCAACATGCTCACCAGCCCGACCGTGGTGGTACCTGTAGAATATGGTGTGGGGCTAAGCCAGGTGAATGCCGGGGAAATGGAGAACAGAGGTGTCGACTTTAATATCAGCTCTTCATACAGTGTCAACAAAGACCTTAACATCACGCTGGGAACGAATTTTACCTTCGCCAAAAACAAATTGCTGCAGGTATTTGAATCATCCGTGACCTACGATAATCCAAACCGCAGGGTGACAGGCAGGCCGCTGGCCACCAGGTTCGGATATGAGTCGACCGGTTATTTCCAGGTGGAGGATTTCAACGACAAAGGTGAGCTCCTGCCGGGCATTGCCGTACAGCCCTGGGGCAAAGTTTTTCCGGGCGATGTTCGCTACAGGGACGTGAACGGAGACGGCAAGATCGATAACAACGATATCGTGCCTATCGGCGTAGCTGATATTCCCCAGATTATTTACGGGGTATTTTCAAATATTTCTTACAAACGTTTCGCACTGGACCTGCTTTTCCAGGGTGCTGCCAAATCCAATATCTACGGACCCAGCGGCTACTGGCATCCGTTTAACAACGGCCGCGGGGCTTATGCAAGCAACCTGGACTACTGGACCCCGGAAAACCGGAATGCTTCCCATGCCAGGATCACACCGTCGCCTACGTCCAACAACAATCAATTGTCCTCTTACCTCATGTTTAACTCAAGGTACCTGAGACTTAAGAGTGTAAACCTTTCTTATTCCATTCCTGAAAAAATAAGCAGGAAGATCGGGATGCAGAACGCCAGGGTATTCATGTCGGGCCAGAACCTTCTGACATTTACCCCGATCATCAACTACGATCCGGAAATTATCAATTCTCAGGCGCTGGACTACCCGCAGCAGAGAGTGGTTTCATTTGGTTTTAACCTGACATTCTAAACGTTTCGTCTCATGAGAACTCATATAAAATTCAGCTATATATCCATCTGTTTTCTGTTGTTGACCGGCCTGTTCTCCTGCCAGGAGTACCTGGACGTTATCCCAAAGGACCGGGTCGCAGATGCTACACTTTGGTCGGACAAGGGAAATGCAGACCTTTTTCTGAACGGTATTTACGGAAGTATCCGAGGGCCTATCGACTTTTTCGATCATGGAGACAACTACACCGACAACACGATCAGCCAGTATTTGTGGGCGGGCAGCCGGTCTTTGTACGTACTGGGTATTGAAACACCGGGCACGACCTCCAATTTGCAGCAGTGGGCGCAGTTTACCAACGTCCGTAAATGCAACGTTTTTATTTCAAAAGCCGAAGCTTCAAGCCTGGACCCTGCCTGGAAAAAGCTGAGGATCGCGGAAGCAAGGTTCTTACGGGCCTATTTCTATTCACTGCTCTGGACCACCTACGGCGGGGTACCGATCATTACCGACGTACTGGACAGGAATACCCAGGGCGAAGAGATTTTCAGGGCACGGAATACCGATGAGGAAACTTTTAAATTTATCGTGGACGAATGTGCAGCCATTGCCGACGACCTGCCCGTTAAACCAGGCGGATCCAGGGCTGGCAAAGGTGCAGCTTTGACCTTGAAGGCATGGTGCGAACTGTTCAATGCCGGCCCGCTTAAAAATCCCGCCAATGACAAAACCAGGTGGGCTTTGGCGGCAGCAACCAATAAGCAGGTTATGGATTTAAAAGCCTATACGCTTTTCCCTGACCGTGAAACCATGTTTTTTGAAGGTAACAATAGAAATTCGGAAGTCATATTTGACAAAAGCTACCTGGGCGGCACCACCATCGGTAACAGCCGTTCCGGACTGCAGCCCATAGGCGTGGTCGGAGGAACACAGAATTCATGGTCGGGTGTAAATGTAACCCAGGAACTGGTGGACGAATATACCATGGCCAACGGTCTTCCCATCACCGACCCCGCCTCCGGATATAACCCTCAAAAACCTTACGAAAACCGGGAAAAGCGCTTTTACCAGGATATCATTTATGACGGGTCCCTCTTTATGGGGCAAGAAGCGGTATACTACACAGGCTCAGGGAGCCTGAACGAGCTCGACCTGAACTTCGGCAGTACCAACCGCCCTGCTACCGTATATCACCCCCGGAAAGCCATTGAAAATCAGTATTATATCAATGGATGGAACTACCTGAGCAGCGCAAACTGGGTGATTTTCAGGTACGCAGAAGTGCTGCTGAGCTATGCCGAGGCGCAGAATGAAGCCGTAGGGCCGGACGCTTCCGTATATGAAGCTATCAACGCCATAAGGGCGCGGGTGGAACTGCCTGCACTGAAAGCCGGCCTGACGCAGGAACAAATGCGCGTGGCAATCCAAAGAGAAAGAAGAGTGGAACTCTGCTTCGAAGACAAACGCTGGCCCGACCTGATACGCCTGAAACTGGCCGAAAAACTGATCCCTAAAACCGTTCACACCATGAAAATCGAGAAAGTGAACGGCGTAAAAAAATATACTGTGGTAGAAACCGGAGGCACGAACCGAGGTTTTGATCCCGCCAAAAATTACCTCCTGCCAATCCCCAGAACGGCAATGGACCGCAATAAAAAACTTGTCAACAACCCGGGTTACGGAGACAATTAAAAGACATCAGATCAGATACTCATGAACAGAAGATCCTTTATCCAAAATTCAATTGTTGGCGCGGCAGGTATTTCCATGCTCCCGTCATCCGCGTTTGCACACAACAAACCAGGGACGACTTTTATAGCCAACTACGATACAGAAAGTAAAAACTGCCTCGACTACCTGGAAACGATCGTTAACGTGCATATCAAGCATCAGATGCCGGCCACATTCTTTGTCGTTGCCAGCATCATTAATGATACCAACAAGCAGCGGGTGGTCAAATTGCTGGATAATCCGCTCTTTGAAGTGGGCAGCCATTCCTACAATCACCAGGTTGTAATGGCACATCCGCTGGCTAATAAAGTAGGCAACCCGAGAATAGAAATTGTCGACAGTAAAAAGAAGCTCGAAGACATATTCGGCAAAGAACTGACCGGTTTTGCTGCTCCCTATGCCTATACCGACGGTTTTAAAAATCAGAAAAACATCCTGGAACTGGTACAGGAGGCAGGATACAAATACACAAGCAGCATGTGCTGGGGGCCCGACTATTCACTGCCGGCGCCCATTCTGGAATCTTTTACTTATGCAAAAGACGGTTTCGCAGGTATCACGGAAATCCCCAAGCATGGCTGGCATGAAAACATTTTGAAAGGACATACGGACGTGAGCAAGGTCAAAGTCCTGCAATGGCCCTCGATCTGGCCGGATGCTGCTATACCAAAAGGCTTTGTGAAAACACCCAAAGAGGAATTTCTGGTCAATCAGTGCTTTTTGGATCTGGCAAGAAAACAAAACAAAAAGCACCTGACGCTGGCATGGCATCCCTGGTCGATCGGCAGAATGGATAAAGATATGAAAGTCCTCGACCTGACTTTTGATTATGCCAAAAAGCAGGGTTTCAACACGGCTACTTTCCGGGATTTTTACAAAACCCTTCCGGCATAAAAGCCGTCGTCCAATTCTTTCAATCTTTAAAAATGGCCAATTCATGAAAGACATCACATACGACGCGATCGTCGTCGGTACCGGGATCAGCGGCGGCTGGGCAGCGAAGGAGCTTTGCGAAAAAGGATTAAAAACGCTCGTCCTGGAAAGAGGAAGGGATGTGAAGCACATTATTGATTACGAAGACATGAAAGCGCCCTGGGAACTCGAACACCGGGGGCGCGTAACACAGGAAGACCGGCGGATCAGTCCGGTGCAAAGTGGCGTATACAATTACAATGAAGTATCCAGGAAGTTTTTTGTCAATGACCTGGACCAGCCCTACGAACAGGTGAAACCATTTGAATGGGCGCGGGGGTACCAGGTCGGCGGGCGTAGCCTTTTGTGGGGCCGGCAATGTTACCGCCGCAGCGAGATCGACTTTGAAGCCAATGCAAAGGACGGTCACGGGGTAGACTGGCCGATACGTTACAAGGATATTGCCCCCTGGTATGACTACGTGGAACCTTTTGTAGGTATCAGCGGTCAGCGCGAAGGACTTGCACATTTGCCGGACGGCATCTATCAGCCTCCGATGGACATGAACTGTGTCGAAAAAATGGTGGCCGAAAGAGTAAAAAAAGGCTTTGGCGGCAGTCGTCTGATCATCAACGGACGTACTGCCAATCACACGCGCCAGATCGGCAAGCGGGGGCCGTGCCAGTTTCGTGCAAAATGCGAGAGCGGATGCAGCTACGGCGGTTATTTCAGTACCAATTCAGCAACGCTCCCCGCAGCCGCAGAAACCGGTAACATGACGCTGCGGCCGTTTTCAGTGGTCAGGGAAATCATTTATGATAAAGAAAAACGGAGGGCAAAGGGGGTGCGCATCATTGATTCAGAAACCATGGAAGAACATGAGTACTACGCAAAAATCATCTTCCTGAATGCCTCTACGCTGAACACCACGGCCATTCTGCTGAATTCCGTTTCGGATGCTTTTCCAAACGGACTGGGCAACAGCAGCGGGCAGGTGGGCCATAACCTCATGGATATGCCTTACGGAATGGGCGCCTCGGGTACTTACGATGGGTTTAAAGACAGGTACACTTTCGGCAACCGGCCTACCGGTGTATTTGTCCCCCGTTTCAGGAACATCAGCAAAGAAACCGAGCGGACCGATTATGTGAGAGGCTTTACGTACCAGGGAGGGGCCGGCAAAGGCAGGGTTGGCTGGGCGGATGGCGTCGGCGTCCAGTTTAAGGAAGCCCTGACGGAGTCGACCGACTGGAGCATGTCGATTACGGCCTGGGGAGAGCACCTGCCCTACTACGACAATAAGGTCACGCTGCATAAGGAGAAAAAGGATAAATTCGGTATGCCGGTACTGGTGATAGACTGTGCGTTCAAGGAAAACGAAAAAGCCCTGGGCAAAGACGCCATGAACAGTGCGGCGGAAATACTGGAAATGGGCGGGCTCAAAAACATTACCACGTATGACCGTGGCAAAATTCCGGGCTCCTGCATCCATGAAACAGGAACGGCCAGAATGGGCAAAGATCCTAAAACATCGGTACTCAATAAATGGAACCAGATGCATGAAGTCAACAACCTGTTTATCACCGACGGTTCTTCAGTATGCTCTTCGGGATGTACGCCCGGCCCGTCGGTTACTTATATGGCTTTAACAGCCCGTGCGGTGGATTATGCAACCAAAGAAATGAAAAAAGGAAATTTACGCTAACCATACCATGAACAGAAGAGAAGCACTTGAAAAGGTCAGCTATATGCTTGGCGGCACTTTCGTAGGGGCCAGCGCATTTCTGAGCAGCGGGTTTACTTTCGCGGATAAGGGTTTGTTTGACAAAGATCAGATCGCTTTTCTGAACGAAGTCGGCGAGACGATCTGGCCCAAAACCGACAGTCCCGGCGCAAAGGAGGCAGATGTCGGATCGTTTATGTCGGTCATTGTGAAAGACTGTTACACGCCCGCCGACCGTAAGGTTTTTACAGACGGAATGGTCACGCTCGAACAACGCTGCAAGCAGGAAACCGGTAAAGGTTTTATGCAGGCCACACCTGGCCAGCGTACCGCTTTTTTAACAAAGCTGGACCAGGAAGCAAAGGATTATATGTCGAAAAGAAAGGGCGACCAGCCTGTTCATTATTTCCGGATGATGAAAGAACTTACGCTGGCGGGCTTTTATACTTCGGAGGTCGGTGCCGTCAAGTTTTTGAAATACAATCCTGCCCCGGGCCGATACGATGGTTGCACTACTGAACGTCCCTGGTAATCAATGAATTTAGTTAAACATACATTACGCAGTTTTTTTATACTGATAGGCATTTCCCTGTTTTCGGCAGGTTACTGCCAGCAGGGAGATATCTATTTTACTGTCCCGATCAATCTGAAGTTTCCGGACAACATTTCAACATCCGGTACCGTGCAGGATTCCGATAGCATTTACTACGATTGGGCTGTATTGAAATTGCCGCCGAAATATGGTAAAACCGGCGAGCCTACCAGGCTGGTATTCATGGCTCACGGCGCTGGCGGCGGGGTTTCGGAAAATGATTGGTTTCTGAACCGGTATGCGCTGAAAGATAGTTTGCTGGCTCATGGTTATGCTGTGTTCGATGTCAACGGAGGGCCTTTGGTTGAAAATATGGGCGGAAGCTGGTCGGTACAGGCAGCTTACAAAGCCTACGAGCATATCCGGAAAAATTACAATGTGCATCCCGGAATATTTGTATCCGGTTTTTCCATGGGCGGATGCTCTTCTGTCAATTTTGTTTACCGGCATAGCAACATTGTAATAGCCCATGCCATGTACAGTCCCGTATTGAATCTGTACGGACAAGCCTGGCAAAACCCCTGGCTGAAAACGACCCGAAAAGCTATTGCCGCAACACACCATTTCAGCGACCCGACCGGAAACACCTGGGACGCGAAGCGCGTTACCGGCTGGAATCCATTGTTTATCAATACTTTTTACAATGGCCGGGATACTGTTAAAATATACCCCGTGCCGGTCAAGATCTGGCACGGAAACAGAGATAAAGTGGTTAAAATCGACGCTTCCCGCAGTTTTCAAAAATATATTGAAAACGCGGGCGGGTATTGTGAACTGCGCGAAATCGATAGCGATGACCACGGATTAAGCTGCGGAAATCCTGTGATGAACCGGGAACTGCTGCTTTTTTTCAAAAGATTTGATCAATAATGAAGTCATTTTTGTCCCGATATACTTGATGAATTTCCTCACTACTCCTAAACTTTTTACCGTATTACTCCTCTGCTGCCTGCTGGTAGCCATGAGCAGTAACCTGAAAACCAATCCTTCCCGTGAAGTGCCGCCTGACCAGGCACTGGCTACGTTCCAGCTGGCCGAAGGTTTCCAGATCGAAATGATTGCAAGCGAACCGCTGATCGCCGACCCTGTTGCCATGGAAATTGACGAGTATGGCCGGATGTACGTGGTGGAAATGCACGGCTATCCCCTCGACAAAAGCGGCTCGGGGAAGATCAAGCTACTCAGCGACGCAGACGGCGATGGTAAAATGGACGACAGCAAGGTTTTTGCCGAAGGGCTCATGCTTCCCACAGGTGTGATGAGGTGGAAAAAAGGCATTATCGTGACCGACGCGCCAAATGTATTGTATTTGGAAGATACCGACGGAGACGGCAAAGCGGATGTAAAAGATACGCTGATCACCGGTTTTGCTTTGTCTAACCCCCAGCATAACCTCAACAATCCGATCCTGGGGCTCGACAACTGGATCTATCTGGGTCATGAACCGGCTGTGTCTACGCAGACCTTCAAAAGCGAGTTCGGCGACAGAGGAGGCGAAGTATATTTTCCGGGCAAAAAAGACAGCCCGCGCCTGCCAGACAATGCCCGCGGGCGCAGCGTAAGGATGCGACCGGACAGAACCGGCCTGGAAATACTTTCGGCCAATACACAATTCGGCCATTCCTTTGATACCTGGGGGCACTATATGCTGGTCAGCAACGCTAATCACCTGATCCATCAGGTCATATCCGCCGCATATCTCAACCGGAACCCAAGCCTGCTGGTTTCCAACGCCACCCAGTCCATTTCAGATCACGGCTCAGCCGCGGAAGTTTTTCCGATCACACAAAACCCTCAAAATCAATTGCTGACCGACGTAGGCGTATTTACTTCTGCTTGTGGGACGACCGTGTACCAGGGAGGGCTTTTTCCGGCGGCATTCGATAGCATCGCCTTTGTGGCCGAGCCGGTCAGTAACATCGTTCATGCTGACGCGCTGCGCGATAAAGGCGCCACTTTTACCGGCAGCCGTGTTTATCAGAACAAAGAATTTCTCGCCTCGACGGATGCCTGGTTCAGGCCGGTCAATATGTATACTGGTCCGGACGGTGCGCTGTATGTCGTGGATTATTACCGGCAGATCATCGAGCACCCGGAATGGATGGCAGAGGATGTTGTGAAATCCGGCGCATTGTACAATGGTATCGACAAAGGCAGATTGTACCGGATCACGCCGAAAGGGACAAAACCTTATTCGCTTTCAAAAGAACTGAAATCGGCAGATCTAAGCAATGCACAATTGCTGAAAAGACTCTCTGATCCGAACATCTGGTGGCGCCGCAACGCCCAGCGTTTACTGATCGACCGCCGTGCCTCCGGTGAAGCCGCAGCACTGGAGCAAATGGCCGTTTCGGAAAAAAATCCTGTCGGAAGGCTGCACGCACTCTGGACATTGGAAGGACTTGATCTGCTAAAGCCATCGGTTATCATCAGTGCATTAAAAGACCAGTCGGCCGGAGTTCGTGAAAACGCTGTAAAATTGTCCGAAGCTTTTGCCGGTGACGCCGGAATACGGACCGCATTGTATGCATTGCAGAACGATGGGAATGCCAAAGTCCGTTTTCAGTTGCTATGTACCCTGGGTTCAATTGACACACCGGAGTCGGCCCAGGCCAGGGAGAAATTATTGTTCCGGGATATGGACGATCCGTGGATGCAGATCGCAGCGCTTTCGGCTGCTCCTTCGGCCAAGAGCAATCTGTTAAATGCTGTTCTTGACCGATTTGAAAAAAACAAACCTGCCTACGCTTCATTGGTGGAGCGGCTGAGCAATATGACCGGCGCCGGAGGAACTTCGGAAGACATCAGATCGGCAGTTAAAAAATCTTTGCAGCCTGAAAGTGGCAACCATTCCGGATGGCAGGCAGCCGTATTGCGGGGGCTTTCTCAGGGATTAAAAAATAACAAGGAAGCTGCGACTGCGCTCAAAGCAGACCAGAGCCTTTTGGTAAGTGCGGCGCTGAACAATGGTTCCACGGCAGTGCGCCAGGCCAGCATTCAATTGTTGCGCATTACCGGCCTGCCCGCGATACCTTCCAGTCATACGGCCATAGAAAAGTCGGCACGGACAGCATTGGATAAAAAATCCACCCCGGAAAGCAGGATCGCCGCCATCAATTTCCTGGCATTGGATAACCCGAAAAAACATACAGACCTCCTGAAACGACTTATCTCCCCCACAGAACCCACGGCAGTGCAGCTTGCCGCGCTCAATACATTGGCTTCCATTCCGGATATAACGGTCAGCGAGTTTACTGTGGCACAATGGCCGTCCCTTACCCCGGACGTCCGGAATGCTGCTATCAATACTTTTATGGGTAACGACGCACGCGTAACACTGCTGCTGGATGCGATTGAAAAAAAGATCATCGACCCTTCCAGCATCGGCTGGCCACGCAGCGTAGGACTAATGGCGCAGGGAAATGCAGACCTGAAAGCCCGTTCGCGCGCATTGCTCACCAAAAAAGACGACGGCCGGCAAGAGATTATAAAAAAATACGCCCCCGCCTTATCGATGGCAGGAAGCGCAGACAAAGGAAAACTGGTATTTACCAACAATTGCTCGGCCTGTCACCAGATCGGCGGCAAAGCCGGCACGCCTTACGGCCCCGACCTGGGCACGATCCGGAACCGGCGTCCGGAGTCTATTATGGGCGATATTCTCAATCCCAATCAATCTATCGCCGACGGCTATGATATCTGGTCGGTGGAAATGAAATCGGGAGAAACCATTCAGGGGCTGATCGCCACAGAAACACCATCCGCATTGACCATCCGGAATTATGGCGGACAAGAAACGGTCATCGCCAGACAGAACATCAAGTCGCTCAAAGCACTCGGAATGTCGGTAATGCCGGCAGGGCTTGAAAATCAGATCAGTCCCGAAGATATGGCCGATCTGCTGGTTTTCCTGAAACAAGGCAAGTAAGGCGGCTTTTTTATACAAAACTGAATATTCCTAAATCCAAAAATCATAATGAATCACAAACGCAAATATTTTTCGGGAACAATGCAAAACAGCGTGATGGCGCTTTTCCTGCTATGCCAGATCTTCGGTGCGGATGTCCACGCCGGGGCTTTTCGGGCGGCAGTCGTGAAAGTTGACATCACCCCCGATAATCCGCAGATGCTCCTGGGTTACCAGGCCAGGCAGTCTACCGGTGTGCATGATAAGATCTATCACCGTATCATTGCCCTGGACGACGGTACCACGCAGTTTTTTATCGTTTCTTCCGATATCTGTCTTGTATCACCTGCCGAATACGACAAAGTTTCCGCCCGCCTTTTGAAAGAGCAGAAAGTAAGCCCTATTAATCTTTGGTGGACTTTTACCCACACACATTCCGCGCCCGAAGTTGGCCCTCCCGGACTGCCCGTTATTTTTCTCGGTGAAAGATATAAACATGAATACGACAAGACCTATACGGCTATGGTAGAACAAAAGCTGATCGACGGCATTGCGGAAGCCCGTAAAAACCTTGCGCCCGCAAAACTGGGAATTGGCTGGGGTTTTGCCCAGGCGAATATCAATCGCCGTGCGCGCTTTTCCGATGGGAACACCACGCTGGGCATGAATCCCGATGGGCCTGTCGACCGGCGGATCGGTTTGCTCCGTCTCGAAAAAGCAGACGGCAGCCCGATGGCACTGATCGCCAACTACGCCATGCATGGTACCGTCATGAGCGGCGCCAATCTGGAAATCAGCGGAGATGCGCCGGGTATTGTTTCGGAATATGTGGAGAAAAAAACGGGTGTGCCGCTTTTGTATATCAATGGAGCAGCCGGGAATATCGCACCGATTTACAGTGTATATCCAAGTCCCGGCGCCGGGCATCTTGCTCAGTTTCAGGTGCTCCTCGGCGATAAGATCCTCGACGCAAACAAAGCGCTTACTGCTACCACTTCCGACATAAAGCTAAAATCTTCCGCTATTACCGTAGAAACGCCCAGAAAAGCCGGACTTGGCTGGCCGGATGAACTTGCCGCCTTTACGCGCACCAACAAAGCCGGAGTCAATTTCATCAAACTCCCCGTGCGTTTTCTGAAGATCAATGAAGAAGTGGCTATATGGGGCGCCCCGCTTGAATTGTTCTGCGAAATTTCAAATGAAATCCGCGACCGTTCCCCTTTTCCGCATACGTTTTATTTTGGGTATACCAATGGCTGGCTCGGCTACCTCCTCACCGAAGAAGAGCTCAAATACGGCGGATACGAACCGAGCGTTTCCCCCTACTCACCTTCCGCAGCAAAGGACCTTACCGATAGCGTGGTCAATTATTTACAGGGCCAAATGAAAAATCCACACTGAAATTAAACGCATTAATCCGTATTAAATCACATTCCAACATGACCTCGACACTTTCCAAAAGCTTCGTTTTCCTGCTTCTGACAGGAATATTATTGATCCGCATTGAAACCGGACTGGCACAAAAAAGTACGTTTGCCTGGCCGGAAGGCAAGAAAATCGCTATCAGTCTTTCATTCGATGATGCGAGAGCCAGCCAGGCCACTACCGGAATTCCCGCCCTGAACGAATACAATGTAAAAGGTACGTTTTATGTGGTGCCATCGGCAGTAAAAGGTCAGCTGGAAAACTGGAAAAAGGCGGTTGCGGCTGGCCAGGAAATTGCCAATCATTCGATAAATCATCCTTGTACCGGAAATTTCCCCTGGTCGCGCGCCAAGGCGCTGGAAGATTATACCCAGAAAAGTATGCATGCAGAGCTGACAGAAGCCAATACACAGATCTTCAATTTATTAGGTGTCAAATGCGACGGTTTTGCCTACCCTTGTGGAAATACGTTTGTGGGCAGGGGAATTAATACCAAAAGCTATGTGCCCGTGGTGGCGGATATTTTCGCGACAGGACGTACCTGGCGCAACGAAGGCCCCAACTCCCCGGAATTCTGTGATATGGCACAGCTCACAGGCATGGAAATGGACGGAAGGGATTTTGAAGAGATTTTGCCGATGATCGAACAGGCCAAAGCCAACGGCCAGTGGCTGATACTGGCAGGCCACGAAATGGGCGAAAATGGCCCACAAACCACGCGCATCTCCATGCTCAGAAAGCTGATCCAATATGCACAAGACCCGAAAAACGAAATCTGGCTCGAACCGGTAGGCACTGTCGCCAGGTACGTTCTGACCACCAGAAGCGGCAAAACACCAGCCCCGGAACATGGTTCGCTCGTCCGCCCGGATGATAAAGGAAACGTGTCCCTCCACGCCCAGGCCGGAGTAGGAACCGGCCCCAAGATCAAGTACATGCCCGAATGGAAAGCCTTCGGATGGTTTACCGGAGAAGACAAAGTGACCTGGGAACTGGAAGTCCCGCAAAAAGGAAACTACGAAATCTTACTCGAATGGTCAGTTTCCGATGAAGAAGCCGGAAAGCCATTCTTGTTCGAGGTCGGCAGCAAGAAAATCACAGGCAATGTCGGAAAAAGCGGTTCCTGGGAAACATTCAGGGAAAAGAAAATTGGTGAAATAAACCTCACCCCCGGCAAACATAAGATCGTATTCCGGGCTGCAACACCGTTTAAAAACGGAGCTTTGCTGGATTTGAGGGAGGTGAAGCTGGTGGCAAAGAAATGAACGGGAAACACGACCCATTCCGCGCAACCATCCACATGGTCGCCAGTCTGGACGGCATAATCGCCAAAAAGGACAACAGCGTTTCCTGGTTTGAGACATCGAGCCCGTATGCGAAGGGTGTCGACGGAGAAAATCCGGAGGAATTTCTAAAAACGATCGACTGCTACGTCATGGGCTCCCGGACTTACGAACATGCTCTGGAACTTTCAAAGTCTTACGGCTGGGCCTACGGCGACAAGCCGACCATCGTGGTAACCAGCAGAAACCTGCCCATCGAAAGACCGAACGTTGAATTGTATTCCGGAGATCTAAACAAACTGGTCGAAGAGCGGCTAAAACCACACTACAACCACGTCTGGCTCGCCGGCGGCGCTATGGTGGCAAATGAATTCCTCCGCTTACAACTGGCCGACGAAATAAGACTATCGATCCTACCCATTATTCTTGGCGAAGGAACCTTATTCCTTGACCAGGTTGGGGTGGAGCAGAGGCTGCATTTGAAGGATGTGATTGCTTATAGGAATGGGATGGTTGGGTTGCGGTATGGGGTTGGGGAATTTTAGCAGTGTGTGTAGAAAGTCAGATTTTTGACCCACGTCGATATAAACGTGGGTCAAAAATTGGAAAAATGACTCACGTTAGTTCGGAAATAGACCTAAATTTGGAAAAATGACCTACGAAAGTATGAGTACTTCCAGATTAACCCTTCCAACGCTACCTCTAACCGGAGAAATAGAAACTAAGGCATTACTTAAAAAACTAAGCACAGCCAGGGCCGCCTTGGCGGGATTAAATGGTATTGCAGAATGTATTCTAATGAACGCATTATCATCAACACTCTTGCATTGCAAGAAGCCAAGGATAGTTCGGCAATAGAAAACATTGTTACTACACACGATGAACTATATAGTAGTGATAGTCAAACACATCAATTTGTCAGCCTTGCAGCCAAGGAAGTATATAATTATTCTCACGCACTCCTGGAAGGATATTACCAAGTAAAGCAAAGCGGTCTACTGACCAGCAACAATATTATTGCTTTGCAAGCCCTACTTGAAGAAAATGATGCCGGTTTTAGAAAAGTACCGGGACTGTACTGAAAAATGAGCAAACAGGTGAAACTGTATACATGCCACCCCGAGACCATGCAAACATCGTTTCTCTAATGAGCAATTTAAAACATTTTATAAATGATGCTTCCGTTTCTGATATTGACCCAGTCATTAAGATGGCCATAATTCATCATCAATTTGAAAGTATTCACACATTTTACGATGGCAACGGTCGAACGGGAAGGATTATAAACATACTATACTTGGTGAAAGAAGGCTTGCTCAAATTACCAATCCTGTACCTAAGTCGTTTTATCAATCAAAACAAAGCGGCTTATTATAATCTGTTACAGCAAACGCGACAGACCGGGCAATGGGAGTCTTGGATTCTGTACATTCTCCATGCTGTCGAGCAAACAGCTCTGCAAACATCCGATATGATCAGAGGAATTAAGATATTGATGACCAGTCACAAACAAAAAATCAGAACTGAGCTACCCAAGGTTTACAGCCAAGATCTGATCAATAGCCTATTCCGACACCACTACACCAAAATAGAATATGTGAAGGTTGATTTGAACGTTGCCCGCAAAACGGCAGCCCGATATTTGGATTTACTCTGTGATATTAATCTTCTCCGTAAGAAAAGACTAGGTAAAGAGAATTACTATTTCAATGATGACCTTATTTCTCTGCTGGTAAACGTTGGAAGCCTTAAAAAGCAAGAGCAAGATGCAGTAGTCATTCGGACAACACATAGTTGATTAGGATATGAATCACAACATTTGCAATTGATTCGCCTGTCATTATCGTCTCTGTGCCGAAAGCTCGATATTTTGGATTAACATTCCCTGAGTAAAATCGTCACTACGAACGAAAAGCTCACATTTAAAAACGACCTTTTCGCTGGTCATCAAAATCATAGCATTTTCTTCTAACACATCTTGTAAACAGTCATTCTGAAGAAGTGTTATACCATTTTTCAGCCCGGTTGCCACTAAAAAGTGATTATCCCTTTGTAGGTTGGATATAGCAATAGCGGGAGTGTAGTACATTGCTTCCTTCAAATCTTTCGCAAGTTCACGTTGTAATTCAAATTTCGGTGCAATCCAAAGACCGTCTTGCTTGAAGATCTTTAGATCAACACTAAAATTGATTGAAGTATTTGACTTGTTGATTATCGTTACATCAATATGATCAAACTGAGGAAGCTCTTTACTTGGTTTGACGCTACAAATAACCTCGATGTCTGCCTTCCGATCTTTTCTTTGCCATTTTGCCGCATAAATTCGGTCTAGATGGGCCCTCACAATTTTTGTCGTTGCCGAACCTTTTCTAATAAACCCGTCTCCCGGCCTGAACTTTACTTTGCTCGTTTGGCCGTCAATAATCTCTTTTGTGAACAGATAAGGTCTGTCCTTGTTCCCGAAAATTCTGATAAAGGCAAGATCATATCCCGAATACTCCACCCGCTTTATTTCAAACTGTAAGTCTGGCTCGATATTATCATTGATATACTTTTGAAAATTTGACTCGTCTGGCAGGTTACCAATTGATCGGAAGCCACAAGCCAATCCGTCCTTTTCTACAACCCCCAATATGATGTATTTGTCCTCGTCTAAAAGTACATTCGCCATCGCCGACAGGTCTTTTAGAAATTCCGATTTTTTCTCCGTCCCAAGGGAGTAAGGCTCCAACTTAAAATCGAGCAAAGAACCTTCTGCCTCATGTTCGATTAGATATTTAATTTTTTCTGCTGACATTGGGAATTAGCATGAAAGAAGGTATTGACAAAGTGACTTTTACACGCAATGAACAGCAATATCGCATTTCCTTCAACAAATTGATTTCACATTATAGCAAAACCGCATATCCGCTTGCCTTATTACGGATAACTTTCACCAGATATTCAGCTTGTTACCAATAATGTTGTAGTAGTATTGTAGTAATAAAAAAGGCAGTTACAACTTTCGTCATAACTGCCTGATATTCTGTGGTGATGGACGGAATCGAACCGCCGACACAAGGATTTTCAGTCCTTTGCTCTACCGACTGAGCTACATCACCGCTTTCAGTTGGCCCCGTTTGGGACTGCAAAAATAGAAGTCTGGTTTTGCTTTACAAATTATTCTGTAAAAAATTTCTAAATTAATTCTCCGAAGATCGTTATCCCCCTCATTTTCTTAACATTATCTTTTACCCACATATTTTTTATTCTTCCAGCGATTGCTCCATGGTACGTTTTTCTCATATTTGTTTAAGTATGCAAGCATACCATTTGGGTGAATAAGGTCAAATTTGTACTTACTATGGCATTGATCCAGCAAATTATTTTTATCGCCGCCCTGGGTACGGTCGCCTGGCTCGTTGTACGCAGGATTAGAATTATCAGCGCAATAATCAGACTTGGACGTGCCGAGGATCGCAATGATCAGCCTGCGAAAAGATGGGCGGTCATGTTTCGTGTTGCGCTAGGCCAGAAAAAGATGTTCGACAGACCTTTGATCGGTTTTCTCCATTTTGCTGTCTATGCTGGTTTTATTCTGATCAACATTGAAGTACTGGAAATCACGCTGGATGGTCTGCTGGGAAAGCACCGGTTGTTTGCTCCATTTTTAGGTTCTTTTTATCCATTCCTCCTCGGCTTTTTTGAATTTCTCGCTATCAGTGTGTTGCTGGCATGTACGATATTTCTGATCCGGAGGAGCATACTCAAAGTGGAACGTCTGCAACCTTCCCGCCACCGTGAAATGAGTGGCTGGCCGCAACTGGACGGTAAACTGATCCTGGTTTTTGAAATTGTGCTGATGATTGCGATTCTGACGATGAATGCTGCCGACAGTGTTTTGCAGGATCTGGGAAGTGAACACTATACAAGAACAGGGGACTTTTTTTTCAGTCAGTTCCTAAAACCCGTGTTTGAAGGGTGGAATGAAAACTCCCTGATTATATACGAGCGGTTTGCCTGGTGGCTCCATATTCTGGGCATCTTCGTTTTTGCCGTTTATCTGACTTATTCGAAACATCTCCATATAGTTCTGGCGTTTCCCAATACCTATTTTTCGAGGCTGATCCCGAAGGGCAAAATGCACAACATGCCCGAAATTACCAATGAAGTGAAAATGATGCTGGGTCTGGAAACTTCTCAAACGGGTGAGGTAGCAGCTGTTCCGGAACGGTTCGGGGCAAAAGATGTGCAGGACCTGAGCTGGAAAAACCTCATGGATGCGTACTCCTGCACGGAATGTGGACGGTGCACGGCAGCCTGTCCTGCAAATATGACGGGCAAAAAGTTATCGCCGCGAAAAATAATGATGGATACCCGTGACCGCCTTGAGGATGTTGGTAAAAATATGCTGGCCAATGGTGGTGAGTTCGCCGATGACGGAAAAAGTCTGATGGGTGATTATATCCTCAACGAGGAAATTCTGGCGTGCACCTCTTGCAATGCCTGTGTGCAGGAATGCCCGGTGCTCATCAACCCACTGGATATCATTCTTCAGCTTCGCCGGTACAAGATCATGGACGAAGCGCAGGCACCCGGATCATGGAATATGATGTTTCAAAATCTGGATACAAACCAGGCGCCCTGGAAATTTTCGCCAGGCGACAGGTTTAATTGGGCTAACGAGCTGAGACAAGAACAACCATAAAAACTATGAGCGATCAAATATACAAGGTGCCGACAATGGCGGAACTCGCTGCAAAAAACGAATCTCCCGAGGTGTTGTTCTGGGTGGGCTGTGCAGGTTCTTTTGACGACCGCTATAAAAAGGTAACTGTTGCTTTTGTAAAAATACTGAACAAGGCTGGGATCAAATTTGCGGTTTTAGGAACAGAAGAAAGCTGTACCGGCGATCCGGCGCGGCGGGCGGGCAACGAATTTACTTTTCAGATGCTGGCCATGTCCAATATACAGGTGCTGAATATGTATGGTGTCAAGAAAATCGTAACGGCCTGTCCGCATTGTTTTAATACTTTAAAAAATGAATACCCTGAGCTGGGAGGACATTATGAGGTGGTCCACCATTCTGAATTTTTGCAGGGGCTTATCAATGAAGACCGGGTGCGTGTTGAAGGCGGTGAGACATTCAAAGGCAGGAGAATAACATTTCATGATTCGTGTTATCTGGGCCGGGCCAATGATGTTTACGAAGCTCCGCGGAAGGTTCTGGAAGCATTGGATGCAGACCTGGTCGAAATGAAACGGTGCCGGACAAAAGGGCTTTGTTGCGGAGCGGGAGGCGGGCAGATGTTCAAGGAACCGGAAGCGGGGAAGAAAGATGTCAACATCGAAAGGGTCGAGGAAGCATTGGGTACAGGTGCCGATACGATTGCTGTCGCTTGCCCGTTCTGTATGGTAATGATGACCGATGGCGTTAAAAACAAGGAAAAAGAGGATTCCGTTAAAGTTTACGATCTGGCGGAACTGATCGCCCGGGCCGAAGGGTTATAATTTCATTGCTATGCTTTTTAATATTTTTCTTTAAGCATTTACACTTTTCAGCTATGTACATCCCATTTAGTGATATCGATTTCGAGTCCCGCGTCTGGGTATATCAGGCCAACAGAAAACTCACGAACGAAGAGGCGGGCATCATTACAGAGACCCTGAAGGCTTCCCTGGATCATTGGGAAGCGCACGGAAAACCGCTTACAGCATCCGGGAAAATCTTTGAACACCGGTTTGTTGTGATCGCTGTTGACGAGCGTGACGAGCTGCCAAGCGGCTGCTCCATCGACAAGTCTGTCCACTGGCTGCAGGAAATCGGTCAACGCATGAACATCGATTTTTTTGACCGCTCACTGGCTTATCTGGATGCCAACGACGAAGTACAAACGATTCCTGTTCCTAAAATAAAGCAGGCTGTTGCCGATGAAGTTATTGAGCCTTCGACGATCATTTTCGATCACCAGGTCACTACAAAGGCGCAGTGGATGACAAGGTGGAAAATTCCGGCTTCAAATTCGTGGCTGAACCGATATTTCTCGCAGCAAACCAGCTTATAGATTTTAAAAGTTAGTTTTGTAAATCAAATATCCGTTTAGATAATGAAGTTCTTCTGGCCAGTCGCTGTTTTTTGCTTTTGTATAACATTATCAGCATGTGACGACAATGTGGTTTACAAAGCGCACGAGGACATCAAAGACGGGCTTTGGTATATAAAAGATAAACCTGCTTTTAAGGTCGAAATAAAGGATACCGTGCAGCTATACAATGTGTATTATCTGCTGAGGAATACGCTGCAGTACCCTTATTATAACCTGTATCTTTCAAGAAACCTTACCGGGCCCGATCAAAACGTGGTTTCCAATGCAATGGAAGAGCTTCGCCTGTCGGACGAAACGACCGGGAAACCCTATGGTAAGGGCCTGGGTGACCTTTTTGATCATAAAATCCAATTCCTTAAGAACTACCGTTTTGAAAAATCCGGTACTTATACCTTTACAATCTCTCAGTCCATGCGCCAGAATCCGCTCCCGTTTGTGGTCAGTGTGGGGCTCAGTGTGGAAAAAGTAAAAAACGCCGGCAATTAACCCTCCGGACTAACCGCCGGTAACTGACCTCCCGGCCCATCGGGCTTTTTACGCGGTTTGTTACGATATTTCCGGTAGGGCTTTTTCTTAAATTCCCTGGTTTCCTGTTCCTCCTTCCGCATTTCTGCCTGCTCTTCTGCCACTTCATGGACAGGCTCTCCGAGTAAAAACCCAAAAGGTTCAAGGCTCGGTATGGCATCAAAAATGACTTTCAGAATTGCAGTAACCGGCAAGGCGAGGATCAAGCCGGCCAAACCCCACAACTGACCTCCCAAAAACAAGGCAACAATCGCGGCCAAAGGGTTTACACTCACTTTTGAACCTACAATGTTTGGGGTAATAAAATTTCCTTCCAGAAACTGCACAAAACTCATCACCCCTATCACGCCCACCGCATACCAGGGAGAATCCATGGTCACAACGCTCAGCAATGCAGGGAGCACCGAGCCGATCAGAATCCCGATATAGGGGATCAGGATCAGAAATCCAGCCAGAAATCCAAAGAAAATAGCATGCGGTATACCCAGAATCAATAATCCGATGCTATTCAGGACGCCAACGATCAGTATCACAAGAAAGAGGCCTGAAAGATAACTTTTGATTACCTCATATATCTTTTTTAAAAGAAGGTTTAATTGATCATTCGGAACGCTTTTGAATGCTTTGTGAATAAATCTCCTGAAAAAATGACGGTATAGCAGGAGAAAGAAAATATAGAGTGGGATCAGGATAAAGGTCGAAATTGCGCCTGTAGTAGTAACAAGTGTGTTCAATAAAACCGCCCTTCCTTCGCTCAATGCGTTAATCATATATTTTTTCGCCTCACTGACCTGCTGGCTGCGGCTGATGTTGAGATACCTCTCACCCATGGTAAGCGTCTGGTCAAGGATCGTCTCCGCTTTTTCAGTTATCCTGGGAAGCTCTTCTGCAAACGAACCTATCTGTATTGAAACAACATAAATTAGTACGACCAGTACCACAAACAACGCAAGTATGCTCAGTAATATGGCCCCGATACGCGGCACCCGGTGACGTTCGAGCCAGGTACAGACAGGGTGCAAAAGAATGGCCAGCAAAACAGAGAATGCCAGCGGAATTATTGTTTCCCTGAGAACGAAAAGTATGTAAACTGTGGCGATAACTGCTACGAGTATGCTGGCGAGTTTCAGGTAAATAGGCGTTTCTCTATCTTTGTTGGGAAGAGGACGTAAAGTTGGGTTCATGAATAAGTTGATGTTTCTTTGGTTTGCCGTCAAAACCACGTTTTGTACCTGTCAGCCTGATCACAGGATCAATGACTTTGAAAAAATACGGTCTCACTACAAAATTAGCAAAATAGGCAAGCTTCCCGCGGTGGTGAACGAAAGTTCGGGACTGGCAAGAAGTAAAAAGGCAGGTTCTTTCCTGACCCATAACGACAGTGGGGGCAAACCGGAATTATATGAATTTGATATCAACGGTAAGCTTCTGTCGACAGAAAGGATTCCGGATGCTAAAAACAGGGACTGGGAAGACCTTGCGGAAGATGAAAACGGCACAATTTACATCGGAGATTTCGGCAATAACAGCAACCAGAGAAACGACCTGGCAATTTACAAACACAAGCCAGGTAGCCCGCTAACCGAAAAAATATCATTTTCTTACCAAAACCAAAGCATTAACCCCTCTTCCTCCAAAAGCCCTGCATTCAATTGCGAAGCTTTTTTTTATCATAAAAATCAACTTTATCTTTTTTCAAAAGAGTACGACAAAAACGGTTCCGTAAAATTATACTCGCTTCCCGTCCAGCCCGGAAAGTACAGCTTATCGCCCATGGACAGTATCCGCATCAGTTCGCCGGTAACCGCTGCCGATATCAGTCCCGACGGAAAGACTTTTGTATTGCTGACTTACGGAAAGATCCTGCTATTTGAGGTGAGCGCCGGTAAGATTGATTTCAGTAGACCAAAAGGATGTTTCCGGTTTGTGAAGAAGCAGGCCGAGGCGATTTTGTTTTTGAACAATACTGATATGCTGGTTACCAACGAACAAGGTGATATGTACCGGATTACTTATCGCTGATATTATGTTTATGTTAACAATAGCATTAAACATGTAATCTGAACGACACATCTGCTAATTTCGAACTGCGTTTTAATTATAAAAACAATGAGCACCGTTAAATCTGCATCGTCAGTCCCCAAGGTATTAGTAGTTGATGATGATTCTGATATTGTTGAACTCCTCGAATATAATTTAACCAAGGAAGGTTATTCTGTTCTCACTGCCTCAAATGGCAGAAAGGCGATCGAAATCGCTAAAAGCTTTATCCCTGATCTGATCCTTCTTGATATCATGATGCCTCAGCTTGACGGCATCGAAACCGGCCGGATCCTGCGCCAGAACCAGGATATCAGAAATACATACATTCTTTTTCTTACGGCCCGTTCGGAGGAATATTCCGAAGTGGCTGCCTTTGATGTGGGTGCCGACGATTACATTACCAAGCCTATCAAACCACGTGCTTTGATGAGCCGTATCAATGCACTTTTTCGCAGAGAGGCGCAAAAAGCAGATTCCGGCGATCAGATCGACATTCTTGATCTCTCTATCAACCGCAAAAATTACACAGTTACACAGGGCGGAGAAAAGGCAATTGTTTTACCTAAAAAAGAATTTGAACTGCTTTTCTTTCTGGCACAAACACCTAACAAGGTTTTTAACCGGGACGAATTGCTGCAAAAAATATGGGGCGCCGACATTTACGTCCTTGAAAGAACTGTCGATGTCCATATCCGCAAACTGAGGGAAAAACTGGGAGACAGCTACATTAAAACACTCAAAGGAGTAGGTTACATGTTCAGCAACGAAAAAGAATAACCGTTACTTTTCGACGTCCAGGGACTTATCCTTTTTCTTTCTACGGAAGGCCAGCTTTATATTCACCTCGCCGTTTTCGTCAATAGCCCGAAGGAAAATATTGGAACCATTTTTCTTTTCTGCATTATTTGGATCCAGGACGTAAGTCGAATCTCTTTTCTTAAGGTTACTGAGCGGGATCTGGATATTGATATCTGTTTTCGTCCCGAAGCTGTAAATACCATCGATATAAAGCGTCACAACATTGGATTCTATTTCCATAGGCGCAATTTCAATTTCCTGTCCGTTTAGCCTGAAATCGTTTCTGATCGGGGCGAACTGCACTTGCTCGAAGTTCCGCTTTTTAAAAATGAGCTTTTTCATCTTCATAAAAGGCTCAAAATTAATAATCTGCGCATTTGTAAGATTTATGCTCAATAGTCCTTTCATCGAAGCAGGGATCAGTTTTACATTGTTATTCAACCTCGATTCAAAGTTGAAATCAGTGTTCAGAATACCTTTCAGGTTTTCATGCGTAAGTGTTTTTTGGCTAAAATTGTCGAAGGAATAGAAAACAGAATGTACATCCGCATTAGAGATTTTTCCGCGTAAGGAAACCCGGGGAAGCCGTCCGCTTTCGGAATTATCCATTTCACCTGCTATTTTCACATTTCCGCCCCCAAATGCTTTCATTGTAAAGTATTCAATGCTGACCGCGTTGTTGCGGATCGTAAATTCTCCTTTTACATCTCTGGCCGTAAAATGCCTGTACAGGAGTTTTTTAGAATCCAGTTTGGCAACAATTTCCATTTTATCAATGGCATCGTCCAACAATTCCGAGAGCTTTACTTTTTTCTTTTTGTTGGAAACCGTCTTTGTTCTAGCCGCCAGCAAAGTTTCAAGCCAGTTGAGCTGCCAGGACGGGATACGGATGTCTACATGTGCCTGCAGGGTCTTGGGCGACCCGAACAGGTAAGGAATCAGATCCAGGATCGTCCCCTTCACATACAGATCATTCTGCCCGTCGAAGAACTTGAGATTGGGGAATACCACCACTTTCTCGTTGAAGGTAAAATCTCCGTTAATCCTTTTCAAATGTACCTGCCGCGGCAAATAATCCATGGATATGTTTTTAATCGAAACCCTGCCCGACAGCTTTCCGTTAAAACGATCTCTATTGGCGTCATAAAATCTCTTAAGGCTGCCGTTGAAGGCGAAATCGATGGTCGCCTTTCCTGTTTTGAAGTTATAACGTGTCGGGTCGAGCGCCTGGGCAAGGTTTGTAGAGTCTGCCACGACTTTGCCTGTGATATTGGCTTTGGGATCAAAAAAATCAGTGACGGTCAGTTTCAGATTAAAAGGAACCGATTCGAAAGCGCCTTTCACGTCAGGAGCCGTAAACCGCGAGTTCCGTATGCCGGGAATCTGAGTGGTGTCGGCCTGGTTCGTAAAAGTCCCTTCCGCCAACATGTTTCGCAATACACCTACCGGTAATGCATATTCAAAAGTATCTGTTTTGAAATGAACGTCCGTTCTGGGTTGCTGCCCGGATAGTTGCCCTGCTACCTTTACTTCGGTGTCCACACGGGTCTGAATTCCGATAGAATCTATCTTCCTCCGCAATTTTTCGTTTAAGAGCGGCAAAGCATCTTTTACAGCGATTTTTTTAGCCTGAAAATTCAGCTTGAAAAGTTTGACAGTGTCAGAAAAATCAAATTCCCCGTCGATGCCAATTTTATCATGTGTTGCACTTTCCAGAACCGAAGGATAAATTTTCAGCTTTTTATTGTCCGGGTCATAGGAGAGTGATAATGCCAGGTCTGTTTCCTGATTAATCAAAAACCCGCCCTTTTCCGGCTTAAAAGTCAACCCGTTAAAAAACACCGAGCCTGTAAAACTGGCATTCGTTGCCGAATCGGTCCGGACGACAAGATTCGTCGCATCATGGAAAAGTGCTCCGTACGACTTTCCGGAAATCGAGTCTGCATAGCTTACGCCAAAATTAACAAACCTGATATTCCCCAGTCTATCGATCAGACTGTCATCCGTCTTAGAAGATTTATCCTTTTTATCTTTCTCACCTGATTTGAAAATAGAAAGATTGGAATATCCCTCGCAATTGACGAACAGGGTCAGGTTTCCATTTTGCAGTACAAGATTTTTTATCCTGAAATTTCCTTTATAAAACCCTTCCAGATCCAACGCAACGTGAATCAGCCCGGCTTCCAGGAAAGGCTTCTGATGAACGTTGTAGAGACTATCCGTTAGTTTGACGTTCGATAGCGTAAAATTAAGCCCGAATCCACCGTTAAACGGCCGGAATTTGAAGTCACCGATTTCGAGGTTCCCATTCAGGTTTTCATTTACAGCCTCCTGTACGCTGCGGAATATTTTTTCCTTATTCCGGTACACCCATATCTCAACTGCTCCAAAAAGAAAAATTGCGCACAATGCCAGTACACCGAAGATTTTTAAAATTTTTGCGAACATGATGAAGGTTTTTGAGCTCTTTCCGAAGGAGAAAAATTTGAAAAATATAATTTCCCGCCTCAAGATAACGAAGACATTAATAATGTGCCAGAAATACACACTAAGAACCAACGAACTTATCTTAATGGTTTCACCTTGGCTATTCCCGGCAAAATATACTAGTTTTGCGCACTCTTTTGTGATACAGAGAATTGCCTATTTTCAAAAATTATTACTGTAAAAAATGCTACTTAGCGAACAGGAAATTTTACGCCGTCAGAAGCGTGAAGAGCTAGTACGGTTGGGAATTGAACCATATCCTGCCGAAGAATTTGTGGTAAATACTTACGCCGCAGACATTACCAAGAACTACGAAAACAATAAAATAGATTATAAACAGGTTACCATGGCCGGCAGGCTCATGGGTTTCCGTATTATGGGGAGCGCGGCTTTTGCAGAATTGCAGGACAGCACCGGCCGCATCCAGCTATACTTTCGCCGCGACGATCTTTGCCCCGGAGAAGATAAAACACTTTATAATACCGTATTCAAAAAGCTGCTGGATATCGGTGACATCATCGGTGTTTC
The DNA here is from genome assembly GCF_005869225.1 of Dyadobacter bucti. Lineage (GTDB taxonomy): Bacteria > Bacteroidota > Bacteroidia > Cytophagales > Spirosomataceae > Dyadobacter > Dyadobacter bucti. The sequence goes on along the minus strand of NZ_SWFP01000005.1, from coordinate 208,285 downwards.
GGGCTTCGTGTTTACGACGCAAACGGGCGAAATATCCGTTCATGTTCAGGAATTCAAGATCCTTAACAAATCGCTCCGTCCGCTGCCTGTTGTAAAAAGGGATGAAGAAGGAAATATATATGATGGTTTCACGGACCCTGAACTACGTTATCGCCAGCGTTATGTGGATCTGATCGTAAATCCGGAAGTTCGGGATATCTTCATAAAACGCGGCAGGATCATCACTACCATGCGTTCGTTCTTCGACTCCAAGGGCTGGCTGGAAGTGGAAACGCCTGTGTTGCAGTCTATTCACGGCGGTGCAGCGGCGAGACCTTTTGAAACCCACCATAATGCGCTGGACTTAGGATTGTATCTGCGAATTGCTACTGAACTTCACCTCAAACGCCTGATTGTAGGTGGTTTTGAAGGCGTTTACGAATTTGGGAAACTGTTCCGGAATGAAGGGATGGACCGTACGCACAACCCCGAGTTCACTACCGTAGAACTTTACGTTGCCTACAAAGATTATTTGTGGATGATGAAAATGACTGAGCAGGTGCTGGAACAGGTTGCGCTTGCCGTCAACGGAACTACTACCGCCAGGCTGGGCGATGTTGAGCTGAACTTTGCCGGCCCTTACCAGCGCCTGAGCATCACCGACGCGATTCACCAATATACCGGATTGAATGTGGATGCATTGGATGAAAACACGATCCGTGAGCAATGCCGTGCCTGGGGAATGGAAGTGAATGAAAGCATGGGCAAAGGAAAGCTGATCGACGAGATTTTTGGCGAAAAAGTGGAAGAGCATATTATTCAGCCCACTTTCATTATAGATCATCCCGTAGAAATGTCACCGCTCACCAAAAAACACCGGACCAAAAAAGGGATGGTGGAGCGTTTTGAGCTTTTTGTGAACGGGAAGGAAATTGCCAATGCCTATTCGGAATTAAATGATCCCATCGAGCAGCGTGAACGTTTTGAGGATCAGCTAAAATTAAAGGAACGCGGCGATGATGAGGCTATGGAAATGGACGATGATTTTCTTCGCTCACTTGAATACGGGATGCCGCCTACATCCGGTATCGGTATCGGTATCGACCGGCTTACTATGCTGCTTACCAACAATACAAGTATTCAGGAAGTAATTTTCTTCCCGCAGATGCGCCCGGAAAAAAAGGCTGAAATTGCAAAGGAAACGGATTATACGAAAGCTGGCGTACCGGCAGTTTGGATTCCTGCTTTACAAAAAATGAATATTCTTACCATCGAGCAGTTGAAAGCTGCTAATCCGAATAAAATATTCAATGACCTTGGCGGGATGCGAAAAAAGCTTAAAATAGAAGAAAAAATGCCTCTTCTGGACGAGGTGAAAACCTGGGTTGGATAATTCTACCGGCTTTCTGACACCAAAAATGCCGCATTTCCATGCGGCATTTTTCAATTTCTTGCAAAAAAAATATAGCTATATCTTTTTTACCTGCACAGCGTTAAGTCCTTTTTTTCCTTCAACGACTTCGTATTCAACTTGGTCATTTTCTCGGATTGTAAGTCCTCCCAATCCTGTCACATGGACAAAGATGTCTCTGTTTGTGTCGTCTTCAACGATGAAGCCGTATCCCTTAGCTTCATTGAAAAATTTTACAGTACCTGTTGGCATAATGGTTGAAATAAAAAAATTTAAATAAGGTGAAAATACAAAGTAATTGTAGCCGTTTCAATTATGTCAAATTGCTCTACCAAATAATTGAGGGAGGCTCAACATATTAGCAAAAGAAATTTTGGTAATTTTGATCAAGACATCCTGATTATAATGAACAACTTACAAAATCTTTAATCACAAAGAAACAAAAATTGTTTGTAAAACAATTTATTTGATTAAAGAATTTGACAATTTACGAGTTAGCGGTATTTTGCCCTTTAGTCGTGATTTGAATAAAAATTGACTGGTGTGATTGTTTATTCCGGCGAAAATCGCTAATTATGAGGCCATTATTGCAAATCAAGGTATGAATAGACTTCGGTATTTCGTTGAAGACCAAATCTTTGGGGTATGTTCAAAACTGGGCGAAAAGCTGAATTTCCCTGCCAGCAGCGTCCGATTGTACTTTATCTATGCTACTTTCATGACCTTCGGGTCGCCCATCATCCTTTACCTTGTTCTCGCTTTCTGGATGGAATTGAGGCAGCACTGGAGACGATACAACAGCCCTACGATTTGGGAATTGTAGGCGGGTTGATACCAGTCAGTTGACGAAAACGGTGTTTTCCCAGTATGAAATACTCCCATACAACACTTCTGTAATACAAAGGTGCCCTGTAATTGGTGCGTTTCGTACTTTTGATCAGAGAGGGTATGAGCCCATAAAATGCAAAATGGGCCCTCAAAATGGCAATCACATCGGGCCACGCGCCGGTCGCCATGAAACGTACACTTGAAATCCCGTCCAGTACCAGCCTGATAAACACTGTTTTCCATCTTCTTCCTTTCGGCAAATTCTTGAAAAGCATGACCAGATTGTTCCTGTAATTCAGGAAAGTCTTGCGGGGATTCGATTTGTGAAGTGTGCCTCCACCTACATGATAAACTGCTGATTTACCGCAATAAGTGATCCGGTACTTCATATTCAAAAGCCGCCAGCATAAGTCAATCTCCTCCATATGGGCAAAAAACGACTCGTCGAAACCTGATGCTTGATGAAACGCAGCCGATCGTACAAATAAACATGCGCCGGTTGCCCAGAAAACATCCTTTTCGTCGTCATACTGCCCCAGGTCTTCTTCCCGCGTATCGAATATCCTGCCACGACAGAACGGATAGCCGAGGTAATCCATATATCCGCCAGCTGCACCTGCATATTCAAAATGCGTAGGGAGGTCGTAGGCGAGGATTTTGGGCTGGCAGGCCGCAATATTTACATCCGAAGCCATAAAATTGATAACCGGCTCGATCCAGTTTTCAGTAACTTCTATGTCGGAATTCAGTAAAATATAATACTCAGAAGATACTTGTCTCAGAGCTTCATTGTAGCCTCCCGCATACCCTTTATTTTCTGCAATCTTCAGTATTTTTATTGAAGGATAATTGCTGTGCAACCACTCAACCGACTGGTCTGTTGAAGCATTATCTGCAATCCAGATTTCATGATTTCCGGAATACCGGATCACATTGGGAAGAAATTTCTCTAGATAGTGCCGACCGTTATAATTCAGGATTACAATTGCAACTGTGGAAGTCATTGATTTGCAATTTATTTCATCAGACTCCCAAAATCCAGCCCTGGAATGTTGGGCAGTACCCCGTCGGTTGCTTTTTGTAAATGTTCTTTAATTTTTGGTTCAATATTTTCAAAAGCTTTGTTGACCGCCGCAACTATAAGATCCTGAAGCATCTCGGTATCATCAGGATTAACAAGGTCCTTGTCAATTTCCAGACCGATCAGCGCTTTTTGTCCGTTCACGGTCGCTTTTACCATTCCACCACCGGATTCGGCAGTTAATGTAATGGTAGCCAACTGGTCCTGGGCATCTTTCATGCGAGACTGAAGGTCTTTCATTTTACCCATGAGCCCCATCATGTCTGCCATATTTCCGAACATACGTATAGTAATTAAGTTATCTCTTTATAAAACCAAAACGCTGTAAATGGTTCCTATCGTAAAAGCATAAATGTACCATTTTTTTCAACTGTTTGATCGATATCATCTACGAAAATCATCTTGTAGATATAATAACCGACCGGCGCATTTTCTCCGTTTATTGTCCCGTCCCAGCTATTAGAGATATCGTCCGAATGAAATACCACCTCGCCCCAACGGTTCATAATTGAAAAATTAATGGACTGAAGCTGGTTCGATTTTGCTTCCAAGATATCATTATACCCATCACCATTGGGCGAAAAAGCATCGGGAACAAAAACTCCTGCGCTTCTTTTATAATTAATAACATTGGACAAACTCCATAAACCTGGGGTTACGGAATTGGCGCGTATCTGAAAACTATATTCAAGATCACTCTGCGCATTCAACTTTACAGTGTAACTGGTGCTCATCTGGACTGGAATCTGCTCCTGCCCGCCGCTCGAACCTGTCTGGTTCACCTCGTACGATGCAACCCCACTAAGAAGCGGCGATTCTGCCGTCCAGGAGAGCGTGGACAGCAGTTTTGTCAACAGTATTGTGCAGATAGGCTGCGAAGCCGGGGCCTTTTGCCCGCACGAATTCTGATAACTCAGCCGGTAACAATAGGAAAGCTCATTTGTTTTTACATCCGGATCCATATACTCATTTTCATTGTAGAGCGTGATGATCTTTCTGAAAGTCGCACTTCCCGCTTCGGCCTTTTCTATGGACAAATCGTAAGTACTGTTAGGACCGGCACCCGGCACATTTGCCTGAATCACCACGGAATGGTCGTCTACAACCGCCACCACAGCTTCCTGAATGGGCCTTGCATTAGAAATTTCTGTTTTAACTCCGACAGGTGCCGAAGTGGAAGTTACATCGTTGATCTTCGCAACAACCTGATATTCCGAATAACTTCCGCATTGTACGTCCTCGTCGGTATAGGTAACATCGCTGATAGACGTGAAGCTTTTGATGACTGTACCGTCACGCAGCAGATCGTACCCTGTAAAGCCATCGGCATCACTATACTGGCTCCAGGTCAGCACATTCTTGCCTTCTTCCGACTTTCCGCTGAGCGTCATGCTACTATATTCCCGGCTGTCGCGCTGGCCGTTACATAGGTCCTGAGAGGACAATTTTAATTTATAAACCTGATCCTTATTCAGGTTTTTGATATCATAGGGCTGTAACCCACCGGAAGATCTCTTACCATCAGTAACATAGTTTGTTCCGTTTGCGCTGTACTTTATTTCGGTAGCCACGGCTGTAAGTCCCTGATAATTCAGCCTGATGGAACCATCCCCCCGCATTTCCACCGATTTGATCTCAATGCTATTCAACTGTGCCTGCTGAAATGAAATTGGCAATGAAGCTGTTGCTCCCCTGGCACAGGCCTGCCCTTGTGTATAACCTCCGGTCAATCTCACCACCGGGCTGCTGGTGGCGTCGGCATAATTGTGTTCAAGGATCAAAGCATCGCCCCTTTTCCACTTCTCTGTTTTTCCATCGCCCCAATTGATATCTACTTCATCATAAGCCCTGATAACCGCTCCCTCTGTAAGGGTAAGCGTAACTTTTCCACCCCCGCAAGATGAATACTGGGCTATGACCGCCCGGCTTTCATACACTGTCACTTTTTGGCAGGCATAAACCCTGCCGCTTGAAATGGCCGCTTGCTGTAATATGGTGAAGGTGCCAGGCAAGGCATAATTATAGCTGCTAACTTCCTGGATCAGCGGGGTAGTTGATCTGCCGTCGTAGGCCTGATTATAACCTACTACTATCGGATTCGGAATTGTGTTCGTAATTCGGACCAGGAGTGGGGCGCAGCCTTCTGTTTTGTCAAGCTCAAAGCCTCCACCTCCTCTGTCACACAATCCTTGCCCGAACGACTTCAAAACCACAAAAAAACCCGACATTAAGAAAAATAGTGATAATGGTAATCTCATATGTGTGCAACATTAAATAATAACTCTTTTTCAGAAGGATTAAAATAACGTTGAGCAGAGAAGAATAACGGAAATTATCAGCGGGGTAACACCGATTCCAATTGATGATAATTTTCAGGGGCAGGGGCAATATTAACTAAAAACGGAATAGTAATAAAAGTATTTTAGTAACTAACGATCGATCGGTTACCTGATAAGCAGAAAGCTCCCGTTTCGTGACACTGTCTGCCCGTAAGAATCCTTCATTTTAATTTTATACAAATAATAGCCTCCGGGCGCTTTACCGTCGTTGATGTTTCCGTCCCACCCATTGTTTATATCCTCCGAATGAAACACGACCTCGCCCCAGCGATTGTAAACCGACATTTGAAAGTCCGATACAAAATGTGCTTTTACTTCAAATCTTTCGTTAAAAGCATCTCCATTTGGCGTAAAAGCATCGGGGATCAAAATGATCGCATCGCGTTTGAAATTAATTGTATTGGAAAAGCTTGACAGGTTTCCATCCATAGAAAATGCCTTAACCTGAAAAGAAAATGCTGTTTGTGTTCCAAGATCCAGTCTGTGGCTGGTGTTGAGTTGCTTGGGCAGCTCATCCTGCAGGTTGCCGTTTTCGTCCATTTGTATTAAATCGTACGAACTTATTCCTGTCGTGAAGGGAGAGTCCGCGTTCCAAAAAACATCCTGGGTGTTACTGGCAAGCAATATGGAGCAGACCGGCGGGCTGAAATCAGGCGCTTTCAGATTACAGGCATTTTCATACTGAAACCGATAACAATATGAACTTTGACCCGTATTCACACCCGGATCCTCGAACACAAGCGTCTGATTACCTGCCGGAGAAACTTGTTGAAAATCGGTACTTCCCAGCGGCGCCCGTTCCACGATCAGATTATAGGAACTGGTCAGCCCTTCACCAGCAAGTTCGACCTGCGTAACGATCGTATTGTCATCTTTTACAGTAACGCTCGCACGGCTGATCGTTTCAGGCGAAGCGGTCTTTGGCTTAATTTCCACTGGGGCGGAATAAGACCTGACATCATTGGCAATGATCGTAACGACCTCATATTTATAGGTATTGCCACATTTTACATCGGTATCCAGATAGGATTTCTGATCATATCCCGAACTGTAAATAACCACTCCGTCTCTTTTAAGCTGATACTGTAATACGAGATCTGAATTCTGTCCGTCTTCCCAGGAAACAGCTATGATCTCATCCCGCGATGAGGGTTCTTCCTTAATCGTGATTGAACTTACTACGGGACTTGTGATCGCATTTCCACAAATATCTTTTGAGGAAAGTGCCACCCTGTAAATCTGCCCGGGCGTGAGATCAGTGAAAGTTGCCGACTGGGCACCACCAACCTGACTTATCTTCCCAGTACGTACAAACTGACCATCGCCTTTGTCTATCAAAATCTCGGTGGGCGTTCCTTCTTTTCCGTCGTAAATGACTTTGATGTCACCATTAGGAAAGTTTTCAAGGCTTCTGATCCTGATATCTTTCAGGGCCAGAGCCGCATTGACCGGCGTCAGCGGGGTTTTCGTTATACTTGTCTGGCACCTGCCATCAGTGTATCCTCCGCTTATTGTAACATTTCTACCGTTGTTATTGCCGTTTGCATAAAGATGCTCCACAGATAACGGGTCACCATTTTTCAAAGAAACCTTCGCCGATGTGCCGTCTCCCCAGTCGACTATTATAAAATCATAGCCGGCTGCAATTTTATCATCAATCAATGTAACCCTGGAAAGACCGTTGCCGCAGTTTACAAGTTCACCTTTGGGCGCTTTTGTTTCATTTACTACAATATCCTTGCACTGGCTGAACCCTGTCCCGCCGGCGCTGCCAAATTGTAATATGGTATATGTACCAGGATCGCTATATGTAAAAGTAACATCCTGTGTGGCCTGACCCGGCAATGGCGCAGTAGTCTGATTGCGGTCAAAATCATAGACATAGCTGATATTTTCAGCCCCTGTCACCTCATTCTTAATTTCGACACTTAAAGGTGCACAACCCTCCGAAGGTGTGACAGTAAACCCGCCCGTATTACCACAAAACTGGGCGAAAGCTTTTTTTTGAAAAGGCAGGAGGACGCTTAACAAAAACAGTAGCAGTAACCTGATCTTCATAAGTTGAGTAAAATTTTCTCCATTGATAATACGTCTTTTTATTACCTCAAACCATTTGAAACGTATAAGGAAAATCCTTTGTTAAAATGCAATGGAGGTTCAAAAATAGAACTTTTCAACATTAACACCTTACCTTTGCTAAGTAAAACGAGTTTTTAATCAAAACTATTTTTCGTCAACCTGATTAATGAATAATAATAGTATTCCAATCGTGCTGGACTCCATTGAAGACGCCATAGAAGCCATTCGCAAAGGCCAGATGATCATCGTGGTCGATGATGAAGACCGGGAAAATGAGGGTGATTTTATTTGCGCTGCCGAGCTGGTAACGCCTGAAATAGTGAACTTTATGGCCCGTGAAGGCCGTGGTTTGATATGTGTTCCAATCACCGAAGAACGTTGTGCGGAGCTGGAGCTGGAAATGATGGTAGGCAACAATACAGCCTTGCATGAAACCGCCTTTACTGTGTCTGTCGACCTGCTGGGGAATGGCTGCACTACGGGTATATCAGCCAGTGACCGCGCCAAAACCATACAAGCTCTGGTAAATCCCGAAACCCGGCCGGAAGATCTTGGCCGCCCAGGGCATATCTTTCCTCTGAAAGCAAAAAAAGGCGGCGTACTCCGCCGCACCGGGCATACGGAGGCTGCAATAGACTTTCCGCGCCTCGCCGGACTATCCTCTGCGGGGGTATTGGTAGAGATCTTAAATGAAGATGGTTCCATGGCACGCCTTCCGCAATTACGGGAAATCGCCAACCGCCTGAACCTTAAACTTGTCAGCATTAAAGATCTTATCGAGTACAGGCTGCGCAAGGAATCTTTGATCAAAAGGGAAATCGGCGTCGATATGCCAACCAAATGGGGTCACTTCGATCTTATCGCTTATCGCCAGATCAACACCGGCGACCTGCACCTTGCACTTGTGAAAGGTACCTGGGAAAAAGACGAACCGGTTCTTGTCCGGGTTCATTCCTCCTGTGTTACAGGAGATATCTTCGGATCATGCCGCTGCGATTGCGGACCTCAGCTGCATGCAGCCATGGACATGGTGGACAAAGCTGGGAAAGGCGTTATCGTATACATGAACCAGGAAGGACGGGGCATAGGGCTGTTGAATAAGCTACGGGCTTACAAGCTACAGGAAATGGGCAGGGACACTGTTGAAGCCAACCTGGAACTGGGATTTCCTATGGACGACCGTGATTATGGCGTGGGCGCCCAGATCCTTCGCGACCTGAATGTTACCAAACTCCGCCTGATTACCAACAATCCAAAAAAACGTGCAGGATTGATCGGTTACGGATTGGAAATCGTGGATTCGATGAATATTGAAATCCCGTCCAACCCATACAATGAAAAATACCTTTTGACCAAACGAGATAAAATGGGTCACAATCTGAGCAACTTAACCATTCCAGTAAATAAAGGATGACAGCTGTTCAAATTGTCGAAACAGAGGATGATATTCTGAAATGCCGTGCTGCTATCCAGGCACTCAGGCCGTCGCTGACCGACGATCTCTATTTTGAAGCAGTTCAAAAAACACTGGAAGATAACCGTCAGATCATTTTTATAGAAGATCAGGGAGAAGCGGCGGCGGTTGCCGTTTTCGAAACGGGATACAATCTTTTCAGGGGCAGGTACATTTATATTGATGACCTTTCCACTGTTCCCGGCCATCGGGGAAAAGGATATGCCGGAGTACTGGTCGACTGGATCCTGGATTATGCCAAAAAGGAAAACTACGCGCAGGTGCATCTGGATTCGGGTGTGACAGAAGCCCGTACAGATGCCCACAGGCTGTATCTCAACAAAAGGTTTCAGGTAGCAAGCCTTCATTTTGTTGCCAAAGTCTGACGCATCCGGCGTTCAGGTCTCATTGTCAGTTTTTTTACCATAACACTAAATGAATATTGATCAGGTTTTTGAAGCATTCAACTCGCTGCGTGTATTGGTCATAGGCGATGTCATGCTTGATTCCTATGTGTGGGGGAAAGTGGAGAGAATCTCGCCGGAAGCACCTGTTCCGGTAGTGACGGTTCAGACCCGCGAATATCGCCTCGGCGGCGCAGGTAATGTATTGCTGAATGTTCAGTCGCTGGGCGCAGAAGCTATTATCTGTTCCGTGATCGGTACGGACAACCCGGGCGACCTGCTCGAAAACAGCCTCAAGGAAAAAGGCATGAACTGCGAGGGATTGATCAGGAGCGAAAACAGGGTTACAACGATCAAGGAACGTATTATTGCGGGTTCCCAGCAAGTGGTAAGGATCGACACCGAAACTGACAAGCCAATTTCCAGACACGAAACTGAGAGACTGGTCGCCAAAGCCAAAGAACTAATCCCTTCCTGTAACGTAGTTATTTTTGAAGATTACGACAAAGGCGTTTTGACCGCTGAGTCCATAGCCGAAATAACTGCATTTGCCAATCTTCACGATGTGCCTACGGTTGTAGATCCCAAGAAGCGGAATTTTCTTGCATATCATAACACCACATTGTTCAAGCCAAACCTGAAAGAGCTCAGGGAGGGGCTGAAAGTGGATTTCAATGTGGATAATCCTGTGGAATTACAGGCGACGGTTCAGCAATTGAAAGAAACCCTCAACATCCATGGTGCACTTATTACACTTTCCGAGAGAGGTGTTTTTATAGATTTTGAAAACGAAATACATCAGTTGCCCGCGCACATCCGCCAGATAGCTGACGTATCGGGCGCAGGCGATACAGTGATCAGTATTGCGGCTTGTTGTGTCGCATTGAGGCTTCCTCCCAGAACCATCGCCGCCGTTTCCAATCTGGGCGGCGGGCTGGTTTGTGAGATGGTAGGCGTGGTACCTATTGATAAAAACCTTTTAAAAGCCGAGGCCCAAAAACTGGTTTAATCTTCCGGGCTGGTGTAGCGGACGATATCAATTCCAACGCCGTTCGGATCCTGAATGGCAAAATGACGGTCGCCCCAGGGCTCATCTCTCAGCTCGATCACGATTTTCACGCCACGTTTTTTTAAATCGTCATAAATTTTATCTACATCCTCGGTTTCAATAGTAAAGAACACGCCGATGCCTTGAAACGGTTTTTGAAACAAAGGCTGCTGGGATGGATGATCGGGCAGTAAAAAAGCCATGTCGGACTGTTCATCGGGCGTATGCATCAGGAGATAAAAATCATTTTCAAATTTTACTCCAAAACCCAGCCATTTGGTATAAAACTCCTTGGTTTCTGCCAGTTTGTTTGTAATAATTCCTGCGTTCAGTTTCATAATGATCTTATTTAAAGTTGATATTACAAAACTACCGCGCCCGGTATCAGCGAACTTGTAAAAAACGGACAACTTTCAGAGGTCAAAAGCACGACCCGGCGTGGAACCGAACATTATTTTAAATTCCTTGATGAAATGTGCCTGATCGTAATATCCGGCATCAAAAAAAGGCTGGATTGCTCCCTGTGCTCTGGTTGGAGATTCATTCCGCAGCAAGTTCTGAAATCTTACTACCTTACTGAAAGTCTTGGCTGTGTCCCCGATGTAAAATTCAAATAGCCGCCTCAGCTGTCTGCTGCTAATACCCACATCCAAGTCTTTTTCCAAACTCAGAATTCCTTGTTTTTGCAGGATAATTTCCATCGCTCCATAAAGCCGCACATCTGGCGCAATCTTCAAATCAGTGATAAGTGATAAAAAATGCTTGTCGAGCACAGTGGCAATTTTATCGGTGGAAAAGGCAGGATCAAAATTCAATCTGATAAATTCGGCAGTCGGGGTGACAACTGTTTTCAGGCTTTCGAACCGGTTGGTCAACTCAGAAGCATTGATCCCGAATATTTGCGGGAAAGCGGAAGGCAAAAACCGGATACCCACGTAATTGAATGATTCCTCCAGCGGAAACGCAGTATATGCGTTGGAAAAACCCATCACAAAACTTTCCCCGGGATTCTGCAATTCAAAGAATATATCGATACAGCCGTCGGCAATCACACGATAATAAAAAGTGTCCGTCAGAGGCTGATCTGTTTTTAGCTGCCAGTAGCAGAAGATGAGGTTGGTCAGTTTTGGATCGGGAAGAAATTCAGTGTACACTACTTCATCGCAGGGCCGCTTGACCAGTGGCTGAACCGGATTGTAAAGCGATCTTATGTTGCTGAAATCTTTCAAACTGAAGGTTCTTACCAGTTGATCCCCGATTCTCCCAATCCCATTTTTCTTGTAAACCTGGATGACATTTTGGAGCGGCTCGTAATGTAGCGGACACTCGCACCGATATAGGGAGTAGTAGCCGGTGTATACGAAGTTAAGTTTTCGCGGGCACTGTTGAAAGTCCTGAGCTGTCTAAAAGTAGTGACTCCGGCTTCCAGTGAAACATTCAGCACGGTAAAAAGATGTGCATTGGCCGCCACACCGACTTTTATCTGGCGGTAATTCTCACGTCTGAGCATTTTCTCCTCGGGTGTCTGTACCATGAAACCGCCACTGTAACCATTCAGCCCCGCAAGCATATCCACATTAAACCATTTGGTCGCTTTATAATTTACATTGGCCATAAAAGGCAACATAGCCGACGCGCGCCACTGCCTGCCCAATCCTTTGTTGATACCGAATACTGGGATAAAACGAAGTTTCTGATTGTATGCGAGAACCGATCCGTACATGATCTGCGTCCGCAGCCCGAGTATATGCATACGAGCCGCCCCGCCCCAGAAAAACGGCTGCGGGCTAAAAAAAGTCTCGTTGGTTTCGGTCATCCCCAAGCCCCCGCCATATACCCAGAGCCGGTCCTTTATACTCGCCTGCAAACGTATAACTCCGAGCGACAATGTTTTATAACCATGGGTTGGCAGATCGGTTCCGTCCAGGGTGGGCTGAACCTGATTGAATTGCGCGAGCATCACCGTGTGCACTGCCCGCAGGTCAAATTTCTTGCGGAGGCTATATCCAAGCTGTACTTCGCTCTGCACCGGAATAATGCCGAAAAAACCGGTTTTGCGCAATCCGAAATCCCGGGTACCATCAAGGCTGGACGGGACTGTATAGTCCGCTTTGAGCGTTACATTGGGATAAAAAAGCCTGCTCAGCGCAAAATGCTGCGCATGGGAAGCGGAAATTGATAACAGAAAAAGGCAGATTGTCGGGTACCGTAAATTACGCATGCCAGGATTTTAGGGGTGGGGTATTCTGGCAAATAACGTGAAAAGGATATTGCTATTGTGTTTGACAAAACCGTGCGACTTCAGCCTCTCCGTAGCGACCAAGTATATTCTGGTGAAAGGATATCTTTATTACAATAGCCTGAAACGCCGGCCCGACCCTATTAATAGTAACAACAAAAGCTTCTTCTTTTCACTTGAAAGAACCATACTATGAAACACTTATTCATTTTTCTGATCATGCTTTTACCTAATGTTATCATTGCGCAAAATGCTGAAACCACCTATGCGGAAAAACTGGGCTATCCCAAAGGCAAGAAAGTCCTGATCATCCATGTAGATGATGTCGGCATGTCATACGAATCCAATCAGGGAGCGATCAGGGCCATCAAGGAAGGTGTTGCCAATTCGCTGAGTGTCATGATGCCCTGCGGATGGGTGCCCGGTTTTGTTCATTACCTGAAAGAAAACAAAGACCTCGATGCCGGCTTGCACCTTACGCTTACGTCGGAGTGGAAAGATTATCGCTGGGGACCACTGGCCGGGAAACCAAAAGTAAAAGGGTTGGTTGATTCAGAAGGTGCTATGTGGAGTAATGTAGCGGATGTTGTCAAAAACGCCTCCCCTGACGAAGTGGAAACTGAAATCCGTGCCCAGCTGGAACGCGCCCGAAGTATGGGTTTCGAGCCGACCCACCTGGATTCACACATGGGTACCCTTTTTGCTACGCCCGAATTTCTGGAACGTTACTTAAAGGTAGGTATGGAAGAAAAAATTCCGGTCATGTTTCCCGGCGGGCACAATACAGCTATTCAGGCCGGAGAGAAAATGATTGCCGAGCGATTTGAAATGACACAAAAAGTAGGGAAACAACTCTGGGCAGCCGGGCTCCCGGTGCTGGATGATCTGGAAAACACCAGTTATGGCTGGAAAGGCCCGGCAAACGGCGACAATTCAGAGAAAGCATTGCAGAAGTACAAAACCGAAAAATATATCAATGCCATTAAAAGCCTGAAACCGGGACTGACAATGGTGATTATGCACTGCACAATTCATACGGAGGTTTTTCCGAAAATTTCAGACTCCATGGTCACCCGCGAGGGGGATTTCCTGGCAATGATCGACCCGGAACTGCGCAAATACATTGAAAAAGAAGGAATTATATTGACTACATGGCGGGAAGCAATGCAACGTCGGCAAGAGGTAAAATGAACATTGAATCAAAGGTCACTGACTTTCCCAGATCCGCTGCAATTCCTCAACGTCAGCCAGATCTTTTATGCGGGCAGTGGCCTTTTTTTCTAAAATCAAATCAGAAAGATTAATAACCTGAAAGGGCGTTTTAACGAATGCCCTAAGTCGAGTTCGAAGCCGGATAAGCCAAAGCGAACGGAAGTCCACCCGAAAATTAATGGCATTCCTTCGAGCAGGGCAGCGCCCGGAACTTCACTCTGCGATATTGCTCGACAAGTGCTTTGGTGTTGTCCGGTGCATTTTTAATCCAGAGATCCATATCCTGTGTAGTACGAATGTGCCCATAAACAACACCTGCCATACCTCCCACCAAAAGATACTTGACGTTGTACCGGTTCAGATTTCGCAAAAGCTGATGCACATCATCGCTACTAATATCCATAACCAGAGTCTTTTTGTTAACCGGATTTGAACGATACAATTTCCCCGCAAGCCGGTTGAGCCGGCCAAGGGACGCAAAATTTTTATAGTGTTGAGATTTTGTCTGTAAATCAGGAACCGACATGCTGCTTCAAATTTATATACATAAAGTTAAATGATTAAATCAAAAGAGCATCGTTTGTTATTCGCATAAAAGGCTCAAAAACACAACGCCCCAGAAAACCGAAGTTCCTGGGGCGTTTTTATTTCGAGGCTGTCAGCTTACGGCTGACAGCAAATTACTACAAATCTATCGCTTCACCGTAAGCTGCCTCGGTAGCACCTTTCAATGCTTCCGACATGGTTGGGTGAGGGTGGATCGAACGTAGGATTTCGTGAGAAGTTGTTTCCAGTTTGCGCGCCACAACTACCTCAGCGATCATTTCCGTGACGTTGGCACCGATCATGTGCGCGCCCAGGAATTCGCCATATTTGGCGTCGAAAATCACTTTTACAAAGCCGTCGGTAACACCGGCACCCACTGCTTTACCGGAAGCCTTGAATGGGAACTTGCCCACTTTGATATCATAACCGGCTTCTTTGGCTTTCTTCTCGGTATATCCTACCGAAGCGATTTCCGGCTGGCAGAAAGTACATCCGGGAATGTTATTGTAATCCAAAGCTTCAGTTTTGTGGCCTGCGATTTTCTCAACGCAGATGATTGCCTCCGCAGTCGCAACGTGTGCCAAAGCAGGGCCAGGCGTACAGTCGCCGATCGCGTAGAAACCTGGTACGCTGGTTTCATACCACTCATTTACAGTGATTTTGCCTTTATCAGTTTTGATACCTGTTTCTTCCAGACCGATGTTTTCGATGTTGGAAATAATACCTGCCGCTGAAAGAACGACATCCACTTCAAATGACTTTTGTCCGTCCGGTGTTTTTACAGAAACAACGCAGCCTTTTCCGCTGGTATCTACTTTTTCAACAGTGGAATTAACGTAGGTATCCACACCCAGTTTCTTGTATTGTTTAGCTATTTCTTTGGAAATATCTTCATCTTCAACTGGCACCAGGTTTGGAAGGAATTCCACTACGGTTACCTTGGTACCCATAGATGCATATACGTAGGCAAATTCCATCCCGATAGCACCTGAACCGATCACCAATAAACTTTTTGGCTGGGTCTCAAGGCTCATGGCCTTACGGTATTCGATCACTTTCTGACCGTCGATTTTGATGTTCGGCAACTCGCGTGCACGTGCGCCGGTAGCGATAATTACACCTTTACTGGCTGTATAATCTGCTTTTTTACCGTCGTTGTCAGTGACTTCAACTGTTTTTTGTCCTTTCACTTTACCGGTGCCCATGATCACATCGATCTTGTTTTTCTTCATCAGAAAAGACACCCCTTTGCTCATGGTGTCGGCTACACCGCGGCTGCGTTTGATCACAGCGCCAAAGTCAGCAGACGATTCTCCTACATTGATACCATAGTCTTTTGCATGTTTAATGTATTCAAAAACCTGGGCACTTTTAAGTAATGCTTTGGTCGGAATACAGCCCCAGTTAAGACAGATTCCACCTAAACTTTCTTTTTCAACGATTGCTACTTTAAGTCCTAATTGGGAAGCACGGATAGCTGCGGGATAACCGCCGGGACCGCTACCAATTACGATCACATCATATGTTTGAGCCATTTTCTGGTATTTTTATTGTACGAAATGGGTTGACAAAAATTTCCTGCAAAGGTAATAAATTATGATTGTGAATGGGCATTTTGGGGGTGAGTCATTTGTTGTCATTCATTGTCATTTGTGGTCATTTATCGTTTTTATACTTGAAAAGACCTTATGTCTGCCTGTTACTTCTGAAAGTTTCGACGTCTAATATAGAAAAATCTACAATCTATGAAATTGGAAGACCTACAAATTTATCAGCTAAGCATGGAGCTGTCGGACGGGATTTGGAATGTCGTGCAAAAATGGGGCGTATTTAGTAAGGACACTGTCGGAAAACAGCTAGTCCGTGCGGCGGATTCCATAGGCGCTAACATCGCAGAAGGTTTTGGCAGATATCACTTTAAAGAAAACCAGAACTTTTGTTTCTATTCGAGAGGTTCGCTATATGAAACCAAAACCTGGTTAACAAAAGCGCAGAGCCGAAACCTTTTAAATCCAGAAATATTCAAGTATTTAATCAATCTTTGCGACACGCTAGCCTTAAAATTGAACAATTACATCAAAACGATAGGCAAAACAAACACGTCATCGGGCAGTCAACAAATCAACAAATGACGATTAATGACTATCAATGACAATTAATCAACTATTCACAATTTTTCATTCAAATCGCTATGACTGCAGAGCAATTGAAAGACTTGAAAGCCCGTGTAGAGGCTTTGGGGAGGTATCTTTGACTACGATAACCGAAAAAAACAGCTAGAAGACCTTGAACAGCAGACTGTTCAGCCCGAGTTCTGGGGCGACTCAGCAAGGGCAGAAAAAACAATGCGAGAAATCCGTGGCCTGAAATTCTGGACCAACGGATATGAAGAACTCGCAAGGCTCCGCGACGACCTGGACACGATCTGGGAGTTTTACGATGCCGATGAAGCTACCGAGGAAGAAGTGGATGAAGAAGGCAAAAAGCTTTCCGATAAACTGGATGAGGTAGAGTTCCGGAAAATGATGGGAGAAGAAGGGGACGAACTCCCGGCAGTGATCGAGATCAACGCCGGTGCAGGTGGGACCGAATCCCAGGACTGGGCTTCGATGCTCATGCGGATGTATATCATGTGGGCCGAGAAAAACGGTTACAAAGTACGTGAAGTGGATTTGCAGGACGGCGATGTTGCGGGCGTCAAATCCGTTACACTCGAAATCGATGGCGAATATGCCTACGGTAACCTCAAATCCGAAAACGGTGTACACCGGCTCGTCAGGATCTCGCCCTTTGATTCCAATGCCCGTCGGCATACTTCCTTTACCTCGGTATACGTGTATCCACTGGCCGACGATAATATTGAGATCGACGTAAACCTGGCTGACATTACCTGGGATACGTACCGTTCAGGCGGCGCCGGTGGACAGAACGTTAACAAAGTGGAAACCGCAGTTCGTTTGCACCACAAACCTTCGGGGATCATTATTGCTTGTCAACAAGAGCGTTCCCAGCTGATGAACAAAGAAGTTGCCATCCGGTTGCTGAAATCCCGCTTGTACCAGATAGAACTGGAAAAAAGGAATTCCGCACGCGCCGAAGTGGAAGCATCTAAACGTAAGATCGAATGGGGTTCTCAGATCCGCAGCTACGTGCTCGACGACCGCCGCGTAAAAGACCATCGCACGGATCACCAGACATCAAACACTGATGCAGTACTGAACGGCGAAATCAATGATTTTATCAAAGCTTATTTAATGGAATCGTAAGGTTAGCTGATTAAAATTAAGACCTCCCAGTCATTCACATTTATTGAATCGACTTGGAGGTTTTTTTGTTTCTTGTTAACTTACTTTAAATAGCACAACTATGAGTAAGATAGAACTATTAGAAGGGTGTCAGCGCTTCCGGAAAACCTTCAAGAACAAGTGTCTGATTATGCTGATTTCTTGACTGGCAAATATCTGGCAAAATATTCGCCTAAAAAACCATTAAAATTTGGCATGATGAAGGGTACTTTCGTTATGGCCGATGATTTTGATGCGCCCCTTGATGATACTCCTGGGCCTTCCTTCAGACTTTGAATAACGGTGAGGTTTTTTTATATTTCACAAAAAAAGCAATGACCGGCATCAGATACATTACAGACGATAAAGGTAAAAAAACAGATCTTATAATCAATTTGGAGGAACATGGCCAAATTGTGGAAGATTTGCTTGATGCTTTATTAATTGAAGAACGAAGAACAGAAGACTCAATTCCTTTTGATGAATTTGTCCAGCAATTAAAAGCAGAAGGTATAATTGGTGAAGGAACTCTATGATTTGATCATTCTGAAATCTTCACAACGGGAAATTCAGAAAATTCAAAAGGACGAAATCGGAAAAATACTGCTTGCGATCAAGTCACTAGCTCAAAACCCCAGGCCACTCGGATTTAAGGAATTAGTAGGAATAAAGAATTACCGTGTTATTTATATTGTTGAAGATGTAGTCAGAATCGTGGAAGTTTCGGGAGTCCGGCATCGTCGGGAGGCTTATGACTAATCTTAATAATCTTCTTCATTTTTCTAAATTCGGCCACGGCCCCAAAACACTCCTTGCTTTTCATGGCATAGGCCAGGATGGACTTCGCTGTTTTCAGTGCTTCGAAGAGCTGCTTGGCGCGCAGTACACGATT
This sequence comes from Dyadobacter bucti, assembly GCF_005869225.1. Taxonomy (GTDB): domain Bacteria; phylum Bacteroidota; class Bacteroidia; order Cytophagales; family Spirosomataceae; genus Dyadobacter; species Dyadobacter bucti. The sequence continues at coordinate 189,490 of NZ_SWFP01000005.1, read as the reverse complement.
TACGCATTTGATCTCTTCTTTCACGGGCAGTCGGGAGCTATTTCTGAAAATGTAATTTCAAAAGAATTCTGGACTGCAACGATTCACGATTTTCTCCATCGACATCAAATTATCCGTTTCGATATTGCTGGTTTCAGCATAGGCGGCAGGTTTGCGCTGGCGACGCTGGAAGCGTTTTCGGGACAGGTTGATCAAGTTTTTCTGATCGCGCCTGATGGTGTTTCCGAGCATCCGCTTTATACGCTGGCTTCGAGATTCTGGCCTACGCGGATGATTTTCAAAAAGCTGTTACAATATCCGGAAGTCCTTTTCAAAACGTCGAACCTTCTTCAAAAAGTGGGTTTCATCAGCAGCAGCTTGAATATCTTCACCCAAAAGGTCCTTGATTCCCCTGAAAAAAGACATTCGGTGTACCACTCCTGGGTCTCATTCCGGAAATTACGTTTCGATATCCACCGCATTTTCAGGTTAACTAAGCAAAATAAGGTGACGATACACCTGTTTGTCGGAAAATTTGATAAATTGTTGAAACCAAAACATGTCCGGAAATTGGCGCAGTTACTACCTGAACATCAATACCACGAACTCAAAAGTGGTCATACCAAACTGGTAGCACAAACCGGAGCATATATTGCCAACCATTTTTAATTCATTTACTCCAGTCTCCCGATCCTCCATGCAAAAAAATTTACCGGAAAATGACATTAGCTGGCGACTCAAAGCCATCATAGGCGGATCAGCCGGAAATTTGGTCGAATGGTATGACTGGTATGCCTATTCCGCATTTTCACTCTATTTTGCCAACAGCTTTTTCCCCGACTCCAATCCTACCGTACAGCTCATCAATACGGCCGGGATATTTGCGGTAGGATTTCTGATGCGGCCGATTGGCGGATATATTTTCGGAAAACTGGCAGATACAAAAGGCAGGAAAGAAGCTATGACATTATCCGTACTGCTTATGTCATTCGGATCATTGCTGATCGCTTGCCTGCCTGGCTACAAGAGCATCGGAATTGCTGCTCCCATTTTACTTTTGATTGCACGGCTGTTACAGGGATTGAGTGTAGGAGGCGAATACGGAACCTCCGCAACCTATCTGAGCGAAGTCGCGATTAAGGAAAGACGTGGCTTTTTTTCGAGCTTTCAGTACGTTACACTCATTGGCGGCCAGCTCATCGCGCTGGGATTGCAACTGATCCTTCAGAATATATTTCTCACCGACCAGCAAATGCATGACTGGGGCTGGCGTATACCTTTCGTTTTGGGTGCAATTTTATCGCTCGTTGCCCTGTATCTGCGGACCCACCTCAACGAAACGGACGCTTTCAAGGGCAAGGATAAAGCAATAAAAAAAGAAGGTTCGTTAAAGGAGCTGATGAAGCACCCCAAAGCCATCATGACTGTTGTAGGCCTGACGCTGGGCGGGACGTTGGCCTTTTACACCTACACCACTTACATGCAGAAATTCCTCGTCAACACAGTGGGGCTAAGCAAGTACCAATCGACCATCCTGACATTCTGTTCTCTTCTTATTTTTGCTTTGCTACAGCCCGTCTTCGGCGCGATTAGTGACAAAGTAGGCCGCAGGCCGTTGCTGATCGGCTTCGGTGTGCTGGGAACGCTCTTCACATTCCCTTTGCTGACCACGCTCAGCCATACTACCGGCATGTGGCAGGCCTTTGGTTTGCTGATGGCAGCACTGATCATCGTGAGCGGCTACACTTCTATCAATGCAGTGGTAAAAGCAGAACTTTTCCCCGTGGAGGTTCGTGCGCTTGGGGTTGGTCTTCCGTATTCCCTAACTGTTGCCATCTTTGGCGGCACAGCCGAATACTTTGCTTTATGGGCTAAAAACCTTGGTCATGAAAGCTATTATTACTGGTATGTGACGTTCTGCATCTTTATATCTCTGGTGATTTACATCAGGATGAAGGATACCAAACACACATCTCTGATCGACCAGTAACCCGCCTGAAATAACATCAGTTGTATATTAGAAAAGATAAATTATCTCTTGACATAATCCTGTAAAATTGATAACTTTCTGGAAACCAAAACATTCAGAAGTTATGAACATAATGGATCGAATAGAGCATTGGGGCGATACACATCATCCTGCCTGGATGGACACAGTTCGTATCGGATTAGGGGTATTTCTTTTTATAAAAGGTATCAGCTTCATCAGTGACACGACTCGGTTGTCACATCTTATTACGGGTTTGGATATTCATCTCTGGACGGTAACCGCAGTACATTATGTGGCGTTTGCGCATATATTCGGAGGCTTTCTGATCGCGCTGGGTTGCCTTACCAGGGTAGCATCGGTGCTTCAGATCCCAATCCTGCTGATTGCCGTATTTTTTGTCAATATCCGTCTCGGATTCTCATATCTTAATTCGGAGCTCTGGCTTTCCGTCATCACTCTCTTCCTCGTGGTTACTTTCAGTATAATCGGCTCAGGCAGGTTTTCGATGGACGAGTGGATGAGAACCCACGACAAGTAAGCCTTAAATCAACTCTGGGGCGGTTTTATACAGGTATTTTCTTTTGTACTCCAAAGGGGTCATGCCAGTCACTTTTTTAAAATGACGGTAAAAGTTAGATACATTGTTAAAACCGCACTCAAAACAAATCACTTCTGTCGCAATTCTGTCCTCGATCAGCAAGCGGCATGCCTGGCTAATGCGGATTTCGATCAGAAAATCGTTGTAAGTTTTTTTTGTCATTAATTTGAAATACCTGCAAAATGAGGTAATGCCCAGATGGGCGATGGAGGCGACGTCCTGCAGTGTTATCGCATTTCTGTAATTGGCAAGAGTATAGGAATATACCTTGTTCAACCGCAACGTTTCAGTATCATTGGATTTATAAAAAGCATAAGCCGAAGCGATCGTTTCGATATCAGAAGTTTCAGCAAGTATTTTCAAAATCGATAACAATGCGATTAACCGTTCCAGGTTCTCCGCATTTACGGCTGCGTGCATTAACGGTATGATCTTCTCTTTCGCTTCGCCGCTGATCAAAAGCCCTCGTTTTGCCCGGTCGTATAGTTTAGGGATCTGATATGCTTCCGGTAACAGCAGCAGGTCGCCACCCAGGCAATTTGGCAAGAAATGGATAATGATCACCTCGGCAGCAGTATTGCTTGCCCCTGCTTCTACCCGCCAGGTATGCGGCAGGTTTTCTCCCAGAAGGATCAGTTCGCCGTCGGAAAAGTTACTGATGTTGTCTCCTATGAAACGGACTCCCTTACCTTTGATAAGATAATGTAGTTCAAGCTCAGGATGATAATGCCAAACGGTCCCAAAACCCGAATCCTTATCGTGCCGGATACTGAACGACGTCTGGGACGGTATAGGAACTTTATGAAAATGCGGTTTCATTTTTAAATGGATTCTGGCAGTTTTCCGTTTGCTGCCGACGCTCTACCTAAAAAGAAATAGTAACGTATATCTATCCGGATTTAACATAAAAAGTTCTGAAAGCTTAGTATTCCGTCTGCTTTTCGTTGAAGGAATGAATGCGATCCAGGTATTGTTTTCTTGAAGCCGGATCGGTGTATTTTTTCATTTGACCAAAGATCTGATTTCGAAGGTTCATAAACAGATAGGACTGAAAATTGTCCTTTGTTTTCAACTGAACCCTTTCCTCCCATATCTTGGCAAATACATCTCTGATAATACCTTCTGCTTCCTTTTCGTCTTTCAGAAGTACTGTACAGAATTTGAATGCCGGAAAATGAAAATGAGAACAGAGTTCGGTAAAAGCCCTTTCATCCCCTTGAGTTACCTGATCAAGAATGTGTTCATTTGGAAAATTCATAGCTTTTGAATTAGGGGCAAAATGGATCAGAGATTCATTTTGCCAGGCTTTTTTTAAAGATACTTGTGATACCAAGATCATTCTGGAGATCGTCTATTTCCTCCAGTAGCTGATCCATCTTTTGCTGTAATTCCGTAGTAAGTACGCCCACTTCCCTTCTGGTAAATAACGATATCGGAAACCCTCTTTTCTGCAGACTGTATTTTGCAATAATCGGATAAGCCGTATGAACCAGCTCCATGGATTCATCAAAGAAATTCTGCAGGCGCACCACATCTTCCCGCCTTTCGGAATCATTGTAATGATTACATAACCAAACAATTAGCTCAGGATAGATATTACCCTGTATGCAAGACAACCCTGCCGCACCTGCGCGCAAAGAAGCTGTTGCATTGACCATATAGGCATCATACAATCCGAAATTATAACCTTCACCTACCTTTATTCTGCGTACAACTTCTTCCAGGTCCAGAGATGTGTCTTTATGATAAATAACCCGTCCTGTGGCGAGCAGCTCAGCCAAAACCGGACTCATTATCAACCTCTTGTACGGAACCGGACATTCGTAGAATCCCAGGGGAATATCGTCCGTAAGTGCGATAAGCTCTTTGGAACGTGTTAAAAAAACTTCGTCAGATTCATCCTCCGCAGCGATAAGGCTCGTAATGACAATTACAGCCTGGACTCCGGTTTCGTATATACGTTTAACAAAATCGGCCTGTTCTGCAATAGGTCCGCCGAACGTACCCGTTGCTACCACAGGTACCCTGCCAGCAACCTGATCCACTACCGTCTTTGTGATGCTGAGCCTTTCATCTTCTGTCAGTTCAAACATTTCACTGGATAAACAGTTGGCAAACAGACCCGCACAACCTGCCTCCAGATATAATTCGGTAAGCGCTTTTAATCCGTCATAATCAATTTCACCTGAATCCTGGAAAGGAGTGAGCATTACGGGAATAAATCCCTGTGGCAACAGTATAGAGGATTGCTTAACTGATGTCATATCAATAGAAGTTAAGTTTAGGTTTTTGTTATGTGTATCTATTAGCTATTCGCTGTCCAGCACTACCTCCCGCTTCACTTTCTCTTTTCCTTTCAACTTTGTTAAGAGCAGACCGAGAAGAAAGATCGTCAGTGTCCCCACTACCATAGTCATATTCTGATGCAGCGGGTTTCTCAGATAAGCATATTCATCGGTAAGCTGGACTGAGAATGTCAACCAGATAATCACTACGATGCCAATTAAGGTAGCGGTAAGTGCTTCGGCATTTTTTGTGCTTTTTGAAATAATTCCCAGAAGAAATAGTCCCAGCATACCTCCGGCAAAAATACCGGACAGCATCCACCACACATCCAGCACACTTTTAACCCCTATCATCGCGATACCGGTGATCATTCCAAGAATCCCAAAGACTGTTGTGGCAATATATAATAGTCGCAGTGACTCTTTTGACGAAAGGTCCGGCTTAACATATTTCTGATAAATATCTACTGAAAAAACGGTCGCAGAAGCATTCATCCCTGAACTGATCGTGCTCATAGCTGCCGACATAATCGCCGCAATAATCAGCCCCAGCAATCCGACAGGCACTTTGGTCACCATAAAATGCGGCATTACCTTGTCGCCGTAATCGGCCGGTGAAAGTGTGGCTGCAAGGTCTGCAATAGCTTGCGGGGTTCCGCCCGGCAAACGTTCCACAGCAACTTGCGTCCGGATAATGTTAAGCAATTCGGGATTACTTTGGTAATAGGCGTACAAGCAGGAACCGAGTATAAAAAATATCAGTGAAACCGGCACATACAAATATACACAAAGCCAAACCGAGCTGGCAGCTTCCTTAACGGACGAGGTGGTATGATAGCGCTGCACATAATTCTGGTCCATTCCGAAATTGTTGAGATTCATGAAGAATCCGTACAACAGGACTACCCAAAATGATGCGGTCGTAAAGTCAGGCGCAAAACTTCCGAGACTGAATTTATTGTCTGCCTCCCCTATTTCAATGATTCGGGAAACGCCGCCATCCATACCTGATACCACCAGATACAATATTGCCAAAGCGCCCACTGTTTTGATCACCCCTTGCACAACCTCCGTCCAAATCACCGCCTCCATTCCGCCCATAACAGTATACAACACGATACATATCCCAACTACGACCATAATTGTGGACATCGGGTAACCTGTAAGAGCCTGAAGGCTCAGTGCGATCCCAAAGAAAATGGAACCCATCCGCGCCAGCTGCGTAAGCAAGAAGCAAGCGACCGCATAAGTCCTCGCCCAGGGACCAAACCGATGCTCAAGATGCGTATATGCTGAAACCGCACCGGTATTACGATAAAACGGTATAAAAAAACGGGTCGCGACCCAAGCAGCCAGGGGCATCGACAAACTGAAAACGAAAGAGTTCCAGTTGCTTCCATAAGCCTTGCCTGGCACACCGAGAAAAGTATTGCTGCTGAGAAAAGTTGCATAGATCGAAATTCCGATCGCCCAGCCGGGTATGCTGCCGGAAGCTTTCGTGAATTGATCTGCGGTGGTGTTTTTGCGTGAAAAATAAATCCCGACCGCGACCATCCCTACCAGATAGGCAATTACAATAGCCAGATCAACAAAAGGTAAAGATTTCATCTTACTTTATTAATAAGTATAACTTTACCACAAAGAAACTGGATAAAGTGTATGATTTTATATCGTTTAATACCCTTTTATTGTACGATATTATCAAAGCACTTTTTTATATCCTTTAATCTATAATTATTCGGCTACTTTCTTGTCCTTAAAAAGATATCCGATTCCGATAGTACTGACCACAATCAGCACGATCAGGATGATCTTGGTTGCCAAACCCTCATTAGGATGTTCCAGTAAATACCGGATGTCCTGCGCCTCTCTGCCGGCCCACACGGCGAGGACGGTACGCGGGATCATGCCCAACGTGCCGCCAGCCAACACCTGCCTGAACCTCGCACCGGCCATAGCAAAAAACAAATTGGTAATAGCAAACGGGAGAACCGGTGAAAGTTTTGCAAAAAATATCAGCCTGAGTTCATGTTCCTGAAACCGGCGGAGTAGTGTACCGACTTGCGGATAGGCCTGTACAAGATAGCTCCGTACAGAGGATGCGTGAAGAAAATTTGCGAGACCATATATAATGGCGATCGCGCCGAGGTTCAGTGCGAAAAGCATCGGTAAGGCTGTCCATCCAAGAAAATACCCGTAAACCAGGGCCAAAAAAGTCGGAGGCGTCAGTGCCAGTGATACGGCCAGTGTTAAAATCAAAGTGGCAACAATCCATATTTCAACGGACCAGCTACGAAAAAGGCTTTCGTTGGTAACAGCCCAGGCAGTTAAGACGGAACTGGTAACAAGTGGTACGACCGTCAATAAAACACTGGCGATAACGGGGAGCGAAAACCTTTTTGGTGCAGAATTTTCCAAAGGTTAAATATTTAATTTATGATTCAGCAGTAACTATCAAAATAACCACTAGTTTGGCCAAAAGGTTTTTACGGCCTCACCTTTATGATGTACATTTTTATTATTGATGCCACGGATGCACGAATGGACACGAAGGAGATCGTATTCGTGAAAATCCGTGCATCCGTGGCCACATAAAACGCATTCAAAAATGAAATTCGGAACCAAAGCCATACATGCAGGCGTATCGCCGGACCCAACTACCGGCGCAATTATGACGCCTATTTATCAGACTTCCACCTACGTGCAGGAAAGTCCGGGCAAACACAAGGGCTACGAATATTCGCGGACCCATAACCCTACCCGGACAGCTTTGCAAAACGCACTGGCTGCACTGGAAAACGGGAAGCACGGGATTTGTTACGCATCAGGCCTGGCTGCAACCGATGCAGTACTCAAACTCTACCGCCCCGGAGACGAGATCATTGCTACCAATGACATATATGGTGGCTCCTACCGGATTATGAAACGGATTTTCGAGCCGTTGGGGCTGGTTTTTCACTTTGTGGATATGAGCGAGATCAATCATATTAAAGAGGTTATCTCCGAAAAGACCAAAATGATTTGGATTGAAACCCCTACCAACCCGCTGTTGAAAATCATCGATATTGAAGAAATAACCGCATTGTGCCGTGAAAAGAAAATCGCAAGTGTGGTAGATAATACTTTCGCCTCCCCCTACCTGCAGAATCCTCTTGACATGGGTGCGGATATCGTTATGCATTCCGTCACCAAATATTTGGGTGGGCATTCGGATACCGTCATGGGTGCGCTCATTACCAATGATGATACACTGGCAGCTAACCTGGCTTTTATTCAGAATGCAAGCGGGGCGGTTCCTGGCCCGCAAGACTGTTTTCTGGTATTAAGAGGAATAAAAACGCTGCATATCCGTATGCAGCGCCATTGTGAAAATGCTATGATTGTTGCAAGCTGGCTGGAAAAACATCCGAAGGTTAACAAGGTCTATTACCCCGGACTTCCCTCGAATCCGGGCCACGCACTTGCCCGCCGGCAAATGCGTGGTTTTGGTGGTATGCTGTCATTCGAACTAAAAGGTGATGTGTATGAAGAAGCAGTCAGAACTATGGAACGTCTGCGTGTTTTTTCACTCGGTGAGTCGCTGGGTGGCGTGGAATCACTTTGCACGCATCCGGCGAGTATGACGCACGCGAGCATACCTAAGGAAGAGAGAATCAAAGTAGGGCTGAAAGACACCCTGATCCGGCTGAGTGTCGGCATTGAAGACGCGGAAGATTTGATTGCCGATCTCGAACAGGCAATTGGTTAGTTTTGGTTGCTCTTTGCAATCAAATTTCAAAAGCCCTACTTTTGAAAGCACATTATAGAAACTAAATTTTAACTGTACATGGAATTAACAGGAACAGTCATTGCTTTACTTCCTGAGGTAACTGGTCAAGGCAAGAACGGATCGTGGCGTAAGCAGGAATTCATCCTTGAAATCCCTTCCCAATATCCTAAAAAGGTTTGTATTGCACTGTGGGGCGACAAAATAGACCAGGCTAACCTTAAAGTGAACGACTCCGTAACCGCTTCCATCGACGTGGAAAGCCGTGAATACAATTCGCGCTGGTATACCGAAGTAAAAGCATGGAAAGTGGATAAAGCAGGAGGCGTAAGCGCTTCTAACCAGGGAGGAAGCCCGTTGCCTCCGGTAACTACGTTCAGCGAGGACGAATCAGACGATCTGCCATTTTAATAAGCTGTACCGACCGTGCCTCATCCTGAATACATTCTCGGGATGAGGATATTAATTTCAATGTGACTGATATGCCATTGACATCGTAAACTTGTCGATCATTTCGTGTGGATGTACTTCCAAAATCCGGGCAAGCACCATTACCACAAGCGTATTTGAGGCTATTTTTCTGGGGATACCGGCGAAGGTTGCAAAAAGGTCAACGGTAACAGATTCCTTTTCATCCAGCAATTTCATCAATTTCTTCTCTTTGTCTCCGTACTGAAAACGTACGTCCCGCTCTCCCCGGCCTCGACGCATAATCTCCTTCATTTCGCGGCTCGCCTGAATCGACTTGTCCTGCACCCGTATATATGCCTGCCTGTTGCCCGTATCGTCCACTACGTAATGAGGCTTGTCAATACTTCTGGGAATGGTCAGGACGAGCACATCCCGGTCAGGGCTGACGGGGATTCTTTCTTTTTTAAAACTGATCTTCGGAAATATGTATTTGTCGATAGCCTTCGTCAGAGTATATTCATCTTCCTCTGCATCTTTGAGGCCCTTGATGGTTTTATCGTCCCCGACTCCGACGAAAAGTTTCCCGCCACCGGAGTTGGCAAAAGCGACAACTTCACGGACAATTTTCTCAGGATGATTGGATTTCAGTTTGAATTCCAAATGTTCACCCTCACCTTTCTTCACCAACTCTCTCAATAATCGAAGTTCCATTAGTTGGAATGGACAGATATCTGAATTATGACAAAATCACTTTAGGTAACTTCCCCGTCTTTCTTATTGATAACGAAATCAATTTACATTGGTTTTGCCGGATTAAAAAAATATTAAGGAAGTAGTTTTGCAAAAATTGGCAGATAATTATAAAAAAAACGGCACCTCTCAGCGCCGTCTCTTCATCTAATATTCATCTTCATTAAAAAAGAAATCGTCTTTGGTTGGATAATCAGGCCAAATTTCTTCGATGCTTTCATAAGGCTGGCCATCATCTTCAAGCTCCTGTAGGTTTTCAACTACTTCTAACGGAGCGCCTGTTCTGATTGCAAAGTCAATTAGCTCGTCTTTGGTAGCTGGCCAGGGAGCATCTTCAAGGTATGATGCAAGTTCGAGAGTCCAGTACATAATATTTTCGCCTATTAATGGTTACTTACTTTTTTTGCAAAAGTAAAAAATTTGACATCTTTTAAAAGCTTAAAGCGAAAAAAAAGAAAAATAATTGCTCGCTGGAAAATTTTATTTTTTTTCATTATTTAATCCTCTGTAAAAGAGATATTTAATATCATTCTCCAGTTAATAATTCTATCTCATAATACTTCGGCTCTTAGTCCTTTCCCAGACATGGCGAAAATAGAACAATGAGTGTCTACAGCAAAACTCTTCCAATGAATAATACGCTCCTCCTGCCTTTCGCTTAAAACCTTTTTGTAATTTTCCCCATCAATATAAAAATTACAATATGACCATTGAAGTTTGCGCCTATTCCCTGGAATCCTGTATCAATGCACAGGCGGGAGGTGCCGGAAGAGTTGAATTATGCGGCGGATTGGGCGAAGGAGGCACCACACCCAGTGCAGGATTGATCGAAGTGGTAAGGCAGCATATTGATATCCAGTTGTTTGTGATGATCCGACCCCGCGGCGGCGATTTCGTATATGATGTTTTCGAAGAGGAGATCATGAGAAAAGACATCGATCTGGCGAAAAAACTGGGCGCCAACGGCGTAGTGCTCGGCATTCTCCTGCCCGACGGCCAGGTTGATGTAGCCAGAACAAAAGCGCTGGTGGATTACGCATATCCCATGAAAGTTACTTTTCACAGGGCCTTTGACCTCACACCTGATCCTATGAAAGCGTTGAAGGCCGTGATAGAAACCGGGGCAGAGAGAATTCTCACGTCCGGCCTGAAGCCTTCGGCATTAGAAGGTATCGATCTTCTGCAAAAACTATCTAAGGAAGCCGGAAAATCCATAGAGATCATGGCGGGTAGCGGCGTATCCCATCACAATGCCGCTCAACTGAAAGAAGCCGGCGTCCACGCACTTCATTTAACTGCGAAAGCTTTTCGCCCTGCACGCCAGAAATACTTTCCTGCTGATATTTCCATGGCTGGCGGAATTCCCGATGAACGTTCGGTTCTTTACAGCGATCTTGGATTAATTGAAGCCATAGTACAAGTAGTTTCCGATTAAAATTCTTCTTTTACCAGCGCGCATCCTAACTCCTTCTTCATGAAATTCGTCAGAGCTATTTTTTCAATTGCCCTAACAATTGGACTTGTATATGTCTTAAACAGGCCGCTGGGGCCTGCTCCGGCACTCGGGCCTTTTTTAAGCCCTTTCACCGGCTTCTGGCAAAATGGAGAAGCCCCTTCGAATCCTATGGGTAACCAGGTTTTGAAGGCAAACAGCCTGAAAGACGAAGTCGTGATCCGGTTTGACGATACCGGCGTACCGCACATTTTTGCTAAAAACGATTTTGACCTCTTTTATGCCCAGGGTTACATTACGGCAAAAGACCGTTTGTGGCAAATGGATCTGCAGACCCGGGCGGCGGCGGGACGACTTTCTGAAATACTGGGCCGCGCAACCCTGGAACTCGACCAGCAAAGCCGTCGCCTCGGAATGGGTTACGGTGCAGAAGCAAACCTTAAAATGGCAATGAGCGATCCCAGATCGCGGGAGGCTCTGCTGGGATATACTGCCGGGGTAAATGCATATATCAATCAGCTTGATGTCAAAGATTATCCGGTAGAATTCAAATTACTGGGATATAAACCCGAAGCATGGCAGCCTATCAACACCATGTACATGCTGGAACAAATGACGCTTACCCTGGCCGGGCGGTCCAATGAGCTGAATATGACCAATGTGCTGAAAAAATACGGTAAAGAAATTGTAGACCAGCTCTTTCCCGATTATCCCATGCTGCGGGAGAGCCCGATCATTCCGGAAGGGACCAAATGGGATTTTAAACAACTGCCCGTTCCGGTTAAAATCCCGGAAATGCAAGCTGCCAAGCACTTATCTTTCCTCAAAAAACCGAAGAACGCTCTTGGAGAAAGAGAACCAAAATTTGAAGGACTGGGCAGTAACAACTGGGCGATCGGCTCCGAAAAGTCCATTACAGGATACCCGATCCTTGCCAACGACCCGCATCTTGACTTGTCGCTTCCGTCTATCTGGTACCAGGCCCAGCTGCACGCACCCGATGTCAATGTCTGTGGTGTTTCGCTGCCGGGTATACCCGGGATCATTATTGGTTTTAACCAGAATGTTGCCTGGGGTGTCACCAACGTAGATGCCGATGTTTTCGATTTGTATAAAATAAAATTCAAAGATGACACCCGTAATTTCTACCGGCATGATAATCAATGGAAACCGACACGTAAAAGAACGGAGGTTATTTATGTAAAAGGCGAAAAAGAACCGATCCGGGAAGAAGTAGTTTACACGCACCACGGCCCGGTCACAGATACGGACTATAGCTCGGAAAAATATCCTACGCTGGCTGTTAAATGGATCGGCCACGAACCTGGTAACAGCTTTCTTACCTTTTATGAACTTAATAAATCCAGGAATTACGACGATTACCGCAAAGCGCTGACACATTACGTAGGCCCTGCACAGAACTTCGTGTTCGCCGATAATAATAAGAACATTGCAATCACTGTCAACGGGAAGCTTCCTCTAAAATACAGGGAGCAAGGAAAATTTCTTCTCGACGGCACTGATCCCGCTGAGGACTGGCAAGGCTGGATCCCCGCCGATCAGAATCCATATGTAAAAAATCCCCCCAGAGGTTTTGTGAGCAGCGCCAACCAGTCATCCACCGACCAAACCTACCCATATTATATCAACTGGTCCTTTTCTCCGTCGGAAAGAGCTCTACGGATCAACGAACGCCTGGCGGCAATGTCACGCGCAAATGCCGACAGTTTAAGATTACTACAGAATGACAATTTCAGTGTGCTTGCAAAGACAATTTTGCCAAAATTGCTTTCCATACTTGACAAAACGGCCTTAACGCCTACCCAAAAAGCTGCTCAGATTACATTGGCCAACTGGAATTATCAAAATTCCCCGGAATCCGTCGCGACGTCAATTTTTGAAGAATGGTACCCAATGCTAGGCCGGGCCATCTGGGACGATGAGTTTGATTCCACACCTGTCGCCATGGAGTATCCCTCGCGTGACCGGACTTTGTACCTGCTTTTAAAACAGCCGAATGAAAAATGGTTTGACAACGTAAATACACCAGCCAAAGAAACACTACCCGATATTGTTTCCGCCAGCTTCAAGGCGGCACTGGATACGCTTGCCGCGCATCACGGTCCTATGAGCGATTCGTGGCAATGGTACAAAGTAAAAGCAACCGAGATCCGGCATCTGAGCAGAAGCCTGAAACCGTTTAATGCCCCTCCGATAAAAACCGGCGGCGCAAGCAGTGCCGTCAATGCAATTTCGAAAAGAAAAGGGCCGTCATGGCGCATGGTGGTGGAATTAGGGCCAAGCCCCAAAGCATACGGCATTTATCCGGGCGGGCAATCGGGAAATCCCGGAAGTCCGTATTATCTTAATCTGCTAAAAAAATGGGAAAACGGGGAATTGAATGAACTGCTTTACCTTTCTTCCCCCGATCAAGAGAATCCCCGCCTGACTTCACGTATCACTTTGCAAAACCCGAAAATGTTTACAAAATGAATTTTCTGCTTATCCTTCTCGTTTCGGCATTATTTCAATTTTTTGCTCCCTGGTGGGTAATTGCCATCGTTCCTTTTGTGATCAGCCTGTGGCGCCCCACCTCGTCACCGCATTCTTTCTGGATCGGCTTTCTCGCTATTGCATTACTTTGGCTGGCTTACGGTTTCTATTTACACTTCGTGTCGGGTGGCGCGATGTCGGACAGGATCGCTGAAATATTCTCATTGAAAAAAGGTATCCTGCTGCTGATCGTCACTGCGATTGTCGGAGGATTGGTGGGCGGAATGTCGGGTTTATCGGGATATCTCGCGAGAAAAATGGCCTAAAAAACATTGAATGACCACTTTACAGAATTTTCATAGCCTGATTTTATTAAACTGGAGTAAAAAATAAGGTAATTGCATGCCTTGAAACACAAATCATTATCTTTGCGGCTCGTTCAAAAAACAATAAAACTTTAAAAACGTGAACAACAATACTTCGCTTATTTGGAATGTCGTGCTTACACTCGCAGTAGCGGTGCTATTCTTTTTACATTTTTCCGGGAAGCCTTCAACCGGCTCCGAGACAGTAGCAGACGGTAGTGTGGTACCGGGCCGCCGCACGGTTTATGTTCAGGTAGATTCTCTGTTGAAAAATTACGAATTTTTTAAGGATACCAAAAAAGAGCTTGAAAACAAGAACTTCCAGCTTGAAAATGACCTTAATACCAAAGGACGTTCATTGCAGAATGAAGTTGCGTTTTTCCAGCAAAAAGCACAGACCATGACTCCCGAGCAGGCAAGGTCTACCGAGGCTCAGCTAATGAAAAAACAGCAGGACCTGGTTGCTTACAGAGACCAGTCGGCACAGGCCCTGGGTATGGAAGAAGCAAAAAAGAATGAAGAGCTGTACAAAAACATCCGCAGCTATATTGATAAATACAACAAAGAAAATGGGTACGAATATGTATTGGGCTACTCGTTGGGTGGTGGTATTTTGTTTGCCAATCCTTCCCTGGATGTAACAAAGAAGATTATAGATGGTTTGAACAAAGAGTATAAAGGCTCAGATAAAGAAGCTGCTGCCGATTCCACCAAAAAGAAATAGATTTTAGAAATACATACGCAAAAGAGGCGGCCAGTAAATTGGTCGCCTCTTTGTGTTATGAGCTGTTTAAAAAGATCTCTGCTTATTACTCTGCTTCTATTGAAGAAAACAGGTTAAACCGCGGACGAAGATAACTTCGCACCAATATATTCGCGGTTCATGCGGGCAATATTTTCGAGACTGATTTCCTTCGGACACTCTGCAGCGCAGGCCCCGGTGTTGGTACATGCGCCAAATCCCTCTGCGTCCATTTGAGCTACCATTTTCTCTGCGCGTATGCTGCGTTCCGCCTGCCCCTGCGGCAACAACGCCAGCTGGGAGATTTTTGCAGATACGAAAAGCATAGCAGAAGCATTTTTGCAAGCAGCTACACAAGCGCCACAGCCAATACATGCAGCAGCAGCAAATGCTTCGTCCGCGGCAACCTTCGGTATAGGAAGGCTGTTTGCATCCTGGGCATTACCGGTATTAACAGAAACAAACCCTCCGGCAGCAATGACGCGGTCAAAAGCGTCGCGGTCCACCACAAGGTCCTTAATAACCGGGAAGGCTTCGGCTCTCCACGGTTCAACCACAATGGTATCACCATCCTTAAACGAACGCATGTGAAGCTGACAGGTTGTAACGCCTCTCAAAGGACCATGCGGCTGGCCGTTGATATACATTGAACACATTCCGCAAATCCCTTCGCGGCAATCGTGGTCAAATGCAACCGGTTCTGTTCCCGTTTCGATAAGCTGTTCGTTCAGAACGTCGAACATTTCTAGAAAAGACATGTCCGGAGAAACATGGTCCAGGCTATAATTTTCAAATCGGCCTTGTGTATTGGTATTGCTTTGTCTCCAGACTTTAAGCTTAATATGCATGTTACCTGCACTCATCTTTGTAATAGTTAACGGTTATCAATTAACCAGTAATATTAATTATGCGAATGGCCGGCTGCAAATCAGCCGGGGCGGCCCCGCCAATGGCCGAATGCCGACAGCCGTCGGCTTTTATTTATAACTTCTTTGGGCAATCTTAATGTTCTCGTAAATCAGTTCTTCTTTGTGAAGTTCCCACTCTTCCTCGGCTTTGTGTTCCCAGGCAGATACGAACATAAAGTTTTCATCATCACGTAGTGCCTCTCCTTCTTCGGTCTGGTGCTCCTCACGGAAATGGCCTCCGCACGACTCTTCACGCGTAAGTGCGTCAATACACATCAGTTCTCCAAGCTCTATAAAGTCAGCAACGCGGCCCGCTTTGTCCAGTTCGGGGTTAAATTCATTTTTCCCGCCCATCACCTTCACATCTTTCCAGAATTCTTTGCGAAGCGCACGTATCTCAACGATTGCCTCTTTCAGGCCCTGCTCATTCCGCGCCATTCCGCATTTGTCCCACATGATCTGACCCAGGCGGCGATGGAATAATTCAGGAGATGTTTTTCCCTGAATAGACATCAATGTTTCGATACGGTCAGTAACTTCTTTTTCCACCTTCACAAACTCCGGATGATCGGTCGATATTTTACCTGTTCCGATTTCCTTGGCAAGGTATGATCCAATTGTGTAAGGAATCACAAAATATCCGTCTGCCAGTCCCTGCATCAGGGCTGATGCTCCAAGGCGGTTTGCGCCGTGGTCAGAGAAGTTTGCCTCTCCCAAAGCGTAGAGGCCGGGTACCGTTGTCATCAAGTTGTAATCAACCCAAAGTCCGCCCATCGTATAATGGACCGCCGGATAAATACGCATAGGCACCTCGTAAGGATCTTCTCCCGTGATTTGCTTGTACATATCAAAAAGGTTACCATATTTTTCCTTCACAACCGCTTTACCCCAAACCGTAATATCTTCTTTCGAAGGATTTTCGATGTTATTTTTATTGGCTTCACCTTTTCCATAACGTTCTACCGCAGCGGCAAAATCAAGAAAAACTGCCAGCTTGGATGCTCCAACGCCATAACCGGCATCGCATCTTTCCTTGGCGGCACGCGAAGCGATATCACGTGGAACAAGGTTACCAAATGCAGGGTAACGGCGTTCCAGGTAATAATCTCTTTCTTCCTCAGGAATTTCATTTCCCGGACGGTTATCATTCTTTTGCTTCGGCACCCAGATCCGGCCGTCATTACGAAGCGATTCGGACATCAACGTTAGCTTCGACTGATGATCTCCCGAAACTGGAATACAGGTCGGGTGAATTTGTGTGAAGCAGGGGTTTCCAAAATAAGCACCACGTTTGTGGGCTTTCCACGCCGCGGTCACATTACTGCCCATGGCGTTGGTAGAAAGATAAAACACGTTTCCGTATCCCCCCGTACAAAGCAAAACAGCATGGGCTCCGTGACGTTCTATTTCACCGGTTATGAGGTTTCTTGCGATAATACCGCGGCATTTGCCGTCAATATTGACCACATCAAGCATTTCGTGGCGGTTGTACATTTTAACGGTACCCATACCCACCTGACGTTGCAATCCGGAATATGCTCCCAGAAGCAACTGCTGGCCGGTTTGCCCCGCTGCGTAGAAAGTGCGCTGAACTTGGGTTCCCCCGAAAGACCGGTTGGAAAGCAGGCCACCGTATTCACGTGCAAAAGGAACTCCCGCTGCAACGCATTGATCTATAATATTTCCGGAAACTTCGGCAAGACGGTGTACATTCCCTTCTCTCGCCCGATAGTCGCCCCCTTTTATTGTATCATAAAAAAGACGGTAAACCGAGTCACCATCATTTTGGTAATTCTTGGCAGCGTTGATACCACCTTGTGCGGCAATGGAGTGCGCGCGACGCGGGGAATCCTGGAAACAGAAAGCTTTAACCTTGTAGCCCATTTCGGCAAGTGTAGCGGCAGCCGACGCACCTGCAAGTCCTGTTCCAACAACAATAACTTCAAGATTACGCTTATTGGCAGGGTTTACAAGAGCTACCGAAGACTTGTATTTACTCCATTTTGTTTCAATCGGCCCTTGTGGAATTTTGGCATCCAGATTAGATGAAGTTGCCATATATTTTGTAATGTTAATTTAATCAGAAAACAATATTCGAATCAGCGCTTTCGCAATCAATATTACCTTGGACTAGTAGACCCAGCCAAAATAGATAGAGATGGGCATCAAAGCGAAGAGTATGGGGATCACGATCGAAAACGCCGTACCCACAACGGAAATGAGGCCATTGTATTTCACATGGTTAAGTCCAAGCGACTGGAACGCACTTTTGAAACCGTGCAGCAAGTGCCAGAACAGAGAGATACAACCCAGGACATAGATCAAAACCACGACAGGGTTCTGGAAAATATCAAGCATCATTTGGTATAGATCCAGTTCTTCACCGGTAGCGAACTGGTTGGAGCGGTTTGGAATCCAGAAATGAGAAGTATGGATCACCAGAAATATAAGTAATAGCGTACCCAGCAAACCCATGCTCCTCGAATACCAGGTGCTGTTGGCAGAGGGATTATTGACTGCATAATTTATAGGCCTCGCATCACGGTTGGTCTTCCAGAGGATGAGACCATCGATAATGTGAATTAAGAATCCGGCTACCAGCCCGATTTCCAGGGTACGGATAATCGGGTTCGTACCCATAAAATGCCCCCAGTGACTAAAAGTTTCGCCTCCGTCATTGTAAAAAATCATAGCATTAATGGTAGCATGAATGACCAAAAAGCTTATCAAAAAAAGTCCGGTAAGAGCCATCAGAAGCTTTTTCCCAATGGAACTCGTTAACGTTTGTGAAAACCACGACATAGCAAACACGAATGGTTTTAGTGCAAAAAAAATAGGTATATTTAGAACCGTTCAAAGGTATATCACAAACCACTGCGAGGCAAAAAAAGCCATTCATTTTTATATGCTGCCCGATTATTTATAATCATTATTAAGAATTCTCAATCTTAGAGGGCAATCCCACTCAGTCTCTTGTTTATGAATGTAAAAAAAGACCAAACTTTCATAGTGAAATCGGAATCCACACACATTTTTCCTGTTGAATTTCGTTCAAAAGTTACATCCGGTATTCCCAGAAATTAATCATATGCGTTCTTCTTTACGATTTCTGTTGCTTATAGCCTGTTTTTCCCTTCTGATGTCGGTATACCGGGCAGAAGCAACCCACATCAGGGCAGGAGAAATTACCGCCAGACGGATCGCCACTTCCAACGGCAGCCTGCTTTTTGAGATCAAATTAACGGCCTATTTTGATGAGATCACGGGAAGCCAGGCATCTGCCGCTCAGAACACTGTGGACATCTATGCCGGCAACGACTTGCTTTCTCGCGTACCCAGGGTATCGAGGGTTGACGTTGGCAATGGTACTACCAAAAACGAATATGTAGTAAGACATACTTTTCCCTCCGCCGGTCTGTTCAGAATATCCTTCGAAGAAGACAAGCGCAACAACAATGTATTGAACATTGGCCCGCCGCCTACCAATAATCTTAACTTTTATGTAAGTACCACCCTGGAAATCAACGCCAGCCTCGGGTTAAATCAGACTCCCGTGCTATTAAATTCACCTATTGATCTGGCCGCCGTCGGGCAAAGATATATCCATAACCCCGGTGCTTTCGATGCCGACGGGGACAGCCTCGCTTATCGTTTATTTATACCACAGGAAGCGACAACAAACGGGGATGGAAGAAACCTTGAGTACGTTCATCCCAACCAAATCGGTGCCCCAGGACAAACAGAGGCCGGTGCCTCCCCTGCTACTTTCAGTATGGACAACATCACGGGAGACCTGATATGGGACGCCCCTGTCACAAGGGGGTTCTATAACGTCGCCTTCATCGTCGAAGAATGGAGGGACGGCATCCCAATAGGCCAGATCGTCCGCGACATGCAGATCATTGTTGAGGATGCCCGAAACGACAGGCCGCTCATGGACCCGCTGCCCGATATCTGCGTGGAGGCAGGGACACTTATCAACCAGCAGGTCAGGGCGACAGATAAAAACGGGGACAGGCTCACACTAACCTCTACTGGGGGGGTATACCAAAGTACCCTCATATCCCCGGCACTTGCCAGCTTCACCGTGCCACAGCAAGGCTCACAAGCCGCCGTCACAGGCCAGTTCGTCTGGCAGACATCCTGTAACCACATCAGGCTGGAACCCTATGACGTGCTCTTCAAGGTCGAAGATTCTCCCGGAAGCGGTGTGCCCAACCCCTCCCTGTTCAGGAAACTCGTCGACATGACCACACTGAACATCAGCGTATACGGGCCCAAACCCACAAACCTGCGCGGGGTAGCAGCAACCGATCCCGCTGGCATTGCTTACAGGCTCACCTGGGATGCATACAAATGCCAGGTCGCCGGGGCGAAAATCGTTATTTACAGAAGGGAAGGGTGTTTTGATATCCCCGAAGATGTTTGCCTTACAGGCATACCCGCAGGTTCGGGCTACCAGGAAATAGGAAGGACCGATGCAAACCAGACCACTTTCCTGGACAATAACAATGGAGAGGGGCTGCGACCGGCAGTCTCTTACAGTTACCGTATCGTGGTGGAGTTCCCCAGGCCGGGCGCCAACATCAATGAGCCCGGAAGCCTGATAGGAGGAGGGGAAAGCCTGGCATCGGAAGAGTTCTGCCTCAACCTGCCGTTGATGATGCCCGTCATTACAAATGTTACTGTCGACTCTACCAGTGAGACCAACGGCGTCATCTCCGTCAGGTGGATCAGGCCCGAAGCCGCAGCCGGACTGCCTGCACAGTACAGGCTTTTTAGGGCGGTAGGACAAAACGGCACCAGTTTCACTCAGCTCGCCACCATCAATACCAACCTGACAGCTGGCGCACCGGATACTTTCTTTGTCGACAGGGCGCTCAATACACTCGTCAATGCATACAATTACAAGCTCGAATACTGGGTAACACAGGCAGGGCAGCTCGTCAAAATGGACGAAACCGAAACTGCAAGCAGTGTACGCCTGGAACAAGGGGCAGCGGAGCCTGCAAGCATCAGGCTCAGCTGGTCAGCTCTTGTACCATGGGACAATGCAAACCGCATACACAGGGTATACAGGGAAGACAAAACAAGGCCCGGCACTTTCAACCGCATCGCCGATGTTTCGGTACAGGGCACACAGACATTTACTTTTACTGATGACGGATCGGACAAATATGCTGCCGACGGTACGGTGAACATCACTATACAGCCCGATTCAACCTATTGTTACAAAGTAGAGACCGTAGGATCTTACAACAACAGCCAGATCAGGCCATCGGTACTTTACAACTTCTCGCAAATACTGTGCGTTTCCTCCTCGGACACCACAAAACCATGCCCGCCCGTCCTCGAAATAGACCTGCTCGATTGTGCAACATTGCAGCCTGACGCGTTCTGTGACCAGCTAGGCCTGACCAACAACCTGTCATGGACATACCCACAGCAGAGCGAAGGAAAGGATTGCGACCCTAATGTGGCAGCTTACAAAGTGTACTTCGCACGCTATGAAGGCGATACGCCAGCATTGATCGCTACCGTCACAACCCCGCCCGTACCCCTGGCGACCACTTTCGCGCACCAGGGGCTTACTTCGTTTGCTGGCTGTTATTATGTCACGGCTGTCAACAGGTTCGGTGCAGAAAGTGCACCAAGCAACACCGTATGCAAGGAAAACTGCCCCATGTTTGTTTTGCCAAATGTTTTTACACCGAACGGCGACAGCAAAAACGATATATTCCAGCCGTATGAATGCCCAAGCTTTGTCGTATCCATGGAGTTCAGGGTTTTCAACAGGTGGGGCGCACAGGTATTTGATACAAAAGATGTCAACATCAACTGGAACGGGAAAACAAATGCAGGCAAAGACGTATCGGCAGGACAGTACTACTATGAAGCCAAAGTCGTTTTCGAATCTTCTCAAAGAAACCCTAAACCGACTATCATTAAAGGATGGGTACAGCTGCTTAGATAGAAAATTGACATCCTTCTGCTGCTATTTTGTTGTCAGATCACTTTATGACATTTCATATATGATTTATTAAGTTGTTTTGTAAGTTTACAAATCACATATTATAATCATTCGTAAGGCACACATTTTTATTCAAATTTTCGTTGGATAAAGTAGCTGACAGAAGATAAATAATCTGTTTTTCCTCTATCTAATTTAGTTCGACTCATCAATATATGCGCTCGGTTTCACGATTTCTACTATCTGCTTTTTTTCTGACTTTGCTTTGTACAGGCTATGATGTAATGGCCACACACATCAGAGCAGGCGAAATTACAGCCAAAAGGGTGCCTGGAACAGGACTTCGGTTTGAACTAAAATTAACCGCCTACTTCGATATAGTAAACGGGCAGGGCGCGGCAGAACAACAAACTACCGCCACGTTTACCATCGGGAATACCAGGTCCACCGGCAATCCTACGATACTGATTGCTCCCAGGATCCTCCCGATCGTGAATATCGGAAATAATACCACCCAAAATGTATATATCATAGAGTACACGTTTCCCGCCGGTGGTGAGTACCGTGTATCGTTTGAAGAGGATAACCGGAACAACAATGTTTTAAATATCGGCCCGCCGCCTACGCAATACCTTAACTTTTATGTAAGTACCACACTGGAAATCAACGCCAGCCTCGGGTTGAATCAGACTCCCGTGCTATTGAATGCCCCGGTGGATCTGGCCGCCGTCGGACAAAGATATATCCATAACCCCGGTGCTTTCGATGCCGACGGGGACAGCCTCGCTTACAGGCTGTTTGTACCACAAAGAAGTGGTGTCAACGGTGCCGGGATCAACCTTCAGTACGTTCATCCCAACCAGATCGGTGCCCCAGGACAAACAGAGGCCGGTGCCTCCCCTGCTACTTTCAGTATGGACAACATCACGGGAGACCTGATATGGGACGCCCCTGTCACAAGGGGGTTCTATAACGTCGCTTTCATCGTCGAAGAATGGAGGGACGGCATCCCAATAGGCCAGATCGTCCGCGACATGCAGATCATTGTTGAGGATGCCCGGAACGACAGGCCGCTCATGGACCCGCTGCCCGATATCTGCGTGGAGGCAGGGACACTTATCAACCAGCAGGTCAGGGCGACAGATAAAAACGGGGACAGGCTCACACTAACCTCTACAGGGGGGGTATACCAAAGTACCCTCATATCCCCGGCACTTGCCAGCTTCACCGTGCCACAGCAAGGCTCACAAGCCGCCGTCACAGGCCAGTTCGTCTGGCAGACATCCTGTAACCACATCAGGCTGGAACCCTATGACGTGCTCTTCAAGGTCGAAGATTCTCCCGGAAGCGGTGTGCCCAACCCCTCCCTGTTCAGGAAACTCGTCGACATGACCACACTGAACATCAGCGTATACGGGCCCAAACCCACAAACCTGCGCGGGGTAGCAGCAACCGATCCCGCTGGCATTGCTTACAGGCTCACCTGGGATGCATACAAATGCCAGGTCGCCGGGGCGAAAATCGTTATTTACAGAAGGGAAGGGTGTTTTGATATCCCCGAAGATGTTTGCCTTACAGGCATACCCGCAGGTTCGGGCTACCAGGAAATAGGAAGGACCGATGCAAACCAGACCACTTTCCTGGACAATAACAATGGAGAGGGGCTGCGACCGGCAGTCTCTTACAGTTACCGTATCGTGGTGGAGTTCCCCAGGCCGGGCGCCAACATCAATGAGCCCGGAAGCCTGATAGGAGGAGGGGAAAGCCTGGCATCGGAAGAGTTCTGCCTCAACCTGCCGTTGATGATGCCCGTCATTACAAATGTTACTGTCGACTCTACCAGTGAGACCAACGGCGTCATCTCCGTCAGGTGGATCAGGCCCGAAGCCGCAGCCGGACTGCCTGCACAGTACAGGCTTTTTAGGGCGGTAGGACAAAACGGCACCAGTTTCACTCAGCTCGCCACCATCAATACCAACCTGACAGCTGGCGCACCGGATACTTTCTTTGTCGACAGGGCGCTCAATACACTCGTCAATGCATACAATTACAAGCTCGAATACTGGGTAACACAGGCAGGGCAGCTCGTCAAAATGGACGAAACCGAAACTGCAAGCAGTGTACGCCTGGAACAAGGGGCAGCGGAGCCTGCAAGCATCAGGCTCAGCTGGTCAGCTCTTGTACCATGGGACAATGCAAACCGCATACACAGGGTATACAGGGAAGACAAAACAAGGCCCGGCACTTTCAACCGCATCGCCGATGTTTCGGTACAGGGCACACAGACATTTACTTTTACTGATGACGGATCGGACAAATATGCTGCCGACGGTACGGTGAACATCACTATACAGCCCGATTCAACCTATTGTTACAAAGTAGAGACCGTAGGATCTTACAACAACAGCCAGATCAGGCCATCGGTACTTTACAACTTCTCGCAAATACTGTGCGTTTCCTCCTCGGACACCACAAAACCATGCCCGCCCGTCCTCGAAATAGACCTGCTCGATTGTGCAACATTGCAGCCTGACGCGTTCTGTGACCAGCTAGGCCTGACCAACAACCTGTCATGGACATACCCACAGCAGAGCGAAGGAAAGGATTGCGACCCTAATGTGGCAGCTTACAAAGTGTACTTCGCACGCTATGAAGGCGATACGCCAGCATTGATCGCTACCGTCACAACCCCGCCCGTACCCCTGGCGACCACTTTCGCGCACCAGGGGCTTACTTCGTTTGCTGGCTGTTATTATGTCACGGCTGTCAACAGGTTCGGTGCAGAAAGTGCACCAAGCAACACCGTATGCAAGGAAAACTGCCCCATGTTTGTTTTGCCAAATGTTTTTACACCGAACGGCGACAGCAAAAACGATATATTCCAGCCGTATGAATGCCCAAGCTTTGTCGTATCCATGGAGTTCAGGGTTTTCAACAGGTGGGGCGCACAGGTATTTGATACAAAAGATGTCAACATCAACTGGAACGGGAAAACAAATGCAGGCAAAGACGTATCGGCAGGACAGTACTACTATGAAGCCAAAGTCGTTTTCGAATCTTCTCAAAGAAACCCTAAACCGACTATCATTAAAGGATGGGTACAGCTGCTTAGATAGAAAACAGCCGTTTTCAAAAACATAGACTGATTGTAATACCTTTTTTCTTTCGATATCAAGTATTTCCTTTGTAGCCCGGTTTTTGAAGACCGGGCTTTTTTTCACTGTGAATAATCTAAAAAAAGAAAAATATGAAAAAGGCATACATTTTCCCTGGTCAGGGCTCTCAGTTCAAAGGAATGGGATTGGACCTGTACCAGTCTTCAGATTCAGCAAAAACCCTGTTTGAAAAAGCAAACGAAATCCTGGGTTTTGAAATCACCAAAATCATGTTCGAAGGCTCGGACGAAGAGCTTAAGCAGACCAATGTTACCCAGCCCGCTATTTTCCTGCATTCTGTCATTTTAGCCAAGATCACCTCTGACTTCGATCCAAATATGGTTGCGGGTCATTCTTTGGGTGAATTTTCCGCTCTGGTAGCTGCTGGTGCTCTTTCTTTTGAAGACGGGCTCAGTCTGGTTGCCAAACGTGCAGATGCCATGCAAAAAGCGTGTGAGATCCGGCCGTCGACCATGGCCGCTATTCTTGGCCTTGCCGACAATATCATAGAAGAAATATGTGCCGGCATTACCGATGAGATCGTTGTTCCTGCCAATTATAATTGCCCTGGACAAGTAGTAATTTCCGGAAGTATAGAAGGTGTTGAGAGGGCGTGTGAACTCTTAAAAGCCGCTGGCGCAAAAAGGGCCCTGATCCTGCCGGTGGGTGGCGCATTCCACTCCCCGCTAATGGAGCCGGCACGGGAAGAGTTGGCTACTGCCATTTATGAAGCACAGTTTGAAGCACCGATCTGTGCGGTTTATCAGAATGTAAATGCCAGGCCCGCTACCGAAGTCTCGGTTATTAAGGAGAATTTAATTTCTCAGCTTACAGCTCCGGTAAGATGGACCCAGTCGGTAGAGCAAATGGTAGCCGACGGCGCCGAAACCTTCATCGAGTGTGGCCCCGGCAAGGTGCTCCAAGGGCTTGTAAAAAAGATCTCTTCGGGTGTGGAGATAAAAAGCATTTAATTTTTTTCGATAAAAACTTGACAACTTGAATTAACCGCATTACTTTTGCACCACTGTTACGGTTTTGGCCGATGGTGTAATGGTAACACAGGACATTTTGGTTGTCTTATTCAGGGTTCGAGTCCTTGTCGGCCAACAGTAAATTAAAGAGCTCATCGAAAGTGAGCTCTTTTTTTGTGCAATCTACAAGGAGATTCATCCAAATTTTGGCCGGAATATCCCTTTTTCGACCAATTATTGAGGGAAAACACATCTATTTATCTTCCAAGTGCCGAAAATAAAAAAAATGGTTACATCATAGCCTATACGCTGTATAATATTTCCAGATGAAATATTACATTTACTATGTTTTAACCTAAATGGCACCCATATGAAAATCGACAAAATCAAAAAACGCGACCGCGAACGCACCAAAACCAAAATCCTCAAAGCTGTTGGTGAAGTTATCGAACAGTACGGGACTGAAAAGGTTGGTGTGAATCTTATTGCAAGGACTGCAGGTGTTAACAAGGTATTGATTTACCGTTACTTTGACAGTGTTGACGGACTGATGGAACAGTATGTGAAGTCAGGTGAATACACGTCCACCACAGGGTCGGATTACATTGAGAATATCCCTAAACTGGCCCCGGAGGAACGCAGTAAGGCACTCACTTCTCTCATGCACACTTTTTTGAATGATTTGCGGGAACGCAAAGCCACACGCGACCTCCTCAGATGGGAAATCGGAACCGGGAAAGCTATGTTATCCGATGCCCGCAATCAGGTAGCACTAAGGATACTTGAAAAAATAGGAGACCTTCCAAATTATCGTGACACAAGCGCACTTCTCACTTTTATTACTGCAGGAATTTATTACATGACCATTTCAACGGATTATCGTGAAAAGATGATCGATGTCGATCTCCATTCCGATGAGGGCTGGAAACGTATCGAAAATGTGATTGAAAGGATTATCACGGATGTTCGGGGATAAATTCAGAAAAGCATTTAAAAGAGTCCTTTCCGTTTACGTGAAGGACTCTTTTTTATTCATTGGGTAGATACCTTTCCGTTGACTTATATTTGCCTGAGCGATGAAATGTTTTACCCAAATTTGACTTTTACGGTCGTCACGGCTCCGGTTACGGAAAAGTGCCCCTATCCATTATGAGTGTACTTAAAAAACTGGCCAGCGAAACGGCAACCTACGGGATCAGCACCATGTTGGGCCGTTTTCTGAATTATCTGCTGGTTGCGCTCCACACCAAACTTTTCGAGCCTGAACAAATCGCAGCGCAGGGCCAGCTGTACGCCTATGCCGGGCTTGCAACCGTGCTGTACACATTCGGGATGGAAACCGCCTTTTTCCGATTTGCAAGGCAGGAATCCGATCGCAAACAATACTATAATCTGATCCTGAGCGCGGTGATTATCGTAAGTATCTTCTTTTCGGGGCTGCTTTTCATTTTTGCCGACAGTGCCGCTGCTGCTATCAAATATCCCGAAAGTACCTCCATCGTAAGGATGTTCGCGGTGATCATGGCCATCGACGGCATAGTTTCTATTCCTTTCGCCCGGCTACGGCTGGAAGGCAAAGGCAAAAAGTTTGTGATAGTAAGGGTAACAAATATCCTGATCATGATATTTCTCAACCTGTTTTTCCTGGTTGTTTGTAAGGATGTTCATGCAGGTAAATATCTGTCTTTTCTTAAACCCCTGGTAGATGTGATCTATGATCCGTTCCGCGCGCCGGATTATATCATCCTTGCTAACCTGATCGCCAACCTGACTTTCCTATGGATGTTACGCCAGGAATTCGCCGATTTCCGGTTCGTTTTCAGCAAGGATTTGTTCAAACCGGTATGGGTATATGCTTTCCCGATCATGGTCATGAATATGGGAGGTATCCTTAATATGCTTTTTGACCGGGCCTTTATCCAGTTTTTATTACCTGAAAATTTCTATCCCGGCCGCACGCAAAAGACAGCAATTGGGATATACACACAATGCTACAAGCTGTCCATTTTTATGAACCTGGCGATTCAATCTTTTAAATATGCCGCAGAACCTTTCTTTTTTTCAAAAGGTGAAGACAAGAACGCGCCGCCGGTATTTGCTAAAATCACCAAATGGTTTATCATCGTCTGCGTGCTGATGTGGGTAGGAATCTGCCTGAACCTCGACCTGCTCGCAGCTTTGTTCCTGAAACAAAAAATATATCATGAAGGCTTGCCGATTGTTCCCTGGCTGCTCGCCGGCTATCTTTTTCTTGGGGTTTATTACAATCTGGCAACCTGGTTTAAGCTTACAGACAAAACGGAATTTGGTACCTGGCTGACTTTGTCCGGAGCTTTTGTCACAATTGCGACTAGTTTTATTCTGGTCCCCCTGATCGGATATCTGGGTTTTGCGATTGCTTTTGCGCTGTCGGGTTTTGTGATGGTTGCGGCCTGCTATTACTTTGGCCAAAAGTATTATCCGGTACCTTATGATGTGGTTTCAGCTTTGGGATATGTTGGCGCGGGTTCGTTGCTGATATTTGTTTCCACACAGGTGAAGATTCCGGATTTGTGGGTTGCCGTACCTGTCCACATGCTGATGTTCGCCATTTTCGCCGGATGTACGTTTTTAATTGAACGAAAGAATATCCCGTTTCTTAAAAGAACATAACAGCGATCAACTTTGGAAACCTTAGCGCTCCATTTCCCGGAGCAGCTTATTGGAGAACAGGAATTCCTTTAACTCGGGAACATCTGTGCTGATGATATTCGAATTCGTTCCCTCCCAGAGCTTGCTGCCCTGATACAGGAACATAATATTCTGCCCGATCTCCATCACAGAATTCATATCATGGGTGATAATGATGGTCGTGATCTGATATTCCTCGGTGATTTCCTTGATGAGCTCATCTATTTTGACCGAGGTGAGCGGATCGAGGCCGGAGTTGGGCTCGTCGCAAAAAAGATACATGGGGTTCATTACAATGGCCCTGGCTATGCCGACACGTTTTTTCATACCCCCGCTTATTTCAGAGGGCATTCTTTTAGCCGCTGCTTCCAGGCCCACACGCTGCAGACAAAACGCTACGCGTTCCTGTTTTTCCTGGATCGACTGATCCGTCAGCATATCCAGCGGAAAACGGACATTTTCCTCAACCGTTTTGGAATCAAACAAAGCACCTCCCTGGAACAACACACCCATTTCCCGGCGGATAGACTGCTGGGTTTCCTTATCACAATTGTAAAAATCCCTGCCGTTGTACAATACATTTCCCTGATCCGGTTTGACGAGCCCGATCATGCATTTAAGCAGTACACTTTTACCTGTCCCGCTCCCGCCTATGATCAGATTGGTTTCTCCTTTCTGGAATGATGAAGTAATTCCTTTTAAAACTTCTTTGCCATTAAAAGCTTTGCTGATGTTATTTACTTCAATCATTTTAAATCTGGTTGTACTTTAATTCCGATGGCTTTTGCTATTTATAAACACTACAGAAGCAGCTGAGCAAGCAGGTAATCTGCAATGAGTATCGAAATACAGCTGTTTGTTACGGCGTCTGTGCTTGCTTTACCTACTTCTAACGCACCGCCGGAAGTAAAAAATCCCTTGAATGAAGATATTGAGGCAATCAGAAAACCGAATACAAAAGGCTTTACACACATAAAGAATATATTGTACGGCACAAACGAGTCTCTGATACCGTAAAGAAAATCCCGCTCCGTAATTACGCCTGTAAGTGTCCCGGCCAGATAACCTCCCAAAATACCGAGAAAGGCCGAAAAAATGACCAGCATCGGAAACGTGATCATCGCAGCAATGATCTTGGGCAATACCAGATATGACGATGAATTGATCCCCATCACTTCCAGCGCGTCGATTTGCTCCGTAATGCGCATAGTTCCCAGCTCACTGGCGATATTGGAGCCCACTTTTCCTGCCAATACAATACAGGTTATTGTTGGCGCAAGTTCAAGGATTTCCATATCGCGGACAATCAATGCGACCGTTGAGATCGGGATAATCGGGCTGACAAGGTTATACGCCGTCTGAATACAGGATACCGCACCGATGAAAGTCGAAACAATGGCTACGATAAAAATAGAGCTGACCCCGATGCCCACACACTCTTCCATCAACCGCCTCCAGTAAACGGATAGCTTTTCACCTTTCCCGAATAATGTCCCTAAAAAAATAAAGTATTTCCCGATTACAGACATGATATCTAGATTGTATTCAATATTTTCGGGAAAATTAGGCAAAAAAAGAAGTAATCAGAAAAATGAATCCATTAGCAGTTGTAACCGGCGGGACGAAAGGTATCGGAAAAGCACTGATTGAGCGGTTTCTGGCCGGAGGTTTTGACATAATCACCTGTGCCAGAAATAGTAGTGAACTGGATGCTTTGCACGAAGAAATGAAGAGCAGCTTTCCTTCTTCCGAATTATATTATTTACAAGCCGATCTGTCGGTACGAAAAGAGCTGGATGGCTTTATCGATTTTGTTAAATCCAAAAACAGGTTTACAGAGGTATTGATTAACAACACCGGCGTGTTTTTTCCAGGACAGATCAGCAATGAAACCGAAGGAACATTGGAAAAAACCATGGAAACCAATGTTTACAGCGCCTACCACCTCACACGCGGCTTTATCAACGAGATGATGGAGCAGAAAAAAGGCCATATTTTTACGCTGTGTTCCACTGCCAGCATCATGGCTTACCCCAATGGAGGATCTTACTGTATATCAAAATTTGCCCTTTATGGTATGACCAAAGTCCTGAGGGCCGAGATGAAACCTTACAATGTGAAAGTAACTGCCGTGCTCCCCGGCGCGACATATACCGACAGCTGGAAAGGAAGTGATCTGCCGGAGGAGAGATTTATGGATGTGAGTGACATAGCCGAGTCGGTCTGGGCCGCGTACTCACTTTCACCGCGTGCGGTCATGGAAGAAATTTTGATCCGTCCGCAGCTGGGAGATTTGGATTGATTAGTGAACAATGGAGCAATTTTACTAAATTGCCGCATTTTTAAAATTATTTATTAAACCCATATTTCATTTCATGGAACAATACCTCGGTATAGACGTGGGCGGTACTAACGTAAAAATGGGGATCGTTGACGCTACGGATGGAAGAATTTCAAATTTTTACAGTCACGATACCGCCAGCTGGCGTAGTTCGGGGCATTTTATAGACCGGCTGGGTGATGCTATCGCGTTACAGCTTGTTGAGTATCCCGAGGTTAAAAGGGTCGGAATAGGAGTTCCAGGACTTACTACCCGCGACAGGACGACCCTGATAGAAATTACCGCGATCCCCGAAATTGATGGTATTGCTATTGTCCCTGATCTGAAAGAAAGATTTCCCAACCACGATTTTTATCTTGAAAACGACGCCAACGCAGCGGCGCTGGGAGAGTACTATTTTGGCGAAGACAAGCTTCCGGAAGACTATATCTTTGTAACACTCGGTACGGGTATAGGCGGCGCGGCAATCATTGATAAGAAGGTGTTCAAAGGTGGAGGCGGAAATGCCATGGAGCCCGGCCACGTTCCTTCCAAAAACGGAAAAGTGCTGGAAAGGAATATCGGCAAAAAAGAGCTTCTTGATCTTGCCAATGCCATGCGTGCCAATTATACCGGACAAACGCAGCTTCCTTCTGACGGCACCATCTCTACCACCGGACTTGTAGCGGCCGCTTCTGGCGGTGACGAGCTGGCAAAACAGGTATTTTACGAAATGGGTTACCTGCTGGGCGAAGGCCTGGTTTCTATGATCCGGATCCTGGATATCACTACAATTCTTATCGGCGGCGGTATTTCTGCGTCATTTGAATTTATCATGCCTGCCATCAATGAACGTTTTCAATATTGGTTGACACCGTATTACCTTAAAACAATCAGCATCAAACGCGCCACACTAGCCAATGATGCAGGTCTTCTGGGCGCGGCTTCTTTGTGTTTTGATTAAAATCCAGCCCCCTGATGCCTTTTGCTATTTTGTAAATTGTAGTACTCTATTATTAGCCTGATGAAATTATCTGTTATCGTTCCAGCTTACAATGAAGAAAAAACCATTTTGAAAGTACTGGAAAAGCTTAAATCCGTTGAACTAATTGGCGGCTTTCAAAAGGAAATAGTCATTGTTAACGACTGTTCCGCAGATAATACAGAAGGAGTTGCAAAACGGTTTATCGAAGAAAATCCTCTCATGGAAGTAAGCTACTTTCGCCATGAATACAACCAGGGAAAAGGGGCAGCTTTGCATACAGGAATCCGGAAAGCAAGTGGAGATTACATTATCGTTCAGGATGCAGACCTTGAATACGACCCTCAGGAATTCAATATCCTGCTGAAGCCCGTGATCGACGGATATGCTGATGTAGTATACGGATCACGGTTTATGGGTGGACGTCCTCACAGAATACTGTTTTTCTGGCATACGATCGGTAACAAATTCCTGACAACTTTGAGCAACGTGTTTACCAATCTCAATCTGACGGATATGGAAACCTGCTACAAACTATTCAGGGCTGATTTGTTGAAAAATATCGTCCTACTTGAAAAACGGTTCGGGTTTGAGCCGGAAGTAACGGCCAAAATTTCAAAAGTCCCCAAGATCCGGATTTATGAAGTAGGGGTATCGTACTACGGCAGGACTTACGAAGAGGGTAAAAAAATAAACTGGAAAGATGGCTTCCGTGCTTTGTACTGTATTGTCAGATATGGACTGGGAAGTTGAATACAGATGTTCTGAGTCATTAAAAAGTAAAAGCCGGTTAACCGGCTTTTACTTTTTAATGACTTTTCTGCTAATGGTAACACCGTCACTTTTCGTCAGCGACAAAATGTAAATGCCGGAAGGTAAAGTCGTGACGTTGATCTGGTAATATTTTTTGGATACCAATTGCGCCGACTGCAGGCTTTGACCGGTCGGGCTAAGCAATTGCAACTGACCCGAAGTGGCATTTTTGAATTCAACCCGGATTTGCTCGGTCACAGGATTCGGATATACTTTCCACAAAATATCCTGGTTATTAGGCTCATTAGCAAGTAACGGTGATGTTTTGACGGCTGTAGTCATCAAAACAGATTCCGAAGCCGCGCTGAACGCCTGAATCCGATAGGTATAAGTTGTATTGGGGACAACGTTCTTGTCTTCGAAAGTGGAGGCTTTTCCGTCGAAGCCTTCAACATTGACAAAATCAGCTGCTCCGTCTACTTTTCTTTGCAGTATGAAAGTCTCTGCACCGGTTGAAGTCCAGGATACATTCACAGTCGCCATAGGTGATTCGGTAGCTTCAAATTTAGAGAAAACCAGCAGATCGGCGATCGCGGCTTCCTGAAATGAAAACGCCCCCAAACCTTTCGTATTCTTAAGAAAAGGTCCGTAATATATCCGGATCTGTTCACCTTTGTAAGCTGGTAAATAATTCAGTTTTTTGGCCGTCGACGCAGCTGTCAGTTTCAGTTTAACCAAGTTACCCTGTGCAGTCCCCGATTGAATATTGGCGGGTTTTGTTTCATCGCCATCGAAGAAATAAACGTCTTTCAGCCCTTTTAAAAATTTATTACCGTTCACATCGTCGATCAGCGTATCGGCCGGCCAAACCATATTCTGTCCCTGCTCATATTGAATGGTGATTTCATCTTTTTTATCCGACGAATAAAATACCTTTTTCATGTCCGGACATTGCAAATTGATATCGTCCGCAGCACCATAAATATCTGGTTCGAAATAACGGAAAAATCTGTGGCCCAGCTGTTGATAGCCTTTAATATCATAGTGTATACCATCAAAATACGGCAGCCCCATTACATTAAAATGGTCTGTTTTGGGATAGGTATACTTCGTTTTGCGCTGAAATTCCCGTAAGGTCCCGGCATAATAAAAGGGATTAAAAAGAACCGGGATCTGTACTACCACGAACTTGTCGACCATCGGATAATCCGTCTGCCAGTAATTGAACAGCTTATCATATTCCTGCTGATAGGTCCGGATGTTCTCCAAAGCTTCCTGCTCACCCTGGTACCATATAAATGCCCTTATCCTGCTCGCTTTTGACACTTTGATCCTTGAATACAGATATCCGTACAACGAAGGAGCGCCGGGATTGGCTGCATTTCTTTCGGTGTGGTAGCTGATGTAGGATCCCGGCAGGGCTCCGTTTATTACGCAGGTAGGTATCCCATGATTTTCAAGTATGTCCCGCTGCATCTCCACGCCCCACGCCCCGGCATACGGCCACGACCAGCTCGACTGTATCCAGAGCGTATCACCAGCCCCAATATTGGGTTCGTTGTCAGGCGTTCTGGCGATCGTACGTGCGTACTTGCTTGACCAGCTCCCGAAGTGCACCGCCGCAGCATTAGACTGCCCGCTGATCACATAAAAGTCGCCTGCAACAATCTCTGTTCGCTTGGCAAGCTGCGTTGAATCATCGGTTTTACAGGCATAAATTTCAAAATCGTAATCAGCCATTTCAGCCGTGATTGTAGGCTTCATCGAAAAGCTGGCCGTATTTCCGGTGTACTGCAGAACCGCTTTGATATATCCGACACGCACTTTATTGCGGTAGACAACAACCGACATGTGGTTCCAGCCCGTCACTTCAATCACCCCCTCGACAGGCACTTCAGCCTTGTTATCGTCACCCCTTGCATAAAGCTGAAAATCTTTCGGAATCTGGCTGAAAACAACAGAATAAATACGTTCTGCATAAGCCTCTCCGACAAAAACGAGCATGGAAAGCGCCAGAGTAATGACCTTCATTTTGGTAAATTTCATTTCATCCAATAAATAACTGATATCTATTATACAACCTTCTCCCCTTCCAGGCTCTTCACATTTTCATTCAAAGACCAATACTGATCAAACATCGCCAGAAACCATAGCGCCATAATGACCGGCAGGGAATATTTGTCCCAGGACAGCTGGGCTTTCCCAAGCAACAAAGTGTTGAACACGAACATCCAGCTGCCCAGATTAAACTGAGGGGAAATAAACCGCATTAATGTGACCAGCATCAATAATCCGAAACAAATCTGCTTCACCAAACCTGTGATATGAAGTGTCATGAAGAGCTGATCGACATATCCGAGGTAGGGCCAGGTAAAATAGGGGTTATAAGCTTGTTTGGCCGGAAAAAATATGATTAATGTTGCTATTAGTAGCAATAATACAACAAAAAGGCGAGGATATTTACGGGGATATTCAATAAAATAACCCAGTTTTCGGGTGATCAGCACCTCGGGAATCACGTAATAAACAGCCAGACAAACCGAGGCATACATAACATACCCGAAATTATACTGGATCAGCTTGTCGGAATCATAATGCTGCTCCGCCATCACGGCAGCCGGTGCAGGGCCGTTCCAGAGCAAAAACCATGGAACGATACTCAGAAAAGCGACTGCATAATACACCCAGGTTTTATCCGAGAATAACTTACTCACAAAATCCTTCATCCCGGAAGAATTTCTTAATATTCCTAACAGCTCGTGACCCACAATTGCCGCGGGAAAAGCGAGCATATACTGCCTGCAACTAATCGCCCCGACAAACAGCAGCAGCCCAGCCCAATGGATCCTTTTGATATAAGCAATGATGCCCCCGAGCAAAAATACCCAGGCGAAAATATCGGTATAGTAATAAACGCTGCACAAATAATAGTTTGGAAAAGCCATTAGTCCAATCAGGCAGAGCCAGAAACGTTTGGACCTGTCGGGGCTGTTCCATACAAAAAGCATCAGCAGTAAAAAACTGACGCCAAAGGTCAGCAGCCTGAGATATTGGATATTTTCGCCAAAAATATTGACTACCCAACCGCCTAGTATGAAAGGAATTGGCGTGTTCAGTTCATTGTAACTTTTTAATAAATCGATCGAAGGGATAGGCTCGTGGCTGAAAAACACGGCTGTGGGCAAATAATGGAATTCGTCCTGGTAGAGTTCAACGGTAAAATTCTCTTTCAGGAAAAAGACAATGACATACAGTACGAACAGAAACAGCGATGTGTATAACTTCCTGGAAAACATATATCCGATACTATTTTATAAAAAATTTACCTCTGCGTTCAGGCGGATCCCGAATTTCTGCTCTACAGAATCCTGTATCGTTTCTGACAATGTTTTGATCTCATTCCCGCTGCCCCCACCATAATTAACCAATACCAACGCCTGTTTTTCATGTACGCCAATGGCCCCCTGGCGGTAACCCTTCCAGCCTGCTTTTTCAATCAGCCAGCCGGCAGGCACCTTTATTTTTCCATTTCCGACGGGGTAACCAGGGATTCCGGGAAATTTGCTTTGCAGGTCAGTATATAAGTCAAGTGCAATTTCCGGATTTTTGAAAAAACTGCCTGCATTTCCGATTACCGCCGGGTCGGGAAGTTTGCTGCGGCGGATATGCATTACTGCTTCGCTAACCGTTTTAATGGTAACATCGCCGACGTTCATTTCCTGCAAAGTCTTTTGAATATCCCCGTAGCCTACATTCAAAACGGGTTTTTTATTCAGGACAAATGTTGCGCCGGTAATAATGTATTGGTCTTTCAAATCCCTCTTGAAAACACTTTCCCGGTAGCCAAACTGACATTCTTCCTTTGAAAATATCGTTACATCGCCCGTTTGTATCGAAACGGCCTCCACACTATGGATCACATCCTTGATCTCAACTCCGTATGCACCAATGTTCTGCATGGGTGCGGCCCCTACCGTTCCCGGAATCAGCGAAAGGTTTTCGACACCTCCGTAATTGCGATCTACACAATACATGACGAAGTCATGCCAGATCTCGCCCGCGCCAGCTTTCACCCATACATGCAGATCATCTTCCTTTATTTTTTCAATTCCCTTGATAGCCGGATGGATCACCAGGGCGTCGATATCCCGGGTAAACAGAACATTACTTCCGCCACCGAGAATAAATTTTGGTGTATGTTTCCATACCTGATCCGCCAGAATTTCGGTTAATTCTGTAGCGGAAGACACTTCCACAAAAAAACGGGCGCTGGAATCAAGCCCGAAAGTATTGAAATGACGCAGTGAAAAATTCGGCCGGATCTGCATTGAAGATATTTGATAACCCCGGCAAAGTTAGGTATTACATTCAAAATAGCCTTGTATGGTGATTCATCCATTTTTGATTAAGTTTGTAGGCTCATATGTAACAAATAAGGATATGTTGCTGAAAAAGAAATTTTTATGGGCTCTTCTTCTTGGTAGCATTTACCTTTCGGGATGTAGTAAAAAATCTGTTGTCAGCTCTGGTTCTGAATACCGCGAAGATCTTTCTTCGGTACGTCCTCATTACGAATATGTTGAGCCGACTGTTGGTAAAAAGCCCGTTAATCCCAACACCACCAGTCCCAAAACACTTCCCAAAGCTGATCCCGACAAACCTTTGTATGTGAACAAGAGGCTGGAAACGGTTTTGGATACGATGGCTAGGCAGAATAAATCGATCCGTTATATCAATGGTTTCCGTATCCAGATCTATGTTGGAAATGTCCGCCAGGAGGCCGATGCGGCTAAATCCTATATTTACCAGGCTTTCCCTGATCTGAACCCCTATGTTTCCTACTCACAGCCTACGTACCGGGTTAAAATCGGAGATTTCATGTACCGGAGCGATGCCGAGCAATATCTCGAAATGATACGCGAACAATATTCCTCAGCTGTGATACTTCCCGACAGAGTAGAAATTAAAAGAAGCCTGATGGTAAATCCGGTTTCTGAACATAATTAATCCATAACACGCATTCGTAATGAAAATAGCCCTAATCACCGGCATTACCGGGCAGGATGGTTCTTATTTGGCGGAACTACTTTTAAGCAAAGGATATGAAGTTCACGGTATCAAGCGCCGGAGCTCTTTATTTAATACACAGCGGATTGATCATATCTACGAAGATCCCCACGAAAAAAACGTGCGGTTTCACCTGCATTATGGCGACCTCAGCGATTCAACCAACATTATCAGGATCATCCAGGAAGTTCAGCCGGACGAAATCTATAACCTGGGTGCTATGTCGCATGTTCAGGTAAGTTTTGAAGAACCTGAGTATACAGCCAATGTAGACGGCATAGGCACGCTCCGTATCCTGGAAGCCGTTCGCCTTTTGGGACTAACCAAAAAAACAAAGATTTACCAGGCATCCACGTCCGAGCTCTACGGACTCGTGCAGGAAGTTCCTCAATCGGAAAAAACGCCTTTTTATCCGCGCTCACCTTATGCGGTTGCCAAGCTTTACGGATATTGGATTACAGTAAACTACCGCGAGGCTTATGATATGTTCGCAGTGAACGGGATTCTTTTTAACCATGAATCTCCTTTGAGAGGTGAAACGTTCGTAACCCGCAAAATCACCCGTGCCGTTGCCAGGATTGCACTGGGACTGCAGGACAAAGTCTATCTCGGAAACCTGGATGCACAACGCGACTGGGGCCACGCCAAGGATTTTGTGGAAGCAATGTGGCTGATATTACAACAGGAAATAGCGGAAGATTTTGTGATCGCAACAGGTATCACAACCCGCATCCGTGATTTCGTAAGAATGGCGTTTGCCGAAGTTGGTATCGAGGTTGAATTTTCCGGTGAAGGCGTCGCGGAGATCGCGAAAGTATCAAAATGCAATAACCCTGATTTTCAGATCGCGATCGGAAAAGAAGTTGTCGCAGTCGATCCAAGGTATTTCCGACCAACGGAAGTGGAACTCTTGATCGGTGATCCAACCAAATCCATGACCAAACTGGGATGGAAGCCTAAGTACGACCTCAAAGCATTGGTACAGGATATGGTTACCTCCGATGTACAATTGTTTAAAAAAGACAGGCTGCTTGAAAACAGCGGTCACCGGGTCCCTAATTATTTTGAGTAAAAGACTTACAAAGAAAAACCCCGTTGAATTGATCTTCGGGGTTTTCTCTTATTAAATCCTAAAATTACATCGGAACAGCACTTTTCGGGATCTTTTTTGCGATATCGATAAGATCTTCGGCATTCCGGTAACCTACCAGCTTTTTGACGATCTTGCCACGCGAATCAATAAAAAGCAGAGTTGGGTAACCCTCAAGCGGGTATTTTTTGGCCAGTGAAAGTCCCTCTCCTGATTCCATATCGAACCTCACGTTGATAAAGTTCTTGTTGAAAACTTCGCCTACATCCGCTCTGGTGAAGACATTTTTTTCCAACAATTTGCAGGGACCGCACCAGGTTGTGTAGGCATCAAAGAAGATAATCTTTTTTTCTTCCTTCGCTTTCTTCAAAATCGCCGCCCAGCGCGCCTCGGTAAACTGAATCCCTTGTTCGGCCGATTTGCCGTTATTTTTATTGCCATCCTTTGCACTTGTCAGCGATGATGTCAAAGCGAGGAAAGCAAAAACAAAACCTATATTTTTTAACATTTTCATTGGTACTGATTTGATTATGATTTGAGTTATTCTTAACGAAACTAACCCATTCTTTTATTTTATCCAATTCGGTGTTAACACATCTGTTAACAATCCCGGTCTCACTTCCGTTTCTCCGACACGGTGTTACTGAGAGGATAACAAAGAAAAAAGTAACTTCGCAGCGTCATTAATACAAAAATTATGAAAGTTCAGGAAGCAAAATATGTCATGAGTAATTCGGACTATCTCAAATGTCCTTCCCCTGATCTGCCGGAATATGCATTTATCGGTCGGTCGAATGTGGGTAAATCATCACTTATCAACATGCTCACTGAAAAAAAATCGCTTGCCAAAACGTCACAGCAGCCCGGCAAGACGCAGCTTATTAATCACTATCTGATCAATAACTCTTGGTATCTGGTGGATTTACCTGGATACGGATATGCCAAAGTGAGTAAAGTGGAGCGGGAAAAATGGGAAAAGATGATCGGTGATTACCTGCATAACCGCGAAAACCTGATCTGTACATTTGTGCTGATCGACATCCGGCACAGCGCGCTGGATGTGGACCTGGATTTTATGGAAGGGCTGGGCGAAGCCGGGATTCCTTTTCACATTATTTTTACAAAAGCCGATAAACTGAAAGCAAGCCAGGCGGCAGCTCAGGTAGACGCTTACAAAAAGAAGCTGGATCTGATATGGGACGAAACCCCGCCGATGTTCATTTCCTCGGCCGAAAAAAATGAAGGCCGCGAACCCATTCTGCAAGCAATAGAAACTTATAATCAGTCGTTTGAAAAAACGAAGTAGCCCCAGGGTTGTATAACGGTCAATCTTTCCGTTATTTTGCGCAAAATTTAGTTGGGAGTCGCGTTCAACACAATCAATATTAAGATATAACTAATAGTACAGAAAGGATGAGTGAACAAGTAGAGTCAACCGGAATGGATTTGTTGAAAGAAATAGCAAATGTTTCAGGTAAAAGCGGTTTGTACCGTATTCTCAAGCCAAGCCGCGCAGGTGTGATCGTTGAAAGTCTTGACGAAAAACATGAAAAAACACTTATCGGGCCCACAGCGCGGGTTTCGGTGCTGAAAGACGTTTCTATTTTTACAGAAGGAGAAGAAGAGTCTATTCCTTTGGCTGATGTTTTTCTCAAAATCCGGGAAGCGCACGGCGAAGAAGTCGCATTGCAGGTTAAAACTTCCTCAGATAAGGATTTGATTGAGTTCCTGAACAAGATCCTTCCGGAATTTGACAGGTCTAAAGTATATGTATCTGACATCAAAAAGATCATTACCTGGTATAATCTGCTGTCCAAATACACCCCTGAGCTTTTCGTTGCGCAGGCAGAAGAAGCAGGTACAGAAGAAGAATCCGCAGAGGCAGTTCAGGAAGAGCCGGTTAAAAAACCCAAAAGCAAAGCCTAGATCAGAAAAATATAATGTTTGCATAAAAGCC
Organism: Dyadobacter bucti; assembly: GCF_005869225.1. Taxonomy (GTDB): domain Bacteria; phylum Bacteroidota; class Bacteroidia; order Cytophagales; family Spirosomataceae; genus Dyadobacter; species Dyadobacter bucti. The sequence continues at coordinate 148,814 of NZ_SWFP01000005.1, read as the reverse complement.
CCGTCGCCCAGATGGGGTTTTTATATTAACGGATCACACCAGGAACATTCATGACCAACCTTTCCTCCCGCATCGACCACACTTTGCTGAGCCCCACGGCCAGCGAAACAGATATCCGCAAGGTCTGCGAAGAGGCCTGGATCCATCAGTTCAAAGCAGTTTGTATTGCACCCACCTATGTGGCTTACACAAAAGAAATGCTGGAATTTTGCCCGGTCAACATTGAAATTGCAACAGTAATCGGTTTTCCTCTGGGATATAGCACTACGGAAACAAAAGTTTTCGAGGCAGCAAGTGCTCTGCGCGACGGGGCAACAGAGCTGGATGTGGTCATGAACATCTCGCAGTTCAAATCCATGGCTTACCTGAGTGTGCGCGATGAACTACGAAAACTCGCCGACCTTGCCCATGCAGAAGATGCAATCCTCAAAGTGATCATAGAAACCGCGTATCTGGATAGTTTTGAGCTTTACACAGCCTGCGAGATCTGTGCAGAGTCAAATGCTGACTTTGTGAAAACCTCAACGGGTTTCGGACCTAGTGGTGCCGAGCTGGAAACGGTAAAAAAAATGAGGACTATTCTCCCGGCACATGTGCAAATCAAAGCTTCCGGCGGCATCTGTACTTATGAGCAGGCACTGGCATTTACTGAAGTCGGCGCAGACCGCATTGGTACCTCCGCCGGTGTGTCAATCGTTACCAGGGCATGAAACGTGTGTTACTTTTGAGCACGGTACATCCTTCTGCCGATCCGCGGATCGTTTATAAAATTGCCCCGGCCCTGGCCAGGCACTACCAGGTATTTTGTGCGCTGCCCGAAGCAGAAAAGCATGTGGCCGCGAATTCTGTGACCATGGTCAGGTTACCTCATTTTCAGGCCTTGTTGCTCAGGATATTGTTTTGCCATCCTGTGGTATTCTGGAAATTTCTGCGTGTCCGGCCTGATCTTGTCCATATTTTTGTTCCTGAACTGCTTCCTCTCGCATTCATATTCAGTTTACTTGGTTCAAGGGTAATTTATGAAGTGCAGGAAAATCTTTACAAAAAATTCAGTATCAAGAGGTATAACAATGCCGCGCTTTACAGGCAATTATTCCATTTTTTCGACCATGCTGCCCGCAGGCGTTTTTATTGTATTTTCACGGAACAGGCCTATTTGCAAGAGTACATTAATCTAAAGCACGCTTTTGCACTCATCCGTAACTACGCGTCCATTCCGTTCATCGATGCGCATGCCGGCAACAACTGCAATGAAAATGGTTCGGTACGGTTTTTCTATTCGGGGGTTATTTCCATTGAAAGATCGTTCGATGTACTGGTTGCAGCTTTGGCAAAATTAAAAACCCAATATCCTGACTTTCGAGTCCATTTATTCGGGCCAATTCGCGTGGAGAAAAAAGAATTGCACCGCCTGCCCGGATTTGATGATGTACAGAATAATTTGATTTTTTACGGCTATACTGATCAGAAAAAAGCTTTATCCTATGCCGCTGGCTGTGTTGCAGGGATTGCATTGCTAAAACCTGTCGCCGATTACCCGGATTCCTACACGACAAAACTTTTTGAATACATGGCCTTAAAATTGCCCGTTATCACTTCTGATTTCGTGATTTACAAAGAGATTGTGGACAAATCCGGATGCGGGTTTTGCATTTCGCCTTATGATGCTGATGCGCTGTTTCATAGCCTTCGTTTACTGACCGAAAATCCCGGTCTGCGTTCTGAAATGGCAGATAACGGGAGGAAATCCGTGGAAATAAACTATAATTGGATCAGTGAGGAAAAAAGCCTGATATCCTTTTATAAAGAAATACTGAAATCAAGAGCCCCAGTGGAATTTTGACGCGCTGGTGGTATAATTTTATAAACTTATTGTTGAATTGTTCAAATATTAAATGCTACGATTTCTATGAAATATTTAACTTTCGGAATTAAATGGAATCCTAGCTTGCGGAGTCAACTTCTCAACCATGTATATTAATACAATTAGTCATTATTTACCAAGCGAAGTAATTGGTAATGAATATTTTACAAATATTAACAATCTGTCCAACGAGTGGATTGTAGAAAGAACAGGAATTTCGGAAAGACGTAAAGCTGCACAAGATGAGAATACATCTACCATGGCAATCAGTGCTGTCGAGTCCTTACTTGAATCAATCCCTTACAGCAAAAATGAAATAGATCTCATAGTCGGGGCCACTTACACCCCATACGATACCATTGTCACGCTTGCGCATGCGGTACAGCATCAACTGCAGATTCCCGACATTCCGGTGGTAAGCATTTCCTCCGCCTGTTCGTCGCTTTTAAATGCGATTGAGATAGTAGAAGGATACTTTGCAATGGGCAAAGCTTCCAAAGCACTCGTGGTTGTTTCTGATCACAACACTGCATATTACAATGAAATGGATACGGTTTCGGGCCACCTTTGGGGCGACGGTGCATCTGCTCTTTTGATATCCAAGGAAAGGCAGACCGATTCAGATATGCAGATCAAAAAACTGATCACGGGGGGCGCAGCAACCAGTGGAAAAGCTATCGAAGCTGTTGTGTTAAGGCCCAATCACCGGGGCGTGATCATGCCTTTTGGCCGCGATGTGTTCCAGAATGCATGTATTTACATGCCCAAAGTAAGCCAGCAGGTGTTGCAAGCATGCGGCCTTACGATCAACGATCTGGATTATCTGATACCGCACCAGGCCAACCACCGCATCAGCCTCAATGTGATCAATACCCTCGGTATCCCTGCCGAAAAGCTGATTTCCAACATCCAGTATCTTGGAAATACTGGCTGTGCGGGCTGCGCGATTGCACTATCCGAGAATAAAGAGAAATTTAAAAAAGGCGAAAACCTGGTCATTACAGTTTTTGGAGGAGGTTACTCTTACGGAGCGATGCTTATTACAGTTTAGCTTACAAGCGGCCTACCAGATAAAAAGCCTTCCAGCAAAAAAGTTGCTGGAAGGCTTTTTATCGTTAATCAGAGACACTTCTTAATTTACCTCTGGTTCCGCAAACATCGCTGGTTTCCAGACATTATTTTCAGGATTGACATCCGGAAGCGCACGTTCCGGGTCAATCGTTACCGAACGGATAGCCTGCTGAGTGGCTGCTTTGAACGTCCAGCTTCCACCGCGCTGCCAGATTTCCACCGGCAACTCAACACGTGTTTTCTTGCCACTCACCTCTTCGATGTCGATCTTGGCAGGCATTGCCCACTGATCCAGGTTTTCTATCGTAATAAAAGATCCTTTTTGCGGATTCTGATCCACATAACTTACTTCTTTCACACTCTGATCCAGTTTGTAGTTTTCAAAGAACCAGCCCTTCCAGAACCAACCAAGATCTTCTCCTGCCGCATCTTCCATGGTACGGAAAAAATCATAAGGAGTAGGATGTTTGAATGCCCAGCGCTGTACATACAAATGAAATGCATAGTCAAAACGCTCTTTACCAAGCACTTGCTCACGCAGCATTTTCAATCCAAGCGCAGGTTTGTAGTACGCCTCCCAGCCCAGGTTCACTGCCTGAACAACATCAGGAATGGTCATAATCGGGTCAGCTTTCGGACGGAAAATAATCGGCGCCAGACGGTGCATATCATTCATTTGCGTGGTTTTGTATTCACCGTTATTGAAATTATCCGTAGAAAGGAAATTGATAAAAGTGTTGAAACCTTCATCCATCCACGCATATTTTCTTTCATTATTACCCACGATCATCGGGAACCAGTTATGGCCGAACTCGTGATCAGTTACTCCCCAAAGATCATCTTTGCGGCTTTTACTGCTGCAAAAAACGATGCCGGGATACTCCATACCACCCACTATTCCACCTACATTCGTGGCCACCGGGTAAGTATATTCATGTACATAAGCGGAATAAAATTCGATACAACCTTTCACATATTCAGTAGAACGTCCCCATCCGTCCAGACCACCATCTTCCGCAGGATAAGCAGACTGCGCCAGGGCTGTCTTTCCATTAGGCAAATTCATGCGGGCGGCATCCCAGACAAAAGCTTTGGAAGTAGCCCAGGCTATGTCCCTGGCTTGCAGGCAACGGAAGCGCCAGGTCAGATTTCCCGATTGTTTCGGCCGGGTTGAAGGGTTAGTAACCTCCTCAGCACTGCGGATCATTACAGTCTGGTCACTTTTGGCAGCCTCAGAAAGCCTTTTCCTTTGTTCTGAGGTAAGTACGTCAGCAGGGTTTAACAGCTCTCCCGAACCTACAACAATATGGTCCCAGGGAACGGTAACATTGTAGTCAAAGTCACCATATTCAAGGTAAAACTCACCTGCTCCAAGATAAGGAAGTAAATTCCATCCTTCTATATCATCAAAAACAGCTACGCGGGGATACCACTGTGCCATTTCGTACACAATACCATTTTTGGTTTCCAACGTTCCCATACGGTCGGAACCATATTCAGGGATTTTGAACGAGTAAGCAATTTTGATCCTGATCACATCCCCGTTTCCTTTTACAGGAGTAGTCAGGCGGATCTGCATGCGTGTGTCTGTAATTTTGTAGTTAGCCTCTACAAACTTGTCCTTGCCTTGCTGAACAGTCACCGTTTTGATCGAGTCACCTCCGTTAAAACCGGTATTCCCAAAACGTCCACCTGTAACCGGGGTTGTTTTTCCACCTCTCGACCTGTCACTGAATGCATTCTGGTCGAGCTGTAACCATATGAATTCCAGATTTTCCGGGCTGTTGTTTTTATAGATGATCTCTACATCGCCGCTCACAGTTCCCTTCTCTTCCTCCAGGGCTACGTTGATCTTATAATCTGCACGATTTTGCCAGTATTTCGGCCCCGGGGCGCCACTTCCCGACCGGTATTCATTGCCAGGCTGAAAATTAAACAATGGATGAAAAAGTACATGAGAATCGTACTTCACCTTGTCGGATCCCTGCGCGACAGCGTCAAACACCCCCAGGCAACCCATCGCTAAAATGCCGAGGCGAATTATTGAAATTTTCATTCGAATGATAAAATATTAAAAATATGATACTGTAAACGAGCAATATACATCTTTTCGCCTTTTTTAGGAGAAAAAGTTTCATTTTTACCAACCAATATCCGGCGGGCTACAGGCCGGATAATTCCGAAAACAGTTTATGCGCCATCGCCTTTCCCTTGAAGAATATACCAGCGGCATTCTGGCTGGTGACCGTCTCGTCCTGAGCAGGGCGATCACGATCATAGAAAGCCGGTTAACAGCAGATAAAGATCTTGCAGCTCAGATTCTTCGTCAGATACTTCCCCGTACTGGTAATTCTTTGCGGATCGGCATTACCGGAATACCGGGCGTGGGAAAGAGCACTTTTATTGAAGCTTTCGGGAAACAGGTTACCTCACTGGGGAAAAGCGTGGCGGTACTGGCGATTGATCCTTCAAGCAAAAAATCGGGAGGAAGCATCCTGGGCGATAAAACAAGGATGGAAGAGCTGTCCCGCAACTCCCTGGCTTTTATCCGTCCTTCTCCGACCGGGCTTTCACTTGGCGGGGTGGCCAGAAGTACACGCGAAACAATGCTATTATGTGAAGCAGGTGGTTTTGATGTGATTTTGATTGAAACGGTGGGCGTTGGCCAGTCCGAAACACTGGTGAAGGGCATGACAGATTTCTTTCTGCTGCTGATGCTTGCCGGCGCCGGAGATGAACTGCAAGGGATAAAAAAAGGAATTATGGAAATGGCTGACCTGATCGCAATTAATAAGGCAGACGGCCTCAACAAAGATGCTGCCATGCGCGCCGTGGCGGAGTATCAGCAGGCATTGCATTTATTCCCCAAAACAGAATCGGGGTTTATCAGCAAAGCGGTTCCATGTTCAGCTTTGGAAAACACCGGAATCGCCGCGATATGGGATGAGATGATGCGCTTCTTCGACATTACCCGGAAAAACGGATTTTTCGAAAAAAACAGGCAGCTCCAGAACCTTGACTGGATGCATGATTATATCCGGCAGACACTGGAAGAACAGTTTTACAATAGTCCGGTCGTAAAGCGGAAATTGACGTCACTTGAAGAAGCAGTTGGCAATAATCTGGAACCTCCCCTCTCGGCTGCCCGGCAGCTAATAGATATTTTTATGAAAAATGGATAGGGACTTTATTTTCCAGGCTGTAATGTGTTGAAATTCTTATGTTCCGATCGAAATATTTCTGAGGAAAATATTTTTAAAGTATGTTTGAACGTTGAAATTCATGTATCCGATCTGTTCATTATCTTACTCTATTCTGTATGAAAATCTTTAACTCTTTAAGCAAAATCACCTTCCTGACGTTCATACTTGTTGCGCTTGCATTCGTCGCATGTAAAGATGACAAAGACCCGGATCCGGAGCCGGTAGATAACAACCCTATTGTTGGAAAATGGCACCTGACCGCCATTACACCTGAAGCTTCCGGTACCACTATACCAGCTTTACAGTTCGTTACCACTGTGGCTCCCTGCATCTTGGACCTGAAAATTACTTTCAACTCCGACAATTCTATTTCTACTGCTGACTGCCCCGCGGCCGTATCGGCAATGGACACCTTTGTTCCGGTAGGAGCAGATGCCAAATGGAAAGTAAATGGCGACAAGCTGGTGTTATCGAAAGGTACCACAAGCCAGGAATTCAAGATCACTCAAAGTACCAATGATCTGGTAGTTGTGGTGAATACCCAAACAGACGCTACAAAACCTGCGGTGAATGCGCTGCTTGTTTTCAAAAGAGTATAAGTATGACCCCGGAACTGAGCAGTTTGCCTGCTCAGTTCCGATTTTTATCAGCCGCTCGTATGGTCGCAAACGATCACCCACTTGCCACCGATCCTTCTCCAGAGCAAAGTATAATACCCTTCCAAATCCCCTTTTTCGGGCCTCTCCAAATGAAACTTGCCAACCAGGAAAGCCACGTCAGGTTCAGGAAATGAGAGATTCAGAAAGGTAAATTGAAGCTTCCCCATCGCCGCACGATCAGGATATCTTTTCAGATAGCCTTCATAAGTTGCCTTATACCCGTAAGTCACTCCGGTTTTTCCCACAAACATCAGCGAGTCCGATTCGAGGTAACCGTTCATAAATGAGGCGATATCTCCCCTGTTCCAGTCCGAAGCCTGCCTGTTCATGATACCGTAAATTGCATCCCGGTCTTTCGCCTGCTGCGCATTCGTTACAGACATTGCGGACAATAGAACCAGCGCCAAAAGCCAGTTTCTCATATTTTTTGCGGATTTTTGTAAAATGAATCTTTGTACTAAATATACAGCAAAGATTCGTTCAGAAGCGTCTGAGAACGAAGTTGTCATAAACAAAAGGCAAACCGGCATAAATCATGTTCGATAATCTTTTCAAGAAACTGGATCGTCAGAAGTACCCGTTCATAGATGGGCTATACTATCTCTTTATCATTGTTTTTCTTCTCATCCTGTTTTTATTCTTCGCTTGATCGACGTGGGCCAGCCATCATACCTGTTTATTCTAAATCCTAATTCAGGTACTTCTATTGGAAAAAGGACTGAAGTCATTAAGCAGCGGATCGATTACTTTGCCAAACAAAACGGGAGCCGGGCTACTATCCTTTTCACCCAGGAGAGAGCGCATGCTACCGAGCTGGTCACAGAAAACCTTTCCCGGGAAAAATGGACAGCAATTGTCGCGGTCGGAGGCGATGGGACAGTCAACGAAATAGCCCGCCCGCTCGTAAATTCAGAGACGCCCGTGGGAATCCTGCCCCTTGGCTCAGGCAACGGACTGGCACGTCATCTTGGAATTCCCCTGAATTTGGAGGCTTCCTTAAAAAGGCTTTTTGCAGGCACCGTGACAACCATCGACAGTGCAGAAATAAACGGCATCCCATTTTTCTGTACTGCAGGAATGGGCTTCGACGCGTATGTGGGCCATTTGTTCAGCCAGCAAAACCAGCGTGGACTTGCTACGTATATCAATGTGTCATTTCAGGCATACTGGAGTTATAAGCCGCAGGCTTTCCGGCTCAATGGAAGTGAAACCCAGGCATTTTCGCTGTCATTTGCCAATGCCGGACAATTTGGCAACAATGCCTGGGTGGCGCCTCAGGCCAGCTTGCAGGACGGTTTGCTGGATATTTGCACAATCCGTCCTTTTCCGAAATGGTATGGGACTTCACTGGGATATCAGCTTTTTACTAAACAGCTGAAAGCGTCCCGGTATATATCCTACCAGAGTTTGAAAGAAGCGCTGGTGGAAACGGATACTCCTCCTATGATCCATTATGACGGGGAGCCTTTTCAGCTGGATACTACCCGGATTGAGGTCAAGATCAAACCACAAAGCCTGCAGATCATTTTGTAGGTATAATTATTTTTAATATCCGTCAAAAATTTTAATATCAATCGTATGTCAAAAAAGAACCGCACAGGAGTTGTTTTCTCAACCAATCCGGATTTTGAATACAGCGATTCCTCCGAAGACGAACCTGAAACGTTATCTCCAAATCAGCAGGACCTAAGGATCTGGCTGGACCGTAAAGGTGGCGGGAAAGTGATTACGGTGGTGAAAGGTTTTATAGGTACCAATACCGATCTCGAAGCGCTGGGAAAACAGCTGAAAGCGCTTTGCGGAACTGGCGGAACGGTAAAAGACCACGAAGTTCAGATCCAGGGAGATCATCGTGAGAAGGTAATCAACTGGCTGACCGGTAAAAACTATAAGGCAAAAAAAGCGGGAGGCTAACCTCCCGCTTTCGTTAAAGAACGCTGTTTGTATCCAATTCCGTTGGCGCAGGCAACTCTGTTTTTGGAGGCGGCAGATTGGTCCGTCCGCCTTCAAGGACTTCCACATCCGTGACAAAATATTTGGTATCACCATTCCAGGGCAGCGTAAAGAACTTTTCTTCGTAAGTAAGCGAAACCCGGTGACCGCTTTTGATCGCCTCTTCCAGTTTTGAGATGGCATCTTTATTTTTGCCGCTCACCGAAAAAACCCATTCCGACGAATTCATGGTACCGTCGCCTTCATAGAGGCCGCCCATTCTCAGCTCCCCTTCATATGTTTTGAACAAATATCCTTTGTTGCTTAACCTAGTCACAAAACCTCCGCGTTTTCCTTCACTATAATATCCGAAGGTGAGGTAATATAAAATTCCGAACACAATGGCCAGAAATATTGCGAATATGACCCATTTACGCATAGTAGTTTTTTTTCAGTGTTTATGAATGAAGCTAACTTCGGAAAACAGATTGATTTTTCCTAGTTATTATTTCGCGCGGATCGCAATCACAGGATCCATCCGGGCGGCGAGCATAGCCGGTATAATTCCCGATAACACACCTATAACACTGGAAACGCCCAGGCCAAGCATGATGTTTCCAGGTGTGAGGATGATCTTCAGTGACCCCAGCTGCATAAACGACAGCAGATAAACCAGGAAAATCCCGACCAGGCCTCCCACCAGGCTGAGCATAACCGCCTCAAAAAGAAACTGGAACAGGATTGAATAATTTTTTGCGCCCAGTGACTTTTGTATTCCGATCAGGTTCGTACGTTCTTTCACCGAAACGAACATAATGTTGGCAATACCAAAACCGCCCACCAATATGGAAAAGCTGCCAATAACCCATCCTGACAGCGTCAACACGGCAAAAAGACCTGCAATAGCATCAGCCGCCGCCTCTGGCCGGTTCAGAGAAAAATTACTGTCGTCGCGGGGTTTGATGCCGCGTTTAGTCCGCATCAATCCGGTTATTTCTGCCTCTACTTCCTTCATCCCTTCGTCTTCCGGAAATCCTTTAACGACAATATCCGCACTCCTTCGCCCGGACTGAAACATTTTTGAAAATGACGCAAAAGGTATGATGCAATTTTTATCAGGACTGCCGCCGAAGTCAATAAGGCTCTCCCCCTTTTTTACCTGCACACCCACTACGGCAAATTTATTCCCGGCCAGTTTAAATGTCTTCCCGATCGGGTCTTGCCCGGGGAACAGGGCTTCGGCGATATCTGCCCCGATTACGGCTACATTGCGCGCATTATTGGTTTCCAATGGGATGAAATACCGTCCCGTTTCAATTGGAATATCGGATATCTTGTTATACTCATAGGAAACGCCCTGGATCTGGGCCACAATACTGCTGGAACCGTTTTTTAAAGTAGTACTACCCCGAAAATCCATCACAGCTACCGCGCTGGCACTTTCGAGATTATCATACAGATATTTGTATTCCGAATAATTGGGCTCAGGCCATTGAAAATATTTCCACCATTGGTATTCTCCGCCGAATCCCCATGGCCACTTCTGAACATAGATCACCTTATCGCCAATAAAACTCATACTTTCCTTGATACTTTTTTCCAGGGAGTCCACAATCGTAAAAACGGCAACGATCGCAAAGATGCCCACGGTTACACCCAGCAAGGATAAAATAGTGCGTGTTATGTTGGATTTTAATGCTTGCCAGGCAAAGCGGAAGCTCTCGAAGATTTGCCGTAAAAGTTTCATAGCAGCTTGACGGATAATTTTATTTCCTGACCAATTGAACTTAAAAGTTAACGGTTACGCCAGATGCAGGGTAGTTATTTGTTACAAAAGGCAAGAAAAACAGTTTAAATTGTCTCTGATCTTCAATTTATAAAAACATTTTCAGGAAAAGTTTGAAAAAAACGATTTGATATACATCCTGTAAAAGACATTCTGTAACTTACAATGAACACCAATGTGCCGGATTATGAATTTACGCTACTCCCTGTTTTTGATAATCAGTTTATTACCCCTCGCTGTTCGGGCCCAAAAACCTGTACAGGAGTCGACAGGATTTTACCAGTTCCTTTCCGACGACCCTAATCAAAAACCATTTTATGATGATAGGAAGGGTGTTATTGCCAAAAATGGCATGGTCGCCACGGCACATCCTGAGGCATCGAAAGTAGGGGTTGAAATTTTGAAAGCTGGTGGAAATGCAATAGACGCGGCGGTGGCGGTACAGTTTGCCCTCGCGGTTGTGCATCCGTCGGCGGGAAACCTTGGAGGCGGCGGATTTTTGGTGTTTCGTAGCAATACCGGCAAAAGTTACAGCATTGATTTTCGTGAGAAAGCTCCGGCCAAAGGCCATGCAGATATGTACCTGGACAAAAACGGGAATGTGATTCCGGGAGCAAGCACACTCGGCCGACTGGCCTCGGGCGTACCAGGATCGGTGGCAGGAATGGCGGAAGCCCATGCAAAACATGGCAAATTATCATGGCAAAAAATTCTTCAGCCTGCGATTGACCTGGCGGAAAAAGGCGTCATACAAACCGACCGCGAAGCCAGAGGATTGAATGCAGTTAAAAAAGACCTCACCGTGCTCAATCCGGGCACGAAGTATTTCTTGAATCCTTCCGGAAAAGATTGGGCGGCAGGTGACACTCTGATACAGAAAGACCTGGGCAAAGTGCTTCGCAGGATTCAGAACAAAGGGCGCGATGGGTTTTACAGAGGAAAAGTGGCAAAATGGCTGGTGAAAGATATCAACAGTCATAAAGAAGGTATTATCAGCAAAAAGGATTTAGCTGACTACCAGGCACAGTGGCGCGAAACGGTTGTACAGGACTATAAGGATTACAAACTCATCACAATGGCTCCTCCTTCCAGCGGCGGAATAGCGCTGGTACAGCTTATGCGCCTGACCGAGCAGCAACCGCTGCGAAAATGGGGCTGGCACAGCGATTCCACTATTCAAGTAATGATCGAAGCGGAGCGCCGCGTGTATGCCGACCGCGCAAAGTTTTTGGGAGACCCTGATTTTGTAAAAATCCCTACGGAAACATTGGTCAGTAAGGAATACTTGCAAAAGCGCTGGAGCGACTTTAACTGGGACAAAGCAACTGACAGTAAGGATATATCGGGAGGCATTTTCCCAGGTTATGAAAGCCTTGAAACAACCCATTTTTCTGTTGTGGATAAGGATGGAAATGCAGTTTCAGTCACCACAACGTTGAACGGCGGCTATGGGAGCAGGATTGTGATCAAAAAAGGTGGCTTTTTCATGAATAATGAAATGGATGATTTCAGCATAAAGGCAGGTGCGCCCAATATGTACGGGCTCATAGGAAACAAAGCCAATGCGATTGCACCAGGAAAACGTATGTTATCCTCAATGACGCCGACGATTATTGAAAAAGATGGCAAATTACTGATGGTTGTGGGTACTCCAGGCGGTTCAACGATTATCACCTCGGTTTATCAGACTATTTTAAATGTGCTCGAACATGGCATGACCATGCAGCAGGCCGTGAATGCACTGAAATTTCATCACCAATGGTTACCCGACAAAACTACTTTTGAAGCCAATGCCTTCTCAGAGGGGGCTATCCAAAAACTACAGTCCAAAGGTTATTTTCTTGAACAGCAGCGAAATACGATCGGACGCATGGATTGTATCCTCGTATTGCCCGACGGATCGTTGGAAGGCGGATCAGATCCCCGTGGCGATGACACAAGTATCGGATATTAGTGGGTTAGCGCCGCAATAAGATCACGATGCTGAGGAAAATCGCCTGACAATACCAATCTGTCAGCCATCTCAAAATCTTCAAAATCAAAACCCGGAGCCACCGTGCAGCCAACTAATGCATAGGAACTGTTGTTGGCTGGTCTGGACGCAAACCATGCTCCAGCCGGAACAATAGCCTGAAATGCTTCTCCCTTTTCCGGATCCGTCCCAAGTCTGATGATCTCCAGTTTTCCGGTTTCCGGATCAATTACAAAAATGTCAAGTGCCTCACCGGCATAAAAATGCCACATTTCGTCAGAGGCAATCCTGTGAAATGCGGAAAAATTATGTTTCTCCAGAAGAAAATAGATCCCGGTACTGTATGACCTGGAACCGGCAAATCTCGATGGTAAGGCATGTTCAGCAATCGTTTCTCGGGAGCGGTAAGTTTCCGCGTAGTAGCCGCCTTCGGGATGCGGCTGAAGATTATATTTTTCGATCCAGTAAGACGCTGGTTTCATATTCAGATTGAAGATACTGGCACAATATACGATTTGATATGACTTCGCTCGTCATCAAATTTCGTCCGTTCAATCAATGTTCAGGCAGTAAAGTTTAATTTCCCATACTAGGCGCTATATTTGATCATTATTAATCAAAATCAATCATAAACAATCAAATGAAGAACGAAAACGTTAATGTGGTTTCTGAAGAAGTCCTTTCAAACAACTGGTATACATTGAGGAAATATACCTTTGACTACCAACGCGCAGACGGTAAATGGGAACGCCAAAGCAGGGAAGCGTATGACCGCGGAAATGGAGCAACCATTCTTTTGTACAACATCGAACAGCAAACCGCGATACTCACCAGGCAATTCCGGCTGCCGACTTACACCAATGGAAATGAAACGGGTATGCTAATCGAGGCTTGTGCGGGTTTGCTGGACAAAGACAATGCCGAAGATTGTATCAAAAGAGAGACAGAAGAAGAAACCGGCTTCAAAATCAGATCGGTTAAAAAAATATTTGAGGCATATATGTCCCCAGGATCCGTCACAGAAATCCTGTATTTTTTTATTGCTGAATATTCCGCCGATATGAAGATTAACGATGGTGGCGGCTGTGAAACGGAGCAGGAAAACATTGAAGTGCTGGAAATTCCTTTTGCAAAAGCCGTTGAAATGATTGGGACGGGAGAGATAAAAGACGCCAAAACGATGTTACTGATCCAGTATGCGCAGATCAATGGACTATTTAAGGCATAATAAAGGTTGAAGATTCCGCACATCGCCTAATCTTCAACCTTTATTATTTACGCCGGTCAGGATATCGGATCAGGAACTGGTGTTGTTTCCGTAGTAGCAGACGAAGGTCCTTTTCCTACAAATTTTTCATACAAATCCTTAAAGAATGTTTCGGCATCAGGAAAATTGGTTTTCAGCACCTCGGAACCTTTTGTTTTCAGCTCTTCAAAATATTCCGGTGCTTTATCAATGGCACCTTCCGCCTCGGCTTTCAGGTCGCTCGCCTTGGTTTTAAGGTCTTCCAGGAGCTTCTCTCCTTCCTCACTCTGAAGATATTTGTGTGCCGCTACCCCAGCGGCAGCTCCAAGGATAAATGTGGCCAGGTGTTTTGCGTTTATGCTCATGATTTCCAGTTGCTTAGTTTATTTTAAATTTAAAGAACTTATGGATCGTTACAAAGAAACGCCTTAACAATCACCCTGCCAGTTTACAAAAAATTGTGCCCGGCCGTGTCACACTTACCAAAATAAATTCTGGCAGGTACTATTTGATCTCGAATGCAGCCTGCATCCGGTAACTGATCTTGATCTTCTGGTACTGTACGTCGCTTTCCTGCACCATATCCGCCGATTCAGCCTGAGCGAAGGCTCTCATATTGCTTTTCGCCAACATCGGCTGTGGGTAAAATACATTTTCGTCCAGTTCACGGATCTCCAGTACCTGGCCTAATTTCTGATCCAACGCTGCCAGCAGATATTCCGCTTTGTCTTTCGCAGCTGTCAGCGCATCGATCTTGATCTGTTTCTTAAAGTCCTCTTTTTTGGAATGATCTACCCGGGCAACATTTGCATATTGTACACCACGGCTGTCTATTTTTGACAAAATCACGTCCAGCTTATCGGGACGGTCAATTTTAAGCTCGTACTGTTTGCTTTCGAGAAATGTAGCAGGCTTTTTCTTTTTATCCACATAATTTTGATAACCTCCCATGCCGCTAATCGACAATGCTTCTTTGGATAAGCCTGCATCCGCCACGGCCTTGATCAGCTGCTTTTCAAGCGTACTGATGATCACTTTACCTTTCTGATTTTTTTCATCCTCATAATACTCCCTGAGCGAAATGCTGAAGTAAATTTCGTCGGGGACTACCTCCATTTCGGCAAAACCAGCCACTTCGATTTTTCTGGGAGAGGCTTCTTTCAATAAGGTGGTTTGTGCAAAAGAAGGAAATAAAACTGCGCTGCAAAGGAACGCGCTCAACAAAATGGTTTTCATAGCTAATTGAACGATAGTAAGTAATAAATAAAATTGGCTTTGTTGCTTCCCAAACTTCGGTCAGCGTTATTGCCAACGTAGAAATTAGATATAAAAATATGCCCAAGGTTTAAGTAAATAAGAAAAATATCCCTTTGACAACCCCCACAAATTCGCGGCAGCTAATATAAAACGGGCCAGTATCAGCGTCATCCGCGACTGGCCCGTTCAGTAAAAAAGTATTTTCAAAAAGTCTTTACAACTCTCGTTTTCAGGTAAAATTCTGATAGATAGAATCCATAATCCTCACAAAGTGCTGATAGTCCGATTCATTCAGACTACCCCAGCCTTTTCTGCGGATATCCGCTACGATGGGGAAAGCCTGGTTGTATGTTTTCTCTCCGTTTTTTGTGAGAAAAAGATTAAATTTTCTCCTGTCCCCGGCAGCCGGGCCTCTTTCCACCAGATCTTTTTTTTCCAGCAAATCAATAATGCGGGTTACGGTCGGAGGATCTTTGAAAGTCAGTTCTGCAAGTTCATTCTGGCTGATGCCCTGGCGGCGGAATATGTGGTCGATTAATACCCATTGATCTACTGTCAGGTCAAAGCCCGCTTCGGTTAATTGTTTTTGTAAGGCATTGCGAATCTTTTTGATAGTGGTGTCTATCTTAAAAAAATAGGCCCGCTGATCAGAATGATGTGTCATGTGGAGTAAAGTTGAAGTTTGAGGAATATTGAGAGTTTAACATCGATAATAAGCCTGCTCAACTATTCGTCTACTAATAATTGTGGTAAAAAAAATCAAATTATTTTGCAAAAAATATAGTGATGCGCAAATAGGTTATTTCAGCGGCATTTTTATAAAAAACGGCTGTCGAAAAAATTTCAACAGCCGGTCCAATGTATGCCTAAGTAACTTATGCCGAGTTCCTTGCAGCATTAATAATTCCAAACATCGCCCTCATAATGAGTTGATTATAAATCTCAACATCTACGGGCAAAGTTTTGGGATCCTGCGCCAGCATCTGCAACGCATATTGCTGAATTGTGATCAGCGGCAACACGATTCTTTCACGTGTTTTGATAGATACTTTCGTTACATTATTACTGTCCAGCAATTCTTTCTGGCCCGAAACTTCAAGCAGCAAATCTCTCGTCAGCAGAAATTCGTTATACATTTTATCCCAGAACTCAGTGTAGCCCTCTTCGTCTCGAAGATATTTTGTAGCCGGGAAAAATGCTTTCGACAGCGATTGCATGGAATTCTCGATCAGCGTCCGGAAGAAAAGCGATTTTTTATATAACTGTTTGATATCCTCTTTTTTACCATCCTTGACAAGTTGCTCTATCGCGGAACCGAACCCATAAAAACCGGGAACGTTTTGTTTCATCTGTGCCCAGGATCCAACAAAAGGAATTGCCCGGAGATCCTCAAATTTCAGGCCTTCATCATCATTCCCGCGTTTGGTAGGGCGGCTGCCGATGTTTGTCTGCCCATAAAATCGAAGCGGCGTTTTCTTGTCCAGATATTTTACAAACATCGGATGGTTCTTAAGATCAAGGTAGGATTGATAAGCAGCTTTCGCCATTTCCTCGATCAGAATCTTGTCCTCTTCACTCAACTCCTCCTCCACACGATTACCGCGGAACAAATGGTTTTCTAGCCCGGCAGTGAAAAGGCGCTCCAGATTGTACATGGCAGTGGTTACTGTACCATAGTTGGAACTGATCGTTTGCCCTTGAACCGTCAGCTGGATTTCTTTATCCTCAATATCCTTACCCAGAGACGAGTAGAAATTATGGTTATTACCTCCCCCACGTGCTGGCGGGCCACCGCGTCCGTCGAAGAAAGTGACTTTGATCCCAAACTCCCGGGAAACTTTTGTCAACTCTTCCTTTGCACGGTAAATGGACCAGTTGGCACGTAGATAACCTCCGTCTTTGGTACCGTCAGAAAAACCAACCATGATGGTCTGATGGTTTTGCCGGTTTTCCAAATGACTTCTGTAATAATTATCATTGTACAATGACCGCATGATTTCCGGCGCATTTGCAAGGTCATCTACAGTTTCAAAAAGAGGCACCACATCCAATGCGAGCTTGCCATTTTCGTCGGCAATCAGGTTTTTCGCCAATGCCACTACCTGCATCACATTCAGTGCAGATGTGTTATTGCTGATCACATAACGGTGCGCACCCTTTTCACCATTCTTTTCCTGTATGGTTTTGATGGCCCGGATCGAACCAAGAATATCTTTTGTGAGTGCATCCTCATAATCCTCATCACGAAGAGGAATATTCAAAGAGAGCAGGAGATCTATCTTTTTTGCTTCCTCCCAACCTTCGTAATCACTGTATTTCAGGAGAGGAATTTTCTTCTCGAGTCTTTTTAGAATATCCTCCCAGGCCTTGGCATGTTTGCGGCTGTCCTGGCGTACATCCAGACTGGCAAAAAAGAATCCGAAAAGATTCAGTTTCAGGATAAAGTTATCCAGCAGTTCCACGAAAAGTCCCTGATGTTTCGACACCAGAACTTCGCGCGCTTTCAGTAATTCGTCGATCAGCTCCTGAGCATTGGCATACCCGTCTTCAAACGGCCCGAAAATCGTGCTGTTCATCTTGCGTTCAGCCAGGGAAACCGCATCATCGACACCTTTAAAAGTCAGCCGACGTTTCAGTGTCCGCAAGTCTCTGTAATATCCTCGCAAAAGTGTTTCCCGCAGCCTGGCTGCTACCTGCAAGGTAATATCCGGGTTCACGAAAGGATTTCCATCCCGGTCACCTCCCGGCCAGAACCCAAGCCGAAACACATCCGGATAAGGCCAGTCGTGGACACTCATGCCCAGGCCATTGATCAGCTTTTCGAGAATGGACGGAATCGCGTCATAATATACGTTTTCCAGAAACCAGCAAAGGCTTACCGCTTCATCAAACGGCGTCGGCTTTTCATGGTTGATAAATGCCGTTTTACCCAATTGTAAAAGCAGCTGGTTTACTTCTGTAAAATCATTTTCTTTGATAGCATCTTCAAGATCGTTGATGATCCCAAGAACCTTACCGGAGTAAAACTGTGTGGGGTGCGCCGTTAGCACAATCCGCACACTGAAATCTTCCAGTTTGGTCAACAATTTTTTCTTAAGTTCGTCCTTGTCCAGCCGGTCTGTAAGATAGGCCACGGAACCTTTCCCTGAAAGATCGTGCGTCTGGTCAAATGCCGCATCTTCAACGGAATCAAAAAGAACAACCTGTCGCTCAATATATTGAATAAAAGCAAAAAGCAGATCGGCCCTTTCCTTCGGTGTGGCTGTTTCCAGAAGTTCTGAAAAAAAATGCTCGATGATTTCCTTCGGGGATTTTCCCTCCTGAAACCCTGTCTCACTTTGTTGGGTAAGTATCGGAAGTAACGAACCTGTCTGAAAAATGCCACGGTAGGGCAAACTCAGGAAAAGGCTATTAAAAATATTGTACTTCGTAACAACTGCGTCCTGGAAACTATTATTCATACTGGAGTGACAAAATTATATTTTGGGACTTGCAATAGTAGCAAATATACTCTGAAAAAATGGGTTTCAGGCTTTTGGATGGGCTTGTTGATGGGTTTTTTTAAGCTTTTCGATTGAGTTATGTGTATATATCTGAGTAGCTGCGAGATTGGCATGTCCGAGAAGCTCCTTAATCGCATTGAGATCCGCTCCGCGATTCAGCAAATGTGTGGCATAGGTGTGCCGGAGCACGTGCGGGCTCTTTTGTGAAAGGGTTGTTACTGCCGACAAGTACCTTCTGACAGTTCGCTGCACAAAAACCGGATAAACCGGCTTTCCAGAATCAGTTAGGAGAAGAATGGGTGTGTTTTCGGAAGCTGATCTCTCCTCAAGATATTTTTTTACAATTTCTATAAGCCCTGGCGAAACCGGAACAATACGCTCCTTAGCTCTTTTTCCAAAAACCCTGATGGTCCGTCCAAACAGGTCAATATCCTTTATTTCAAGATTGACAAGTTCCGTCAGACGGATACCCGTTCCATAGAGGATCTCAAGAATAGCACGGTCTCTCCATCCCTCAAAATCATCACTGAACAGTTCCGTGTCAAAGAGCATTTCCATTGATTTCTCTTCTACGAATGCCGGAAGTTTTTTACGCGTTTTTAATGCTGAGAGAATTTTTGAAGGGTCGCTGTCAATTAGTTTTTTTCTCCTCAAAAAGCCATAATATGAGCGGAGAGAGGCAATTTTTCGGTTTATTGAAACAGGATTTAGGCCTTCTTCCATTAAACTCACTACCCATGACCGGAGCATTGACGGACTGGCGGTTTCCGGGGCACCACATTCATATTGAGCGAGTAAATATTTCTGAAACTGATCAAGGTCCGTCTGGTATGACTTTACCGTGTGCTCACTCGAGCGTTTTTCAAACTTCAGAAACTCCAGAAATACCTCTACCATAGCTCCAACATACAAAAAAGAGCCGTCTCATGCAAGACGGCTCTTTTTTGTATTTAATTGGATACAATTATCCTATCAAATCATCAGAAAACAACTCCGGGGATATTAGTCTTCTAAATGACCGTAAGTCTTCTCTTTGTATACTGCACGCAAAACTTCGAAACGACGTCTTACAGATGGTTTTTCAAAAGCTGTACGCGCACGAAGCTGACGCATTGTACCTGTTCTTTCGAATTTTTTCTTGTAACGCTTAAGAGCACGGTCAATCGATTCGTTGTCTTTGATGTTTATAATAAGCATGCTTATAGAATATAATGTTTTGAATTGGTTTCTGAAATCGGACTGCAAAGAAAACACATAGTAGTCAGAAAATCAAGAAATAAGTCATTAAAATTAGGTTATTTTTGCAATCATTGCATTGAAAAAATAGCCTTTAACAGATTAGCGACCCGATATGAGCGACAGACTGGGTATTATTGATTTAGGGACCAATACTTTTCATCTTCTCATTGTCGAAAAAAATGGTGATGCTGTTAAGACAATTTTTCACGAAAGCAGGCCCGCAAGAATAGGTCTGGGTGGCATAAACCAGCGCATCATCCACCCCGATGCAGTCGAGAGAGCGCTGACCATACTTCATTATTTTCGCGAAAAGCTCGACGAATTTGCCGTGAAGGAAACACATACGCACGCTTTTGGTACCAGTGCGGTACGGAATGCCTCTAACAGAGAAGATTTCTGTTCTCAAATTAAACAGGAAACAGGTATTTCCATTAACGTTATTGACGGCAATCAGGAGGCTGAATACATCTATTACGGCGTCAGATATGGTACCGATCTCGGTGATTATCCTTCGCTGATCATGGATATCGGTGGGGGAAGCGTTGAATTTATCATTGGTAATCAGTCACAGATCTTCTGGAAACAGAGCTTTGAAGTGGGCGGGCAAAGGCTAATGGAAAAATTCATGCGAAACGATCCACTGTCACAGGGCGACAGAAGAAGCCTTTATAATTATTTTGAAGAAAACCTGATCCCGCTGGCCAATGCGGTCCATCAATACGCACCAAACAAACTGGTAGGCTCATCAGGCACATTTGATACCCTGATCGACATAGATTATCATCACCGAACTAACACCTGGCCACCAAAAACGGAAACCGATTTCCAGCTTTCCATTGAAGAATTCTACCGAATTTATGAGCTGATCCTTTCCGGCAATCATGAAGCCCGAATGAACATTCCCGGCATGATCGAACTGAGAGTCGATATGATCGTAGTGGCAGTTTGCCTTGTTGATTATGTACTTAAGACCTATGGCATCAGGCAGATTCAGGTTTCGAGCTATGCACTGAAAGAAGGTGTAATAGCTGAACTATTAACAAAATAATACTACATGTTTTAGTAAATTCCGCCTTATTTATCGTCTAAATTATTCTATTCACATTCCATGAGAGTTATACGGTACCTTCTTCTGACGGCGCTTGCGGTCCTTTGTTTTAGCAATGCTGAGGCTCAAAGAAAGAAAAGGAAGGAAAAGGAGAAAGAGAAACAGGAAGATGTCAAGATAAATAATGCGGTCGATGCTGTTGCTACTGCCGTTAAGGAAAAATTAAAAGACGAGAAAAAGAAAGCTCCAAAACCCTTCAAAGACCTGATTGATACCACTACTTCCATCAGCCAGAAGGGAATGATATCTGTCCACAAAGTAGATAACAAATGGTATTTTGAAATACCGGATTCGCTGCTCAATCAGGATATCATGGCTGTGACCCGCTATTCAAAAACGGCAGCCGGGGGAGGTATTTTCGGAGGCGAGGAAGTTAACAAACAAATGATCCGCTGGGAAAAGGGCTATGATGACAATATTCTGCTTCGATCGGTGACCATTGTAGTAGCCAGTCCCGACAGTACCAAGCCTATTTTTAAGGCCGTAAAGAACTCAAATTCTGATCCGATCATAGGCGTTTTCGACATAAAAGCTGAGAAGAAAGAGGCGTCTGGAAATACATCGTTGATTGATGTAACGGACTTTTTCAATGCTGATAATCAGGTATTTTCGCTCAATTCGGTCAGCAAGCAGCTACTTAAGCTTTCGACATTTAAAAAAGAGGCGTCCTATATTGATAAAATCAGAACCTACCCTATCAACACTGAAATCCGCACGGTAAAAACCTTTGTGGTTGTCCCACAAGTGCTGACACCCTCGCCGATCCCATCCATAGGCCAATATTTACCTTCCGGGCTGGACGCCGGAGTAGTAACCATGGAACTGAATACCTCACTGATCCTGCTTCCGAAACACCCGATGCGCAAAAGGTTTTTTGACAGCCGTGTGGGTTATTTCGCAAACCAATATGCGATTTTCGGGGAAGAATCACACCGATCAGACCATGAAGTATTTGCCGTTCGCTGGCGCCTCGAGCCCAAAAATGCAGAAGATGTAGTTCGCCAGAAGAACGGCGAGCTGATCGAACCCAAAAAACCGATTGTATACTATATCGATCCCGCAACGCCTGAAAAGTGGCGGAAATACCTGAAAGCCGGTGTAGACGACTGGCAGGTTGCTTTTGAAAAAGCCGGCTGGAAAAATGCGATCCGCGGAGAGTACTGGCCGGAAAATGATACAACGATGAGTCTGGAAGATGCCCGCTATTCGGTAATCCGCTATTTCGCGGCTGACATCCAAAATGCATACGGGCCAAACGTACATGATCCCCGGAGCGGTGAAATTCTCGAAAGCCACATTGGCTGGTATCATAATGTAATGCGGCTGTTGCGGAACTGGTATATTATCCAGGCCGGTGCCGTGGACCCCAACGCCCGGAAGAAAAAATTCGACGATGAACTGATGGGCCAGCTGGTCCGTTTTGTGTCTTCTCATGAAATCGGCCATACCCTGGGGCTTCGGCATAATATGGGCGCCAGCTCGGCGACGCCTGTCGAAAAACTCCGCGACAAAGACTGGATCAGCGAACACGGTCATACGGCCTCAATAATGGATTATGCGCGGTTCAATTATGTGGCACAGCCCGAAGATGGGATCACGGACCTTTTCCCGAGGATCGGAGATTATGACAAATGGGCCATTCAGTGGGGTTACAGCAATTTTGATGATGCAAAGGATACCGCGTCAGAAAAGGCCCTCCTGAACACCATGACCGTTGAATCCTATAAAAATCCGCGCTTGCATTTTGGAACCGAAATCAGCCCGTATGACCCCAGGTATCAAACAGAAGACCTGAGTGATAATGCCATGAAAGCCTCTGAATATGGCATTAAAAACCTGCAAAGGATTCTTCCCAATCTGATAGAATGGAGTAAAGAGGACGGCGAAAGCTATAAGGAACTGGATGAAATTTACAGCAATGTCGTGGCTCAGTATCGACGTTACCTGGGGCACGTGATCAAAAATATTGGCGGGATTTATGATACACCGACTACCTATGATATGGAGGGGCCTACTTTTACAACGGTGCCAAAAACCACCCAAAAAGAAGCGGTTGATTTTTTGAATGCACAATTGTTCAAAACACCTTCCTGGTTGCTCGACCAGACCATACTGAATAAAATTAAACCGGAAACCGGCGTTGAGGCTGTGAAAGCACTCCAGGAGTATACGCTGACAACCCTTTTCGCAGGCGACAGAATGGTGAGACTGATGGAAACTGGCCTTTCCAACAAGTATTATACGCTTGATGAGCTTTTCACAGACCTGGAAAGCGGGATCTGGGCGGAAACAAAAACTGGCAAAAGCATCGATTTGTACCGCAGGAACCTTCAAAAGGTTTACATCGAAAAGCAGATCGATCTGCTACGTCCAGGAAGGGCTAACGTACTTTCGGTGCCTGTGGGGATCACTTACGGATACTCGACACGCGTTGTAGAGCTTACAAAAACAGATTTGCCATCGGTAGCCAGGGCTCATCTGGAATCCTTAAAAACTACCTTGCAGACTGCTCTTCCGAAAACGAGGGACAAAATAACCAAATACCATTTGCAGGACGTACTTCACAGAATCAGGCAGGCACTCGACCCGAAATAAGACATGCAATCTATTTCGCATATTTTACAGGAGCATTCGAAATTTGAGAAGGTTATCATGGGCTCCAGACCTTACAGAAGACTGGATTTTTCAGAAAAAACCCCAGCATTGCTGAGCCTTGACCTCTCAGACACTTCTGTTTTTTCAGCTTATGTTTTTCAGGAACTCCTCTTAGAAAACACTTACACTGGCATCGGAGGATATGCAGAGAACAGGGTCATTTACCGGCAGCGCGGGCATTTTATGAGTGGTGAAGGAAATTCGAGAAGTATTCATCTGGGTACTGACATCTGGACTGACGCCGGGGAACCCATTTATGCTCCATTGGCCGGGAAAATTCACAGTTTTGCTTTCAACGATCATTTTGGAGACTACGGGCCGACTATTATTCTGAGCCATAACCTTCATGGATTAGAATTTTTCACACTCTACGGCCATCTTTCCCTGGCCTCACTCGATAATTTATATCCGGGAAAAATAATTGCAGGCGGGGAAAACTTTGCGTCCATCGGCTCTTATCCCGAAAATGGCGACTGGCCGCCACATCTACATTTTCAGGTTATCAAAGATATCGGGAACTACTCGGGAGATTTTCCAGGCGTCAGTAGTATACAAGATTCTGCCCACTACCTCTCGATTTGCCCTGATCCGAATCTGATTCTGAGAATTCCTGGAAATGAGCGCTTCTGATAATTAAAAAACAAATATGCGCATTCTTTAAATTTATGCGCATCTTCATTTCTATGAAAACGAGGCTAAACATAACTATTGAAAACAGCGTCCTTTCTCAAATGAAAGACTATGCTGCATCAAAACAAACGACTGTCTCTCAAATAATTGAGGACTACATGCGTAGTATTGTCAAATCGCCTTCAAAAAGAAAAATATCCTGGAAGTCGTTGACCAGTTGGAAGCGCCTCACAATATCGACGGCAAACAAGATTTAAAAAAGCATTTTACTAGAGCAGTCGGATAAACCTCCTTACTATCAGGCGGTTTTCTTCTTCTCAAGATTAGGCAAAAAACCAGTAATCAACCCGATAAGAGGCAAGAACGAACAGACATTGAAAACATACTCGATACTGGTTTTATCCGCCAGATTTCCAAGAAGAGCAGAACCGATCCCTCCTATTCCAAAAGCAAAACCAAAAAACAAACCGGCGATCATACCGACCTTGCCCGGAATCAGCTCTTGTGCATACACCAGAATCGCAGAAAAGGCCGAGGACAAAATCAACCCGATCACACAGCTTAACACCCCCGTCCAGAAAAGATTGACATAAGGCAATGCGAGCGCGAAAGGTGCCACACCCAAAATAGAAATCCAGATCACATATTTCCGTCCGATACGGTCACCAACAGGCCCGCCAATAAACGTTCCTGCTGCTACCGAGAAAAGGAACGCAAAAAGATATATCTGCGAATTCTGAATAGAAACGCCGAATTTATGGATCAGATAAAAAGTAAAGTAGCTTGAAATGCTCGCCATATAAATGTATTTGGAAAAAATCAGCAACAACAAAATTCCCACTGAAAAAACAACCGTCCGGGTAGGAAGCTTGACCGCCTGGTGCGTAACATCGGCTGATTTCTTAGTCGAGCGATCCATATTGGCTTTGTACCAATTACCTACCACCGATAAAATAAATATGGCAAGCAATGCTACGAGCGAAAACCAGATGATCTGAAAACGTCCGTAGGGAAGAAGGATCATCGCAGCGAGCAACGGCCCCAATGAACTTCCGGCATTACCACCCACCTGAAAAAGCGACTGAGCCATGCCATGCCGCCCGCCAGAAGCCATGTGCGCCACCCGCGATGCTTCCGGATGAAAAACAGCCGAGCCAATACCTATTAGTCCTACTGAAAGTAAGACGATGTGAAAACTGTCGGCGAGGGACAACGAGACCAGACCCAACAATGTAAAGCACATTCCTATTGCCAATGCATAGGGTTGCGGCCTTTTATCGGTGTACAGTCCAACCAGTGGCTGCAAAATAGATGCGCTCACCTGAAACGTGAAAGTAATAAGTCCTATCTGAGAAAAACTAAGCTGAAACGAATCCTTCACCATGGGATAGATCGAAGGGATCAGCGATTGCATTGTATCGTTCAGCAGATGCGAAAAACTCAATGCCAGCAATATTGGAAAAACGGTTTGCCCCGATTCAGCTGCAACCACTCCGGACGCAGCAGTTCTTTGTTGGATTATTTTCATATACGTACGCAATAGTCCTGAAATCCCACAGCAGGGTGCCGTGGTTTTTCAAGACGCACAAAGTTATTAAATCCGTCAAAGAAAAATAGAGGATCTTAAGGTTACTTCCTGTGAATAACTGTCGCTTCGGATTGCGCCCCGGCAAGAATCGTAATGTCGGCAATGGTTACACGGGCCGGTGCATTGACTGCGTAAAAAATAGCATCAGCGATATCCGACGCCTGTAACGGATCAAAACCCTGATAGACTTTTTCGGCACGACTTTCATCTCCTTTAAATCTGACCAGAGAAAATTCTGTCTCTACAGCACCTGGCGCGACGTTGGTAATTTTGATGCCATGCTGGGTCAGTTCGAGTCTCATGCCTTCGCTGATAACCTCCACCGCAGCCTTAGAAGCGCAATAAACGGCTCCATTCGCATACGTCTGCTTTCCGGCGATCGAGCTGATGTTAACGATATGTCCGGTACCACGTTGCAATAACAAGGGAATAACGGCTTTTGAAACATAAAGAAGCCCTTTCACATTTCCATCGATCATCGAATCCCAGTCATCGGTATCGCTTTCAGCCAGAGTGCCAAGTCCGTGTGCGTTTCCTGCATTATTGATCAGTATATCAATATTTTTCCAGTCGTCGGGCAACGATCCGATCATAGCCAGCACGGCCCCTTTATCACGAACATCAAAGACAAGGGTAGTGACGCGTACTTTTGAAGACAATGCATCTGCGATCTCGGTTAGTCGTTCCTGACGGCGGCCACAGATGATAAGATCGATTCCGTTTTCGGCGAACACTTCTGCCGTGGCCTTTCCGATGCCGGACGTAGCTCCGGTAATTAATGCAATTCGGGACATTACTGAGATTATTTTACGCTGGTAGTATTGAGCCAAGTGTGGTTCAACTTATTTTTTGGGTAGATTCAGGCTGCTGAACTTTCCTTTTTCAAGCTGTGCCGCCTGACTGAAAAGCTGGACCGCCTGCTGATAAACATTGTCTGTCGGGTTAAGGACCTGAAAAACTTCATTATTTAATCCGCTTTTCTGTTTTCTGCCCCAAACATAACGTCCGACTATCGCCTTGGTCTGGGCAATAATAACAGGCCTTGAAAGATTAAGTTCTTTTTCATTCGGTTTGATCCCTGCTTTCGAAGCGTCTTTAACCAGTTCAGCCAGCATTGCGTCCGAAACTTCAAACGATTTCAAGTATTCCTGAAAAGACTGTTTTTCCAGTTTTTTCTGATTTTCGTTGGCAAACCTAAGCGCATATTCCCGGATTATATTTTTTGAATAAAGCTCGAAAAGATATTTGCTGTTCAGGAGCGTATCTTTCGGCACAAAAACATCAGGAGTAATGCCCCCACCACCATAAACCGTGCGACCTCCGTCGGTTTTGTAGACTTTGCTTTTATCAAATTTGATACTATCGGCATTAAACAATTCGCCGCTTTCATATCTGTGAGACAGATCCTGGCTGTAATCCTCGCCTTTACCCAGTTCGTACGGTTTCTGGATGCTTCTTCCGCTTGGCGTAAAATATCTTGAAATAGTCAGCCTGAGTTCCGAACCGTCCGAGAGCTTGATCGGCATTTGTACAAGACCCTTTCCATAAGATCTTCTTCCAACGACCAATGCGCGGTCATGATCCTGCAAAGCCCCTGCCAAAATTTCAGAGGCCGATGCACTGCCTTCATCCACCAACACAATAAGTGGCCCCTGCTCAAACATCCCCTCAACATGCGATCTGGTTTTTCTGTCAAATCTGTTGTCTTTCCCTTCGGTATAAACCAGCAATTTATCTCCTGAAATAAACTCGTCTGCCATGCTCGTCGCACGCTCCATATACCCACCCGGATTTCCACGCAGATCGAGGATCAGGTTTTTGAGACCATCCGCTTTCAATGTTTTCAAAGCAGATTTGAACTCATCGAAAGTGGTTTCCGAAAACCGGCTCACTTTGATATATCCGATCTCGTGATCAACCATGTAGGCTGCATCAACAGAATAAGTAGGAATTCTGTCCCGGACAATCGCAAAATTCATTGGATCTTTCAGCCCCGTCCTTTCGATGGAAAGATCTACTTTCGACCCTCTTTTTCCTCTCAGCAGCTTATAAACCTGGGCATTTGTAACGCCAGGTCCGGAAAGATTTTCATTGTTTACCGAAATGATACGGTCACCACTCTGGATCCCGGCCGTTTCGGAAGGCCCGCCGCTCAGCGGGGTTACCACATACACAGTATCGTTATAAATATTAAATTCAACCCCTATCCCATCGAACCCGGATTCCAGCTGAGAACGGGCCGCAGTAGCTTCTTCGGAATTAAAATAGGCAGTGTGAGGATCCAGTTTTTCAAGCATTTTGGAAATAGAATAATCCACCAGCTCATCGGTATTAACAGAATCAACATAGTTATTATCGACAAGCATCAGCACTTCCCGGTATTTTGCATACCCTTTTGCCACGTCAGAAAGCTTTTTTCCACCGCTGAAAAACGTGCTGCCTAAAAGCACTCCGGCGGCCAGCGTAATACCGATAATGATCGGCAGACGAACTACCGAACGTGAATTCTGAATCGGGGTTTGGGGTTTTTCTGGATGCATACTGCTGTGATTTAAAAAGGAGTGACAATGCTGCTGCTTATCGAAGACATAATTTATTAACGTGAAATAAGCGATTTTGATTGCTTAAAGCAAATGCCTGTGACTGTTGATTTTAGTGAAAATCTGAATTAACAGTGCATCAAAATGCCAGTGGACTTTTTAGCTGGATCATTATATAAATGCTTTTAGTGACTCGGGGTTACGAATTGTATCCAGATTGATGTATTTGGCCGGATCCTGCCCCATCAAAATCCTTTTCACTGGGGTCTCCATTTTCTTGCCGTTTACCGTGTAAGGGATATCGTTTACCTGCTCAATCGTATCGGGTACATGACGCGGACTATATTGCGACCGGAGCACTTCTTTGATGTTATTTTTCAGCTCATCTGATAGTTTTTTGTCCTTTGCCAGCACCACAAAAAGCGAAATAGTACCGCCCCCGTCCGCCTTCTCAAGATAAACAGCCAGGCTGTCTTTAACGTCAGGAATACTTTCTACAGCCCGGTAAATTTCAGCGGTCCCGATCCGGACGCCACCTCTGTTCAGAGTAGAATCCGATCTTCCGGATATGACGACCGATTTTCTGGAGGTCGTTTTAATCCAGTCACCATGGCGCCAGATGTTTGGATATGTGCTAAAATAACTTTCCTCATATTTTACCTCATCTTTATCATTCCAAAAATAAATGGGCATGGAGGGCATAGGCTGCGTTATCACCATTTCTCCCAACTCATCTTCCACGGGCCTGCCGTCCTCGTCAAATGCTTCCACTTTACATCCGAGCATCCTGCACTGAATCTCCCCGGCATACACTGGCAAGATAGGACAGCCTCCCACAAAGGCTGTACAAACGTCGGTTCCCCCGCTGAGCGAGATCAGCCACACATCTTTTTTGATATGCCTGTAAATCCATTCATAAGCTTCCGGTGTTAGCGGCGAGCCGGTTGACCCAATGGTTTCCAGGCTATTAAGGCGTTCGGATGTAATGCTTACACCAGATTTCATCGAAGAAATGAAATAGGCGGCTCCGCTTCCAAAATGGGTAATTTTTGCATTTTCCGCCAATGACCAAAGAACCTGCGAAGACGGATAAGCCGGGGCTCCGTCGTAGATTACCAATGTGGCGCCGCAAAGCATAGAGCCGAGCGCGTAATTCCACATCATCCAGCCGGTTGTTGAATACCAAAAATACCTGTCACCAGGCTTTACGTTCTGGTGCAAAGTCAAGGCCTTATAATGTTCGAGCAGGCAGCCTCCTACGCTATGCGTAATTGCCTTCGGTTTTGCAGTGGTGCCCGAAGAATACAGCACCCATATCGGATGATCAAAAGGAACAGGCGTAAATTCAATTCCGAAATTGAGCAGATGAAGAATATCTTCCCAAGAGGTAAACCTTTCCGGTCGCGACGGCGAATTGATATAGCTGATCATCACAACATCTTTTACAGAGGGCAGTGAATAAGACAGATCATGCGCAAAGGATGTAATGTCAAAAGTTTTGCCGTTGTAAGAATATCCGTCTACGACAAAAAGCACTTTGGGCTCGATTTGTAAAAAACGGTCTATAATCGCTGTCTTGCCAAAATCAGGTGAGCACGACGACCATACCGCACCAACTGCGTTCGTCGCCAGAAAAGCAACTATAGTTTGTGGAATATTAGGCATGATAGCCGCAACCCTGTCGCCCGGTTTCACCCCCCGCTGCCTGAGCCAGGCAACCACCGCGGCCACTTCTGATTCCAGTGTTTCCCAGGATATTTCTGTTAAAGCAGTCTGTTCGGATTGAAAAATTATTGCGGGACGGTCTTTCGTTTTATTTCTTAAAATATGCTCGGCATAATTGACCTTGGAACGTGTAAACCACTTGGTACCGATCATTCCATGCTGCGGTTTTTGCAAAACCTGAAGGTACAGGTCATGCGACTTGATATTGAAATAATGCCAGAGACTTTCCCAAAAATCCTCCAGATCCGTCACCGACCATTCCCATAAGTCATGATATGAACGAAAATAAAGTCCTTTTTTAACGAACAGCCAATTCATGAATTTCCTGAGATTGGATTGCTCCATTAAATTTTTTCCCGGCTTCCAAAGAGGCTGGGGCTGTACATCCGTTGACATATTCAATTCAATGTTGAAGGTAAGAAGCAGAGAAATAGGGCCCTAAAACGGGAGTAACGAAATAGTACTAATAAACGCTCTTTTAGGAATTTTGGCATAAAATCAAACAAAAATATTTACTGAAAAAATAGCGTATCTTTGTACCCTGAAAATTAAAATCACCTAAGTACTCTGATCATCAGATACGTTCGTCAATGCGTTTTAGCGACTTGATGTTGAGCAACACTCACAATCACCGCTAACCAATTACGCACAAAATTTGTTAAGAGGAAAAAATTCCAGTAGTGATACTGCATTCCTAATGAGAAAAAGAACAAACAGTCCGAAGGGAGCAGATGCTTCGCGCCCTTCGACCGGTGGGCAAAAAACCTTCCGCAAAAGCAACGATGGAGCAGGCCGCTCATTTACAAAATCCCGTCCGGAAGTTGAGAGCCGTTTTAGTAAGCCCAGCATTAAAAAATCCAGTCTGAGACCAGCTTCCAGATCAGAAAATACCGGACAAAGTGCCCGCCCGAATTATGATCATGAGAAAGCGCCTTCTGAAAGGCCTCGCTTCGACAAACCTCGCTTTTCAGGACCAGGCGCCGACAAATCCGGTTCAGAAAGACCACGTTCCTTCAAACGTGAAGAAGGAGCAAAAGACGGACGAAGTCCTCGTGAGTTTAATCCTGCAAATAGAAATAATCCAGAAAGACCCCGCTTCGAAAAGCGTGGGGACGATAGACCTTTCAACAAGGAAGCCCGGACATTCAAGCCACGGGAAAATTTCAATCCACGGGAAAGATCTGCAGGCGACAGACCTGAAAGACCACGTTACGGCGAAACAGGCCGGAGCAAAGACGAAAGGTCGTCAGTATCAAAAAGCGAGTTCGAACGGAAAGACAGGCCTGCAAGACCGGATGCTGACGAAAGACCACGTTCTTCCGGCTATGAACGCCCGGCCCGTGATTTCAAACCTGCAGGTGAACGTTCTTTCGACCGTACCAGGAAACCAGCCTTTAAAAAAAAAGATGAGCTGAACCCGGATAGTATTTCCGGAGAAGAAAATACCGCCCGTACAGAAGATCGTAGTGGAGTGGATCGCCGGGTAGGGCGTTTCGAAAGTGCGCCACGTTATAATCTCGCTGGATACGAAAAGAAAGGTTCCGCTCCCAAGCCGAAGGAGGAAAGCAATGAAATCCGTCTGAACCGCTACATAGCCAATGCGGGCATTTGCTCGCGGCGCGAGGCGGACGATTTAATTTCTTCGGGCCAGATTTCTGTGAACGGAAAAACGATTACTGAAATGGGTTATAAGGTAAGACCGACTGACGTAGTAAAATACGGAAAGAAGGCGCTGAATCCTGAAAAAATGGTGTATATCCTGATCAATAAACCAAAGGATTACATTACAACTACTGACGACCCGGAAGAACGCAAGACTGTCCTGGATCTTATTACGGGTGCTTGTTCGGAGCGAATTTATCCGGTAGGACGTCTGGACAGAAATACCACCGGCTTGCTGCTCATGACCAATGACGGAGAGCTCGCTGAAAAACTGACCCACCCCTCCGGCGGTATTAAGAAAATTTATCAGGCGGAACTGGATAAGCCCATTACCAACGAAGATTTTGAATTGCTACAGGCAGGCCTTGAATTAGAAGATGGTTTTATCCGGCCTGACGAAGTTGGTTTGGTGACTCCGGATGCGATGGTTGTAGGACTGGAAATTCACAGTGGCAGAAACCGGATCGTTCGCCGGATGTTTGAACATCTTGGCTATGAGGTTCAGAAACTGGACAGAACTGTATTTGCAGGGTTAAACAAAAAAGATCTTCCTCGCGGAAAATGGAGATTCCTAAGCGAAAAAGAGGTTATAAAGCTGAAATATATGCTATAAGCCTGCGAAGAACTGTATACATAGAGTAAAATGAAACGGGCCTGAATGTCAAAACATTCAGGCCCGTTTCATTTTACATATTATCCTGGTCCTATTACAACCTGAACCCAAAGGAGTAAACATCGTATGGAGCATCAGGATACAAGCCTTCAAACTGCACCATTGACTCTTCCTTACCAGCTATCGCACTCTGGAATTCTTTTACTGACTTCACGGCTTTTCCATTTACCTTGGTAATGATAAAACCTTCTTCAACACCAGAGCGAGCAAGTTTACCTCCTGAAATAGAGAGAACTTTTACACCACCATCCACTTTGTAGCGGGTCAGACGTTGTTTTTCCTGATCACTCAAGTTTCCGAATTCGGCGCCTAATGTCGACATTACCGCCGCACTTTCGTCACGTTTGATAATGTCTGATCCTCCTGTACGGTTGCGAAGCGTAATGTTCAGATCTTTCTCTTTACCATCACGGTTTACAGTCAGATTAACTTTATCGCCAGGTTTGTGTAAACCGATAGACTGCTGCAATTCAGGAATTGAATGGATATCCATACCATCCACTTTTACAATTACATCCCCTTTATTCACGCCACCAGCCTGTGCAGCACTATTTTCGGTAAAATCACGAACGTAAACTCCGTCGTTTACTTTCACGCCATATTCTTCCGCTTTTTTGCTATCAAGATTGTCCAGGGAAATCCCTAGGTAACCACGCTGCACATTACCGAATTTGATCAGATCGCTTGATACTTTTTTAACAATGCTCGCAGGAACTGCAAAAGCGTATCCGGCAAAACTACCCGTCGGGCTTGCAATAGCTGTATTAATACCGATCAACTCACCCTTCAGGTTGACCAATGCACCACCACTGTTTCCAGGATTTACTACGGCATCAGTCTGAATAAATGACTCAAGAGGAGAATCCCCTGAAGCGGCCGAGGTAGGTGTGACCCCATTTCTACGGCTGGATTGTCCGATAATTCCCAATCCACGGCCTTTTGCACTCACAATACCCGCAGTAACGGTCGACTCAAGATTAAAAGGGTTACCTACTGCTACTACCCATTCTCCAACTTTTACGGCATCGGAATTTCCCAAAACAACTGCTGGGAGGTTTTTTGCCTCGACCCTAATTACCGCAATATCCGTAGAAGGATCCGTTCCGATTACTTTAGCTCTGTATTTACCCTTGTTATGCAGCGTCACTTCCAATTCCTGAGCACCTTCGACCACGTGGTTGTTAGTTACGATATAACCGTCAGAAGAAATAATTACCCCTGAACCAGAGGCCTCTGATGATTGAGGGCCACGTGAGCCCCCGTCAAATTCGTCGCCGAAAAAATCACGAAAGATATCCGGGATTTGTTGTCCGCGTGAAGCCCGACGGGTCATTGTTGATTTGATATGGACTACGGTAGGTGTTGTAGCTTCAGCAGCGTATACAAAATCCCCTGGGGCACCAACCGGCGCACCGGTTGAAGTAAAACGTGCAATGGATTCTGTGGGAGCCTCTTTAAAAATTACATCCTTCTCGCTATCAGTACCTAGTAGTTTAAAGCCGGCAAGAGTTGAAGCGCTTGAAATCAACCCAACCAACACTAAACCTTTCCAATTTGTTTTCATAGACATATGTTGGGGTTTTTATTTTTGAATTAAATAACGCAAAGTGAATAACAAACTATTCCAGCATCGTGCTCATTTAACATATTTTAACAAAGATATTCTATTTGGTAAGTCCTTAAAATACCCTGCCAGCCAAACGACACTTTTGCTGCCTCGTGTAATCATCAAAAAAGGCGCTATTCAAAAAATAACGCCTTTTAAAATTATGAAATTTTATTACGCAATCTCAATTTCACGGGCTGGTTTTTCTTTTGCTTCTTCACGTTTAGGCAAAGCAACGTACAAAATTCCCTCAGCATAATTTGCCTCTATTTTATCTCCGTCAACACTGTTCGGCAATGTAAAGGTGCGTTGGAATGAAGTATATTTGAATTCCTTGCGGGTATATTTCTCGTTGTTTTCTTCATTCTTTTGCTCCTTCTGAGCGGAGATCGTCAACTGGTTTTTTTCCAGGTTTAATTTGAAATCAGATTTCTGCAAACCAGGTGCAGCCAGTTCAATCCTGAAACCCTCGGTACTTTCGACGACGTTCACAGCAGGAACACTTCCTGAAAACGCAGGTGTATTGAACTCGTGGAACAGGTCTTTACCGAAAAAGCCGTTAAGATAAGATTGGTTTGCGAAATGGGTTTTTACTAAAGTGCTCATTGTTATAAGGTTTTTATTGTTTTAGATTTTAGACCTACCCTTGCGGTAATGCTCTCTTTATAACAACATCCATTCCTTGAAACAAAAGACGCAAAATAACTGCCATATTGGCCGAATTCACCAACGCCCCCACAAAAATAATGACAAAAAGACAGATCTTGGCCGCACAGACTGACCAAACATACATATCTGCCGTTTTCGAGAGAAGATAGACTATCTGAATATAAATTGGGAGAAAATATTATCGAAGTTCGAGCAAGGCACAGGCCTGTTCAGAAGCGGACTGCTCAGCTTTTTTCTTGGTAAATCCATTGCCTGTAGCAAAAGGCTCGTCATTTACCAGAATCTGGGAGATGAATTCGCGGTGGTGGCGGGTACCACGCTCTTCAAGGATTTCAAAGCGGATTTCCTTTCCTTCCCGCTGGGCCCATTCAATGATCAGGCTCTTGAAGTTCGCATTGTTCTGAATGATACTATCCAGATCATAATGCGTGATGAGTTTGCTGATAATAAAAGTGCGGGTGAAGCGAAAACCTTTATCAAGATAAATGGCGCCGACAAACGCTTCCAGGGCATCGCCGTACATAGAGGATCGTGGCGACATGCCGCGCCTGTTCCCATCGTATTCGATCAGATGGTCGAGGCCCAATTTGCGGGAAATCTGGTTGAGCGATTCGCGATTTACGATCCTGGAACGGATCTCGGTAAGGAAGCCCTCATCTTTGTAAGGGTATTTTGTAAAAAGAAACTCAGCGACAACCATACCCAGAACGGCGTCTCCGAGATATTCGAGGCGTTCGTTGGATTCACGAAAGCCTTTAATAGCCGTTTCACGGGAGGCTGATGTGTGACGAAAAGCAAGTTGATACAAGCCAAGATTGGAGGGCCGGTCACCAATTACATGAGCAATCGATTCCTTAAATTTTTTATCCTCAGCGCTTCCGGTTCTGAAAAGAGAGAGTATCGGTATAAGAATTCGCTTTGCCAAAAGGTAATAAGTTAATCAGCCTTCATACTTTTTAAAAATGACGGATGCATTGTGACCGCCAAAACCGAAAGTATTACTTAGGGCAATATTGACCTCGCGTTTCTGAGCCTGATTGAAAGTAAGGTTCAACCTGGGGTTAATCTCCGGATCGTCTGTAAAATGATTGATCGTAGGCGGGATCACCTGATCTTTAATAGCCAAAATACAGGCAGCTGCTTCTATTGCACCCGCGCCACCCAATAAATGGCCGGTCATAGACTTGGTGGAGCTGATGCTCATTTTATAGGCATGCTCTCCAAAATACTTTTCAATCGCCTTGATTTCCTGAGGGTCACCTATCGGGGTAGAAGTACCGTGGGTGTTGATGTAGTCAATGTCTTCACGCTGAAGTCCTGCGTTTTCCACGGCATTTTTCATCACCATGAAAGCACCCAGTCCCTCGGGATGAGGAGCGGTGATATGATAGGCATCAGAAGACATTCCGGCCCCGATCATTTCCGCATAAATTTTGGCACCGCGTGCCTTTGCATGGTCAAGCTCTTCCAGGATAATGGCCGCTCCGCCTTCTCCAAGGACAAAACCATCACGGTCTTTATCATAGGGGCGGGAGGCAGTTTCCGGTGAATCATTCCTTTCCGACAACGCTTTGAGGGCATTAAAACCTCCCACTCCCGCAATGGTGACAGCTGCTTCCGAGCCTCCGGAAATACATACATTCATCATACCCAGTCGGATATAATTATATGCATCGATCAGAGCGTTCGTTGCAGAGGCACACGCAGACACCGTAATAAAATTAGGCCCGCGGAAACCATTGCGAATCGAAATCACTCCCGACGCACTGTCAACAATCATTTTTGGAATAAAGAAAGGATTAAATCGCGGAGTTTTGCCGTTTTCGGAAAAGTTCATCACTTCTTCTTCAAAAGTTTTTAAACCCCCGATTCCGGTACCCCAAATCACACCGGCTTTGTCAAGATCAAGCGTATCTGTGTCAAAGCCGGCGTCCTTCATTGCCTCATCAGAGGCAATGACCGCGTATTGGGTAAAAGGATCCATTTTACGTGCTTCCTGACGAGGAATGTAATTATTGATATCCAGGCCCTTCACTTCACAGGCAAAACGTGTACGGAACTTTTCAGCATCGAAATGCGTGATAGGTGCCGCTCCGCTCACACCTGCAACCAAATTTTTCCAAAAGGTAGAAACATCATTTCCAATGGGTGTTAATGCACCCATTCCTGTAATTACAACTCTCTTAAAACTCATAAAATAGAGACAGAAATTGAAGATGATACTGGACTAAAACGAATTATTTAACGTTTTCTTCCAGATATGCAACGGCCTGGCCAACAGTACCAATGTTCTCTGCCTGGTCATCAGGAATAGATAAATTGAATTCTTTTTCGAATTCCATAATCAATTCAACGGTATCTAGAGAGTCCGCTCCCAAGTCGTTCTGGAAGTTTGCTTCTGGCGTTACCTCCGACTCTTCAACGCCGAGTTTTTCGACGATAATTTGCTTAACTCTTTCTGCAATTGCTGACATTTTATAATCACTTTTTGGTTAAAATCGCAACAAAGAAAGATATTTCAGTTCACTTTTTCAAAATTTTTTTAGTCGGCATCTTTTATTATATCCGGCCGGTAGAAAATAAAAAAAGCAGAAAATCAAATGCTTAAAGCCATCCCCTTAAGAAATCTCCTGATTGTATAAAGAACATTCGAGATAACTGTACATTCGCAGAACTTTTGTCAGAAAATAAAGAATAGCATTAAAATGATTTCCATACCGAACTTAAAAAATACAGATTCACCATTGTTCTTTCTGATGGCCGGGCCTTGTGCGATTGAAGGAAGGGATATGGCGCTACGGATTGCTGACCATATCGTGAACATTACTGATCGTCTGCGTATTCCATATATTTTCAAGGGTTCTTACCGGAAAGCCAACCGTACTAAAATTGATTCATTCACCGGTATTGGGGATGAAAAAGCACTGAAAATCCTGAAGGAAATCGGCGACACATTTGGCGTACCTACCGTGACTGATATACACGAATCGTATGAAGCAGCTTTCGCGGCGGAGTATGTGGATGTCCTGCAGATACCCGCTTTTCTATGCAGGCAAACAGAGCTACTGGCAGCAGCTGCAAAAACAGGAAAGGCAGTTAATGTCAAAAAAGGGCAATTCCTGTCCGGTGCATCCATGCGGTTTGCCGTGGAAAAAGTGAATGAAATAAATCCTGCATGCCAGGTATTGCTGACGGACAGAGGTAATACCTTCGGTTACGGAGATTTAATTGTGGATTACCGTAACTTGCCGGAAATGAGCGCTTTCGGCGTGCCTGTTGTGATGGATTGCACACATTCGCTGCAACAGCCAAACCAGAGCTCCGGAGTAACAGGCGGTAAACCCAAGCTAATTGAGACAATTGCCAAGGCTGCGATTGCAGTCGGGGCCGACGGATTGTTTATAGAAACGCATTTTAACCCCGCTGAGGCGAAATCAGATGGCGCCAATATGCTACCGCTCGATCAGCTGGAAGGACTTTTGGAAAGACTGGTGCGTGTACGTGAAGCAATTCTATGACGCGGCATTTTCTCAGGACGCAATTATTCTGCCTCCTTATTCTCAGCGGTTTACTACCTTCATCCTCTTTTGCCCAGGCCGATACGACGCTGTGGGTAGTTAGGCCAGTTGATGTGATAGCACCTGCCTCACTGGCAATTGCCGGATTACTCACACAAGGAAAAATAAGCCGGCATCTGCAGGAAAATGTCGTTTCAAGATACCCTCATTTTCACTCGAACATCGACGACTATTTACCCTATGCCCCGGGTGTTATAAGCCTGGGACTGGCCGCGTCAGGTGTTAAGGGGAAACATTCTCTTGGTGACCAGGTTATTCTGGCCTTGCTGTCCAATGTAATAGCCCAGGGAGTCACGCAAAGCCTTAAAAGAGTTATCCGGTATCCCCGTCCAAATGGCGAAGATTACCATTCCTTCCCTTCCGGGCATAGTACCACTGCTTTTACAAATGCAACCATTTTACACGAAGAATATGGTCAGCGCAGTGTTTTGTACAGCATAGGCGGTTACGGAACTGCTACAGCAGTAGGCACACTGAGAGTATTTAATAACAAACATTGGCTGGCCGATGTTTTGATGGGTGCCGGCGTGGGGATCGGCGCTACCAAGGTGCTTTACATCAGTTACCCCTGGCTTCAGAAAACTGTCAGAAAAATGAAACATTAGAAAATAAAATCCGCGCAGCTGACATAGGGTTGTCATTCAGGATATTTTTATTTGCCTGAAACCAACTTAGAAATTGCAATTATGGAAGTCAAGAGGATCCAGCCGATACATGTTTTGTACTTCGAAACCCATACATCTCTGCGTGAAATTTCCGAACATGTTCGCATAGTAGCGCGAGGTTTATATCAGGATGCGGTAAAAAACGAACTGGAGGTTACGGGACCGGTTTACTGGATTTACGAAGGAGCTGACGGTCAGCCGGACACAAAATTCAAACTGACTATCGCGTTGCCGGTCACACCGGATGAGACCGAATTGTCAGGATCTACGTTTCAGTTCAAATATCTTGAACCCTTCGAATGTGTTGCAGGACAACTCTATGATAGCTGGGATAAACTTGGTAATATGTATGGAAACCTGATCTTGGCATTGAGTGCAGATAGCCTGATGATGAGCGGGCAAAACAGGGAAATCTATTTGAATATGGATTTTCAGCATCCTGAAAGAAATATAACCGAAGTTCAGATCGGTATCCGGAGGTAATCCTGATTCACCGAACTACGTCTTTAATATGTACTCTTTTTATCATGTCATACTGTAATTACATTATCAATAACCCGTCGGAAAATTCTGATTATTTATTGCATAAACATTACCACGATAACCAATACGGCTTCCCGATCGACAATGATGACGAGCTCTTTGGCAGGCTGCTTCTGGAGATTAACCAGGCAGGACTTAGCTGGACGCTAATGCTCCGAAAACAGGAAAGCTTCAGAGCAGCATACAGCAATTTTTCAATTGAAAAAGTAGCGCAATATGATGACGGAGACCGGGAAAGGCTTTTGCAGGATCCGGGGATTATCCGAAACCGGCTGAAAATCAATGCGGCCATTATTAATGCCCAAAAAATCCTTGAACTGAAAAAAGAATTTGGTTCATTTAAAAAATGGCTTGACGCAAATCACCCTTTGACCAAAGCGGAGTGGGTTAAGCTCTTCAAGAAAACTTTTAAATTCACCGGGGGCGAAATAGTAAATGAATTTTTGATGAGTACTGGCTATCTGCCCGGCGCCCACGATGATGATTGCCCGGTGTTTTTAAAGTTGGCAAGTAATAGATAACTATTTTGCCACGGATACACGGATTTTCACGGATAAACCTACCTGTAGTTATTTGCCTGAAGATATTGTATCAATTCCCGGGGCTTGTCGGTTTGTAATCCCTGTACTTCGTTATTTAACGCATCTTTCCATGATACAGGCCCCTCCTCCGGGCTTTGTACATCCAGCCAGACCGATACGCCGAGGGCTTGAGCAGCTCGCGCCATTTCAGGATCAGACACGTTATCAAGAACCTTTACATTTGTTTTCTCAAGAAACTGAACGAGTTGCTCTTTCGTGACAACTTCTTTGGCCAGGCTGGTCATGAGGGGCAATTGGGGCGCAATATCTTTCCAGTGGTGGTATTGTGTCGGCTTATTGAGATAAACCACGATCTGATTTTCCATTCCGGCAGCCTTGATCTGCTTCCAGGTTTCCGCCACATCGGCATCTTTAAAATCCAGGTAAATATGGATCTTATCCTTGCAAAGCGCGAGTACTTCCCGGAATTCCGGAATACGGTGCGTTTTTTTATTTCTGTTAAAAACCTGCAGTTTTTTCACTTCAGCTAAGGTCATTTCATTTACCCTTCCCTTTCCGTTGGTTGTCCGGTCTACGGTTGCATCGTGCAACACGATCAGATGCCCATCCTTGGTGGTCCTTAAATCAACTTCAACATAATCGGCCCCGCAATCTGCGGCTTCTCTGTACGATGCAAGCGTATTTTCCGGAGCAGTTACGTGGTTACCCCTGTGGGCGATCACGATAACCTTGTTTTTGCTTTGCGGCAGACCGCCTGTATGCTGTTGGGAGCGCCCTGGAAGAGATATTGCAGACAATAAAAACAACCCTATGATATTCCTGAGTAACATATAAATTATTGTATTAGGAGTAAAAGCAATGTAATAATCTTGAACAGGCAAATTATAACGCCGTTAATAACGCAAAAAAGCCTGCAAGCAGGGTGTGTGAATTCCCTTTCTTACAGACTTTTCAGTGATCATTCCATTCGAATGTTATTGTATCTCAAAACTAGACAAATTCACAAATTCCTGTACCCGGCTTTTTATTTCCTCTTGAGAAAGATTCACCAGACGTTCCGTACCGAATTTTTCAACACAAAAAGAAGCCATAGCAGATCCGTAAATAATAGCCCTTTTCATATTGTCAAAAGAAATATCGTCGGTGCTCGCGAGATACCCTATCAATCCTCCTGCAAAAGTATCACCGGCGCCGGTCGGATCAAAAACTTCTTCAAGCGGCAATGCAGGAGCAAAAAATATGCGTTCACCCTGGAACAGCAGCGCACCGTGTTCGCCTTTTTTGATAATCAATGTTTTTGGTCCCATTTCCATAATTTTCGCCGCAGCTTTCCGCAACGAATATTCGCCTGAGAGCTGGCGCGCTTCTTCGTCGTTGATCGTCAGCAGATCCACCAGTTTCAGTACTTCTTTCAGATCATCCATCGCAATGTTCATCCACAGGTTCATGGTGTCAAGCATGATCAGCTTGGGGCGTTTCGCCATGCGTTCGATGACCAGTTTTTGCGTGGCAGGAACCGTATTACCGAGCATCAGATACTCCGTTCCCTGATATGATACAGGAATAACAGGATTAAAATCAGCCATTACATTCAGCTGAGTTTCAAGCGTATCCCGGGTGTTCATGTCTTCATGGTACCTTCCAGACCAAAAGAAAGTTTTTCCCTCCTTTACGATTTCAAGACCTTCGGTATTGACGCCATGTTCCTCCAGAAGAGAGATCATTTCTTGTGGAAAGTCACCTCCTACCACGGCTACGAGATTGTTTTGTTTGGTAAAATAAGATGCAGCTAGTGTGATGTAAGTGGCAGCACCGCCGATAATTTTATCTGTTTTTCCAAAAGGTGTTTCGAGGGCATCAAATGCAACAGATCCTACGGTTAGTAAACTCATAAATTATTACTGTATTGATTTTAAGTTAGTTTGGTCTTGATCTTAATGAAAAAAACGCAGCGAAGATAATCAAATCGGTCGAATAGCATCAGGCCCGCACGGCATTATGCCAAACTGTTACAAATCAAATCATCGGTTATTTGCTATTTTTGTAAAATCACCACTCTAAACATTTACACATACTTATGGAAGCCATTACCGAAGCAAGAAGGCACATTGACAATGCAAAGGATTTTTTGAGCAACAATGCAAAAAAACAGGATGGGATTTATCATGACAAAAAATACGTCAAGATCGCGGGGCATACTGCATATACCGGCGTCCTGCTTGCACTGAATGAACTATTGGGAGAAAAAAATAAAAAGACCCCGAAAAGTGTAGAGTGGTATC
Organism: Dyadobacter bucti; assembly: GCF_005869225.1. GTDB lineage: Bacteria > Bacteroidota > Bacteroidia > Cytophagales > Spirosomataceae > Dyadobacter > Dyadobacter bucti. The sequence goes on along the minus strand of NZ_SWFP01000005.1, from coordinate 106,616 downwards.
AGCTTGAGTTGAGCAGAGTTGATAAAAGTTTACTGGCCAATTTTACAACGGCTTATCAAGTCCTGCACATTGACATGGGTTACCAGGGAAGCAAAAGTGCAGAATTAGCTAAAATTGGTTTACAAAACGCAGAGAAAATCATTAGCTGGGTTGAAACCCGATTAGAAAAAAGGCAACATTAATTCAGAATCAGTTTTTAGTAAGTACAAACATACATGACCGAACAGACATACCAGCCCCTTAAAATATTCAATACGCTTACCCGTAAGAAGGATCTTTTTGTACCGATTGCTGCTCCTTATGTCGGAATGTATGTTTGCGGGCCAACGGTTTATAATAATGTCCACCTAGGAAATATCCGGACTTTTTTATCCTTTGATATCCTATACCGCTATCTCACTCATATCGGTTATAAAGTTCGGTATGTCCGCAACATTACCGATGTTGGGCACCTGGTAGGCGATGGCGAGGAGGGCGAAGACAAAATTGGTAAAATGGCCAAGCTGCAAAAGCTTGAACCTATGGAAATCGTGCAGCGGTATACCAATGATTTCCATGATGTTTCAGCAATTTTCAACCTGCGTACACCCAGCATTGAGCCTACTGCAACCGGCCACTTGATCGAACAAATCGAAGCTGTAAAGACATTGATCGAAAAAGGAGCAGCTTACGAGTCCAATGGTTCAGTATATTTTGATATCAATAAATACCAGGCCGGCGGAAATGAATATGGAAAACTTTCGGGCAGGATCATTGAAGACCTTCTGAACGAAACCCGCGAGCTTGATGGGCAGGCAGAAAAACGAAATCCGCTGGACTTTGCGCTCTGGAAAAAAGCGAGCCCCGAGCATATCATGCAGTGGGATTCGCCATGGAGCATGGGATTTCCCGGCTGGCATCTCGAATGTACCTGCATGAGCGCCAAATATCTTGGCAAACAATTTGACATCCACGGCGGTGGCATGGACCTGAAATTCCCGCATCATGAATGCGAAATTGCACAGGGAAAATCGCTGACCGACGAAGAGCCTGTAAGATATTGGATGCATACCAATATGCTGACTGTCAACGGACAAAAAATGTCGAAATCGCTCAACAACTCATTCCTCCCTGCTGAGCTGTTTTCGGGAAGCCACGAATTACTGGATCAGGCATACAGCCCTATGACAGTCCGGTTTTTTATGCTGCAAAGCCAGTACCGCAGCACCCTCGATTTTTCCAATGAAGCATTAAAAGCCGCGCATAAGGGATATAAAAAACTGGCGAACGGATTGAGAATTGCAAAGTTACTTACGTACGTCCACGAGGAAGGCATAGCCGCAGACGAGGCTAAGAAAACGGATATCGAAAAATCGATAGACGGTTTTTATGCCGCCATGAACGACGATCTCAACACTTCGGTAGCCTTTGCAAACCTTTTTAATTTACTCAAATACATCAATATGATCAACATGGGGCAGTTGAAAACGGCTGCGCTGGGTGAGGCGGTTTACACATCATTGATAGAAAACTTTGTCTCTTTCTTTGAAGATGTTTTGGGCCTTAAAGAAGAATTCAGTGAAGGCCACGCGGTACTCGACGGAATGCTGAAACTTTACCGCGAATTTAAACTATCCCAGAACTACGAAAAAGTAGACGAAATCCGTTCTTATTTTAAAAATCAGGGGCTTGTGATCCGGGATACCAAAGTGCGGATCGATTGGGCTTATGAAGAATAAATTTTATGAGAAAAAGGCAGTCGGTACTGGCGTATATTTTATTGGGCGTTTTTCTGCTGGGCGGTCTGTCCTATTTTTTGGTACCCTTTCTGACTACGAGAAATAAATCTGAAAGCAAATCCTCCAATTCTGCTCCGGCATCGGTTAATTTTACAAAAGAAGGCGAGGTGACTTTTTGGCGGGACGGGAAAAAACTCCGGAAAATAGACGTCGAAATTGCCGAAAACCAGGCTGAGAGAAGCAAGGGATTAATGTACCGGCCATATATCCCAGACTCTGTGGGCATGCTTTTTATCTTTGAACAATCGGCCCCGCAAGGATTTTGGATGAAAAACACAAGTATCCCGCTGGATATTATTTACGTGGATGAAAATAAAAAAATCGTTTCCATCGCGAAAAATACAAAGCCCTATTCCGAAGAAAGTATTCCTTCGCTCGGAAATGCGCAGTATGTAGTAGAGGTGAATGCCGGGTTTAGTGAACGCAACAATATAATTACTGGAGATGCTATTTCTTTCTAAAAAGCTTTTTTTGAGAAGATTACCGATTATACTTTTTATAATATTTTCAATCTGCGCATGTAATACCAATGACAGTTCGGAACAATCTTCGGAGCAGGCGCCCAAGCTTGTAAAAAGCCCGGATTTCAATGCTGATTCTGCTTATCTTTTTGTCAAAAAACAGGTTGATTTCGGACCTCGCGTTCCTAATACCGTACCCCATAAAATATGTGGGGATTATCTTGTTTCAACATTGAAGAAATACGGCTTGCAGGTAACAGAGCAATCATTTATTGCTACTACATATGACGGAAAAAAACTGAATGCCCGGAATATCATCGGCAGTTTTAATCCGAAAGCGGCAAAAAGAATTCTTCTCACTTCACATTGGGATTCGCGCCCGGTTTCAGATGCGGATTCAGTCGTAAAAACAAAGCCGGTTCCTGCCGCCAATGACGGGGCGAGCGGCGTAGGCGTAATTCTGGAAATTGCGCGTGTGCTTTCACTTCAGTCTGCAAAGCCCGATATCGGTGTGGATGTGATCTTTTTTGATGCCGAAGACTGGGGCAATTCAGAAGAGGCTACTGACGAATACAGCGGTTTTTGCCTCGGCTCCCAGCATTGGGCCCAAAACAAACACATTCCCGACTATACTGCTTACTTCGGGGTTTTACTTGATATGGTCGGTGCCAAAGGCGCTACTTTTCTGAAAGAAGGTTATTCTGTCCAGCTGGCTGACGGAGTGGTGAGGCAGGTTTGGAACACGGCAAGCCAGCTTGGTTACAGCAATTATTTTATCGATCAGAGAGGCTCGGCCATTACGGATGATCACCTTCCGGTGAATAAAGTGGCGCACATTCCGATGATCGATATCATTCATACCCAGCAGAACAATCTTGCCCATACATTCTTCGATCAGTGGCATACTACCCACGATACCATAGAAAACATTGATCCAAAAACGCTGAAAGCAGTCGGTCAAACTTTGATACAGGTGCTTTATCAGGAAGCGGAAGGGGAGGCGATTTGAAAGGAGTCAGAAGCATCAAGGGGCTGATAATGACGTTGTTAGTCATAAGTTGTCATTTGTGGTCATTTATAGTCATTAGGTAGTTGAGTGGTATGATTTGTCATTTTAGTCATGAAATTGAAAAACAATAAGTGACAATAGATGACCACACATGACTAAAAATAACCTTCATGACAACACCTGACCAGCACATGACTAAAAATTGACCATCCATGACAATACCTGACCCTTCTGATCTAAAAGTTACAGCCCACACGGCCTACATCCTCTTGACCGTAATCCAGATATCGGAATTCCGTCCTTTGTCGTCGCTGCAGGAAATTTTTACTCTTCCCAGCGGGGGACTTACAAATACTGCCTCATGAGGGGCTGACCTTTTGCTCAGCTTATCATTGACATACCAAAAAACTTCCTGTACGTCATTGGCTGCCTGACAGGCGAGCTGAATTTGCTGAGGTTCTTCTTTGCGGATATAATATTCACTTCCGTCGTTTGGGCTGACAATCAACGGCGCGCCTTCATGAAATACCCTTTCGCAAGCCGGGTTGTGCGGCGGGATCTTTCGGTACGGGATCTTCTGGATCTCATTGTAGGCAATCAGTTCGGGAGCAATATTGGGGTACGTTCTTTTCTCAAAACCATTTTCGGGTATACAATAGGTACAATAGGAGATTTTGCCAGCAGGATCGGTAAAAACCCAACGCAAATGCTGGCATTTTTTATAAGCGGATACTCCGACAATATAATGATCGAGAATCTGGTGTTCGCAGAATTCGGAAGGAATATCGCCGCTGGCAGCGCAGACTTTTCTCAAAGAAACATTTGCAGGCGTTTTAAACCAGCCTTTGGGAGAATTATAATCCAGTGCATTGAAAATCGAAAACAATAAGGGCGTGGCAGTATTTGCGCCACTCAGGCCCGGTACACCTGTCCCGGAAAAATTCCCGACCCAAACACCAATGGTATATCTCCTGTTATACCCAATGCTCCACGCGTCGCGTTTCCCATAGGAGGTACCCGTTTTCCAGGCAATTTTGGGTAAATGATAGGTGTTGTCAAAATTCGTGGGAAGGTCCGGGCGCGTGATCTGCGTCAGAATATTGGTTACAAGAAATGTGGATTCCCCCGAAACAATTGCTTCTCCTTTTGCACTTTCAGAATTTCCGGACAAAAACTGAAGATTCCTGAATTTTCCCTCACCGGAAAAAGCGGCAAACAACCGGGTCATTTCTTCGAGGGTTACCCCACAACCCCCGAGAATCATGGATAGACCAAGATCTTTGGCCTGTTTATCAATTGTTTTGAAACCCGCTTTTCTTAATTTTTCAACGAGGGCTGATGTACCTACTTCTTTCAGAATTTTTACTGCCGGGATGTTAAGTGAGTTGGCGAGCGCAAATTCGGTAGTGACAGGCCCGTTGAAATGCCGGTCAAAATTCTCAGGTTCGTATCCTGCGAAATTAAAGGGGACATCGTTCAAAATCGTCCTGGGCGTAATGATACCCTTATCAAATGCTGCGGCATATAAAAGCGGCTTCAATGTGCTTCCCGGCGAGCGCACTGCACGGATACCATCCACTTGTCCTCCGTCGAAAGGATTATTAAAGTCCGCCGATCCGATGTAGGCTTCCACTTGCATGGTTTCATTGTCCACAACCAGCACCGCGGCATTGTGAATGTCCATACTTTTCAGCCTGTTCACATAATTTTTGACCTGCTCCTCGATCTGAATCTGAGTCTGGATCTTCAATGAAGTATGGATCACGGGCTGATCTTTGAACTCCTGGCTCAATCTCAAAGCCAGATGCGGCGCCTGCCTGGGAACCTGCAGTCTGTTCACTTGCAGCGGTTCATCCAGAGCATCACGGATCGTACTCGCTGAAAACAATTTTTCAGCCTCAAATCTTTTCAACCACTCATTTCTGGCCGTAATCAATGCTTCGTTTCTTGTCCCCGGCCGGAGGCTGGACGGGCGATTGGGAACGATAGTCAAAGCAGTGATCTCCGCAAGACTAAGGAGCTGCGGAGGCTTATTAAAATACAAAATCGATGCGGCCTTGATACCTTCTATATTACCCCCATAAGGAACAAGGTTAAGATACATCTGCAGTATTTCGCCTTTGGAATAATGTAATTCCAGCTGCAATGCCCGGTACATTTCCAGCAATTTATTAAAATATGTTCTTGGCCTGGGTTCCAGCAGCCGGACTACCTGCATGGTAATTGTGGAAGCGCCGGAAGTTCTTCTGCCTGTAAATATGTTCCACCCCGCCGCGCGGATAATTGCAAGAGGGTTCACCCCGGGATGATAATAAAAATACTGATCCTCTTTGTAGATCAGCGTTTTACGAAGTAAGGGTGTAATTTCGGACACTTCTGAATAGAGCCGCCATTTATCATCTCTGCTTAGAAATGCATGAATCACATTCCCTTTGGAATCGGTGATTTGCGTAGCGTAACGGATATTCGGCTGAAAAGGAAAAATAAAGTCAGAAATCAGGAAAAGCAGAATTGCCGATATAATAAAAAGTATAGTCCTTTTGATCTTAACCTTCTTCATTTTCCGGTTGTGTGTCTGGCTTGATATAGCTAACGTAAATATATTGAAAGCAGATTTGCCAATCTTAAATCCCGGGAGAATAAAATTCCTTTCCCATTTGTGCTGGTCAGTTAATTTTCCCTAATTACTGACTTTATTGCAAGTAAAGCCAATCAAAATACCATTATGTCTAAATACGTCGCAGCCATTGACCAGGGGACAACCAGTACCCGTTGTATACTTTTCAATCATCAGGGAAACATTGTTTCGGTAGGACAAAAGGAGCATGAACAGATTTATCCGCATCCTGGGTGGGTGGAGCATAATCCGGTTGAGATATGGAAAAATACACTGGAAGTGATCGCCATTGCCAGGATCAATGTATCGGCTACGGCGGCAGATATCGCTGCAATCGGTATCACAAATCAGCGGGAAACTACCGTCGTCTGGAACAAAAGAACCGGCAAACCTTACTATAACGCGCTGGTTTGGCAGGACACAAGAACTACGGAACTGGTAGCAAAATATGAAAAAGAAGGTGGGCTTAATCAATTCAGGGACAAAACCGGTTTGCCGGTTTCAACGTATTTCAGCGGGCTAAAATTAAAATGGCTGCTGGATAACGTAGACGGCATACGCGAAGATGCTGAAAAGGGAGAAGCGATATTCGGCAACATTGATACGTTCCTTATCTGGCATCTCACCGGCGGTGTGCACGGCGGTATCCATGTCACGGACGTAACCAATGCAAGCCGGACGCAGCTTATGAACCTGCATACATTACAGTGGGATCATGACATGCTCGCCGCTTATAATATTCCGGCAAATATGCTGCCCGCCATCAAAAGCAGCAGCGAGGTGTATGGAAGTGTGACCAATGAAATTCTGCCGGGTGTTCCGGTGGCGGGGGATCTTGGCGATCAGCATGCAGCCCTGGTAGGTCAGACTTGCTTCGAACCTGGAATGGCCAAAAACACCTACGGTACCGGCTGCTTTTTAGTCATGAATACCGGGACAGAACTGAAAACTTCGGAAAACGGATTATTGACAACGATCGCATATCAATTTGGAAATCAGCCGGTTCAATATGCGCTTGAAGGCAGCGTCGCTGTAACCGGTGCGCTGGTGCAATGGGTCCGTGATAACCTGGGCCTGATCCAGAAAAGCAGTGATATTGAAGAACTCGCCAAAACGGTGGAGGATAATGGTGGAGCCTATTTTGTACCCGCGTTTTCAGGGTTATATGCCCCCTACTGGCGTAACGATGCCAGGGGTATCATCGCAGGACTTACCCGTTATGTGAACAAAGGTCATATTGCCCGTGCTGTACTCGAAGCCACTGCCTACCAAACCCTGGATGTAGTGCGCGCCATGGAGCAAGACTCAGGCATTGAGCTCGCGTCACTCCGGGTTGATGGAGGAATGGTTTCCAATCAGTTGCTGATGCAATTCCAGTCAGACATACTGAATACGCAGGTGGTATCGCCGGCAGTAGCCGAAACCACCGCATTGGGTGCAGCCTACGCCGCGGGCCTTGCGGTCGGCTATTGGCAAAATACCGAAGAGCTCGGCAAAAACTGGGCAATCGCCCATACCTGGAATCCGGATATGGATGAAAGCAGACGAAACGAACTGTACAAAGGCTGGCAAAAGGCGGTTACGAAGTCTTACGGGTGGCTTGGGGAGGAGTAATATGGTCATGAAGTAGTCAGGTATTGTGATGAGGTTGTCATTGATAGAAATGATCAGCCATTCAAACAATACTTGACAACACCTGACCTCATGACAATAAACCTGACAACACACAACCACACCTCACCCATTTTAACTTTTTTATAATCTGTATAAACTACCCGTATTCTTGCGCTATCATGTGTTTAGCCTTAACTTCGCGGCGCGCAAAACAAATTAGAGTAGCCTTATGCATACCCTCCGTCTGAAAAAGCCTCTTGCTTTTTTTGATCTTGAAACCACCGGAGTCAATATTGTACGTGACCGTATTGTTGAGATTTCTGTCGTAAAGGCTTTACCTAATGGGGAGACCGAAATACGTACCCGAAGGATTAATCCGGAAATGCCTATTCCGCTGGAAAGCAGCCTGATACATGGCATTTATGATGACGATGTGAAGGACTCGCCTACGTTTAAAAGCATCGCAAGAAACCTCGCTACTTTTCTGGAAGGCTGTGACCTGGCCGGCTTTAACAGCAACCGTTTTGACATTCCCATGCTCGTTGAAGAGTTTCTTCGTGTTGGTGTAGAGTTTGATATCAAGAACCGCAGGATGGTTGATACGCAACGCATTTACCATATGATGGAACCGCGTAACCTCTCTGCTGCCTACAAGTTCTATTGTGGAAAAACTCTTACCAATGCCCATAGTGCGGAAGCGGATACCATTGCAACTTTTGAAGTTCTTCAGGGTCAGATTGCCCGTTACGAGGGCATGAAGGTAGTGGATGCGCATGGAATCGAAACAGAGCCTATTAAAAACGACGTAGCGGCATTACATGAACTGACGGCCTCGAAAATCATTGATTTTGCAGGCAGAATGGCATATAATGACAAAGGAGAAGAGGTTTTCAACTTTGGCAAGCATAATGGCAAAAGGGTCGCCGACATTCTTAAAAATGAACCTTCATTCTTTGACTGGATGATGAAAGGAGAATTTCCGTTGGATACCAAACGAAAGCTTACGGAAATTAAATTAAGGGGTTTGACCCAACGCTGACATAATCCTTCTCAACAGGTTTGAGTAAGTAGTAATAATGTCTATTTTTGCCAGAAATCTATTTTTGACTAGTTTAACAGAATATCCCATTAAGGTAAACCTGCTATGATTCCAAACCCTAATGTTCCAGAGGTTAATATACCAGCGGTTATTCAGAACATTCCCCTTCAAAGTTATCTAATCCTTGCTACTCTGCTTTTTGTGATCGGTATCATAGGCGTACTTACCCGCCGCAACGCGATCATCATTTTCATGTCCGTCGAATTGATGCTGAATGCTGCCAACTTGCTGCTGATCGCATTTTCATCATACAGGTCAGATCCGTCAGGGCAGGTTTTTGTATTTTTTATTATGGCTGTGGCCGCTGCGGAAGTAGCTGTTGGACTGGCTATTATCGTTATGATTTATCGCAATACAAGAAATACGGACGTTGGTTTCCTCAATAAACTGAAATGGTAACCCCGTAACCAGTCCTGCAATCGAAGGTATACTAGAGATTAAGAATAAATATTAAATATGTCTGCATCATTAATCATCCTGATTCCTCTTTTACCGCTGCTCGGTTTTCTGATCAACGGAATCGGATTTCCCAATATACCCAAAGGAGCCGTCGGCATTATCGGAACACTTGCTGTTGTAGCCAGTTTCGTCTTGTCCGTCATGACTTTCAATGCTTTTCTGGCTTCCGGAAGCGAACCATTTATCGTCCCGCTTTTCGACTGGATCAGCGTCGGTGACCTGAATATTCCTTTTTCTTTCCAGGTTGACCAGCTTTCGTTATTAATGCTGATGATCATTACCGGTGTGGGTTCGCTGATCCACATTTATTCCATCGGCTACATGCACCATGACTCAGGTTTCGGAAAGTTCTTTGCTTATCTGAACCTGTTTTTATTTTTCATGCTGCTCCTGGTGCTAGGTTCCAATTATGTGATCATGTTTATAGGCTGGGAAGGCGTGGGACTATGCTCATATCTGCTGATCGGTTTCTGGAATAAAAACACTAACTATAACAATGCAGCCCGGAAAGCATTTATCATGAACCGCGTCGGTGACCTGGGCTTTTTATTAGGGATCTTTACAATCATCGCCACGTTTGGTTCTGTTGAATATTCGGAAGTTTTTAGTCAGGCTACCAGCTTTCAGACAGGCGATCCTGTCATAATAACCATTACTTTGTTCCTTTTTATCGGAGCGATGGGAAAATCGGCACAAATTCCATTGTATACCTGGCTACCGGATGCGATGGCGGGCCCTACCCCTGTTTCGGCATTGATTCACGCGGCCACCATGGTTACTGCGGGCATTTACATGGTGATCAGATCCAATGTCTTGTACTCACTTGCACCTTCTACATTGGAGATTGTCGGCGTGATCGGAGCCGCTACTGCTCTTTTTGCAGCGTCTATCGGCCTTTTACAAAACGATATCAAAAAAGTTCTCGCCTATTCCACAGTGAGCCAGCTGGGTTATATGTTTATGGGCCTTGGAGCGATGGCTTACTCAGCTTCCATGTTCCACGTAATCACGCACGCATTTTTTAAAGCGTTATTATTCCTTGGCGCCGGTAGCGTTATCCACGCCATGTCCGACGAGCAGGATATCCGTTCGATGGGTGGATTAAGGAAAAAACTGCCGGTCACTTTCCTGACATTCCTCATTGCTACCATTGCGATCTCAGGTATTCCTCCTTTCGCAGGATTTTTCTCAAAAGATGAAATCCTCGCGCATGTTTTCGAGCGTAATAAACTGCTTTGGGTAATTGGTGTGCTGGGTTCGTTGATGACTTCTTTCTATATGTTCCGGCTGCTCTTCCTTACTTTCTTCGGAACATTCCGTGGCACACATGAGCAGGAGCATCACTTGCATGAATCTCCTGCATCGATGACGGTTCCGTTGATAATTCTTGCGGTATTGTCCGCGCTCGGCGGGTTTATCGGTGTTCCCGAAGCATTGCATGGTACACACCATCTGGCCGAATTTATGAGCCCATTGTATGATGCGGCTCGTCAGGTAAATCCTACCGCATTTGAACCAACTGCGCTTTCGCATTCTGAAGAGTATCTTTTAATGGGTGTTTCTGTGGCTGTTGCGCTGGTTTCAGCGATTGTTGCCTATGTAATGTATGTGCAAAAAGCAGCGGTTCCGGCTCCGGATTCTCAGGAAAAATCAGGATTGCAGAAACTGGTTTACAACAAATATTTTGTAGACGAAATCTATGATTCTGTTTTTGTAAAATCCATCAAGACACTTTCGAATATCCTTTACAGCTTCGGAGAGTTTTTCATTGACCTGATTGTGAATGCGACTGTCAGGGTGATATCATTCCTGGCCGGGCTGCTCAGGAAAACACAAACCGGCTCAACAGGAGACTACGTTTTCGCTATGGTCCTGGGGATTGTGGTCATATTGTTCTGGAAGCTTTTACTTTGATCATTATCAATAAATCCGTTCATCATTCATTGCTGACCGTTGACTTGAAAATATGCTTACTCTTCTTTTAATACTATTACCAATTGCTGCCGGTGTGATCACCCTTCTATCGGGTTCGGGCATCGCAAAACAAGTCGCTCTCATTGGCGGTTTGGCCGCTCTCGGCTTGGCTGTCACAGTCTGGCTTCAGTTTGATCCCGCTGCCGGAACCCAGTTTGGCTTCAAATACGCCTGGCTTGCGTCCGGAGGGATTTCATTTGCTGGGGGCATTGACGGCATTAGCCTGGTACTGGTTTTACTGACGACATTTCTGACACCGCTTATTATTCTTTCCGCTTTCAAGCACGATTACAACAACAGCCCGACTTTCTATTCCCTTATCCTTTTTATGGAAGCGGCGCTGATCGGGGTTTTTACAGCAACCGACGCATTCCTTTTTTACCTTTTCTTCGAAGCTGCCCTGATCCCGGTTTACTTCCTGGCAGCAGTTTGGGGAGGTGAAAACCGTTTGAAAGTAACCTTTAAATTCTTTATCTACACGATATTTGGTAGCTTGTTCATGATGGTTGCACTGGTGTATCTCTATTATCAGACACCCGGCACGCACACTTCAGAAATCACCGCGTTATACAACTTACAGCTGAGCGCGCAGGCGCAGGGATTTATTTTCTGGGCATTTTTTATTGCTTTTGCTATCAAAATGCCGCTTTTCCCTTTCCATACCTGGCAACCCGATACCTACACCGAATCTCCGACACCGGCAACGATGTTATTGTCCGGTATTATGTTGAAAATGGGGGTATACGGTCTGATCCGCTTTTTACTTCCGGTAGTTCCGCAGGGCATGGAAACCTGGGGTTTAATGGCTATGATCCTTTCGGTGATCGGAATCATCTACGGTTCTATCATTGCGATCCAGCAAAGTGATATGAAACGCCTGATCGCGTATTCTTCTTTTGCACACGTAGGTTTGATGGCCGCCGGTGTTTTCTCAACGTCGGTAAACGGCTTACAGGGCGCTTTGATCCAGATGCTGGCCCACGGAATTAATGTGATTGGCTTGTTTTTCATTGTCGATATTATTTACTCAAGAACAAAGACCAGGTACCTTGATCAGCTTGGCGGGATTACACAAACTACTCCGCATTTGAGCGTATATTTCATGATTTTGCTGCTTGGAAGCGTAGCACTACCCTTAACCAATGGTTTTGTCGGGGAGTTTTTGTTGCTGTCGAGTGTATTCCAATATGATGGCTGGCTTGGTGCAATAGCCGGTTTGACCATCATTCTCGGTTCTGTTTACATGCTCCGGTTGTTTCAAAAATCTATGTTCGGGCCGAGGTCCAAATGGGTTGAAGGTTTTCAGGATCTGACAGCGAGTGAAAGAGCTGTACTGCTGCCGCTGGTGATCATGGTTTTCTGGATAGGAATTTATCCGAATACTTTTTTAAAGTTAACAGAACCAGCCGTTAACCAACTTTTGCAACTGGTAACTAATTAAGTAAATGACTTTGGCCCATAAAAAGCCACTGGATATTTAATGATAAATAATACTCAATAAATATGTATCCCATTATATTGTTGTCAGTTCTTGGCGTTGTGACCCTGTTTCTGGGTTTCTCAAAATCTAAGAATATCCTTTTACCCTCTACCCTGCTGTTTCTGATCGTTGCATTAGCCAGCAACTTTCTTGACTGGAACCAGGGCCCGCTGCTGTATTTTTATGATATGCTGAGGGTTGACAACCTTACATTGTCTTTCAATGCGATCGTGCTTTTGTCTGCATTTATGATCGTGGCTATTTCTGGTGGTTTTCAGGATAACGCCGACTCAGAGCCTGCCGAATATTACGGATTAATGTTGTTTTCGCTGGTAGGTGCCATTATGATGATCGGGTTTGAGCATCTTATTATGCTTTTCATCGGGGTCGAAATCCTGTCTGTTGCCATGTACGTCCTGACCGGAAGTAACAAACGTAATCTCCGTTCCAATGAGGCGGCATTAAAATACTTTCTGATGGGTGCATTTGCCACCGGTTTTATGCTCTTTGGAATTACCTTGCTTTATGGTGCAACAGGATCTTTCGGTCTGGCGCAGATTCAAGGCTACGCATCAAATATTCCTGCCGGTACGCAGCCTTATCTGCTCTATGCAGGTTTGTTGCTTTTGCTGATAGGTATGCTGTTCAAAGTGTCCGCAGCGCCTTTCCATTTCTGGACACCGGATGTCTACGAAGGAGCACCTACCATATTTACAACCTTCATGTCAACAATTGTAAAGACCGCGGGTTTCGCAGCTTTATTCCGTTTGTTGAGCCATTCATTTACCGGAATTTACAGTTTCTGGTGGTTGGTCATCGCTGTCATTGCAGTACTAACCCTGCTGGTCGGAAACATAGGTGCCACAAGCCAGAACAGCTTCAAAAGGATGCTCGCTTATTCGGGGATCTCGCATGCCGGTTATCTGCTCATCGCACTTACTTCGCTCTCGAAACCTTCTGCCAACGCTATTATATTTTATTCACTTGCCTACTCACTGTCCACAATTTGTGCGTTCGGTGTGTTGATGCTTGTTTCAAAAGAAAAGACCGTGGAAGGTCAGCCCAACGAGCGCTACGAAGCATTCAACGGTCTGGCAAAAAACAACCCTTTACTGGCCTTCATTCTAACAGTATCTATGTTATCTCTGGCGGGAATTCCGCTCACAGCGGGTTTCTGGGGTAAGTTTTTTGTCTTTACAAGCGCCGCGGAAAGAGGCATTATCTGGCTCACCGTGATAGCCGTTTTGATGTCAACAGTCGGCATTTACTATTATTTCAGGGTTATTATTTCCTCGTATCTCAAAGAAGGAGACCTGATCAAAATCCGCGTAGCACCTTTTTATCAGGTCATATTATTGCTTGCGACTTTTCTTACCATCCTTTTTGGACTGGCACCTGGGATTTTTGAGGCGTTGATATAAAAAGAGTTTAGTATTGATTTGTAAAAAGAGCTGTACGATTTACGGCTCTTTTTTTGTGACTTCTCATGTCTGTTTCCGTATAAGGTAAATACAGCATCGTTGCTGAGTTTACATTTTCAATATGGAGCCGAAAAGAAAACAACCCTTCCACAAAAAGACGATCAGGACTTTCGAACTTGAAGAATTACTGGAAAGAGAACCGATTGTTCTTGATCAGCACAACATCAGCGGTCAGATCCGGGATAGCATAGTCCTCGTCACCGGAGCAGCAGGCTCCATCGGAAGCGAACTCGCGACACAGATCTGTGAATACACCCCCAAAAGGCTGATTCTCGTCGATCAATCTGAAACCGCTTTGAACGACCTGGATTTGACACTCACCGGAAAATTCAACACGCTGGAAATCCTTTCCTACGTCGCCAGTATCAATGACATTTCGAGAATGACCGAAATATTTTCCAGGAGCCAGGTTCAGATCTTATTTCATGCCGCTGCCTACAAGCATGTGCCTTTCATGGAAAAACATCCTTATGAAGCGATCAAAACCAACGTTTTGGGAACGACGGTACTCGCAGATCTTGCCATAACCTTTCATGTAAAAAAATTTATTTTCATCTCCACAGATAAAGCGGTAAACCCTTCCAGTGTAATGGGCGCTACAAAAAGGCTGGCCGAGATTTATCTGCAAAACCTAAATCAGCAAATATCAACCCGGTTTATCATTACGCGATTTGGCAATGTCCTGGGCTCCAATGGCTCGTTCATCAGGACTTTTGAAAACCAGATCCGTCAGGGTGGGCCTATCACGATTACGCACCCGAATGTTACACGTTACATCATGACCGTCCGGGAGGCATGCCAGCTGGTGCTCGAAGCAAGTGCCACGGGCAAAAACATGGAAATACTTTTTTTTGATATGGGCCAGCCTGTCAGAATCGCGGATATCGCAAAACAGATGATCATACTTTCCGGTCTCCGGCCGTATAAGGACGTTATGATAGAATACGTTGGTCTCCGCCCCGGTGAAAAGATTTGCGAAGAATTGTTTACGGAACGCCGGGATGCTGTCACTAGATGCCATCCCAAAATCCACAGCATGTCTCCGGGACCTATTGCGGGATTGGACATACCGCTTATGATCAAATCATTAACAGCAGCAATGGAGTCGGGCGAGCCTGAGAAAATGGTTGGGGTTCTGAAACTGGCAATCCCGGAATACATTAGCCGTAACTCTCAGTTTGTTAAACTGGACAGCGACCACTTGAAGGAATAGCGGTATCAATAGCTGTTTTTAATTTTTTTCTAATCCGTTTCACCGCAAATTCTGGTTAAATTACAGTTATATCGGGGGCTATGATACATTTATCATGCTCGGGAATTTCTTCAGCAACGGAAACATATGATGAATTTGAAGGTAATTCTCCTGAAGTTTCTATAGTGATATTTTGATCAATACAACATGCACTTCATTGGCAATAAATAAACCGAATTGCATGATTCTATGTTATGAGTGTGATATTGATAATAATAATATAATATTATCAAGAAAAATAAAATTGAGTTTGTTATTTTACCCCCTTAATCAATCAAAAAAATAACTAGTTTTGTAGAGTATAGAAATCATGCACTAGTTTCTCTAATATGTCATAAATGATTTGTTTAAACTATTCTTCAGTTTTTCAACTTCATAACCAATACTAATCCACAAAATCCGAATGAAATATCCAGTACATGCAGAAGGCCGGTTTCAATTTATAGATGAAGGAAAAGGCGAAACGTTACTGCTTTTGCATGGCCTTTTCGGTGCGTTAAGCAACTGGGATGGCATTATCGATAAATTCTCCGATCGGTACCGGGTAATCATTCCGCTGCTTCCTATCTACGAACTTCCTCCGCGCGAAGCCGGACTTGAAGCTTTGCTTGCATTTCTGGAAGACTTTGTTGCCTTCAAAGAACTTACAAATGTTACCGTTATAGGTAACTCCCTTGGCGGCCACATTGGTTTGCTTTACACATTGAAAAATCAGGAAAATGTCTGCAGGCTCGTTTTAACGGGTAGTTCAGGACTATTTGAAAATTCCATGGGCGGTTCTTTCCCTAAAAGAGGAAGTTATGATTATATCCGCGAGCGTGTTGCCTATACTTTTTATGATCCCGCGGTTGCAACCAAAGAACTGGTCGATGAGGTATTTGAAACTACGTCGAGCATCCCGAAATGCATGAGCATCGTAGGTATTGCTAAATCGGCCCAGCGCCATAACCTGGCCAAAGACCTGCACCAGATCAACGTTCCGACACTGCTGGTTTGGGGGCTCAATGATACGATTACACCTCCGCATGTAGGTTACGAATTTAACCGGCTGATCGCTGGCTCGGAATTACATTTTGTGGATAAATGCTGCCATGCACCCATGATGGAACGTCCCGATGAATTCAATGCCATCCTGGACAGCTTTTTAGAGAAATACAGTTCTGTCCCGATGGCAGAGGCGACCGTCAGGAGTTAATCCGCGGTGGAACGATAAAATTTCTTTAGGGTTTAAAAGTTGACAGATATACAGTTTTTTTATACATTGAAAAAAATCAACGTTTAATTTATGCTCGCCGCTACCCTTATTAATCCGATGATCCCCGTCCTTAAACTTACCGATTCGGTAAGTACGGCACTGGATTGGATGGATGAATTTGGGGCTAAGCAATTGGTTGTGGCAGATTCGGGCGTGTATCAGGGCATTGTTTCGGAGGATATTCTCTATGATGTCGTGGACAGTTCTGATCCGATTGCCAAAATTATCATCCAGCATAAAGACATCTTCGCAACCGAAGACCAGCATCCCTATGAGTTGCTCCGGCTTGTTAATCAATTTGGTCTGACAATCATCCCGGTTCTGCGCGACGACGGAAGCTTCTCAGGAAGTATTCTCGTAAGCGACCTTGTTGAAAATTTTGTAAACGAACTGGGCGTGCAGGAAAAAGGTGCTGTGATTGTTCTGAAAATTGCAGAACGGAGCTATTCACTTGCCGAAATCAGCCGGTTGATCGAATCCAACGGAACAAAAATCCTGAGCAGCTACTATTCATCTGGCGAAACCTACGATCCTACCAACGAAGCCCGGCTTACATTAAAGCTGAACCGTACACATATCACCCCCATTATTGCAACCCTCGAACGCTTTGGTTATGAAATCATAGAGGCGCATGCCAACGATCCGATCGAAAGTGTAGATCAGGAACGGCTCGACATGCTTTTGAGATACCTGGCCACCTGATTTCTTCTATTCAGTAGCGCTATTGGCTTTTGAATCGGCGCTTTTGTCGCGTATCTTTCGGGAGAAACAAGATGATTTACTTTTTCTTCCATGAAAATAGCAATTCACGGGCGTAACTTTAATGACTCCGCCAGGCCATTTATTGAAAACATGTTCAATGAATTGTTTCGCAGAAAAGTTGAAATCCAGCTCTCGAAGCCTTTCCGGACCTTTCTGGATCAAAATGGCATTACACACCACTCCTATCTGACCTACGAAAAACCCGATGAACTCTTTGATGCCCGCCTCATAGTAAGCATGGGTGGCGACGGAACATTGCTGGAAACCATTTCACATGTAGGAAAGCGGCAGATACCCGCCATCGGCATCAATGTCGGGCGACTTGGCTTCCTGGCCACAGTACCGCCGGAGAGAATTTCCGATATGATTGGCGCCATGGAAAGCAATCAATTCCGGATCGACGAAAGGACTTTGGTTGAAATTGAATCAAATATCGATCTGTTCGACGGGCTGAACTTCGGTTTGAACGATTTCACAATCACCAAAACCGATACATCCTCGATGATCACGGTCCATACCTATCTGAACGAAGAGTTTTTAAACTCTTATTGGGCCGACGGACTGATCGTCTCCACTCCGACGGGTTCCACAGGCTATTCTCTGAGCTGTGGCGGGCCGGTACTGGTGCCGCACTCTCAGAACTTTATCATCACGCCCATCAGCCCGCATAACCTCAATGTAAGGCCTCTGGTCGTTGAGGATACCGCGGTCATTAAGCTCGAAGTAAAAAGCAGGAGCAACAACTTCCTGATCTCGCTCGACGCCCGTTCACGCGTGGTTGATGAAAATACGCAATTGACAGTGCGAAAAGCAGACTTCACCGCAAGGCTCATTAAAATGCTTGACGACAGTTTTTTAAATACACTTAGAAATAAACTGTCCTGGGGACTTGACATGAGAAACTAACAACTCTGCTCCCTGGATTCATTTAAAAATCATGTGATGCAACTTATATTCCATACTTTCGATCTTCAGCTCAGACATACTTTTACCATTGCCCACGATTCACGTGATATCCAGCCCACGCTTATCGTTGAATTAAAAGACAACGAATTCAGCGGCTTCGGCGAAGCTACTTCCAATCCCTATTATGGCGTCACGATCGAAAACATGATTGTGTCCCTGGAAAACGTCCGCACTTTGGTTGAAGAGGGTAATTATACCTCCGCCGAGGATTTATGGGAAAAAACCCATCCTTTTCTGGCATCAAATTCATTTGCGCAATGTGCATTGGATGAAGCAGCCCACGATCTTTTCGCGAAGAAGAAAGGAGAAAGGCTTTATGAAAACTGGGGATTGTCAATTCAAAACAATCCGCTGACCAATTTCACAATCGGTATTGATACTGTTGAAAAAATGGTATCCAAAATGAAAGAACTACCCTGGCCGATTTACAAGATCAAACTGGGCACCAATAAAGATCTGAGGATCGTGCAGGAGCTCCGCAAGGAAACGGATGCCATATTCCGTGTGGATGCTAATTGCGCCTGGACAGCCGAACAAGCCATCCAACTCGCCCCTGAACTGAAAAAGCTAGGTGTTGAATTTATTGAACAGCCGCTGGCGGCTTCCGATATCGAGGGCATGAAAAAAGTATTTGTTGAAAGCGAATTACCTGTGATCGCCGATGAAAGTTGTATCGTAGAAAGTGATGTGAAAAATTGCCACGGCCTTTTTCATGGTGTTAATATTAAACTGACAAAGTGCGGCGGTCTCACTCCGGCGAAGAGAATGATCGCCGAGGCCAAAAACCTGGGTATGAAAACGATGGTTGGCTGCATGACCGAAACAAGCGTGGGTATCTCTGCTATCGCACATCTTCTGCCGTTGCTGGACTATGTTGACATGGACGGGTCGCTGCTTATCAGCAATGACCCGGCATCAGGTGTAACTTTTGATTTCGGGGGAGTTATTTACGCTAACAGAAACGGAACAGGTGCCGTTTTACATTCCTAGCCAGATCATTGGAAACATTTCATACCCACTGTCTTCCGGGCAGAAACGTAGCGACCACGAATGGAAAAGAATATCTGTGGTTCAGCGGTACCGATTACCTTGGAATGGGCCATGATCCGGATTTTCACACGTATGTCAATGAAGGTTTGAACCGGCTTGGAACCCACTTCGGAAGTTCAAGAAACAACAGCCTGCGTCTCAGCATTTACGAAGACACAGAAGCCGGTTTCTCGGAATTTACAGGTGCTGAATCCGCTTTGATTGTTTCATCGGGCATGTGGGCAGGCCAATTGGTTATGAAAGAAATTGAGAAGCTGGTTTTAAACACAGCCGGTGATGCGCCTATCCAGTACCATTATGCCCCTCGTGTGCACCCGGCGCTGTGGGGAAATCATTTTAAAACCAGCTCTAAAAGTTGGGCAGACTGGGCGTCAGATACTGTCCGGGCAATTAACCAGAGCCCCGAAAATAACGCTCATATTATTTGCTCCGATGCTGTCGGCTCGCCAGTACCTGAGCTGTTTGATTTTTCATTGTTGAAGGAAATCCATAATCCCGGACAAGTATATCTGGTCATTGATGAATCTCATTCTCTGGGCGCCATAGGGCCAGGCGGGAAAGGTATCCATGAAACTCTGAAAGATCTTCTGCAGGTAAAAATCATAGTAGTTTCGTCCTTGAACAAAGCCCTGGGAATCCCTGCGGGTGCTGTGTACGGGAACGCTAAATGGATTGACTCCTTGCGCAGCTCCCCCTGGTTTGGGGGAGCATCCCCTCCGGCCCCAGCATATATTTATGCATTAAAAAAACTCCTTGATACCAACCGTTACACGAAAGCACATCTGGCGTTACAAAACAACATCAGGCATTTTACAGAGAAAATTACAGGCGCCAATCTGTTCATAAGCTTCCCTGACTATCCAGTTTTTTGCAATACCGGGCCTGCATTGTTTGAACACCTGCTGAAAAACGGAATAATGGCCTCCTGCTTTTCCTATCCAAAACCTACCGATGCCCCGGTAACGCGTTTGGTGATCAGTAGCTTACATAAAAAAGATGACCTCAACCGGTTGGCCGAGGTCATGATGCTTTTTAAAAACTGATTTTTACCCAAACTCTTATTAGTCTGGTGTATCACCCATTTTGGCAAGCCTTGCTTCTTCTCTCAATTTCTCTCTTTCAACCTTTGCCGATACCAGAATACTGATCTCAAAAAGAAGGAAGAGCGGAATCGCAACGAGAATCTGGCTGTATATATCCGGTGACGGTGTGATAATGGCAGCGACTATCAAAATCACGATCATGGAATGCTTTCTGTACTCGCGCATAAAGCTCGGCGTCAGGACACCTACCCGTGAAAGTACATACACGACGATAGGAAGCTGAAAGGCAATTCCGCAGGCCAGCGTAAGAGTTGCCACCAGCGAGATATACGAAGCGATGCTAAACTCATTGATGATTGTAGGATCCAGCGTAAAATTGGCTAAAAAGTTGATAGCCAAGGGAGTGACAACATAATACCCAAAAAGTACACCCGCGAAAAACAGGAACGTCACATAAAAAACAGCTCCTCTTGCCGACTTGCGTTCAGCTGGTTTTAAACCGGGCCTGATGAAACGCCAGATTTCCCAGAATGCGTAAGGAAAAGCAAAAACCAGTCCGGCAATAACCGAAGACGTCATGCTCATCGTAAACTGGTCACCCATTCCGATGGCCTGCAGTTTGAAATTGAGTGCTTTGATACACAATTCGTCATAATCAACTGCATCGGCCAGCTTACAGAGCATTTTATAAGTCCAGAAAGTCGGCTTGGCGGGCGCAATAATGACATACTGATAAATCTCCTTGATATATACAAAAGCAAGAATAGCAAATACCAAAATAGAGCCTCCTGCACGGATTACGTGCCATCTCAGTTCTTCAAGATGCCCGATAAACGACATCTCTTTGCCTTCTTCTCCTTCTTCCTCTTCGTTCTCAAATTCCTGGTCTAAGGGCATAATATTAAATTACAAAATTCTATCTACGTGAAAAATCAATAACAGGATCAAACTGATTAATGAAAAGCTGAATTTTACTTAAAAACCCGTCGAAATAATCCGGCGGGTTTCATTAAAAAGGTTTTGATCAGATTAATCCATAACAAAAGGATAATCGTTTTCCACATACACGTCGGTATATGCTTCTTTCGGATCAGGGAATTCCGATTCCTCGGCAAACTGCACTGATTCAGCTACGATTTCTTTAACTTTTTTATCAATCTCTTCCAGTTGTTCTTCGGTTGCAAGCTTATGTGACAAGATCACCGAACGGATCTGCTCAATCGGATCTCTGTGCTTGTACTCTTCAACTTCTTCTTTCGAACGGTATTTCTGAGGATCGGACATTGAGTGTCCACGGTAGCGGTAAGTCCGGAATTCCAGGAATGTTGGACCATCGCCTTTACGGGCACGCTCAGCTGCACGGGAAACCGACTCATGAATCGCTTCCACGCTCATTCCGTCAACAGGCTCGGACGGAATATCATAGGCTTCACCCAATGTGTACAGCTCGGTAACGTTGGACGAGCGCGCTACTGACGTTCCCATCGCATATCCGTTATTTTCGACAACAAAAATCACAGGTAACTTCCAGGTCATAGCCATGTTCAGGGCTTCATGAAAAGCTCCCTGACGAATAGCGCCGTCACCGAAGTAACAGATACAAACTTTACCTGTTTTATTGTATTTCTCGGCAAAGGCAATACCTGCTCCAAGAGGGATTTGCGCACCTACGATACCGTGGCCTCCAACAAAGCCATTCTCTTTATCGAAAATGTGCATGGAACCACCTTTACCCTTGGTAGTACCCGTTTTTTTGCCGTAAAGCTCAGCCATAATCGCATTTGGACTGGTGCCAAGCGCCAATGGAATGCCATGGTCACGGTAAGCGGTAATGTATTTGTCCCCCTTCGTCAAAGCAGTAGCTGCTCCTGACGAACATGCTTCCTGGCCAATGTACAAGTGGCAAAAACCCCTGATTTTCTGCTGACCATAGAGCTGGCCGGCCTTTTCTTCAAAACGTCGTTGCAAAAGCATATTCTCGAACCAGAACATATAGCGGTCTGTCGGATGCTGTAATTTTTTGGGGGCTGATGCTTTCTTTTTTTCAGTAACGGTGGCCATGTATTTGGTTCTCGTTTATAAAGACAGAACTTTGTCTTAAAGTTAGTGGTTTGAACAGAGTCTGTTTTTTGCCGTACTCACGCAAATTGATTTGCGAAAATAAGCATAAACTAAATAACAAAGAAGTTCATGTGGCTAGAAAAGCTCCACGTTACATACTTTAAAAGCTATGAAGAGAGAGCCTTCACCTTTGGAGAACATGTAAATTGTCTGGTTGGGGAGAACGGAAGTGGTAAAACTAACCTGTTGGACGCTATTTATTTCCTTACTCTCACCAAAAGCGCTTTTCACAACCAGGATGCCCTGGGGATCCGCCACGTTAATGATTTTTTTGTGCTCGATGGTATATTTAAGGATTCGGGCCGGAATATTCAGATTACATGCAGCCTTCAGCGCGGCCAGAGGAAGGTTTTCATGTCCGATAAAAAAAATTACGATCGCCTGAGTGATCACATCGGGCTTTTTCCGCTGGTACTGATTGCGCCCAATGATACCGACCTGATCCGGGACGGAAGTGAGGAAAGACGACGATTCTTCGACGGAGTACTGGCGCAGGCTACTCCGGATTACCTTCATGATTTTTTACAATACAACAAAATACTTACCCAGCGAAACGGGTTACTCAAGCTTTTTGCCGAAAGGAATTACCTGGACGAAGACCTCCTCGAGACATACAATGAACCGCTGATTATTCTTTCCCAAAGAATATATGAACACAGGAGTTCTTTTATGGAACGGTTTATCCCGCTTTTTAACAAATACTATGATTTTCTGAGCAGCGGCCACGAGCAGGTGGATGTGATCTATGAAAGTGAAGTGGCCAGCCCCGATTTCCCTTCTGAGTTCAGGCGAAACCGCAGCCGCGATCTGCATGCGCAGCGTACCGGCAAGGGTGTACACAAGGATGAATATGTTTTTGAAATTGACGGTGTAACTTTAAAAAAATTCGGGTCACAAGGGCAGCAAAAGTCTTTCCTGATCGCCTTGAAACTGGCACAATTTGAGTTACTGAAACAGGAAAAGGAGAAAACCCCGATCCTTTTGCTCGACGATATCTTCGACAAACTGGACGATCGCAGGATCCAGAAGCTGATCGAACTGGTTGATACAGGTTTCCTTGGGCAGGTTTTCATTACCGACGCGCGGCCGGAGCGTTCGCAGAAAATCCTGGAAAATGTGAAGGCTGATGTCAGGTTTATTGAAATTGAAAAATCCAGGGACACCGATTCAAAATAGAATGCTGACTCTACTTTAAGGTATTATTGTCAATTACTGTATTTTCTAATGAAGTAGACGGCCTATTCTGTTCTATAAATGTCTTAAGAAAGGACAAAAGGTCTTCCATTAAATCTTCATCCATTTCATTGACCAGACGGATTACTTCTGATTTTAGCTCAATTGTTGACATAATCAGCTCTTTCTTTTGCAAACTTTGAATATCTCTACAAACAAATTTAACAAAAGAATAATCCATTCAGACAATCTGAAATCATATTAATGGAAAACCCTTCCTATACTAAACGTACTTCACGTTCAGCTCTTTTGCCTCGGCGACAAATTCCTTTACTTTCTGTTCGTCTTCTTTTTTGCAGATCAGCAAAACACCGTCGTATTCGGCAACGATAAAGCCATCGAGGCCGTTGATTACGACGAGCTTGTCACTTGGCGTTTTAATGATTGAATTTGTTGTGTTATGCAGGATCAGATTACCGTCCGTAACGTTCTGATTTTCATCTTTTTCTGATACCTCGTAAAGCGATTTCCAGGTTCCCAGATCTGACCAGCCGAAATTACTTAATACGACATGAACGTTTTCGGCCTTTTCCATAATACCATTATCGATAGAAATGCTGCCGCAATGCTGATAAGCTTTTTGTATAAAAGGGTCTTCGGATTCCAGATAATAATGCGGATTTCCTCCTTCGAAAATCTCTGCAATATTCGGTTGGAAATCTTTCAAGGCCTTTTTGAATGCCTTTACATTCCAGACAAAAATTCCCGCATTCCAGACAAAATCACCACTATCCAGAAACTGAAGTGCGAGTTCGAGGTGCGGTTTTTCGGTGAATGATTTCACCTTTTTTACCGTAAGCTTATCGGGGATGTACTGGATATATCCGTAACCTGTATCAGGCCGTGAAGGCTGGATACCCAAAGTCACCAGAATATCTTCGTTCCGGGTAGCTCCTAGCGCTACTTTGATCGTATCCCGGAAAACATCGTCTTTCAAAATAATATGATCGGCAGGAGCTATTACTACATTGGCATCCGGATTTCGTGACGCAATCTTGTAACACGCATAAGCAATGCAGGGGGCCGTATTTCTACGATTCGGTTCCAGAAGAATCTGGTCGTCGGTCAATTCAGGAATCTGCTCTTTGATAAGATCCTTGTATTCCTGGCTCGTAACGATGTATATGTTTTCGATGGGACAAACACCTTCAAACCTGTCTACAGTCTGTTGCAACAGGGTCCTACCGGTGCCCAGCACATCATGAAATTGCTTTGGGAAATCCGTTCTGCTGAAAGGCCAGAACCTAGTACCTACTCCGCCAGCCATAATGATAATGTATGTATCCTGCATTGTAAAAAGTAAATTTTTATACCTGAACATTGAAATCTACCCAAAGCTAAGTATAAAGAACCAGTAATAGTCAATTCGGCCTCTCCCAATTACGAATAAATCAAGATTTACGCTGGCCGGAATTCGCCTAAAAAGCCACACTATATGCCTCTGAAAGATTTAATCTTGCTAAACACCCAATTTACACCCGTTATGCAGATATTATTTTTTAATGATTAGAAGAAAAAATAGAACATAAAAATTTATTGAGTTAACTTGCTGTATAAGCTAACCGCCATGATCTATGACTAAAAATTTTACCTTAAAAAAATACTTTTCTGCTTTATTTCTGATGTTTATGAGCTCCTGGGCTTTTTCTCAGGTTACTATTCGCGGAAAAGTTGTGGAGGCTTCCTCAGGCGAACCTTTGATCGGTGTCAGCATACAGATTAAAGGAAAAGTGACCGGTACCATTACGGGCTCAAACGGCGAATTCGCCTTCAACACAATGTCCACCCCTCCGTTCACGATTATTGTTTCTTCCGTCGGTTTTCAGACACAGGAAAAAGAGATAGCAGGGGGATTATCACAGTTGGAGGTCGAGCTGGCCGAGCAGCCTGTTTTGGGAAAAGAGCTGGTTGTATCTGCATCGCGTGTAGAAGAAAGTGTACTTAAATCACCCGTAGCTATCGAGAAGCTGGATATCCGGGGAATCAGGGATTCGCCGGCTTCAAATTTCTATGATGCCCTGTACAATCTCAAAGGAATTGACATGGCTACTCAGGGTTTTTTATTCAAATCCGTCAACATGCGCGGCTTCAGTGCCACCGGTAACCCGCGTACCGTTCAGCTGATAGACGGAATGGACAACCAGGCACCGGGCCTGAATTTCCCGCTGGACAACCTTATCGGAATGTCCGAGCTGGATGTAGAAAGTGTTGAAATACTGCCAGGAGCAGCATCGGCACTTTACGGCCCGAATGCTGTAAACGGGCTTATTCTGATGAACAGCAAAAGCCCGTTTTTATATCAGGGACTTAGCGCAAGTGTAAAATCGGGTATCATGCACGAGTCCGGCCGGTCAAAAGCTACCACGCCGTTTATAGAAGGCCTCGTCCGCTATGCCAAAGCCTTTAACAATAAATTTGCATTTAAAGCCAACCTGTCATACATCACAGCCAAAGACTGGGAAGCTACCAACTATACGAACCTGAACGTGGGGGGCAGCCCGGACCCTAACCGCGGAATAGGGACTAACCTGGATTACGACGGCACTAATGTGTACGGAGATGAAATTCAGACCAATATCAATGCCGTCGCAAAAAGCCTAGCTGCAAACAATCTCATTCCCGGCGATGCGGTTTCGCTGGTACCAAACACTTTCGTGAGCCGCACGGGATACCGCGAAAAAGATCTTGTAGACTATAATACCAAATCATTTAAATCCAGTGCAGCGCTGCATTATCGTATCAATGAAAAAATAGAAGCGATCGCACAGGTCAATTATGGCTTCGGAACAACCGTTTACACTGCCGTTGGCCGGTACGCCCTTCGTAATTTTAACCTCACCCAGGCCAAGCTTGAACTGCGCGGTGACAATTTTACTTTGCGGGCCTACACTACGCAGGAACGTTCCGGCAAAACTTATCTGGCGGGCCTGGCAGCTGTGTCCATGCTGAATGAGGCCAAACCAAACGCAACCTGGTTCGGGGAATATGTAGGGGCATTTGCAGCCGCACGAAGTGCAGGGATCGCCGAAGCGCAGGCTCACCTTGCCGCCCGCCAGACAGCAGACAAGGATATGCCTGTCCCAGGTTCACCTGCCTTTAACCAATTGCTCAATAAATACCGGGATATGGCCATTGTAGATGGAGGAAGTGGTTTTAATGATAAAACCATGCTTTATCATTTTGAGGGTTTTTACAACTTCAAAAATGAGATCCGGTTTGTGGAATTACTGGCAGGTGCCAATTTCCGCCAGTATCAGCTAAGGTCTGCCGGAACATTATTTGCGGATACCAAAGAAGGAAGAAACGGGAAAATTCCGATCAATGAATTTGGTGCTTTCGTTCAGGCAGGGAAGAACCTTTTTACCAACCATTTGAAACTGACAGGGTCGATCCGATACGACAAGAATGAAAATTTTGACGGTCAGTTTACACCACGAGTTTCTGCTGTAACATCCTTCGGAGAGCAAAATATCCGGCTCTCGTATCAAACCGGTTTCCGCATTCCTACTACCCAAAACCAGTATATCGACCTCAGCACACCTTCTGGTACGCTTGTAGGCGGTTTACCGGAATTTGATGCTCGTTACAATTTGTCGAGGGGCATATTAAGGCAAAACTTATCCGAAGCCGCTATCGGGCAGGTGATCGCGAGCGATCCGTCTATCATTGAAAGCGCGACCAACTATGCAAAAGCCGCCGTAACACAGCAGGCAACGATTCAGATCACACAGGTGGTTACACAACAAGTTACTGCAGGGGTCAACCAGGCAGTAGCTGCCGGCCAGATCCCTAATACACCCGAGGCCATACAGGCGGCTATCGTTGCTGGCGTAAACCAAAATCTGCCGGGCGTGCTCGCTGCACAGCTGCCGGGGATTCTTGCAGCGCAGGTCCCTGGCCTTGTACCCGACCTTGCTCAGGCTTATGCGTTGGGAAAACTGCCGAAGTATGAGGCCACAAAAATGAAACCGGAAAGAATTGCTTCTTATGAAATTGGTTACAAAGGAGTTATAGCGAAAAGATTATTCGTGGATGCGTATTATTATGTCAGCAAATACCACAATCTCCTGGGCGGAACGGTAATTGTAGTCCCTACGGCTGCCGCAGCGCCAGGCCTTCCGATAGAATCAGGTATTGGTGTTGGAAATTACAATGGTTATGCAAGAACGGTGAATACGTCGGAGGTAATTACCACAAGGGGATTTGCGGTTGGTCTGAATTATGCCCTGCCAAAAGGTTTCAATGTCGGAGGGAATGTGGCCAACAATGTATTGAGTGATTTCAAACCTTCCCCCGAGGTGCAGTTTTCGCAATTTAATACACCCAAATACCGCTACAATCTTAACTTCGGCAGGCGAATCGGTAGTACAAGTTCTTTGGGTTTCAATGTGGTATACCGCTACCAACAAGGGTTTCTGGCCGAATCAAGCTTCATCATTCCTACATCTACCGGCGTGCCTATTTTTTCAAATACTAAGGTCCCCGCGATCAGTAATCTGGATGCTCAGGTCAGCATGAAATTTTCTGCGATCAAATCTATCGTAAAGCTGGGTGCGACTAACCTGCTGGGAAAATCCTATTTCCAGGCCTTTGGAAGTCCTAATGTCGGTTCAACCTATTACGTGTCTATTACCTTCGACGAACTGCTGAACTGAGAAGCCACATTGTTATTTCTCTCCATAAGCCAGGTCTCCGGCATCGCCCAGGCCTGGAACAATGTAATATTGCTCGTTTAGTTTCTGATCCACCGCGCCCAGCCACAGCCGGCAGTGCGGCATTCTCTTCTGCAAAAAATCCACGCCTTCCGGACTTGCGATCACCGACGCAATGTGGGTTTGATAGGGAATCCCGAAACGCAGCAAAGCATGGTAAACTTTTTCCAGAGACCGGCCCGTGGCCAGCATGGGATCAACCAGGATAAGTATTTTTCCCGTAAGATCCGGACTTGTGATATAGTCCATTTCTACTTCGAATTCTTCTTCCGCATTGATATGATGCCCGCGGTAGGCGCCGACAAAAGCATTGTCGGCTTTGTCAAATATGTTCAAAAAACCCTGGTGAAAAGGTAATCCCGCCCTTAAAATGGTAGCAAGGACAACAGGCTGAAGAACTGACCTGGACGAAGCCTGCCCAAGCGGGGTTTCTACTTTTTCTGACTTATAGGTAAGGCTTTTGGAAATTTCGTAAGCCAGCAACTCTCCCATCCGCTCCATGTTCCGGCGAAACCTCATCCGGTCGCCTTGTTGATTTACGTCGCGCAATTCTGCCAGATAATGATCAGCAATAGAAGGTTTTTGGGAAAGTAAAAACATAAGTTTGAAAGTATTTTAAACTGCTCCATGCAAGATAATACAAATTCATTGACGTAATTTGGAACTCTTATTCGAAAAATTATCCGCAAAAGCTCAACTTGTGTGAATAGTAGATTTTTTTTGCCTATGTACCAAGGATTTACCCATTTTTTGAGAATATCGTTTATTGTACTCATATCCTTGTCATATACCTGTGCTCAAAGTTCTTTTATCCCATTTAACGACGATTATTACCACCTTATAGATAGGCTTGAAATCAAGAGAGGAAAGTTTTCTGACGGTTTTCATTCAAATGTAAAACCGTTCGAAAGAAAAGCAGTTGTAGCTCTTACGGATTCCATATTAAAAGAAGGCACAGTAGACCTTACGCGCCGCGATTGGGAAATTATCGATTATCTGAGGGAGGACAGCTGGGAATGGACCCAAGGAATGACGTCGACGGACTCGGCTCAATATAATAAACTGGCCAGGCTAGGCTGGTTTAAATCGCCGCCCGCGGGCAAAAAAAGAAAATTCTTCGACCACCCCGCCGATCTTTACAGCGTTCATAATAAAGACCTTGACCTTCATTTTAATTTCACTACCAATAATTTTATTGGCAAGGATGACAATTACAATTCACGCTTGTGGCTTACCGGAAGAGGGATCGAAATCAGGGGAATGATCAACGAAAAGCTCGGATTTTACACATTCGTTTCCGACAACCAGGGACGTTTTCCAAGATATGTAAGAAATTTTAGTCCGGAATACAGCTTTCCGGGAGAAGGATTAGCAAAATTAACCGGTAAGGATACCTCAGGAGTCGATTTTTTATCTGCCCGGGGATACATCACTTTTAAGCCTCTTAAGAGTATCAATGTAAAGTTTGGTCACGATTACAATGTTTTCGGAAGCGGCTACCGGTCTCTTATTCTCTCAGACAACAGCAGTCCGTATCTCTTTCTAAGACTCGACACCCAGCTGGGGCGTTTCCGTTATACCAATCTCTGGACGAGCATGATCAATTCGGAGGGCAGTGCATGGAGGGAAAATCTGAGGGGCAAAAAGTTTGCAGCTATCCACCATCTGAGTATCAATCTTTCAGATAGGTTCAACTTCGGTATTTTCGAGGCAGAGGTTTTTAACCGCGACACGGTTGGCGGAGGCTACGATCTTAATTATCTCAACCCGATTATTTTTTACCGTTATGTTGAATCCTATATCGGAAGCCAGGATAATGCTTTGCTGGGATTTGATTTCCGGTGGCTGATCGGTAAAAAGGCGTCTGTTTACGGTCAATTTGTTCTGGACGAATTCCTTACCAAATACCTGTTCAACGGAAGCAAATCCTGGACGAACAAGTACAGTCTGCAGCTGGGCGGAAAATATGTGGATGCTTTCGGGATTCCCAATCTTGATCTTCAGGCCGAATACAATATGGTACGACCGTATACCTATTCGCACAAAGACGGCGGCAGGAACTACATGCATTACGGACAAGCGCTTGCGCATCCGCTCGGCGCAAATTTTCGGGAGTATATTGGAATTTTGCGTTACAAAGCCACGCCCAGGCTGTCGGTTTACGGCACTGTCATGCTGGCGCATCAGGGAAAAGATCCTACTTCCGGACCTTATATGAATTTCGGGGGAAATATTGCGGAAAACTACGACGCACGCAACCTGAACCGCGAAGGCGACCTGAACCAGAAAACCCTGCAGGGTATCAAAGCATCGACGCTTTTTACAGATCTGAGGCTTAGTTATTCCCTGGCCCACAATCTGTTTCTGGATGGTCGCTATTTAATCAGAAAAATTACTTCCGTTGATCCTAAGGTCGCTGCCGATGCCAATGTTTTTTCCATTGCCATCAGATATAACATGGCGTACCGTCAGCAAACGTTCTAATATTATGGAAACTAACCCTCACGAATTGCGTAACCTGATCCGTCTCGCATTATTGGAAGATATTGGCGACGGTGATCAGTCTTCTCTCTCAAGTGTACCCGTAAGCGCAACCAACCGTGCGCACTTACTCGTGAAACAGGACGGCGTTCTTGCTGGCGTAGAAGTGGCAAAAATCATTTTTGAAGAAGCCGCCGCATACAGTAATCACCCCCCTTTAAAAATTAATGTGTTACTTTTTGACGGAACCTACGTCAAAAGCGGAGACATCGTATTTACGGTAGAAGGAAATGCGCAGCTGATCCTGCAATCGGAACGATTGGTACTCAATACGATGCAACGTATGAGTGGAATTGCCACTTACGCGCGTCAGATGGCCGATCTGATCAAAGACTTGCCGGTTAAATTACTGGATACGCGCAAAACAACGCCGAATTTCCGCCTGTTCGAAAAGATGGCGGTGGCAATTGGCGGGGCTGTCAATCACAGGATGGGCCTGTACGACATGATCATGCTCAAAGACAATCATGTGGACTATGCAGGAGGCATTGAATCCGCAATTATCGGGGCAAGGAGGTATCTGAAAGACACTGGAAAAGACCTGAAAATAGAAATAGAAACCCGGAACCTGGAAGAAGTGGAGGAGGTATTGCGCGTGGGAAAGGTCGATATCATTATGCTGGACAATTTCCCGCTGGATAAGCTGCGTGAAGCGGTAAAACTGATTGCAGGGCGTTTTGAAACGGAAGCCTCGGGAAATATTACTGAAAAAACATTGCGTGATGTGGCGCTCACCGGCGTGGACGGAATATCCAGCGGTGCCCTGACGCATCAGGCGCGTAGTCTGGATTTAAGTTTAAAAGCCTTCTAACCTTCATCAAAATATAGGGCGTATGATTAAACATTTAAAAATTACATACGCTCACAAAAATCTTGCTGCCTTTATTCTGGCATTTTCAATTGTGCGTTTTGCGCAATGTCAGGAGCCTCCCCGGCCGGAAATGGATATCAGTGCATTTATCCAAAATTTGTTTCCTGTCCCGACCGAAGACTCCGATTATTCCGATTTATACGAATCACTTTTTCAACTTTATGCCAATCCCCTCGACCTGAACACGGTCACGCAGGATGAACTGGCGGCTACCTATATTCTTTCTGACGCCCAGCTCAGATCACTATTTGCATACCGCCAAAAACTTGGTGCATTCCTTTCGCTTTACGAATTACAGGCCGTCCCCGGTTTCGATCTGAACACCATTTACAGGCTGCTACCCTTCGTTACAGTGCAGCCGCGCCCGCTTTCATTTACTGAATCCCTGCGGAACCCAACCCAGCATTTTCTGATGTTACGATCAGGTAAATTAATTGAGAAACAAAAAGGCTTTTCCGAAATTGATTCTACCTCAACGTCCAGAACGAGGTACGCAGGTCCGCCCTGGTACGGTTACCTGAGATACCGCAATGCACGTACCGGGTCGTTCAGTTTCGGGATTACACTGGAAAAAGACGCGGGGGAAACGCTTTGGACCTGGAAACGAAAACAGCAGGTTTACGGCGCCGATTTTTCTTCTTTTCATGCCCAGATCATGAACCGGGGCAGATTGAAAAATCTGATTATCGGAGATTACCAGATGCAGGCTGGTCAGGGTTTGGTCATGGCAGCCGGGTTTTCATTGGGCAAAGGTTCGGAAGTAATCAAAACAACCTACCGCAGTACACTCGGACTGAAACCATACACATCTGTACTGGAAGCTAATTTCTTTCGCGGTGCGGCTGCGACTTTGGTACTGAATAAAAATACTGATATCACTGGCTTTTATTCCCGGACTAAAAGAGATGCCACTCAGGAGGATACACCGGAAGGTACTTTTACCACTTCCCTGCCGATTTCGGGTTATCATCGCACGCCTACGGAGCGCGAAAAGCATAATATTCTTTTGGAGCAAAATGCGGGTCTGCATCTCCTATTTAAAATGCCATCCCAAAAAGGCCAGATCGGTTTTACGATTTTGTATACCGAATACAATGCTACTATCCGTAAAAAAGATGTCCCTTACAATCGCTACGAATTTTCCGGAAAACAGAATCTGACTGCGGGTATCCACGGCGATTACCGATGGCAAAACCTGCATTTTTTCGGGGAAGGAGGACGATCACGGAGTGGAGGTTTGGGAGGAATTGGCGGCGCAATTGCCAGCCTGGGCAAGTCGGTCGACTTCTCGTTTCTGGCCAGGGGCTATGCCCGCCACTTCCACACTTTTTATGGAAATTCTCTGGGAGAGGCTACCAAGCCGATCAATGAGTCCGGTACTTATTTTGGGTTGAGGTATTTTCCTAACCGCCGCTGGCAACTCAGCGTTTTTTATGACCGTTTCAAATTCCCATGGCTGAAATACCAGGTAGATGCCCCGTCCCGCGGACGTGACTATTATGTGCATTTATTATGGAAGCCCAACAAACGGTTCAATATGTATGCCTTGTTTCACGAAAAACATAAGCAACGTAACAATCCCGACAGTAAGCTCCCGCCTTTGCCACTTGTAACATCTGTTCGCAGAACCTTTACGATTAACGCAGAATATGATGTTCCGTTAAAGATTTCAACGCGCACAAGAATTCAATACGGAGATCTGGCTTATGTGGAGATTTCTAAATCAAAAGGATTTACAGTTGCCCAGGATATTACCTGGCAGCTAAAAAAATTAGAACTGAGCGCTCGCGTGGCGTATTTTAAAACTGACGATTATGACAGCCGACAATACGTTTATGAAAAAGATATGCTCTATGCGTTCTCAGTTCCGGCCTATTATGATGCAGGAACGAGACATTACCTGATGGGTAGATATATAATCACGAAAAAAATGAAAATATGGGTGCGATGGTCCCAGACACGGTATTCAAATCTTGAAAAAATCAGCTCGGGGTTAAATGAAATACAGGGAAATAAACGAAGTGAAATAAAAGCGCAGGTAATGTATCAGTTTTGAGTACTTACTTTTGCATGAATATCCGGATTCAAAAAAGAACAATATACCTTACCTGAAATGTCAGACAACAAACTAGAAGCTTTAAAGAAATATTTCGGATACGACTCTTTCCGTCCGCAGCAGGCGGAGATCATTGATACCGTTCTTGCCAACGAAGACTGCCTCGTTCTGATGCCCACCGGAGGCGGAAAGTCGGTCTGTTTCCAGATCCCGGCAATTATTCGCGAAGGCCTTACAATAGTGGTTTCCCCTCTGATAGCCCTGATGAAAGATCAGGTCGAGGCGCTGCGCGGCAACGGTGTCAGCGCTGCTTACCTCAATTCAACTTTGTCCTCTTCGGAACAGGACAGGGTGATGTGGCAGGCCAAAGTCGGCGAACTGAAATTGCTCTACATCGCTCCCGAGCGGCTTTTTTCAGGTAATACTTTTGAATTTTTGCGAGAATGGAATGTGCGGCTTTTTGCCATCGATGAGTCACATTGTATTTCATCCTGGGGGCACGACTTCCGGCCTGAATACCGCCAGCTCACGAATCTGAAACAACGCTTTCCTGATGTCCCTGTGATCGCGCTCACTGCTACCGCCGACCGGGTAACCCGCCGGGATATCCTGAAGCAACTCAATATTGAACACGCCCAGACATTCATTGCCAGCTTTGACCGCCCGAATCTCAGCCTGAATGTTCTTCCAGGAAGAAAACGCATTGAACAGATTAAAAGCTTTCTCAACAAACATACGGGTCAGGCCGGAATCATCTACTGCCTGAGCCGTAAAGGGACGGAAACCGTCGCCGCAAGCCTGCAAAATGCCGGATTCCGGGCAGAGTGTTACCATGCCGGACTACCGGCGGAAAAGCGTTCAAAGGTGCAGGAACATTTTCTCAGGGACGACATTCAGGTTATTGTGGCTACCATTGCATTTGGTATGGGGATAGATAAATCGAATGTGCGCTGGGTAATCCATTATAACCTGCCCTCCAATGTGGAAAGTTTTTACCAGGAAATCGGTCG
Organism: Dyadobacter bucti; assembly: GCF_005869225.1. Classification (GTDB taxonomy): domain Bacteria; phylum Bacteroidota; class Bacteroidia; order Cytophagales; family Spirosomataceae; genus Dyadobacter; species Dyadobacter bucti. Next base: position 71,772 of record NZ_SWFP01000005.1, on the reverse strand, counting down.
CGCCGGAAGGGACGGCTCACCGGCAGACACAACGTTGTTTTACAGCTATATGGATATCATTACCCGTCAGGATATGATCAACAATTCGGACCAGTCGGCAGAACAAAAAGAGTTGCTGCATGCCAAGCTGAACCGCATGAAACAATATGCCGAGGCAGATATTTGCCGCAGACGCATTTTGCTTAGCTATTTCAATGAGGCTGTTGACCATGATTGCGGGAATTGTGATGTATGCAGGAACCCGAGAACAAGATTTGACGCCACGGTCATTGCGCAGAAAGCACTGTCAGGTATCGCCCGGACAGACCAAAAGGTTGCGATGGGTATGCTGATCGATATCCTGAGAGGCAGCCGGAACCGGAATATCCTTCAGCACGGGTATGATCGTCTGCCGACTTTTGGCGTAGGGAACGAGCTCCGTGGCGAGGAATGGGCAGAGTACATCAGCCAGCTTTTGAATTCCGGTGTGATGGATATTGCCTATGATGAGGCACATGCTTTCAAATTGAATCCGGTGAGCCGGCAGGTGCTCAAAGGAGAGCGAAAAATAGAACTTGTCAAATTTATCCCCCTGGCCGAACGCAAAGCCAAGGAAGAAGAACTTATCCCCAAGGAAAAGCCAAAGCAGGAGATTATACGGGATGCTCTTTTCGAGCAGTTGCGTCTGTTGCGAAAACAGATGGCCGACGCGCTGGCAGTTCCTCCATATGTAGTTTTCAGTGATGCTACCCTTTCCGAGATGGCTCAGAAAAAACCAATTTCCGAAGCACAAATGAAGGCCGTTTCAGGAGTAGGGGCTGAAAAATTCAGGAGATATGGCGAAGCCTTCATCAATGAGATCCTGTCTTTTGCAAAAGAAAATACGAAACCCGGCACCAGGGTGGTCAAAGGGTTGACTTATATTGAAACTTTGGATCTTTACAAGAATGGCTACTCGGTAAAAGTTATTTCAGAAAAAAGAGATCTGAACCCCGTAACCATCATTTCACATTTGATAAAATTAAAGGAAGATGGTCATGAAATCGATCTGAAATCACTGATCGATGACAAGTCATACAAGACGATCATAAATGCCGCACAGGAAATCCAGATTAGCAAAAACGATCCTTTGAAGCCTTTATTTGAGTTGCTCAACGAACAGTTTGACTATGGGCAAATCAGGCTTGCATTTGCACTTTGGGAAGAAAACAACTAGCCATTCGCCGAATGGAAGCATTAAGTTTTAATTTAATGAAGTACTTGGATTGGAATTGTACGCATAGTCCTATATTTGTACTTTTAGAATAAGTAATCATTGCTATGTCAAGACAAAATATACTTTCCGGCTCTCCTTGGGAAGACAAAATGGGCTACTGCCGCGCGGTACGCATAGGAAATATCGTTGAAGTGGCCGGTACTGTTGCCATAGTTGACGGCGAGAAAGTGAAAGCCGACGATGCATTTGCACAAACCAATAACATCATCGAGCGTATCGCAAAAGTACTGGAAGAAGCAGGTGCCAGCCTGAACGACGTGATCCGTACCCGGATATTCACGACCGACATTCAGCTTTTTGATGACATTGCCCGGGCCCACGGGACTTATTTCAAAGATATTAAGCCAACGACCGGTATTTATGAGATCAGCAAGCTGGTGTCTCCTGATTATTTAGTCGAAATTGAATTTACTGCTATACTTAACCCGTAGGGCAGTATTTACCAGAACAACCCCGTTAGTAACTATCGGGCAATTTTCGGTAAATAATTTTAGAAGGTTCCAACTAATTGGCCTGAAAATTGTTCTTTGTCGTGTAGTTGTCCGATCGTGGATACCAAAAACTATACATGTTCTTTATGAAAAATCGTCAAACATTATTAATTGCCTCGGTCTTTTTAGGGCTTTGTATAGCACAAAAAGAAGCACGCTACAAGGCATTAAGGGTAGAAAAAGCAGAAAAGATATATAGTATGCCGCTGGAAGACATCAATGAGATCCGTCTGTCAAACCAAAAGCTGCAGGGAACAGATTCTAATGCTCCAACCGGAACCAAGGCACGGCTGGTTGAGCTCACTTCTCTGGATAGTACATTCAATACCTTTACCCTCTCCAGTGAAAATGTGGCGAATGTGTCGTCAAAAGGGACAAATTTGGGAAATTACGCACCAAATGAGCGAACCGAAAATTAACTGAAAAGGCCCATTATATCTTCCTGACTCAGTTTTTTAATAAAGCCAGATTCCCCTCCCACGAGATCTTCTACTAAGTCCTGCTTCCGTTGCTGAAGCAATACGATTTTTTCTTCGATCGTATCTTTACAAATCATTTTATAAGCGAATACTTTCCGGGTTTGACCAATTCGGTGCGTCCTGTCGATGGCTTGCCGCTCTACTGCGGGGTTCCACCAGGGATCTACCAGATATACATAATCCGCTTCGGTAAGGTTAAGCCCTACCCCTCCTGCTTTTAGGCTCATGAGAAATACCCGGCATGTCTGGTCACTCTGGAAGCGATTCACGCGGCCAGCTCTGTCGACAGTCTGGCCGTCCAGGTATTCATAGGGGATTTTGACGCGCTCCAAATGCTGACGGATAAGATCCAGCATTCCCAGGAACTGGCTAAAAATCAGTATTTTATGATTGGAAGCATTTTCTTCGATTTCACGTATAATCTCTTCAAGCTTAGCCGATTCGTTTCCGTAATCTTCATCGCCCGACAATATAGATGGAGAATCACATATCTGACGAAGTTTCAGCAAGGCTTCGAGGATCAGGAAGCTGCTTTTGTTAAGACCCTCGGTAGCAAGTTTTTCGGCAATTTCCAGGCGGTATTTTTCCCGGAAAGTATCGTAAACCTTACGCTGCTTTGTACCCATTTCACAGAAAAGGATGGTTTCAGTTTTGTCGGGCAAATCCGTCGCAACTTCCTCCTTTGTACGTTTCAGCATGAAGGGATAAACGAGTTTTCTCAATTCTTCCGCTTTTTCCTTGTCCTGGTATTTGTCAATGGGTGTGGCATATTCGGTACGGAAAAAATCCGGGTTTCCGAGCATGCCGGGATTCAAAAATTCAAATTGCGAATACAGGTCAAAAGTATTGTTTTCAACAGGTGTACCAGTCATTGTGAGGCGGTTATCCGCGCGTAGCAGCCTTGTTGCCTTCGAAGTCAGCGAGTCTGGATTTTTAATTGCCTGAGCCTCGTCCAGAACAATATAATGAAAATCGAACTGCCGCAGCAACTCAACATCGCTTCGCATAGTCCCGTAAGTGGTAAGGATAATATCATATTCCCTGAAAAATCCGATGTCCTTCCTCCGGGTCATTCCGCGGTGCACATACAGATTCAGATCCGGCGTAAACTTTGCCGCCTCAGCCTGCCAGTTGAAAATCAATGTGGTAGGAACAACGACCAGATTTGTAAAATGCGGATTCAGATTTTTTTGTTGCTGTATAAAGGTCAGCATCTGCAGCGTTTTTCCCAATCCCATATCGTCCGCAAGGCATCCTCCCCAACTGAATTCGTCCAAAAAATGAATCCATTTATAGCCTTCTTCCTGATATTGTCTCAAAGTGCCGTTGATATTTTGGGGAAGCGGCACATTAGGTATTTCTTTGAAGTTCAGCAGCTTTTGCTTTTTCTCCCATAATTCACGAAAAACCGCTTCATTATCCACTTCGGAAACCAGCTCATCGATAAGGGAAAAATGTATTTTAGACAGATGTATCCCCTCGCCGTCAACTCTTCCAAACTTGAACAGTGGTTCCAGTTTTTGGATCCATTCCTCGGGAAGCACCCCCAGCGAACCGTCTTTCAGCGTTACATAGTTTTGTTTTTTCAGCAAAGCCTTTTTGGCTTCTGCCAAAGAAACACGCTGGTCTCCAAAACTGATCTCGACCTCCATATCAAACCAGTCGATACCGGAGGAAGTTTTAACCTGAACTTTTCCGCGATTCGGATTAAACCGCATCTTTTTAAGGTCGCGGAATCCCAGCAATTCGTAATTATTTTTTTCAACCGCCTCAACAAAGTTGAAGAACCAGCCTCTGTTCATGACACTCTCAAAAGGAATGTAAAAGAAAGGCTGCCCGGATTGATGCGCGAACTCCGGACGAAGCGACCTTAGCCACTCCCATACTGCATTCTCAGCTCCCTGATCACGTTCGAGCATTGTGATCGTATTGTTCTCAAAACCCGCTTTGGTGCGTCGCTGGTCGTGAAAAAATTCCAGCTCATTTTCCTCATTTTCGCCCCCATACACATAGGAAGGCACAATAAGCAAATTGGCATCGTCCTCTTTGAGATAAATCTTTGGCCTCAGATAAGACAAGCTCCGGGATTCCACAGCGTGCCGGGTTTGAAAAATTACATCAAACTGCTCGGTAACCGGCATGATCCAGTCGGTCAGAAAGCTCTCTGAAAAATCCCTTTTTACCCTGATTTTATAACCCGTCTGACCAAGAAAAGCGACCATTTCGGCTTCACTGATCCCAGCCCAGCGGAAAAGTGTTTTTTCATTATGAAGCCCCAGCCAGAAGCTATCCAGTGATACCACTTTCTGCAATTCCAGCGGACTTCCGGGTATCAGCTCCACATATGGATTGAGTGTAACATATTCCTTATCCTCCGTCAGAACAAAGAAAACCTTCACAGGTTCGCGATGAAGTTCAAGGGGAGTAAGCTGGTTATGACTTGTTACATAGTCGCCGTCGGCCAGGTACAACCGCTCTCCATCAAGGTCGTTAAAAACACGGTTAAGCTGCTTTCCAACGTAATTCCTTGCCTCATAACGCTGCTCTGAGCTTACATCATCAAAATGTAAATATGCATTATAAGCCCAACCCTGTTTACGGATAAATTTCTGAAGGCCTTCCTCCCAATGTTTTGCCAGCCTTACAAGTCGGGCATCAGCTTCGGTCAAAACGGGAATTTCGTCCGCCGAATAATAGTGGCTCGACCCTCCGGCTATGTTCCGGATATTGGTGATTTTTTCTGATTTCGAATTATATTTTACCGAAAACACCCCGAAACCCATATCCAGCAAATGGTCTTTTCCTTTAGGCCAAAATACAAATATGGAAATCCTGTCCTCCTCGTCCTGGGCATTTTCAGCATCTGCTACGCCAAACTGTATACTTTGATTCGGCAAAATTCTCTGCCTTAATGCTTCCCAGTTCTGGTACGGGCCAACTTTCTGAAGAGAAGGATCGAGCTTGATGAGCAGCAGGGCACCGTCCTCGTCAAGCCTGAAATCAAACTTGTCCTTAATCTGGTCGTCGAGGGTATAACCGTACTCAGCCAGTAAATTATTTTTTTCAACCGTAAGGTCGCGCATCACTTCGAACGCTCTCTCGCCGAGTTCTTCCCGGAGTTTCAGCAATGCGGCAAGCTTGTGCTCACACAGCGGAACCCATAGTTTTTTGTCACAAGTACAGGAAGTCTGAATCTGTCGGGTACCTTTTACACGGCTAAATTTGACGGTAAAATCCTGGCCGCCATCGTGAACTACGCATTCTGCATCACCTTCTTTGGCAGAGATTATATCAACCTGGCGGGGTTCATCCTTGGCTTTCCAGGTATCTTCCAGCACAAGGCTTCTCAACTGGAAATCCTTGATCTCAGGTAGCTCGACCACCGTGTTGCTCATTTCGTGCACCACCTGCTTGATAGTCGGCATTTTGTCAAGAATATACAAAATAGCTGCAACGCGGTGTTTGCAAAGCCCGTTTTTGTCAGGACATGAACATTCCGTTGTTATTTGAGGCGTAAGAAAATCACGGATGTAGATCTGATAATACTGGATCGAATAGTCACTTTTGACCTTAAATTCAGCATTACCCGAACCATGGTAATCCAGTTTCGAAACCTTTAGACCGCCACTGCTGTAAATAGAACGTCCTCTTGACAATACTTCCTTCTCCGTCCGTCTTAATAAGAAGTTGGATAATTTCTCCTTCTTTTCGTTTTCCATTTACCCGTCAGCCTTTTAAAAATGCAAAAATACGGTTTGTTTCTGTTTTATAGAAGCAAGGACGGTATATATACAGAAATCGGAACCGGATTACCGGATATAGGGCTGGTCTATCACCCCAATGTATCCCGGAATGAGTTCGTTACAACAGAAGGCGGCAATTTGTTTGCCAACATTGGGATACATAATTTTTGATTCCATCTCGCCCAGGGGCAGCCAGACGATTTCGAGGGCTGTTGTCTGTTCTGGGTTTAAATCCGGGATCTGGTCCGATATGTCAGTCGCAAAAACAATGTGCAAAGTCTCTTTCTGCACTTCCTGCCAAACTACCTCCCCGCAGAATGTCATTCCTTTCAATTGAGCACGGACTCCCAATTCTTCCATGAGTTCCCGCACAAGCGCATCAGTCAGGCATTCACCGGGATCCGGATTACCACCAGGCAGCGCATATACATCCGTGTCCCCATATCTGTAACGTAAGGTCAAAACAGAATTGCCTTTCCGAATAATAGCTGATGGACGTACGTTCATGAAAAAAAATTATAGTGGGAAATTATTTCGAAGCAAGAATAACAATAGTCTTGGATAATCAAAAAGTCACGTATTGTCACTTATGGTCATTTTTAGTCACTTGGTGTCAGGTCTGCATTTGAAACTTTAAAACAACAATACATGACCACGCAAGACTAAAAATGACATGACTAAAGATTCCATCCGCCTACGATTCTACTTCAGCAATGACCATTTTTTCTATCAATAACATAAAAATATGGATCACTTTGATATGTATTTCCTGAATTCTGTCGGCATAACCAAAATGAGCCACCCGGATTTCAACATCCGCCACACCCGCCAGCTGTCCTCCATCCTTGCCCGAAAGGATCACAATTTTCATTCCTTTTGCCTTTGCAGCTTCGGTAGCCCGGATGATATTGGCAGAATTTCCGCTGGTACTCAGCCCAAGCATCACATCTCCGGGCTGGCCCAATGCCTCCATATATCTTGAGAACACAAATTCATAACCATAATCATTGCCCACGCAACTCAAATGGCTGACATCGGAAATCGCAATGGCGGGTAACGCGCGACGGTTGTTTCTGTACCGCCCTGTCAGCTCCTCCGCAAAATGCATAGCGTCGCAATGAGAGCCCCCGTTTCCGCAGGAAATAATCTTTCCGTTGGCTTTGATAGCATCTGCCATCAGGGTTGCTGCTTTTTCTATTTTTTCTGTTTGAACCGGATCATTCAAAAAAGCGTCTAAAACATGCTGTGCTTCCTGTAATTCCTGGCTGATAATACTTTGAAAACTCATTTTTAAAAGTTTAATATTTAATGGCTTTGAGCACATGCGTTTTTCGGCCTGGTCCTTTGTGACGTTCCACATTGAAACCAGCCGCTCTTAGTGCACGCTTTACAATTCCTTTTGAAGAATATGTAACTAATACGCCGCCAGTGCAGGTTTGGGCCGCTATTTGTGAGAAAATTTCTTCCACCCAAAGTTCCGGCTGGGCTCTTGGATCAAAAGCATCATAGAAAACAACGTCAAATAACTTGTCAGACCGGAAGTTTTGAAGATATACATTTTCTTTCCTAAACGTGAAATTTTCGGAAAGCTGATGCTCGGCGGACCAACCACATTCATGCAGTTGGGCAAAACCAGTTTGACCGGTCAGGGTTTCATAATTCAGTGAAACCGCTTCTTCTACGGGAACGGGAAAGGCCTCAACCGAGGTGTAATCGACCGGTTTTTGCAATCGATCCGCCAGTTTCCAGGCTAAAAATGCATTGAGCCCGGTACCAAAACCCATCTCAAAAACATGAACGGGAGAAGATGCCTGGCTCAAAATCGGGAAAAGTCCCAGTTGAATATAAATGTGCTCCGATTCTGTTAGAGCACCTTGCAGGGAGTGATATTGCTGGTTATATTGTGGGCTGTACAGAGAATGCGAACCGTCCTCTGTTAAAATAAAGCGTTCCAATTAAGCCAAAGTTTAGTTTGACTTAAAAGTAATTAAATCATTCTTTTGAGTGTAATCTGCGTAAAGAAAATCTCCCCTTTACGTTTCACCAGCAAGTCTATATTTTTGCCGTCGCCCCGTTGCATGAGCTTGTATATGTCGCTGACATTCAGGTCCGATGCCGCATTATCGTCTATAAACAGGAGCTGATCTCCCTCCTCCAAACCTGCCTTGGAAGCCGGCGAATCTTCCTGGATATGGTTAACAAAATAAGAATGCAGGTCACGGCCTTCCGCCCGTATCTCCATACCGCTCATATCATGTTCAAATTTCTCGCGAAGGCGGCTCCTAATGGGTTTAAGCACCATGTAGCGCTCCTGGTAATTCATTGTTACTTTGAACCTCCGCAAAAGCTCACAGCCAATATTACCCTGCCGGTCCGACCCCGGATGAAGTTTCGAACCAAAAGCAATGCTATCCGGAAAGGAGGCCACTATGTTGTCCATTTCGAACCTTCCCAGGCGAAGCCTGTCTATACGGCCCAGATTACCATTGATTACCCCATTCAAGCCACGGCCCAACTGCGCCCGGATCACCTTTTCCGGAAGCCTGAAGGATTCTTTGGATGTATTGTTCAAAAGTAAAGCATGTCCTGCACCCGTGTCGATCAGTACGCGGATCGGATGTTCCCTGCCATCGGCATAGAGCGTGACCGCATCCGTAAAAGGCTTAGTATCTTCGATGATAAGTGGATGCTTATCTCCTTTTTTGGTTTTGTAAGTATACTTGTCAGGACGCATCAATATCAGTTCCTTTCTCGAAAAATCGATGGTGACAACGAAATTATTGAATATTTCGTAGCCGAAAATACCATGTACCGGAACCCCGACATACTCGGACAGCCGTAGAAAATCCTCTTCAAGAACCACAATATTCTGATGGTTGGCTTTCAGGCGCCCCATTGAAAACCGGTTGTCGATGGCCACATGCGCAGAAATGGATTTCCCTTCGCCCGCACCGGTGAGGCTCACTTTGCGGGTCAGCTGCAGCCTGTCCGGCTTTAAAACGTAGGGATCGGTAATAATAATCGAGCTGACACCGGTATCCAGGATAAACCGAAGGGAATCCGTGTCATTGATTTTCGCATATAAAAGGATCAGGTTTGAATGCAGCTCGAAGGGTATCCGGGCGGATTTATAATTCTTATCCAGAAAATAACCATACTTTTCTTCTGAAACCGGCGGAACATCGTCCGATTTGGCGGACGATATGGTACTCGTGAAAAGTGTGATCGCTAGTATAAACCACTTAGACGTTTTCATCGTGGCCTCCTTTCTTTAAATTCTGATGATAACTACTATGTCAACATTCCAAACACATTGATTATAAATGTTTTGATTGCCATTTTTATCTTCTGTGTAAACTAAGTATCAAATCGGCTTCGTCTGTAACTACAGTAAAATTAATTCTTTTTTGTCTAGATTAAACACAAAAAATTCTTTATATGTCCAAACTTTCTGTGATTTTTTCAAACATTTATTGATAACAATGTAAATGATGAAATTATACTAATTTTGTTGCGTAGAATGACCTTTTTTCACAATAAAAAATTTTTTATGCGCAAGAAAATAGTTGCAGGTAATTGGAAAATGAATAAGGTTCTGGATGAAGCAGTTGCGCTTACGTCGGAGCTTGTAAATATGGCCAATGATGAGATACAGAGCGACGTAAAGATCATCCTTTGCCCGCCAGCCATTTACCTGACTACCATCAAAAAATATATTGAGAATTCCCCCAATTTCGCCCTGGCGGCTCAAAACTGCTCGGATAAAGTATCAGGTGCTTTTACAGGCGAAATTTCCGCCCAGATGTTACAATCTATCGGTGTGGAATATGTGCTGATCGGACATAGCGAGCGCCGACAGTATTTCAATGAAACCAATTCTTTACTGGCCGAAAAAGTCAATACTGCATTGGCAAATGGGGTTTCTCCAATCTTTTGCTGCGGAGAATCGCTTCAGCAAAGACAAAATGAAGACTATATCGGTTTTGTGAAAAATCAGATCACAGAAAGCCTTTTTCATCTTACACCGGAGCAATTACTTTCCGTGGTTGTTGCCTATGAGCCCATCTGGGCAATTGGTACCGGTCTGACCGCCAGCGCCGAACAAGCTCAGGAAATGCATGCAGCTTTACGTGCGCACATTGCCTCAAAATACGGAGCAGAGCTTGCCGACGAAATTTCCATCCTCTACGGGGGAAGTGTAACAGCTGCCAGCGCAGCTGAATTATTCTCCGCACCGGATATCGACGGCGGGTTAGTAGGTGGAGCATCCCTGAAATCAAGGGAGTTTACTAATATCATCAAGGCTAGGTAAGCACTTTTGATCAGGAGTGGTCATTTATGGTCATGGGTTGTCATTTATAGTCAAGGGTTGTCAGGAATTGTCATTTGTTGTTATAATGGTGTAAGTCCATACCTGACAATAAATGACTTTCTGACCAAAAGTGACAACAAATGACTTTCATGACTATAAATGACTTCATGACCAAAAATGCCTTTCATGACAATACCTGACTACATTTTCGTAATCACAAATTCCACTCTTCTGTTTTTACTTTTTTCTTCGGCCGACGTCCCTTTGTTGATTGGGCGCGTTCCGCCATATCCTTTGGCTTCAATCCTGCCGGCATCAATTCCCTTTTCAATCAGGAATTTTTGAACTGCTTCTGCCCTTTTCCGTGACAATTCAAGGTTTTTATCAAAATCTCCGACATTGTCTGTGTGGCCCTCCACTCTGATCTGCATTTCGCGATTTTCGCGCATCATGTCGGCAAGCTTGTTAAGTTCCTGATAGGATTCGGCCAAAAGCGTGTATTCTGAGGTAGCAAAATAAATGTTAGGGATCGTAATCGTTTCGCCTATCGCCAGCGGCGTCAGGTAAACGTCATGATTGAAACCCGACCTGCTCGCCGAATCTGCAGGTGAAACACTGAATGACGAACCGTAGTATCCTTTTGCGGCTATACGAAAATCGTAAGTCTCCTTCGGGTCGAGGCCGATACGGTATTTTCCGGAAGACGATCTGATCTGAAGTGAATCGCCTTTTTCTATATAGGCGATCTGGGCTGGTATCGGTTGTTTTGTTTTTGCATTATAAACCGTTCCTCTCATTACTGCAAATTCCGGGGATGTATTTTCCGGCTCTCTGGTGTCCGGAACCACAGCGGGTTCAAGAGGCTTTTTAATCGGCTCCTCTGCTTTGGGGGCAAGTTTGGCTGATTTGTTGAGCTGATTTTTAGGAGGATTTTTGATATGTACACCATAAAAGTTCCAAGATTGCTGACCCTGTGTACTTCTGCCTTCATAAAAATCAAAAACTTCGATTCCCGGCGTTAATCTTTCGAAATAAGCTACGAATTCCACAGTTTCGCCGGGCGTGACACGTTTGCGGGTGGGGTCGGTAGGAATGTTTTCTGCTCTTATAAATTTAAATTTTTTGTCCGTTTCGCCAGGTTTATACAATCTCGTTTCAGGATCCAGCCAAATCTGGCTTGACCCTGGATTAAGCTTTTGCGGAAACCCGTATAATTGGGGCGAAGGGCTTTTTCTTTCCGTAAATTCCAGGTAAACAACCGTGTACTTATCCGTAAGTTCGACTCGCTGGATCTTCACATAGCTTGCAGATTGCTCTTCAACTTTGGGGCTATCAGTAACTTGTCCGAAACTGGTATTCAGTGAAAATCCAATTACACAGAGGAATACCAAAAGCAACTTGAAATTCATGACTAAGGGATATCTTAATTTTTAATAAATAATTGCAAGAACGCCCAAACGATCCGCATAGTTTGTTAAAAATTGTTAAAACTCTGAAACCTATTGGTTTACAACAATATAGGAAGACCAAAATTCGGGATCGTAACGTTCCCAGGCATGGCAGGCAAATGGTAGTTGTCTATTTGTGAGCGCAAAACTCGCCGCAGGGCTTTTTTCAAATGAGAATCTCAGTGCTTCCTGCCAGGTAGGTAATTTCATGAACAGTTTCATGGGAATCAGCCGGGTGGCTTCCTGCGAAAAAAGCATATCTTCATTTCCTTTCCAGGCAGGATAAAAAAGATCGTAAATTTTCAGATACCGTACAAAAGCCGGAACCCGGCGAAGCGAAAGGCCTCCGTTTAAAACAAAACGCCGGCTGGAAAGTGCATCCGCAAAAATTTGCCCCGAGCCTGCCGGCAGACTATCAAATTCCTCCTGATGCAAAGATGGTGAGCCGATGTAATCGAATCCTTTTTTACACCAGTCTCTAAGCTCATCCCGGAAAACAAAAGCATCCAACTGATAGATGAGGATAAATTCGTATTCCGAAAAAACTTTGTAAAAACCGGAAGATGTCAGCAATCTGTTGTAGGCCTCTATTCCGGAAAAGCACGCGTCGTCCAAAGAGACAAATTCAATAGCCGGATATTCGGCTGCGACCCACTTCAAATCCAGGCTACGCGGTTTTACTATCCTCACAGGGTAGCGAGAAAGCACGTTCATGCATTGTTTCAGAGAAGCCTCTTCGGCTTCCGTGAACTCCGGCCTGTAAACGGGAATCACAATCGCAACGGACGGATCTGTAACTTTCACTCCTGACGGTTTAATTATTCTAACAAATCCCCAATTGCCGGCAGCCACCAATCTTTGCTGCTAAACCTGTAATATCCCCGTATCACCTGGTTCAGGATCGGGGTGAACCTTTTGTACCGGTTTTCGGGCAGGGAAGCGCGCCTGTAAAAATGTTTTTGCGATAAATACAATTTTATCAATTTCTCGCGTGGCACAAAAGGGATTGCCCTCAGTAATAAATAAATTTCATGCAGCTTGTTTGCCTTTTCTTCCAGGGGCACCAACTTCTCGCTGCGATCCCGTGAAAAACGATCCTTCAGATGCACTTTTTCGACTTTGCTTCCGAAACCGACCTGCTGGCTGGAATGGATGCGGTACGAGATCAGGGTATCGGCGATGAAATCGATCTTATTCTCGAGACTCAGCACCATAGCGATCCAGGCGTCGTGAATCAGGTCGGGAACGTGTGTTGGAAAAGGCATCAGCCTCTCAAGACAGGATTTACGGATTGCAAGCGTAGCTCCGGTAACTACAAACCCGTTGAAAAGAATTTCATGTGGTTTCCCCTCTTTCCACTTGTTTTGGCCTGTCCTGTCAAATTCGATTTCCTCCCATATCGTCTGCCCCGTCGGAACCGAGTCATCGTTGATCATCAATGCATCCGAGAAAACAGCGTCTTTGTCCGGATTTGCATTCAAATACGCCACTTGCCTTTCTACCTTGTCCTCTCGCCATTTATCATCCTGATCACAAAGGAAAATGATATCACCACTGCACAAAGACAAGCATTTTTCAAAGTTTCTGGTAGAACCCAGATTCTCTTCATTTATATGTATATAAACCGGAAAACTACTGTTTGCGGCAAAGGACTTGAGTATTTCTACAGTATTGTCTTTGGACCTGTCATCGCATATAACCAACTCATCTATGGGAACCGTCTGACCCGCGATACTACTCAGCTGTTCAGACAAATAAGCTTCCCCATTGTAGGTACACATCGCCACTGAAATCATAATGTGTATGCGAAATTTTCCATTCTAAAAAGGTACAAATTAACATGGAAATCCCTCTTTCCGCAAATCGGGCAACTATTTTCGGTTGGTATCATTGAAATAACTTTTTTCTGAGGATTGAACGTCTATAACTTCATGGTCGGTTGCCCATTGAAGTATTTCTGAGTAAGTACCTGAGTCTTTATAATAAATCAATGGTGTGTTACGGTCTTTCTCCCACCTCCTGATGGTGGTCATCAATTCATTATTGTTTTGTTGTAAAGCGATTTTGTTATTGTAAAAAACTGCCCCCCAAACAAGCAGCCCAACCGGGATCACATATTTCAGGTTGTGTTTTTTAACAATGTTTAAATCTAATAAAATCAATACAAGAATAATTGGGATCGTGGCCGTGAAAAACATATATCTCGGGGCTATCCCGCCAGCGGCTTTTGTCTCAAACCTGGAAATGGATATGATGATGCCCGTCAAAACCGGGAGGGAAAGCAGGCAGTATAAAAGCGGATTGCGAAAGGCGTATCCCTTGAAGAACAGCCAGATCCAGATACCCAAAACCGCGAAACCCACCACCATGCAAAAAATAATATTGATATACTGACCTTCCGGCGGATTCACAAACAGAAAGCTTCCCATAAAAGTAAATAGCAGGCGGGCCATCCATTCGGGATTAAATGCTGTGTGGGCGCTAGCATCCACCGAAGGTTCTACAAAGAATGTCACACCAAGGAGCATAGCCGAAATAACCGCCCAAAACATCAATAAAGGCCATTTTTTTTGAACAACCAACAAGAACCCGCCCAATAAAAGTGTAATGAAACCGTTCCCAAATGAAAAAACGGCAACGGCCGCTGCCAGTACCGCAAGACAAAAATGTATTCCAGTCGACCGAAATGCCTTATTTAGCATATACAGGCTTAAAAACGAGAATAAGAAAACCACATAATGCTGAATACCGCCCCAAAAATAATACGTCACTTGCCAGAAGGACAGACTGAACAGAAAAATACAGGCAATTAGAACGGTTTCCGGAAACAGGAGCTTTTGCCCTTTCATGACAGCAAGCATCAAACCAAAAAAAGCAAGCAGAAAAATGTTCTGGAAAAGGACCAGATGCGCGAAGTTGATCTTGTGGAACAGCCCGTAGTAAGTTGCCGCCGTCAGTTTTGAAAAAAATATCCGGTGTTCGTTATGCCTGCCAAAAAGGGTTTCCAATCTCTCTGAAAACAGGCTATTGTCGAAATAGAAGCGTCTGATGAAGTTTAGTGTAGTGTCGTAATCATCAAATGAGGGTACATTGAGAACATTTGTAATAAGCGTATATAAGAAAATTAAAAAAAGGGCAATACTCAAACTGGTTGAGAGATATTTACGCATATCTGATATTTTTGTCAAAAAACTTTATGGCGTATTCCGAAGCACATAAAGTTAAGGCGATTACCGGATTATCTATAAAATTACTATTGCATTGCTATGGCATTACCCGACCAGCTGAAAAAAGCCATTGTTCAAATGCCCTCCAAAGAAAAGGATAAACTGTTACTTAGGCTAATTACCAAGGACAAAACGCTTTCCGACAAGCTGCATTTTGAGCTGATCGAAGACAGTGCAACCATTCCCGAGCGAAGGGACGAGATTTCGGGCCGGATCGTACGGACTTCGAAATTTAACCAGAATACACCGGGCTGGGTCTTAATGGATATGCGTAACCTCAGCGGCGACATTTCCTATCATGTGAAGGTGACCAGAGACAAAATCGGCGGGCTTGAACTCAATCTGTTTTTGCTCAATACCTTTCTGGAAAGCTACCGGGATATACTTAAGACCTATTCTTCCAGGGCGGATACCTGTGCATTATACATTGCGAAAAAAGCACAGACTATCCTCAACGGCCTCGACAAACTGGATGAGGATTACCGGGTGGATTATATCAAGGACACCAATAACATGTTGGCCCTGGTGTACAGCCTTTGTTCCAAAATGTACGCGCGACAGATGGAATTGCCCCAGGTACTGGAAGAATAATATTCAGGATTTTGATTCATTTTGAAACCATAAAAATGGGAAAAACAGCCTTACTGATCATTGATGCACAGTTTGACTTTTGCAATCCGGAAGGTGCATTGTTTGTTCCCGGCGCTGAAATAGACGTCGAACGCATCGCCCGGTTAATCGCTCTTGAAGGCAAAAAAATAGACGGCATTTTTGTTACACTTGACACGCACAAGGTTATCGATATTGCGCACCCATTGTTTTGGGAAGATGCCAACGGCAATACCGTTGCCCCTTTCACATTGATCACCCCGGCTGCCGTCAAAGCAGGGAAATGGACTCCGCGTTATCAGCAGGACTATGTTTTGAAATATTTGGAAACGTTGGAATCCGAGGGCGAATTCAAACATTTTATATGGCCTGAACATTGTCTGATTGGGTCAAAAGGCGCGTCCCTGGACGATACAATTATGAACGCGCTCCTGGCCTGGACCCACGAAACAGGACGGGATTACAAGGTGGTTTCAAAAGGTGTCAATCCTTTAACAGAACATTTTGGGGTGTTTCGGGCGCAAATTCCGGTTGCAGAAGATCCCGCTACGGAACTCAACAAAGCTTTTCTGGAAGAGCTCGAAGAATTTGATAAAATACTCATGGCTGGTGAAGCGCGTTCCCACTGTGTGGCCACAAGCATCAACCAGATCCTGAAATATGCGCCTTCCCTGGTCCCTAAGGTAACAGTTCTTACAGACTGTATGTCGGACGTAACGAACTGGGGCCACCTTGCCGATCCGATTTTTGAGGCCGCGGCAGCACAGGGAATGACTTTTTCAAAAGCAGCCGGGATGTCCGTTTAGCGGAATAGCCCAGACTATATTCCTCTGTAGGGGGTTAAACTAAATGGCCCGACTTTTGGTTAATATGAAGATCGGTGCATTGACAAATTTGCCCGAATATCTATTCGATTTCTCCTATGATGCATTTACCTGTACCTCGGATTGAGGCTTCCCAATTCGATGATCTGGATCCAAGAAAATATATTCTGATCAAAGGTGCCCGTGTTAATAATCTTAAAAATATTGATGTTGCCATTCCACGCAACAAACTGGTTGTGATTACGGGGCTTTCGGGTTCGGGAAAATCATCATTGGCTTTTGATACGCTGTTTGCGGAAGGGCAGCGCATGTATGTGGAAAGTCTGAGCAGCTATGCCCGGCAATTTCTCGGCCGCATGGAAAAACCGGAGGTGGAATATATCAAAGGTATTTCTCCTGCTATCGCCATTGAACAAAAAGTTAATACCCGCAACCCGCGATCGACCGTGGGGACTTCAACGGAGATTTACGATTACCTGAAACTGCTTTTTGCACGTATCGGCCACACTTATTCGCCGGTTTCGGGTGAGCTTGTCAGGAAGGATTCGGTTACGGATGTTGTCAATTATATCCTCAGCCACGAAGAAGGCACAAGAGTAATGATCCTGGCTCCCCTATTGATCAGAGAAGGCAGGACGCAACCGGAGGAACTGACTATTCTCCTATCCAAAGGTTATAACCGCATTATCCTGAATGAAGAGGTTACAGCTATCGAGGATATTCTCGAGAATCCTGATAATTACCCGCAAGCCGGCAACCAGATTTATATATTAGTTGACCGGGCGGGCGTGAAACATGATGACGAAGACACGCAATACCGTCTTTCCGATTCTGTTCAAACTGCTTTTTTCGAGGGAGAAGGCCTTTGCATTGTCCGTGTTTTAAACGGCGAAAAAAAGTCTTTTTCCGATAAATTCGAGCTGGACGGCATTACTTTTGAAGAGCCTACGGTTAACCTTTTCAGCTTTAATAATCCTTTTGGCGCGTGTAAAAGATGTGAAGGTTTCGGTAAGATATTGGGTATAGATCCGGAACTGGTGATTCCCGATAAAAACCTATCCGTGTACGAAGGTGCGATCGCGCCATGGCGTACGGAAAAAATGAGCGAATGGCTTGTGCCTCTTGTCCGCAATGGGATCAAGTTTGATTTTCCCATACACCGCCCTTACAAAGAACTTACACCAGCCCAGAAAGAATTACTTTGGACAGGTAACCAATATTTCCAGGGAATCAACGATTTCGTCGCTGAGCTTGAATCGCAGACTCATAAAATTCAGTATAGGGTAATGCTGTCGCGGTTCCGGGGCCGTACCACCTGCCCTGATTGTCGCGGTTCCCGTTTACGGAAAGATGCTTCTTTTGTCAAAGTAGGGGGTGTATCCATTACAGATCTGGTTCTGATGCCGATTCAGGATGTATCCGTATTTTTCAAAAACCTTGAAATCAATGAACACGACCGGCAAATAGCCCGGCGGGTGCTCACCGAAATCGAAACCCGGCTGGATTACATGAACCGCGTAGGCCTGGGATATCTGACATTGAACCGGCTTACAAGTACTCTTTCCGGCGGGGAATTCCAACGGATCAAACTCGCTACCTCGCTGGGAAGTGCTTTGGTCGGCTCCATGTACATCCTCGACGAGCCAAGTATCGGCCTTCACCCCAGGGATACGCAAAGATTGGTAGGTGTCCTTGAATCGCTGCGCGATCTCGGCAATACGGTTATAGTGGTTGAACATGAGGAAGAGGTGATGCATGCTGCGGACCAGATCATTGATATTGGACCGGAAGCAGGTACGGGAGGCGGGCATGTTGTATTTCAGGGCAATTGGGAAGATATTTCTGATATTAAAAACGCCGGAAACCACGCTGGCAAAGAGGATGAAGTCAAATCTCATACACTTGATTTTCTTTTGGGGAATGATTCTATTCCGGTGCCTGCTGTCCGGAGAAAGAGCCTGCATTTTCTGGAAATCAAGGGAGCGCGGGAAAATAACCTCAAAGATGTCGATGTAAAAATTCCATTAAATGTGCTTACCGTCGTGACTGGTGTCAGCGGATCGGGTAAGTCCACATTGATACGCAAGATATTGTATCCGGCCCTGATGCGCCAGAAAGGAGAATTCAGCGAGGAAGTAGGCAAACTGAATGAACTATCAGGAAGCCTCGACAGGATCGAAGCCGTTGAAATGATTGATCAGAATCCTATCGGGAAGTCTTCGCGTTCCAATCCCGTAACCTATATCAAAGCCTACGATTATATCCGCCAGATGATGTCCGACCTGCCGCTTTCCAAAGCCAGGGGATACAAGCCTTCGCATTTTTCATTCAATGTGGATGGTGGGCGTTGCGAAATTTGCCAGGGTGAGGGTCAGGTGAAAATCGAAATGCAGTTCATGGCCGATATATATCTGACCTGCGAAGGATGTAACGGAAAGCGGTTTAAACAGGAGATCCAGGAAATACGGTATCAGGAAAAAGATATAGCCGAAATCCTTGATATGACTGTAGATGAGGCTATTGAATTTTTCAGAACATCAGAACCTAAACTGGCCGACAAACTCATACCCTTGCAGGAAGTGGGATTGGGATACGTAGGATTAGGCCAGTCGTCAAATACTTTATCGGGGGGAGAAGCGCAACGTGTAAAATTGGCTTCTTTTCTGGGAAAAGGCTCTTCCAACAAAGGAAAAACACTCTTCATTTTTGATGAACCAACCACCGGACTGCATTTTCACGATATCAAGAAGCTGCTCAAAGCCATCAATGCGCTCGTAGAACAAGGCGATACCGTTATCATTATCGAGCATAACATGGAAATCATCAAAAGCGCCGACTGGATTCTTGACCTGGGCCCCGAAGGAGGCGAAGGAGGCGGGTATCTGACATTCGCCGGAACCCCGGAAGAAATGATCAAGATAAATGGTAATTACACCGCCGCATTTTTGAAAGAAAAAATCTGAAAAATTGGAAATTCGAAGTATGTCACATACCTTTGTGACATACTTCACTTAAAGTTAGCCAGAATGAAACCGCTCATGTTTAGAGATGAATTTGTTCCTTACGGCTCAACACCAGCCTCAGACTTCAACCTCATTCAAACATCCAGGCAAGGCATACTCCGTTCAACCGCAGATGACGTTGCAAAATTGGTCGGCCTTACCGACAATGAAATTGCATACGTACTGGGCATGACACCCCGAAACCTTCATCGCATACAACCCGAAAAACGGCTTGGAACTGATGCTTCAGAAAGGCTGCTGCTACTAAAAAATATACTGATCCATGCACTAGATACCTTTGAAGGAAAAGACGCTATTGTTCGCAACTGGCTCCGAACGCCTGTCAGCGAACTAAATGATCAGTCTCCTTTACAGCTGATGGACACACTCACGGGCTTCGGGCTGGTTGAAGATGTCCTGGGCCGGCTGGATTATGGCCTTCCCGCCTGACAGCTCCGAGCATATGCCACTCGTTTACCGGATTATCAGAGAAAAATTTTTACATCAACCTCTTTCTTCCGAGGGAAGCAAACTATTTGGTGCGCGCTGGAACCCGAAAGGTATCGGCGTCCTCTATACAACATCAACACCGGAGCTAGGACTTCTTGAAACACTGGCGCACGCACCTGGAGTCCGATATGAGGATTTGCCCGTGTACTGGCTCTCCTCAATCAGCATCCCCGACGATATCCGATACTATTCCAGAGAACAATTGCCCGGTTATTGGCAGGACAAAAATTACGAAAGAACGCAGTACTGGCTTAAAGACTGGCTTTTAAAGCCCGACGTTCTGGCAGTCGGCATTCCGTCGGTGATCGTACCTTTTTCCCACAACATCGTCGTTCATCCCGAACATCCTCTTTTTTCACAAATAGCATTGGTGGCACAGGAAAAAATCCCTGTTGACAGACGGCTATGGCATTTGGAAAATAAATGATCAGAACTTATAATTCCTTTTCAATCCCCACTTATCAGAGCCGTTTTTAGAGTAAAGAAAATAGGGAAAAGCCTTATTAAAATTTAACTAACTTCCGCAATTATGAAATTATATAAAACTGAAAACAGCGTTTTACTTGAAAGCGACGACCTTTTCTATCGCTTGCATGAAGGCGACTGGGATTTGGTGGTGAATAGGGATAATCTGTACGAGTGGCTTGAAATTCAAATGGAGAATCTGATTCCTTTGACTTTTACAGACGATACACCAATGCCGGAAATTCTTGCCCCGATTGGTTCCCAGGAAGTATGGGCTTCGGGAGTTACTTATTTCAGGAGCAGGACTGCGCGGATGGAAGAGTCGGAAAAGGCTGGTGGCGGCAGTTTTTATGATCGGGTATATGAGGCAGAACGTCCTGAGCTTTTTTTCAAATCAACCGCCTGGCGGGTGGTAGGTAACCATGGAACAGTGCGGATCCGCCGCGATTCCACCTGGGATGTTCCCGAGCCGGAACTTACACTTTTTGCCACAGAATCAGGTACTTTGGTAGGGTATACCATTGGCAACGACATGAGCTCGCGAAGCATTGAGGGAGAAAATCCATTGTATTTACCACAGGCTAAATCATACACCGGCAGCGCTGCACTTGGACCTTGTTTGTATGTTCCGGCAGAGGTTTTGCCAGACGATACCGTCATCGACTTATCAATAATCAGGGCGGGGGAAGAAGTTTTTAACGAAGAAATCACCTTATCACAAATGAAACGTAAACCGGACGAGCTGCTTCGTTATCTATTTCGTGAAATGAGCTTTCCTCATGGCTGCTACCTCATGACAGGAACCGGAATCATCCCACCTTCTGACTTTACGCTGCAAAAGGATGACATCGTACACATTACCATCGAGCCAATCGGGACTTTGACCAATGTTGTAGGCTGATAGCTAACAAAGAAAAGCCGCAGCAAAATGAATTGCTGCGGCTTTTAGCATCATATAATACGTTGCTTATGAATTGCCAAGTTTGGGTGAGCCGATAAAAGCATATATCACGCAGCGTACCATGCTCACCAGTTTGGTTACAATCGCACTCTGCTTATCGTCTTCTTTTTCGCTCTGAAAAAATGCCCCGGGGCCTTCTTCCAATATCCGCTCATTCAAAGTAATTTCCTCCGCCATTTTATTGGTAAATTGGCTGGTAAATGACACAGGGACTTGTTTCACGTTGACGACGTGTTTCCTGGACGCCTTTGCCTTCTGTGCTGCGATTTTTTCATTTGATCGAACACATTCTTTTCCCGCTTGTAACTTTTTGTGCGCAACGAACATGTTGTGGGAGTACCCGGTAGCGCCCGCTTGCAAGCTGAAAAGTACCAGAAGAGTAAATATTTTTATGGTTTTCATAGCTCTTGTTTTTCAGTCGTTTAGAAAAAATCCTATTGGAATTCATTGTAACTAATTGACGCTACAAATATATATGTTTTGTTAGGTATCTTGCAATACATAGTACCTTGTTTTTAACAATTTTTATGAAATTTTTTTTGGTACTAGTGGATGAACCCATAGTGTCCGGCTAACAGATGTAAAGTTAAATCAAAAGGTTGCAGGATTTTGAATAAAAAAGACGAACTGCATTTTTTATCCGCTGAACAGTAGGTAATTAAAGTTAAAACAAAAAAAGGCCGGGACAAAAACTTGCCCGGCGCTCTGGTACTGAAAATCTGTATAGTTTATTTCTCCCGAAAGAAAATTGTGATCGGTACTCCGGAAAAATCAAAGTTTTCCCGCATCCTGTTTTCGAGGTAGCGCAAATAGGGATCCTTCACATGTTTCGGGTTGCTGCTGAAAAACACAAAAGTTGGTGAAGGTGTAGGAAGTTGTATCATATACTTGATATTGATATACTTACCCCTGTCAGCCGGTGGTGGGTACTTTTCTATTTCCGCCTGCATCACATCGTTCAGCTTGGAAGTGGAAATCTTCTTGGTTTTATTCTGATATACCTCCATTGCTTTTTCCATCACCTGATGTATCCTTTGCTTTTCGACAACCGAAGCAAAAATGATGGGCATGTAGTTCATCGGCGCGAGTCTTTCGAGCAGTGCTTTTTTGTACGCATCAGCGGTTTTGGAATCCTTTTCGACCAAATCCCATTTGTTGACCATGATGACAATACCCTTTTTTGCTTTGTCCGCCTGCCCGATAATGTTAAGGTCCTGTCCTTCCAGTCCCAATGTGGCATCCAAAAGAATAATGCAGACATCGGATTCTTCCATCGCTTTTACCGAACGAAGCGTCGAATAAAACTCTATATCTTCTTTAACCCTTGATTTTCTGCGAATTCCGGCTGTATCTGTTAATATGAACTCCATTCCAAAAGCATTGTAATGCGTATGAATGGCGTCACGGGTAGTGCCGGCTATGTCCGTAACGATACTTCTGTCGGTACCGGTTAACACATTCAGGAAAGATGATTTTCCAACATTAGGCCGCCCCATAATTGCAATACGCGGGATTCCTGCTTCGGGATCCTCTATTCCAGCAGTTTCAAAATGTGTAATTACCTTATCCAGCAACTCTCCCGTTCCAAAACCGGTTTGGGCAGATATTGCAAAAATCTCATCGCCAAGGCCCAGTTCATAAAACTCTGCTGCGGACTGATATCTTTCTGTCGTTTCCGCCTTGTTTGCAACCAAGTAAACGGGCTTATTAAATCGCCTGAGCACGTTGGCAAAATCTTTATCAAGATCTGTCAAGCCTGTCATGGTATCAACCATAAACAAAACAACCGTCGATTCTTCAATCGCCAGCTCCACCTGGTCCCTGATAGCTCCTTCAAAAATATCTTCCGAGCCTACCACATATCCTCCTGTATCAATTACCGTAAAATACTGGTCTGTCCACTCACCATAACCGTAATGCCGGTCGCGGGTTACACCGCTCTGGTTGTCCATAATTGCTTTACGGCTTTCCGTAAGGCGGTTGAATAATGTGGATTTGCCCACATTCGGACGACCAACAATCGATATTATATTTGCCATTTTTTATTACTTATTAAATGTGATCCAAACGGATTGATTTGATTTACCGTTTTCCCTTCGTTTTACTTAATTTAACATTACTCTTCATATCCGAACTGGCGGAGCTTGTTTTCTTTGCTTCTCCAGTCGGGCTCTACTTTTACATGTTGTTCGAGAAAGACTTTTTTGCCGAAAAATTCTTCAAGGTCTATCCTGGCCTGGGTGCCGATCTTCTTTAACATTTCACCTTTTTCCCCAATGATAATCCCTTTTTGGCTTTTACGTTCGACCAAAATCTCCGCCCGGATTACTATAATATCGTCCCGTTCCTTAAATTCTGTGATGACTACCTCGGAGCTGTATGGAATCTCCTGGCGGTAATTGAGGAAGATTTTTTCGCGGATCATTTCCGAAGCAAAGAAACGTTCAGGCTTGTCTGTAAGTTCATCTTCATCAAAATATGGCGGGTGAAAAGGCAGACGCGTGATCACGGCATCAAACAGCGTCGCAATGTTCGCATTATGCAAGGCAGAAATCGGGACAATAGCGGCAGGCTGTATTTCCTTTTCCCATTCTTCTATTTTGTTTTTTACCTGATCGTCATTGGATAAATCGATTTTATTTAAAACCAGAACAATAGGCGCGTCAGCACGTTTGAGTAACGGCAAAACCTCATGATCGGCAGCTTTCTCTCCCACCTCTGCCACAAAAAGAACCACATCTGCATCTTCCAGGGATCCTTTTACAAAGGTCATCATCGAGTCGTGCAGCTTATAAGACGGTTTGATTACGCCGGGCGTGTCAGAATAAACAAGCTGAAAAGGGATGTCCTCGTGCTTGCCATTCAAAATACCCATAATCCTGTGCCGGGTGGTTTGCGCTTTGGAAGTAATGATGGACATCCGTTCGCCGACGAGCACATTCATCAGCGTCGATTTGCCAACATTGGGCCTGCCGATAATACTAACAAATCCTGCCCGGAAACTCCGGAACGGGTTATTTGTTTCTGGTTTATCATTCATACTGATATTTTCTACAATAGATTATTTGTTCTTACGGCGGGCAAAATATTAGCCTCCCACCATATCTTTCACAGAAGCTGTCCTTCTAAAATTATACAAACTTACAGTTTTCCGGGGAGCAAATTGCAATTACAGATTTCATTGACGTATTGAAATACGTCCGGCTCCGCCCAATATAATCGGCTCATAATCAAATCAGATAAGTGATTTTTTATCAATCCGATGGTTGTTGCAGCTATTTTAATGATTCCTTTTCAAGAAATTTTTAACAAAAATAGTTGTTTTCTTTAAACATAAAGTCGTATGTTTGCACTCCGATTCACCAACACCGCGGGATGGAGCAGTTGGTAGCTCGTTGGGCTCATAACCCAAAGGTCGCTGGTTCGAGTCCAGCTCCCGCTACACAGAAAGCCACTTTTTTAAGTGGCTTTTTTCTTTTTACTCCTCTGAGAGGCATCCGCCGCGGTACCATTTACATACATCTCCCGCGTATTCCCTAGGTTGTTCAAATTATTATTTTACTTTTGAACACACACTTTTAATTAATGAAAAATATGCGGATCTCTACCTGGTTTAAAAATCCCGATAACAGGCTGATTTTGCTGATATTAGCCTTCTCCACGCTACTTCTTCCTTTCATTGCCGTCTCCTTTTTTACCTTTCCTTCCACTGATGATTATTGCCATACGCTGGCCGTTAAAGATCTAGGTTACTGGGGCTATCAGGAACACTATTGGAAAACATGGTCGGGCCGCTACACAGGAACGCTCATATCAGCCACCCAGCCGCTGATTTACGAATCGTACACAGGCTACAAAATTGCCCCGATCGTATTGCTTATTGTATACGTACATGCATTCATCTATTTTGTTCGCGCGTTTACGCTGGACAAACTCACCAGATGGCAGACAGGCCTATTCGCATTTCTCCTCCTTTTTACAATGCTCGCAGAAATGCCCGTAATTTCCGGCTACTTCTATTGGTATACAGGCTATTACTACACTGTTGCTGATATCGGGACGCTCTATTTTTTCGGATACTTGTTCCGAAACTATTCCAAAATTTCCCGTACCAATATTGCGGCAATGTGTTTCGCGCTGATTTTGCTCGTCGGCATGAATGAGTATACGCTGGTCTGGCTGGTGATACTTTCCGGTTCGCTTTTCTTTTTCAGCAGCATCACACGCAAAAGAATTCAATGGAAAGAACTGATACTTGCCTTGGTTGCCCTGACATTCGGCATACTTTCGGTGACTGCTCCCGGCAATTTCGCCCGGGCCGAATCCGGTCTATATCCTACTCCCTTGAAATACGATCTTTTATTTTCCCTGAAAAACAGCTTTTTATGGTCGATCCATAACTTTACCAAAATGGCACCGACCCTATGCCTGCTGACGCTGGTCCTGATTCCGTATGCGGCCAGGATGTATCATTCACGACAAAAAAATGAATTCCGTTTTTTGTTTATTCACCCGGCTATATCGATTTTGATTTTTGCGGGATGCCTTTACCTGAGCTATTTTCCCTCCTACTGGTCTATTGCGGAACCACCCAATCTCCGCGGCCAGTGTATAATCAATTTCTGGACCTTGCTTGGCTGGATATTTAATGTCTTTGTGCTGATTTTCTGGGCGATGGAAAAACATGATATCAAAATCATAACCCATGTGGGAGTTTATAAATGGGTGGTAGGTCTCTATTTTCTGCTATTGTACAGCGGAAATTTTAATTATCGTTCAGCATGGTCCGACCTTCTGACAGGGCGCGCAAAACGCTATCACGAGGAAATGATCAGTCGCACTGAAATGGTACTGAATACAAAGGATTATCAGATTTATGTACCAAAACTAAAAAACCTGCCTTACACCATACTAATGCCAACCGGGGATATGGATCCCGCCTGGGCATCTGTGGAGAAAAATAATGGTTGCGCTGAATGGTATTTTGGTAAAAAGTTCTTTTACAAATAGCCTTTTTAATAACGATTAAGCCTCACAAACGGCCATCTAACCGTTTTGAAATTAAGGTTTTAATAAAAATGCGTGAAACTTTGCCTTAATTTGAAAATTTGTCTACCTTTGCAAGCCAAAATTAAGGGTAGAAGAGATTTTTTAGCGCAATAATTTGATACTGAGATGAAACGTACCTTTCAACCATCGAATCGCAAGAGGAGAAATAAGCACGGATTCCGTGAAAGAATGTCCACGGCAAACGGGCGCAAAGTAGTTGCCGGCCGCCGTAAAAAAGGTCGTTGGAAATTAACCGTTTCTGACGAAAAACGTCATAAGCAATAATCTGGGTTCGAAAGTTTGAAGTAGAGGACGCTAGTCGGGGACGCCTAGTCGGGGACGCCTAGTCTTTCATAGTCTGATAAGTTCGATATTCTCAAACTTATCAGACTTTTTTTTCTACAAGAACTTGAAACAAACATTTGGCAAAAATGAGCGCTTGTGCAGCCCCCGGTTAATCGGAAGGCTTTTTCAGAGAGGTAGTGCGGAAGTTCAGACGTTCTACCTTTTTCCTTTTAGAATACTGTATATTCATGATATGCAGTCCCCACCGCCTCTTCCGCAGGTCCTTTTTTCTGTTTCCAAAAAGCAATTTAAAAAAGCAGTCGATCGAAATCTGATCCGCCGCCGCTGTCGGGAATCATACAGGCTGAACAAAGAACCGCTGATTTCCCTTCCGCCGGAGTCAAGACCATCCTACATTGCTTTTTTGTATCTTGCGAAAGAAATAACAACTTACGACGTTATTGAAAAGGCCATGGCCCAGTCGCTCAAAAGACTTGAAAAATTGTCCCTTGCCATTCAGAAAAATCAATCCAATTCCTGAACGTTGATGAAAAAGTATATTCGCTCCATCTGGCTGTCCATCCCTGTCATTGCCGGCCTGCTGTTCGTCTCTTTCCGACAAGACGACCGCCTGTTTGAAATAGCCCGTAACCTTGATATTTATGCCACGCTGTTTAAGGAATTAAATGCATATTATGTAGACGAGATCAATCCGAACCAGTTGATCAAGACCAGCATTGACAATATGCTCCGTTCCCTGGACCCTTACACCGTGTACTATGCCGAGGACGACATTGAGGATTATATGACCATGACCACCGGGAAGTATAATGGTATCGGCGCAATGATCAATTCCTCAGAAGGCAAGCATACCGTGATGATGGTTTATGAGGATACGCCGGCGCAAAAAGCAGGATTACAGCTTGGAGATGAAATAACAAAAATCAACGGAATTGATCTTTCAACACGCGAAGATTTCGATACCGGAAAACTGCTTAAGGGCCAGACTCAGACCAGTGTTACCCTGACCGTGAAGCGTTACGGCATTACCAAGCCGCTGGAAATTACCCTCAACAGGGATATTGTAAAGGTTACCAATGTTCCTTATTATGGTATGATCAGCGAGGATGTGGGTTACATTGACCTCAAAGACTTTACTGCAACTGCTTCCCGGGAAGTACGAAATGCGTTCCAGGAGTTGAAAGGCAAAGGAATGAAATATGTGATCCTTGACCTGCGCGATAATCCTGGCGGTTTGTTGAACATGGCTATTGAAATTTCTAACATTTTTATTCCAAAAGGAGAAGAAATCGTATCAACGAAAGGTAAAGTAAGCGAGTGGAACAAAACCTACACTGCTTACAATCCTGCAATGGACACTGAAATACCTGTGGTGGTTTTGACCAATAACCGCAGTGCATCGGCAGCAGAAATCGTTTCAGGTGTTATCCAGGACTACGACAGAGGAGTTTTGATCGGGCAGCGTACTTATGGAAAAGGCCTTGTACAAACAACCCGTGACCTTTCTTTCAATACAAAAATGAAGATCACGACTGCCAAATATTACATTCCGAGCGGAAGATGTATCCAGGCAATTGATTACAGCCATCGCAATGAAGACGGGAGTGTGGGTAAAATTTCCGATTCATTGATGACGGAATTCAAAACACATAACGGCCGGTCTGTTTTTGATGGGGGCGGCATTCTTCCGGATATCCTGACTGATAAGGAAAATTATTCACCCCTGGCTACTTCCCTGGGACGAAACAGGTTATTTTTTGATTATAGCGTAAAGTATCATTTTGAACATCCGACGATAAAGCCCGCAAAAGAATTTCATTTAAGCGATTCGGAATATTCCGCTTTTGTAAAATGGCTGGGTGACAAAGAATACGATTATACAACACAGGTAGAAAGAGATTTAAACAATCTTGAAGCATCTGCCAAGAAAGAAAAGTCTCTGGAAGTAATTGAGGATCAGATTAAAGCGCTAAAATCCAAACTGACGCACAGCAAGGATAATGATCTTCAGATTTTCAAGCCGGAGATCAAGCAAATCCTGGAAGAAGAGATTATCAAGCATTACTACCTCGAAAAAGGGATGCGGGAAGCTTCATTTAACGAGGACCCTGAGGTAAAGGCTGCACTGGCCCTGTTCAAAGAACCCGCCCGCTACAACGAAATTTTAAAAAAGAAATAAATTTACAAGTCCGTCACAGTAACGACGGACTTTCTTATTTATGCTCATTTTAAGTATTGATACCTCAACCCGGGGCTGTTCAGTTTCAGTGCACACGGATTCCGGGATGCTTGCAGGCTACGATCTCTACACGGACCGATCGTCCTCGGCCATGCTTACTACACTTATCAAAACCTCGATAGAACACGCAGGATATGCGTTGTCAGATATTGACGCAATAGCCATTGCAAAAGGACCGGGTTCATATACGGGTTTACGTGTTGGAGTTTCTACCGCGAAAGGGCTTTGTTATGCCTTGGACAAACCTTTGATCGCCATTAATACACTTGAGGCAATGTCCTTACAAATCAATCCGTTTTTCAACGGACATTTACTTTGTCCGATGATCGATGCCCGGAGAATGGAAGTGTACGCTGCTGTTTTTGATGATCGGAATGCATTTGTCTGGCCTACACAGGCCATTATCATGAAAGAAGATTCTTTCACAGATCTGCTAAAAGATAATAAAATCGTATTTTTTGGTGACGGAGCAGCCAAATGCAAGCCTTTACTGGCAGATCACCCCAATGCAGTTTTCCCCGATTCCGAAATTCGCCCGAGCGCCAAAACCGTGGGAGAACTTGCTGTCAATGCGTTTAGGAACAATCAATTTGAAAACGTATCTTCATTTGAGCCTTACTATCTCAAAGACTTTATGTCACCGCCTCCACGCAAGCAAAATTTAACCACTTGACGTTTTTATATGCAGATCGAAAACTAAACTGTCCTTTTTCAGTGTTGTCATGCAGGTGCAAATAACTTCATACTAATGGAAACAACACAGGAAATCGTAAATCGGGTAGCAACCAGCGGCATCGTTTCCCTGGATCTTGAGGAGCTTTATCACCCGGGAGAACGGCTGATTTACGATATAAAAGATAATTTATGGCAAGGCATGATCCTCCGTGAAAAAGATTTTAGGGAGTTTCTGAAAACTCATGACTGGAGTCAGTATCAAGGAAAGAATGTGGCGATCATCTGTTCAGAAGATGCCATTGTACCAACATGGGCCTATATGCTGCTGGCCGTTCACCTGGAACGTTATGCTAATGCTATTGTCTTCGGAGGACTTAATATGCTGGAAGACAAGCTGTTTTCGGACGCTATTCATAAAATTAACCTGGAAGAATTTCGGGATAAGCGGGTTGTCGTGAAAGGATGCAGCAAGGTTCCGGTACCTGTTTCAGCTTACGTTGAAATCACCCGCCTGCTTAAACCGATCGTCCAGAGTCTGATGTTTGGAGAACCGTGCAGCACCGTGCCGCTTTACAAGAAACCCAAATCCTGAGTTTCTGCCTCCTCCGCAGACTGAAGATCTTCTTTTAACAGCTTAAAAGTCATCCGGTGGTAGCTGCATGGCCCGTGCAGGCCAATTGCTTTGCGGTGATGAATGGTCGGATATCCGACATTATGCTCCCAGCCATAGTGAGGAAACTGGCTTGACAATCTGCTCATGAGCTCGTCACGGTAATTTTTTGCGAGAACAGAAGCCGCCGCAATGGAAAGATAGTGCGCGTCACCCTTGATGATGCAGGTATGCGGGATCATAGGATAAGGTGTGAAACGGTTTCCGTCCACTAACAAATGCTCCGGTTTCATCCTGAGCTTATCTACAGCCCGGTGCATGGCCAGAAAGCTGGCTTTGAGAATATTGATTTTATCAATTTCAGAATTATCTACTTCGGCGACCGCCCATGATAGGGATTCTCTGATGATTTCACGCTCCAGCTCCTGCCTTTGCAGCTTGCTCAGCTGTTTTGAATCATTCAGGAACGAATGCCGGTAGTCCCGCGGTAATATGACCGCTGCTGCGACAACCGGTCCCGCAAGACATCCTCTTCCCACTTCGTCCAGTCCGGCTTCAATAGCATTAAGGTTATAATATGATTTAAGCATTAGTCTTCTAAAATATTAGCCATAAATGTACTTTTCGTTCCGATTGCAATAAGCAGGAAAAATACCGCCCAATAAAGGTAAATCCGGTAAAAATCGCTCACATCCCGTGACAATACATCTCTGGATTTTACCTTTTCAAGTTGATCTATTTGTTTGAACACACTTTCAAGTGCATTATTATCCGATGCACGAAAATACTTACCATTCCCCAATCCGGCGATATTTTTAAGCTCACCTTCGTCCACCAGTGCACTGGAAATACTGATTGTATCTGTTTTTGAGACGACCTTGGGCCGTCCGACTGAAATCGTATAAACCTTAACTCCAAACGCATTGGCAAGCTGAGCAGATGTTGTAGGGCCTAAATTACCAGAGGTATTATCTCCGTCACTGATCAGTATCGCTACTTTGCTTTCGCCATCGGTTTCCCGCATACGGTTTACCGCTACCGCGATCGCACTGCCGATGGCGGTGCCGGCCGTCGGGATCATGCTTGGATTGATTTCATTTAGGAAGCCGTAAAGAAGCTCATAATCCGTAGTAAGCGGGCAAAGAGACACTGCTTCTCCTGCAAAAATAATCAAGCCTATCCGATCCTGCAGTCTGCCTTTGATAAACTGTCGTGCCACCTTTTTTGCCGCTTCAAGACGGTTTGGATTGAGATCTTTTTCCATCATCGAGTCAGAAATATCGAGCAACAGCATGATATCAATTCCTTCGGAAAACCGATCTGTGCGTTCTGATATAATCTGAGGGCGGGCCAATGCAACCAAAATCAGACAAATACCAAGGCCGACAGCTATCGGCTGCACGAAACGTAACAATGTGAGTAAATCAGCAGTACCGCGTACCGGATTGTAGGTAATGACCAGCCTTTGCTTGTGCTTCCTGTGCAGTGCATTACGTATCCAAAACAACAACGGTACAAAAGGCAACAAATATAAAAAGTAGGGATACACCCATTCATATGACTTCAGCACATCATATCCGAACCACTTTAAAGAAAACCATTTTTCCATATTCAGTTCATAGGGCTGTCGAGAATATACTTTCTTTTACTTCTGTAAATCTTGGTAGCACCGGTTTTCAGCACCTCCAGCGAAACATCCATTTTATTCGATTTAACCTGACCATAAATGATCCCGTCCATATTTTTCAATGCCTCGGCTAACGCTTCGTCCGGCATATTATCCACGATTTCCCGTGTAGTGTAAGTCGCAAAAGGTTTCTTTTCCAGCCTTTCCAGGTAATTTTTCCAGACAATGATCGCTTTTTCCGCATCCTTGATATTATTCCGGTCGCGGGCATTACGCATGAGCCGATTGAATGACCGGATATA
Source organism: Dyadobacter bucti (assembly GCF_005869225.1). GTDB lineage: Bacteria > Bacteroidota > Bacteroidia > Cytophagales > Spirosomataceae > Dyadobacter > Dyadobacter bucti. The sequence goes on along the minus strand of NZ_SWFP01000005.1, from coordinate 39,638 downwards.
TTCGAGGTGCCTGCGCTGCAATTTGATCAACTGCCATTGCTTGTATATATCCTGGCCAAAAACCCAATAGATACTTCCCACGCCGCCAATGATCAGCGCGATGGTCCCTATCATGACAGAGAAATTGAATTCTGTGCTAAGTGGCAGCAAGCCGGTTTCAGCCTGTAAAATAGATTCCTTTCCAACACCCAGGATGTTGCTTTTGACCAAAAAAACCGAATCCGGAGCTGTAAAAACCGCAGTACAATCCTTTTTCCCAAATACATAAACCGGCATTTTTAGCGACTGGACCGGAGATACATCGAAGGATACCAGATGATAAACTGCGCTGTCCAAACTGCCTTTTTCGTCAGTACGGGAAACAAAGTTTTTTTGTGAAATTATCTCAAAGGGCGAAAAATCAAAGGATGAATCCGGGAAGAATATCTCTTTACCGGGCTTATGCAGGTAGCTCAATGAAAAGTAAAGAGGTTTCCCAACCTCAACGCTGTCGGTCAGGAAAACCCCTACTGGTTTAATATCCTGGCCAAGCCCTTTACCTGGTATGCAAATACCCAAGACCAACATTCCGAAAGCAAAAAGCCGCGGAAGATTCGAACAAAATTTTGCAATCCGGCTTAACCGGGAAAAACCATGTATAAATGCTGATATTGCTGCCATTTTATGAAGACGGTGTCCCACCTTTTGTGTAACGCCTGACTTTGAATAAATGGATGAGGGCAGGTACATAATCTTCCTGCGTGTTGATAGAAATATAGTCCGCCCGATTTTGATGACAGAGTTTCTGCAGTTCGGAACTTCTTTTCCCGAACCTGCTGGCCATTTCCTCTTTGTAGCGCCGGGATGAAGTGTTAACCCAAACCGTAGTCTGCTTTTCCGCATCAAAAAGCGGGATAATGCCAAGTCCGGGCAGATTTACCTCCCTGGAATCGTACAGGTGTATTACGATCAGATCGTGCTTTCTTGCGAGCGCTTTGAGGTTGTGATGGTAATTATTATCGATAAAATCAGAGATCAGAAAAATCAGGCTCCTCCGTTTCAGGACATTTAATGTAACTAAAATCGCATCCGCAATATTGGTTTTAGTAGACTCCGGCACCAGTTTGTAAAGTTCGGAAATTACGCTATATCCATGTTTCATGCCATCAGAAGGCCGGATGTACCGTTCGTTGCGGTCTGAAAAACAAAGGAGCCCGACCCGCGAAGCTTCCTGAATCGCAGATAGAGTGAGCACTCCGCAAATCTCCTTGGCAATATCGATTTTGAGCCGCTGCACTTCTCCTACCTGCTGGGATGCACTCACATCCAGCATGAAAAAAGCGGTCTGTTCTTTATCTTCTTTGAAAATCTTGATAAAAGTCCCGTGACCCTTGGCGGAAGTATTCCAGTCGATAGCTCTCACATCGTCGCCGTACTGGTAAAGCCGCAGATCATCAAACTCAAGACCTGATCCTTTGAAAACAGAGTGGAAGTTTCCGTGGCGTTCACTGGTAACCGCTTTTCGCATCCGGATTTCATACTTTCTAAGTTTTCCCAGAAATTGTTCGAACATAAGTTTTGCGAAAAAATTACCACCTTTGTTGTGCAGTGAATCTAAACAAAGATAGGCATTTTGAGAGTTATGATGCGTCCGGCCAAGAATTTCCTAAGCGGATTAATCCTTTTTCTGACTGTTACCGTGCAGTTTTCCGGCTGTGCAAATGAGGAAAAAGCTCCGAAAAATACGCTTTCACAGGATCAGATGGTTACAATTCTGACAGACATTCATCTGGCAGAAGCACGGGTAAACAAATTGCAGCTGAGATCACTTGATTCTTCCCTCATGATTTTCAACAAACTCAAGAGCGAGATCTGGAAAAAGCATAAAGTTGACACGCTCGCTTACAGGGAGAGTTATTCCTATTATATGACTCATCCACAGCAGATGACCCAGATTTATGAAAAAGTAAACAAGAAAATTGAGTTGAGAGAGAAAAGCAATAATATTAAGCTCTGAACCTTTGAATCCACTCTATATCACACTTTTAACCTTAACCTTTATTAATTGTGAATAGCAGTATTGTAGTCATCCCCACCTACAACGAGATTGAAAATGTTGAAGCCATAATACGAAAAGTATTTAGCCTGGAAAGCGCATTTGACGTATTGATCATTGATGACGGATCTCCCGATGGTACCGCTGCAGTGGTAAAAAAATTACTCCCTGAATTTGAAGGATCACTGCACCTTATCGAAAGAAAGGGCAAGCTTGGCCTTGGTACAGCCTATATCCATGGTTTCAAGTGGGCACTTGGCCGGGGCTATGAATATATTTTTGAAATGGACGCTGATTTTTCACACCCGCCGGAAGATCTCGTCCGGCTGCGCAGCGCATGTGCGGAAGGCGGCCATGATATGGCGATCGGCTCCCGGTACATTACTGGTGTAAATGTGGTTAACTGGCCCATTAACAGGGTATTGATGTCCTACTTCGCTGGTTACTACGTTCGGATGATCACCGGTATGAAAATCATGGACCCGACGGCAGGTTTCATCTGCTACACCAGCAAAGTTTTAAAGACCATCAATCTGGACAATGTACGTTTTATCGGATATGCCTTTCAAATTGAAATGAAATTCGATTCCTGGAAATACGGCTTTAATATTGTTGAAGTTCCGATCATCTTTACCGACCGTACAAAAGGTGCTTCCAAAATGTCACGTGGCATTTTCAAAGAAGCGATCTTTGGTGTGATCAGCCTGAAAGTCAATAGTTTTTTCAAGAGATATATCCCTAAGCATTGAGCTCGGCAATTGCGAGCCAGCTCATTAATCCGGTGGAAATTTCCAGTGAACTCTCATCTACGTCGAAAGTGGGGGTATGTACACCGGAGATAATCCCTCTTTCTTCGTTCCGGGTTCCCAGTCTGTAAAAACAGGAATCTACTACCTGAGAGTAAAAGGCAAAATCTTCCCCGGCCATCCAAAGGTCGAGATCAATGACATTTTCTGCCCCCATATATTCTGTGGCGGCTGATCTTGTCCGCCTGGTGAGTTCCGGGTGATTTTTGAGGAACGGATAACCTTTAACAATCTCAAAAACACAGCTTCCGCCCATTGCTTCTGCAATTCCTTCCGCCATTTTTTTCATTCTTTTTAAACCATCTTCCCGCCATTCTTCATCCATACAACGCCACGTTCCCTGAATGGTTACTTCATTCGGAATTACATTGGTAACGCCGTCTGCGATAAACCTGCCAAAAGAAAGTACCGCCGGATTGGCCGGATTGCGGTTTCTGCTGATGATTTGCTGCAAAGAAACAATGATATGCGAAGCGATCAGTACCGGGTCTATCAATTGATGGGGAGCCGCAGCGTGCCCGCCTCTTCCTTTCACTGTCAGATAAAGTTCATCGGTGCTGGCCATATACATCCCTTCACGGAAACCGATTTTGCCGACCGGAATATTAGGTGCCACGTGCTGGCCAACCATACTCGCAGGTCTTGGGTTTTCCAGTACGCCTTCCTTGATCATTAACGATGCTCCGCCGGGCGCCTTTTCCTCCGCAGGCTGAAAAACCAACTTCACAGTACCCTCAAATTCGTCTTTCAGCTGGTGCAGGATACGTGCCGTTCCCAATAGGGATGAGGTATGCACATCATGTCCGCAGGCATGCATCACACCGGGGAATTTGGATTTATATGGAACTTCGTTGGCTTCAAAAATAGGTAATGCATCCATATCAGCACGCAATCCCACCACTCTTTTGCCCGGATTTTTTCCCTCTATCAATGCTACTACCCCTGTTCCTGCAATGCCTTCTTCGGGCCGAAGCCCTATTGCCGTAAGCTCAGCTGCTACATATTTGGCGGTTTTAAACTCTTCAAATGAAAGTTCAGGGTTAATGTGCAGATGACGACGGTGAGCAATGATATCTTCCGACTGATCCTTAGCGAGTGCTTTTATCTTTTCTTGCAGCTGAGACATGTGGTGGAAATCGTTCTTTTCAGATGATAATGAATACAATTTCTCCAAAGGTACAAAGAAATAAGTGGCGCCAAACAGCCAAATCACAAAGACAATATCCCCGTGCTTCGTCCAAGAAGGCACTATGCATTGAATGTTGTTATCAGGAAAAAAGGTAATTTTGACCAGATAAATCAATCAGCAAAGCACAAATGAATCAAAAGGAATTTTTAGAATCGTTGGTTTGCCCGCTTACAGGAACCGCACTAACATTAGCAGAAGATGGCAAGTCACTTGTCAGCGAAGACGGCACTATTTACAACATCGGCGATACCGGGATTGTTAATATGCTTTATCCCAAAGAATTACTTCCGGAAGATGCCCGTGAACAATATTTGTACGACCAGGCATTCCTTCGTTACGACAGAGGTGTTTCCTGGGTCTTCGAAACCCTGAACCATTCTGATGAAGCTGCAACCCGACGTTTTTTCATTGACCTGATGGAGTTGAAAGCTGGCATGAAGGCGCTTGAAGTAGGGGCAGGCACAGGCAAAGATTCTGCTTTGATTCTGGATAAAGTGCGCCCCGGCGGAACTGCAGTTCTTTCTGATTTATCTCCCAATATGCTTAAGCTTGCGCAGGAAAAGCTTTCCATTGAAGATGTGAATGTTCATTACTTCCTTGGAAACGGCTCTTACCTTCCTTTTCCTGATGATACCTTTGATGCTGTCTTCCATTTTGGCGGAATCAATACCTTTTCCGAACGCAAAAGGGCTTTTAATGAACTGACCCGGGTTGTTAAGCCGGGCGGAAAAGTGGTGGTCGGGGACGAAAGTGTGGCCCCATGGCTTCGGAACACACCTACTTATGCTACTTTGTTAAAGGCGAACCCGCTTTTCCGTGCGGAGGTTCCTATCGAAGACGTGCCGGCCAATATCGAGAATTTCAAACTGCATTATGTTTTTGGCAATGCATTTTATGTGATGGAATACCGGGTTACTGCCAAAGCTCCCGAAGTGGATATAGACCTGCCGATACCTGGCAAGGATTTCGTGGATACCTGGCGTTTACGGGCTGAAAAAGCAGTAGACTAGGTATTTGTTTCACAGTTTTTTAAGATTTAACAGTTGATCCATGTGGGTTAAAAAAGGAGTTATATATAAGCCAGACGGAAGTTTGCCGCACAGCCTTTCTCATGCGCAGGTTCCGTTTGCATACAAGCATAAAGATTTTCTTCGTATCTATTTTTCTTCACGCGATGCCAGCGGCCAGTCTAGGCCAACGTTTCTGGACGTGGATTACGACGATCCCAAAAAGATACTTTACATACACGACAAGCCCGTTCTGGAACTCGGCGGGCCGGGTGAATATGACGAAACGGGCGCTATGCCTTCCTGGTTTGTGGATATGCCCAACGGTGATATCTGGCTCTATTACACCGGCTGGAACCGTACCTGGAATTCTTACCGGCTTTCGATGGGACTGGCGGTTAGCCACGATGGAGGATTGTCCTTCAAAAAAATGTTTGTCGGCCCAATTATGGACCGCAGCATCCAGAACCCGCTCTGGGCTGCGCAGCCTTCGGTTATCCGGGAGGAAGACGGAACCTGGCGCATGTGGTACATTTCAGGCCACAAATGCGAATACATTCACGACTATCCCGAACCTTATTACCGCGGACAATCGGCAACTTCAAAAGACGGAATTCATTGGGAGATCAGCGATATTCCTACCCTCGATTTCGACGATTTTTTACATGCAGTCGGTCGGCCAAGTGTTTTCAAGGAAAATGGGATTTACAAGATGTATTATTCCTACCGTCATACAAGAGACTACCGCACCGACCGCAACCAAAGCTACCGTTTGGGTTATGCAGAGTCGGTAGACGGTACGAACTGGGAGCGGAAAGATAATCTGGTAGGTATTGCAAAATCAGAAAATCCGGAAGATTTTGACTACGAGATGATCGATTATGCCAATTATTACGAACACAACGGGAAAAAATATTTGCTCTATAACGGTAACGGGTTCGGTGCTGCCGGATTTGCCTATGCAGTTTGGGAAGATTAATGTTCCGATACAGACTGCTTAAAGTCATTATTTTTATATCAAAAGAACTTTAAATTTGAGAATCAATCGTTTACAAATTCAATCTCAGCAGACTATCGATTACCTGGCATGAAATTGAAATTTTAACCTCTTTAATTTAAACATCACAAATGTGATCCAACAATGAGCACGCTACAAGAGCAATTTAACAGGGACGGTTATATTCTTTTAAAAAATTTCCTCGATAAGGAAGTAGTCAATCATATTTATACGGAAGCGCGGAAGATCTTCGCAGTTCAAATCAGGCATGTGACGGGAAAATCTGTCGATATCGATGACCGCGACGCATTTGAAAACGCGATGTTCGAATTTTTCGAGAAGGATTTTAATGCTTTTGTCAATACCGGAAAAACCGTGCAGCATGCTTTTTCATTGCACCGTCTGGGACTTGATCCGAAAATCGAAAATCTGCTGAAAGAAGTTGGTTTATCGAATCCTATTATTGGTGCTCGTGCTGCTATGCAGTTTAACAGCCGCTTTTTATCCAAAGATGGCAGCAAGCACTGGAAACTGGACGCGCACCAGGACTGGCGCACAGGTCAGGGCTCCCTGGACAGTGCGGTGATCTGGTTCCCGATGGTCGATGCAGGAGCTGACATAGGTGCTTTGCAGGTGATTCCGGGCAGTCATAAAACCGGATTGCAGGCGTCTTCTACGTCGGGCTATCAGGGCGGAATTACCACTACATTAAAGGAAGAGGACTTTGTCCAGACAGAATTTCAGGTGGGCGATATTCTTATTTTCTCTGCCTTTTTGATACACCAATCCGGCAACAACATTACCCGTAATATCCGCTGGTCGGTACAGCTGAGGTATAACAACCTGGACGAACCGACCTTTATAGAAAGAGGTTACCCGATGGCCTATATTTACAAACCCGAAACGGAACTGGTAACGCCGGATTTCCCTACGGTTGCGCAGCTGAATGAAGTTTTTAGTTAAATTTTTGATATAGACCTTTTAACAACCTTGGTTTCTGACAGGAGATCAAGGTTATTTTTTATTATGAAAGTATCCGTCTGTGTACCCGCTTATAATCATGAAAAATATATTGCTCAGATGCTCGACGGTGCACTGATGCAGCAGACCAATTTTCCATTCGAAATTGTGATCGGCGACGATGCTTCCACTGACAATACGCAGGCGATTATCCGGGAATATGTTGCAACAAACCCTGGACGAATCCGTGCATATCTGCACGAAGAAAATCTCGGACCAAAGGAACCCAGGGAATTTGCGGGCCGCAACAATGTGCTTTCTCTTCTGAAAGCCTGCAAAGGTGAATACGTTGCGATGTGCGAGGGCGATGACTATTGGACGGATCCTTTCAAACTTCAGAAACAGGTCGATTTTCTGGACGCAAATCCTGACTTTGCCATCTGTCATCATAATATGGAGGTTATTTACGAGGATGGATCTGCCAGCCATTTTTTCAATAACCCAGATCAAAAATTAACTTCCACCATTGAAGATCTGCTGGAAGACAGCTGGTTTATGGCAACCGCGAGCTGGCTTTACCGCAATTATTTTTTGACAAATGACTTCGCAGACTGGCATGCAAATGCAGCCGCTGGCGACTGGGCGATTATGATACAGCTGGCTGCGCGCGGAAAAATCGGATACCTGCCGGAAACTATGGGCGTTTACAGAAAACATAGCGCGGGATTGAGCAATGTGCACGCGGTGACTAATATATCGTTTTTGGAGAACAGAAAACAGATGTTTGAAAACGTGGACAAATGGCTTGAAAACAGATATCATGGGACAATCTCAAAGACATTGGCCAAATACGATGATCAACTCTCGCAATTGGAAAAAATTGGCAGATCGAATTAATAATCTTTAATTTGTACTGTTTAACATTTTTCATAATATGAAGCTAAGCGTTGTAATACCAGCCTATAACGAGGAGGAATCGATTACCCATACTCTCACATCTCTACACGCTACATTAAATAAATACAATATCCCTCACGAAATCTGTGTTACAAACGATAATTCAAAAGACGGCACACTGAGGGTACTGGATGAACTTTCGCTACAAATTCCAACATTGGTTTATTATACCAATCCCGGCCCAAATGGATTTGGTTACGCGGTAAGATACGGATTGGAGCGGTTTAAAGGAGATTGTGTCGCCGTTTTTATGGCCGATATGTCCGACGATCCGGAAGATCTGGTGAAGTATTATTTCAAAATGGTGGATGGCGACTATGACTGCGTTTTTGGCTCACGGTGGGAAAAAGGAGGTAAGGTAATCGACTATCCTGCTTTGAAAAAAGTCATCAACAGAGTTGCCAATTTCATAGTACGTATTGTGATGGGCATCAAATACAATGATACTACGAATGCTTTCAAACTGTATAAAAGGGAAACCATAGATGGCATCAAACCGTTTCTGGCCCCGCATTTCAATCTTACTATTGAGTTGCCTCTCAAAGCTATGGTGCGTGGTTATAATTATGCGGTCGTTCCCAATAGCTGGACCAACCGCAAATACGGGGAGTCGAAGCTGAAAATCAAAGAGATGGGCAGCAGGTACTTTTTTATATTAATGTACTGCCTCATTGAAAAATACTTCTCGCAAGGTGATTTTATGAAAAAAGACCTGGCCCCGAAGAAAGAAGTCAGCCGGTGAGATCAGCGGATCCATTCCTGGATAAACGTCATTTTGTGGGCAATGTAAGAAATCGCCAGCCCCCATATCAGCGCGCTCGCCGACATCCATAAGAAAATCGAGGGCCGCGGAACACGAAATGCAACCGCCAGAATAGGTCCGAACAGAGGGGTAAACAAAGGTGGTGTGAGAAAAGCTATTCCTATGATCCCGAATTTCTTCCAGATGTTAACCGCGATCCGGTTGGTCTTACTGAATTTTTTGGGCGGCGATTTTCGATATTTTTTAATCAGCGCCTGAACCCCTCCTCCTACATAAGTAAGCAATAACACACTGAACATCATCCCCACAGCCGAGCATAGAGCAGTTTCAAGCCAGGTAAGTTTAAGGATCACGCCGGTTATCGGTCCTCCGAAAAATTTAAGCGTACTGGCAAGCGCTACGGACAAGTATTTTAGCAAAGTGGTTTTCATTTAAACTTTTACCTGGATCATTTCAGAAGCAAAACGCCTTGTCGCCTCATTTGTTTGAACATAGTCGGAGTAAGTAGGGTTTCCGATATACTCGATTTTGGCAAGGCTTTCCACAATGACGTCAGATATGCCAAGAAAGCCGATTTTATCCTGAAGAAAAGCTTCGACGGCGATTTCATTGGCAGCATTCACGATACATGCGGCATTTCCGCCTTTTTCCAAAACCTGGTAGGCGATAGCAAGGTTTTGAAATGTATCCAGATCAGGTTTCTCAAAAGTAAGGGAAGGGTAGTCAATAAAATTAAACCTTGGGAAAGAAGATTTAAGCCGGAAAGGATAATGCATGGCATACTGGATCGGCAACTTCATATCAGGCAGGCCCATTTGTGCTTTAATGCTTCCGTCCTCAAACTGTACCAGCGAATGAACGATACTTTGGGGATGAACGATCACATCAATCTGCTCCGCCCGCAGATCAAAGAGCCATTTCGCCTCTATCACCTCCAGACCTTTATTCATCAAGGTAGCGGAATCGATCGTGATTTTAGCGCCCATGCTCCAGTTGGGATGCTTCAGCGCCTGCTGCTTGGTAACGTCCGCCAGAAAGGCCCTGTCTTTTCCCCGGAAAGGCCCGCCGGAAGCGGTAAGGATAATTTTTTCAATAGGGTTATCCCCCTCACCAGCCAGGCACTGGAAGATCGCCGAGTGCTCAGAATCAACGGGATATATATTAACCTCGTGTTGTTTGGCAAGACTGGTGATCAATTCGCCTGCCACAACAAGTGTTTCCTTGTTTGCCAGCGCAATGTCCTTTCCCGCCTTAATTGCATGAATAGTCGGCAGTAGCCCCGCATAGCCTACCATCGCAGTAAGCACCATGTCAATGTCCTCTGCTTCAACAACCGAAACCAGTGCTGAATCTCCTGAATAAACTTGAATGGAATAGGAAGACAGGGCAGCATCGACTTTATCAAAAAGCTTTTCATTGCCGATAACCACTTCTTTCGGTCGGAATTGAATAGCCTGTTGAATTAACAAATCCGCATTGTCACGGGCAGTAAGCACTGCCACGCCAAAAATATCTGGATTCGCATCAATCACTTCGAGCGCCTGTGTGCCGATGGAGCCTGTTGATCCTAAAATTGCTATTCTTTTCTTCATACTGTTCTCAAATCAGCCAGCTAGGACTTATTAATTTTGATTAGCTCATCGGCAATCTTGCGGTCGTTGGACAGCCTGGGGACTTTGTTCTGGCCACCCAGTTTTCCATTGGCTCTCATGTAGTCGATAAAAGCATTTTTTCTTAACGGAACCAGTTCCAGGCGACGCAGGATGTTTCCTTTGATCAAATCTTTATAATAGATATTGAGCTCTGTGAGCCGGTCGTCGATATCCTGGATAAACCGGTCGTTATCCCGGGGTGGGTTTCCAAATTCCACCAGCCATTCATGATAAGGAAGTCCGCCCTGATCCGAATTTACCATTGGCGCAACCGTAAATTCCGTCACCTCTACTTCCGGGTGGCGTTCCATAGCATAACGCAGCGCATTTTCTATTTCCTCTCCGATTACGTGCTCTCCGAAAGCAGAAATAAAATGCTTGATCCTGCCCGTTACAAGGATTCTGTATGGATTGGTAGAAACGAACTTAATCGTATCTCCGAGGGAGTAACCCCACAATCCGGCGTTGTTGTTAACGATCACAGCATAATTACGTCCAACCTCTACTTCTCCGATTGATAGTCTCCTGGGATTTTCATCAAAAAAATGCTCTATTGGAATAAATTCATAAAAAATGCCGGTATTCAGCAACAGCAGCATCCCTTCTTCTTTCTGAGAATCCTGGTACGCAAAAAAGCCCTCGGAAGCAGGGTACAATTCAATGGAATCGATACGCTTTCCGATAGATTCAAAAAGCTTGGCGCGGTAAGGTTCGAAGTTTACCCCGCCATATATAAACAAAGAAAAATCAGGAAAAACGTCTTTGATCTTCTTCCCGGTCCGTTCCGTGATTTTATCAAAATACATCTGAACCCAGGGAGGGATTCCCGAGATCAGGGACATCGGCTGATCGAGCGTCTCATCAATGATTTTATCCAGCTTTGTTTCCCAGTCTTCAATGCAATTGGTCTCATAGCTCGGCATCTGGTTCGCACGCAGATACGCAGGAACATGATGATTGGAAATACCTGACAGCCGCCCTGTCAGTACCCCGCCGGTTTCTGTCAGTACCGGGCTGCCGGAAAGAAAAATCAGTTTTTTATCCAGAAATCCGGACTTGCCAGTCTCGGCAACATAGCTGAGAATAGCGTTCCGGGCCGAATCGATGTGATTTGAAATAGAATCCGTTGAAATAGGAATGTATTTGGTGCCGGATGTCGTACCTGACGTTTTGGCAAAATAGAGCGGTTTTCCAGGCCAGAGAATATCGTTTTCCCCTGTTTTTATCCGGGCAATATATTCTTTCAGGTCTTCATAGTCACTGACCGGAACAGCCTCCTTAAAATCATCATAGGAATGTATGTCCCTGAAAAAGTGGTCTTTACCGAACTGGGTGTTTTCGGCTTTTTTCACCAGCTTTTTCATCCATTTATGCTGCACTTCAATGCTGCGCGCAATCCAATCCTGCTGTTGTTTTATAATGAACAGAGCCAACGGCTCACTTAGAAGTGATCTGATTCCCATAGTAAAAACAAATGTACACAGGTTTTATAAATTACATTCCAAACATACCCTCCTGAGCTATTTTTGGCATTCATGTAACCCATTTGCTAAATTTTTTAAATGCCTTTGTTTGTGGGTAATTATCTGTAATTTTGCCAACCTGAAATCAAAGTGAGCGAAAATTTTAATAAAATATATGGGATTGTTTGATTTTTTGACTAGCGATATAGCGATAGATTTGGGCACGGCCAATACTCTCATCATCCATAAAGATACAGTAGTTGTTGATGAACCTTCGATTATCGCCATGGACAAAACCACTGGTAAGGTACTTGCGATTGGTCACACAGCTATGCAAATGCACGAGAAAACCAATGAAAATATCAAAACAATCCGGCCTTTAAAAGATGGTGTAATTGCTGACTTTACAGCGGCGGAAATGATGATCCGCGGGATGATCAAAATGATCGATACCGGAAGCCGTTTTTTCACACCATCCCACCGCATGGTGGTTTGTATTCCGTCGGGTATTACAGAGGTTGAAAAGCGTGCGGTAAAAGATTCATGTGAGCATGCCGGGGCAAAGGAGGTTTATATGGTACACGAACCCATAGCCGCAGCAATTGGGATCGGTATAGATATTACCCAGCCAAATGGTGTCATGATCGTCGATATTGGCGGGGGTACCACTGAAATCGCTGTCATTGCACTATCCGGAATTGTCTGCGAACAATCTGTCCGTATTGCCGGTGATGTTTTTACAAGAGACATAGTAGACTATATGCGGCGTGAACATAACCTTTTGATTGGTGAGCGTTCGGCCGAATTGATAAAAATGGCAATCGGCTCAGCTTCTCCTGAACTGGAAATTCCCCTTGACGACTACCAGATCCGCGGACGGGATCTTATGACAGGTATCCCGAAAGAAATCCGTGTGACATACAGTGAGATTGCCTATTCGCTGGATAAATCCATTTCAAAAATCGAAGAAGGCGTCATGAAAGCACTGGAAATCTCCCCTCCTGAACTTTCGGCGGATATTTTTAAGAACGGTATTTACCTTACTGGCGGCGGGGCCCTGATCCATGGTCTGGACAGACGTATCGCTCAAAAAACCAAATTGCCGGTACACATCGCCGATGATCCTCTAAAGGCTGTTGTGAAAGGAACCGGCGAAGTCCTTAAAAATCTTGAATTATACAAGCCCGTACTGATTTCGTAGTATTGGATCGTTCACAGTTCATCAATTAGCGCGCGGCGCCCGAAAAAATTTTATATTTTTGCGCATCGTGCGCCGGTTGATGAACTGCGTGTGAACATTTAAGCCCATGCTCCAACTCGTTGATTTCGCTGTCCGGAATCGTTTCTTTTTGGTATTTGTCCTGCTGGAAGTGCTCAGTGTCTGGCTGATCGTGCGTAGCAATTCTTATTGGGGAGCTACCTATTTCAATACCTCCAACTATTATATTGCAAAAACGCTGTCACTATCAAATTCTGCCAGGGCCTACACAAAGCTTGACGAAATTAATGCTGATCTGGCGACTGAAAATGCCAGGCTCCACGCATTGGTCACGTCTCTGAGCCAGAGCAAACCAGTAAATGCCCCCGCAGGTTATGTTCCCGACTCCTTGTTCGCTTCCCGTTTTACTTACCAGGTGGCCAAGGTAGTTGATAACGAGACCAACAAAGCCAATAACGTTTTAACCATCGACAAGGGAACGGCAGATGGTGTCAAACCTGGCATGGGCGTTATTTCGGCGACAGGTGTCGTGGGGAAAGTCCGATTCTGCTCGGAAAATTATTCCGTCATCACCTCCATTCTGCATTCGCAGTTTATGGTATCTACCAAATTGATCAGGAGTAAGGAAATCGGGTATGCCAAATGGTCAGGCAAAGATCCCAATTTCATCGATCTGATAGACGTATCCAAGTATACAAAGGTTTTCAAAGGTGATTCCGCTGTCACTTCTGATCAGAACTCTGTGTTCCCTCCGGGAATCATGGTCGGAAAAGTTGAAAGTGTGACCGTACATCCAAATCAGACTTTTTACAACATAGTACTGGGCCTCGCCACTGATTTCAGAAACCTGTCATATGTTTATGTGGTACAAAATCAACAACTTGGGGAGCAGGAAAATCTTAAATCACGTGTAGAAGAACGTTAATGAGTTTACGCGAAGCCATACAATACTTCTTAATGATTCTGCTGTATCTTTTTCTGCAGATATTCTTCATGCGAAACATGGTGCTGTTCAACTATGCGTTCTGTTTCATTTACATTGCTGCCATCCTTCTCCTACCTGCGGACATGGACAGAATGTACCTGCTGCTAATCGGGTTCGCAATTGGGTTCACGGTAGACGTTTTTTCCAATACTTTCGGAATGCATGCCTCTGCCACCGTGCTGATTGCCTATTTACGTCCCTTTTTAATCGAGTACCAGATGAAGTCGCGCGGAGCAGAGCGGGCGGAGGTTGGCATTCGCGCGCAGGGGCTCGGCGCATTTATCTCCTATATCGTTCCGCTGATCCTACTGCACCACAGCATGTTGTTCCTGATGGAAATGAATAATTTTGGGATGATTCTTTACACATTGATCCGGATCGGGGCAAGTACCCTTTTAACTACCCTTCTCATTATCCTGCTGGAACTTTTTTCCAGGCGCTAACATGACATTTTGACGCGAATAGTTTGTGGCTCGAAATTTGATGTTGATACATATAAATTAATAGAAAGCTCTTCCGATTTTGGGCATCGCCCGGAAAAAATTACCGGTTCCGCGACTATTTAGCTTTATCTTGAAATAATGGCTGTTAAGTAGCTTCAAATGGCCATTCATCAAATTTTAATTTGTACGATTTGGAGCTGTTGTTAATCTTTGTAAATTCAGCATTCCTATGTTAGTTGCCATGTCAGAAACGCTCACGACTAATGAATACACGGATGATCTTCGTTATGAAGTATTTAACCGTGAATTCATGCCACACATTGATTCCATGTATAATTTCGCTTTTCGTCTTACAATGGATGAAGACGATGCAAATGACTTGGTTCAGGATACATATTTAAAGGCATTCCGTTTTATTTCTTCTTTTGAGCAAGGTACGAATGCCAAAGCGTGGCTTTTCCGTATTCTTAAAAACAGCTTCATCAACGACTACCGCAAGAAAAGCAAAGAACCTTCGAAGGTAGATTATCAGGAAGTTGAAACAACATACAATTCCGAAGAGGCTTCCGATACGACGTATACAGTTGATCTAAGGGCGGACGCAGTACAAGAGCTGATCGGTGACGAGGTAGCCAATGCATTAAATGCCTTGCCAGTTGATTTCCGGACGGTCATTATTTTGTGTGATATTGAAGGGTTCACTTACGAAGAAATGGCAAAAATTCTGGATATTCCTATCGGTACTGTCCGGTCCAGATTACACCGCGCACGTAACTTATTGAAAGAAAAATTAAAGAGCTATGCAAGTTCAATGGGATATGATTCATAGGTTGTGAAACTTTTTTTGCAACCTATGTGGTTATAGCATACAACTGTACATATTCCAATATTCTATTTTTCATTGTTGATAATGAATGCATCTCTTACGACGCCTTCCATGCCAGAAGAAGCGCAAAAACCAATTATGAAGCACAACTGCGAGCATCGTGCTGAATGCATGAAAATCATCCAGGCTATTTTGGATGATGAAGCCACAGAGGCTGAAAAAGACCATTTCCGTGAAAACATGGATAAGTGTATTCCATGCATCGAATCGTACCGGCTTGAAAAATGCATCAAAGATTCCCTTACTTTAAAAATTGAAAAGAAACCCTGCCCGCAGAGTATTTTAGATACTATTATTAAAAAAATCAACAGTTAATTCTGTTCTTGTGAAAGGTAAGCTTATAATATTTTCTGCCCCTTCCGGTTCCGGAAAAACAACAATAGTAAGGCATCTCTTAAAAAAATATCCGGCTCTTTTAGCCTTTTCGGTTTCTGCGTCCACACGGGAGCGGAGGGAACATGAAATCGATGGAAAAGACTATTACTTCCTGCCGAAAAAGGAGTTCAGGGAGCGTATAGCAAATAATGAATTTGCAGAATGGGAGGAGGTCTATGCCGGCAACTACTACGGTACCTTCAAAACCGAAATTGAACGTTTATGGAATGAAGGCAAAACCGTTCTCTTTGATGTTGATGTCAAAGGAGGTTTAAAATTAAAAGAAATCTACCGCGAGAATGCACTGGCTGTTTTCGTCAAGGTTTCATCAGAAGCTGAAATCATCAGAAGACTGAGCGAAAGAGGCACTGAAACTGAAAAATCACTGCAAACACGTCTGGGTAAAGTGAGATATGAACTTAGTTTCGAGGACAAATTTGATGTCGTTCTTGTTAATGATAACCTTGAAGAAACATTAAAAAAAGCGGAGAAATTGGCAATGGAATTTATTGAGTCCTGACCATCCTCTGCCGTCAATTGCCTCTCCATGAAAATCGGCCTCTTTTTCGGATCCTTTAATCCCATACATATTGGCCACCTGATTATCGCCAATACCATGGCAACAGCTACCGATCTTGAACAGGTCTGGTTTGTTGTCAGCCCACAAAATCCTTTCAAAAAAAACAGCAGCTTATTACACGAATTTGACCGTTACGATCTGGTTCAGCGGGCCATTGCCGACAATTCTGTTTTGAAGGTCACAGACGTGGAATTTCACATGCCCAAGCCCAGTTATACCATTGACACACTGGTTCGGATTCAGGAGAAATTCCCACAGCATGAATTTAAGCTGATCATGGGTGAAGACAACCTGTCGCAATTCACCAACTGGAAAAACCACGACAAGATTCTGGAATATACCGGCTTATATGTTTATCCCCGTCCGAATTCCAAAAACCATTCTTTTAAAGATCACCCGGCAGTAAAGTTTATCGATGCCCCGCTGCTCGACATATCCGCCACTTTTTTGAGAAGCTGTTTAAAAGATGGAAGATCCATACGTTATCTGGTACCGGAAGCTGTGGAGCAGCTGATCAGGATCAAAAAATTTTATATCTGATCACAGCGGGCGCGTCTGGTAAGTTATTTCCGATAACAGCCCCACCGCGTTGAATTTCAGGACTACTTTCGCAGCTTCCGACTTCGACATGATATTCTCACATTGCGGGCCTTTTTCAAAAAAATATACATAATATTTAAGATTTCTCTCTCCGAGTTGATGTATGTCAGGTCGCCCCAAAATTTCGCCGATGTCGTCAATAAACTTTCCCTTCAACTGTTCTTCTACCGCTTTAAATTCATTTTGAATACCCATACGCTCATTTTTACATCCTCCACGGTCGCCTCGCCATTTTTGCAGATCCAGGTTTCCAATTTTATCAGGGGCAGTGGAACATGCAGCAAAGCCAAGAATCATCACGGCAAGGCATATCCGGAAATAAGAAGTTTTCATTATTAAACTTGTAGTAATATCTGTCAAAAGAAAAGACGAATCTAAGCATATAATCGTATGCGTTAAAAATGTTTTTGCCTTCGTCAAATCTTAATATGAGGTCTCACAGGTCACGATTTAATAATTTTGCGGTTATTGCTGATAATTATACCTTCGTTTTCATACTTCAAAAATCTGATAGCCTAGAATTTATGAAATCTGCATTATTATCAATGATTTTACTTTTCGCTGCCTTTGCAGTGAAAGCCCAGGACAATGCGGTTCAGCCAATGGACGGGACCGAATGCTCCAACCTTTTTTTTAAAGCCCTGCTGGAAGAAGACAGTAATGTGTTAAGCAACTTACTTGCTAACGATTTTACGGTTGTCAGCTTCCAGGGCCAGACGGTCGATGGAGGCCAGTTACATCAAGCGGTGGCAGAAGGGCATATAGTGATAGAGTCCGGAATGCTTTCAGGGGCGCGTACACGCACATATGGTGACGTGGCTGTGGTCACCGGTCAGTGGAGTGCAAAAGGCAGAATCGAAAATAACGGTTTTCAGGGTGAGTTGTCCTACATGACAGTCTGCGTGAAATCCGGCGGAAGATGGAAGGTTTCGGCCGTTCAGTTCACACCGATTCAGTAGCCGGAAAAACTATAAAATGAAAAAGAGAAGCTATCGGCTTCTCTTTTTCATTTTATAGCAGGTTAATTATCCTATACATTCATCAATGACTCGCGGCGACGCATTTTTCCGGCCGGGATCCCGAACATCATTTTGAAACGACGGCAGAAGTAGGCAGTATCCTTGTAGCCAACATCAGAACCGATGGCACGGATGCTCTTTTTAGAAGTACGAAGCAGATCCACTGCCTTTTCCATTCTTTGGTATTCGATATAATCCTGTGGATTGATTCCAGTAAGCATTTTGAAATACTGACCGACGTAGTCCTCTGAAACATTCGCAACGTTTGCCAGAACCTTGTTGGAAAGATCTCCTCCCAGATTGTCTTTGATATAAGCAAAAATATCGATCAGACGGGGATCCTTGAAATAAGTACTGTTGGTAACAAGCTGCTCAACGAACAATTTGTTTTTAAGAATATAGCGGATGATTTCGATAACGACTTCTTCCGTTTTTATTTTAATGATACGTCCTTTTCCAGGCGTATCCAGCATATCCTCTGTAAGGATCTGATTGATCGTGATCGCAATCTGATCGTCTCTCTTGATCAGGAACGGCGGAACATCCAGGGATGTAAAGAAATTTACCGTATCAAAAACTTTGGCTTCAAAAGAAATCAAACCAAATGAATTAGGCAATTTCCCGATCAGGGCAGGATCATGTCCAGCTTCAATGTAGTTATCGCGATTCGTCATGAACTCCTCGTTGGATACTGTTTTGGCAGTTACCGTATTTCCGTAAGTAACTGTCGCATGTTTTCCACCGGGGATAAAGAGCATATCGCCTTCCTCAACCTTTTGCGATTCTTCCGAACCGAAAGAAACCTCTCCATCGTACAAAATGGTCAGTGAATTTTGTACGTCATAGAAATTCTTGATTGTAATCGGTTGTAAAATCCGGATATGCCTTGCCTTAACGAATTTTACCCCAAGTGACTCAATAATCTTATTATAGTCTTCCATACTTGATATATATTTAAGGGCTCTTTTTGCCGTTTATTCAATTTTTGTACAAATCTAATAAATTGTACAAAACTAATACAAGTATAGATTGACAAAAAAATGAAAAAAAGTGATATTTTAATATGATTTTAGTCCAACATTTGGAATAAAATCATCTTCACAGCCTGAAACGAATCATTTCAGGAGCTCCCGGGCAATAACAAGTTTTTGTATTTCTGAGGTACCCTCGTAAATCTGGGTAATTTTAGCATCTCTCATCATGCGTTCAACATGATATTCTTTCACATAACCATAGCCCCCGTGGATCTGTACGGCCTCTGTTGTAACCCACATAGCTACATCGGACGCATATAATTTTGCCATTGCGGCAGCCTGTATATAATCTTTTCCGGCATCTTTTAACCGTGCCGCTTTGTAGACAAGAAGCCGGGCAGCTTCGATTTTAGTAGCCATTTCTGCCAGCTTAAACTGAATTGCCTGATGCTCGCTGATCGGTTTGCCAAATGTCTTTCTTTCCTTGGAATATTTCAAGGATAGCTCATAGGCGCCTGTCGCAATACCCAGTGCCTGTGCAGCGATTCCTATGCGGCCCCCGTTCAGCGTAGTCATTGCAAATTTAAACCCGGAACCGTCGTCTCCGATCCTGTTTTCCTTTGGAACCTTCACGTCGGAGAACATCAGTGTATTTGTATCAGAGGCTCTTATGCCCATTTTGTCTTCTTTTTTACCTACACTGAACCCTTCCCAGCCTTTTTCTACGATAAAAACATTAATGCCTTTATGCTTCTTGTCCGGGTAAGTCTGCGCAACCACCAGGCATACCGAAGAGCTACTGCCGCTTGTGATCCAGTTTTTTGTTCCGTTGATCAAATAATGATCGCCTTTATCCTCCGCCAAAGTATGCTGGGAAGTAGCATCCGATCCTGCCTCCGGTTCTGACAAACAAAATGCCCCGATCATTTGCCCGGTCGCAAGGCTGGGCAGATATTTTTGTTTCTGAGCATCACTTCCATAGTGCTGCAGCCCCCAGCATACGAGTGAATTATTGACGGACATCAACACGCCGGCAGACGCATCTATTTTCGATATCTCTTCCATCGCTATCACATACGAAAGTGTGTCCATTCCGCCGCCTCCATATTGGGGGTCAATCATCATTCCCAGAAAACCAAGATCTCCCATTTTACGGATCAGCCCCGGATCAAAACTCTGCGCGGTATCCCTTTCTATTACCCCTGGAAGAAGTTCATTTTGAGCAAAATCTCTGGCGGCCGCCATCACTGCAAGGTGTTCCTCACTGAGATTAAAATCCATTCCGTTGAGTTCAGCATTGTAAGGCATATTGTTAACTAATCTAAAAGATGAAGTTTATCAAAAATAGAAGTTCGGTAAGTTGTATGCAACCATACTAATTCCTAACAGATTAAAACTTTGGGTTTTGCTGCTCATTTTCAGGAAAAGTTGTCTTAAGTTTGCGCCTTGATTCCAGTGCTCGTTTATCCTTCCCAGTATATAAACGTCATTCACCTATCGATTACACATGCCCATTCTTACAGTATTTTATATAAAGCTCATCATCAATCTTGGATTAACGTTCGGCATTTTTTGGGTAATCAGCAGGTCTGACCTTTTCTCAAAATGGCAAAAAGAGAACGAAAAACTGATATTTGGTCTGGGCTTCTTAATACTGCGCCTCATTCCCTGGGCAGGTATTTTCCTGATCGTCAGCGAAGAGCCGAGAGGCGATATTCCTTTCTTTTTTTATAAAGCAGAAGCAGCCAAGAACGGAGGTTTCGTATACCGTGATTTTTGGTCGTACCACGCCCCCATTTATGCATACATTATAAGCCTGCCGGTTTGGATATGGCACAATGCGCGGGCAATCGTTTTGTTTATGGTGCTGATGGAATCTGGTATTTTATGGCTTACCTATCAAACGTACAAGCAAAAAACCAGCAGGGCTCTGCAGCTGGCAATCATATATTATCTCCTTCCCGCCGGTTTTATGTACATTCTGGTAGACGGCCAGGAGGAAGTGTGGTTCTGGGGCGCAGCTTTGCTCATCTGGCGCTATACGATCAGAAAAACCGATAATTACGAAATTGGTATCGGCCTTTTGTATGCATTGGCCTTACTGACCATAAAGGTTACTTTTATTTTTCTGCTGCCCGCACTTCTGGTAGTGGTGAAACGTCCGGTGAAGATGTTGCTGGTGATGGCCGCCGTTGGTATTCCGGCGGTTGGGTTTCTATACTGGCAGATCGGGGATTTGTTCCTGATGCCGATCAGACATACTGAGCAGCTTATGACGCCCAACTTATTCTCTGTATCGCGGCCATTTGTGGAGATGATTATCCATATCAATGAGAAAAAATCTACGCTGATCAATTGGTTCGGATTGCTGTTTACCGTATTTGTTCCCGCATACATGGCTTTTAAAGCGCGTCACCGGCACATCAGCGAAATCCTTCCAGGCATTTTTATTGCCTGTTTTGTTTGCATGATGATATTCCAGGCGAGTGCGATGGGGGCTTATGTAATTGCTTATTTAATGGCTGTGGTCTTTGAAATAATTGACATCCGAAAAACCCTGCATGTCGCGGTTTTGCTGGCCTTAAACTGGCTTACAGTTGTTCAGCCTTTCGTGTGGGTTTATATCAAACAGCCTGCCTATACTTCTTTGAGCATGTTTGGCAATCCGGCTTATCTTTTTGAATATATCCTGCAGATACTCAATGTGCTTTGTTTCTTCTGGGTTTTACGTGAAACATACCGCAAGGTTGTGTTTTCAGAAAACATAGGAGTGGCATGAGCATCGTTTTCGCCAAGTTAGGAATCAGCCTTTTTGCATTGGTTTTGGTAGGAGTTCTGCTTTTCAGTAAAAAACGGCTCACTCCCTGGCTGGAAACAAAAGACACAAATGGTTTTCTGCTCGTAAGCTGGGTTATGCTCAGACTGATCCCTTTTATTATAATCTATCTCATTGCAGATTTCGAGCCGACTTCCGACGTGAACGGATTTTGGGACGAAGGCAGCAAGGCATCGATGGGACAGATCGTGTACCGCGATTTTTGGTCCCCATATTCACCGCTCTACGCCTATTTCCTCGGATTGTGGCTGAAATTTTGGTATAGTCCCAAGATGATCGTCCTCACCATGGCGGCCATGGACGGCGTGGCATTGTGGGCGTCTTGGCATTTTTTCCGTTCTTTTCAGTCGAAAGGCGACTTTCTTTTCAAATCGCTGCTATACCTTTTATTACCTGGCTCTCTTGTACTGTGCATCATTGGTGCCCAGGAAGATGTCTGGATGTGGCTGTTTGTCATATTAGCCTATTTGTTAAGAGAGAGGACAGTACGCGTGGAATGGTATGCAGTAGTCCTGGCGATCGGGCTGTTAATGACCAAAGCTATCTTTGTTTTGATATTGGTACCGCTTTTTATCCTTGAAAAACAAAAGATACGGTTTTTGATCCCGATGGTAATCGTTGGCATTCTGTCGCTGGCGATATTATATCCACTCGTTGGCTGGGAGTTCACTCAGCCTCTCGACGAAGCCCAAACATTACGTGCACCGAACATCCCATCCATATTGAACCCCTGGTTTTATAATGAGATCGGTGTGGGGCAAAAATTCTGGAACTGGATTGGCCTGGCCGCCTCCGTAGGACTGGCTTGTCTGGCAGCATTAAGGCTCCGCAATTCCGACTTCCGGATCATGCTCTCGAGGGTTTGGGTAGTGTTGTATGCGACCATGATGATCGTGCAGCAAAGTGCGTACAGCAATTACATTTTCCTTTTCCTGATCCCGCTGGTTTTTTATATCATTGATTGGAAAAGCTACACTCAAGTTATTCTTCTTCTGATTTTCAATGTGCTTTGTGTCGTTCATCCGTCCCTATGGTGGCGGCTCGGAATGCCCTGCTACATGACACCTTCCGACGCCTCTGCTTCGTCGCAACTGCTGGTCGATTACGTGATGCAAGTCAGCATTGTTGGCTTAACGGGATACTTTATCTGGCTTGCATATCCTAAGAAAAAGGAGGCCGCTTAGTTTTAACTTTATTTAACGCCTTCGCTTTCCCGTGGATGTCTATTTTTGAAGATCGTCAAATCTTCATTATGCATTCTATTGACAATCATACACTTCATGAACTGCAGATTCTTCCGGGCAGCAGCAGGATGCCTTGTATTCTCAATTTCTTCGATCATACTAAAACACCAGGCGGAAGAGATTTTCTGAAACAGCTGATCAGCAAACCAAAAGAAAATTTGCGGGACCTTCTTTCTTTTCAGAATCTTCTGAAAACCATCAACTCGAATGTCGGGTTATGGGAAGCAAAAATCCACAAATCCTATGTAGCGGCGACAGAGGACTATCAATCCATGAATGTTGCGCTTACGATGTCGCAAGATGTTTTTCAGCATTGGTTTGATACTATGGTCTATGCATGGAAAAACCCGGCCGAATTTTACCGAATTCAGAGCGGATTAATGGCAACGTTGCGATTTTTTAAAGCTATGGAGGAAATGATGCTAAACCTGGACAATATTAAAATACCCGATGAAGTAACAAATGATGTGGATTATGTAAAAAAATTTCTTTCGGATTCATTAGTAAAATCCTTTATGAAGTCAAAAGAAAATTCCATCACTATCCGCTCCGTATTTCGTCTGGATTACTATTTCCGGGTAAAACGAAAGAATGATTTAGAACGGCTCATACATGTTTTTCACAAATTTGACGCTTACATATCAATTGTAACAACCGCAAAAATTCGCTGTCTGACTTTTCCTGAATTCCATCGCCATAAGAACGGTTTTGAAACACGGAACCTCTGGCATCCACTTGTTTCCAATGCAGTTCCAAATAGCTTTTCGTCAGGTGATCAGAGGCCTGTATGTATTTTGACGGGTGCAAATACAAGCGGCAAAACAACTTTTCTGAAAACCAGCGGACTTGCTGTATATCTTGCACATCTTGGATGGCCCGTTCCCGCATCAAAGCTATGCCTTCCTTTTTACGACCGGATTTTCACATCGATACACCTGTCGGACGATCTCAGTGCCGGCTACAGCCATTTTTACAACGAAATGATGCGGATAAAAGGAATCGCGGAAGCACTGTTTAATGGGGAGAAGTGCTTCGTAATCATCGATGAGCTTTTTCGGGGAACAAATCAGGAAGATGCAAAGCATTGTTCGGAAACCGTTCTGACCGGCTTTTTAGGTAATCCCGATTCTTTCTTTTTTGTATCAACTCACCTTCATGAGCTCATAGATATTTACAAGGATTCCGACCGGGTAACGTTCAGTTGTTTAAAAACAAAAATTCTCGAACATGATTTTGAAAATACATTTCAAATTGAATCGGGAATAGCTATCGAAAAGGTAGGGGCTTTGATTATGGAAAAAACAGGTGTCGCAAAACTTTTGAAATGCAAAAAAAGTCCTTCACCTGAATGAAGGACCTGTTAGTCTTTGAAGGCCTATTTTAAAACATTACTCGATTGTATCAAAACCACAGTATGGAACCAGAACAGCAGGAATTTTCACTGTACCATCTGCTTGCTGGTTGTTTTCCAGCAACGCTGCAACAATCCGCGGCAAAGCCAGTGCCGAACCGTTCAAAGTGTGCAATAGCTGTGTCTTTTTATCTGCGGTTTTATACCGAAGTTTAAGCCGGTTGGCCTGATAAGTCTCAAAATTAGAAACAGAGCTGCATTCAAGCCAGCGTTCCTGTCCCGCAGACCACACTTCAAAATCATAAGTTAATGCGGATGTAAAACCCATATCGCCTCCGCAAAGGCGCAGAATACGGTAAGGCAATTCGAGCTTTTCGAGCAATCCTTTCACGTGATTGACCATTTCGTCCAAAGCATTGTAAGATTCTTCGGGCTTGTTGATCTGCACAATTTCGACTTTATCAAATTGGTGCAAACGATTTAATCCCCGGACATGAGCACCCCAGCTTCCAGCTTCTCTGCGAAAACAAGGGGTATAAGCCACATTCTTTACAGGCAGATCCGTTTCCGGCACGATTACATCGCGATAGAGGTTAGTAACAGGTACCTCTGCTGTCGGGATCAGGTAAAGATCATCCGCAGCATCGTGGTACATCTGTCCTTCTTTATCCGGCAACTGGCCTGTCGCAAAACCCGAATCGGCATTCACCACGATCGGTGGCTGAACCTCGGTGTAGCCTGCCTTTCCAGCCTCATCAAGAAAGAAAGATATCATCGCCCGCTGAAGCCGCGCTGCTTTGCCTTTATATACCGGAAAACCGGCCCCGGATATTTTATTTCCAAGTTCAAAATCGATAATAGGTGCCTGATTTTTACCCAGTTTCCTGATCAGCTCCCAATGCGGTAGTGCACCCTCCGGCAAAACAGGTTTTTCGCCGGTATCCAGAACAGTAACATTATCCTCCGCCGTTCTGCCTTCGGGAACGCTCGCGTGCGGAAGATTAGGCAATTTGACAAGCTCTTCCAGCAGTGCTTCTTCTGTAACCTTATGCTGCTCGTCCAAAGCCCTTGACCGCTCCTTTAATACAACGGTATCGGCCTTGGCAGCTTCGGCTTCCAATTTCTGCCCTGCTTTCATCAAAGCCCCAATTTCCTTAGCCTTAGCATTGGATTGCGACAAAACATCATCGAGTTCCTGCTGAATTTCCCGGCGTTTACGATCTAGTTCCGTAATCTTGTCTACCGCCGTTTCCGGATCTTTAAAATGCTTTTTTGTTAATCCCGCAATAGTGAGATCTCTGTTGTCGCGAATGAAATTGGTCTGTAACATGGTAGCTTAAGCTTTTAGCGTTGGCTATTGGCCGGGTTAATATTTGGGCGAATAATTACTTTTTGATTAAGGGGCAGTGAAAATGTCCTTCATCGCATCTTCATAATAGAAAAGACGCTCGTTGAGCACATTCAATGCTTCCGCTTTATACTTTGAATGGATCAGCAGTGACAGGTTATGCTCCGACGCTCCATACGAAATCATTCGTATCGGGATGTGTTTCAGCGCATCCAGTACTTTTAAAGCTATTCCTTCCTTGTCAGCACTGAAATTTCCCACAATACATATGATGTTCTGATCACGGTCATGTTCTTCTAAATCAGCGAATTCACGCAATTCAGCACTGATTTTATCAAGGTTCTCCGAGTTATCGATTGTCACAGACACCGATACTTCGGAAGTGGTGATCATATCGACAGGAGTTTTGTATTTTTCGAAAATCTCAAATACTCTACGAAGGAAGCCGTAGGCATTCAGCATACGGGTCGAATGGATATAAATCGCCGTAATATTGTCTTTCGCCGCGATCGCTTTAATGTCCCGATCGGAAGTCTGATTGGCGATCAATGTCCCTGGCGCCTCTGGCTGCATGGTGTTTTTCAAGCGAACAGGTACGCCCCGTAACTTGGCTGGGGTGATAGTGCTCGGGTGAAGGATTTTCGCACCGAAATAAGCAAGTTCCGCAGCCTCTTCAAAAGTAAGCTCCCTGATTGGAAACGTCCGTTTCACAATTCGCGGATCGTTGTTGTGCATTCCGTCGATATCCGTCCAGATCTGAATTTCGTCTGCTCTGATGGCACCTCCTATCAAACTGGCTGTGTAATCCGAGCCTCCTCTTTTGAGGTTATCCACTTCTTCACGCGGATTTCTGCATATAAATCCTTGTGTAATAATGGTTTGTTTATCTGTATATTGATTCAGAATAGTTACCAGCTTATCCTCGATCGTTGCAAGTTCCGGCTCACCGTCAGCATCGATCCGCATGAAATCCAATGCAGGCAATAAAACAGAATTTTCGCCTTTTTCTTCCAGGTATGCCTGAAACATCTTGGTACTCAGTATTTCTCCCTCCGCAACGAGTTCCTTTTCCTGTTTGATGGTAAAAGGTTTTATACCCACCAATGATTTTATAAAACCAAATTCCGTATCAATGATTTCCTGCCCTTTTGCAAGACCTTCCTCTGTCGCATAAAGGTCCTTAATAAAAAGCCCGTAATGCGTTTTAAGGTCCTCAATTTGCGTGTTGGCCAGCGTATCGTTGTATGACTTCGCCGCTTCTCCAATAGCGATAAGCGCATTGGTAGAACCCGACAAAGCAGATAAAACAACAATTTTACGACTAGGATCACCATTGAGAAGATCCCGGATTGAATGCATCCTTTCAGGCTTTCCTACCGACGTGCCCCCGAATTTCCAGACTTGCATATATTAGTTTTGAATGAATGATTTTTGAATGAGTGAATGATTTCTAACGCTATTTTTCTCAGCCTCCATAATTACGAACGACCATAGATGACAATTTCATGACAACTCCTGACCTGATCACACCTGACCCTTCAACACCATTTCCTGCAAACCCAGCATCTTAATCGCTGTCATGGCTGCTTCGTCTCCTTTGTTACCGTGAATGCCTCCCGCCCGGTCCAGCGCCTGCTCCATATTATTGGGAGTCAAGACGCCAAAAATCACAGGCTTGCCGGTTTTCAAACTCACATTGGTAATACCTTGTGCAACAGCGTGGTTGATATAGTCATTGTGCTTGGTTTCTCCCTGAATTACCACACCCAATGCGATCACTGCATCGATATCCGCACGTTCCGCGAACCATTGGGCTCCCAGCGTAAGTTCGAAGCTACCCGGTACATTTCCTCTTTCGATATTTTCCGACGAAGCTCCGTACTGAGTCAAAGTCTGATAGGCCCCTTCAAACAACTTTTCCGTAACCTCACTATTCCATTCAGCAACAATTATCGCGAATTTTTTTGCACTGATATCAGGCAAACCGTTGGTTGTAAATACACTTAAATTTTTATCTGCACTGGACATATGTTTTCTTTTTTGAAGGATATAAGATCTTATATTCTGGTAACTTGTAAGAATTGGCTAATAAAAAAAGGATAAAACCTTTGTCGGCTTTATCCTTTTTCAGAAACAGAAATGGTTAACCATTATTTGCCGACCTGTCCCTCTAATAGTCCCATATATTTCTTAGCGTTTACCACTTCCGAGGAAAGTGGAAACTCGTCAATAACACGTTTATATGTAGCAATTGCATCAGGAGACTGGTTTGCCTTTTCCTGTGCGATAGCCAGCTTCATCAGATAAACCGGTGTGAAATATTCGTTTTTCTCGTAGTCTGAAGCCTTTTTATAGTAAGAAATAGCTTCGGAAGCCTGATTTTTTTCCAGATAAGCATCACCGATCAAAGATTGCGCACGTGCATGAACCAACAAATCGGATGAGCTGAAAGATTGAAGATGTTTGATAGCTTCGTCATACTTGCCTTGTTTCAGCAAAGCGACACCCGCATAAAAGTTTGCAAGATTGCTTGCATCTGTTCCTTTATAGCTATCGGCAATTGACAATAGGCCTTCATTTCCTCCGCTACCGTTCAATGCTTTCTGCAGGGAATCCGCTTCAAAATCGTAAACGACATTGGCAAGTGCATTCTGGGCAGTTCCTTCCTGACCGTCGATATAAAAACGATATGCTCCAAAGGCAACAATCGCAACGAGGATAGCGCCACCCAGACCCAATACTATTTTGCGATTTTTAATAAAAAAAACCTCTGCTTTACTGATTTGACCCGCTAATGCTTCCGGAGTTTCAATCATTTCAAGCCCCGATTCGCCCGTGTTTTTCTTACTCATATCAATTAATTCGATTTTGGAGTGCAAAGTTATGAAAACTTTATTAAGTCAAAACAAGTTAGCGCACAATTCTTTATGCGGCAGGGAAACCGTGGCAGTAACCGAACGAATTTTAAAAACAAAACAGGGTAATGACATTGTCTGCCATTACCCTGTTTCCATTAATTATATGCGTACTGAACCGGACTGATTTAATACAATGGATATTGCTTCATCCAGTTATTAACTTCTCCTTTAATCGCCGCTATTTTAGCCTCTTGATCGTGGTTTACAAGAACGGTATCGATCAAATCCACAATACGTTCCATATCTGATTCTATCATTCCGCGTGTTGTCATCGCCGCGGTCCCTACCCGCATTCCGGAAGTGATCATCGGTGATTTATCATCAAAAGGCACCATGTTCTTATTGATAGTAATATCCGCCTTGATCAATGTGTTTTCAGCCAGTTTACCTGTAAGACCGGAATCGATACCATTTTTTGTACGTAAGTCAATCAACATCAAATGATTATCTGTTCCTCCGGAAATGATCCTGTAACCTTTATCAACAAATGCTTTCGCCATCGCCTGAGCATTTTTAGCGACTTGTGTGGCGTAATTGTAATAGCCTTCTCCCAGTGCTTCGCCAAAAGCAATGGCTTTTGCAGCGATGATATGCTCCAATGGCCCACCCTGTGTTCCCGGAAAAACCCCCGAGTCAAGAAGTGACGACATGGTACGAAGCGCGCCTTTGGGTGTTTTTATGCCAAATGGGTTTTCAAAATCATTACGCATCATGATAACCCCGCCACGTGGTCCGCGTAATGTTTTGTGCGTAGTGGTTGTCACAATATGGCAATGATCGAAAGGATCTTTCAACAACCCTTTTGCAATAAGACCTGCCGGGTGAGAAATATCAGCCATTAGCAAAGCACCGACCTGGTCCGCGATTGCTCTTAATCTTTCGTAATCCCAGTCACGGCTATAGGCGGAAGCCCCACATATTAAAAGTTTCGGACGCTCTTTCAATGCCGTTTCTTCCACTTTATCCCAATCGATCAGGCCAGTTTCCGCTTCGACACCGTAAAATACCGGCTGGAAGTACTTTCCTGAAATATTAACAGGCGATCCATGCGTAAGGTGACCTCCGTGCGACAGATTGAAACCCATTATTTTATCGCCTGGATTAAGGCAGGCAAGGAAAACAGCTGTATTGGCCTGTGCTCCTGAATGCGGCTGCACATTAGCCCAAGTCGCTCCAAACAATTCTTTCAAACGATCAATGGCGATCTGTTCGATTTCATCCACCACTTCACACCCCCCGTAGTATCTCTTCCCTGGTAAACCCTCAGCATATTTGTTGGTCAAGACACTGCCTGACGCTTCCATCACCTGCCTGGATGTGAAGTTTTCAGACGCGATCAGCTCAATACCAGACTCCTGGCGATATTTCTCTCTGTTAATCAGATCAAAAATGGTGGTATCACGTTCAACGCTTGTGAGAGTAGACATGGGATTTATCGGGAAAATGATGTGATGTTTATAAATCAAGGTGCAAAAATACGAGCAATTCTTTTGGAATGAAAAAATTACACTTACTTTATACTATAATGGCGCGGAGGTGGTCGCAATTAAGCCTCTCATGGCCTTAATTTGGGCTATATTGGTATTAACTGAGAGAACAGTTATTTTTAAATTATTTTAATAATATTCGTTCTTGAGTTGTATTTTTGCTGCTCCGTTAAGTTTCGAGATAAAACGATGTCCATTTATCTGCGATGTTCTATTCTATAAACTCTTAAAACAAATTTCCAGTAAAACATGAGCCAACCAACGGTGAATTCACAAACAATTTTAATGCAGGCCGCAGACAACGCACAAAGCACTGCCGGAACAATCGGGCAACCCATTACCTATGAAAAAATCCCGACACAGATATTTGCCGATTCAAAAGAAGCATCCAACGCCGTAGCAAGAGAGATTGCTGATCTGATCCGGCAAAAACAAAAAGAAGGTAAGTCATGTGTTTTAGGGCTAGCGACAGGTTCTTCGCCAAAAACGGTATATGCAATTCTTGTTCGTATGCACAAAGAAGAAGGCCTCAGCTTTAAAAATGTCATTTCATTTAACCTGGATGAATACTATCAGATGGAACCCGAGTCCATTCATAGCTATCACCGTTTTATGAAGGAACAACTGTTTGACCACGTCGACATTCCAAAGGAGAATTATTATATACCTGATGGCACTGTGCCTCCGGCTTTGCTCCGTGACTATTGTACTTCTTACGAAAACAAGATCAACGCCGTAGGTGGTCTGGATTTCCAGTTGCTGGGTATAGGAGGAAACGGGCACGTCGGTTTTAATGAACCGGGTTCACTAATCAATTCCCGCACGCGCCTCATCACACTCGATCACTCGACACGTGCAGCCGCAGCCCTCGAATTTGGCGGGCTTCACAACGTACCCCGCAAGGCGATAACACTTGGCGTTGCGCCAATTCTCAATGCAAGAAGAATTGTGTTGCTGGCCTGGGGAGAGCGCAAAGCAGCTGTAATACGCGGAGCTGTGGAGGGACCCGTTACTGAGCGGAACCCGGCATCGTATCTGCAGGCTCACCCGGATGTTTCTTTTGTTGTAGACGAAAGTGCGGCATCGGAGCTTACCCGCGCCAAAACGCCCTGGGCGGTTGACTCTGTGGTTTGGGATAATAAAATGATCAAAAAGGCGATCAGTTATTTGTCTCAGACTTTGCAAAAACCCATTCTGAAACTCACAGACAAGGATTACAATGACAATGGTATGAGCGACTTGCTGGCACAATATGGTGCGGCTTATGAGATCAATATCAATGTATTTAATCAATTACAACATACTATAACCGGCTGGCCAGGTGGTAAGCCGAATGCAGACGATACGCACCGTCCTGAAAGAGCGCAGCCCGCTAAAAAGCGTGTGCTGATTTTCAGCCCACATCCTGATGACGATATCATTTCGATGGGCGGGACCTTCCAGCGACTGGTGGATCAGGGACATGAAGTTCATGTTGCTTACCAGACTTCCGGGAATATTGCGGTAGCAGATGACGAGGCTCTGCGCTTTATCGACTTTGTTGTGGATTTCAACAAAGGATTTGGAATTGACAGCCCGGCTGCCAACCAATTGTTTCTCGATGCAAAAGAGTTCCTGAAACATACCAAAGACAGCGAGATAGATACGCCGGAAATACGGCAGGTAAAAGGACTGCTGCGTAGGGGTGAAGCGAAAGCAACATGCCGTTTTGTGGGTATTCCGACCAGCCAGGCGCACTTTCTAAACATGCCATTTTACGAAACCGGAACCGTTCAGAAAAAGCCGATCGGAGAAGAGGATATCCGGATTATCGAGAATCTGATCGAGGAAATCAAACCGCATCAGATATACGCAGCCGGCGACTTTGCGGATCCGCATGGAACACATAAGGTTTGCTGGGATGCCATTGAAGCCGCTTTGGAGAGATCAAAGCACAAGAATTTCATGAAGGACTGCTGGGTATGGCTATACCGCGGCGCCTGGGCTGAATGGGATATCTATGAAATCGAAATGGCTGTTCCGATGAGCCCTGATCAGGTTTTGAAAAAACGTCAGGGTATTTTCAAACATCAGTCTCAAAAAGATGGCGTAGTATTCCAGGGCGAGGATTCGAGAGAGTTCTGGCAGCGCGCGGAAGAACGTAACCGTGCCACTGCACACTTGTACGATCAGCTTGGATTGGCTGAATATGAGGCGATGGAGGCTTTTGTGAGATGGAAGTTTTAAGATAAAACAATAAAAATAAAGAGCCCGATACAAATTGCATCGGGCTCTTTATTTTTATACTCAATATTTACAATTCCATATCTATCCACATTCGCTGCGCCATTTTTTCAACCATTGTTACTACACCCTGTAAAGCCCCAAAAACAATACAAAGAGGCAAAATCATAGGTAAAAAGATCAGCCATTGTAACGCCATTGTAAAATTAAACCTTTTGAATGTAGGAGCTTTCATGATAAGTTGAGATTTAGTCCAAAGAGTTGAGTATCCCAAGATATAAAATTTATTTATCGGTAACAAGGAATTATTCTGAAATCGTTTCTCGCAATCAATAAAATTTCAATAAGTTATGTAATTATTCTTACTTCAAATGAATGATAAGCATCCGAACCGGCTTTACTACCGTTCAAAATTCTCCTGGCTGTTAAAAAAATTTTGTTTATTTGTTATAGTAAAGAAATCTAAATTCCCGACATGCCGTCTTCCGACATCATACACCTCTTACCAGATTCCATAGCCAATCAGATTGCCGCAGGAGAAGTAGTCCAGCGCCCTGCTTCCGTGGTGAAGGAGCTTTTGGAAAATGCGATTGATGCCAAGGCAACCAACATTCAGGTTATCCTGAAAGAAGCCGGAAGAACACTGATTCAAGTAATAGATGACGGGTCAGGAATGTCTGAAACCGATGCCAGGATGAGTTTTGAAAGGCACGCCACTTCAAAGATCCGTCAGTCGGAAGATCTTTTCCGGATACGTACCATGGGGTTCAGGGGGGAAGCTCTGGCCTCCATTGCAGCGGTTGCCCAGGTTGAAGTGAGAACTCGCCAGGAGACCGATGAACTGGGAACGTTGATCAGAATAGACGGGTCGGAGATCAAAACACAGGAGGCTGTTGCCTGTCTGAAAGGAACAAGCTTTGTAATAAAGAACCTTTTCTTTAACGTTCCTGCGCGCCGAAATTTTCTTAAATCCAATTCGGTGGAAATGCGGCATGTACTGGATGAATTTCAAAGAGTAGCACTTGCTCATCCAGAAGTAGCTTTTTCACTGCATCACAACGACACCGAAGTCTTCAGTCTTCAGTCTGCGAAACTGGTACGAAGGATCATAGACATTTACGGCAAAAGTTACCGCGAACAGCTCGCTTTCTGTCAGGAGGATACTTCCTACATCAGTGTGAAAGGATATATCGGAAAACCTGAATTTGCCAGGAAAACAAGAGGGGAACAATTCTTTTTTGTTAACGACCGATTCATTAAGCATAGTTACATGCACCATGCGGTGATCAGTGCTTTTGACGGCACCATTCCGGAAGGAAGCCATCCTTTTTATGTTCTGTTTATTGAAATTGATCCGTCACATATAGATATCAATATTCATCCCACGAAAACGGAAATAAAGTTTGATGATGAAAGATCTGTATACGCGATCATTATGGCTGCCGTCAAAAAGGCTGTCGGCGTTTATAATCTGTCGCAGTCGATCGATTTTGACGATAACATCAACTTTCTGAATCCTTCGCCGACGGATCAAAATAATAATCTTATTCCACGTACGGTTATGCCGGACTGGGCTGCACAATCCAAGAAAACCGATAATGCCCAGTCGCGCTCCAATCTTACCAATTGGAACAAACTGTTTGAGGGTTTACAGAATTCCGATGAGCGGAGCAGGGAGCTGGTAGCCTTTGAAATGAACACTACTACCGTTTCCAGGCCTGCCTACCAGGAACAGGCTCTGACAATGGCTAGCAAGGTAAACCGGATGGCTTCCGAGGTTATCTCAGCGCCAGAGAGTGATGCAGTGCTTTTTCAGCTACACAACAGGTATATCTTGTCGCAGGTAAAAGATGGTATTATGCTGATCGATCAAAAGGCAGCGTATGAGCGTATTCTGTACGAACGATACCGCAAAATGCTTACCAACCGGAACGGGGCCTGCCAGCAGCTTTTATTCCCAAAAACCATCCGGCTCACCCATTCGGATATGCAGCTCGTGCATGAAACAAAAAAAGAGATCAGGAGCCTGGGTTTTGAGTTTGAAGAGTTTGGACCTAATGAGTTAATTATCAGAGGCATACCTGCTGATCTACCTGAGGAAAGTGAGCAAGATCTTTTTGAGGAGCTGATCGAACAACTGAAACAGAGTTATTCCGACTTGAAGCTGAACAAACCGGAAAGCTTGTCGAGATTGCTTGCCCGTCGTTTTTCGGTGCGTTATGCAGTAAAACTTTCTTTCGTTGAAATCCATACACTCATAGATCAGCTTTTTGCGTCGACCGACCCTAATAGAACCCCGGGAGGAGAAGCGATCATTGTTTTACTGACGATGGATAAACTCAGCAGTATATTTAAGGCTTAATCAAACATAAAAACACACTACAACCAAT
This sequence comes from Dyadobacter bucti, assembly GCF_005869225.1. GTDB lineage: Bacteria > Bacteroidota > Bacteroidia > Cytophagales > Spirosomataceae > Dyadobacter > Dyadobacter bucti. The sequence goes on along the minus strand of NZ_SWFP01000005.1, from coordinate 4,931 downwards.
TACTGAACTCAAATCCTTGATTTAAACAAAATATGTTAGCCATAACCCCCACCGTTAGAAATTTACTAATACTCAACATACTTTTCTTTTTTGCCGACTCTTACCTTGTCAATCTAACCAACGGATTTGCTTTAAGGTCATTCCTGTCCCCGGCATTTATGCCGTATCAATTTGTGACATATATGTTTCTGCATGGGAGTCTCGGACATTTGTTCAGCAATATGTTTGGTTTGTTCATGTTTGGACCTTTACTCGAAAGAATGTGGGGACCAAAACGATTTCTATTTTTCTACTTTTTTACAGGAATAGGAGCCGGCCTTTTATTTTCCGGAATTGACTACTTTGAAAATACGCGTGTAAGAGAAGCTGTTGAGATATTTACACAATCTCCCACGCCTGACGGACTCGCTGAATTCATGAGCCAGCATGCAAAAGGCATTTATGAATCCAGCCTTGATTTTCTGAACAAATTTGAAGGTAATCCGACAAATTCCAGCTATATTCAAGATAGTGTTAACTTTGTAAATGGTTATTATCAGAGCCTTATAAATACGCCCATGGTGGGAGCTTCCGGAGCAATTTTCGGGATACTCATGGCGTTTGGATTACTGTTTCCAAATACAGAGCTCTTTCTTTTGTTTGTTCCCTTTCCCATAAAAGCTAAGTATTTTGTTACGTTTTATGGGTTGTACGAGTTGTATTCTGGGATTCAAAATGCTCAGTCCGATAATGTTGCCCATTTTGCACACATAGGAGGAATGCTATTTGCATATATATTGTTGCGTTATTGGAATACGCAAAAAACAAATTTCTATTGAAAAATGAGCAATATTGTTGACGACGTAAAACGGGAATTCGCCAAATCAGAGAATGCGCTGGTAAAAATCATATTAATCAATACAGCAGTATTTCTCGTTCTGCTGCTGATGAAGATCATTCTTACGCTTTCTCAGTCATCGAATGTATATGCAGCTATAATCAATACTTTGCAGCTCCCAGCCGCGACCGGTGAATTTATCTACAAACCATGGACTCTGATCACCTATTTTTTCACACACGATGACATATTTCACATTCTTTTCAACATGCTTTTCCTTTATTGGTTCGGAAAGCTGGTTGATGAATACCTCGGAGCCAAACGTGTAATAGCTCTGTACATTCTGGGAGGGATAGCCGGAGGAATGATCTATATCGTTTTATATAATATCCTTCCCTATTTTCAGGCCCATATTGAAGGATCCAGAATGCTGGGTGCTTCTGCGGCTGCATTTTCTGTGGCTGTGGGTGCTTCCACCTTACTTCCGAACTACACCTTCAATCTGATATTTCTGGGACCTGTACGGATAAAATTCATCGCTTTATTCTACATCATACTTTCTCTCGCGCAAACAGTTGGACCCAATGCAGGGGGAAATCTCGCACATTTGGCTGGTGCGTTGATCGGCTATATTTTTATTAAGTTGTTGCAAAGCGGAACGGACTTGGGAAAGCCTATTTATGCCGTAATGAACGGTTGGTCAAGAATGTTCCGGAAGCGTCCTTCCATGCAAGTTACCTATCGTGAAAAACAGGTCTATCGCAGTACAAGTGTCTATTCTTCTTCGTCACCTTCTGGAACCGTTGAAATGCCTGACCAGATAGAGATTGACACCATTCTGGATAAAATATCCAAATCTGGCTATGAAAGTCTTACCAAGGAAGAAAAGCAAAAATTGTTCAAGGCGAGCCAGCAAAAATAAAAGTCAGTTTATTGCCCTATTTGCTTAATTTTGTTCATCTTTTGAGTGCTTGGCTACGGCTAAAAAAACTGATTTTCAATAGTCTCCAATATGCTTATAACACCAGGAAAACTACTCGCTAAAATAAACTCGCCCGAGGACTTACGTAAGTTGGACAGTTCGCAACTCACCCAGGTCTGCACTGAATTACGTCAGTTTATAATCGATAATGTCTCGGTATACGGAGGTCATTTTGGGGCTAGTCTTGGTGTAGTGGAGTTGAGCGTTGCTTTACATTATGTTTTTAATACGCCGGACGATCAGCTCGTCTGGGACGTAGGACACCAGGCATATGGGCACAAGATTCTTACAGGCCGCCGTGATAATTTCCACTCAAACAGGACCTACGGCGGACTTTCTGGCTTTCCTAAACGTAAAGAGAGTATTTACGATGCCTTTGGTGTAGGTCATTCTTCTACATCCATTTCATCTGCTTTGGGAATGGCCGTGGCATCAGCTCTGGAGCAAAATTATCAGCGACAACATATAGCTATCATTGGTGATGGTGCTATGACGGCCGGAATGGCTTTTGAAGGTATGAACCATGCCGGGGCCACGGATTCCAACTTGCTTATCATTTTAAACGATAACTGCATGGCCATTGACCCCAATGTAGGAGCGTTGAAAGAATACCTTACAGATATTACGACTTCTCAGACCTACAATAAATTCAGAGACGAAGTCTGGAATTTATTGGGAAAAATGAGCAATTTCGGTAAGAGCGCTCAGGAGATTGTTTCCAAAGTAGAAGCTGTCATGAAAACCGCTATTCTTCGCCAAAGCAATCTTTTCGAATCATTGGGGCTCCGGTATTTCGGGCCTATTGATGGAAATGATATCAGTCATCTGACAGAAGTGTTAAAAGATCTTAAAAGTATCCCGGGACCAAAGCTCCTTCATTGTTTGACCCTTAAGGGCAAAGGTTATGGTCCTGCGGAGAAGGATCAGACCAAATGGCATGCTCCTGGTGTTTTTGATAAGATTACAGGTGAAATAAAAAAGAAAGTTTACGATACTCCCCAAGCTCCAAAATTCCAGGATGTTTTCGGTCACACGATCGTTGAACTGGCCAAACAAAATCCCAAAATTGTGGGAGTTACCCCTGCAATGCCATCTGGCTCCTCTTTGAATATCATGATGGACGCGATGCCTGACAGAGCTTTTGATGTTGGTATTGCTGAGCAACATGCTGTCACCTTCTCGGCTGGAATGGCTACTCGTGGCGAAGTCGTTTTCTGTAATATATATTCAACATTTATGCAGCGGGCCTATGATCAGGTAATTCACGATGTATGTATTCAGGAGTTACCTGTTATTTTCTGTCTGGATCGAGCAGGGCTCGTAGGTGCCGATGGACCAACGCATCATGGCGTATACGATATTGCTTACATGCGTTGTATCCCTAATATGGTCGTAGCTTCTCCCTTGAACGAGCAAGAATTGAGGAATATGATGTATAGTGCACAATTGGATTCGTTCCAGTCGGGAACACAGGCTTTTACAATTCGCTACCCCAGAGGCGCCGGTGTAATGTCACAATGGGAAACCCCATTTGAAGAAATAAAAATAGGTACAGGTAAAAAAATTCGTGATGGCAAAGACTTGGCGATTTTATCCTTTGGCCCGTTAGGTAACTATGCAAATGCTGCTTGTGAAAAGCTTGAAAACGACGGTATATCGGCCGCTCTTTATGACATGCGTTTCGCGAAGCCATTAGATAAAGCATTATTGCATAAAATTTTCGCGAATTTTGAACGTATTGTCACTCTTGAAGACGGATGCCTGCAAGGAGGTATTGGAAGCGCCATAGCTGAATTTATGATAGATAATGGTTATAATTCCCGAATAAAGAGACTTGGTATTCCGGATACTATAGTCGAACATGGAGAACCCCTTGAATTATACCACGAGTGTGGAATAGACACAGAGGGGATCATGACAGCCGTTATCGAGTTTATGAGTAGCGTGAATTCTTTTAACTCAGTTCCTCATTAATACTCAGTCGCCTTTTACTTAGCATTAGGTTATTAGGCGAGATTACACTGATCTATCAATAAACCAAATTAGATTGTCGGGAAACTTCAATAGCCTGATTTTCTTGGTTCATGGCTTGCCACCGATGTTGTATCCTGATTTCTCGAACTGAATCAAAAGCTAGTTTTCGGACGTCGAAGCTTTCAATAACCTTTTCGAATCCGCTCTGAAAATCACGATAGTGGCGTAACATATCCTTGCCATTGACGCCATAAAAACGGCCAATACTCCAAACATCATTAGCCCTCGTATACACTAATTTCTTTAAAAAAAGCGGAAAACTCACTCGTCATCCTCGTCCCCTCAGCTACCTCGTTCCAGTCTCTATGGAACAACCTTACCCGTCGTAGTAGCGAGCCATCTGCGACGTTTGACATGAAGAAAAACATTGTGCGCTCGAATCGGGAAATCTTGCAGGGTAATGGTGGGAAATAGCCTTTGGAGAGTAAGTCGGCTTTTCTCGGATCATCTTCTGAATAATTCTTTTCTTCCAAATGAACATGATAACGATCTCCCGGCTTATCTACGAGAGTCAGCGTGTAATTCTCAATTACAAAATCAGGTAAGATTAACTCGATAAGCGGCAAGAAACTCTCTAATACAAAAGGTTTGATTAAGAACACAAACCTAGAAAAATCCCATGCGCTCCACAAGTTTTTGGTTTGATCCCTACTTAGGGCCTGGTCAGAGATATGAAAGCATCTTTAAACGCAAACAGCATCCTTTATGGGGATGCTGTTTAGGTTTTGTACTAGTATTGTGGCGGCTACCTACTTTACCAGGTTTGATCCAAGTATCATCGGCGGTCCCGGGCTTAACTTCTCTGTTCGGGATGGGAAGAGGTGAACACCAGGCCAATAGCCACCAACAAGGTCTTTGTTGGTTTGTGTGGTATGGGGAAGGGGGTGAAGCGAATCGTCGCACCGGCCGTTCCAATAGCCACCAACAAGCTCTTTGAGTTATCAATTTTGAATTCCGAATGATTGAACGACTGGATATTTCATTCGGTCATTGGCACATTCAGCATTGATTTTCATGTCATATTGGAAGTAAAAGAGAGAGAGATAAAGATATGTTAATGTGCAAGCTGTTGGGTAATTAGTACTGCTCGGCTGAATG
>NZ_SWFP01000004.1 GCF_005869225.1 Dyadobacter bucti | reverse complement strand
AACGAGCATTCTGATCATTTCTTCCTTGAACTCAGCGTCGTAGCTCCGACGACTTTTTACAGATTTTTGGTCTTTCATTTTGCATCATGTTGTGCAAAAATGTGTGCCGCTTTTCGGAACCACCTCACTATGACAATAGCTTGCTTGAGAAAATTGTTTTCTTGCCTTGATAGATTGTCGACAGCTTGTAAATGTTAGCAGCAAGCACATCCCCAAAAATGCAGCCAATTTTATTATTTCTCCCATAGTGAATAAGGATTATAGTAACTTGATTGAATGAAAATGCCATAATTGAAATGATTATACCGCGTGTAAAAATGCTGATAACCAGGGGGGAATCTTAAATGAATAAAATTCTGTGTTCTGTCTTGAAAAATCGGGTGACTATAACCAATCCTTTCCACATTGTTACCAAAGCGATGACCTACCCAAAAAGGCGCGTTGTATGTTTGACCATTTTCCCAAGCCTGATTTTCGTGCTTATTAAAATTTACCCATACGATCTGCCAGATCTTTGATACCCTGTCCTTCGCCCTTCGGATCGTTATTATAAAGTCTTGTCCCACTTACAAAATCTCCTATCCCAATCTCCAACGCATTCGAACGCCAGCGATCCTGATGATTGAATGCAAAGAAATCATTTTCTATTCTGAATGAAGCTTTGCCAAGAGATAAACTAGCACCACCCACAACCTGGATTGAAAAAGCTGTTTATAATAAAGACCTAATTCCACTTTGCTACGTTATCAGGCTCTGCTTTCGACAACTAACTTTATCCTGTGCGCATCTTCTCGGCAATTTGTGCTAAAATTAAGAGACTTTTTTGATCGCATACTCATACTTCTTTTTTGATATATCATCAATATTTCCTTTATAATTTTTAACTAACTTAATTAAACGAACATAATCTTTATTGTTCCAAAGCTTTTCAACATCTTCTTTGAATAACCTCTCATCACGCTCATTATTGTAAAAATCCGTTTTCTGTTTTCTCATACTATCCAGTTCGAAACAAATGACGACATGGTCTTTTATTAACTCGTACAAGTGATTTTCGAGAAACATTTTAACCTCTACAACCCACGCTTTCAGTTTGTCATCTTCTAAAATCTGAGTAGCTATAAATCGATTTTTTTCTTTATCAAAATACTCTTTTAATTCAGCAAGTGAATAAGACTCATTATTTGCTTTGAAGTAAAAATTAACATCTAATTCAAAAGATCTCGTAAAATCATAAGTAATTGAAATCAACAATAATTTATGTTCATATTCAATAACACCCCTTGATTCATTGTTTAAAGTAAATTCACATAAGCTCAAAATTGAGCCTAGAATCTCTTTAACTATTTTGTTAAAATTCATATCAATTCAGTTTAAAATGGTGGATGATATGCTCCTGTTGCTGAATTAAATCTCCAACCTCGGCTTTCTAGTAAAAATCTCTCTGCATTTAAAAATCCTCCTGTGGGAATTTGCTGCCCGTTTGGAGATAGATAAGAGTCAAATATTGGTTTTCCTCTACTCATTTCTTGTCTTAGAAATCCTGAATTTTGCTTCCAGTTTAGCTTGGGAGTTCCCTTATTTGGCAGATGTAACATTCGATCTCCTGCACGCCAACTATTTGCAGTAGTTGTGGTAGGTTTTCCGAACTTAAAAAGGTTCAACCCACCTTGTGTACTCCCCTTAGCCGCAAACCCCACTCGCTTGATCATCCCAACAATTCCACTGGCCAACTTCCCAATTCCATTCCCGAGAACCAACTCCTCAAAGAAATAACTGGGTTGCACCGCCCCGGTTGCCAGCGTCCGTTGTCCATTAATATAAACAGGGTCAAGCCAGGTGCCGCTTACGCCGGGGAACATAGCGGCGCAGTCTTTACACTTTGCAAGATACCGGCTGCTGTTAAAAACAGCACTCTTAAATTGAAAATGCTTTAAATAGCCTCCCAAAGCCCCGACTATGCTCATTACATTTCAATGAGTGCCTGCAAATCAACAAACAGTCGCCCTTCCCTCGTCTCTCTTTCTCCAAAATTTTCTAAAAAATCCGACGTGTAGAATAATTCAGGCCAAAGCGTAATTTCTCCCGTCTCCCAGATCTCTATTTTCCAATTAGGCGTTAGACTATTTGTCACTTCAAATAATTTAATGGGTGCCTCAAATAGATGGTTTCCATTATAGATATGAACGTATATATCACTTTCGACAAATCGAAGTCCATAAACAAAGAGTGAACGCCAATTTCAAGATACTCATGAAGATCATAGTTTATACTGTCTAGTAGTGGTTTATCAATTGACGTCGTGATGCACTTTACTTCCATATCTATTATTAAAATGTATACTCCCGATATCCCTATACTTCACCGGGTATTTCGCTAATCACTTCTCTTATAAAAAGAAACCCTAAAAAATGATTAAGTCCACCCCAAGACAATTTATCCCCTACGACAAATGACCTACTTAGTATGCTGGGAATAATACCAATAATCGCTTCATTAGACTGATTAAACAGAAAGCTGGTCTCGCTATTGATCATTTTTATAAAAAAACAGGAGGAAGCATTGTTCGGATCTCTCCATGAATAAAACAAGAAATTACCCTGCAACTGATTTGAAATAATTTTATTAATCTTTTTCTCTAAAATCATATCCACTTTAAACCATAGAAGGTTTTTATGTTTTGCAGTATTCATTTGGCTTTCACTGTTGCATATTGGGCTATACACATAACAATTTTTGATAAACTTTTCCCAAGTCCTGGACATGTTCCTTATTCTGCGAATCATATTCTAACTCCATTTTATTCACTAGAATATCTTCCAAAACCTTCATAAGATTTCCTTTTTTTTCAAGTACCTCTAAAATTATTGGAATATAATCTCTATACTCATCTGATGTAATATTTTCAGGTACACCAATAGGGTTCCACTCAGCCAAAATAAGATTTATCTTTTCTACTTTCTTTTCCATATTCTTAAGCTATTTAAATGGTATTAAAAATCCTCTACCCAAACCATTTGCTGTGCCATTTGCGTTACTGAAAACTGTTATCAATTTACCTTGGGCATTCAGAACTACGGTATTTCCTCCAAGGGCATATCGGGTTTGAGCTCCATATCTACCCATTGCTTGAACAGGTGTGCCTTCTTTGACGATTGTAGTTTTCATAATTATCTGCCCCAGAAGGAATAAGGATTGTAATAGCCACTTTGGAACATCATTCCATATTTGAATGTCCGATTGTCGATCAACATCTCTAGTCATTTGCTTACTTTAAAACTACGCTTCCACATCTTGTATTCCTTTTCATCACACCAGAACCATTTGCGCTTTTTTAGCCAACTTTTATTTGGATCGGGCAAAATGTCCTGCTTGCTAAATTGGCTAAGTACAGCATCCGTATTTTTATTATTTTGCTGATATTTCTCCAAGTCACCTTGGGATAATGTCTTATCCCATGTTCTACCAATCACTTTCATTCTGTGATCTTCCATTAATTCAAACCATACTTCCTCTCTGTCCCATGACACAGTAATTGGAGGTGAAAAATATTGAGTTTTGACTGTATTTTTTTCAATGTAGTAACTACCCCATAAACCATAGGATGAGTCGGTACTAAGAAATCTGCACAATTCCCCAGAGGGATAAAATATGAAATTTTCGCTATAATCACTTGTGCGTATTCTTCCAGAAAATTCCAATTTATTATGAGGCTTATGGTAAAATGAATAAACGCCGTTGGATTGAACAATTTTCGAGTTGTCTCTATTTGGTGAAAAACAAAAATTTGTTTCTCGTACCTTCAACCTTTTTGGAGCGTCACGCCAGCAGCCGACGATTAGAATCGCAAGTAAAACGCCAATATTTAAAATCTTTATCTTCCCCATAAAGAATACGGATTATAATAGCCAATTTGGAACATCATTCCATATTTGAACGTCCGATTTTAGATCAACATCTCTAGGTCATTTGCTTGCTTTAAAACTACGCTTCCAAATCTTGTATTCCTTTTCATCACACCAGAACCATTTGCGCTTTTTCAACCAGCTTTTGTTTGGATCAGGAAGACTATCGTACTCGACAAAATTTCCATAGGTTTGAAATTCCTTTGGATTCTTGGATTGGTATCGCTTTAAATCTGCATCGGACATTGGCTCGTCCCATGTAAAGCCTATTCTTTGCAGAGTATTTTTGTTAATTATTTTAAACCACATTTCTCCTCTATTACTTGACATGCTGGGAGGCGGTTCCAAAAATTGAGCTTTAATGGTATCACCTATTATATAATAACTCCCCCAAAAACCGGAGTCATATCCTTGGGTATATTCAAAGAGAAACTGACCTGTATCGTAAAAAACATACCCTCTTGCCAATTGTCTCATGGCAATGTGAGATGGAAGATCCTTGTCAACAGTTGATGGATTTGCGAAAATGTAGTAACCGTTAACAGTCAATTTGGAAGTTGATTTTTTTATACCTCTGTAACAATAGTCGTCACTACCAAAGCTAATACGTGATTGACGTGACGGTTGACAAGAAATTAGAAAAATTATTATTGCCGACGGTAATAAAAGACTAGATCGAATGTTTGTTATTTTCCCCATAACGAGTAAGGATTATAATAGCATGAGTATAAGTATATTCCGCGCTGGAAATTTGAATAATCAACGTAAAAATTTTGACGTCCGGGCGGAAACCTTAAATGAATAAAATTCTGTGTTCGGTCTTGGAACATAGGATGGCTGAATCCGATTCGCTCAATAGAATTTCCGAATCGATGGCCGACCCATAGCGGTGCATTATAAGTTTTGCCATTTTCCCATGCCCCGAATTTATGTTGATTATAGTTGCCCATTCGGTCGGTTTTATCAAATACTACTTTCTGTCCTTCGCCCTTCGGATCGTTATTATAAAGTCTTGTCCCAATTACAAAATCTCCTATCCCAATCTCCAACGCATTCGAACGCCAGCGATCCTGATGATTGAATGCAAAGAAATCATTTTCTATTCTGAATGAAGCTTTGCCAAGAGATAAACTAGCACCGCCCACAACCTGGTTGTTTGGATTTCCGTCTGGACCGACGGCACTCCCATATCGAGTTTGATAGTACCCAGCACCATACCCCTTGTAATTAACACTCCCGCCGTAAGCAAAATGGTTATTCCCTCCTCCTCCCCCTATTCCTATGTTCCAGCCACCGGCAGAAATTGATGTGCTTCCATTTATTGAGAAATCGCCAGTTATATTAATCCCAACATTCAAGCCTGTTGTGATATTACCCTTAGTATGATAAACGCTAGCCGATATTCCCATTGCCAACGGGTTGATACCAGCAGTTACTGAAGTATTACCATTGCTGTAAATTTGAAATTGTAAAGAACTACTTAAACCGTTAACTGCGTTAGAGGCGTTTCGGCTAGCTACTTTCCCTGGATTGTCTACACCGTTCAATAGGTTACTTGCAAAATCCGCTGTAAAAGCCGCAGCAAAATATGCCATTTGGAAAATTTCGCCGCTTGGATCTGTATACCTTAATGGATTATTATTTGAATAGCTATATCTATTGTACGACTGCGTCCCAAATGGATCCTGCACATAATTATCAACACTCAAAACCCTCCCCACCACCGGGTCATACATCCGCCCGTTCATATTGATCAGATTGAAATTCGTCAGATGCTCGTGGCCGGTGAAGCCGCGGTACAGGTAGCTTGCCGGGGCTGGGACGTTGGCATAGTCCCAGTTGGCGGGGTGGCGCAGGCGGCCCCAGGCGTCGAAGTTCTGGTCGAGCAGTACTGTCCCGTTTGCCGCGGTCGTCGTCAGCAGCGAGCCCAGATGGTCGGTGTAGGTGTAGTAGTACTGGTCAACATTGTTCTCCCGGATTACAATTGCGACCAAACCGGCCGGTGAGCCAATGTAGTGCAGGTGTTTGTCGGCGATGGCGGGCGTGACGTCCTTTTCATAGCCGTTGCCAAAGTAATAATGCGTGTTGATCAACGCATTGTTCTTTTTCATCGTCCCTTTCAGGCGCTGGTAGTCGGCCCCATAGGTATAAGTCAGCTCGTAGGGCTGGCCGGAGCCATTTTCGATGATCTTTTCCGGCTGGTTGAAAGCCGTGTAGGTAATGTCCTGCGTCAATACCGGGATTGCCGTGGTCGGTGAAACGATCCCGGTCAGGGCGTGGATCTTGGTCTGGTGGTAGCTGAATGTCTGCCCGGCATCGCTCTTGGAGCTGATATTGCCTGAGGGCTGGTAGGCGATTGTTTGCGCCGCTTTGCCTGCTACCGTGGCTGTCAGCAGCCGGTCGAGATTGTCGTAGGTGAAGCTTTCTTCCTTGTTTTTAACGTAGTCTTTTCTTTTGGTCAGGTTGCCTTTGGCGTAATCCCAGCTCAGTTCCAGGTCCTGGATGCCACTCGTCGTGAATTTTTTCGGGACACCATATTCGTAGCTGACTGCGGAGGTTTTGCCGTTGCCCAATGCATAGGAGGTGTTCTGCCCCAGCCCGCTGATGCCATTGTTGGTATAAAGGGTGACGGTGTTGCCTGTGTTTTTGATGGTGGTCGGATACCCATTGGAATCATAGACATGGTTGGTGCCAAAGCCCGAGGGATAAAGCACCGAGGTCACATCATCGTACATGTTGTAACCATAGGTGGTGGTGTAGGCGGCCGCGTCCACGGTCTGTTTGCTGGTTTGCAGCCTGCCGAAAGCATCGTAAGTGTACTCTTCCAGGTTGCCTGCAAAGCCCGTCACTTTCTTGATCTGGTTGACAGAAGCCCCGCTGCCGGTCGGGTAATATTCATAAGTCGTTATGCCTTCCGGGCCGGTGCGGCTGGTATTTCGCCCCAACAGGTCATACTGCATCGTATGGGTTTTGTTGTTGGCATTGGTCTGGCTGGCCAGCTGGCCCAGGGCATTGTAATCGTAAGTTGTTGTGCCTGCGTTCAAGTCTGCCAGGGAGGTCTGCCTGCCGTAAGCATCATACTGGCTGCTGGTCAGTGTTGCCGCGCCGTTGCTTACTTCTTTCAAGCCGCCGTGGCTGTAATAGGTATAGCCCAGTGTCCCGCCGTTGTCTGTCGCGCTGGTGACCTGGCCGGTTGCGTCGGTCGTTTTCGAAGAGGTGCCCGAGGGTGTTGTCGTCGTAGTTGTCAGCTTGCCTGCCGAGTAATTATAACCAATGGTGGTGGTACCAAAAGGGCCGCTGCTGCTGATGTTGACAGGCCGGTTGTGGGCATCGTACTGGGTGGTGGTCGTCAGTACCGGCTCACCGGTTTTATAGGGCGCCGTCGACGTGGATAGGTTGCCTTTGGCATCGTAGGTATTGGTCTGGGTAATGGTTTGCCCCTGAAAACCCTCCGTTTCTGTCTTGATTTCCCTGCCCAGCAGGTCATACCAGGTCTTTACATCGGGTTTGCCCGGGTGCGTTGTTTTGGCATACCATACCGAATTGCCGGATATGTCCCAGCCATAGGTCTGGTTTACCGAATAGCCCTGCGGGAAGGTCGTTTTCTTTTCCCGGCCGAAGCCGTCATACTCCATCGTCGTTGTCAGCCCGTCAATGCCCGTCACCGTCAAAGGTTTGCCCCATTTGGGGTCGTAAGTTGCCGACGAGGTTTGCCCAAGCTCATTGACTGTCGAGGTGGCGTAGCGGCCTTTGGCATCATAGACCGCAGAAGTTGTCCTTGCGGGCAGGCCTGAGGGCGTGACCGTGGTCTTTTTCAGGTTCCCAAGCGGGAAATATTCATAAGCCGTGCTTACACTTTTAGGCAGGCCCGAAAAATCTGTTTTTGAAGTCAGCTGGCCAACCGCATTGTAGCCCATGCCCGTCGCGGCACTGAAAGCGGGCTGCCCGGTGCGCGTTTTAATAACCGTTACCGAGGTTGGTTTGTTGGGGATTATGCCCGGGTATGCGCCGAATACAGTATTGGTCACCGTGGTTTCTACATTGCTGTTATTGACCGTGTTCTGGGTCACATTACCGAAATTATCGAAGGTATTGTTGGTGCTGGTTACCGTCCGGCCTTCGAAAACGTTGTTTTCTGTGACGCTTTTCACGCGGTGCAAAAAACGTTTGCTGCCATTGGGCCCCTGCGGGATAAATTCGTTGGAAAAAGTTGTCTCAGAAAGCAATGTGTTTCCGGCTGTAAGATACAGACTGGTCTTTTTGGGTACCGCCACATAATACGTGGTATTGAACTCATTCTCGACAACAGATTTCTGGCCAGTGACCAGATCCGACGCAATCATTTTTTTCAAGCCCAAAAGCCCCTTGCCAGCCCTGTGCAGCCGCGCGTCTTCATACTTGTATTGCAGGGTGTTCTCTCCTCCGATACCGTTTTGCGCAATAAACTGAAAAGCAGCATATACTGGTGGCTGAACACTGGTAAAGGGATACGGAGCGCTTGCGCCCTTCAAATAGAAATCCCCACCTTCCGACAATGTCTTATAATACCAGGTAGAAATGTGGCCATAACCGTTGGCCGCTTTATGGATCAGATGTTCTTTCCCGGACGGCTTAAATTTAAAATGCCGGTAAGGTTCCAGATAATATTCGACGCTGATTACCTCTGCCCTGCCGTCGCCGTCAGTATCTGCAATGTAAGAGGGTGAGCTACTCACGCTTTTTGCGTGGTCGCTCTGGATGTGGTGAAAATCGGTACCGCGGCTATAATAAATATTCAGTTTCGACGTGAGTAAATTGGCATTATTCTTACCATGATAAATATCCGTTTTCCCATCGCCGTTGTAGTCGGCAAGGTTTACGTGATGATTTTTAAAAAATTCATTGTTGATCTCCGGAACTTGTGCCCAGGTAAAGGTGGAAGGTATAAAAATGGCGCCGGTCGAGATTGCCTTGGTCCAGGTAGCAGCGTTATCTGTAAGCGAATTCCTGACCAGCAAATCGGTCTTCCTGTCGGCATTGAAGTCCCCGAAATAGACCAGGTGATTTTTGGTAGGGAAATTGGATGAATAAATACGCCGTGCGGTGTTGCCCTCAAAAGTGAATATCTCACAAAGGTTATCCTTGATCAGCATCAGATCGCTTTTGCCGTCCCCGTTGAAATCCACCACATAGGCCTGGTCGGTATCCGCCCATTGGCCAGGCTGAAACCCCGTCGGACCGCTGATACCAATACTTCCGCATGCACCTCCCTGGATATAATTGGTGCAAAGAAAAGGCAGGTAATCATTTAACACATTGCCCAGAACAGCAATGTATTCGGTTATGCCGTCCCCGTCAAAATCGCCAGGAAAAAAGAAATTTCCTTTGGGATGAATCTTGAAAAAATTCGGCTGGACGCTTCTCAGATGCTTGTTGTAAGCAGCACCGGCATTGGTACTCTCATAAATAATAATGCTGTCCAGCTTATTATAATTACCGGTGTTGGTAATTTTTAGCGTCATCACATCGTCCAGCCCGTCGCCTGTGTAATCATTCGCCAAAATATTATAATCATTGGGGATCTGAGCGCCTTTGATCATTGTATAGTTAGGTGCCAGGTCAACTGTAGGCCCCGGAGTAAGGGCTGAGGTCCCGGATTGGGAAAGGAATGTCTGGAATTTTGAATGATAATTGGTATAGGGACCTGCGTTCTTGATAATAGCGGCGAGCAGGTCTGCTTTCCCGTCACCATTAAAATCTCCAAAGAAAGTATCGCTGGCGTCTGTCAGCTGATTTGCAAGCAGCCAACTTTGAAACGGGTCCGGCATCTGGCCGTATTTGAATATGGTCGAGTTCAGGGCCAAACCATCTGAGCCGGTTTCCACGACCTCCCGCAAATAAGAAGTAATATTATCCCAGCTGTAATTGAACTGGTAAGATTTTACGATGTTACCTTCGGCAGTAACGGCAATTTTATCCAGCAAATATTTATTCACAATCAAAGAATTGCCAATGTACTGTGCATTGATGTCAGCGCGGATCTTGTAGGAAAACTTGATCTTATTGTAAGGGACAAGCCCGGTAATGGTATTCCCGGTGTAATTGATTTCATCAATTCTTGATTCCCTGTCATTGTTCAGATATTTGAATTCGATGTAATTACCGTCCGGATTTCTAATCCTGTTTATTTTCCAAAAGACAACATTCGTATTTGCTTCGTCCATCATCCTGGAATCAGATGTATTTCCGTATTCCATTTCCACGCCGTCTTTGGTTATAATTTTAAACCAGGTTGGCCCAGCGCCACTAACTCCATTGGATGTGACAGTAGAAAACTGTTCACTCTCGGTGCTGTAAGTAGCTCCGTCCGCTCCATAAACTCCCGAAACACCCAAAAGCATTTGTCCGTCCAGATTGAACCGGTCCTTACTGGTAAAATCGATAGCCGTCACCTGCCCGTCGTGATAGCTCGTTTGCCCGGAGCGACTGATGCCTGACAAACCAGCTATACCCCAGCCATTCCCCACGGGGCCGTTTCCCGTAAGCGAATGATATACAACGGAAATTGATGGAACTACGCCGTTGGTACCAGGTGGAACAGCAATAGGGATCGAATAGGTGGCACCGCCAGAACCAGACACTCCGCCTGCCCCGGCGATACCTCCTACCGGCAAAGCCGGGTTGACTGTCTTGCTAAATGTCTGATTGGTGAAGAGTGGTGTGTTATAATCGATGTTCTGCGCCTTCGTCTGAAGTACAAACGTCAAAAGCAGCAGTGTTAAAAGAAGGCATTTCTTCATTTCGTCTGATGTTGTAATTGTTTCCAATCACATTAGACGCTGCCCCTTCAATTAGGTAACGAAAAAAAGAAAAATTTTTCTGTACGGAATCTACTATGTAACTATCAAAAGTACTTTTACACAGCAGGAAGAATTATAATTATCGTTCAAAAATATGTCTTAAAATGAAAAAAAATAAGTAATTTCCCTTACAACCAATAAGGTTCCAAACCCCTCTTTTAGAAAAAAGTCAGACAATGATCCATCTCACAAAATTCGCCCTCTTCTTACTATGGCTTATAGTCTTTGTGATCACTTGTGTAGTGATGGGTTTCTTTTTCCCATTCATTACGCTCGCGGAAAAGGCAGAGTCAATCTTTAGTAACTCTACCGCGCAATAAGCCGGACAAGGAACAAAAAAAGCGGCCGATCGAAATCAGTCGCTTTTTTTGTTCCTTATATTTTTGATTATTTCTTCTTGAATTCCAGGTAATCCTCGGTGGCGACATTCGTACTCGAATTGGTCAGTTTCAAAGTAATATTGAGCTGCTGCACACCTGCTGAATTAATCACCTTGGTAGCAATGCCTTCCACCTTCTGTTTCAGTGGCGTTCCGGTACTTTGCACCACATCCACCACTTCGTCGATCTTGAATGTGGCCTCGGCGGTAGGAACCACATTGGCCAATGCATATTCCTGTTTGAGGGTAAGAGTGGTGCCGGATGTAGATACCTCCACATTTTTGATGTATGCAATCGCCAACTTGTTTTTTGTGTCACTTGTTACTGCCCATTCATGGTGTACAGTTGTGTTCCCATCTACAGTGGTAGTGATATAGTTTCCAACAAATTCCGGTGCAAGATCAACCTCTGGCTCAACCTCTTTCTCCTTATCCTTGCAAGAGCCCATCAATACGACCAGACAGCAAAAAATCAGCTTTTTCATACATTAACTTTAAGTGCGAACTATTAAAAATTAAAAATCATACGTCGAATATTTCCCACTATAACGGCAACAGGATTATTCTCGCATACATTGTTATCGTAAAAATTCCATTTCATTGTTATTCTACCCATTTGAACGGACAATTCAAAAAGGCAGTTTGCCGAGATCGACGTTTCCGCCTGAAATGATGATACCGACTTTTTTACCGGCAAAAAAATCCTTTTGTTTCAATGTGGCTGCAACCGAAACTGCTCCTGAGGGTTCCACAACCAGCTTCATCCTCTCCCACAAGTAACGCATTGCCGTAATGATTTCCTCATCCGAAACAGTAAATATATCGCTCACATGTGCTTTGATAACCGGGAACGTCTTATCGCCCAGGTAGGTCAGCAAGCCGTCAGCTATGGTGTTGACATAGGGAGCCTTTTCAATTTTATCACTACGAAAAGACAGCACTGCATCGGCCGCGCCCTCAGGCTCTCCGGCGTAAACTTTAGTTTCGGGAGAGAAGTAATGGGCTGTCAGCGCGGTGCCGCTTAGCAAACCTCCCCCTCCTACCGGTGCAATGATCGCATCCAGTGAAGTTCCCGCGTCTTCGATCAATTCAAGCGCGGCGGTGGCCTGGCCTGCTATTACTTTATAATTATTGAAGGGATGAACAAAAGCAGCGCCGGTTTTTGAGATAATTCCCTGTACTGTCCGCTCACGTTCCTCGGGCGTGTTTTTACAAAATGTAATCTCTGCCCCATACGACCTGACCGCGTTTATTTTGACCAGAGGCGAGTTTTCGGGCATCACAATGTAGGCCTTCGCCCCAACTTTGGCTGCCGCGAAAGCTATGGCCTGCGCATGGTTACCGGAAGAATGTGTGGTGACCCCGTTTTTCAGCTGCTCTTTTGATAGTGATAATATTGCATTAAGACCTCCCCGCGCTTTGAACGCGCCGATTTTCTGGAAATTCTCGCATTTAAAATACAACTCGGCACCACACAGCTCGTTGAAAAATCCAGAGGTCATCACAGGGGTGCGATGGATAAATGCCGCCACCAGTTTGTGCGCGGTCTCAATGGTTTCTCTTACAGGTACAGTTTCAGTCATGATTCAATGCTTTGATGGTGCCGAACAATGCAGTACATGTTAAAAAAGAAGCCCACCTGATTAGGGCGGGCTTAGAAAGAAAAATTTTAATCTGATTATTTACCCGCGTTAGGCGTATACAGATTAAAGAACTGATCCAATTTAGGAGTAATAATGATCTCCGTGCGACGGTTCAGGCTGCGGTTAGGCGCTGAATCGTTCGCCACTTTTGGAAGGTACTCACCACGTCCGCCGGCAATCATACGAACAGGCTCAACACCATATTTCTTCTGCAAAGTACGTGCAACCGCTGTTGCGCGCAATACGCTCAGATCCCAGTTATCAGCAACTTTGTCAGTGGCAATAGGTACATTATCCGTGTGTCCTTCGATCAAAATTTCGATTTCTTTGTAGTCATTCAGGATTTTAGCCACTTTGCTCAACACCGTTTCAGCTGCTGAGTTGATGACCGAGCTTCCTGAACGGAAAAGCATTTTGTCGGAAAGCGACACATATACAACTCCTTTTTTTACCTCGATCTGCACATCCTCGTCGCTAACATCCTGCAGAGACCGTTTCAGGTTCAATACAAGCGCCATGTTCAACGAATCTTTACGTTGGATGCTCTGGTTCAGATCGCGGATCTGAGTTCCCTGTGCATCCATCATCGCTAACGATTTCTTGATGCTTTCGGAACCTTCTTTGCTGATCACAGAAAGATCAGACATGCGGTCCAACAGGTTATTGTTATTTTTCTTGAGGAATTCGACCTGATCTTCCAGCTCTTTCAATTTAGCATTTTTGCTGGTAAGCTCGTCATTTTTGGCTTTCAGATCATTGTTCAAGCCTGCGGTCCTGCTGTCACAATCATTGAGATCAGCTCTGGCTTTGTCCAACTGGATCTGGATTTCATTTGCTTGTTTTTGTGCAGAAAGCAACTTTTTCTTACTTGCACATGAGCCGAGTACAAAAAGCATTGCAACGGCCAAAACGATTTTTTTCATAATTGTCAAAGGGTTATTAAAATAGAAAAACACTGTTAAGTTAAATGTGAATAGTTTTAAAGTCCCAAAAAATCGCACCACACATTTATCGAGGGTCATATTTTTGAAATCGCAAAGGTATAAAAAAAGAAAGATTGTCGCTGACAATCTTTCTTTTTAATATTATTCTAATGAGTTTGATCCGTCTAATTCGGATATGGTACCGCATCGTAAGGGTATCGGTGACTTTTGATACTGTCCCGGATATGCTCGGCAATCAACTGGTCATATTTGGCCGTATCTATTTTCCTGCCCTTTACTTTTTTAGGAACGCTCAAATCCTCTTCCTTAACAGGTTTCATCTCTACCTTTTTTGCTGTGACCACCACGTCTCCGTCGTTCAGCTCCATTTCCAGGATCATACCAGGCAGTCCCGAGTAAAATTCCGGGCCTCCCGAAACGGGTAAGTTATCTGCAAACCAAGCTACTACCTTTTGTTTTTTGACCGTGTCTTCCGAAACTGCCATCATACACATATACCCGGCCACTTCCTTGATCTTGTTCATTACTTTCCATTTAGGGGCTCTTAGCGAATCTTCAATGATGTAGGTTCTGCCCAGCATGTCCAGTATGTCGGTCCGCTTTTCATTTTCCAGGTCCCTGTAAATGTTGAATTCACCTTTCCGCCAGACCCATCCTTCCGTATTCTCCTCATTTTTCGGGAAAGAATAGTAGGTCTGTTTTTCGTTGAACAACAAGATCATATCCTGTTTATTTTCATCCATATTGGCCCAAGACATTTTCATGCGGTCCTTTTCCTCATTGCTCATAAAACTCAGCTTTGAAAATATGGTGATCCATCGATAAATCTTTTCGTAAGTAATTTCTCCTTCCATTTTCTGGGCAAAAGCAGTCTGAGCCCCAGACAGTAAAAGCATTGCAAAAAGGACAACCGATCTCATATTGTTGTTTTTTATTTTAAGAAGGATAATTAAAAATTCGGACGTTTAACAGACGCTGACATTCCCCTCATATTGTATGTAAAACTCAGCATAAAATACCTGGACAACGTTGCTACGCGCCTCTCTGTGTAAAAATTCTGGTTCACATTCTGACTGATGCCCAGGTTCTTTTTGAAAACATCATTGGCAGTAAGACGGATTTCGCCTTTTTTACTTTTCAACACGATTTTGTAAACCGAAAGGTTGAGGATGGGCTGCTTCTGATTAAAACCAAACTGGTTATTCACATAACTCCGGTAGTTGAAGTTACTGCTGAAATAAATGTCCTTGGGCATTCTCACATTCATTTCTGCCCCGTAAGTTGAGTTGACGATTTTCTGGTTCTGGCTTGTGTTTATCGAATACTCGGTATTGCTGATGTTCCAGTTGGCATTGGTATAAAGGGTAAACACATCGCTGGGCGTGAGGTCGAGACGCAGACCGAAGTTGTAATTATCCGTCTTCGTCTCATTTTTCACTTCATTGATAAAAGTCGGGTTGTTACTCAAATTAATGCCCGTGTTCACGTACAGATTGCTTTTTGTCTTTTTCAGCGGGAACCCAAAGCCGAGAGAAGTTCCAATGTTGGTACCTCCGGTTACGTTCATTGGTTTGATCGTCGTTACCAGATTTTCCAAATTTATGCTCCTGTTGTACACGATCTGGTCAACATTATAATTATAGTAAACATATCCGTAGAAATTCGTAAAAGTCGCAGGATTAAACATCTGGAACCCGCCATTAACGCTGTGGGTTGATGCAGGAATCAGATCAGGGTTTCCCACGGTAATGTAGAGCGGGTTGCTGTTGTCCACGATGGTCTGGAGAGCGGTGATCGCAGGCTCTGATACATTCATTGAATAGCCGCCCCAAATGTACCGGTTATTTTTTAGCTGGTAAGTAAGGTTAAAATTCGGCACAGCTCTGAGGTAGTCGCGCTCAATTCTCGTAAAATCGGCCGAAGACTCTGATTCAGCAAATTTCCCTTTCAGGTTCAGGCGCAGGCCCGCGAGTCCGACCGCTATATTCAATCCGTTGTGGGCATACCTGAGGGTACTTCCTAACCTGTTATAGGAAAAATCATTGGAATAATACCGGGTCAGAAATGGATTGACCGTCTGGTTATTCTCTTCAATATCAAACACATCGCGGTCAACTTTGTCTTTTCGCAGGCTGAAATTATAAAACGTCTCCCACATGAACTTTTTGGCAAAGGGCTCAATAAAATTGACGCTGCTTTTGAAAGTGCCGCGGGAACTCTCTGTCGTATTTTGCTGATTGATAACACTGTTCATGGTCGAGTCCCGCGCGAAAATGTTAACCGAGTTCAGGCGCTTGGACTCATCCCCGTTGTTCAGATTGTAGCCTGCGCTGAAAGCAAAGTTCCTGCCTTTCTTTTTGAACTTGCGACGGTACAAAAACATATTCGCCATCGCAAAAGAATTGTAATCGCTTATGTTATTGATCGTCGACTGATTGGTCAGTTCGCCTTCATTCCGGAAAGACTGCTGAAAACTTTCATAGTCCTGGTCGCCAAGGTTGATCCTCGAATTACTGATCAAAATAATGGTATTAAGAGAGTCAATTTCTCGTTCCAGTCTGAAACTGGGCCGGTGATTGCCTGTGAAACCCAGGGTTTTGTTGTTGTCAATTCCCCTGTATGTTTCATTGTTCAAAAAGTTTTCCGACGTTGAACGGACGTCCATAACGGTCCGCGACTGATTGTAAAAATAGCTGGTGCTAAGTTTGGTTTTTTTGTTATCGAAATTATAGTTTGCACCGCCGGCGTAATTTTTACTATACCCTTCCGATCCGCCTCCGCCCCAGTTGGGTTGTATGGTAATGTCACCTCCGTCATTGGATTGCCCGCTGTAAAAACCAAAATTCCCGTCATCGCCCCAGTTAAACGACTGACTGCCCTTAAAATCCTGGTAATCGTTCCTGGCAATGCCCGACTGGTTTACATTGTTACCAAAGCCCAGCACCGAAAATTGCTGCTTATCATTAAAACGATTGTACATCACCTTGCCTTCCAGCCGGGAATCAGTTCCGACGCCAGCCACGGCTTTCCCGAAGCCTCCTTTTTTATGGCTGTCTTTAAGTTCAAGGTTCAGTGTCTTTTCGCGTTTCCCATCCTCTACCCCGGTGAGCTTGGACTGTTCGGTTTTTCCATTGAAGACCTGCACTTTATTGATCGCTTCTGCCGGCAGATTTTTGGTCGCCATTTTCGGATCGTCGCCGAAAAACTTCTTACCGTCCACCGTTACACGTTTCACATCTTCGCCTTGTGCTTTGATGTTGCCGTCCTGGTCCACCTGCATACCTGGCAATTTCCTGATGAGGTCCTCTACCGATGAGCCCGGCGGCACTTTAAATGCCCTAGGGTCATACTCAACCGTATCGCCTCTGATACTCAGCGGAGCGCGGGCCGTTTTGATCACTACTTCATACAGTTCCTTCCCCAAAACCTGCATTCGGAGCTTGCCAAGGTCGGTTACGTCACCATCACCTGGCTTCACGTCCTGCTGAAACGGAATAAAACCAACATAGGATACTTTCAACAAATAAGACATCCGTTTGAGATTCTTTAATTCAAACGAACCATCTTTGCTGCTCCTTCCGAAATTCACCAGAGAGGAATCTTTGGGTAAAAGCAGCATAATGGTGGCTTCGGGTAAAATGTTGCCGGAACTGTCGGAAACAACGCCTTTTAATGTAAATCTCCCTGTCTGCGCCTGTGCGGACATGATCTGAAAACATAAAAGGAACAGAAGTAGGATTTTTTTCAAGGGTGGCTAAGTGGTTAGATGAGTAGGATTTGTAACTGATGTTTACCAAAATGCAATAATATATAAACAAGAATAACTTTACAACTAATAATTTAGTTTCAAGTCATTTTTATATGCTTCGAAGAGATTTTTAACTTTAATTAAGATTTCAACTTACAAGAAAGCGGTTTTATTATATATAAGTTACTTTTATTTCAAAAAAAATAAAAGTATTTACTTTGCGGTAAAATAGGTAGGATAATTCCACCTTTTTCAGATACAATTAGTTAACAAATGAAGAGTATAGGTCTACTTTCTGACACACATGGCTACCTGGACGAGCGCATATTCAGCCATTTCGCGAACTGTGATGAAATATGGCATGCGGGTGACATTGGATCGGTCAGGATCATAGAGCAACTGGAAGCATTCAAGCCTACCCGCATTGTGTTCGGGAATATTGATAATAAGGAAATACAAGTAAGATCTCACGAAAATCTGCACTTCGAACTGGAAGGTTTCCGTGTATGGATCACGCATATCGGCGGCGCCCCGCCTCGCTACAATCCCATGGTAATACCTGAACTGAAATCACAGACACCGGATATTTTTGTGTGCGGACATTCACATATCCTACGGGTGATCCGCGACAAATCTCTCAACAATATGTTGTATATCAATCCAGGAGCGGCCGGAAGAGAGGGTTTTCACAAACTGCGCACCCTGCTGAGATTCAATCTGCATGAAGGCCTCATCAGCAAAATGGAGGTTATAGAACTGGGAAAACGCGGCGCAATTCAATAGCTTAAAAAGTCACTTTGACTTTTTTAACATCTTTGCCACGAAGAAGTTCGGCTTCCACCTGCTGCCCTTTTTCATGGCCCGATAGTATTTCCATATAATCGTAAATGGAGGCAATGTCCTTTCCGGCCAGTTTGGTGATGATATCCCCGGCAAGGATGCCGGCCTTATCGGCGGGACGCGCTTTTGAAACCCCGTCAATCTTCAGTCCTTTGCCGGTATAGCTGTAATCCGGCATAACCCCCAGTGTGACCTTGAAGTCTGAAGTCGTTTTGCCGGTATGTGGGTTTCCCGCGGTAAGAAATTGAGGTTCCGTGGTTTCCTTGTCTACATTTTCAAGCAGTCCGGCTATCAATTCCAGAATTTTGACCTCTCCTTCGTAGTTGATTTTGTCAGCATCGTCGCTGATCTTGTGGTAATCTCCGTGCCCGCCGGTAAAGAACTGGACGACCGGAATTTCTTTCAGGTAAAAGGAAGTATGGTCGGAAGCACCGACTCCCGATGAGTCGACTGTATATTTCAGATTTTGCTGTTTAGCGAGGTCAGGGATGAGTTTGCCCCAAACCGGACTGGTCCCCCAACCCGACACGATCAGGCTTTTATCCTGTTCGAGCCGGCCAATCATGTCCATATTGATCATACAGGATACCGATTTGAGCGAAGCGAATGGATTCTCTGTGTAATATTTGGATCCCAGCAAACCCAGTTCTTCTCCCGAAAATGCGATAAAAATAAAGTTGTGTTTTTCTTTGAGCTGATTTCGGGAAAAATACCGGGCAAGTTCCAATACGCCGGCTGTACCCGAAGCATTATCGTCAGCCCCGTTGTGAATCTTATTTTTACTGTCAGGAGAAAGTGAACTGCCCTGGTAGCCCTTACCCAAATGATCAAAGTGCGCGCCGACTACGATGGTTTTTTCCGCGCCGTTGTTCAGGAAACCAACCACATTTCGTGCCGTAAGTGCATGAACGTTACCGTCAACTGAAAGCGTAACCGGGAAAGGTTGAAAATAACTGCCGCTGGTGCCCGCCGGTACAAGTCCCAGATCTTTAAAAATACCGGCTATATAATTGGCTGCCCTGATCTCTCCCAGTGTGGCGGTACCGCGACCTTCAAGGTCGTCGGATGCAAGAAATTCAACGTGCCTGCGAACTTCGGAAGTTTGAAACCGTTGTGCTGTGGCTAGCAACGGCAAAAGGAGTATACCGACTAGAAGGGGAATTTGTTTCACAATTTTTCCTGGATTTCGACTAAAAATTTCCTGACGCGCATTAACCGCTGGATCAAAAGCTGAGACTCTTCTTTCCGCCGCAATTGCTCGCGCGCGCCCTTTATGGTCCGGCCCTGCTTGTCCTTCTGATGCATGATCTTGCGGATAATTTCTATGTCGCGCTCCGTATAGCGACGCCGGTTACGTCCATCCCTTTTGGGGTTCAGCTGTGGAAATTTTTTTTCCCAAAATCTGAGAGCCGACGCTTCGCAGCCTACCATCTCAGCTACTTCGTTGGTGTCGTAATAAAGTTTAGAACCGGATTCCATATTGTTTAAAAAGCGATTGTAACAAAGATAAGCAAGAGCTCCGTTATACCCGGTTTTCAGCCAGATTTTTGATCTTGGGAAGTGACTCTTTTGCGAAGTCCACAGATGCTTCAAAATAATTATCCCCATCTTCCAAAACTGAAAAATCCCCGATCTCCAACATCAGCACAGTTTGGGAATCCTGTTCTGCAAGCCGGTAGGTGTAGGCAATATCATAGGAAGCGGGCGGCAACTCCCATTTCCATACGTACAGGGAAAGTCGTAGCAGTTTGTTCGGCTCGCTGTCTGTTACTGTCGTCCGCGATACGCCCGACCATTCAATGGAACGTCCGGGCTCAAGATAATAATCATCGAAACCTTCCGGCAGGTCGTCCCATTGCCTGATGTATTTGGGAGCAACCAGTACCTCCCATACTTTTGAAACCGGCGCATCTATGGTGATCTGATCTTTTACTGTTAATTGTCCGTTCATTGTTTTTCGTTTTAACTTACCGAATACTTCTCGTCTCTTTTAAAAATTGTGCCTTCCAAAGAACATCTGCACACTCCAAGTGTAAATTGGATACATCGTCAGGTGAATTCTTATTTTTCTGTTACATTTACTTCGTTCAACAAATAACCAAACCATGGATCAAAAGGATATAAAACTATATTATACACTTAGACAAGAAAAGCTCCGAACAGCCCAATTTCCAAATAATCACACATTTTCGGAAAGTATTCCGCCTGCTGTCTGGCCGATCCGAAAACACCTCCTATTACGCTAAACAGAATCTTTCACATCACTTATTGTGCCTGCCTTGTCTGAAACACTTAAATAGGTACAGGATTATGATACAATTTCTTGACTAGCATGAGACGGGAGATTAACATAGGCCAGAATCCAATAAAATCCAAGATTGACAGTATTCAGGTTCTCAGAGGAGTTGCGGCAATGATTGTCACGATATACCACCTCAAGAGCTTTATCGCTATTGATCAGCCTTTTCGGAGGGAACTGGATTTCTTTTTCGATTCAGGCGCTGCCGGGGTCAACCTGTTCTTTGTTATCAGCGGTTTTATCATGGTTTACATTACCGAGAAAACGCCTGGTTCTTACGAGGACATTTATAAATTTGTAATCAAACGTTTTATCAGGATCTGGCCGACTTATGCGGTAATTACGGTGATTTATTTCGTGATCCGGTACAGGTCTTATGTGACCATTCCGGAAATAAAAGATTTGGCCATGAGCTTGCTTTTTATCCCGATTGATTACACCCCACCTCCGTTTTACGGATATGCGACGCTGCCTGTAGGATGGAGCCTTAATTATGAGATTTATTTTTATGCCCTGATTACGATCTCGATTTTGTTCAAAAGATTGAGATGGCCTGTGTTTTTCCTTTTGACGATTGTTACGCTTGTAATCATACCGGTCTTGAACGGCAGCTACACGCTCGATGCGGCGCGCACCGAAAATTACGGCCACAAGTATCTGAATATGATCACCAACCCGATCATCTGGAGCTTCATTTACGGAGTGGTTATCGGCTTGCTACA
The DNA here is from genome assembly GCF_005869225.1 of Dyadobacter bucti. Classification (GTDB taxonomy): domain Bacteria; phylum Bacteroidota; class Bacteroidia; order Cytophagales; family Spirosomataceae; genus Dyadobacter; species Dyadobacter bucti. Next base: position 699,146 of record NZ_SWFP01000004.1, on the reverse strand, counting down.
CAGCAACCAAAAGGTGAGGAATGTCCTGACTGATTTTTTTTCTAGGAAATGGATATTCAGTACAGTGGTTGTGCTGGCTGTCTGGCAATATTTATCAGGCTTTTTCGGAGGGCAGGGTCCTCTGCAGTGGGCGATAGGAGCTTCGGCATTGTTCAGTGCTTTCCTTTTTCACCATGCAGGTCGTCATACGCAATTCCCAGGCTGGCTGGTGAAACTCGGAAATATCTCCTACTCGATCTATTTGTTACATGTGCCGGTTAGTTTTACCCTTACTGTCCTATTTCAAAAGCTTGGTTATCCGATTTATGGCAGTGGCCCGGCGCTATTCTTTTTATCCATTTCTCTTACTCTGATCGCTTCGCATCTATCCTATGAATATCTGGAGATAAGACTTTCCAATTTTATGAAAAGACTTTTGCCTCTATTTTAAGACAATATCCTCTACTGTCTGGTAGTTTTCGTTGGTGATCTGATGCTTTTTCCCACTCCACAGACGTTTCAGGAATTGCGCATATCGGCTGGCCACATAATTATCCGGATAGTCAAGAAGATGCCCGGCGACAGGCTGATAATTGAGTTCATAAGGTATCTGCAACTTTTTCAGCTGATCCGAAACCGACTTGGCACCTTCCGTTTGCAAGTAAAAGGGACAGGAAAAGAGATTGCCTTTTTCATAGGCCAGCACATCGTCTCCGGTTCGCTGAAAGAAAAGTGTGGGCAGGGCATTGGACGCTTTAACGTAACTGCTTTTAAAAACACCGTATCCGAGATACGACACCAAAGCCCTTACTCTGAAACGGCTCTTTCCCGCATTCGGGTCCAGTTTGCCCAGCGCTTTGGTGATGCCTGGACTTAGTGCCTCGAAATCCGCCTCGGTCATATACAGCAATGCAGAAACAGCAATAGCCCCAGCGCTGCTTCCAGCCAGGATCATCTGTCCCGGATCGATACCAAAATCATTAGAACGTGATGCAAAGTAGTGCAGGGCCGCGTAAGTATCCTGCACAGAGCGATATACCGCCTGGACGATTTCCATATTATTCCCTCCGCAAGGATTGCTTTCGCTGCCTCCATTGAAACCCAGCCGGTAATTGATGCAAGCTGTGGCATAGCCTTTCGCACTTAGCGACCGGGCTTTCCCCTGCTCATTTCCGAGGTCGCCATAAAGGAATGCACCCTCATGCAGCAGGATCACGAACGGCCGATATTTCAGCGAATCATTACCGGGGGCCATAAAAGAGTAATTGAGGTTAACCTGGCGCCCGACAAAATCCCTGGCTACGGAATAGATCCCGGCCCGCACGTTCATATTTGTTTGTTCAAATAAATCCTCACTTCCGAACCGGCGAGAAGCGGCCAGGGACAGATCAGCGTTTCTGATCACGAGTGTTTCGGGAATGATGGAATCAGGTTTGGTAAAAATCGTACTGTCGATATCCATGCTCCCGCCGCCTCCGGGATCCGGTATCGGGCTTCTGTTGCATCCAAGCCACAATCCAGAAAAGATGACTACACTCCATCCGATGTATTTTGTAAAAAGCATCCTGATTGTCAGAGGTGTTAAAAGGAAAGTAATTTAAGGCCGGCAATATAACACCGGCCTGCTTCTACTCCATACTTTTTTCGGCATCGCCTTCCAGTCTCCCCTCTACTTTTTTAGAAAGCGAAGAAAGAAATACATACAAGACTACACCCGAAATAACCCCAATTGCAATGATCTTTTTCATAAAAACTGATTGTTTAAACCTAACTGCTAAATACAAGGAACAAAAAGAATACCAGCCTTTTCACTATCAGAACGTTTCAGTTGGGTTGGGGTACATGTCGAAATGGATTTCAATATTCATTTCAACGCCGTAAAAATCCGGCACGGTCGCTAACAACCTGATTTTCAATATCACCTACTCGTTTGGGACCGTTATAGACGCTCAAAAGCTTCATTTCTGTTTCAGGCAGGGAATGAAGCTTTTGGTTAGAAGAAATGAAATTTCAGGCAGAATTCCTATTTACACGCTAGGAAAGCAGGTTTTGTCTGAGGAGAAACTCCAGCTGACCATTCACGTCGATAAGCTTTTCGATCAATTCTTTGTTTTTTTCCCGCAAGCTGAAAATCTCATGGGCATTTTTAATGATGATCCTTAACTGCGCTTCATCCCAGGGCTTATTCAAATAGTAATAAATATGCCCTTTGTTCACGGCGTCAATTACTGCATTGATATCTGTGTAACCAGTGAGCAGGATACGCACGGGATCAGAATAGTCTTTTAACACCTCAATCAAAAAATCCACTCCGGTCATTCCTGGCATTCTCTGATCCGTGATGATCACGTGGACAACATTATGCTTCAATAATTCAAGCCCTTCCCGACCTGACGTTGCGATCAATATGTTGAAGTCCCTCCGAAATGCTGCCTTGAAGGAATTCAAATTATTAATTTCATCATCCACGTAGAGGACACTTATTTTTTCGTTACTTTCCATTCTTTATAATTCTATACTTTTTGAGGTGTGCAAACGGATATGGTTCTAAGAAAGACGGAACTAATTGATAATATTATAATATTAATTCTATATTCACATCAATTTAATCAACAATTATCCGCTTAAATACCGGATAACATTAATATATTGGCCTAAATTAGTCATTAACTGCAAAATATTTAATGACCGCGCCGGAGAGAAATAGTTTTACAAAAATAAATTCAGCAATTTGGGTATTTATTGAGGCAAGCAGTATAAAAGTGTAGGTGATTAATAGAAGCGCAGTTGCAATTCAGAAGGATTATTGTACTAAATTATCTACAATTTCTGATTTACACATTAAAGCGTGTGTTCTTCCGGGAACCACTCCACAATATCTTTAAAATGTACCAAAACCAAGAATCCAGTACCATTTACAAGCCGGTTTTTATACCAAAAGAACGCTACGCAGACAAACAGAAACTGAGTTCTCTGATTGCAAATTACCAGGATAAGTCCATTCTGGATCTGTTTTCTGCACAAAAAAAAGAGTTGATCAAAATCAGAAATCCAACAAAGCGCCTGACCGGTGCGGAGATCGAAAAATTATATTCAGAATGGTCCAACGGCAAGGATCCGGATCTTGAAGGCAACTGGATTTATTATCCCTGGTCTCAGCGACTGATTCATATTGTTGATGAAAATGAGTTTGTAGAACTCAGGACCAGCAGAAATCAATACAAAATAACTCCTGCTGAACAGGAAAATCTGTCTAAACGTAAAATAGGGATTATCGGACTGTCAGTGGGCCACGCAGTCGCGGTAAGTATTGCCACAGAAAGGACTTGCGGGACGCTTAAACTGGCCGATTTTGATACAATAGAACTCAGTAATCTTAACAGGATCAAGACCGGGATTCATAATATAGGCGTCAACAAATGTATCGTGACCGCCAGAGAAATTGCTGAAATAGACCCCTTCCTCGTTATCGAATGCTTTACAGAAGGTATTAATAAAGAAAACATGGCAGGTTTTATGCTTGACGGAGGAAAGCTCGACATATTAATAGACGAGTGTGACGATCTCAGCATAAAAATTGCTTGCCGCTCCATGGCCAGCGGATACCATATACCGGTAGTGATGGAAACAAGCGACAGGGGGATGCTTGACGTGGAACGATATGACCTTGAACCAGACAGACCCGTTTTTCACGGCCTTCTAAAAGGTATTCCTCTCGAAAAATTTGATCACATTTCAGACGAAGACCGGCTTCCACTGGTGCTGAAGATCGTAAATGCTGTAAACGGTTCCAAAAGAGGGAAGGTATCGCTGGTTGAAATCGGTCAAACGATCAGTACCTGGCCGCAGCTTGCCAGCGCGGTAACGCTCGGTGCAGGTGTGGTAACGGATGTTTGCCGACGGATTTTACTCGATCAATTCCAGGAATCCGGCAGGTATTATGTAGATATTGAAGATATTGTCGGCAACAGGCTTACCAAGAAAGAGCCATCCCGCCGGATAAATCCACATGAACCCTTTGATGTAAACGAAGCGATTCTACTGGCAGATTCGCTTCCTTATATTAACGATGAATACAAAGCAGATGACGCTTTGATCCGCAAAATTGTAGAAGCCGCCTGCCAGGCACCTTCCACCGGCAACGATCAGCCCTGGAAATGGTTATACAGAAATAGCAGACTGCACCTTTTTCACGATCGGCACAGATCATACTCGTTCGGCGATTTTCACAATATTGCCTCTAACATATCTTTTGGGGCCTCATACGAAAACCTGCTTCTGAAAAGCTACGAAAATGGCTTATCAGCCAAGGCGGAGCTATTTCCGCTTGGAAACGAATCCATTTTGATAGCTGCCATCGATTTTTACAATACTGCCAGAGAAGATACGGAGCCGGTATATTCTCCGGAATCGGTAAACGCCATTTTTGAAAGATCTACCAATAGAAACCCTTCCATACCGGCAGTGATCGCGGAAGCAGACTACCTTGCTCTGAAACATGCTGCCGAAAGCGTTGAAGGAGCTTCTTTCCATTACATATCCGACAGGCAGCAGATCATTGCGATCGGTGAAATCATTGGTGAGTGCGACAGGGTAAGACTTTTAAACGAAAACGGGCACAAGGACTTTGTGGAACGCGAGATGAAATGGTCGCCCGAGGAAGCGGAAGAATCAAAAGATGGTATAGATATTCGTACCCTGGGCTTGGATAATGCGCAAATGGCGGCGATGTCGATCATACGGGATGAAGAAATAACCAGATCATTAAAAAATATCAACGGTGGCCGGGCCCTGATAGATGTGGCAAAAAAAACCGTTAGCACGGCATCCGCCATCGGCATAATCACATTGCCCAAATACAGTTACAGAGACTTTTTTCTTGGCGGAATGTCGATGCAAAGATTATGGCTGAAAGCCGAAGAGTTACAATTTGCAATACATCCTTTAATTTCACCTTTTTATTTGTTCCCGCGGGTAGTCAACAGTAACGGAGAAGGTTTGGATGAGGTAGAAGCAGCGAACATCAGGGAAGCACGCAGAAAATTCAGGGCTCTTGTCCCGCTTGATGAAAATATTGCTGAAGTCTTTCTTTTTAAAATCGCGCAAGCCGAAAAACCTGAAATCAAAAGTTTCCGCTTACCGCTTGATGAGACACTGTTTATCGTAAATCTGGAAAAATAAATGGTAGCACAAATTAAAGCATACCGTGCGCCCGACGACGTGGAGACCAGTCTGAGATATGCAGATGGGCACAGAAAGGTTTTGGAAGCGTATGGTGTGAAACAAGTTACATCGGCAACACACAACTGGTTACATGATCCGAACACTTATGTAATTATAGTAGAATCGGAAGACGGAGAGCATATTTACGGTGGTACCAGGGTTCAGGTACGGTCCGCCAACCTGAAAATGCCCATGGAAGATGCCATAGCCAAGATCGACAAAAGCATTTACGGGTATGTCGACAAAATCGGCGATTATAATGTGGCAGAGTTCTGCGGTCTTTTTAATTCAAAAGAGGTAGCAGGTTACGGTATTGGAAGTGTTTATCTCGGCAGAACCGCTATGGCGATCTCTTCCATGGTCGGAATTAAGTACCTGATGGGGCTTTGCTCACCTATCACACTGGTTATCAGCCAAAGAATAGGATTCGAGGTATTAACCGACCTGGGCAACAACGGTACATTTTATTACCCGAAGGAAGGATTAATCGCAACATCGCTGATCGCGCGGGACCTGATAAACCTGCCTTTCGCAACTCCTGAAGAAAGAGAAAAGATATTCAGTCTTAGAGAGAATCCCAAGCAAACAATAGTTGAACACGGAAGAAGGGGGGCACTGGAAATCATATACGATATCAACAAATGGATTTAAACTTTTACCGAACGAACGTCTTACTTATCCTGCTTTTCCTTTTTTCAGTTTCAACGTATGCGGGAAGGGTTATTTTTACCGGAGATGATACCACCATCGGAAAAAACGTGGAGGTGCTGGAAGATACCGGTAAATCTCTGACGATCAATGAGGTGATGGCGTCAAAAAACTTTGTCAAAAGTGAAGATGAAACGCCAAATTTTGGCCTCAGCAGTTCTACGTTCTGGGTTAGGTTCGACATTCAAAATCTGACGCCGGAAGACAAGATCTTTCTGGAGTTGGCCTATTCACGCATCGAATCCTGCACATTGTATTCCAAGGGAGACAATGAGATCAAACAGCAGGAAATTTCCTGGAACGACATCTTCAACAAACGGAAAGTAAAATATCAGAACATAGTTTTCCAACTGGATATCCCTGTCAAATCGACTGAAACCTATTATTTAAAAGTAGAGGGCAGCGAACAAATCGTACTTCCGCTTATTGTGAGAAGTGAAATGGGTTTCTTCCAGTTTGCTTTCACCAACGAGATTATTTCGGGCATACATGTCGGCGTTCTGCTGGTAATGATGCTATATAACTTCTTCGTTTATTTTTCGATACGGGAGAAAAGTTATCTGTATTACGTTTTGTATATCCTTTTCATCGGCCTCACGCAAACCACCATCACAGGCTACACATTTAAATTCCTCTGGCCCGATAATCCCGAACTGAACAGATTTTCCATTATTATCTTCCCCGCTCTGGCCGGGATATTTGCGATATTGTTCTTTCAGAATTTTCTGCATACAAGCGAAAAATCCAAAAATATACACAGGATTCTGTCGGCAGTGATCGTTGCATACCTTTTTGCGATCTTGTTCAATATGCTCAGAATAGACAGGCTGAGTTACAGGATCATTGATTATTCTGCGGTAATAGCCGCAGTGCTTGCACTGGTGGTATCGATCAGGTTATCGATCCAGGATTACCGACCCGCCAAATTTTATCTCGTAGCCTGGTCTATTTTTCTCATTGGAATAGTGCTTTACACGCTCAGAAACTTCAACCTTCTCCCTTACAATACATTCACGAATTATACCATGCAGGCCGGGACGGCGATTGAGGTGATTCTTCTTTCCTTCGCATTGGCTGACAAGATCAACATCCTGAAAAAAGAGAAAGAACTCTCCCAGGCCCAGGCACTCAGAATTTCGCTTGAAAATGAAAAGATCATTCTCGAACAAAATGCATTCCTGGAAAAAAGTGTGGATGAAAGAACGTCGGAACTGCAATTCGCCAACAAGGAACTTAATATGGCTCTGACGAAGCTCAAAGATGCACAGACCCAACTAATTGACTCCGAGAAAATGGCTTCGCTCGGTCAGCTTACAGCCGGTATCGCGCACGAAATCAACAATCCCATCAACTTTGTGAGCTCCAATATAAGACCACTACGGCGGGATATTGATGATGTACTTGAAATTCTGCACTCTTATGACGAAGTTCAGCATGTGGACTCTATCGATGGATTGCATGCTAAAATCAGAGAGATTGACAAACTGAAAGAAGATCTGGATCTTGATTATCTCAAAACTGAATTAGGCACCTTGTTAAAAGGAATGGAAGACGGCGCCAACCGGACTGTGGAAATTGTAAAAGGGCTGAAGATATTCTCCAGAATAGACGAATCTGATCTGAATCTTGTCAATATCAACGAGGGAATCGAGTCAACATTGATCATTTTAAATTATCAGATGGGCAATTCGATCCAGCTGGTCAAGGAGCTAGGCAACATACCAAGTATTGAGTGCTATGCCGGAAAGCTCAATCAGGTTTTCATGAATATTCTTACCAACTCAATTTACGCGCTTTTGAAAGACAATCATGAGAATAAAACACCTACTATATGGGTAAGATCCTGGCTGAAAGACCCTGAAAATATCAGCATTTCCATGCGGGACAATGGCCCCGGAATGACGCCTGAAGTCCGTGCAAAAATATTCGAGCCGTTTTTTACCACCAAACAGGTCGGCGACGGTACAGGACTCGGTCTTTCAATTGTTTTCAAAATTATTGAGGTTCACAGCGGTACGATTCAGGTTAACACGGAAGTGGGAAGTGGGACTGAATTTTTGATCACCCTGCCTGTCAAAAGAAAAAAACGTCCTATCCACGAATCTAATGAGTGATAAATCCATTACCATACTTTATATCGATGATGAAGAACATAATCTTCATTCGTTCAAAGCTTCCTTCAGGAAGCAGTACGACATCACGATAACCGCTTCCGTCATTGAAGCGGAGCAAATTCTGGAAACGAAAGATTTCTGCATCATCCTGGCCGATCAGCGTATGCCGATCATGACGGGCGTACAGTTTTTTGAAAAGATCCGGACACGCTACCCTAAGCCCATCAGAATCCTCATTACCGGTCATACGGATATCAGTGCCGCCATCGACGCCATTAATAAAGGTGAAGTTTTCAGGTTTATAGATAAGCCCTGGGATTACAAGTATGTCGAAAATGCAATAACCCATGCCTACGACATCTACAAAACAAGGGAAGATTTAAAACAGCGTAATATGGAGCTGCAAAAGGCTAACGAGGAACTGGACAAGTTTGTGTACAGCGCCTCACATGACCTCCGCGCACCACTGATGTCGGTGTTGGGGATCGTTAACCTCGCGCTTATTGAAGAAGATGTAAAGTCCCAAAATGAATATCTGGAATTGATCCGGCAGTCGGTGAAAAAGCTCGATACTTTCATTATAAACATCATTGACTATTATAAAAATGCCCGCGGGGTCCCCGTCATCACGGACATCAGCTTTGAGGAACTGGTAACAGAAGTTCAGGCAACCATCCAATATCTACCTGAATACGGTAATCTCAAAATGACTACGGATATAGATCAGAAGGGTATTTTCAAGTCGGATGTGATGAAGTTGCGGATCATCTTTAATAATCTCATCAACAACGCGATCAAGTTCCAGGATAAATCAAAACCGGACCCGTTTGTACACCTTACTATAAAATCGACGCCTACGGAGGCTAAAATTATTGTAGAGGATAACGGTAATGGCATCAAGGAGTCAGATCAGGACAAGATTTTCAGAATGTTTTACCGGGCCGGGGCGACCAACAGCGGATCGGGGATCGGATTATATATTGTTCATGAAGCTATTGCCAAACTCGGCGGTCGGATCAGTGTAAAATCACAGATTGGCCAAGGAAGTATTTTCGAAATCAACATTCCTTCTATTTATAAATAAATGGTCATGAAGTCTCTGCTAAATTTCTTTTTAATAGATGACAGTGCTTTTGATTTGTTCATCTATGAAAAACTACTTATAAAGAGCGGGATAACTGACTCGGTAAAAACATTCAACTCTGCACGGGACGCCCTGAAATATTTGCTGGAACAGGCACAGGATTTTCCCGATACGATCATCCTGCTTGATCTGCAGATGCCCGACATGAACGGTTTTGAGTTTATTGATGAATTCGACAGCCTACCTGAATCACTAAAATCAAAAATTAAAATATTTATGCTTTCCTCAACCATCGACACCAGGGACATCGACAAAGCCAGAGAAAGCGCCTACATCCTGGATCTGCTCCCAAAGCCACTTGAAATTGTTTACCTCAAAAAGAAACTGGAAATGATTGGTTAAAAAGAAGGAGGCTTGCCAGAAAATTGGCAAGCCTTTTTTATGCATTTTCTACATATTATCATACTTCACTTCTCTTCAACAGTGCCCATTCCGAATGAGGGCACGCTTTTCTTCATTCAAGGGGCGCCAATAACTGGTCAAATTCCCAAATTGCCCTAAAAAGTAACAACTACAATGTGAAAATGTGTGCCCGGATCAGCCATTCCTATCAAATTTTCAGTTTTATATAACTATTTGCATGATAAGAATGAATTTTCAAATATGGATATCAAAATTATTACTCTTGGTATGTATTTATTACAAATCGTTGAGTCAAAGTGTAAACCTTAACTTCCCAATCTTGAAATGAAAACTGATAGCCAAACTCTGTCCGAGATACTCAAACTCCATGCTGAGTATGTTAAAGAAGTTGAATACAGCGGAATAAAGCCTTTGTCTATTGAGATTTATAAAACTAACTCTAACAATTTTGTCCGCTGGATACAGGATGATTTCAATCCTGGCAGCAAACTTCGCCGGGCTGAGCTGAGTTAATGTATCAGCCAGGCTAAAAATATCAAATGCTCAACGTTTAAATTATCAAACTATCGGCTGTTACAGCTGGTAGTTTTTTTGTATCCAAATGTTTCCTAAGTTTGATACAAAACATTCCAACAAGTAAATATTATGCTATTCGCGTTGCTAAATATGTTAAAGGGCCGCTTTTCAAAAGAAGCGATCAGTGAAGCCAAGTCCAGCCAGGAGCGCATGTCGCGCCAGGAAGCACTTCAGAAAATGAGAAACCTTGCCAGCAAGCGCTCCGGTAAAAAAGATTAGTCAGCATCCCTGCCCGTAATAAGCATCTTTGCCATGCTTTCGATAGTAATGTTTGTCAATAAGGCTCTGCTTAATAACCGGTGTCGACGCATTGATCTGAAGAGTCAAATAAGCCATCTTTGCAATTTCCTCCAATACCAAGGAGTTGTATACCGCCTTGCCCGCATCTTTACCCCAGGTAAATGGGCCGTGGCAGGCAACCAGAACCATTTCCACTTCTTCCGGACTGAGTTCCATTCTGGCAAAAATATCGAGGATCTGATTCCCCGTCTCAAGTTCGTAATCCCGCGTGATCATTTCGTCCGACATGACCTCTGTTACCGGCACAGATGCTGTTAGGTGATCGGCATGCGTGGTGCCCAGGTTAGGTATAGGCAGTCCTGCCTGAGCCCAGGCTACGGCATACGTAGAATGGGTGTGGCATACCCCTCCAATCGAAGGAAAGTTCTTGTAAAGTAAAGTGTGCGTTTTGGTGTCGGATGAAGGGCGCATATTTCCCTCAACAAGCAAATTATCAAGATCAACAATAACGATATCGTTAACGGTAAGCCTGTGGTATGGCACGCCGCTGGGCTTAATGGCCACCACCCCTGCATCCCGGTCAATTCCGCTTACATTCCCGAAAGTCACGATAGCCAGCTCCTCCTTCGGGATCTCCATATTGGCCTCGTAGACCTGTTCTTTAAGATATATGTATTTTGACATAAGTTTCAAACAAGTTATTTACCATAATAAGCCTCACTCCAGCGCAGCTCATTTTTAAACTGCCGCAATGAAGTGCTTTTATCAATTACTACCATCTCCACACCAGTCATTTCCGAAAAAGCTTCGATGTGATCCGTGGTCAGATTTTGGCTGTAAACTGTATGGTGCGCACCTCCGGCATAGATCCAGGCCGCACATCCCGTTTGCATATCAGGGGCCGGCTTCCATAAAACCCTTGCGACCGGAAGCTTCGGCAACTTCTCGATCGGTTCCACCGCCTGCACCTCATTTACCAAAATCCTGAAACGATTGCCCATATCTACCAAAGAAACATTTATCGCGGGACCACCCGCCGCATCAAAAACAAGCCGCACGGGATCTTCCTTTCCGCCGATTCCAAGCGGATGTATTTCACAGGAAGGTTTATTGGAGGCAATAGTTGGGCATATTTCCAGCATGTGAGAGCCAAGTACCAAGCTATTGGAAGGATCAAAATGATAGGTGTAATCTTCCATAAAAGAGTTTCCTCCGGGCAATCCGCTGCCCATCACTTTCAAAGCACGCACCAAGGCTGAGGTTTTCCAATCTCCCTCGCCGGCGTAGCCATATCCGGCAGCCATCATACGCTGGGAACCAATGCCCGGCAGCTGCTTCATGCCATACAAATCTTCAAAAGTATTTGTATATCCTTTGAAATTCCCTGCTTCCAGAAAATATTTCATCCCGAGCTCGATACGTGCCGCATCCAGCAAAGCTTCATGACGCCCGCCTCCTTTCCGAAGGACCTCGGCGAGATTGTATATGGATTCATATTCATCTGCAAGTGTAACCACATCCCGGTCCGAAACCTCATTAATAACAGCCACAAGATCGCCCACGGCGTGTGTATTCACAGAAAACCCGAAAGTCATCTCCGCTGCCACTTTATCTCCATCGGTCACTGCCACCTGACGCATGTTATCTCCGAAACGCACAAATTTGGCCCCTTTCATGTCATGTCTGCCCGCGGCCACCCGTGACCAATGTGCTATTCCGTCGACCACGTCATCTTGTTGCCAATGTCCCACGATCACCTTTCTGTTCAGCCGCATCCGCGTCATCATGAACCCGAACTCCCTGTCGCCATGTGCCGACTGGTTCAGGTTCATGAAATCCATATCGATGTCGGCCCAGGGAATATCCCTGTTATATTGTGTATGCAAATGCAGCAGCGGCTTCTGCAGGATCTGTAATCCCCTTATCCACATTTTTGCCGGCGAAAAAGTATGCATCCAGGCGATGATACCAATGCATTGCGGAGCGGAATTAGCTTCCTGAACAACTTTGTATATCTCATCGGGCGTTTTCACCACTGGCTTGAACAATACCCTGACGGGCATGCGTGGGGATTCATCCATGTATCTGCTAATGATCTGCGAATGTTCATCCACCTGCCGGAGTGTTTCCTCTCCGTATAAATGCTGGCTTCCGGTTACAAACCAGACTTCGAATTGTTTTAAATCGAACATTATGTGGGCTATAGATATAGGTAAAATATTAAAGTACCTCCTGCGAAACACCTGGTGCTGCCTGCAAAAATTCATTTTCAAGGAATTTCCCCGACTGAAGGTATTTGGTATACAGAGACTGATAAACCCTGGATTGATCTGGTCTTGGATAATAAACTGCGTCAAAACCTGAGTTCATGGCCTCCTGAGCTTGCTGCAGACTTTCAAAAATGCCGGATGCAACGGCCGCGAACATTGCCGCGCCCAGCGCGCAGGCCTGCTCGGAAGTTGCGACTTTGATAGGCATATTCAGCACGTCTGCCAGCGTCTGCATGACGAAAGATGATTTTTTGGCCACTCCCCCGATCGCAATGACCTCATGAATGGGTACCCCTTCACTTCTGAACCGCTCCACGATACTTTTCGAACCAAAAGCCGTGGATTCCACCAGCGCTTTGAAAACACGAGGACTGTCGCTCGCAAGATTAAGCCCTAATATTGCTCCTTTCAAGGTATGCTTTGCATCCGGCGTGCGTCTCCCATTGAGCCAGTCGATGGCCACAATATCCTTTTCCGTAACCGGCAGCAAAGCCGCCTGCTCCGCCAGATGCGGCAGCAGTTTTTCGGATAACTCTTTCGCTGCGCTTTCACCCAGCAAGCTTCTTACGGGTTCCGTGACGAGCTTGGCAAACCATGCATAAATGTCCCCGAAAGCCGATTGACCGGCTTCCATTCCGAGTGTTCCCGGAACAATGGACCCGTCCACCTGTCCGCAAATTCCCTGGATCAGCAAATGTCCCACTTCCTCGTTTGGCGCAATAAGCATGTCACAGGTAGAGGTTCCGATCACTTTGCATAGCGAATACGGTTCGATCAAAGCCCCAACCGCTCCCATGTGTGCGTCAAACGCTCCTACTCCTATCACAACGTCGGCCGGAATTCCCAGCTTTTCAGCCCATTCCCCGGAAATGGTACCCAAGGGTACATCAGAAGTATAAGTATCGCTGAAAAGCCGTCCCCGGATTCCATTTAGCAAAGGATCCAGTTCCTTGAAAAACTGATTAGAAGGCAAACCGTCAAAGTTTTCATGCCACAGTGCCTTATGCCCGGCTGCGCACCTGGATCTTTTGAGGATTAGCGGATCTGTGTTTCCTGTCAGTTCGGCTGAAATCCAGTCGCAATGTTCCACCCACGAAAAGGCTTTTTCCCGCACTCCGATATCAGTACGGAGTGTATGCAGAATTTTTGCCCAAAACCATTCAGAAGAATAGATCCCGCCAACATACTTAGTATAATCAATATCCCAGCTGTGTGCAAGCCGGTTGATTTCCTCCGCTTCTGCATTGGCAGTATGGTCTTTCCAGAGAATAAACATACCATTTGGATTCTCCGCGAATTCGGGGAGCAGCGAGAGGGGCGTCCCAAACTTATCGACAGCGACAGGCGTAGAACCGGTTGTATCTATTGAAATACCCCGGATTTTATGCCTCACGCCTTCCGGAGCCGATTCCAGTGCCTTTGTGACAGCATATTCAAGTCCTTCCAGATAATCGAGCGGATGCTGACGGAATTGCGAAATCGAGGCGTCACAATATTTTCCTTGTTTCCAGCGCGAGTACTCGTGTACCGCTGTTCCTGCGTAGCTGCCTGTATGAGCGTCCACGATCAGCGCCCGCACCGAATCTGTACCGAAATCGATGCCTATAACGTAATTCTCTTTCATGTATGGGTCTGGCTATGGATGATGGGCAAGTACAGATTTTTTAGTTAACTAATCAATTAGTAAATATAAATAAATTATCAATTCGTGTTTTTCTGACACAATTAATAAAAGTTAAAAAGCTGCATTACCCCAACCGAGTGAAGAAAAGCTGATTACAAATCGTTTATAGGTTGACTAAGAAAAACCTGGATACCCTTACGACTCTTTCATAGAATCAGGCATAAAATTCCAGAACGAATGGAATTTCTCCTTGTATTTGAAGGTATCCAGTTTGTAAAGGGTTGCTTTTTTTGTGGTACTGTTGTGGTTTTTCAGTCCGGTATCAATAAGCAAACCGGTTGACAACAGCTTACGGCTGAAATTACGTCTGTCGATCGGGATATTGTAAATCGCCTCGTACAATTTCTGAAGCTGGGGAATTGTAAAAAATTCGGGAAGCAACTCAAATCCGATGGGATGAAGGGCCGCTTTGTATTTTAAATGCTCAATGGCTTTTCCAACCATCACTTCATGATCGAATATAAGGTGCGGGCGACATTCAAGTGAAATCCAGGAAGCATGATGGCTTTTTACAGCCTCCGCGTCATGGTCGTCGATTTGAATGAGTGCAAAAAAAACCACCGACACTGTCCGTTCCCCCGGGTCTCTGTCGATCTTTCCGAAAGTCTCAAGCTGTTCGACATAAATATTTTTCAGCCCGGTAAGATTGTACAGAATTCTGGCTGCACCGTCCGACAAGTCCTCTTCCTGATTAAGAAACCCACCCATCAGGGACCACTTCCCTTTTTCGGGTTCAAAATTCCGTTTGATCAGCAACAATTTGATATCCTTTCCGTCAAAGCCAAAAATGATACAGTCGATTGCTACCAGTATGCGGGAGGCTTGCGGGTAATTATTCATGAAACTAATGTAGGAATGGGGCTGATTACATCATTATTTGCAGCATGCGCTAAAACTGACATACAACGGATAATGATGTTATGTAAAAGTTAAGAAAGTAAAAAAAACCAGGAGAATACTTAATCAATTAGAAAAGAAAAATAGAAATTTTTGTATCAATTTCGCCGAGCTTAAACCCCTATCCATGCTTTCAGACAGAAGATCGTTTTTAGAAAAAATGTCCAGACTCGGGGCATTATCCCTTTTTCCGTTGTCCGCAGCTCAGGCAGAAGGCGCGCTTCCCAACTCCGACGATCCGAAAATCCATTTTATTGCCGGCCCGTATTTGCAAAATATGGGAACAAATGAGGTGACGATTATGTGGATCACCGATAAAAATTGTTTCAGCTGGGTCGAATATGGTGCCGGGACTTATACGAGTAAGAGGGAATTCGGCTACAATAACGGGCTTATCGAAGCCAATAACCGAATCAACAAGATCACCTTAACCGGCCTCAATCCCGGTACTGAACATACATACAAAATCGTTTCAACCGAAATAACGGGCTACAAAGGCTCCAAAGTCGAATTCGGAGAGACCATATCCAGTCCGATGTATGGGTTCAAAACGTGGGCTGAGCATGAAGACGAATTTAAAATGGTCATCTTTAACGACATTCACGACCGACCTCAGATCATCCCGCAACTCCTTTACCGCCATGGCTATACAGGAAATACCCGTGACTATGATTTTGTAGTTTTCAATGGCGACTGTTTTGATTGGGTAACAGAAGAAATCCAGATGGTTGACCACCTGATCAAACCCTCCGTTGATATTTTCGCTACGGAATTTCCTTTTATCCTTACCCAGGGAAACCACGAATGCCGGGGCGGTTTTTCAAGAAACATTCCCGCATACTATGCTTATCCCGAAAACAAATACTACTACGCATTCACACGCGGCCCCGTGCGTTTCGTGATCCTCGACTCCGGGGAGGACAAAACCGACGACAGTGTGGAATACGGAGGGCTGTCTGCATTTGACCGTTACAGGGAAGTTCAAAAAAAATGGCTTGAAAAGGAAACAGAATCTGCCGAATTCAAAAAAGCTGATTTTAGGATCGTATTAATCCATATCTCCCCCTATCATTCAGGCGACTGGCACGGTACATTACATTGCCGCGAGCTTTTCGGACCGGTACTAAACAAGGCAAAAATTGATCTGCAGATTTCCGGCCATACCCACAGATATGCAACACACGAACCAGACGCTACACATAATTATCCCATTGTGATCGGCGGCGGCCCGCTGGAAGGCAAGCGGACACTCATCAAGCTTCACGCCACCAAAAAGCATCTGGATCTGAAAATGATCCGGGACGATGGCGAAATCGTCGGAAAATTCCTGATCCCCAAGAAGGGCAAATAGCCCACAAGCAGTACCCATTTTTTTATAGTACCTTCCATTAATCTTCAATTACACATGAAAAAAACAGCACTTTGTCTTTTAATACTTTTCGCTTTTACCCAGATATCCTTTGCGCAGAAAAACACGATCAACGTTGCGTCATACAACATCCGCTATAATACTGCAAACGACGGTGTCAACGCGTGGCCGAACCGCAAGGAAAATGTAAAAGGGCTGATACGCTTCCATGAGTTTGATATTTTCGGCGTGCAGGAAGCGCTCATCGGTCAGTTGAAAGACATTGCGGAGCTGCCGGACTACGTTTTCATCGGAAAAGGCCGTGACGACGGTAAAGAGGGTGGCGAACATTCTGCCATTTTTTACAAAAAAGACCGTTTTAAACTGCTAAAATCCGGCGATTTCTGGCTGAGCGAAACACCCGACAAACCAGGCAAAGGATGGGATGCAACATGCTGTAACAGGATCTGCTCCTGGGGAAAATTCCAGGATCTTGCGAGCAAAAAAGAATTCTATTTCTTCAATGTCCATTTCGACCACCAGGGTGTTGAGGCACGCAGGCAGTCAGGACATTTGATGACGAAAAAGATCAGTGAAATTGCAGGAAAATCAACGGTTATCCTGACCGGTGATTTCAACTCCACACCGGATACCGAACAGATCAAGACTATCAGTGCGCTGATAAATGATACACATGACGTCACAAAACAAGCCCCATACGGACCGGAAGGTACTTTTAACAGCTTCAAATTCGACGCTCCAATGAAAAACCGGATCGATTACATTTTTGTCAGCAAGAATATTGATGTTCTGAAATATGGTGTTCTTACCGATGCAAAGGACCAGCGTTACCCGTCAGACCACCAGCCCGTTGTGATTAAAGCTGCTATAAAATAACACTATTTTGCGGGAGGGGGCAGAGATGTCAGGGATGGTCAGGGGTAGTGAATAGTGGTCAGAAGTAGTCAAGGATAGTCAGGCGTAGCTGGAAACGTTATGCGGAGCTTCCAGCCACGTCTGAGTGACTGCGGTCTGTGACCGCAACCAACCTTTCATTTTTTTCTTTAATTTACAAAATGACTGCCGACCCCTGCACAGCAAATGACTAAACAAATTTTCACGATTCTTTTTCTTCTGCTTACTTCGCCTTACGCATTTTCACAAAATGTAAAAATCAGCATAGACGCTCCCGTTGCATTGAACAATCGTAAGGCTATTTTACTGACGCGTGAAAAAGGCTTTGCAGCTGTGGTTCACTCCATCAACCTAGGATTCGACACCACACACCTTCGGATGGACCAAAACCTGCTACCGGATTTATATCAATTGCAGGTTTCTAAAATGAAAGGCTCACTGACTTTTTTCTTCGATTCCGGAACAAAAATCAAGCTGGATACCTCAGATGTTTCCAAATCTGTGGTCACACATTCCAAAAGTAATCCCGACTGGCAGTTTTTCCAGGATAGCATTCAGCGCCCGTCGGATGCCAGATTAAATGCATATGTTGTGCAAGAAGCCAGGGCAAGGAAAAGAAACCAGGCTGACAGCCTGAATTACTGGCTTGGCCTGCAGGATATTGAAAGGAAAGATCTGATGTCGAAAACCGGAGAATTTATCAAATACCATCCTCGCTCCTATGTAAGTCTATATTTGTTAAAGATCAATTGGTACGCGTTGAAAAATCAGGGGTTGTTTGAAAAACTCGACCCCGCGCTATCCCAGCACCGCAACTATAAATTTTTGCGCGAAAGAAACAAACCGATCACCCGAGCAGGGTTTCCCTGAGATCACAAAACTGTACTACGTTTAACGCGGGCACCGACTATGTTAAAGCTCCTCCGGTCACGGACAGCAAAGTCCCGTGCGCAAGTATATTTAAGCATATTTCGTTACATTGCTTTAAACTTTTTGGTATGAAAAATCTCACTGCATACATACTGTTTATTGCGATGCTGGCGGCAAGCCCGGGAGTGATCGCACAATCCGAAGAGGAAAAACTTGACCTTCCAGGCGATAATCTAAATCTTTATGCAGTCATGAAACTCTTTCAGGAATCCGAAACACTGGAAGGTTTTGAGAAAAAACTCAATGATGAAGAATCCGAGATTAATAACCTCGATCTGGACGGAGACGACAACATTGATTATATCCGTGTTGCCGATCAGGTTGATGGCAACCTTCATACCATCACTCTTAAAATAGCTGTCAGCGATACCGAAGACCAGGACGTAGCCGTATTTTTTGTCGAGAAAAAAGACGACGGCCAAGTACTGATCCAATTGGTCGGTGACGAAGATTTGTACGGCAAAAACTATATCATAGAACCTGCCTCCTTGTCCGAAAACGGCACTCCCGGTGAAACACCCAATCCGGGCTACTCCGGAAACAGAGAGGAGCGCCAGGCCACATACGCGGCAGACAACAGTGCACGTGCAATTTCATCATGGCCCGTGGTTCAGTTTATTTTTGTTCCGAACTATGTTATCTGGCACTCTCCCTGGCGTTGGCATTACTATCCTTCTTACTGGCGGCCCTGGCGCCCGAGGTACTGGCATTATTACTACGGATACCATTATCATTGGCGCAATTACTACAACGGCCATTTTCGCAGATGGGACCACTATCGGAACCCGGTTTGGTACGACAGATACTATGGGGGAAACTACAGATCGAGGTCAGTTGTGGTCAGGACAAGATATGCTCGTGGAGATTACCGGAACACTTATTCGAGACCATCTTCTGCACGGCAAGGATCCGCTTTATTTGTAAAAAGAAATCCCACAGCCAGCTCTTCCAGGGACAGATTGCCGTCCTTTGATAAAACTGGCCGCCCCCTGGTTGTGAGGCCTTCCACTGGCAGGCCATCCACCAGCAGACCAGGAACATCAAGGCCGGTTACCAGCCCCGGCACATCGCGGCCGTCGGTTACACGTCCCGGTACATCTCGCCCTTCTGTGACGACACCGGAAACTTCGCGGCCATCAGTCACAAGACCCGAAACTTCAAGACCGTCAGTCACGAGGCCGGAAACTTCACGGCCATCAGTTACAAGGCCCGAAACTTCGAGGCCACCTGTTACCCAGCCAGGGATATCCCGACCCGCACCGTCGCGCCCGGCTACACCCAGACCTGCCGCGAGACCGTCAACAAGTCCTGCTGCACGCCCGGCGGCAACACCCGGCTCTTCACGGGAAAGGCCGAGGGGAAATGACTCACCAAGGAACTAGTTTGAAACCGGGCTTACAAATCAGCAATATACTTTTGCCCACCCAGGTAACGCATTTGCCTTACAATCTGATTGGTGCGCCTCATAACGTAGGGGGATGGATTTTTGATTGAGAAGCGAACCGGGTTCGGCAACACCGCCGCTATCCTTGCAGCCTCATATCTCGATAGTTTTTTTGCCGATTTTTTGTAAAAACGCAGAGAAGCAGCCTCCACACCGAAAGTCATCTTTCCCATTTCAGCCACATTGAGGTATACTTCGAGGATACGCTGCTTATCCCAGATCAATTCGATCAGAATGGTGAAGTAAACTTCCAATCCCTTGCGGATATAGCTTCTCCCATGCCATAGGAATACATTTTTTGCGACCTGCTGCGAGATCGTACTGGCTCCCCGGGCGCGTTTTCTGTCTTCCGTCATGGCGTCATAGATCTGGTCAAAGTCAAATCCCCAGTGCTTAGGGAAATTCTGGTCTTCCGAGGCAACTACCGCAAGCGCTACTTCCTTTGAGATGTTCTCATAGGGTTCCCAATCGTGATGAATTTCCGTGTCTTTGTCATCCATAAATGCATCGATTTTACGCGATAGCATAAAAGGTGTTACCCAAACCGGCAAAAACCGAAGAATGATGACCCAGATGATTGAAATACCAAAAAAGAAAATGAGAATTCTAAGCGCAATAAATTGCAAACGGCGGAGCATAAAACTTTTTTACTTCTAAAAGAGAAACCAAACAACAAAACGAGCGTACAAATAACAGAAACTAATCATGTATAGACAAAGAAAATAAATGTCATTGTCATCAATTTTTTACACACACAACATTTCCCAAACCAATGAATGAAGATATACTGAGTTTTATATGGCGTTTCCAATATTTCGAAACGTCAAACCTTCAAACTGATGAAAATTTAAATCTTTCGGTCATCAGGACAGGGAACAAAAATGGCAATGCAGGGCCGGATTTCTCAGAAGCGAGGGTTATGATCGGGCAGGTTCAGTGGGTTGGAAGCGTCGAAATTCATGTCAGGTCCTCCGACTGGCTTTTGCACATGCACGAAAAAAACGCTGCTTATGAAAGTGTTGTCCTGCATGTTGTGTGGGAAAATGACAAACCCGTGGTAAGAAAAGACGGTACTTTACTCCCAACCCTGTCGCTCAAAGGACGCATAAAAGACGCTGTGCTGGAAAGGTACGCCCAATTACAGGACGAAAACGAATCCATCCCTTGCGCCGGGTTGTTTGGCCAGGTGAGTGATATTCTCAAATATGCAATGCTGGACAGGGTCTTACTCGAGCGGCTCGACAAAAAAGCACAACAAGTGACTCTGATCTACGAAGAAACCAGAAACGACTGGGAAGAAACCGCATATCTGTGGCTATGCCAGCATTTTGGATTCAAATTGAACGATCCGGCTTTTTCGAGACTAGCCCGTATCCTGCCCTGGAAAATCTTGCGGAAACACCGTGGACAGTTGTCACAAATCGAGGCTTTGCTATTTGGTTGTGCAGGAATGCTTTCCGACGAAACAGACGAGCCCTATGTCAGGCTGCTCCGAAAAGAACACCAGTTTCTGAGTGCCAAGTATGGGCTGAGCGAAAGCTGTATGAACGGGCACGAGTGGAAATATTCGCGCTTGCGTCCGGCCGGATTTCCGACGGTACGTCTCGCACAGCTTGCACAATTCCTGAACAATGAGGGAAGCCTTTTTACCGAATTGGTTTATGCCGGTTCTTTTGCCGAGCTGCGCGGGAAATTTCATCTGGAGCAGTCCGCCTATTGGAAGTCTCATTATTTATTTGGTAAAAAATCCCGGTCATCAGTTCCTTCTATGGGTAAGGATGCAGCCCATTTACTGATCATCAACGCAGCGGTACCGCTGTTGGTGGCATATTCCAAACAAAAACAACAGCATGAATTATTGGATAAAGCCGTATACTGGCTTTCGGAAATTGAAGCAGAAAATAACCGCATCACCCGGGAATGGAATACGCTGGGAATACGTGTAACCAATGCGGCAGACAGCCAGGCTTTGCTGGAGTGGCACAATTTGTACTGCACACCCAGGAGATGTCTGGAATGTACAGTCGGTGCAGCACTGGTCCGGCCAGTTTAACCGCGGCTCACCAGGTTAACACCGGTAAGCAGAAAAACGGTACCTACTAAAAAAGGAACCACCGATTCCCATTTCGAAACAGTCAGCCCCAAAACTGGTTTGTCTGATAAAAATGCAACACAGGCAAAAAGCAGGACGGCTATGCCAAGAAGGGTTAAAAGAGCACCAAAAAAGCGTTTGAATTGAGTATTTTCCATTTAAATGTTATGAGGAGACCAGGATTATTGTTTGCAAAAATATCAAATAACACGAATAAGTCCCATTTTCTCTCCCTCCTTCACCATATAGTCAAATGCCGGCTGATACTCATTGGGGATAATACCTTCTAAAATAGCTTCTCTCACAATTTCCTTTATCAATCCTACTTCACGGGCGGGTTTTAAGCCAAAAGTATCCATGATCATTTCGCCTGTGATCACGGGCTGAAAATTTCTCAACTTATCCCTTTCTTCCAGATCTTTGAGCTTTTGTTCGACAAGATCAAAATTGTGCAGGAAACGTTTCACTTTGTCCGGATTTTTGGATGTGATATCTGCCCGGCATAATTTCATCAATGCTTCAATATCCTCACCTGCTTCAACCAGCAAACGTCTCATCGCAGAGTCCGTAATCTCCTCTTTAGACAAAACAATCGGACGCAGGTGCAGCCGCACGAGCTTTTTCACAAAACGCATTTTTTCATTCAACGGCAATTTCATCCTCCGGAAAATTACCGGGACCATTCGCGCGCCTACCTCCTCGTGGTTATGAAATGACCAGCCAACCTTTCTGTCAAATTTTTTGGTGGCCGGTTTCGCGATATCGTGTAAAATAGCCGCCCAGCGAAGCCAGAGGTCATCTGTTGTCTGGGAAACATTGTCCAGCACCTGCAACGTATGGTAAAAATTATCCTTATGCCCCTTCCCTTCTATATTCTCCACTCCCTGAAGTTCGATCATCTCCGGGAAAATAATGGCCAGGATTCCCGCGTGGAACAACAATTTGAAGCCATAAGAAGGTACCGGTGAGAGAATGATCTTATTCAGTTCATCCGAAATACGTTCCATAGAAACAATGCCGATACGGTCCTTCATCTTGATGATCGCATCAAATGTATCCGGTTCGATATCAAAATTAAGCTGGCTTGCGAAACGGATCGCCCGCATCATCCGAAGCGGATCGTCTGAAAATGTGATTTCGGGTTCAAGTGGGGTGCGGATAATTTTCTTTCTCAAGTCCCTGACTCCGTCAAACGGATCGACCAATTCCCCGAACGTATGTTCATCCAGGCTGATACCCATCGCATTGATCGTAAAATCACGGCGGTTCTGGTCGTCGCTCAATGTGCCGTCTTCCACAGCCGGCTTTCTGGAATCCGCCCGGTAGGATTCTTTACGCGCACCTACAAATTCTATCTCCAGGTCACCCTGCCTGATCTGCGCAGTTCCGAAATTTTTATAAATGCTCACGAAAACATCCGGCCCTAACTGGCTGGCTACAAGTTCAGCGAGCTCAATTCCACTGCCGATCGAAACGATATCTATGTCTTTGCTATTCCTTTTGAGTATCAGGTCCCTTACAAATCCACCAATAATATATGCCTCCACACCCAGCTCCGCCGCTGCCTTTGCAACGATTTCAAGAATCGGATAGTGGATTAACTGCTCTTTAAAATTCATGCCGCAAATGTAAAGAATTCTTGTGGTCATCGTTTCGTCCAGCGAAAAATGCAGTTTTTAAAATCCCAAGTTATCCTTTACATATCTTGTTTAACCTTCGGGATTATTTAAATTTGTTAAAAACAGACTGGCAAATTCCATGCTTACATTTACTAAAACACAAATCAGCAATTGGGTATTGTTGGACTATTTGTCGCAAAAACAACTCTTTCAGGAAAAAATAAGCGTTCTCAAAAAAAAATATAACTGCAGTTTTGAGACCTTTGAAAATGAAGTCGAAAATTCTCTGACTGAAAATTTCGAAGCCTGGGATGATTTGATTGAATGGAAGGCGTACAATCAGTTCCTGGCAGAAATAGATTCAAAAATCACTGATGTAAGGAATGGAGATTTTCAAATGGCTGGATGACAAAGACTTCGTTGAGTCATACATCATCCATGACTTTCGGGAATCTTCTACCGCATATTATCTTAATATTCAGGCGCAATTTATTGATGGAAGCATTCTCTATGCCCGACAATATGTTGAAACAGACCGTCGTAAATATTCATTCCACTGGCAAAAAACAACCGGAGACCTAATCCTTCGCTGGGACAACGCGCCGCACTTCCCAAACCTTGCCACTTATCCGCACCACAAACACGTGGGAGAAACATCAGTCGAGACAAGCCACGATATTTCGCTGGAAGATGTTTTGAAATATATCAAACTTAATATCATTTTCCCTGCCAGTTGAGTGGGACTGTGCTGGGAATTAAAGGTGCCTTTCCTCCATTTTGATTCTTGTAGCTTCCACCCTATCCGGATTGACTGGGTAATATTCATTTTCAAACGCATCAATAAGAATTGCCAGTGCATTTGCCTCTTCGCTCTCCGGCGAGCCGACGGGTGCATCAAAAACTACTTCCAGCTTTTTCAATGCAATTTCATAATCATGTTTTGTAGCAATCATTTAGTGTGTAAAGTTTATGTTGTCGAATTTCAAATTTAACTATTAACCATAAAAAACGCCGTCCGCGGAAAACGATCAAACAGTTCGTCTTTCAGCTCCTTGTCAATCGGCAGTTGCCCTACGGCCGCGGACATGCATTGAAGCCAGGCTACGGCATCGTCTTCAGTGATGACGTGCGGCATGTGTCGGGCGCGCATCATGGGGTGGCCGTGGACACTGGAATACAATTGCGGACCGCCGAGAAACTGGGTCAGGAACAACCGCTGCTTTTCTTTGATTTCATCCTTATCACTTTTAAAAAGCCTGGAAATCAGCTCGTGCTCGAATACCAGATCGTAAAATTTATCTGTCAGCAACCGGAGCGCGTCGTCTCCGCCAATGCGTTCATAAAGCGTTTTATCTTCCATTTTTTATTTTCCTGAATAATCCTCCGGACAATGATTAGACATTCCGGCCCAAAACATTTTGTAAAAGCAAATCAGTTTTCAAACCGCAGATGCTTGACCGAAGCACCAGACCTAGCCAGTTCAGTCAAGGCCTCGATCCCTATTTCGAGATGGACTTTCACATAGTTGGTGGTAACCTTTTTATCACTTTCTTCGGTTTTCACACCTTCCGGTACCAGCGGATTGTCTGACACCAGAAGCAGCGCCCCATGTGGTATGGAGTTGGCAAACCCTACAATGAAAATCGTGGCCGTTTCCATATCAATGGCCATTGCACGGATCTCTCTGAGGTATTCCTTAAAACTGTCATCATGCTCCCATATCCTCCTGTTTGTGGTGTAAACAGTGCCGGTCCAGTAATCCATTTTATGTTTGGCGATGCTTGCCGAAACGGTACTCTGAAGACGAAATGACGGCAGCGCGGGAATCTCCGAAGGCATATAATCATCACTTGTACCTTCGCCCCGTATCGCCGCAATCGGGAGAATAAGGTCTCCTACCTGCGTTTTTTTCAACCCGCCGCACTTGCCAAGAAACAACACAGCTTTCGGGCTGATCGCAGACAAAAGATCCATCACCGTAGCCGCCATCGGGCTTCCCATCCCGAAATTGATGATGGTAATGTCGTTTGCTGTGGCCGTTTGCATGGCGCGCCCCTGGCCTTTCACTTCCACTCCGAACTTCTCAGCGAACATGGTAACGTAGTTCCCGAAATTGGTCAGCAATATATAGTCCCCGAAGTCTTCCACCGCAGTGCCGGTGTAGCGGGGAAGCCAGTTTTCTACGATTTGTTCTTTGGTTGTCATGAATTCAGCGGGTGTATTGGTCAGGTTTATCGGGATGTGTATCTTCGCTCATGGAATCATTAAACCTTCCCGAATTTGCCTACAAAGTTAAGCAGGTTAATGGGAAACCCCTTATTTTCGATATCATCCGCCGGAAATTCGTCTCGCTCACACCCGAAGAATGGGTACGTCAGCATTTTATACATTTATTGATCACACATTATGGTTACCCCAAATCGTTATTTGCCGTCGAAACCGGGTTGCAATACAATACGCTCGCCAAAAGGACTGATATCATGGTACTTTCGGGCGATTCCCTGCCCTTTTTACTGGTGGAATGCAAAGCGCCGTTTATTGCTGTCAATGATTCCACTTTTGCTCAGATAAGCCGCTACAATTTTACATTACAACCTCAATATCTGGCAGTTACCAATGGTATGAACCACTATTGCTTCAAAGCCGTCAATGGTCAGATCCACTTCATGGACGATTTCCCGAAATACCGCGAATGGAATCCCTGATGTCAATTTTGATATAAAACAAAAACCTGCCCGACAACAAAGTCAGACAGGTTTTGCAACTTCAACCAAAGCTGACAGCCAATCACTGAAAGCCGACAGCCAGCAATTACTTAGCAGCAACCAATTTCACGTCAATAGAGAAATCGTCATTGATCATTTTGTCGCCAAGGTTATCGAAAAATGATTTTGAGTTGTATTTGATATCGTATTTAGAACGGTCGACAACCAATTTACCAGTAGCCTCGGCACCCGTTGCAGTTGTTTTTACAGTCACAGGGAAAGTAGCTGGTTTTGTAATTCCTTTGATAGTCAGATCGCCTGTTACGTCATATACACCGGCAGATTTCGCAGTTGCCTTGGTTACTACGAAAGTTGCGGTCGGATGTTTTTCAACACCGAAAAAATCATCGGATTTCAGGTGACCGATCAGTTTTCCATTGTATTCTTTATCCGTAAGGTCAGTACAAGTGATGCTGTTCAGGTCAGCCACAAATTTACCACCAACCAGTTTGGCGCCGTCCAGCGTGATTGTGCCTTCTTTCAGGGCAATTTTGCCAGTATGTTCGCCGGTCACTTTTTTACCATTCCAGGTAAGTTCACTTTTGGAGGTGTTCACTTTCAAGTTAGTAGCTTTCGCTTTGCCATTATCAGCGGCAGAAGCAGCGGACGAAACGAACAGGGCAACAGCAAGAGAAGCGATAAACGATTTCATAGAATTCATTGTAGTTTTCATTTAAAATTAAATTGATTTATTGATTGTGATTGGTATTAATTAGTGGTCAGATTCCCTGAGCTTGTCCAAAAGTGAGCTGATCTGGTCAGCCTCTTCACTTGTTATTACATTGAAGCGGTTTTCCCACTCCGCCACAAGCGGATCAAGTTCCTTCAATAATTGAAGGCCTTCCTCTGTGATCAAAACATCCACAGCCCGCCGGTCGTTTGCGCAGGAAGAGCGCTTCGCCAGGTTTTTGGCCAACAGTTTGTCAACCAGTCGGGATGTATTGGAATTTTTATCCAGCATCCTTTCTGTAATGTCACTTACCTTGATGGGGTTGGATTGTTGTCCGCGCAAAATCCTGAGCACATTATACTGCTGGGATGTAATGTCATATTCTTTAAAAATCTCCAACTGCTTATATTCCAGCCAATTGCTTGTATAAACAAGGTTCAAAGCGAGGCGCTGATAAGCGCTCCGAAATTTTTTTTGTTTTATATCAGTTTCAATAGACATGGCAGTTGTAATTAAATGTTATAATAATGTATATACATTTAATGTTGTAACATCTATTTAACTTTGGATAGTTCCTGGCCGGTTAAAAAAATTGAAATAATTGTTACAAAGGTTTCTCCCATCTTCTAAAAAATATTTATTACACACTAAAAATCAGACTATTACATACCTTATTACATGATCAATTTAGCTAAACCGCTGATTCTGGCCTCTAATTCCCCTAGAAGAAAACAACTTCTGACGGATGCCGGATTTGAATTTTCAGTTGAAGTTTTAACAACCGACGAGACCTACCCCGAAACTTTGCCCGCCCCCGAGGTGGCAGCCCATATATCCGCACAAAAAGCAGAGATGTTCCGCGGGCTATATCCTGGATCGCTCGTACTCACTGCTGACACGGTTGTAGTTGCCGAAAACCATATTCTGGCAAAACCCGGAGATGCAGCAGATGCTTTCAGGATGCTGAAAATCCTGTCCGGAAAAAGCCATGTTGTAGTCACGGCGGTCAGCATTTTATCAGAACATATCGTTCAGACAATATCGGATGAAGCGACGGTTTATTTCCGTGAACTGGAAGATTCAGAAATAACGTACTATATTGAGCATTATAAACCTTTTGACAAGGCAGGATCCTACGGCATACAAGAGTGGATCGGGATGACCGGAATTGAAAAAATAGAAGGATCATTTTACACCATTATGGGCTTGCCGGTTCACAAAGTATATGAGCTATTGAAACCGCACTTCCTTCCGACCGCACTTTAAAATCTAAATCAATCTTTTTCCTAAATGATTACAGACAAATCTGCTTTTATACCGAGGGTCTGTTATGAAATTTTTGTCCGCTCGTTCTGCGATTCAAACGGGGATGGGATCGGGGATCTGAACGGGATTAACTCCAAGCTCGACTATCTGGCTGACCTCGGTGTTGAAGCGCTTTGGCTTACGCCGGTCCATCCCTCACCCAGCTATCACAAATACGATGTTACCAATTACTATGAGATCGAACCGGAGTTCGGTACGCTGGACGATTTCAGAAAACTTCTGCATGGTGCGCATGAACGCGGGATAAAAATATACCTCGACCTGATCATTAACCATACCAGTGTTCTGCACCCGTGGTTTTTGGAAGCCACAAAAGGACCTGAAAATGCCTACCGGAATTTTTACTGGTGGATGACCCAGCCACAGATCGAGGAACTTGGTATTCAGGAAAGGGAAACATCCGACGACTCCCAGGAGGTTTATCCTTGGCACGAAAATGCCGGTGACCCGGAAAAATATTACGGGCTTTTTTACAAAGGAATGCCCGACCTTAACTACCACTCAGAAGAGCTCCGGGGCGAAATTGAAAAAATAATACGCTACTGGCTGCTCGATATCGGTGTTGACGGTTTTCGGCTGGATGCGGCCCGGCATATTTATCCGGAGTGGGAAAAGGACCGCAGCATTGAATTCTGGCAGTTTTTTTCAAAAGTCATAAAAGATACCAAACCCGATGCTTTCACAGTAGCCGAAGTATGGGCGCAAACCGAAGAAGTCGCCCCCTATTTCAAATACCTGGATGCTACTTTTCATTTTGACCTGAGTTTTGCTTTGCAGCGCATTGTCGCTCAGGAAAGGGATGAGCAGATTGTAGACAAACTCGTTGCAAGCTACGCGCTTTTTCAAAAATACAATCCGTTGTTCGTCGACGCGATCATGCTTACAAATCATGATCAGGATCGTGTAGCAAGTGTTTTTGGAAATAATGCTGACAAAATAAAACTGGCAGCCAGTATCCTGCTCACACTTCCCGGGCAGCCGTACATATATTACGGGGAAGAAATCGGGATGCTCGGCACAAAACCCGATCCTTATATCCGGGAACCCTTTCTCTGGTCTGATGAAGGTGCCGAAACTACCCGCTGGATCGATCCGCAGTTCACTACAAACAACACCGTCCGGCCTCTTTCCGAGCAGACAAAAGATCCTTATTCTGTTTTCAATCATTACCGGCATCTCATCAAACTTCGTAAATCGGAGCCTGCGTTAAGCCAGATCATCGCCCCGAATTTGTTCGCCCTGCATTTACAGGATGACCAGCTTTTGGCTTACTTCCGGCCACATGCCGACAAATCCCTGATTGTGATCCACAACCTCAGCCAATGGAAAAAGCCTTTTTCTTTGCCGGAACAAAAAGCTGATTTTGTCCATATAGTTTTTTCCAGTCATGCACAAGATGGGCCAGAGCTTACACAAATGGAAATCCATCCATTATCTACGCTTGTACTGGCGGCTAGCACTGGCCGATAGCGCTCCATTTATCGGTTTCAAAACAGTAGGTCATGCAGCCCGGTGATCTTTAATGATTTGTTACCTGTCCCAATCGGTAACCTAAAATTCAATCGCTATGAAGCCCGGCTTTTCACTGATTTGTATCCTTCTTTTAGTTTGTTCTAACATTATGGCGCAGAAATCGTATCCCACTATGGGCAAAATCATTTATGAAGATACATCATTTGAAAAATTATTGCCCAAAGATTCAAAAGTAGAAGTGCTCGCGTCAGGGTTTGAATGGTCGGAAGGACCTGTCTGGGAGAAAAAAGGCAACTTTCTCCTGTTCTCCGATGTACCCAAAAACAAAGTTTATAAATGGGAAGAAAAAACCGGGCTTTCAGTTTTTCTGGAACCTTCGGGTTACACAGGTCTGGGATATTACAGCGACGAACCTGGCAGCAACGGGCTGATCATTGATAGCAAAGGCAGGCTGATTTCCTGTGAACACGGCGACCGGCGAATTTCAGCCATGCCGCTCACCGTCGGCGGAAAAGTAACGCTTGCAGATAATTTCGAGGGAAAACGCTTCAATAGTCCGAATGACGTGGTGGAGCATGCAGGAAACGGCAGCTATTATTTTACCGATCCGCCTTATGGTTTAAATAAAAAACAGGATGACCCCAGCCGGGAAACACCTGTGTTCGGAGTATACAGAATCGCAAAAGATGGGAAGGTGTCATTACAGATCGACGACCTCACGCGGCCAAACGGGCTGGCATTTTCTCCCGACGGTAAAACGCTTTATGTGGCACAATCAGATCCGGAAAAATCAATCTGGATGTCCTACCCCGTCGATGCCTCTGGAAACATCGGGAAAGGAAAATTGCTTTACGACGCTACCAAAATGGGGAAAGCTGGTATGGCAGGTTTGCCCGATGGGCTCAAAATAGATAGGGACGGAAATTTGTGGTCATCAGGACCAGCCGGCATGCTGATCATTTCCCCTGCCGGCAAGCTGCTTGGCCGAATAGAAATGAATGAACTCACATCCAATTGTGCCTGGGGAAACGACGGCTCTACACTTTATATGACGGTTGACGGATATGTGTGCCGCATCAAAACCAGCACAAAAGGCGCCGGCTGGTGAACGGAGAGTTACCTTTCGGTAGCCCTTCTCACACTGCGCAAAGTATTCTCAACTTCCCTTTTCACAGCAGCCCAGTTATTTTTCCCGTTACGATAAATGTTCGTGTAAGCCTTGTAAAGTAAGATCTGATCCGCGCTGATCTTGTCCAGTTCCGTCGCAATCACTTCTTTTCCCGACGATCTGGCCGTTCTGTATTCACTTAACAAAACATTCCAGCGGCTTTCCAGCGCGTCCAGCTCGTACAAGACAAGCTCTCCCGTTTTGTCCATATCGGTATACTGGTCAACAAGTCTCCGGTTATAATCTGCATCCCCGCTGCCGGTCGAACCTACGCCTCTCGAATTTTCATCTGCAATCCGGTCATAATCTTTCCTGTAAACACTAGTGCTCGTTGGTGTCCGCCGGTCATACCTGTCACTGTCAGAGCGATAATCGTCAGAATCAGAGGTGATCCCATGTCGGCGATCATATTTTCTCTGAAGGGTTTCAGAGCAGGAAAAGCCCATCGCAGCAAGAGCAAGCATGCAAAAGAGCGCGGTATTTTTTTTCACTGGATTTTTGATTAGAAGTTATGCCTAAGCCCAATGCTTAAATTAGGATTAAAGTAAAAGAATTTCGGGATCAATTCAGCATATCCTCCGCCTTCTATAAAAAATGACGTAGGCTTCTGCGCAAAAAAGAACTCCAGCCCCGCGGTGCCGGAAGGTCCGGTTGAGATATTGGTGGTATAAACCGTCTTTACGTTTCTGTCGGGGTAATATCGCCGGGAATTAACCTGCACTCCAGGCCCTGCATATACAGTCATCCTTTCATTAAAAAAAGGTACATACCAAAGGTAAGTCGCATTAAACATAACCCCCAAACCGCCGAGGTCATCGTTACTTACTTTGTAGTTATCCTTGCTCTTGAACAAACCGATGTACGTACCAATGCTGACGTCCAGCGCATTGCGTTCACCATATTTTCTCACACTTACAGCGATCGGTTCGCCGACTTCAAATCCAACCGCCCAGGTTTCAGGCTGGGCCTGCGCTGTAACAACCAAAAACAGGCCGACAGACAGCAAAATAAATTTTTTCATATTCCAAATATATCCCTGCCAAAAGATTTTTTGACAAAAAAAGAAGATTGATGTAAAAGCAAGGATACAAAAACAGTGCCATAAAGCTGTTCCTGCACAGCGCTATAACAATTTCACAAAAGCATTTTAAAGAAAATCAGACCGCTAGGAAGACATCAAAATTCACGGGGCGGTTTTGTTTGGGCGGCAATTTATTTCTAATATTGGGCCTCATTTGGTTCATAATTCCCATTAACCATCACACAGGTGTCCGCATTAAAGGAGAGCAAGATTTTTAATGTTAAAGATTTAATAGCCTATTTTCTTGTCGCTGGCACCGGCGTAATTATACAGCTTATTTCCAGCAGTTTGATCCAGGATTGGTTTGATATTTCGTGGAGCGATTCGATTGTACCTTCCTATATTGTTGGCTTCATAGTAGGTTTTATTCTCACCAAATTATTTGCATTCGATGCCCGCAGGACCAATCAGGCGCGCCGTGAAATGGTCAAATTTCTGATGGTGGCCGGCGTTTCCTTAGCCATCACCAAAATGTTTACAGTAGGTTCATTCTGGCTTGCCACGGATTTTTTTGGAATGGAGATCTATACAGTCAAATTGCCATTTGCCAAAAAGGAAGTCAATCTGACAGAAATGGGCTCATACCTGATCGGGATGGGGTTCAGTTTTGTGAGCAATTATATTCTGCATAAAACCTTTACTTTTAAAAGCACCGGCTTTTACAATCGCCTCAAAGTATTGATCAGGTAACAATACTTACAAACGCTCTACAATCATCGCAGAGGCACCTCCGCCTCCGTTGCAAATCGCTGCCAGTCCGTATCTTCCTCTATTCTTTTCCAAAACAGAGAGTAAAGTAGTAATAATGCGCGCTCCCGAAGCACCCAGCGGATGCCCAAGCGAAACCGCCCCTCCGAACACATTGACCTTATTGACATCCAGGTTGAGTTCCTTCATGTATGCCAGCGCGACTACGGCAAAAGCCTCATTTACTTCAAAGTAGTCTATATCAGAAATTTTCAGACCGGCTTTTTTCAAAACATTATTAGTAGCCAATATGGGCGTGGTGGTAAACCAGGCAGGCTCCTGTTCCGCATCGGCATAAGCCACGATCCTGGCAACAGGCTTTAATCCATGTTCCTTCACAGCAGATCCCCCCGACAATACCAGCGCAGCTGCACCATCATTGATCGTGGAGGCATTGGCAGCGGTGACAGTTCCGTCTTTGGAAAAGGCTGGCTTTAAAGAAGGGATCTTTTCAAACTTTACACGTTTATATTCCTCATCCTCAGCCACCCAGGCCGATTCCCCTCCTTTTGGAGAGACAATTTCGACAGGTACTATCTCATTTGCAAAGGAGCCGTTGGCTGTGGAGTTGGCGCTTCTCTGGTATGAAAGGATTGCGAATTCATCTTGTTCGGCCCGTGAAATCGAGTATTTCCCGGCAGTCCTGTCTCCGCAAACACCCATGCCGATCTGGCCATAAACGTCCGTCAGCCCGTCCTTCAAAAGTCCGTCTGTAACCTCACCATGTCCGTAGCCGTAGCCATTTCGGGCTTTGGGTAAGTAATACGGAGCCTGCGACATGTTTTCCATCCCGCCGGCCACCACAACTTTCGCATCTCCAAGCTGAATACTCTGTGCTCCGAAAACAGTGGCCTTCATCCCGGAGGCACATACTTTATTAACGGTTGTACAAATCACCGCCGGAGGTAAGCCCGCATAGATCGCTGCCTGCCGCGCGGGAGCTTGTCCCAAATTGGCAGAAATCACATTCCCCATAAACACTTCCTGCACCAGACCAGGCGCGACATTAGAACTTGTCAGAGCTCCCTGAATGGCGGCCGCGCCCAGTCTGGCGGCATGAACGGATGACAAGCTTCCTCCGAAACTACCGATTGGGGTACGGGCGGCGGACAATATAAATACGTCTTCTTTCATGAACTGGCTTCGCGGTTGAAAACCAAAAATAGAAACTATTATTCGAGATCCGCTGAACTTTCAGGCAAATGGTCATACTCGCCTTTCCAGGCATAAAATCCGAAAATCGCCAGACCAGCGCAGATCGGAATGAAAATCAGGATGATAATGGACCACTGAAGTGTCGTGTTGGTCCTGGCAATTCCCTCGGCAGCCCCGGCGATCTTGTCGATGGCCTGCATAAATAAAAACAAAATGATCACTGGCGCCAGGAGCATCCAGAGTAGTCCCAGTATCTTTTTTAATCCGCTCATTGTTCTTGGAAAAATTTTATTTTTTGAAAGCTAAAAATATGTTGGCGAAAAAATTATCGCCTGCTAATCCATCACATTGCTATCGCCTTTATTATCGATATAAATTGCCCCGATAACAAATGACAAGGCCGCAATCCCGATCGGATACCATAGCCCTGACAAAGGAGTAGATCCGCTAAACGAAGCCACAAGCGTTGCAATAAACGGTACCAGTCCACCAAAAACGCCATTTCCAATATGATACGGCAGCGACATCGACGTGTAACGGATTTGTGTCGGGAAAAGCTCAACCAAAAATGCAGCAATAGGACCGTAAACCATTGTTACCAACAATACCTGGAAAAAGACCAGGAATATGATCGTCACATAAGTTGAACCGGATAAGGTCACATCTTTAATAACCGTTTCTTCCTTCACAGGCACAAGAACATCTTCCGGAATTATTACAACTTTAGCTTCCTTAAAAGTCATACCGTTATTCAAGGTTTTCAGTGTCGTTGTAGTAATCAGGGAATCCTGTTTCCCACTGACGAGCCCCCTTTCGACAACCGGGACCGAGCTCGTAAGCAATTCCGTTTTCTCTAATTCCTTTACATTGGTAGCGTCAATAAAATACTGATAAATGGGACGGTAGCATATCACCCCCAGCAGCATACCCACAAGCATGATCCACTTCCTGCCGACTTTATCACTCCACGATCCGAATACCACAAAAAACGGTGTGGCAAAAAGGATCGCCCACAGAAGAACGTACCTCGATTCATTAAAATCAAGCTTGCAGGTGTTTTCCAGAAAGGACTGCGCATAAAACTGGCCGGTATACCAGATCACCCCCTGTCCCATCGTAGCGCCAAACAAAGCCAGCAGTACCATTTTGAAATTTGCTTTTTTCTGGAAACTCTCCTTCAAAGGGTTTGAAGATATTTTCCCCTCCGATTTCAGTTTGGTAAAAACCGGCGACTCATGCATTTTCATCCGTATATAAATGGACACGCCTACCAGCAAGATCGAAACCAGAAAGGGGATCCGCCAGCCCCAGTCAGCGAAAGCTTCCGCCCCTATTGTATTTTTGGTGAGGACAATAATACCCAGCGACAGAAACAAACCCAATGTTGCGGTAGTCTGGATCCAGCTTGTAAAAAAACCTCTTTTCCCAACCGGCGCATGCTCGGCCACATAGGTAGCAGCGCCCCCATATTCTCCTCCGAGAGCTAAGCCCTGCACCAGGCGCAGGATCAGAACGAGGATCGGAGCTGCATAGCCGATACTGGAATACGAAGGAATCAGCCCGATCAGAAAAGTGGAGCCGCCCATCAAAACCAGGGTCAGCAAAAAGGTATATTTCCTGCCGATAAGATCGCCAAGCCGACCGAAGACCAATGCCCCGAAAGGCCGGACAATGAAACCTGCCGCAAAGATGGCGAGGGTATTAATGAGCGCGGAAGCACCGGCATCACTGGGGAATAGCTGCTGTCCAATTATGACCGCAAGACTGCCAAAAATGTAGAAATCATACCATTCAATTAAAGTACCAAGGGAGGATGCTGCAATTACCTGGGTAATGCTTTGGGTAACATTTTTATCGGAAGAACTCATTGGTAAATAAAGGTGAGGAATTTGGAATAATAGCAGAATAAGACAGAAGGGACATTTCATTACTCATTGAAAAACAAAAAGCCCTTCGGAAAAACATCCGAAAGGCTTTTATAAATAGTGTATGTCAACAAATAAAAACAGGTTTAAAAAACCTAATCTTCTTCATTTCCCTCCTCAGGATTATCGTCCGTGTTCTCTTTTCTGACCAGATCCGGATCTTCGGCTACTGGTCGTGTTTTCTGGGTATTTTCCGGAAAACTGGGAAAAACGGGTGGTTCGATAATCGGCTTACTAGTTGTAGCTATTGCTGGCTCTCCTCTTTCGCGTCTCATAACATTTAAAGTTTAAAGGTTACTAACTTCAATTCCCCGGAAATATTTAAATAATCGTTCCAAAAGGTGACAACCGGGGCGGATATTTTCGAAAAGGTCCTGATGCCAATTCAGCCAGCCCGAAAAATAATGTTTTGTAATCTGTAAAAACCTAATGAAATTGCCGCAGGAAATCGACTCCGCATTTCCAAAAAAATCAGATCAAGCGCGAAACTCAGCCTGCATTGCAAAAAGCAAAGCAGATGCCCATTTGGCGACCATCCACAACACCTGAACACGCATGACCTATAATTGAATATCCTTGACAACAACTGCCCGTACCTGACCAATCATTCCGTTTTCATTCCTTAACCCGTCATATAAATGTTCCAAAAACTCGCTATCCGCTTTGTTCTTTTGGCAGCGGCCATCGTTTCTGCCCAGTCTAACGCGGCCCCGGTCCCAGACTCTTCTCTTGTCGTTAAAAAAACAACAGATTTCAAAGTAAACGGAGAAGGCACTGCTTCAAACTGGGCAGCTGCAAAGTGGTTCGATATCACCGTTCAGAAGGGCCCCCGACAGGCTTCCGCCGGTAAAGCTTTTCCTACCAAGGTAAAGATCATGTACTCCGACAAAGGCATGTACTTCCTTTTTGATTGTACCGACCAAAAACTCACCTCCACAATTCTCGAAGATTTTGGTGCCTTGTTCAAAGAGGATGTAGTCGAAGTGTTTTTATGGCCGGATACTTCCGTTCCCATTTATCTGGAATATGAGATTTCACCTCTCGATTACGAACTTGCCATTCTGGTGCCGAATATTAAAGGAAGGGCACAGGGCTGGAAACCATGGCATTACGACGACCGTAACAAGGTGCAGCATGCAACCAGCGTCCAGGGAGGACAAAAGAAAAGCATGGCAGCAGTAGAAGGCTGGAAAGCTGAGTTTTTTATTCCTTTTAACCTTATGAACCCGATTGTGGGCGGTGCCCCGAAATCAGGGGAAAAATGGAGGGGGAATTTTTACAGGATCGATTATGATTCAGAAACGGCATATTATTCGTGGCAGAAAACCGCCGGCAGCTTTCATGAATTCCAGAAATTCGGTACGCTGGTTTTCGAATAGCATTTTGCAAAATTATGGGTAGCCCCGCCGGGGCAAAAACAATCCCCTAAACACATTTTTGCTAGTATTGGGTAGCCCCTCCGGGGCAAATATACGGGTTGTCAAACAATTGCTCTTTAGCGCTACCTATTGCTCATAAAACGTTGCTTATATGCATTAAACGCTGCCCCAGAGGGGCTACCCATTACTCAAAAAAACGTTACTTAAAGGCACCATATTCTGCCCCAGAGGGGCTACCCATTACTCAAAAAACATTACTTACTGGCACAATATTCTGCCCCAGAGGGGCTACCCATTATTCAAAAACCATTACTTAAAGGCACCATACGCTGCCCCCGAGGGGCTACCCATCACTCAAAAAACATTACTTACTGGCACCATATTCTGCCCCCGAGGGGCTACCCATTACTCAAAAAAAAACGCTACTTAAATGCACCATACGCTGCCCCAGAGGGGCTACCCATTACTCAAAAAACGTTACTTAAAGGCACCATACTACCCATTACTCAAAAAAACGTTACTTAAAGGCAGTATAATTTGCCCCGGAGGGGCTACCTGTTATCCATTATCAATCATCTAAACATGCCCAGGCAGGGCTACCCATTTATGAAGAAAACAATTGTTACATTATGCTGTTTGCTATCCGCGATCATGACATTTGCACAAAAAAGCTCCAAAGAGATACTGTATGTGGGCACATACACCCAGAAAGGTGAAGGTATCTATGTATACGAATTCGACAGGAAGAATCTTTCCTACAAGGAGTTACAGGTCATAACCAGCAAAATAAGCCCTTCATTCCTTGAATTTCACCCGAACAAAAAATTCCTTTACACTGCCAATGAAGGAAACGCAACAGTGTCTTCCTACGCTATCGACCAGGCTACCGGAAAGCTGACCGCCATCAATTCTCAGCCTTCTCTTGGTCGCGGCCCGTGCCATGTAAGCGTAGACCCGAAAGGTAAATTTTTATTCGTTTCCAATTACGGAAGTGGCCAATTGGGGGTATATCTGCTTAACAAAGATGGCAGCATTGGTGCAGCAGCAGATTCAATTCAGGACAAAGGCGCACCGGGCCAGAAACCGCACATGCACTCGATTATTCCATCTGCTGACGGGAAATTTATTTATGCATCGGATCTGGGTATTGATAAAATTATGGTATATGCGGTAGACCAGAAAACAGGCAAACTGACTCCTGGAACCGTGCCTTACGTTGAAGTAAAAGCCGGCGACGGGCCACGCCATTTTGCCATTCATCCTAACGGAAATTTCGGTTATTCCGCCTGCGAGCTATCTTCTCACGTCAACTCTTTCCAGATCGTGAAAAATACCGGCGCGCTTGTTCCATTGGAAAGAATCACCATGCTTCCATCCGATTTCAAAAGCAAAAGCTTTGCCGCAGACATTCATTTTTCACCGGATGGGAAGTTCATTTATGCGTCTAACCGTGGGCACGAAAGCCTTGCTATTTACGGAGTTGACGCCAAAACCGGAAAGTTGACCATTGCCGGACATGCTGAAACACATGGCAAACATCCCCGCAATTTCCTGATCGATGAAAAAGGCGAGCTGGCTATTGTTACCAACAAAGACAGTGATAATGTTGTGTTTTTCAAGAGGAACGCAGCAACCGGACAATTGACTTATACCGGGAAAGAGATCAGTGTACCTACGCCCGTTTGTGTTAAACAGCTTTTCCTCAAATAATTCGACAAGCCTTTTATCGCCTTCCCCGGCATACGTCAAATCGCTGAAAGTATTGGTGAAACAATATTTTCAGCGATTTGCGTTAATTTCCATTTACTTTTCTAATTTTAGG
The DNA here is from genome assembly GCF_005869225.1 of Dyadobacter bucti. Lineage (GTDB taxonomy): Bacteria > Bacteroidota > Bacteroidia > Cytophagales > Spirosomataceae > Dyadobacter > Dyadobacter bucti. The sequence goes on along the minus strand of NZ_SWFP01000004.1, from coordinate 660,089 downwards.
GATTCTTGATTCATTATTCTCTATAACATCAAAAGGACAGAATTAAATATTACTTTTTTAATTTCCGGTTATATTGTCCCGAATCATTTTGAAACATCAATCGCACTCCTGGCAAATGAAATATTTAGTGGACAGTATTTCCAAAAATATCTGACATCGTTTTTAAGGATTAGTAAAAGTTTATGAACAACGGCCAGAACGACTTAATGCTAATCTCGCTGATCAAGCAGGGAGATAATCGTGCTTTGGATTCTCTTTTTAAGAAATACTACTACTCGCTCTGCCGCTTTGCCTGCTATCTGACCAACCGCAAAGACCTTTCCGAAGAAATAGTCGCCGATGTTTTTTTTAGAATATGGGAAAAAAGACAGGAGATCCAGGTTGAAAAAAACCTCCGTGCCTATCTTTTTACCGCTACCCGGCATACTTCCATTAACTACATGAAACAGGAAAAACATGTCATGGAAGAGCTCAATGAAGATTTTATTGAAAATACTCCCGGTCCGGAAGCTGAGCTTATATACCATGAGCTGGAATCCCGGATCACAGACCTTATCAATTTTCTTCCCCAGAAAAGAAAGGCCATTTTCCAGCTAAACCGCTTCGAAGGTTTTACTTACAACGAAATTGCAGAGATCCTTTCCCTCTCGGCCAAGACCGTAGAAAATCAAATGGGCAAAGCGATAAAGCAATTAAAAGTTCTGCAAAAAACTTATCAGTTATAAAAAATATACTGACCGGATGGGGGTATCCCCATTTTTTATTTGTCCTAACATCAGAAAGCACCCAAATACATGTCGGATAACGCACCATGGCCTTTGATCGCCAAATATTTAGCTGGCGAATGCAGCCCGGAAGAAAAGCTGACAATCGAATGGTGGCTGGAAGAAATCGACAACCGCATACTTTTCGAGGAAATAAAAGCTGCATGGGAGCGGCAGTCGGAGCCGGATATTGCGTTCAGCGCTGAACGTGGCCTGGGAAAGCTTCATACTAAGATTTCGGAAGCCGCAGAAGATCCGGCAGAGCCTTTTGAAAGACCGGTAAAATTGATAAAAATAAGCTCCTGGCTGGCCGCAGCAGGTATTTTGTTGCTGATCGGGTTCAGTTATTTGTATTTTAACCAAAATACCGGTATAGGAAAAACCGACCGTACGGCCTATCTCGAAAAGACGAGCGGACAGGATGAAGTGATCAGCTTCTCCCTTCCCGACGGTTCAAAAGTATGGCTAAACGAAAACAGTAAAATCGGATTTCCAAAGGCATTTTCGGGTGAAACCCGCGAGGTATTAATTGAAGGCGAAGCGTTTTTTGAAGTTGTCCCTAACCCTCAGAAACCGTTTATCGTGAGGAGCAATAAGGTGTCGACAAGAGTATTGGGCACATCGTTTAATGTAAAAGCATACCGGTACCAGCAAACCGCTTCAGTATCCGTTGCAACTGGCAAAGTCGAGGTAAGCAAGGAAATCGGGGCGGATGAGCCGATCCGGATAACACAACTGACCCCCCGGCAGGAGCTGGTGATCAACACTCAAAAGGATGAAACGTATATTGACATCGTTAGCACATATGATATTGGTGCCTGGCGCAGAGAGCAGCTCGTTTTCAGGAATAATACGTACACAGAAGTGATTGTCCGGCTTGAAAAGGAGTTTGGGGTAAAAATTGACTTACAAAACAAAAGTCTAAGCGATTGCCGGGTAATGGCCAGTTTCAATGAAGGTGCCGTCCTGAATGACGTATTAAAATTATTAAGTATCTCAAATTCATTCCGTTACAATATCAAAGAAAACCAGGTCACGATCCTGGGAGGAGTTTGCAGATAAAAGACGATCACTTTTAGCGGGCTTCTCAATTTTAATTTTAAACCAAATTTTTCCTGAACGTATGAGAAAAAAACTATCTGGGCATTCTCCCAGAGCCGCATCCGCGCTATGGAAAGCCTGCGCATTGATGCTAGCTCTTCTGCTGATAACCACATCGACACATGCCCTACATTCCAAATCGGTGCAGAATGTAGATAATGTGAAGATTTCACTTCACCTTCATGAAGTTACTCTTCAGAAAGCATTTCTCGCAATAGAGAAAAAAAGCGAATTCAAGTTCATTACAAGCATTGAAAGAATAGACAAAAAGAAAAAAGTATCCGTTTCCCTTGAAAACAAATCTGTGAAAGAAGCATTGGAAACAATCCTGGCAGATACCGGCCTCGGCTACACGCAGATCAACAACAATATTATTATCAACAACAAACCTGTATCCCAGGCAAGAATGCCTGCGGAGGTGATGCCTGTGGTCCCGATCAAGACCGTCGTGCAGGACGTCACCGGAACAGTTAAAGATGAGAAAGGTGAACCTGTGCCGGGAACAAATGTGCTGGTAAAAGGAACCTCCACGGGAACCAGTACAGGCGCTGATGGAAAGTATTCGATATCTGTTCCCGGTAATGATGCCACACTTGTTTTTTCGTCAATAGGTTACATCAGCAAGGAAATTGTGGTTGGTGCAAACACAACAATTGATGTAACTCTTGCAGAAGACGTAAAAATATTGGGCGAGGTAGTGGTCACCGCATTGGGCATCGAACGTGATGCCAGGACACTCACCTACTCTACCCAGCAGATCGACGGAAAACAGCTCACAGATGTCCGTGACGCTAACTTCGTAAATACGCTGTCCGGAAAAGTGGCTGGTGCTGTGATCACCCAGGGCTCTTCCGGGCCGGGGTCGGCAACACGCGTCGTACTACGCGGAAACCGCTCTATCACCGGAAATAATAACGCATTGTTCGTAGTAGACGGCGTACCTATCGACAATACAGTAAGAAACCAGGTAGGAAGTGATTTTGGCGGCATCAATGGCAGCGACGGGGCAGCCAACATTAATCCGGACGATATCGAATCCATGAACATTTTGAAAGGTGCTGCGGCATCTGCGCTTTACGGAAGCCGGGCGGCCAACGGTGTGATAATGATTACGACCAAAAAAGGGAAGGCAGGCAAGATCTCCGCCGACGTCAATTCAGGTGTTGTGGTCGAATCGCCATTTTTGCTTCCAAAGTTTCAGAATATTTATGGGCAGGGATCAGGCGGTGTCGCGAGTACCAACTCTGGCGTGAGCTGGGGCCCTGAGTCAGTTACGTTTCCGGATAACATTAAAGACTTTTACCGCAACGCTATCTCTGCCAACAATTCGGTCGGGGTTTCGGCGGGTTCTGAGAAAGTACAGACATATCTGTCTTATACCAATAACTACAACCAGGGAATACTGCCAAATAATGATCTGATGCGGCACACCTTGAATTTAAGGTTAAATACCCAGATCTCTAAACGCTTCTCCACAGACGCCAAGTTAACCTATATTAATTCCAAAATTGATAACAAGCCACGTTCCGGGGAAGAGAGTTCGGTAACGATGAATTTATACAAAACGCCCCGAAGCGTAGATTTGAATCAATACAAGCAGTTTGAAGATGCCAATGGCAAACCAACATACTGGGCAAGTTCCGGTATTTACATGAACCCTTACTGGACGATCAACCGGACTTTTGAAACTGAAAAAAGGAACCGCGTGATCGCATTGGGTTCTGCCAAATACGAATTTACAGACTGGCTCAACATTCAGGGCCGTATCAGCTACGACTGGTATGCCGACCGTTTTAACCGTGGTTTTGCCAATAATACACTGCTTTTTGCAGGCACAGGCGGCTCGTATGCCGACTGGACCGCAGAGCAACTCGAAAGAAACATGGACCTCATTGTTTCCGGTAATAATAAAATCGGTAAAGACATTGCGGTAACCTATAATTTCGGAGCTGGTTCTACTTATAAAAAGTTCTCACAAGTGGGTGCGAGTACGAATGGATTATCCATCCCAAACCGTTTTGATCTGTCGTTTGCCGCTGCTCTGACCCAAATGACAGGCTATGAAGAAAGAGAACTTCAGTATGTTTTCGGTACTGCGTCTTTCTCTTTCCGTGATTATCTGACGGTGGATGCCTCGGTGCGCAACGACTGGTCTACGACTCTTCCCAAACCGTATTCTTACATTTATTCGTCATTTGGCGGAAATCTAATCCTTTCAGAAGCCTTCCAACTTCCCTCATTTATCAGTTTTGCCAAATTGAGAGGTTCATGGGCACAGGTTGGAAATGATACGGAACCTTACCGCCTTCTGCAGACTTACACTTTTTTCCAGGGCGGAAGAGGCGGATTCATCTCGCAAAACACGACCCGCCCTGCGGATAATCTGAAACCGGAAATTTCTTCTTCTACCGAAATCGGCGCAGACATCCGGCTTTTCAACGGACGCCTGGGACTTGACTTCACGTATTACAACAGCAACACCGTTAACCAGCTGCTTACACTGCCACAAGCATCGGCAACGGGTTTTCTGAACCAGTTTATCAATGCAGGGAAAATCAATAACAAAGGAGTTGAATTTACACTGAGCGCCACGCCCGTGAAAAGCAAAGACCTTACCTGGGATGCAACGCTTAATTTTGCCAGAAACATCAATACTATTGTTGAGCTGCACCCCAAGATCAAAACAGCTACCCTGGGCGGTAATACCCGCACCACAACGGCTGTGGTAAGTGAAGGCGGATCTTACGGAGACCTTCAGGCTTTTGGCTGGAAAACCGATGACCAGGGACGATACATTGTCAATGCGAACGGGGTTCCTGTGGTAAGTGAATTCAAAACAATCGGCAACTTCAACCCGAAGTTCACGATCGGTTTAAACAACTCTTTTTCTTATAAAAATTTCGTCCTGAGCTTCCTGATCGATGGCCGTGTAGGTGGTATCATGACTTCCGGAACAGACGGTAACCTCGCTTACGACGGAACTGCAGAATATACTACTGCTCACAGAGACGGAGGCTGGGTACTTGATGCCGTAACCGAAACAGGCGAAACGAATACCAAAGCTATTACAGCGGAAACTTTCTGGCAGACCGTTTCTCAAGGTCGCTATACCTGGGGAGAGTTCTTCACTTACTCCACTACAAACTTCCGTTTGAGAGAGGCAACGCTGGGATATAACATTCCAATGCCAGCGAATACTTTCATCAAAAATTTAAGATTGTCGCTTACTGCCAGAAACCTGTTCTTCCTGTACCGTGGATATGCAATTATGGACATCCCAGGAATTGCGAAACGAAAACTGCCTTTTGATCCTGACGTAAACCTGGGCGCTGGCAATTACCAGGGTTCGGAATATGGCTCGCTTCCCTCAACCCGCACGATCGGGGTCAATGTAAAATTAGGATTCTGAGACTAAGTCAAATCCAGGTTAGAATCAAAACTATCTTAAGAAACATGAAATTATTAAATCATAAGTTTGTAAGAACATCAACAATTGGGTTAATGATCGGCTCGGCATCGATCTGGGGCGGATGCACCAGTGACTTCGACGAAATCAATACCAGTAAAACTTCGCTCACCAGTCTTTCCCCGGATGAGCTCCCCTATCTGTTTGCCCGAGCCCAGCAGCAGGCATCCTATGCCGCAGGAACTTATCAGACAGCGCAAAATCTTTACGCAGATTTATTTGCTCAATTTTTCGCGACCACCACTGCTAATTTTCAATCGGACCGCTATTTCATGCATCCGACCTGGATCAACTCGCACTGGAACCCCGTTTACACACAAGTTGTTCCTCAGCTCAAAAATCTGTTCAGGCAAACTGATCCGGGTTCTTCTGAATATGCACTGGCAAGTATATGGTGGGTTTATTCGTTTCACCGCGTGACCGATTATTATGGCCCGATCCCATATTTCGCAGCAGGTGAACCAGGTGACGGCGTAGCATACGACGCGCAAGAGCTGATTTATGACGATTTTTTCAAACGTCTTGCTACGGCCACAACGGTATTGAAGGGCAAAACCTCCGAAAAACCTTATGGAAACTTCGATATCGTTTACGGCGGCGATGTTAATAAATGGATCAAATTTGCCAATACGCTCCGCCTGCGTCTGGCTTTGAGAATATCAAAAGTGGATCCCGCACGTGCAAAAACCGAAGCCGAAGCCGCCATTGTCGGCGGACTGCTGACTGATGTCGCCGATAATGCATACATGGTCAAAAGTCTTCTTGGAGGTGATAACAATGGTCTTGCCACCATTTCCGGATGGGGGGAATTCAGAATGAGCGCTTCTATGGAATCTGTATTGAAGGGCTACGACGATCCGCGCATTGGCATCTTCTTTCAGCCTGCGTTTCTGACAAAAACCTACGAAGGATTAAGAAACGGACTCGGCCCGACTGAACTCGCAGTAGCAGCAAACAGCAACGATAATACATCCAACATCGGCGAGCGTTGGATCCGGAACACCGGGGCAGGATCGGCCTGGGACAGACAACTGGCTGTTCAGCAAGACGTAATGCACACCGCCGAAGCCTATTTCCTTCTGGCGGAAGCCGCGGTGAACAAATGGAACACTGGTACAGGCACTGCACAGGTTTTTTATGAAAAAGGGATAGAAGCATCCATGGCTGGCTGGGGAATCACGGGCGCGTCAGTAACCGCCTATATCAACAGCACAAAGACACCTGTTGCACCTGGTGACCAGCAAAACTCCCCTGCTTTGTCGAACATTCCTGTAAAATGGGGCGCTACGGAAGCCATCCAGCGTGAACAAATTGGCACACAAAAATGGCTGGCGCTATTTCCCGACGGTATAGAAGCATGGGCGGAATTCCGTAGAAGCAGGTTCCCTAAACTGTACCCGGTCGTACATTCTGTGAACGCGGATGTACCAACGACCGCAGTTGTCCGCAGGATTCCTTTTATCCTTCAGGAAAAACAGTCGAATACAGCTGCGGTGACAGAAGCGGTAAAACTTCTCAACGGCCCTGACAACGCCGCTACGCCACTCTGGTGGGACAAAAACTAAAGTTTACGGACTGAATTAATATTAAATTAAAAGTGCTGCCCGGCGCAATCCGAAAAGCACTTTTAATTTAATTTCGCATTCAAAATAAAAGGGCTTCAAAGTCGGCAATAACCAAACTATATTTTCTTAAATTGGAAAAAATGAAAAAATAATCTTCACAAAAAGAGTATCAGCACCTATTTTTCTACATCCTTAACCACGTTATTGTCAAAGTTATTTTTTGAACATCCTTTATCAAATTCAGTCCTGTAACCATTATGATCAACCGCAGAGATTTAATCAAACATTTATCCACATTTCCTCTTTTGGGCGGATTTCTGGGACAAACCAGCATCGACCCCATGGGTGTGGCTGCCAAGGTGCCGGTAAGGAACCTGGCAAAAGAGCTGGGCATCCGTACTTTTATCAACGCGGCGGGTACCTACACAGCGATGACCGGCTCATTGATGCAGGACGAAGTGGTGGAAACGATACAGGGAGCGTCCAAGGATTTTATGATGCTCGACGAAGTGCAGACCAAAGTGGGTGAAAAAATCGCTGCGCTTACCCACGCAGAATCGGCAGTGGTTACCGCAGGCTGCTTCTCAGCTCTGACGCTTGGACTGGCCGGAGTTCTCACGGGAATGGACCAGAAAAAAGTGAGCGCATTGCCGCATTTGGAAGGTACAGGCATGAAGTCGGAAGTGATCATCCAGAAAGGCCACAGCATCGGCTATTCCCAGGCCCTGACCAATACGGGATGCAAGATCGTCTATGTGGAAACGGTTGATGAACTGAAAAAAGCGATCAATGAAAAAACCGCGCTGATGTGGTTTCTGAATATCCAGTCGGACAACGGGCAGATCAAACACGAACAGTGGATAGAAATTGCCAAAAAGAACGGAATTCCGACCATGATCGACATGGCTGCTGACGTCCCGCCGGTAGAAAATCTCTGGAAATTCAATGATATGGGTTTCGACCTCGTTTGCGTATCCGGCGGAAAAGCCATGCGGGGACCTCAGAGTGCCGGTATTTTGATGGGTAAAAAACACCTGATCGCTGCGGCGCGGCTGAGCATGCCGCCACGCGGATCGACGATCGGCCGGGGTATGAAAGTAAACAAAGAAGAAATTCTGGGTATGTATGTGGCTTTGGAAAAATTCATCAACATGGACCACAAAAAAGAGTGGAAAATGTGGGAAGACCGGACCGCGCTCATCGGGAATGCTGCTAAAAGTGTAAACGGCGTAACTACCGAGGTCACTGTACCGGAGCTGGGAAACCATACGCCTACTTTGAGGGTAACCTGGGATGCGGCGAAAGTAAGTTTACCGGTTAAGGTTCTGCAGGAGAATCTGCGCAACGGAAACCCATCGATCGAGATCATTGCGGGTGATATGAATTCGCTGACGATCACAACGTGGATGCTGAAACCTGGCGAAGAAAAAATCGTTGCCAGCAGACTTAAAGAAGAATTGCAAAAAGCAGCCGTCAAATCCTGATCTGACCGATTCCCGACCCCTAACCTCTATATTTGAAAAAATGAAAAAAACGACTGCCTTTTTTCTCTGTCTGATTTTTATAAACTGCGCTGCCGTCAAAGCGCAAACATATAGTATTGTCATCAAAGGAGGACATGTCATTGATCCCAAAAACAATATCAATGAAGTGATGGATGTGGGGATCTTTGAGGGAAAAATTAAAAAAGTTGCCAAGAATATCGATGCCAAAGAAGGACGGCAGGTGGTAACGGCCACTGGCATGTATGTTACGCCGGGCCTTATCGATATCCACGGTCACGTATTTTTCGGTACGCAACCAAACCATTATTTAAGTAATGGTTTGGTTGCATTACCGCCCGATGGCTTCACCTTCCGCGTAGGTGTTACCACCATTGTGGACGCCGGCGGCGCAGGTTGGGATTCTTTTTCTGAGTTTAAGAACAATGTGATTTTTAATTCAAAAACACGTGTACTTTCTTTTATGAACATCGTTGGCCAGGGCATGCGCGGCGGCAACTATGAGCAGGATACCAGCGATATGGACCCCAACCTGGCAGCTTCGGTAGCGATCAAAAACAGAAATGATGTGGTGGGTTTTAAAGTAGCACACTTTCAGGGCGGTGACTGGAAACCGGTAGATAATGCCGTTAAAGCTGGCAAGCTTGCCAACATGCCGGTTATGGTCGATTTCGGAGGCAGCACCCCTCCTCTTCCGCTCGAAGAACTTTTTATGAAGCATCTTCGGCCCGGCGACATTTTTACACATGCCTACACACTTCTCGAAGGCAATGTAAGAGAAACCATCGTGGATGAAACTGCAAAAAAAGTAAAACCATTTACCCTCGAAGCCCGCAAAAAAGGGATTGTATTTGATGTAGGTTATGGTGGTGCAAGTTTCAATTATTCCCAGGCAATCCCGGCCATCAAAAACGGATTTTACCCGAATACGATCAGTACCGACCTGCACACAGGCAGCATGAACGGTTCGATGAAAGATATGCTTAGTGTCATGTCCAAGTTTTATATCATGGGTATGGACCTTCCGTCGGTGATCAAAGCAAGTACCTGGGCCCCGGCACAGGTGATCAAAAGAGAAAACCTCGGCCATATTTCAGAAAATGCAATTGCGGACGTAGCTATTTTTTCCATGCGCAAAGGCAATTTCGGCTTTTATGACAAAACCGGATACAAAATGGAAGGTAAAGAAAAGCTGGAATGTGAAATGACCATTATGGGTGGCAAAATCGTTTACGACCTGAACGGTATAGCGAATCCGATCTATTTGACAAGATAAAACCAAACCCTCTTCACGATCATCAAATATGTATTCTCTCATCAGGAAATTGCCGGTCCCACTACTGCTGATCCTCATCATGGGGTTTATCCAGCGATCCGATATCCGCGAAGGTTCGCCTGTGAACGATAAAAACGGAGGGCTCTTTCTGCCCGAGGGATTTGAGGCGACCGTTGTGGTGGATAGCCTTCCGGGACGGGCCCGGCATATCGCTGTCAATGATAACGGCGACATATATGTAAAAGCACGCTTTGCTGACAAGAACGAATCGGTCATTGCGCTGCGGGATACTAATAACGATGGGCGGGCCGACATCATCAAACGTTTCGGCGGCAACGCAAAGGAGCGTGCTTACGGGACTGCAATGCGGATTTACAAAGGCTATATCTATTTCAGTTCTGAACTGATCGTATACCGTTACAAACTCACTCCCGGAAAACTGGTACCCGAAAGTGAACAGGAAATAATCCTGACCGACGACCACCCGCACGGCATGCACGAGCACATTGCAAAGCCGGTCACTTTTGACGACAAAGGTTTTATGTACGTTCCGTTTGGCGCCAATTCCAATGCATGCCAGGAACAAAACCGTACGCCGGGATCAGTGGGAATGGACCCCTGCCCGATCCTGGAAGACCATGGCGGGATATGGAGATTCGATGCGAATAAAACAGGCCAGCTGCAAAAAGACGGCTATAAGTTTGCGACCGGCCTGAGAAGCGTGGTGGCCCTCGACTGGAATTTTGCCGATAATAATCTCTATGCTGTTCAGCACGGACGTGATGACCTGCTCCGTCTCTGGCCGCAGATCTACTCGCCCTGGCAAAGTGCCATGTTGCCTTCGGAAGAATTCCTGCGGGTAAAAGATGGTTCGGATGCAGGCTGGCCTTATTGTTATTATGATCAGATGCAGGGCAAGAAGTTATTGAACCCTGAATATGGCGGAGACGGAAAAATCATCGGCAAATGCGGAATTTACGAAAAGCCCCTGATCGGCTTTCCAGGTCACTGGGCGCCGAACGATATCCTTTTTTACCAGGGCAGCCAATTCCCCGATCATTATAAAAACGGTTCCTTCATCGCATTCCACGGCTCTACCAATCGCGCTCCTTACCCGCAGTCAAGCTATTTTATTGGTTTCGTACCCTTCAAAAATGGCCAGCCTTCCGGAGATTATGAGGTGTTCGCAGACGGCTTTGCGGGCGTAGACCCGATCGTGAACACCAGCGACGCCGTATATCGTCCGATGGGCATCGCCATGGGCCCCGACGGTTCGATCTACATTGCAGAAACTGAGAAAGGGAAAATCTGGAAAGTGACCTACAAGGGCGGCAAGAAGAAATTCAATAAAGCTTCCCTTGCCCAAATGGAAAAAAGAAAATTACTGTCGCACATCAGGACACCGGATGTGATCAACGACAACCTGGATAAAGACAAACCGGTTGCGGGCGGTAAGGTTTACAGCGTGTATTGTACAGCCTGCCACCAGCGAAACGGCATGGGCGATTCCCAGCGTTTCCCGCCCCTGGCCGGCGCCGACTGGGTGACAGGCGACAAGGAGCGTTTGATTAAGGTAGTACTGAAAGGCCTTGAAGGTCCGATTGAAGTAAAAGGACAGTCCTACAACAACGTGATGCCACAGCATAGCTTTCTGAAAGACGAAGAAGTGGCAGAAGTACTGACGCACATCAGAAGCAACTTCGGTAACAAGGCAAGTGAAGTGACCACCGAAGAAGTGGCAAAAGTAAGAGCGTCGCTGGACAAGTAGAGATCAGGTTTTTCTCCTTCCACTCCCCTTAAGTTAGTGTTACTCTCCGGCAAATTGAGTTCTGCTTTCTGGGGGTTTGGAGGGAGAAAAAAACATTAAAATCATATTTTTTTCTCGTTAATGAATCAAAACAAATTTCTAGCCGCAAGCTTTGTTGTTTTATCCGGAATAGCCCTGGCGGGTTTTTCATCCGGAAATGAAGACCGCCGTCCCTACCATAGCCAGGAACCATGGAAAGCCCCTGCCTGGGCAGACACTTTAAAAAGCCCCTATCACGAAGAACCGCTGACACTGGCTCAGGGTGAAGAACTGTTCACCTTGTACTGCGCTTCCTGTCATGGTGACGCCGGGTACGGAGACGGGGCTGCCGGGGGCGCATTGGGTCAGAAGCCTGCCAACTTTCATGACACACTCGTTAAAAATCAGAGCGACGGGTCGCTTTTCTGGAAAATGTCCAACGGAAGAGGCAATATGCCTCCTTTTCAGGATGTTTTTACGGCTGAGCAAAGATGGAAGCTGGTTGCTTACATCCGTCATTTAGGTAAAACCGAATAATCCTGAACCTATTTTATACAAATGCTTATCCCAAACAAACTTCTGAACTCCGGATTAACAGCCCTGTTTGCCCTGGTCTTGTCCATCCACGCAATTGGCCAGGATTCCCGGCCGCCGGTAACAACCAGTACACCCAGGGCACTTCGTGATGATATCACGATTGAAGAGTACATGAAAGTGGAACCGGACGCTGTGCGGATCATCCGTCACCCGGTTACCGGCGAAATATATTATACTACCTTTTATGGTGATGTATATAAAATAAAGGAAGTGGACGGGAAACCCGTCAGCGAGAAACTCCTTACCGTCGAAGATCATGGCATCCCCCGTTTGCAAGGCGCTGCTTTTCACGGGAATATGCTGTTTCTTGCGGGCAATATCAACGTCAACAACAACAAAGGAAACAAAGGAAAAATGGTCCGCTATGAAATGAAAAGCGGGGTTACCAAGCCGGAAATGACCGTCGTATTTAATACAGTTGAATACGGGGCCAACAAAACCACTTTCGACCACGGCTGGAACGCACTTGAGATCAGCCCGGACGGGAAGTATATTTTTGTGAACACTGGTGCGCGTACCGATCACGGAGAAGTTCAGGACAATGGAGGCGAATATCCAAATGCCAGGGACAATGCCCTCACAGCTAACATATTCCGCTTCCCGATCAATGCAAAAGACCTGTTACTTACCACCGACGTTGCCAAACTGAAAGCCGACGGTTATCTCTATGCAGAAGGTATCAGAAATGCCTATGATATGGCTTTTGATCCGAAAGGAAACCTCTTTGCTGTATCCAATTCCGGTGACTACGATCATCCGGAGGATATGTTTTGGGTAAGAAAAGGACATCACTATGGATTTCCCTGGGTGATGGGCGGAATAGAAAACCCGCAACAATACCCTGACTATCAGCCTGACCCTGAAAAAGATCCTTTCATGAGCAAGTTTGCTTTTGCATGGCTGATGAAGTATTTTCACAATGATCCCGATTTTCCTAAAAGACCCGCAGGCGTAACATTCAGTCCTTCGGTGCAGAATATGGGCCCGGATGCCAACGAGTACCGCGACAGAAAAACCGGTGTGGTTATGGACGGGGATACGACCGGCGCAACCGTGGGTACTTTTAACGCACACTCCTCCCCGCTCGCATTGTTTTTCGACAATAAAAAAGCGCTCGGGAAAGACCTGACCGGCGACGGGTTTGTCATGCGTTATACCGGCGGGCCACGAAACGGGGTAGTCAATCCAAGTCCGCTGAGAAGGCAGGGAAAGGATTTACTGCACCTGGATATGATCTATGACAAGGCCACTGACAACTATAAAGTCAAAACCACCCGCATCGTCGAAAATTTCACCTCGCCTACGGACGCGCTCCTGATCGGGAACGCCGTGTATATCATTGAGTATGGCGGAAAACAGGGCGGAAACAAAGCCGGAGGAAGCCTCTGGAAAATCACATTGCCTGCCGGCGAAAAAATCGCAAAGGAAGGCAAGAAGAAAAAAAAGTAGTATTATCGTTCTAACTAACCTTAATTTCCACGTTTATGAAGTCTGAAAGAAGATCTATCCTTAAAAAATTGTTCGCTTCCGTTGCCGGTGTAGCCGGTTTCGGCATTGCTGCAAAAGCAGAACCGGCCGCTCCTGAAAAAGAAGTCGGCGACGTGGTGATGTTGCAGGATGTACCGTTGTTTTCCGGACATACCAAATTCAACAATATGGTATTTGTCGCCGGGAAAGGCGCCCACTTTGAAGGTGATATCACTGCGCACACAAAGCACGTTCTCGACGAACTGGAAAAAGAACTGATCAAAGCTGGTTCTTCTATGGAAAAAGTATTGAAATGCAGCGTTTTCCTTCATGACCTGAATGATTACAAAGCCATGAACGAAGCCTATAAGGGACGTTTTGGAAGCAAGCCCCCATGCCGCACGACCGTAGCGGTTTACGGAGGCGTACCAGGTGACTCACTCGTTGAAATCGACTGTATCGCCTACATATAGCCTCTCGCTAACCCAGTAATCAGACGATCACAGCAATGGCGTTACAACCACAAGCTGTGATCGCCTTTTTTTTCACACACCCACAAACAACCCGCACGGCAATACATGACCACAGATAGCAACCCCGGCCCCCAATCCCGGCATGCCTGACAGGCCAAAATATTGAAATTTCAAACTTATATTTTAGGATAGTACAATTAAACCATATATAATTTTAATAATAAAAATAAAGTCCGACTTATATTTTAGATTTTACACATTTAACAGTTACTTTGTATCTGACCTTAACTGATTTGAATAAGAGACAACGCATAGCAGAAGAGAACGCAGTTCTATTAAATCTCTGGCAACAGTCACAGGCTGGCGATAGTCTGTCCTTTTGCCAGCTGGCAGACCGGCTGTACCGGACGTTGTTTAACTACGCTACCAGCTATACGTCCGACCGCGAGTTCATCAAAGATTCGATCCAGGAACTGCTGATCCACATCTGGGAAAAAAGGGAGACGATCAATATCCAGTTTGTTTCCATCTATTTCCTGAAAGCAATGCGAAATCAGCTTTTGCAGGAGTTTCGCCGGAATAACACCGCCCGGCCTTTGCTCGACCTGGACGAGATAGATGAACTTTCCGACTACCAGACCATCGAAACTGAAATTGAGAAAAACGAGGTCTATTCCAAGAACCAGGTAATGGTCCGCACAGCCATCAACGATCTGCCCAGACGTCAGAAAGAGGCTGTTTTCCTCAAATATTTCGAGGGAATGGACAATGAACAGATCGCCGACTTTATGCAGGTAAACCGGCAGTCGGTAGCCAATTTGCTCTTCAAAGCCATTTCCGCCCTCAAAAGCGCCATCCCGGTAAGTCATATACTTTTACTGTCCGCGATTATTACAGTTTAGCTGGATATCGAACCAGGCATGGCCTAATTTCGGCTAAGCAAAAGTTGGGCGTAGTTTCAAACCGCCCGGCCGCCCGGTACGTCCGAGCGACACCGGCCTCAGGCCGTAAAAAAACCGCAGATGGCATACTGTATCCAACTCTTCCGTCTCCTCCCACAAAAAATTCAAAAAATAATTTTCGAAAAAAGAGTATCACCCCAAGAATCCTGCATCCTTCAAATAATTAGCCATACTATTATTTGCCCGATATGCAAAATTACCGCAATTTTCTTCCGGAAGAACTCGCAGCCGACCCCTCGTTCAGGCGGTGGGTCATATTCAATGATCCCGAAGAAGAGATGATCTGGGTGGAATGGCTTCACCTCAATCCCGATAAGCTTGATCTCGTAACAAAGGCCAAACTCCTGCTGAACCTTACAGAAGTCAGCTTTGATAATATTTCTGATGAAGAAGTTGCCAACGAAATATACCGCCTCTCACATGCCATCGGTGAGAATAACGGGAGAAAGTCATTTAGGCTGATCAGTTTCCGGCCGCACTGGTATCATCTGGCGGCGTCAGTCCTTTTGTTGCTTTTTGCCGGCTTCTGGTTTAACAAGCAAACGGCCACCCAGCAAAAATCAGAACAGTACAGGCAGATCCTGAGCCAGATCAAAGAACCGCTGGTAGAAGAATTGAATACATCGGACAAAGCAAAGCTGGTGATACTCGAAGATGGAAGTTCGGTGGTTTTACAGCCCAAAAGCCGCATCACTTATCCAAAAAGGTTCGAAGGCCAGCGCAGGGAAGTTTTTCTGACGGGAGAAGCGTTTTTTGAAGTAGCGAAAAATCCGGACAAGCCGTTTTACGTATATGCCAGTACGCTGGCTACCAAAGTTTTGGGAACAAGTTTCAAAGTCAGCGCATTTGATAATGACAAAGATGTGAAAGTGGTGGTAAAGACCGGAAAGGTCTCCGTGTTCCCGATGACCAAAGACGCCGTTGAAACCCAGCACGCAGACGAAAAGCTCGGGGGGATGGTACTTACGCCAAATCAGCAGATCGTTTTTGCCCCCAAAGAACTGCGTCTGACCAGAAGCCTGATCGAAGATCCGAAGTTACTGGAGCTCCCGATCCAGCGGCAGTCATTTGAATTCAAGGGCACCCCTATCTCCGAAGTATTCGCCACACTCGAAAAATCTTATGGTGTGAAGATCATATTTGATGCCGAAGTCATGCAGAATTGCTATCTCACAGCATCGCTTTCCGACGAGCCGTTGTTTGAAAAAATAAACCTGATCTGCAAGACCCTGGGAGCACATTACGAACAGATGGATGCCAGCATTATTATCAGCAGCAAAGGCTGTTGAAAGACGATAATCTCTGAACCAATTATAAATAAAATAAAAAAACCGTTGCACCGCCTATGACAATACCTGCTACTAACTGCCTGTAAAAAAATGAGTCGATGATGCTGCAACACCACCGACTCGAGAAGACCCCCGATTGTTCAAATTAACGAGATCTGCGTCGCAGATCCGTGGGAATCATTATGCCGAATTTTAACCCGACAAAAATCAAAATTATGTCAAAACAAGTACATTTTCATCATGCTTTACAGAAAATCATGCGCATTACTCTGTATCAAGCCCTACTGGTAATTGCCGTCGGTACATTCGTGCAAGCGCACGACGTACGCGGACAGCGGATACTGGAACAAAAAGTGACATTACGCCTGGCCAATTCAGAAATGGAGACCGTTCTGGAAAAGATTGAAAATGTGACCAAGGTTAAGTTCATGTACAACCCGCAGATTTTCAGTAACCAGAAAACGTCTTATAAATTTCAGGAAGAAGCCCTTTCTGAAGTGCTGACAAAAATACTGTCACCTTACAAGGTAACCTACGAGGTGGTACAAGACCGTATTATCCTGAAAAGAGAGCGCACCGCTGTGGAAGATGCGCCGATAGAAAATAAAATAGCCCCGAAACGCAATGTTTCAGGTGTTGTGAAAGATGAAACCGGCTCCGCCTTGCCGGGTGTAAGTATCCTGGTAAAAGGAACACAGCGCGGAACTTCTTCCGATGTCGACGGAAAATTCGCAATCGATATCCCTGACGCAGAGCTTCCTACTGCTGTTTTGATATTCAGCTTTGTAGGCTACACTTCCCAGGAAGTAACAGTAGGCAACCAGGCAAATATCACCGTGCAGCTCGCACCTGAGGCAAAAGCCCTGAACGAGGTAGTTGTAACGGCCCTCGGTATCGCCAAAGAGAAAAAAGCACTTGCCTATGCGGTTACGGAAGTAAAGGGTAGTGAATTTACGCAAGCACGTGAAAATAACATCGGTAACGCATTGACCGGTAAAATTGCAGGTGTGAATGCATCAGGTATGGCGACGGGCCCTGGTGGATCTAGCCGTATCGTAATCCGTGGTAACGGATCCTTGAATGGTAACAACCAGCCTTTGTATGTGATCAACGGTATGCCGATGGACAACACCACACCGGGTGGAACAACTGCTGACGGTAATGGTATGAATGTTGACCGTGGCGACGGTATCGGCGGTATTAACCCTGATGATATCGAGTCGATCAGCGTTTTGAAAGGCGGTCCTGCTGCGGCGCTTTACGGTGCACGTGCATCCAACGGTGTGATTTTGATCACTACCAAAAAAGGCCGCGCTCAAAAAGGGATCGGTGTAGAAGTGAACAGCAACACAACATTTGAAACATTGGCTGTGATTCCTAACTGGCAATATGAATATGGACAAGGTGTGGACGGTGTGAAACCCGCTACCCTGGACATAGCGAAAAGTACAGGACGTCTTTCTTATGGTGCCAAAATGGACGGTCAGCCTACCATTCAGGTTGACGGACAAATGCACCCGTATTCTCCCCAGAAAAACAACCTGAAAAACTTTTATAACACCGGTACCAACTACATCAACTCTGTAGCTTTCACAGGCGGTAACGAATCAGTGAACTTCCGTCTGGGTTTGAACAACACCAAATCAAACAGCGTTGTACCCAACTCGTCATTCGCTCGTCGCATCGCCAACCTGAACGTGAATGCATTTTTGGGTAAAAAACTGAGCATTGAAACTGTTTTCCAGTATAACCTCGAAGAAGGAACAAACCGCCCGAAAGTAGGATATGCAGATATGAACCCGCACTGGGCTACCTACCTGGTGGCTAACGTGGTAGACATCCGCAGCCTTGCGCCGGGGTATGATGCAACAACTGGCAAAGAATTGGAATGGAACCCTGTACCTGCTGCGCCAAACCCTTACTTTGTTGTAAACAAATTTAAAAACGACGATACCAAACACCGTTTTTTGAGCCAGGGAAGCATTCGCTACGACATTCTTGATAACCTTTATGTAAAAGGTAGTGTAAGCCAGGATTTTTACAGCTTCACCTCCGAATACGTACAGCCTACCAATAATGCATACTTCCCGCTGGGTACTTATGAAGGAAGAAAAACAACTTCCTCAGAAACCAACAGCATGGTGACTTTGAATTATAACAAAGAATTTGATAACATCAGCTTCTCAGCTATGGCCGGCGCCAATGCACAACGCAGCGTTTTTGACCAGACTGTGATGGCAGGTAGTGAATTTACCATTCCTTACTTTTATAGCTACACCAACCTGGCAGCCCTGACAACCACGCCTACCTACCTGAAAAGCGCGATCAACTCGATTTTCGGTTCGGCTGACTTTGGATACAAAGGATTTGCATACTTGACTGTCTCTGGTCGTCAGGACTGGTTTTCTGTTTTGAACCCAAAAAGCAACAGCATTTTCTACCCGTCGGTAGGTGCTTCGCTGGTGTTGTCGGAAGCGCTTAACCTTCCTTCGACAATCAGCTTTGCGAAACTGCGCGGATCGTGGGCGCAAGTGGGTGGTGCTACTGTGAACGCATATCAGATTTACCAATATTATAACATGCAGCAAGGCGGCCACAACGGAAGACCGGTGCAAGGCCTGGCTTCCTCACAGGTTCCTAACCCGGATCTGAAACCGCTGACCTCAACTACCTATGAGGGAGGTTTGGAAGCAAAATTCCTGAACAACCGCCTTGGTTTGGATATCACATTGTATAACCGTAAAACCACGGACGATATCGTGACTACCAACATTGCATTGTCGTCGGGTTACACGTCTGCATTGCTGAACGTTGGCGAGCTGAGCAACAAAGGAGTAGAATTACTGATAACAGGTACGCCGATCCAGAAAGGAAATTTCAGCTGGGATGTGAGCTACAATATGGCTTACAACAAAAGCAAGATCGAGCAGCTGGTTGACGGAATCGACTACCTTGATATTGGTACCGGTGTTGGTGGTGGTATTGTTCGTAACGCTAAAAACAGACCGTATGGAACTGTCTGGGGTTACCGCAAAAAAACAGATGCCAACGGAAACGTGGTATTCAACACATCCAGCGGATATGCGGTAAGAGGCGACCTGGAAGAAATCGGACAAGGTACTCCACCGTGGACAATGGGTATCACCAACAATTTCAGATACAAAAACTTCTCGCTGAACGTACTCATCGACGGTAAATTCGGAAGCATCGTTTACTCCAACCTTTACCAATATGCCTACCGTTTTGGTTTGCCGCAGGAAACACTTCCAGGCCGCGACACAGGTGTTACTGTGGAAGGTGTAACGCCGGAAGGTGCTCCTTTCAGCAAAACCTGGGAGAAAAAAGACGTGGATACTTACTACGACAACGACAAGAACTACACAGCGATGTTCATGTTCAACAACGATTTCATCAAGCTTCGTCAGGTGGTGTTGAGCTACAATATCCCGGTCAACAAGCTTGCGTTCCTGAAACTGCAATCGGCTTCGGTTTCATTCGTAGCACGTAACCTGGCTATTCTTTTCAAAGACAAAAAGCAACAATACTTCGATCCTGAGTCAAGCTACACCAGCACCAACGCGCAAGGTCTTGAGGCATTTGGTGTTCCAAGAACAAGAAGTCTGGGTGTGAACTTAATGGTGAAATTTTAAAAACTAATTTCGATGAAAAGCCTTATTCAAAAATTGATATATGCGGCCCCGTTGGCCCTTCTGCTTCCTTCCTGCGACAACGGTTTCCAGGAAATGAACGTTGACCCGAACAAATATTCGGAGGTTGTGCCGGGTTATCTTTTTACCCGTACACAGCTGGACGGTGTAGCGACCAACTTTACTGGTGCGGCCTACCTGACCATCGGCCAGTCGATGCAGCATTTTGCTACCTATAAAGAAGTACCGGCGGCAGGTGACAAATATTTCAATTTCGGTTACTCTCAGGGTAGCTGGAATGCTTATGCGGGTACAGGACAAGGCCAGGGTGCGGTGATCGGGATACAGCAGGTAATAGACGCTGTGAAAACCAACCCAGCGGATGTTAACAAGCTGTCTGCGGCAAGGATATGGAAAGCGTACATTTTCCACCGACTGACCGACCTTTACGGCGATATTCCCTATTCCGATGCGGCAAAGGCATTAACCGACAAAAACTACGGTCCGAAATATGACACGCAACAGGCTATCTACGCAGACCTTTTAAAAGAACTGGACGAGTCAGTTACAGCGTTGGATGCAACCAAGGCTACTTTCGGTGCAGCTGACCTGCTTTATGCGGGTGATATTGCCAAATGGAAAAAATTCGGATACTCGCTGATGCTCCGTCTGGGTATGCGCCTGACAGAAGTAGATCCGGCGATGGCGAAAACCTGGGTAGAAAAAGCGATTGCCGGTGGCGTTATCCTGAGCGATGCGACTGGCGCCGACGATAGGGCTATCATCGCTTATGTGGATGGTTCCCAAACACTCAGCCGTAACTTTATTGCGAACGGCTTGATGGGCACGGATTACATCACCCCGGGTGGTGACAATGTGGAAGGCGGCAAATTTGCCAAAACGCTGATCGACCACCTGAAAACAACGAAGGACCCGCGTCTGAATGTGATCTCTATTGTGTGGAGACCTGAGGGCTCAACCTTCGTTGCGGATACTTCCACAGCCCTGCAATTGGGTATGCCCAATGCAGCTTTCAACAGCCGCCCGGCGGAGTTTAACACATTTTCTGAGCCCAATCCGGCTACGCTTCTGAGATATGCTGCACCGCTGATCGTTTTCGGAAATGCCGAAACCAACCTCCTCCTTGCAGAAGCTGCCGTTCGTGGTTGGTACAATGGAAGCACTGCGGCAGTGGCTTATGAAAATGCTGTAAAAGCAGGTATGCGTCAGTGGTCGCTGTTTGGGGCGGCAGGCGCGATCTCGGAAGCAAAAATCGCTGCGTACATTGCTGCTAATCCATATAAAACTGCAGGAACTGTCGCACAGCAAATTGAACAAATCTCTACCCAGAAATGGGTATCCCTATTCCTCGAAGACGAATACGAGATCTTTTCTAACTGGAGACGTACCGGATACCCTGTGCTGACCCCTACCAATTATCCCGGTAACCTCACAGGCGGAAAAATCCCGACCCGTTTTGTAATACCTGATTCGGAGGAACAATATAACAAGGTAAACTTCATCGAGGCGCGTACGCGTCAGGGTGGTACCAATACGCTTTCGAGTGTTGTTTGGTGGGATAAATAAGCATTTTTTGTGACCGGCCTGCCGGTGTACGACGGATTGCTGGTTTTAGAATCGGCAATCCGTTTGTATTTTGAACATTATTTCTAAACTCTAATCTTTCCGGACCATGTTAACCAGAAGAAAATTAATTAAACGGCTGTCGGCCGTTCCGGTACTGGGCGGCCTCATCGGCGGCGCCCTCCCTTTAGAAAGTGCTTTTGCGTCGGAAGTTGCAAAAGTGCCTGCCCGCGACGTATTGAAAGAACTGGGCCTGCGGACTTTCATCAATGCTGCCGGAAATTACACGGCTATGACCGCCTCGATCATGCCTGATGAAGTACTGGCTGCGATTCAGACCAGTTCGCAGGAATATGTGATGCTCGAAGAAGTGCAGGACAAGGTAGGAGAAAAAATCGCAGCCCTCGTACACGCGGAAGCTGCTATGGTGACAGCAGGCTGCTGGTCAGCGCTGGTACTGGGTACAGCGGGCGTGCTTACGGGCATGGACCAGAAAAAGGTATCACAGCTCCCCAGACTGGAAGGAACCGGGATGAAATCAGAGGTGATCGTACAGAAAGGTCACAATACCGGCTACGTACATGCACTTACTAACACGGGCGTTTCCATTGTTGAGATCGAAACCCTTGAAGAGGCTGAAAAAGCCATCAATGAAAAAACTGCTATGATGTGGTTTTTAAATACCGCATCGCTTCTGGGAAAAATACAGCATGCTGAATGGGTTGCACTGGCAAAAAAACACAGCATTCCCACGATGATCGACATTGCAGCCGACGTACCTCCTGTTGAAAACCTCTGGAAATTCAATGAGCTCGGTTTCGACCTGGTTTGTATTTCAGGCGGGAAAGCGATGCGCGGGCCTCAGAGTGCGGGTATTTTGATGGGCAAAAAAGAGCTGATCGCAGCAGCCAGGCTCAGCGCACCTCCGCGCGGCGGCAATATCGGACGCGGCATGAAAGTGAACAAGGAAGAAATGATAGGCATGTATGTGGCAGTGGAAAGATTTGTGAACATGGACCACGTGAAAGAAAGAAAAATGTGGGACGAACGGGTTGCCGAAATTGAAGGCAAGCTGAAAACGGTGGCTGGCGTTACAACTGAAATGTACCTCCCTCCTATCGCGAACCACGTACCTACGGTGAAAATTACCTGGGACAATACCAAAATCAAACTGACCCGCAAAGACCTGGTTGAAAACCTCAGGAAAGGGAATCCTTCCATCGAAGTGGTACCCGGGGGCGGAGACCTGCCCAGCATCGACGTCACAGTTTTCATGCTCAAACCCGGCCAGGATAAGATCGTAGCCGCACGGATCAAGGAAGAACTGACGAAAGCGTTGGTGTAATGCCGCTGGGCGATGCCGTGATTGGCCGATTTTATCCAATATATTATATAAAATTATCAACGGTAGCGCACGGTGCCGCCGGTTCGGTCGAAGTGCAGGAGCATTTTTCCAAAATTCTTCACTGCGCTCAGGACGATAGCAGCGACGTCATCGCGGCGAACCGTTGAATATTGCTTTTTGCTTCGCTGGCTGGCCCTCAGGTTGACATTTTGTAAATCATTGACCAATTCAATTTTGAAATGAAAAAGAAATTTTTATCCATTTTCTGTGCATTCGCAATCATTACCGCTGCCAATGCACAGAAATACAGTGTGGTTATCAAAGGCGGACATGTGATCGACCCGAAAAACAATATCAATGAGGTCATGGACGTGGCGATGAAAGGTGACACGATCATGAGTGTCGCCAAAAACATTGACCCCAAAGAAGGAAGACAGGTTGTGGATGCAAAAGGTCTGTACGTTACCCCAGGACTGATCGACATTCATTCCCATAATTTTTACGGCACCAAAATGGACCAGACTTACAGTAACGGCCCAAATGCCCTTCCGCCAGACGGCTTTACTTTCCGTACCGGGGTCACTACGGTGGTTGATGCAGGCTGCGCAGGCTGGAAATCTTTTGCCGATTTCAAAAAACAGACCATTGATATTTCGAGGACACGTGTACTCTCTTTCCTGAATATCGTTGGGGAAGGTATGCGGGGCGGAACTTACGAGCAGAACGTAGAGGATATGGACGCTGCGGCAACCGCCAAAGTGGCCAAAGAAAACCCCGAATACATTGTAGGGATCAAACTGGCACACTTCAACGGCCATAACTGGGCCCCGACTGACCGCGCGGTAGAAGCTGGTAAGCTGGCCAATATCCCGGTCATGATCGATTTCGGCGGAAGCGATCCTGTTTTGCCGATTGAAGAGCTTTTTATGAAACACCTGCGCCCTGGCGACATTTTCACACATTGTTTCGGGCAGCTGGGCGGCCGTGAACCCATCCTGGATGTGGCTACCGGAAAAATAAAGCCTTTCGTTTATGAAGCGCGGAAAAGAGGGATCAATTTTGACGTGGGTTATGGCGGTATCAGTTTCGCTTTTTCACAGGCCATTCCTGCCGTCAAAAGCGGATTTTACCCGAATACGATCAGTACAGACATTCATACGGGCAGCATGAACAATGCCATGAAGGATATGCTGAACGTGATGTCGAAATTCCTGGCCATGGGCATGGACCTCCAAAGTGTCATTAAGGCGAGCACCTGGACTCCCGCTCAGGTTATTCACCGGGAACAGCTGGGAAATCTCTCCGTAGGCTCGCGTGCCGATGTTACCGTACTGCGGTTGCTGGATGGTAAATTTCAGTTGAACGACACCGGGACGTTCGGTTTCTTCGATTACACAGGTACAAAGATCCAGGGAAAACAAAAGCTGGAAGCCGAAGTGACGATCCGCGCAGGAAGAGTGGTATACGATCTCAATGGCCTGACAAACCCAGTCGTTGTATCGAGAAGATAACTTTTCAAGTACAGAACCCATCCTACCTAACCCTTTAACATGATCACTAAACCCAGCATATCTCCGAGATTTTTTCTTTTCTTTTTCGTTCTCTGCGCTTGCTCTTTCCCAAGCTTTTCCGGTACTCAAAATGAGATAAAAATTGTCAGACATCAGGCTATTCCGATGCGTGACGGCGTGATCCTGTATGCAGATATGTACATGCCCGCCGAGCCCGGCAAGTATCCGACGATCATCACCAGGACCCCTTACGGATCTCAGCGTGAGGGAGTCCACCACCAGACCATGACCAAGTTTGCGCAACGCGGCTATGTCGTGATCGTACAGGATGTACGCGGCCGCTATGAAAGCGATGGCAAATGGGAACCTTTCCGCGATGAAGCCAATGATGGTTACGATACCATTGAATGGGCAGCGGCGCAGGATTTTTCAAATGGCAAAGTCGGTACGCAGGGCGGCAGCTACCTGGGTCATAACCAGTGGCAGGCTGCGAGTATGGCGCCGCCGCATTTAACTGCTGCTTTTCCTGCACTGGCCTCCACCAACATTTATGCAAACTGGCTGACCATGGGCGGGGCATACCGCCTGAGTTTCAATTATGGCTGGGGTGTGGCGAGAATGCCAAACAGGATCATGCTGCCCCAAACCTGGCACACCGAGAGTTTCATGCCGGAAGAAGTCAAATACGACAACTTACTGATGCACCTGCCTTTGAAGGACATGGATATGAAAGGTGCCGGTTCCGTAGTACAGCATTACCGCGACTGGATCAAGCACGAGAGCTATGACGAATACTGGAAATCCATCAGTGACGAAGAGCGTTTTAACAAAATAAAGGTACCAACCTACACGTCCGGAGGCTGGTTCGACATCTTTGTGATGGGTACGATTAACGGTTATGTGGGGATGAAAAACAAAGGCGCAACACCTGAGGCAAGAGCCGGTGCCCGCATGATCATCGGTCCCTGGGGACACGGACCTTCGCAGTCCTTCGGCGGTGTGGACTTCACCCCTGCTGCTTATGTGGACCAGTTTGAAACGGAACTCGGCTTTTTTGATTACCACCTGAAAGGCATCAAAAATGGTCTCGATAAAGAAAAACCTGTAAAATTGTTCTATATGGGCATTAACAAATGGCGGGGCGAAACCGACTGGCCTGTTCCCGGAACAAAATACCAGGAGCTGTATCTGGGCGCGGACGGAACTGCAAACTCAGTACGCGGAGGAGGGAAACTTTCATTCACCAAACCTGAAAAAGCAGGTACAGACACCTACCGCTATGATCCGCAGAGCCCCGTGCCGACCATGGGCGGAAACAACTGCTGCGGAACGCCCACGGCCTCCGGCCCCCGAGACCAGCGCACGCTCGAACAAAGGGAGGACGTACTCGTTTACACCAGTGAATTTCTCGAAAAACCGCTGACCATAGCCGGTCCGGTGAAAATGAAGTTACATGCCACCACAGACGGACCTGACACCGATTGGATGATCAAATTGGTGGATGTTTACCCAAGTGGCTTTGCGATGCCGGTTTCGGAAGGGATTATCAGAGCTAAATTCCGCGAAGGACTGGACAAAATAAAGCTGCTCACACCTAATCAGGTTTACGAATACGAAATCGAAATGACCGGAACGGCTAACGTCTTCCAGCCCGGCCACCGCATCCGGGTGGATATCACGTCCAGCAATTTCCCGCAGTTTGACAGAAACCCCAACACCGGCGAGCCCTTGGGCAGCAGCACCAAAACACGCATTGCGCAACAGACCATTCACCACGGCGGGCCCAAAATAAGCAGGATCGTTTTACCGGTGGTAAGTGATTTCGGTGATAAATGATGCTGTTTTTGATTGATGATGTTGCCGCATTGAGTTTTTATTCAATGTATTGAAATAAAGACAAATACCATGTCGTCAAATATTGATGTTCGCCCAGCTGATTGGCTTTCAGGCTTACATCTTGATCGCTTTCATTCTGATCTTTTCTTTAAAAAGTAACTGATTTGACATGAAAAATAACATTTTGAAGAACCGAATTAGTTAAACCATTCTTAATTTTAGACTTTTATCTATTTCCAGCCGCTAAATTTTTTTTGAATTTATGAGATTAAAATTCTTAGGTTTATTTTCCACAGTAATATCTATGGGCATGGCTGCTTACCAGCCTGCCGGTGCACAGACCATATCCAAAGATGAATTGATCTTCCTTACCTCTGAATGGAAAGGTGAGCGATTTCCGGACGGACGCCCCAAGGTACCGGACGACCTGATCAGGCGGGTGAAGGAAATTGCCATTGAGGAAGCCTGGGTAGTATTACAAAATGAAGGCTACAACTGCCAGTTTGACGGAAACTGGAAAATGATACACCAGGATGTGCCCATTGCAGGACGTGCCCTTACTGCTCAGTTCATGCCCTCCCGCCCGGATGTTGAAAAAAACATCAAAGACCGGGGTGCAAAAAACGGAAGGATCGGGAATACCAATTCGTGGCCAATCGACCAGCTTTCAAAGGGTGATGTATATGTAGCGGACGGTTTCGGGAAAATTGCGCAGGGGACACTGATCGGCGATAATCTTGGAAACTCTATTTTTGCCAAATCGGGTAACGGCGTGATTTTCGATGCGTCGTCCCGCGATCTTGAAGGACTTTCCAAAATTGAGGGCTTCAACGCATTTGTAAGGGACTGGGATCCTTCCTACCTCAAAGATGTTTTCCTCTCCGGTTTGAACACACCAATCCGTATCGGTCGCGCGATCGTTTTGCCTGGCGACCTTGTGCTTGCCAAACGTGAAGGTGTTATTTTCATTCCTGCCCACCTTGCCGAAAAGGTGATCCTGACAGCGGAATTTATTGCAATACGTGACAAATTTGGTATCCAGATGCTCAAAGAAGGTAAGTATACCCCGGGCCAGATCGACAGCCAATGGAGCGACACCCTGAAATCCGATTTCCTGAAATGGCTTGACAAAAACCCGAAGGAAATTCCGATGAAGCGATCTGAGTTGGATGAGTATATGAAAAAAAGAACCTGGTAACCGCATTCTAGATCCCTGATTATGAATATTTATAAGGCCCTCTCCGGTGTTGCCGCTTTGTGTTTACTGGTTGCCCTTTACTTTGCCCTTTCTGGAAACCTGCCCCAGGCCGGTCCGTTTTTCATCGCGTTTTTTCTTTTGCTGGCCGTCAGTTTTCGCGGATATGAGAAACTGAAAGGATTTACTTATACCACGGTGATATTCGCAGCGGTAACTACCGCGCTCTACTATCCTCAGTATTTCCAGGAGTTCAATGGCTTCAAACTTGCTGTCCTCATTACACCTCTCATCCAGATCATCATGTTCGGGATGGGTACTTCCATGAGTTTCGGCGACTTTGTAGGTGTTGTTAAAATGCCAAAAGGTGTTTTGATCGGCGTGGTGAGCCATTTTATTATCATGCCTTCGATCGGCTATACGCTGGCAAGCATCAGCGGTTTCCCTCCTGAAATTGCAGCAGGTATCATCCTGATCGGCTGCTCGCCCAATGGAATGGCATCCAATGTCATCTCCTACCTGGCCAAAGCAAACCTCGCGCTTTCGATCACGATCACCGCGATCTCGACGATGCTTGCGCCGCTTGTAACACCGCTTCTGATGAGTTTCCTGGCAGGTGCTTTTGTAAAGATCGATACCCTGCACATGATGTGGGATATCATCAAAATGGTGATTATTCCGATCGGTGCCGGACTGCTGTTCAACAAGCTTTTCACCGGAAAAGTGAAGTGGCTCGACGCCGCTATGCCCCTGGTGTCCATGGGCGGGATCGCATTTATTATCGTGATCATCACCGCGGCCGGCCGCGACAGCCTGCTGACCATCGGGCCGGCTTTGCTGTTACTCGTATTGATCCACAACCTTTCGGGCTATATCCTCGGATACTGGTCGGGCAGGTTATTTAAAATGAGTGAACGTGATTGCCGCACCATCGCCATCGAAGTTGGAATGCAAAACGGAGGATTAGCCTCGGGTATCGCCAAAGAAATGGGAAAAATGGCGACTGTAGGTCTAGCTCCCGCCATTTTCGGCCCCCTGATGAATATTACCGGATCGATCCTGGCTTCCTGGTGGCAAGGCAAGCCTACCGGTGACGAAGATACTTATGTAGAAACCGGCAGGGCGCATTAATAGCATCTTTATTCGGATCTTGAAGTCAGGGTGAACCGGTTCACCGAATCATCCCTGGCTTCAAGAAAATCTGCAAATTCCCTGCTTGACAGGATTTTTTTTGCAACCAGATCAGCCCCATATTTTGTAAAATGGTTCTGGTCAGACATGTAAGGAATATTGTTTTCTGAAACCTTCGGGATCGAACTGATATTATAAATATCCACGTATTTCGATTGGAAATGTCGCCGCAGCGTATTGTTGATCGTGTCGGACAAGGGCACCAGAAATCTGTTGCTAAACTGTTCCGACGCGTCATAGTCATATTCGTTCTCCCTGGCTGCAATGGATGCATACGGTATGGTATAGGTCTCATTCTGGCCAATTAATATAACCTTGATCTTCAGCTTTTCAAGATATGCAATCGTTTCATGAAGGTCCCTCACCAGTTCTTTTGGAGAATTACAGGTAATCCAGTTGGCACTGATGATAACACCGTCTATTTTATGTGCATTTTTCGGCAGATAGTCCAGATAAATGTAATCGATCAGTTCCGTACATCTGTTTTTCTTATCTTTTCTCAGTACCGGCAGACAGCCGCTGGCAGAGGCCTGTACCAATTTTATGTTCATCTTTGCAAAATCCTCGCGCAACGATTGCGATAAATGCGCAGAATGGCTGTCCCCGAAAAGCACAAAATTCCTGCCGTTTTCGTCTATCTTCAAACATTTCTCCCGGTCGATATCAGGATTAATCGTAGTGATAAAACAGGCATAGTTGAACTGCTTATCGTGCTCCGCTTTATGAATTTTGGAATAACCTGAAATTTCAAGTGTCTTTTTTTCAAACACTACATCATTCATGCTTTTTGTAGAAAGCACAAAAACAACTGCTGCACTGAAGGCCGTTGCTATTAATACCCGCTTACTGGTTTCAAACCGGATCGACTCGATGTACCTGAATGATATGTAAGCCATGATCAGAGAAACCGATATCATCCCCAACACGGAAAGCGGTGTTAACACAATACCCAGATAACCCGCAATGACATACACAGGCCAGTGCCAGAGATAAAGTGAATAGGATATTTTTCCGATAAACTGAATCACGGACGATTTGAGGAAAAGCAGGCTGTTATCGTTGGACAAAATGATCATAAAAGTCGCCAGTACAGGTACAAGGGTATAGATGCCCGGCCACTTCATCTCACTGGTCAGCCCTACCATACATATTGCCAGAACTCCGTAGCCAATGAGCGCCAGAAGCCTGGAACCGCGCCGACCCACGAAATCCTCAGCTAAAAAAGCAATTCCGCCCATCAGCATCTCCCACGACCTGGTTGGCAGCATATAGAAGGAATAGGTAGGCTTATACCAGGTCAAAACCGTAGCGGCAACGAAAATTACGGCCACCGATCCGATGAAAAGAAGCAAATATTTCACCTTGTCCTTACCGAAAAACCGCTTGAAAAACATCAGTACCAAGGGCAGGATCAGATAAAACTGCCACTCTACAGAAAGAGACCAGGTATGAAGAAACATATTTGTATCAGAAGAAGCATCAAAATAATTACTCTTCTGATACAACATATTGGAGTAAAAAAGGACACTGGCTACCGCATTTTCAGCAATCAGCGTAAATTCCGTAGGGAGGTAGAAGAAAAAAGTGACGGCGACCAAAATTGAAACTACAAAAAGAAGGGCCGGGATGATGCGTTGAACCCGGCGTCCGTAAAAATCGGCCAGGGAAAAAGTATCTTTAGCCAGTCCGCTGATGATAATTTTTGTCATCAGATAGCCTGAAATCACGAAGAATATATCGACTCCGCTGAATCCGCCGTCGAAAAAAGGGACTTTATAATGAAAAAGTATTACGCCGACAACGGCCACTGCTCGCAATGCATTGATATCGAGTCGAAAGACCGATTTACTTCCTGTGGGGGTAGACATCTTATCCGATTGAGTAAATTTTCGTAGTTTTTTGTAGAACTACTTAAATTATCAATATGTTCCGACACTACAAACAAAAGTAGAAATATATTCAATCTTCATCCAGCAACAGCTGCATGAAAACCAGGTCCAGCCATTGGTCAAATTTATAGCCTACCTCTTTCAAATAGCCCTTTTCAATGAAACCATACTTTTTATGGAATTCAATGCTGCCGCGGTTTGCCGCGTCGATTCCGGCTATCATCGTATGGATGCCTGACTCGCGCGCGCGTTGGATCAGGCTTTCAAGAATCCTGCTCCCTACCCCCATTCCTCTTGATTTTTCATTGAGGTAAATGGAATGCTCCACGCTGAATTTGTATCCGATCTTGGGCCTGAACATATTATAGGAACCATACCCGATCACCTCCCCGTCCACTTCCGCTACCACCACCGGCATACCGTCGTTGAACATCTGGTCAAGCCAAGCCTTTTGCTGGTCGTACTCCCTGGGCTCGTAATCATAAATAGCAGTGGTATTGAGAATGGCGTGATTGATGATTTCCAAAAGTGCAGGCAAATCTTTTGGTGTGGCGCTTCTGATAATGAGATGCATCAAATAGTCAGGTTCGATAATGTGGGTTGATTAACGATCAAAGTTATCATAATTCTTAAAAAATCAGTCCTGAATTCCGTTACAGCATATTCATTTGGCAGCTTTGTTTTAAAAACCGGAATTTTGAAATAGCTTTACCCAAACTTTAGGGGTGTCCCGATATGCGGACTGAGATAATACCCTTTGAACCTGATGCAGCTAGTACTGCCGAAGGGAAAAGTAAGAGATACCGCTATGGTGTCTCAATGTATCTTTCCGAAAAAGGTCCATTCCTGAAGTTTTTCTCACAAAACGTTTTTCAGAATGGAAATTACCGTCAACGACCAATCCACAGAAATACCCGAACATCATTCGGTCCAGCAACTGTTAGCTACCCTTTTTCCTGATTCTTCAAAAGGAATCGCCGTGGCTGTAAACCAGTACGTCCTCCCGCGATCGGAATGGCCGGCTTATATACTCCGCCCACAAGACCGGATCATGCTCATCAAAGCTACCCAGGGCGGCTAGCTTCAAAATTCCAAACTTTTCCCATTTCAATTATCCACCCGAAATGCCGGAGACCGGCAGTGCAAACCTTGAACCTATATGAAAATTGAAAAAACACCGGAAAGCGGCATCATTACCCGAACTCCCTTCCCGAACTCCCGTAAAATTTACGTCCCGGGGGAGCTTCATGAGATATCTGTCGCTATGCGCGAGATTTCTTTGAACGACACGAAAGTACACGGACGATCAGGGGCGTCAGAGCCCAATGCGCCGATAACCGTGTATGATACCAGCGGCCCGTTCACCGATCCTGATTTTGAAATAGATGTAAAAAAAGGTCTCCCCCAGCTCCGGTCATCGTGGATCAAAGCGCGGCAGGACGTAGACCAGCAGGAAACCATTTCTTCTGAATATGGAAAACAAAGATTATCCGACCCAAACCTGGCCCACCTGCGTTTCGCCCATATCAGCAAGCCGCTCCGTGCGAAACCCGGGCAGAACGTTTCGCAGCTGCACTATGCCAAAAAGGGGATCATCACAGCAGAAATGGAATATATCGCCATTCGCGAAAACCAGCGTATTGACCAGCAGATAAAAGAACTAAACGGCAAAGCAGGAACCCTTGCTCACCAGCACGCAGGACACAGTTTTGGCGCAAATACACCAAAGTCTTTCATTACACCTGAATTTGTCCGTCAGGAGGTAGCAGCGGGGCGGGCTGTCATACCTGTCAATATCAATCACCCGGAAAGCGAGCCGATGATCATCGGCAGGAATTTTTTGGTCAAGATCAATGCCAATATTGGTAACTCCGCGGTTTCATCAAGCATTGAGGAAGAGGTCGAAAAGGCTGTCTGGGCCTGCCGCTGGGGTGCGGATACGATCATGGATCTGTCGACCGGCAAAAACATCCATGAAACCCGCGAGTGGATTATCCGTAATTCACCCGTTCCGATCGGTACCGTCCCGATCTACCAGGCTCTGGAAAAAGTGAACGGAAAAGCTGAGGAGCTTACCTGGGAATTGTTCCGGGATACATTGATCGAGCAGGCCGAGCAGGGTGTAGATTATTTCACGATCCATGCAGGGGTTTTGCTCCGTTACATCCCTCTGACCGCCAAAAGGATCACGGGTATTGTGTCGCGGGGAGGTTCGATTATGGCCAAATGGTGCCTGGCCCATCATAAGGAGAACTTCCTGTACACCCATTTCGAGGATATCTGCGAGATCATGAAAGCTTACGATGTGGCGTTCTCGCTCGGCGACGGCCTGCGCCCCGGCTCCATAGCGGACGCCAATGATGCCGCCCAGTTTGCAGAACTGGAAACGCTGGGAGAGCTGACGAAAATAGCCTGGAAACACGATGTGCAGACCATCATAGAAGGTCCGGGCCACGTCCCTATGCACCTGATCAAGGAAAATATGGAAAAACAGCTCCAGCATTGCCAGGAAGCTCCTTTTTACACCCTTGGACCACTAACAACTGATATTGCTCCTGGTTACGACCACATTACTTCCGCCATCGGCGCTGCCATGATCGGCTGGTTTGGAACGGCCATGCTTTGCTATGTCACTCCGAAGGAACATCTTGGGCTGCCCAATAAAAAGGATGTAAAGGACGGGGTGATCACTTACAAAATTGCCGCACACGCAGCAGACCTTGCCAAAGGACATCCGGGTGCGCAATACCGCGACAATGCATTGAGCAAAGCCCGGTTTGAATTCCGGTGGGAAGACCAGTTTAACCTCTCGCTGGACCCGGATACGGCCAGGGAATTTCATGACGAAACTTTACCGGCAGAGGGCGCGAAAATCGCGCATTTCTGCTCCATGTGCGGGCCGAATTTCTGTTCCATGAAAATCACCCAGGATGTGCGGGATTATGCGGAAGAAAATGGGTTGATGGAAGAATCTGTGATTACCAAAGGTATGGAGGAAAAAGCGAAGGAATTCGCGGAGAAAGGAAGCGAGATTTACCTGTAACCTATGAAGATGATCGTCATATCCAGTCCTGATTTCCTTCCGGACGAGGCGGGTTCTATCAACCGTTTTTTTGAGGAAGGAATGAAATATTTTCATTTGAGAAAACCTTTTTCCGAAAAGGAAGAGGTAAGAAGGCTTATCCAGGCAATTAATCCTGCGTTCTACGACCGGATT
Source organism: Dyadobacter bucti (assembly GCF_005869225.1). GTDB lineage: Bacteria > Bacteroidota > Bacteroidia > Cytophagales > Spirosomataceae > Dyadobacter > Dyadobacter bucti. The sequence continues at coordinate 626,426 of NZ_SWFP01000004.1, read as the reverse complement.
TCCCTGCACCAGCACCATGAACTGGCCGGGGAATTCGGTATTTCGCGCCTTCATTTTTCCGAAAAACATTACGCACTGACGACTGAGGAGCTCTGGAAAAGTCTGGTTGATAATGGTTTCAGGTTAAGTACCTCCGTGCATGATCTGGCTCAGTTGAAAACCATATCCCCTGTTTTCAGTTACGCATTTTTCGGGCCTGTTTTCGACAGCATTTCGAAACGAGGGTACAAAAGTACGTTGCACGATGATTTCGTTTTGAGCAATGATCTGAAAACAGTCAAAGTCATTGCAATAGGAGGAATTGATCTCTCGAACATCACAAAAATCCCGGTTATGAACTTCGATGGGGTTGCTGTCCTGGGGGCGATATGGCCCGCATCGGTAACCCAGCGTTTAAACCCTGGGCTAGGGACCCGGATGGAGATGGGGAGGGAGGCGGAGGACCCGGGATCGCCGCGGGTGGCGGCGGCGTCGTCATCATCGGCGGCGTCATCATCGTCGCCATCATTGTTAACCCAAGGTTTAAACCCTGGGCTGGGGATCGGGATGGGTGGGCGGGGGATGGACAGGGATATCTCGCGGCTGCACTTCGTGTCGAACCATGCTGCTGGCATGACCCATATAGACAGCGTCCGACTCGCGCTGGACGCAGGCTGCCGCTGGATACAGCTTCGGATCAAAGACCGTCCGGAAGAGGAAGTTATGGAGATCGCCCGCGAATCTAAAAGCCTTTGCGAGCACTATGAAGCGAAACTGATTATCAACGACTTTCCATCTATCGCCAGAGAAATCAATGCCTATGGACTGCACCTGGGGCTTAATGATATGCCTTTGCGGGAAGCGCGCAAAATCGTCGGCAGCAAGATGATCATCGGCGGTACAGCCAACACACTGGAAGACATCATCCGGAGAATCGACGAAAGTGCAGATTATATCGGATTAGGCCCTTTCCGGTTTACCTCTACCAAGCAAAACCTCAGCCCCATTCTCGGTTTGGAGGGTTATAGCAAGATTATGAAAAAACTCGGTGCGCTTGGCCATACCATTCCGGTGATAGCCATCGGTAGCGTCGGAGAAGACGATATTTCCGGTTTGCTGGGCACAGGCGTGTATGGAGTGGCTATGTCATCCGCATTGATCAATTCCAAAAACCTGAAAGAAAAAGTCATAAAAATTCAGAAAACACTATGTTAACAATAGCAGATAAAACCTTCAACTCCCGGCTTTTTACGGGAACAGGAAAATTCAGTTCATCCCAGGTCATGGAAAAAGCTTTGATCGCTTCGGGTTCCGAGCTGGTAACAGTAGCACTGCGAAGGGTAGATATGCGCAGCAGTCAGGATGATATTTTAACACATCTCAATCATCCCGGTATACATCTTTTGCCCAACACGTCAGGAGTACGAACAGCCAAAGAAGCCGTTTTCGCGGCACAACTGGCGCGGGAAGCGCTGGAAACAAACTGGCTGAAACTGGAAATACATCCGGATCCCAAATACCTCATGCCCGACGCCATCGAAACCCTTCTCGCCACCGAAGAACTCGCGAAACTGGGCTTTGTCATTTTACCCTATGTGCATGCGGACCCCGTATTGTGCAAACGACTCGAAGCAGCCGGTGCTGCGGCCGTCATGCCCCTTGGCTCACCCATTGGTAGTAACAAAGGGTTAAAAACGATTGATTTCCTGGAAATCATCATCGATCAGAGCAACATTCCTGTGATTATCGATGCGGGGATCGGGGCACCTACCGATGCGGCCAAAGCAATGGAAATAGGTGCAGATGCGGTCCTGGTCAATACGGCTATCGCTGTGGCTGGCGATCCGGTGGCGATGGCAAGTGCTTTCAGGATGGCAGTGGAAGCCGGGCGCATCGCTTTTGAAGCAAAATTGGGCAATCAGGTAAACCGGGCGGTCGCCAGTAGTCCATTAACAGCATTTCTGGATGAGCTTTAAAACAGAATTTGACCAATACAATTGGGACGAGGTGAGGGCCGGAATATATGCAAAAACCTCATCCGACGTAGAAAAGGCACTTAATGCTTCCAAAAGAACGCTGGAAGACTTCAAAGCGCTGGTATCACCCCCCGCAGCCGCATACCTGGAACCCATGGCCCGGCTCAGCCAGAAACTGACTCAAAAGCGTTTTGGTAAAACCATACAGATGTACATCCCGCTTTACCTCTCCAATGAATGTACAAATATCTGTACGTATTGTGGGTTTAGCCTGGATAATAAAATGCGACGCCGGACGCTGACTAACGAGGAGATTTTAAGAGAAATAGCCGTTATTAAAAAAATGGGGTACGAGCATATCCTGCTGGTAACCGGTGAGGCAAATCAGACTGTTCATGTTCCGTATTTCAAAAAAGTCCTGGAACTGATCCGGCCGCACTTTGCTATGATTTCAATGGAAGTGCAGCCGCTTGATACAGAGGAATACCAGGAGCTGATACCCATGGGACTGAATTCTGTTTTGGTATATCAGGAAACCTACCATCGTGAAGATTACAAAAAGCATCATCCGAAAGGTAAAAAATCCAATTTTAACTACCGGCTCGACACACCTGACCGACTCGGAAAAGCAGGGATTCACAAAATGGGACTTGGTGTGCTGATCGGCCTGGAAGACTGGCGGACAGACAGCTTTTTTACCGCGCTGCACCTAGATTACCTCGAACGAACCTACTGGCAAACGCGTTATAGTTTATCTTTCCCAAGACTGCGCCCATTTTCCGGCGGACTCGAACCAAAGGTAGAAATGAAGGATAAAGAACTTGTTCAGTTAATATGCGCATACCGGATCATGAACGAAGAATTGGAGATTTCGCTTTCGACCCGAGAGTCGGAAAGGTTCAGAAATCATTGTATTCCTTTGGGTATTACTTCAATCAGCGCAGGTTCAAAAACCAATCCGGGAGGCTACTCGGTGGAACCAGGATCTTTGGAACAGTTTGAAATCTCAGACGAACGAACGCCGGGAGAAATAGCGGAAATGATCAGGAGCAAAGGGTATGAGGTGGTTTGGAAGGATTGGGATGCGATTTTGAACATGTGAATTTGGAATGGGTGAATGATCCGTCGTGGAGCGGGGAATGATTGAATGATTGAATATTTTTTTTATGGAACCTTTGGAGCGTAGGCGGTATAGCCGGCAGATTCTTTTGCCGGAAATGGGATTGGCGGGGCAGGAACGGCTTCGGTCTGCCAGGGTTTTGGTGATCGGGGCTGGCGGTTTGGGCTGTCCGGTACTGCAATACCTTGTTGCGGCAGGCGTTGGCACTATAGGAATTGTGGATGATGATGTGGTGGATATTACCAATCTGCACAGACAGATCCTGTATACTGCCGAAGATGTCGGTAAGGGGAAGGCAGAAGTTGCAGGAAAAAAACTGGCAGTACTCAATCCTTTTGTCGAATTCAATATCATTCCCGAGCGACTCACTGCCGAAAATGCCGCTGACATTGTGAAAGATTACGACCTGGTCATAGACGGCTCCGACAATTTCCCTACGCGATACCTGGCCAACGATACCTGTGTCGCACTTGATAGACCGATGGTGTTCGGTTCTATTCTGCGTTTTGAGGGTCAGGTTTCGGTATTTAATTACAAAGGCGGGCCTACTTACCGCTGCCTTTTCCCGGATGCTGAAGAAGGTGACAATTGTGCGGAAGCTGGTGTGATAGGGATTCTGCCTGGTATGATCGGTACTTATATGGCCAATGAAGCCATCAAGATCATTTGTGAAATTGGCGAACCATTATCTGGCAAACTGATGGTGTTGAATGCTTTGACGAACAATACCAGCTTCTTTCAGTTTGCAAGGAACCCTCATATTAACGCACTGGAACAGGACGATGCGAAACTGCAGATGAAGCCTCTTATTGCAGAAATTGACCTGCCGGAAATGCTGTTCGAAGATTGGGAAAAATTACAGGAAACCGGTCCCGATCAAATCTTTCTTGTCGACGTACGGGAAGATTATGAATTTGAAGCAGACAGTATAGGCGGCATTAACATCCCTCTCTCCGAAATACCCGAAAACCTCACGACTATGCCTGCGGACAAAACCGTTGTCTTTTACTGCCGTAGTGGGATTCGCAGCAAAACGGCTGCCAGATTGTTATCCAAAACTGGTTTTGAAGGAAGGAGCTTTTGGATGAAAGAAGGAGATTGAAGGGAGAAAAGTAAATCGAAGACAAAGTAAGGACTGAAACAAAAGAGCCGGATGAAATATGTACGCTACTATTGTGACCGTTTGGCATTGAAGGTAACAGGACATTTGGGGAATGTGCTTCCCGCAACCATATACACCAACAACTTCATTTAACTTAGCCGAGCCCAGGGGTAATTTGCCGACGATAACTCCCTGATTAACAAACCTTCCTGTCACTCAAATACCATTCTTCTGAAATTTGCAGATCCCGGAATTTAAAAATTTAAGTAAAATTTAATAATCTATCAACCTAGTAGATTAAATAGTTTTATTACATTTGCCTGCTATTCCAGAATTCTCAACTTCAAAAAAACGAACGGTAATGCTCGCAAAAGTGCTCTCGCTAAAACTTCCACCCTCTTCTTACTGGTATATTTTGCCGATTGGCATTCTGGTTATCATTTCCGGTGTCCTTTTTTTAAACGGCACAATTTCCATCGGAGCAGAGGAAATCAATACTTTTATCAGCAGCGATTTTGCATTGTATCTGTTGGTCGGTCTGGCGGCCCAGTTGGTCGACGGAGCATTGGGAATGGCATATGGCGTAACTTCAACTTCTTTCCTGTTAAGCCTTGGCGTAACGCCGGCGATAAGCAGTGCGAGCGTGCATGTTGCCGAGATGTTCACCACTGGGGCTTCTGCTATTTCCCATTTCAGGTTCAAAAATATCAATAAAAAGCTCTTCAAAAGTCTGCTCATCCCGGGTGTTTTGGGGGCTGTAACCGGAGCTTATCTGCTCTCCGATGTCATCGACGGGGATTTTATAAAACCTTACATTGCATTTTACATGCTTGTTTTGGGCCTCATCATCATCCGGAAGGCGATTCAGAAAAGCTTTGTCAAAAACAAAACCAAAAGGATTGGAGTATTGGCTGCAACCGGCGGATTTCTGGATTCTATTGGCGGCGGAGGCTGGGGACCGATCGTGACTTCCACCCTGCTGGGCCAGGGACGCGACCCGCGTTACACGATTGGCTCCGTTAATGCAGCCGAATTTGTAGTGACTTTTGCAAGCGGGCTTACATTTCTTATTTTTCACGGCGTCAACAGCTGGCAGGTGGTGCTGGGGCTGATCATTGGCGGCGTCATCGCAGCTCCGTTCGGTGCTATGGTGGTTGGTAAAATCAAAAGAAAACCACTTATGCTGATCGTCGGTATACTGGTGATCGGATTAAGCCTGCGTACAATCATACTCAGTATTATTTAATTTTCGTTTTTCCGCTCTTCTGCCCTGACCTAAAATCAGTAGCTTTGCAGAAACACCTACCGGAATATGCTTACCGATTTTGGATATATATTACTGTTTGTTATTGCCGGCCTCGTCCTATTGGGCGTAGTGCTCACTGTCGCAAAAATTCTCCGTCCGGACCGTCCGAACGAAGAAAAACTCACCACTTATGAATCGGGTGAAGACCCCACCGGCAATGCAAATATCCAGTTCAACGTACGGTTTTATGTAGTTGCGTTAATCTTTGTTTTGTTTGAAGTAGAACTTTTATTTCTGTTCCCCTGGGCAGTGGTGTTCGGCAACGAAGATCTCATCGCGCAAACCAACGGCGCGTGGGGCTGGTTTGCGATGGCAGAAATGACAGTTTTTATCGGCATTCTCATCCTTGGCCTCGCCTACGCCTGGGCCAAAGGTTATCTGGATTGGGTAAGGCCCGCTCCGAAAATACCGCAGGTGAACTCGCCGGTTCCAGTGGATTTATATGCGAAAGTGAATGAAAAGTATAGGGCTAAGAATGCCTAAAAACAATCCTGTTCCTGATTAACCTTTGATTTCTCCAGCGTCCCGTCCGGACCCGCCTGGGAAGCGTAGTAACAGCCCGATCTGGATTTCATTACCTTATTTCCCGGCTCACAAATTACCGAGCATGCTTCCCCACTCACAAACTGGTTGAAACCCACAGCGCATACCGCCATTACATATTTAAACTTTCCCCTATATCTGCTGCCATCGGCTCTGTAGCCGCTCCAACCATAATTTTTAGCGTCATCACCTGGGTGAATTCGTTCCATTTGCCAGAGAACAGTATCCCCTACCGCACTGACTACCGTCAATTTCTGAATTTCCATCAATTCCTTACTTCTCATAAAAGGCATAAAATGGTCATTAATCCCATCACCGTTAGGAGTAAAAACGTTAGGAATATAAATGTACCTCTTGTCGTCCAGGGGAAATTCCACCGGAGCAGTCCCACAACAACCTTCATAAATCTTATCCCCCGCCGCAGGATTCTCCTGCGCATTACAATTTTGCAGGATCACAAACATTACTAACAGAAAGGCATTAACAAGTGTGCTTTTGATTTTCATTTTGTTTTTTAATTTAGGTGTGATTGATTGGTTAAAAAAGTAGCTGATTCAATGTGTTCATTCAATTTTTGTCAATACAGGCCGCCCGGTCGGATCGTCTACCTAGCTCCTCACTTGTATTAGAAATTCCACCGCAAGACTGAAATACAATCAAGAATAAAATCATATAATATTTTTTCATTTTTAGTATGGCTTAAATATCTATAGTCTATTATCTGAATATCTCATTCCTGATGGTCTTTTTATAACTTTTCTTCGTCCAACTTCAATTTGTCTGGTACTTTCAATTCCTTCCTTTTTTGAAAATATTCTCCTTTGGTTAATGGCCCGAACATTGTTTTGCTGTGATGCGAAATGATCCAGTAGTTGGTCGGATGTGCAAAAACTCTTTTATAGTAATGGTCATTTAAGATGAGACTGTCAGCTACCCGTTCACTTTCTATCCTGTCATTTGTTGAGTTGTTTTTATACTTCACGCGATCGGCATTTCTTAATTCGTATGCAATTGAACCTTGGTATACCTCTCTACTTGGTTGCTGGATAGCTAGTATGAAGTCTGCGTTGAACTTATATTCCGTAACTTTTCCATAGATGTCCTTTTGACCATGAATTGGTGTTCGTATATTTTTGAATTCCTGTCCGGAGCTTTCGTAGCTAAATCCGTTTCCAAGATCTTCCGAATAATCAGATATTCCCCAGCATTTTAAAAGGAGAATAGATGAAAAGAGCATGAAATATTTCTTCATTTTAATAAGTCTTTTGTAGTTCGTATTCATTAATGGATCTGTTTAAGATTTTAATGTTTTTCATTGTGTACTTGCAATTCCTCCGGCACCCTCAATTCTTTTCTCTTTTTCAAATACTCAATCTCAGACAAAGGCCCATACATTTTTTTATTCTTGTGGGACATGATCCAGTAATTAAGTTTGCGTGCAAAGATTTTTTGATAGTATGGATCATTGGTAATTATACTATCAGCTATACGGTCAGTCTTTAGCCTTTCTTCCTCAGAATTGTTAGGGTATCGTTTGTGATCTTCATTTCGGAGCCTTGAAGATATTTTAGATTGATACCCTTTTTTACTTGGATGTTGGGCGACAATGATAAAGTTATCGTCGTATGAGTGGTCAATGACTTCACCGTAGATACTCGGATAACTCGAATTTGGTGATTGAATAATATTGAAAGCTCCTCCGTAATTGACGTATATAAAATCGCCACTGAGTTCTTCAATATAATTAGAGATGCCACCCCCACAGCTTGCACATATTATCATAATAATTAGCTTTAAGTTTCTCATCTTAATAAGGTTTGTATAATCTATATTGGTTTATAATTGCCGCGCCATTGTAATGTATAGTGTATTTTATTATGTTGGAGAGACCAAGATGAGTCGCATTCCACCTTCCCCATGTGTTAAAGGAGTTTCTAAGGAAATTATCAAAGTACTTTCCTTTTTGATCGAAATCATATGCTGCGTCTTGTATAGTAGCTCTTTGAGCACTAACTCTCTCCAGATAAATTCTTCCATGCACTAATCCGTCTTCTGAATTAAAGAGCGTCTGAACGTGTTTGCCATTTTCACTATTCCAACCCTCATCATCAACCCACCCTAAATCCAGTTTACTAGCATCAACGGTCAAATCCCTGCCACCACCTTTCCGAGCCCAAAGATTCGCTTCTCCTAAACTAAGCCTCCCATCCGCTAAAATACGTCTCTGTAATCTAGCGGCGGCACGGTCATCCAATGCATGCGCAGCATGATTAAACCCAGCGACAATCCCCGCCTGGGCAGCACCTTTCCAGAAGTTCCCTCCGCTTAATTCCGAGACGACGCCACCAAATGCTGCCGATGCTCCAATTTGTAAACCGGGCCCGAAACCGGCTGTCGCGGATCCCATAGCAGAACCTGCCGCTCCCGTAAGTAGCCCTGTCCCAAAACTTCCCCCCTGCGCCATCGACATTGCTCCGCTAAAAGCACCGTGGGCCGCCATTTGAACGCCCGCTTTTACCAAACCGCTCGAAATCCCTGCCGTAGCGCTTCCGATCCCAGCAGAAAATCCGGATGATATAAAGCCCATGGCCACCGATATTCCGAACTCGTTCCAGTTCCAGTTGTCAAACCCTCCTTTGCTGAAACCAATGCCCACTGTATAGCCCAACCCGCCAATAAGTGCTCCAATTAATGGATTGTTTCCGTCGGGATCGTTGTATTTCAACGGATTATTCTTCGCGTAACTGTACCTGTTATAATCCTGCGTCCCAAACGGATCCTGCACATAATTATCAACACTCAAAACCCTCCCCACTACCGGATCATACATCCGCCCGTTCATGTTGATCAAATTGAAATTCGTCAGGTGCTCGTGGCCGGTGAAGCCGCGGTACAGGTAGCTTGTCGGGGCAGGGACGTTGGCATAGTCCCAGTTGGCAGGGTGGCGCAAGCGGCCCCAGGCGTCGAAGTTCTGGTCGAGTAGTACTGTCCCGTTTGCCGCGGTCGTCGTCAGCAGCGAGCCCAGGTGGTCGGTGTAGGTGTAGTAGTACTGGTCAACATTGTTCTCCCGGATTACGATTGCGACCAAACCGGCCGGTGAGCCTATGTAGTGCAGGTGTTTGTCGGCGATGGCGGGCGTGACGTCCTTTTCATAGCCATTGCCAAAGTAATAATGCGTGTTGATCAGCACATTGTTCTTTTTCATCGTCCCTTTCAGCCGCTGGTAGTCGGCCCCATAGGTATAAGTCAGCTCGTAGGGCTGGCCGGAGCCATTTTCGATGATCTTTTCCGGCTGGTTGAAAGCCGTGTAGGTAATGTCCTGCGTCAATACCGGGATTGCCGTGGTCGGTGAAACGATCCCGGTCAGGGCGTGGATCTTGGTCTGGTGGTAGCTGAATGTCTGCCCGGCATCGCTCTTGGAGCTGATATTGCCAGAGGGCTGGTAGGTGATTGTTTGCGCCGCTTTGCCTGCAACTGTAGCTGTCAGCAGCCGGTCGAGGTTGTCGTAGGTGAAGCTTTCTTCCTTGCTTTTGATATAATCCTTTCTTTTGGTCAGGTTGCCTTTGGCGTAATCCCAGCTCAATTCCAGGTCCTGGATGCCACTCGTCGTGAATTTTTTCGGGACACCATATTCGTAGCTGACTGCCGAGGTTTTGCCGTTGCCCAATGCATAGGAGGTGTTCTGCCCAAGCCCGCTGATGCCATTGTTGGTAAAAAGGGTGATGGTGTTGCCTGTGTTTTTGATGGTGGTCGGGAACCCGTTCGCATCATAAGCATGGTTGGTGCCAAAGCCCGAGGGATAAAGCACCGAGGTCACATCATCGTACATGTTGTAACCATAGGTGGTGGTGTAGGCGGCTGCGTCCACGGTCTGTTTGCTGGTTTGCAGCCTGCCGAAAGCATCGTAAGTGTACTCTTCCAGGTTGCCCGCAAAGCCCGTCACTTTCTTGATCTGGTTGACAGAAGCCCCGCTGCCGGTCGGGTAATATTCATAAGTCGTTATGCCTTCCGGGCCGGTGCGGCTGGTATTTCTCCCCAACAGGTCATACTGCATCGTATGGGTTTTGTTGTTGGCATTGGTCTGGCCAGCCAGCTGGCCCAGGGCATTGTAATCGTAAGTTGTCGTGCCTGCATTCAGGTCGGTCAGCGAGGTTTGCCTGCCGTAAGCATCATACTGGCTGCTGGTCAGTGTCCGTAAGCCGTCGCTTACTTCTTTCAATCCGCCGTGGCTGTAATAGGTGTAGCCCAGCGTCCCGCCGTTGTCTGTCGCGCTGGTGACCTGACCTGTGGCGTCGGTCGTTTTCGAAGAGGTGCCCGAGGGCGTTGTCGTCGTGGTTGTCAGCTTGCCCGCCGAGTAGCCATAACCAATGGTGGTGGTGCCAAAAGGACCGCTGCTGCTGATATTGAAAGGCCGGTTGTGGGCATCGTACTGGGTGGTGGTCGTCAGTACCGGCTCACCGGTTTTATAGGGCGCCGTCGAAGTGGAAAGGTTGCCTTTGGCATCGTAGGTATTGGCCTGGGTAATGGTTTGCCCCTGAAAACCCTCCGTTTCCGTTTTGATTTCCCTGCCCAGCAGGTCATACCAGGTCTTTACATCGGGTTTGCCCGGGTGCGTTGTTTTGGCATACCACACCGAATTGCCCGAAATATCCCAGCCGTAGGTTTGGGTTATTGAATACCCCTGCTGGAAAGTCGTTTTCTTTTCCCTTCCAAAACCATCATATTCCATGGTCGTCGTCAGCCCGTCTATGCCCGTCACCGTCAAAGGTTTGCCCCATTTGGCGTCGTAAGTTGCCGACGAGGTTTGCCCAAGTTCATTGACTGTCGAGGTGGCGTAGCGGCCTTTGGCATCATAGACCGCAGAAGTTGTCCTTGCGGGCAGGCCTGAGGGCGTGACCGTGGTCTTTTTTAGGTTCCCCAGCGGGAAATATTCATAAGCCGTGCTTACACTTTTAGGCAGGCCCGAAAAATCTGTTTTTGAAGTCAGCTGGCCAACCGCATTGTACCCCGTGCCCGTCGTAACACTGAAAGCGGGCTGCCCGGTGCGCGTTTTAATAACCGTTACCGAGGTTGGTTTGTTGGGGATTATGCCCGGGTATGCGCCGAATACAGTATTGGTCACCGTGGTTTCCACATTGCTGTTATTGACCGTGTTCTGGGTCACGTTACCGAAATTATCGAAGGTATTGTTGGTGCTGGTTACCGTCCGGCCTTCGAAAACATTGTTTTCTGTGACGCTTTTCACCCGGTGCAAAAAGCGTTTGCTGCCATTGGGCCCCTGCGGGATAAATTCGTTTGAAAATGTCTTCTCAGAAAGCAATGTGTTCGTAGATGCCAGATAGATAGCCGTTTTCTGAGGGGCAGCTACATAATAAGTGGTGTTGAACTCGTTTTCGGAAATGGTTTTAATGTTGGCTGTAACATCAGTCGCAACCAGCTTCTTGAAACCCATAAAACCCTTCCCCGACCTGTAAAGCCTCCCCTCTTCATAACTATAGGTTACCTCAGAATTTCCACCGATTCCGTTTTTTGATTTAACCCCGGAAACCGCATAAAGTGCCTGTTTTATATTGTTAACAGGAAAAGCCGTAAGACTTCCCTGTTTATAAAAAGCATTGCCCGGTTCTGTTAGATTTTTATACGACCATTCAGTGACGTGGTTCATTCCGTTGGCAACTTTCTGAAGGAGGTTTTCTTTGCCGTCCTTTTTGAAATACAGTACGTCAATCGGATCACAAATGCATTTTCGGTTGATAATATCGGATCTACCGTCCCCATTCATGTCGGCGATCAATGGGAAAATTGCACCCAGCTCTGTAAACGGTGTACGGTTAAACTTAAAAGCTATGCCTTTACTGTAATAGATGTCCAGGTTGGAATTGGCCGCATTAATTTCCCATCCATGATAAATATCAGACCTGCCATCCCCATTAAAATCCCCGGTCGATAGATGATGGTCGTTGGGGACGCCAGTGATATCGGGTTTTTTCTGAAAGACAAAAGTTTCGGCAAACAGATCGGTCCCGGTTGACAAAATCCTTACCCAAGGAACATTGTTATCTGTCAGCGATGCACGGGTAAGCATATCCGTTTTTCGATCGCCATTGAAATCCCCGAAATAAATGATATGATTCTTGGTAAGGGAGCTGGAAGAAAAATAGATCCTTTGTGCAACGGGAAAACCATTCTGATCCTTTTCCAAAGCAAAAATCTCGCAATTGTTATCTTTGATCAGCATGATATCGCTCTTACCATCGCCATTGAAATCCAGGATATGAACCTGCTGACATTCCGCCCACGTTGTTACCGGAAAAAAAGCCGGACCTACCGTATATATGTCATTGAAAAAAGGTGTAAAGCCAAATACCGCAGAATGTAACTGAGCACCATATATGCCGGAAACGTTGGCACCCAGCAGCGTGAGAATATCCTGAAGTCCGTCACCGTTAAAGTCTCCCGGAAAAATAAAATTCCCGCTGGCATGAACCCTGCTCTTTGATACGGCGATTTCTGTGGAGTCAAAGGAAATAGGAAAAGTAGCTCCGGGCGTTTGCACACTGGTATAAATCCTAATCTTATTAAGCATCCGCTGATTCCCCGAATAAGATGTTGTTATAGATAAGATATCGTCAGCTCCATCGCCGGTATAATCATTTGCGATGAAGTTCCCGGTTACATATATATTCTTCTGTTGAACGATCAGCGCATTGGACGGCAGCTCGTATAATGCCGCCACGTAGTAGTTTTCCTGGGAGGGATCGTCTTTGTGGTAGACCGTGAAATTTTTGTGGTAGAGATAGTTTTTGTTATTATCGTTGACAATCTTCCGCTCTACCGAGAGTAGATCGGACACGCCATTGGCATCGAAATCTCCTGTGAAATGCTCCGCATTGGCATTTAACACAACAGTAGAACTGGCCGTTGTAAAATAAGTCGGCGCATTTCCATATTTAAAGATGGTGGTATTCAGCGCAGTGGCGTCACTCCCGGTTTCCTTTATTTCTTTCAGGTATGAATTGACCTCGTCATGGGCGTAATTGAGCTGAAAGGTTTTAAAAATTTGTGCAGATTCGGTTGTTATGGTGATTTTATCCAGCAGCTGATTGGCTGACATACCCAGATCGGCTTCCATCATCACATTTGCATCGATCCTTCCCTTATACTCAAATTTGATCTTGTTATACGGTAGTAAAGCTGCGGCAGTATTTCCGGTATATTCAATTTCTGAAATCCTGATTGCCGCATCATCAGCGGCATAATTAAAAACAATATAGTTTCCACCGGGATACTGAATTTTATTGAGTGCCCACATCAGGATTGTCCCTCCGTTAGGCTTGCCAAACGTAGAATGGAGCGTTTTGCCAAATTCCATGACCACTCCATCTTTGGTGACCATCTCAAACCACTGGGGCCCGTTCCCCGCCACTCCTTTGGCCGTAACGGTGGCAAAATTTTCTGTCTCCGTACCGTAGGTCGATCCGTCCGCACCATAATTGCCTGCCTTCAACATCAGCCTTGCGCCATCCAGGGCAAACTTATCATTAAAGTTCAGCTCCACCGGCCCGGCAAGCCCGTCGTGATAAACTGTCTCCGGAACTCTTGTAATAAAAGACAGCCCTGAAATGCCCCACCCATAACCCAGCAATCCACTCCCTGCTCTCTGAGAATTATAATCCAGCGAAATTGCGGGCGTCGCTCCGTTGGTGCCGGGCGGAACCGGCAGCGTAATATTATAGGTTGATGCGCCCGTGCCGGAAACATTTCCCGTTCCAACAGTGCTTCCAACCGCAAGATTTATATCAACAGGACGATTGAAGGTAACATCATCATAAAAGCTGCCATAGTTGACATACTGCGCATTTACAGCGAAAAGCGGGCAGGTACAGAAAAAGATTAAAGCATAAAATCTCCGCATTTGTTTATCTAGGGTATGATCGTGCGTAAATCATTACTTGCGTAATCAGGACTTTCCTGAACCCTTTAGACGTTGCGGTAATCTTTTGGTAACGGAGGTAAATAAAAAAAGCGAATTCATAAGAATTCGCTTTGCATGCTGCGATAACCTATTTTCCCTCAGTGCATCCCATGCCACATTTTACCGCTGTTTTTTGGGAAAAACACCAATCCCAGCTGCAGATAAACCTGGTTCAGTTTCAGGTTAGAAAGATCGGAGACTGTTACATCCTCACTTTTCCAATCTCTCCTGCCCAGAACCGGCAAATGATATGTTGCCTTCCCGCTGATGTAAACAGCATCGTTGATCCTGGACCTGGTATTCAATTTATAATCGACGCCGATACCCGCGTGGGCATTGATATTTCTGGTAAACAACTTGACCGGTTGGTAGGCTCCGGGATTCTGAACAATCTGTGAAAGGGTAGCAGAACCGTTGTTTCTTATTTTGAGCCGGTAAAACATAACATCCACCCCGATCGGGATCAGTACATTCCATCTGCTCGTGTTCACCAATTTTGGCCCACCATCCATTCCAAAGCCTAGACCGCCCAGGTAGGCCTTCGGCACATCCTTGTCTGAAGTGTAATTGGTACTGTTCATCAAAATAATGCGTCCCTCCGAAAACCATTTTTGGCCTTCCATTCTTCGAGCCAGCACAAATGAGCCCATCATAGATGTGAATGGCTTGATATTCAACCGGTCTAGCTGGTCTCTCATGGATTTGTTATTAGGTAAAAGTCCAAACTCGGCGTAGATAGCCATCCCCTGTTTGAACGTCCTGAACGTAGAATCCTGCTGCGCTTTCACCTCGATCACTAACATGGCCAGCAAGGCACAAAAAAGTAGTTTGATTTTCATATTGACGTGTAGTTAATTTATGGGTTCTGAATGAATGGAAACCGTTTATTCTTAAATATGGTTACTTTTGTACGGCACGGTCATACCTCTTTAAGAGCAATATCCGTACCACGGAAGGAGCGAAATATTGGGAAGTGGGAAAGTAGGTTATGGAGTGTTATGAGGTCATGAGTTATCATGAAGTCATTTATTGTCATGGATTGTCATGAAGTTAACAACACCTGACCATAAATAACAATATCTGACCACACCTGACAAAAAGTGACAATACCTGAGAAAATCTTCCCAAAAAAATAAAGATAACGCTACTAAGAAAAATGAGTGAAAGAATAAAAACCGGTGACGGCGGCATTATACTGACGAATGCGGAAGATCTGATGAACTGGGCGCGTCTTTCTTCGCTGTGGCCGATGGGTTTCGGGCTGGCATGCTGTGCCATCGAAATGATGGCTGCGTACGCTTCAAACTATGATCTGGAACGTTTCGGGATCATGCCGCGGCCGTCTCCCCGCCAGTCGGATGTGATGATCGTAGCAGGAACGGTAACCTTTAAAATGGCCGACCGGATCCGCAGATTGTATGAACAAATGCCGGAGCCTCGCTATGTTATTTCTATGGGCAGTTGCTCAAACTGTGGAGGTCCTTACTGGGAACATGGCTACCATGTGGTGAAAGGTGTGGACAGGATCATACCCGTCGACGTATACGTTCCGGGTTGTCCTCCACGGCCGGAGGCACTGATCGGAGGCTTTATGAAACTACAGGAAAAGATCAGGGGCGAGCACCCGTTGGCCCCGGAATTGTTCCTGGAAATGGAAGCCGCTGAGACCGTAGCGCAATGACATATTTAATTTGATCCAATCATGACTTTTCAGGAAATCACGGCTATTATTTCTTCACAGTTTACCGATATTGAGATTGATGCCGATGCCAAAGAGCCGCAGCCGGTACTGATTGTTCCGGTTGAAAAAGTGGGCGAAATTTGCAAGTTTCTGCATGAGGACAACCGTCTGTATTTTGATTATCTCGCTTGCATAACAGCTATGGACAATGGCGCGGGGTTGAATACGATGGAAGTGATTTATAACCTTACATCCATCCCGTATGGGCATGACCTCATGCTGAAAGCAACTTTTCCAAGAAATATCCCAGGCGATCCGCTGCCTTCGGTACCGACTGTAAGCCACATCTGGCGGACTGCCGACTGGCATGAACGCGAAGCTTTTGATCTGATGGGTATCCATTTTGAGGGACACCCGGATCTGCGCAGGATACTTCTGCCGGAAGATTGGGAAGGACATCCTCTGCGGAAAGACTATTCAGTCCAGGACCGCTACCACGGAATATATGTCCGCTACGAAGCCGGAGCGCCGGGCGCCGGAGCGCCGGGCGCCGATACACCGGGCGATGGAGCTTTCAGTGAAGACCGTATCTGATTTAGCCTGAGATCCTGCGGGATAATGCGGGGAAATAACAGGAACAAATTTGGTTCGATAAAAAAGGCTCACTATTTTTCGTTACAATTTTTAATTTTCATGTGCATGCGCTTTATCCTTCTGGCCGTTCTGCTTTCCGGTTTTTTATCCGAAACTTTTGCTTCCACTGACTCTCTGATCATCAAAGGACGGATCCTTAACCTGAACGGAAGACTTTACCGCCAGGCGCCATTCATTACGTTTTCCAGGAACAATATCTTACAGCCGCAGTCAGAACTGAGCAAACAAGCGCCGCTGGAAGCGGACGGCAGTTTTCGTCTGTCTTTGCCGATACTTTTCCCAAGCGAAGAGTTTTACCTGGACTATGGGGGAAGAGCTTTCACTACATTTCTGGGTTCAAAGGGGACAGTTGAGATTACCTTCGACGGTGACTCCCTGGGCAAAGCAAAAAAACTGTTCTATTTCGCTGGTGCGAATGCCGACGCCAACAACCAGTTTATGCAATATGTGGCTGCGGAAAACCAACTTTTAAATTCCAATAGATCATTAGGCACCGATTTTTTCAGGTCTTTCTGGGAGACAAGTGCATCCGACGCCAAGGCGCTGGCTGCGAGGCGGGCGCAACTCAGGCTCTCGGCGATCCAAAACGTATCCCAAAATCAGGTCTATTCTCCGGCTTTGTTTAACTGGGCCAAGTCGATCGCGGACGAAGAACAGCTTCAGATACTTTTTGAACATGCGCTGAGCAACCAGATTAGTCTTGGAAAGGACCTGCTCGACAGCCTGAACCGACTTTCTGCCCCGCCGCTTACGGCTCAGCGCGTGCTCTGGGCTAATCGTTTTGGCGCATATGCGGACCAGCGGGTAGAGGAAAGGAAGTATTCCAATCCCACCCGTACCAACTCTCTTCCTGTGCGGCTGATGGCGACCTTGATCAAAAATAATGTTTCGACGCTCACTACCGAGGAAAAGCAGCGTTTGACAGATATACAAGGCAATGGGATTGCAGAAAAAGGCGAACTTGATTTCCTGAATAAGATTTTTGCTAAAAATGAAATGGTACTGAACCTGCTTTTCAATTTTGAAAGGGAAAGCAGGATTTACTCCGACCTTTTCGACAGTACTGCGACGGAGTTTCTCAAAGCAAGGTATCTTGCCAAAAACCTTTACCGTTATACCTATAAACAACAACTCCTGCTCAATTCGCATGTTCAGTCCAGGATTGGTATTCCGCAGTTCAGGCAGTCGGTGGATGAAATCGTACGCCTGGAAGTGAAGGACAGCAGCGATATCCGAAGAATAGTGGAGTTTAAAGATCTCAAAACAGACCCGACCGAAGTTTTGCCCGGTTATTTTATCGCTGCTTCCAATGACCGGGGCACGTCCTGGCTGAACCGTATCCTGGATCTTTACAAAGGAAAAACCATTTACCTGTCGAAATGGAATTTTGAAGACGCCAAAAGCAGGGAAGAACTGGACTACATGCCTATGCTGCAGGCGCAGGTCCCGCAGAATGTTGTCTTCATTTACCTGCACTTGGCGGGGGACGAACTAGTTGTTTCGGATGCGCTGCTGAAGCAATATGTTGTCAGGCACAGGCTCAAAGGTGTACACCTGTTTCTGGACAGCAGCCAGAGCATGGACCTGCTCTTTAAACTAAACCCGCTGGATGCCGCCACGTTCGCGCTGATCCGGCCGAACGGAAAGTTTGCGCTTAAAAGTGCCCCGTCTCCCAGCAACACCGAAAAAACTTCCACTGCCATTATCGAAGCGAATAGACCATAATTTTCTTACCAAAAAGCCGCCTACGCCCGTTCTTTAAATCCCTTTAAGCGATCTCATTATATCAGACATCCGTACGTTTACGTTAAGTCTGTTGATTTGGAATTAAAAGTGCACATGTGTAGATATTTAGTGCTTTTTCTGTTGCTGGCGACCTTTGCATCGGCCCAAAATCCCGATAGCCTGGAAGTACACAGCCGGGATAGCATCCGCTATACGAACCTGAAAGCCAGGATGTCGAAAACGAAATTTTCGCGGGCTGTTTACAGGCTTTTGTTCCGGGATGTGTATAACCAGGGAAAGGTTACTGAGGTAAAGGAAATTGAAACAAATCCGTTTACTCCGTACGAGGGAATGGTGATCCGCAAAGTATTTATCCGCCAGCTTGACATACTGGGCGAATCGGTTTATGATACAACAAGAAAAGGAAACCGGCTGGAAAAGTTTCTCAGCAAACGGGTCCATACCAATACCCGCGAAGGGATCATCAGGAGATCATTTTTACTGTTTTCGGAAGGTGACGATATTCAGGCGCAGGTGTTGAAAGACAATGAACGTCTGCTCAGAACGAACAAAACCATTGTCGATGCCCGTATCATTGTCATTCCCCGCAAAGATGTAACCTGGATGGCAGATGTGGTTGTACTGATACAGGATTCATGGTCGTTGAATTTTGCTGGTGGTTTCAGCTCATTTAAGAAATTCAATGTTGGGATTGAGGATATCAACGTGCGGGGTACCACCCACTCGCAGCTCACCAGAGTCCGATGGGACGCGCTGGATAATGTGGGTAAAAAATTCCAGTTCAGGACCATTTACACCGTACCTTATATCGGCAAAACTTTCATCACCGGCCAGGCCAGTTTTATTTATGAACGGGACCTGGAAGAGAAATCGATCCGCTTTTATCGTCGCTTTTTAACCACGGAAACCAAATATGCCGGATCCGTGGATGCCGGTCGTGTATGGGTGCGTCAAAATAAACGGCTTATCAATGACATCGAAGAGCCGTTGATTTTCCCTACAAAATTCAACTACTATGATGCCTGGCTTGGACGAGCCTTCAAATTCCCCTTTAAAAACAGTAAACTAAGCGAAAATTCCCGGATCGTTGCCGCAATCCGGCATAACAAATACCATTTTGTGCAAAGGCCGGAAGTGACGCCGGATAGCAACCGCCTCTATTGGAACCGTAGCGCTACCCTGGTGAGTTTCGGGTACTCCAACAGGAACTATAAAAGGGACGTATTGATCTATGGCTTCGGGCGGACGGAGGACGTTCCGGTCGGAAACCTCTTTTCGCTTACATTGGGGCAGGAAAATACCGAATTTGGATCCAGGGGATACGGCGGCATCCAGTACGCCGCAGGCCGATACCTTCCGCACAACCTCGGCTACATGTACGGGCTTGCTAATGTTGGTACATATTCCAAAAACGGTAAGGCTCAGCAGGGAGTTGTCAGCGGGCAGATCAACTACATCAGCAACCTGATCCCTTTTCGTTACAGTTTTTTCAGGCAGTTTTTAAGTTTTCGTTATACGCGGGGTATTAACCGCGATCCGCTGGATTACCTGAATATCAGTGGTGAGCAGGGGATCAGGGGAATCAATAACGATCAGTTGATAGGAACCAAAAAATTCACTGTCGGCACAGAAACGGTTTTTTTCTCTGATAAAAGTATTCTCGGGTTCCGGATCGCGTATTTCGTTTCTATCGACCTCGGTCTTGTCAACAGCGACCAATTGCATTTATGGGACGGTCCGCTTTATCAGGGATATGGGCTTGGCCTCAGGCTTCGAAATGAGAGTTTGACGTTCAACACTATTCAGATCAAGATGGGTTACTATCCCAATATCCCCGGTAACTCCGCCCCGTTCCGCTTTGGTGCGAGTGGAAATGTACCACTCCGGCTTCGCGATTTCGACATTTCCGCCCCTTCTATTGTTCCGTTACAATAAATTTTGACATCGACGCCACGGTTCCGTATCAAATTGTATCAGAAACATTCTTACCTTCTGCTACAAATAAGCTTATATTCAATTACTTATAAGCAGGTCTTAATGTTTAGACTAAAAATTAATGCAGATTTCCAGTACCCAACCCTTCTTTTTCCGATATGTGAATTAACTTTGTGGAATTTTTGGACGTACCCCTGCTCAAAATTACCAGGCAACCCCAAAAGTTGTTAAAGTTTTTTTCTTCATTTCTACAAATTACCATATTACTGTGCCCAAAAATACGAATATCAATTCCGTTCTAATTATCGGTTCAGGTCCAATTATCATCGGTCAGGCTTGCGAATTTGACTATGCAGGCTCACAGGCAGCACGTTCATTACGCGAGGAAGGAATAGAAGTTGTTCTGATCAACTCCAATCCGGCGACGATTATGACGGACCCTATCAGCGCCGATCATGTTTATCTGCTACCTTTAGAGAAGAAATCCATTGTTGAAATTCTGGAAAAACACAAAGCGATGGGACGCCCTATCGATGCGGTACTTCCGACTATGGGTGGCCAGACTGCGTTGAACCTGGCTATTGATTGTGACAAAGCCGGTGTCTGGAAAAAATATGATGTTGATATTATAGGTGTAGACATTAAAGCGATCGAAACCACAGAAGACAGGGAGAAATTCCGTCTTAAAATGCTGGAACTCGACGTAAATGTATGCAAGGGACGTACCGCAAGGTCGTTTCTGGAAGGAAAAGAGATCGCTCAGGAAATTGGTTTTCCGCTTGTGATCAGGCCTTCCTACACTTTGGGAGGA
This sequence comes from Dyadobacter bucti, assembly GCF_005869225.1. Lineage (GTDB taxonomy): Bacteria > Bacteroidota > Bacteroidia > Cytophagales > Spirosomataceae > Dyadobacter > Dyadobacter bucti. Next base: position 605,598 of record NZ_SWFP01000004.1, on the reverse strand, counting down.
ACCGGCGGTGGATTTGTTGAAAGGGAAGAAGATTTTGATAAAGCCCTCAATAATGGTCTCCACGCCTCTCCCGTCCACGAAGTTTTGGTTGAACAAAGCGCGATGGGCTGGAAAGAATACGAGCTGGAATTGCTTCGCGACGGTAAAGGAAACTTTATCATCATCTGCTCGATCGAGAATTTCGATCCGATGGGTGTTCATACCGGCGATAGTATCACCGTAGCACCGGCGATGACGTTGCCTGATACACTCTATCAGCAAATGCGGGACCTGGCGATCAAAATGATGGATGGTATCGGGAAATTTGCAGGCGGCTGTAATGTTCAGTTTTCTGTAAATCCTGCTGACGACCAGATCATTGCGATTGAAATTAACCCGCGTGTATCCCGGTCTTCTGCCCTTGCTTCCAAAGCTACCGGCTACCCCATCGCGAAAATTGCAGCGAAAATGGCGATCGGGTACAACCTAGACGAGCTGATCAACCCTATTACGGGCAGCACTTCCGCGTTTTTTGAGCCTTCAATTGATTATGTTATTGTAAAAGTTCCGCGCTGGAATTTTGATAAGTTCAAAGGTGCAGACCGCTCACTGGGTCTTCAAATGAAGTCTGTGGGCGAGGCGATGGGAATCGGACGTAATTTCCAGGAGGCTTTGCAAAAAGCATGTCAGTCACTGGAAATCCGCAGAAATGGCCTTGGTGCCGACGGTCGCGAGCTACGTGACCAGGAAGCTATCAAACATAGCCTGCAGCACCCGAGCTGGGACCGTTTATTCCACATTTATGACGCATTCAAAATCGGTCTTTCGTTCAAAACGATCCAAAATCTTACCAAAATTGACTCCTGGTTCCTGCGCCAGATCGAAGAGCTGATCGAGCTTGAACATGAAATCGAGAAATTTGACCTCGAAGATCTACCGAAAGAACTGCTTTTAATAGCAAAACAAAAAGGATACGCCGACCGTCAGATTGCACATTTGCTGAACACCAAGGAAAGTAAGGTTTACGATCGCAGAACAGCTCTGGGCATCAAGCGTGTATATAAATGTGTGGATACCTGCGCTGCTGAGTTTGAGGCAAAAACCCCCTATTACTACTCTACATTCAATACTTCTCAGGAATATCCCGACAATGAATCAATCGCCAGCGACCGCAAAAAGGTCGTGGTACTTGGCTCCGGACCTAACCGTATCGGACAGGGAATCGAGTTCGACTATTCATGTGTGCACGGAGTATTGGCGGCAAAGGAGTGTGGTTACGAAACGATCATGATCAATTGTAATCCTGAAACAGTTTCTACCGACCCGGATATTTCTGATAAGCTGTACTTTGAGCCGGTATTCTGGGAGCATGTGTTCGACATCATTCAGCATGAAAAACCCGAGGGTGTTATTGTGCAGCTTGGCGGGCAGACAGCACTCAAAATGGCTGAGAAACTTGAAAAATACGGCATTAAGATCATTGGCACCAGCTACCATTCTCTGGACTGGGCAGAAGACCGGGGCCGTTTCTCTTCGCTTCTGGAAGAACTGGGTATCCCATTCCCGCAATTTGGTACTGTCCGGACTTCAGACGCGGCGGTAGAACTGTCCCGCTCACTTGGTTTTCCTTTGCTGGTTCGCCCGAGCTACGTTTTGGGTGGACAGAATATGAAAATTGTGATCAATGAAAAAGAACTGGAACAGCATGTAGTGAAAATCCTGCATGACATCCCGGATAACAACATTTTGCTTGACCACTTTCTGGAAGGAGCGCTTGAAGCAGAAGCCGATGCAATCTGCGACGGTGAAGATGCTTACATCATTGGTGTGATGGAACATATTGAGCCGGCTGGTATCCATTCCGGAGACTCACACGCAACGCTGCCTCATTTTGACCTGACCGACGACGAAGTCCGCCAGATTGAAGAGCATACGCGAAAAATTGCACTGGCCATGAGTGTTAAAGGGCTGATCAATGTGCAGTTTGCTGTCAAAAATGGAGTTGTTTACGTAATTGAGGCAAATCCCAGAGCATCCAGAACCGTTCCGTTTATTTGTAAGGCATACCAGGAACCTTATGTCAACTACGCCACGAAACTGATGCTGGGTGCCAAAAAAGTGAAAGATTTCACTTTTAACCCTGTCAAAAAAGGCTGGGCGATTAAAATTCCGGTATTCTCTTTCAACAAGTTTCCAAATGTGAACAAAGAGCTCGGCCCGGAAATGAAATCTACCGGAGAGGCCATTTATTTCATAGACGACTTGCAGGATGATTTTTTTCAGAAGATTTACGGCGAACGTAACCTATATCTGAGCCGGTAGTTATCCGGATATAATATTAAAGCAGAATCGCCCGGGAAATTCCCGGGCGATTCTGCTTTATACTGGTGCTAAAATCTATTATTTCACTTCTTCATAATCGACATATTCACCTCCACGGTAGCGGGACGATGGATTCTGATCCGGCGGAACATTATCGACTTTCACACCAGGATTGGTATTTCGCTGCTGTTGCTGTGCCTTGAACTGCCTTTCTTGCTCCTTGATTAATTGCCGTCCTACCAGCAAATGGAAAATAAATCTCCGGAAAAAAGGTACAAACGCTATCAGGAGCAGAAATATGAGGATTATGTTGAATACGAGTTTCATTTTTCAATAGTTTAATACGCTATGTATAACGCAAACCTAACAAAGAATAACACACGAAGATAACTAAAACCTAGCGAATGATCCAATCGGGCACGGGAAAGGTTTCATGATGTTACGAGCGGTTTTCTCACACAACTTCTTCATTCTTGAGATTTTTATCCATGGATTTCGGTCGCAATATCAGCCTGAGTGACTGATCGTAGGTTACATAATTCCAAAGCCAGTTGATCAGGATCAGAACCCGGTTTTTTACCCCGACTATTGATATAAGGTGTACGAACATCCAGGTCAGCCATGCAAGAAATCCCTGAAATTTAACAAATGGCAGATCCACAACGGCCCTGTTGCGCCCCACTGTAGCCATAGAACCTAAATCTTTGTAACTAAACGGAATTGCCTTCTTCCCGTCCATTACCCTCCATACATTTCGTGCGAGCGCCTTGCCCTGCTGTATCGCGGGCTGAGCTAGCTGCGGATGACCGTTTTCCCATTTTCCCTCGCTCATGTGGGCCACATCGCCCAATGCAAAAATTGTATCATAGCCCTCAACCCGGTTGTAGGTATCAACTTTGATGCGACCCCCGCGTACAATCACTTTTGGATCCAATCCTTTCAAAGGATTGGCTTTTACACCTGCTGCCCATACAAGATTGTCTGCACGAATCCGCATTCCCTGCTTGGTGGTAACATATTTACCGTCAAAAGAAGTAACAACCTGCCCGGTCTCAACATTTACGCCCATTTTCTCAAGATACTCCATCGATTTTTTTGACGATTCATCGGACATCGCGCCCAGCAATTCATCCGCTGCTTCCAGAAGGTATATCTGCATGGCCTTGAAATCCATTTCGGGGTAATCTTTCGGGAGAATAAAGTGTTTCATTTCAGCCAAAGTACCTGAAAGCTCAACGCCGGTAGGGCCGCCCCCTACCACCACCACGCTCATCAAACCTTGCCGCTCATCTTCTGAATCCACAGATAAAGCGTCCTCAAAATTCTGTAATATCCGGTTTCTGAGGGCCAGCGCTTCGGATACCGTTTTCATTGGAATCGCCCGTTCTTCGATTTCTTTCATTCCAAAATAATTGGTACACGCGCCCGTGGCTATCACAAGGTAATCGTATGTGATTTCACCCAGACTGGTATCTATGGATTTCCTGTCAGGATTTACGCCATGCACCTCCGTGATACGAATGTGCACGTTTGTTTTGGATTGGAAAATTTTTCGAAGCGGGAAAGAAATGGAGCTGGGTTCAAGCCCGGCCATGGCAACCTGGTAATAGAGTGGCTGAAACTGATGGTAGTTATTTCGGTCGATGAGCACAACCTGCAAATCTTCTCTTTTTGCGATTTCCCTGGCAAGCGAGAGGCCGCCAAATCCCGCCCCGACTATCACTACTCTTTTGAAACTGGTATACGGAATATTGGGTAACATAGTCTGGCGCTTTATGGTGTTAAAGCGCCAGACCTAAAAATATTATACCCGCCTCAGATTGCGGCCTTGCTGTTTTCTACAACACGCTCATAATATGCCTCATAATGCGGCAATATCCTGGCAACATCAAATTCTTTTGCCCGCGCGAGCGCGTTGACCTTGAATCTTGGCAGATTATCATCATGCAACACATAAGCTGCATTACGTACCATATCGTCCACATCACCTACATTGCTCAAAAACCCGGTAACGCCATGCAAGTTCAGTTCTGGTAAACCTCCTGCATTGGAAGTGATCAGCGGAACTTCACAGGCTAATGCTTCCAGAGCCGCCAGTCCGAAGCTTTCCGATTCTGAAGGCATCAGGAACAGGTCTGCTACTGAAAGTACTTCTTCGATCGCATCCAGCTTTCCTAGAAACCTTACATCAGCAAGCATATCAAGGTCTTTGCACAAACGTTCGATACGCGCACGGTCCGGGCCATCGCCAACCAAAAGCAACTTGCTTGGGAGTAATTCTCTCAGCTTGCTGAATACCATGATGACGTCATCGATCCTTTTCACTTTCCTGAAATTGGAAGTATGTACGATCAGCTTTTCATTGTTCGGGCAAATGGCCAGTTTAAAATGTTCCTTTTTCTGACGGTTGAAACGGTCCAGATCAATAAAATTGGGAATCACCTCGATGTCCTTGGTAATATTGAAATGACCGTATGTATCGGCTTTCAAGGATTCAGAAACAGCCGTGATGCCATCTGACTGGTTAATGCTGAACGTCACAACAGGTTCAAAAGATGCGTCTTTTCCAACCAGCGTGATATCTGTTCCATGTAAAGTAGTGATGACCGGAATATGGATCCCTTGCTGCGCAAGGATCTGTTTGGCCAAATATGCCGACGAAGCATGGGGTATAGCGTAGTGCACATGCAATAAATCAAGACCTGCATTGGTCACCACATGCACCATTTCGCTGGAAAGCGCCGACTCGTAAGGAGCATATTGAAACAGTGGATATGAAGGTATATTTACTTCATGGTAATAAAGGTTTTCATTAAAAAAGTCGAGTCTCTGAGGTTGGGAGTACGTAATAAAATGAACCTGATGACCAGCTTTTGCAAGTGCTTTCCCAAGTTCGGTAGCTACCACACCGCTTCCTCCGAAGGTAGGATAGCATACAATACCAATTTTCATAATTTTATTTTGATAGTTGAAAGTCACGTCAGACAGATCTGCGATTTACAGATCGTAAACAGCTAACAACAAATGCCTCTTTTTTATCCCACACAAATGGATAAAGATGTCAAGAATTATCGTTAATGCTTTTAAATGAATAATTTTATCGTCCCAACCTTCTATTTTGAATAACCTCCATGAATGTGTCTTCCAGACCAAAAATCAGATTGCGGGATTATATTGCCGGAAGTGCACGACTGGTACGCATGTCGAACCTTGTCATTGTTGCACTTACACAATATCTTACACGCATTCTCCTGATTGGCCCAAGACAGGACTGGCGCAGCATTATCACCGATGCAGATATGTTTGTCTTATCCTTATCCACCGTTTGCATCGCAGCGGCGGGGTATATTATCAATGATTATTTCGACATCAAAATTGATATTGTCAACAAACCGGAACGTGTAGTGGTAGGCCGGTACCTCAAACGAAGGTGGGCAATGGGCGCACATCAGGTACTAAATGTCCTGGGCGCCATTATGGGTTTGTTTGTGAGTCCTTATATATTTATTATCAATGTATTTTCGATCACCTTGCTCTGGTTTTATTCCGAGCGGTACAAACGCCTGCCCTTCATCGGGAATCTTATCGTGTCATTGTTAACCGGCTTCACACTCCTGATCCTGACGGTGGAATACCCTGCGAACCGCCACCTCGTTTTCATTTATGCGGTTTTCTCCTTTTTCATATCGCTTATCCGTGAAATTGTCAAAGATATGGAGGATATAAAAGGGGATTCTGCCCACGGCTGCCGGACACTTCCGATTGTTTGGGGTATCCGCCGTACAAAAAATTTCCTTTATGCAGTACTTGCACTTTTTGTCATGACACTGTTCATCATGGCGCGTGCGCTCGACAATAATCTCCTGGTTTTACTCTTCTCGCTGCTGCTTATCCCTGTTTCCTGGCTGGCTGTCAAACTGATACGGGCCGACACGCGAAAGGACTTCCGGCAAATCAGCAACTTATGCAAGGTCATTATGCTGCTGGGCCTCATTACGATGATCTGGACGTAGAAAAACCCGTGTTTTCCGTTTAATCAATTTACGTAACCGGCGGTAAAAAATACTGACCCGAAAAGGTATCTTTACTCTTAACAATAAAATCAATCACAAGCACTATGAAAAAGCATACACTATTAAGTTTCCTTCTTTTGATCATCACGAGCATGCAGGTTGCGGCCCAGGAATGCGCAGGGATCAAAATGAAACAGGGCGGCGGATTCGAAATGAACAACTACGATGCAAAAGGGAAATCGATCGGAAAACTGGATTACAAGATCGCAAAAGTAGAAACGCAGGGAAGCAACACGGTTATTACGATTGATATGGAATCGTTTAATAACAAAGGAAAGTCGGAAATCAAGAATACCTACAAAATGATATGTGACGGCAAAACACTGATCCTGGATGCCAATTCGTTGATCAGCCAGGAACAACTTAAATCATTCCAGAACATGGAGATGAAGTTCACTTATGATAATATCGAGTTTCCTGCCCAATATACGGTAGGCGAAAAATTAAAAGATGCATCTGTAAAAGGCACTGGTACGTCGGGACCGATGGCTGTTAACTTTAATATGTATATTAAAAATCGGAACGTAGCAAGCCAGGAAAAACTAACTATTCCGGCCGGGACGTTTGATGCATATAAAATCAATTCAGATCTGAATATGGAGATGGTAATGGGTTTTCCGGTAAAGATGGAAATGTCCAGTGTATCTTACCGTGCGCCTGGTGTGATATGGGATTTAAAAACTGAAACCTACCGGAAAGGAAAGCTGATGGGTTACAGCGAGCTCACCAAAATCTACTAATAGATGAATTAGCGCCTGATTTTACAATAAATGACAGGAACGACTTTCGTTTGCACGCCGAAAGTCGTTCTTTTTTATAGCTTTGTAGAACAAATATTACTTGAAATAAAATTTATTCTAATACTACATCCAATCATAATGAAAAGACTTGCCATTTTTGCCTCAGGATCCGGTTCAAACGCAGAACAAATCTGCTTGTACTTTTTACACCGGGATGATGTGGAAGTATCACTCATTTTTACCAATAATCCGCAGGCCGGCGTCATTAAAAGAGCTTGTAAGTTACAGATACCGGTAGTTTTTTTTGATAAAAAGACATTTTACGAAACCGGGAAGATCCAGCAGATTTTACAGAACGAGGGTATAGATCTGGTTGTGCTTGCTGGGTTTATGATGCTAGTACCTCCCTTTCTTGTGGATGCCTTCCCGAAACGTATGATCAATATTCATCCTGCATTGTTACCCAAATATGGCGGTAAAGGTATGTACGGCCATCACGTGCACGAAGCGGTCGTGAAAGCCGGAGAAAAAGAATCGGGCATCAGCATTCATTATGTTAACCATCACTACGACGAAGGGGATATCATTTTCCAGGCATCCTGTGACATCGACCCTTCGGACACTCCGGATGATGTAGCCAATAAAATTCATAAATTGGAACACGAAAACTATCCACGTGTCATAGACCAGATCCTTTCCGGTCAGCCTTAATTAATATGTTATATTTTCTGTTGTCGGTTTTTTTCACCGTAACTCTTTACCTGATCATGCGTGCATATCCGCGTTATCAGGTAAATTCTTTTCATGCCGTTGTTTTCAACTATTATTCATGCGTACTCACCGGCCTGGTCCTGACACCTGATTTAGACGCTTTCAGTCATGTTTCCTGGCATTCAGAAGGTACATTACTTACGCTCGCACTCGGCAGCATGTTTGTTACAGCATTCATGCTCATAGGGCTTTCAGCTCAGAAAGTGAGCGTGACAGCAGCGTCGCTTGCCGGGAATATGTCGCTGGTAATACCGGTTATCTTCGGGCTTTTTGTGTTTAAAAATAACAATAAAAACTTCACCGCAGTCAACTATGCAGGCTTGATACTGGCTCTGGCAGCACTGGCATTAGGTGCTATCCATAAAAAAGAAAAAACAAGTACAGCCCAAAATGGGACAACCTCCCCGGCTAACTGGCTCTTGATTCTCCCTGCACTCACTTTTCTGGCTTCAGGCACCAACAATACCCTGATCAATTATTTGTCTGTAAAATATTACCTGCCCGGACAAACCACGGTTTTCATGATTATTGCCTGTATCGGTGCAGTCATAATAGGCTCTACGTTATTGCTTTACAAACTTATCTTTAACGGTGAGACAATACAGGTGCGCGGCGTTGTCGGAGGGATGATTCTGGGGATACCCAATTTCCTTTCGTTGTATTTTTTGTTGCTCGCATTGGCTTCTTTCGGAAACAGCGCAGCCTATGTGTTTCCGATTTATAACATCCTAACCATGCTTGTTTCCGCGTTCGCCGCCTGGCTTATATACAAAGAGCAGCTTAGCAAACTCAACAAGCTTGGCCTTATTCTCGCCGTTGTCGCGATCATTTTAATTTCTTATCAGGAATTGGGGTTATAACTTTACACCACAATTCACATCTCCCCCTTATGTCTCAAACATCTGTATTATATATTGGTGAATCTGCCTCCGTTCTCAACAAACGACAGAAAGAATTTAATCAGCTTTCTGAAAAAATCGAACAGCTTGACCGCCTGATACCTGAGCTGCAAGCTGCCTGCGAGCAAATGATCAGCCGCATCCCAACAGACCTTAATCCACTGATCAGAGAATATCAGACCTACCGGGCAGAAATCGTACTTCTCATGGACCGGACTTATTCCGGTGATCTTTTTCGCAAAGCATATCAGACCAAGCTGGCTTATCTGATCACGGAAAGTGCGCTAGATTTGATCTCAAACCATGGATTTGCAGAACTGAAGCCGGTTTTTAATAAATACAGCGAGGTCGATATTGAAACTATCCTGGCACAGGAACGAGCAGTAGATGGTCAAAAAATAACAGACCCTGCCTTCCTGCTTGAAGATGAAGCCGGAAAAGAACCAGACCTAAACCGACCTTTTCACGAACTTCCGGTTGAAGATCAGCAGCGTATCAGGGAAGAACAACGAAATGAGCGTGTGAGACAGCAAATTGCCGAGGGAAAGGAACGCAAGGATATGCAGAAAATCACTAAGTCTGTCCGAAATGTATATATGGACCTTGTCAAGGCATTTCACCCGGATCGCGAAAAGGATGAAACCGAAAAACTGCGTAAAACGGAAATCATGCAGCGTGTTACGCAAGCATATCAGGAAAACAATATGTTGCAGTTGTTGAAACTTCAGATCGAATTTGAAAGAATAGACCAGGACCATCTGGAGAACCTCACTAAAAATCAGCTAAATTATTACAACAAAATCCTCCGGCAGCAGGTAGAAGACCTTGAAACGGAAAAGGAAAAAATCCAGAAGGAGATCTCAGCAATTTGCGGACTTCCCTACCAGCACGCAAATTCACTTACGACAGTTATTGTAAAATTCAATACAAATGTGAATGAAATGAAAACCGAGATCAAAAACATCAAAAACCTCCTGAAACACTGGAAGGTGCCATCCCAGCTAAAAGCGTATCTGAAAACATACCAGATTCCCAATCAGCCGTTTGAGGAAGATGAAGGGCAGTGATCGGTTGTAGACAAATTTCCACGTTTCGCCCCGATATTCGTAAATATAAATTAACGAATAAAACCAACAAGAGAACTACCAGATAGAGGTTTAGCAGAACAGACGCCCAGATTGTCACACAGGAATGTAATTTGTAGTCTGGCTAGCGAACTTTATTCAAATCATTAAAATGAAAAATTGTATTATTCTGTTGATCGCACTATGTTCCTCTTTCGCACATGCTCAGGAAAATGTATCTATCGGCCCCATCGCGGGACTTTCGCTGGCTAATTTTAGAGGAGACGTTTCGGATACAAAATGGAAACCCGGATTGACCATTGGTGGCTTCTATAATTACAGCGCTAAAACAGGTTTTGGTTTTTCCGGACAACTTCTTTTTACACAAATGGGTGCCCAAAATTCAAATAAAACCGCTGAAACCAACCTCAATTACATTCAGGCGCCTCTTCTGGCCACTTTTTTCTTTGGCCGTTTCGGAGACAAACTGCGCCCGAAAATCTTCCTGGGACCGAGTCTGAATTTTTTGGTTGGTGCGAGGGATAAAAATGGCAACAATATTAACGGCGATACCAACAACCGGGTCTATAATCCGTTTGATCTCGGACTCACTTTCGGGGGTGGGCTCAATTATAGGTTACAGCGAAAAATATGGCTTAATCTGGATGTCCGCTATGGATTGGGATTGCTGGATATAACGCGCGCTAACAACCAGAATATCAAAAACAACAACTGGGGCTTTAACGCCGGTCTCAGCTTCCCACTGGGAACGTTCGATAAAAACACCGGCAGGCTAAGAACGCGCTGAATGTAGAAAGCGACCGTTCGGATTAGCGTTCCGAGACAAACCACATTGGTATTTTTGATCACAAGAGCCCTTGGCTTCGAGATTAAAAGTACCTTTGTCATTTATAAGGAACTTGTAACATGACTTTTGAAGAATTAAATCTCAACAAACCTTTGCTAAATGCGCTGGCCGATCTGGGATATACTACCCCAACGACCATTCAGCAAAAGGTATTTTCTGTGATGATGTCGGGTAAAGATGTGTGCGGGATTGCACAGACCGGAACCGGAAAAACATTCGCATATCTTTTGCCTACACTCCGCCAGATTGAATTCTCCAAAGACCGGCTCCCTCAACTTCTTGTGCTCGTTCCAACGCGCGAGCTTGTTGTCCAGGTTGTAGAGGAAGTCAAAAAGCTGAGTGCCTACATGACTCTCGAAGTAGTGGGCGTTTACGGCGGAGGGAATATCAAGGTACAAATGGCCGAACTCAAAAATGGTGCTGATATCGTTATCGCCACACCTGGAAGACTTCTTGACCTTGCATTAAACGGATCTCTGAAAACCAAAGCCATAAAGAAGCTTGTTATCGACGAGGTGGATGAAATGCTGAATCTCGGATTTCGGACGCAGCTAAGAAACATCCTTGACCTCATACCGCAAAAAAGACAAAACCTGCTTTTTTCTGCCACGATTACGGAGGAAGTGGAGAATTTGATGAAGACATACTTCAACAATCCGGTGAGGATAGAAGCAGCGCCGGTGGGTACGCCTCTTGAAAATATCGAACAGCAGGCCTATTTCGTTCCGAACTTTTATACCAAGGTCAATTTGCTTGATCTTCTGTTCGATCAGAACGAAGATATGAATAAGGTACTGATTTTCGTTGCTACGAAGAAGCTTGCTGACCAGCTCTATGCACAACTTGAGCTGGGATATCTCAATAAAATCGGGGTTATTCATTCCAACAAGGAACAAAATCATCGTTTTAATTCCGTCAAGCAATTCCATGAAGGAACTTACAGAATCCTGATCGCCACTGATATCATTGCACGGGGATTGGATGTTGCAGAAGTGTCCCATGTTATCAATTTCGATATTCCGGAGATCCCGGAAAATTATATCCACCGGATTGGACGGACCGGCCGTGCCGATAAGCGGGGAATTGCAATATCTTTTATTACTGAAAAAGAGCACGATTTTCTGGAAGAAATCGAGGGGTTGATGAACTATCAGATCCCAAAGCTGCCGCTTCCTGACAATTTGAAAATTTCAGAAATACTCACACCGGACGAAGAACCGAAAATTTTCATGAAGAGCATCGATGTAAAGCTTCCAAAGAGAGATTCTGTGGGTGCTGCATTTCATGAGAAGCTGGATAAAAACAAAAAAGTCAACGTAAGAAGAAATCACGCGCAAGAGAAAATGCAGAAGTACGGCAGACCGATCAAACGCTCAGGGAAAAAGTAGGCTAGCCTGTCTGAACCCAACCGATTTAAAACTGTGGCAATTATTTCCCACAGTTTTTTTATAATAATTCCGAAGAGCAGTTTTATATACAACAGCACGTCAGGCATCCCGAATACGCCTATTTTTTATCAGTTATATTTTAACCTAAAATCTGCGGGGATCTAAAAATTTAAAGAAAAATAAAAAAAAATTCTAAGTTATTATTCGTTGAATAATTCAACATTACGACCAAAAAAGACGTTATTTTACATATTAAGTACAATTATTAAAAAACTGGATATCATTTTTGTCAAAATATTTTTTAAATCAATGAATCCAAACACGAGCCGCCATCGTATGTACTTAAAAATATCCGGGTATTGCCGGAAACATTGCTAAAAACGGTGGAACGGAATTTTAAAAAAGGACTGAAAAACGTGACTTAAAGAATTTATAGCGATATAATAAGAAACAATTAATTATTGTGGAGGGTAAGGTAATACATAGATCGGATGGCCAAAGCCATCCGATCTTTTTTGTAGCCCAGTCTCATTCAGGCAGCAATAAAAAAGAGCCCCGGAATTCGATGACTCCGGGGCTCTTTATATGATATGATTTACGTCAATGGGTCGTTTTATCGGCTTCCAGATTGAAAAGATCGTTCAACACATCTATCAAAGTTTCTGCTTCTCCCCTCTTGCAGGCTGCTTTCAATTGCAATACGGGCAACTTAAGTATTTTCTGCATCATACTGGTAGTAATACGCTCCACTTTTTCAAGTTCCGAATCACTAAGACTTTTGGTAAACCTGGTCAATTCTTCTTTACGGATCTGCTCGAGTGCCCCTTTCAGCTTCTGAATGGTTGGCGAAACGATCATTTCTTTGGACCAGTCATTAAATTCCGTAACCGCTTCATCAATAATCCCCTGAACGTGAGGAACGGCCTCCAGTCGGCGCTGAAGCGCTTCGTCTGCTTTCGACCTGATGGAGTCAATGGTATAAAGCATCACACCCGGTATTTCCTCTACCTCAGGCGAAACACTGCGGGGAACAGAAAGATCAATAAAATATTTGAATGACATACCTCGCAAACGCACCATCATTTCCTTCGTGAAGAAAGGCTCGTCGCGGGTAATTGAAGAAACAATTACATCAGCATGGGCGATTTCAGCCTCGATGTCGGCAAAATCGGCAACCTTGAAACCGAGCTCGGCGGCAAGCTTATCGGATTTGCTTCGCGTGCGGTTAATGATGGTCACATCGGCTGTAGATGACTGTTCAAGATTACGGCAGACATCTGTCCCTATTTCACCAAGGCCCACGATCAACACTTTCGGGTTCGGCATAAGGCTTTCGAGCAATTCGACCGAAGCATAGGAAACAGACGCGGCACCATCCCGGAAAAACGTCTCCTGGGCGACCTTTTTGTTTGCAAAAAATATCGTATGTAAAAGCCTGTGCAAGAACGGCCCCGCCATGTTGAGATCCGCAGACCACTGGTAAGCGTGCTTAATTTGATTCGGGATCTGCATGTCCCCGACTACCTGGGAATGCAACCCGGTAGCTACCTGGAATAAATGCTGAACAGCATTTTCTCCCTCAGAAAATCTTTCAAAATAACTCGTAAAGGACTCTATGTCAGAAATTCCTTTTTCGATCAGAAGCATTTTTATAATGTCTTCATTGAGATCGGTTGATGAAGAATAATATATTTCTGTACGGTTACAGGTGGAGACGACCAAAACATCGGAAACATCAAAAAAATCTTTCAGCCGGAGCATCATACTCTTCGCGCCCGCCTCATTCAATGCAAGTTGTTCCCTTATTGCCAGAGGAGCATTCCGATGTGATAAACTTATTGATTTGAACTGATTATACATCACTAGGTCTAATTCGATCAACAAAAATACTCTACAAAATCTACAATAGGAAAGTGAATGAAAGGCATGTTTGCTATTTAGAAATCATATAAATAATTAAAACTATAAACCGGCCATCTCGCCGAGCAGGAATTACGAAATAAGGCTTTTTGCAGGCTTTCCACCCAGTATTTACATTGAATTGAACCCAAAGCGACTAAGCACAAATATTTTACGTTATTTGTAGGCAACAACATCAATTTCAGGTGACGAGTGCCTGCTTAACCAAATGATCAGCGACACCCCAAAACAAAAGCCCCGATTTCGTCTGCATCCGGTCGCCATACTGAACAGCCAGCGACTTCGCAGGTCGCTTATGGATACTTATGACCAGAAAAGCTTTTATAAATATGTAATCGGCCTGATACTGCTTTTACTAAGTATAGGATCACTTTACTATACCGATAAACTTGTAGAAGAACTCGAGCAGCGGGAAGAACGGGAAGTACAACTATATGCGGAGGGGCTTCGCTACATTTTCAACAGCCCGCTTGACGAAAATTTTAATGTAATATACGAGGTTATCCAGGACGCCGTCACTTTTTACCAGATACCGGTTATCTATGTAAATGAGAACAATCTGGCAAATCCGAACAATAACATCAAATTTCCGGAAGGTATTCGTCCTCAGGAACGGGAACGGATCATTCAGGAAAAGCTGGAAATCATGAAAACCGAACACCCTGCAATTCCGGTTGAGCTAGGCAAAGGAAAAACCGGCTATATCTACTACAGCAATTCTTTCCTGCTTACCCAGTTGAGGTATTATCCTTTTTTGCAGCTGTCTGTCATGCTTTTGATCGGCTATCTCGCTTATCTGGCATTCAGTTCGGCGCGTAAGGCGGAGCAAAACCGAGTCTGGGTTGGCCTGGCTAAGGAAACCGCTCACCAGCTCGGAACACCATTGTCGTCACTGATGGCCTGGGTAGAATATTTCCGCAGCGATCCCACTATTGACCCATCAATAGCGGAGGAAATTGAAAAAGATGTAATCAGGCTGGAAATGATCACTACCCGTTTTTCAAATATCGGTTCTGTTCCGACATTGAGAGACGAACCTGTTTCGGAAGTCCTTACCAATTTTATCAGCTACCTGGAAAAACGGGTTTCATCAAAAGTGAAATTTCATGTCTTCAATCAACTTGCAGAACAGCAAACCGCACTTCTGAATAAAAATCTGTTCGAATGGGTTATTGAGAACATTTGTAAAAACGCAGTGGATGCAATGGGAGGTATCGGAGAGATTAATGTTACCCTGCAGGCACCTCCTATGGCCAAGGAAATCTGGATTGATATCTCCGATACAGGGAAAGGAATGAGCAAGGCCAATATCAATAAAATTTTCAACCCTGGGTTCAGCACGAAAAAAAGAGGCTGGGGGTTGGGTTTGACACTGGCTAAAAGGATTATAGAAAATTATCACTCGGGGAAACTCTTCGTCAAAAGCTCAGAAATAGGAAAAGGTACCACATTCAGGATCGTGCTGAATGCACAGATCATCGAATAGCAGTACCTCTTTATAAGATTATCAACTCCAATTTTTACCGAGCGGATATGGGAACCAAAATACTGTCCGTGGAAATCTGGTTACTCACGTTCAACGCCCGATCCCTGATCCTTACCTTAAACCGCACCCAACTTTGTACCGAGCTGTTCGAGTAAGGGAATTTGGTGTTGAGATCAAGCTTCCCCTTTATTGGTCCTGGTTTGCCATCTGGTTTTAAAATAGGCATCCACATAACCTGATCTGTGGAGAGGATAGATTCCGTCCATTTGCCATCGGCACCCCGACGCGCCGTAACAAGTTCATAATTCCCCCAGCCCCCATAAGGTAAGGTAAAAACCGTGTCCGAACGTTCTTCCGCAGATACCCCCAAATCACCGTTACCGTCTTCGAAATCAACGGTGATCGTAACGTATTCAATCTTTGCCCCCAAATCACTGAGCCCTGTATAATGGTCGATACCATTGTAGTAAATGACAGGTGAATCCTCGAAGTCGGGAATATCCACACAGCCTGCCGCGGTAACCGCAAAAATCACGAAGAGGAAAACTTTGAATTTCATATTAAAACTATTTTAAAAACAGATTTCAGAACGGTTGGAGCCTTACTCAATTATCGATTTTTTGATTATACGTCGTTAATTTAAAACAGCTACCATATAACTTTACACCTTAATTCTACGAAAGTAACAGTATTGGAACTTCAAAACAACAAATCTTCCGGCGAAATAAGGGACGGGCTCAGGAATCAAATCATGCTTTTACAACCTGCTGATTTTGAGAGCCTGGCACTAAAAATCTTCATTTATCAGGCGCAGTACAATGCCGTTTATAAAGAGTATCTTGCTCATCTCAACATCAAGCCCGAAAACATCAGCGAGCTAACCGAAATTCCATTTTTACCCATCCAATTTTTCAAAAACCATCAGATCAGGACCGGGCAGCCATCTGACCCCACCGTTATTTTTCAAAGCAGCGGCACTACCGGTCACTCCGCAAGCCGACATGCCTTGTATGACGCTCCTTTGTATGAAATGGTTGCCTCAAGGATTTTCAATGAAAAATATGGCGATCTGAAAAACTTCCATATTCTTGCTTTGTTACCATCATACCTTGAACGAAACAACTCTTCGCTGGTGTATATGATGCAACATTTTATTGACCAAACAGACTCAGACTTATCCGGTTTTTATCTGCATAACATCGATGAAATGTTGGAAAGGCTTAAACAGTTATCCAAAAATCCTGACGGGAAAAACGTACTTCTTCTTGGTGTGACCTTCGCCTTGCTGGATTTGGCTGAAAGCGGGACTGATCTTTCCTTTTTAAAAAGCATGTCCAACCTTACTGTAATGGACACAGGCGGGATGAAAGGCCGCCGTCAGGAACTTCTGAGAGAAGAAGTACATGATATTCTGACAAAAAACTTTTTCGTACCCCGGATACATTCCGAATATGGAATGACCGAATTGCTCTCACAGGGTTATTCCTACGGTTCGGGCCTATTTGAACCTGGGTTTTCCATGCGTGTTTTGCTGCGGGATGTCAACGATCCGTTTTCGACCTTTGACCATAATATTAATGCTACAAAAACAGGCGGGATCAATGTGATCGACCTCGCAAATCTCGATAGCTGCTCTTTTATCGAAACACAGGATCTTGGAAGGTTCGGAGAGGCGTCGGGGACCTTTTATGTGATGGGCAGATTTGACAATTCAGATATCCGAGGCTGCAATCTCATGGTTTTATAGTAAAAATAATTTCCCGCCCGCTGCAAGATTATACTATCCTGCGCAACATTAATCTCATTTTAATACCTCTATTGAATTATGTATTAACATTTTATACATAAAAACTACTATATAGAATTGTTCTAAGATCTTAGCAACAAAGAATATTTCATAAATTCGCACAGCGATTTAAATTGCACTTATCAAATGAAATATTACATTTTGGATTGTTAACTTATTCATATAATCAAATGAAAAGACGTGATGCCTTAGGCCGTGTGGCGCTAATGATGGGTGGTGCACTCTCCGCTCCTACCTTGATGGCTTTTTTGGAAGGCTGCCGATCCGCAGATGAAACTTCCAGTGCGATGACTTTCCCGTTTTCAGCGGATAGAAAATCGATAGTTTCGGAAGTTGCCGAACTCATTATTCCAAAGACAGATACTCCTGGCGCAAAGGATGCGAAGGTGGGTGAGTTTATAGAACTGATGCTGAAAGACTGCTACGCCAACAAAGATCAGGAAAGCTTCGAGAAAGGATTGAAAGAGCTTGAGAAAAAGGATTTCCTTAAGGCTTCACCAGCGGAGCAAACTTCCATTCTTAAAGAAATGGAAACAGCTACCCGGGAAGAAATGGCGAAAGCAGGCGAAGAGAAGAAAAAATATACCGAGGCCGGCAAAGAATATACTGAAGCCGGTGTGCCGTTTTTCCGTCTGATTAAAGAACTCACGCTTTTGGGTTATTTCACTTCTGAGCAAGGCGCCACACAGGCATTGGAATATGTAGCGGTGCCTGGCAGGTACGACGGCTGCGTGGATCTGAAACCAGGACAAAAAGCCTGGGCAATGTAATCTTGCCGGTGTATCGGAAGAAGGAATATTCCGGGATCGTTTAATCAAAATTGAAAAAATCGTTCATCATGAATTTAAATATTAAGGCAACAAAACAAGCCACTTTCGATGCGATTGTGGTAGGTTCGGGGATTAGCGGAGGCTGGGCCGCGAAAGAACTGTGCGAAAAAGGTCTGAAAGTGGTTATGCTCGAAAGAGGCCGGGATCTTAAACACATTACTGATTATAAAACTGCAACACTGGCCCCATGGGAGTTTGAACACCGGGGGCGGGTGACCACGGTTGCAAAGGAGGAATACTGGGCAGGTATGCGCACGGGATATACCGCCAATGAAGAGCATAGATACCTATTCGAAAACGATAAGGAAAACATGTACGATGAAACCAGGAAATTTGACTGGATCCGTGCATACCACGTCGGAGGCCGTTCGCTCCTATGGGGACGCCAGAGCTATCGCCTCAATCCGATGGATTTTGAAGCCAATGCAAAAGACGGGATCTCCATCGACTGGCCGATCCGTTACAATGACATCGCTCCCTGGTACGACTACGTGGAGAAATTTGCTGGTATCAGTGGCGCCAGAGATGGACTGGATGTACTTCCTGACGGTCAATTCCTTCCTCCCATGCAGATGAACTGCGTTGAAAAACACGTGAAGGGAGAGGTCGAGAAAAAGTTTGGTGGACGCCATATCATCATTGGCCGTACCGCCAATTTGAGCCAGCCCAACGCTGTCCATACAGAACTGGGGCGTGCTGCTTGCCAGTTTCGCAACATGTGCATGCGAGGATGTCCTTATGGTGCTTATTTCAGCACGCAGGCGGCTACACTTCCTGCTGCTCAAAGGACTGGCAATTTAACGCTTGTGCCTGATTCCATTGTTTCTGAGGTGATTTATGATGACAAGCTTGGCAAAGTTACCGGTGTAAGGATCATCAACCAGAACACGATGGAGACCAAGGAATATTATGCAAAAATCATCTTCATGAATGCGTCAGCTATTCCTTCAGCGTCGATTCTGATGAATTCAAAATCCAAGCGGTTCCCGAATGGTCTGGGTAACGAAAGTGATCAGCTGGGCCGTAACATTATGGACCACCACCTTGCGGTGGGAGCAAGAGGTACAATGCCCGGATTTGAGGATAAATATTATTTCGGCCGCAGGGCTAACGGCATTTACGTTCCGCGCTACCGCAACTGGGGCAATGACAAAAGGGATTATCTCAGAGGTTTCGGTTACCAGGGCGGGGCAAGCCGCGATAGCTGGAGCGGTGGAGCCGGTGTTGAAGGTTTCGGTGCTGATTTCAAGAAAAAGCTTTCTGAACCGGGGGCGTGGACTATGAACCTGGGTGGATTCGGAGAAATGATCCCGGATGAGAAAAACAGGTTTACGCTGCATCCTACGAAAAAAGATAAATGGGGCTTACCGATCGTAGTTTTCGATGCTGCTTATGGCGACAACGAGAAAAAAATGCGGAAGGACATGATGAACGATGCCGCGGAAATGCTGGAAGCCGCAGGTTTGACAAACGTATCTCCATACAATGACGAGTCTAAGCATCCCGGAATCGGTATTCATGAAATGGGGACCGCTCGCATGGGTAATGACCCTAAAACCTCAGTTTTGAATAAAAACAACCAGGTTTGGGGTGCGGAAAATGTATTTGTCACAGACGGCGCCTTCATGACTTCGGCATCCTGTGTAAATCCATCGCTGACTTACATGGCGATGACAGCCCGTGCTGCCGACTTCGCGGTAAAGGAGTTGAAGAAAATGAATATTTAGAAGAAAATTTCTGTTACTGGTTGAAAAAAGCCTCTCCGGGTATATCCGGCGGGGCTTTTTCTTTCTATACTTATCATCTGATTAATTTTCCTCCATCTAATTTACTAACCCTTTGAAAGATTATACCCTACCTCCTCCCCAGCGCGTTTCGTCGGTGGACGCTTATCGTGGATTTGTAATGTTTTTAATGATGGCGGAGGTACTCCGGTTCGGTAAAGTTGCCGATGCGTTTCCCGAAAGCACTTTCTGGGCTTTTTTGGATTTCCACCAAAGCCATGTTCCCTGGATAGGATGCTCATTACATGATCTGATACAGCCCTCCTTTTCATTCCTGGTTGGTGTGGCACTGCCCTACTCTATGGCAAGCCGTGCCAGCAAACAGCAGTCCACCTCCGTAATGTGGTACCATACGATCCGACGCTCCCTGATCCTGATCCTGCTCGGTATTTTTTTGAGGTCCATGCACGCCAACCAGACCAATTTTACATTTGAAGACACCCTTACGCAAATCGGATTGGGTTACCCCATACTATTTGCTCTGGGTTTTGGATCTGAGAAAATTCAGTGGGGCGCATTTGTAAGTATTTTGTTTCTCTACGGACTCGCATTTGCGCTGTACCCGTTGCCCGGCCCTTATTTCGACTGGTCCGAAACAGGTATTACCGCTGACTGGGAACATAACCTGAAAGGATTTGCAGCACATTGGAATAAGAACACGAATTTCGCCTGGGCCTTCGACAGGTGGTTTATGAATTTGTTCCCAAGAGAGAAAGCCTTTCATTTCAATGGAGGAGGTTACAGCACATTAAGTTTTATAACAACACTCGGAACGATGATACTCGGGCTGATTGCGGGGCAGTGGCTCAAATCTTCAACTTCACCTATGCTGCTCATCAAACGCCTGGTTGTAACTTCTGCAATTTTGTTTGTAGTGGCCCTGGTGCTACATTTTGCCGGTGTAAATCCGATCGTCAAGAGAATCTGGACACCGGCATGGACTTTGTTTAGCGGCGGATGGTGCTTTTTACTTTTGGCAACATTCTATTTCCTGGTTGATGTATTACAAAAAAAATCACTATTTATCCCGCTGATTGTCATCGGGACCAACTCTATCGCCGCATATATCATCGCCCATACCATTGACAGTTTCATCGACCAGTCTTTCCGGATCAATATCAGCCCAAACTATGACCTGATCTTGGGAGATCCATATCGGACCCTGGTAAGCGGAGCTACGATCCTGCTATTCGAATGGCTGATATTGCACTGGATGTACAAGAAAAAGATCTTTATTAAAATATAGGCAATGCGCTATATTTGATGCATTAACAGATAAATCACCAGATGCAGATACGAGGCATTCACCATATTGCGATCATTTGTTCGGATTACGAGAGATCTAAACGTTTTTATACAGAAGTGCTGGGGTTCAAAATTGAAAGAGAGGTTTACCGTTTAGAAAGGAAATCATACAAGCTTGACCTGTCTCTGAACGGACTTTACTGTATCGAGCTTTTTTCATTCCCGAACCCACCCAAACGCGTTTCTATGCCTGAGTCTTGCGGACTCAGGCATATAGCTTTTCAGGTTGAAAACATTGAAGCGGCAATTTCTGAGCTAAATGCTAAAAATGTAATCGCCGAAGCTGTGAGAGTTGATGAATTTACCGGGAAAAAATTTACATTTTTCGCTGATCCCGATAACTTGCCAATTGAATTTTACGAGCGATAGGACCAACCAGATCAGGCCGCAGCCGTATAACTGATCGTTTTTAAGTTCCCGCGTTCCAGTTTGGAAAGCGCCTCATAAAATTCGGAAATCCTTATAAGGTGCTCTTCCAGCATAATTCTTGCCTCTGAGTCTTTATCAAGGTATGAACGAAGTGATTTGTACAGTTGCAGCGTTGCACTTTCAGTTTTTTTAAGACACTTCGCTATATCTTCTTTTTCATGCGCACTTTCTATTGTACTCAATACATTCTTGGATACAATCGCACTGGTGTCACCAAGCTCAAGGTCGTTCAAAAAGCATTTGAAATAGTCATAAATCCAACGTATTTCTTTTTGAAAAAGCAATGCACTAACATGGCCCTGGCTCAATACCCTGCGAAAGGAACCCATACTCTCTTTCTTTAACGCCTCCAGATACAGTAGTTCTCTGTTCTTTTGCTCATTCCATAATGCCCTGATCATGAGAACAAACTCACTTGCTTTTGCGTCTTCCATTTCCCGAACCATTTATTGCTGAATTTAAAATATCAGACAAAACAATTGTGCCCGAATGTATCTCAAAGGCTACCATTATGATTATCACAACAATAATCCATGCGTAAATTATAAAAAGCCGTTGAATAAATTTTCAGTCACGAAAACTGTCCGGCTTGCGTAGATTTAATTGGGGTACATTTGCCATAACTTTTGGGGTTCGCTGGGGAATTTTAATCAACAAATCACATACCTGAAAGTTGAAATTTTTTACTCGGAAGAAACAGCCTAACTTTGTTGGCTTACAATATTTGCAGGCTATATGGGTTAAATAACATCGTCCTGTTGCCCGCTACGAATACGAATTATTAAAAACATGTTTAAAATTCCCTTTAAGTTTTGTCTTTTTGTTACTTTCATTGCCAGCTCCTGCAAGACCTCAGCTCCGCCCGCCCAGGTAGAACAAACTGCATCTGCGTTGGTAGAAATAGGAAATGAAAAATTTTCACTGGAAGAGTATCAAGAGTCATATAACAAAAACAAATTTGCGTCCGACTCAGGAAAAGCACTGACTCCGGAAGACTACCTTCCTCTTTATACTGATCTCAAAATAAAAGTCCTTCAGGCTAAAGAGGAGGGCAGGGACACTACTTCCGACTACAAAGAAGAGATTAACTCCTATCGCGACCAGCTTGCAAAAAATCACTTGGTGGATAAAGTCCAGGTGGATAAGCTTACCGAAGAAGCTTACAACCGGCTAAAACACGAACTAAGGGCGTCGCATATATTAATAAAGGTATCCGAAGATGCTTCTCCGGCAGATACGCTGGAGGCCTATCGCGCGGCGACTGTGTTGAGAGGCCGGCTCGAAGAAGGTTCTGACTTCGGGGATATGGCTGCGAAGTTCAGCAAAGATCCTCAGGCCCGTGTCACCAAAGGCGACCTCGGCTATTTCACTGCTTTTCAGACCCTATATCCTTTCGAAACCGCTGCTTACAGTATGCCCGTCGGGAAAATATCGCAGCCAGTCCGAACGAAATCGGGGTATCATATTATCAAGGTTACCGATAAGCGGACAAACAGAGGGATGGTCCAGATCGCACACATTATGGTACAGGCAGATACCTCCGCAACCGCAGCAAAAAAGGAAGCCGCGAAGTTGCGGATCAACGAAGCTTATGCAAAATTACAATCCGGAAGCGAATGGGCCAGTGTTGTGGAAGCATATTCAGATGATAAACAATCCAGCAAAAATAACGGGTTGCTGCCCATGTTCGGTACTGGCCAGATGGTACCCGAGATAGAAGAAACGGCCTTCGGTCTGACCAAAATCAACTCCTATTCCAAGCCCGTGCTAACTATGTACGGCTGGCATATTTTGAAGCTGGTAGATAAAAAGAGCCTGGAACCCTACAGCGTGATGGCCCCGGCACTGAGCAAAAAAGTAGTAACGGATTCCCGGGGAAAAGCACTGGAGCAATTCAATGCTAAAAGGCTGAGAGAAAAATATGCCGTGCAGGAATTCGCTGACCAATGGAATGCCGTTGCGATTTTGGGCGACAGCACTATTATTACAGGCAAGTGGGATTATATGCGCGCCGTGTCAAATGACTGGGCTGGTAGTGTTCTGTTCAAGATTGACCAGAGTTCCTACACCGCGTTGTCTTTTCTTGAGTACGTAAAGAGAAAGCAGCAGCCCCGCTCGAAGGATGCTTCCCCTTCGATTGTTTTTCGCCGTTATTACAATGAATTTATCACCGAATCGCTGTCCAATTATGAAAAAGAGCATCTGGAAGAAACCAGTCCGGCCTTCCGCAGCCTGATGAATGAAATCCGGGAAGGTGTTTTGCTCTCTCAGGTAATGGAAGAAAATGTATGGCAGCGCTCATTGTCCGATTCGGTCGGTCAAAAGAACCTGTACGATAGGTATAAAGACAAATATAAATTCCCGGAAAGAGCCTTGGGAACCATGGTTTCAGCTCCTGACACACAGACTTTAAATGCGGTTGTAAAAACACTGGCTGTCAGCCCTTACAAACTGGAAAGAAAAGCGAAAGAGTTGCTGTTCCCCGTCAATGTCACAGAAATCAGCAAAGAGCAGTCCGGCATCCTTTCCGATCTTTATATTGTTATGGAAAAGAATCCTGACTACATTGTTGAAATCGCGGGATACCGGTCGGCTGACGAAACCGAAGCTACTTCTGCGAACAGGATCAGGAATGTTATCAAATATCTGAATGCACAAAACATCCCGATCCTGCGTATCATTGAAAAAGATTACGGTTCTTT
Organism: Dyadobacter bucti; assembly: GCF_005869225.1. Taxonomy (GTDB): domain Bacteria; phylum Bacteroidota; class Bacteroidia; order Cytophagales; family Spirosomataceae; genus Dyadobacter; species Dyadobacter bucti. The sequence continues at coordinate 581,231 of NZ_SWFP01000004.1, read as the reverse complement.
TCGTCAATCCGCCGAATCTGAGCGTAATCATCGTGTGAGCTTTCAATTTTACAGTTCGTCGAGGAAAGATGTAGAGAGGGTTTATAATTCAGAAACGGGCGGCTCCGTTATGATTGACGATGGTTATTTCTCAAAAGAAAAACTTGCTGCAAACGGTTTTAAATGGCAGACCGGCACTCAGAATTCTACCGGTAATAATCTGGTTTTTTGGATCGATGTTAAAAAAATAGAGCCTGCCAGAGGAAAAACTTTTGCCGAAGCGAGAGGCAGCGTGATCAATGATTTTCAAAAAGAGCTGGAAAAACAATGGGTGTCCGGACTGCAGCAAAAATTCCCTGTGAAAGTCAATGCTACGGAATTAGAAAAAATTAAGCGTTAAAACGTATTTTAGCATTTTGGAAAAGTGCGGACTTTAATTAAAACGTACAAAACAGAAAACCCTGCGGTCTGAAATAGTGGAACAAAACAATCGTATGAAAATAAATAAACTGATCACAGCGTCAATAACCGCTGTTTTTTGCCTTGTATTAAATCTGACCGGTTCCGGCCAGGGGCAGCAAGGTGTGAGTATCGACAAAATCATTGCACGTGTTGATAACCACTACATCCTGAACTCCGAACTGGAGGATATGTACAACCAGTACAAGTCCGAAGGCCGGGGAGCTCCTGAAAAATGTCAGCTCCTGGAATCTCTGATTATCAACAAAATGCTTCTTGCAAAAGCGGAAATCGACTCCGTGCTTGTAGAAGACAAAGAAGTTGACAATGAACTGGACGGCAAGATGAGCTATATGATCCAGCGTTTCGGATCAGAAAAGAACATCGTTGAAGCCTATGGCAAAAGTATCGACAACCTCAAGAGCGAACTACGCCAGCAGGTCAAGGAGCAGAAGATTGTAGAAAAGATGCAGCGGACAATATCCGGCAACGTCAAAATCACTCCGAGCGAGGTAAGGAGGTTTTTCAATTCAATCCCAAAGGACAGCCTTCCATACATTCCTTCCGAGGTTGAAATAGGCCATATTGTACGGCTTGGAACTGTTACCCGCGAACAAAAGGATAAGCTGAGGCAGCAGTTGCTGGAATTAAAACAGCGGGCTGAAAAAGGCGAAGATTTTGCGACCCTTGCGCAGGTGTATTCTGAGGATCTTGGCTCGGCAAAAAATGGTGGTGACCTCAACTTTGCAAAACGCGGTGCAATGGTACCGGAGTTTGAAGGCGCTGCCCTGGCATTGAAACCGGGAGAAATGTCTGATATCGTTGAATCTCAGTTTGGATTTCACCTTATCAAGCTCATAGAAACAAGAGGTGCTGAATACCATGCAAGGCACATTCTCTTGCGACCTGATTATAACAAAGGCACAGACATGACAGACGCGCTCCGTACTTTGGACAGTCTGAGAAATCTTATAGAAATCGATACATTGAAATTTGCAAAAGCAGCCCTGGATAATTCCGAAGACAAAGAAACTGCTGAATCAGGCGGCCTGATCCAGGATAGAAGTACGGGCTTGGCAAGACTTACACTTGATGCGTCCATGGATCCCGCGCTGTACTTTGCGATCGACACCATGAAAGTAGGAGATCTCAGCCACCCGGTTGCATACCGTACCGAAGACGGCAGAAGCGCATTGCGAATCCTGTGGTACAAAAGCAAATCGGAACCTCATACCGCCAATCTCCGCGATGATTATGAAAAACTTTCGCAGATCGTGCTAAGCAACAAGCGTAACAATGCGCTGGAAGAGTGGTTCAAAAAAGCCCAGGGCGACGTATTCATAAGCATTGAGCCTGAATACAAAAACTGCAAAGTGCTAGGACTGGCCACCGGCGACGACAGTTGATGCATTGATATTGATTACGGAATACACCGCCTGACAAAAGAGTTGAAAATCTAATCATACATATTGTGAAGTATTCATCGGACGTAGAAGCAGCAGAAGCTATGAAAGTAGCTTATGAAAAAATCCGTAGTGAAATAGGAAATGTGATCATTGGACAGGATGAAGTTGTTAAAAGACTTCTCACCGCTATTTTTTGTCAGGGACATTGCCTGCTGGTAGGTGTTCCGGGACTGGCAAAAACCCTTCTGATTCAAACCATTGCATCATCCCTGGATCTAAATTTCAACCGTATCCAGTTTACTCCGGACCTTATGCCTTCCGATATTCTTGGTTCTGAGACCCTGGATCAAAACCGGAATTTTAAATTCATCAAAGGACCTATTTTTGCCAATATTATTCTGGCAGATGAGATTAACCGTACTCCCCCCAAAACACAGTCTGCCCTTTTAGAGGCCATGCAGGAATATTCGGTCACGATTGCCGGAGCCAAACATTCCCTTGACCGCCCATTTTTTGTTTTGGCTACACAAAACCCGATCGAACAGGAAGGAACTTACCCTCTTCCCGAAGCTCAGCTCGACCGTTTTATGTTCATGATCCAGCTCGATTACCCTTCCTATGCCGAAGAAGTCAACATTGTGAAAAGCACGACGAGCGACAGCCGTTATACGGTAAAAAAAGTGATTACAGCGGAAGAAATCATGGACTTTCAGCATTTGGTACGGAGAGTGCCAGTCACTGACCATGTGATCGAATATGCGGTAAAACTTGTCCACAAAACCCGCCCGTCTTCGGGATTGGCTGTAAAAGACACGAATGACTATCTGGAATGGGGTGCCGGCCCCCGCGCCTCTCAGGCATTGATCCTGGCAGCCAAGTGCAATGCATTATTGTCTGGAAAGTATTCTCCGGACATTGAAGATGTCAAGGCTGTTTCACTGCCTGTACTCCGCCACAGGATTATCAGAAACTTCAAAGCGGAGGCAGAAGGTATTTCCGTCGATGATATTATTGCTCGTCTGGTTTGATCAGTGAGTCGGGATAACCGACTTCCACCAGAAACAAACCTTCCGCCGGAGCCTGAGCTCCGGCTTTTTTTCTGTCTTTTGCTAAAATAATATCTTCAAAGTCGGCCATTGACTTTTTGCCTTTTCCTATTTCGAGGAGCGTTCCAACGAGCGCTCTTACCATTCCTCTGAGAAAACGGTTGGCCTGCACGTGAAAAACCAACAGGTCATCCCTTTCGATCCAGACTGCCTCAGAAATAGTACATCTGAAATTATTCACGTTGGTATGTACCTTACTGAAACTTTCAAAATCATGATGAATCAAAAGCAAAGCTGCTGCCTTGTTCATGGCTGGGACGTCGAGCGGAGCAGCCAGAAAATAAACTTCGTCTATCAGAAAAGGGTTTTTCAAGCGACTGATCCGGTACTCATATTTTCTGTGCGTAGCTGCAAATCTTGAATTAACGTCCTCAGGTACAGCCAGTATCCTTTTGACAGCAATATCACGAGGAATTATCCCATTCAGCTTGTATATCAGCATATCGGTATCAGGAATGGGATTTTCCAAATCAAAATGCGCAAACTGCTGACTCGCATGAACCCCTGTATCCGTACGGCTGCTGCCTGTAAGTTCCACCGTCGTTCTCAGTACCTTTGCGAGCGCTTCTTCAAGCACTTGCTGTATGCCAAGTGAGTTTTTTTGTTTTTGCCAACCATTATAGGCAGTTCCTTTGTAGCTGAATTCGAGAAAATAACGCATGGTGCAAAAATAACGCAAACGACCCGGATTTGCGATTTACCGCCACGGATTGCAGATTTTCTTACGAAGAAGGTTAACTTTGACAATTAAAAAATTTTCGCAGCCTAGTATGTTTACGGAAGAGAAAAAAGAAGAGAAGAGCCTGAATTTTTTGGAGGAAATTGTCGAGGCAGACTTGCAGTCAGGGAAATATACCCAAATCATAACGCGCTTTCCGCCTGAACCGAACGGATATCTGCATATTGGTCATGCTTCCAGTATCTGCCTGAATTTTGGTCTGACAAAAAAATTTCCCGGCTATACTAACCTGCGCTTCGACGACACCAATCCGGTCACCGAAGATACAGAGTATGTGGAGAGCATTAAAAACGACATACGCTGGCTCGGTTTCGAATGGGAACACGAATTATATGCTTCCGACTACTTTGATATACTTTACAATTTTGCATTAACGCTTATCACAAAAGGCCTTGCTTACGTCGACGATTCTACGTCCGATGAAATTGCAGCCCTCAAAGGCACTCCAACAGAACCCGGGAAAAACAGTCCCTTCCGCGACCGTACCGTGGAGGAAAACCTGGTACTGTTTGAACGCATGAAAAACGGGGAATTCCCCGATGGTAGCCTGACGCTTCGTGCCAAAATTGATATGGCCCACATGAACATGCTCATGCGTGATCCCATTTTATACCGGATCAAACACGCGCATCACCACCGCACAGGCAACAATTGGTGCATATATCCAATGTACGATTTTGCCCACGGCCAAAGCGATTCGATCGAGACTGTTACACATTCGATCTGTACACTGGAATTTGCCCCCCACCGCGAGCTATACGATTGGATCATTGAAAAACTAGAAATATATCCGTCCCGCCAATACGAATTTGCGCGACGCAACCTGAACTACACCGTTACCAGCAAAAGAAAGTTGTTGCAACTTGTGCAGGAAGGATATGTGAACGGCTGGGACGACCCCCGTATGCCAACACTCAGCGGTATGAGAAGACGTGGCTATACACCTGAGAGCATTCGTGATTTCTGTGACAGGATCGGGGTCGCACGTCGGGAAAATATGATTGACGTGGGCTTGCTGGAATTCTGCGTGAGAGAAGATCTGAATAAAAAGGCTTTGCGAAGAATGGTTGTGCTGGATCCGCTCAAAGTTGTGATTACCAATTTCCCCGAAGGAGTTACCGAGATGTGCCATAGCGAGAACAACCCGGAAGATATTGCTGCGGGTGTCCGCGAAATACCTTTTTCAAGAGAGATATTGATCGAGAAAGAGGATTTCATGGAAATCCCTGCCAAGAAATATTTCCGCCTTGCACCGGGTAAAATGGTACGCCTAAAAGGCGCATACATCATTCAATGTGACGATTTTGTGAAAAATGAAAGTGGGGAGATCACCGAAGTCCGCTGCTCATTCATAGAAAACAGTAAGAGTGGCCAGGATACAACCGGTATCAATGTGAAGGGCACCTTGCACTGGGTATCGGCTGCACATGCCGCACCGGTAGAAATCCGGCTTTACGACCGGCTGTTTTCAGTGGAAGACGTTTCCTCCGAAGAGCTGGATTTCAAAGAGTATCTTAATCCGGATTCGCTGCATGTGATCACAGGGTATGCCGAGCCGGCATTGCTGGACTCGAACCCAGGTGATTCTTTCCAGTTCCTTCGTAAAGGTTATTTCGCAGCAGATGCAGAGAGTACAGCTGAAAAACCGGTATTCAACCGCACAGTAACCTTACGCGATAACTGGGCCAAGGCTTCGGAAAGCAAGTAATCAAGTAGGGAGGCGTACACTACCTCCCAAACATTTCAGCGTTTTTAAAACGCTAACTAAATATATTTAGATTGCTTTTAAATAAACTTGCGTTGCACTGAGTTTGGCTTTATCTTTGGGGAACAATATCCACGATCAAAACACTTTGCCTCAGTGAATACCCGGAATGAATTATTCAGTACCTCGAAAGGTTACAGCTTTCAATGTGATAGAAGTTCCAAAATTGTCCTTCATTTTGAAGAAATTCAGGCAACTTTCAGAATTCAGGACTTCCTCAATTTCCGCCGGGTAATTAACAACATTGATATCAGAAGTAAGATCTTTGATCTCTCCGACGAGTCTGACTACGAGTTTATCGAGGCTCCGCAGCTCAATATTTATCAGAAACTCACTCTGTGCCAGCTGATCCAGTTACGCGAGCTTGTGAACGGGACACACTTCGCAATTGAGCTCAATTCATTACTTCATACATTGCTCTTCACGGAATCAGAATTAGTCTAAATAGCTCATTCCGATCATATTAGACCAATTCCAAATTTCTCTTTCAGTTTGGAATGATGAACTTTCATGTGATATTTGCACTTACTAATGTAAAGCAAAAGCTAGTAAACCATGAGAGATCTATTAAGACAAAGAACTTCCCTGAAAGAGGAGATAGAGATACTTTTAAACAATCAGGTGAAAATGGAAGCAGAAGCTTCAGCCAAATATCTGGCTATGGCTTCATGGTGTGACCGCAACGGTTTCAAACACAGCGCGTCTTATTTTCTGAAACAATCTGACGAAGAAAGATCACATATGCTGAAAATCTTCAACTACCTGATGACGGTTGGAGGAACAGCAATATCTCCCGAAGTAGCGGCTGTAAAGCAGGAATTTGCAACTTTCAAAAGTGTGTTTGAATCTGCATTACAAGGCGAAATTGCGGTTACCCAATCTATCAACCGCATCGTTACCCAGACACGCAGGGAAGAAGATTACGCGACTGAAAACTTCCTGCAATGGTTTGTAAAAGAGCAGATTGAAGAAGAAGACAATGCACGCCGTGCTATCGAACTTTTTGAGGTAATCGGCGAGGATGGCAGCGGCCTGTATCTGATCGACAAAGCGATTGGAAAGATCAATTCAGAAGATTAAGCTTATTTCATTGGACACACATTTGGCTGTTTTCCTCACGGAAAGCAGCCATTTTTTATTTTAGAACATTCACACTTTCTTCACAATCGAATAGATAGCGGTATCCTGAAATTTACCCTCGAAATAAAAGTTTTCTTTAAAATGGGCCTCTTTTACAAACCCATGCTTCAACAGGATCTTGCAGGATTTTTCATTTTCCGGATTGACCTTCGCCTCAATGCTGTGAAAACCAAGATCGTTTAACCCGCATTGCAGCAGTACCGATATGGCTTCGTTCATGTACCCTTTTCCCCACAGGTCGGGATGGATCATGTAGCCGATCTCTGCCCGGTAATGATCTTTGTCAATAGTATGGTAGCCGATTGTCCCGATTACTCTCCCGCCTTCGCCTTTTAGGTTTATCCCCCAGGTGATACTTATATTTTCCGATATATTTTTCAGATAAAAGGCGATCAGTTTCTCGGCTTCTTCCACAGATCGGAGCAACGATTTGCCGATATACCTCATCGCCTCCGGATTACTCCTGAGATTATACACGTCGGTAGCATCTTCCGGCGTAAACTTACGCAGGATCAGCCGCTCAGTTTCAAGAACGGGGAAGGGATCAAAATTAAGCGCAAGCATAGCTACATCTGTTTATCCGCAATCAGAGCTGCATCTTTATAAGTATATACAGTAAATGGAAAAACAAGATGCGCAATAAATTTGGAAATCAGACAGGCCAGCGTGACAGGAATGAATAATAGCCTGCTCCTGCGCTTCACGAACACTACAAGTGCAAACAAAAAATCTGTAACAGTCGCATTGAAAAGGGCAGTTACCCCTGCCGGGAGCCCGGCACTGATCAGATCGGCCTGTATTTTTTCAGGTGGGCCACTTTCCCGCTGGACAGGGCGCCGATGGATGCTTGTTGCTACGACCGTAGACGCTTCGATCACAGTAGAAACCTCTTTGATACCTTTGTTCGGCTTATTTCTGAATAAAATAGTCAGGTAAGATGATTTTGGATGCCTAAGATGAAGTGGTTTTTATCGGTATCTGCGTGTCCAGATTTTATACCAGTTTTTGTTAGCAGGATAATTACGGTGTGCTGCCGTTCTGTTGATGACGATTGCAACGATCAGAAGAATGACGACGCCCGTCAGGACAGGGCTCAGCACATACCAATAGCCAAGGCTTTTAATTTTTTCGGAGCCTATATTGGCGATCAGCGCAGTGGCGCCACCAGGCGGATGGAGTGTTTTGGTAACCTGCATCAAAACTATAGATAATGAAACCGCAAAGGCGGACGAAAGCCAGATCTGATCCGGGAAAACCAGCTGGACAGTAACGCCAACCAGCGCGCAGATCACATGCCCGCCAATCAGATTACGCGGCTGGGCAAGCGGGCTGTTGACGATCCCGTAAATCAAAACAGAAGAAGCTCCGAAGGAACCGATCAGAAAGAGGTTATCTGATTCGGTAAAGCTCTTTTCATTCAGAAAGCCTATTAACCCTATCCCTAGAAATGAACCCAGAAATGTCCAAATATGCTCTTTGACATCGATCAGGGTTTCCTTGTAAATCACATACTTAACGAGGCGTGCGTTTCTCTTAATCCTTTTTTTCAAAACAACATCAACTTAATAACTACCACTGCAAATACAACTTTGCCCAGGTTGTGAAGGTTCGCGGCCTGGATAAATAAAATTCTGCAATGCCATAAAGATATGGTAATTTTCGGTACACCTTTTGTTTCTTCTCCGATTAAAAACTAGTATTGCAACAACCCACCGTTGGCACGTTTTCATGAATTACCTCGACGAGTTCAAGAAGTTTATTTCCAGTCATTACCTCTCTACCGGCGTCAGGTTAACGCTGGGTGCAATCATCCCCAGTCTTATATTTCAGCATTACGGCATCCTAGGCGACATGATCGCTTTCCCGCTCGGCACATTGCTTATCGGAAGTACAGACAATCCGGGACCTCACCACAGGCGGAGAAACTCGCTTCTGATAGCCATTGGAATATGCTTTCTGGTAGCGTGTATTACCGGTTTTTTACGGCATATCCATTTTATCATTTTTGCCGAAATTATCATTTTCGGAATGCTCTTCTCGCTGATCGGGGTGTATGGAAACAGGGTTAACAGCATCGGACTCATTGCGCTGCTTGTTTTTGTATTTAACATTGATGACCACCTTTCCGGGGACCTGGTACTAAGGACTGCCGTTACTTTTGCGGCAGGCGGGATCTGGTATTTTGTGCTTTTTATGATTTTACAGAGACTTCTTCCCTACAAACTGATACAGCAGCTGTTGGGCGAGAATTTTACGGAACTGGGAAAATTGCTCTCCATAAAAGCCGGATACTATTTTGCAAAACCCGACTATGACGATCTGTTCAACAAAATGATACACCAGCAGGTCATTCTTCGGGAAAATCACGAAAACCTCCGCGAAATTTTGTTCAAAACCAGGGAAATCGTAACCGAATCGACCAATACCAGCCGGATACTGATGCTGATGTTCCTGGACAGTATCGACCTCTTTGAACGTATCCTCAACTCACAACAGAATTATCTGAACCTGCACCGGGCTTTTGACGATACGAAAATCCTGAGGCTCTTTGGGATCTATATCACCTGGCTATCCGAAGAAATCCAGCAAATAGGGCTTGCCGTCCAAAGTGGTTTTCATTCCCATTCCAGGCACGATCTCGATGAAGCATTCAATAAGTGCCAGAAGGCTTTTGAAAAAATGCGCGAAAACAAAATGACGCATGAGAACATGGAGGACTTCATCATGCTGCGGCAGATCCTGAACAGTTTGCAGGATGTTACCGAGCGGGTAAAAAAGCTTCACCGGACCACTACGTACGATGCGGACGTAAGCAATGGATACAACCTGGCGGTGGAAGTGGACAATTTTATCCCCAAGCAGGAATATCATCCAAGAATACTGCTCGACAACCTTTCCCTCAAATCGAGCCATTTCCGGCATGCTGTGCGTGTCACTATCGCCCTGCTGATCGGATATACGGCCTCCCTGTTTTTCGAATTAGGTCATGGGTACTGGATTTTGCTTACTATAGTGACGATCATGAAACCGGCGTTCAGTATTACCAAGGAACGCAACCTGCACCGGATCGAGGGGACCATAATCGGCGTAGTGTCGGGATTTTTGGTTTTGTATCTCATCAAGGACAGTACTGTACTCTTCATCATCATGATGATTTCGATGATACTGGCTTATAGTTTCCTCAAAATCAACTATTTCATAGCCTGTACAAACATTACTTTATACGTCATTCTTTCATTCAATTTCCTCAACCCACAACATATTACGGATGTTTTGCAGGACCGCATGATCGATACCATCATCGGGTCCATCATTGCCTACTTCGTCTCGTCCTACATTTTACCCGTATGGGAGCATACCCAGATCAACCAGTACATCAAGGAAGCACTGCTGGCCAACCGTAAGTATTTTGACGTCGTGGCCGCCAAATTTGCAGGCAAAAATCTGGATATCAATGAATTAAAAGTTCTCCGGAAAGACGCTATCATTGCGATGGCCAACCTGTCCGATAACTTTCAGAAAATGCTCTCCGAGCCCAAGCGCCGGCAGATGAACATGGAAGAGTACCACCAGTTTGTAGCCACCAGCCACATGCTGACTTCCTACATTGCCTCTCTGTCGACTTATGCGCAGACTTTAGAATATTCGCAGTTCTCAATTGAATTTGAAATGATGATCCGGCAGATCGACCGGCAGTTACAGGCGGCAACAGATGTTATAGACGGAAAAATCGGAAACAGTGTCGAAATAACGCGGGAATCCCTTCCGCAAAATCAGCAGTTGCTGGAACTGCTCACGAAAAGAAAACGTGAAATCAAAGAGCTGGGGATTGAAAAGGCAGATCAGTCCCCCGCCCGCAAAATGTTATCGGACCTAAAAACGATCAATGGTCTTTTTGAGCTGATCAGTACGATTACCATCGATGAAATCAAGATTTTGCAAAAAATTAAACCTGTCAGTGCCTAACTTAGCCGGAAATTTAAGATCCGATCTCTAAAAATGATCCAGGCATGACGACGTTGACAGGCACAGAAAGAAAAAATATAACTCCCGGACTCTCAGTTTCAATCGTCCTGAAAAAGGACCAGCGCAGCGGCAAACTTACTGACGGCGTTGTGAAAGATATTCTTACCAAAGCACCCAATCACACGCACGGAATCAAGGTCAGGCTGCAAACCGGCGAAATAGGACGTGTTAAAGTGATCAAAACAGGAATTGTTTAAGCCGAAGGTTCGTTGATTCAGGCATAGTCTTCAATCATCTTTAAAAAAGCCTGCAATGTCCTCAATGTTATTCACTCCGTTTAAATTAAAAAATATCAGTTTAAAAAACAGAATAGTCGTCTCTCCCATGTGCCAGTACTCATCTGAGGATGGGTTCGCCAATGACTGGCATCTGGTTCACCTGGGAAGCAGGGCGGTAGGCGGTGCAGGGCTGATCATCACAGAAGCTACGGCAGTGTCGCCCGAAGGCCGCATTTCTCCTCAGGACCTCGGAATTTGGAAAGATGAACACATCGAAAAGCTGAAACAAATAACTGACTTTGTGTCCGCACAAGGTTCGGTAGCGGGTATTCAGCTTGCGCATGCGGGTCGCAAAGCGAGTACTTTTCCAGCCTGGAAAGGCCGTGGACAAGTACCGGCGGCTCAGGGCGGCTGGAAAACAGTGAGCGCCTCGGCTATTCCATTCCTTCCAAACGAAGATGCTCCGCTCGAACTCGACCGGGAAGGCATTCAAAAAGTGATCCGAGATTTTGCTTCTGCCGCTGAAAGATCATTAATGGCGGGTTTTAAAGTCATCGAAATCCATGCCGCGCACGGTTATCTGGTACATCAGTTCTTGTCACCGCTCAGCAATCAGCGTACCGATGAATACGGTGGCAGTTTTGAAAACCGTATCAGACTTTTACTGGAAATAGTAAGTGCAGTAAAATCGGTTTGCCCCGATGAGCAGCCTCTTGTAGTCAGAATTTCCGCCACGGACTGGGCAGAAAACGGCTGGGATACAGATCAATCCGTCAAGCTTTCAGAAATCCTCAAAAATGAAGGAGTAGACCTGATCGACGTTTCTTCCGGCGGACTTGTTTCGTATGCGAAAATTCAGGTAGGCCCCTCCTATCAGGTTCCTTTTTCGGCCAGAATTAAAAAAGAGGCCGGTGCGGCCACCGGCGCCGTGGGGCTTATTACCGAAGCAGCCCAGGCCGAAGAAATATTGCAAAACGGGGAAGCCGATCTGATTGTGATGGCGCGCGAACTTTTACGCGATCCGTACTTTCCATTACATGCATCCCACAAACTGGGCGAGGATATTGCCTGGCCGATCCAGTACGATCGTGCCAAACCAGCGTTGTGACTTTTTCCGGGCTATTTCAATACCGAAATAGCCGATTTCAAAATCATGTTAATGGTGTCAACCGGCAGGTCCTCTTCCGGGTCCATTAACATGATTTTCATACGCGAACGTTTTTCTGCAATCAGCGCCGGATGTTCGATCAGCTTACCATCGACGATTCCCAGATAGGGCCACCCGGTTTTTTTGTCAGCCCAGAGATAACAAATCCTTTTGCCCCGAAAAATATAAAAAGGCATGCTGTATCTCCATACTTCGGCAACATCCTTATCAAACTGCAGAATCAGCTGTCGTAACGCTTGCAGGCAGCTCCTTCCCGGCTCTTCCCGCGTATCGAAAAAATAATCTGCTTCTTTCAGCATAGCCAAATCCTTATCTTTGCGTGAATCATTTCTACTATGCCCAGCTCGCGTCTCTGCCTTATTATCGGAATTCTTTGCATCAGTATTTTCCCCGTTTTGGTAAAATGGACGCCGGTATCGGGCATCACTTCTGCATTTTACAGAATGTTTATTGGTCTACTGTTTTTGCTGCCTTACCTCCTCATTTCGCGAAAATTTACAGTGCCTCCCAAAAACCTCTGGCTTCCCGTAATGATATGCGGTATCATTTTCGCTACCGATATTGCTGTCTGGAACCTTTCAATCCACTATTCCAATGCTACCCAGGCTACTCTGCTGACCAATCTTTCACCAGTGTGGGTCGGTGTGGGCGCATTCCTGTTTTTACCTGACAAACCTAAACCTGCGTTCTGGATCGGAACATTGATCGCGTTGGCCGGTATGGTTGTACTGATCGGCCCGGAGGCGTTTACTGAAATGCGTTTTGACAAAGGTTTTTTGCTCGCCGTCTTTTCAGGCATTCTTTATGCCGCATACATGATCATTAGCAAAAGCGTTTTGAACAAAATAGATATTGTCAGTTTTATGGCAGTGAGCATGGCCGTTTCTTCGGTTTACCTGCTCGTCGTCTGCGTTGCTTTCAGGCAGCCGCTATGGAATTTTACACCGGCAGTCTGGAGCGTTTTTGTTGTAAACGGGCTGATCTGCCAGCTCCTGGGATGGCTCACCATCAGCTATGCTACAAAAAAGCTGGATGCTAACCGGGTGTCACTGAGCCTTCTAAGCCAGGCTCTTGTCACTGGGCTTTTTGCCTGGATTTTTATCGATGAGAAAATAACCCCTCAGATGATCATAGGAGGTGTTATTATATTAATCGGTATCGCAGTTACTTTTACAGTCAGGACGATTACCCCAAAAACTAATCTTCCTTCAAATAAATGGTGAACACTGCCCCGTTTCCAGGTTCGCTCATCGCACCAATAAGTCCCCGGTGGTTGTCGACGATTTTCTTGCAAATAGCCAGACCTATTCCGGTACCTTCGTAAGCGTTCCGGTTGTGCAAGCGCTGGAAAACCTGGAAAATCCTATCCTTGTACTGCGGATCAAAACCGATTCCGTTGTCTGAAAAAGATATGGACTGATATGTTGCTTCGTGATCAGCGCCGGGCAGAGGGATCAGCGCTCCTGATATTTTTTCGGTAGTGATGTGGATAACAGGGTCTCGGTCAGGCGCAACAAATTTCAGAGAATTAGTAATCAGATTGGTAAAAAGCTGCTCAAACTGGTAGACGATCACATTTCTGAAAGGTAAATTTTCCGAGATAATGGCAGCCCTTTTTTGATGAATCACGTCACTTAGCTGGTCTTTCACATTTTGCAGCACAACGTTCAGGTCTGTATACTCAAGATGTTCTTCGGTAACATTGGCCCTGGAGAACGCAAGCAAGTCGACGATCAGTTGCTGCATCCGGGTAGAAGATGCCTGCATCCTTCTGAAATAGTCCTTGCCCCTGTCCGACAGGTTCTCATTTTCTGTTTCCAGGATACGTGTCGTGAAAGTCTGGATTTTACGCAGCGGCTCCTGAAGGTCATGACTGGCAACATAGGCGAACTGCGCAAGTTCCATATTAGTCCGGATCAGTTCATTGTTGGCAACCGTCAGCTCCCGGGTGCGCTGTTGCACCTTTCCTTCCAACTTGTCAATGAAAATTTTACTGTTGTGAATATCGGTACTCGTCCCCACCCACATCTGAATGCTTTTGTCCGCGCCTTTGTGCGGAATTGCGCGGCTAAGCTGCCATCTGAAAACACCGTCCGCCCGCCTCAACCTGTGTTCAAAAACAAAATCCACCCCATTTTCAACCGATAAGCTCCACAACCGGCGATACTCCTGCAGATCATCCGGGTGGACCATCTGCACCAGCCCTTCCTGACTAATTTTATCTGCCGTCAATCCTGAATAATTGTACACAGACTGATTAAAATAGTTCAGGTTACCCTCTGCGTCACTTGTCCAGACAAGCTGCGGCATCGAATCAGCAAGCGTTCTGAATTTACCTTCGCTAGTTTTCAGGGCAAGTTCTGCCTCTTTGCGATCGGTAATGTCGATAACTACGTTCAAAGCTCCCGTGACATTACCGTGCATGTCGTAAACAGGCTTCGGGCTCATGATCACGTGTTTCACTGAGTCATCTGGCCTTTTAACAAAAACTTCCTCGGTTATCGCTCGTTTTTCCCGCAACGCCTCGGCCGTCGGGCTTTGCTCTTTCGGTAAAAACTCCCCGTCGAGAGAATATATTTCAAACGACCCGCACCATGCGCTTTTTCCAATCTCCGGCTGAAGTCCCCAAAGGTCAGAGGCAGCTTTGTTATACAAGTTCACCAGCCCGTTTTCGTCCACGGTATAAATCGCAACAGGCATGATCTCTATCAGGTCACGGATACGCTTTTCGCTTTCTTCTATAATCTGCCCCGAACGTTTCTGATCCGTTATATCCATCATGGTACCCAGCATCCGCTGAGGATTGTGATCGGCATCGTAAATTACCTTGCCCTGTGTCCTGATCCATCGTATTGATCCGTCGTTCCTGATCAAACGCGCTTCATAATAATAACTGCCGGTTTCAAGCGCTGCCGCAAAAGCCTTTTCAACAATGTTCTGCCTGTCCTCTGGATGAACATGATCGCGAAGATCCTGATGACTTAATACCTCGGTCTCGGGATAACCGAATATCGTAGCCAGACGCGCGGAATAAACCATCTGTCTGGTCGGGATATTGAGATCCCAGGTAGCCAGTTTCGTTGCTTCAATGGCGAGTGCAAGCCGTTCGGCATTTTCTGAAATCTCTTGCCTGAACTTTACCTTTTCCGTCACGTCATTTACCGAAACCATGATCCCGGACACACGGCCATCTATCGCAAAAATCGGCGCGTACTGGTAATCAAGATAAAACTCCTGCCTTACGCCGTCTGGCCCGTCTACAAAAGCAAGCGCCTCATTTTCCCGGTGCAGCATCCCTGTATGATATACCGTTTTTAATATCTGTGCAAATTCCTGATCGACGAGTTCAGGGAAAACGTCGAACAGTTTCCGGCCCTGAACTTCATGTAATTCCCTTCTCCAGATATTTTTAAGCAGACTTTCATTGGCAATACTGATGATAAAATCCTCTCCCTTGAAAATCGCCTTGGCAAACTGCGACTGGGTAACCAGGTCCCGGAACTGTATTTCGCTCGTTTCCAGGGCATGTTTGGCCATTATCTGCTGGGTTACTTCCGTCGCTACAACGATTATCCCCGAAACCGTTCCGTCATCTTCCGCAAGCGGCTGGTATACAAAATTGAAGTAACACTTTCCAGCTTTTCCGAAACGCCTGATAACCACCTCAAATTCATTTCCATGAAATGCTATGCCGGATTTATAAACGTTTGTGAGTATAGGCTCAACAAACACCCTGATCTCCGGGAGCGAAAGGAACAATGCTTTCCCGACCAGCTCATCTTCTTTCCTGCCAAAGATCTCGAGATAGGCTTCATTGGCCGATTCCACCGTAAAATCCAGTCCCCTCAGTATCGCTATGCCGACCGGCGCCTGCATCATCACACTCCTGAATTTATTTTCAGTATCAAGCACCTGTTTCCGGACAAGAGCCGATCTTTCCGAATGTCGCCTGAGCTGTTGTTCGAGCTCCGTGAAAGCTTCATTCAGTTGCATAAAATCCGTGCAGCGATCTTTTTCTTCCCCGGAAAATCCTTCAAAACCGGCTTCAGTCGTCAACTTCCTTTCTATAACCGCAAGCAGCGCTAGCAGATCTCCGGCGATCATTTCTATCTCGGAAAGCCTCTCACGGGCTTCCTCTATCCTCCCCTTTTTATAAAGCGCCAGGATGTTGTTTGCTGATTCGTGGATTCTCAGATGGACTCTTTCAAGATCATGCATTTCAGGCAGGTGCCCGTATTTTTTTAATGCATGGTCATACATCCACTTTCCGAACGGGGACTGTGTAGATGAAAGCACTGGTCCCGCATCGATTTCGGAACCATAGAGAATTGACCTTAATTTTGTTTGGAATAAAATATGACGCGCTTTCGCCCGCTCAAACTCAAGCTCAATCGGATTCATGCCCGTATATGGATTCCTCACCTATCTCTCCGCAGTGAAGTTTGTGTTACAAATGAAATATGTGAACAATAGGATTCAATATTGATACTTCAGATTTTCAGACATCGGTGTCCATCTGTGTTTGGTCCAGTCGATATCCAGTATCTGGCGGATCGCCTGTTTCAGTTTTAGAAAAGATCCTGGTTTTCTAATGAAATAATTGGCTCCCTGTTCATAAACTTTCCTGATCATATCTTCCTGTCCGCTTGTAGAGAAAATAACAACCGGGATATCCTTCCACTGTTTTTTGTTCCTGATCAATTCCAGACATTCAAAACCGTTTCTCCTGGGCATGTTCAGATCCAGGAAGATCACATCCGGCGAAGGGGGAACTGTTGCTTCCATAAGGTTGATCAGCTCAATCCCATCACTAGCCATAGTCAGATCCGTGGAAAAACTAACTTCTCTCAGCGCATCTTCAAACAACATGCAGTCATCCGCATCGTCATCTGCCAGGAATATGGATTTATTTGTTTTTGTGTTCATAGCCTTCAATTAAGCCTTTTCAATGGAAAATGGACATCAGCAACGTTTTTGACAAATGTAAGAACATCAAAAACCTCTAAACAGTTACAGAATTTACATACAAGGTAATTATTAAAAAGGTTTTTATGAAATTTCAGCCATTAAAATTCCCCTTCCATCCCCTCTTTCGCCTTCTTTTTTGCCTGCCTCAACCGATAGTTCAGTGTGAGGTTAACCTGCCGCAAACGTCCCTGAGAATTGTTCAGTGTATAGAAATTCGAGCCTTCAGTAATGCTGCGGTACCGGCGCGAATTGAACACATCTATCACGCTGAGCGTAAGTGTGCCATTGCCTTTCAGAATGTCACGGGTCGCAGCAAGATCCAGGGTAGCCAGTGCTTTCCTTCTGCCCTGCGGCGTTTGCTGCGGTGCTTCATAATTACCTCTCAGCTGCACATCGGCTGATTTCCACAAAGTAAAGCGGGAGGTTTTCCGTACAAACCAACTGTAAGTATCGCTTTGAAAATCTTCATCCAGTCCGGTCCCGTCCGTTATCGCACGGAAAAAATTAACGCTGCCGTCGAGCTTCCACCAGGGATACGGGGTAAACGAGCCGGTAACTTCAACTCCGTAGGCATCCTCTGTGCCAAGGTTTTCCGGCCTTGTATAAGAACTTCCGTCTTCCTGCACCCGGCGGATACTGGTAATCTTCCCGTTGGTATGTCTGTAATAAACGGATGAGGTTACCGATCCTTTTGCAAGATATTTGATATGTCCGAGCTCAAAGGCATTGGTAAATTCAGGGTTAAGGTCCGGGTTACCACTCCAGTAATTCCGGTTATCGCTGTACGTAGCAAAAGGGCTCAGATCATTGTATTGCGGCCTGCGGACCCGCCGGCTGAAACTGAGCTGAAAAGCATTCTGCTTTGCAAAATCATAAGTGACATGGACGCTCGGAAAAAGATTGGCGTATTTCCTTTCATTGACTTCTTTCGTCTGCTTCAATTCTGTAGTGACACCCGTCCACTCCGCACGTAATCCGGCCTGGTAAGATAATTTCCCGGTTTTATTGCCCACAATACCATACACCGCATTGATGTTTTCTTCGTATAAAAAGTCATTTGTCAGGCCTTCCAGCGGAATCCAGCCGCCATCGCCGGTCTGCTCAGTGACAATATAATCGTTGGTCATGTCACGGGAACTGCTTCGCGCTCCGGCTTCAAACTTCCCGTCTTTCCCGAATGGGTGCACGTAATCAACCTGAAAAAGAAGCTGCTTTTCCGTCTCATCATTGACAGCCCGCTGCAGAAGCGGCGGAATACCGGAAGGGCTTCCGTCTGGCTTGTAAACATTTTCATGATAGTACTGGTCCGACTTTTCCCAGTTGTCGAGGTAGCGCACGTCGGCAGTAAATTCACGTCCCTTGCGGTCGAAAGTCTTTTTATAGGTCACAGAATATTCCGAATTAGGCTCCCTTTCCGTCTCGTCCTGAGTGCGGTTGGTGTAGCTGGTCATATTGCTGGTGCTGGTGAGGTAATCGCGGTAATTCAATGTGGAAAACCGTTTTCCCCGGCTGGTGCGCCAGGTATATGAGCCGGTCAGAATGTTTTTGGGGTTAAAATAGTAATCGATCCCGCCCCTCGCACTGTTGTTCATACCTTTGAGGTTACTCCGCATATCACGCTCCATGATGAATGTGGAATCGTTTCGGTAGAGCTCCTGGTACAGAAAATTGCGCCCAGGCGTATTACGGTACGATAGCGTATAATTGATAAAAAAGTTGAGGTTCTTTTTACGGTAATTCACATTTGCCGCTGCGCCATAATTGGTAGGATGTCCGGTAATGATATCGAAGGAACCGTTAATGCCTTCTTTTCTTTCTTTTTTCAAAACGATATTAATCACCCCGCCCATTCCCTCGGCCTCATACCTGGCGGAAGGATTGGTAATGATCTCAACCCGCTCGATCATACTGCCCTGCAACTGCTGCAGCCCGCTGGATCCTTTAATGCTTACCAGTCCGGAAGGTTTACCGTCAATTAATATACGTACGTTTCCGCTGCCCCTGAGGCTTACATTCCCCTCCACATCCACCGCGACCGAGGGCACGTTTGTGAGGATATCCACCGCAGTCCCGCCGGCATTTGCGAGGTCTTTGCCAACGTTGAAGATCTTTTTGTCGAGCGACAGTTCCATCGAACTTTTCTCAGCCTGTACCGTTACCTCATCCAATGTACGGGCCGACACATTAACCTTGATCGTGCCGACATTCAACGGGGAATTGGCAGCAGTGAGCCTGATCCCCGAAGTGATTTGCGCCTTGTATCCGATAAACTCTGACAATGCATAATACGACCCGGCCGCAATATCTACAACAAACCCGCCTGTTTCATCTGTAATGGCACCGGCAACGAAAGTGCTGTCCCCTGCTCTGAACAACCTGATACTTGCATAACCCAGCGGATCGCTGCTCTGGCTGTCTATGATTTTACCTGTTACTTTGAGTTTATCCGCACGCTGTGCGTAAGAATTGAAATAATTACAAAAGATAAAACCGAAAATCAGGCCCCGTGAAAGCGCACGTTTCCCTTTTGCCCACCCGTAACGGTTTCTTAACAATCTTTTCCTGATACTCATTATAATTTTGGTAACTGTTCTGTCAATAATTCTGAAAATACTTTTAGTAAACCTTTTTCTCCCGCCGTTTTACTCTACCAATCCAGTGGATAGACGAAAGAATACGGAGGGAATATGTATGAGTTGTTGAAGTAAAGTTATCTAACTTTGCATCCTTTTTAGCATTTCCTGCAAATTCCATGAAAAACGAAGCATCACAAACTTTAAAACTTGCCTTCCCAATCATTATCGGAGAACTAGCCCAGATTGCCCTTCACTTAATCGACAGCGCCATGGTGGGGGCGATCAGTTACAAGCAGCTTGCTGCCGCCGCACTCGTGATCAATGCCATGAATATTCCTTTTGTGATCGGTATTGGTATGACGATTTCAGTATCCCAGATGGTTTCCCTTGCGAATGGCCGCCAAGACGCCCAGCTGGTTTCACACTACCTTTTCAATGGTTTCTGCCTTTGCGCACTCACCGCCGTGTTGATTTCACTGACACTTGTTTTCGGAAAAGACATACTGCATCACCTGGGCCAGGATCCCGAAGTAGTAACACTGGCAATCCCTTTTATGGAGCTAATGGGCCTTTCCATTATCCCTATGCTGCTTTTTATGACATTAAAACAGTTTGCGGACGGTCTGGAATATACCCGGACTGCCATGATCCTGTCACTGGCCGGCATGCCCATCAATATTTTGCTAAACTGGCTCCTCATCTACGGAAACTGGGGGTTTCCGAGACTTGAACTGCTGGGCGCTGGCTGGGCTACCCTGATCACCCGAAGCATCATATTCTTCGCACTGGCGGCGGTGATCCTGAAACATAAAACTTTTAGAAAATACATTGCTGTCAGCAGCAATCAATGGAAACTCAAAGCGAAAACCTGGCGGGAACTGTTGCATATCGGTGTGCCCAGCAGCCTGCAGATCGGTATGGAAGCCGGTGCATTTGCAGTTTCGGGGATTCTGATCGGGACCATAGGCGCCATAGCCCAGGCCGCCCACCAGATCGCCCTGAGCAGTGCCTCTTTTACATTCATGGTCTCGATGGGACTTGCGCAGGCAGGCTCGATCCGGGTTAGCAATGCATTGGGACGAAGCGATTGGGCAAAAATTTTTGTAATCGGCAAGAGTACCATTCTCACAGCCCTGATCTACGGTGTTTTCTGCGCGATTTCGTTTGCAGTTTTAAGGAATGTTATCCCCAGAGGTTTTAATGACAATTTCGAGGTACTGCAGATGGCTGCTCTTCTCTTGCTTTTTGCAGCGATATTTCAAATTTCAGATAGTACGCAGGCTATCGGCGCAGGACTTTTGCGCGGTATCAAGGACGTGAAAGTACCTACTTTCCTGATCGGCATTGCCTATTGGGTGATTGGCCTGCCTGTCGGTTATCTGCTTGCTTTTCGTTTTGAAATGGGCGCGGTCGGCATGTGGCTGGGCCTGATCATCGGGCTTACGCTGGCATCTGTGTTTCTTATTACGCGTTTTTTGAAAATGACCAGGAGAAACATACAGGCACAGGAAAGCGGATTAAATCTGTAAATCTATCCCGCAGCGCGAAATATTTTAGGGATATTGCAGGAAAACATCGTCGTCAAAAAAACTTACTATTTGTCACATTTTTTACAAACAAATTCAATCAATGGATTTCACTTCCACTTTACAAAAAATCTTTGTAGAAGAAAAAGACATTCCTGCCGAATTTCTGCTTCCCAGCCAGATCCATCAGCGCGAATACCTCAGCAACGGTGAAATGGTGCCATGGAACGGCCAGGTTCACGAAGTTTTCTCCCCGATTTGTATTAAAACAGAAAACGGCCTGGAACGCAAGCTGATCGGCAGTTATCCGATCTGTACGGAAGCGGAAGCACAGCAGTCGCTGGATGCCGCCGTTGCTGCTTACAACAATGGCCGTGGGGAATGGCCTACGATGGGTGTCGCCGAACGAATTCACTGTGTGGAGCAGTTTACAGGTAAAATGATCGAGCAAAAGGACCTGATCGTGAAGCTCATCATGTGGGAGATCGGTAAATCCTTCGCTGACTCAACCAAAGAATTTGACCGGACCGTTGAATACATTTATGCGACTATTGACTCCCTTAAAAACCTGGACAGGGATTCATCGGGCTTTGATATTGTAGATGGCATCGCTGCGCAGGTGCGCCGCTCGCCGCTGGGTGTCGTACTTTGCATGGGGCCGTTCAACTACCCGCTGAACGAAACTTTTACGACACTCATTCCGGCCCTGATCATGGGCAATACCATTCTTTTCAAACCTCCGAAATTCGGGACTTTACTGCATTATCCTTTGCAGGAAGCTTTCCGGGACTGTTTTCCGAAAGGAGTCGTAAATGTGATTTACGGACGCGGGAATGCGATTGTGCCCGGTCTGATGCATTCGGGCAAGATCAACGTGCTTACGCTGATCGGTTCAAGCAAGGTAGCCAATGAACTGAAAAAATCCCACCCGAAAGTGAACCGCCTGCGGGCTGTGCTGGGGCTTGACGCCAAAAACGCGGCCATAGTAACTTCTCATGCCGATATCAGTTTGTCCGTAAAGGAGATCATTACCGGGTCGCTTTCATTTAACGGGCAGCGTTGTACGGCGTTGAAGATTGTTTGGGTGCACAGAAGTGTGGCTGACGAATTCCTCAGGCAGTTCAACGCTGCGGTTGGTCAGCTGAAATATGGAATGCCGTGGGAAAAGGGCGTTTCGCTCACACCTTTACCGGAAACCAACAAGATAGAGTATCTGAATGAATGTATTTCCGATGCCATTGCCAATGGTGCCGAAATCGTGAACGAAAATGGCGGCACCTCTGCAGCTTCGTTTTTCTATCCGGCTGTGGTGTATCCGGTAAACAGTAAGATGAAGCTATACCATGAGGAGCAGTTCGGCCCGATCGTACCGGTCGTACCGTTTGATGATCTGGAAGAAACCATCGAGTTTTTGATAGAATCGACGCATGGTCAGCAGGTTAGTATTTTCAGTGACAATGCCGACGAAATCGCTTCTCTCATTGACCCGCTGGTAAACCAGGTGAGCCGTGTAAATGTGAACACACAATGCCAGAGAGGCCCGGATGTGTTTCCTTTCACGGGACGCAAAGACAGCGCCGAGGGGACATTGTCAGTCGCCGACGCTATCCGTGCATTCTCGATCCGCTCGCTCGTAGCATTTAAAATGAATGAGACTAATAAGCAGGTAATCAATGAAATCGTACATAAAGACAGCTCAAATTTCCTGAGTACGAAGTTTATATTCTGATTTTAGTAAATGTATATAATCCTTGCCGGGTCTCTGTTTTGCCTGGTAAGGATTTATATAAATGCGGATATCACTTGCTCTTTAAAAATGTAATGAATAAAATACCTATACAGAAATCCTCTGACGATCATATTTATTACAAAAGTCTTCTCATCTACTCCTGCATAGTAAAACCCAACGGGGTGAATTTATTCTAGACAATCATATCTAAAAGTTGCCATTTCAATTTATTCCTTTATAGGTGGTTCTATTTACAAAAATGTCAGCCCTTTGGGCTTCTCTCTTCTGTTGTTGGTAGTCACAATATCTGATTTGATAATTCCTAACATCCATCGGTTAAGAATGCCGCCGGCAGAAATTTCCAAATTTCCGCATATATCCCCCTCTCTCCTGCTCCAAAACGCTATAGTATTTTTCAAGCGAGCTCTCCCTAATCTGTTTTTTTCATATTGCCAATTCCTTCCTGATTACAACTGCCTGTATCTTCCTGTAAGCTGCAGGTTGCCTGATTTAACAAGAGAATCAATATAGTTATGCGCATAAAAATAATTCTACAAATTGTTTTAAATTTATCCGTTAATGCAATCAACAACAGATGAATCAGAAGTTTTCAATCGAGTCGCTTGAAAAGATCATTGCAGCGATCAATGCGGGAATATGGGACTGGGACTTAGAAACAGGCCAGCAGATATGGTCTGACCGGCTTTACGAATTGCTTGAATACGAGCGGGAGGAAATCACTCCGGGATATGATAATTTCCTGGAATTCCTTGTTCATCCGGAAGACAGGACAATTGTAGAGAACGCGGTAAAAGAGCAAGTTGAAGATAAAATCCGTTACAAGGTACATTTCAGGTTAAAAACGAAACACAGTGGGTACCGGTATTTTGAGTGCAGCGGAGATGTTATTTTCGAAGATGACAAACCCGCGCGCATGGTTGGTTCTGTTACGGATATCCACGACAGCGTTGTATTGAGAAACACAACTTTAAAGAATGAAAGCCTGATCAAAGAAGCCGGACGCCTGGCCAAGATAGGTGTGTGGGAACTGGATCTCGAAACAATGAACCTAACCTGGTCCTCAGAAATATATGATATTCACGAGCTTGACGAAAGCCTGAAACCAGACCTGCAGGATGCTTTAAGTTACTATAAACCCTGGTCGAAGCCGATTATACAAGAGGCCCTCGACAAGGCATTCAAATATGGAACCCCCTGGGACCTGGAATTGTGGATGGAATCCGCGAAAGGGAAGGATATCTGGATTCGGACCATTGGCAAAGTGATTTCCCAGGATGGCAAGCCTATAAAATTGTACGGCGTTTTGCAAGATCTCACCGAGAGCAAACTGGTCGAGGAGAAGCTGAGAGTAATTTTTGAACATTCCACCGACGCTCATCTTTTGCTTGATGAACATGGCATCATTGATTGCAATAATGCCGCGATCGAAATGCTTCGCTGTAAGGATAAGGTCGAATTGTTATCCATGCATCCCGCCACTTTTTCTCCGGAATTCCAGCCGGACGGGCAGTTGTCCGCAGAAAAATCGCTAATTATGGATAAGCTGGCCTACGAAACGGGTTACAATCGTTTCGAGTGGATTCACAAAAGAATGGATGGCGAAGAGTTTCCGGTAGAGGTAACCCTCAATCCTGTCCATATCAATAACAAGAAAGTATTACTGGTAGTATGGCATGACATTACGCATCGTAAACACGCCGAAGAACTGATCCGTCGCAACCAGGCGATGCTCGCCGAATCGCAGCAGCTTACACACAGTGGAAGTTGGGAGTCCGACGTTGTTACGGGCAAAAATTACTGGTCTGAAGAAACCTTCCGGATATTCGGCCTGGAACCCGAGGGTGAAGGGCCAGATACAGAGACATTTTCGAGGATGATTCATCCTGAGGATGTGGAACTCTACGTATCCCACATTAAAAATGCAATCAGTAACAAAGCACCGGCAAGTTTTGACCTCCGGATTGTGTTACCAGATGGAAAGATAAAGTTCATTCACGCCATAGGAAAGCCGTTGGTCGACCAGTCGGGCAGAGTTGCAAAGCTTTACGGGGCAATTATGGATATTGATTCCCGAAAAAAAGCCGAGCAGGAACTGATCAACGCCAAAGAACTGGCAGAAAGTGCCGCTATCGCGAAATCCCAGTTTCTGTCTACCATGAGCCATGAAATCCGTACGCCGATGAATGCGGTGATCGGGTTCACTCATTTACTCCTCCAGCAAAACCCGCGACCCGATCAGATGGATTACCTGAATATCCTGAAATTTTCGGCGGAAAATTTGTTGGTGATCATCAATGACATACTTGACTTCAGTAAAATCGAGGCAGGAAAAATAGAGTTTGAAGAAGTTGAATTTAATGTCCTTTCGCTGTTGGAAAACATCCGGTCCGGTACTCTTCAGAAGGCCGAAGAAAAGGGAGTTCAGCTGAAATTGATGGTCGATCCTGACCTCGATATGATACTGATCGGGGACCCGGTGAGGCTGGGCCAGATACTCACCAATCTGGTCAGCAACGCAGTTAAATTTACTAAAGAGGGAAAAGTGACCATTTCCGCTTCCATGCTGAAAAAGGAAAAGGAGCATGTCACGATCGATTTCGAAATAAAAGACACAGGTATAGGCATTCCGCCTGAAAAGATCGATGCAATCTTCGAAAGCTTTACACAGGCCAGTTCTGATACTACAAGAAAGTTCGGTGGTTCAGGCCTCGGATTATCCATTACCAAAAAACTCCTTGAACTGCTGAACAGCAAGATTCAGGTTCAGAGCACCGTCGGGAAGGGTTCTGTTTTCTATTTCAGCCTCGACCTGAAAACAAGCGATAAAAACGCCGGAGGAAATCACGACAAAAAAAACTCCGATAATCCTTTCAGCCTGAAAGGATTGAAAGTCCTCATTGTGGAAGACAACGTCATCAATGTGGTGCTCATGAAAAACTTCATGAAACAATGGGAGGTGGAATACGATATTGCAGAAAACGGGCTGATCGCCTGTGAAAAGGTCCGTAAAAATGATTACGACCTCGTATTGATGGATTTGCAGATGCCCGAAATGGACGGATACCAGGCAACTGCCGAAATCCGGAAATTGCCTGGTAAAAAATATGCTGAGCTTCCCATTGTTGCACTTACCGCATCGGCGATGCTGGACATCAAAGACATAGCATATCAGGTAGGAATGAACGATTATATCTCCAAGCCTTTTAACCCGACCGAACTACATGCCAAGATGGCCTTGCATGGAAAACACCGAGTCGCACTATAAATCACTTCGCAGGTTTTTTAAAAAGTGCTTCATCCACCTGCGCATTGATCACAACCTTGTTGGTAAGCAGCGTAATGAGGCCCATTTGCGCATTGGACATCTCAAGGGTATTTGCGAATTTGATCCCGTCTACTTCCTTGTAATTTGAAAAATCGATCTCTCCGGTTTCTCCGCCCATGTCCATTTTAACTTTGCTGATCAGATAGGTTTCCGCGTCAATGAACTGATCCGACAACTGTCCGTCCGAACCAGTGACCTTAAGATGATAATTATCTTTCTTGTCAACCTTTTCCTTCCCAACCAGCTCAACCTTGTTGCCCTTTTCTTTGTAGTTCACCAGAGAACCAAAAGGATCCAGCTGGCTCGCCTGCTGTTTCACCTGATCTGCAGGCATATCCTCCGGCTCGCCGGTTCCGCCCATCTGGGTCGGTCGGATCATCCAACCCGTCTTTCCGTCCACCACCTGCACCATGGCATTGCCCATTATTGTCGACTCGCTTCTCAGGAATTTACCCACTACCAGCGTCGATTTGCTGGGAATCTCCATTCCCTGTACGGCAATAGAGCGCTCTGTAATGATTGTATTCACTGATTTCAGCTTATCCAAGCCGCCCATCGCAGCGACATGTTTGTCAACGATTTCGTCAACCGTCTGAGCATAAGCGCTGACCGACAGAAATGCCGCTGCCGCAACTGTTAAAAACCTGTTTGTTTTCATTTTACGATTTAATTTAGAGTTAATAACCTGTTACTGAAAATATTATGCTATTTAAACAGAGAACTACCTGGGCTGCGCCCCACCGCCGGCAGGCGCGCCACCAGCCGGTGCCTGTCCGTTGCCATCACTTTTCACATCGTCATTGCTTACCGACCGCGCTTTCTTTCTCGGAGCTTCCATCGTCATTTTCCCGATCTTATATGTAAAAGTAAGCCTCACGCCTCTGTTATACAGATACACATCATTGACCTGGTCAAACTGAAAACTGTTGAGTTTCGTATGGATCTTGTAACGTTTGCTGAAAAAATTCTCGCCAGCCAACCCCAAGCTTGCCTTTTTGTTTTTGAATTCTTTCTTTACACCCACAGTATAAAAAGCGAACCCGCCCTGGATCCCCTGCAGCTGCACCTGTTGTCCCTGCATGAAACCGAATGCCTGCGCACCCCATCCGTTTTTGAACTGGGCCTGCGAAAATAAGCCTCCGCTGATATTCATTCCGGTATTGGTTATTTCTTGCTGCCGACCGTTCTCACCGGTTGTCCTACCGGTGAGCGATGTGTAAAACACATTGGAAAAAATACCAACATTGATCTTCGAAGTTACAGCCACATTGGCAAAAATATTCGCACCATAAGCATGCTGGCGGCCTACGTTCTCAAAAGTCGTCACGATTGCGCCTGCAAGCGTATCCGAAGGTTGCCTTACCTGCGAAATCGCGTTATTGGTCACACGTCCGAAGAACGTCGCGTTCACAAATGTCTTCTTGATGTTTTTACTTAAACCGAGTTCAAAATTATTGGTAAGCTCAGGTCTCAGCTCCGGATTCCCGATGGTTATGTTCTGCGGGTTGGCAGCGTTGAAGTTAGGGTTCAGCTGTTGCAATCCCGGCCGCTGGATACGTCTGTTGTAACCCAGCTTCACGGTAGTCCCCTTGAAAGTCTTTGATGCATTCAGACTCGGAACCAATACACCATAATCGCCTACCCCGATCATGCCGTCCTCTTTCGTACTTGCATCGATAAAGGTATGCTCGTAACGAAGGCCCCCTTTGAAAGTATACCTTTTTGTGGTGGTATAAGTATAAGAACTGTAAGCAGCGGCAATGTTCTGATGATAGGTCAGCTCCCCTGAAGGCTGATTGGTTTCCGGCCTGTAATCACCCGTTGCTTCGGCTATTTCGTATTTGTAGTTGCTCGTTACTTCTCGGAAAATACCTTTCCCGCCAAATTCCAGCAGCTGGTTTTTCTTGATCGGAGTCTGGTAGTCACTTTGCAGCGTAAATTCCTGATTGACATTGAGGTTGATGTTCCGCTGGCGGTTACGCAGCTCCCCGGTGTTGGTCAGCAGGTCGGCATCGAAATTATTGGTAAGATCGTTCCTGCTGTACAAAGTAGAAATGCTCCACTCCTGCTGCGGCTTGAACGTATGCAAATAATCCACATTGGCATCCAGCGTGCCCGAAAGGTTCTTTGCTTCCACATTACGCCCCGACGCTTCTCCGGCCACACCATTGTTGAATAATCTGGTCACCAGGTCCTGCTGGCTGACAAAGTTGCGGAGCCCGTATCGCACCCCTGCTGTGATACTCTGATTTTTGGCAAGATCGTAATCGAACCCGAGATTATACTGGCCAAATATCCCCTTGCTGCTTCCATCGCCGGTTTGGCGCGTAAGTGTGGAAACGTCATTGACAATACTGGTCTGGTCGAGGGCTGTGCGGGTAATGGTATTGTAGTTGCCGCGCCCAAAACCGCCCAGGTTAAACCCTGCCTTACCTTTCCGGTAGCTTCCGTTCAGCGACAACGACGAGCCGCGATTACCAACTCCCGCGTCCACATTCAGGTTAAGACCCTGTAAGCTGTTCTTTTTTGTAATAATGTTGATGATACCGCCCGATCCCTCCGCATCATATTTGGCAGAAGGACTCGTGATCACTTCAACGGTTTTGATCTGGTCGGCAGGGATTTGTTTCAAAGCATCCGCCACACTGCTGGCGATGATCGTACTGGGTTTGTTATTGATCAAAACCCTGATATTCTGGCTTCCGCGCAGGGAAACATTTCCGTCCAGATCGACAGTAAGCATGGGAACTTTGCGCAAAACGTCCGAAGCATCGCCACCTTTGGCTGTCAGATCTTTTTCGGCATTGTAGACAAGCCGGTCCACTTTTTCTTCAATCAGCGCGGCCTGGCCTGTTACCGTGAGCTCGTCCAGCGTTTTGGTATTGGAGCTCAGTTTTATCGCGCCAAGATCCAGTTCCTGACCTTTGGCAAGCGCAATGTCAGTGATGGTTTTATTCGCATAACCAATGAATGTGATCAGGATTTTGTAATCACCTGCCACCACTTTGTTCAAAACAAATTTACCTTTTTCGTCGGCAACAGTGCCGTCAACGGCCTGTCCTGAACTTTTATAAAGCGCAATACTCGCAAACTCTATTTCTTTCTGCGAGGTAGAATCCACAATGGTACCGGATATTTTCGAATTTCCTTTCGGGGTCTGATCGCCCGCCGTTCCGGGAAGTGCTTTGGTTTTTGCCGCTCCGCCAGTCGCGGGAAACTGGGCCGATACCGGAGAAATCTGGCAAAAAAGCAGGATGATGATGAAAAGCAGAATTTTATTCATTGCAGGAGTTTTATTTTTATCACTATAAAATTGCGACAGAAATAAATCACCGGGAATGAAAATATGACAAAGTCTGTAATTCGGAGGATAAGCGTATAATATCCCCTGATAGACCCCGAATTCTATCAGAAGATGAATTGCTATTCGCCTGAAAGCCTGCCGGAATCTTTCAGTTTCTTCAAACTGCTCTTTTGCTCGTGAAGCTTCCGCGCAGCGTCGATAGAATGTGATTGATGGATGTCCTGATCCTTCTTGGAGATGTCGGCCAGCTGCTGGTAAAACTTATGCAATATATCCAGTTCAGCTTCGCTGAGATCTTCTATATCCACCATACGGTTGCTGGCATACTTGTTGGCAGCGATCAATTCATTGAGTTTTAACTGAATAGCCTTGGAGTCCTTATTTTGAGATTTCTGAATCAGAAACACCATTAAAAATGTGATGATGGTCGTGCTGGTATTGATCACCAGTTGCCAGGTATCGGAATACCCGAATACAGGCCCGCTGATCCCCCAGACCAGAATTACCCCAAACGCCACGGCAAAAGCGGTGGAACTACCTGTCCAGGCTGTTATTTTTGTAGCTATTTTCTCAAAAAGGTTCTTGGTCTTCATCGTTTTGCGCCCTGAATATTGTTAGTCCTGATGTATAAAGAAAGAGAAAAGCAAAATGCCTTCCCCTTTACCAAAACTACAATGAATTTTCTTTGAAATAACTTGTCCAGGCGGAGCAATAAGCTGATAAACATTAAAAAGAACAATCGGGACTATTTTACTTAAAACCTTCGTTCCGGCTGGTATCTGCGGGCATGCCGATCACAATATCAAAGTCCGAGCACACGGTTTCGGACAAGCAGGCAGGCGCCCAGAATGCCGGCATGTTCACCTAGCTTGGAGATTTTCAGCTGGGTATCGTTGTTGACGAGGCTCAGCGAATATTTGTTAACAGAAGTCTTGATCGGCAGCCAGATATACTCTCCGGTCGCCATCAGGCTGCCGCCAAATACCACCAGCTCCGGGTTAAAAACGTTGATCAGCGCGGCAATTCCGCGGCCCAGGTTTTCACCTATTTCGGCAATCAGCTCAATCGCAAGTACATCGTCGGCCAGGGCAGCCTGGATGATATCTTCCATTTCCACTTCGTCGGGATTGACAATTCTCGACGACAGGGCTGAAGAAGATCCTTCCCGTAATTTTTCCCTGAACATCCTGGTCAGCGCCCAGCCTGACGCCCGCGTCTCCAGGCAGCCTTTTTTCCCGCAGCGGCAGATCAGTTCATTATTAAAGATCGGCATGTGGCCGAATTCACCGGCATACCCCGACTTACCATAATACAGTTGACCGTTCATCAGAATGCCCACGGCAATTCCGTAGTCGAGGTTCAGGAACAACACATCCTTTTCATTTTCCACAACACCCATCGAAAATTCCCCGAAAGCCATCGCCCTGGAATCATTTTCCAGATAAACCGGGATGCCCACTTCCGCCTCCACGATGCTGCTCAGCGGTCGCTCGTCAAAATGAAAATAACTGTAGCTATGGCCCGTAGCATAGTTGATCCGGCCCGAAAGGTTGATACCGACACCCAGTATCCGTTCCCGCGGAACACTCAACCCGTTTATAAAAGTAATGATCTGGTTGCACAGTGCCTGCAGGGATTCCGGTGTGTTTTCAAGCATATACGGCACTTTTTCAGACACAGTCACCAGCTTTTGCCGGAGATCCGATAAACCCAGATTGATATGGTTTTGCTTGACGTCAACACCAATGAAAAAAGCAGATTCCGGAACAGCTCCATACAGATTGGGCCTTCGGCCGCCGGAAGATTCTATTTTTCCGTAGTCGCGGATGAGCCCATCCCGGATCAGTTCATTCACCAGCACAGTCACTTTCGGAACGCTGATATTGGCTTCTTTGCTCAGTTCGGGAATGGTAATGTCTCCGGTCCTCACGAAATGCCCGAGCAAAGTTTTTTTCGGGTCGGTATTTTTTTTGCCGGAAATATGAAGGGGCCTGGTCATAGAAAGAATGCGTGTTTGATCCCAAACTTACATACTTCCTTTAAATAGTTTAGCCGGTTGTGGGTCAAAAAGACTATCGGCCGATAGAAAAATACCTGACCATTCATTAAGTCAGGCATTTTTTCAAACACTTATTAAATAAAATGCCCGAAAATTTCTTTTCAGGAATTTAAAATTGGTTTTGTCTTATATCCATCTAATCCGTAAAAAACGATATACAGATAACACAACAGCGGAAGTGTAAAAGCCACCTGCCATGTAAAACGGTCGATCAGCCAGCCCTGTCCGTAAGAAATAATAGCTCCGCCGACGATCGCCGTCGATAACAATCCGGACGCCTGGGTGGTGAATTTACCCAAACCATTTACAGACAAGGAAAAAATAGTAGCGAACATCACCGAATTAAAAAGCCCGACGCCGATCATCGTCCAAACTGCCAGGTAACCCGACGTACCGATTGAGATTCCGATCAATACCATCGCAGCCACCGCACAAAATGCAAGTACCAGCGGAGGCCTGACGGATTTCAGCAAAACCGAGCCCGCCAACCGCCCCACCAGCATACTTCCCCAGTAAAAAGCTACATAGCTGTTTGCTGATTGTTCGGAAACAGAAAGGGTATCGGCAATATAATTGGTCAGGAACGAGCCGATCGCAACTTCCGCGCCCACGTAAAAAAACAAAGCCCAGACGCCCAGTTTAAGGTTCCGGAAAGAAAATATCTTCCTGTTCTCCTCCACTTTTTCAACATCTCCGACGGGTTTGATCTCGGGAAGCCGCAGACTGTTCACAACCCAGGCGATCAGGATCAGCAGAGCGGCAATGCCCAGATAAGGCAACCTCACCGCATCACTCGATGCCTCAGAATTTCCCAGGGGAGACAGAATAAACCATGTCCCGAATATCGGCGCTACCGTGGTACCGATAGAACCTACACCCTGTATGAGCGTAAACCTGGAAGACGCTGTGTCCGCAGGTCCCAGAATGGTAATGTAAGGATTGGCTGCCACCTGAAGAATTACGATCCCGATAGCCAGGATAAAAAGAGCAGCCAGAAAAAGATAATATTCATGCATAACCGACGCCGGGAAAAACAGAAAAGCCCCGCCCGAAGCAACCAGAAAACCGGTAACCATGCCACGCTTGTAGCCAGTTTTCTCCACTATCCTCCCGGCCGGTACGGACATGATCCCGTAGGTCAGGAAAAAATAGAACTGAACTAACGCTGACCGGGTATACGTGAGATGAAAGCCATTTTTAAAAAACGGAACAAGCGTATCGTTCAGACAGGTTATAAAACCCATCATGAAATAAAGTGCCGCGAGCGACAACAGCGCCGGCAGATAATTGCGTGCGGCGCCCGGGTTTTCCGAAGTAGCTATCTGACTGACGGGGATCTGGGCCATGTGTTATTTTTGTAAAATTTCATTTTTCTGTGCAATAGCTTGCAGGGTATTCCAGCATTGGTACAGTCCACGCGGCACATGAAAACAACCTTTCCATTTTCCGCCTTTCAAAGTCAGCAGGGGATTTCCCTGACGGGTCAGGTAACCAAACCACTCTCCGTTTTCCGGATCTGGAAAATGTTTCCAGGTGTAGTTGTGCACGCGTTCAAACCAGGTCCAGCAACGCTCGTCGCCCGTATGCCTGTACCCTTTCAGCAAGGTAATCAGCGTTTCCATGTGCACCCACCACAGTTTCTGATCCCATTCCAGCTGCTGAGGCGGTGCGCCTTTTACATCCATAAAATAAAAAATACCGCCAAATTCCTCGTCCCACCCGTATTCAAGGATCTGCAAAGCAATATCTACCGACCGCCGCATCATCGCCCCATCCCCCGACCGTTCCGCCAGGTCCATCATAAACCACATCGATTCCAGTCCATGTCCAGGATTGACCAGCCGACCTTCGAAAGAATCAGAAAATGACCCGTCCGGTGAAATGTTTTCAAGGATCAAGCCCCGATCCGGCTGGTAAAATTTGTTGAGCACCGCATCAACACCTTCCCGAATCGTCCTTTCAACAAGCTCCTGATCCAGCAGTTCCTCGATTTCAAGAACCAGGTTACACAGGATCATCGGCAATGCGAAGCTTTCCAGCGGCCGCGTGCCTGCTACTGCTTTGTTGTAAATCCCTTTCGGGTTATTTTTCTTACCTAATATATTATGAAAAGTGTCCAGCGCGATCTTTCCGTATTCTTCGTTCCGGGTAGCAGTATACAATTGCCCGAAGCCCATAGCCGCAAAACAATCGGAGAAAATATTATACGGCTGCACCAGCGGCGCACCCGAACGCTCCAATGAAAAGTACCAGTTTCCCTGCCCGTCGCGTCCGTGGGATTTAAGAAATTCCGCACCGTGGATTGCAAAATCCAGCCACTCCTGTTTTTGCTCTACTTTATTGTAAAGCATTGAAAAACACCACACCTGCCGGCATTGCAGCCAGATAAATTTATCGGTATCATATACTTTGCCCGTCCGGTCGAGGCAAGTGAAATAGCCACCCGCCTCGAAATCTCCGGAGTTTTGAAGCCAGAAAGGGATAACGTCATTCAACAGGGCATTTTTGTATAAGTCAATATAATCTTCCGGCTTCATTCTTTACAGTACTTTCAGTTTAAAGGATTTAGGAATAGTCGTTAATATGGCCATAGTAAGCCGCTACCTTTCAAAATACATCCAGTCCAGGTGGAACAGGGCGCCTTTTGCAGTTGGATTCTTATATACAAAATAAAGATCATGGAAACCGGAAGTAGGCTGAACGGCCAGTGTCATTTCCTTCCAGTCGGTTTTGGGATTTTGCACTTTCCCTGCTTTCACCTCCAAAGACCCCGCCAGCGGGCCATCCTTGCTGTCGAGCCGGAGTTCGATAGTGCCGCCTGCACCTGCTTCCTGCACCTGAAATTTGATCCCTCTGATACGCGTGAGGTCGATGTGGTTGAAGCGCGTATACTTCCCGTCGGTAATGTTGGCGATGTGCGAAATGTAGCCTGTATTCAACGTAGCGATCACCACGCCCACGTTTCCTTCTTCATAATCTTCCATCTGGATCAATGGATTTCTGAGGATAATGTTGCTGCTGCTCTTAATCGGCGCGATCCCGTTGGCCCCTTTGTCGGTGTAGGCTGCCTGCAAAACATACGCCCCTTCGGTTCCTTCGCCTACGTGATTTGTCAGCGCAATTTTACCTGTCAAAGGAATATTTTCCTCCTGTTTTCCAAGAGACAATATATAGCCTGCAATTTCCTGAGCGTCTTTTTTCGGCAGGTCGGCATGCGGCGGCATAGGGTA
Source organism: Dyadobacter bucti (assembly GCF_005869225.1). GTDB lineage: Bacteria > Bacteroidota > Bacteroidia > Cytophagales > Spirosomataceae > Dyadobacter > Dyadobacter bucti. The sequence goes on along the minus strand of NZ_SWFP01000004.1, from coordinate 546,487 downwards.
ACTGCCCCAGCTTCCGCTTCCGCCTTTGATGATCTTATCGGCCAAAGTTTCCTGCGCTCCTGCTTTCTCCGCGTACCTTTTCGAAATCTCTTTCAAAGCCGGCCCTATGGATTTGGTTTCCAATGTATGGCAAGCCTTGCAGTCCAAGGAAGTGTAAAGTTTTTCAGTATTGGCATACTGCAGGTTACCCGGCTCACCCGAAGACAGCACACTCGCCAGGTCTTTTCCGAAAGCGAGGTAGTTAAAACTAACTTTCAGTTTTTTCGGGTCAATCACTTTATCTTCTTTGTCCTGCACTTTGACCTGGTAATCGAGAGACGACTTATCCCAGTAAAAACTCTTATTGGATTGCGAACTGATCGTAACGGCAGGAGGCGTGTTACCCACTTTCACTTGCGTGGTCGCGGAGCCTTTCCCGCCATTTTGATCGGTGACGGTGAGCACAACATTGTAAATGCCGGGTTTGGTGAAACTATATTTAAGCTCCTCCCCATTCAGTTTTTTCTCCCCGATCTTCCATTCATAGCTCAGCTTGTCGCCAGGGTCATAATCCTTCGATCCCTTTGCCGACAATGTCACCGCCAGCGGAGCCGCGCCCACCGTTTTGCTGACTTTTGCCGCCGCGACCGGGTTCCGGTTGCCTTCCGAATATTCCACCCGGATAATTCCCGAGTCGGTATTACGGGCAAACCAGTTGGTACCATAAGCGAGCAGGTACACCGCCCCGTCCTTCGCGATCTGCATATCCATAGGTGCGACCACTTTCAGTTGGGGCAAAAACGGCTCCATGCTCACATAATTTCCATTGGCATCCATCGTCACGGCAATGATCCACTTGCGGATCCACTCGTAAATGAAGAGCTTTCCGTTGTAATATTCCGGGAGCTTGTAGGGGGCATTCGGGTACAGATCGCTGTAGTAAACCGGACCGGCCATAGCACTAGCCCCGCCTTTTCCCACCAACGGCCATTTTTTGGACGGCACTTTTCCGTACCAGATGAATGCGGGCTGTGCCGGCGGCAGCTCTTTTACACCCGTATTATTCGGGGAATTGTTGATCGGCCTGAGCGGGTCTTTGCCGGGGCCTTCTTTTTTTGTTTCAAAGTCATATTTGGGAAAAACCTCATTGTCGCCCAGAAAATACGGATATCCGAAAAAACCCGGCTTCCGGGCCTGATTGATCTCGTCATAGCTCAGCTTACCTTCCGATGCTTTGATCTCCGTATCCGGCCCTACGTCTCCCCAATACACATACTGCGTTTTGGGATCTACCGAAACCCGGAAAGGATTCCGCAAACCCATTGCAAAAATTTCAGGCTTGCCCAGCGATCCGTCTTTTGGAAAAAGGTTTCCGTCGGGAATGCTGTAACCGCCGTCGGCTTCCGGCCTGATCCTGAGTATTTTGCCACGGTAATCGTTGCTGTTGGCTGTCGTCCCCTGGTCGTCGGATAAATGCCTGCCCGGACGTTCGTCGGTGGGATTATGGCCTTCGATTTCTTCCGCATTGGTATTGTCCCCGATCGACAAATAAAGCAGTCCGTCCGACCCAAAAGTGAGGTAACCCGCAGAGTGACAGCAGTATGTGCGCTGCGTCGGGACTTTGAGCATAACCTTTTCCGAAGATTGTATCAATTGGCCATCTTTCAGTTCAAAACGTGAAAGATGGCTTATGTTTTCAGTACCTCCTACGCCGTAATAAAAGTAGATCCAGTTGTTTTCCTTAAAACCCGGATCTGCGGCAACACCCAGCAAACCGTCCTCAATCCCGCTGAACACATTGAACTGGGCAATGGTTTTCAGTTCTTTGGATTCATTGTCATAATAACGCACCGCACCTTTTCTTTCTGCAACGACAATGTCGTAATCCGGCAGGATCGCCATCCCCATCGGTTCGTCCAGCCCCGAAACCAGGGTGGTATAGGTAAACCTGCTCGAATCGACGCCCGTACTATCGGCCGCAACTTGCCTGAAAACAGGTCTTTCCGATGGCGTTACCGCCGATGCCGCGCCCATGAACGCCAGCCAGAAAAAGGATTTGATGTAGTTCACTGTAATGTTAATCTTGGTATTGGGTACAAATTAAAAAACTGCGCTCAGGGGAACAATGCTCTCTCAATAATTCGGGTTTTGCACGATGGAACCTCCCGACCTGTCAATTTCTGTCTGCGGGATCGGGAATACTTCATTTTTACCTGCGGTGAAATTGCCGCCTTTTCCGTTTGAAAGCGGTTTCAGCGAATAGGCTTTCATCGTTTCTACCAATGAATTCCAGCGGATGAGGTCAAACAGGCGGTGGTATTCCATAGCCAGTTCCACCCGGCGCTCGTGACGCACCGCTTTGCGAAGATCGTCAGTTGCTTTCACATCTGACAGCGGCGTTTCGGCAATTTTTGTAATGCGCGACACGGCCTCCACGTCTTTTTTCGAGCTATTGGATGCCCGTTTACGTACCATATTAATGTAAGTCGCCGCCTCGGCTTTGTCACCTCCGCTTTCGATCAGCCCTTCCGCATACATCAGCAGCACATCTGCATACCGGATCGGATGGTAAGTCCAGGCATCATTCCCCCAGCCCTGGCCACGGCGTGACTCGGGTAAATACACTTTTCTGTTATGATAACCCGTATTCGGATAAGTTGAAAAATCCAACACTTCCTGGGTAGCATTCACCTTGGGAAAAATGTCGCCCGATTGCAGGATTGTGAACAAAAGTCGCGGATCGCCCGGCTCGAATTCACTAACGAGATCCTGCGTTGGCAGATCAAATCCCCAGCCGCCGGTCGCGCCTCTTGGGGAACAGTAAACCGGCGTAGTACTTCCATAAATCGGTATCGCAGGATCGTCACCCATAATGATCGAGAAAACAGCTTCTTTGGTTTTGTAACCATTTTCCAGGAAAATCTCCTGAAACTGCGGGTGCAGGGCGAAAGCATTGGAGTCGATCACTTTTTTGGCCGCATCTTTTGCTTTTGCAAATAGCGTCTGATCGTCTTTGGCAAAAAACAGATAGGTACGTGCAAGCATTGCCCAGGCCGCCTCTTTGGTAGCCCGGCCCAGTTCAGTGGCCTGAATGTTCGTTGCCGAAAGCATATCCGGATCATTCGCAGCTGCGAGAAGTTCTTTTTCTATAAACTCAAACATTTCCTTGCTGGAAACGCGGTTGAGCTTGGTACGGTCGTCGACGGTTAATGTCTGCGTTACCAGGGGAACTCCGCCATACACTTTTGCCAGCTCAAAATAGAACAGGGCACGCAGAAAACGGATTTCGGCGAGGTAGCGGTTTTTCAGCGCAGGTGCCAGGGGCGAACCAGCGGCGTCGATCAGCGGTGCATCCGGCAGACGTTCCAGTGCCACATTGCAGTTTCCGATCGCATTGTAGCGGGCGGTCCAGTAACCCTGCAAAGTTTCGTTGGAAGAAATGGTCCTTCCGAAACCCAGGTCGGTCACAAACGGGCGGTCACCAGCATCGGAGCCGCCTTTGTCGGCGTCGTCGGTAGCCATATTGCCCAACTCGGCGCGTGCTGCTTCATACCCCCAGAAATCGTAAAATCCACGATAACAAGTAATTAAGGATTTAAAACCCGCGTCAGGCGATTTGTAAAAGGTTTCATCGGTAAGATTCCCCGGCGGGGTACGATCCAGAAATTCCTCCGAACAGGATGTTCCCATCAGCGTCAGCACCGAGACCAACAGGATATAGGTAAGTTTTTTCATTGTATTCCGCATTTTAGAATTTGATGGAAAGGGTCTTAGAATTTTGCATTGATACCAAACAGCCAGGTGCGCGCCTGAGGGAAATATCCCTGGTCGATGCCCATCAATTTCGGATCCGTTGAACCCATTTCAGGATCGAGGCCGCTGTACTTGGTGATTGTGAAGAGATTTTGCGCTCCCACGTAAAACCTTACCTGCTTGATCTTGGCTTTTTCCAGAATAGAAGGCGGCAGACTGTAACCGAGCTGCAAATTTTTCATGCGCATGTAAGAACCGTCTTCCACAAAATATTTTGAAACATTGGTATTCAGACCCGCATTCTGGGAGATTTTATAATATTCATTGGTACTGCCGGGTCCGTTCCATGCTTTGTCAAGAAATCCTTTCGGTGCATTGTACCAGCCCGTTCCGGATTCGGTATCATAGCGGAGAATGTTCATGACGTCGTTGCCCTGCGATCCTTGCATAAAAGCACTGAGATCAAAACCTTTGTAGCTCGCGTTCAGGGTAAGTCCATAGATGAAGTCCGGCCATGGGTTACCGATCTTGGTGCGGTCGTCAGCATTCAGAAGGTTATCGCCGTTGATGTTCTTGAAACGGATATCACCTGCGGTCGAAAGTCCTTTCTGTACGCTGTTGTTCACCTCGTCCGGAGTTTGGAAAATCCCGTCTGTCAGCCATCCGAAATAGTAGCCCACAGGCATTCCTTCCTCTGTTTTGGTAATGGTTTCACCCAGGTGGGCAGTAGCATAAATAGGCTCTCCGCCTCCCAGAGTGCTTACCGTATTGGTAAAAGTAGAGAGTGTCGCTTTGGCACTGTACTGGAAATCACCAACTGCATGATCATATCCGACTGCAAATTCCCAGCCTTTGTTGACCATTTTTCCGGCGTTCGACCAAGGGGAATTCGGGTAACCGAGCGTCGATGGCAATGGCACGATCAGCAGCATGTTATCAATTTCCTTGTTGAAATAATCCACCGTCAGGCTCAGCTTATTTTCCAGAAATCCAAGATCCAGACCGATGTCGGTTTGTGTTGAAGTTTCCCATTGAAGCAGCGGGTTACCAATGCTCGACCGGCCCGCGCCTATGTAGCCGGTAGAATTGTTCCCGAAAAGATAGCGGCCGTTATTTCCATAAGTCGACAGATAGGCTCCGTTGCCGACATTCTGGTTGCCGATAAGCCCGTAGCTCACGCGAAGCTTTCCTTCCGATAACCACTTCAGATTGGCATTTTTGGTAAATTCTTCCTGCGTAAAATTCCATGCAGCCGAAACGGACGGGAATGTTCCCCAACGGTAATCTTTGGCAAAACGGGAAGTACCGTCACGGCGCACATTGGCAGTCAGCACATATTTACCTGCATAAGAATAACTTACCCTTCCAAAATAGGAGTTCAGTGCATTGGAATAAGTATAACCCGACGCGCCCGGATTGATCGTCGCCGCGTTAATGATCCGCATGTCATCATCGTTGTTCACAACTCCCTGCTTGGATGCTCCGTATTCCAGCCCTTTTGTGAGCTCAGCCGACATGCCTGCCAGCCCGGTAACATGGTGGTTGCCCCAGGTCTCATCAAATGCCAGGGTGTTCTCCCAGACGAAATAGTTTGACCAATACGAATAGTTGCTTACCGTATTATATGTTGCGTAGTCATAACCGTTGAGATAATACTGTGGTGTAAAACCCTTGGAAATGCTTCGGTTGATGTCAACACCGAGGCTGCTCCGGAATTTCAGCGGCTCAATGATCTTCACTTCAAGATTTGCCCCGCCTTTGAGACCAATACCTTCCCAGATGCTCTGGCGCATGCGTTCGATCTGCGCAACCGGATTCGGTTTGTTGGAATAAAGTATTCCTGCATATTGTGAGAACGGGTTACTGGCATCGTAGCCAGTCATAACGGTTTGGTAAAAAGAAGGAATCCCCGTCAGGTTATTGCGGTATACAGGCGTGATCGGGTCGGCGGTCATTGCGCTGAATATCGTTCCGGAATAGGGATTGTTTTCATCGATATTCCGGCGGCTTTCATAGATCACTGCCATATTCGTGCCCAGTTTGACCCGGTTGCTGATCTCCGCGTTCACGTTATTTCTCCATGAAATACGGCGATAATCCGACCCCTTGATAATCCCTTTCTGATCCATATACCCTACCGAAGAAGCGAAATCCACTTTTTTGCTGCCTCCCGACACGTTCACGTTGTAGCTCTGCACCGGTGCGTTGGAATCCGTGATCTGTTTCCACCAGTCGGTGCCGGCTGCGCCTGTATTGGCAGTTACGAAACGGAGCGCTTCGTCTTTCATCGCAGCTGAGATCGGCAATGTAGCCCCGGCGGCTTCGGCAGCGCGGTTTTTGTAAGTGATAAATTCTTCTGCATTCAGCATCTGAGGCCGCTTCCAGGGCGACTGCAGACCATAATAAGCATCAAACGACACGCTGATCGCATCTTTTTTACTGCCTTTTTTCGTAGTAATGATCACCAGACCGTTGGACGCGCGCGAGCCGTAAATAGCTGCCGCAGAAGCATCCTTATGAATGTCCATGGTTTCAATATCGTTGGGGTTCAGCCAGCCGATATTGCTCTGCGGAAGTCCGTCCACGATGTAAAGAGGCTCGTTGGAGTTGTTGATCGAGCCGATCCCCCTGATCCGAACCACGCCAGCCGAACCCGGGCTACCGCTGCTCTGGGTTACCATAACCCCGGCTGCTTTTCCCTGCAAAGCGTCAGATGCCGTACGCAGGGGCATGTTTTTGATCTCGTCACCACCTACGGACGATACGGCACCCGTCACATTTTTTTTGCTTACTGTACCATAACCAACGACTACAACTTCCGAAAGTGATTTCGAATCGAGCGTCAGTTTTACGTCGACCACCGAACGTTTATCCACAGGCACTTCGGTAGGCAGGTATCCGATAAATGAAAACACGAGGGTTGCATTCTCAGCTACGTTCAGCAACTGATATTTGCCGTCGTTATCCGTAGTAGTACCGTTTTCAGTGCCTTTCACGATCACACTTGCACCCGGCAACGCCTCACCGGTGTTGGAATCCGTGACAGTACCGGAAAGGGAAACAGCGGCGGCGATGCCTTTCTCACGCACCAGTGAAGCTGACAACATGGGCAGTGCATTGTTCACGCCATCGGAAAGCGTGTTTTCATGCCCTCCGAAATTTTGAGAAGTTTTTCTTTCCTCGTCTTTCACCGGCTGTTTTTCGCTCCCTTCTTCTTTGAGGAAGATCACATAGAAATTCTCGCGCAATTTTTTGAAAGCAAGATTGTTCGGTTCCAGGATCTGCCGTAGCGAGTTTTCGAGAGACGTACTTTTCAGCGGTTCTTTCACAGTTTTACCATCCACATAGCCCGAATTGTACAGGAAAGAGACTTTAAACTGTTTTTCCAGATCCTGCAATTTACTTTCGAGTGACTTGGTCTGCCGTGGCTCCATGCTTTTCGGGCGGGATCTGTCCGGTTTTGACATTGCAAGCTCCTGGGCCGACGCGGTCAGACCGCCGTAACAACACAGTGCAATGATGCATACGGTAATGATGATTCGTTTCATAGGCAACTGTTGAGATTGGGTTGGAATAAATGGGTCATTTTTGTGAAATGGTAATATTATATTTCGTCATCTATCCCTACAGTACCCTTTCCGTAAACCCTCCGCCAACTTTCGGCAAATATTTTTATTAAGGTATAAAAAATCGGTCGATATAATATTCACTAGTGTGCTTATTATCTGTTATTTATAAATTTAAAATAAATTAATGCACAACATAATAATTTAAAATATTAAGTTGACAGATATAGTTTAAGCTGATCAGACAGCAAACCGTTATAAAATGTGCGCTATTAAAATTCGCTGGCGGCTCAGCGTTTGCGTGGTGCAAAAGAAACATTTTCCCCTTCCCGCCGCACGTTCAGGTCGCAGGCTTCCGCCAATCCTTCCAGCAAAGTTTCCACGTTATCCAGCGGAACGGATCCGGAAACTTCGCGCCCCAGCAAGTCGGGATTTTCGGTGGTGATGTGTAACCCGTAAGTTTCGGTCAGCATATCCGAGATTTCACGCAATGTGGTATTTTTCAGGATCAGCTTGCGGTCTTTCCAGGCGGAGTACTGATCTGCTTCCACACTTTTACGGATATATTTTGAAGGTTTGGTATCGAACTCGATCAGTTCACCCGGCTTTAAAATCAGCGCATCACCTTGTTCTTTTCCGAGGTTGCATTGCACCTTGCCTTCGTTGAGCACTACCCTTGTACCGCTCTCCCGGCTGTTCACAGAAAACTGTGTCCCGAGTACATCCACACTGAAATGTTCATCGGTACTCACACTGAACTTCCGGTTATCGCTGGTATGCACCACTTTGAAGTAAGCTTCTCCTTTCAACCGCACTTCCCGGGTATCATCATTTTTCCAATCTCCCGCGTAGGTAATTGCTGAATTCCCATTCAGTATCACCTCCGAACCATCGGGTAAAAGTACCGTGCGGATTTCTCCGTATTTGGTTACCTCACTGACCTGCTTCGCTGCGAAAGGATCATATATGTACAATCCTGCCCCTACCACGAGCAATCCCAGAAAAACAGCCGCTATCCGGTAAAGCCGCGCGGGTTCCCACAGCTTTTTGGAAGGTTCCAAATTTTCCACCGGATTTTCGGTGTTGTCAATCTCATGATTGATCCTGCTTAAAAGCCTTACTTCAAGCGCACTGGCCGCATTTTCCGACAGCCTGGCCGTGAGGTTTTCCCTGGCTTCCGTCTGGCTGTACCAGCTGTCTAGTTCGGCTGCTTCCAGCTCCGAAATGTTGCCGGTATGCTGTTGATCCAGCAGATATTGTAATCGCTCGTTTGTCATTGTTCTTAGAAGGCATTGCGGATCGCCATTATAATAAAGTACCTTTTCATGTTTGTCTCCGCCAAAATTTTCACAAATTTTAAATCAATTCCAGTAATTCCCGGCCCAGATGCAAAGAATGACGGCAAAATCCCGGAGGCTGTCCCGGAGTAGTTTCAATGCCTTTCCCATGTGCTTTTCAACGGTATCCAGCGGGATGTTGAGATGTTTTGCAATTTCCCTGTATGTAAAATTCTCGTACCGGCTGAGCAGGTAAACCTTCTTATACTTTTCGGGCAGCTTCTCGATGCTCTTTGCCAGCGCCTCGGAGAGTTCCTCGTAGTAGAGCGAATCCTCAATATAATTCTGATCAATTTCTGACGAATGTGCCAGATGGTCGAGATAGGCCTGCTGTACCTTGCGATTTCGGATAAAATTATAAATGCTGTACCGTAGTGCGCCGAAGAGGTAGGCTTCCAGCGTGGAAGTAATAACCAGCAACTCCCTTTTCACCCACAGCTGCACAAACAGATCCTGAATAATTTCCTCTGCTTCCTCTCTCAGCAGAAGCCTTTTGTAGGCAGAGTTAAAAAGGTCGCGCCAGTGTTTCCGGTACAACTGCTCAAAAGCTTCCCTGTCCCCTTCCCTGAGACGGAAAAGGATCTGATGGTCGTCCTGGTGTGAGGCTGCGGAATGAATGGCTTATGGGTTTAGAAACTGCAATTTTAGCAAATATTACCAGTATTACGGTGCCGCATTGCGGAATACAGAACCCGAAGGCTATATTTTGAAACCAAAACCTTCGTTTTCGGATAGGACAGCACTGTAACCCTGGCCCAAAACCATTACTTCCTAATTTCGCCGGCAAAAAAACAGTCACTCCGTTAAGATAACCCCGATATGGTGAGCGGCGGCGGCAGGACCAATTTCTGAAAAACCAGAGCATGCAGGAGCCTGGCACTCTTACAGACGATGAAGTCGGCAAGAGGTTACTAAAAACATTTATAAATAACTGAAAATCAGAACTATTAAGACTAAATACGGTGCTTGCATTTTTACTCCTGCTTTTGTTATTTTTGTCAAAACCAAGGCTTCTCAACACCCCCTTCCTTACGTTCCGTAAACATGAAAAAGGCAATTATTGACGTTTCCGGAAACAATTGCTCCGCACCGGTGATCAACACGGCGTTCTCTTTTAAGCCTTTTATCGACTCCCTCAGAAAAAGAGCTAACGAAGAAAAAACTGCCAAAAAACAGTTCTTCGATATCGTGCTCCAAGAGTTTGCGAAAGCCGATCTGGAAAACAAGGAGCTTACTGAAAACAACCTCCACGCGTACGAACACTTGCTCGAACTGGTCTACGCCTGCCAGTCGCCCACAATGTCGGGGGCGGACGAGGTGATATGGGGCTTGTGCAAACCCATGCAACCGCTGATCGTTTACAGCACCGATACCCTGCACGATCTGATGATTGGCCTGGTCGAAAAAGACAAACAAAAACCTGTCACCAAAAGCATTGAAGATTATACTAACGAAAGGCTTCGGGTCATTTACGGTTTCATTCTTAAAAGATTGTATCATTTTGAGTCGGTGCTCAGAAAGGAACTATACCACATTCATACAGATCCCGGTACTGCTGCGGAAAGGTACCTGGAAGCGAGTATCAATACGGATTTCATTGAGATCATACCCCTGCGGGAACTGCCGGTGATCAAGTTCAGGCAGCTGAAAGAATACATCAGTGAAAACATGGGCTTTGAAATGCTGCAAAGCCTGCTGCCACTGGATATGTTCCGGTTCCGTGGCTTAGCCATGATCACGGTTACCGACGTAACGGGCAGACAGGCGGTTGAAAACATCAAAAAAATAAGACTGACCAGGACTCCCGGAAACGAAGAAACCACGTACAGAACTGTTACGCGTTCGCTTAAAATGCTGCTTTGCAATGATAAAATCGAATTTGATTTTTTCCCTTTCGTCCGGGTGAACGACAAATTTGTTTTTGGCTATGAAAAAGGCGGGACCGGCGTTTTGTACAATGTGTGGGGTGAAAAAACACTGAGCCCGGAAGAATTCCAGCAGCGGGCGCACAGCTATTCCATAGACCCGCAGTCATTTTATTCGAGGGATATCCGGCAGGAGGATTTGACCCAATATTCATTTCTGGCCAGCTTTATTACACAAAATGTGACTTCACTGGCATTGCTCCCATTATTTCGAAATCAGACGGTGGTAGGTATAGTGGCGATCCATACCTGGGGAGAGGATGTGTTTGAAGTGGGCACCATGGCAATGCTGGAACCTGCTATTCAACCGATTGCGTTGCTGATGCAGGTGTATATCGACGAATTTAACCTGGAAATCGAGAAGATCGTGAAGGAAAAATTCACTTCGATACAACCATCGGTACAGTGGAAATTCAATGAAGCGGCCTGGCATTACCTGAGGGCAAAAAAGAAGAATTTACCCATCATGGAAACGGAACCCGTTCATTTCAGTCACATGTATCCTTTGTATGGTGCAGTAGATATCCGGAACTCTACCATTGAACGTAACCAGGCTATCAAGCACGACATCGACCATCGCCTCGGGCTACTCGCAGAGACACTGTCAGCGTTAAGGGCTATTCATAAATCGTCCCTGCTGGAACAGATGAATTTCAGCTGTAAAACCTGGCAGAAAGTGACGGAACAGGATCAGCTGACTACGACGGAAGAAAACAATCTGGGTGTTTTTCTGAACAATGAAGCCGGCAAATATCTGGATCATCTTGCCGGGGCAGAACCAAGAACCGAAGAAATTATTCAGACCTATTTCAACACGGTCAGGGATGCCGTAAGCCGTGAGCAGGCTCTGGAAACTTCGATGCAGCTGCTCAACAATGCAATTAACAACTATCTGGAGGCAGAGCAGCAGGAACTTCAGTTGTCATACCCGTGCTATTTTGAAAAATTCAGGACAGATGGTGTGGAATATGATATTTACATCGGTCAGTCTATTGCGCCCGATAAACCTTTCAGCCATTTTCACCTCAGGAACGTCCGGCTCTGGCAGCTGTCGTCTATGGCCGCTATTGCGCGGCTTACCCACTCGCTGCTGCCCGGAATGCCGGTCGAGCTTCGGACCACCCAACTGATATTTGTCCACAACAACACAATCGACATCAGTTTCAGGACCGACGAGCGAAAATTCGACGTGGAGGGCGCATATAATATCCGTTATCAGATGATCAAAAAACGGATTGATAAAGTGCGTATCCGCAATTCACAGGAACGGCTGACCCAGCCCGACATGATCGCATTGGTCTATTTTAACAAAAAGGACATAGAAGATTATCTGCCGTACATCCAGTATCTTCAGGAAACGGAGATCCTGGAATACGAATACGAAAACCTGGACCTGGAAGATTTACAGGGACTTACAGGGCTGAAAGCGATACGGCTGGGGGTGAAATTGCTACATTAGCCGCTGGCGATGCCACGGCTGGGTATATTACAGCCCGTCGGGCTGGGGTTCCCTACTCTCGGATACCCATGCGCGATGCCTATGGCTAGATACCCATGGGCGATGCCCATGGCTAGGTGCATTGCAGCCCGTCGGGCTGGGGTTCCTAATCTCGCAAGCAAGTAAGATGATTATGGTGATTATGGATATTCGGGGCAGAAAGGATAATCATAATTGACGTTGGGAAATTTGGTTAGGGGCTGTCAGCGAATTTGCTTTCAACCCCTAACCTCCTCCCCTTCCTCCACTCATTCAATCATTCAATCATTCAATCATTCAATCATTCAATCATTCAATCATTCAATCATTCAATCATTCAATCATTCACTCATTCAATCATTCACTCAATCACTCATTCAAAACAAAGTCACGCCATCGCCTCCTCCAGCACCTCCACATCCTTTCGCTCTACCGCAGGTGGCAGGAGCTTATACATTACCGGCGTTACCAACCTTGACAATAACGTGGAGCTGATCAATCCGCCGATGAGTACGAGGGCCAGCGGCGAATAAAGCGCGCTGTACTCAATTACCAGCGGAAGCAGCCCGCCGATGGCTGTAAGCGAGGTTAGCAAAATGGGTACAAACCGGATTTCGCCCGCCTCGATGATCGCTTCTTCAATTCCCTTGCCCTGTTCCCGCAGCTGATTGGTAAAATCCACAACCAGCAAGGAGTTTTTCACTTCTATACCCACCAATGCAATAAAGCCGATTGTGGCTGTAAAAGACAATGTTTCGCCCGTCAGGAAAAGCATCAGGAGTCCGCCGACGATACCCAGCGGAATAACGGAAAGCACGATCAGTATACTTTTAAAAGTCTTGAATTCCAGGATCAGCACGCCCAGAAAACCAAATATGGTGATCAGGATAATCAGCCCGAGGCCGCCAAAGCTTTCTTCCTGGCTTTCTTTCTCCCCCGCTACTTTGAAGGTTTGGCCTTCTTCGAATTTAAACTGCTGCAGCTGGGCGGTAATTCCTTCGTTTAACCGCTGTACGTTGTATCCCGGCTTCACAAATGCCGAGACGGTCACATACCTGTCTTTGTCATAATGCCTGATCTAGTTTGGCGAGCTTTCGAACTCAATTTTGGCTACATTTTTAAGCGGTATACTGGCCCCGGAAGCCGAAGGAACATACAATTTATCAAAAACACTATAGTCCTGGGTGGCAGCATTGCGTGACACCGAAACGTTGACATTGTAATTATCCGCCTTGCCCACATCTTCACGAAAAGTAGCCACATTGAGACCCGCAGCCCCAAGCCGCACGGTGCGGTCGATATCCGCGGATGAAATTCCCAGCGTACCGGCTTTCTGTTTGTTGACGTTCACCTTCAGATCCGTCGGCTGCACCTGCAAAGGATTATTGACATAGATAGTACCTTCCACTTTATCCAGTAAAGCCGCGACTTTGAAGGCTGTTTTCCTGAGATCTTCCAGGTCTTCCCCGTAAATGCGGTATGCCAGCGGTGCCTCTACCAGCGGTCCCTGCTCAAAGTCTTTTACCTTGATTTCAGCTCCTGGATACCTTTCCAGTTTTTTCCTCAGCCGCTCAATCACCTCCACTTTTTCATGCGTCTCCAGCCCTTCCACCTGTACAAAGATCTCTGCAAAATTTTCACTTTCATTCCGCTGGATCACATTGTAATACACTCTCGGATTTCCTTTTCCTACGTTTGTAGCGAAGGAGGTGATCAGCGGCTCTTTTTTCAAAATATCCTCCACATACCGGGTTACCTGGTTTGTCTTTTTGATGTTGGTCCCCTGAGGGGTTTCAATATCGATCAGGAACATTGGTTTTTCCGATTTAGGGAAAAGACTGTTCCCGATCAGCGGCACCAGGCCCAGCGAACCGGCGAAGATCAGCCCGGCAATGACCAGCGTCCAGACGGGCCTTTTCAAAGCTTTGTCCAGAAGGCTTCCGTAAGTTTTGTGAATGCCTCTTTTCATGCCTCTCAGCAAAAAATTACCTTCTTCGCTCGCATGGCGTTTTAATATCACACTTGATAAAAAAGGAACAATAGTAAGTGAAACCAGCATGGACGCAAACACCGTAGTAATCACCGAAAGCGGCAGACTCCTGATAAAATCCCCCGCTCCTTCCGGCAAAAACACCAGCGGCAAAAAGGCAAAAATCAACAGGATCGTACAGCCGACCACCGCCATCCCGATCTGTGAAGATGCTTTTATCGATGCCTCCACCCTATTGTAACCCATTCGCAGATAGCGCTCTATGTTTTCCACGACCACAATACTGTCATCCACCAGGATCCCCAGTGCGACGATCATACCTACTATGCTCAGCTGGTTGATGTTATAGCCCAGCAAATTCATCATCGTAAGCCCGATTGCCAGCGAAAGCGGAATGGAGATCATCACCACTACCGATGCGCGCGTACCCAGCGGCAGCAACGTCAGCAAAACCAGGAGTATAGCGATCCCGAAATCACGTGCAAAATGCGACAACCGGATGTCAACGCTTTTGGCCTGATCAAATACTTTGACCAACTCAATATTGGCCGGAAGTTCTTTTTCAAAGGCCGCTACCACCGGCTCCACCTGTCCCTGGACCGCAATGATATTCTCGCCTTCTTTCTGGCTGAGGTTTACAAAACTGCACCGGAAACCATTCAGACGTGTGATATGCGTTTCATCTTCGTAACCCATTTTGATGTCGGCTACATCTTTCAGTAAGACAATTTTCCCCGCCGAGGCAGACACAACCGTATTGGCGATTTCATCAAGCGTCCGGTAATTGCCGCTCGTTTTAATGTTCAGCTTTTTGGTCGCCATGGTGATGCTCCCGCCCGGAATATTGACGTTTTCACTTTGCAGGGCCGCTATCACCTGATTTTGCGTCAGATTCTGCTGTGCGATCTTTTGCAGGTTCAGGTTAACGTGGACCTGCCGTTCCGGTACTCCGGAGTATTCGACTTTCTTTAAGGTTTTTATTTTTTCAAGACGTTCCTTAAATGCTTTCGAAAACTTTTTGAGCTGGGCATAGCTGGCATTTTCACTGATGAGCGCATACTGGTAAATGCTCACATCGGAAGGTATCTGTTTGTTGATGCGGATGTCGTTGATATCAGCGGGCAGATTATTCCTGAGCGCATTGATTTCCCGCACCAGCTCCTGGTATTTGTCGTCCGGGTCGGAACTGTATTTGTATTGCACCTGCATCACGGCTAGTCCGTCGCTCACGTCGGTAATTACATGTTTGATATCGTCCAGCTCATTGATTTTCTTCTCCATCGGGTCCACCACCAGCTGCTCCATATCTTTCGGATTGGTTCCGGGATAAATGACCACGACGGTAAACTGAGGCGGATGTATGTCGGGGTCTTCGCTTCGGGGCATGGTAAAAAGTGAATAAAGGCCCAGGGCCAGCACACCCATAAAAACGACCAGCGTAAACTGGTAATTTTTCACTGCAAATTCAGGTAATTTCATGATAATGTCTTTGAAAGATTACTGAACTATTTTAATCACCGAACCGTCAGCAAGGTATGCAGAACCTTCCCGGATCACCTTTGAACTGGCATCCACGCCCGAAAGTATAAAGGCTTTGTCACCCTCGAGATAGGCGATTTTCACCTGTTTCTTTTGCGCCATATTACCGCGGGCCACAAATACAAATGCGCTGTCGTTCTCTCCTTCGATCAGTGCATCCACCGGAATCGAAACCATGTCTGTTTTTTCGCGCGGGAAAATGCTGACTTTGGCAAACAATCCATTGGCCAGTCTGGCCTCATGCCTGTCGATACGGATCTCGGCCTGGTACAAACCGGAAGTCACATCACTGCCCTGTGAAAGGCTTTTTACGCTGCCGGTAAATGTCTGCGGAAAAGCATCAAAAACGATCTCTGCTTTTTCCCCGCCTTTCAAACGCGCCCAATCTTTGTCTGTTAACCCGCATTTCACTACCCAGTCTGCGCTGTTGGTGCCACTGATGAACAGTACCGGCTTGCCGCCTTCCACCTGCTCGCCGGTATTCACCAGTTTCTGGATCACGGCACCGTTGGTGGTGGCCACAATACGTGTTTGCGACAGGTTGTATTTCAGTATTTCCAGCTGTTTTTCGGCTACCCGAAGAACAGTCTGGCTGTTTTCGAGCTGTTCTTTTGTATTCACACTGTCGCGGTACAAATTTTCCGTACGTTTTGCATCTCTCTGAGCTTTCAGAAAATTCTCCTCGGCCTGGTTCAGCTGGGCAGAGATTTCGGTGGTGTTCAATGTCGCCAGCAGCTGACCTTTCCGCACCTGGTCTCCTTCTTTCACCAATACCTCCCTGACGATCCCTCCAATTTTGAACGACAACCGTGCCTCGTTTTCCGATGCCAGCAGCCCGGATGTTTCAACAGCCTGTGATTGGCTCAGGGCCGACGAACTGATCACTTTAACGGGGATCGTCTTGTCGGTTTCCTCCACTTTTTTCTCTTGCTTGCAGCTGATTACCAGCATGGTGGCAATCAGGGAAAGCGTGTATAAACTTATTTTAAAAGTAGTTTTCATTTCATTTTTTTAGTTAGAAAATACATAACCTGCTTTTGCCCGTTCCAGCTCGGCTGCCCGGGTCTGAACACTGAGATAGGAAATACTTTGCTGCAACTGGTCGCTGATCAGCCTGTTTTGCGCATCGAGCAATTCGATGTAAAGAAGCTGCCCTTCCCGGTACAATTTCTGCTGGTCGAGGTAATATTGCTGCGATAATGCTGTCTGGCTTTTGGAAGCCTGATAAATCTGCAAAGCCGCGTTCAGCTTGTTGGATGCCGTTTCTGCCTGTAATTCGAGTTGCTGTTCCACCTGGCTGATCTGCTCGGCCGTCGCCTTGCTGTCGAGTGCGGCCTGTTTGATCCGGTACTGCGTCCTGTTCCCTGCAAAAACCCGCCAGTCGAGGGTTAAGCCAAACAGATAATAACGGGTATCATTGTTAAAATTCAGGAAATCACCCTGCGAACCCAGGTCAATAAACGTTGCCAGTTTGGGAAGCGAAGCCGCCTTCGCCAGTTGCCCTGAAAGTACATTGATCCGCTCCACGGATTCCAGTTTCAAAAGTTCTTCCCGCCTGGATGAAGCCGAAATTTCCGTCTGAAAAATAGCCTGCGCGGCTGGCTGCGCCTCTATGGTTGTATTCAGCGGTCTGTTCAGCAGAAAATTGAGATAGGCCCCCGCGTTCACCAGCTGATACTTCGCATCTTCCAGCCTGGCTTCCAGTCCGATGAGTTCATTCTCCGACCGGCTGACAACTGTACGGATCGCCTTATCATTTTTCACAAGTACCTGATTAAACCGCAGGTTCTCCCGGGCCAGCGCCACTGCATTTTCCAGTATCTGAATCGACTCTCTGGCCTGCAGAAAACCATAATATCCCAGCTTGATGTCCTTGACGAGTTCCCGTTTATACACTTCCATTTCAGCCCGTTGCAGATTGATCTGCTCCTTCCTGATCCGTGTATTGTATGTAATCTCGGCATTGTAGAGCGGCAGCGACGTCCTGAATTTGGCATCGTAATAATTGTTGGGATTGAATGTCTGGTTTACATTTTCCACCTGAGGAAAAGCCGTTGAATTGGTCAGATGATTCAGAGAAGTATAAACCGGATTGAGCAGGTCCCCTATCGGGATACTGATCTTCCGTCCACCCCGCGAGTCAAGGTAAGTAGTGTTGAAATTCACTTCGGGAAGAAAAAACGACTTCGCCTCTTTGAGTGCATACATGCTCTTTTGCAGGATAAAACCCTGCTGTCGCAGGCCCTGGTTATTTTGCAGTCCAAGGTCGATATAAGACTGTAAAAGTGTGTCCTGCGCAGCCAGAATGCCGGGCACACCAGCGGTGAAGAAGATAACCGGAAGCCATCTTCGTAAATACGAAAAAAATATTGTCATCGTAAATGATGTTTACTTAGTGAACAGTGTTTAGTAACAGGCAAAAAAAATTCAGGCTTTTAGATTGTTCAAAAAATTGGCAACAGCCTTGTCAAGCATATCCTTCACTACGTCCTCCGGCATATTCATCACATCGAAACGGCCTCTGACGTACAAAGAAACCAGCCCGTGCCCAAACGACCAGACCGACATCGCCAGTAAAAACTTATCTCCGCCTTTGATCAGCTTTTCATCCACACAACCGGACATGGTATCAAGCAGATAATCAAAAGCGCAATTCCCGGCCGTCCAGGTTTCTTCGCAGGCGATCTGCGACAAAGGTGCCCTCATGATAAACATAAGGTCGTAATAATCAGGGTTCTTCAGTGCGAAATTAATGTAAGTACTACATATCGCAGCCAGACGTTCAAAGTGGTTCTCAATCACATCATGCTTCCTGAACTCTTTGTCAAGCAGCGCGAAAGCATTTTCGTGGATCACATAGAAAATCTCATCCTTATCCTTAAAATACAGGTAAATCGTTGCAGGACTGTACTCAATGTCCTCTGCAATGGTTCGTATCGACGTTTTATCATAACCCAGTTTAAGAAACAGCCCGGTCGCCGAATCTATGATCAGGTTTCTCATATCCTGCTTTTCCCGCTCTTTCCTTTCCTTGATCGCCATGACATTATGATTACATTGTAAATATAATGAACACTGTTTAGTAAAAACAAATATTTTTGATGTTTTATTATTTTTTGGAATACAAAATAAGATTAAGCAATTGAAATTCAACAAAATAAGTCACCCTGAAACGCAGCCGAAGGGCAGTAGCATATCGCTAAATCCTTCGACCTGCGCTCAGGATGACAATCAATACCCCGCCGCGTACCCGTCTTTCCTCGATTCCGAAGCTCCGTAGTAAACCTTGTTCTTTTCGTCAAACATAATAGCCTGGTAACCTCCGAAGCCGCCCATATCATAACCTGTTTTATGCCCCATACGAAGCAGTTTCAGAATCGTATCCGGCGAAAATCCGTTTTCGAGGCGAAGGTTTCCGCTGCCGCCCGACTTGCCGCCGGTTGGCGACGACGAACCGGCATGACTTACCCGGGGAGCGTCACCGGCTTCCTGCAGGTTCATTTTGAAATCGATCAGGTTCACTACGATCTGGACATGTCCCTGCGGCTGCATATCTGCTCCCATCACGCCGAAACTCACAAAAGGTTTCCCGTCTTTGGTGATAAAAGCAGGGATCAGCGTATGGAACGGGCGTTTTCCTGGAACGTATGAATTGGGATGGCCGGGTTCAAGATTAAAAGACGAACCCCGGTTCTGAAGACTGAATCCAAGCCCCTCAGGCACAATTCCCGATCCCATACCGGCAAAATTGCTCTGGATAAACGAAACCATATTGCCATCTTTATCGGCCGTGGTAAGGTAAATCGTGTTGCTTCCTACCTCCATAACGCCCGGCGTGTAACTTCCGGCGCGGTTCATATCGATGAGCTTCCGGCGTTCGGCCGCATACTTTTTCGAGATCAGTTCAGCTACCGGCAATTCTCCGAAAGCAGGGTCGGCAATGTATTCGGAACGGTCTTCAAAAGCCAGTTTCTTGGCCTCGGTCAGCAAATGAATGTGCTCGGCGCTGCCGAAACCGTAAGCTGCGAGATCGTACCCTTCCAATATGTTCAGCATCTGAAGAACCGCGATTCCCTGACCGTTTGGCGGCAATTCCCACACATCATAGCCCCTGTAATTGGTCGATACCGGCTGTACCCAGTCGGAACGGTGCGCTGCCAGATCGGCTGCGCTCAGAAATCCGCCTTCCTTTTTGACCGTAGCTTCAATGGTTTTGGCAAAAGCGCCTTTGTAAAAAGCATCTTTTCCCTCCTTCATTATTTTTTCAAGCGTATTGGCAAGGTCCGGGTTTTGGAAAATTTCCCCTTTTGCCGGGGTGTTTCCCCCGGGCATATAGAGCTTTTTGTAATTCTCATAAACGTGCAGGCGAGAAGCATATCCGCGCCAGGCTGCCGCTATCACTTCGGAAACCGGGAAACCTTCCCGCGCATACTGGATCGCCGGGGTCAGCAGGTCTTTCATCGGAAGTTTTCCATATTTCGCATGCAGCTCATACCAGCCGTCCACACATCCGGGAACAGAAACAGACAATGCACCCGACCCGGGAATGTTTTTCATTCCCTTTTCTTTTAAATAATCCAGGGTCATGGATTTCGGCGATCTTCCCGAAGCGTTCAGCCCGACAAGTTTGCCTGCTTTTGCATCCCACACAATCGCGAAAAGGTCGCCCCCGATGCCGTTTCCGGTCGGTTCTACCAGCCCCAGAACCGCATTGGCAGCGATAGCGGCGTCCACCGCAGATCCTCCTTTTTTCAAAATATCGATAGCTACCTGTGATGCAAGCGGCTGACTTGTGGCAGCCATGCCATTTCGGGCGATGGTCTCCGACCGGGTCGCAAAACTTCTCCCCGTAAACCGGAACTGTGCAGCTGCCATATTGCCTGCCATTAAAAAGACAAGCAGCAGCTTTAAGTTATTTAATTTTATCATAATCAATTGAAATATAAAAGTTTACAAACCAGCTCATCGGATCGCAAGATTTACTTCTGCCACCAGAGTCTGGTATTGATATCGTCCGTTCCCTGCCTTTTTACCGCCTCTTCGTAGTTTGCGCGATTGGTTTCCTGCTGGGCTGCCGGATACTGGAACCGCACCGGGATCCTGTTGTTATTATTGTTCACGATCGACGGTTTGATATCCGGGATACCAGTCCTTTTCCACTCGTGCCAGGCCTGCATGTCATGGAAAAACAGGGATACCCATTTTTGTGTACCAATTAAAGTCAGTGCATTGGCGGCTTCAAATTTCACGCCCGGCATTTTGAGAAAATCCTCCGTTGCCTCGATATTCACCCCGGAAACCGTGCGGTAAAAATCAACCGAAGATTTGATACCAGCCAGGTAATGTGTCTCCGGGTTACCAGTGATCCAGCCTTTTGCAGCAGCCTCGGCCAGGATAAACTGGACTTCGGCATACGTCATCACCAATCCATGTGCCAGCACGGGCACGAGCAGATCTTTGTAAAAAATCTCCCCCAAAGCTGACACCCGGTCATCGATATTACTACCCAGGTTTTTGTCTTCTTCCCCGTTTCGCACGCCTGCCCAGACCAGCGGTCCGGTACCAGCCGCGAACGCTTCCTGGGATTCAACAGTCGGCATCGCCAGCACTTTCAGGCGCGGATCTTTGGTATTGTTCAGCCAGTCGGACACGGTTTTACTCAGCCTTCTGTCGCGCCAGTGCCCAATGCGGTTGCCGGTGACCGGAAAAAGGTTGGGCGACTGCGTGTATTTCAACGTCGCCTGGTCTGCATTACTTTCGAAAATCGGGTATTTCGCAGGATTGTTCAGGATTTCAGCGAGTTGCTGCGAGGGATCGATCTTGTTGCTTTGCCGCACCAGCAGACGAAGTTTCAGCGAGTTGGCAAGTTTCTTCCATTTGATGGGATCACCTGCAAAACTTTCATTTCCGTACAGGATATCATTCCGGATCGCGCCGCCATCCGCTGATAACAATTGATTTGCCTCTTCCAATTCCTTCAATAGGCCCGCATAGATTTCCTGCTGGGTATCGTATTTCGGCGCATAGGTCGGTGAGTCGTCTTTGCCTTTCAATGCCTCCAGATATGGCAGGTCTCCATAAGCATCCGTCATACGGGAAAAGATCAGCGCACGCATCACCAACGCAATGCCTTTGTAATTGTTAAGACCTCGCTCGTCGGCGATATGGTACAGGTTCATCACGTCGCGGAGTACGGTATAACCATTGCTCCACGTATTGAACGAACCCCAGACGTAACGGTCCGTACCCGGTTCCCGGATCTGGGCGGAGAATTGCGCCACAATATTTCCGGTGTTGTAGCCTTCGTCCACCATCTGGTTCACCGTCCCGCGGATGATTGTCACCATCAGCAGTTCAGGTTCGATATCTTCGGGGTTATTGGGATTGCGGTTGATTTCTTCCAGGGTATTATCACATCCGGACACAGCGACCAAAAGAAGTGCACACAGAAAAAAATGCCTCCATGCATGCAGCTTGCATATGAAATTCATGCGTATGTTTTTCATAAGTTCTTATAATTTAAAGTTGATATTGAACCCAAGACTTCTGGGCGTAGGCAGCGACATATCCTCGATCCCTGGCAGAAAATCCCCTCCGCTGGTGTACCCGGAAGTATCGGGATCAATGTGCGGCACCTTTGTCCATAGCGCGAGATTCCGGCCTACGATCTGAACGGTCAGGTCGCGTACAGGGAATTTTTTCATGAGGCTGTTAGGAAATTTGTAGCCCAGTTTCAGCTCTCTCAGCTTCAGATAAGTAGCATCATGCGTAGCTTCTTCGGCATTGTAAAAAACTTCATAGTAACGCTCGGCTGTCACTTTCACGTCGTTGGGACGATAGGTACCGTCCGGATTGGCGATAACCCCCGGCCATATCTTTCCTTCACGTCCGTCGAGCGACTCTACCAGCTGACCTGCCACATTGCCACGCACCTGGGTGTAAGTATAAATCGCACCGCCCTTGCGGAAATCCAGCAAACCTGCCAGTATCAGCCCTTTGTATGAAAAAGTATTGGACAAACCTGCACTCCAGTCCGGATTGTAATTACCGAGCTTAACAAGGTCGGTCGTTTGTTGCGGAAGGCCGTTTACGTACACAGGATTCCCCGCAGGATCTCTGCGCGTGCCGCGTCCATACATATCGCCCATGCGTTCCCCTACCCTGGCCTGGCTGGAAATATATCGGCTGTTCAACACGTAAGTATCGATACCGTCCACCAGGCTCACCACTTTGGCACGGTTGGCCGACCAGTTCAGGTCGATATTCCATTGGAAACCGGCATCCAGTTTTACCGGCGTGGCATTCAGTACGATTTCAAGTCCACGGCTGCGGATCTCCCCTGCATTCAAAAAGCGGGAAGAATAACCACTGGTCGCGTCGATCGGGATATTCAGGATCTGGTTTTTGCTCCGGGTATCATAGTAAGCCACATCGAGACCTAAACGATTTTTGAAAAAACGGACATCGGCCCCGATCTCAAAAGTATTGATAGCCTCCGGCACCAGGCCCGAATTGGGAATGGATGCAGGCTCTGTAACCGCCTGAAGGCTCTGCCACGGTGACGCATAGTTATAAACGTTACGCAGTCTGTAAGGATCTGTGTCGTTTCCGACCTGCGCCCAGCTCAGCCTAAGTTTGGCAAAAGAAAGAATGTCTTTATCGGGCACCGGCAGGAAATTGGTCAAAACGGTACTGAGTGAAACCGAAGGATAGAAATAGGAATTGTTTTTCACAGGAAGCGTGCTCGACCAGTCATTTCTGGCAGTAAGGTCCAGGAAAACAGAGTTCTGAAAAGCAACCTGGCCCAATGCATACAAGCTGCTGATCCGGTATTTTGAGTCAAACTGGTTGACTACGATCGGGATACGTGAGTTTCCGAGATTGTAAATTCCGGGAATGCTGAGTTCGTTCGCCTGGTTACTGAGAAAGTCCCTGCGCTGGTCCATCTGGTTTCCACCCGCCGATATTTTCAGCGACCAGTCTTTGTTCACCGTTTTGTCATAGGAAAGCAGGAAATCGGAGTTCCGTTCCTGGAAATAAACCTGCTCCTGACGGTACATGCCCAGCGGAAAAGCATTGCTTCCGTAAGTCCTGCGGCTGTCTCTTCTTTCATTGCTGAAATCCATCCCGCTGCGCACCATCAGGCTCAGTTCTTTGGTAAAATTATAGGTAGCCGCAATATTGCCGACCACGCGGTTGCGGTTCATGCCGTTGGTATTCTCGTAAACGGTGTAATAAGGATTGTCGTTGAAGCTGTAATTGTAGGTAAACGGCTGCCTGCCTTCCAGGCCCTTTACCCAGTAGTCCCGCATTTTGTCGGTCCTGACCTGCCTGCCTTCCCATAGCCAGGTATACACAATGCTTTCGTTTCCATATCCCACCACAGTACGGTTGTCACTGGACGAATTGACATAGTTCATCGAACTTGTGACAGTCAGCTTTTTGCCCAGTTTGTAACTCCCGTTCATGGCAAAAGTGTTTCTTTTCAGGTCGGTATTGGGCACCATACCGGTCTGGTCGAGGTTGGTATACGACAGCCGCACATTCCCGTTTTCATTGGATGTTGAAACAGATATGTTGTTGTTCAAAGTGCGGCCCGTTTCGTAAAATTCCTTCACATTGTCCGGATAAGGCAGCCACGGAGCCTGCTCGCCGTTTTTGGGAGGCCACTCGGTATTGACCGGGATCGCGATCATCTGTCCGTCGAGCGCAGGGCCCCAGCTCCGGCCACCATCACCTATATTGTATACGCCTCCGCGGCCTTGCCCGTACCTGTTCTGAAGATCAGGCAGTCTCAAAGGGTTTTCAAAAGATGTTGTAGAATTCACGGAAATGCCCAAACCGGCCTTGTCTTTTCCGGATTTTGTCGTGATCAGGATCACCCCATTCGCAGCCCTTGAACCGTAAAGCGCCGCGGCATTGGGCCCTTTCAGTACGGTAATTGTCTGAATATCATCAGGATTGATCTCCGAAGCAGCATTACCATAGTCGATCGTAGCTCCACGCTGCCCGCTGCCTTGTGAGGAATTATCGATCGGCACACCGTCGACTACAAAAAGCGGCTGGTTGTTACCCGTCAGGGAAGTTTCGCCCCGGATCACCACCCTGGCAGAGCCGCCGAGCGCATTGGAACCGCCGGTAATGTTCACGCCGGCCACTTTCCCTGCCAGCGAACTGATCAGGTTGGTTTCCCGCGCCTGGTCGAGCTGGCTTCCCTTGATTTCCTGCACCGTGTATCCCAAAGCTTTTTTCTCGCGGGAAAAACCCAAGGCAGTCACTACCACCTCCGAAAGCTGCCTCGGATCGGCTGAGAGGCTCACATGGATGACGGCCGCTTTGCCGACCAGTATTTCCTGCGCATTAAAACCTACCGAAGAAAACAAAAGCGCTGTGCCTTCTCCGGGTACTTCAATGGCGTAGTTTCCGCTGCCGTCCGAGATCGTTCCGACAGATGTGCCTTTGATCAGCACATTCACGCCCGGCATCGGCGAAGAATCTTCACTGGAAGTCACTTTACCGGTGACCCTTATTTGCGCATAGCCTGAGCCTGACAGCAGAAAAACCGCCGCCAGCACCATGATAGATCGAATTAAAAGAGGCCTTGAACGGGGTTCCCTCCTGGACGAGATTTTTTTCATAACTAAAAAAAGATCATAAGTTAAATTAGGGATTAGATAGTTTTTTCTTAGGCACAAGCACACATACCCTGCTCCGGATGGGTAGGTTTCAAAATGTAAAGTCAGCTGGTTATTTCATTGAGCTCAAAACAAAGGTATACAAGCAGACCATCGCCGTGCGGCTTCCTGTATTATCAATCCGTTAAATGTGGAAGGGTTAATTTAAAGGAAAGTTTAAAATGAAAAGTTGACAAATAATGAACATTCAGATTTTTGAAATACTAACCAAATTTTAATGAAAAAGATGTAAATGCCCGATTTTAAACACCTTTAACATCCGTTGAAGGATTACAAATGAAAATATGCAGTTTACAAATAATAAAACTTAAATATTTTTATCAAGCCCGATCGGTGACATACAAAAAAATGCTTTCCCGGGGAATCGGAGCACAAAAATTACAGATGGGCTGCCGCTTGCTTTCCGGTTTTTATCGGAATTCCGTAAGGTCCGGACAAAAATCGCCATTACAGGACGGTACAGGATACTATTTTCAGATCTAAGTGAAAATATTGAAGATTGATAAAATTCGAATATAATTTGTTGATTTATCAATAAGTAGCCTTTACTCAACCTGATCTCTAATGGGGAAAACCGCAAATCTTCCGGAAGACGAACCACTATTAAGTGATTTGTGGGGCCGTTTCAGGCAGGGTGACGAGGAAGCTTTCGACGAATTGACCAAACGCAGGTACAGGCTTCTCTTTAACTACGCGACCCGGTTTACCAAAAATACCGAACTGATCAAGGATTGTATTCAGGATCTTTTCCTGGAATTATGGTACCGCCGGGCCAGCCTGACAGAAACACCATATGTAACTGTGTATCTGGTAAAATCGCTCCAAAACAACCTCCTGCGCAAGATCAGGATCAATAGCCGGCTCGACAGTTCAGCAGACATTACAGAGAGCTGTGAGCGCTTTACCGATAACCTTACCGTCGAAACCATTCTGATCAGCTCCGAATCCATGACGGAAAGGGAGCGGGAGATCCGCAGCGCAATCAGCCGCCTTCCTAAACGGCAGCAGGAAGTAATTTTTCTCAAATTTTATGAAGGGATGTCCAACGATGAAATTTCGAACGTGATGGAAATCGAGCGGCAGACGGTAGCCAATTTTCTGTACAGGGCCATCGGGCAGCTCAAAAACGACCTTCCGGTATTTTCACGCATCATTCCCCAGCTCATTTACTTTTTCCTTTCCTGAGCGGTCGGCGCGAAGCTCCGCTTCGTGCCAGCTATTCCAAGGCCTCCGGCCGGTCAAGCACACTATTGCAACCCGATTCCTCTTTTCTTTAAATTATTTCTAAAATTTTTCTTACAAAAAGAGTATTGCTTCTCCGGCACGTACTATTTCATTTTATACTTCAAGATGGAAAGTACACATGCAGGATTACAGCAACTATGATATTAAGGATTTTCTGGCGGATGAGGCATTTTGCAGGTGGGTTTTACACCAGCAGGCCGGAGACAACGCATTCTGGGAAAACTGGATCCGGAAAAATCCCGACCGGGCAACGATCGTCGCAGCAGCCAGGGATCTGGTGGTGGAAATCCAGCACGCCCAGAACTACCTGTCCGATGAAGAACTCCGGCATGAACTTGCCCGTCTCTCCGAAGCAAGAAAGGCAGAAACGCCTGAAACAGAATACGCGGAAACGGAAAACACATGGTTTGGCAAGCTCACAGTGTTTATGGTTATCATGGCCTGTGCAATGGTTTTATATCATTTTTACCCGGGACAAAAACAGCTGACCAACGGATACACCGATTTCAAATCACTGAAAAACGAGCAGAAAAAACTGGTTGAGATTGTCAACAATGGTACAGCGATCAAAACCATCCTTCTGCAGGACGGCAGCAGGATAAGACTGTCCCCTGACAGCCGCATCAGTTACCCCGATTCATTTGTAAAAAAAGAACGCGAAGTTTTCCTGAGCGGGGAAGCTTTTTTCGAGGTTACCAAAAACCCGAAAAGTCCTTTTAAAGTCTATACCAGCGAAATCGTGACCACGGTGCTTGGGACCAGTTTTACCGTCAAGGCATTTGAAAAAGACCGTGATGTAAGCGTGGTGGTGAAAACCGGAAAGGTAACCGTAGCCACAGCGCCCGGCCCCAACGCGGAACAGAAAAACGAAGCAGATGAGCTTGTACTGCTTCCGAACCAGCAGATGGTTTATTACCGTGAAGAACAAAAAATGAAGAGATCCCTGGTTGAAAATCCCGCTCCTGTCGGCCCGGTTGAAATAGTCAGCCAGAACCTGATCTTCGACAGCGCACCCGTTGCAAGCGTTTTCGATGCACTTCAGAAAAGATATGAAGTACAGATCGTGTACGACGCCGACCTGCTGGCCGGTTGCCAGCTTACTGCCGAGCTGGGTCAGGAGCCGCTTTTTGAAAAACTGGGAATGATCTGCAAAGCGATCCAGGCAAGATACGAACTCATTGACGGACAAATCATTATATACGGAACATCCTGTAAATAAAGCACTTCACGACAACTTCTTTTAATTTAATTCCTAACCCTTAACATCTCTTTTATGCCTCCATACCATCATCCTCCCTGAGCGATAAACACGCAAGCCGAAGATGCTGATACACCTCCGGCCTGTGTTTCCCCTTTTCCATAATTCCCATTACTTATCCTGTTTCGCCAAAAACAGGAACGGGGACTTTCTATACCTATTTTTTCCAAAAAGTATATATGCAAATCTATGAAAATTAGTACAAAACCGATCAGGATTTTATCCAAAATCATGCGTATGTCAATTTATCAGCTGATCCTCTCTATCCTCTGTACGTCGCTCGTGGCGGCCAATGACGGAAGAGCTCAGGAGTTACTGAACCGGCGTATTACCCTGGACCTTGACGACCGGGAAATCAGCGTTGCGCTCCGGCAGATCGGCCGGCAGGCTTCGGTCAGGTTTATGTATAGCCCGCAAGTGATCCCCGCCGAGCGGAAAATTACCCTGCATGTCCACAATGAGCCGCTCCAGGTTGTGCTTGAAACCATTTTCAAACCATTGAACATCGGTTACGAGGTATCAGGAAACCAGCTCGTGTTAAGCACCCTGTCAAATTTAAAAACCATTGCGCCCTCTGAACCGGTGGAACAGAAACCGGTGGACCGGACGATCAAAGGGTCTGTGAAAGACGAAAAGGGCGAGCCGCTTCCCGGTGTAAGTATCGTCGTAAAAGGTACTCAACGGGGCGGTCTGACTGACGCGGAAGGATTGTACGAAATCAGCATCCCCGACGGCGACCATACATTGATCTTTTCCTTTGTCGGGTACCTTTCACAGGAAGTTCCGGCAGGCAGCCAGTCGAGTGTGGATGTGGTACTGAAAGACGACCTGAAATCACTTGAAGAAGTCGTGGTAGTAGGTTATGGTACACAAAAGAAAGTAAACCTGACGGGTTCCGTGGCTTCCGTGGATGGAGAAGAACTGCTGAAAGCGCCCGCGACCAATATTACGAATTCCCTGGTAGGAAGGCTCCCCGGCCTGATTGCGGTGAACGGAAACGGTAAACCCGGTGCGGGATCGTCCATTTCGATCCGGGGCGCCAGTACTTTCGGCGACAACAGTGCATTGATCGTCGTGGATGGTATCATCCGGACATTCGACCAGATCGACCCGAATGAAGTGGAAAGCATATCCATCCTGAAAGATGCGTCGGCCACGGCGGTATACGGATCACGGGCTGCGAACGGCGTTATACTCGTCACAACCAAACGCGGTGCCACTGGAAAGCCCACTTTCAATTACAATGGTTTTGTAGGCATTCAGCAACCTACCAGGTATCCCAAAGTACTGAACGGCTACCAATACGCGACAACGAAAAACGAAGCGCTCAAAAACCTGGGCAAACCGCTGCAATATACCGACCAGCAACTGGAAGATATCCGCACCGGTGTCATACCCGAGTACGACTGGTATGGCAATACATTGAAGAAGCAGTCTTTTCAGACCCAGCAGAACCTGAGCGTGAACGGAGGGTCCGACGCGATCCGGTATTTCCTTTCACTGGGTTATCTGGATCAGGACGGAATGTATGACCAGATCAATTTTCAGCGGTATTCCATCCGTACCAATGTGGATGCCCGCATCAACAAACATTTTACGATCTCCGCTGACATTGACGCCAGCACCCGGAATACCAATCAGAGCGCCTATTCCCCTGAATCCATATTTGACGATATCGTAGCCGCCTACCCGCTCGACAAAGCCTATAACCCCGACGGGACGATCTTTTACACCCGGGAACAACATCCGGTGGAGGAGATCAAAACAGGCTATAACCGCATGAAAAACAACCTCCTGCAAGCTACCCTGACCGCCAGGCATGACCTTCCTTTTGTAAAAGGATTGTCGTTTACGGGCCGTGCATCTTTCGGACGGGAGTATTCCAATAACAAACATTACAATGTGCCGATTTTCATGAACCGCCAGGATGCGGACGGAAATACCCTTGAGATATACCCCTATGGTGGCTGGAATGGCAAAACAGCATTAAACCAGTCATTCAGCGAATATAACACCACCACCCTGAATGCTTCCCTGAATTACCTGCGTACTTTCGGGGCGCACGAGTTCGGCGGGCTGTTGTTGTTCGAGCAACTGGATGCAAAAGGCAACAACTTCTTCGGTTTCCGTACCAACTTCCCAGCTCAGGGGCTGGATGAGTTCTTTTATGGAGGCGAGAGCCAGAAAGATGCAAACGGAGGCTCGTTCACCGACGGACGCCGGGGAGCTATTGCCCGTGTCAATTACAGCTACCAGCAACGCTATCTCTTTGAAGCATCGTTCAGAAGGGATGGCTCGGTAGCTTTCCCGACCACCAAAAAATATGGTTTTTTCCCGGCCGTTTCAGCAGGGTGGAGACTGACGGAGGAAGATTTCCTCAAAAACAGTTCGGCTCTTTCATTTCTCGATAACCTGAAACTCCGGGCATCTTACGGTGTGGTAGGTAATGACCGTAATGTGTATACCGGCTATCTGCTCAGAAACCCCACTTTCCAGTATCTGCAGGTTTATAACCCGTCGGGCACCATTGTGTCGGGCATCGAAGGGCTCACAAGTGTGACGCCCGGGATTTTGCCGAACCCCAATGTGACCTGGGAAACTGCCGCTATATCGGACGTGGGCCTGGAAGGTTCGCTCTGGAAAGGAAAATTCCAGTTTGAAGTGGATCTTTTTTACAAAAGAACGTCAAACATCCTCCGTACACGGATCCGGTCCATTCCCGGAACGCTGGGCGCTCAGCTTCCTGCAGAGAACTACGCCAAAGTAGACAACAAAGGGATCGAGTTTTCATTCATCCATCAGAACAATATCCGCGCCCTGAAATATTTTGTGAAGCTCAACGGAAGCTTTTCCCAAAGCAAGGTCATAGTCCTGGACGAACCTGCCAACACGCCTGATTATCTGTTGCAGACCGGCAGGCCGCTCGGCTTTATAACAGGTTACAAGGCTCTGGGTTTTTTCCAGACAGACGAGGAAGTAGCAACCTATTTCCCCCAGTTTAACGGTGGGCAGAAAGCCGGAGACGTAAAGTATGCGGATATCAACGGCGACAAAAAAGTGGACGCCAGCGATCTTACCATTATCTCTATGGACAACAATGTCCCGAAGGTCATCGGCGGACTTTCTTTTGGCGGTTCTCTCAAAGGGTTTGACCTGAACGTATTGTTCCAGGCGGCCGGGAGGATCCAACAAATGCTGTACGGAGCAGCAAGGGATTTCTTCCAGAATGGTTCCAGAAATACCTATGTGGACCTGCTCGACTACTGGACGCCCGAGAATCCGAACGCATTATACCCAAGGCCATGGGAAGGATCGAATCCGAACAACTCACTTATCTCCAGTCTTTATCTGAGAGACGGCGGTTACATCAGGCTGAGATCCATTGATTTTGGCTATTCTTTGCCATCGAATGTTGCCAAAAAAATGGGGGTAAGAAACCTTCGGGTCTATTTCGCCGGTGCTAATCTGTTTGTTTGGTCAAAAATGAAAATGTTTGATCCCGAAATAGAAAATACCACCGGAACCTACTATCCGCAGCAGCGCACGCTGAACCTTGGGCTAAACCTTACTTTCTAATCTGTAACTTTTACAGTCATGACAAAAATAATTGCCAAAACAATGCTGGTCGTAATGTTGCTGATGACCGCATCCTGTAATGAAGAATTCCTGGAACGGGAAGCGACGAACTCCATACCGGAAGAAAATATATTCAAGGATCCGGCGCTGACACAGCTTTTTGTAAACAATATGTATCTGGACGTGCCGGGATTTGACCACGATCTCTACGATAACATTACCGATGAATCGCGCTGCTACTGGGGCGCTGCGCCCAGAAATGTGGTTCAGGGACAGTGGTTTCCCGACAATAACCCTATGGAGTACTGGGCATACGGGCCGGTCAGAAAAACCAATATGTTCCTAGCCAGAATTGATGAGTCGGACTTGGATGAAGATCTGAAAACCAATTTTAAAGGTCAGGTCAAATTTCTGCGGGCGATGCTTTATTTCAATATGATCAAACGCTATGGCGGGGTTCCGGTGATCACCGAGCCGCAGGACCTGGAAGACGATCTTTTCGTGCCCCGTCAGACGAGTGATGAAAGTTTTGCTTTTGTAGTCAAAGAACTGGAAGAAGCCATTGAACTGCTGCCCGAATCACATGGAAGCCGCGCAGTGGACGTCGGGAAAGCCAATAAACATTCTGCAAAGGCATTGCTGGGAAGAGTATTGGTTTTCTGGGCAAGCCCACTTTACAACCCCGGCGCGGATGCTTCCCGCTGGCAAAAGGCAGCGCAGATCAACAAGGAAGTGATGGATGGCGGCAATTACAGCCTTCACCCCAATTTCCGCAATATCATGCTCGACAAGAATAATGAAGAAGAAGTGTTTAGTGTGCAGTACCAGAAACCTTTCCGTGAGCATGGATGGGACTCCTGGGGCCAGCCGGATTCTCAGTCGAAGCAGGATGCTGTAAGACGCAGCCCGGTGCAGGAATTTGTGGATGCATTTGAAATGAAGAACGGCAAGGCGATCAATGAGGCGGGATCGGGTTATGACCCAAAAAATCCATACTTGAACCGCGATCCAAGATTTGATGCAACGGTACTTTACAATGGCGCAACGTTTTTCGGGGCGACGATCTACATGTACGAAGGCGCACCCATCGACGGGATCAACCTCCCCTACGCCACCATCACGGGCTACCTGATCAGGAAGGGGATGAACGAGAGCAACAAGGATTATTACGGAGGCTCAGGCAGTGATCAGAACTGGATAGAGCTGCGTTACGCAGAAGTCCTGCTCAACTACGCGGAAGCCAGGAACGAATCGCTTGGGACCCCGGATGCATCCGTTTACGGGGCGGTTGAAGCAGTCCGCCAGCGTGCTGGATTGAATCCTTTCACGTTGCCGGCCGGACTTACCAAAGCGCAAATGCGGGACCGTATTTACCAGGAACGGTACATTGAGCTCAGTTTTGAAAACAAAAGATACTGGGA
The DNA here is from genome assembly GCF_005869225.1 of Dyadobacter bucti. Lineage (GTDB taxonomy): Bacteria > Bacteroidota > Bacteroidia > Cytophagales > Spirosomataceae > Dyadobacter > Dyadobacter bucti. Next base: position 513,726 of record NZ_SWFP01000004.1, on the reverse strand, counting down.
CCTGAGACGCTGGAAGAAAGCGGCTGAAATTCTCAACGGCAGGCAGTTCAATGCCATGTACATCACCAAAAATGCGAACGGGACCTATAGCTACAATCCTAAGCCTGTGGACGGTATTCCCTATGTTTTTCAGGACAAAATGTACTTCATGCCTATCCCGCAAAGGGAAATTGAAAAAAATCCTAACCTGAAACAGAACAACGGCTGGTAGTACTTCCTGATTTTTAACTTTCTATCCTAACACCCGGGAATAAGAAGACGAACGGTCGCTTTTTATTCCCGACCACCTATTCCCTTATGAAGCCATTTTTTCAGAATATCCTTTTGGCCCTGCTGATTTTGTCAGGATCATTTGCCGCGCCGGTGGCCGGTCAGGCGCTCAATCCCCGGTTTACCCCCCAAAAAGGCGACCATATCATCCTGCTTGGAAATACATTTGCCGACCGGATGCGGCACTACGGGTATTTTGAAACATTGCTACAGAAAAACCATCCAGGCCTGCAACTGACACTCCGGAATATGGGATGGAGCGCCGATGAAGTCGGCTTACAGCCGCGTCCGCTTAATTTTCCTGGTTTCGGTGAAAAAGCATTTGCACGTCCCCTGGTAGCGAAAGAGGTCACTTTTCAGGGATTTACCCATGAAGGTGAAAAGATCGTAATGCCCGTCGCACTCAATTTCGACGGCCTAAACCAGGATCTGAAAGAGCAGAAAGCCGACATCATTTTCCTTTGTTTTGGTATGAATGAAGCCTTCAAAGGACCGGCCGGTTTATCTCAATTTGAAAAAGATTTAAATATATTTATCAAAAATTTAGAACAGCATAAATTCAACGGACGCACCGCACCGAAGCTGGTTCTGGTTTCTCCGATCGCCCAAGAAAACCTGGGCATATATTTCCCGGATCCCGCAGAGCACAACAACAATCTGGAATTGTATACCAAAGCCATGCAGAAAACGGCCCGCGAAAAAGGCATCCATTTCATAGACCTGTTTGCACCGTCGTTTGCCCGGGTGAAAGCCAAAGAAAAAGCGGTTACCATCAACGGAATTCACCTGAACGATGCCGGTTACCGTCTGGCCGCCGAATGGATGGGAAAATCCCTGGGCTTCCGCAATGTTTCCGACTTTAATTCTGAAAACAGCAAAAAACTTCTGCAGGTTGTCAAAATGAAAGACGACCATTTTTTCTACCGTTGGCGTGCCGTGAACGGGGAATATATTTACGGAAGAAGAAGAGAGCCTTTCGGGGTGATCGCATTCCCGCCGGAACTTCGCAAACTGAACCAGATGACAGTTTCGCTGGACTCCGTGATCTGGGAACTGGGCGCAGGAAAGGGTATTGAAAGCTTTAAAAAAGCACAGGAAATCGTTGACCGCCGCGGCAAACCGGTGGACCCTATGCTGCTGCTCGATGTACCGATGACAGGCCGCCAGGGGGAAGCAGCCAAAGCTGCTGCCGCAGCGGCCGCAACAGCGGCTAACAACCATGCACATCATCAACAACAAGAAAAAGTATGGCCTGCCACCACCGAGAAATTCAAGCTCCCGGCAGGTTATGAGATCAATCTTTTCGCATCAGAAAAAGACTTCCCGATTGAAAAACCGGTAGCGATGAACTTTGATGCGCGCGGCCGTCTCTGGGTTGCTACCATGCCTACTTATCCGCAATATTACCCCGGCATCCCGGTGCACGACAGGATTGTGATCCTGGAAGATACCGACGCGGACGGAAAAGCGGACAAGCATACCGTTTTTGCCGACGACCTGTACCTGCCGCTTGGATTCGAGTTTGGCGACGGCGGTGTGTATGTTTCCCAGGAACCGGACATTGTGTTCCTGAAAGATACCGACGGCGACGACAAGGCGGATGTACGGGAAGTGATCCTGACCGGCTTCGGCTCAGAAGACAGCCACCACGCTACGCATGCATTTACAGTCGGGCAGGATGGTGCCATGTATTTCAACGAAGGCACTTTTCTGAATTCGCAGGTGGAGACACCTTACGGGCCGATCCGTTCCTACGCCGGTGCTACCTACCGTTTTGAACCACGGACTCATAAATTGTTTCATTACATTTCATATCCCTACTACAATCCCTGGGGCAGTGTTTTTGACAAATGGGGCATGCACCTGATCGGTGATGCTTCGGATGGTTCCAATTATTTTGCGCCTCCAATGACAGGAAAAGTGGATTATCCGAACAAGCACCCGCGTATCAATATGTTCACCGAAACCCGCGTAAGACCTACTGCCGGGATCGAAATTGTGTCGAGCAGGCAGTTTCCGGATGAAGTACAGGGTGATTTTCTGGTCAATAACAACATCGGTTTCCAGGGTACCAAACAACACCGGATCATTCCCCGGGGATCGGGCATCGGCAGCAAGGAAGTGGAACCTCTTTTACAGTCCGCCGACCCAAACTACCGGCCTATCGACCTGGAATTCGGCCCGGACGGAGGCTTGTATATCGTTGACTGGTATAACCCGCTGATCTCCCACGGTGAAAACCCACCCCGCGACCCTGCACGCGACAAGTCCCACGGACGTGTGTGGCGGATCACATATAAAGGCAAGCCTTTGTTGCAAAACGTCGACGTTTCGAAGCAGAGCATTCCGCAACTGCTGGAAAATCTCAAAGTTTATGAAGATCGCATGCGTTACCGGTCGCGGGCACAGATCCGCCAGCAAAAACCCACCGAAGTTTTACCGGAACTAAAAAAATGGGTTTCCGCCCTGGACAAAAACGAAGCGGAATATGAACATCATTTGCTGGAAGCATTGTGGCTTTACCAGGATTTTGATGTCGTTGAAGAAGATATATTGAAAACCCTGCTGAACGCAAAGCAGTATGAGGCGCGCACCGCTGCTACCAAAGTATTGCGTTTCTGGCGTGACCGCCTGGGCAATTCGCTGGAATTGATGCATGCGAGAATCAATGACGAATCGGCACGGGTAAGGCTGGAAGCGGTGGTAGCTTTGAGTTTTTTCAACTCTGAGAAAGCGGTTGCAGCAGCTATGGATATATTTAAATACCCCACCGATTATTACACGGATTATGCGGTGCGTGAAACTTTCATCCAGCTGAAACCTGTCTGGCTGGCTGGTTTGAAACAAAATAAATACGCCGCCCAACCCAAAGCCGTGCCATTTTTACTGAGCCTTACTAGCAAAAATGAATTGATGGCGCTGCCGCAAATTACGGAAGTACTCGAAGCTTTGCTTTCCAGAAATGACATTGATCCCAACCAAAAACAGGATGCTGTGACCAAAATCGCTGCGGCACAAAAGATAAGTAACGTTAAAGTACTGGTGAACGCGATCCGGCGAAATCCGGAACAAAAGGAGCTGGTACGTATGCTACTGACGTCTTCCCAACCGGAACTGAAAAAGAACTTACCGGAGTTCTTGACAATGATCAGGGAGGACAGCAGCGCACTATTGCATGCCACGGGCTACGCCGCGGCCATTACCGCCGACCAGTCGGATCAGTCGGTATGGGCTGCTGCCCAGGAGGATAACTCAGCCATCGCAGACTACCTGAACGGGATTTCGCTGCTCTCTGACGCAAAACTGAAAACGACATTTTATGAAAAAGTAAAGGGCCTGGCTACCAGAGTTCCCGATCTGGCCTATCCTGTGTTGCTGAAAATGACTGGAAATGATGCCGCCAAAACTCAGGTAATGAAGGATTACGCCGGATATCTTGGAAGCACACCGGAAAATCAGCAGACATCTGAAGATTTTGCCAAATCCGTCGCCAAAGCAAAAAGCCTGAATTCAGAGATCGCCGAAAAAGACCGTCCCGCGATAAGCTCAATCCTGGAAAGTCTTGGCACGATGGAAATTAAACTGGTAGCGATAGAAGCAAAAATGGCCTTTGACAAAAAAAACATAACAGTACCCGCCGGCAAATCGATTTCTTTGATCTTCGAAAACCCGGACCTTATGCCGCATAATGTAGTGATCGTAAAACCCGGAACCTCCCAGGCTGTAGGCGAAGCAGCCGACGCGATGGCAGCCTTGAAGGATGGTTTTGAAAAAAACTTTATCCCGCAATCCAAAGACGTACTGTTTGCTACGCCATTGGTAAATTCCGGAAAGAGTTTCCGGCTTAACTTCAAAGCACCAGCTGAACCAGGGGAATATCCGTTTATTTGTTCTTTCCCCGGTCACTGGCGCGTAATGCAGGGTATAATGACAGTTCGGGATACAAAAACACCATAATTAAAACTCTAATTTCAATAAAAAACACAGGGGATGAGATCAGCATTTATTTTGTCAGTATTACTTCTTGCAGGCTTTTCAGTCCGTGCGCAAGCTCATCTCCGGCTCTATTCCGATGCGATCCCTAACTCAATACCAGGCCCTGATGAGGAGGAATTAAGAGCAAATGCACAAGTAGATTCACTGACAAGCAAAGTTTCCATCCCCGACCTGACTATTTTTTTACCAGAACAAAACCCTACAGGAACTGCTGTAATCATTTGTCCGGGAGGTGGTTATGGAACATTACTTACCAAACGCGAAGGAAGTGATGTGGCCAGGGCTTTCAACAAATTGGGTGTGGCGGCGTTCGTACTCAAATACCGGCTCCCCAGCGACAAGACGATGAAGGACCGCTCGATAGGCCCTATCCAGGACGCGCAGCAGGCGATCAAAATGGTGAGGGAAAAAGCCACGGAATTTGGGATCAACCCGGATAAAATAGGTATTATGGGCTACTCAGCCGGTGGGCACCTCGCCTCGTCGGCAGGCACGCATTTCAAAACGCGTTTTGTGGATCCGGGCGGAACAACCAGTCTCCGGCCGGATTTTATGTTGCTGATCAACCCAGTAATCAGCTTCGGCGACTCGGGTCATCTCGGTTCCCGGGATAATTTATTAGGAAAAAATGCCACCGCCGAACAAATCAGGCTGTTTTCCAACCAACTTCAGATCGATTCCTCCACCCCTCCGGCATTTTTGGTACATTCCGGCGCCGACGTCGTAGTGCCGGTTTCAAACAGTATCCGGTTCTATGAAGCCCTGAACAAAAGTGGCGTCACCGGCGCGCTGCACATCTATGCCAAAGGTGAACACGGTTTTTTAACCTATCCTTCTTTCGAAGAATGGTTTGGCCGCTGCACCGAATGGATGAAGGCCGTGAAGCTGTTGTAACGCAAAACCATTACCGAACGTTTCCCCACCGATATGTGACCCCGATGGGGTCGGGGGAAACCGTTGCCAAACATTTTTTTGCTAGTAATATTTGACCCCGACGGGGTCGGAAAAATCGTTTATGAAACATTTTGCTAACGATATCTGACCCCGACGGGGTCGGAAAAGCCGTTTATGAAACATTTTGCCACCGATATGTGACCCCGATGGGGTCGGGGGGAATCAATCCGGGGCAATAAGCTCGTTGGAGCTTTTTTGTGATTGTCGACCATTTTATCCGGGCCTTTGCTCCTGCCCCATCGGGGCTACCTTTTCCTAGACAAATGTTACCAACATAGACACAAAATGCCCCGTCGGGGCTACCCATTCCCTAGACAAATGTTACCAACACCGACACAAATGCCCCGTCGGGGCTACCCTTTTCCTAAACAAATGTTGCCCCCACAGAACCAAAATGCCCCGTCGGGGCTACCCATTTCCTAAACAAATGTTGCCCTCACAGAACCAAAATGCCCCGTCGGGGCTACCCATTTCCTAAACAAATGTTGCCCCCACAGAACCAAAATGCCCCGTCGGGGCTACCCATTTCCTAAGCAGACTTTGCCCATACAGAACTAAAATGCCTCGTCGAGCTAAATCAGAAGTAAAACAGGAACTTTGTTTTTGTTTTTCAGCAAATCACAAAAATTTATTTCTTGGTATTGCCACTATACCCAACATCATGCATATTGAATCGAAAAATATAAAATATAATCAATGCACAGTTCCGTAAGAACCTATATTTTTACGGATGTTTTGGCGGACAATTTCATGCAGCGTTTGGCAGGGTAAAAATAAATGTCTGATCAGATGAGGGGTTTTGGGTCAATTATGTGTCCTGATATTATGAACCCGCCGATCATGAAAACGCACGTTACAAATGGCAGGCCTCCATCAGAATAATTCACAACACACCTTCAACCCGCTTATTTTTTTAAACATTTATTCTATACCTAAACCCCTTTAAACCGTATGAGATCAGGTATCTTGACTCTTTTTTTAGCGCTTTGTATTTTTTGTAACCCGGCCTGGTCGCAGGAAAAAAAATACAGTATTATCATCAAAGGCGGCCATGTGATTGATCCTAAAAACAATATTGACGGCATCATGGATGTGGCGGTAGAAGGAACGCCGGGAGGAACCGATGGAAAAATAGCGCTGGTAGCCAAAAACATAGACAGCAAACTGGCCGCCCAGGTGGTGGACGCAAAAGGGCTTTATGTAACGCCCGGGCTGATCGACATCCACGTTCATTATTTCTGGGGAACCGACCTCAAAGGTACCTACCGCAACGGACCGAACGGATTGCAGGCCGACGGATTTACATTTCGCTCAGGGGTCACCACGGTTGTTGATGCAGGAAGTTCGGGCTGGAAAACTTTTGAAACATTTAAAAAACAAACCATCGACCTGTCACAAACAAGGGTATTGGCGATGCTGAACATCGTAGGCGAAGGTATGGCGGGTGGTAAATTTGAAAACAGCCTCGAAGAAATGGATGCTGCGAAAACAGCGGAAATGGCAAAAAAATACCCAAATGACATTGTCGGCGTAAAACTTGCGCATTTCAACGGCCACGACTGGACGCCAACCGACCGCGCTTTGGAAGCAGGCAAGCTGGCGGACATTCCGATAATGGTGGATTTTGGAGGCGCCAACCCCGTGTTGTCCCTGGAAGAACTGTATCTTAAAAAATTCCGCAAAGGCGATATCTATACGCACTGTTTTGGCGGTAACAGCAACAATAGTGGCAAAGGAAGAGAGTCCATTGTGGATGTATCTGTGAACAAAGTGAAACCCTATGTCATTGAGGCACAGAAAAAAGGGGTGATTTTTGATGTAGGTTTCGGCGGTTCAAGCTTTTTGCTGGCGCAGGGGCAGCCAGCCATCAAACAAGGTTTTTATCCCAACTCGATCAGCACCGACCAGCATACCGGCAGCATGAACAACGCGATGAAAGACATGAACAACATTATGTCCCTTTTCATCGCCATGGGCATGGACTTCAAAAGCGTGATCACCGCCAGTACATGGAATCCCGCGAAGGAAATCAAGCATGAAGAACTGGGTAATCTTTCCGTGGGCTCCGTGGCTGATATTGCGGTGCTCAATCTGCGCAGCGGAAAATTCGGGTATTTTGCAAGGGACGGAAAGATCCAGGGAAACAAGAGAATCGAAACAGAGATGACGATAAAGGGCGGGAAAATAGTGTATAACCTCAACGCCCTGGTTGAGCCGCTGAATCTGCCAACACCGGAACGCAAATAAAAAAGAGTATCAAAACATCAGAATTACATCTTATCTAAAAAAATCCAAAAGGATAATGAAACGCAGAGATATTCTCAAAGAACTAACCCTTCTCCCGCTTGCCGGCGGAGTGATAGCCAGCATGGATGCTTTTGGCGAAGGCACGGAAAAAATAGGCAGCCTTAAAAAGGCGGCTGCGGCTGTTACGGTTGGCGGTCCGCTGAAACCGGGCCCCCAGATTTACCAGTCAATCGGTGTGGAACCGATCATCAATTGCCGCGGTACTTTCACGATCATCGGTGCATCCATTGAGCTTCCGGAAGTTCGCGAAGCCATGGAATATGCATGTCAGTTCAATGTCCAGATCGACGAACTGGCATTTGGCGTAGGCCAGCGCCTGGCGGACATTACCGGTGCCGAATGGGGAATGGTGTCGTCGGGCTGCGCGGCTGGGATGAACGAGGTAACAGCAGGTATCATCGCAGGCGGAAACCCTGAAAAACTGATCCGCATCCCGAATCTGGAAGGTTTTGAAAAAACAGAGGTGATTATCCCAAGGACGTCCAGAAACGTGTATGACCACGCGATCAGAAATATAGGCGTAAAAATCATTACGGTTGAAACACTGGAAGAACTGGCCGGTGCTATCAATCCACGCACGGCGATGATCTACATGATGCCCGGTGGAGACCCCTGGACGGTTGAGAATGTAGCCAAAATAGCAAAACCGAAAAACGTCCCTATTCTGGTGGACGCGGCGGCGGAAAGACTGACTATTCCTAACATACACCTTAAAGCAGGTGCGTCGGTAGTAGCATACAGCGGAGGAAAAGTGCTTCGCGGGCCTCAGTGCGCAGGTCTGCTGCTTGGTGACAAAGATGTACTGATGTCGGCCTGGCAGGCCAGTGCGCCGCACCACGGACCTTGCCGGAACAATAAGCTTGGCCGCGAAGAGATGGTAGGTATGCTGGCGGCTGTGGAAGCCTGGGCAGTACGTGACCATAAAGCTGAAATGAAATCATGGGTTTCTTCCCTGGACGTCATTGTGAAAAAAATGGCAGGTATTCCAAGCGTTGAGGCAGTGGTAAAAGAACCGGCAGAAGGAGCGCTTGATAACGCCACACCAACCCTTACAATTACCTGGGACCCCACCAAACTTAACATCACAGGTCAGGAAGTAGCCGACGAGCTTCAGACCACCAAACCAAGGGTAGCAGTCGGAACGGGCTTCCGCAGAGGGGCGCCTTCTGCTTCCCCAACACCCACTACGTCTATCACCATAGCGGCGTACATGATGGGCCCCGGCAATAACAAGATCGTTGCAGACCGTGTGCATGAAATACTTACCCGCAAAAGAAGTGCACCAAAAGAGGCCGCTCAGATGAAAGCAGCAGCGGCTGACATCAGCGGACGGTGGGAAGTAAGCATTGATTTTTATACCAGCCAGAGCAAGCATACTTTCTTTATCGAAAGACAGGAAGGAAACTGGCTTCTGGGAACGCATAAAGGTGAATTCGCCACCCGCGAATTGCTGGGCAACATCGACGGCGATGAGGTCAGGTTCCAGAGCCGGTACAGCATCCCGGGCGACAATGTTGTGATGACGTTCTACGGCAAGCTCAACGGCGATACCATCACCGGTGAAATTGACATGGTTGAATATGTGACTGCGAAATTCACTGCCAAACGTTCCGCATTCCCGGCCAACCGCCAGCGGATCAATATCCCGGCGGGTCGTCCGTTATCGACCTAGAAATTGCGGTATTGACATAAAAAAGCTGCTGGTGGCATCACCGGCAGCTTTTTTTGTTCAACGCAAAATATATGCTACCTTCGCGACCCCAAAAAATCCCGCCTTTCCATGCAACCTCCCAACAAGCTCGGCGAAGCACCGATCAGTTCGCTGTTTTTTCAATACTACATTCCGGCCCTGACCAGCATTTTATCCGTAACCCTTCACCAGGTCATCAACGGGATTATCCTCGGTCAGCAGGTGGGTAAAGAAGGACTGGCGGCGGTAGGGTTGTACGGCTCGGTCATCATTGTGTTTATCGCCCTTACGCTGCCCGTCATGATCGGCGGCGGTATTCTCATCGGCAGGAACATTGGCGCCGGAGACTATTCCGAAGCACAGAAAATCTTCAATTTTGCAACCACACTTGCGATACTATTTGGCTGCATGGTTGCACTCAGCACACCTTTTATCGTAAAACCATTGGCAGGATTCCTGGCTGGTGCAAACCACGAGGTACTTGTCAGAAACACCTCCGACTACATGTTCTGGCAATTCGTCGGGCTGCCTTTTTTCTTTTTGAGAATGTTCTGGGGAAATTTCGTGAGTAACGACGGCGCGCCTAAAGTATCCCGGAATGCATCGGTGCTTGCGGTAGCTTGTAATATCGTTCTGGACGTGCTGCTGATCATCGTTTTCCCTTTTGGCGTTGCCGGCGCCTCCGTCGCTACGGCCCTTTCAATTTTGATCAGTACAGCATTTATATTTTTATATATCAAAAAACAAAAAGGGCATCTGAGCTTCGGTAACTTTAAATTTACCCTTCAACTAAAAACCTGGAAGGAGCTCGCGAACTTCGGCCTACCATCTTTTGCGTCAGAAATTTCTTTTTCATCGGGACTTCTGATCATCAATCACAGCATTGTTTCCTACGGAGCATTGGCCGTTTCTGCGTTTGGGCTGGTCAATTACATCAGCTTTATTTTCATCCGGCTCCTCACCTCCGCCATGATCGCCTCTCTTCCTATCATTTCATTCAACATCGGTGCCAAACTGCCGGGCAGGGTCCAGGAGGTATTGAAATTTGCACTGACATTTACTTTCGTGGTCGGCCTGCTGATCACGGCGGCGGGATTTGCATTTCCCGACCTCCTCGTGGTTTTGTTTTCAGGGGAAGAAACAGCAGAATTCAAAAAGGTCGCTGGCGGCGCTACCTCCTTATATTTCCTTCTTTTTCTTGCCGCAGGCGGCAATTACATCCTTGGTGCGTATTTCCAAAGCATCGGAAAAGCGGCAATATCCGTCCTCATCAATGTATTGAAAGGGATTGTCCTGATCGCATTTTTCCTGATGATCCTGCCCGGCTATTTCAACATGGGCCTGAACGGGATCTGGCTGTCAAGATCCCTGGCCGAAATACTCACCTTATTGCTCATAGGCTGCTATACCCTCTTTCACAAAGAAAAATATTTCAGCAAAAACGCCATCCTAAGCCGCCAAGAATAGCAAGCCAAGAACCCCGTCAGTGGTCATAGCGAAGGCTGCATATCTGTACCGATACCATAGCGGTTCCATAAATTGATCATCATAATGGCGACCATTACTTTGGCGAGGTAAGCGGGTTCCAGCAACCCGGCCGCGGCCTGGTAAGTTGCGTCCGAAACGTGGTGCTGTATCAAAGTCATTTCTTCCGTGAGGGCAAGAATAGCCCGTTCTTCCGGTGTAAAAAACGGTGTGTCGCGCCACACGCTCAGTGCGTAGATCCGCTGCTCGGTTTCACCTGCTTTCCGCGCATCTTTGGTATGCTTATCGATACAATAGGAGCAGCCGTTGATCTGCGAAGCGCGGATTTTGATCAGTTCCCCGTGAATGACGTTCAATCCCGAATGCTTCACATAGTTATCCAGGCCGCTGATTGCGGCGTAAGCTGCGGGTTCCACTTTGGCAATGTTGATTCTGGTGCTCATGATTTTTTTGTTTAAAATTGATGAAACAAAATTCGTCACCCGCCGCCTGAAAAAACTTAATCACAATTAAGAAATAGGATCATGCCTTTTTCGCTCTGATCTTACTTAAAAACTCCGGCGTAAAGCCGAGGTAAGAAGCGAGCATGTATTGGGGCACCCGCTGCACAAATTCGGGAAAAAGATTATGAAAATGATTGTAACGTTCCTCGTCGGTAAGCCTGTAAATGTACTCGATCCTGCGCAGGGAGGCAGCATGTGCCCGTTGTAAAACAATACGGAAATATCTCTCCAAAACCGGTATCCGGGCAAAAAGCGGCTCGATCTGTCTCTTTTCAAGAACGATTACCTCCGTGTTTTCCAGCGCCTGAATGTAGTAGCCCGACCCCTCCCCTGATTCAAGGCTGTCGTAGTCGGTGATCCACCAGTTCTCGATCGCAAACTGCGTAATCTGCTCCTTTCCTTTGTTATTTACAAAAAACAAGCGCATACAGCCTTTTACCACGAAATAATTGGCGCGGCAGATCTTCCCGGGTTCGAGCAGAAACCGCTTTTTTTCAAGTGTCTGGTATTTCAGGGAATCGGCCAGCAACCGGGCTTCTTCCTCTGTCAGACTTACGAATTTTCTGATATGTGTAGCCAGGGCAGCCGCGGCGGATGCGCTCATTTGTTTCTTCGGAGTCTTTACATTTCAATTCGGACCGTAAAGAAAGAAAAAAACTTTCAGTCAGCGCGCAGGCTTCGCACAGGGTTTATCAAAGCCGCTTTGATACTCTGGAAACTCACGGTGAACACCGCTATCAGCACAGATATCGACCCGGCCAGTACAAAAACCCACCATTCAATATCAATTTTATAGGCAAAATTCTGAAGCCAGCCGTGCATCAGGTACCAGGCGACGGGCGTTGCAATGATAATCGCGATCATTACCAATTTCAGAAAATCCCTTGAAAGCAACGCTACAACACTCGCCACCGAAGCGCCCAGCACTTTCCGCACTCCGATTTCTTTGGTGCGCTGCTCGGCAGTAAATGTCGCCAGACCGAACAATCCCATGCAGGCAATGATGATCGCTACTCCTGAAAATGCCAGAAACAAGCTGCCTTTCCTTTCGTCCGATTTGTACTGACGGGCAAATGTCTGATCCAGAAAAGCGTATTCAAAAGGTAGGCCCGGGTTTGTCTTTTTGAATATATTTTCAATATAATCCAGGGCAGCTGCTATGTTCTGACCGGCCACGCGAATCAGTATCTGGTCGACCTTTTCTTTTTTATAAACCAATACCAGCGGCTCGATCTGCTGATGCAGGGAGCGGATATGAAAATCCTCTACTATGCCGGTTATCGGCACTTTTCGGGTGTCGATTTCGATCAGGCCGGAGGTACGGTTTTTCCAGCCCAGCCGCCGGATCATCGCCCGGTTTACCAGTACCGCGTGGGAAGAATCATGGTCTGTGCCCGGCTGAAAATTCCTTCCCTCGCTCACCCGGATCTGCAGCACATTCAGGAAATCGGCATCCACGCGAAAATGTTCGGTACTGATCGACTGCTCCTTACCTTTTGCATAAAACGAAAAAGTCGATTTATTGTTCAGCCCCCCTCCTATTGAACCGTTGGTGAGGCTCACGCTGCTGATAATAGGATTTTGCAACAAACTGCTTTTCAAAACTGCGCCGGATTGTTCGGCGGAAGAGCCTTTCAGTGAAACCATGATCACTTGCTGCTGATTAAAACCCAGCTGTGAATGCCGCATAAACTGTAATTGCCTGTACACGACAATCGTCCCGACGATCATAATCATGGAAATAGAGAACTGCACCACCACCAGTGATTTCCGCAGCAGAGCCCCTTGCCCGTTGGCCGACATGGAGCCTTTCAACACCATTGCGGGCTTGAAACGGGATAAGATAAAGGCAGGATAAAGGCCGCTGGCCAGTCCCGTTAAAACCGCGAACCCTGTCAGAAAACCGAGCATTAGCGGATTTGTGGGATCAAACGTTAAAGTTTTTTCGGAAATGAGGTTAAAGAAAGGGAGCAAAAGGTACACCAATCCTATTGTAATAAACAAGGCTAGAAATGACGCCAGCATGGATTCTGCCAAAAACTGAGATACAAGCTGAATTTTTTGTGAGCCTACCGCCTTCCGGACACCAATTTCTTTGGCCCTGCCCATGGACCGGGCCGTAGCGAGATTGATATAGTTTACGACCGCTATCAGCAGAATAAACAGACCGATGACCGAAAAAGTGTAGATATACGACATTTTGCTGCCGTTTTCTTCTCCCATCAGTTCCGTGGAATGCAGGTGAATGTCTGCCAGTGGCTGGTATGCAATTTTGAATCTGACCTTCCCGCCGCCTTCGTCCCCGATTTCCCGGGCAATGTATTTTTTATAAAAAGCCGGCATTTTTGCTGCCAGTTTCGCCGCGTCTGCATTTTTGTCAAGCAATACGTAAACCGACGAACTAAAATTCACCCAACTTTCTTCATTAATCGCACTGACGGCTTTGTTGGCATAAGGCAAAATCGCATCGAAAGCCAGATGATGATTGGACGGCACCCTTTTGATCACCGCCGAAACTTTAAAAGGTATATTGTTTTTAACAGTGACCACTTTTCCGATGACGCCCGTTGTTCTACCAAACAATACCAACGCCAGCTTTTCGGTCAAAACCACATTATTCAGTCCGGAAAGAGCCGTCTGCGGATTGCCTTCTGTAAATGCGTAGTCGAAAAATGAAAACAAGGAAGAATCTGCGAACACCACTTCCTTCACCCGCAAGGATTTTTCACCCGCCCGGAACACGGAATTGTCTTTTTTGACGCGCAGGGTATTCTTTACCTCGGGATACTCCTGTTTCAGGGCCGGGCCGAACGGAGGCGAAGCGAGGCCCATATTAAATTCATTTTCCTCCCATTGAATGTTCAGGTTGATCCTGTAGATATCACCGGTGTTTTGATGATACCTGTCAAAGCTCAGCTCGTCCCGCACGTATAAAGCAAGAATAACGGCACAAGTCATGCCGCTGGCCAGCCCGAAAACCACCAGACTGCTGTATGTTTTGCTGCGCAGCAGATTTCGCCACGCGATCTTGAAGTAGTTTTTTAACATCATAAAATGGAAGTCAGGGCATGTCCTCAGCTCCCGTCAAACTATCATACCATAAGCCGAAACCTTGTAAATAGCTAGTTTCCGGCTATTTTATTGTAAAAATCTGTACGATTCCGAACAGGTTTTGTCCGGTTTTATGACTGTCTTTTCTTTTTATAAAGATTTGGTAAAGAACCGGCAAAAATATTTATCTAAATTTAGCTATCTAATTTCTGCACCGAAACATGAACTTCCGCAAGACAATTTTTACATCTGTTTGTTTGGTCTCCTGCTTTTTATCAGTACAATCCGTCGCCCAGACTATCAAAGAAATAAAGAAATTCAGGGTCACAGAAGCGAAGCAGGCAGTTGCGGTAGATGAACGTTTCTTTTATGTGATCAATAACAGCACGATCACCAAATTCGGTAAAAATGATGGGAAACAGGTTGCGGCCTGGGACGTTTCGAAAGCGGGTATCAAACATCTGAACAGCGGCGTGGTTATCAAAGGCAAATTGTACTGTGCCAATTCCAACTACCCCGAAATTCCCATGGCTAGTTCGGTGGAGATTTTTGATGTAAATACAATGCAGCATATCGGGAACCATAGTTTCGGCATTGCCGAGCACGGCTCTCTCACCTGGATCGATCAGAAAGACGGATACTGGTGGATAGGCTTTGCACATTATGCCGGTAAGGAAGCGAGCGAGGGAAGGGATGTCAGATGGACTTCTCTTGTAAAATATGATATGGACTGGCGGGCCACAGAATCCTGGATTTTCCCGAAAAACATCGTGGCACTTTTTACACCTAAAAGCAATTCCGGCGGGGCCTGGGGAAAAGACGGCCTGCTGTATTGTACCGGCCACGATGCAGCTGAGCTCTATGTGCTCAGACTGCCAAAATCAGGCTATACCCTCGAACATGTCAACACACTTCCGGCACCTATACAGGGGCAGGGCATTGCCATAGACCATTCTGTGAAGGATAAGTTACTGTTATATGGTCTTAACCGTTCTGAAAATACCATTACGCTTTCCGAAATCAACTGATCTGGAACCAAAAAACAGCTTATGAAAACCATTTTTACGAGCTTATTTGTATTTGCTGTCAACCTGCATTCCCTGTTTTCTTTGGCACAAAACAATGGAAAACCTGCTGCGCATACTGCCCGAAACAAAACCCTGATCGTATTCTTTGACGGCCTGCGGCCTGATTACATTACAAAAGAAGGGATGCCGAATTTGTATGCATTCAAGGAAAAAGCGTCGTTCGGAAAGCATCATCACAGCGTTTTCCCGACCGTTACGCGCGTGAACTCCGCATCTTATGCCACAGGCTCTTACCCCGGCACCCACGGACTGCTGGGCAACAGCGTATTTTTCCCGGAGGTAAATCCGACGAAAAGTACGGGTACTACTTACGACGATCTGGCGAAGATCTCCGGCGCGATTTCCGGCCCGCTTCTGACCGCTGTTTCACTGGGCGAAATTTTGCAGTCGGCCGGTGAAAAAATGATGGTTTTCAGCTCCGGGACGACCGGCCAGGCATTTTTACAAAACCATACTGTGGGCAGCGGGGCGATTATCAATCCAGGCCTGATCCTGCCGGAATCGTTCAGAACACAGGTAACAGCCGACATCGGGGAAATGCCGGAAGATGAGTCCGACAAAAACAAGAAGCACCAATGGATCACAGATGCTTTGCTCAAATATGGGCTTGATCCAGAAGGACCGCTTGTAAGTGCGATCTGGTTTTCGGATCCCGACGGCGCCGCACATGAACACGGCATCGGTTCGGAAGAAGCGGTGTCTGCCATCCGGTACGTGGATTCACAGTTTGGAAGGATCCTGGAAGCTATGAAAGAAAAAGGCCTTTTAGGGCAATACAATATCATTATTTCAACGGATCACGGATTTGTAACCCATATCGGCAAACAAAGCCTGACGGATTTCCTGATCCGGGAAGGTTTGAAGAAAGACAAGGGATCGGGCGACGTAGTGATCGCGGAGGGTGCAATATATGTGAAGGACCGCGATCTGGAAGCGATCAAAAAGATAGTTGCTGCCCTGCACAAACAGGAATGGATCGGGGCTGTGTTTACCAAAGCAAAAAAAACAGGCGATATGAAGGGCTGGGTAGAGGGGACATTGTCTTTTGATGCCGTCCACTACGGCCACCCTGAGCGTTCTGGCGATATCCTGGTGGCTATGAATTGGAACGATTACAAAAATGACAAGGGTTATGCCGGCACCGATTTTTCGGGAGGCGTGGCGGGGCACGGCGGTTCAAGTCCGTATGAGATCAACATTGCGCTGTTTGCCAAAGGCCCGGACTTCAAAGAGGGGTTCACCGGAACATTGCCGACTTCCAATGTCGATATCACACCTACCGTCCTGTCTCTCTATAACCTTCCGGTACCTCCTAAAATGGACGGCCGCATACTTTCCGAATTTCTGAAAAAGACAACAAAAGCCAGCCCAAACTTTAAAAAAGAAACAGTGTCAACGGAGGCCAGATATCCCTGGGGAACATACAGCCTTTCCCTTGAAATGTCTGTTTTGGGTAAATACAAATATGTAAATTTTACAAATACCAGGAGGAAACCCGGCCCGTAACTACTTCCCCATCCATTTTTTAAAATCGTTTGTTTTTTCCCGGCTGACGATGGCCTCCTTGTCAAAAGGCGGGTTCATGGTGAGCGCAAGGCGGTTGTTGTAATAAGGCTGGATATTGACAATAGACTGGGGAGTCACGATAATCGCCCGGTTGATCCTGAAAAACCATTCAGGGTCGAGAAACAGCTCCATTTCATCCATGCGGTAATCCACCACGAATTTCTGCCCCTGATGGTTCTTGAAAAAGCTGACACCTTCGTCAATATAAAAATAGGCGATATCCCGGGTTTCTACGGACATCAGCCGGGTCCCCTGTTTTACAAGGAAACGCTTGCGGTAATCGATTGGCGACTGCTGCAGTTGGAGGCTTTTCAGAATGTTTTCCAGATTGGACGGAAGCGCAACCGGGGCAGCACCGCGCTGACTGCGGGTAAGGTCGTAAAACTTCCTGATGCTCCGCAGCAGATCTTCCTGCTGGACGGGTTTGAGCAAATAATCTATGCTGTTGACCTTGAAAGCCTGCAAAGCATATTCATCATAAGAAGTTGTAAAAATAACGGTGCTTTTGATGTCGACCCTGTTGAAGATTTCAAAGCTCTGTCCGTCGGCCAGCTCGATATCCAGAAAAATGAGGTCCGGCTCCGGCTCTCCCGCCTCACGGTTTTCCGAAATCCATTCCACAGTGGCTTCAATGCTGGGCGTCACACCTTTGATTAAAAATTCCGGGGCGGTTTCTTCCAGGAGCTTCGTGAGTTTTCTCACAGCAAGCTTTTCGTCTTCTACGATTAGTATATTCATTGGTTTTCAGTTTTTTCTGCAAGCAGCGGTAACAAAACTTTAAAGTAGCCGGCCCCTGCCTCAATCACCGGCTGCCGGTCAGATAGCAACTGATACTTGGCTTCGATATTTGCCAGACCAAGCCGGGTCGATTTTACCGGGGTCGATTTTTCCAGCAGGTTATTCCTGACTTCCAGGTACTCTCCGCCCAGAGCAGTGATTTCTATAAAAAGCGGATTCTTTTCCAGAATCGTGTTATGCTTGACCGCATTTTCTACTAGCAGCTGTAATGTCAGCGGCGGAATGAATTTGCCCAGCGCCTCCTCTTCCACCCGGATTTTCAGTTCGAGGCCCGTATCGTACCTGGTTCTCAACAAGTGATAGTAAGATTTAATAAACCTGATCTCGGTCGCCAGCGTGGTCAGTTCATGCTGGTTGGTTTGCAGCAGATACCGGTATACTTTCGCCATTTCGTCCACAAACTGTTCTGCTCTTTTCGGCTCCTCGGTGATCAGCGCGGAAAGCGTATTGAGGCTGTTGAACAGAAAATGCGGGTTAACCTGACTTTTCAGGCTTTGTAACTGGCCCTGCAGACCTGCTTTTTTCATAGCCTCTTTGTTTATCTTGCTTTCCTTCCATTTGCCCAGTGAATAATTGACCTCGTACAAGCAGGTCAGCATGAGTACCGCCACAAACTCAAAAAGATATACATTGACCATTTTCCCAAAATCCAGCTGGGCATTGAACGGGCGGAGATGAATGATCAGCAGGCCATAAACCGAAATATAAATACCCGTTAACACACAAAATGCCAGCGCCGTGTAAAAAGCCCGTTTGCCCGAAGACTGAACAGCAGGGTATTTATGGGCAATGTACTGGGCAGCCCAGTCGTGCGGCACAAAAGCCAGTATCGTCATGAAAAGCACCATGAGCGTGCCCAGTAAAAAATTGGAAACACTCGAAAAGTACGGATCGCCGATCAGGAGGTAGCTGATCGTGGGTACAAACCAGGGGACCAGCAACACAAAAATCCATCTGCCAAACAGGCTAAGCCAGATCAGACGCCCGATGTAATTGATTCTCAGATCAGGTATCATGTGTGGATCAGAGGCAACAGAACAGTAAAATCCGAATCGTCTTCCCTGATATGGATCGTTCCTGCCTGGTTAAATAATATTTTATAACGCGAAATAATGGAAGACAGTCCGGCATTGCTGAATGGCATCCTGACCTTCCTTTTCTGAAGATTGTTCCTGACTTCAAGCTGCCCCGTTGCCGTTGTCCGGATCAGGATGTGCAGGGGGCTTGCAGCTGACACCACGTTGTGACGTATGGCATTATCGATCAGTGTCTGCAAGGTAAGCGGTACGATCTGTCCTTCGAGATAGATGTCGTCCACCTGAAGTACGATCGAAATCCCTTTTTCAAACCGTATTTCCAGCAAATAAATATACGAACGGATAAAACGCAGCTCGGAATCCAGTGCCACCATGCTGGCCTCCCGGTTAGTACCATGGACACTGAGCATATAGCGGTACACTTTAGACATTTCGTCGACAAACTTTTCAGCTACCAGCGGCGCTTCCGTGATGAGCACCGACAGGGAATTAAGGCAATTGAACAAAAAATGCGGATTGACCTGCTGCTTTACAAGGTCCAGCTCAGTCTGCAGTTGTTTCTGTTCCATTTGCTGCAACTCATGCTGGTTGGTTTTCCACTGCATGAAAGTATAGGCCAGTTCTGTCAGCCCCGACGCGATCAGGGATGCTCCCAGCAGCGTGAACACCGACCAAACCACCCGCTCTGTCCGCAACACAAAACCGAACAGATGTATTCGGTCATAAGCGTAGAGTACCAAAAACAATATCGAAACATTAATGACCGAATACAGGATAAACCAAAAAGCAACCCGGTAAACCGACTGGTGGGTATCGGGGTACAGTTTTGCAACATAAACCGCCACAGTCTGATTGATATAATGTGCCAGCAGGCAAAGCGAAAAATTGATAGCCGTCCCGCCCAGGAACACCCCGATATTCACAAAATATTCCCTGCCCCACATCAGATAGCAGATCAGCGGGACAAGCCACGGCAGCACCAGCACGATGATAAAAAAATTGAGGCGGTTATCCCGCATCGAATTGAAGTATCTCTCAAAAGACCGAAACCTGAAGCTTTTCATATAATTGATTGAGACGATAAAAGTAAAAAGCCGTTTCCTGAAACAGAAAAGTATCTTCTGTCAATTGTCGGAAACAGCCGGTCAACTGGCGGAACCTTCCTTTCAACTGCCTGCCGGCTGATTGTAAGACTTTTCTCTCCGATTTTTACCTCGTAAACCGATCAGAAGCCAAAAAGTGGGTTTCAGATATCAAAACACACAATCCGGCGAATTTCTGTTTTGCTTGTGGCCATCCCGATATCACTTTTGTAGCACCCAACCGGGAAGTACCGGGCGGGATAACAACTTGTAACCAGCTTGTTCATCTATTAGCCATGAAAGCATCATTATTGAATTCCAAGATCATTACCCTCGCCAGCGGGGAAAGCGCCCGTCACATTGCAGTCCATATTTCCGGCCAGGTACTTTGGCTTGCTGCCTGCGAGATCACGCACTTGCGGGGAGAAGGAAATTACACCTACGTATATACACGTCAGGGTAAAAAGTATCTTGTTTCGAAAACCATGAAAAATGTACAGGAAGCATTGCGGGCGGATTTTATGCGGGTACACAAATCTTACATCGTAAATCCGGAATTTGTCACGGCCCGTCTGGACGCTGACCTTCTGCTTCTGAGCTGCGGCCACAAAGTCCCCATCGCCCGACGCAGGATCCGGGAGATCGGGGAACTGCTTGCAGTAGAGTATTTGGCTGTGGGGTAACGTCTTCTTATCAACGTATATCTAACAAAGTTGAGGGCCAGACAAGTCAATCTTGTCTGGTTGTTGGCATTGTGCTCAATCGAACATATGCTCTCTATTCGCATTTGGAATAAGCGACAGGATAGGCTTTCTTTCCTGGGGAAATTTTTATCTTTGTTATTAATATGTTAAATCACAAACATAACTCATACACTATCAATACAATGGAAACAGCTCAGGAAATTGGGGTAATCGATGAGGGGACCCTCGCCAACTACATTCTCAAAAACTTCGGCCCCATGTCACATCTGAAATTGCAGAAGCTGCTTTACTATTGTGAAGCATACCATCTTGCGTATTTCGACTTGCCTTTGACGAACAGTGATTACGAAGCCTGGGTCCACGGGCCGGTAAACAGATCGGTCTTTAATGCAATGAAAGGCAAATCCCTGCTCTACCGGGACATGGAATGGGGCGGCGGAGAAAATCCCGATATCCAGGTTGAATCTCGACTGATATCAAGTCAGCTGACCCTAGTTCAGAATGTTCTAAAGAATCTGACCTCCTGGACAGATATGGAGCTGGAAGATGCCACTCACCAGGAAGAACCTTGGAAAAAAGCTCGAACTGGTTACGCATCAGGCGACAGATGTGACGTTCTGATCAAAAAAGATACGATGAAAACCTATTATAAGACGGAGCTCGGATTGTAAAATGGATTTCAGTAAGAAAAAACCAAAGAGCAAACTGGAAACATCTTTGGCCCGCAAAAAAGCTTCTGTCTCGGATCTCACAGATAATTTCAAGGTTTCATTTCAGTATCTGGATTCCAGTCAAAGATGCGGGTCGACTTTCTGTGACTGGCAAAAAGATGGTTTGCTTTCGAGAGCTCTGGATCTTCTTCAGGGATACTGTTGCCGACCACTAATTGCACAGGTAGATGGAGAGAGTTTACAATTTACGGAGACTTTCCTGCCAGTGACCGAACGTTATTTACCTTTCCAAAAAATGTTCCGGAGGATGCAAAATGGGCGAGAATTCATGTCAATGGTCGCTCGATACTCGTCGGTCATGTTGTGAACAACACTTTCTACGTCGTTTTCCTCGACAAGTTCCATGCATTTTATCTGACGGCAATCCGCAGGCAACAGCTAGGCATGAAAAAAAGATAGTGTGTATCTGGAAGCATAATTCTCTACATTTGCATTCAGCAAACAAGTTTACAGGAAAGTTATAATTTTGTTTACATATTATGAAGGAAGATTCAATTTCCAACAAGGCGTACACTGAGCTTCGGAAGAAAATACTCTCCAACCAGCTTACATCCGGAACGCGCTTGAAAGAAGACGAATGGGCGCAGAAGCTGGAAGCGAACCGTATGGCAATCCGCGAGGCCCTGACCCGCCTGCTTGGAGAGCAACTGATCGTACAGGGTGAAAAAGGCGGTTTTTTTGTAAAAACACTTACGATAGAAGACAGCCATAAAATCCGTGAACTCAGGGAGATACTGGAGATCGGCGCGCTTCGGCTTGTGATCCAGAAAATAGATGCCGACGGAGTTGCCGAGCTGGAAAGAATCTGCGACGATTTTACATCCATGGTGGAGCGAGGCTATCTTGGCGGAGCGTGCGAAGCAGACGTAAAATTTCATGAAACGCTGATAGAGTGTGCCGGCAACGTGAAACTTGTAGACCTTTACATAGCCAGCAACATTCCACTTTTCCACCAAAAACTGGGCAAAACGCAGATCCATATGGATGATTATGAACTGACCGACCAGGAGCACAGGGAAATTGTTGCAGGTATCAAAGCCCGAGACCTGAAACGAGCCGAAGAAGCCCTGACAAAACATCTGGAGCGAGGCGAGGTAGCATCCCTGGATCTGACCTAAACACTTTTTGTGACAGTTACCGAACCTGCGTAGCACCATCAGAAAACCTCTGCGAAAGAAATCCGCAGAGGTTTTCTTTTTTACTTCCACACCTCATGTACTTCCATACCTGCCAAAACAAATCCTGAATCAGCCGGCAATAACAGCAACCGATTCATCGGGTTATGAATTTAAAAAATATCACGCTCTGCATTTTTATGTAAACAAAATAAAAATATATTTGTAATCAAAAAATTAGAAAATATGATAACAAAAACCATTCTCTGAATTTCAGACTAACATTGTTCATGAAGAGTTCACTGGGCAAATTTTTTACCAATCCAGTCGCCAGTGGATCAACCTTTAAGAACGAGTGCCTGCGGATACAAGCTCCGGTGAAAAAAGCTACAAATCTGGGCGACCGATCCACCGCACGAATGCGATGAAACAAGTCCTGCAACGGTACGTATCGGATTTGAAATGCCATTACCCAGGAGCTACATTTTCAAAGCAATGTTTTCCTGATCCCTGCAAATGAAAACGTTGACGTCACAAAATCGGTTGACGACCTCCTCCGGTGGAAAACCAAATAATTCTTATTTATTACAAAAACGAATGCACCCGATCCAATCCGCCAAAACAATCAAATTTTTACTGGTATTCACGATCCTGTTCGCTTTTGGAACGACCGTTCCAGCTCAGAAACCGGTGTTACTTCCGGAACCCGAAAGCGTTCAGTATGGCCAGGGCAATTTGCCACTTCAAAATCTTTCCGTTCATATCCCGGCCTCCGCAAGTCCGGATATCCGTTTTGCCCTGAACGAGCTCACAAAGACTATCAGCTTGAAGACAGGAAAAACCCTGAGAAAAGCAGCGTCTGCCCAATCGGCTTCCGTCATTTATACCGTAAAAGAAAATGGCGGTGAACTGCCGTCTGTCAGCGAGATCGACGGAAGTCGCGACCGGGAAAAATACAGTATCAGTATCAATTCAAAACGGATCAGCATCAGCGCCCAAACCTCCGCCGGCCTCTTTTACGCCGTACAGACCATCCGACAGCTGATCACCGGGACCGGCACAGAGACAGTTATCCCGCATGTCGAAATAAGCGACAGTCCGAAACTTCCCTACCGCGGCATGATGATGGATTTTGCCCACGGAGGGTTACTGACAATGGACGAGATCAAAAAACAGATCGATTTTCTGGCAGAGTGGAAAACCAATCAGTACTATTTTTACAATGAAGTAAGTATAGAACTGGACGGCTTCCCGTCCGTAGGATTCAAAGCGGGTTATGCCAAAGAACAGATCAGGACGGTCATTGCTTACGGAAAAGAGAGGCACATAGATGTGATCCCTTTCCTGAACCTCTACGGCCACCTGCATGAACTGGTCAGAAATGAAAAATATGCGGACCTCGCCATCGGTAAGTACGGACACGAGCTGGACCCGCGCAATCCTGGCACCAACGCATTGCTGAAAAACTGGATCAAGCAATACACTGACCTTTTCCCCAGCCCTTTTATCCACGTAGGGTTTGACGAAACCTGGGAAACCAAACGCATCGCCGACGACGGTGATATCAAAATCAACTCAGAGGAGCTCTGGCTTAAACAACTCACTTTTGTGCAGGAGGAACTGAGAAAATACGGCAAAACCGTGCTCGCATGGACGGATATGAACAATTATTATCCCGATATCATGAAAAAGCTGCCGCAGGAGGTGATCCCGGTGATATGGGAATACAAGCCCGACACCGCGGAGATCAACCGGTATCTGAATCCTGTTTTGAAAGAAAAAAAGGACTTTTTCATTCAGCCCGCCGTCTCCGGCTGGGGCCACGTATACCCTGATGCAGCCTACACCTACGACAATATTGACCTGTGTTTGCAGGCCGGAATGAAAAACCAGACCCTCGGTTTTATCAATTCCGTCTGGACTGATCCGGTAGAGCCGTTCGTGCGGTCATCCTGGCTGTTCATGGCTTACGGAAGCATCGGGGCCTGGCAGGGAAAAGTACCGGATAAAAATACTTTCAGCGACCATTATGCGGCTATCGTATTTCCGGCAGCAGGGGAAGAAATGAAAGAAGCATTTTCAAAAATGGCGCTCGCAGGAAGTTACCTCAACAAATGTCTCGGCAAAAACACAAACGGCGTCCCGCGCGGCACCATTGTCGAAAGCTGGTCGAACCCGTTTCAGCCTTATTACCTGAAAAACACACAGGCACATTTCGAAGATTTCAAAAACGCCAGAAAGGCCAGCCAGGAAGCGGAAGATGCCTGTATACTGGCGTTGAAAAAATGTGCAGAAAAGGACACCGGCTGGATCCATTCATTGCTGGTATCTGCCCGGCTGGTGAAGTATTCGGCCACCAGGTTTATCTGGGCAAAAACGATCTGCGACCGCTGGAACGAATCCATGCTCGCCAAAAAGAAAAATGACTTCGTGGTCTATGACCTTACCTACCCATGCCACGGGCTGCTGGTGGACCTGATGGACGAAGCCGGCGAATTAAAAGAAGCCTACCGACAATCCTGGCTCAACGAATACATGCCCTACCGGCTCAATACCATGCTGGGCAGGTTTGATGTAGAGTATGGTCTCTGGCAAAAACTGTCTTTGAAAGTTCTGGATTACCGTATACAGAACGACCCCGGAAATGTTTCCAAAGAACGGTTTGAAGAACTCTTTAAACCCGATTTTTGAGTCGAGAAATCACACGGAAATTTTTTGTAAACTAAATTATATAAATTTTGTATACAAAAAATTTAATATTTACATTTGAACGATAGTTATTCAAACCTAAGCCCATGCTTTTTGCCAACCTGACATATAAAACGATCAACCAGCAGACACGCGGCAAAGTCGTAATATTGCCCCTGGGGGCTACCGAACAGCACGGGCCACACATGGCAGTGTCGACGGATACCGACATCGTTTCGCACGTAGCGGCTGGTTGCGAGGCGCTTCTGCAGGACGATATTTTACTTTGTCCGACCCTGCCGTTTGGTTCCAGCCACCATCATTTGTCGTTTGGGGGCACGCTGAGCCTTTCCATTACAACTTATACCCAGGCGATTGTCGAGCTCGTAGAATCACTGCTGAACAATGGATTCCGGAAAATTATATTACTCAACGGACATGGGGGCAATATCACGCCCGTGAAGCAGGCCCTGGCGCTGCTCGGCAACCGATATGACAGTACCATGTCGCCTAACATTGCGCTGGTAACCTATTGGGAAACTGCCGGGAGTATTTTCGCCGGGGCCGCTCCCATGGAAAGCCCTGCGCTCAGTCACGCCTGCGAATATGAGACGAGCATGATGCTGCATCTCTTTCCCGAAAAAGTATGGATGAACATGGCTGAAAGATCTGTCCGTCCGGAAACCAACGGATTTATCCCGTTTGAAGACGACGAGCCCTACAAAGGCGTGACGCTCTTCAAACAAACCGCCTACATTTCGTCCAACGGAAGCAGCGGCCACCCGCAGCTCGCTACCGCCGAAAAAGGTCAGCACCTCATTGAAAACGCGGTCAGGTCCGTATCAGATTTTATAACATCATTTAAAAACTGGCCATTGCTACCCGATTTATCCCATGAATAAAATTGAAATAAAACACCCCGAAAAACAGGTAGACACCGGCGCATACTCGGCCGGTGTGCTGGTAGACGGCTGGCTGTTCATCAGCGGCCAGGGCTCTGTGGATCTGGCGACCGGAGAAGTAATCCGGGGCACGATCGAGGAAGAAACCACCAACACACTGATGCACATCAAAAAGATCATTGAGGCTGCCGGCGGCACAATGGATAACATTGTGAAATGCACTTCACACCTCAGCGACATCCATGAATTTGACCGGTACAATGCGGTATACGCCTCGTTTTTTCCTGGCATCAAGCCAGCGCGGACAACCGTGCAGTCGGTTTTGGGAGACGGTATCAAAGTCGAGATCGATGCGATCGCGAAAATCAAATAGGATCGGAAAGCCAGGATTATGGATACAAAAATAAATATCGGCACAGTGGGCCTGGGTCTGATGGGCAGCAGCATCGCCACCTGCATCCTGGCGGCCGGTCACAAAGTTACCTCGCTGGTGCTGGATATGGACGAGGCCAAAACCGCCCGGAAACGTATTCTTCATTTTTTGAATGAATTAAAAGACGAAGGCTTGGTGGCAGACGTACCGGAAACAATTATCGATAATCTGACAATCACGGACGACCTAACGCTTCTTGCAGATCACGAGGTGGTGATTGAGACGATTACCGAAAGCCTAGAAGCCAAAAAAGACCTTTACCGGCAACTCGAAAAAGTACTTGCACCGGAAGCAGTCATCGGCAGCAATACCTCGGCAATCCCGGTCACGATTTTGCAGGAAGGATTGCAATACCCGGAAAGGCTGCTCGGGATACACTGGGCTGAGCCTGCGCACATTACCCGTTTTATGGAAGTGATCTGCGGCAGGGATTCGGATATAATTTATGCGCAAAAGATCGTGGCACTGGCGGAAAGCTGGGGTAAGGAACCGTCCGTTCTGAAAAAAGATATCCGCGGCTTTATTACCAACAGGATCATGTACGCCATGCTGCGGGAAGCATTTAATCTGGTCGAAAACGGCTATGCTACCCCAGAGGATGTGGACCGTTCGCTCCGGAATGACCTGGGTTACTGGATCACGTTTGCCGGGCCTTTCCGGTTCATGGACCTTACCGGCATACCCGCTTACCTGACCGTCATGAAAGATCTTTTCCCGGATCTTGACAACACCATCAAAACGCCTGAGTCCATGGAAAAGCTGGTCGCCGCCGGGGCAAAGGGGGTTAGTAACGCGCACGGATTTTACCAATATACGACGGAGACAGCGGCCGAATGGGAAGAAAAATTCATTGAGTTCAGCTTCGATATCCGAAAACTGGCTGAGAAATACGAAGAGATCCAGAAGAAATAAAATGACCACCATACAATCCATCCGCGCAACCGAAGTAATAGTGCCGTCCAGGCCAGGCAGCCTCAATTCCGAGCAGGTACTGGACAAAGACACCGAATTCGCCAAAAAATTCATGACGGGCGAAAGCTGGACTTCCTTTGCAGACCAGCCCAAATGGATCATTGAAATAAAGCTTAAAAACGGCCTCACCGGCATAGGCGAAACCTACCGCAGCGCTTCCGCCGACCTGCTTTATGATGCTATCAAAACATTTACAGGCCGGGATATCCTGAAACTCAACTGGCGCAGGCTGCCCATTTCCGACCAGCGGATCTATGAAGCGTTTGAATCGGCTATACTGGATTTGGTCGGCAAGATCCTAAATGTGCCCGTGTACCAGCTGCTCGGCGGCGGCTACCGCGACCGCATCGATTGCATGGGCTGGACCGGCAGGCGCACACCGGAAGATGCTGCTCAGAAAGCGTTTGAAGCAATGCAAAAAGGCCATAAGGTATTTAAATTCAAATGCTCGGACGAAGACCCGGTAAGGTTATGGACAGATGAGATCCGGAAAAAATGCGGGGAGGGAATCAAAATCCTCCTGGACCCCAACCAGCGCTGGAACGACGTAAAAACCACCATGCATTTGATGGAAGGCGTGGATAAGGGTATTATGCTCGGCCTGGAAGATCCCATTCTGCACGCAGATATCGAGGGATTTAGGTATTTGAAAAAAGAACTGGGAATGCCATTGTACCGGCATATTTCACTGCCTTATACCCAGGATATCCGGGATATGATCGCATTTGTAAGAGCCGACGCGGCGAACGGATACAATTTCAACGGCTCAGCCTACAATTGCTTGCTACTCGCTGAAATCGCGCACCTGGAGGGAAAATCCTGCTGGAGAGGCTCCGAAGTGGACCTCGGCATTTCCGAAACAATGGGCCTTCATATTGCTGCTGCCAGCATTAATTGCACCATTCCGTCCGATATTTTCGGCGAGCTGGTGAGGACCGACGACCTGATTGTGGAGGGTATAAAATTCGAGCACGGTGCAGCACTCGTACCGCAGGGCCACGGCCTGGGCATTACACTGGACGAAGCAGCCATTGAAATATATAAAACAAACCAAATTCTGGAAACGCAGTTATGAGTAAATCGGTAATTTCCTGGTTAATATTGTTTGCCTGTAACCTCATGTGGGCCTTCCACTTTACGAGCATCAAACTGGTACAGGACCAGGTAGGGCCTTATTTTACAGTATGGGCACCTATGCTGCTGGCGACCATTTTCCTGGCACCTTTTGTGGTCAAGGATTTTAAAAAAGGCGGCAAAAAGCCCAAGGATATCCTGATTTTCGTGCAGCTCGCAGCTTTGGGCGCATTCCCGTCGCAGGTACTCATGACATACGGTACCCAATATTCGCTGGCGAGCAACTCGGCCATACTGGTACTTACCCTGCCGATCATCACAGCAGTATTTGCGTTTTTGATACTGAAAGAAAAAATGAACCGCATCCGCTGGATCAGCTTTGCGATCGCGATCATTGGCGTGGCACTTTGCTCCACCGACGATATCAAGCAGATGGACATGAGCTCGCGTTACGCACTGGGAAATTTGCTCATTTTCATCGCGATTATCGGCAACGCGTATTACAATGTCGGCTGCAAAAAAATAGCCGAGCAATACACAGAAATGGAAATGGTTTTTTACACCTACCTCGTAATGGTGATCCTGCTGGCGCCCCTGGTATGGTATTACGAACCCGAAATGTATCTGAAAATACCTGACTACACCACAAATACGTGGATCGGCATGATATCACTGACACTTTTCCATAACTTTCTTTCGATGTTGTTGTTTTTCAAAGCATTAAAAAATCTGGACGCAACCCAGGTGGCGCTTTCCAACTACATGATCACGTTCATTGGCCTGCCCATAGCGGCGATATGGCTGGGCGAAACATTGAAAACGCAGGCGATCATCGGTGGCGTGCTGGTGCTGGCATCCACCCTGATCCTGACCATCGTTGACAACAAGGCTCAAAAAAAGCTGGTTAATATTAATCCGTAAACAACAACATTATGAATACTGAAAACGAACTGCTGGGAGTTGTTCCGATCATCCCGACGCCCTTTACCGAAGATGAAGAAATTGACCAGGATGCATTGTGCAGGTTAATCGATTTCGCGATCGCGGGCGGTATCCAAGCAGTGTGCCTGCCGGCATATGCCAGTGAATTTTACAAACTCACCGATGATGAAAAACTGCTCGTGGTGCGGGTAGCCGTCAAACACGCAGCAGGCAGGATCAAAATCGTGGCGCAGTCCAATCATCCGTCGCTCAAAGTGGCTATCAAACTGGCAAAGGCCAATGTAGAAGCTGGTGCGGATGTAATTTCCCTCGCAGTTCCG
This sequence comes from Dyadobacter bucti, assembly GCF_005869225.1. Classification (GTDB taxonomy): domain Bacteria; phylum Bacteroidota; class Bacteroidia; order Cytophagales; family Spirosomataceae; genus Dyadobacter; species Dyadobacter bucti. The sequence continues at coordinate 484,018 of NZ_SWFP01000004.1, read as the reverse complement.
CGTATTTTTTCACTACCCGAAAATGCCCTCAAAGTATACCTCGCCGAATTCCTTCAGGCCATACCCCGGACGCCGGTACTGATCCAGGACTTCAACCCAGGCGGCTCCTCTATCAGTGTTGATTTTATCAAAAACCTGATGGACGAAAATCCGAATTTCAAATACCTGAAACTGGAAGAACCACTATGCGCACCAAAATTTGAAGACATTATCAAAACCACAAAAGACAAAATCGGGCTTTTCGAGGGCTGGGGCGGTCTGTACATGCTGGAACTGATCCCCATCGGCATCCGCGGCGTCATGCCGGGTCTGGCAGTAGCGGACATTCTTCAGAAAGTGTTCAATCTCCGCAGCAGCGGCGAGCATGGAAAAGCATTCGATCTGTTCGAAAAAGTAATGCCGCAGATCTTTTTTTCGCTGCAGAACATGGAGCTTTTTCATTACGCGGAAAAGGAGCTGCTGATCGCAAGAGGTATTTTATCCAACAGCATCGCGCGCAAAGCAGCCTATATTCCCGACGCTTCATCGGTGTCCTATATCAAAGAACTCAATCAGCGGATCATTGAACTGCTTGAAGATGAGAGCTGGGTAATCAAGTCTTTAACCAATCAGGATACCCATGCATAATTTTTACAGACAGGTTAGAGTTATCAGCGGCAAGGCTGTTAGCCATGTTTTTTGTAAAACCATGAAATGACAAATCCGCAATGGAATCAAACATTGAATTTATAAGTCCGGTAGACGGCGATATGTTGCATGCCAACGACGGCATCATGACGGAGGAATATCTGCAGGTGCTATTTAAAATCGCTGCACCTGAAGAAAGCCGGCTGACCCTCAACGACGCAGAAACGGAGTATCAGAACGGGATTTTTACGGCGGAGATCAGGCTGCACGATTATGAGAATACGATTCACTTACGGGATGAAACGACCGGTGAAGAAAAGTACATTACTGTATATCGCCTCAAAAATTTTGCAAACAAATACCGGCTGTCCATCGACGACAACATCTGGTTTTTGAGGGACATACAGGAACATGCAGATTCTTACTATTCGTTGTTCGACAACCCGTACCTGGCTTTTTTAAAGGAAGTAAATGACCAGTACGGCACCAAAATCCATCTGAACCTCTTTTATCAGACCGACGGAATTTTTCAGAAAGACGATTTCAATCTTTCCAAATTCACCGCCAAGTTCAAAAATGAATGGAGGGAAAATGCTGGCTGGCTCACGCTGAGCTTTCACGCATTAGGTGAATTTCCCGACCAGCCTTATATCAATGCCGGTTATGATGAGGTGAAAAAAGACTGCGATCTGGTCATTGGCGAAATCAAACGCTTCGCGGGAGAAGAAGTGATGACCAGCGTCACCACGATCCATTGGGGGGAAGCAACCCGTGATGCGTCACGGGTGTTCCGTAATGCCGGTTACAAAGGCCAGCTCGGCTATTTCAACATTGATGACGACCAGTATTCTGCCTCCTATTACCTGAGCGAGGAGCAAAGACGGCATATCAAGAAACGGTTTGTCTGGAAAGACCATTCCGAAGACATCGTGTTCATTAAAACGAGCATTGTGATCGATACCAAAACGCTCGAAGAAATTGTACCCCACCTGAACAGTTATCTGGAAAACGCCAACCGGCCACCTTATTTGGACCTGCTGGTGCATGAGCAGTATTTCTATCCGTTTTACTTCAACTACCAGCCCGATTACCGTGAGAAAATCCTCTCTGCCGTGAACTGGGCACATGAAAATGGATACGAACCTGCTTTGCTGGGAGACGTGATTTAAACCATAAATCTCCGATATATGACATATTTCACGAAACCCGCCGCCCTGCCCATCATTAACCCCGGACTTAAGTCCGGGGCTGGGATGATGCCGTCCGGGGCTGGGAGGCCGTCCGGGGCTGGGATGATACCGTCCGGGGTTGGGAGGCCGTCCGGGGTTGGGAGGCCGTCCGGGGCTGGGATGATACCGTCCGGGGTTGGAAGGCCGTCCGGGGCTGGGAGGCCGTCCGGGGCTGGGAGGCCGTCCGGGGTTGGGAGGCCGTCCAGGGTTGGGATGAGGCCGTCCGGGGTTGGGAGGCCGTCCGGGGCTGGGAGGCCGTCCGGGGCTGGGAGGCCGTCCGGGGTTGGGAGGCCGTCCAGGGTTGGGATGAGGCCGTCCGGGGTTGGGAGGCCGTCCGGGGCTGGGAGGCCGTCCGGGGTTGGGAGGCCGTCCGGGGTTGGGATGAGGCCGTCCGGGGCTGGGATGATACCGTCCGGGGCTGGGATGCCGTCCGGGGTTGGGAGGCCGTCCGGGGCTGGGAGGCCGTCCGGGGCTGGGATGCCGTCCGGGGCCGGGATGATGCCGTCCAGGTTTGGGAGGCTGTCCGGGGCTGGGAGGCCGTCCGGGTTTGGGATGCCGTCCGGGGCTGGGATGCCGTCCGGGCGGGGGGACATGTCCGTCGAAGGCACCATACCATCCGGGCCCGGGGTCATCTCCCAACCCGATCGCCGTCCTCGCCGGATCCTGATTTTCGTGATATCTCTTCTCCTGAGCGTGTATGCTGCGTCCGCCCAGGATCTGCTCACGTACCATAACCGGCCGGTTAAAACGAAAAAAGACTGGAACCTGAAACGTATGCAGATCCTCGACAGCATGCAGGCTGCGATGGGAAAACTACCGGCCCGCGATGCCCGGCAAGTTCCGCAAGTGCAATTTCTGGATAGTGTTTCGGGAAAAAACTACAAACGTTTCACGATCAAAATGCTGGTCGCGGAGTCAGAGCATATCACCGCCTACCTTTACATACCTTCGGGAAAATCAAAAAAATACCCTGCTATGCTGGCCCTGCATGAAACCAGTCCGATCGGGAAGCAGAGTGTGGATGGGCAAGACAAAAATAAAAACCTGGCTTATGCCCGGGAACTTGCCGAAAGAGGATATGTAGTGATCGCACCGGACTACCCGAGTTTCGGGGATTCAAAAGACTATGATTTTGCGGCTGACCGGTATGAATCGGCTACGATGAAGGGGATTTTCAACCATATCCGCTGCGTGGATTTCCTCGTTTCAAGAAAAGATGTGAATGCACACCAAATCGGCGTGATCGGGCACTCGCTCGGCGGTCATAACGCAATTTTCGTCAGTGCTTTCGACAGCCGCTTAAAAGTGGTGGTCACCAGTTCCGGCTGGACATTGTTCGACTTTTATAACATCGGCCCGGCATCACAAAAATACGGAGGCCGCCTTGGCCCGTGGGCGCAGGACCGGTACATGCCTTTGTTAAGAACAAAATACAACCTTGACCCTGAAAAAACGCCCTTCGATTTTGATGAGGTGATTGCAGCGATTGCGCCTCGGGCGTTTTTCTCGAACTCTCCCTTAAAGGACAGCAACTTTGATGTAAAGGGCGTTAAGAAAGGAATTGAAAATGTCTCGCCGGTATACCGCCTGCTCGGAGCAACTGATCATTTACAGGCCCGGTATCCGGATTCCGGCCACGACTTCCCCGACCAGGTACGTTTTGAGGCGTACCAATTCATCGATACCATCCTGAAAAAATAACCTGCCATATGAAAAATACCCGCAGAAACTTCATGAAACTCGCTGCCCTATCCGGCCTCGGCCTGACCGCAGCCAACGATCCACATAACCCAGGACTTAAGTCCTGGGCTGGCACGACGTCCGGGGCTGGCACGACGTCCGGGGCCGGCACGATGTCCGGGGCGGGCACGACGTCCGGGGCGGGCACGACGTCCTGGGCGGGCACGACGTCCGGGGCGGGCACTGCGTCCGGGCCTGACGGCACGTCCGGGGCGGGCATCACGCCCGCTGCCGACGGCACGCCTGGAGCCGGGACGATGCCGCCTGACATATCCGCCGGGTACGGCGCCCAGCAATTCAACATGTGCGGCTACGCGGCTCCGAAACTGGAAACAGTCCGGGTGGGGTTCATCGGTCTGGGCAACCGGGGAATGGCTGCCGTTGAACGTATGAACAAAATTGAAGGCGTTGAAATCATGGGGCTATGCGACCTCCGCCCTGAAAAAGTGCAGGAAGCAAAGAAAATGGTCGAAAAGTCAGGCCACAAGCCTGGCGCGTATGATACCAGTTCCGACGCGTGGAAAAAGCTCTGCGAACGTACGGATATTGATCTCATCTATATTGTAACGCCCTGGGCGCTGCATACGCCGATGGCCGTATTTTCGATGAACCACGGAAAGCATGTCTGCGTAGAAGTGCCTGCCGCCAAGACCATCGAAGAATGCTGGCAGCTTGTGGAGACCTCGGAGCGGACCAAAAAGCATTGTATGATGACTGAAAACTGCTGCTATGACTTTTCTGAACTGCTTACCCTTAACCTCGCTCGCCACGGCTTTTTTGGCGAAATCGTCCACGGTGAAGGTGCCTATATACATGATTTGCAGGAATATGTATTTTCAAAAGACCGGTTTTACCAGATGTGGGAGCTTAATGAGTTGTCGGTTAGAAACGGCAATTTGTATCCTACGCATGGTCTCGGACCAATTTGTCAGGTTATGAATATCAACCGGGGCGATAAAATGGATTACCTCGTTTCCATGGCTTCCGGAGATTTTGTTATGGGTGATACTGCCAAAAAACTGGCTTCTGAAGATCCGTTTTTCAAACCTTATGTGGGCAAGCCTTTTAACGGTAATATGAATACATCCACCATCCGTACCAGCCGGGGCCGCACCATCATGGTGCAGTTTGATGTAAGCTCTCCCCGCCCCTACTCCCGCATCCAGACCATCGTCGGCACCAAAGGAAGCGCGCTGAAGTATCCGCTCCCGGCAAGGTACTCGCAGGGACATGAATGGCTCACCGATGCGGAATACAAGGATCTTGAAGAAAAATACACCCCGCCCATTGTTAAAAAGATCGGTGAAATGGCCAAAAAGGTCGGCGGTCACGGCGGTATGGATTTTCTGATGGACTGGCGCACGGTCGACTGCCTGCGCAACGGCCTGCCGCTCGACCAGGATGTTTACGATGCGGCGTTATGGAGCGCGATAGGCCCTCTGAGCGAATGGTCTGTTGCCCACAGGTCGAATTCCATAGTTGTCCCGGATTTTACAAACGGTTCCTGGAAAACCAACAAGCCGGTAGATATTTCAATGGAAAAGGGCGGGAATACCCAAGTGAAGCTTTAATCCCACAGGCAGACTAATTATCATTTAAAATTTTCTACTTTGATTGATAAAAAAATCTATATTTGCGAATGCCGGGTACGTACCCATAAGAAATTAACGTTGCCCGTTAATCCAAAACTCCAAATCCTGAACCCATGTCAAAAGCCAGTCAAACCAGACGGGAATTCATCAAAACCAATTCCCTGGCTGCTGCGGGCGCCATGATCGCCGTTGGCGCACCTTCCACCTTATTAGCCGGTGCCCGGATCGGAAAAACGGCCGCGCCTGCCATTTTGGGCGGCACTCCTGCCTGGACAAAAGAGAAGTGGCCTGCCTGGCCGAGATGGAACCCCGAAACAGATGAAAAACAACTGCTGGAAGTCATGCGCAGCGGCGTATGGTCACGGGCGGGAGTTGTTACCGAGTTCGAAAAAGCCTGGGCTTCGGCCCTGGGTGTCAAACGCAGCCTGGCCGTTGTGAACGGGACGAATGCACTCGTAACCGCAATTTCCCAGTTCAAGATCCAGGCCGGGGACGAAGTACTGGTCCCTCCATATACTTTTATTGCTACTGTAAGTGCCGTACTTTCCAATGGTGCCATGCCGGTTTTTGTGGATATCGACCCCGTCACGTACCAGATGGATCCAGCAAAAATTGAGGCAAAAATCACACCGCGCACCAAGGCTATCATGCCCGTCCATATCCTGGGATTACCTGCAGATATGGACAAGATCATGGCCATCGCCAAAAAACACAACCTGGTCGTGATCGAAGATGCATGCCAGGCACACCTTGCGGAAGTTAACAAACAAAAAGTGGGAACGATCGGACATGCAGGCTGCTTCAGTTTCCAGAATTCTAAAAACCTGCCGATAGGCGAAGGCGGAGCGGTAGTGAGCAACGATGACGCGTTTATGGACCTTTGCTTTTCCTATACCAATTTCGGAAACCCTTACGGCAGCGCGGTGGGCGCCGTGGGCGCAGGGGCCAACATGCAGGGTACCAAGCTGCGGTTCAGCGAATACCAGGCGGCTATCGGACTGGCGCAGCTCAAAAGGCTCGATGCCGAAACCACTACCCGCACCGAAAATGCGACTTACCTGAAATCTCAGATCAAAGATATTCCCGGCATTGTTCCGTACCAATTGTACGACAGCGTTACGAGGGCAGCTTTTCACCTTTTTCCTTTCCGGTACAAACAGGAAGCATTCAAAGGCTTGTCGCGTGCTGCATTCCTCAAAGCATTGTCCGCCGAAGGAGTTCCCTGTTCAAGCGGCTACACCACCCTGAACACCCAGCCGTTTATTGCCGAAACATTCTCGTCCAAAGGCTACAAGAGTGCGTATCCTAAAGAAATGCTGGATATCAAAAAATACAATGAACTGAACAAATGCCCTGAAAACGACCTGCTTTGCAGCGAGGCGGTGTGGTTTACCCAAAACATGCTGCTGGGCACAAAGTCAGACATGGACGATATCGCATCGGCCATTCAGAAAATTCATAAAAACGCGGAGCAAATCAAAACCCTCAGCAAAAAATGAGCAGCACTATCAAAACAGTATCCGCCTCATTTTTGATCATTTGCTCCGTATTGCTCTGCCCTGTTCACGGTCAACCTAAATCAGCAGGCTGGAAGGCGGGTGTGGCAAAAGTGGCGATAACGCCTGAGCAGAATATGTGGATGGCAGGGTTCGCGAGCCGCACTCGTCCTTCGGACGGCAAGCTCCACGACCTTTGGGCCAAAGCGCTGGCACTGGAAGATGCCGATGGAAAAAAATCCGTGCTCGTTACGCTGGACTTACTGGGCCTTCCAAAAAAACTTTCCGATGATATCCGGGCGGGGGTCAAAAATAAATATGGAGTTGCCAGAGAGGACATCATCCTGAACAGCTCGCATACGCATTCCGGTCCTGTGCTCGCGGAATCGCTTTCGGATATTTATCCATTGGATGATGCCGAAAGAAAACGCATCAGCGGGTATTCGGACAAGCTTGTACAGAATATCGTCGCCGTAGTGGGCGACGCCATTAAAAAACTGCAGCCTGCACAACTTTCCGCCCGCAACGGCGTCACGCGGTTTCAGGTAAACAGGCGCAATAACGATGCCGCCATTCTCGAAAGGCTCACCGAATTACAGGGTCCAAATGATTTTGCAGTACCGGTGATCCGGGTCAATGACCAGGCTGGAAAATTGCTGGCGATTGCATTCGGCTATGCCTGCCACCCTACCGTACTCGACAGCTACAAATGGTCGGGCGACTACCCCGGTTTTGCACAGATCGAACTCGAAAAAATGTATCCGGGCGCGACTGCCTTGTTTTTTCAGGGCGCGGGCGCGGATCAGAATCCCTTGCCACGGCATACTGTCCCGCTGGCATTACAATACGGAAAAACGCTGGCTGCTGCCGTGGAGCGCATTTTGAGCGAGGATATGAAAGTACTGTCGCCAAAGATTTCCAGCGCATACAACGAGATCGACCTGCCATTCACGGCTGCGCCGACGAAGGAGGAGCTTACGAAATATCTGGCAACTGCGTCGGGTTTTCAGAAACGCTGGGCTGAGCGGATGATCGAAAAAGTGAACAAAGGCGAGGCATTCCCGAAATCCTACCCTTTTCCACTGCAGGTGTGGAAGCTGGGCGACCAGCCGATCATGACGCTGGGCGGCGAATTGGTGGTGCAGTATTCCATTGAACTCAAAAAGGTTTTTGGCCAGGATATTTTTGTGATGGGCTATTCCAACGATGTGATGACCTATATTCCTTCCGCTACGATCCTGCGGGAAGGCGGATATGAAGGTGAAGTTGCCGCGATCGTTTACGGGCTCCCAAGTACCTGGACTTCCGAAGTGGAAACTTCAATCGTGAACGGAATGGTAAAACTGGCCGAACAAGCCGGTGTCCCGAAACCAGAATCGAGGTTGTTTAAGAAATAACGGATGTGTTTACAAACGGGGAAAAACATGAAATCTCTTTCTTGTCAGAATAAAGTACTGCCTCTCTCGCGCCGCGACTTTTTCGCAGGCTCCGGCGCTTTGCTTCTTGCTGCCGGCAGCAAAGCAAATGCTTTTGGCACAACAAAACAGGATACCGAACCGATCATCGACATCCACCAGCATACCAACTATGCGGGCAGGAGTCAGGAATTGCTGCTGGCTCACCAGCGAAAAATGGGGATCACCACCACGATCCTACTGCCAGCCGGAACACCCTCGTTCGGGCTTTCGACGCACAACGGTAAGACGAACGGATTACAGGCAAAATGTGGTGGAAATGATGTCTGCTACGATTTTGCGAAAGAATATCCGAAGGAATTTCTGTACGGTTCCAATGAAGTGCCCGACCTGCCGGATGCAGTGACGGAAATTGAAAAATACCTGAAACTGGGCGCGCCTGTGATCGGGGAACTGAAATTCGGGGTGGCCTGCGACTCGGCGGAAATGCAGAAAATATACGAGCTCGCTCAGACCTACGACGTGCCTGTACTGATGCACTGGCAGTTTGAAATGTTCAACTACAATTTCGAGAACTTTCATAAAATGCTGGAAAAGTATCCCAAAGTCAACTTTATCGGACATGCGCAGACTTGGTGGGCCAATATTGATAAAAACCACACCGACCAGAAAGTACTTTATCCCAAAACAAAAGTGACACCGGGCGGCATTACAGACCGGCTCCTGCGCGATTATCCCAATATGTACGGCGATATGTCCGCGGGCTCCGGGCTTTTGGCAATGACCCGGGACGAAGACCATTACAAGGAATTCCTTTCACGGCATCAGGATAAATTACTGTACGGAAGTGACTGCGACGATGCCGAAGGCCACGGGGAAAAATGCCAGGGTGCGCAGACGATTGCGATGATACGGAAACTGGCACCCAGCAAAGAAATCGAGCGGAAGATATTGTTTGAAAATGCAAAAAAGCTATTTAAGATCTAACAGCATGACCCAAGAAATACTAACCCCTGAACCCGCAACGCAGGCGCTTCCTGCATTCCCATATTCCTCCGGCTTTGACCGCGCACATGATACGTACAATGGTATTTCTGCGGCCAGCGACGGTAAAATTTATTATATCCTCTCGTCCGACCAGCATGATGTGGGCGGGCAGATGTTTGTTTTCGACCCAAAAACCGAACAGATTAAATTCCTCGGTGACCTTACCGAAATTTGCGGCGAAAAAGGGCTGAACCTCATCGCCCAGGGAAAAAGCCACGTCCGTTTTTATGAAAGGAATGGAAAGCTCTATTTCTCAACGCATGTTGGTTTTTATGAACTGATAGAAGGCATGGACAGGCTGCCTGTCACGCCGCCGGAAGGCTACGGATTATATGCAGGCGGGCATTTTCTCTCATATGACCTGGCTACCGAAAAATTTGAAGACCTCGCCAAGGTACCCGGCGGTGAAGGCGTCGTAAGCATGACAGTAGACACGGAACGCGGGCACATGTACGGCATCAGCTGGCCCACTGGCCGTTTTCTGCATTATGATGTGGATCAGAATCAACTGAAAACCTTTGATTCGGTAGCTGCAAGAGGTGAAGCCGGAACGCCCGGAGATGATTTCAGATCGCTGTGCAGGTCGCTGTTTGTAGTGCCTGAAACCGGGTCGGTTTATTTTTCTACGGCAGTCGGAGCTATTTATACCTATAATCCTTCGGAAGGTGAAGTCAGAAAGCTGGAAAACGTGGACCTGCGGCTGGATTATTTCGGTAAATACGACCCTACACGGCCCGGCAGCATGTGCTACAACTGGCGGAAAATATTCTGGTATGCCCCTGAAAAAGTAGCCTATGGGGTCCATGGAAACTCAGGGTACCTTTTCCGTTTTGATCCCGCAGCCGAAACCATTGAAATCGTCGACCGGATCACGTCCCTCCCGTCCCGGAAAAGCGGGATGTTTGACCAGTTCAGTTACGGCTACCTTGGATTTCAGCTCGGCCCCGACCAGGAAACCATTTACTACCTCACCGGCGGGCCGATTTATATTGACGGAAAAAGGCTGAAAGGTGAAGAACAAATTGCGAAAGGGGCGGCAAAAGGGCTGGAAAACCTGCATCTGGTTACCTATCATATCCCTTTCAGACATTACTCCGACCACGGCCCTATCTTTTATCCCGACGGCCAGCGCCCCACTTACGTTAACTCTATTGCCGTGGGCGCAGACGGCAATGTTTATGCCCTCGCACGCATCGACCACGAGGGGAAAGTAATCCAGGATCTCATTAAAATCTCGAACCCGTTTTTAAACCATCAGGATCAATGAAACGCTCGCATATTCTTTTTCTGGCCTTAGTTTTGACCGGTTTTTCCTGTTCCAAAAAACGCTATGCCGATGCCCTGACGCCGGAAGAGGCATTGAAAAGCTTTCAGCTGAATGAGGATTTCAATATTGAAGTTTTTGCAGCGGAACCTTTTATCGCCGATCCGGTGGACCTGGCTTTCGACGAGGATGGAAACACTTTTGTGGTGGAAATGCCGGACTATCCTTACAAGCCCGAGCCTGGAAAAGGCCGCGGCAGGATCAAATTGCTGCTCGATACCAACGGCGACGGCCGGGTGGACAAGGCAACGGTTTTTGCTGACAGCATATCGGAAGCCACGAGCATATTGCCATGGAAGGGCGGGCTGCTGGTTGCGGCGGCGCCCAATATCTGGTTTATGAAAGATACCACTGGCGATTTTCAGGCCGATATCAAAAAGGTTTTGTTCAAGGGCTTTTTCGAAACCAATTCCGAAGCCCAGATCACCTGCCTGCGCTATGGAATCGACAACTGGATCTACGTTAGTAACAACGGTCAGGCCGGAAGCGTAACATCAGAAACCCACCCGGGCAAACCGGCACTGGAAATGCGGAGCGCCGATTTTCGTTTCAAACCGGAAACCGGGGAATTTGAGCAGGAAAGCGGGCCGGGCCAGTTCGGACAATCTTTCAATGAATGGGGGCACCGTTTTGTTACCCAGAATACGATACGGATCCAGCACATGGTAATGCCATGGCGATATGCGCACCGCAACGAAAGCCTGCCTTCCAAAAAAGGCGTGCAGGATATTTCCAACGGCGACCTGACCATGTTCCAGGAAACGCCTCCACCTTACTGGCGGGCTGAACGCACGGCGAGAAGGGTGAAAGAATATGCCGAGCAGGGGCTTGACAGGAAAGAATATGCAGAAGACCATTTCACCGGCGCTTCAGGCGGAACGGTGTATGCAGGACAAACTTTCCCCGAAAAATATGTAGGGAATATCTTCATAGGCGAGGTAGCCGGCAACCTCGTGCACCGCGACCTGCTCACACCGCGTACCGACAGTCCGACTTACTTTGCCGGAAAAGACAGCATTTCGGAGAATAACAAAGAGTTTTTATCATCCACCGACCCATGGTTCAGGCCGGATAACTTTACTGTCGGTCACGACGGTGCACTTTATGTGGTTGATTTTTACCGTCAGCATATCGAGACACCGGTATCTATCCCGGAAGACCTGAAAACCGATATGGATTTCATCAAGGGGTCGGATATGGGCCGTGTGTACCGTATCACACCCAAAAATCCTGTTTCAACCGACAAGACGGCTCCCAAACTTTCAAAAATGAGCTCGGCAGAGTTGGTAACATTGCTTGCACACAGAGGCCAGTGGTGGCGTTTGCAGGCGCAAAGATTGCTGCTGGACCGTCAGGATAAATCTGTGATCCCGGCAGTAACAGCATTGTTCACCGACGACAAAGACCCAAGGGCAAGGCTTCATGCATTTTTTGTTTTGGATGGTTTAAAGGCTTTGAACGCGGATCTGGTTAAACAGGCTATGCAGGATCCTGCCGCGGGCGTACGCGAGTATGGTGTTATGTCATCCGAGCAATATCCGCAGCTGCTGGAAGAACTGATCAAATCCACCGCAGATTCTTCTGTTCGCGTCGCTTTCCAGGCAACACTGAGTCTGGGTCAGTTTTCGACCAAGGAAGTAGCACCGGCAATGGCCAGGGTATTGGAAAAATACCCCAATGACCCCTGGTTCAAAATGGCGGTATTAAGCTCAAAAGCAGGTTCGTCACCTGAAATCATCAAATCGTTGTCGGCGGGAGGATCATTTTTCAGGGAAGTCGCGCCAGGCAAAATCTCGTTCCTGGAAGACTACGCCTACATGGCGGGATCCGGGAACAGGAAAGAAGAGACCCGAAAACTACTGCAGCTTTTTTCGGGGGATGATACCGGTGAAGAATGGAAACTTGCCATGCTCCGCGGACTGATGAAGGGAATGAAAACTTCAAAAGACGGCATCAAACCCGATGACAACCAGAAAAGGTTACTGCTGGCCATGCTGCCATCGTCGGGAACGAAAGTACACGACGCAATTGAACAGATTATTGATCTGTAATCAGATCTGACACGACCATTTCACCAGAACGATCATTAGTAAGCACAAAAAACCAGGAATGACCCATACCAAGCTGTCAAGAAGGAATTTTATCAGCAGCTCCATGTACACCGCATTGACCTTCCCGGGTCTGGCGGTTTGCCTGAATGCCTGCAATTCCAGCGAAAACAAACAAAAAGAAGAAAAACCAGCCGTTTCTGCCGACCCCTGCAACGACTTTTCACAGGTAACGGAAACAGACCTGAAAGCGCGGGAAAAGCTGGGATATGTAAAAGAATCGCCTATCGCAGATTCGAAATGTATAAACTGCCAGCTGTACCTGCCGCAGAAAGTATCCCCTAGCTGCGGCAAGTGCCAGCTCTTTAAGGGCCCGGTAGTTGAGGGGGGGTACTGCACCTACTGGGCGCCGCAGATCCAGGGATAAAACAACCGGATAATTAAAATCCTTCTTCGATAAGGCTCCGGTTGATCATTGCTCCCGTCATCGATCCCGCCGAAACGGACATGGCTACGGAGCGCGCCAAGTTCGAATTGTCCCCGGCTGCATAAATGCCGGGAACCGTTGTTTTTTGACAAACGTCTACTTTCAGTAAACCATGCTCCGTTAGCTCACAGCCAAGCCCGGCCGGAATATCGGAGTGCTGAACAAACGCCGGACGGGCGTATATTGCTTTAAGTGCAACTTTTGTCCCGTCTCTGAGCACTACATTTTGAATGCGACCGCTCTCGTGTTGAATCAGACCTATTGCTGTTTCAACGACACGGATGTCATGTTGCTTTAATTTTTCCGATTCTTCCGGCGAAAATGTAGCCTCCCCGTTCGTAAAGATGGTGAGGTCTTTGGTCCAGTTTGAAATCATCCGGGCAAATTCAAACCCCATGGCTCCATTCCCGAATATTCCTGTTTTTTCATGCCTTACCTCGTAGCCGTGGCAGTAAGGACAATGCAAAATCGAAATCCCCCAGCATTCGGCAAATCCATCGATATCCGGCATGATATCTTTCAAACCGGTAGCAAAAATCAGTTTGCCGGCCGTAAAAAGTTCACCGGCACTGGTGATCAATTCAAATCCGTTTTCCGTTGTTTGCGCGCCGGCCGCAAACCCATTCCGGAAATGAACGGTGTTATATTTCAATACCTGCTCTTTTCCTGTCAGGGCAATTTCAGCGGGTGTCTGCCCGTCTTGTGTAAGGAAATTATGGGAATGCGGGGTTTGCCGGTTGCATGGCTGGCCACCATCTAGGACCAAAACCCGTCTCAAAGACCGCCCCAGGCTCATCGCCGCCGAAAGTCCGGCATAGCTTCCTCCGATTATGATCACTTCAAAATCACTGTTCTCTTTCATTTGCTGATATTTTTAGAAGGCCAGGCAAAAGAAAAATACCTCTGCCAGCCATTGGTTTCAGGCAAAATTAAAAGTTCTTTTTATTAATGCAACAATGTTGCATTAATAAAAACAAAACACCGGCTGGCGAGAATTATGAATGATGAATGATGATTTCAGAAAGTAAAACCTATTTTGAGGTTTGGTGAAAAACTAAAGGACCTGCCGATAACCGGGGAAGAAGAGTACAAATTTCTTGCGTATGAAATCGAGGCATCAAGGTACAATTTTCCAAAGAAACGTTGCTGATAACCAAGCGATAAAGGAGCACTCATTGTCCGCGTATCCCTATGGTCGGAATAGCCGGTCAGGTGCTCGGAATCATAGCCCCAAAAAGAATAGTTCACTGCCACACCAGTGTAAGGCCCCGAAAAGTTATTCCCTGCCAGACCTCTGCGAACCTGTCTTTTCAGAAGAAAATAATATCTTACTTGTAACTCTCCTGCTGCGTAATAGTTAAAGCTTTTATACGTCTGCGAATCCTTATATCTGCGCACCCAGCTGTTTACACCAACATTGACAGAGAATGCACCAGGCCCTAATTTACGTTCATAAGTCAGCGCCGACTCCAGTCTCTGGCTCACCAGACCAATCGATGCGTCAGGAAGCTGCAATTTCCATTGATCCCAAATATTTTCGTCACATAAAAGGACATCGCAGACCGGTGACTTGGTGGTCTTTTTCCAGTCTCCGAAGGCCACGCCGATCGTTGGTTGTGTCGCCAGAACGAAATCCTTCATTCTAAAAAAATGATATGTGCTGCTTGCGGCATAATTGTAACCCGGCCAAGTGTCCCGATTGAACAAGCCAGCGGCAAAATCGATATATCCTCGATTTAAAAACCTGCTTTGAAAGCCATATAGAAAACCAAAGCGACCACTTCTCTTGTAGTGTTGAGTATCACCGGCCAAATCGATGGTTTGATCAAAATATGCGCCAATATACCTGCCGCTGAAATTACTTGCGTTCAATTCACTTTTCCCTCTCTTATTCATGTCGTAATACCATCGCGCTCGGGCTTGAACGCTGATGTTTGTTCTGACATGGTCCAGGTTTATCCGCGCGGTATTGGTTTGGTAGTATACAATGGCTTCCAGAGACAGTGCAGGCAGGAACTTATACTCATAACCCATCTGAAACCCTGCTCCACGATAATCTGAAGAGGTATACCCTATCTTAAACATCTGCCTCGTCGGCACTTTCGTCATAAAAACATGCTCGTACCGGTCGATGAAGCGTTGTTTGACGAGGGTGTCGCCTCTTTCTTCCGAGTAGGAAATGCTGGTGCTGTCCTGAGCGGAGGACGCATGGAAGATGCTCAAAGCAAAAAGGATCAGAATGCTTTTTCTCATGGCTGATATAGAAGGTCAGACTATTTAATGGTCAGGTTTCCGAACTCGGTGTTGATCTCGACGCTGGCAAGCTGGTTTCTGGAAAAGAATGCATCTTTGAAATCCGCTGTATTGCGTTTCCATTTAAACCCATTGGGGAGTTTCATGGTGGTATAGGCACCGTTGACAGTATAGTCGAACTGCTGCCAGTTTTTTGACAAAACGGTCACCTCTGCCTTTTTGGAATGTATGGCAAGGCTTGTAAGTCCGGCAGAAGGGTATATTTCCACATTTCCATACAACGCATTCAGCTTCATTGCGCCCGAGACCTGTTCCAGGTGAAGATTGGTATGGTCGGTGGAAAAAGCAAACGAGCCTGACAGTTCCCGTCCTTTCAGGTCCCCGAATGTGGTTTGAATATCGACTTTTCCGTTAATTCCGGTCAATGTTGTGGTACAGAAGTCCGCTTTCAGCTGCAACCCGTTGGTGAGTCCTCTCAATGTGATAGTACCAAAAGAATTTTTAAGATCCACCGCGCAGGAAGGTGGAAGGTGAATGGTGTAGCGGGCTTTTATGTTGGAAACCGGCTTGCTTTCGCCGTTTTTCAGGACAATGTAATTCCGCAGAAAATAGTCTTTCCCATTTTGCTCAGCTATGTATTGTACTTTGGAAAGGTCACTGGCAGCCGTAGCCCTGTCGGTATGCCTGGCAGACAACTGCATGACGACCGAAATCTCAGCTTTACCCCAGGTAACCATTTCAATATCAGCCTTCTCCGCATTAATATAAAGCTTTCGAACAGCTCCCGGTCCTATATTCTTTTCTACCGTTTTGGTGGCCACTTGCAAAGTACCCTGCGCCACAATACGGCCGCCGGAAGCCACGGTTCCAAGTGCCAAAAGCAACAGAAATGTTAGTTTGCAAAAAACTGTATGTGACAATTTCATCATCGTATTTTTAGATCATTTTGGCCATTTCATTCAAAACCCTGGCTTTTTTCTGCTCCACATCATTATACTGGCGTATCAGTTCCGGTTCGGTATTATATTCCCCTATCGCCTGTTCGAGCTGGGTTGCCGCCGAACTGAGCCTTTCATATTCCTGCTGTAAATTCTTGTAATCTAACCTGTTGCATACGATCGTTTCCATTTCACAATAGGCTTTCAGTTTGCGGTATTGAACGTCCGTCACCTGCTCTGCCCCGATCCGGAGGCGCGGATCCGCTTTTTCTTCCGAATAGGCAACCGCCGGTTTATTTTCCCCAACTGAAGTCCATATTCCCAACATACCCGCAATAAAAAGTATTGAAGCGGCGCACCACCACATAAAAGCCGACTGCATCGGGCGTGGCGATTTGTTGGAGATCAGTTCCCACAAAGCCGCATCGGGCTCATGATCAGGCAGCAGCTTCAATGCCTGATGCAACCGTTGTTCATTCAATTTCTCTATCAGCGACGCCCACAAATTCTCATCAGGCTCGTATTGCCGCATTCCTGCCAGGGCTTTTTTTAAATTATTATGATTCTGTTCCATTGTTTTTGTTGTCAGGAAAGTATGCTCCGCAATTTTCTCTTGGCATGAAACAGCTGGGATTTCGAAGTCCCTTCCGAAATATTAAGCATCACCGCTATTTCGCGGTGCGTATAACCCTCGATCTCGGCCAACACAAAAATCGTTCTGAAGCCGTCCGGGAGAGAGAGAATAGCAGTTTCAAGGTGAGCAGCATTGATCTCATCATCTCCCCAATTGATCGGTTCGGCCACATTTTCGTCCAGGTTCTGCCAAAGCATGACCCGCCTTTTTTTCATCGACTTACGGATCACGATCTGCTTGATCCAGGCACCCAGCGTCGAATCTCCCCTGAACTGACTGAGATGGCGGAACACTTCCAGGAACGCATCCTGCAGAACATCATTCGCGTCGTCAAAATCCCCGGTAATCCGGTACGCCAGCGTATACATCGCCTTTTTGTAACGGTCGTACAAATTCCGCTGTGCAGTCCGGTCATGCAAAAGGCAACCTGTAATTAATTCCGCCTCTGGGGCCATAGATGTTTTTAGTATTTCCGGGTTAAAGAGGCCGGGCGTTGCCGAAAAGGTTGTATGGCATCAAAATAAATATTTCCACCCCTCAAAGATACTCCGGATACAGCCCGGATTATCTTATTGTTAAGAAGCAAAACGGGCGGTTAACAAGTTTTGGGCGGTGCGTAATTTTAACTTTTCAACCTACTCACTGCTTATGATCAAGAACAAATCTTTACTTGCACTGACCTTACTGGCTGTGTTGATGAACGGCTGTATTACAGACCATTTTCCCGAAACATCAGGGCCGGAAGATCCTGCGTCGTTCCGGGAAGTTGCCGCTATTGATCTGGGTGGCACTGCTGCCTCGGAAATTTCAGCTTATGACCCGGCAACCCATCGCCTTTTCACGGTTAGCAATGAATCTGCTGCCCTGGTGGCAGTAATGGACCTTTCATCCCTTCCTGCGATCACCAAGTTACAGCCTATCGATGTGTCACTTCTTGGTGGCGTTGCCAATAGTGTATCGGTTTCCGATGGCAAACTGGCTATCGCGCTGGAAGCCTCCGACAAGCAGGCAAACGGAAGCGTGATCGTGATGAACACTTCGACGCTCGCGCTCATCAAACAGGTAACAGTGGGCGCATTGCCGGACATGGTGACATTCAGCCCAGACGGAAAATATATCGTCACGGCAAATGAAGGTGAGCCGAATGCAGATTACACCAATGATCCGGAAGGTTCTGTTTCAATTATTGATGTGACGGACAATTACAGTGTCAAAACACTGAAGTTCGATGGTTTTGCGGCTTCTTATCCGCAGCTAGCGCTGGAAGGATTCAGGACTTACGGCCCGGGCGCTACTTTCGCCCAGGATATCGAACCCGAGTATGTGGCCATTTCCAGCGATTCAAAAAAAGCGTTTGTAACGCTGCAGGAAAACAACGGGATTGCTGAAATTGACCTGGTAAGCGGAACAATTCTGAAACTGCACCCCCTGGGTACCAAGGATATCAGCCAGCTGGTGAACGCCATGGATGCCAGTGATGAAGACAACACAGTCGAGCTGAAAACCTGGCCGGTAAGATCATTTTTCCTTCCTGATGCCATTTCTTACTTTTCAGTGAACGGTTCTTCTTATCTCATTACCGCCAATGAGGGCGATGCCAGGGAGTATTCAACCTTTGACGAGCAGGAAAGAGTGGAAGACGTTACACTCGATCCAACGGTTTTCACGGATGCGGAAAATCTGCAGAAGGAGGAAAATCTTGGGCGTCTGCGGATCACAAATACCCGTGGAGATATTGGTGGTGACGGCGATTACGATGTTCTGTACGGTTTCGGTGGCCGCGGTTTCAGCATTTTCAATGCCACCGACATGCAGCTGGTCCATGATTCGGGCAGCAAACTGGAACAAGATGTGATCAACGCGGGGATTTATGAAGACGGCCGCTCGGACGACAAAGGAGTTGAACCGGAGGGTGTTACCGTAGGAACTGTGAATGGCAAAACTTTAGCTTTTATCGCTTTGGAGCGTGTCAATGCGATTGGTGTTTACGATATCAGCAATCCAGCGGCACCACAATTCCTTCAGATCATAGAAACGGGAGAGGCACCGGAAGGCGTTCTTTTTGTTCCGTCGGATAAAAGCCCTAACGGGAAAAGCCTGCTGGTAACCAGCAATGAAGGCGACGGTACCGTGAGATTTTACCAGACCAACTGACCCAGCATAAACAGATTGACCCCGCGCCGGGGCTGCCTCAGAATAATGGGCAGCCCCTTTCGCTCATTGAGCCGCCGGGTTTCGCAGCAACATCCGGGGAATGGTTTATTTTTGTTTTAAAGGTTAAAAAAACATCCTATGAAAAGAATTTTACGAGCCGGCATTTTAGTTGCGTGCCTCTTCCTGCTGAACACATTCCGGAGCAGCGCGCAGCAAAAAGCAGGACAGATTTTTGAAAGCTGGAAAGAAGGGCAGCTGGACATCCACCACATTAATACCGGCCGCGGCAATGCCACCTTTTTTATCCTGCCCGACGGCACTACCCTGCTCATTGACGCCGGAGAACTGGACCTCACAGATCCTCGGACCCAGGGCCCCAGAAACACCACCGCAAAGCCCGACTCAACGCGCCATGCCGGCGAATGGATCGCCAGGTATATTACAAAAGCCACCCGATTCCGTTCGGCCGATCAGGCGATCGATTATGCCGTGATCACGCATTTTCATGACGACCACATGGGTATGCCTTCGGCGGTATCAAAAAAATCAGCGAATGGAAAGTATGTACTGACCGGCATTACGGAAATAGGCGACTGGCTGCCGATCCGGACGATAATCGACCGCGGGTGGCCCGACTATGCTTACCCCAGGGCGATGAACGATAAGTTGATGCAAAACTACCGGGCATTTCTGGACTGGCAGGTCAAGAACAAGGGTATGAAAGTTGAAAAGAGTAAACCGGGCAGCAATGATCAGCTCAAACTGACCCGCAATCCCGGTAAGTATGCGGGGTTATTTGAAATACGTAACGTCGCTGCCAACGGAGAAATATGGACCGGTACGGGAACCATCACCCGCCAGCATTTCCCCGAGCTGAAAACGCTCAGCCCGCAATTATATCCGCATGAAAACATGTGCAGCGTGGCCATGAAAATCAGCTACGGCAAATTCGACTATTTTTCAGGAGGCGACATACCGGGTGTCTTACAGCCTGGCGTGCCCGCGTGGCATGACGTGGAAACGCCTGTCGCTAAGGCAGTAGGGCCTGTGGAAGTGCATATTTTGGACCATCACGGAAACCGGGATTCACAAAATGATTTTTTACTTCAGGCCCTGCGTCCCAGGGTACTTGTTATTCCGGTATGGTCATCTGACCACCCCGGCCACGATGTTCTTGACAGGATCTATTCGCAGCGTATATATTCCGGCGACAGGGATGTGTTCGCCACCGATATGCTGCAACCCAACAAACTGGTAATCGGTGAAATGCTCGACAGATTGAAAAGCGATAAAGGCCACATTGTAGTGAGTGTTGAGCCGGGCGGAGACCGTTATTTTGTTTATGTGCTCGACGACGAAAATGAATCTCAGCGCATTAAAAGCGTACACGGCCCCTACGAGTCTAGATAGTGAAACGCCTCTCCGACAACTCCGTTTTTCAGGATTTCAACTTTGTAAAATATTACCCATAAAAAACCTCCATTAAAACTGAATTAAAATTATGTTAAAAATAAATAGCCTTTTTTAATCCAAAGGGACAGTTTGAGCGTAAGTGGACTGAATGTTTTTAGTTCACTAAACTCAGATGTTTATGAAATTTTTCGACGTATTTACCAAAAGCAGCTCGCTTACACTTGCTTTTCTCACTTCCCTGATATTTTTTTCATGCGAAGATCATCGTGTGCCGCCGACCGAGCAGGCACTTCCTGACAGGATTTTCTACGCATTGTCGGACAATAACCAATTGCATGAGATCAATATCAGAAACACTTCATCACCAACAAGATCTTTCAGCATTACCGGCCTTCAAGATGGTGATATGCTCGCAGGAATCGATTTCCGTCCTGCAACCGGTCAGCTTTATGCGATCAGCACACAAAGTAATCTTTACCAGGTCAATGTGAAAGAGGGCGACCAGCAGGGCAGAGCCACGAGAATCGGCGCCGCCCCCATAGCTACCACACTGACAGGCCCCGGCATCGGATTTGATTTTAACCCTACCGTCGACAGAATCCGTGTCGTAACCAGCACCGCACAAAATTTACGCCTTCATCCCGAAACCGGAGCCGTAGTTCCCGGTGACGCTGCATTAAACGGCCCTGCGAGCCCGATGGTAGGTGCAGTGGCATATACAAACAGTCGCGCAGGGGTGACCGCTGCACCTGCTGGCGCAGGTACCACTTTATATGATATTGATGCCCAAGCGAACATGCTATACATTCAGAACCCACCAAACCCGGGTGCCCTCGTTCCAGTGGGCTCCCTGGGTCTGGACATCGAGGATGTAGGCGGATTTGACATTTCTCCTGATATCAACGCAGCCGACGTTTACCCCATCGCTTCTGTGAAGTTCGGTGGAAAATGGGAACTTGATTTTGTGGATCTGGCTTCGGGCAAACTTCAAAAACTGGGTGATCTGCCAACAGGTGTTAACATTGTCGGAATTGCTATTCCTTCCCTTCCGGCGGCTTACGCGCTCGATCTTGCCAACAACCTGAAAATATTTAATCCCACATCCGGAGACGAGTATGGTACCAAAGCAATAACCGGTTTGCCCGGGGATGTGATGCTGATGGGTATGGATATCAGGCCAATGAACGGCAGGCTCTATGCACTGGGCAGCAACAGCAAAATTTATGGTGTAGACCTTGGTTCGGGCGCGGCCACAGAATTGGCCAGTCTGCGACTTGAAAGTACCGAGCCGGTCATGTTGAGCGGAACCTACTTCGGGGTGGATTTCAATCCTGCGGCTGATCGCCTCCGGGTGGTAAGCGACAATGGTCAAAACCTGCGGATCAACGTGGACAACGGAGTTACTATCCTGGATGGACCATTGAAAATCGGTGTCGCCGGGCCAACTCCTTTTGTAACGGCAGCAGGCTATACCAACAGCTACCCCGGCGTAATTCCTGCAAACACTGCCTTATATGATATTGACAGTGAATCCAATACCCTTTACAAACAAAGCCCGCCAAATGACGGAACGCTGGTGGAGCCCCTGAGTATCGGGGTGGATGTGGATCCCAATATCGGCTTCGACATAGGCAATGTTTCAGGCATGGGTTACGGTATATTTACAGTGGGGGGAACAACCAGCTTTTATACAGTTAACCTCGCTACCGGCGCAGCCGAACTCAAATACAGTTACAGCGGCCCAATCAGAGGATTGGCGGTAGGGTTCGGTTTATAATACCGAATCCGATTAAAAAAAGCATCCGGCGAGAAAGGGAACTTCTATTGCCGGATGCTTTTTTATGTGCCTATTTTTGTTTCAATTCCTGGAATGCCTCAGCATATCTCCTGCCAAGCTCGCGTGCCGAAGGGCTGTCGAAATGCGTTTTATCCCCTTTTTCTTTAAGGCCGCTGGCACTGACTGACATTGTATTTTTTAAATGCTTGGGTAAATTCAGGATCGCGGCATTGATGGTTTTTGCGTAAGGATGCCGATCCAGATAATATTCGGCCATCGTTCCCGCGGCGAATGGAAGGGACTTCTTTTTCAACCGTTTACGGAATCTTTTGACCAGTGCTTCCAGCTTTGCTTCGTAAGATTGTGATTTTAAAGAATCACTATCTGATTCACCCTGGTGCCACAGTATACCTTTTAATTCCCCTGATTTCATAGCCGCTGTCGCCCTCGCTACCGCGTCGTCATAAGGATGGCTTTTCGTTGGTTCATAGTATTTGCCCGGCTCCCAGACATCGATAGGCGAACCACCCACTGCACACGGAATCAACCCTATCACGATATTGGTGTCCTTTTCGGCCATGGCTTTTGCAAAAGAAAAACCAGGCCCAACGCCTATTACCTCAGGCTTGTCGAAATGTAGCGGATCGGATGCCAGCTCCCAGGTATTATTTTTGGTCAAAACCCAGACCTTCGGATTTTTCACTTTGTCCTGTTCCTCTACCACACCCCTTCCCGCCATATTCGATTGTCCGGCCAGAACATATAAATGAAACTTCTTTTTAGGAATATTTGGCTGCGCGGTGGCAGCTTGATTCAGTGTAACAAGTAGCAGTAAACTTAATACCAACTTCATCCTCTGATGGATTTATGTGAAATTTCACCAAACTATTCTGTCAGACTTTACTTTTGAGACAAAACCCTTAAAAACTTGAAAACTATGTCACATTCATAAACCTTAGTACTCAAAATCAGAGGTTTATAACAAACTCGTCAGCCAGTTTCACACTGGCCCCACGCCCTGTATTTTCATCTTCCGGAATCGTGTAAAACGCACCTTTCAGCGTTATGCCGCCTGCTTCTTTCTCAATCGATATCTTAAGAAAGCCGTGTCTCCGGTCGCAATAATTGACCAGCCTTACTCCGTCCAGTAAAGGATTATCTGCGCTGAAACGGTTGTCGGTGAGAGACGCGACCGGGTGCAGCTCGTCATAACCGCCACCACCCGCGACGATATAGGGTACAGTCTTACCGCCGGGATAGTCTTTTGCAAACCGTTGATAGTTATGTACATGTCCGCTAAAAACCACATCAGGCACAATACCGGTTTCAGCAAAAACACCTTCCAGAAAACGGATCATTTCAAGGCTTGACCCATGGTTGATATCGGCTGAATAGGGAGCATGGTGCACACAAAGTACCACGGCTTTTTCCTTTCGTTCCAGATTTGCCGCCTGCAATTCCGCTACCAGCCAGCGTCGTTGTTCAGCCTCGATTTTGCCAAATTTCGTGACATTCCCGTATAATCCGATGATCCGCGCGACAGGGGTTATCAGCGACCAGTACAGGTTAGGCTGAACCATACTTTTCCGCTCCGCATTCCCGCTGAAAGTGACGGTTCTTGGGCTGCTGTCGCAAAAAACAGCCCGAAAAGCGTCCAGACTGCTGTAAACAGCAGGATTATCGGGGTTGACGTCGGCATCATGGTTGCCGGGAATTGCAAATATCGGTGCGGGATAATGTTGAAAAGGTTTAAAAAACTGCCTTTCGTATTCTTCCCATTCTCCGTGATTGTAAACAATATCGCCCAGATGGTATAAAAACTGCGGTTTTCCATGCTCATCCGGCTGCTGATATTGCCTGACCATTTCACTGACAACTTCCCGCTGAAAATCAGCGCTGCGAAGTCCGCCGGTATCACCCAGCATATGAAAAACAAGTTTATTTTGACTGCCTAACTTCCTGATATCCTGTACATCAAGATGAAAAGGAAAAAGACCTGTGGCTTTTGGAAGAGGGAGAAATTTTCCCGAATCATCGGGGACATTTTTTTTTAAAACAGGAGTGCTATATTTTTGAGCAGGGTTCATTCAAACTTATTTTCTGATAAATAATTCTGTCGGGACTATCATGGTGGTTCAATACCAACCCGATCTTTTACTTATCATTAAACCGTTGAAAAACGGCAGCGGTTCACCAAAAGCGGCAATGTTTTCTGATTTCGGGTAATTGCCAGGCAAAAGTCAGAGCCCCAGCTGGCGTAGCAAACAGTTGGGCATAGCCTCAGACTACGTCCGAGCGAAAGCCGGACTCCGACCGGCACCAGGCACCACAGCAGCCTATAGTTTCCGCAATTTGATATTCCTGTACCAAACCGTACTCCCCCAGTCCTGCAACCCGATCCTGCCCACGTAGGAACCCTTCCCGATCGGAGCATTTTTTAGCCCGCTACCGGCGATTTTCTGTTTCCAGTCGGTACCGGCGAGATCGTGTTCCTGCACCATGAATTCGTTCTGATAAACCGTCAGCTTGTTCTTTTTAACAATAAAATGGATCTGGTTCCATTCTCCCTGAGGATTACCTTCCCGCAAACGTGCATTGGCCACACCAAAGAAGTCGCTCGCCCTGTGCGTGTTTTCCTTGGCCCCCTCGTAGATTTTATCATCGATCACCTGTAATTCAAGACCGGTGTCGTGCATGTTTTTGTTATTCAATGATTCATTGACAAAAAAGAAAATACCGCTGTTTGCATATTTGCTGACTTTCCATTCTGCCTTGAACTCAAAATCTCCGCTGATAACTTCATCAGTGACGATATCTCCGCCATTTTTAGCCTTGTTACCCGCCCGTTCCGGCACATTTAACTTGATCGCCCCCTGCTCTATGATCCAGGCAGCGCCTACTCCTTTTCCCCCGTAAGCATGCCATCCTTTCAGATCCTTTCCATCAAACAAAAGCTTCCAGCCTTCTTTTTTCTCAGTAGCGGAAAGCGCATTCAGACTCTGAGAATGGGCATTCAAAAATGCCAGGACAAAAATTAAAGCCAGTGAAGAAAATCTGATCATTAGATTGGCAAGTTTATGGTTCCAAAATACGACAAGTAAAATGGAGCAATAAAATACTGATATGTTTGCGGGGAAAAATCAGGACTAACCTGAATAGAACTGCAATAAATTATCGGACAAGCGTCAAAATATCAATAGAATCGAAATGCTTTCCTGTTCAGTGTAGCCTAAGACATATTATTTGCAACCGCAGTTGATCTACAAAAGATAAATTCCATTCACTCACCGTTGATCATTACAGGATCTATCTGGGTGAAAAAACATTAAAATTACTACATCTGCAATTTCTTCTTCCTGCTTACTATCGGCGAATTGCGTGTCTGGCTGTAAAGTCGGTATGTCTGCCATACAACCCCGTTCCCGTTGCCTACCATTTTGCGGTGTGCATACGTAACGATTTCATCATCCGAAACTATCAGATACGGCTGACGCCGGTACATCCGAAATGTATTTCCCTTTTTATCCCTGTAACCCCACAGCGAACCTTTGGCAATTTTCTCTGTACGGCCGTCCTCATAGACTACTTTAACATATTTACCTACACCCTGCGGCCGGATTTTCCTGATGCCCGCCGAGGTGCCGGAACCAGTAGGCGAATCACCATGATAGATCAGTGCAGGTTGTTGCGCATAAGCACTGAATATAGCTACCAAACTAAAAATCAATATGATAATCGTTTTCATGTTCATAGCAATTAGTATAAAATGAGTTACCAAATTAACGAAACAGCGAACGAAAAACTTTTGCATTATCATATTTATTCTAAAATAACGATCTTCGTCTCAACGAAAATGAATACGCTTAACACACTTGTAATCACACCTATGAAAAAGAAATCAGTCCTGCCTCCCATTTTGATGGCGTCGCTCTCTGTGGCCATGGCACAGGAAGCACCGGTTAAATCGCTAAACCAGTATGTTGAATTCCTGAGCAATTCCACCCAGGTGGTTGCCAACCGGTTTGAGATGGTCCGCGCATATCAGAAAGACGTGGCGCAATACCGTAAAAACCCAAATTCCGATCTAAGACTTCCGTCCTCTGGGCCACTCGAAGAATACTATTATCAAAAATCGCTTACTGCCACCGGGATCACTGCCGCTGAGAAAAAGGGCCTTAACGCAAGTACCAACGCAGTATGGGACCTGGTTACCAGGCTCGACGAAACAGGAAAAATGCTTGAAACCCATGTTCGGTTGAATGCCTACAAAAACGATAACCTGAAACAGTCGGAACTGCATATAGCCGAAATGCAGGCGATTTTCAGCAAATTCAGCAGCGAGAAAAATGCCTTTTACATACAAATTCAGGACATTTACAGAAAATATCAGCCATACATAGCCACTGATCCTTATCTGGCGGCAGAAAAAGAAATGGAGCATGTACTGGCCAGTCAACAGCAACTACTCGACTCTTTGCCTTATTATCTCCATGAAGAGGGCCAGTTTGAATGGCCTGCGGCACTGGTGCAGAAGAGCTTGCTGGCTGACGAAAAACTGCTTTTGACATTTGGAAAAATGCAGTCTAAACTCGCATATCCCGCTTCCGCAGTAATTCCGGATTTCAAAGAAGCCCTTTCAGCTATGCAAAACCTGAAACGCCGGGCTTTGGACGACCATACCTTCGCAGCCCGTCAGTCGGCCCGACACGGAAATGAGGTCTATTTAGCATTGCTGAAACAGTACAATCAGGATCTGCTGGTAACGCAAAAATCATTTGTAAATTACAGCCAGTCTGCCAGAAAGCTGCTCTATTACGTTGCATATAGCCCCGTAATTTCTACTGAACCGTCTCCGGCAACCTCCCGGGCCATCTCCCGGACTGCGCCTTTCGAGGACAATCCGGTTCAAACGTTCAGTACCATACGTTCATCAGCTCCGGCTAAGCCTGCTACCGTAAAAGCACTGAACGGTTACGTGGAATTTATCAATGAATCGCTGCGGCAGATGCATTTACTGCAGCTATTGCTCCGGAATTACCAGAGCTCAGCAGAATATTACCGCGATCCCGAAAGCGCAAAAAAACGGGCAAACCTCTCCTACAAGCATGAGGATTACAAAATGCCCGTTTCCGAATATGCACTATTGAAGAGCGCCAGCACCTCGCTCCCGGAAACTTATCGCAAAGCTGTCACGCAGCAGGCGGAAGTTTTGATGAACATATTAAAGGAAATGGACGGCCTGAGCATAGAATTGATTTCCTACACTACGCAGAAACAATACCTACAGGACCAGCTGAAACGTTCGGACGAAATCCTTGACCGGTACGCGGAGCTGTTCACAATCCTTGACCACAAAAAAGAGCAGCTTTACAATGATCTGCGACGTATTCATGAATGCTATCCCAATGCCACCCCGACGGCTTCCTGGTACATAGCCGGAAATGCCTTGCTGAAAACAATGGATGACGACCGGGAAATCCTGTTTGGCATCAAGGACTATTTTCAAGGCAAAAAAGACCAGATCCCCAATACGCAGGGACTTGCATCCGGCGCACAGCAACTCATAGCCGACGAATACAAAAACCTGAAAGGACTACAGAGATATGGCCGAAGCAACGGGCTTTGCCCCTACTCGCCTTACGAGGATCTTGCCGCGAACTCGTTACGGTTTGCAGAGAAAGCGGGAAAAATAAAAACCGTTTCCCCGGGCTCCTCAGCACATCCTTACGAATCGTTTTATTATTTCTACAACAACGAGCTGGTTTATCAATACAACAAATTCATCGAACTATCGAAGGCCGGTTTACTGAAAACGATCAACCAGCCCGATCTTTTTACATTCCGCAGGGTTTCTTCTCAAAAGCCAGCTGAAATAACGCCGTCAAAAAAACAACCGGACAACACCAGACAGGATCAGCGCCCGGAACCCACTGCGGGCAATGTCAGGACGGAAGAAATACCTTTGACAAAAACCGAAAAACCGGCATCAGCAAACGCCGGACAGGCGGCGCAGGCCCAGCATGATACCGTGTATGTGGAACGTCTCCGCGTAGATACGGTATATGTGGACAGAAATGCAGGTTTGCAGCAAGTAACCCGTTCTCTGGACGGTTTTGCAACGAATAATATGGTACTGCTGCTGGATGTTTCTTCCTCAATGAACTCTCCGCTGAAAATGCCGCTGCTGAAACGTTCGATCAAATCGCTTTTAACCCTGCTCCGCAAAGAGGACCAGATCTCCATTGTTTTGTATTCAGGTAAAGCCCGGGTAGTACTGAAACCGACATCAGGCTCCAAATCGGCCGAGATCGCCCGGATGATCGATTTGCTACAGTCGGACGGGGATACCGACGGAAATGAAGGTATCAAACTGGCGTACAAAACCGCTAATAAAAACTACATCCGCGGTGGCAACAACCGGATCGTGCTGGCAACCGACGGCGAATTTCCCGTCAGCGATGAAGTTTTGCAAATGATTGGGGCAAACGCAAGCCAGGACGTTTATCTGACTGTATTTACCTTCGGAAAAAATGAACATACCGGCCAGAAACTCAAAAAACTAAGTCAACTTGGCCAGGGAACCTACGCCCACGTCACCGAAGCCAGCGCGGATTTACAGCTGATCCTCGAAGCACAGGCGAAGAAGCAGTTGGTGAAATGATTTTTCTTTCCGGTACGCATTGATTTCCTCCTGAATCTCCTCGGGTGACATTTTTACATTGGGCATATCTACGTCGAGTTCATTAAAGAGTTGGTCAATCCTACGTTCCTGGATCTTTTTTGTAATGGCAAGCCCCTCCTTTGCCGGAAATGAGTCAAAGGTTTTGCTAAATCGACTTGTGTCATGGAAGAGCCGGGCATCGATACAAGGTTTTGTTATAACCAGTAAACGGCCTCAATTACTATTTTTATTGATCTGAGTTATCCAGCAACACATATCAGCGTATATTCGGGCTTTTCAAACGTGGCAGAAAACCCTCGTCTCCCTACATACCAACCTTATGACGATTTACGAAAACAAAGTCCGGGAATATGAAACGGCACTTGCGGAAGCTGAAAAAGAATTAAAAAATATCTCGACGCTCAGGCTACTGGCTTTCGTCGGATCGTTTGCGCTAATCATCTTTCTGGCAAATGCAAGATTAGCGCCTTTAGTCTGGCTACTCGTGCCCGTGTGTATGCTGGGTTTTGGTTTACTGATCAGGAACTATAACAAGCTCTCCTATCAAAAAAAGAACATCACTTTTCTGAAAGAAATCAATGAGCAGGAAGTTCTAAGACAACAGAATAAACTCTCCGGTTTTCCGTCGGGACAGGCTTTTATTGACCGTGACCACCCCTATTCCGCCGACCTGGATATGTTTGGCCCGCATTCACTTTACCAGCTCATCAACCGGGCCACCACTGAGTCCGGGCAGGTGCTCCTCGCAGAGTTCCTCACCAGACCAGCTTCCGAAGAAATAATCATTCAGAGACAGCATGCGATCAAAGAACTCACTCCCAACCTGGACTGGCGGCAGGATTTCCAGGCAGCCGGAATGCATTTTACCAATTCAAAAAGCGGCTATCAGAAACTGCTGACCTGGATAGAAAAACCGGCGACATTGCTCCCGGATCAACTGAAATACATGTCTGTCAGCATATTTCTGGCATTGGTCTCGACTGCCGCAGCAGTGTATTTCGTCTTTGGCATGATGTACTATATGCAGGATTTTTCACTGCAGTACATACTCCCGTTAATCATTTCCCTGATCATTAATTCCCTGTATTTAAAGAAATTGAGGCCGGTTGCCGAGGACATCATCGACAACACGCACCATAACGTGATCATTCTCGGGGGATATCAATCCCTTATTACCAAGATAGAATCAGGACATTTCCAGTCAGAAATACTCCAGCGTCTGAAGTCTGCTTTCAGTGCGGGCACTTATTCGGCGGCGCACGAAATCAGCGGCTTGAAAAACATTCTTTCCGTGTTTCAGATGAAAGGCTCCAAACGGTCTGTCGGCAAAAATGACTTTTACGCCATTTTCAATATTTTATGGCTTTTTGATGTCCACCTCATTATCCTTACCGAGAAATGGAAACAGAAAAACGGGTCGCAGCTCAGGACCTGGGCGGGTTCAGTGAGTGAATTCGAGGTACTGAGCAGTGTGGCGGGTTTCGCTTATTCCAATCCTTCTTTCACTTTTCCGGAAATACAAAAAGAGCCGTACAGCATACATTTCGAAACGCTCGGGCATCCGCTGCTCAATCCGGAACGCAGGGTATCCAATGATTTTGACCTGGAAGGGCGGGGCGAAATTGCGATGATCACCGGCTCAAACATGGCAGGCAAAAGTACATTTCTCAGGACCGTCGGCATTAATCTGGTGCTGGCATTGATAGGCGCTCCCTGCTGCGCAAAGTCGGGAAGGGTGTCGCACATGAAAATTTTCACCAGCATGCGAACACAGGATAACCTCGAAGAAGGAGTTTCTTCCTTTTACGCCGAGCTGAAACGGATCGAGCAGCTACTGAAACTGATAGAAAGCGGGGAACCCATATTTTTCCTCCTGGATGAAATGTTCAAGGGCACAAATTCGGAAGACAGGTACAAAGGCGGTGCGTCCCTGATCAGGCAGCTGAGTGAGCTTAATGCTTTTGGAATGATATCAACCCACGACCTGGAACTTGCCCGGTTAGCGGCAAAGCACATGATCGTTGCCAATTTCAGCTTCAACAGTGAAATCAATTCGGGCGAGATCATTTTCAATTATCGGCTTACCAAAGGCATCTGCACGGATTTCAACGCCAGCGAGCTCATGAAAAGAAGCGGCATACGTATCCTTTCCGATATCACCCCTTGATCCCCGCACGGAACGCCAGCGGCGACATCTGTACCGTCTTGCTGAAAAGCCTGGAAAAATAGGCATGGTCTTCATAGCCAAGAGCAAAGGCGATTTCCTTGACGGTTTGGTCGGTATAGTACAGCATACGACGGGCCTCCATCATAATTTCCTGATGAATCCAGTAACTCACCGGAAAACCCGTGGTTTGTTTGACAGCTTCATTCAGGTAGGGCGTTGAAATGTTCAATGCTCCGGCGTAACCGGCAGGACTTTTCAGGGTTTTGTAATTCAGGAAAAGCAACCGCCTGAATTCCCTGGTAATAACAGCCGGACGTTTCTCCGTCAAATCGGCACGGGTAGTTTCACGGGCATAAAGCGTAGCAAACATACCGGTGAGCGTATCGGAGAGGGAACGAATGACTTTCTCAGGAAACAGGTTTTCTTCCCCCTGCCCGAGTACTTCGTAAAGCAAACTGATGGTATTTTCCAGTACAGTGGACATTGCGTCTGAAATCCGCAGCAGCGCAGGCTGACAAATCCTCTGCTCAAAAAAGGCTTTATCGCTTTCGGCCATAAACGCTGCATCCAGGGCAATAAACCAGCCCTTTGTATTTTTTACGGAAATCCCGTGGTGTACCTGCCCAGGCATGATATAGGAAATGGCCCGCCCGTCGAACCATACTTCCTTGAAATCGATCATTATACCGCTTTCGCCTTCCTGCTGAAAAGCAAATATAAAATGCTCGTCCCGGTGCGCAGAGTTCAACACCGTGTTTTCGAGGTCCCCGATCTGAAAGGGCATTACCATGATGCCGCGCTCTTTCAGGTTTTCCATCGAATGGACCGGTATGACCGATTTCTTTGCCATAGATACTTTCCGCCGGTTTTTGAATGCTCCCAATTGGGTACAAAGATAGGTTGTTTCTACAACCCTGTTTTGCCCTCGGCCCAGTAAGCCTGCATGAGGATACTCTTGCCGGGCACATCTCTTTTTTTCAGCACATTTCTGAAATTCCGGACAGAAGCCGCGTTACCGATGAGGATGAAGTTTCCGTTATGCCAGTTTCTCCAGGTATCGTTTTCAAAAATGGGTAAACGCGTGAGTAAAGTTTCATTTTCGGCTCCGAATTTTTTGGGGATTACTGAATAATTTGTCAGGCCGAGGCGGTCCGGCAGATCCCTGTTGGCGTCATCGAGCTCGAAAACAAACCTGAATTCCCGCCCGCTTCCGAGCCAGAGCGGGTAAAGTGAAAAGGCCACACCCAGACAGGTTTCATCCCCGAACAGCAATTGTGGTTTCTCAGGCTCCCGGTATACCTTCTTGCCTCTCGGCATACTGATCTTCAGAGTATCGTTCACATCCAGCGCAGCGATATAGTTGCTGCCCGGCGCATCGCCGTGAATATGAAACATGATCTCCATCGTGCCCCTTTCAGTATCATAAAAAGTGGGCGTATAATTCCGGTGCTCTATATCACTCACCCTGATCACCACCGCATAGCCCGGCTCAAAATGCATGTTTGACAAATCGCCGGAAAAACGGATCTGTTTGAGAGACGGATTGATGTATTGGGTATCGGTTACGGTCATGACGGGCATCCGGGAAGCCAGCAGGCTTTCCATCGCATCCCCTATCCATTTTGACATTTTTGGCATTTCTTTCGCTGTATTGGTATACGGCAAAGTAAGATCCGGAAACGGGCAACAGCAATGCAGGAAAGCTGGCAATGATTGGACGAATCGAGGGGATGGCAAGCTTGCTATCGGTCTCGGATGTTTTGCGGACCGTAGGCTTGTGCCGGTCGGAAACCAGCGATTACCCGGACGTAGCAAAATGCTACGCCCAACTCGACTGCATAAAACGACAAATGACTAAAAATGACCAAACCTGACCACCGTTAACCAAAAATACCCCTCCCTTCAGCAAGATTAGATTTTAATTATAATCCGCAGCCCGCCGAAAATATACATTTCAAACCCATTTTCTTTGTAGCAGAAATATGTAGAATAGATGCATTCATAGCCATGACATTTCAAAGTTTAGCACTTCGGATGAAGGAAGTAAGGGACCTTCAAAAAGAGTATTTCAGAACCCGGGACCTGAACGTTCTCGGAAGGCTGAAGGACATGGAAAGGGAGCTTGACATATTGGTAAACAGTATCATTACAGCATACCAGGGGCGGTTACCGCAAAATTTCGATGATTCGTACGTAGATGTAGACCAGTTTGGGCTGTGAGGATCTGTACTTTGGCTATCCTTTTTACTTCCCGCTGCGGACATTGCTGACCAACTTTTGCACTTCTCCCGCGATACGGTCTTCGATATCCCCTGCCCAGCGCCATGCAGGCCGTCCGTATTCATCGAGGTGAGAGCCTCCCTCATAGCCGCCTTCTTCCCAAACCCGGCGAGACGGGATATAGGCAACCATATCATTGGTATATCCGCTCACCCAGGTCGCAGCTTCTCCAAACTCCTTTTTGAACCGCAGGGAATAATCCACCACGGCTTCGCCACCTATGCCGATCAGCAGTAACTCTTTGCCCAGCTGCCAGGCCTGAACCGGATACGGATAAAACGTCGGGAATACCTCACCGTCTTCAAGTTTCGCGAGCATTCTTTTGGCCCACCGTGCGTGTATCGGATTGGTACCGCTGGCGATTGGCAAAAGCTTTTCCCTTGTCGCCACCTCTTCGTAGTCGATATTGACAAAGCTAAAATCCGTTTTCAGACCCTTCGAAAGGAGTTTCATCGGCTTGCCCAAAACATCTTTCACAGCAGCCGAAAGCATCTCACCATATTTTTTGCACAGCTCCAGTGTTCTGCGCGGCAGCGGGTTCTGGTCGCCTCCGCAGGTGTTGAAGAACATCGCAGAAGTGCCCGGATAAGTGGCTTCCAGGTTCGCCTGGGCAAATCCCGGATAGTCGCCCGACCATTCATTACCCGCCAAAGTTGTCGGGTGGCATGCATAACCGAACAGTACAGCCAGCAGTTTTTTACCTTTTTTTCCCTTCACCGATAACACTGGCACATCGTGGTCTACTACACCCTTAAGTTTCCCTTCGGCGATGAGCTGAGGCACCTCCGCTTCCTTGTTTTCGCGCCGGTTCACGGCAAATGTACATTGCCCTTTGCTAAAATGGATTTCAGCAGACTGCATCGTTTTCAATGCCTCTCCTACCGCCTCTACAACCTGTGATTCCATCCAGTCCGTATAGGCGCGGACCTGCTCCCGCTGGTCGTCGTCGCTGGGGTAATAATCCACCAGGTCGTCCGTAAGGCAGGGACCCGAATGATTATGGGAAAAAGTCAGCATAAATTCCGAACGGTCGAGCCCGAAGTTTTCATTGACTTTTTTATAAAGACTTTCATAAATCGTGCGTGACATGCCCTGGTTATCGGACGTTACCAGCACGGCCTTTTTGCCGCTTTTATCCTGCAACGCCAGAACCTTCACCCATATATCGTGCAGCTTGCCCCCGGGTACACGCTTTGTGCCAAAACCCGCGAGCCAGACACCATTTTGTGGCGTGATCACCCGCCTGCCTACCCCACCTTTCCAGTCCGCAGCAGCGTTTTCCGTTGGTCTGCCCGCCGCGGTTCCGATCTCCGGGCCGGCATTTCCGAGCAGTGCCAGCACAGAACCAAGCGAAAGCGCCCCCAGAAATTTGCGGCGGGCTGCATCATGTTTTTTCTCAGGATCAAAGCTGTTTTTCTGTCCTTTCATGTTTTTTGAATGATCTAGACAGAAGGAAGTTTATAGCCGTTATGGTACTCTTTGGCAATGAGCTTATTCGCCTCATCGTCATCGAACTTGCCTTTTTCTTTGTCCCAAAACAACTTTTTACCCGTCCTGTAGGCAATGTTGCCCATTTGGGAAAAGATCGCAATATCTGCCCCTACCTGAATGGGCGCATGGAGGTTTTCCAGCTTTCCCGACCTGACCACCTCAATGAAATTTTTGGCATGAAGGTCCAGTCCGTTGTCTGATGATTTCGTGAGCGGAACAGCCTCCATCTTTTTACCTTCCGGTATGACCTCCCAGCCGTCCCGGTCAAGCACCAGCGTTCCGTTGTTCCCAATGTAGGCGATACCATGCTGACGGTTATAAGGGCCGCCATCGATCCCCATAGCTTGTTCCCACTGGATATTGAAGTCATCAAATTCATAAACCGTAGTGAGGGTATCAGGTGTTTCCGCTCCGGAATCGGGAAAAGCAAACTTGCCGCCGGCGGCCATGACACTCCTCGGATTGGCTGCTTTCATTCCTAAAAGCGCGTAATCGAGCAAATGTACACCCCAGTCCGTCATAAGCCCTCCCGCGTAATCCCAGAACCAGCGGAAATTAAAATGAAACCGGTTGGGATTAAAAGGTCTTTTTGGTGCCGGCCCGAGCCACATCGCATAGTCTACACCGGCTGGCGGGCTGCCATCCGGCTGTTTTGCAATCGGTGTTACCCAGCTGAAATACGACCATACTTTCACCAGCCTTATTTTACCCAGCTTTCCTGAATGGACAAAATCCATGGCATCCCGGAAATGTTTCTGGCTCCGCTGCCACTGCCCCACCTGCACGACGCGGTTGTAACGCTGCTGGGCAGCTACCATACTCCGGCACTCTGCGATAGAGTTTCCGATGGGCTTTTCCACATATATATGTTTTCCGGCCTGGCAGGCTTCCACCATCATCAGGCAATGCCAGTGGTCCGGCGAGCCGATAATCACAGCATCAACGGTTTTGTCGGCCAGTAACTGACGATAATCGGTATATGTCTTTACTTTGCTCCCCTTGGCGGCGAGTTCAGCGGCCCGCTTGCTGAGGACATTCTGGTCCACATCACAGAGGGCAACGCATTCCACCCCAGGGTTTTTGAGAATAGCCGTAAGATCCGACCAACCCATTCCGTTCACACCAATCGCCCCTACCCTGACAGGATCAGCGGCATCCGTCAACGCGGGAAATGCAGACAGAGAAGATGGGATCACTGTTGCAATACCTGCCCCGGCTACAATGGCCGAAGCAGAACTGATGAATTTTCTCCGTGAGTTCATCATGATTACAAACCTGAATTAGCTATTGTATCCAAAGTTCATAACCGGAGAATCATACTTTTGCTTTTCCCGATTTCCTGCACAGCTGTTCTCCGTTTTCCGCATTGAAAGCCGCTGGAAAAAGTGCTACACAGAAAGGTTAAACCCGGTACTGCCCAGCACCTTCCCGTTAACCAGTATTTCCAGCACATGTTTTCCTGAATAGTGTTTCCGGGTGGTCAGATCCTGAAATAGTTGCTTTTTACTGACGGCAATCTGCTCCCCGGGCAGAAGCGTTACCTCCTTAAGCTTGAACACCTTCCTGGAATTGGAGCCGGAGGCTTTTGCATAATGAACGGCATAATCGATGACCAGCTTCTGCGGATCTGCTCCTTCGCTGACAAGCCCGAAGCTGAATTGCAGTGAATCGCCCAGGTGCAGATCCGTTTTATCAATTGCCAGATCCGATAGCTGTACCCTGGCATCATTCCCGAAGCCAAAAATCATCAGCGCCTCTTCATTGCCTTTTTTAATAAGTGTACGAACCGCATGTTTGATAATCCAGGCTGTATGCTTATGTTGTTTGTCCCAGCTTTTCACCAGCTGCAGCATATAAGCGGTATTGTCTTTGGAATGATCGTTCAGATGATTGGCGACCGATTTTCGTACATAAAGCTCTTCATCCGCATTCAATTTTTCCAGTATCCCTCGGGTAAGTGACGGCTGTTTGATGATTTCTTCCAGCTTGAATGACCAGGGGAGCCGCGGCCGGCTGCCTTCCGAAGCAAGCCTGCGCACATGCGGATTTTTGTCATCAGCCCATTTGTGCATGACGTCCAGGGTTTTGGCAAGATCCGTTTTAAGAAATTCGCGTATGGCGAACTCAGCGGAGCCAAGGGTAGTGAAATACCGCAGCGCCTCCATGGACAGATCGAAATGACCTTTGCCATACAGCGCCACGAAGTCCGGCAAGACCAGCGCCGTGTAGCCGCTTCGCAGGGCAGGTGCAGCAGTGTACAGAATGTCCACGGCCTTTTTATAATCACCCGGCAAATGTTTCCTCAGTACCAAAGAAGTATTGCGCAGCCTCCCGTTGAGGGAAAGCCCCTCCATTCCGCGGGTCACATCCGTGAAAAACGCATCTGCACTAAAATTTTCGTCCGCTTCACCGAATGCATACGAAAAATGCCGGTAAAACTCATGATTGAACATTTCCTTAAGTGGCTCCATGAAAGCAAAAATAGCAAAGTAGACATAATACTTCAGACTCTTTGTATACACATATACTCCGCTTCAATCACGGAAATCAAGAAATTAATAATTTCAAGGTTACATATAATAATTTTAATTTCGTTTTACTTAACTTAATGCCTCATTCTCAACGATTGCAATACAACTATGAAAAAACCACTACATGCCAGTGCGGTATTCTCCGGAAAATGCTGGATTATCCTGGCCCTGCTTCTGACTTTCACTTTATCTCACACAGGGGCGTCTGCACAACCTGGCTCAGTGATTTTACAGGAAGAATTCAACGGCAACTCCCTGAGCTCAAACTGGTTACCGGACGAAAACTGGTCTGCCCAGAGCGGCTTCGCGTACAACGTACAGGATATGGGCGCACTGATTACTTCTAAAAAATATGATTCAGATTCCTACATTATTGAAACTACAGTAAAAGGTTTTACCGGAAGTTACTGGCGTCAATTCCGGTTCATTTTTGGCCAGGCAGATCCATCTGACCCGAAGGCCTATGTCCTTACCTACAGTCCCGATACAGGCGGCACGCTAACGCTGGGATGGTCCACAGACAATATTTATCATCCAACATCCATGCTGGATGAGGTCAGTATTTATCCCCGCCTCGAAAAAGACCAGCCGCACCGGTTTAAAATCGCCCGCTACAAAAGCGGCCTCATCCAGATTTACCTTGATAAAGGCACAGGATATGGAAAAACACCTGTTCTTGAAACGATAGACAAAAATTACCAGAACTCGGGACATTTTGGCTGGCAGGTTTCGACGCAGACAGCAGGTGAGATTTTTTACATCGACCGGATCGAAGCACGGGTGCCGGAGGTTGAAAAACCCGCAGTCCGGGAAAAACCGAAAGAAGACGACCTGATCACACAGGTATCGGCATCCACCGGCAAATCTTACAAAGTTTCGAAGTTGTCGAAAGGCTCCGAAATTTATGTAGACCGCTCGTTCCAGATTACGTCCGTACCGTCTTATTTACAAGGCGCTTCGTTTGTTCAGACGGCTATGGACGACAAAAAAGAGACAGACAAGTTTGAACTTGTAACCTTCATGAAAAAGGCGGTTGTGGTGTATGTAGCCTACGACCCGCGGGGATCCGTACTGCCGGCATGGCTGAATGGCTGGCATAAGACAGGGGATGTGATCGGCACTACCGACCCTAAAATGAAGTCGCTGCAGGTGTATAGTAAGCTGGTAGATTACTGGCAAGTATACCCCAGGCCTTTCATAATGGGAGGAAACATGGCCAGCCCCGCCGCCGGTGCGCAGGCGAACTACATTGTTATAGCTGTTGAGAGACCGGTAATGGGCAACCTGGAAGCGGAAAATGCTGTGGTTAAAGGTGCCAAAATCGCGTCGGACCACGCAGGTTATGATGGAAACGGTTTTGTTGATTTCGTAAATGACAAGCAGGATTACATCGAATGGACCACCGATATCAAAGTTCCCGGTACCTACACGCTCAGCTTTAAATTTTCGAACGGATCGGCAAATACACGTTCTCTGGCACTTTCTGCAAATAATGTGGCCGTGGGAACGGCATCGTTTTTGCCGCTTTCCAGCTGGGCAAACTGGGCCAGCTATTCAGGGCCAAGGGTGTTTTTAAAGGCGGGAACACATAAGATCCGGTTAACGGCAAATGGACAAAGCGGACCCAACATTGACTATCTGAGTGTCGACTACTTCGATGCCTCGCCCCAGGGCAATAGCCTTGATATGCTCGCCAGAACCGCCAGCCCGGAATTCGACGTGATCGGGGACATAATTGATCCCCAACCTGTTGCCTACCCCAATCCTTTTGAACACAGCACCAAAATTTCCTACCATCTGCCGGAAAAAGGCCGGGTCAACCTGACCATTTATTCACTTCAAGGTAAGAAACATGCCGTATTGGTGGATCAGATGCAGGAAGCCGGAAACCATCAGACAGAGTTCACGGCAAACGGTCTTCCGGGTGGTATATACCTTTACCAGTTACAGCGGGGTGATGTGATAAGTGTGGGTAAAGTGCTTAAAAGGTGAGTCAGGCTCCGTTTCTGACCTGCGGCAGCCAGTTGTCGAGCAGGTCGCGGCAGTTGAGGACTTTTTCGGCCAGGTCATTGCATACATAAAAATAATGGTTGGATGCTTCGAACCCGAGCCGGGCGTCGCCGCCTTGTAGCAGCGCCATGCGTTTGGCCAGTTCAATTTCCTGTAAAAGTATTTTTTCAAGCTGTCCGGCCAGTTCCATTTTCAGCTTTTTATCTTTTTCCAAAGCCAGCTGATCCCTGACAGTCACAAACATAGCCTGGTTAGCAACCGTACTGTAATGTATGGAAACCGTTTCTGCCACCCCGCATTCGTCTGCCAGTGCCTGGCGCATTTGCGGGGTGAGCTGCATACGGGCAGTTTCCTGCCTCAGCCTGGCAAGCGCTTCACTAAAACCCCCAGCCACTTTCTGCAATTGAGAAATAAAAATATCAACCGGATAATTGGCCCGCCAGCTTTTTACATCATCATACGCCAGTCCCACCATACTGGCCTTGTAACCAGTAGGTTTAGACCACAGCAAATTGGAAGGCCCTGCCTGCAAAGGCGCCGAATACACCACGCCAACGTGGTAAGGAAACTCGCTGAAAGCTTTGCTATACTGCCGCCAGGCATCCGTAACGGCTACCCCTGCGGCCCCAAACCTGCGCTGCGCCACTTTCTGCATGGCTTCCAGTGGTGAGATGGTTTTGCTGCTGCCCATTTCTGCTACAATTTCCAGATTAGGCGACGGATAGCCGCCCAATGTCCAGCCGAGCATCAGCCCGTCCACCTGGGTATTCCGAAGGTTCCGGGCATGCGTGGCCACATTTTCCATAGCCGGGATATATGGTACGGCTGCAATTTCCCAGGTACAGCCCGCCTGGATTTTCGCTATCGTTTTCAACCCGTTTTTCCGGGCGATCGCCCAGTGCCGCAAAGCGCGCGGGCCTGGCCCTATGGACGAGATAGAATACTCCCCGACTTTGTTTTTAACACCCCCGCGATCAATTTCAAGGTCCCACTCGCTCACGCTCATCAGTGAAGCACTTTTGGGCAATGCAGGAATAATATCTTCCGCCCAGCCATTTTGCCACCCCCAGTCCCAGACGATCAGCCCCGGCCCTTTTTTCTGTTTATGCTTGGTCAGGCCTTGTTTTATACCTTTGAGATAAAGCTGGTTCAGTTCCGCAATCACCTCCGAAGGGCCGCGTTTTGCGCAACGCGGGCACTCCGCACCTTTTCCGTGCGACCAGCAATTGGTATGGTTTTCGGACGCGGTGATAGAGAAAAAACCTGCCAGATCGGGAACACGGGCGGTGATCGTCGCCATCGAATCCACGAGGTACTTCTGCACTTGCGGGTGGCTGGTACATAGTGACGCCTGATCGCCGATCTTCACGCCTTTCAGTTCCGGGTGTTTTTCAAAAAAAGCAAGCGGCATAAACCGCGGTTCATTGAGATACAGATAAATGCCGATGCCGTGTTTTTTAGCCTTTGCAACGAGTTTACCCAGATTTTCCAGTCGCTGTTCCCAATGCTCGCTCAGTGCCGGGTCCCAGGGAAAAGGCGTAAGCTTGGACAATACAATGTGCATCCAGGTTCCATCCATGCCCGATGCAGCCATTTGCGCCAGGTAACCGTCAGGGTACGGATCAATATCCGGCTGCAAAAGCGGATCACCGAAAAGGGCAAAATAGGCATATCCAAACCTGGGAGCAAATCCCGAAGGCGATTGCTGCCCTGCATTTTCGGGTGCTTTCGAAAGGTCGGTTACAAACTGGAACAAAGGCTGACTATGCTGCGGCAAACCATCCCGGAACTCTTCGCTGACCACTTTGGACAGCCATTTTTCCCGCTCTCTCACCGCTTCCGTTGAAGCCCGGAATTGTACGGGTTCGCATTCCGGCTTGATGCTTCCGAGTTTGATGTAGAAAAAATCATCCTCCTGCAAGGTGAAGGTCAGTTTCTCGTCAGTCCAGTCGAGGAGTTCAAGCATCTGCTCCCTGGGAAGCAGGTGCCAGTTGCGGCGGATCACGGTAAGGTAGCTCCGCTGCTCCTGGTCGGAAGTTACCGGTTTCGGTGCGGGCAAGCCCATCACCGAGGCAAGTTTGTATATTTCTTCCGGACTCGTTTTCAACACTTTGGACAACCTTTCGGTGGAAACCAGCCCCCAGTTTCTCCACAAAAAAGCATGCAGATTATCAGGAAAATGGGATAAAGGCAGCGCAGGATTTGCAATATTCCGTCCGTTGGCGAATGTCAGCGAGGGATTTATTGCCAACAGACCGGCGGTTGCCAGCGTAGCAGATCTTAAAAATTCTTTCCGCGTAAGTGTCATTGTATTGTTCAGGGGTTGGCGCCTTTGAGTTGATCGAGGAGCTCGAATAAAGACTTTGTGATTTTTGTGGAAGCATCTACTTCCAGGTAACTGGATTTCGCCCGCCAGGTTTCATAGCCACCCAGTTTGTGGTGCTCCGGCGTAGGCAGGTAACCATTGTATCCGTTCGCCAGCGAAATGCTGAATGTGGGTTTGAAAGGACTTCTTTTTTTAATATCGAGGCCAATTTCAACAAAAACCTCGCAAGGTATGGCCGTAATCGCCAGGTCGCCTATGCGAAAGGCCTGAAGAACCAGCGGTACCTGATCGGGATAATCTTTGATCGCCATCGTTTCCCGTGCATAAATTTCTTCCATGGAAGTCATAACAGGCTTATTTGCCTTTGCAATAATATCCTTGGCCCTCGTCACCTCGCCCGCATCCGGTTTCCTGACCCCGAGAAAAATTTCTTTCTGCACGCTGGTCAGCGATACCCAATCCTGGTATTTTATATTTTGATAAACCTTAAAAACCTCTGCTCCGATGATATTGGCGACCGACCTCATTTTTTCATAAGGCTTCACCGGGTCGGGTATTTTTCCTCCCCAATTGATGTTATTAATGTTGCCGCTGGTACCATTGGACATGATCGGAACAAATGGCGGGTCCTGCCCTTCCACACCCACCATTTGCTGCATGCGGTTGGCAAACATTCCGTAGTAGTCGGCAGAGATTTCTCCCGGGCCCACTCCACCCACATAATGCAGGGAATAATTGGCCAGCAATGCAATAGGGTTACCGCTAGCCGATTGGACGGATATCACCGGAATTTCAGGATCGACCGGCCCGGAGGGTTCCAGCAGATCAGGGTTTTCAATGCCCGGGTTCATTTTCACCTGGTCTTCTTTGCCAAACGGATTCATGATCGGCTTGCCTGGCTTCATTTTCCAGCGTCGGTTAAAAACCTGGGTCGCCTCGCTCCCGACACCCCAGCCGATACGGGCAGGGGCCAGGTTGTGGTTAGCCCGTATCACCGCGTCGGCAATACGTTCGCTCAGGAATTTAACATAATCCTTATCGGGATCACTTTGAAAAACCGAACAGGCTGTACCGCCGGAATGGGTATGGGTGGCAGACATCATCATGTTGGCAGCAGGAATTTTGGTCACCTCGCCCGCACGCTTTTTCGCTTCGTCGATCACCTCTCTGGGGATCATACAAAGATCCGACACCACGATAGCGAGACGGGTCTGCCCGTCGTCCAGCACCAGCCCGCGCGCATGCGTTTCGTCATGTACGCTTTTGATGGTAATATCCTGCATGCCACCATTGTTGGAAGTACCGATCTTGGGTGTAATGTTGCTTGTGGCCGCTCCTGCCCGGAAAACTTTTCCGGTAGAGGTCTGCTGAGCCTGAACCACCGGCGCCCACAGCAGGAACGTAGCGGCAAAAATCAAATTTTTCATATATAAAAAGGTTTAGGAAACAATCAGTAAAGCTTAGCTGCCGGCTTTTAAAAACGCGATCAGTTGCGCCATTTCATCTTTGGTCATAGTCTGTTCCAGCCCTTCCGGCATCAGGGAAAGTCCGGAGTTAGCCAGCGATTTGATGTTCTTGCGAAGGATCGATTCCTGTGTACCAAAAGCCGTTTTCAAAGTAAGGCTGTTGTCGGTTTCCGCCATAAGCCATCCCGAAAACGACCGGCCATCGTTGGTTTCAACGGAAATCGCCTGATAAGCCGGATATACCTCGTAATTGGGCACGAGGATATGCAGCAGCAACGCATCTGCCGGCTGGTTGCGCACACCGGTCAAATCAGGCCCGACTTTCCCGCCCTGGCCTGCGTAGGTGTGGCAGGCGGAACAGGCTTTTTCAAATACTGCCTTTCCCGGTTTTGCATCGGCATTGGTATTGAGTATGGCCCGGTAATCCTGATAAACTTTCATTCTGCCGCCCCCTTCCAGTTCTCTGAAAAGATCCTTGGCCCTGTCACTTACCGTTTTTTCTTTGTGTTTCATCAGCCGCTGCCTGTCCATGGAAGAAATCTCCGCAGGCGCTACCACCCCATGCTGTATCGCATTGAAAAGCACGTCGATAAACACCGGTTTGGAAACAAGGGCCGAAACCACCGCCGATCTTACCTGGGGCGTATAATTCGTCCAGATGTTTTTTTCTGTCAAAAAAGCGCCCCCGCGGGCATCGCCCAGACGTGCCAGCGCAGCCACGGTTTCCATCTGTAACTCGGGAGGATTTTTTGCATCCATCAGTTTCCTGAGCATGTTGCCGCTTTTATCAAAATCGGTATAACCCAGGAATGCGGTGGCCGTGACCCGTGAGCCGGGCGGCAGCGCAGCATTTCCCGCCCGTACCGAAGCCTGGCCGATGAACTTGTCGAGCAGCTGCTTTTCGGTTGCAGAAGCATCGTCGCCCAGCAGCGCATATAAAATACCTTTCGGGGATTTTTCAATTTCTGTCCGCCGGCTTATTCCCTCAGCCAGACCAAGCGCAGTTGAAATGCGGGAGCCGTAATCGCCCGGAACCGAGATCATATCTTTTAACAAAACGCGGCAGTCGGCCAGCGCAGCCCCGTTCCCAAACAATTGCCCCAGATCCTGCATCACGGCGGTAAAAGCTCCGGGGTTCACTTTTGATTTGGAACGAAAAGCAGCCAGGAATTCCGGCAGCCGGTTACCGATTCCACTCAGCACAGCCGCCCTTACCCAGCGGTCGGCTCCGTCTTTTGCGGCAATTTGCGCCAAGGAAGCAATGGCCTCCTTTCCCTCGATCGAACCCAGAACCAGGGCCGCCGTAAAACGCACCCGTGCGGCGGGGTCGCTGGCAGCCGAGGTAAGGGTGTTCAGAAGTCCGGGATTTTTTTGGTATAAATGCCCTGCCAGCAAAACCACATTTTCACGCACGCCCGACTCCTTGTCGGCCCATGCGGTTTTCAAAGTCCGGACGTCGAGTGCTGCATAAGAATCCAGCAGCCACAAAGCTTTGAGGCGGCTTTCAGGGATTTTTGAAGTGGTTGCAATTTGTTTCAAAAGCGGTACTGCTTCCGGTTCCCTTCTTTCGAGCAGCAGCCGGTGGGCTGTCTGCCGCTCCCACTCCTCGGGCGACTGCAATGCTGCAACCCGCTCTTGCATCGTTCCAAAACGGGTAACCTGCTTTTGGTCTTTGAAATTACTATTGACGATCCTGTAAATCCTTCCGTCCGTTTTTCCGCTTTCAAAATCCAGTCCGCCCCGCGCTTCTTCGGGCACATAGGAAGGATGATCGATCACTTTCCTGTGCATATCGGC
The DNA here is from genome assembly GCF_005869225.1 of Dyadobacter bucti. Taxonomy (GTDB): domain Bacteria; phylum Bacteroidota; class Bacteroidia; order Cytophagales; family Spirosomataceae; genus Dyadobacter; species Dyadobacter bucti. The sequence goes on along the minus strand of NZ_SWFP01000004.1, from coordinate 439,094 downwards.
CACATACAAAGCGCCCTCGGGACCATGCTGCAAAAACACCGGCCTGAACCATTCGTCGGTGGAAGCAAGAAATTCTTTGCCTTTATAAGGCAACTCCGAAGTAAAAGAGACGCCTTTCGGAGAAACAATCTGCCGCTGCACCAGGTTTTGGGCCGACTCACAAATAAAGATGTTACCGCGGTGGGCCGGAGTAAGCCCCGAACCATTGAAAACGGTAACGCCGCTGGCGGATGTGAACGTGCCCGTATGCGACAAACCAATTAGTTTCGGTATAAATTCAGCAGAAGTTACCGCCCCGCTGATCGGGAAAACGGTAGCTTCGGCTTCCACTTTAGAAACATTTTCGGTGGTTTCTGTAAAAAGCAAATGCGGGTTCCGGCGCAAATACCACGGCTCCATCACGATCTGCCGCACCGGATGCCGGTTGGAACAGCCAAACCGCCGCCCGTAAGCATCAAATGTCAGCCCGAACTGGCTTCTGCCGCCAGTGGTTTCGAATTCAAATGTTTCGGGATTAAAACGGGAGTCGGACGCGGAAAATGAAACGGCAGGCCGCTCGGGATGCAGGGGCGATGTTACTTCCCCGCTGTTCAGTCCGCTGGTAACGTATACCTTACCATCGAGTCCAAGCGTGGGGTGGCTCACACGGATTTGGGCGGTTTGTTTGTTGCTGAAACCGGTCAGTACCACCTGTTTGATGTCAGCTACACCGTCCCCGTCGGTATCTTTGAAATAATAAATGTCCGGCGCGCAGGTCACAAACACCCCGCCTTTCCAGACCATCAGACCGTTCGGATACGTAAGCCCTGTCGCAAATTCGGAGCGGTGATCGTATTTTCCGTCGCCGTCCCGGTCTTCCAGCAAGGCCACCCTGCCCAGCGTAGTGGGCGTACCTCCTTCGGCCGGGTCGGGGTAACCCCGGTCCTCGACGACATACATGCGCCGGTTTTCATCAAAAGCCAGCGCGACGGGATCCATCACAAGTGGTTCTGCGGCGATCAGCTCAATGCGCAGGCCGGGTTCCAGCCTGAAACTTTCCATCGCTTTTTTCAGCCGGGCAGAATCCGCAAAGGCGTAGGATGAAGTTTTTCTAAAATTATTTTCGCCCGTACCCGCCAGTATCAGCATGAAAATCAGCGGGATAAGAGATAGTTTGGCAGTGTAGTGCATCGGTTTTCTTATTTCTTTACCAAAGGCGTGAGTTCCACCTTTCTCACAAACATTTCCGCACCTTCAGACTGGATCTGGATCCGGCCGACCGACGGTTTTACCCGCATAGCCCTGTTCACCAGCACGCCATTGAGATAAAAATAAATGTCATCGTCCATCGCGATCACCCGCACTTTGTTCCACTTGCCTACCGGCTTTTCGATATCTTTCGCGCCCCTGAAATCTTTCACATCTTTCCACGAAGGATCACGCGCAAACCAGTTGATCCTTCCCTGATGGATCGTCACATTTTCTCCGCCCTCTTTATAGATATAGGTTCCGCCCTGCTTTTCGGGTGCTACCGGGCAGGTAATGGCAAACTTGTCGCTACCGTCGCCTACCACCAGAAAATCACCTGTTCCACCTTCAATAATCTGACATTCAATAGAGTACATCCAGTTTCCCGAAAACGCTCCGTCCTTTCCCTGGGAATGGATCAGCACCCCGTTGTCGCGGGCGGCTGTAACCCTGGGCGCATGGGTTTTGTCGCCCCATTTAAATTCCACTTCCAGGTCATAGTCCTCATATTCCTTGTTTGTTGTAATACAGCCGTACTCATAGCCCGAAATGTGGATTTGCTTTTTTTCAACCTTAAAAACCTGATCAGGGTCTTTGTCACGGCCCTGTTTATTCAGATAGGTGTACCAGCCGTCCAGATTCTTCCCATTGAATAAAGGAACCGTCTGCTGCCTGACAAGATTATTGTTTTTCAGGGTTTCAGCGGCGGTCTGGGCGTAGTTCTTTTTGGGTGTTATTAAAAAAAACGAAAGCAAAAGGCAAAAAACAAGGCGGTTGTTTTTCATGAAGTCAAGGGGTTTAGATATGTATGGTTTAGGAAATCGCTATTATATCACAACTACCCGGCTGCGAGCGGCAATTGTTTGTTCAAAGTATCTTCCAAAAGCAAAAGCTTTTCTTTTAAAGAATAGGGTGTGTACACGTAATCCTGCTCAAACTGGAACCCCAGCCGCGAATCGTGGGTGACCGCGATCAGGGAAAGTTTGGTCCGGGCAATTTCAGCTATTACAATCTCCTTCATCTTTTTCAACATTTCAGCGGCTTTTGCACTGTCTTTTTCATGTGCCCGGTTAAACCGTAATTCCTCAAATTCCAGGACGGCGCAATTGCTTTCCATCATCCGGTGCAAATGCTCCGCCACCACCACCTCCGAAACTGCACGTTTCCTTTTCCAGTCGGGGCTTTCCATGGCGGCGGCGCGGTACAGTTTCAGCCCTTCCTCCATTTCGGCAGCAGCCATTTTCAGGTGTTTCAGAAAAACGGGAAGCAGTGCCACTTCCTTGCCGGCCACAATGCCGGTCGCGCCCCGGGCATATTGTTCGGCCCGGTTTGTTTTATTGGTAAAATCGGGATAAAAAACCATTCTTGACACTGTAAACGGCCAGTATGGGTTCAGTTCCCCGCCCAGGTAACCCATCCAGCCTTCGTGATCTGTCCAGGAATTGTGAAAAGTGGCAGTCCGCACGGGCGGTACCTGAAAAAACAATGGGTTTCCGATCGCATTGTTGGTACCCATATTAGGCCCGGTATCCGGCACAAGACGGATCGCATTGTCAAAATGCTGCCACGCCTGCAGTACTTTTTCCTGCTGCGCCGCCCCGAACAAACGGGAAGCCATGGCCCCGAGGAGTTCCTCAAACGACATGGAATTGTCCCAGCAGGTCCAGTAGCGGAGTTCCGCAATGAAATTCGGGGTGTAGCCGCTGCTCCAGCTTTCGAGCGTACCGCTCACACCGTAAGCCTGCAATGCATCGTACCGTTTGCGCCACTGCCCGGGAAAAGGCAGGTAGGGAATCGTGCCAAACTGCCAGCTGGCAAAAGTATCCACCTTGGAATATACCTTCATGGACCGCCCGTTTGCCTCTCCGATCTGCGCCTGCGTCACCTCCGCCGGCCCGACCTGCGACAACGAATAATCGCGCAGGTAGCCCTGCATACCATCCAGTTCAAAGCCTTTGCCGTTTTCCCAGGTCAGCATCGGGATCGCGTCTGCGGGCAGCTGCTGGATAAAATATTTTTTCAGTTTGGTGTTCTGCGGGCGGAAATCGATGTTGTATTCCCAGGCCAGTATTTCGGTTTCGGGGTTCACCCGGTGGCATTCTTCGGTTACCATCGCAATTGCCTTGCTCCAGTTCCTGGCCCAGTCCTGCACATGCGCTTCGTCGGCTCCGTGCAGCCCGCCCCACTTTTGATACCAAAAACCTTCGGTCAGCAATACATAGCCTTTGATCAGGGGGAATTCCTGGATGATATCCCGGACCAGCTTGCGCAGCCCGGCTTCACTTTCCGGTGTCCCGGTGTATTGATAAATAATGGGTGCATACACTTGTATCCCAAATTTCCCCGCGCGGCCGATCAGGTCATGGATCTTCGCCGGATCCTGCTTACGGACTTTATGGAGCAATCTTGCGTAAAAATCGGTAGAATTTTCGGCGGTAGTCCGGTCGCCGTTCGGGTTGGCATATACCGAGGCAAAGATCCCGTCGAAACCATTGTGCGCCATCGCCGAAAGTATCTGGTCCGGCCACTCCATCCACCCCATGCCCGAAAGCGCCATTCTTCTCTGGTAGAGACTCTGGCGGGTTATTTTCAGGTTTTTAGGTAAAAAAGGACCTTCCCGCAGGCTCATCTTGGCCTGAAGATTGTACAGTCCGTGCAAAACACCCTGATCATCGTAACCGCAAACGACGAGTCCCCCGGGCGTTTTTACCAAAGCATAACTTTTCGTGCCTTTGAGCTCTTTTCCATATTCCGGCAGCTGGTGCCGCGTGCCGATCAGTACAACATTGTCGCCGCTTTTGATCCCTTTCCAGGATTTGCGCAAATCGATCCGGCTCCCGACTTCCATGGCCGTTTTCAGATAGTCTTGAAAATCCTTCACCGCATCTTTAATCAGCTCAGAATTATCCTCTACATAACAAAGCTTCACATCCCGGTTGAGTGCAAATTCAGTGTCCAGCGGCTTTGCAGCGGGGTCCTTCATAAGCTGATGCATAGCCGACTCCCTGATCCGCTGCTGGTAGCCGAAAGGTTTGTCCGGCGGCAGTACCCGCGCTACTTCCCGCGCAAACGACTCGGTAGTAACTGCGTTTTCCCGCAGGTTTTCGCCCACGGGAAAAACGATCTGTTGCGATGCTTTTGCCAGCACGGCAGAACCCGCAACACCTATCCCAGTAGCGCCGAGAAACTTCCTGCGGCTAAGGTTTTTATACATAATTGTGTCAGCTCATCCATGTTAAAAAGGTTTTCCGAACATTGTAATACCCATTGAAACTAAAACTTATCCGCTCCAATCGGATCTTTTCGCCTTCTCACTCCCGCATTCAGGAAATATCTTCATTCTCCGCGCATTTCCGGTAACCCAGACTTTTGCCAAAATCCAGGCACTCCTCCCAGGCAACGATACTTCCTGAAGCATTGGAATCTATAAGACTTCTGGCGGCCACAGAAACACCTAAAAGAAGATTTTTTTCCATCTCCCAGTCTTCATGTACACCAGCCAGCACTCCGGCTGCAAAAGCATCGCCCGCACCCACCGTGCCTTTTACCAGCTCCGGCGGCATATTGATACCGGGCTGAAAAATTTTCTTCCTGTCCTTACTGACAGCGATCGCGCCTTCCGGAAAATGCAGCACCACCCACTGCAATACCCCCATATCCAGGATCGCCTCCGCAGCGCGGTAACCTTCCGAAACGGAAACCATACCGCCGGTATCGAAAAGATCAATACCGGTTAACATCTTGGCTTCCAGCTCATTGATAAAAAGAATATCGATAAATGGCAAAGAAGGCGGGATAATGGTGGTATACCGGTCGGACTGCTCACTCACAATATCCGCCGAGGTAATAAAGCCCGATGCTTTGGCCTCCTGCAAAACCCTCGCCGCACCCGACATACCGTCCGGCCCCAGTTCATCCAGTTTGTCCAAAAGTAGGAGGTAGCCCAGGTGAAATATCTTGGCCTGCGAAAAAGAGAAGTCAAAATCAGCCGTATCCAGGAAAGCATTCGCGCCCCGGTAGTGAAAAAAAGTGCGCCTGCCGGTTTCGGAAACGGTCATCACATCGGTATAGGACGTTTCCACGCCCGGCAGCACTTTTATCTGTCGGGAGTCGATACCCATGCTGCTGCACTGACGTATGATCTCATCGCCTTTTTCGTCATTTCCAATGGCCCCAACGCCTTCCAGCGGAAAAGAAACTTTCATTTGATGGAGCGCCTTCAACACATTAAAAGGCGCCCCGCCATTGCCCGAATCCTGGTTCAGGATGTTGGCCAGCGCATTTTCCCGGGGGTAACAGTGGATTATTTTGACAAAATCAATGATCCAGTTCCCGCCTGCCAGTACGCCTTTTCTTTTGTTCTTTTCCATACATCAGTCGTATGCGATTTCCACCGCCGATCTGGATTCGTGCGATCGCAGGGCGCTTTCAAAAAGCTTGTGGCTCATCATCGCTTCCCGGGGCGTCACGCAGCCGAAACGGTTGTTCAGCAATCCTTCCCGTTCCGCGAAATAGGCGGCCAGCATCTGCATGAAACAGTCTGAAAAACCGGCCTCGAATATGGAGCCTGTGATGGTCGGAAATGCAACCTGAAAACCCAGATCTGTCCGCTGCCAGGTTTGCTCTTTGCCCCTGCTGAACGTCCATAAGGCTTTGGTATCCTTGGTATTGAACTTCACTCCTCCCTCGGTACCATATATTTCAATGTACCAGGAATTCGTTTCGCCGGGAGCCAACCGTTTCATTTCCAGCATCATCGGAATTTCATCACCTTCCACGTCGACGGTCGTGGACAGCGTGGCATTGTTCCAGGTATCGCATTCGCCCCAGCCGCCTTTTCCGTCGGGACGTGTGGTGATGATTTGCTGTAATTGCGCAAATACCCTTTTCGGTACCCAGCCCATTCTGAGCGGAATATGCAATACATGCATCCCGAGGTCGCCCATCACGCCTATGTTTCCGCAATACTGCGACTGGCGTTTCCAGTTGATCGGTTTGAGCGGGTCCATGTCGCTGGAATGACAGAACCCGGCTTTGATATCAATGATTTTACCAATCCTCCCCGACTGCACTTCTGCAATAACCCGCTGCGCGCCGGGCAAAAAAGGCATTTCTGAGCTGCATCTTACAAATCTGCCTAGCCTGTCGGCGGTTTCCCCGATTTCCTTTGCTGCGTCGAGGTCTATACCAAAAGGTTTTTCTGCGAGCAGGTCTTTTCCCGCTTCCAGCACTTCGGTATAATATTTTTTATGCAAATTGTGCGGCAGCGCGACATAGATCACCGATAAATCCGGCGAAGCCAGCAGCTCTTTATAGTCCGTTGTACGCAAATCCACCGAAGGCACATTTTCGTACCAATTCAGTGCTTTGCTGTCCAGATCGCAGACTGCCTTTAACGCTACTTTGACGGGATAATCGTTCAATGCAAACCACCTTCCGAGCGCGCTGGCCACTTCCTTCCCCATCAGCCCGCCACCGATGATCCCGACATTTACAGTTGTTTGTTTCATCGGTTCTAAATCAGGTTGATCACATCTTTCGGCTCCGCATTGTCGTGGACAATTGCCATCAATGCGCGCGTCATACCGCCCGGATTGGCGTGCTGCACCACATTACGGCCATAAACAATGCCTTTTGCGCCTTGTTTCATCAGCCTGTACGTCCGGTCGAGGATTTCTTCGTCGCTGGCCCTGCCGCCGCCCCGTACCAGGATCGGGATCGAACCGGCGATCTCCACTACTTTGTGATATTCCTCCACATCATCGGTAGGGTCCGCCTTGATCAGGTCTGCCCCCAGTTCCACCGCCTGCCTCACCATGGGCGTGATGAGTTTGATATTCCCATCGACCATATAACCTCCCGCTTCCTGATTCGGTCTGAAAACCAGCGGCTCGATCATCAATGGCATGGAATAAAAGTCGCAGAGGGGTTTCAGTTTCAGGATGTTCTGGATACAATGGTCTGTGACTTCCGGTGCACCCGGAATACGGAAAAGATTGACCACGACGCAGGCTGCATCCAGCCTTACAGCCTGCAAAACAGGCTCTTCTATGATCCTGCTGTACAATACATCCGGAAGTTCCGACCCGTAGACATTGGCTACGTCGGTACGCAGCACCAGCGCGGGCTTGCTTTTTCCCGGAACCGACTGCAAATGATGCGCCTGTCCTACCGTGAGCTGTATCGCGTCAGGATCTGCATCGATCAGCACTTTTACCGATTTTTCTATATTTTCAATGCCGGGCAAAAATGACGATTCACAAAAGAACCCGTGGTCGATGGCCACATCAAAACATTTACCCGATTTTGCATTAAACAACCTGTTGATTCTGCTCGCTTTCATACTGTACTGAATTTAAACTGACTGTAATTTTTGATTCCGCGAACCTTACCTTCCGGCAAGCCGCATTTTATCCTCTTTTTGTTTTTGCAAGAATATCTGACAATGCTACCGGAATGCCGCCACGCCTTTTGCTTTCATGGGCAGCTTCCATAAATGTGTAGATTTCAATGGTTTCGGCTGCGGTAACCGGCGGCTGACCGGTCCGGAAAAATCTGACGATCTCCGCCACCAGATTTTTATATCCTTCAAACTTGCCGATCTCCGTGATTTTCTCCGAACCATAAGCCGTGCCCCCGAACCCGATCTTACCCTTGCGAAGCCCCCTGAAAACGCCGATTTTTCCACCTTCCCAAATGCCCGTGACCACGTCGGTACCCTCGGAATAAGCCCGCCTTACCGACTGGCAGCCTGGCCCCATTACCGCATACAGTAACTCGATGGCATGTATGCCGTCCCAGAAAAGGTCGGCGTGGGATTTTTGTAAAGGAGCCGGCCCGTAAGTATCTGCGCCCAGTATTTCCCCTGCCATTTTCCCCTGTGCCAGATCCCGGATATCCCTGACATAGCGCAATGGCGAACTGGAAAAAACGGGCGTTTGATATTTTTTGGCCGAATCAAAAAGTGCAATGACACTTGAAAGGGATTCTGCGATGGGCTTGTCCACAAATACCGGTTTACCCGCCTTTAAAACCGGCAGGATCTGTTCCCGATGCGGCCTGCCGTCGTTTGTGAGGAGCATAATCGCATCGGACTTTTTGAGCAATTCCGCTGTCGAAGACACCAGTTCAACCCCGTTTTTCTGAACAGTGTTGGTAAACTGACTGAGTTGTTCCGGCAAAAACTCCACGTCCTCATTGCCTTTGGGATGATGCAGCGCGACCACTTTACAGCCGGCAAACAGCGGATCATTCTGCCCTGCATTCATGATTTCGGTAAAATCCGCGCTGTGGACGGACAAGCCGATAACACCCACCCGGATTGTTTTGGGCTCAGACAAAAACATCGACCTGGCCTCATTTCCCAGCCCGAAGGCCAGTCCCGCCGTGACGGTCTTCACGAGAAAGTCACGGCGGTTCTTTTCAGATTGATTCATGAAGAAATTGTATCGCTACTGAACAACTTTCATAATGCCGCGCATCACCGGGGCGTGGCCCGGAAACGTGCAAACGAACTGATAGTCACCCGGGATGGCCGGGGCCTTGAATTTCAGTGTTTCCTTCTTTTTGGCTTCAATGAGGCGGGATGAGAACAGCACCTTTTTGTTGTCCGGCACATAGTTCTTTGCAGGCCCGTTGTCTCCGAGTGCAATCGCCTGCTGGGCAACCTCATCGGCTGCTCCCGGTTCGGTGATCACCAGGTTATGCGGCATCAGATCGATGTTATCGAGCGTGATCTCTACTTTCTGGCCGGATTTTACGGTGAACTCGGCCACATTGAAACGCAATTGTATCGCTTCCAGCGTCACACTGGCGACTTCACTTTTTCGCAGATCCAGCTTTTGATCAAAATTATCCGACTTTTTGGCATCGGTAGTAGGCACAATCTTGTGCTCCACGTGGCTGGTCATGCGGGAAGTGCTGTCGGGATCTTTCCAGAATTTTTCGTAAAAAGTCCTGTACTGCATACCTGAAATATCATTGCCCGTGCCGCCTCTGAGGTGCGATTCGCGGGTACTCCACGCCCAGGCCACTTTCTGTGCAGCAATCCTTACCTGCGCTTCGGGAAATTTCAGTGCTTTGCCGAGCAAATCGCGGTTGACTACATTGTGCTGCTGGTGCAGCCAGAGTATTTCGAGCAGCGGCAGGGCATTTTCCTTTTTATCCAGATCCAGTTTCGCTACCCACGCCTGCGCTTTTTTGATCACTTCGTCGGTATTCCGGCCGCTGAGTTCCACCCGTACGCGGTGGCGGATGCCATCGACCGGACTTTTGAACAGTTCCAGCAAGTCTTCCACCTTGGCTCCGTGAATCGCAACCGCGCTTTGCAGAGGCCGGTTTTTGGCGGTAACCCTGTAAATCCTGCCGTGAGTATGGTCGCGGCTGGCGTCGCGGAGGTTATAGGGCGAGTGGGTGATCACGGGGTTTTGCCAGTCGCTGAAATACAATGCACCGTCACCGCCGATCACCCCGTCGGTGGGTCTGAAATTGGGATCGCCCGTGTAATCTTTCGGGACAATACGCGGCGCGGCCTCGGTACTGGGCGCAAATGTCGGCTGGTTCCCGGTGTATAGCAAGTCACCGGTTTCTACACCTTCCACCACTCCATCTTCTTTGTAATCAAGGCGGTAACGTTTGATTCCCTGAAAACCGATGACATTAAAAAGCAGGAAATTGTTTTGATATGCATCCGGAAAATGGCTGCTCGACAAAATCATATTGGCGGTGATCGGCCGGACCGTCGGCGTGAACAAAGGTCTTTTTTCATACCGGTTCACATCCGTGGTAGAAGTAACTTTCCGGTCGTAATACACCTGGAAAGCCTTGCCGCTGGTACCGTCGGTGATGAGCGGGTTGCCCCATTTGTCAAAACTGATACCGTGTGCATTCGGTGTATTTTCCACTACAAAAGAGAAGTCGAACGTCCGGGGATTGAACCGGTAAAGTCCGGGTGTCCCCGATTCTTCGCTCACGCGCCAGGGCGTTTCAATGTTTTCGAGAATAAAAATCCCACGCTGGTAATAGATATTCCCGTCCGGCCCGTAGATCAGGTTATTGGCCGAATGGTGCGTATCATCGGAACCAATACCACCGAACATTTTGATCTTCACATCGGCCACATCATCCCCGTCTGTGTCTTTGAGATAAAAAATGTCAGGTGCCGAAACCACGATCACACCGTCGTTCCAGAATTCAAACCCGGTCGGGTGGGAAATGTAGGCGAAGGTTTTCGACTTGTCGGCCACGCCGTCGCCGTTTTCATCCGATAAAATAACCAGGCGGTCGTTCATGGGTTTGCCCGGCTCCCATTTCGGGTAGGTCGCCCAGGATGCCACCCAAATCCGGCCTTTGGTATCCACCTGCATGGCAACAGGTTTGGCTATTTCCGGGAAGGTTTTTTCCGATGCAAACAAATTGACTTCCAGCTCTTTCGGGAACGTCATTTTGCTGATCGCTTCCTGCGGGTCTACATAAGTGACGTCGCGGGTAATGTGGGTCCCTACCACCAGCAGCTCTGGTACATTGCTGTCATCCAGCTTTTCATCTTTTCCCTGCGCACGTGTCCATATCCTTTTGTCGCGGTTGGCGGTCATCACATCCAGTACCTTGAGTTCCTGGTTCAGCGTCGCATAATTTCCGTCCTGGGTGGAACGCGTCCCCCATACATCGTTTCCGCTGATCGTCCGGTATTTCCGGAACCAGTGATCATCTTTATCCACGACCGCGCTTCTCAGAGAATCCAGCTTCACCTTGTCGAGGCTTACTTTTTCTTTCAAAACAGTCTCCGCGAAATATTGCGCCAACTGGCGGTTTCCTTCTTCATTCAAGTGGATACCGTTGATGGTGAGTGGTTTTTCAGAAGTTTCATACAGCTTTTGCGTCGCAGTGAACAAGTCCACAAACCCGGTTTTCTTCTCCGCCGCCACTTCTTCCATTACCTTGGTATAGGCAGCCAGCCGCCGGTTGTTTTCGGTACCGTCCGGCAAATTGGGCGTTTTGAGGTTTTCATGCGCAATCGGCGAAAACATCACGATCCGGGGCGTATGGACGGAATCGTATTTCTGCGTCTGCACATGGTCTATCCAGGCCGTGAGCTGTTTCCTGAACTCTTCGGGTTTATCTTCAAAAGATTCGTTGTAGCCAAAGAAAGAGAATATCACATTCGCCTTCACTTCCGCCAGATGCGCGTCGCTGTCGCCGAAACCTTTGTGGGCGCGGGGCCGGTAATGTACCTGGTCGCCCGAATAACCGAGGTTTCTGACCACCAGTTTGCCTTCCGGATTGGCGGCCTGCAGATACGTTTCAAACCACCCGTCCTGCTGGAAACGTTCGGCGAGCGAATTGCCGACAATGGCAATCCGGTCCCCTTCTTTCAGCTCGATCTTTTGAGCGCCGCCGCAACCGGTCATATACAGGCCGGCCAGTACCAGCCATACATGCACTGCACATCGCGCCGGATATTTCGCTTTTTTAAATACGATCATTTGCTTTAAATTTTACTGATTTGAGTACAACCGTTTCCCGGTTATATGTGCGTCAATGCATCTCTATCGAACAGGTACCCAGGCCCGGACGGTAAAAATTGAACTGCACGTTGGGGTGGTCTGCGAGCACGGACATCGGGACGCAGGTATCGGGGATTTTGTTGGAAATCATGTAGGTAGTAAGGCGCTGCCCGAAAGGGTTGTCGTGTGCGCCGGCATGCCAGATCGATACCTTGTCCGTTTCCCAGGTTTCTTTCGGCCCTACTGTTACTGCTTGTGTGGGGATCAGCGGAACGTTACCTCCGCAATGCAGGCGTGAATTCTGCTGAACGGTGATCGGGTGTAGATCCAACACCCTGGTCGCGAGCTGTTTGTATTCTTCAACGGTCTGCGGGGTATCTTTGTAAATTCCTTCTCTTTTGGGAGGCTCGTTAAAAGCCCAGTGTTTTACATCGCCCTGCCCGCCCTGCATGATCAGGCATTTCGCCTGTTTCCAGCTTTCGATAAATGCGCTGGTATCGGCTTTGGGAAAATGCAGGTTTTCTTCCGGCATCGCCAGACTTTTATCTATCCTGTTGTAACAAAGTGATTTAAACGTTCTCTGAAACGACAAAGGATGATCTCCGGAAACTTCCTTACCGTCTACAACCCATTCGTCCATACTCCAGAAATGCGCGTTTTTGACAGAGATTTTCAGTTCATTGATAATGCGCGCTACCAGTGGCAGCTGCTCCGTCGGGCCGATCGGGCCGCACAGACCTACCGGATTTGCGGCGGTCGATTGTTTCCAGACGTCCACATATTCCAGTGCTTCTGCGAGGTAAAATTCTTCGATGGTATCATAAAAAACCACTTTGAAACCCGGCCGGGACAATTTGATCATATCCTCTGGCCCCATAGCGGCAATTTTGTCCGTTAATTTCTGATCCAGTTCCAGGGTGGTGTAATCCCACCAGCCCGGAGCTATTGAACTCGTTTTACGCATACAATATTTTTTTTTAAAAATTGATTTTAATGACCTGACCTTATGCTGTTTTAGCATAGGCTTCGTTGCGCAGGACCAACCGGCCCAGCGTTTGCAAAGGGTCGAACCCGGCTTCCGAAAAACCATAATGCGTATGTCGCCGCCAACCCTCGGCATGTTCGAAAGCATCCGACATATTCCCGATTTCCAGCGAAAAATCTTCCATCGCCTGGATATAGGAATTCATTTTCTGGCTGTCCTGCAACCATTCCTGCTGGCTTTGATGGGCTTCCAGGGCTTTCCGTTTTATTGGTTGAACCGATGCGGTATCGACAAACATTTCCGGATATACTTTCTGCCGTAGCGGGTCCATCAGACCATGCGGGACAGCGTGGTAAATAGCGCAGTTGTAGTTCGAAGTGGCTGGTTCGCCGGTCGCGAAATTGGGCACTCCGCGTACAAATGCAGCTGTGGTAGCCAGTCGGCTCGTGTTCATGTGGTCCTCCATATAGTCGGAGGGAGAATGCGTGAGTAGGATCGAAGGCCTCACCTTACGGATCACAGCGGCCAGTTTCCGGAGCAGCTCCACGTCGTACATGATCTCGAAATCATTGGTAATGGGCGGATGAAAAGTTGCGCCCAGTACCTCCGATGCATTTTGAGCTTCCTTTAACCGGATCCTGGTCGTACGCTCCGAATCGTGGACGGTACTCCCGCAGTTTCCGGTCGAAAGGTTCATGTAGTGGATCTTGTAGCCCACGTTTTTCAGAAGAACAAGCGTCCCGGCCATCAGGAATTCGATATCATCCGGATGGGCCGCAACTGCCATAGCGACTTTTTTCATGGGATTACAATTTTACGCTCTTCCCGGTAGCGGCAGACTGGTCGGCAGCGAAAATGATTTCGTGCGTTTTGATTGCCTCTTTCAGACCTGTGAGCGGCATTTCGGTATTATTCTGGATCGATTCAAAGAAAGTATCGAACTGTAACTGGTAAGGGTGGTCGGCCACATCGCCGGAGTCGAGCATCGACATCGACATTTCGCTCCACTTGTGCTTGTCCGACTTAAGTTTTTCGGAATGGATCTTGTTGTCGAGGATACTTCCCTCACTGCCAAACAGATGCGTGTGGAAATAATAAGGCTGAAGACAGTCCACGCTGGCGGCACATTTTGCGATTTTACCGCTTTTGAATTTCAATATTGTAACGCTCGTCGTTGTGTATTCGTAAGGTGTAAAAATCGGGCTTTTGGATTTGGTATCGTAGCTTGTCACTTCTTCCACGTCGGTGCCCATAAACATCAGCAGGGAATCCAGTGCGTGGCAACCTGCTGTGAGCAAAGAACTTCCGCCGCCGCCTTTTTTTGCATTCCATTCAAACTGACCGTACCAGGGGCCGATCCCGTGCAGGTAATCCACTTCCGCATAATGCAGGTCACCGATCAGGCCCTGATCCAGGATTGCTTTTGTAGATATGAACTGGTTGGAATACCGGCATTCAAAACAGATACAGAACTTCACATTGGCCTCTTTTACAGCAGCTTCAATAGCCTGGCAGTCGGCCCAGGACAATGCCATCGGTTTTTCCAGGATAATATGTTTTCCGGCTTTGGCGGCTTTTACGGCGTGGTCCACGTGCTGATAGGTGTAGCTGCATATCGAAACAGCATCGATATCCTTGTTGGCGAGCAGCGCATCCAGGTCGGTGTAGGAAGTAATATCCCCGCCCCATTTTGTGCTTAATTCTGCATCATCGAGTTTTCTTGAAGAATAAATAGCAGTTACCTGTGCTCCATTGCCCGCCTGTATTGCCGTAATATGTGCGGTAGCAACCCAGCCGTATCCAATAATTCCTACATTTAACTTTCCCATAGTTTTTCTGATTACTGATAATTATTGTTTAACCTTATTTGCCTTGTACGCTTTGCTTAATGTTTTTCCCAGGCTCACTTTAATGCCGCCGTTTTTCCGGCTTTCCATGGCGGCTTCCATGAAGGCATATATTTCAAGCGTTTCGCTCACGGGTACCGGCGGAACTTTGGTCAGGAAAAATTCAACAACCTTCACAACCAAATCACGGTAGCCGGTAAACGTACCCAGTGTGGCGATCTGGTCCTGCATGTAGGCGGTACCTCCGAAGTCCCTTTTTCCCTCCCGGATCCCCCTGAACGTCCCGACCCTGTCGTTGTTCCAGTAACCGACGAGCAGGTCGTCGGCCTTGCTGTGATGTACGTGCGCCACTTCCCTGCAACCCGGCCCCATCGCCCTGAAAAGCAGCTCGATCCCATGGATCCCGTACCAGAACTGGTCGGTGTGGCTTTTCTCAAACGCCGCCGGACTGAACGTGCTGGCACTCAGCACTTCGCTGCTTTTGATATTGGCCACGCCCGGAATGTACCTGAGTGCCGAGGATGTAAAAACAGGAACATTGAACTGCTTCGCTTTTTCATAAATTTCGATCACTCCGTTCAATGAAGCCGCCACAGGTTTGTCGAGAAAAACAGGCTTTCCGGCCTCAAAAGCGGGTAAAACCTCTTTCATGTGCGGGCGGCCGTCGTTGGTTTCGATCATCACAACATCCACCAGCGCAAGCATTTCGCTCATCGAGCCTACCATTTTCACCCCCATGGCCCGGATATCCGACTCAAATTTCGCAAGCTGTTCCTTGGTAAAATCCACATCCGGATTCCCGGGTGGGTGGTACAGCGCCGTGATCGTACATCCCGCCAGGTCGGACTTTTTATTGCTATCGTTCAAAATCTGGGAAAAAGCTGCGCTGTGGACGGATAATCCCACCACTCCGATTTTGATATCTTTTGCCGCTGCCGCTCCGAATGAGGTGAAAGAAGTGCTCACCAGGCCCATACCGATCCCGCCAGCCGCCAGGTTTTTTACAAAACTCCGGCGGCCCAATGTATTGAATGTTTCAGCCATGATATTTATTTAGCGTCCCACCATAATTTGGTACTGTTCTTATTTCCTCCTTTGGTGGCCAGTTCGGGCAAGGTAAGCGCGGCTGTCACGGCCTGGTTGTTGTTGGCGTACTCCCCGTCCACAAACAATAACCTTCTGATCATCTGGTTAGCAGGCACATCCGGATTTTCAGACTGTATCCTTGGCAGGAGCTTGGGATAGCCGGTCCTTCTCATTTCAGCCCAGGCTTCCCAGCCGTCGGGAAACAATCCGATCCACTTCTGGGTACCGATCTGCTCCAGTTGTTTTTCTTTGGGCCCTGTGGCCAGGAAAGCGACAGGAATGTCTGAAACGGCAGGCGTATTCCACTGGTCTTTAAGCGGTTTCGGGGTGCTGGTGCTTTTAAGATAATTGGCAATATCCACCGCAGTCGCCGCAGTGCGGGACGAGATCGATACTTCGATTCCTTTGTCATACAGTTCTTTCGCAGTACCCCCCATATTCCAGCCTTCCACCGCACCTTCGGCCCGTAAAAAATAAACCTCTTCGGCCCGCATCACCTGGTAAGGCGGGTTGGTACCGCCGTCTTCCAGTCGCCACCATTTGGTATCGATCTTGGAATTGGTAGCGACCTGCACCGGGTTATCGATCAATGCGATGGGCAGACCGTTGCGGATTCCGTGGAATTTGCTGCCGTCGTTGCGGTTGTCGGTCACTACGGGATTCCAGAATGCGTCGAGCCGCGGATCATTGAAGCCCACCATTACACTTTCCATGGTCGCGCTCATCCGCCAGTTGTCGTAGTTGGCGATCGTTCCCAGGTTATTTTTACTGAGATCATTGGTAAAAACATTCGCATTTTCCGCAGCAGTAAGCATTACCCCGTCGGCCACTGCTTTTTCGGCTTCGGCCTTGGCCAGTGCAGGAGCGGCATATTTCACTCTCAGCGCAAGTCTAAGACGTAGGGAATTGGCGAAGGTCAGCCATTTATTCACATCACCCGAAAAAACAAGATCATCCCTTGAAAACACGCTCGCACCTTTGTTCTGTTTCAAAACTGCCACCGCTTCGTCGAGGGTTTTGAAAAAATCCTTATAAATCACTTCCTGCGGATCATAGGGTACACTGGTAGCGCCATTTCCCACTTCCAGATAGGGAATCGGACCGTAATAGTCTGTCAGTCTGTGAAATGCCTGTACTTTCCATACTTTGATCACCGCATTCTGCAAAGGAAAATTCTTTTCAGCTGTATATTTCTCCACAAAGCTGAGGTCCTTGGCAACCGAAGTGTAAAAGCCGGTAAAATTGGCATTGGACCAGCTGGCAACATCCACGTAACGGTCTGAGTAAAAGTTAACCCGCAGCAATGTAAAATACTGGCTGAAAAGATCGGCAAAAAGGTTCTGGCTGATTTCGTAACCAGACATAAACATGGTATTGAACTGAGTTGTGGCAAATACCTGGCCCACATTCCCGATGTCCAGTTTATCGGACACCAGCAGGTTGGAAGGCGTATTCAGTTCCTCAAAAACGTCGGTACAGCTTCCGAAAACCATGCAAAAACATGTAACGAATATGATTTTTATCTTTTTCATGATTTTACTGATTATTTAAAGTTGACACGTACATTAAATCCGATCGAGCGTGTGGTAGGCAGGGTGAAGCTGGCGTCGCTCTGGGTCGCATTGTCGGCACCTACGAAAATTTCCGGATCGAGGTACTTGGCTTTGTTGGACAGGAAAAACAAGTTCCGGCCTACCAGCGAAAAACTGACCGGGTAACCAAATATTCCCTTGGGCAGGCTGTAACTCAGCTGCGCTTCCCGTAACCTGACATTGGATGCATCCGAAGTATGGATTTCGCCCACCAGCCCCGCAGTACGCCCGCCGCTCCCGATCCAGAAATCCTGGACATTGATAGGCAGGTCGTTAACCGATCCGTCCTGTTTTACTGCATTTTCTTCCGGGAAGAAATCCTTTCCGAAAACCAGCTTTCCATCGCGGCCGGCTTCGGTTTCCTTGGTCGAGCCATCGGCAGCGAGTACCGAATTGGCGAATGAAGAGATCACGCCTCCGTGGCGGACATCGATCAGTACGCTCAGGCTCAGCTTTTTGTACCGGAATGTATTTCGGATGCCCCCCAGCCATTTGGGCTCTGAATTTCCTACGAACACGGTTTTACCGGTTGTATATAGCGGAATCCCATTCGGACCAACAATCACATTTCCGTTGTCATCGCGCTGGAAGCCTTTGACATAGATCCCTCCCCATTGCTTGCCCTGTTCCAGTCTGATCTCGCGTAAGTCATTGTTTCCCATCACGATAGAAGGTCGCTGGTCATTGATCTTCTTGACAATGTTTTTGTTTTTGGAAAAATTAAGACCGATATCCCAGCCAAAATCCGCTTTTACGATGGGTTTGACAGTAAATACCATTTCAACGCCTTTGTTCTCCACATCACCCCCGTTTGTAAAAAATCCCGAGGCACCCGACGCAGGCGGCAGCGAAATGGAAAAAAGCTGGTTGGTGGTGTTGGTCACATAGTAGGTAAAGTCCAGACCGAGCCTGTCCTCGAAGAAACGCAGGTCTCCGCCCAGTTCCAGACTCGCGGTTTTTTCCGGTTTCAGGTTTTCATTGGGCAAAGTACCGCTCACCGACATCAGCCCTGCCTTTCCTCCCCTGCTCAATGTCGCATACCTTGATAAGGAGAAAGGACTGGTTCCGTTACCCACGATAGCGTAAGAACCCCTCACTTTGAAAAATGATATCACCATCGGCAGCTTCACCAGTTCCGAAACCACGCCGTTCAGACCGACGGAAGGATAAAAGAAGGACCAGTTGCTTTTCGGCAAAGTGGAACTCCAGTCATTCCTTCCGGTCAGGTCCAGGAATATCGCATCCTTGTAGCTGATCTGCCCGAACGCATACAGGGAATTGATATTACTCGGTCCGCCGACGCTGTTAGACGCCTGCAGATACTGGGTATTTGAAAGAGTAAAGAAATTAGGAATAGTCAAAGTTGTGCCCGTATTGGCGGAGATGGAAGTATTTCGGTTGATCAGGCTGTTGCCGCCGACATTCACATTGTATTTCAGGGTACTGGAAATGTTGTCGTTGTAAGAAACCAGAAAGTCGTTGTTGAGGCTCATGCTCTCCGACGAGGAAACCCCGAAGTAGCCGTCGACCGGTGAAACCTTGGAAATACCGCCCTTGATCTCGTTCTGATAATTTTCAAAAGCGCGGTTCAGGGACGACCTGATTTGCACACTCAGCTTGTCCGTGACATTATACTTCATGCTCGCCAGGGCCGCGACCCGGTCCCTGACACTGTTGGAAGAAATCCCGTTTACAGCCGTGTAGGGGTTGGTTTCCACGAGTTCGGACGAGCTCCATGTGTGCGTGACGGGTATTCCGTTATCGTTGTAAAACTCATAGATCTCTGCATCCTGCGTTCTTACGTTCCTGGGAATCCGGTAGGCGTGGCGTAACGGATTACTGTAATCGATGGATACACCCAGACCGTTTTTGATCTCCTGCCGCATATAGGTCAGTTTTCCGTCGATACTCAGTCTTTTGCCCAGATTATTGGAAAACCGCAGGTTGGCATTGTGCCTGGAGAGCTCATTGAAAGGTACAACCCCGGCACCATCCGTGTAGGTATAGGAAAAATACGTTTGTGCTTTCTCGCTACCGGTACTGATCGCCAGGTTGGTTGCAGAGTTGTGACCGACTTTGAAAAAATCCCGCACATTATTGGGCTGAGGCGAATACGCGTAGGTTTTCGGGCCTGCCCAGTTGGGATCGTTGGACCAGTGGTCCACCATCTGCCCTTCCATTTTCGGGCCCCAGTTGCTGGATGTGTTTGCCATGTACTGGCCATTTAATCCCTGCCCGTAGGAATCCTGGTAATCGACCAGGATGTTGGGTATTTCAAAAGTATATGATTGGCTAACAGATACATCGTAACGTCCGGCGGTATTGCCGCCTCTCTTGGTGGTCACCACAATCGCCCCGTTGTTGGCCTGGCTTCCGTAAAGCGCGGCTGCGTTCGGGCCTTTCAGCACGGTCATGGATTCGATATCGTCGGGGTTGAGGTCGGAAAGGTTTCCCGGCACACCGTCAACGATGTACAAAGGCTGGCTGTTGCCGCTGATCGACCTGTTACCGCGCAACACGATCCGTGAAGTACCGCCTACCCCGGTGCTGGAAGTCTGGAAATTAAGACCTGCCACTTTCCCGGCGAGTGAGTTCAGCACATTGTATTCTCTTGATTTTGAGATCGCTTCCACATCCACATTCTGCGTGGAATAGGTGAGGCTCTTTTTATCCCTTTCTATGCCAAAGGCTGTAACTACTACTTCGTCCAGTTTTTTCAGGTCTTCTTCCATCGATACATCCACGGTTGACCGCCCTTTGATCAGTACTTCCTGGGTGATGAACCCGATCGAGGAAAACACCAGGGTACCGTCGTCGCCGGGAAGTGAAATGCTGTAATTTCCCTCGCCGTCCGTCACCGTACCGGTGGTAGTGCCTTTTACCAGAATGCTCACACCGGGCAGTCCCTGTTTGTCGGCGGCAGATATGACCTTTCCGGCCACGTTGATCAGCGCCATCCTGGTCTCGGTTGGATTTTCAACGGACATGCCTACACTTTGCCTTCTCACGCTGATATTCTGGTTGATCTGCTGAAACGCCAGCCGGGAGGAGTTGGCGATACCTTCCAGTACATGGGCCACCGACGACGTGCCCATCGGCTTGCTGTAACGGTCTTTTAAAAACGAGTCCTTCGCATCGAACGTAAAAACAAAGTCAGTCCTCGATTCAATGTCTTTGAAAACATCGGCAAGCAACGCATTCGTATATACAGTCCTGATCGTTACCTCGTGAATGCTCTTGATTTCCCTGGCTTCTTTTGCCTGGCTGATACCCGCGAAGAGAAGCTGGGGTATAACAACTAGAAATACATAACCTGCACTCCTGGCAAGTTGCGAGTAAAGTAATTTTTTCATACTCCTTTTGTTGTAGGTTAAGACGCGGTTTAGCTTCATTTCCCGACACTGGTAGAGGGCCATTTTACCAATGACTGGCACATTAATCTGACAAAGATTAAGAATTCGAATTCTCCGTATTGTTGGTTTTTAATGCCGCTTGCTGATGTATTTCACAGAACTTTCCGGAGGTGATCAGAAAGTCAGGTATACCATTTTGTCTTCGATTTTGTAAGCAAAATCCTTATTGAAACTTAAATCTTTCAGCACATTCCTGAGGCTTTCATTCTGGTACCTGGCCCTGATCTGCCAGTCGTCGGGTGCTTTGCCTTTCACTTCAATTTTTACATCATACCATTTTTCGATCTTTCTGCAGAAGGACGAAAAATTGTCTTGCTGGAGAATGAGAATACCATCCTTCCAGCCTATCGCAGCATCATAGTTGAAACGCTGGGTAGCGAAGACGGTATTGCCTTTGGAGGCAATCAGCTCTTCCCCCGGCTTCAATATCACCGTGTGTGTTTTTTCTTTGTTTTCGATCTTTACTTTTCCTTCCAGCAGGGCCACCGCAACATCGGGGTCGCCGAGGTTCTGCGATACATTGAAGGCAGTCCCCAAAGCCTGTACGGTGATGCCGTTCGCCTCCACGATAAACGGCCTGGAAGCGTCTTTCACCACTTCAAAAAACGCTTCTCCCTGCAGCCTGATATATCTCAAAGTGTCTGAAAAATTTTCTGAAAACCCGATGGTGCTCTCCCCATTCAGCCATACTTTGGTGCCGTCGGGCAGGAAATAAACCGATCTTTTTCCCGTTGGATTTTCCTTTTCCACCCACACATCGGGCTTCCCGGCAACCATATTTTTCTTATCTTCAAGGGTATTGGAATAAAAATAAAGACCGGCCACGACCAGCAAAAAAACCGCTGCTACCGACCGCCAGGGGAATAAAAATATCTTCCTGATACCCGAAACCTCTTCTCCTTCCTGCTCTTCAGCTACGGCGTCCTCCCAGATCCGGTCCCTGATACTGTCCATTCTTTTTTCGTACCCGTCAGCCGGAGGCGCCTGCCACACTTTTTTCAATTGTTCAAAAACAGCACGGTTATCAGGAGACATCGACAGCCATTCTTCCAATTCCGCCTGTTCCTGCTCAGTCGCATTTCCGCTCAGGAATTGTGCTATTAAATGGTCGATATGTAAGTGATTATAGCTCATGAAATCCGGTTTATACCCCCATAACCCACATTCCGGGGAAAACCCGTAATGGGTTTACGTTTTTTTTGATTTTTTTTTGAGAAGGACCGGGTGCGGCACCTTGGCGTTATCATTCCATAATCATATTCATCGCTGGTGGCCGGGTGCGGTGCACCCGGTTGGAGATATTAGGGTGCGTTGCACCTTTTTTTGGTATGATACTATATTGCTAACGATCTTACTTATACGTTAATACTTTTTTTCACTTTTTCTCTTTCTTCCTTATGGGATTTGGAAACGGTAGTAGTTATGTGCGGTAGAATCTTTTATTAACAAAAAAGCATAATCTGATGAAACTGGTTACATTGATTTTAATCCCGATGGCGGCTCTCGCTTTGTATGAGTTCAAACAGACGGAAAGTCTGGTTAATACTGAAAAGAGAACATACCCTACTGCGGTAAGTACTGCCCCTGGAAAATGGGAGGCCCTCTTTGACGGCAGCCATCTGAACAAATGGCGCAAAGCTTCCGCGGACAGCGCGCCTTCCAGCGGCTGGGTAGTGGAAAAGGGTGCGCTGTCGGTCCTGGCGGGGAGAAAAGGCGGAGATATTATTACACGGGAAACCTATGGCGACTTTGAACTGGAATGGGATTTCAACCTGACACAGTCGGCCAATAGCGGCATCAAGTACCAGGTCAACAATATGAAGAACTCCCAAACCGGAAAAACCTCACCCATAGGCATTGAATACCAGATCATTGACGATCTCAATTATCCTGAAGTAAAAACAGATCCGAACGGTACATCATCTACCGCGTCAGCCTATCTGTTATATGCGCCCAAGGGGAAAAAACTGCTGCCTCCCGGACAATGGAACAAGGCCCGGGTGATTTCAAAAGGGAAACACGCGGAACATTGGCTGAACGGCGTGAAAGTGACGAGCTATGAACGAGGTACTGAAGATTTCAAAGCCAAGGTGGCGGCCTGCAAATTCAAAGATTATCCGGGCTACGGCGCCTCGGACACCGGGCATATCATGCTTACAGACCACGGAGACCAGGTTTATTTCAGAAACATCCGGATCAGAAGGCTTTAAGGCGGTCATTCCGGGATTTCTTATCGTTGAGGAAGTTCTCGACGCCTTCGCGGAGTTCTTTCACTGCAAGCTTTAAATGCACTTCTACTGTGCGTTCGGAAATATTCATCAGCTCCGCCACCTGCCGGTATGTAAAACCTTCTTCCCGGATCAGCTGAAAAACCATTTTTCTTTTGGGGGGAAACTGCCGGATGATCTCATCGATCTGATCCTGCAGTTCCTGCCCTACCAGCAGCTCGTGCGGGTCGGTAACCGCCATGGAGTTCAGGATAATATCGTTGGAATCAAAAAGAAAGGGATTTTCCCTTTGCTGCCTTTTGATGGAGGATATCGCTTTGTTTTTAACGGAGAAATAAAGGTAAGACTCAAAATGATCGAGAATAAAAACTCTTTTGCGGTTGATCAGGATATTGGTCAGTACGTCGGCGACAACGTCTTCGGCCTGCGGGACGGAGTCCACATAAATGCGGGCAAACTGGATCAGTTTGGGATAATAATATTTGAAAAAAACATCAAAAGCCTGCTTATCACCCTCAGCAATCTGGGTAAAACACCGCTTTTTGGAATTTAAATCTGTCATCCCCTTGTTAATTTGATAGTACTGGTATGCAGTTCCAATAATGTGTACGCCGGTACGGGTACTTATAATGTGCTTAAAATGCCAGGAAGTAAGTATTTGTAAAAAGCCTCATTTTCGCGTCAGGTAGGAAAACCTGCTTGCTACAAGGTAAATGTCCGATCTATTGTTATCTGAAAAAATGCTGTGTCAGACCAAGTCTGAACCTCTTAGAAACCTCTAAGTTAGGTTTAAAGCGAGATATAAAAAATAATTTCAAATATTTTCTCCTTTTTATATAATCCGGTATAAAACAACATGAATTGTGACTCTGACAATTCATCTAATCGTATTTGCTGCCAAATACCATATATTAGGTGGTTTAGTTTTTAGACCGTAATGAGCAGTCCCGATCTGTACCAGCCCGACAGGCAGCGGCTGTTCCTTCCTCTTTATAAAGCACCGGCCAGGCAATTTATTTTCTCTCTCCCTGATTACGGGTTTTGATCCCTCTGCGAGTTATGAGCATGAATTCCTAACCTACCAACCTACCCATTTTCCTGACATGAGCCAAGAACACATTTCAACCGGCCCCGCCGACCGAGGGGATGAAGTGCGGTCCCGGTTGCCAGAATCCAAAAGACTCGGTTTCTGGAGCAACACTTTTATTTTATGGGGACTGGTGCTTACGGTTTCCAGTTTGCTTGTAGGGGGCCTGGTCGGCAGCCAGCTTTCGTTCAAAGAGGCGATGCTGGTCATTGCTATGGCCGGCGTGTTTAACAGTGTAATTGCCATATTGATTGGCATTATCGGTGCCCGCACAGGCTACACTAGCGCCATGCTTTTTCGCTATTCCTATGGTAACTGGGGGGTAGTACTGCCCAATTTCATCCTATCGATAACCACGGTGGTATGGTTTGCCGTGATTCTGAATCTAACGCGGGACGCCACCGTAGGAATCATGGGAATTACCCAGGAATCTGCTTTTGCGTATTGGGGGATCACATTCCTGATGGCAGTGGTTTTTCTGGTCCCGGCGTATAAAACCATGAAATGGATCGCTTACGTGGACTACCTGGCAGTCCCGGCTATTGTGATAATTCTGATTATAACGATATGGGGGGCGCTGGATATCGGGGGCGGGCTCAAAGCAATTATTGCACGCGCTCCGCTACAATCAGCCTCGGCACTGGTGGTTTTTACTTCTGCCGCGGGCGGCTGGCTTCATGCCAATACAGTTATCTCCGATTTTACGAGGTTTTATAAGAATGGGAAACAAGCCGCTATCGGGTTATTTCTGACCTACGGTGTCCTGATGGTGCTTCAATATGTCGGCGCTACACTGGGTGCCCTGGCAACCGGCGAATGGAATATTTTCCTGATCATGGACCGGTTCGGTTTATTGCATGTATCATTTTTCGCAATCTTTCTCGGTTCCTGGTCTACCGCCATGGCGGCTATTTATTTCGGGGCGAATATGATGGCCGCTCCGCCGATACCCGAGTATAAAAATGAAGAGACGAACCGGAAACTGGTATTGCTGATATCCTGGGCGCTGGCCTTGTTTTTTTCCTGGTATGGTCCCGACCAGATATTTAACTTCTTCCTGCAATTTTTATCATGGCTCATCGGCCCTATTGCTGTCACCGTAATGATCGATTACTGGCTGTTCCCTGAGCGGAAAATTTTGTACGAAGGGAAAGACGGCTCTCCCGACATGAAAATCAATCCGGCGGCATTTCTGGCCTGGATCACAGGATTCCTGATCGGCTATTTTTCCCAGCGCTTTTTCATTTCCCTGATCAACGGCATGGTCGTAGCCGGCTTTATTTATTATGGATGGATGCGCATAGCACTGAACAGAAAAACAACCCCTGAAAGTCAGCTTCGCAACCTCTTCACGAAAAAAATACCTGACCCTGTTTCATTGGAAGAACCTCTCAACCCACAGCATTAAACCCCATGCGTTACGAACTCATGTACCCGGCCGACATCCGTGCTGCGATCGATGCCCATACGCCGACGGTACTGGCACTCGGAGTGCTGGAATACCATGGCGAACACCTGGTGACGGGCGTAGACACGCTTGTGATCGTCCGCGCCCTTGAAATCCTTGAAAAGGAGGTCCCTATGGTGATCCTTCCACCTTTTTACTATGGAGCGAGCAGCTTTGCGGTAGAGCCTCCCGAACGAAAAGGCAGCGTGCACACCGGCCCGCAGATCCTGTATCCTTTTGCGCAGAACCTGTTTGACAATCTGCTGCGCATCGGTTTCAGGAACATCCATGTGTTTGTACATCACCAGAGCGAAAATTTCACGGCCGGTATGCCCACTGACCTTTCTTTCAAACTGGCAGCCCGTCAGGCTACTTTTTCTTTTCTGGAAAAGGAGCGGGGCGAAGGCTGGTGGGGCAATGCGGCGTCATCCGAATATTATGAGCAGCACAATCAGGGAAGCGATCCTTTCAACTGGATACGCATACACCCGTTTCTCAGCCCGGAAATCCAGGCCGAACATCCCATCGACCATGCAGGCAAGCTGGAAACCGCGCTCATGCAATCCCTATGCCCGGAAGGCGCTGATATGCAGCGTTTCAAAACCGGCACTTGGTATACAGAAAGTGCCCCGCAAGCCACAAAGGAATATGGCGATAAGGTAAAAGAACTCATCCTCGACCACCTCAGACAAACTTTGGGAAGCCATGAATGATATCCAAAAAACGCCTGTTCTTCCCATGCTCATTATTGGCAGCATGTATGTGATCCTGGGATTTTCTGTCGGCATCAATGCTTATTTTATACCGTTTGTGCAGGAGGCATTCACTGTTTCCACGGCTGCGTCCTACCTGATCATGACTGCTACTTTTTCGGCTTACGTACTTTTTGGTGTGCCTTCGGGCAGCGTCCTCAAAGCCCTCGGTTACAAAAAAGGGATCAGCATTGCTTTTATTACAATTGCCGCTGGTTTTGCCTTGATCGGCTATGCGGCCAGCATCGTGAGTTTTGCGCTTTTTCTTTTTGCACTTTTTATCATCGGCACCGGCCAGACTTTGCTAACCGGAGCGATCAATTCCTACGTCACTATCCTGGGCCCGGCCGAAAGTGCGGCCAGCCGGATCAGCACCATGGGCATCGCCGATAAACTGGCGTTGGCAGGCGCATCGCTGATCCTGGGTATATTTCTGGACCTGGGCAATGTGCAGCTTGGGGATGCCATTGTGCCGTTTTACATCATCGGGGCAATGCTGACGGCGATTGGTATACTCTCGCTCTACTCACCTCTGCCCGAACTGAAAGCACCGGGTGAGGACGAAAGTGAAGACGAGATCAATGAGGTGTCGGTTTATGCCAACAGTAAGACAAGCATTCTTCAGATCCCGCATGTGCTGCTGGGCGTCGTGGCTATATTTTTTGACGTGGGTGTCGAGATCATCGCTTTGGGTTCCATTAATGACTATGCCAAAGTGCTGAACCTGCCTTCACCGGAAAACTACGTCTGGCTGACCACGTTTGGCATGGTAGCGGGTTATCTGCTGGGCGTGTTTTTTATTCCAAAACTGGTAAGCCAGCGCATGGCACTGGTTCTTTGTGCAGTTTCCGGGATGTTTATAACTGTTTCTATCACGATGGTTCCTCCGGCAATTTCCATTTATCTGGTCGCTGCGCTGGGTTTATCGAATTCATTGCTCTGGCCTGCCATTTTCCCGCTGGCGCTCGCCGACCTCGGTAAATTCACCAAAACCGGCTCTTCTATTCTGGTGATGGGGATCATTGGTGGTGCGGTATTGCCGTTGCTGTTTGGCTACGCGGCTGATCTTTATTCACACCAGATGGCCTATCTGGTGTGTCTGCCATCCTATTTTTATATCCTTTATTTTGCGGTAAAAGGCAGCAGGATCAGGACCGGGGCACCTGTTGAAAATATTTTTCCGGAAACCGGCATAAGGGTCTGATTTATGGATAAATTATTTAAAATCAATCCGCTGGACAATGTATACGTCGTCCGGCAGACTGTGGAAGAAGGAGAAACAATGGTCATAGACGGTCGTGTTTTTACTTCAAAAAAAACATTGGGGCTGGGACATAAAGTGGCTGCCTGTGCAATTCCCTTTGGAAAGCAGGTAATCAAATTCGGTATCCCGATCGGCTCGGCGACTGAGGACATCCGCTTCGGCGACCACGTTCACCTGCACAATCTGAAGAGCGATTATATTCCCACCTATACTTTAGACCATGAATTTATCAAACCCTAAAACGGGCACCGGATTTCTGCGGAAGGACGGACGAAAAGGCATCCGTAACATTGTGCTGGTGGCTTATCTGGTGGAATGCGCACATCATGTGGCGCGCAAGGTAACCTCACGGTTTGAAGACGAACCCGTTCATCTGATCGGATTCAGCGGCTGCTATCCGAATGGTTACGCCGACAAAATGATGAATGCACTATGCACACATCCCAATGTAGGCGCGGTACTGCTGGTGTCGCTGGGCTGCGAAAGTTTTAACCGCAACCGGCTGTATGAACAGATCGCCGCCAGCGGCAGACCAGTCAGGCTGATAGGCATTCAAACGGCCGGGGGGACTGGAAACAGTGTGCAGGAGGGAATTTCTTTCGTTACGTCCGCGCTGGAAACGATCAGAAAAGTGCCCCGCGTGCCGTTTTCTGTGGATGAGCTGATCGTCGGAATCGTTTCGGGCGGAAGCGATGCCACAAGCGGCATTACCGCCAACCCCGCAGCCGGACTGGCTTTCGATATGCTGAA
Source organism: Dyadobacter bucti (assembly GCF_005869225.1). GTDB lineage: Bacteria > Bacteroidota > Bacteroidia > Cytophagales > Spirosomataceae > Dyadobacter > Dyadobacter bucti. Next base: position 410,911 of record NZ_SWFP01000004.1, on the reverse strand, counting down.
TGAAGCAGGCAGTACCACGATTTTTGAAAACACCGGCGAAATGATCGGCCTCGAAAATCTCCTCGGCAACCGTGCAAGACATCCGGCACTGGCGGAAGAATTACAAAAGGCGGTAGCAAAGGCGGCACGTTACCATGCGGTCATGGGTCACGGCAGCTTTGCGCCGGGCAATGCGGAAGGCGGGCTTACGACTCTGGAGGAAAAATCGATGGGCGCATATTGCAAAAGCGGCACCGCGCCGATTACCGGGCTGATCAAACCGGGCGATCCTACAACAGTACCGGGCTTGTACCTGATGGATATCGTGCCGGACGGGGAGCCGCGTTTCGGGTTTCCCAACCCCAATGATATTTCCGAAATGAACGAATTGATTGCCTCGGGCGCGCATTGTGTATTGTTTACTACCGGCCGGGGATCGGTGGCGGGCTCAGCAGTTTCGCCGGTCATCAAGATTTGTGCAAACCCGGAAACCTTTGCGAGAATGGAAGGAGATATGGATATCAATGCCGGAAAAATACTGACCAATGAGGCGTCGACCGAAGAAGTGGCACAAGAGATTTTCGACAAAGTCATGTTTGTAGCACAAGGTGGAAAGAGCTGTTCGGAGCAGCTCGGACATTAGGAATTTTCGCTGGGTTACAAATCCTTCGAACCGATAGGGCCATCGTGCCTCGCTTATTAATGATCAAAACCATTTGTAATGAAAATAGACAGCCACCTGCATTTCTGGCATTATGACCCTGTAAAAGACGCCTGGATCACCGATGATATGGCGGTGATTAAAAATGATTTTATGCCCGGCGACCTGCTCAAGTTACTTGAGGCGGAGGGTATCACCGAGGGCATCGCGGTACAGGCTGACCAGAGTGAACAGGAGACGCATTTCCTGCTCGACCTGGCTGCTGAATATGATTTTATAAAAGGCGTTGTCGGCTGGGTCGATTTTCGTGCAAAAAACATCGAAGAACGGCTGGAGTATTTTTCACAGTTCAGTATGCTCAAAGGTTTCCGGCATATTGTACAGGCGGAGCCGGAAGACGATTTTCTGCTGCGTCCTGATTTTCGCAAAGGCATTGCAGCACTTTCCAGCTACGATTTCACTTACGATGTCCTGATCCACCCGAGACATATCCCCTACGCTGTCGATTTCGTAAAACTTTTCCCGGATCAGCGGTTTGTAGTTGACCATCTTGCCAAGCCTTTTATCAAAGACCAGCTGTTCGACGACTGGGCTGAACAAATGCAAGCCTTTGCCCCGATGGAAAATGTAAGCTGCAAACTCGCCGGACTCGTGACCGAAGCCGACTGGAAAAACTGGAAGTACGGGGATTTTCAAAAATACGTCGATAAAATGCTGGAAATATTCGGCCCCGACCGGCTGATGTTCGGAAGTGACTGGCCGGTATGCCTGGTAGGAGCTTCTTACGGAGAAGTTTGCGAGATCGTAATAAGAAACACTGCCTCGCTCAGCGAAACTGAAAAGGATAAGCTCTGGGGCGGGAGTTGCGCCAGGATATACAATGTCTGAACCCGCGCTTGTTTCCGATGAAGAATATCATCTCTTAACGGTCAGCACTACACGCATCGCGGACGGAGGCGGCGGTTCTTGGTTATTGGTTCGAATTCTAGGTGGTAAACAAGTAACTGAACGGAATAAGCACTTTTCATAGAAAGTGTTTTAGCAAACCCAATCCCAATTCCCTAAACCTCCTCAAAATACCGCGCGAAATCCTGTGCGGGACCACCTTCTATGAAAAAAGCAGCCGCCGCCATTCTCTTCTTCTGCCTGATCTCTACCCTTTCATTTGCACAAAAAAACGACTCTTCGCCCAAAAAAATCGCCGCGAAAGATCGTTTTGCTGGTCTGCATCTTGATTTCCATGCCATGCTGTGGGATACTTTAATCGGAAAAACTTTTACCGCCGGCCTGATTGACTCGCTGCTGTCCATAGCAAAGCCGGATTTTATCCAGGTCGACTGCAAAGGACATTACGGGCTGTCGAGCTACCCTACCAAGGTGGGTTATGCACCTCCCCGGTTTGAGAAAGATATTATGAAAATCTGGCGGGAAGTCACCGCCAGGCATAAGATCCCGCTGTTTGTCCACTATTCGGGTGTGTTGGATGACAGGGCTGTGGAGCTCCATCCCGAATGGGCCCGGATCAACGCGGACAGCGCCAGAGACAAACGTGCAATTTCATTGCTGGGCGGCTATCCGGCAGCGCTTCTGCAACCGCAGCTTCTTGAACTGATCAAAGATTACAAACTGGATGGCGCCTGGATCGACGGCGATTGCTGGGCGCTCGGCCCGGATTACTCTCCGGCTGTTACGGCCGCTTTTACAAAGGAAACCGGAGTCGCCGTCGCTCCCCGAAAAAGAACGGACAACCACTATTTTGAGTGGATGGAATTCAACAGAAAGCTCTTCAGGAATTATATCAATGACTATGTAAATGTCGCACATCAGGCCAATCCCGACTTTAAAATCACAAGTAACTGGGCATTTTCGTCTATGATGCCTGAAAAAGCAGACCTGCCGGTCAATTTCCTTTCCGGGGATGTAGCCGGTTCGAACAGTGTATACAGCTCTGCTTTCGAAAGTCGTTGCCTGGCGCTGCAAGGCAAGCCGTGGGACCTGATGTCATGGTCATTTGCGTGGAAAAACGACCAAAAATCAACAAAATCCGTAGTGCAGCTCAAACAGGAAGCGGCCGAAGTGCTTGCTATGGGAGGCGGTTTTCAGACTTACTGGCAGCAAAATCTGGACGGGACACCGGAACCTTACCAGTTTAAAAAGATGGGGGAACTGATCCGGTTCAGCAACGAGCGCAAAGCATTCTGCTACGAGGGAACGGTCACGCCGCAGATCGGCCTGATTTTTTCCACCTATTCGTGGAGGCGCAAACCCGCCTTGGGCCTGTATACGCCGCATTCGCAGCAGGCACTCAAAGGATCGCTCAATGTACTGCTGGACAGCCAATTGCCCGCCGAGATCCTGATGGACCACCAGTTGTCCGACAGAATAAAAAATTATCCTGTACTGGTTTTGCCGGAATGGGAAGGTATAGATCCATTACAAAAAGAAGAACTGCTGACCTACGTAAAGGACGGCGGGAATCTGATCGTTATCGGCGCGAAGGCCACGGACGCTTTTGCTGAACAGTTAGGTATAGAAAAAACAACCGGATTTTTGAAAGACAGTCTGATACATGCAGGAATTGGCCATGAGATCATCCGGCTGAAAACAGACTTCAGGCAAGTGCGTCCGTTACAGGGAACGCGTACCGTCGGCAACTACTACCGGGAAGATGACCTTCGGTTCAGAGAAGACAATCCTTTGGCTACTGTAAGTTCGCTTGGTAAGGGTAAAATTGCGGGCGTTTATCTGAATATGGGCGATTTTTATACCCGTAACAAAAACCTGCTGATGCCTTCCCTTATCAAGAGCATTCTGGCCGATATGGATGTAAAACTCTTGTCTACAGTGACCGGCTCAGCAAACGTCCATCAGGTTGTGACCCGCAAAAACGGCAAATCCTACGTACATCTGATCAACACCTCGGGGCCGCATGACAATCCCAATGTGATGGTTTACAACGAGGTGCCTGCTCTGGGCAACATCACGGTAACCCTCCGGGCGTCCGCAGCACCCAAAAATGTAAAATTACAGCCGGAAAATACGCCGTTACAATACAGGTACAGCAATGGAAACATTACCGTTTCGGTTCCGCCGATAGCGATTCACAGCATACTGGAAATAACGCCATAACACTGTGAATCGCCGGGGTAACAACTGTTTTTCAGATCATTCGTTCTGCAGACTTTTGACCGGGTTTGTCAACGCTGCCTTCAGGCTTTGAAAACTTACCGTCAGCAGAGCGATAAAAATGGCCAGCAAACTGGCAGTTACCAGTATCCACCACTCGACATCGATCCTGTAAGCAAAATTTCCCAGCCATTGCCCCATACAATAATATCCCAGCGGGCAGGCAATCAGGATCGCTATGAGGACAGGTTTCAGGAAATCCGAGGAAAGCAATGAAACGATCTCAGAGGGATTGGCCCCCAATACTTTGCGGATCCCGATTTCGCGCCTGCGCTGGTCGGCCATATAGGTCGCCAGACCAAACAGGCCCATGCAGGCAATCAGGATGGCGACTACTGCAAATATGACCGCCACTTCCCCTACCCGCTGCTCGGTCCGGTACATCGCGTCAAATGCTTCATCCATAAACCGGTACTGGAATGGCGCGCCTGTTGCTGCGGCTTTCCAGAGCTTTTCGGCTTGTTTTAATACCGCTGGGCTGGCACCCGCATCCACCCGGAAAGCCATGCGGTCCGGGTGGGTACCCAGTGAAAAAAACAGAGGCCCTATGTTACTGCGCAACGATTCATAATGAAAGTCTTCAACGACACCGATCACTGTGAACGGTTTTTGACCTGGGTCTCCCGAATATAAAAGATGCCCCACAGGATCGGGGTAGCCCAGCAATTTTGCCAGCGACTGGTTGATGATGATCCCGTTTTCGTCAGAGCCGAAGCCCCGCGAGAAACCTCTTCCTTTGACGATTTTCATGCCCATTGTTTTGATATAATCAACATCGACCACCCACGACTGGGTATCGAACATGTTTTCCGGGCTTCGGTCTGCCTGCCTGGCTAGCGTCTGCCCGTTTCTCAGTGACGGAGAAATTGGCAGAAATCCGCTCACCGTGCCGGAAGTGACACCGGGAAGCCCCATAAACTCATTCTTAAATGATTCTGTATGCTCTCCAAGCGCCCTGGCTCCGTCGATAATCAGTATCTGCTCTTTGTTGAAGCCTAAGTTTTTAGTCTGAATATAGGATAATTGACGATAGATAATGATCGTGCCGATCATGAGCATAATGCAGGTAATGAACTGAAAAACAACCAGAATATCGCGGAATGAATTTTTCCCGGCGGGGTTGCCGGTATTTGTTTTCAGCATGGCAATGGGCTTGAAGCCTGATAAGAAAAAGGCAGGATAGCTGCCTGCCAGCAGACCGACCAGCACCGGCAGACAGACGAAAACTGACACCACATAAGGGTTTACCAAATAGCGGATCGATAATTCCTTGGCGGCTATCTGATTGAAAAACGGAATAGCCAGCCAGGTAAGTCCTCCGGCGAGCACAAGCGACAGCGCCGCCGTAAAAATGGATTCAGTCATAAACTGACCAATTAACGACGACCTGGACGTCCCCAAAACTTTTCGCACACCCACTTCCTTAGCACGGGCTGTGGAGCGGGCTGTCGACAAATTCATAAAATTGATGCAGGCGATCAATAGTACAAAAATAGCCACAGCCGTAAAAATGGATACGAACTGCATATTTCCGTTGGCTTCGATCTCCCCGCGACGGTTCGACCGGAGATGAATGTCGGTCAATGCAGTGAGGTTGAATTGAAACCGGGTATCCCCGCGGTTGAAATCCTCCGGGCTTTTGAGTTTCAGCAGTTCTTTGGCCTGAGGGTAAATATATTTTGTAATAACAGTGGCCAGGTTTTTATCAAAAATACGGTGATCGACCCCGTCCTTCAGAAGGATATATGTATTGAAGTTGGTCGTCAGAAAATTGCCCCACCCGTAATCCAGCCCGCTCATCGGAAAGATAAAATCGAAATGAAAATGCGAATTGGAGGGAATATCCTGTATCACGGCGCTTACGTAATAGGGTGACTTATCGACTTCAACCGTTTTGCCGACGGCATCAGTACTACCGAAATACTTTTTAGCTGTTGACTCAGTAATCACAACTGAATTGGGCCTGACAAGCGCGGTTTCCGGATTTCCGGAGCGCACAGGCAGGTCAAAAACCTTGAACAGGGTGGAATCAGCAAATACCGTACGTGGCTCTTCCAGGTACTCATTGCCTTTTCTGACCAGCCGGGAGCCGTTTTGGGTAAAAAACCGGACGTACGCTTCTACTTGCGGGAAGTCATTTTTCAGGGTCGGGCCGATCGGGTCGGGGGTTTCGGCCAGATCCTGTTCTGTGCCACCGAACTTGGCGTAAGTATTGATGCGAAATATCCGTTCCGCTCTGGAGTGGAACCGGTCGTAACTTAGCTCATCGACCACATACAGCATCATCAATATGCAGCTAACCAAACCCAGTGTCAGCCCAAAGATATTCAGCCCGGTGTTGAGCGGATGTTTGAGCATGTTCCGCCACGCAACTTTAAGGTAGTTCTCTATCATAAAAGGATATATATGAAAATGTAACTGAAGTAGCACGCTATACGTCATCAAACGCTATGCCAAAACTGAAAATCCATTTTTACAAGGAAAAATGAAGAAGTACGAAAATGGAACTGTCCGATATCGTACAAAACTGTCCGCTCCCGGGGTTGCCAGATTGCTTTTTATGCGATATTGCAATCAGAAAAAGTCACTACCCGTTAAGTGACTGCCAAACCAAGGTATTGTTCACCAGCAAATCCGGAAATATGTCAGCAAAGGTTTTCTACTTCCCATTTTTAGTGATACTGATCCTACGCTCTCAGGCGATCAGCGCCCAGGTCTTAAAACCTGGTTTCAATAAACAAGAATATCTGGAGACATTAAAAATCAACCAGAAAGCGCACATTGCACTTAATAAATGGGCCGAAATCACCACCATTCCGGAACCGGAAAACTTCAGGTTCGTCTACCGCTCGCCCGTTGTGGCCTTTGATAATATCTGGGATTTGTGGGTACACAAAGATCAAAGAGTAGCCATGATCGCCGTGCAAGGCAGCATTGCTACCGGCGCGAGCTTTTTAGCAAACTTATATGCGGCTATGATACCGGCAAAAGGCGAGCTGCAGCTGGACAAGGATTTTAAGTTTACCTACAATTTGTCGAATAACCCTAATGCGGCTGTGCATGTCGGATGGTTTGTAGCTATGGCGTATCTGTCCAAAACCATTGAACATAAAATCGACTCTTGCTATAAATCAGGAATTAAAGACTTCATTCTGACCGGTCATAGCCAGGGTGGCGGGATCACATTCATGCTCAATTCTTACCTGGAAAATCTTAAGTCTGACAAAAAATTACCGGAAGATATCCGTTTCAAAACCTATTGCAGTGCTGGTCCTAAACCGGGTAATCTGTACTATGCCTACGACTATGAGAACATGACAAAGGGCGGCTGGGGATACAATGTTGTCAACACGGCAGACTGGGTGCCCGACGTGCCGTTTTCCGTTCAGACAGTCGATGATTTCACAGCTGTGAATCCCTTCCGTGGAGCGAAGGCGATGATCAGGAAACAAAAATTCCCAAAGAACCTGGCCTTAAAGCATGTCTACAACAGAATGAGCAAACCCAGCAAACGGGCCAGAAGGAACTACCAGAAATTTCTGGGTAAAATGGTTTCAAAAGCCGTAAAAAAGCAGATCCCCGGCTTTAACGTCCCGGCTTTTTATAATAGTAACTATTACGTAAGAACGGGTAAAACCATTGTCCTGCACGCGGATGAGGCGTATTTCAAAGAATTTAACAACAGTCCTGACAATCCCAATATCTGGCAGCATCATTTTCCAAAGCAGTATCTCTTTTTGGCGGAAAAGCTTCCGGCCAATATGATTGAATAACGGCCGGATGTTTCAATGTTAATGATGCGGGTTCATGCTATTCCAAAAACACATCATTGGGCAACGTTATGTGACCCGTCAGGGTCAGGACATGCCACGGTCCCGTCGGGACCAAATATTGATAGCGCCGTTCGTATGAGATTGACAAGTCCCAGCGGGACGGTATATGGGTACAAAAAGAGCTGCGAAACGTGTTCGCAGCTCTTTTTATAATCCATCGATTGCTTTTGTGAAAATCGGCTTTCGCCACTTTCACAACCTGAATATCAATACGTATATCTCAAAGTTACGCCATAGGTACGCTGGTCGCCAACGATCCCTGCATATTGTCCGTAGCTCCCCGGAGCAGCCAATAGTTGCTCGTAGTAATTCTTGTTGAAGACGTTTCTGCCCCAGAAGAAGAACGAAATTCCATTAGATGCCCTGAAACCCGCCCGTGCATTGGTAAGTCCATACCCATCGATATTCAGATATTGGGATGGTGAAGGACTTGACGAGAATTCCGACCGTAAAAATTCATCAACACCCAGGAAGTAATTTCCTTTCAGGCCTATAAAGGTTCCTTTCACAACAACCTCGCCACCTATTGATCCCGACCATTTGGAGATACCCGGCAGCCTTCCTCCGGACACATCCTTGAAAGCCTGAGGTCCTCCTACTTCTTCCAAGGGTACCGGTGCATTGGCGAAACGGACATACTTACCATCAGTGTAAGCAACCGCAGCGTTCAGCGTGAGTGCACCAAACCGGATGTTACCATCTACTTCCGCTCCCTGTACCCGTACTTTTTCTGCATTGGCCAGATATCCCCTGTTTACACCAGGTTCAGGAGTTTGCACCTGGGTTTGGTAATCGTCGATATCAGAGCGGAAGAAAGTCAGGTTCAATACGGAATTCCGTGACGGTTTGGTTTTGATACCAAATTCTTTGTGATCCACGTATTCAGGTTTCACATTGGCAAGGTCGAGCAAAATCTGTCCGTTTGCTGTTGGCAAACCACCTACATTCACACCAATTGGCTTGTAACCAATGGAATAAGTAGCATAGGCATTAAAACTGCTGCTGGGTTTATATTGCACAGACAACTGCCCTGAGAAATTTCCCTCCGCATAATCCGTGTTAAAAGCTTGATTACTGTATACCCCGTTTTTCAAAGCCACCAATGCGGGGTCCGTTGTCTGCAATCCTCCATAAGCCACCCGGTTGTAATCAACAACTTTTTTGTCGTAGTTGTAACGTATCCCCGGCAACACGTGGATCTTGCTTGTGACAGCCCAGTCGGCCTGCGCGAATACTGCCAAACTCGTGCTCTTGATCTCGTTTGTAGTGCGTATACCGAAATTGTCAAACAGACCCGGAGTTTTCCAAAGCGGACTGGTTGAGCTTTGTGCAAACCGCCATTGGGCCGAACCCGCTTCTTCGGTTTGTACCGGATCGGATGTCAGGTCCTGCCAAAGGCCGAACACACCTACTACACCGCTCAATTTGGGTGATATTTTCCCGGAGTAGCGTATTTCCTGTGACCACTGATCGTGCTTGGAGTTACCCGACGAAATCGTAAATACCGGCAATCCAATGTAATCCCTGTCGTTCAGAGGTGTCCATTTCCAGTAACGCCACGCAGATGTAGAAGTCAGTGTTCCGTTGCCTATTTTAATATCGGCGTTTACCGAAACACCTCCCAATTGGTTATCAGCTTTCGAAGGTGTATCAAGATCCAGTACACGGTCAAATGCACTTTTATAAGGAAGTGTATATCCCAAATCAGCGATAATGTTGTTGAACTGCCTGTAATCGGCTCTTTTGGTAGTTACTACCCCAGCCACCGGCCAGCCGTAGCCGGTAGGTTTCTGATCCGAAATATCCCCGATCACGGTGATATTTACTTTTTCGCTGGGTGCATACAGTATCTGCCCTCTTACACCGATGTTATTAATGTCGTTGATCGGCAATTGCGTATGAGCATTAAAAAAAGTACCGTTACGCTGGGTACCTGTAAAGGAAACGCGCGCGGCCAGTTTTTTGCTGATCGGTCCGGTGAGGGACGCTTTGGCCTGTACAAAACCCAAATTACCATAGCTCAGCTCAAAGTTGGCGCCGGGGGTAAAGCTGGCAGCGCGTGTAGTGATGTTGAAGGCACCCGCAGTTGTGTTTTTTCCAAAAAGCGTTCCCTGTGGCCCGCGCAGTACTTCAACACGTTCGATGTCAATAAAATCGAGTGCAGTGGCCGCAGGACGTGCATAGTAAACACCGTCCACATAAAAGCCCACACCAGGGTCAACTCCATCGTTGGTTAATCCGTAGGTTGAGCCCAATCCGCGAATGTTAAGCGTTGTATTTCTGGCATTGGAAGCATACAATTGCACAGTAGGTACCAATTCCTTCAGCCGGTTCACATTAAACGCACCGGCATCTTCGGCCCTGGTCCCGCCAATAACGGAAATCGGGATGGGTACTTCCTGAGCGGATTCCTGACGGCGACGTGAGGAAATCACTACATCTTCCAGTTGTGTATTATTTACGTCGAGTTTGATCTCAACCTTGCTTTCGTTAATCAGGACTTCTTTTTTAAGATAACCTACATAAGTTACGATAAGCGTGAACGGTAACTTCTGGCCGGTAACCAGGCTGAATTCCCCGTTTGCATCTGTAACGTCTCCATTGGTTGTTCCTCTAATTGTCACCGTTGCACCGACCAGTGCTTCATTGGTAGCAGCGTCCAGTACCTTACCGGTAACGGTTGCATTAATAGTGGGGCTGTCCTGGGCGGACAGAAATAAAGGGAAAAAGAGTGCAGCTATTAAAAAAGTCGATTTCAAAAATTGTTTCATGCTATAACAGTTGGTGGTTTCTATGTTTTTTAATTATTGGTGACCGAAGAATATTTCAATTCCTACATGACCATGGCTCATGCCCAAGAGTTGGTTCTTTTACAATAAGGTAATGGCAACAACGGAGCTTGGTAAGTAGGAAAAATGTTTTCATCAGAAGAGTTTTTGTTAACACGAAAACAAAGGTATTAATTTTTATATAGTATATAGACTTTGTAGGATAGTAAATTAAAAAATTTGTATCATTAAATTTTACAAACCAATGTAAATAATTAAAAATCAATAACTTGTACGATGTTATTGTCCGAAATTATTGAGACAGTTCACTACGTTGATCCTTCGACCTGAACAACGGATAGCCTAATTGCACCTACCACGGTTCCTCTTGATAGCCTTCCAGGCCAATATGCTCTGAAAATTCCCCCGTCATTTTAGCTGGTTCAAAGATCATATCCCAGATAAAAAACATGTTTCCCTAGTTCCCGTTGACAATCCCGATCCCGTCAGCATCCGTAGCGGCATGGTGGGCATGATGGGGGCCGTAGTAAAGATCAAAACGGTAGCAACTATACGTGATGGAAATCCGGGCAAGAGAAATTAATTACCCCAAAAAATTTCGTTTGACGGGTATCATGCCGAAGGGATTTATAATGATTTTTTACCTCCAAATGTTTTGGAAAGAATAATTTAAACTACATAAAAACGTCGAATCCAAGACTTTGATCTCTGATTCGACCTTTTTTGGTATTACGAATTGGCTTTTACTTTTTCGGTATCACGGGAAACTGGGATATCCTGAGATTTGTGCAGCCATACGGGATCAGGACGATGTCCTCTTCCTGGTCCTCCGTTTCCAATTGATAGGTAATGCTGTAAGGTACGGGACCTGCCATTTCATTGTAAAGGCCCCACGACGGAATCCGCCGGGCTTTGGTTTTTATCTGCATAGGCGCGTTTTCCGGATTCCAGGGATAAGCGGAAACCGGCTTCGCGACTTCCCATTTATACTGCTCTTCCAGTTTGTTGTCCGGCGTATAGATCAGCCCGTAATTCCAGGGAGTGCTCGGGCGTAGTTCGGTATAGACTGATCCGTAATCTACCGGGTCCTTCTGATTCTGCACCGTTTTGGAAGACTCCCCTACTTTCAAAGCATACGTAAGTGGTCCGCGCTCCACCGAAACAGAATTTTCGACCCAGGTATTTTTGAAAATATGCATCGGCAGGGTCAGCTCAACGACATCTCCTTTTTCCCACTCCCGGGTGAGTTTCACAACCTGGTTTCCGTCCGGCTCCAGCCAGAGTTTGCCGTTCACTTTGATCGATCCTTTGCGGCACCATTCCGGTATCCTCAAATGAAACGGAAATATTGATTTGGCGGATGGAGAAATGGTAAACCGGATGGTTTCTTCAAAAGGATATGCTGTTTCTTCCTTCACAGCCACGTCAATTCCGCTGGGTAGCCTGATCTTTGCTTCGCTGGCGGAATACGCCAATGCCGCAATGCCTTTGTCGGCAGTGGCATACCAGAGGTTCTGTACGAATTTGGGCCAGCCCTGGTGCATGTTGGAAGTACAGCACGGATATCCGGTTAGCAACCCCGTACAAAGGTCGGTTCCTCCATGGTTAACGTCGAAATTGCGGTGATGCCGGGTGGTCATTACCTGATTGGCCTGCTGAAAATACTGACGCGTCATGAAGTCGTCCGAAATCTGCGTTGGCAGAGCGTTAAATGCTACTTTTTCGAGCATGTCGGCGTAACCTACGTCACCAGTGATTTCCAGGATACTTTCCAGCGAAAACATCATTTCCACCGCTGAGCACAACTCGGAACCCTGCGTGGGATCGTTGCCATGCAATGCTTCATCGCCTCCATACAACCCATGTGCCATCCCGTTAAATTTCCGGATATCTGCAAAACCCTTCCTGGTTGCATCCAGGTATTTTTGATCGGGATGATGCTGAAAATAAATAAGCGGTGCTTTGATGCCCTGCGCCAGATTGACACAATGAATGCTGCCCCGGGTCGATAACAAATCCGTATTCAAAAAGGCATTGGTATAGTCAAAAGTTTGCGTGTGTATCAGGTTGCCGAGATCGAGTAAAAACTTGTCGCCTGTAATGTTATACAGCCAGTATACGATCATCAGGTTGTCAGCACCACGGTAGCGGGCCCAGAACGTCCAGTGGTCCAGGGGTTTTGCGGGTAGCTGTTTGAGCTGATATTTAAAATAATTGGTCATCAGTGAAATAACACGCTTGTCGCCGGTAGCCGAATAATACTGTTTCAAAATTTTCAGCATCACCATTTTCGGCCACCAGTCACGGCTGTTGTCGCGCTGCACGCCGGGCTCACGGCCATAGTCTTTCGACGGGCCGAAATATCCGTCGGACTGCTGGCTGCTGATCGCCCACTCTACCCAGGGCTTCGTTTTGGCGATCAGTTCCTGGTCGTCCAGTATGTAGGCGAGCGGAAGTAAACCGTCGATCCAGTACGGCCCCCTCTCCCATTGATCGCCATCTCCGCCCAGCCAGCCGTTGCGCTTTCCCATCACCAATGGGTACAGCTCGTCAAGCTTGCCCGTTGCCCCGTTTTTCTGACTGACAAGCATTTCCTTCAGCCACCCCTGCGGTTTGATAGCACCCAGCGGAAGTTCACTGTACGGATTGGAACGCAAAGGGGCACGGCTGCCCGAATAAGCTCCCGCCGGACGGGTAACAGACTGACCGGCAGCCTGGAACAGTACAGTATAGAATAGAAAAAGAAAGGAAAAGATTGTAATTGTTTTCATACGGATTTTGATGACCTGAGTATTGTGTCAATTTATAAAACTTATCAGATGGACAGGGTAAGCTTTGTCAATGAAGGAGCAAAAGCGCGTTCCACACCGTCAACAAACACCCGCAAACCGCTTCCTTTTCCATATTTGGTGCCGGTTTTATCGTACAGGACAGTAATATTTTTACCGTGGTACGAAACTTTGTCCAGACAAAAATAGTCCCAGGTATTGTCAGGAATAAGCGGGTTAACTACCAGCATGTTTCCAGCTTGCGGCCTGATTCCGACCAGTCCGGAAATGATATGGTCGCCGAAAGCAGAATGGTTGTAGTCTTTTCCCCTTTCACGGCCTCCTTTTTTAGCAGACCAGCTGCCATTTTCCATGGTCGACAAACGCGTGCGCGAAATCCAGTCGCCGGTAAAAGGGTTCAGGTTCTCATCTATCCAGGGTACGAGTTTGCCGTCTTCCCTCACCCGCTGATGAGAGCGGCTGTATGTAATGAGCAGTTTCCAGAAATCATATTTTGTCATCACCTTCTGGTTGTAATTATTGAGCAGATTTGCCAGAGATGTTAAAGTAATCGTGGTGGAAAAAGGCCAGCTCGGGCCGTTCCACTGGCATTCATGTCCCTCGTAGGCAATGCGAAATCCGGCGTGCCGCTGCTCGGTGGAAGTCGGGCCATAGGCAGCCCAAAATCCCTTTTCGTCTGTCAGCTGTGACCAGGCGATGGCGTGTTTTTCCTCCGGGATCGAGAAGTACCAGGGTGTAAATCCGTGCAGCTCCCGAACGTCGGCTTGTTTTAATGCAGGCAAACCTCTTGGAATAACCTTGAAAAACTGAGCCCGGTCATCCCATAGTTTACCCAATATCTGCTTTCTGATATAGACCGCCTTTTGGTTATACTCTTGTTCGATAGCATTATTGCCGGCCATTTTGGCGATATGGGACAAAGCCTTTGCATTGCCGTACATATAGCTGTTGATCGTGGCCCGGTATCCCTCGTTTTTCTTCCCGTATGCGCCGGATACAGACACCTCCATACCGTCGCGATCGTCTGTCTGCCAGAATAAGCCTGTCGAATCGAGCCTCATTTTCTCCCACTCCCGGAAATCGTTGGTCAGATCCGGTAATAAATTTGCCAGGAAAGCTGTATCCGGATGGACTTGCGCAAAAGCACTGATCGCATCCGCAGCCCAGGACGAGTAAGATCGGGGACTTGCGCCTCCCCTGAACCAGAACCTCGCATACTGCTTCAAAAAAGAGGTATCCCGCAACCATCTGCCCTCATAAAAATGATGGCCTGCCGGACAATTGATGGAGTTGTATTTGCCCGCCCAGCCCACATCAGGCAAAAACTCCGTAACAATGTAGCCTTCCGGGGTTTGTTTAAGATGTTTGCGGTACGTCCACCAGCGGAAATAGTAGGTTTGTTCCAGCTGTTTGTCGGGGCATTCAAAAAGCGGAATATTCTGCGACAGAAATTCCCAGGCTTTATCATTGGGAACAAGCTGTTTGTAAATCTCTTCGTCGGCTTCGTTGAAGGCGGTGATATAAGGTCTGAAACGATCCGGTTGTAACACAAAATCCTGCGCCCGGACTGTTAAAATACCTGTCACTCCGACCAGGAAACAAATTATTCTTACCACCATTTCTTATATGTTAGTTACCTGCCTCCAAGTCTCTGGAGGTAGCCAGCGCAATGACCCTGCCCTGACTGCCTACTGCATTGTAAAAATGGTATACCACACCGTTCCATTTGACGATCCAGGGTTTATGCGCATAAGTTTTATCAAAAGGTTCGGTTGGTGCGATCAGATCCTCTCCGTCCCAGTCTGTCCAGTTAATAAGGTCATAGGAACATGCGAACCGCTCAAAAGCGCCCGGTTTCCAGAAAGCCCCGAAGTAGAACATCACATACACATCGCCGATTTTTGTGATCTGAGCGTCGCCGCAGATCCCGGTGTTACGGGTGATCAGCGGTTTCTGGCCGTGGCGTTTCCAATGATGCATATCATCGGAAACAGCCATGGCAATACTTTCGAAACCGTTGCCTTTTGCATCTGCCCTTTCACCCTTTGCATTGTAGTACATGACAAAAGGATGGCCTGTTTTTCGTTCTTTGTCCCTTATGATCAGACTTTTGTAAATTGTTTTATCATCATACCAGCGTGCATCCTTATCCACTGCCGACAATACCGGCTGCGCCAACCGGTCCAGCTCCCTGGCTTTGGTCAGATCATCACTTGTGGCGATTCCGATACCCAGCCTGCCTGCCTCATAACCCTTTTCACTACCGCCCAGGTACGAAAGCCAATACTTATTCCCCAACCGCTCAGGCTCATAGGATCCGCCCCACTCCGTATCGACCAATGACACATAACCGGCTTTTTGCGTCGCATCCCAGGTATTTTCAGTAAAAGACATGATCTTGCCCAGAGAAGTCCATTGCAGCAGGTTATCGCTTTTGGCGAGCCAGGTCTCATATCCCTTGCCGTCGAAGATGATATAGGTCATGTACCAAAGCCCGTCTTTCCGGAACACGGTAGGGCTGTCGACCATGCGGCCGCTATCCGGCTGGGGTATTACGACTCCGTATTTGTAGGGTGTTTTGACCTCCTCAAAAATTCGCTGCATTACCTGTCGCGACACCTGGGTTTTGGCCGGAGATTGACCAAAGCCGCAGAACGCCGAAATCAGGAAAACACAACAAACAAAGTACTGCTTCATCTTTATTTTTATTGATAGGCCGGGTTTTGTTCCAGCTTTGGATTTGAATTAATGGCAATCTGAGGCAGCGGAAACACGGCTCTGAACTCCCCGTTCGGCTTGTGCGACAACCAGCTTTTCGAGGTATACACTCCGAAACGGATCATATCGCGGCGACGGAATCCTTCCCAGGCAAACTCCCACCCCAGCTCATCGAACATCCGGCCATACTGGATGGCTGCTGCATTTCCAGGCTCGACGACTTTGTAATTTTCAACATAACCGTATTGGTAGCTGCTGCCTTTCTGCAGGTCAGCCGCGGTCACAGTAGCTTTTGCCGGTTTTGCGGTAAAAGCCCGCGCACGCACTTCCGAAACCACCATGGCGGCATCGTTGGCTTTTCCCGTACGCAGCAAACATTCAGCTTTCATCATCAGCACCTGTGCATAACGGAAAAAAGGAAAGTCGTTGCCCAGGCTACCCATCGCAGCTGTTTTTACTTCGAACTTATTCATCCTGTACCCTTCCGCTTCGCCTGTGTACAGTCCGTCGGGAAGTTCATTGGTAAGCACCACATTTTTACCTGCCTGGTCATAAGAACCTTTCAACGGCGTCACCCCGTCTACTGCAAACTGCGGCCCGATCATCCAGGTTGCGGCCAGGCGCTTGTCATCCGGATCATAGGTATTGATAAATTGCGGGACTCCCTTTGCCGACCCGGCTCCCCAGGGCGTTGCCTGCATATTGACCTTGTTTTTCAAGGAAGCATGCCATGAAAACATGTGCGCACTGAACCCGCCTGCCAGGTTCTCTTCGAAAGGAATTGCAAATATGATTTCCTGGGAATTCTGATTTTCAGTCACAAAAGGGGCAGAAAGGCTCGACTCGAGTTTATACTTGCCCGAAGCAATGATCTCGTTGCACAATGCCAGGCATTCTTCCCATCTGGATTCTCCGGCATACACTTGTGCATTGAGATAAACATTAGCCAGCAGCGTTTTGGCTGCCCACTTGTTGAATCGTCCGTACATCAGCGTGTTCCGGTCTTCGCTCAATGTCGGGATAGACTCCGTCAGTTCTTTAACGATAAACAGATAAATGTCCTTCCTGGCGGTTTTCCCCAGCAGCTCGTCCGACCGGTCGGTGATCAGAGGCACATCTCCGAAATTATCACAAAGCATCCAGTAAAAGAACGCCCTCACTGCGCGCATTTCGGCCACCAGGGCTTCCTTGGTAACGCCATTGGGAACAGCGATTTTCCCGACGGTGAGCTGATCAATTACCCGGTTTGCGTTGGTGACCCCGGAATAGAAGCTGTTCCACATATTGTTCATCTGCGGGTTTTCCGAATTCCATGTATGCAGGTGCATGCGTTTGTAAATACCGCCGTCATCCCATCCGGAAGCATTGGCAGGCATGACGATGGCATCGGCGGTCGATTCCTGCGCCATATAGTAATGTGTATGCGATATCAGGCCGCGCATACTGGCATAGCCGATACTCATCGCCTGGTAAGCATTGTTATAATTATACGACTCCTCCGTCACTTCGGAGTAGATTTTTTCGTCCAGATCATTATTGCATGCGCTTGTGGCAAAGGCGAGCAAAAGTGTTGTAAAAAGATATGAGTTAATTGGCTTCATAGCGTAAGATCTTTTTGATTTTATGTCTGATAAAACTAGAATGTCAACATGGCTCCCGCAGTGAAGCTCGTAGTGGCAGGATACCGGTTTTTATCATCTATGCCCGGGAACAATCCGCTGATCCCGACTTCCGGGTCAATGCCTTTGTACCCGGTGATGGTGTACAGGTTGGCAACCGCCAGATAAACCCGGCCGCGTTTCACATACTTGTTTTTCAGGTTGAGGTTATAGCCCAGTGTGACATTGTCGATTTTCCAGTAATTACCGTTTTCGATGTAGTAGCTCACATAGTTCAGCGACTGGTCGTCCGCCAGCGGGCGTTTGCCGTAAATCGGATCGTAGGCATTGGAACGCAGGTTACCTCTTGTCAGCATCACCGGCGCGCTCCAGAACATTTCCGTCATGTTCAGGATCTGAAAGCCAAATGCGCCGCGCATGGTGATATTCAGATCGAAATTTTTGTAGGCCAGCGTATTATTCCAGTTGAGGTAACGTTTGGGCAAACCGTTTCCGATGATCTGCTTGTCGTCCGCCTGCTGCTGGGCAATTGGCTTGGGCTGCCCGTCTTTTCCTTCAATAATCCAGTGCCCGGTTTCATCGATATCAATTGTTTTGAATCCCCAGTAATTCCCGATCGGCTGCCCAACCTGCACGCGGTGGGTGGTTTGCTGAATAGGCTCTCCTGTATTGCCCGTATCGAAATAACCGCTGGCAAGCGCAAACCTGTCGTTGGACAGTGAAAGTATCTTGTTGGAATTGGTGGAAAAATTAGCAGAAGTTGTCCATCGGAAAGAAGGTGTCTGTAACGGTATGGCATTGACCTGGATCTCGATCCCTTTGTTTTCCATGGAAGCCGCATTGGCTGTGATGGTACTGTACAGGTAAGGAGGCGTAGGCACCGGGAAATTGGCGATCAGATCTCGGGTAGTGCGGCGGTAAACATCCACCGACCCGGAAATCCGGTCATTCATGAAACCATAATCCAGCCCGATGTTAACCTCTTCCTTGCGTTCCCAGCGCAGGTCGGGGTTGGCGTTATTGGAAGGATTGATTGCCTGCACCCACTGACCATTGATCAGTACATTGGTATTGAAATTGATTTTATTGAGCGAGATATAGGAAGTGCCCGGTTCGGTTCCCGTTACCCCGTAGCCGGCACGCAGTTTCATGTTGGAAACCGTGTTTGTATTTTCAAGAAAGGCCTCTCTTTTCAAATTCCAGCCAACAGAAAAAGCCGGGAAGCTGCCCCATTTATGGTTGGCTCCAAATCGGGATGATCCTTCGTGACGAACACTGGCCATTAACAGGTATTTGTTCATAAAACTGTAATTGACCCTGAAAAAATAGCTGATCAGCTTGTTCTCCGACTGGGAAGACGACTCCGGAGCCTGCCCGCGCCTGAGGGCCAACCCCGCACCAATGTTATTGTAGGTAAAGTTGTCGGTCGGAAAATCCCAGTTTTGCATCCAGTATTCCTCAATATTGTACCGCCTCCATGTATGTCCTGCCAGAAGCACGAAGTTGTGGTCCTGTATACTTTTGTTATAGTTCGCTGTGAATTCGAACAGGTCGTCCTGAGAGCGGGTAGTGCCTCTCGACGCAAACCCGTTGCGGCCATTCCTGGCTGTTGAATAATGGTTTTTTGTTTCGTAATATCCCCTGGTACTGTTGTACATATCACGGGCAAACAACCCCTTGATTTCAAGTCCCTCTATAGGTGCGAGGGAAATGGTACCGTAAGTTCTCAAGTTGTTGTTCCTGTTTTGTCCGTGCGATTCTTCGATCAGCGCTAGCGGGTTCATATAGTCTGTTTTGTCGGTCCGTTCAGTCCACTTGCCGTTTTCATCCTTTAAAGGCTCGGTAGGGTTGAAGGTAAGCGAGTTCCGGTAAACCAGCCCTGAGTAGGAACCGCCGTCTATCGAGTAAAACTTCTGCTGATAACCGCTCAGGTTTGCATTGATCTTCAATAACCCGTCAAACATCGAGTGGTTTACTTCTATGCGTGGAAAAAGCGTAGAGTTATCCGATTTTTTCATGATTCCATTCAGGTGCCGGTACTCCATGCTGACAATGTAATTGGTCGTGCGGGAACCGCCACGGAGACTGATATTGTGCACCTGGGACAGCGGTTTTTGGGTAACTTCCCGGAGCCAGTCCGTGCTGTGGCCGTAATCAATCGCTCCGGGCTTTTGCTGGGCGGCAAGCTGACGATACTGGTTCACGTCCATGAAATCGAGCTTGCGGGTCATCCTTTGGGTAGTAAAATAGGAGTTCACTTCCAGGATGGCCGGTGTTTCCCCTTTCACTTTTCGGGTAGTGATCAGAATTACGCCGTTTGTTCCGCGGGTCCCGTAGATCGCAGCTGCGGAACCGTCTTTCAAAACATCTATCGATTCTATATCCTCAGGCGCTACGGTGTTCAGGCCTCCCGGAACCCCGTCAATCAGAATCAGCGGTTCGGAACTGGCATTGATCGTCGCATTTCCTCTGAGGGAAATCTGGGCCAATGCGGTCGGATCTCCGCTCGGCGTCACCACGGTAAGTCCGGCTACTTTGCCCCGAATGAGCTGAGCTGCATCCTGGACTGGCCCCTTCACAAAATCCTCTGATTTAATGCTCGCAATGGCACTTGTGATCTGCTCGCGCTTCTGGGTACCATACCCGACGACCACCACTTCTTCCAGGCTTTTCAGATCAGGTACCATTGAAACATCGACGGCAGATCTGGTACCCACAACGACTTCCTGGTTCTGGTAACCGACGTAAGAAAAAACCAGCACAGCATCTGCCTTGAGATCATCACCTAACGTGATGCTGTATTTTCCATTCGCGTCGGTAGTGCTTCCCCTTGTTGTTCCTTTCAGGAGGACGCTCACACCTGGCAACGATTCACCTGCATCTCCTTTCACGACACCGCTTACGGTCCGGTCAATTGCTTTATTAGTTGCTTCCGGCGCAACGAGAATGATCTGGGAAGAACTCGATGTGGGCTGCTGCGATGTGGCAGGCGGTTCGTTGTTTTCTGGCACCGGCTGTTCCGCCCCCTGTTTGGTTTCGTCCTGAGTTGTCAGGATCAGGTAGGTCTGTTTACTCACTTTTTTGAAACGTAACCCGGCCGGAGTGAGCATATTGTTGAGTTTGTTTTCAATCGACTGCCCGGATTGTATCTGTGCCGGCAATACGGTAATGCCTTCGAGCAATTTTTCCTCAAATAAAATATCCACCTTGAACTGCTTTTTTACCTGCATGAGTGCATCCCGTAAAGTCACTTTGCTGCCGGGGCTTGTTGTAGGTCCGGCACTGCTTTTCGTATGATTCTGGGCCATCAGCTGGGCTTTTAAAGGCGACACATCTAACAGACATCCCACCATTAAGGTTACCAACACTTGAAAGTGTACTAGTTTGGTCATAACAATTAACGATTTAAGATACAGACTAATGATTGGAATTGAGGATAAAGGTTTCCGACTGTCCGTCGGTCCGAGGGGAGCGGGTCACACGGGCATTCAGAACATCAGACACAACTTTGATAATGTTCGCGGGATCGCTGGCGTTGAAGGTGCCCCCGAGGGTCCGTTTCGCGAGAACGGAATCCGACACAACTACATTCACGCCAAAATGCTCGCTGATCTGATAGGCAATTTCAGACACAGGTGTATTTTCGAACATAAACCTGCGCTGCTTCCAGGCCTGATGGGTGGATAAGGTCTGGCTATGACTGACGGTAAGCCTTCCCTGGACCGACAACATGGCAATATCACCGGGTTTCAGAAGGACTGGCTTGGGGTTCAGCTCTTTGAGGGACCTCAGCTGAACGCTTCCCTGGCTCAGCACTACCTTTGAGCCCCTGTCGCGGCTGTAAACGATGAATTCCGTCCCTAACACCCTCACTTCCAGCTTATCAGGCGTCCTAACGATAAACTTTCTGTGGTCGGGTGTGTGTTTTACCGCAAATTCGGCTTCTCCTTTCAGCCTGACTTCCCTTGTACCGCTTCCGAATCCAAAGCGCGGAACGGTCAAAACCGAGTTGGCGTTAAGTGTGACCCGGGTGCTGTCGGGTAGCCTTACGACCCGTATTTCGCCATAGCCGGTTTCATACTGCCGGTAGAGCCAGAAGTCGGAAGACAAATAAGCGCTGACAAGCAGGATAAAACAAGCGGCAGCTACCCACTGAAGGAAAAAAAGGTTTCTTCTGAAGGATCTGGAAAGTGTCCGCGCCAGGGATGCCGGCAAGTTGGGATCAGCAGTATTATTTTGAACGGTATACAATGAACGTTCATAAGCCAGATCAATGTTAGGAGTAAACTGAGGATTCTCGCTCTCCCATTCTTCCAGCCATTGAAAATACAGCTCCCGGTTGGCCGGGTTATCCAGCCATTCCTGAATCAGAATATTCTGCATCCGGGTTGTTTTCCCCTCGAAGAAATTCTGTATCACCTGTTTTGAAAGAAAGGGTTTCTTCATGCTTAGTTAAATTCAGTATGATGTGTTCTGACGGCAAAATCCCGTCAAATAAATAGCAGAAATAGTTGGATGACGGAAAGCAATCCATGGTCCTGCAGAGCCTTTCTGAGGATCGACAGCCCTTTGGTTATATGTCCTTCCACGGTCTTCACGGATAGTCCCAGCTCCTCGGCGATCGTCGTATTTCTTTTCCCTTCAAACCGGCTCATTAAGAACACTTTTTGGTTTTGCGGGGATAGTGACCTTATGACCTGCTCCACTTTGAGAACCAGCTCCTGAAACTGCAGCTCCTGCTGGGGAGTACATGCCGAAGCTGCTACCGGCAGCTCCCCCAAATCCTCGGTGAGCGCCTCTTTGCCAAAGTTTTTTTTCATATAATGAAATGCCGCATGCCTGACGGACGTAAATAAATAGGACCTGTACGATGTGACGACGGAGGTATGCAGCTGCTTGGACCAAAACTGCCCGAATACATCCACTACGATGTCTTCTGCAATGTCCCTGGAATACACGAACCGGACCGCATGACTGCAAAGTTGTTTATAGTATCTTTTGAAAAGCAATTCATAACCTCTCGCCGGATCTACTTCAAATGCCTGCTTGATAAACAATTCTGAATCAACAAAATCTGTCTGGGCTTTCTTAACATCCGGAAAATCGGACAACAATCTGGCCTGTTCCGTAATATGCGGTTTACTTTCAATAATAGACTTAGGATTCATACAAATTAAGGAAGTAGTTATCCATAAGAGTGTTTTATTGAAGCAATACCCTCGGCCATTTTGTGAAATTTTTTATTTTTTTTGTAATTATTCGTAAAAATGAAATGCTTGTATGTTACTTCGAACCCAACCCGTTCATTTTGGGCGGATCAAACCGTCGTAATCCAACAGGTATCAAAATCTGAGTTTCCCCCGAGCTGATTGATGAAATACATAAAATTCTGCCTGTGTGCGGCCTGGCTGACATTATCCGTAGACGTTTCCGGGAAAATGATGCAGACACACCCGGCTGGCCTGAACAAAGCCGGAATACGCATTTCCTTTGGTCACCGGGCGCCAAAAACTACTGCTCGTTCGGTAAAGATTTTGCCGGGTTCGGCAGGTTTGCAAGTTTTCGGGCCAATCGGTTCGGGAATGGAAAAGAACGACCAAGCGGGTGGCAAATCGGTGCTTCATGCTGGAAAGGGGGACATCGATATCCTGACCGTCGAGGTTGCCTGGCCCGCACCGACGGCCGCACCGCTAAAACTGGCATCCCACAAAGACCAGTATACCGTCAACAATGATGCGATGTGGGGTTACCTGATGGAAAACGGCTCCGAAGGTCAGGCGGCCCGCCTGCAGGATGATACCTGGAAGCAGCCCGATACGCCAAAACTGACCATTCAACTGGCCGATGATGGCACAAAAGGCTTTTCAATTGCAGTAGCACAACTGCTCCGGCATGGCGCAATGTGGCTGCCCGGGCACGACTGCTACATTACGCTGGCGGACAAGCCTGTTGATTTTAAAAAACATCTGTCGTCGCTGACCGGCAAGCGGACTTTGGATGTGGTCAACAAATCGCCGGATGCTACGCTTGCAGAATTTAAAAAGAAGTGGGAAGATTTCGGAAACCCTGTCGACTGGGACGTTTCCTGGCAGACCAAATACCTGGGCACAACCGGGCACCTGCTGATCACAGCAGCGGCTCATGGCTCACTGTATAAATTTGCGATAGACCGCCAGGCGAATGTCCGGCCTGATTTTGCCTCACCGCATCAGTTCAAATTTGACGTCTCCTGGCCTGGAAGTCAATGGCAATCACAAAAGATAGTCAACGGCTTACCCATTTGCCTTACCCGCCTTGAAAAGGATGGACAGGTATGCGGGACCGAACAGTTTGCCGCTCCGCTCGCCGGTTTTCCTGGCGACAACCCGGGAGAAATTCCAAGTGTTATGCTGACCAAAATGCACTTTTCAGGCAAATCAGGCCCGGTTTCATTCGATTTAAAAATAGCAGGTGTAGCCAAAAAAGTACAATTGGAAGCCAAAAGGTCAGGGGAACGTTGGAATGTTGTCGAACAGGGAAACCATGCGATCTGGCTGACCGTGGAAACGGGGCCGGGCTTTTCCGTAGAGCAGACCCGGTCAACAAAT
Organism: Dyadobacter bucti; assembly: GCF_005869225.1. GTDB lineage: Bacteria > Bacteroidota > Bacteroidia > Cytophagales > Spirosomataceae > Dyadobacter > Dyadobacter bucti. The sequence goes on along the minus strand of NZ_SWFP01000004.1, from coordinate 386,750 downwards.
GGAGCAGATTCTTCGTCCGTCATTCAATTGAAATTTACAGGGAATTCAGATAGTGATGAAACCAGGGAAATTCTGGCCAAACTGCCTTCACCCGCAGTTGCAGCTGCCGATAGTGCAGTGTTATACGGAATCGATTTTCAAACTGCCCGCCAATCGGTGGTGAATTACTGGGAGCACTGGCTCTGTCAGGGCGCGTCTTTTCAGGTTCCTGAGCAGGCTGTCAATGATCTTTTTCGCGCGAATTTATGGCATGCCCTCATCCTCCCCCGGCACCGAAAAGACAACAATGGAACACTTCAAATGGATTTACCTTATGCGAACACTGCATACGGACAAAAAAATGCGGAATGGCCGGTTAACCAGGCCGTTTATGTGGATTATATGCTTTATGGTCTGCGCGGGTACCAGTCCGTAGCCGATGCCGAAATAGGCGCTATGTTCCGTAGCCAGCAGCAAAAAGATGGCAGGATTGGCGGGTTCGCAAACTGGGCTGTTTATTCGCCGGGGCATTTGTATGCCATCGGTAAAAATTACCTGCTCTCCCGCGATCGGGAACACTTTAACCAACTGTTGCCACAGGCGATCAAAACAGTGGACTGGTGCCTTGCGCAGGTAAACAATACCAGAAAGGATAGTGCCGCTACCGGTCTGGTCCGCGGGCCATTGAACGACCTTACCCACGCTGATCGTGAATGGGCTTTTTCACAGGCCTATTTTGTGGCAGGCCTGGAAATATTCGGCCGGGCGTTAAAAATTCATCGACATCCAAAAGCAAACGAGGTATTAACCGCCGCCGGAAGGCTGAAAAAGGATGTTGAAAAAGCATTTTCACAAAGCAGTGTCAGGTCTGCGGTGGTGCAGCTGGCCGACGGAAGCTGGACTAATTTTGTACCCACAGACGCTATGACCACACGGCGGATGATGGATCAGTGGTATCCCTCCGATGTGGATTGCGGGCCGCTGCACCTTGCCCGGCTCAATGCTGTTGATCCGCGTGGCTGGCTCACAACGGCCATGTTACACGACCATGAAGATAATCTCTTTCTGAAAAACCAGGGAGCTGCCAATGAGCCGGTGTATGTGCAGCAGGCAACGGCCTATCTTTTACGGGACGAACCCAAAGCTGCTATCAGGGCATTTTACAGTCTGATGGCATGTGGTTTTTCGCATAACCAGCTGTCGCCGGTTGAGCACCGCTGGGCCTGGGGGCAATACTACGGCCCGCCCAGTACCGATGGGGCTTGGTTTGAACTATATCGTAACATGCTGGTAAGCGAAAGGGATTCGTCTACTTTAATACTTGGACAGGCCATTCCGAGAAATTGGTTGACAAATGGCAAACAGATCAAAATTAAAAATGCACCAACGTATTTTGGCCCGCTTTCCTACACAATGGAAAGTAAGGCGGCTACCGGGTCGGTTACAGCCCATATTGAATTGTCAGACCGGAATCCGCCGGCCGAACTGCTGATCCGGTTCCGTCACCCGCAGGAAAAACAGATCCGTAAAGTGCTCGTAAACGGGAAACCCTGGAAGGATTTTGACATTCAAAAAGAATGGGTTCGCATTAACAAGCCAATAGCCGGAACTTACAGTGTGACAGCCCAATACCAGTAACTAAGACCCAAAAACTGCTTTGACTATCGTCCAAAAGTTCCTTTCAAGATAAAACTGACCTTGCTTAACCTGTTTTGTTTCCTATCCATTTCTGCTTTTACCGGCCGTTTTGCGGGCTGAATGTAGGTTTCAAAAGTAGATTTCTGCCCTCCGTATTTTATATTGGGCGAAATTTGCAGACCGTGCTCCAATTCAGCATCGACCCCGAAACAAACAAAATCTAACCCTTATGAACAGCCGCAGGATATTTTTAAAAAATAGTATGGCACTTGCCGCAATCTCGGCCTTGGATCTGCCCCTGAAAAAGAGTAAACCCAAACTGGCTTTTTCGACACTGGGATGTCCGAAGTGGTCGGTTTCCGAGATCATCTCAACGGCAGTTGCCCAGGGTTATCAGGCTGTTGAGATCCGCGGGCTGCAAGGTGAGCTGTATCTTCCCAAATGCCCGGAGTTTAGCTCTCCGGATCAGATCGCGCAGACCCGAAAACAATTTGAAGACAAAAAGATCAAGATCTGTAACCTGGGCGCGTCAACGGCCCTGCATCATCTGGATCCGGAAAAACGACAAAAAAACCTGGACGAAGCCAGGCGTTTTATCGATCTGGCCCAACAACTCGCCTGCCCGTATGTAAGGGTATTCCCAAACGACCTGCCGAAAGACCAGGACCGGGAAAAAACAATAGACATCATCGGCGAAGGGCTTCTGGAATTGGGAAAATACGCTGAAAAAGCCAATGTCACCGTCTTACTTGAGTCTCACGGAGAGGTGATCTGGAAGGATGTGCTGCTCCGGATCATGAAGCAGGCCGAGCATCCGAACGTAGGCCTTATCTGGGACATTTTCAACATGTGGTCGGTGACGAAAGAGCCGCCCAAAGAGGTTTATGCTACTTTAAAAAAATACATCAGGCATACGCACATCAAGGACGGCAGGCTGGTGAACGGCAAACCGGAATACACCTTTATCGGTCAGGGCGTGGCACCGCTTACGGAGGCCATAGACACACTGAAATCGGGGGGATATGACGGATATTATAGTTTTGAATGGGAAAAAATGTGGCATCCCGAGATTCCGGAACCCGGACTGGCTTTTGCCGATTACCCCAAATCGATCAAAAAATATTTCTGAGTGTAAGAAGCCTACCGGGATAACCCAGTAGGCTTTTTCCATATCACCATACCTACTCGCAACCCGAAAGACAGGTGCCCGGTAATTCTTTTGCCGACATTGTAATTCTCCCCCTCAAAAAATGGGTCTGACCTGCTTTCTGTCGGATTTACAAGGTTGCCGTAGGAGGAGCGGGTACTGGATAATCCCAACCCGGAGAAAAAGTCCAGCGTGATGCGCTCGGCCAGCAAAAACCGCCCGCCCAGTTTTCCGATCATTCCGATCTTGGTCTTCTGAAAATCGGCCTGGTCAAAATTCACCTGCAACGTGTCACTGTGCTCAGCAAAATAGTAACTTTTCCCCGCAGTCCCTGCCATAGCCGAAAACACCCCTTCCGCCGCCATGTACCAACCCATTCTTTCACGTTTTAACCAATAAAACTTGATTTCAGGCCGCACTTCGAACAGCCGGTACCCCCTGGTCCACCTGGGCTCGCTAAACCCCAGTCCTCGGTTGCCGGGAATGGGAACGCCCACACCCAGGTTCAGGCCCGCCGACCAGCGGTTGCCCAGCATCATTTCGGAGCCAAAGCGAATGGACGGATCCGGAAAACCAAGCGGAACAATGTCGATATGTGCATCGATATTTTTTTGAAAAAGATCTCCGGATACCTGCGCGCTGGCAGCGAATGAAGCAAGAAGTATCAGTATGATAGTAGAAATGTGTTTCATAAGTGTGCTTTTAGGTTACAAAACTAGCACTTCACATTTCATCTCCACATTAATTCACAAAAAACAGCCGGGGATCAGTCCTCAAACCGGATGATTCCCGGCTATGTTTAGCTTTTCTGCCGCATAGATATTAAACTCTGAAAAACCACGGAAGACATTACAAACAGCAAGCCGATGTAAAAGGATGCATTCACGGTTTTACTTTCACCAAAAAACAGAAAAGCCATAATAATGGCATAGATCGGTTCAAGGTTGAAGGTAAGGTTCACGGTAAATGCCGGTATCCTTTTCAATGCCTCAGCGAACAACACATACAGGCCGACCGTACAGAAAAGCGACAGCAGCAACAGATAGAAAGTATCCTTTAAGCTTGGAATAAGGCTTTCCACAGGAAAATAGTAGAGGTAGGCAGGCAGTAAAATCCCCAGGCCAACTGTGCCGCCGGCCATCTGATAATAATTGATAAGCTTACTGTCATACCGCCGTACCAGCCGCTCATTGTAAATTGTATAAAGCGCAGCAAAGGCAGATGAAATGGTCCCGAGCATGATGCCCAGCTGATAAGAAGCGTCAAAATGGAAAATCAGTCCGATGCCCAGCAAAGTAAGCAAACTCAGCAACAGCTCGGAAACTTCGAATTTTCCGTTGATCAACCCGTTAAAAATCGCCGTATAAAAGCTGGTGAGGCAGTAGCAAACGACACCAATTGAGATATTGGAATACTTGATACTGGCATAAAAAAACACCCAGTGTACAGTAATACAAAGACCAATTCTAGCGATAGCAAGCTTTTCCCTACGTGAAATAGCAGTACTTACATTGAGCAGTTTCAGAATAAAAAACAAGCAAATAGCAGAGAAGAATACCCGGTACCAGACCAGCAGTCCTTCATTCAGCGAGATCAGCTTCCCGAATACACCAGTAAAGCCGGCCAGTATTACAGCAGCGTGTAATACCAGATATGTTTTTTTCATAAGATTTGTCTACTTCTTAAAGATTTCAAATTATCAATATTTTAAATTTTGAATCACAGCATCGCAGGTCCAAATGATTTGGAGGCAATGCATTCATCAAGCTATTGGTAATTCAAGGTGCCGGAGGGGGCAGACAACTCTTACGGTTCATAGTATATTACTTTTTCCAAAGGTAACGAATTCACTTCGCCCGAAACAAATCGGCCAGCCGCGAAATCATAGCAAACACGTACAATTTTGGATCGCGAAGAAAAAAATACGATCATCCCGACACTGGTTTACAAGGACGAAGAATACCAGGTCAAAACCAGGGAAAAGCAATATTTCTATTTGATGACATTGAATTGAGACTACCTGGGCATTTCCGGTTTCGGCCTCTGCTGCGGAATGGGCAGCTGCGGGACTTCTCAAAGACCCTTCACAGGCAATCCGCTGGGTACAGAAGCGGGGACGGTTTTGTCGAAAGAGTCGTCATTGAGTGTGTTTAAAAACTCCACGATCCTGGATATATCTTTAAAATTCACATCCATGTGTGTAGCCAGCGAATCCATTTGTTCCTTCTTCACATTCGAATTTAATATCTTTCCTCCGGCAACGTCTTCATAAAACATCAGCACCTGCTCCAGGGTCGCAAATTTGCCGCTGTGCATATACGGGCCCGTATACCGAAGGTTCCGGAGTGAGGGTGTCCTGAATGCATAATCATTGTTGATTCCTGCATCGCTTTCTTTCCGGTTGTCCGTATCGGGTACGCCCAGGGTATGCAGCTTATAATCGGAAAACATCGGCCCCGAATGGCATTTCGCGCAGCCTGTAACCAGAAATGCATTGAGTCCGTCCTTTTCACTTGTGGACAAGGCATTGCTGTCGCCACGCATATACTGGTCAAACCGGGTATTGGGGGCAATCAGCGTACGCTCGTAGGATGCGATCGCCCTGGATAAATTAAGCTGGTTCACGGGTTCCTGCTCACCGGAGAAAGCCTCAGAAAACAACACGCTGTAAGCCGGAATTTTCCGGATCCGTTCTATAATTTCGTCCAGGACCTTATCCTCATGAAATGAATTGCCGCGCATTTCCTCCAGCGTCCGGATAGGTTCCAATGCCTGCATTTCCAGCCCCTTCGCTCTCAGGTCCCAGAACATAGGAGCCTTTTCCGGCTCATACAATTCTCCGTTTTTTATCCCATTGAAGGCAGTATTCAATATACTTTGAGAGTTCCGTTTTACGAATGGCAGATCATTGGTCTCAATAAACCTTCTTTTACTGCCGCTCCCTACCCCGTTTACCCCGATGGACGTTTCCAGGAATTCGGCATAGTTGAACTCCGGTTGATGGCAGGTAGCGCAGGACACATCCTTATTTCCGGAAAGAACCGGGTCAAAAAACAGGAGTCTGCCCAGATTTACCTTCTCAGGACTTGACGGATTGTCGGCCGGGTCCGTTACATAAAGCGGAAGCGCCCCCAGATCAGCAATTGTTTCTGTTGTCCTGGCTTGTTTTTCGTTTGAAGATGTCCGGTCATTTCCGCAGCCTGCGCAAAGCAATGCAATACACACCAGCAACGAGACATCACCCCTATTCCCAACAGACATTCTTAAATTCAATTGCATTCTCACACCATACCACTTTTATCACTCAAACCAATTTATCCAGATAACACTTCAGAACCAATGCATTGTTATGTTCTTTATCTTTTGCAGCAAACAGAAGCGATACCTTTTTGTGAACTTTAATCAAATCTAAAATTTCACCTCTCTTTGATGTAGCTCAATCCTAAATTAAGACTCTCATTGAACTCCCCGATCGTCGCTGACTGCAGTGCAACCTGCATCTTTTTTCTGATCTCCTTGAACTGGTTATGCAACGGACAAGGTTTTGTTTCCGAGCAGATTTTGAGTCCTAATCCACAACCTTTAAACACTTTATCACCGTCCACCGCACTAACAATATCCGCTAACGTGTGCCTCCGCGACGCATCACCGATGTAAAAACCACCATTGGGACCCTTACTGGATTGTATCAATTGACGCTTGCTCAAGTCCTGAAGAATTTTGGCAATAAAGTGCTCCGGCGAATCTATTCCTGCTGCTACTTCTCTGATACCGACCTTTTTCCCTCCCTCGGATTTCTGGGCTATAAAAATCACAGCCCTTATTGCGTATTCACACGTTTTCGAAAAAAACATCTTCCCCTGGTTTATTTACAAATGTATTTTCAAAAGCCTTGAAATAAAAGAGTTTTTAGTCTTTTATTTTTCACCCATTTTCCCCTTTCCTCAATTTTTCAACCAACACTTTTTACAGACCGTACCAGTGAAAAAACCAACTTTTACAGTCTGTTAACAATCTTTTACAATGTGTAATCGCCGCTATCAATTCAAGCTGGTAGATTTGAAATCCACTAAAACAGGAGTTAAAATGCTGTTCCCCCCTACCCGATACACATTCCTATGCAACAAGCCCCTCACCGCTTTTCTACTGATGTGTTTGGTACCATGGCTTGCCGGTTGCTGGAAGGGCAGGATTATGAGCACGCCATCTGGCCTTCAGTACAAAAGGATCATGAAAGGAACCGGGGTCAAAGCCAAAACCGGACAGGAAATTTTGTTGTTTGAGACTACCCGTTACAGGAACGGGACGATTCTGTACTCTAACGAGGGTACGACAACGCCAGTCAAGGTGCTTATTGGCGGAAACCAGGCGACGCTGGCTGTGGATGAAGCTCTGGTGGGGATGAAAGTCGGGGAGGTGAAAGAGATAATCGCTCCCCCCTATTTGGTAAAGAGGAAAGATTATCCGCCAAACGTCCACCCTGACTCCACACTGGTTATCAAACTGATCCTGCACAAAATTCTCTGGCAGCCATTGTAACCGGAGTTATGGATGCCGGCCGGATTTCTTCCCGAAGAGTTCGTTTACTTTCAGCTTGTTCCGATGTTTTTCAGGCTGCCTGTAAAGCCTTCTCTGAGATAAGAAATATCCGATCCCAATGCCAGGCACGTAAATCCCGCCTGCTGCAACTCCGGAATATCGTGAGGGTTTCTCACAAGAATGCCCGATTGTTTCTGATGCAGCTGTGCGGACTGATTAACTGTGGCCAGCGCCTCTTCAAAAGACAATGCCTGCTCTCCGGAACGAAAGGAAAGATCGAGTTTAAGATCAGCCGGACCCACAAAGAGCATATCGACACCTTCGACAGCGGCGATGTTCGCCGAATTCCGCACACCTTCGTAATTCTCGATCTGCGCCAGAAACAAAGGCGGTACCCAGCCCGACATATCTTTCGGTGCATCCAGTCCGTATTTGAACGCCCGCGCTGAACTCGAGAACCCGCGTGAACCATGGGGCGGATAACGCATTGCCCTGACGCAGTCAGCAGCCTGCTCCGGCGTAGAGACGTGCGGCAGCATGATGCCGGAAGCGCCCCAGTCGAGGACGCGGGCGATCAGGGCTTCGTCCAGAGAACCGACCCGGACGATCAGCCTGATATCCTCACGTTTTGCTGCCTGCAGGCAGGCGAGTACACCCGATTCACTGATGCAGCCGTGTTCCAGGTCAAACAGTAACCAGTCGAAACCACATTCCGATGCAATCTCGGCAATAACAGGAGAGCCGACCGATAACCACGTTCCTATGCCCAACCGCCGGGAACCAGTATCTGCTTTCATAGATCTTTGATTTGTTTGAGGCTCTGAAGTCCTTCGCAGGCAGTTTGAATTCTTTGTTTGGTAAAGTCCCTCAGTGAAGTTCCAGTGGCACCGGACCCGAGCAGAAAAAAATCCGACTTCCGGTCGAAATAGCCCCCACCGACACGGATTACAGCTTTTACCACAATGTTCCTCAGTAAATGCAGCCAGAACCTGGTCAGAAAATGCGCTGGTAATACCCTTATTTTTTGATAACCACGAATAGCTGCTTCTACCACTTCGCCGGAATGAAAACAGGCCAGCAGGGAAAGGTCGTCTGTGGGGTCACCACAAATGGTATCATCCCAATCGATAAATGCTTTAATGCCTTCTGCGTTTCCAAGAATGTTCCATAGCGCCAGGTCTTTATGAACAAGACAGCCGTGATCCAGTTCAAGGTATTTTTTATGTCGTCCCACCAGGATCTCCATGTCCTCCGCCTCGGTTTCGTTCAGTAGTCCGCCTTCCACAAGGAAATTGAGATGTTTGTTCCAGTTCAGGAAGTAATAATCAGGGTAAGTTTTATGCAAGCCCCTTAACTGGCCACCATCCCTCAGTAATCCGGGATCGAAAGGACCGAAACCAGCGGGTGTAATGGATTGCCATTTTGCTATATTCCCGCCGATGTGCCCCGCAAGGTTAACCAGATCCAGGTTTCTTTCCTTATGCAGTTTATTCAGATCAGGATAATTGCAGAATTCCAGCATCTGGTACGAAAACGTTACCTCCGACCGGGTTGCGTCCACTGCATAAACCTTGGGGGTCGGAACCCCAGTTTCCCGTACCAGATCCAGCACCCTGGCCTCGATTTCCATATAATCATCTCCTTCCGGGCCATTTTCCAGTCTGAGAAAATACGTTTCGGTGCCATACTCGGCCAGATATGTGATATGATTGCCCTGCCCACCCGCTTTCCGAAGCGAAAAAGGTTTGTTGCCGAACCACTTTTCAAGCTGTTGCATCAAAGATTTTTCTATTAAAAATGAGTCACTGGTGGTGAGCCGGTCATTGGTAAGCGTATAAAATGCGGACGGACGGTCGCACTTCCAGTAGTGTATTGCTTTTCTGTTTGACATATCAGTTTTCAGGAGTTTTTCGATGCCACCACGAAGCCAGCAGGGAACCGGTTACATTCATTAAGGGGCCAAAAATTGCAGGAGCAAGTCCGATTGTGGCTATTTTGCCCATTTCTTTGGCAATGCCGGAAGCAAGGCCTCCGTTTTGCATACCTACTTCGATCGCGATCGTGCGGCAATCGCGCTCATTCATTCTGAACAACCTGGCCGACCAGTAACCCAGCAGATAACCGCACAGATTGTGGATCAAAACCAGTAAAAGCAGCAACGGGCCGATCCTGACCAGGCTGTCTCTACCCGCCGCCGTGATCACCACAATGGAAAACGCAATCCCGAACATAGAAACCAGCGGCATCGCTTCATCCAGCCATTTCACTTTTCCGCTGAACAGCTTGTTGAAAAGCAGCCCGGCCCCGATCGGCAGAATGACCATTTTGGCAATATCCCACATCATATTCCATGCGTTAATTTCTACAAAAGCACCGGCAAGCAACTTCATCAGAAGAGGCGTGACAAATGGAGCCATGGAAGTGGAAATGGCTGTAATAGTGATAGAAAGCGCCAGATTGGCCTTAGCCAGATAAGATATCACATTGGACGCCATCCCGTTGGGCGAGCAGCCGATCAGGATAATACCCGCCGCAATTTCGGGTTCGAGACCACTGATACTGGCCAGTACGAAACCCAGCAGCGGCATGATCAGAAAGTGACTGGTAACACCTATAAAGACACCCTTCGGCATTTTGATCACACCCGAAAAATCTTCAAAACTCATGGAAGTACCCATACCGAACATGATCAGCTGGATCAGCGGTGTGATCAGCCCTGTGAACCTGAAACCATTGTATTCTATAAAATAATGAGGGTAAAACAGGGCGGCCGTCACTGCGCCAAGAATGAACATGGTGTAGCTAAACCCTTTCAGAGATTCATATCCCCGAAAGGCAACAGCCACCAAAAGGAAGAATGCGGTAATCGCCGGACCAGCCTGGGAAGCGTTGCCTGTGGAAAGCATAAACATGGCTATCGCGAAACACAGGCAGGAAAGTCCTGCTGATAATTTGTAAATGGTCATTATCGATCAAATATTTAACCTGAAATCAGTAAGCGTTTTTCCCTTTTGTATCGATCACGCCATCGTATCCTGGCCCGCCAGCTGCCAGGTAGCCATAGCTTGCCCCACTTTCGTCCGGGCTAACCCAAAAGGAATAGAGCTTTCCATTTGTCAAATGAAATCTAAATTTGACAGGCTTGCCTTTAATGGCGGAAAGATCCGGGGAGCCTTTCCATTTAATCTGATGTAACGTCTTGTTTGTTTTAACTGAAATGCTGTTTTTAAGAGAATATGGGGCGATTATCTTATTATTTCCATCCAAAATCTCAACCTTTAATTCACCTTCCGTGCAATCCACATTTACAAAGAAATGTTTCCCGTCGAAAGTGACTGGCCTGGTAGTTAATGTTCCTTTTTTACCTTCTGATTCCATGGAGGCGAATCCGTCCCGCCGCAATTTTGCCATACCGATGGCAGCGCCTGAGTACATCCCCCTCGACCCATCGGGAGCGATACCCGAGTACCCGCAATATGGGAACCAAAGTTCATCGCCCATAACAAGACAAACACCGGTGGTGCCATGTAAATAGCCCCTGTCCCAATCGCCATCTTTCTGTGTGGGTTTGATAAATGCCCGGCGATCGGGGCGGTCCCAGTGAAAACCGTCGCGGCTGAAACCGAGTTTCAGTTCGGTAATTTTTGGAAATTTCCCTTCGTAACAGATACGGTTATCAGGCCCGAGCAGAATGTAAAATTCGCCCAGCATAATACTTTCATAGGCTACTGCATTGAGGCTGTAAAGCTGAGGCTGATCTTTTATCAGTGGATCGGCTTCGTCAAGTTTGTCGGCATTTGCCCAAAAAACCGCATTACTCCAATCGGCACCTTTTATAAAATCCTTGTTTTCAGAATAATATCTTGCCCTGCCTATCCCCTGTCTTTTGATACTGTAAACCCATTTATCACGAAACGGATTGTAAAAGAATGAACAGTAGTCATCTGCTTTTCCTGTAGAGACTTCCGGAGTCCAGGCCTTGCCGTCCTTTGAAGTCTGGACCGTATGATTTCGGCGGTCTTTATTGTGAGTACCCCTGTCTGTCAAATATTTATATTTTTCAGAAGCATTTTCAGGGTTCACATCCAGCCAAAATGAATTGTCACCGCCAGCATCCGCCCAGCCGGAAGGCAACAGGATATTTTCATTTACAATACCCAGATCCGGGCGCGTCCAGTTTACAAGATTTTTGCTGGTCGCCATAGCCAGGCCACCTCTCCAACCGGCCGTGTAAAACATTTTAAAATGCTGTTCGCCCGGATCAAAGAAAACACCTCCGTGCCCGAGATACGTAACAGCTTTTTGTCCCTTTTCCCCGATGTCGACATGGCTGAGCTCGCTTTTTGTCTGAGCAGAAAAAACAGGATTATGCTCAAACTTTTTTGCCGTATGAAAGACTTGTTTAAGATCAGAGCTTTCAATCAGAAAGTTATCGACAAAAAGCTGGCGGCCAGTATTGATGGGTATCACCTTCGGCGGCGTTTCCAGGTATGGTACACGCATAGGTTCCGCAGATTTCGGGTCTTCGGTTTTGGGAGGCCATTGGTCGGGAAGTTCAATACCATTGTAAAGTACCTCTCCTTTTCCGCTTTGCTGCCCGGGGGTACTTTGGGCTATGCCGTTTGTATTAAAAAACAGACAAACGACCAACATAGAAAGAAGGGTATGCAAACTATATTTTTTTGATATGTTATTCATGATCAAGAGTTTATTTTATTATGCTGCAACTGATTCAGGTAGTTAATATCCCGGGTTCTGATCAAGTTTATTGCTGAAATTTGCGTCAATTGCTTTCTGGGGAATGGGCCAGAACGCGTGTTTATCCTGAATTGTCGACCGTGCATCGTCGCGCATGTTATATTTGCGGACACGCTCCACCAGCTTACCAGTCCTGACCAGGGTCCTGTGCCGGGGCTCTTCGGCAATCAGCTCCCTGGCACGTTCATCGAGAATGTAATCGAGCGTAACTTCATCTGGTGAAACCGGTTTGGCATTTGCACGTTTACGGATCATATTGATATCCTCCGCTGCTTTTGCCAGTTCACCTTTAAGCATATACGCTTCAGCCCGCAGCAAATAGGTTTCGGCCAGACGATAAACGATAAAATCGGAATAGGTGAATCCTTTGTGAAACAAACTCGTACCTCCCAGGTATCCGATCTTGCCCTCAATTTTTCTGAGTGTTGGGTACAACATTTGAAAAGTATCCAGCTTTGCATAATGTTCTTTCAGTACTTCCTTTTTGTACCAGGCAGAGGAAGGATTATTGTAATAATAAGTCCGGCGGATGTTGTGAGGGGAATTTCTTATGTCGTTATTCCAGTTGTCTTTCCAAAGATTATAAAGGAAATAGGTGGTCGGTCTGACAATCCCGACCCCGCGGCCCAGACTATCCTGGACTATCATTCCTGCTTTTCCGTCCGGATCTTTCACATTGACATAAAAAGGTGACCAGTTTCTGAGGCTCGGGTTCCCGCCGGTATTCGAGCCCATACCTCCCGGAGTCTGATCTTCGAACTGCCACACATAGATCGTTTCCAGGTTTCCGGAGCTTCTGTTTTGATTACCGGTTTTAAACAGATCCGAATATACATCTCCCGGCAAAGCCCTGTTGACTCCAAACCTTTCGGTCATCAGTTGATACTGCCCGGAATTGATCACTTCCGATGCACTTGCTATGGCTTTGTCATATTCTTTCAGACTGATATATACTTCGGTCAAAAGATGATCGGCTGCCGCTTTTACTATCCGTCCTTCCTTGCTCTTTTCCACGGTTGCGGGCAGCCATTCCGAAGCGAATTCCAGATCGTTTTTAGCTGATTCATAAACCTGCTGCCGGGTATTCCTGGCAAAATCCGTTTTAGGACCTATGTAAATCGTGTCCACAACCGGCACTCCTCCATATAAATTGGCAAGAAAATTATGGGTGTAGGCCCTGAAAAACCTGGCCTCGGCAATCACGGCATTCTTTTCAGCCTCATTGGACCAGATTTTCGCTGATTCAGGCCTGTTTGCATATACAATAACCGTATTTGCTCTGGGAAGCATGTCCGCGTATGCCCAGTCCCAGTAGCGTTCCACGCAGGCAGTAACGGGTGTCAGAAAGGTTTCCCAGTTCCGGAAATTCGGTGTCGCGTTCTCACCATTGCATGCGATATCTGTGCCGATCTGAAGGTTCATATACCAGGGCAGATAGTCAAACTTGGTTAGTTCCTCACGTGCGCCGAAATGCAGTGCATTGATATAGTTTTCGAAACCCGATCTGGAAGTGAGCACGTTCTCAGAACTCAGCGATGCGAGTGGGACTTCATTTAGAAAATCGTCGCCGCATGACTGGGTCAAAAGGCACATGATGGGTGTCAGCAGGCAAAAGATTCCTTTTCTGAATTTATAAGTTTTCATAATTGGTCATGAGTAAGGAGATAAATTAGAATCCGAAATTGACGCCCAGTGTAACGATCCGCGAAGCAGGTATTCCATTTTGGCTGGCCCCGCTTTCGGGATCATAGCCCGGCCATTTGGTAATGGTATATAGATTTTTCCCACTCGCAAACACTTGTAACCCGGACAGTTTAGCGCGTTTTATTAATGCTTCCGGAAACTGGTAGACCAAGGAAACATCCTGCAGCCTGACAAAATTTCTGCTGCGATAGTAGCTATGTCCCAGTGGATTAACATATACTACAGAAGGACTGGTGTTCGATTTGTTTTCAGGTGTCCACCAACCATCGTCGATTCTGTTATAATTCCGGTGGGTATGGATACCGGGATTCAGATCAATTGCCGAAATCCAGCCTTGAAGAGCGTTTACAAAAACAGAAAGCGTAATGTTTTTGTATCTCAAGTTATTTGTTACTCCCCACCGGTAAAGCGGCTGTCCGGTTTGTCCCACAATTTTTCTGTCATTGGCAGGATCTATTTTCCCATCTCCATTCAGATCTTTAAGCCGTACCGATCCAGCTTTTGAATTTGCCGGTATTTCGTCCCCTTCCTGATAAATACCATCGAAAACGTAGTCGTATGCAACACTTACTGGCTGACCGATAAACCACCTGTTTCCCAGGTCATCGTCCTCTTTGCCATCTCCATTTGTATCAGAATTATATAGATGGACTATTTTGTTCTTATTGGTCGAAAACACAAAGTTGGTGCTCCATTCAAATTTCCCTTTCTGAAGATTGATGGTGTTCAGCGTCAATTCAAAACCTTTGTTGTTAGTTGCCCCCAGATTGGTCCAGACAGAACTGTAACCCGTCATGGTCGGCAGCGAACGCTGAACGAGCAGATTTTTAGTATCCATATTGTAAAATTCGACCGTACCGCCTACGCGTCGCTTAAACAGCTCAAAATCAATGGCAGCGTTGGCTGTATAGGTTGTTTCCCACTTTAAATCCGGATTAGCCATACTGGAAGGGAACACGCCAAGGGACGAAACTCCTCCGTCGCTGAAAACATACCGGTTCGTTGCCGACAAGCTGAGGGATTGATAAGGACTGATCGCCTGATTCCCCACAGCCCCATATGACATTCTGACCTTCAGCAGATCCAAAAAACCAACGCTTTTAAGAAACGATTCCTCTGAGGCAATCCAGGCGACAGAACCCGATGGGAAAGTTGCATACTTGTTATTACTTGCGAATACCGAGCTTCCGTCACGCCGTGCAGTGAGTGTGAACAGGTATTTATCCATTAACTTATAATTGATACGTAACATCGATGACACCCCGTCGGAAGAACCTGCCGATGAACTATTGGTGAGTACAGCCCCCAGTCCCAGGTTGTGCCACCCCAAGACATCAGATGAAAGTTGTACCGCATTAGCCGTGGTCGATTCCCAGCCCAAATGGTTTCTTCCGTAAAGCAAAGTCACGTCTACCGCATTGTCCGGATTGAGTTGTTTGGAGTATGTCAGGATATTCTCCATAACCCAGTCAAAATCTTCCTGATTTACTTTGCCCGCGGTAGTGGTGTTGGCTGTAATATGCTTGTCTTGCCGGAAAAAATCGTAATTGTGTCTCCACCTGTAATTGGGGGAATAGTTAAGGCGGTAGTTCAGTCCTTTGATAAAAGGTACGTTGATCAGAGCATAAAAATTTGCAAACAAATTATGCCATATCTCTTCATTTTTGGTAAGAATTGAATTCCTGACCGGATTTCCCTGGTTGGTCTGATCTTCCGGCAGCAGGTAGAACGTCGGCTCGCCATCTTCGAAGAACGGAGTTGAATAGGGTCCGATATTGCTTGCCTGATCCGGCTCTCGCCCGGAGTAATCGCGCCTGCTGTAAGTGGAGTTGACCCCTAATGTGAGCCATTTGGTAACTTCATTTTCAATATTGGCGCGCAGGGATATACGTTTCATATTGTCGTTCAGGTACAAGCCCCGTTCGTCTACCAGGGACGCCGAAATGAAATAGCTGGTATGCTTTGCCCTTCCGGCAAGACTTAGATCATAGGAACTTATCTTGCTATCCTGCGACACCACATCCCAGTGATCCACAATTTTGCCCGCCTCATAGTTGGCAACTTCGGATGACTGAAGTAAATCGGTAATTTTCTCGAAGGGTAAGCCAACTGCTTTGTTATAGTCCCTTTTTCTCTCCAGATAACGTTCCGGCGTCAGGAGCTTCACTTTATAAGCCCGGTCTGCAATTCCGGCAAATGCATTGAATCGGATCGTAGGCTTCTCCGTAGTGCCTTTTTTTGAGGTAATCAATATAACCCCATTGGCAGCCCTCGAACCGTAGATAGCCGCGGCGCTCGCATCTTTAAGAACCTCCATCGACTCGATATCATTGGGATTGATCTCCGCCATGCTGCCATTGAAGAATATCCCGTCCAGTACGATCAGCGGGTTATTGCCCCCGCTCAGCGACCTGGGCCCACGTACCAGAATCGAACCATTTTGACCGGGCCTTCCGTTGTCCGTAAACTGCACGCCGGCGACTCTTCCTCTCAATGCCTGGGTAATATTCGTATTAGGCAGGTTTTCCGTTTGCTTCATGTCTACCTTGGCCACCGAGCCTGTTACATTCCGTCGCGACTGTGTTCCATAGCCTACCACTACCACCTCGTCCAGAGCTTTCTGATCTACTTTCAGACTGATATCGAGGGTACTGGCGCTTCCTACAACAACACTGTGTGAAAGGTAACCGACAAAGCTGACCACCAAGACAGTACTGTCGCCCGGCACAGCAATCTCGAACTTTCCGTTCACATCGGTAGTCGTTCCCTGTTGGCTGCCTTTGATGATCAGGTTAACACCTGGTAAGCCAGTCTGACTTTCTGCATCCCTGACGGTCCCGCGTATGATGCGGTCGGCTGGTGCGGCTGTCAGGGAAGCGCCGAAGATTGCCACCACGTGCATGACCAGCGCTATCTTCAGTAATCCGGCCCGCAGCATCTGACAGACGGGCCTTCTGAGTTTTAAAGGGTTTATCATATTTTCTTCCGGTAAAATATTGGAACTGTTATGTTCTGCAAATCTCCCGGAAACATTCCTAAAACCCGATCAAATAATTATCCACAATGTACGCCGGATTAGCATATCACTTTTTATTGGATTTTTATAAAATTACCTTGTGTAAAAATTGAGATCTTAACCCTTATGAAACCGCAATTTTACCTGGTTCCAAGAGATGTTCTGACTTCCCACCTGTCCCGGCACCATACATTGCCCAACTTCGGCACGGTGTGGCACTATCACCCGGAACTGGAACTCCACTACATTGTCAGAGGCGAGGGCGTACGCTTTGTGGGCGATAACGTCAGTAATTTTGATGCAGGCGAACTGCTTCTGCTGGGCGAAAACCTCCCGCACATGTGGCGCTGCCATGAAAAATATTTCAAGAGGGATCCCAAAGTGACTGCAGAGGCGATAGTGGTACAATTTCTGCCCGACTTCATTGGTCAGGATTTCCTGTCAAAACCGGAATCCGCTGCGATCATTCACCTGTACGAAAAAGCCAAAGCCGGCCTTGTGATCACCGGCGAGACGCGTGAAAAGCTTATCACATTGATGCACCGGTCGGTAAAAGCAACCGGACTGAAAAGAGTGGTGGTCATTTTGAATATGCTGGAAATTCTTTGTGAAAGTGAAGATATGCAGCCTATTTCCAAAAAATCGTCCTACCAGTCGAGCAAGGAAGAAGCAGACAGGCTCAACAAAGTATATTCCCACACGCTGGCCAACTACAAGCGGGATCTGACACTGGACGAGATAGCCTCTGTCGCAAACCTGAGCGTAACTTCCTTTTGCCGGTATTTCAAAATCATGACCAAAAAGACCTTCCACGATTTCCTGATAGAAATCCGGATCAGTCATGCCCAGCGAATGCTCATTGAGGACAGTTCCATCACGGCAGAAGCAATTTGTTTTGAATGCGGGTTTAACAACAGATCAAATTTTTTCGGGCATTTCAAAAGGATAACCGGCCTGACACCGCTCGAATACAAGCGGAAGTGCCATTTCTGAGGTTCCCGCAACTTTGACAAGAATGAACAGGCGTAGATAAATATTTTAATAAGATTTGTGGTTAATTTGCGAAACTCCTTATTAAACGATTGGCATTACAGTGAAAGCAAGTGACGGAGATCAGCTATGGAACAAGTTCAAATCAGGTGACAGGGATTCTTTTGCTAAAATCTATAATGTTTATATTGAAGATCTGCTGAGCTACGGTTACCGCGTTACTTCCAACCGTCAGCTGATCAAGGACAGCATTCAGGATGTCTTTCTTAATCTCTGGCTGCAGCGTGCCAATCTTTCCGATACCGATTCCATCAAATTTTACCTGTTCCGTGCGCTCAGGAACCGCATTGTGCGCAACATCGAAATCCAGCACGATAAACCCGGGCCCGACCCGGAATCATTTGCCGAGGGCCTCCTGGTAGACTTTCCCTTGGAGCAGGCTTTGATGGAAAATGAAACCCACGAAGAACTTATCAAACGGCTGCAAAATGCGATCAGCCAGCTCCCAAAGCGACAACAGGAAGTGCTGCAGCTTCGCTACCATCAGAATTTCGGCCTGGAAGAAATCGCCGAGATGATGCAGATCAGCAACCAGTCCGTTCGCAATCTTCTCCATCGCTCCATCGGAGAGCTCCGCAAGTTCTTTCAGGTTGCGGGCTGGATCATGCTCCTGATTTTCCTGCTGGGCTGAACTTTTTTTTTAATTTTTTTTATAAAAAATGAGTACAAACCTATATCCTCCCGATTTAGGGGTTAGAAAGGCATCTCTATGATCGAAAAATACACAACATATTCTGTCGAAGATTTTGTAGGCGACGAACGGTTTATCGAATGGGTAAAATCACCGGATACGCAAAACAATTTATTTTGGAAGCGGGTGACGGCGGCTTACCCCGATCGCGGACCAGTGATGGAGCAGGCGCGGCAGATCGTGGAGCAGCTGTCGGAGGCATCCGCCATGCCGTTCCCGAAAGAAGACCCTGCCGAGATCTGGGACAACATTGATGCGAAACTTTTTATGACCAAACTGGATTCCGGGAGAAAATCGGGGTACCGCCGGTTATGGCTGGCTGCGGCTTCGGTCTTCCTGCTTCTCGGGCTGGGCTGGTCGGCATATTATAGCCTGCTTCCAGCAAAGAAAACAGGGTATCAGCAGCTGGTTCAAAATGTAGAAACGCCTCTGAAAGAAGTGGTCAATAAAGGACAAAAAACGCTTGTCGTAACGCTGTCGGACGGAAGCCGGGTGTTTCTGGCCAAAGGCAGCAAGCTGAGCTACGCGGGCGATTTCACTCAGAAAACTAGAGATGTGTATCTGTCCGGGGCAGCGTTTTTCGATGTAGCCAAAGATCCGGAGAAACCCTTCATAGTATACGCCAATGAACTGGTTACCAAGGTACTGGGCACAAGCTTCACGATCAAGGCATTTGATGAGGACAGCCAGGTTACCGTGGCTGTGAAAACGGGGAGGGTTTCCGTTTTTGCCAACCGTTACGTGGCCGACATTGATCCCGAAACCAAAGGCATTATCCTGATTCCCAATCAGCAGGTGGATTTCCAGCGCAAAAATGAAACGCTGAGCCGGTCACTTGTGGAACAGCCCAAGGTCGTGATCGCTAAGAAGGAACTTGAAAAATTTGCCTTTAACAATGCGCCGGTTACTGAGATTTTCGAGGCGATGGAAAATGCCTACGGCGTGGATTTCCTGTTTGACCCGGAAGTACTTTCCTCCTGCCACCTGACGACTTCACTTTCCGAAGAAACCCTGTTTGAAAGGCTGGATGTCATTTGTGAGGCGATAGGGGCTACTTATAAGGTAGTAGACGCCCAGATTGTGATCACCGGCAGAAAGTGCAATTAACCTTAACCCTTAAACCCGCCAGATAATATGAATTAAACCCTGCAAAAAAGCCGGTAACGGTTCCAGCGTTACCGGCTCAAAATCCCTTTCATGTTCCGAAAACCATGCATCCGCTTTCGCGGATGAAAGGATCGTTATTGCTTTTTCTCAAAACAAGAACAAATCAAAACTAATGAAAAAAGAATTTATAATCCAAAAAATCCTATACCCCATTATGAAAATCTCGCTCATTCAGACTATTCTGGCGGTGATTTTTACTGGCTGGTCATTTGCAGGGAAAGCAGATGCGCAGGACCTTCTTAATCAAAGAATTACGATCAATGCGAAGAATCAGGAGCTCATGACGATCCTGAAAAATATAGAAAAGCTGGCCGATGTAAAATTCACATACCGGCCGGACCTGATCCGGGATGCCAAGAAGCAGAGCCTGCAAGCCGAGGACCGGAAACTGGTCGACCTGCTGAATGAACTCCTGAACCCGCTCGATATCAAATACAAGATCGTGAGGCGGCAGGTTATCCTGACCAAAGTCGACAACAACCAGAGCTTCATACCGGCGATCATGCCGCTGCAGCCGAAAATACCGCAGGAGCGTGAGTTGACCGGAAAGGTGCTTGACGAAAAAAGCGTAGGCCTGCCGGGTGTCAGCGTCGTGATAAAAGGCACGCAAAAGGGTACTACCACGGATATTGAAGGCAATTTCAGGCTGGTATTGATCGAAGAAAATGCGACGCTGGTTTTCAGTTTTGTGGGTTACCAGAGTCAGGAAGTGGCTGTGGGAAATTCATCAGCCATGACGGTGACGCTGTCGCCTGAAGACCGCTCGCTGAATGAAGTGGTCGTGGTAGGGTATGGTACTGTCAAAAAAAGCGACCTCACGGGCTCAGTGGCGCAGGTTAAATCGAAAGAGCTCAATTCATTTCCTACTTCCAATGCTTTACAGGCACTTTCGGGCCGGGCTGCCGGCGTGCAGGTCAATCAGACCAACGGCTCGCCGGGCTCGGGTATGACAGTCCGCATCCGCGGCACGAACTCGATCCAGGGAAGCAACGAGCCGCTTTATGTGATCGACGGATTTCCAACTTCGGGCACCAACCCTACCATTTTGAACAATGTGGATATTGAAAGTATGGAAATACTGAAAGATGCATCTGCAACCGCCATTTACGGTTCGCGGGGAGCAAATGGAGTGGTATTGATCACAACAAAACAGGGTAAGGCAGGAAAAACACGGGTGGACATTGAAACCAGTTACAGCTCGCAAACGCTCCGTAAAAAGCTGGACCTGATGAATGCTTCTGAATATGCCCGGTTTTACAACATACAAGCCCTGAATGATAAGGTAACCCCTTATTTTACAGACGAACAGATCAACAGTTTCGGCGAAGGTTTTGACTGGCAGGATGAGGTTTTCCGCCGTGCGGCAATCAAATCAACCGCATTGACCGTCAGCGGGGGAAATGATAAAACGCAGTTTTCAATATCCGGCAGTTTCTTCGGGCAGGACGGAATCATTAAAGGGAGCGATTACGATCGGTATTCTTTGCGCACAAATTTCAGGCATAATATCAGCAAAAAAATATCCTTCACGATGTCCACAACATTATCCCGCCTGAAAACAGAACGACGGGACAGCGGTGGCGGCGCCCGGGGCAACTCTATGATTTCGGCTGCAATATCAGCTCCTGCAACACTTTCACCTTACAATGCAGACGGTTCGTACCGAGTTATGGCCACTGCGTACCCGTTCATCGCAACAGACCTGATCAATCCGCTGAATTTCATCAACGAGCAAACCAACGTGGTGAAAGCCAACCGCATTTTATCGAACGCGGCGTTTATTTATAATCCAATCCCAGAAATCGCCATTAAAATCTCGGGAGGCATCGAAAACGCAGATGACCGTACAGATATCTACACGTCCCGTAACTTTGTCAACTCCAATGGGAACGCCACGGTGCGCAGCATTCAGCAGACGAGCTTTCTGAATGAAAATACCATCAGTTATACCAAGACATTCAATGACATACACAGTTTGTCGGCTGTGGCGGGCTTTACCTATCAGGACTTTCTGAATACCAATGTAACCGGCAGCGGTACCGGTTTCCTGAGCGATATCACTGAAACCTCGGGCCTGGGTTCGGCGGCAACGCCGGGCATTCCCGGTTCAGGTTATTCCAAAGCGGTTTTGCTTTCTTACCTGGCGCGGGTCAACTACGCTTTGAAAGACAAATACCTTTTTACAGCCAGCCTCCGCCGCGACGGTTCGTCCAGGTACAGCAAGAATAATAAATGGGGCTATTTCCCTTCCGGCGCAGTGGCGTGGCGGGTTTCCAATGAAGATTTCCTGAAAAACAATACCCACATTTCCGATCTGAAACTGAGGGCCAGCTGGGGACTTACCGGCAGCCAGGCGATTGATCCTTATGCTACATTGAACCGACTGAATGCAGGCAGGACGGTATTTGACGACGCCATGTTCACCACGTTCACGCCGGGCACGGTATTGCCGGGCGACCTCAGATGGGAAACTACCGAACAAAAAGACATAGGCGTTGATCTTGGGATATTGAAAAACCGGGTCATTATTTCGGCAGATTATTATATCAAAAATACCCGTAACCTGCTCAACAGGGTAAGTTTGCCCTCTTCTCTCGGTTACACCTCCACGATCAGAAACGTAGGCGAAATGCAGAATCAGGGCGTGGAACTGGGCATAGATACCCGCATTCTTACCGGTGATTTCAAATGGGACCTCAATGCAAACATTTCGCTGAACCGCAATAAAGTTGTAAAACTGTATGACAGCGGGGACGTGCTGGGAGGCAATGTGAATGTGGTGGCTATCAATGATATAACCACTATTTTGAGAGAAGGCCGGCCGGTAGGACAGTTCTGGGGGTACCGGGAAGACGGGTATACCGAAGACGGAAAACTGAAATTTGAAGACCTTGACGGGGACGGCGCCATTACCCAAAACGACAAAACCTACATCGGAAACCCAAACCCCGATTTTATTTACGGGATCAATTCCAGTATGTCCTACAAAGGGTTCGACCTTACGCTTTTCGTGCAGGGTATCCAGGGAAATGACCTTTTCAATGTGAGCTCGGTAGTGAATACGATGGATTACGGTTTCGGTCTCAATATGCCGAAAGAAGTACTTTACAACCACTGGACACCGGAAAATACCAATGCGAAATATCCGCTCATCACCAGAAGTTCAAATCTGCGCGTATCCGACCGCTTTATTGAGAACGGTTCATATCTGCGGCTGAGAAATATCCAGCTGGCTTACAATCTTCCGCTGGAAAAATGGCAGGTTAAGTCTTTGAGAAACGTGCAGTTATATGTCAGCGGGCAGAATCTGCTGACCCTCACCAAATACTCTTGGTGGGATCCCGAAGTCAATTCCAGAGGCGGGGATGAAAACCCGATCCAGGGCCTTGACCACAATAGCTATCCCACGGCGAAGTCATTTACAGCAGGTGTCCGTGTCGGATTTTAAACCCATTCCAGTTTTGTGTTCACTGATAAAAGCATTCTCATGAAAATTTCAAAATATATATTTCCCGCGATCCTGCTGGCCAGCCTTACTTCCTGTGAGGACCTGCTGGAGGAAAAGCCCAAATCCATTGTTGTCGAAACTTTCTTCAACACAGCCGCCGAGGTGGAGGCTGCAACTAACGGTATTTATTCTCCGCTCAGAAGCAACAATTATGCTGTTTACGAAACCACCCTCGAATGCCAGGCCGACTATGCCTACGGTCGCGGCAGCTGGGCCCCGCTGCATGAATATCAGGGTTTTAATGATGCCAATATCAGCCGGGTTGCTGATCTGTGGAATGCGTTTTACCTCAGTATCCGTAATGCCAACCTGATCATTTTCAATGCCCCGAAAGGAAATGCGATCAGCGAAGCGGATGTCAGAAAGTATGTGGCCGAAGCCAAATTCCTGCGAGCCTTCAACTATTTCCAGCTGGTCAGGAACTGGGCGGGCGTACCCTTGCGGACCGAAAACAATATGTCGACAGAGGACCTTGCGAAAAGCACGCCTGAGCAGGTGTATGCATTAATCGTGGCCGATCTGACGGAAGCGGAGCAGAACCTGCCCGAAAAAGCTGCCCAGGCGGGAAGACCTTTCAAATGGTCGGCGAAGTTGCTGCTGGCAGATGTTTACCTCAATCTCAAACAATTTGCCGAGGCGCGCGACAAGGCGGATGAAGTGATCAAATCCGCTAAATTCTCCCTCGTACCCGTGAAAACACCAGCCGACTATCAGACCAATGTATTTGGCCCCGAACTGGCCAGCACAACCGAAGAGATCTTTTTTTTCAAATATACACGGCAGGTCGCCCAGGGAAATTACATGCTCTGGATCACCAATCACCCGAGTACCGGATTGTTCAACTTCGGTGGCGCTTACGTAGTTTACGGACAGACGACCGATCCGTTTTATCAGGCATGGGATGAAAAAGATATCCGCAAAGGCTTATGGAACAAGGTTAATATCGGTCTGGGACCCAACACTTTGCTAAGTTCCAAGTTTGTCGACAAAGCCGCCGTTGCTCAGAACGGAGCGGGCAACGACGATCCGGTTTACGGTTACGCAGACGCATTGCTGATCTACGCTGAGGCGGCAGGTATGGCTGGCAATGGTCCCACGGCAGCAGCGATGGAAGCAGTAAACCAGGTCCGCCGCCGTGCATACGGACTCCCTCCCACTGTCGCCGCGGCTGACGACTATGTTACCGCGAATTACACCGCAGCCACATTCCAGGATCTTGTCTTGCGTGAAAGAGCCTATGAGTTTCATTATCTGGGCAAACGCTGGCTGGACCTGAAACGCACAGGAAAAGTGAAAGAGGCAATTCAGCAGTCAAAAGGCATTACCGTTGCCGACAAGCATTTGTTATGGCCGATACCGAATTCAGAATTGAACTTTAATAAAGCATTGGATCCGGGTAAAGACCAGAATCCAGGCTATTGATCATATAAATTTGACAGGATTATGAAGAGAAGATCAGCGTTAGCATCCATAGGTGCCTTTTCATTTGGTATAGGCGCAAAAGACGCAGTTCCGGTTGAAATAGAAAGAGAACCTTATAAAGTTAAAAAGCAGTCGCTGAAAACAGACATCGTAGTGGTGGGCGGCGGTACTGCCGGTGTTATTGCAGCCATACAGGCGGGCCGTGCGGGACGCAAAGTGATCCTGATCGAGAACGGAAGCCAGCTTGGCGGGACCACTACAACCGGAGGCGTGGCATTTCCCGGGATATTTTTTGCCTGGGGAAAACAGGTGATCGGCGGAATCGGTTGGGAACTTGTCCAGGAGGCCGTGGCATTGAACGACGACACCCTGCCCGATTTCTCCATACCCCACGGGCGCCACCATCCCCGCCACCAGGTGCGGCTCAACGGCCAGCTTTACGCGATGCTGCTCGAAGAGAAATGTCTCGAGGCAGGCGTTCAGCTTCGTTTTTATGAAACCCCTATCCGGCTGGCTTTTCAGAATAATACCTGGACAGTTGAGACGATCGGCAAAGGCACCCACACGGAGATTACATGTCAGCAGCTTATTGACTGCACCGGAAATGGTTATGCGGCGCATCTGGCCGGCTACAAGTTGCTGAGGGAAGCAGAAACGCAGCCCGGTACTTTGATGTTCCAGATCGGCGGCTACGATTTCAAATCGCTGGATCTGAAAATGATCCAGACCAGATACCAGGAAGCAATTTCGAAAGGGATACTGGTAAAAACGGATTTCCGCAACAACATTGTAGGCTTGCTGAAAAGTGAGGGCGACAACATCCAGCATATCCTCGGCGCGGATTCGACAACTTCGGAAACGCATTCACTTGCCAATATCAAGGGCAGGACGGCACTTTTGAACACGCTTCGTTTTCTGAGAACATTGCCTGGCCTGGAAAAGACCAGGATCATTGACATGCAGAATGAAACCGGCGTGCGCGAAACCTACCGGATCGACGGACTTTACAAGATCACCCACGAAGACTATGTTACCGGAAAGCTGTTTGACGATGCCGTCTCCTATTCCTACTATCCTATCGACGTGCATGATGAGAACGGTGTGGTTCCCGATCATTTGAAAGAAGGAGTAGTACCCAGTGTACCCCTTCGCGCATTGATCCCCAAAAACAGCAAAAACTTTCTGGTGGCCGGCCGCTGCCTGAGCAGCGACCGGCTGGCCAATTCGGCATTGCGTGTGCAGGCTTCCTGCATGGGTATGGGCCAGGCGGCCGGGGCAGCGGCAGTGCTGGCCTGCAAGCTGAACAAAACACCGGGCGAGGTTCCTATGAAAGACCTCAGACAACTCATTGCTGAGCATGGCGGCATCGTACCCGGCATAGCCTGAAAGGATATTTCATGAATAGGTGTCGCGTATTTTTTGAACTCATAGTGCTTGTATTGGCTGTGTCGGCATTCCGGTCCGACCAGCCAACCAGGTATTTCCTATACCCGACAATCGCGTTGAAACCTGCAAGCGTTCAGTCATTTACATTCGAATTTGACGACGAACTTTCTGACGACACCCTATTTCAAAACAGGTCAAAGGAAGGTTATCCGGTATCTTACTACCGCCGGTTAAAAGCCAGTGTTTGTTTTGATGAAAAATGCAGGTTGCTGGATGTTGTCATTTACTGGAACATTACCGGCCGTTATCTGGGTTTCGAACTTCCTGTAAAGGAATTTCTCAGTAAATCGGACCACGAACCGTTCACGGATGAAGAATACCACAGGCTGAATGCACTGTTGGCCGACGGGCAATCGCCCCTTGGCAACCTGTCGTACGAAGAGCTGGTACCCAGGCCTTATTTTTCTGTAAAAGGAATAGATGCCGTTACATCGGCCACGGCTAAAAACGTGCTGGATTACATCGTCAAAGGTGCAGCCTATACGACGTATAAAATGTGGCATTTCATTTATGGCCCCACCAAAAACCGGGTGGAAGAGCTTACCACCAAATCATTATCTCCCGCACTGGTATTGAAAATCCTGGAAAGTGATGATCCTTCGGACAAGCTATGGGCGCTCAATCACATCAACGGTTTTGTAAAACCGGATCGGGCACTCAGGGATCAGTTGCTGGATTTTATCAATAACAGCAATTTCAGTTTATCAGAGCGCGCGATCCATGCGATCAGTGCTGCCGATCTGCGATCCGACTCCCTGCAACTGTCCCTGCTCGCCAAATTCAACCAGGCAGATTACAGCCAGAAAAAATTGCTCATCAAAAAAATGAATGAGGCGCCATTTCTGAATGCCGAAGTCAAAAACAACCTCGCAGACCAACTTCAGAAGCTCAATGCCGAACTCATCGGCGATGTGCTGGGACTATATCAAAAATTCGCAGTGAAAGATCTCGAGATATGCGGGAAAGTCTCTAAACTTCTTCACAATGAAAACAGGTTCATTTCTCAAAAAGCACTGAAGTTCCTGGAAAACGCAAATCCCGACGACCAGGTTATCGCTAAGGAAATGGCCGATTACAGACTGCGAAAGCCATAATCAGAAGCCTCCCGCTCCAATCAAAAATATCCTTCTCAAAAAAAGCCTCTGCACACGATGTAACAAATGCAGAAGTGTATATTTGCGATATATAAGGAGAGAGAGAATAAATAGTATGATTTCAACAAAAACGGATGAGGGGTTATTGTGGCAGCTGTTCTGTGACGGCGACGAGTCTGCTTTTGAAGAAATTATGTCGCAATATTACCGGCCGCTTTTCAGGTACGGAAGCCGGATCTGGCCGGATGAAAACGTGGTCCGGGATTGTCTGCAGGAAGTGTTTGCTGACCTGTGGGTACGGCGGTCGGGATTGAAAGGTGTACAATCCGTGAACTTTTACCTGATCAAGGCCGTCCGCAATCATCTGCTTTTTGAAAAGCGGAAACTGCGCTCAAATGCATTCCTGGACGAGTGGCGGGAAGGCGATGCTTTCATCAGTGAATTTACCATTGAAACGGAGCTGATTCGTGAGGAAGAGGCCAGGTTCCGCTCCGCCAAACTGGAATCTATCCTCAACGCCCTGCCCGCCCGCCAGAGAGAGGTGATACACCTCAAATTCTTCGAAGACCTGAGCCCCGACCAGATCGCTGAAATGATGGGCCTTAACCGACAGTCGGTTTATAACCTTCTGCATGAAACCCTCCGTAAACTCCGCGGATTATGGATTTTCATCCTCGTTTTGATTTTCAATTAAAAAAAATCACAATTCATCAGTAGATATGAATATTTTCTGCAACTCTTAGACAGAATTTAAGCAGAAATGAAATCATATCGGGAATATACTGCCGAAGAACTTGCCCTCGACGACTCTTTTCAGAGCTGGGTAAAAAGCGGGAACGGCGCTCAGACGGTTTTCTGGCATACCTGGTTACGGGACAACCCTGACAGGGCCGAAGTAGTGCAGGAGGCCCGGCGCTTGCTCGGATTGCTGGAAGAAAAACCTTTTATGGACCTTTCCGACGAGCAGGTACGGGCAGATATTGCGCAAATCCGGGAGTCGGTGCTGAGAAATAAAGATGACCGCCCCAAAGCCGACATTGTTTCCCTCTTTGGGTTATCAGGCTGGTGGCGGGCTGCTTCTGCGGCGGCTCTGGTACTGGGCCTGGGCTGGCTGTTGTGGCAATATCAGCATAAGCCCGGCGATTTCTTGTCCCTTCCTGCATCCGGGAAAACTCAAACGGATGTGGCTCAGAATTACTTCAACGAGACAACCGCTGATATGGAAGTGCAGCTCCCCGATCGCAGCAGGATAACCCTGGCTCCGGGTGCCAGGCTCAGTTATGATGAAAATATCTCGGAAGAACGGGTTGCACAACTCGACGGGGAAGCATTTTTCCGTGTGACACACCAACCCGAAAAGCCCTTTCTGGTATACGCGAACGGACTGGTTACGAAGGTGCTGGGTACCAGTTTCCGGGTACGGTCATGGGCGAAGGATGCTGATTCCCAGGTAACGGTAGTCACTGGCAAAGTGTCGGTTTTTGCCGCAGAAAATAACGGACTGACGCGTGACGATAAAGGTAATATTCTGAACGGGGTCATACTGACACCAAACCAGAGCGTTGACTTTGTGAGCACCAGCGGAACTTTCCACCGGTATCTGGTCAAAGAACCCGTGAAGATCATACCCGTCCCGGAGGAAAGTTTTGAATTTACCTCAACACCAGTGATCCAGATCCTGGAAAAAATCGGGCAGGCTTACGGTATCGAGCTCGTATATGATGAGCAGACATTAAAAGACTGTGCGCTGACCGCCTCGCTGAGCGACGAAAGTATGAAGGAAAAAATCCAGCTGATCTGTGCCGGTATCAACGCCACTTATGAAGAGATTGACGCCCGGATCATTATCACATCGAAAGGATGTCGTTGAAATATAAAAGGTTACCTCAACTAAAAACCCAGTCCCTGCCTATGCATAAAAGAAATCCTGACAAAGCACATCCGTAAAAAAGGCCAACCGTGCTGGTACCACGTCTGGCCTCATAAAGTTGCCCGATGGCAGATACGAACATCTGCCGAATAAGGCGGTTTTTGCCAAAAGTTAGCTGTTCAATTAACAAAAACGACTCAAATATATATGAATTCTACGCATTTTATACTCTTCAAAATCATGAGAGTGTCATTATTCCCGCTATGCATGTTACTCGCTGGTGTCGCCCTTGCCGGGGCACACAACGTGAGTGGCCAGGAGCTATTACAGAAACGAATCAGTATAGAGGTGACCGAAGCGCCGTTTGAGGTGGCTCTGGAGCAGCTCCGGAAATCGGCAGGATTTAAATTCCTCTATAATTCCCAGGTTTTCCAGCCTGAAACCCGGCTGACGATCAAGGCCGATAAGGAACCGCTAGGATCTATTCTTGACCGCGTATTCGCGCCGCATCACATCACGTATGCACTTCGTGGCCGCCAGATCATCCTGTCGCGCCCCATCGAAAGAGCGGAAACCCCTTCACCGGTGAACAAGCCTGTGCCTCCTCTCCGGAAAGTGGACAGGAACCTGAAAGGACAGGTAAAATCAGCGGATGATAACCAGACTCTGCCCGGTGTGAACGTACTCATCAAAGGGACTTCCCAGGGTGCGACCACGGATGTGGACGGACGGTTCAGCCTGGATATCCCGGATCAGGATGTGATACTGGTGTTCAGCTATGTGGGCTATGAAAGCAAGGAAATACGCGTGGGAGATGCCCAGAGCGAACTTTATATCGACCTGAAAACAGACACCAAGTCGCTTTCGGAGGTAGTTGTTGTGGGTTACGGTACGCAAAAAAGAGCAGACGTAACAGCCGCCATTTCCTCAGTACCGATGAGTGAGATCAAGGATATGCCTGTATCCAACGTCGCAACTGCGCTTCAGGGGAAAATCCCGGGTGTTGTCATTCAACAAAACAATGGTACACCGGGAAGTACTCCCGCTATCAAGGTCCGTGGTTTCGGGTCGATCAGCGCCGGTAATGCACCTTTGATCGTTGTGGACGGGAACATCGTGAATGCCAGTATTTTCAGCAACTTGAATACAACCGATATTGAAAGTATGGATGTACTTAAGGATGCCTCCTCAACCGCCATTTATGGTTCAAAAGGTTCGAACGGGGTAATACTGATCACAACAAAACGCGGAAAAAGCGGTAAACCAAGCGTTAATCTTGATGTTTTTACCGGGTTTCAACAATTGAGCAAAAAAATTGACTTGATCAATTCCCAGCAATTTGCAGAGTTTGGCAAAGACGCTTCGAACAATGCTTACCTCGGCAATATCCCTGGCGCCAATATTGCCGATCCAAACAGTGCACGACCTACTGATTACCTTCGGTACCGCTATCCCAGAGGTGAAGTATTTGACTGGCTGAATTTTGACGATCCTGCGAGAGTGGCGGCCCTTCCATACACCGACTACCAGGATGAAATTTTCAGAACGGCCAAAATGAACAGTTACCAGCTGTCTGCTTCGGGAGGCACCGACAAAGCCAGGTACAGCATCAGTGGCGGATATCTTCAGCAGGATGGTATCATCCGCAGGTCGTCTCTGGATCGCTATACTTTACGGGCCAATGTGGAGGTTAATGTGCTGCCGACGCTGAAAATCGGTATGAACCTGAACCCATCATATAAAATCCAGCAGGAAGTAAAAGATGCAGGACACTGGGCCGATAACGCGGTGGTCAACTCTGCTTTGTCGGTAATGCCTATGATACCCATTTACGCTGCCGATGGTTCATATACTTCCCAAACTGCCTTTGCCGCACCTTACAACTACCCGGGTATTACCAATCCCGTGGCCAACATTACCGAATACAACAGCCAGTACCTGACCACCAATCTGCTGGGAAATACTTATGCTGAACTCAACCTGTTCAAGGATTTCACATACCGGGTTTCGGGTAATGTGAATTTCAGCGGCAACCGCCGCAATGCGTACCGCACGTCAAAAATGCCTTTGAACCAGATCCTGCCGCCTTCCGTATCCACGGGAACGGCCTATTCGGACCAGGGTCTGAGCTGGCTCTTCAACCAGACACTGAACTACAGCAAGTCATTGAAGGACATACATAATTTTGATGTTCTGATCGGTATGGAATCTACAAAATTCCAGTTTCAGGACAGTCAGGGAACAGGAAGCTCCTATCCCAATGATGTCGTAGAAACACTGAACGGAAGTGCAAGCGGTACCACCACAACCGCTGTTTCTTCCAAAGTGGAAAATGCTTCGGCCTCTTATTTTGCACGGGCAAACTACAACTATAAAGGAAAGTACCTGGTGAATGTGTCTGTCCGCCGAGACGGATCTTCCATTTTCGGTACAGACAACCGCTGGGGAACATTCCCGGCCGGGTCGTTGGGATGGAGACTCAGCGAAGAGACTTTTATGAAAAGCATAGCCGCAGTTTCCGAGGCCAAGTTACGTGTAAGTTACGGTCTGGCAGGAAACAATGCGTTTTCCAGCAACTATCCGTATGTAGCCACGCTCAGGTCGGACAATTATAGTTTTAACAACAACCTCGTGAATGGTCTGGCGCCATCATCACTTTCCAACTCCCAGCTAGGATGGGAAAGAAGCCAGCAGTTGGATGCGGGTATCGATCTCGGACTTTTCAACAACCGTATTTTGCTGATCGTCGATTACTACCAGCGCACAACAAAGGACCTGCTGCTTTCAGTGAACGTCCCCACGGTGACCGGTTTCAGCTCGGCTGTCAAGAACATTGGTAAAATGGAAAACAAGGGGTGGGAATTTGCCATCAATACCCGCAACCTGACCAAAGCGCTGATCTGGAATACCAGCCTGAACCTATCACTCAACCGTAATAAAGTAGTTGCATTGGGGCCAACCGGAGACCCGATCCGTACAGGAAGCGGTGTGGGTGAAACCAATATAACCCAGATCGGCTCTCCGATCGGCAGCTTCTTCGGATACAAGCAGCTGGGTGTTTTTAAAGATCAGGCGGATCTGGACAGCTATCCTCACGATCCTACTTCCAAGCCTGGCGACGTAAAATATGAAGACATCAATGGCGACGGGATAATCAACGCCAATGACCGTACGATCATCGGAAACAACCAGCCCGACTTCATATATGGGATCACCAATACATTCAGCTACAAAGGTTTCGATCTGAACATCGCTATTCAGGGAACACAAGGCGGGGAAATTTTGAACCTGAGCCGCCGGTTTTTTGAAAACCTGGAAGGAAATGCCAATCAGCTGACTACGGTTCTGACCAGATGGCGTTCAGCCAGCGATCCGGGAGACGGTGTAACACCACGTGCCAATGCCCGCACGACCGGAAACAACAATGCAGTTTCAACCCGCTGGATCGAAGATGCTTCATACCTGCGTATCCAGAATGTCAGTCTTGGGTATCAGCTGCCGGCGTCGCTGATCAGCAAGGCCAAGCTGCAGCAGGTAAGGATCTATGCGTCCGCTCAAAACCTGTTTACTTTCACCAAGTATCTGAACTACAATCCGGAGGTAAGCAATTATGAAGGAGCAACTGTCGCGACCACAGGAACGCCGCTTCCCGGCCCGCTTGCAGCCGGTGTGGATTATGGCGCGTATCCTTTGGCCAAAACATTTACCCTCGGTATCAACATAGGGTTTTGATCCTTAACATATCACGTTCCCCCCAAAGCGGGAACCCATTTAAAACATTAAGAACAATGAAAATATCAACCTCATATATTTTCCTGGCGGCAACGCTTCTGCTTACTTCCTGCAGCGAAGAGTTTCTTGACCTGAAACCAATCTCTACCGCCACCAGCGATAATTTTTACAGAACCGCAGACGACTTCAAGAACGCGGTGAATGGCGCTTATGCCGGATTACAGATCGGCGGCCTCACGGGTAACAGCTACGTTTTCGGGGAGATTACCTCGGACAATACCGTTGCGGTTGCTTCCGGTTCGGTGACAGACCAGGATGAATTCGACCGGTTTTATATCAAAACCACCAATCCTTTCATCTCCGGCCGCTGGAACGACGCATACAGTGTTATCGCCCGTCACAATACCATTTTGGATAAAATCGGCGCGGTGACGATGGACGAAACATTGAAAAACAGGTACATCGCAGAGACCAAGTTTTTGCGTGCCATCGTGTACTTTACCCTGGTTCAGACCTTCGGAGATGTGCCTTTGATACTGAAACCGGTTGCTACCCCCGATGAAGGTTATACCTACGGCCGCAGTCCCAGAGCGGATGTTTATGCGCAAATTGAAAAAGACCTGACCGAAGCGGAAAGTGTGTTGCCTGTTTCGTACGCAGCAGCCGACCTCGGCAGAGCAACTAAAGGTGCTGCAAAGGCCTATTTGGGCAAGGTATATTTAACTCAGAAAAAATATGCGCCTGCTGTTTCCAAACTGAAAGAGGTGATTGATCTGGGTGTTTACGTTTTGCTCCCCTCCTACGCAGATGTTTTCCGTGTCGGTAATAAGAATAACAAAGAGTCAGTTTTTGATGTGCAGTATAAATCCGGCGGAGCTGGCGAAGGAAACGCGTGGCCTAATTCCTTCGCTCCTCAAAACTCGGGTAATGCTGTGATCGCTTTCGGAGGGGATGGAAATAACCAGCCAACCGCGGATATGATCGCTGCCTATGAAACGGGTGATCTGCGTAAGGATGTGTCTGTAGCTTCGTCTTACACCAATGCTGCCGGACAGGTTATCCCGGAAAGGTTTATCAAGAAATATTATGATGTGCCGGTTGCTAAAAACGACAATGGAAATAACATTCCCCTGATCCGGTATGCCGATGTACTGCTGATGTATGCAGAAGCCCTGAATGAAGTGAGCTATCAGCCTGCCGGAGATGCTCTCGACTATCTGAACATGATCCGGACAAGAGCCGGCCTGGCTAAAAAGACCGCTGCGGATATCCCGACACAGCAGGCATTTCGCCTGGCTATGGAACAGGAAAGACGCGTGGAGCTCGCGTTCGAAGGCCATCGCTGGTTTGACCTTGTTCGCACGGACCGCGCGATCCCGGTCATCAACGGTAAAAAAGACCAGATCAGACTGGTCGCTGAACTGACACCGAACAACCTGGTTTTCCCGGTACCGCAAAGCCAGATCGACATCAACAAGGATAAGATCATACAGAATCCAGGTTATTAATTTAAATATATTATGCATTTTGAAGGTGTCTGCTTGGACACCTTCTTAGTTTCCAGACCACAATGCGACATCTATTTTATTCTGTCCTCTTTCTCGGATTATCACTTTGTCAAAACGAAGCTTTCGCCCAGCATTCTGGCGCGTCCGTCAAGAACATTGATTTCGGGAAACTGCTTCATTCCCATGATGTCAGCCTGTCTGCATGGGGTCCCTATTCAAAGAAATATGCGGGCATATCCCATATTCCCGACATTGCAAGCGGTATGCGTTTTGATTTTTCCGTGATGCCGGCATACTATAGAAACAAGGTGCTGATCCCGAACGTACGTTTTGAGTCGGGCTACTTTCCCTGGGAGTTCAGTGCCGGGCTCAAACAGTTCACTTATCGTTACGAACTGGAATGGAAAGACAAAGTATATGTCGATGTCACTTATA
The DNA here is from genome assembly GCF_005869225.1 of Dyadobacter bucti. Classification (GTDB taxonomy): domain Bacteria; phylum Bacteroidota; class Bacteroidia; order Cytophagales; family Spirosomataceae; genus Dyadobacter; species Dyadobacter bucti. The sequence continues at coordinate 352,046 of NZ_SWFP01000004.1, read as the reverse complement.
CGATCCAGGATTCATCGACAGTCCTGGTTAAAATGCACAGCGTCAACAAAACCGATCTGCAGCAAAATCTTGCTCTGAACCTGATGTCCTTCATTGACTACCCGGAAAACTATGCGGCGAAAAAAATCAGCTGCTCCGAGGGCGCACGGTGGTTTAATGCATTGTCTTATCAGTCTTTGAGTTATGTGAAGAAAACACCGAGAGATCACCTTGTATACGACGGCTGGCTACGGGGCGAGGTGCGTCAGAGTGACTTTATCGAAGGCCGCGCGATCGGCAAAGGGTTCGGAACAACCGCGGGAGACAGTGTAACCTACTCCGTAAACATTAAGCCTGGGCAGCTGAAAGGCAAACTGAGCGTTATTTACAAGGCAAAAAAAGGCACTGTTTCTTCTTTTCGCATATCGGGTTTGGCCAATGAAGAAATCCAATTGAAAGGTACAGGAGATCTGGAAAGTGCCGATATTCCGTTCTCCGTATCTGCTCCCGGCACCCGTCAGGTCGTATTGGTTGCGTCCGGGTCGGCAGAAGCCGAGATCAACGGATTTGTAATTTCCGACCAATCGGAGCCAGAGCCTTTCAAGATTGAAACACAGGTTATGGATTTCGTGGCTAAAACCGAAGAAAACCCTGCTTCACAAAACATGATCCTGAAATATCGGGATATGCTTCCCTATTACGGCATAGGCTGGGACAACAAGTCTTCCCAGATACGGGAATTCCGCCATAGTGAACTTGATATTTTCTTCAAGAACCTGGTCCACAACCATGTCGATAAAGTCTTTACAGGAAACAAAGAAGGAAGCTTTTCGAATGTATTTATCCGTCCGATCGAAATTTTACCGCAGAGCGATCATACTGCCTATGCTGTCATTTGTTCGGGAAGTTACAGTCAGGTTAAAGACAGGCTCAATCAGTTCAGTTCTTCCGGGCCAGCTCTGACGAAAACACCCGCCAGCGCGGAAGAGGCAATTCTCGGGGAAGGCAAAAAGTATCTTTTCAGTCAGAAGATGATGCAGGCAGCTCTTCTGTCCAACGTCGTTTATCCGGTTTATACACAAAACAGCTACATCCGGAATTTCACGCCGGGCAAGTGGTGGAACAGCCTTTATACCTGGGATTCGGGATTTATTGCGCTCGGCATGAACGAGGTCAACCAGCGCCTCGCCGCGGAATGCATCAATGCCTACACTACTCCCGACGACAGTCAGTCCGCCTTTATCCACCATGGCTCTCCCCTGCCCGTGCAGGTCTATGCATTTCTGGACCTATGGAATAAAACGCAATCCAAAGAGTTGCTCAGTTATTTTTACCCCAGGCTACGACGGCTCTACCTTTTTACGGCAGGCAAATTCGGCAGCTCCACCATCGGCTTACTGAAATCCGGGCTTCTGAAAACCTGGGATTATTTCTACAATTCGGCCGGCTGGGACGATTATCCGCCGCAGGTGGGCGTGCATGCCCAGAAACTGGAAGACAGCACCGCTCCGGTTTCCAACACAGCCCACGCGATCCGGGTGGCTAAAATACTGAGAATGATGGCTTTGAAACTCGGGTTAAATGACGATGTGAAAGAGTATGACCAGGATATCGCCAGGTTCACGGCTGCATTACAAAATTTCTCCTGGGACAAACAGAGCGGGTATTTCAGTTACGTTAAACATGACGCCCAGGGCAATGCAGCTTCTTTTTTTAATTATGAGCCCGGAGGCGTGAATTTCAATATGGGACTGGATGGTGTTTCTCCGTTGATGGCGGGTATATGCACAGAAGATCAAAAAAACATCCTCGTAAAAAAGCTTTTTTCGCCGGAACGCCTATGGACACCAAGCGGCATTTCGGCTGTGGACCAGTCGGCTCCATATTATAAAAACGATGGTTACTGGAACGGTTCCGTATGGATGCCGCATCAATGGTTTATCTGGAAAACACTCCTGGATATCGGTCAGCCTCAGTTGGCTTATAAACTGGCCGGCAAAGCGCTCGACGTATGGAAAACAGAAACCGACGCTTCATACTACACGTTTGAACATTTTCTTGCCAAGTCCGGCAGGGGCGCAGGCTGGCACCAATTTTCGGGCTTGTCGGCACCTGTATTGGCCTGGTTTTCTTCTTATTACAAAATCGGAACAGTTACCGCCGGCTTTGAGACATGGATTGATGAAAAATCCTTTAACCCGGACTATTCAGGATTCAAAGCCAACCTGTCTTTTGACAATTCTACCAAACCGCATGTCAGGACTCTTCTTGTTTGCATGAAGCCCGACAAACAATACCAGACTTCTTTTAATGGTAAAAAATTGGCCTTCACCGTTTTAAATAAAGGATTATTACAAATCGATCTTCCCAGTTCCAACGCGCCGGGCGTGCTGGATGTGACCGTGCGCGCTGATGAGGTAAAATAATATAGCATCCGGGAGGTAGAACGTTCACTGATAAGAAGATTTAATGCTGCTTTGCGACGGACAAATACAGGTTTTGAAACATAACAAAGGTCGCGGGTGGCTTGCCGTTGCTATTATACAATTGCGAAAATACGTTATATCATGATGGTCTTGTCAAGCGCCGGAACGAAACCTTTTAGCTAATTTTATTTATGCAAAACACTGGTAAACTGCCCGACCCATTTACACAGAACGACGAACTGCCGATCCGGATCGTTTCACCAGGCTTTGGTCAGCTGGCGCCTGAGATCGCCGGTCAATATGAGCTGAACCATCGCAAACCATACTAGTTTTTTCTTTTTTTATGTTAAATGGCTGCACCCGGCATGGTGTAGACCTCGAAGAGTTCAATGTCGAAAACAATAAATTGTTGTTCGTAACGCCCCACCGGGTGCACCAACAATTCGTGCGCTGGGCATGGGTCTTGCGCAGGGAGAAGACATCATTGCTATTGCCGGCACCAAGCAGGTCAAATATCTTGAAGAAAACATCGCATCTGAAAATGTGAAAATTTCTGCCGAAGACCTGCGAAGCATGGAAGCGGCTATGCCCGTTGGAACCGTTTCTGGCAACCGCTACCCTGAAAAGTTCATGAGTGCATCAGGCCGGTAACTGGGTAGGCGCGACTCCGTACTTCTTTTTGAAGGCAAAAGAAAAATGGGAAAGATCTTCAAAACCCACTTCCAGATATACGTCAGTGGGTCTTTTATTTTTCTCCGCCAATTGGTAGTATGCCAGTTCCAGCCTTTTTTCCGTAAGCCATTTCTGAGGTGTGGCATTAAAGGATTTCCTGAAATCCCTGTTGAATGTCGACAAGCTGCGGCCTGTTAAATAACCCAATTTTTCCATAGGCATATTGAACATAAAGTTGCGCTGCATAAAATCAATGAGATCAATTTTACCCGGATCGTCAAAGTTAGCCAGCACGCTGTCAACCGTTTTGTCGATCTCCCTCAGGATTGTGATCGCTTCCGTAATTTTAAGTGACGCGATACTTTCCGGGAATTCACCTCTCAGGTTAAAGTAGGGTATCAGGGAAGTCAGGCAACTTTCCAGCAAAGGATGATTGGAAAAGCTGAATATTTTCTGCTCTGATGTAATTGTCTTCTTAACCTCTATTTTTTCATAAAACCGTTTTAACCGTTCCGCCGCCAGATGCATGACCACCGTTTTGTGGGGTTGCCCGTTTTTCGGATAGTTAACAATCGTAGCAAGCTGGTTCCTCGGGATCAGGAATATGTCACCCGCCTTAAAATAGTAGGTAGCATCTGCCTGTATGATCTTGGTTTCACCCGAAATAAACCAGATGAGCATGTGGTCGTCAAACATCAGGTCCGATTTAAACAGTTTGTCGTCGTAGCTGGAAAGCTTGATTTCCTTTGTCAGGTACTTTGAAATGTGGTCCATATTTTAGGTAATAAAATGCGGGCTTTTGCATCGCTAACAGCCCGCTGGCTGACATCTCTGTCGCTTTGACACAGCCTCTTTTCGCTTATCCAAAAATAGTAATCTCAGCCGGCTTTGAAACTGACGATCATGATAAAACGACTATTTGAGCGAGTTTACGACTGCACAGCTGTTGCTTCGGAGCCAAACTTAATACCTGTAACTTCTTCACTCCACTCCCACAATCTCTTGGCATTCATCTTATCCAGCGAATAAGGTTTTACGCCGTGCTGACTTTCGGCCCCGGCATTGTCCAGGCTTAGCACCGCCACATCTGCATCTTCACAATATACCCCGCCGATCGCATCAAGCGCCGGACTGGTTGCACACCAAACCGTCGTGGCCGCGCCCTGGGGAACTGTTTTTAAAGATGCCGCCACCTCCGGAAGCAGGTTACCCTCCGAATCCAGAAAGCCCATTTGCTGAAATAACTCCAGTGAGGCCTCCCTGCCTAATTCGGTGCCGTTTATAGAGCCGGGATGCAATGCGTACGCTCTTACGTTCGACCGACTGCCAAAATGGTCCAGTTCAAGGGCGAATAAATTGCTGGCGGTTTTAGATTGCCCGTAAGCTTGCAGTGTCTGATACTCGCGGTGAAGGAAATTAGGATCCTCAAAATTGAACGGGGCCATCTGGTGGCCGAGTGAAGATACATTCACAACCCTGGCTCCATTTGCGATTTTGAGTGCCGGCCATAGCCTGGCAGTAAGATGAAACTGTCCCAGATAGTTTGTAGCCAGCTGCGATTCGATACCCCGGCCGTCGCGGCGCAGCGGTACCCACATGATGCCTGCATTGTTGATCAGCAGGTGAAGCGGCCGGCCCGTGGCCAAAAACGTTTCGGCAAATGCATCTATGGAAGCCGGGTCCATCAAATCAATCTCTCCCAATTCGACATTCGGGATACCTTCAAGATTTTTGCGGGCCTTTTCCGCATCCCGCGCGGGAACGATCACAGTAGCGCCTGCTGCAGCCAGAACCCTGGTGGTTTCCAAACCGATACCGGTATTGCCACCTGTTACTATTGCAATTTTTCCTGAAAGGTCAATACCTTTGATTACATCACTTGCCGTGGATGTCGCGTCGAAGCCTGAACCGATTGGCTGTTGTAAAGCTCCCTGATAATTGTTTTGTCCCATGTCATTTTATATTTAAATGTGATAGGACAAAATTACCTCGTCATCAGGGAGCTCATTGTGTTCAGAATGTCAATTTACTTTGTTTAAAATGTCAGGCACAATACGTTGAAACTTCGCGACTCCGCCTGTTTCCCTACGGCTCAGATCCTGACACTTTTGCCGGAAGCCACCGATTTATAAATGGCCTCCACCACACGGATATCACGCAAACCTTCTTCCCCGGGAGCAATCAGGTCAGTATTGTTCATGACCGCCAGGCAATCCTCGTCCATTTGCTTGGCCTGCTGGCTTTTGAGCGGGAAATTGATGATCGTTCCGTCCGACATACTTCCTTTGTTGCCATTGTATCCCGACTGCGGTTCGAGTTTGAGCCAGCCTTTTTCATAGTTGACCTGCAGGTAATTCATATTGATACCGAAACTCGTCTGGCAGGCAGCGCGTGCACCGCTGGGAAATTCCAGCATAAACATCATCGTTTCTTCCACTTCCTTGTAAATCTCCGGCCGCGTGGTCGACGCCTGCGCGATAACGCTGACCGGCTCTTCACCAGTCGCGAGTCTGGCGCCCTGCAATGCATACACGCCCATATCTCCCATAACGCCTCCGCCAAGCGCTTTTTTCTGTTTCCAATGATCGGTCCGGGCATCAAAATAGCCCGCCGCGCTGCTCACCATCTTAACTTTTCCGAACTTTTGTTCTTTAGCTACTTTCATATAAGCCTGGATATTCGGATCATGCTGGCACCGGTAGCCGATCGCCAGTTTTACTTTGCTGCTTTTGCAGGCACTGATCATCGCCTCGCAGTCAGCCACGGAGGGAGCCATCGGTTTTTCACAGAAAACGTGCTTACCCGCTTTGGCTGCACGCACCACAAATTCCCTGTGCATGGAAGGTGGCAGGACCACATACACGATGTCGATATCCGGATTGTTGGCAATCTGATCGAAATTCTGGTAGTTATAGATGTTTTTATCGGGAATGTTGTATTTGGCTTTCCAGGTTTCGGCTTTGGCCGGGGTACCCGTCACGATTCCGGCGAGATAGCACTTTTCGGTCAGTTGAAGAGCCGGGGCCAGCAGATCGGTGCTGTAATAGCCCAACCCCACGAGCGCAATGCCCAGCTTGTCCTTTTTGGGGCCTGTGGAGGCCAAAAGCGGATGTCCGGAAAACAACGTGGCTGCGCCAGCCAGCGACAATGTGGATAAAAAATCACGTCTTTCGAGCTGCATAAGATATCTGGTTAAAGCTTTTGTAAAAATCGGGCAAGAGACCTTTTCACAAAAGACGCAATAAAAAGCCAGTTAATGATTACAGTAGATTTTTTTCGCGGTGCAAAGAGTCTTAAACAGAAATTACCGGTAAGCTCCAAAAACTAGCTGGCTTTTTTATGTGTAAACTTGCGAGTCGATAGCGCCTGAATAACATGAATAGATTGATCATTTTCAGTTTTCTCCTGGCCTTGGCGGTGACCGGAAACCCAGCCGCCGCACAGCGCCCCAATGTTATTTTTTTACTGACCGATGACCACCGGGCCGACGCTCTGGGTGTTGCCGGAAACCCCTATATCAAAACTCCTCATCTGGACCGGATGGCGAGACAAGGGATACGTTTTAAGAATGCCTATGTCACTACATCCATCTGCTCGGTAAGCAGGGCCAGTATTTTAAGCGGACAGTATCTCTCACGCCATAAAATCGATGATTTTGTCAAAAATTTCACCCCGGAAGGGCTGTCCGACACCTATCCTATGCTCCTGAAAGCCAGTGGTTACAAAATCGGGTTTATCGGGAAATATGGTGTGGGGAACAACCCGCCCGCGCATGAATTTGACTTCTGGGCCTGCAACAAGGAAGGACAGCCGCCCTACGAATACGAAAGACCGGACGGTAGCAAAATCCACCACACCGACAGTCTGGCGCATGGAATCAACCAGTTTCTACAAAAATTCGGCGGCCAGTCGCCTTTCTGCCTTTCAGTGAGTTTTAAGGCACCGCATGAACTCGACGGAAACCCTCCCACCTACCCTGTTCAGGAACGTTACAAGAATTTATACAAAGACATCACCGTTCCACAACCGGAAACAGCCGATCCGTCGTACTGGAATGCTTTCCCGGATTTTTTCCGTACCGACCAGAACATTGGCCGTGACCGGTGGAAACCGCTGCTCTCCACACCGGAACTGCACCAGCAAACGGTCAGAGATTACTATCGCCTTATTACAGGTGTTGATGAAGTTGTCGGAAAGCTCCGCAAGCAGCTCGAAAGCCTGGGGATTGCCGACAATACAGTTATCATTTTTATGGGCGACAATGGTTTTGCATTGGGCGAACACGGGCTGGAAGGGAAATGGTTTGGCTTTGAAGAATCCATTCGTGTCCCCATGATTATTTACGATCCGCGACGTAAAAAGGGCTCGGTTGAAGAACGAATTGCCCTGAACATTGACATTGCGCCAACGATCCTGAACCTGGCGGGATTAAAGGTACCCCGGCAAATGCAGGGTGTAGATTTATTGACAAAAAAGCCAGCGGGCCGAAATGAGTTCTTTTACGAGCATACCTTTCTGGGAAGTCCCAGATTACCAAAGGTCGAAGGTGTTGTCAAAAAGGACATCAAATACATGAAATTCACCGAACACAATTATGAACAGCTTTACGACCTGAAAAAAGATCCGCTGGAAAAACAGAATCTGGCGTCAGATTCCAGGTATGCCAAACAACTCATGGACTTGCGGGAAGAATATCTGATTCTTAAAGAGCAAGTCAAGTAAACGATGACAAACAGCCGTTTTAGCCATAAAACATTCCACGCATGAACCGGAGAAAATTTCTTGCCGTATCTGCGGGAGCTTCCCTCGCAGCCGGACTTCAGGCTGCGGGCGCAGCACAAAACCCAGCCATACCAATTATCGACACCCACATACACCTGTTCGATACCAACCGGCCCCAGGGCATACCATGGCCCGACAAAAATGATCAGGTCCTCTACAAACCTGCACTTCCGGAACGTTACCGCAAGATCGCAGGAAAACTTGGCGTCACCGGCGCAATTGTGGTGGAAGCCAGCCCGTGGCTCGAAGACAACCAGTGGGTCCTTGACATTGCCGAGAAGGATAAAATTATTGTGGGGATAATAGGTAATCTGGAACCGGGCAAGCCGGATTTCAGCAAACATCTCGAACGGTTTCAGAAAAACCCTCTTTTTCGCGGTATCCGCTGCGGAAACCTTTGGGGAAATGATATTGCCGGTCAAGCGGGTAATCTCAGGTTTGTATCGGACCTTAAAGCCCTGGCCGGGGCCGGGCTGGTGCTGGACACAGCAAATCCAAACCCCGCATTGCTCGCTGCAATCGTGAAGCTGACAGACCAGGTATCCGATTTAAAGGTGGTGATAGATCATTTGCCCCAGATGACGCTCCCCACAGATCAAGCTATACGGAAGACATATGAAGCTGATCTGCGGGAACTCGGCCAAAGGCCCAAAGTGTATATCAAGATCTCCGAGGTCCTGCGCCGGGTGAACGGACAGGTCCCCACCAACCTGGATTTCTATCGTGGGCGCCTGGATGAGCTTTACGCGACCTTTGGCCAGGACAGGTTGTTATACGGCAGCGACTGGCCGAACAGTGACAAATGGCTTCCTTTTGAAGACGGACTGAGACTGGTTCATGCATACTTTATGGAAAAAGGCCACACAGCTGCCGAAAAGTACTTCTGGAAGAATTCAGTTACTGCATATTCCTGGCAAAAACGGTACCCCTCACAGCCGTCGCTTTAACATTGCTTCTGGCAGTAGCTTCGACCTCGCTGTGCGACTATAGCCAGCATGACGGGGACTTTTGGATGTTTTCCTGCAGCAGGCGATGACAGGTATTTATAATTTCCATGGGCAGGCACCTTTCTACATCCTCTGTGACGACGTGAACAGTGTAGTCATAATGAAACCTGGCCTTTTTGATACCATCTGTCTCCCAATGCCAGACATGCAGAGTGGTCATTAGGGCCCCTCCATGTGGGACTTAAACAACCACCGGAACGGAATAATACTCCACACCTCGGCACATTATGATGATCGGAACAGATCGAGATAGTCCTTAAAAACATATAACTTATTACGCTGTCCGCCGGAAACTTCCTGCAGGATCTCCAATTTTTCTAAGTCTGCCAACAGTTTATAGTTGGTAGCCTTAGACTTTCCCGTGATCGTTTCAATTCTGGATGCATCGATGAGGGGTTGCGCATACAAATACTCGATCACCCTTTTTGCCTCGCCGCTGCGACTGCCAAAAGACTGGATTTTGATTTCGAGGTTTCGTTGCAACTGCAGGATTCCATCAAAAGTTTTGACACCGATTTTCGATATCTCGATTATTCCGACCAAAAAGAATTTCAGCCATTGGTTAATATCATTATGGGTCCGGGCTCTCATTAAATTATCATAATATAAGGTCCTGTTTCGCTCAAAATAGTCCGACAGATAAAGTATGGGCTGCTTCAGTATTCCCCGGTTAACAAGATAAAGCGTAATGAGCAATCTGCCGACCCTGCCGTTGCCATCCAAAAATGGATGTATCGTTTCAAACTGATAATGGATCAAGCCCACTTTGAGCAAGTCCGGTAAGGGGTTTAGCTCATCGTTGGCAAATTTTTCAATATCAGACATCAGGTCGGCAATGGACGTGTGTACCGGCGGCACAAACACTGCGTCGTTCACACTTGCTCCACCGATCCAGTTTTGGCTAGTACGATACTCTCCCGGCTGCTTATGCCTGCCTCTGACACCTCTCAGTAAAATTTTATGAGTTTGCCGTATAAGCCGGGATGAAAATGGAAGCGTATGCAATTGTTTGACAGCGTCGTTCATTGCACTGATGTAATTTTGTACCTCTTCCCAGTCATCACGTTTTTCCATCGAAATTTCTTCCTTGTCCAAAAAGGCTTCTTCCATATTAGTCTCCGTGCCTTCTATTTTGGAAGATTGGGTCGCTTCCTTGGCGATGTGCATACGGATGTAAAGATCGATGTGGACATATTCAGAATACATATCCAGCCTGCCAAGATACCTGTCCGCTTTGCTCAGCAGGCTGAGTAGCTGCATATCATCTATTTGCCAGTCACGATTTATGTTTTCTGGCTGAAGCTTTTATAGTATCCCTGGTTTACGTATTTGCCGGCTTCAAAACGCTTCATAGAAAATCGGATGTTAAGATTTAAGGTTAGAAATGACAAAAAATCTAAACTTAAATTTTTGTTAGTTTAGATTTTACCTGTAAATCTAAACTTAAATATTTGTTAGTTTAGTTTTTACATGAAAATCTAAACTTAAATCTTTCTAAGTTTAGATTTTGTTCTTAATCTAAACCAGCTGCGGCCTTGGTAATTGAAGTTGATCTTCTTAGTAAACAATAAGTAAATTTTATATCAAAAAAGTTTAATTTTTTGATATAAAAGTACTAGATATACAACATTAAATAGGTAAACTTTGTGCTCTCCGGAATAAACCTGACCCCATAGACGCATGGATATTTCTCCCAGCCCAGATCTCGATTATCTCCCACGACTGCCCCGGGACAAAAGCATAGGAATCGGTTGCATCGGTTCGGGATTCATCATGGCCGACTGCCACCTTGTTGCTTACAGGAATGCAGGCTTTAACCCCGTTGCTATTGCCTCGCGCAACCGCGCAAACAGCCAGGCAGTGGCGGATCGCCATGGGATCAAAACGGTGTACGATACCTATCAGGAACTCCTGCAAGATCCGAAAGTGGACATTGTAGACGTAGCCGTGCCCCCGCAGCTTCTGCTCCAAGTTGTAAAAGAGGCTGTCAAACATGCAGGCCACATTAAGGGTATTCTGGCACAAAAACCATTGGGGATCAACTTTGCAGAGGCACAGGAAATCGTGAGGCTTTGCGAAGAAGCCGGTATCGCATTGGGCGTCAACCAGAATATGCGGTATGATCAGTCGATCCGGGCCTGCAAGGATATTTTAAATAAAGGTTATCTCGGCAAACCCGTATTTGCGTCCATCGATATGCGCGCCATTCCTCATTGGATGCCCTGGCAAAAGGAGCTCGGCTGGGCCACACTCCGCACCATGAGCATTCACCACCTGGATACATTCCGCTTTCTTTTCGGCGACCCGCAACGTGTGTATGCCAGTGTTGCACAGGATCCCAGAAATGCGGCTACGTTTGAACATGAAGACGGGATCGCGCTTTACATTCTTGAGTATGAAAACGGCTTCCGCGCTTCTGCCTGGGATGACGTCTGGACAGGCCCGGCCCGGGAAGGTGCCGAAAGCGATATTTACATCAATTGGCGGGTGGAAGGTACCGAGGGAATGGCCACAGGAAACATCGGCTGGCCCAGCTACCCGCTCCCGGTACCCAGCACCCTCGATTTCACCACGACCCGACATGCCGGCTGGCAAAGGCCTCGCTGGAAGGAAGTGTGGTTCCCTGATGCCTTTGCAGGACCCATGGCGCAGCTTATGTGCGCCGTTGAAGAGAACCGCGAGCCCGAGATCAGCGGGAAAGACAACCTTAAAACCATGGCGCTGGTCGAGGCCTGCTACCGCTCATTCAGGGAGCACAGGGCCATTGCAATAGACGAAGTACTGGCTGGTCAGAGCGCCTGATCCATTAATCACTAACTTTCATTACTATGATTCAGGTTGGAATATTTACAGGATATTTTCCTTACGGATTAGAAGAAACAGCAGAGCGCATTCGTGAACTAGGTTTCAATACGGTACAGTTGGACGTCACTTTTAAAGATATGGATCTTTCAACAGAGAATATCAGCCAGGACAAGTGCCGGAAGATAAGGGACACGTTCCGAAAACATAACCTGCCTGTCTGCTGTATTTCGGGCTATACCAACCTTGTCCACCCCGATCCGGTAAAAAGGAAGGCAAACCTTGCCCACCTGAAACAGATCATCCGTTTTGCCGGCGACCTGGGCTCCCCCTACGTGATCAGTGAAACGGGCACTTTCGACCCTGACAGCGATTGGGTATACCATCCGAAAAATAAAACGGAGGAAGGATACTCGGAGTGCCGCGATGTTATCCGGGATATTGTTGGGTTTGCGCGCGAGCATGGTGTGACATTCCTGGTTGAAACCTATGTAAATAATGTGATCGGATCGGTGGAGGAAACCCTGCAGCTTTTTGCAGATATTCATTCACCCAACCTGGGATTGTTAATGGACCCTACCAATTATTTCGAAGAGCACAATATCGGCCAGATGGACAAAACGCTTGGTCAGATATTCAATGCATTGTCCGACAAGATCAAAATCGCCCACGCAAAAGATGTAAAACTGGCGGATAGTCACCAGGGGATCCAGTTTGCCGATATCGACGCGGATGAGGCCCACGCCCTGCGGGGCGTAGGCATGATCGAGCTGCCAGCTCCCGGGCTGGGCACACTCAATTATCACCTTTATTTGGACCGTCTGGGCAGGGATCATCCGAATATCCCCATCATTATCGAACATCTGGCCGAAAGCGACGTCCCTCGTGCCAAGTCATTTATAGACAGCAAACTCCTTTCAACCGGCCGATAATTTCCCATTTAAATATCACTAAAATGAAGAAAATATGCTTTTACATCGGATTGACCGCCCTCGGCTTCACCGCTTCCGCACAGGATACTCAGAAGGATTATTCTAAACCGGAAGCCACCGAGGTATGGGGCCCGACGCCTAAAATCGTAGCGTCAGGGAAAGAATATGGTGCCCCTCCCTCGGACGCCATCGTACTTTTCAACGGTAAAGATCAGGCGAACTGGGTGTCGGCCAAAGACGGGGCAGCCAGTCAGTGGGAGTTGCAAAACGGCTTTCTGGTCACCAAAAAGGGAGCCGGTAATATCCAGACCAAACAGAAATTCGGCGATTGTCAGCTGCATATCGAATTCATGATGTATCCGGGCTCAGATCCCGGCCACCTCAATGAAGGCAACAGTGGCGTATACCTTCAGGAACGCTATGAGGTGCAGATATATGATTCCCATCAGGACGCTTCCAAAATATACGTCAACGGCCAGTGCGGAAGCCTTTACAAGCAGGCAATTCCGCTCGTAAACTCCACCAACAAACGGGGCGAGTGGAATGTGTACGATATTTATTATACCGCTCCGAAATTCAGGTACAATGGTACGGTTGAAAAACCTGCATATGTCACTGTCGTCCAGAACGGTGTTCTGATCATCAACCATTTTGAAATACAGGGGACCATCCAGCACGCAGGTATCCCCCGCTATGAACCGCACGGTAAGGCATCGGTGATGTTACAGGAGCACGGTGCCAAAGTAGGTTTCAGAAATATCTGGATCAGAGAACTATAGGAAATATGTAACCTAATGTAAATATTCATATTCGATAAAAAAGTATCAATAATCGCCTAAAACTTATTGGAATAATTACATCAATAGATACATCTTTGTAGTACCTGAAATGCAAGAAAGTTTATGGTCCAATTCCATTCACACACGAAACGGAGTTCCTTTTGCCCTTGCGCCGATCTTGTTAGATCTGCATTGTATTAGCTTTTGTATGACTTTACGATAATGACTAGCGGTTTCATGAAACCGCTAGCCCGACACCTTTTTGCCCACTACTACGATTCCTGAACCTTTAACCAACTTATCAATCACCAATGAAAAAGAAAAAGGATTGTGTCCCGAAAGGTGCTGCTCCCAAGTGGCCTGCCTTTCTATTTTTGGTCTGTCTGCTTCTGTTTGCCGGTACCAGCGGATACGCCGCATCCGTTAAAGACAATGCAATCACGGATGACGTATATATAGCCTCGTCATTAAGTCCGGATTTTGAGAACGCCCGCGAAAAAAAAGCAGGCGCGCCGTCCGAAGGGCAGTCACAAGTAATTTTGGATAAAAATATCAAAGGAAAAGTTACCGGAGAAAATGGAGAAACGCTACCGGGCGTGAGCGTCGTCATCAAAGGCACTCAAAGAGGGACCATCACCAACAATGATGGAAATTATGACATGCAAATACCTGATGGAGAGACCATACTAATATTTTCATTCATCGGGTATACAACCAAGGAGGTGTCTGTACCCGCAGCTTCCGGTAGCATGGATGTAGTATTGGCGGTAGACAATAAGTCGCTGGAAGAAGTCGTCGTGGTAGGATATGGTTCTTCCAAAAAAGAAACCCTTTCAGGATCCATCACCACGGTCAAAGGAACTGAAATCCTGCAATCGCCGGCTGTGAACGTCAGCAACAGTCTTGCAGGCAGGATGGCCGGTGTCACAGCTGTCACGAGGAGCGGAGAGCCCGGACGCGATGGTACGACGATCAGGGTCAGAGGGATCAATACCCTGGGCGACAACAGTGCGCTCATTGTTGTGGATGGAGTGCCCGGACGTTCGCTGGACCGTATCGATCCCTACAGCATTGAATCCATAACGGTCCTCAAAGACGCTTCTGCCGCGATATATGGTTCACAGGCGGCCAACGGTGTTATCCTGATCACAACAAAAAGAGGGGCTTCCGGCAAGCCGCAGGTGTCACTCAGTCTCAACCAGGGCATCCAGCAACCCACACGGCTTCCGTCTATGACCAATGCTGCGGAATATGCCACGGCGCTCAACGAGGTGGATTCTTACCGCGGCAGGCCGGGCAGATTCAGTGACGAGGCCATTCAGAAATTTGCCGACGGTTCGGACCCGTGGCGTTACCCGAATACCGATTGGTTTGACGTTGTGTTCCGTAAATGGTCGCCTCAGACCATCGCCAATATGAATGTCTCCGGAGGCGGCGAATCTGTGAAGTATTTTGTGTCGGTTGGAGCCAAAAACCAGGGCGCTATGTATAACAACAGTGCTACGAAATTCAACCAGTACGATTTCAGGACTAACCTGGACGCGCAGGTCAGCAAACATATCAAGCTTGGTTTTGACATGGCAGCCCGCATGGAAGACAGGCACCGGGCGGCAACCCGCAACCGGGACGATTCGGCTACCGACCTGTTCTGGATGCTGATGCTGAGCAAACCGACTTCCCACGGTTTCTGGCCGAACGGAATGCCCGGGCCGGACCTGGCCTATGGTATGAACCCGGTTGTAATTGCAACGGATGCCGGTGGATATGACAGGGAGAAAAACTATGTGGTAAACAGCAATTTCAGGATCAATGTGACCATTCCAGGTGTGGAGGGCCTTTCTTTTACAGGAAATGCGAGTCTCGACAAAACGATTACGGCCCGCAAGCGGTTCCAGAAACCCTGGTACCTGTATTCGTGGGACGGCCAGACTGTTGATCAAAATGAGATACCTGTATTGTCCAGAAACAAAATGGGCCAGCCCGACGCAGCATTGTTCGAGACGATGGGCGATGTGCAGAACATCCTGCTGAACGGTTTTTTCAACTATGAGAAAACAATAGGACTTTCCCATAATATCAAGTTCCTGGCCGGGATGGAAAACCGGAGAGGCAACGGGGCATCGTTTGGAGCTTACAGGAGATATTTCGCGTCTGCCGCACTGGATATCATGAATGTGGGCGGGGGCGATGCGAAAGACAACCAGGGAACTGCCAACCACAATGCGCGTCTGAATTATTTCGGACGCGTCAATTACAACTTTAAGGAGAAGTATCTGGCTGAATTTGTGTGGCGAGTGGACGGGTCTTACATTTTCCCCGAAACAAAACGGTACGGCTTCTTTCCCGGACTATCAGTCGGATGGAGGCTTTCAGAAGAAGAATTCTGGAAAACCAGCCTCAGCGGTATTACCACTGCTAAACTAAGGGCTTCTGTCGGCAAAACCGGCAATGACCGCATCGCCGAATGGCAATACCTGACCTCCTACGGTATTACTGCTCAAAGTTATATTTTCGACAAGACACAAGAGCAGATCACGCTGGCCGAATCGCGGATCCCTAACCCGAATGTAACCTGGGAGGTGGCCAATCAATCGAATCTGGGCATCGACCTCAGCTTTCTGAAAGGCAAACTGTATACGACGCTCGACGTATTCCAGTATAAACGTTCACAAATGCTATGGCAGCGGAATGCGTCGGTGCCCGCCAGTACGGGCCTTACTCTGCCGAGGGAGAATATCGGAAAAATGACCAACAGAGGTTTCGATTTCGAAGCGGGTTACGACGATAAGATCGGGGACGTGAATTACAGAATTTCGGTCAACGGGGGTTATGCCAAGAACAAAATCACTTTCTGGGACGAAGCCCCGGGTGCGCCTGAATACCAGCGGTCGACCGGCCGGCCGGCTCCTTCCGACCCCAACAACCCTAACAACGACCTTTACTACGAAGCCACCGGCGTTTACAAAAACCAGACGGAAATCGATAATTCCATACACTGGCCGAATGCAAGACCGGGGGATATCATTTTTAAAGACGTGAATGAAGACGGCGTCATCAATGCCAACGACCGCGTGAGAAACAAAAAAGGGGATATCCCCACGTTCCAGGCAGGTTTGGGACTTAACGTTAACTACAAAGGATTCGACCTCTCCTTCCTGTTCCAGGGTGCAGCAGGCGCAGTGCGGTTCCTTTCCTTTGAAAGCACAGGCGACTTTGGAAATTACCTGAAAGAAGACCACGACGGTCGCTGGACGCCGGAAAACACCAATGCTGAAAAACCACGGGCGTCCAACCGTCTCGACGAATACTGGCGCGCCAACCGCAATACCTTTTATCTCCGGAAAACCGATTACGTAAGGCTTAAAAACCTGGAACTGGGATATACGCTGCCTCCGAAATTCACGCAAAAACTAGGCATGCAGAATCTGCGGATTTACGTCAACGGGAGCAATCTGCTCACATACAGCCCCGATCTGACCGATTTTGATCCGGAAGACAACCATGTAAATGGTTACGCCTATCCGTTGCAGAGAGTTGTCAATGGTGGAATATTAGTCACTTTTTAAAAATATGGAGATGAGAAAAATAGTTTGTTTTGCAATGCTGATCTCACTGATCCTTTCGGGGACGTCCTGCAAAGATACCCTGGAATTACAGCCCCTGGACCAGTTCTCAGACCAGAATGTCTGGAACGGAGAGGACGCTGCGTTGATCCAGGGTTTTGTCAATAATATTTACCGCGGTATAGGTCATGGACAAAAACAACATAAATTCGCCAGTTTTGTAGACGAATCGATGGTTGTCTGGGACCATGGTACGAGCAACCTGAACATGAGCAATATCAGTCCCAGCGATTATTCAGCGTTTGGCCTGGGATACAGCTCCAGTTATTTATGGGAGAATGCCTACCTGAACATCCGTGCCTGCAATGTGTTTTTTGAAAAAATAGAATCCGCCACCGCTGTCGATGATGCACAGAAAAACAGGTTCAGGGGCGAGGTACATTTCCTGAGAGCATATCTCTACTCCATGCTGGTGTCCGTTTACGGCGGTGTTCCGATTATTGACAAAGCTTACAAACTGAACGACAGCTACGAAATCAAACGCAACAGCTTTGAGGAATGTATCAACTTCATCGTGTCAGAATGTGACAAGGCAGCAGAATTGATCGTTCCTGCCGACAAAGGTCATGCGAGCAAAGGCGCGGCAATGGCACTCAAATCGAGGGTATTGTTGTATGCGGCACGCGACCTCTTCAATAATGAAGGTGCCTGGGCAACCGGTTATGCCAATAAGGAATTGATAGGATATGTAGGCGGAAGCCGCGCTGCACGCTGGAAGGCGGCCAAGGATGCGGCTAAGGCCGTGATCGATTTAGGCATATACAATCTGCATAAAACAGACTCGAACATCGACGAAGACCTGGCAAAAACCTATGGTGAGATATTCCTTCTTAAAGAAACCTCAGAGGATATTTTCGTAAGGTATTTTATTCAGCGGCTGGACGGCGACGGAGCTAATCCGGGTTTGTTCAACGGTCCGAACGGATACCATTGCTGGGGCGGAAACACGCCGATCGGGCAGATCGTGGATGATTACCCGATGCGCGACGGCACCAGGTTCAGCTGGACCAATCCCTTGCATGCAGCCAAACCCTATACCAACCGGGACCCTCGCTTTTATGCCTCCATACTATATGATGGTGCGTCATGGCGGGCGCGCACTGCCGATGTGAAGGGGGTAGATCCGGTCGGGATCATACAAACAGGAAATTACGAAAGATGGAATGCCCAGTCCAATTCAGTGACGGTAGTACCCGGGGTCGATACCAGAAAAAGCCCCATCGAAGACTGGAATGGCACTTATTCCGGCTATTATCTGAAAAAAGGAATAGACCCGGCTTACGATGCCCAGGTTTTCAGACAGGAGTCACCCTGGCGCTTTATGCGGTACACCGAGATATTGCTGAACTACGCCGAAGCCTGCATTGGCATGGGCGAAGAAGCTGAGGCAAAAAAATACATCAATATGATCCGGGAAAGAGTAGGAATGCCTGCCGTTACCGCAACGGGCGCCGCACTGGTAGCGGCTTACCGCTGGGAGCGCCGCATTGAGCTGGCTTTTGAGGAGCATCGTTTCTTCGACGTAAGACAATGGATGATCGCAGACCAGGCATATAAGGATGCCAGGGGTGTCGATATTCTCCACAAGCTGAACGCTGACAAGGTGACAACGACCCCGGTATATGCAACAATTGCGTCGGTACAGAAGCGGCAGTGGAACCCGAAATTTTACTTCGTACCGATCCGCATGAACGAGATGAACCGAAACAAAGCACTGATACAAAACCCTTTGTACCAATAGTAACCGACTGGCCCGGCTCTTTCCCAAAAACATACATTTCAAACGTTTGCAACGCAATTTCAGTAAAGAGTTATCAACTTATCAAAATAGTATCAATTTTTATCTCCAAGATGCTAGAATACTATTAGTAAGTGCCATAATTTCACAAATAGGTTAAGTAATTCTTTATTATGTACAAATACATGCAACACTAGCGAACATTATGAAGGCAATGTTGGAACGTTTACCCAAAGAGTCGGGACAGTCATTCGTCATTTGTGATTTTGACTATCCATATTATCCGACCCCCTGGCACTATCATCCGGAATATGAGATCGTGCTGGTAACGGAAAGTTGCGGAACCAGGTATGTAGGAGACAGCATCACAACTTTCGAGCCGGGAGATCTGGTGTTGGTAGGCCCTGACCTCCCGCATATGTACCGAAACGATGAACATTATTACAACATTGAATCCGAACTGAGGGCCAAATCCATAGTGATCCATTTTTCTGAGGACTCCCTGGGCGAAACCTTGAAATTGCCCGAAATGGACCGGATCCGCAAGCTTTTGCACAGGAGCAAATACGGGCTGGAGTTCACAGGCACAGCCAACCGGAAAATCGCATCGACCCTGAAAAAGATCGTGGCTACCACCAACGGATTTGAACGCTGGCTTACCCTCATGGAAATTCTTCAGCTCATGGCCACATGCGACGAATCGGAATGTTGCGCGATCTCATCATCCAGCCTGCTGGAACTGCACGAAACGGATGAAGAGCGGTTACACGGGGTGTTCTCTTATGTAGGCGAACGTTTCAAGGAGCATATTTCGCTCGAACAGGCTGCCGAGCTCGCGAACATGACGCCTTCGGCTTTTTCCAGGTATTTTAAATACAGGACCCGCAAGACTTTTTCATCTTTTCTGCTCGAATTGAGGATCGGGCATGCTGCCAAATTATTAATGCAGTCGGAACGAAGGGTCGGGGAAGTCTGCTACGAATGCGGCTTTAATAATCTTTCCAATTTTAACCGCCATTTCAAAACCATTTACAATATGCAGCCCAGGGAATTCAAGAAACAAATCCATTTATTACAAAAAAGGGCATGACCGAAAAGCCGGAGCTGCCGACCTGACCTTTACAGTTGACCAAAGAGTGAATGCACGCTGGTTATGAAATCCCTTTTCGTAACACAGGACCGCTGTATCCGACAAGTAGATATCCTGTCATTAAAACGCATCCATATTCATGATTCAGGCCATTAACAGGCGTGATGCCATACGCCATTTGTCTGGCCTGGCCGCCGCTGCCATCATCCCGGAAGTACATGCTTCCACACATACAAAATCAAAAATAAAGATCGGCGCCTGCGACTGGTCTATCAACGGGCACAGCAAAATCGAAGCCCTCGACACTGCCAAAAAAATTGGCCTCGACGGCGTTCAGATCAGCCTGGGCACAGTGGCCAACGATATGCATTTGAGAAGACCGGAAATTCAGCAATTATACAAAAAAGCCTCTGCGGAAACCGGCGTGGCCATTGGCGGCCTGGCGATCGGTGAATTGAATAGCATCCCTTACAAATCGGACCCGCGCACAGAAAAATGGGTCAGCGACAGTATCGATGTCGCCAAAGCCATGGGTTGCCGCGTGATTTTGCTCGCATTCTTTTCGGAAGGCGATCTGAAAAATGATCCCGCCGGCAAAAAAGAGGTGATCCGAAGATTCAAAAAAGTAGCCTCAAAAGCAGAAAATGAAGGGATTGTTTTGGGAATAGAATCCTGGCTGAGTGCACGTGAGCATATGGAAATCATCGACGCCGTGGGTTCACCCAATATAAAGGTCTATTACGACGTCGCCAATTCAACCCAGATGGGCTACGATATTTTTGAAGAAATACCCTTCCTCAATAAGCAGATCTGTGAAGTGCACATGAAGGAAAACGGGCAGCTCCTGGGGAAAGGGCTTGTGAATTTTGAAAAAGTAAAAAAAGCGCTGGACGATATCTCCTATCAGGGCTGGGTGCAAATAGAAGGGGCAGTTCCCAAGGGAGGCGATATGCTCACGAGCTACATCGCCAACAACCAGTACCTGCGCCAGCTATACAAAAGTTGAACAAATCAAAAGCATGGATACAATCATAAAACTGTTGCAGAAACCGGTCCGGAAAACATTGCTGGCGACTTCCCTATGGGCTTCGCTGGGCTTGACCGGTATCGGAAACATAGACGACAAGCGGGCGCTGTATGTCCCCGACGATCTCGAAGTGGCCGTCTGGGCCGAGTCGCCGCAGCTGTACAACCCTACCAGCATTGACGTGGATCACCGCGGCCGGGTCTGGGTCACGGAAGCGGTCAACTACCGGGCTTTCAAAAACAAGGGCGAGGATGTTCTGCACCACGAAAAAGGCGACCGGGTACTTATCCTGGAAGATACCGACGGTGACGGAAAGGCCGACAAAACCACAGTGTTCGTGGAAGACAAGGATCTTCAGGCACCCATGGGCGTGGCGGTTCTGGGGAATAAAATCATTGTCTCCTCGGCACCGTCCCTGATCGTTTATACGGATGAAAACGGAGACGACAAGCCAGATAAAAAAGAAGTTTTTCTCACCGGCTTCGGAGGCTACGATCACGACCATTCCCTGCATTCGCTCATTGCTGGGCCGGATGGGAAACTGTATTTCAACACCGGCAACGCCGGGCCGCATATCGTTACCGACAAAGGCGGATGGAATCTGCGGTCGGGCAGTATTTACAATGGAGGCACGCCCTACAATACGACCAACAAGCCGGGCATGAAAAGTGATGACAACCGGCTGTATACAGGAGGTCTCGCTTTGCGGGTAGATCCGACCGGGAAAAATCTCAAAGTAGTCGCGCATAACTTCCGAAATGCCTACGAGCTGGCGGTTGACTCCCACGGGAATATGTGGCAGAATGATAACGACGACGAAGTAGCGGGATGCCGGACCACCTGGGTTATGGAGAATGGGAATGCCGGGTATTTCAGCGCGGACGGCACACGTTCGTGGCGTGCCAACCAGCGTCCGGGACAATCCATTTTTACGGCTCACTGGCACCAGGAAGACCCGGGCACTATGCCTCCGGGAAATCAGATCGGCTCCGGGTCCCCGACAGGCGTGAGCGTGTATGAGGGCGATGCATTGGGTAAAAATTACCGGGGAATGCTGCTGAGCTCCGACGCGGGCAGAAACGTGATATTCGGTTACAAGCCCACTGCGACAGGGGCCGGATTTGATCTCTCCAACCGTTTCGATTTTGCTTCATCCATAGGAGCTTCCACCGAAAAATACCGGTGGGACAACGAGGAAACAGACACGCGAAAATGGTTTAGGCCCAGCGACGTAACGGCCGGAACCGACGGATCTGTATTCATTGCCGACTGGTACGACCCCATCGTGGGCGGCCACGCCATGCACGACAAGGAGGGTTTTGGAAGGATATACAGGGTTAAACCGAAAAACAAATCTCTGAAAACACCTGTCATCGATCTCAAAACTAAGAAAGGCCAGATCCAGGCATTGCTAAGCCCGGCGGTCAATGTGCGGAACCAGGGATTTGTCAGCTTGTTGGCACAGGGTGAAAAAGTAGTGCCCGATCTCGTCCAGATCATTGAAAAGGACGAAAATCCGTATCACCAGTCGCGGGCACTATGGTTACTGGCCAATATACCCGGCAGTGGGATAAAGAAAGTGGAATCTCTTTTAAAACATCCCAACGAACAGATACGATTGACTGCGTTCAGGGCCATCCGCAGCGTGAGGGACGTTTTGCCTGAGGCGAAAATGCTAGTTTCGGACCCTTCTGCGGCCGTGAGACGGGAGGTGGCTATTTCGCTAAGGGATGTACCGTTTGCTGCCGCCAGGGATATTGTGGTAAAATTATGCGAGGGGTACGACGGCAAAGACCGATGGTATCTCGAAGCGTTGGGCACTGCGATGGACGGTAAGGAAAAGGCTTTTTATCAAATACTTCTTGAAAAATTCGGGAAAGCCCCTCTGAAATGGGACGACCGTATGGCGACACTGGCATGGCGGCTTCACCCACAGGAATCGATTGGCGCCCTCCGGCAACGGGTAACTTCTCCCGAACTGACTTTTGAGCAGCGCCAGCAGGCATTGACTGCATTGTGTTTTATTCCTTCGAAAGAAGCAGCTTTTGCGGTAATAGACATTAAAAAGATGAAGGACCAGAAAGAAATGGCGCCCATGGTGGATTGGTGGCTGGAATTCAGGAGTGGAAACGACTGGTCGGGTTATTATCAGGTTGATAAAAAAACACCTGAATTGTCTGCAGAAGTTAAAAACTGGCAAACGCAGCTGACAAAATCCGGCTCAACCCAGGAGGAAAAATCAGCCGCTGCCGCCTCACTTGCCAAAGATCCTGCCGGGGCAAAAATGCTGATCCAGATGGCGGCCGGAAACAGGCTTTCGCCGGAACTGACAGCAGTCACAGCTCAGCATATTTTCTCAAATCCCGATCAATCGGTAAGGGTATTGGCAGGAGAGTATTTCAAGAACGGGGATGCCAAAAGCTACAACATCTCGGAGATCCTCAAACTAAAACCCGAGCCTGTCCGCGGGAAGGAGGCATTTACCGCTTCATGCAGCTCCTGTCATCGCACAGGCAACAACGGCGGGCAGATCGGACCGGATTTGACCAACATAAAAAACAAGTTGGACAAGCGTGCCTTGCTGGATGCGATTATCCACCCCGACGCCGACATTGTTTTCGGATATGAGCCGTGGATGATCACGACCAAAAGCGGCGAGACGGTTTACGGCTTTTTGCAAAGCGAGGGAGAAACGGTCTTGCTCAAAGATGCTACCGGCAAGCAGATCAGTCTGGTGAGCAAGGACATTGTGAAACGCGAACGCGCCCGTACCATGATGCCCGACCCCACTACACTGGACCTGAAAGAGCAGCATCTGGCAGATATAGCAGCCTACTTAATGAATTTTTGACCCTAAAAGCCTGAACAATATGCATCAATGGCTGCAAAATAAGAAGATCGTTGTCATCGGCGGCACCACCGGCCTCGGTCTCGCTGCCGCCCTGGAATTTGTGAATGAGGGGGCGCAGGTTGTGGTAGTGGGGCGCGACAAGGAAAACTGCGAGAAAGCACAGGCAGCGCTCAAAGAAAAAGGCGTTGGCTACCAGGGAGATGCTACTCAGCCCGAAACAGCCGCAGAGGCGATCCGCCTTTGTACCGAAACCTTCGGGGGCTTTGACGGTCTGTACCACGTAGCCGGAGGAAGTGGCCGCAAATTCGGAGACGGGCCCTTGCACGAGCTGTCGCTTGAAGGCTGGCGATACACATTTGATCTCAACCTGACATCCATGATGCTCTCCAATCAGGCGGCTGTCCGGGAGTTTCTGGCAAGAAAACAATCCGGCACAATCCTGAACATGTCATCGGTTTTGGGATATGCCCCTTCCCCAGCCTATTTCGCCACGCATGCTTATGCAGCGGCCAAGTCTGCAGTGTTCGGTTTTGTAAAATCGATTGCGTCGTATTATGCCAAGGACAACATCAGGATCAATGTGGTCGCTCCTGCACTGGTGCAAACCCCTATGTCCAAAAGAGCTTCCGAAGATGAGGTGATCGTCAATTTTATTAAAACAAAACAGCCCCTGAATGGCGGAAGAGTAGGAACGCCGGAAGACCTGAATGGTGCTTCTGTATATTTTATGTCTGACTTGTCCGGCTACACTACGGGACAAATATTATCGGTAGACGGCGGCTGGAGTGTCAGCGAAGGCCAAATCTGAATGATTATGAGAGAAACAATTTTTGATGGGTATGCCATTGGAATCGACCTGGGCGGTACCAGGATCAAAGGCGTATTGATTGATCTGCAAAGTGGCGAACTGGTTCAGCAATTGTCTGTAGATACGCGCGACGGCAACGCCGGTAACTGGAAACAGGAGATCAGAGAAATGGTGTCTGCGCTGAAACAGCTGTGTTTTGACGAAGTCAAAGGGATAGGCCTTGCCGCGCCGGGCATTGCATCCGCAGATAACCAAATGATTATCAACATGCCCGGACGTATGCAGGGACTGGAAGGTCTCAACTGGCAGGCATTGCTTCAGCATCCCGTTTTTGTATTGAACGATGCACATGCCGCTCTGGTGGCAGAAACGCATTACGGAAGTGCAACCGGCCATAGCCATGCATTGATGCTTACGCTTGGAACGGGTGTAGGCGGTGGATTATGGCTCAACGGAAAGCTCTTCCAGGGAAATGCGAACCGCGCGGGACACCTGGGACACATGATCCTCGACGTCCATAACCCTGAACTTGATATCACCAACGTACCGGGCAGCCTCGAACAGGCGATCGGCAATGCAACAGTCCCGCAGCGTACTTTTTACAAATACAAAGATACCCGTGAACTCGTGGCGGCATATCGCCAGGGCGAGCCCATTGCTACCAGGGCCTGGCTGGATGCAGTCCGGCAGCTTGCGGCAGGGCTGGCATCCCTGATCAACATATTTTCGCCCGAGGTCATCGTGCTGGGAGGCGGTATCACCCAGGCCGACGATGCCCTTTTCGGGCCGCTGGCTACGTTCATGGATATTTACGAATGGCGGCCGAAAGGAACTGCGGTACCTATCAAAAAGGCCAGTTTTACAGATCTTTCAGGATCCATCGGCGCGGCAGTTTGCAGTGTAAAAACATTTCAATTTAATCAGACAGTATGAGTGCGACCCAACAATTTATTGATAAAACAAAAGAGATCCTGACCGTCATCGAACAGCAGGAAGAAGCCATTCAAAAAGCTGCCTCGTGGTTTGCGGAGTCCATTCTGGCGGGGCGGATGGTCCATGTTTTCGGTAGCGGTCACAGCCGGATCATGGTGGAAGAGATGTGGCCGAGATATGGTTCTTTTCCGGGTTTTAATCCCATCGTGGAGCTTTCCCTGACATTTCACAACCTGGTGGTAGGGGCCAATGGCCAGCGCCAGGCCATGTTTCTGGAAAATGTGCCCGGGCTCGCAGCCAGGATCCTGAGAAATTACAAGCTCTCGGACGTCGATACTGCCCTTGTCATTTCTTCCAGCGGATGCAATGTAGTTCCTGTAGAAATGGCGGAGCTGTTTGCCGAATCGGGTATAAAGGTAGTGGCATTGGTAACCTCCCGGCATGCAGAGAAAAGCCGCAGCAAACGCGCAGATGGCAAGAAACTGACCGATTTCGCCGACCTCATACTCGACACAGGTGCCCCGGCGGGCGATGCAATGATACAAATCCCCGGTTTGCAGACTCCCGTCGCCCCCGGCTCGACCGTCGGAGGGGCGATTATCATCAATAGTATCAAAGCGGAAACGGCGAAACTGTTAATCGAGGCGGGCAGGCCTCCCAAAGTCCTTACTGCGGAAGTAAATGTAGGCGCCGACAAAGCAAAAGAGCTTTTTGAAAGTGCCTATGATGAACATGCGCACAGGCTGGCCAAGCTCTACGAAGGTGTAGGGTACAGCTCATACGTAAGCAAAAATGACCTTGTTCCCGGAATCTGAAAGCTTCAATATGAAAGGAATAATCAATCATTTACTCGTACCCGTTATCCGGGAGGTCGATATACTGGTGGTCGGGGCCGGATCGGCGGGGTGCGTAGCGGCTATCGCAGCGGGGGCAATGCCGGGAAAGCATTCGGTAATGCTCTTGGAACGATACGGTTTTCCGGGAGGCTCTTCAACGCAAATGCTGGACACTTTTTACGGCTTTTTCACGCCTGGCGGATCACCGAAAAAAATAGCAGGCGGCTGGCCCGACAAGGTCGTCAATACCCTGGACGGAGAGAAAGCCATTTTCCTGAGACCCAATACCTACGGTGCAGGAACGGGCGTGAACTATAATCCCGAAAAGCTGAAAAGCACATGGGACTATCTTATTGGTAACCAGCATATCACTTATCTGCTCCATACCACATTGATTGATGTGGACAGTGGGAATGAAAATTACAGCTGCATCGTGTGGCATAAAGGCGGGTTTGGTAAAATCATTGCCCGGCGCGTCATTGATGCCTCCGGAGACGCAGACTTTTGTCATCTGGCGGGAATGGAATATGAAATCGCCGGCCAGCTCGAACCGGCGCAAAGTATGACCACTACTTTTCGCATGAGCAACGTGGACCTTGAATTATTTCAGAGTTCAGGCGGAAAGAAAATGCTTACAGAAAAAATGCGCCAGGCTGTGCAAAGCGGGCGACATCAGCTGCCGCGCAAAGAAGGTTCCGCCCATGAAATGAACGCCCGTAAATGTATCTCGACTGTGGCTGTTAAAGTCTCAGGATTTTCAGGCCTGGACGCCGCCCAATTGACGCAGGCTGAAATAGAAGGCCGCAAACAGGCTTTTATTTACGAGCGTTTTTTCCAGGACGAAGTACCCGGATACAGCCAATCGGATCTCATTGGTCTTTCCCACCAGATCGGCGTGCGTGAAACCCGCCGCGTTTACGGGGAACACAGGTTGACCAAGGCAGAGTGCATGGAAGCCAACATTCCGAACGACAGCATTTTCCTGTGCGGGGCGCCTATTGAAGACCACCGGCTCGACGAACAGAGCGGGCAGGAAACACATTGGGAATACATTCCGGGGACAGGGATATACGGAGTTCCTTACGGTTGTATTGTACCAAAAGGCAGCCGGAACGTATGGGTGGCCGGACGGTGTTTTTCGGCCACGCACGACGCCCACGCTTCGTGCAGGTCGATGGCGCAGACCATGTCCATGGGCCAGGCTGCAGGTATCGCGGCAGTGCTTTCGCTGCAACGCGACGAAGCTGCCAACGAACTGTCTGTTAATGCCTTGCGGGAAAACCTTCACGACATTGGTGCCGTACTGGAAATTCCGGAAAAAGAAGCATACACAGGCAGGGACGACTGGCGGAAAAATTTCTAATTGACCCTAAAACAGGTAGCATGGCATTTATCAGAACGGTCAACGGCGACATCGACATCCGGGAAATGGGGACCACCTATTCCCACGAGCACATTGTTATTGAAGAAAGTTTTCCAACACAGGCCAACCCGGCCTTTTTACTCAATGATGTAAAAAAAATAACGCTGGAACTGCAAATGGTGCACGACCTGGGCGGCCGGACGATGGTCGACACCATGCCTGCCAACTGCGGGCGTAATGTCACCAAACTGGCAGAAGTCTCAACCCTCTCGGGAATCCATATCGTTGCCCCGACGGGCCTGCATTTGGAAATGTATTATCCCTCCAATCACTGGCGGTACGATTACTCTGCAGACCAGCTGGCCGCACTTTTCGTCGCGGATATCGAAGAAGGCGTAGACCTTTACGATTACAATGGCCCGATCATCAAACGAACCGGACACAAGGCGGGGCTTATCAAACTGGCGACCGCAGACGAAAGCATTAACGGGCATCAAACAAAGATTTTTCACGCAGTTTCCAGTGCGCACTTAACCACCGGTGCCCCGATTCTGACGCATACCAATTCGGGAAAACACGCCCTGGCACAGGCACAGCTTTTCCAGAAGCTGGGCGTCAACCTCTCACACGTTGTGATCTCGCACGTCGACAAACATCCTGATCCTGAATATGTGAGAGATGTGTTACAAACAGGCGTCAGGGTCGAGTTTGACAGCGCATTCAGGTGGAAATCCGGGGAAACGAACAGAACTTACGCGCTGCTGGAAAAGTTACTGCCCGAATTTCCCGACCAGATCACAGTGGGCATGGACGCTGCTAAGAACACCTATTGGAAATCCTTCGGCGGCGCACCCGGCCTTGATTTTTTACTCACCACATTCAGAAAAGATCTCGAAAACAGGGGGTTACACATTTACTGGAATAAGATAATGATCGAAAACCCCGCATCGATCTATGCGTTTGATGTTTGATAAATACCTTTGGTTTTTTCGCCCAGTACCAATGCCGGCTCATCACGACTTCACCCGCTCACGCGACCTTATTTGCGGCGCTATCTTACCAAGAGTCTCCGGCCTTTTCTCTGCTTTTTTCCTCCTTCCCCACCAGATGTAAAAGCCGGTGACGGGCAATAAGGCGCTGATCAACGATACAAAAAACGCGATCGTCATACCGACATACCCCAACGTTTTGCCGGTGTGCAGATCATAATTGCTGTTGCGCCACTTCTGGCCGGTGGTTTTGTCTTTTTGCAGCAGCGCGCCATATTCCTTGCCTGTAGAAAGATTGTACATGTAGTAGTTGTAGGCAGTCCACAATGTATTGTCCTTAAAGTTAGCACCGGCGGTAAGCGTATTGGTTGGCTTGTTTTTTGAAAGAAATATCCGGTAATACTCCGGATTGTCTTTTTGAATCCTTGCCACGACCTGATCCAGTAAATGTACCGGTTCGTTGGCGCTTACTGTTTTATCCGGGTTTTTGGGCAGTTTAAACTGCACCACTTTCCCGTCCAGTACGCGGTAAACCACATTTTCCCACCAATCGAACGACCATACAATTCCCGTCAGCGCGATGAAAATACCGAATACCAGCATGTAAAACCCTAAAATATTGTGCAGGTCATAATTCTTTCGCTTCCACCGGGTGGTATCCTTCCACCGAAAAGCAAACCGCTGCCTGGCCGCTGCTTTGTTTTTGGGCCACCATAAAACCAGGCCGGATAACAGCAAAACAACAAAAATGATTGTCGCGCTTCCTACTATCGGGCTTCCTATTTTCGGGTTGATAAAAAGATTCTGGTGTATGGAGCGTGTTACAATGAAAAACTCATATTGCATGTCCATGATGCCGTTCACATTGCCGGTGTAGGGATCAACGTAGGCTTTTTTCCAATACAGCCCGGCCTGGTCCCAGAAACTGTTCGCCGATTTTTCTTCATTATACCGAAACACATCAAACTCCCAGGCCAGGTCGTTTTGCGGATAAATGTTGATGAGCGTTATGGAATCGCTGCCTCCGAGTGCCGTTTGCGCCCTTTCCTGCAAAACCGAGACCGGAAGCTTCTTGCCTGCATCAGAAGGTACCCGGACATGTACAAGTTTGGAATGAAAAACACGGAACAGCTCTTCTTCGAAAGCAAAAATGCAGCCCGTTACCGCCACGACAAATACCACCAGCCCGGACGCAAGTCCGAGCCAGAGGTGTAATTTTCCGATCAGTTTTTTTAATGTCATCGGTATTAAAACTTTATTGCCAGATCCACAGAAAAATTCCTGGTCGGGTTATAGATGCCATAAGAATCCCAGTATTTTGTATTCCCGATGTTATTCAGTTTAAGTCCCGTCCGATACTTATTATTTTCGTAAAAAAGGGTCGCATTTACCACGCTGTAAGAAGGGATCGTGATGGTATTGGCGTCACTGAAGTACGAACTGCTTGCATAGTTGCCCCCAAATCCGGCACCGACGTTTCTCAATGCCGTCGTCCTGAATTTATAACTAAGCCAGTATGTAGCGATATTTTGGGGTGCCCCGGCTACCAGATTGCCCTGATTCAGTTCAGCTTTTACAATCCTGTTTTCATTGTAGCCGTAGCCCAGCACAATGTTAAGCCCGCTCACCGGATTAGCCAGTATGTCTACCTCAACACCTTTGCTTTGCTGCTGTCCGTCCTGGCGGGTAAAGCCGCTGTCATCAGTACGCAGGGCATTGTCAATATTGATCGTGTAGTAGCTCAAAGTCCCGCTTACCTTCCCGTCGAGCCACTCGGTTTTCAGGCCGGCCTCCCATTGGTTGGCATAAAGTGGTTTGATATTCGTAATAGATCCATCCGGTTGTTCCACCTGCGGGTTCGTATTCTGGAAGCCATTCATGTAATTCCCGAATACCGATACTTTGTTTTTGATGAGCTGATAAACCAACCCCAGCTTGGGGGAAACCGAGTTTTGCTCATATCCGCCCGGCGTAAAACCTCCGGTCGCCTGCTTAAACTTGTCCACGCGAAGGCTTAGCATTGCATACACGCGGTCGCCCAAATTAACCATTTCCGACACATAGGCGCCCATATACTGGTTCTTGGTGGTTCCGCGGCTGCTGACCCTCGCCGGCTGAAGTAACAGTCGATCTGTGTAAACCTTATCGATCAGTTTGTACGATTGGAACACATTGACCGTATCAAAATTGGAACCGCTTTTGCTCATCCCGTTCGCATATAAATTGGTATAGGTAAGGCCCGCCAGTAAAGTGTGCTTCACAGAACCCGTACTGAATTTCCCTACAAAATTCTGCTGCGCATTGATATATGTGTTCTTGATCGGCCCCCAGATACCCACATATCTCGCCACCCGGTCCCTGGCAACCCAGGTGTTATACGTTTGATAACTGTAGTCGGTAAATTCATTTACATAGGAAATGTTGGTAGAGGAAGTCCAGCGATCGCTGATCCTGTATTTGGCCTCTACAAAGTATTTTTGAGATTGTGTCTTGGCGTCAAGATCATTGTCATAAAGGGATTTTCTGTAATCCAGCGGGATATCTTTGTAGTTGGTGATCCCGGACTGCGGACCAAACCTGGTGTAGGTCGGCCGTGACGAATTGGCATTAAAAATCTCAGCATCAAAAAGTACAGACAACTTTTCGCTTGCTTTGAACAACAGGCTCGGCGCAAAAGCAAAACTGTTGATACGGCCGAATTCACTGAAATTATTCTGACGATGCAGCGCAGTATTGATCCTTGCGATGACCGTTTTTTCTCTATTCAAAGGGCTGTTGATGTCGGCTGTGATACGGGAAAGGCCGAAACTCCCCACTGTTAAACCTACATTTCCAAAAAAGCCCTCGCCGGGTCTTTTGGTTACTAAATTTACCAACCCGCCGAAAGATGAAATACCTGCACCAAATAAAGTTCCTGATGGCCCCTTGACGAATTCGATACGTTCAATATTGGAAACGTCAGCACTGGAACGCCCCAGATCGGACTGCAGACCGTTACGCGCCCCGACATTCGTACCAAATCCACGGGACATCACGCCAATTCCGCCGCTGGGGTAAGAAACCGCCACCACGCCCGGAGCGGCCTTCAAAGCGTCGGTCATCACCGTTACAACCTGCTCTTTTAAAAGCTCTTTGCCCACAACGTTGTAAACCTGCGGGTTTTCAAGATTTTTAAGCGGCATCCTGGCTACCGTCTCGCTCTCCTTGTTCACAAGCCGGCTGTTTCCCCTGACAATGACCTCCTGCAATTGTTTGTTGTCTTCGATCAGCGTAAAATCTATGGTGCTGGTCTCGCCGGCAGCTACGGTTACTTCACTTCTTT
Organism: Dyadobacter bucti; assembly: GCF_005869225.1. Taxonomy (GTDB): domain Bacteria; phylum Bacteroidota; class Bacteroidia; order Cytophagales; family Spirosomataceae; genus Dyadobacter; species Dyadobacter bucti. The sequence continues at coordinate 320,087 of NZ_SWFP01000004.1, read as the reverse complement.
GGGTCAAAAGACCGGTGAGGCTTGCAATCAGGGTATACGTTCCCGCCGGAACTTTGTTGATCGTATAATGGCCCGCTTCGTTCACTACGGCTCCACGGCTGGTTCTCTCCAGAACCACATTTACAAATTCCCCCGGTGCTCCGTCTGACGTGGTGATCGTTCCTTTTATAGTGCCCGTTTGGGCTGTGGCTTGCATAGAAATGAAGATGCATACGAGGGCATAAAGTCTTTTCATATTCATTGTATTTAAGTAGACTGATTATAAATAAAAAACAAATGTATGCTTTTTCCTATATCATTTGATTAAAAAAACCGTAAAGATTTGAGGATTTCGGATCTGGAAATGGCTGCATCGGCAGCAGACATTCGATGGTTTTGATTAGAGATACAGAGGCCTATCTTGTATGTAGTGCTATTTGCGTGTATCATTAACATAAAAATGACATGATTATGAAGAGATCCCATACAGGAACACAAGATGCCGGATGCTATCATGCACGCTTGTGGCCATTCTCGGATTCATGGTTTCTGGTCAGAACGATTCTGCGCGGAAACCTGAAAAATTTGAAACGGACAAAGCTATCATCGTCACAGTACTGACGGATTTTATTGATTATGCTGAATAAAACGGAGTATCTGGCCTGGAAACTTGGGCATGCCTTTGAAAAACTACCTGCGGCTCGTTCAGGAAAATCCGCAGTTACGATGTTTCAGCTGGATGAAAAAAACGGAATTCAGTTTGTTGAAACGCAATGCCTTTTATTATCAACAATTAAAATGTCGAAATGAAAAAAATTGATCTGATTTTAAGCGCAATCCTTTTATTATCTGCCTGTTACGTAAAAGCGCAGGGCAATAGCAACGTGCTCAAACTGAAATCTGCAAAAGACCTGCACGCTTTTTTCAAATTTACCGGAAATGACAGGCTGCTGATCGCCGGTCACCGGGGCGGCATGGTGACAGGGTTTCCCGAAAACTCCATTGCCACATTCGAAAATACACTGAAGTACACGCCTGCTTTTTTTGAAATAGACCCACGGCTGACAAAGGATAGCGTAATGGTACTCATGCACGACGCCACCCTGGATCGCACAACCACCGGCAAAGGAAAACTCTCGGATTACACCTATGCCGAACTGAAAAATTTCCGGCTGAAAGATGCTGACGGAAATGTGACCGACTTTCCGATCCCCACCCTATCCGAAGTCATTGAATGGGCGCGCGGGAAAACAATCCTGAACCTGGACCACAAAGATGTACCGCTGAAAATGACGGCAGCGCTCATACGGAAGCACCGGGCCGAAGCTTTCGTCATGAAAACCGTCCATAGCCCCGATGAAGCGCTTTACTACCTGACAGAAAACAAGGCCAGTATGTTCTCCGCTTTTATCAGGTCAAAAAAAGAGTTTGATGAATATGAAAAAGCCGGGGTTCCGTTTACCCAGCTGATCGCTTATATCGGCCCATTGGTGAAACCCGGTAACCAGGAATTATACGGTTTGCTGAATAAAAAAGGCGCCATGTGTATGATATCGGCGGCATCGTCCTACGATAAACTGAAAAGTGCCGGAGAAAGAAAAGCGGCTTACCGGTCAATAGCGAAAGACGGGGCTTCTATCATCGAATCCGATTATCCCATCGAACTGGCAGAAGCTGTTCAGGAATTTATAAAAAAGGACAGCCCCAAACAACGTTTTTTTGGCAAAAAATGAGTTGAGAAAGGCTGTCCGATCGGGTTAAATATCCTGGAGATCTTTGGTATTGGCTTCTGCAAATGTCTCAAAAAAGGTTTCTCTGGCGAGCTGCTGTACAATTGTCAGATCGTAGGTTGTGGCTTTTGTGATCGTTATCTGATTCATCCGATTGATTAAGAACGTTTGGAATTCAATAAAAAAGTACCCCTTGACCGGATCACTTAAATAGTCCAAGAAATAAATACAAGTAGTCCAATTTGAATAATTGTACAGTGGCTGCATCTACTTCATTGCTTGAAGCCAACTTTCTGAACCTTCACATTGGATACAGTTTTGGATAAAATCCGGTCTTCAATCACCAGCATCCGTTTAGTTATCTTGGCTGAAAATGATCCGGGTCAGGTTATTTCGTGCGGATAATCATCGTTTTTACAGAATGCGGAAGGTAGATTTGATCTTTGAAACTGACCAAGCAGGCTTTATGACCTCGATTAAAGACATAGACCTTTCGCCGAAACCAGGGAAAAGTTTATTGCCTACATTCGGTATGAGGACTATCGCCACCTGTATCACTTTTCCGATCGACCCGGGGAATTGAAACGACTGATCACCAGGAGACCGTGTCATTTTGCAAGACCTAAAATAATATCCCCGCCAACACTTTTCAATTTCCTATGCCGAAACACTTTCACGAGCTCACTCCTGAGGAGCTGACACAAAAGCTGGATACCCATCCGCACGAAGGTTTATCGGCCCGGGAGGCCAGTGCACGTACGAAACTTTCCGGCTTGAACCAGCTGGAACATCAGGAGCAGGAAAGTATATGGTCCATTTTGCTCAGGCAGGTCAACAGCCTGATCGTCTGGATACTGGCAGCAGCTGCAATCATCTCTTTTGTACTTGGTGATGCACTCGAAGGATATGCCATTCTTGCCGTTATTGTAATTAATGCAGTGACAGGGTTTTTACTGGAATACAGCGCCCGGCAGTCCATGCAGGCCCTGAAAAAACTCGATACCACCCCTGCCCGCGTGCTCCGGGACGGACAGCTTACCGAAGTCCCTTCCGAATATGTCACGACCGGCGATATCCTTGTTTTAGAAGCCGGTGACCTGATCCCCGCGGATGCCGGTATTTTAGAAGCCAACCAGCTTGAAACAGACGAATCTGCGCTGACCGGCGAGTCGATCCCCTCGGCCAAAACTACCTCACCGTCTGAAAGAGACGCCCCGCTCGGCGACCAGCACAACCGCTTGTTTAAAGGGACGGCCATTACCAGTGGAAATGCAAAAGCCATTGTAACCGGTATCGGCCAGGACACGGAACTTGGCAAGATCGCAACGCTGGTACAGCAGTCCAAGCGCAGCGCCACGCCCCTGGAAACCAAGCTGGATGCTCTGGCGAAGGTGCTGATCTGGGTAACCACCGGACTTGCCGTGCTGTTTCTGATGGTGGGCCTGCTCCGTGGAGAAAACACCAAACAGCTCATAGAAACCGCCATTGCCCTGGCCATAGCAGCCATTCCGGAAGGCATGTCGGTGGTGGCAACCATTGCCCTGGCCTATGGTATGCTCAGGCTTGCAAAAAAGAAAGTAGTGGTAAAACGTTTGTCGGCCGTGGAAACACTGGGAGGCACCAATGTTATTTTTACAGATAAAACAGGCACGCTGACCCAGAATAAGATCTCCGTGCACTCCCTGCATACTGCTGCCTGCGACCTGACCGTCGGGACAGAAACGGAGATTAAGGACAATGAAGCTGTAACCGATGATGCGAAACCGGCGGGCAAGTCGGACTTTGAGATGCTCCTTCGCATAGGCGCTCTGGCCAACAATGCGCAACTCAATAGCGAAAATAATGATAGCAAAGAAATCGGCGATCCGGTGGAAATCGCTCTGCTTTCGTACGCCCGGGCAACCGGCATCGATCTGAATGCTTTGCATACTGAATATGAGAGAAAAGCCGAAAAAGCTTTTAGCTCTGACACCCGCATCATGGGTACCTTGCAAAAATCAGGATCTAGTTATCTGATAGCAGTAAAAGGCGCGATTGAGGAGGTATCGGCACTTTGCCAGTGGACCAGTGAAGCAGATCGTGACCGGGAGGTCGAAATTTCCGAGCGCATGGCAGCTGACGGCCTTCGTACGCTGGCTTTTGCTTTCCGGCAGGCTGAGACTGCGCCGGCAGATGATTTTGTCAGGGAAAACAAACTGACCTACCTGGGACTGATAGGCTTTCAGGACCCGGCACGCAGCGAAGTCACACCGGCTTTAAAGGCCTGCCGTGAGGCAGGTATCAAGGTCATCATGGTCACGGGCGACCACCCGGCCACTTCCCTGAGCATCGCGAGGCAGGTCAATCTGGTCGGACCTGATTACCGTCTTGCCCTAACGGGGAAAGATCTTGAGTCCTTTGATCTTTCGTCTGATACAGACAGAAAAAAAATGCTGGACTGCCAGGTTTTTGCGCGTGTGAGCCCCTCCCAGAAACTGGATTTGATCGGTTTTTATCAGGATCAGGGCGCTATTGTCGGTATGACCGGCGACGGCGTGAACGACGCCCCCGCACTGAAGAAATCAGACATCGGTATTGCTATGGGATTACGCGGCACAGCCGTTGCCGCAGAAGCCTCTGATATGGTTTTGAAAGACGATTCTTTTGCTTCAATTGTTTACGCAATCGGACAGGGACGCGTAATTTTTGAAAATATCCGCAAGTTTATTGTCTTTCTGATGTCATGTAATATGAGCGAGATTTTTGTGGTCACCTTCGCGGGCTTCCTGGACGTGGGCGCTCCCCTCCTGCCCCTCCAGATACTGTTTCTCAATATTATCACAGATGTCTTTCCCGCCCTGGCCCTGGGTGTGGGTAAAGAAAACGACAAGCTGATGACCTTCCCGCCCAGAGATCCCAAAAAACCGATCGTCCAGATCAGGGATTGGAAGAAAATTGTCTTCTACGCATTGGTCATGACCGCCTCGGTGCTAGGTGTTTACGGGTATGGTACTCAGCGGCTGGGGTTAAGCCATCAGGAAGGCAACACCATTACATTTTACGCATTGTCGCTGGCTCAATTGCTGCATGTGTTCAATCTGTATTCCGGCAAACACCGATTTTTCAACAATGAAATCACGCGCAACAGATATATCTGGCTCGCTATTCTGCTTTGCATTTTGATCCTTTTTGCAACCTATTACATTCCATTTTTACGACAGATACTCGCTGTGGAATTGATAAGCATACAATCTTTGGAACTGATATTGGCAGGGGGAATAATGCCCGTATTCATTATCCAGCTGATCCGGCTCTTCACTCCGTCTGAGGACGGAACTGCGCATCCATAGGATTCTTCCTTTACCAATCGAAGGTATTGCGTTTTTTTGCCCGCATTGTCCTTGCCCCCGACACGAAATAGGGGCACGTAAAGCTCACAACATGGACCGGCCCCAGAATACAGTACTTCCAGCTTCGGTAGTCGGGCCGGCGGGCGTCCGCCGATCCGGTGAACACATCGCTTTGTTTCCGGTCGAATAAACCAACTGTAAGCCATAATGATATCCGGGACCGCATGGATTGACCGTAACTGAAACTTCCAGCATAATAGAAGGCATCGTTACCAATTCTTTGACACGTGGAGTATATACTGTCCAATTTGCAAAAACCGACGGGACAGTAGCCATTGAAACACTTGCCATAACGAATTAAATTGATAAATTTCAAAGTAAGGGGAGGTGCTTCAAATCATTCGAAGCACCTCCCCTTTTTCCGTTAATGCGAAAAGAAAGAGGCATTTGTAACAATGGTGTACGATTCCGCCGGAATTGTTCATTATCGAACAGCTGCGACAATAACCTATACGGTAATCATTTGATTTAAAGTCATTTGAAACGAAGGCATGAATATTTCGGCCGGTAAAACTTGTCAACCTTTTATTACCTGGATCATGCTCGGAAGCTACTTCAAAACATCAGGACGCAGCCTCATGCGCAATAAGCTGTTCTCATCCATCAATATTGTTGGCCTTGCCATCAGTATGTCCGTCGGGTTACTGCTGATCGCTTTTGTGCTCGACCTGCTTTCGTACGACAAGTTCCACCAGAATGGCAAGAGGATCTATCGCATCACGAACATAGCGACTTTCAAAGGTGAACAAAGCGGCAAGTTTGGATCGACATCAATTAAAACCGGCAAGCTGATCCGGGAAAAAGTGACCGGCATTGAAGAAGTGGCTATTATGCGCAGTGACTTTTCGCAGGATGCGAGAGTCGGCGACAATGTTCTCCCAATCAAAGGCTTCTGGGCGGAGCCGTCGCTGTTCAGGACATTGACATTCCCGATGCTGGAAGGCAATCCCGAAACTGCACTGAAAGATCCTTACTCGATCGTCCTCACGGAGACGGCCGCAAAAAAGCTGTTCGGCAACGGACCTGCACTAGGAAAGGCGATCAAATTCGACACGCTTGACTACCAGGTAACCGGAGTGATGAAGGACGTCCCCTTCTTTTCGCATATCCAGTTCGAAGCGTTGGTATCACTATCGACGGCCGAACAGCTCAACAGGAACGATAAAAATTTTGAAAAATGGACCAGCATGTGGTCAAACTACGTATATCTCCTGCTGCCGGAGCATGCCGACATGACCGCAATCCAGTCACAGCTCGACGCAATTGCAAAACAGGAAAACCGCGCCGAAGAAAGCACCAGGATCCAGCTCGAACTTCTTCCTTTGCATAACATCGTAGTCGGGGAGGATCTCGGCAGATCCATGGGCCCCACCGGTCCTCACATGCCTCCCGTTGTACTTTGGATACTAGGCGGGCTTGCATTGGTTGTTATTTTGTCCGCTTGTTTCAACTATACCAATCTTTCGATCGCACGCGGCATGCGCCGTTTTAAGGAAGTAGGGCTTCGTAAAGCGATCGGTGCGGGAAAGAGCCAGGTACGGCAGCAGTTCCTCGCGGAAGCGGTCTTGATCTCCCTGGCAGCCCTTTTTCTTTCATTTTTCATATTTCTCATCTTGCGGCCGCAGCTGATCGGCACGGCCCCGGAAATTCAGCGGATGGTGAAACTGGACCTCACCCCGTCTGTGATCGTTGCCTTTATCGTCTTTTCGGTTGCTGTGGGTGTTATTGCCGGATTTATGCCTGCCATGTTCTTTTCGAAAACCAGTGCGATCCATGCGCTCAGGAATGTGTCTGCACCGGCGTTCCGGTCAGCGAAAGGGTTTACACACGTAACACTCCGGCGTACTTTGGCAGTGGTTCAATACACAGTTACACTGATCTTTATAACAACCACCGCCATCGGATATGTGCAGTATAAAAATATACTTGCTTTCGACCTGGGATTCAACACGGAAAACATCCTGAATATCAATATGCAGGACAATAAACCAGATGAACTTCTCAAAGAACTGGGCGAGATGCCGGAAGTAACAGCACTGTCCCGGTCAATGATCATCACCAGTGTGGGAAATGCCTGGGGCGGCTATATGAAATACAAGGATTCCCGAGACTCCGTGCTGGTCATGACCAACAACGTAGACGAAAACTATTTGCCCGTGCATGGATACAAGCTCATTGCGGGCGGAAATTTTATGACAAGGCCCACTACGGCCAGAGGTGCAGGTGAAGTGATCGTCAATCAGCAATTCCTGAAACGATTCAACATCGGCACCGGCGATCCGGAAAAGGCAGTCGGAGAGGAGATAACATTCAGTAACTTCCAGGTAAACGGGCAAAAGATGACCATTGTCGGTGTGATGAAAGATTTTCACTACGGCAAGGTAGACAATCTCATCGGCCCGGTAGCATTCATGCCCTGGACACCCGGCGACAGGGCAATCATCAATGCCAAAATCCGAAGCTCTGACATGCCGGCGACCATCGCCAAGATCGAGTCAACATGGAAGAAGATAGATCGCGTTCATCCGTTTGAGGCTGAATTCTATGACGAATCAATAGAGGAAGCATACAGCGAATTTTCAGCGATGATCAAGATCATCGGCTTCCTTTCGTTCCTTGCCATTTCCATTGCATCGATGGGACTGTTCGGAATGGTGGTGTTCACAACTGAAACCCGGCTAAAAGAGATCGGCATCCGCAAAGTCATGGGGGCCGGTTCCGGCAGCCTTGTCTACCTACTGAGCCACGGTTTTATATCGCTGCTGTCCATATCCGCGCTCATCGCCCTGCCAGTAACCTACTTTTTTTTCGAAAACGTTGTGCTCACCAGATTTCCGTATCACACACCCGTGCAGGTCGTCGAAATGCTCGTCGGTTTGCTGGCGGTATTGCTGATCGCAATCATCATGATCGGGTCGCAGACGATGAAGGCTGCCGCGAGTAATCCGGCGGAAGTTCTGAAGAACGAATAAAAAAAGGCGCATGAACCATGCTCGGTTCATGCGCCTTTCAAGACTCCGGCCTCCCTAGTTCTTAAACAGAGCCGTAACTTCCTGCGGGGTCAGGGCCTTGTTGTAGATCCGGATATCATCTACAAATCCAGCCAGGTTTTTACGGGTGTCGTCGCCCGCATTGTATTTACCTGTACCATCTTCCCAGATCGTAAACGGATAGTCCTTAGCCGCATCCCACCAGGGGCCCAACAACGTATTCAGATTATAACTTAAGGCATTGGTCGCCTGGTTATATTCAACACCATCAATAAACACATGCAGTATTTTGGTTTTCTGATTAAAAACGACAGTAACCATGTGCCATTTGTTGTCGGACAATGCAGGAGCTTGCGGCGCCATTTGTCCCGCTCTCCAGTCCATGCGGCCTCCTCCACCCGCTACTTTCACAATCCATCCCCGTTCCGTAGAGCCAGGGCCGGCATAGGTAGCACCGCCGTCGGTACACAGCACCAAACCCGGATTACCACCCGAATCCCAGTCGGAATTGGAAAAAAGTGCAGGATCAGAACCTATACCGGGCAATTTCATCCAGATATTGAAGCTGAAGTCCTGTGTCAGTGAAGGTCTCAGCAGGTTATGCTTAGGCAATACCGCATACGACCCTGCCACAAAGCTGGCGACTTTGCCACGGACCGGATCGTTGATAAACTCAACCTGTGCCGACGCAGTACTGCCATTGCTTGCATCGAATTTATTTCCACTGCCATCTGTCAGATCCTGATCAAGAGGCAGGTGTACTATCAGATCACTTCCGCTGCCACTTGTGGTGGTAAAGCTCCACTCTGTGCTTCCTTTGAATCCTTTGAATTTCTTCCCGGCTGCGTCCAGGATAGCACCATTGTCAATCGTCACATAGTAGGCTGTTGCGAAAGCCAGGGGCGTACCCAGGTTCACAACGACCTTGGTGTTTTGAAACATCACAGCCGCACTGGCTACCGAAACCTCAGCTACTTTTGAATTGTTGGCGCCGTAAATGGCTATATTCCCTGCCCCTTTGCTTACAGCCGCCAAAAAGTTAAGTTCCAGTTTAAACAAAGAGCCGTCTTTACTTCCATTGGCAGGTAACAGCGAAAGTACCATCGGCCCGCTGGTACCAGCTGTGGTGAACGTCCAGGGAGCTGCGGCATTGCTTCCCATAAATTTGTTGCCCAAAAGATCGGTAAGGGTTCCGGGGTCCAGAGTAACCGTATACTGCTCGTCTGACTCCAGTTCGCCGGGCTTGATGGTAACCACGCGCGCATCTTCGCCGATCACAACCGCTTCGGATGCTACGTCAATGGTTTTTGTCGAAGACTCTCCTTTGATGATAATGTTACCGGTTCCTTTTTTCACATGCTCGTCAAATGTCAGTACGAGGTTACTGTTTACCGATATTTCTTCAATACCCGATACAGGATTGAAACTCACGACAACAGGATTGGCTACATCCACTGTGTGGTTGTATTCTTCTTTACATGATAATAAACAGCAGGAGGCCGTCAGGACAAGCAGGAGCAACCTGCCGAGGGTGGTATAACTAAGGATTTTCATATCAGCTTTTTTAGCAAAGTGCTTTTTATAATTGATCAGTTTTTTTGATTTTAAACTACTGACGGCTCAATGTCACACTGAAATCGCCCTGTCCGGTAGCTCCGGTATCGGTGTTCTCCCACCCCATTTTAAATGAAATGGTAAGCGTACCTGAGGATACTTTTGCAGTGAACTCATCAACCGGCGTTACACCTGTCAATGTTACCTTCGCGTTTTCCTGAGATCCGCTCACAGCCCAGGTACCGGCAGATCCGCCAAAAACAATCGGGCAGTCCTTTGCCAGAAACTCGGACGGTTTGCCATCTTCATCGGTGGTGAACACCAGCCTCATGGCGCCAAAAACTTCTGCGGGAACTCCCTCGGGTGTTACGATGCTTGTCGGTTTCGCCCAGGTCCCTCCCAGCCTCCCAGAGGCGAGTTGGGCCGCATCCATTTCTGCTAATAAAGAGTCGTCTTTACAGGAGCTCAGCCCCATCGCGACCAGCACGAAAAGTGCCATTAATTTCAATCTTGTTTGCATGACAGTTCGGTTATTTCACTTTAAACAGACGAAAAGGAACATTTGACTTCAGGGAATTTCCTTCTAACCCCCAGGTGCCGTCAGCACGTATACCTAAATGGCTCAGCACATTTACTGCAACATCGGTCAGGCCGATCGGGTAAAGCGGGTGGCGCTCGCTGGCCGGGCCTACCAGCTCGCCATTGTTACCCTTACCGCTATAATCCTGAACGGCGGTTCCGCGGACTTCATCCAGTTTCAGGTAGAGGTTCAGGGAAGCCCGGTTAGGGTGGTTGCTGGTTTCGATATTGCGCAAATACATATAGTCTTTGATGGTTTGCGGGGAAAGGACATCCGTCCATATCCTCACTTCGTTGAAAGACCCGGCCCAGTTGGGTGCACCTCCGCTGTATTTCTGCGTACCCTCCTGACCAAGACAGATGTAATTGAAAGGAGAAGACATATCGTCCTCTGCTTTATAGGTCAGTTTGGACTCTGCTACCTTCTCGCCATCCTGGTATACAATACATGCGTTGGTCTTATCGAAAGTCACGCACATATGGTGCCAATTGCCGTCTTCGAGTGCCTTTGTGGAGCCTATGTCATACCGTTCGCGCTTGGTGTTTGCGATGTTGATCTTCCAGCTGGACCCGCTGCGGCAGAGGGTAAAGCCAGGGTTACCGCCAGAATCCCAATCCTTGTCGCCAATAATGGACGGGTCACTGGAATTGGCTCCTGCTTTCACCCAGAGTTCTATAGTAAATTTGTTCATCCCTTTGAGGGCCGTGTTGGCAATCGGTACCCTTACGTAGGTTTTGTCACCGGAAGGTGCCTGGTTCAGGGTCAGGATGTTGTCATTGTTTTCCCTGGCAGCTATGGATGTTCCTATCAATTCTTTTTTATCCATTTCACCGCCTGCCAGAATGATGGGCACATTGAATTCTTCAACACTGTTGTTCAGCGTGACGCCGGATTCTGTGCCCCCATGTGTAGACACCAGAAAAACAGCCCAGTTTTCATTGGCATAAGTGCCCCGGGACTTAATGGCCGCCTGCAGTTGCTCGACGTATTTGTCGATCTGCTGAATCGCCAGGACATATTGTGCTTCCCGCAGCTGGTAGCCTGTTGCCGCCCCGATTTCTGCCGGGCTGCTGAACTGAACAAACACCGCGCCTATATCAGACTGCTTGATCAGCTCGGCAGACTTTTCGAAAACGCCCTGGTCGGAGGTATACTGAAATTTGTAGTCGGCAGCGCTGTTCAGCAGCTCGTTAATTCCTGCATTTCTTACGACAGAACCAATTTTAGCCGCCGGAGTAACCGATTTGATGCGGTTCACCACCGAAGGGTAAGTCGCAAAACGATTACCTGCAAACGTTTTGTTGGTAACAACACCATGTTTTTGGGCACCGACACCGGTCAGCAAAGTAGACCAGCCGGTAGTAGAGTAAGCGGGTACGCCGCTGTATCCGTTCATGCTGAACGATGCATTTCCCAGAAGTTCATCGACTCCCGGTGTGGTGGCATAATCGATGGCGGTATTAATGATACCGTCCACACCGATCACCAATATTTTCCTGGCTTTGTCCTGCGCCAGTGCGAGGCTGCCCGTTCCCATCAGGAAGATAAAAATCAGGCCGGAGTAATAGCTATATCGTTTCATATTTTTACTTGTAAAGTCGGATAACATAACTGCCGGGGATCCCCAAGACGAAATTGAAATTTTCACTGACGTAGCTGACCTGCTCGGCACCATTTTCGTTTTTGATGACTTTCCAGCTGCAATAGGTATCGGAATATTTCACCGGAAACCTGACGTTCCATAATTCTCCTTCCGGCTTATCGTCGACAAACGTTCCTTTAAATCCGGCACTGCGGTTTTTGGTGAAATCGATACGGTTTCCGGGTACTTGCTTACCGTCCAGATAACCGACAAACAGGATCTGATTGGGCGTAGCGGCAACACGTTCTATGACGGGCGGTTTGGCCATCCCGGCTGACCAGCTGGGAGCTTCAAACTCAACAAACTCGATCACGATCGCGTCTTTCAGCACCTTGCTACCGGAAGTATTGCTTACCTGTACATCAAAGCGATATTCGCCTGCCGGGATTTTATTACCTTCCAGCAGTTCGATCTTGCCGGTGTTCTGATTGATGGTGATCGCGGGTTGTTTTACGACCACGGATTTCAGGGCAAGTTCTTCCGCGCTTTCGTTCCCGACAATCGCTTCTTTGTAGCGAACAACCGACAACTCTTCTTTCAGAGCAGCAACTTCCCCGCCGTTTGTCTCAGTAATATTGATAATCTCAAATTTCAACGGCAGTGTTGAGCTCGACGAAAGGAAGTCGCCTATATTTTGCTCCAATCCGGATACAGCATATTGTTTCCTGTTCTTGTAGCCGATATCCGGCGCCAGGCTCCCTTCTGCAGGTACTTCTACACAGCCGGACAGCGACACCAGGTATCCCATAAAAATGGCGATGCCCCAAAAATGTTTCATTGTATTTTGATGTTTCATCCCTGTATCTTAGTTAAATCCGAAGATGTGAGTATTTGAATCCAGCACATGAATAATTCCGTTGGTTGACCGCAACCCCGACGTTACCACGATTACCGAACGGTATTGCTCCACGTTACCGGCACCTACGTTGAGACCAAACACCAGGTAAGCCGCCCCCATATTTACGTTTTCCAGATAGTCTTCCCTGATCAGGTTAAACCGGGCCTTTGTACCTCCGCGGGTCGTCTCATAGCTATAGGCGGGCGACAGTCCGCTTCTCTCAACCTGCTTGTCGGGTATGATATAATTCCTGATGATGCCGGCAATTTCCTCTTTTTGCTCAGCTGTGAGCGCAGTTAGCGGGGGCCAGTTATCTTCGGGAAACAACAGTTTGAAATAATTATGTATCGAATAGTTCTGAGGGGCCAGGAAAGTATTCCCGGGCTTGTTCACCTCAGCTTCGAGTCCGCACAGCTTGATCAGGGTAGCCAGTGTATCGAATTGTCCCTTCTGACTATCCAGATAATCCAGGGTCGAAACGTTCAGCACACTTGCCTTTTCGTCCGGCAGGCCTCCATCGGTAAAATAATCGTCGTTACATCCGCATATAAAAACGACACCGGCAAATAAAATGGCGATAATTGATCTCTTCATTTTGACTGCTTGTTTTACGATTATTGGTTGAACTGCCAGTAATAGGTTTGCGTCATGTTCGGGTTATTCGCGAAGGCTTCGTCACTGACCGGAAAGAAACCCGCTCCGTCTTTTTCATCCTTCTCCGATACCGACGAATTGAATTCATGGAGACGTCCCAGACGAACCAGGTCATATACGCGCTGAAACTCTCCGATCAGTTCACGGCGGCGCTCTTCGAGAATTTCCTCGATCAGCAGTGGTTGATCCGCTTTTTCAAAAAGCGGAATGCCGGCCCGGGCACGAACCAGGTTTAGGTTGGCTAATGATTCATTTAAATTGCTTAGCCTGGCGTCGGCCTCGGCTTTCAGCAACAGCAGTTCTGCATAACGGAAGATGGGCACGGGTCCGTCCATCAGATTGTAAGTACGGTCCTTTGCTTTCCTGAATTTGGCAAACATGATCAGCCGCTCGCCATTTGCAATAGGATCGGCAAGTATGGGGCGGAGCTCGTTTTCGCCTACCGAGAAGTCAATGCTTTGAAAAAATTCGGCGACGCGTTTGTCTGACTGGTCACGTGCGTAATCCGGATAAATTTGCAGAATCCGCGACCTCGGCACAGCCAGTGACAGGTTGCCTCTGTCCGTATAAGGGTTGGTAAGGTAATACGTCATGATATGCCCATAGTAATCCGAGAATTCGCCGATGCTGGCATCATAGAACATCTGAAAAACCATCTCGTTTGTTTCGCCTTTATCAAACATATCCCGAAACCCTTCGATGGGGGCCAGACTGAATTTACCCTCATCAATAATCTGCTTGATTGCATCTGATGCACCCTGATAGTCCTTCAACCACATCAGAGCATGTGCTTTCAATGCCAAAGCTGCGCCCTTGGTCCCACGGGAAGTTGATTTTTTCCTGGTGCCATCGTATAGCCAGGGAAGTACGGCTATTGCCTCGTCAGCTTCCGCCACTACCATCCGCATGACATCAGCAAGCGGTTCGCGGCCCAGTGGCTGTACGTTACGGGCTGTCAGGTTGATAGGGATATCGCCCCAGATACGTGCAGCATAAAAATGCGCCATCGCCCGCATAAAATGTGCTTCGGCCAGCAACTGCGCCTTTCTTTCGGCGGTGAACCCTTCTGTGATATTAGGAACATTCTCGAGTACGAGATTACATTGCTCGATAGCCCGGTAAAAGAGCCTCCAGTTGGTCATAGGTTCCAGTTCGGTACGGGAGATCAGGCGATTTTCGAACCCGGCCTGCCAGTCACCGTCATTGTTGGGTGTAATCCAGTCTCCCGACCGCATATCTCCCCAGAAATAATAGTCGCCCCACGCTCCGTTTCTGGTGGTAGAAGGCGTGTCTGCTTTCGTCAATCCTGCCAGTGCACGGCGGAAAATAGCAAATGCTTTGGCAACGGCACCTTCCGCATCACTTCCGCTTTTCCAGGCCTGGTCCTCTGTCACTGTGTTGATGGGCAATTCGTCCAGCCAGTCTTTACAGCCCTGTGAAACAAACATCAGGGATGTTAAGCATGTGATAAATATCTTGTTTCTCATTGTTAGCTTCTGTTTATCTTTTCAAAACTATAATCCCAGGGAAACTCCAAACAGCATCATTCTCCGCATGGGATATCCTTTGGAGTCGTCAAAGCCATCGATGGTAATCAGCTCGGCGTCGGGGCCGCTGTATTTCTGGAAGGTCACAAGGTTATCCAGCGTACAGTACACACGTGCCCGGCCCACACCGATACGGCTCAGCATCTTGGGTTTCAGGTTATAAGACAATGTCGCCGTTTTGATCTTGAAGTAGGAACCGTCCTCTATGTATTCTGAATCGTAAGACACGATCTGGGAAGCGTCGTTCCAGGGATTCAGTGTCGGATATTTTGCCATGTCGCCGCTTTTTTCCCAAATCGAATAGTTATCGAAATTGGGCATCGACTTGGTTCCGGCAAAACCCTTACCGTATTTCAACCTGTCCAGTAATGCAGTATTTACGATCTTCCTGCCTGCCACAAAGGTCGAGATCACGTTCAGGCCAAAATTTTTGTAGGTAAAATCATTCGTCCACCCGCCTGTCCATTTGGGGTTGGGGTCGCCGGCAAAGATCCTGTCCCTGACATCGATGATATAGTCGCCGTTCTGGTCCTTGAAATTACGGTCGCCCACAGCAAGTTTCTTGCTTTGCAGCCCTACCAGCCTCGCACCGGTCTTAGGGTTGACAGGAATCTGGTCCTCAGTCTGATAAATGCCTTGCGACTGGTAGAAGAAAAATCCATTCAAAGGAGCGCCTGTGCGTACAACGGAACCGAAATCCTGTCCCGAGGTACTTGTTTTGATGATATCGGCATTACCGTCGGGCAAAGCTACCACCCGGTTCCGGTTCAGGGCAAAGTTGAGCCCCGTGTTCCAGTTGAATTGCTTGCGCGAGCTCATGTTGGTATTGACGGTAAATTCCAGCCCCCTGTTCAATACATTGGCTGCGTTACGGTATACCTCGTTGTAGCCGGATGTTGTGGGCAGCGAAGTCGTGAGCAGCAATCCTTTGGTCAGTTTTTCATAAGCATCAAAGACAAATTCGACTTTATTACGGAACAGCGACACGTCCATACCTATGTTGCTCATCTGGCTTTTTACCCAGGTCAGGTTTTCGTTCTTGAACCCGTCGTACCAGGAGGGCGAGAACCCCGCGATGCCACCATAAGAAATCATCAGCAGAGAATTGTACTGGTCGAGTTTTCCACCGTCCATGATCCCCAGGGCAAGATAGTCGTTGCTCCATGTGGTACCGGAAATTCCGTGACTGGCGCGGATCTTACCGTTGACCAGCCAATCCATACCCTCAAAAACACCTTCTTTGGCAAAGTTCCATCCCACCGAAACGGAGGGAAATATACCCCAGCGATTAGCTTGTCCGAACTTGGAAGATCCGTCGGCCCGGAGAGACCCGCCTATCATATACTTCTGCTGGTAAGCGTAATCCAGACGGCTGAAATAAGACAAAATAGAGCTGGCAGTGTAGTTACTCGAACCGATGGAATTTCCTGTCGGCCATTTTACCGTTTCGGATAGCGTGGGAGCCGCACTTACGCTGCTGACTTCGGTGAGCTTGGTTTCAATTTTCTCTGCACTTTGTCCGAGCAGGAAACTCAGGCTATGCCCGTCGCCAAATTTAGGTGAGTAGGTTACCGTGTTCTGAAATAAAAGATTCCGGCTTTCGAGGTTTCCGCTTGTATTGGAAGCCCGCAGTGTACGTCGCGACACGCCCAGCGAATCGTGCATACTGCGTGTATATTCAAGGCTCAGGCTCACTTTGTAAACCAGGTCTTTGATCACATTCAGTGTTGCATCCGAGCTGAACCGTATCCGGTCGTTGACATTGGAGTCCTTGCCCGGCTTAAATACTTCGGCGCCCTTCACCACGGGGGCATCGGGAAGCGGTAACAGCGAGGAGAAGCCGGTAGATAGCGCACCAACGTTCCGGCTCTGGTTTGTGCGGGAAACGGCCAGTGTATTGTTAATCACCACTTTGTTTTTCAGCGCATTGAAGCTGGTGCTGGCCATGGTACTGTAACGTTTGAAGCCCGTGTTGAACAAAATCCCTTTGTTATCCATGTGCCCCATACTGATACTGTATTGTCCGAAATCACCGGCGCCGCGTATGGAGCCGCTGTAATCCTGTGTTACAGAAGTATTGTAAAGGTATCCCTGCCAGTCCGACGAATTGTTGTAAAATGGATTGGTGATATCGGTGTACATCGCGGGCATGGAAACGCCGTACGGGGCATACAACTGATACAAGCGGGACACCTGTTCACGTTCTTTAACTCCACCGGCCACGTCGAGGAGCTGGGGAACAAAGTTGATTCCCGTGCGGGCGTTGAAGCTGATCTGCGGCTTACCCCGTTTCCCTTTTTTGGTGGTGATCAGGATAACGCCGTTTGCTGCTCTTGAACCATATATTGCCGCTGCGGAGGCATCTTTCAGTACCACAACGTCGTCGATATCACTTGGATTCAGGTCGGCCAGTACGTTGGTACTGGTAATATTAAACTCATCGGATGAGCGGGAAATAATGGGCACCCCGTCAATGACATACAGGGGTTCCGAAACGGACGAAGCATCGCCCCGGCTCACGGCTGCAAGCCCCCGGATAATGATGGTCGGGGTGGAACCCGGCTCTCCGGAATTGAGCTGGATGTTCATCCCTGCAACCTTTCCCTGCAGCATCGACTCAAAAGAATCGGCCACCTGTGTTTCCGTGATCTTGTCCATCTTGATCTCGGAGATGGAGCCGGTAACCTCCTGCCTGATCTTTGATCCGTATCCGATTACTATGGCATCGTCCAGTTCCTTGACATTGGATTCCAGCCTGATGGTGAGGTTGGACGCCTGGCGGTATACCACCTCAGCCGTTTTGTACCCGACATAGGAGCATACCAGCGTATCGCCCACTTTCAGGGTCAGGGTATAAAAACCTTTTTCATTCGTAGTCGTAAAATTTTCGGTACTTTTTACCCCGATGGTCGCCCCTATCAGTATCTCTCCGCTATCGTCTGTGACTTTGCCGGTGTGCACCCTCTGGGCAACTACCAGCACGGGAAGCATCAGCACCGTGAAGAGAAAACAGGTTCGTTGTATGATTGTCTTCATAGGATTTTGTTTTAGAACGTCAACGCTATCGTTAATTTGCCCAATAACTATTCTGGCTCAGCGAATTACCGCTGATACTTCTTGCAGACAAGGGCCAGTATGCAGCTCCGTTCTGTACCGCAGCTTCACTGAGAGCAGGGATAAAGCGGGTAACCTTACCGAACCGGACCAGGTCAAAAAATCGCTGCCCTGTTCCTACAAGCAGTCTTTGACGTTCCAGCAGCAGCGCATCGGCAAATGTTTGCTCCGTCAATCCCGTATAATCCTCGGTAGCTCCCTGGGCGGCAGTGATCAGAAATTGGCGCGCCTCGGTCAGTTTGCCCGAACGCCAGGCGGCTTCGGCCTGAAGCAGGTTGATTTCGCTTAATTTCAGCAATTCAAGCATGGTCTGGTCCCGCACGATCAATGTAGCCTGGGTAGCAGAAATGGTGAACAAAGCGGCACGGCGCTGGTCGCCCTCGGGATAAATCGCATTGAGCCGGGCAAGCGGCATACTGACCATCGCGGCGCTCAGTGGAAGCGTCGGTATTTCGGTACGCCTGTCTTTGCCCAGCGACAAACCGAGTCCTGACAAACTTGCGCCGTCTGCTGAAAGTCCCTGCAAAGCGGTTAAAGCTTCCGCACCCTTTCCTCTCCATAGTTCTTCCTGAGCCAGCAACAAAGTAGCAGCTGTTTTGTTGAACCGGATGGCCGTCAGCGAAGCGCTTTCAATGCCATCGTTGTTGAGCAATACCCAGGGCAGCAATCCGCGGGCTTCGGCGGCATACGCCACCGCCCGTTCAATAACCGCGGCGCCGGTTATTTTCTGACCAAAATCGGCTGCTTCGGCAGAAGGGATATCCCCCCAGATCCGGGTCAGGTAGAAATAGGCCGTGGATTTAAGTGCGAGTGCCTCTCCTTTATACAAGTTGCGCTGGTATTCCGAAAGTACTTCGTCGTCCGATTTACCGACGATATCCAGCACATCGTTGGCGCTTTTAATAACATCGTAAAAATATCCCCAGTCGGTCAGCTGCACCAGATCATACTGGTTGGCTTTGAGGTTTTGAGCTGTTACGTACGACAGATAATCAACATCGACGACCAGATCGCCCGCCCGCGCCTCTCCGTACATAAGCCAGGAATAGTTGTGCAGCAGGGCTCTTCTGAGATCGGTATAAACACCTGTAACCGCCTGTTCCACCCTTTGCGGAGAATCGTAGTATCCTTCTTCTTCTGTTCTGTTATCAGGAGTGACCGTCAGGAAATCAGAGCAGGAAGAAAGCAATAGGACAACAATGGGTATCAGACGGCAGAGTTTTGAGTAAATCTTTATGTTCATGATGGCCATTATTTAAAATGCAATTTTGAAACCGAGTGAAAAAACAGCAGGCAGCGGCGTTCCGGTATTGCTGAGATCAGCTCTCCGTATACCTCCTATATTCTCTTCCGGATTGATGCCGCTGTATCTGGATAAGGTTAGCAGATTTTCACCCTTTAAAAACAGCTGTACGTCCTCCACGCTTGGGAATTTCTTTACAAGTGCTCCCAGATGATAGGTCAGCACCACTCTGTTGAGACGGATAAAACTACCGGGCTCGATCGTGCGTATCCCCTGGTAAACCGGCTGGCGATCAGTACCCTGGATGAAGTAGTATGGGGTTTCCGCGCTTTTCAGCGGGAATTCGCTTCCTGCTGCATTTACATTATAGCGGCTGTCAAATGATTCCGTAACTACATCGGCTTTTGAGGCGTAAGACAAAGTAAAGGCCAGTGAAAGGTTCCTCAGGCGCAATGTATTGCTGAAACCGCCAAACAGCTTCGCTTCGGTATTTCCGATCACTTTCTGCTGGCTACCTTCGTAGGCAACAACAGATGTGACAGGATCGCCCTTGGAGAGTCCTCTTAAATGCGAGATACTCGTGTTGAGGATATCGCCGGGAAGTTCCTTCACCTTGTTGTTGTAAGCAGCCAGGTTCAGGTTGCTCGTCCAGGTGAAATGATCGGTATGGATCCAGGAACTGTTCAGCGTGAACTCAAATCCGGAAAGACCAAGCTTTCCGCCTGTTTCGTACTGATAGTCAAATCCCTGAATGTTGGACGTATAGCGTCTGTAAATAAAATCGCTGTATGTCTTGTTGAAATAATTAACCGATAGTGTAATAGATGGCTTGATCCGGAAAGAAAGTCCGGCATCTATCTGGAGCACATCCACACTTTTAGCATCCCGGAAGGCGGGATACAATTGACCCACACCCAAAATATTGCCATTATAATAATCGCCTTTCGCAACCAGCTCACCATTGTATGCCTGCGGCCGGTTCAGCATGCCCATTTTCCCAACCGAGAGGTTGACCGACAACGGCAATTTAAGTGTGTTCGCTAAGCTATATACGAGACCAATTGCCGGGTAAAATGCCCACTTCTTTTCGTAGAGCGAGCTGCCGTCAGTTCGTAGCACGATATCCAGTTTCAGATCATCGCGGTAGCTCCACTTCCCTATTCCGTAAAAACCGATCAGCTGCTCCACATCATGGTCAGAAAGGGCGTCTGTCTGGCTGGCATTGTAGCCGGTAACTACTTTCACGTAGTTCGACCCCCCGCTTTCCAGGCTGCGTGCCCCGTCTACCGAAGTAAGCCTGTTGTCGGTGGCCCGGAGTTCGTGGCCTACTTTCACATCCATTTTCCAATCGTCGGAAAAGCTGTGGAGGTAATTTACAGAACTATTGATCGTGATAAGCTGGCGCCTGTAAGCCTCGCTCGACGCATAAATACTCCCTTTAAGGATATTGGAAGGAATATACAGGTCCCTGCTCGCCCCTTCGTAGGATATTCCCGCCACCGAGTTGATACTGAGGCCGGGTGTGAGCTGATACCCGAGGCCAACCGATGAAAGAAACGCGATATTCCGCTTTTTATCCATAAAGAAGGTCTCATCGCCGATAACCGGAAGAGGAAGGTCGCGATTGTACTCTCCTGCATACCGGCTGTCCCTATTCGTCAGGGCCAGGTTATTGTAAAAGTGTGCTGTAAATTTCGGGGTAATGTGGTATTTGGCATTGAGAAATAAGGATTGCCTGCCAAACTTCGTGGATTTCAGTAACCCTTCGTCCGAATAATTGTTCAATCCAAACAAATAAGAACCGTAATCTCCTCCACCATCTACCAGCACGTTTTGTTCATGCACGATAGAACCGCTGCCCAGCGTTTTACGCCGCGCGATGGTATTGAAATCATAGAAAGCATCTTTCCGGTAATCAAAGTCGTTCAGGACATTTACCCCCGCTGAGGCCGATGCCCTCAAATGCAGCGGGCCGGTCCTCCCCCCTTTCATGATCAGGTTGATAGCGCCATTGGGTGCTTGTACACCATAGGCTGCCAGCCTGTCAATGGATTTGATAATTTCAACACGCTCAATCTGTTCCGGCGAATAGTAGCTCAGCGGATTGATTCCCGTGACACTGGAAGGGTTGGTGATCACGGGTACTCCGTTGATCAGAATGAGCGGTAAAGCTGAATCATTGGTGGGGTCCAGACTTAAGCCTCGAAGATTGATGATCGACTGGATTCCGGATGTACCGGTCCAGCTCTTCACTCTTAATCCGGCTACTGTTCCCAGCAGACTGTTTTCGATCCCGCTCCGACTTGAAGTGGCCAGGCTATCCATCACCAGTACGTCCTGGGAATGCACCTGGCTCATCCCGATCGATGAGGCAAGAAAAACACCTGCAAATTTGCAAAAGTGTTTAGGGAGTAGTTTCATGATCCTTGTTTTAGAAGTTCTGCCAAGCAAATAGATTTTAATCGACCATAATTGTTTATAAATATTGGACAAATTTGACAGGAAATGCCTGTCTGACACGATAAAGGGTTACTGGAATTCTTAAAATTAAACAATACTAAACATTTTCCGGTGTAGTAGCCAATTGTTTGAAATTAATTTATTGTTAAGTAGAAATGCCTCTTTCTCAGAATCCAGGCAAATTCGATAGCATATCGATGAAAACGGGTCTATGCCATTGCAAAAGCAAGGCTGTCGCTTAACATATATATAATATCCGGAGTATTCCCTGAGGGTTTTTCTGATGTTGACAGGGAGACGGGCGGCGTGTCGCCTGGGCAGAGGCGCATGTCTGCCTTGTCAAATCTTCATGAAGTATTTCTTCCGTTCTTCATAATAAGTAACTTTCGAAATACTTATAAAACATGAGCTGTACGAATTGAAACCGGATGCCTGCTGCCAACCCATACTTTTTAAAAATAAAATCTGTTTTGCCCCTGTTCGCAGTCGTAGCCTGGGGCTCTGTGCTCGTGCTCGGTGTGGTAAGGTGGTGTTTCTTTTCGAGAAAATACCAGGCCCTCGAAATGAATGAGGAAATGTGGGAGATATACATTCCTGCATTTATTGCCTTTGCGCCCATTTGGTTCTGGATGAAATTCGAACGGCTGACTTTTAGTAAAAAACCGAAGGAGATGGTGATGCAATTGCAGCTGATCGGCTATTTTACCCTTTTTGGAATGCTTGCAATCTCACAGGCGTACCTTTCCACCTTTGAGAGTAAAATGGTGACGGTAAAGGATGTGAAGGAAATTGGAAAAATGCCGGGAGCAAGATATTATAAAATCGATACGTTTGCGGTGCATAAGTTCATCGGAGGGGCATTGACATTTTCCACTTTTTTTATCGGTTGCGGTATATACATGCTGCTGCTGATCAAGCCGGGCTACGAAAATTCCTCTGCTACGTAAAATTTCTGCCGCATGTAGGCATGGCACCCGGTTCGCACCGAGCCAAACAGATAGCTGCAGTAGGAAGAAGTAATGCTTTTATGGGCCTGGGTAATGTAAAACTGATAAAATACTTCACTAACCAACTCCTCAGCGACCTGACGGGAATGCACCAATCTCATGGCATGGCTGCAAAGAGGAGCATAGTAAGTTTTGAAAAGCAGTACGAAGCCGCTTTTGTAATCTCTTTCAAAAGCCTCCGCGTGATAGCTTTGTAAATTCCCTTCTTTGAGACCGGGTCTCTCTCCCTGTGTAAGTGATCCTGACATCCTTTGTTGTTTAATTGACAATCACTTCATCCAAAAAGACCCAGGCCTTTTTTCCTTTTGCCGGATGCCATGAGGGAAGCTTCGAAAGCGGCCTGGCAATGATCTTCAGACAACTCAATAGTTGCGGGTCAAAATTTGCATCAATCAGCAGCTCCCTGCTTCCCTCGATCATTTTACCGGGCAGCAAAGGTTTGATGGTTTTCAGGAGTTGAAGCGAATGCTCATCGCTGCCACCCCAAACTTCAACATGAGCCGGCGGAAATACAGACCCGCCTACATTGCACAATGTGCTTATTGTCAATGATCCTACCTTTGCAGGCTTATCAAAAAAGAATAGCGATTCAAAATTTGTATCCCGATACCCCAGCCAGTTGCCACTGCCGGTTTCAGTCGAACTTTTAATTCCGTCGGTCAGGCTTGCTGGCCCTTTTCCCTTGTACTTCGTATCAGGAGGCAGGATCAGTCTTACACTGTCGATATGATAGGTTGCTTTGATAAACATTTTATCTACTGGTGCGCTCCCGTACCAGCCAGCCTTAAAAGCACGCGCCTTGATGGTGGTGTTTTTAGTGATCGGGATCGGCTGCGAATAAATCAGCGCTTTGCTGCTGTCGGGCCATGTTCCATCGAGCGTGTACCGGATTTCAGTACCGGGTATCTGATGGTTCAACTTCACGCCGGTACTCCCCATCACGATTTGCTGTTCGTTTTCAATAACCGGTGGGTTGAGCGCTATGATCACGGTATCGCTCCGGAACCCTGTCTCGAAGCGGATTTTTTTATTCACCAGGGTCTGTTGCTCTTCTGTTGTCAACGCGGTACTCCACAGGTACACTTTTGTAAGGGAGGGAAAACTTTCAAGGGCTTTAATTTGGGAAATTTGAACGGCCGTTCCGCTCAGCGCCAGTTCCTTGAGATTAGGTAACTTTTTAAGCTCAGGAAGCGTTTTGCCTTGTATCTCTGTGAAATTAAGGAGTAGTTTTCGTAGCTCTGTGAATTGCGAAATGATTTTCAAATCCTCGTCTTTGACAGGCATTTTGCTGAAATCCATGGATACGATCTGCCCTTTGAGAGGCAGCAAATCGCTGATTTCACTGCTTTTAAATGCTGTTTTGTTATAAAAATTTACAAACAAGGCCGGGGACTCCGGAGCATAGGGCTTCACGACCCGGTAATTGGTATTCAATGCTCTGACCTCTTCGGCGTCGGCGGCTTCAAAAGTGTAAATGTCACCAACGCGGTGTCCGCCAAGGGTGTTTTTCGCATAGCTGTATACCGGGTTTTGCGGCGACAGCGTACGTACCTTCTGTTTGAAATCCGAACCTGCCCTCACCCATTCAGCAATTAACACCACTTCCTCTGCTGTGAGCTGCACCTTACCCCTCGGAGGCATGTGTTTTTTATCGTCCAGCGGCAAGTGAACCCGGCCGAGCAGAAGTCCCAGGTCTTTTTGAGTTGTATCCCAGAGCATTCCGCTTTTGCCACCTTTCAGCAGCAGCTCCGCAGTATGCATTTGCAGCCCTCCTTTCGACTTGTCCGCATTGTGGCAGGAGTAGCATTTCTGCTGCAAAACCGGCCGGATAAGATTTTCATAAACTTGCGCCTCTTCGAAGGACACTTTGCCAGCCGTTTCTTCCGAGAAATTTGATGGAATGATCAGAAAATCTTCTCCATGCGTGAGATTCCCACCCAGGTGGCCCGCCGCCAACAGCAACACGATAAATAAGAACGAAACAGATTTGGCAGGTATCTTCCAGGGCGAAAGGTAACGGGCAAGCCCATACCAGGCAACGCTCCCGATGGAAATGCCTACGCCAAGATACTTGTGCCACAGCAGCGTTGAAGAAACCTCACTGTCTTCTTTTGACAAGATAAATCCGGAGAATGCAGCAATTGTAGCTGTGAAAGTCCCCAGCAACAATAAAATGCCGGCCAGGTCTGCATTCCAGCGGGCCGAACCTTGTTTTTCAACGATAATCGTCCAGCATCCGTAGATCAGCAGGGCAACAAGTGGAAAATGCAATACAACCGGATGCAGCCGTCCGAGCGGAAACATCCAACCCGGAACGTCAAACCGGCTCTCAAAAACCAGTAAAAAAATAAGTAAACCATTCAGGAAAAAGGCCAGGTTGTAGATGATGGCCTTCCAGTCAGATAAGTAGTGACGCACGATCTTGTAACAATTAAGCGATAATCCCTTTCACCAAACTTCCCGCCACGTCAGTCAGCCTGTACCGGCGTCCCTGATGCTTGAAAACAAGCTTTTCATGATCAAGCCCGAGCTGATTCAGAATGGTGGCGTGCAAATCGTGGACATGGACCGGGTCCTTTACAATATTGTATCCAAAGTCATCCGTTTCGCCGTAAACAAGCCCCGGCTTTATCCCGCCTCCGGCCATCCATATTGTGAATGCCCTCGGATGATGGTCCCTGCCGTAATTGTCTTTCGTAAATGTACCCTGGCAAAAGTTTGTCCTGCCAAATTCTCCTCCCCAGATTACCAGGGTTTCATCCAACAAGCCCCTTTGTTTCAAGTCGGTTATCAATGCGGCTGATGCCTGATCGACATCTTTGCATTGCCCGCTGATTTCTTTCGGCAACCCGGCATGTCCATCCCAACCCTGGTGATAAAGCTGAACAAATCGCACTCCCTGCTCCGATAACTTTCTGGCCAAAAGACAATTGGCAGCGTAAGTTCCCGGCACAAGACATTCTGGCCCGTACATTTTCACGATCGATTCCGGTTCCTTGCTCATGTCCGTAATTTCGGGCACAGCTGTCTGCATCCGGTATGCCATTTCGTATTGCTGGATTTTTGCGGTGACCTCGGGATCCCCGAATTCGTTGAAGGTGCTCTGGTTGAGCGCCGCCAGCTTATCGAGCATTCTCCGACGCTCAGACCGGTCCATTCCCTCCGGGTCACCCAGGTACAATACCGGGTTCTCCCCGCTGCTGAATTGCACCCCCTGGTGTACTGAGTCAAGAAAACCGTTGGTCCATAGTTTGGAATAAACCCCCTGCCCATTTCCTTTGCCCCTGGAAAGCAGGACGCAGAAGCCAGGCAAATTCTGATTTTCACTACCTAAGCCATAACTCAGCCACGACCCCATACTTGGCCGGTTGCCTACCTGCGCACCGGTTTGAAAAAAGGTAAGGGCCGGATCATGGTTTATGGCGTCGGTCTTCATCGATTTGATAATGCAGATATCATCCACGATCCGCGCGGTATGCGGAAGCAGTTCGCTGATCCAGGTGCCAGAGTTACCATGCCGGGCAAAATTGAACACAGATCCTGCAAGAGGAAAGCGGGTCTGGTTCGACGTCATACCCGTAAGCCTTTGCCCGCCCCGGACGGATTCCGGCAAATCCTCCCCAAACATTTTATTAAGCAGCGGCTTGTGGTCAAAAAGCTCAAATTGGGAAGGAGCCCCGTTTTGAAAAAGATAAATGACGCGCTTTGCCTTGGGCGCGAAGTGCGGCAAACCCGATACGATGTCATTGACGCTGTTTTCCGCACCAGACTTAAAGATATCGGGAATAAGCAATGACCCTAGTGCTGCACTGCCCAAACCGAGACTAAGTTTCGATAAAAAATGCCTCCGGTTGGCGTTCATCCCAAAATCAAAAATCGGCTTTTCCATAGTGTTTTAATCATTTAACTGTTTGATCTCCATGCAGCTTATGTTCAGCTCTTGGTGATCGTTTCTTCCATATTGTAAATCGCACTGATCACGCGCATCAGAGCCGCTGCCCTGCTCACATCCAGTCGTTTCTCATGCGTGCGGTCCCCAACATTCAATACTGTTTTCGCTTTACGGGTATCCTTCGAGAATGTGGCTAATTCTTCATTGTAATAAGCTACCAATACCTGCATCTCTCCCTCAGTCGGCTTACGGCAGACGATACGCTGGAACAGCTCCTCAATTTTGTCGTCAACGGATACTTTTCCCGTGCTCATCCGCTCAGCGAGCACGCGGGAAGCTTCCAGCACAGTGGGATCATTCAGCATCACAAGCGCCTGTAGGGGCGTATTCGTCTTTTGCCGCTTCACTTCACAATGGTCCCTGTTGCTGGCGTCAAAAATGAGCATGGACGGCGGCGGAAGTGTCAGTTTGATAAACGTGTAAAGGCCTCTTCGGTACAAGTCCCCGCCCTTGTCCTGGATATACCGGGCCAGGCTGCCGCGGTTGGCGGTGGTCGCCTCCCATATTCCTTTGGGCTGATAAGGTTTGACACTCGGGCCGCCTATCTCAGGGTTCAGCAAGCCACTGGTTGACAAAACGATATCACGTATCGATTCGGCGGGAACCCGATATCGGGAACCTCTGGATAAGTATATATTTTCAGGGTCTTTTTCTTTCTTCTCCCCGCTCAGCTTGGAAGACTGCCGGTAGGTCGCCGAGGTGACCATTTGTTTCACCAGCCTTTTGACGTCCCATCCATGCTTCATAAAATCGACAGCAAGCCAGTCCAAAAGTTCAGGATGTGTGGGCAAGTCACCTTGCATTCCGAAATCGCCGGTACTTTTTACTAACCCTCTTCCAAATATCTCCTGCCAGATCTGGTTGACAAACACACGGGCAGTGAGCGGATTTTCTTTGCTTACAGTCCATTTTGCCAGTCCCAGCCGGTCCTGCGAATATTTTGAAGAGTCAAATTTCATGACTGCAGGCAATGCACTGGCTGTCACGACCTTTCCGGGGGCGTCGTAAACGCCACGGTTAAGAATATGGGTCGGGCGCAGCGTCTCATCTTCACCCATCACTGAAACCGTAATGCGGCTTGTGTCTTTGCTATTGATGAACGTGAGCAGATTTTTTACCTCGGCGCTGGAAATGGTCAGGACGGGGGTTTTGGCAGGACCGCTTCCCGCACTACCGTCAAATCCTTTTTCCTTGGAGGTGTTGAAAAAAGCAAACAGTCTGTAATAATCTTCCTGGGATACCGGATCGTATTTATGATCGTGGCACTGTGCACATTCCACGGTCAGCCCGAGGAGACCTGAACTGAATGTTCTGGTTTTATCAAGGTGATATTCTACCCGGTATTCCTCGGGGATAACACCGTCTTCTTCTGTGATCTTGTGGTTTCTTAAAAACGCAGTGGCCAGGATCTGCTCTTTACTGGCATTGGGCAGCATGTCACCGGCGAGTTGCCAGACCAGAAACTGGTCATAAGACATATTTCGGTTAAAAGCGTGAATAACCCAGTCCCGCCAGGCCCATTGGGTCCTTGCATCGTCATTCTGATAACCATAAGAATCAGCAAATCGCGCGACATCAAGCCAGTGGATTGCCATTTTTTCTCCGTAGGCTTTCTGAGAGATCAGCTCATCGACTATTTTCTCATAGGCTCCTTCCGATTTATCATTCATAAATCTTCGCTGAAGATCCAGGGAAGGGACCAGGCCGGTCAGGTCAATCGACACTCTTTTCAGTAATTGTTCTTTGCTGGCCACCTCATTGGGTTCCAGTCCCAACCCGTCCATTTTAGCGAGCACGAAGTAGTCGATCTCGTTTTTTGTCCAGGACTGGTTGCTCACCTCCGGCAGCGGACTTTGTTTAGGAACCGAAAAGGCCCAATGTTGTTCATATCTGGCACCCTGCGCAATCCAGTTCTTGATGAGGTCAATCTCATTTTCATTTAAAAGCCCCAGATGTGATTCCGGGGTGGGCATCTGGTATTCAGGATCTACCGAGGTAATTCTCCGGTACACTTCGGAAGCTTCAGGGTTTCCCGGAACGATTGCAAACCCTTTTCCATCTTTTAGTTTTGCATATGCATTTTCAGCCACATCGAGCCTGAGTCCCGCTTCGCGCTTATTCGCATCGGGACCATGACATGCAAAACATTTGTCTGAAAGAACCGGCCGTATCTGGAAGCTATAAGAAATATCATTTCCTGAAGACTTTTTCCCTGACGGGATCCTCGTCCAGAATACAATAGAAATGCCAATGACAACAGTAGCAAGAATCCAATATCTGACGTGTAAAGCGTTCATTTAAGCTAAATAATTTCGGTAATAACAGGTCGCCTGAGGGACCCATCCGAATGCTACGGACACCCCCAAGAATAATGCAAACTTACAACAACGAAGTCCTATAAATTAATGATAGATTGCTCATTTATAATACAGGATTTGCCCATGGTACCCCGGTAGCAGAGCGCACAGCATCCTGCGAAATCCGTCACCAACAACTGCATTCCGGGGAATTTTGTCATAACCAAGCTCATTCTTCACCCGTAACAGGATAAGAATGCCGCGAAAACCCAAAAAGCGAGCCCCCGGATAAAAATGACACGCCGGTTGGCAAGGCCAAAAACCGCAGGGTCGAATTTCTTAAAATCTGATGAGTTTGGCTGGACAATGCGTCACGAAAACGGGCCGAACGAGCATGTGCATCAGTTCCCCGGTCTGGCCTTTTATACCAGCCTTTCCTTAATTGCAAGACTGACAGCCTCGGTAGCGCTATTTACGTAAAGCTTGTCGTAGATATTCCGGATGTGGTTGTTGACCGTGTTGTAGGAAATACCGCATTCAGCTGCGATCAGTTTGTAACTGTAACCTTTCACCAAAAATCCAAGAATGTGCTTTTCGCGGTCGGTGAGATGGTAATCTTTTTTTTCCTGATTTTCAGCAGAAAAGTACCGCAGCACCTTGGCAGCAATGCTACCCGTTATAGGCGCTCCGCCTTCGAGCGCTTCCTTCAAGCTTTCCAGAAACCGCTCAGGACTTGTCTTTTTCAGGAGGTATCCGTTGGCACCCGCACGCAGGCTGTCGAATATACGCTCGTCTTCCTCGAAATTCGTCTGGATCAGCACAGGTAAAGCGCCAAAGTGCTTTCGCACGAGCCTGGTTGCATCAATGCCGTTGATACCTGGCATTTCAATGTCCATGAGGACGAGGTCGGGCTTTGAGCCTGAAATATCGTTGACCACGTTTTTTGCATTGTGAAAAGTGCCTGTACAAGTAAAATCAGCAGAAAGGTTCAGCAGCATTGCCACGCTGTTGAGCCTTTCCTGATTGTCGTCAAAAATAATGATCCTGAATGCCATACAGTAAAATTAACGACTTGGCAGAAAGTAATACATAGCAAATATTTGCCATACTCATTATGTTTTGAAAATCAATGTGACCACCGTACCCTCCGTTGCCCGGGACCGGATCGTGAGCTGACCGTGCATCTGGGTGGCACGCTGCTGCATGTTGGTAAGCCCATTGCCCTTTTTGACAAAAAGCGGATCAAATCCCCTGCCATTATCTGTGATAACCATTTGTACATGGCCTCCTTCATAGTTTATATGCACACGCAAAACATTGCATTCGGCGTATTTGGCCGCGTTGTTCATGGCTTCTTTAAAGATCAGGTAAAGGTTTTTACGCGTCTGCATGTCCAGCTTTGTGTTTTGAAGCCGCGGATCTGTTTCAAAATGAAAAGCAATGCTCCGGGACTCTGCCAAGCCACTGCCAAAGCGGAACATGCGGGCAAACACATCTTCGATCTCGTCACTACCGGCTTCTACACTCCAGATAATGTCGCTGAGCCCTTCCTGCACTTGCTGGGCATTGTCTTTTATCTTCCGGACCACCTGCTGATGTTCGACTTTATCGATCTGCATCAACAGAGCCTGGCTGTAAAAGGTAATACTGCTGAGCGTGCTGCCGATCTCATCGTGCATATCAGCGCTGATGCCGTTCCGTATCTGCTGGATATGCAGGACTTGCCTGAGCCGGTAACGGTAGAACAGGTAGAACATGATGCCGATCCCCAGTGTGCAGAGGATAAAAAACCAGGGAGATTTGTACCAGGGCGCCAGTACTCTCACAGCGGCCCGCCATTCCTGCGAACCCCAGTCCGCGCCAGCCACAGAAACCTGCACCCTGAGCTGGTACTTGCCGGCCGGCAAACTGTTCAAAAGCAATTTATTGCCGTTTTCAAACATCTGCCAGCGATCATCGTCCCACCCTTCCAGTTTGTATCGAAACCGGTTGAGCGCGGTATTTTGATAATCGGGGCTCATGAAGGAAAATGCAAAAAGGCGGTCACCTGGTTTAAAGACGATCTCCATACCCGACTGATGGTTTGTAACAGTGTCGGTACGGTTGCGGTCGGAGGCGTACTTGGAGTATGAGATCAGCTGCAATGCGCGCTCTTTTTGGGCACTGGTATCAAGCCGTGCCGGATCGAAAGCGACGATACCGTTCAGGCCGCCAAAGTAAAGGGTACCATCCTTTGATTTAAGATATGATCCGTGGTTGAACTCCGTGTGCGGCAACCCGTCGGACAGCCCGTAGTTATGGAATTTCTGCGTGCGGGCATTGAAGCGCGATATTCCTTTATTGGTGCTTAGCCAAAGATTTCCGCGTTCGTCGGGCAGAGCTGCATAGATGTTGTTATCGGGCAGGCCATCCTGGACAACAAAGAGCCGCGCTTTTTTCTGAACGGTATCAATGCGGATCAATCCTTGTCCTGATGCCGCCCACAATGTATTCTCGTGCCAAACGGTATGGAATATCTGCAATGCAGGAAGTTGGATCTTGTCTCCCGCAGCTTGTCCGTAATGCTCTTGAATGGTGGCATCCTGATTTAAAACATACAAACCATTGGTCGTACTGACCAAAATGCGATGATGGGGCCAAGGCATGAAGTAATTGACCCTTTCGTTTTTAATGTACCGGCCTGCCTCGTCATTGAGCAGCACTGGTTTCAGATTTCGCGTATCAATAACGCCCATTCCACCCCAGGTACCCAACCAGAAAGTCTGCTCATTCAGTTGATAAAAAGATGTAAATCCGCGACCGCTCACAAATGGGAACTCTACCGGATAATACTCCAGACTGACGGGATCGATCCGGAGAAATTGGGTGCCATCGGTCACTGCATATATCTGGTCCTTTGCAAACAAAAGCTTGTAAGGAAGTACCACATCGCCAGGAATATTTTTAGGTCGCCGCAACATCAAATGCCTGACGGAGCCTTTTTGCGGATCAATCTGGTGGAGCAGGTATGTTTTACCGGCTACATTGAAACCATAGGAGCCTACCCAGATTTTGCCTGAGCTGTCCTCCGTAATGCCCCGTACGCTGCTGCCAATATCACCTGGTTTTTCGAGTGGGACGCTCAGGTATTTCTGGAATACTTCTCCGGTGAGCGTGATTTTAAAAAGACCGTCCACACACGATATCCAGAAACAGCCGTCGGAGCTTACCAAGGCTGTAAAAAGATAGGTAGCTGCGCCCGATCTCTGCTGCAGCCGGGTTGTCAGGTCGGTAAATCCACCCGTCTTCTGGTCCATGAACCCAATTTTTTCTGACGATTTATACCATATATGTCCTTTTTTATCAGGGAAAATCAAATCGGGGACCATAGGGGCACCGATGTCCGCTGGCGGGCCGAAAGTTCGCTTTCCGAAGGAGTATTTACGCATCAGGCTTTTCTTACGGCCCCTGTGCTCGTAGTAAACGACCAGTCCTTCCGCATCTTGCTGCACAACACTGAAAACCCTGAAGCCGCGGGCACGGAGATCTTCACTCAGTAAATTGATCCGTCGGGCAAACTTTGCTTTCGCATCGATTTCATCCAGAAAAGTATTGTCAATAACTGCATAACCATTGTTTTGATCATCATAAAAAATCCGCGTAACCAGGTTTTCAGCTGAAAAAACATGCGGAGAGGCTGCCGGTGGAATGTATACCGCCACAGGGATGTGATCCTTATTGATCTTGACCAGCTTACCCCGCGGAATCACCACCCAGGCATTCTGATCCTTATCAAAAAAAACATCAAGGTATTGCTTGGAATCCACGCCTTTGATGCGGCGGGAAGGATCAATTGTTGTGCAGGTCAGCTGCACCGGGTCAACAACACTGACTCCATTGTTATGCGCCACCCAGATCTCGCCGGCGGGGCCGGTCCGTAACTGGTTGATCAGCGTGCGACTGCCTATCGAGCGGGTGAGCATTTCCGTGAAATTTTGAAAGGCGTACCCATCGTAGCGCCAAAGGTCCTGGCCCGTACCCACCCACATAAAACCGCGGCCATCCTGTGCCAGGCAACGTGTATTCCTGCTGGGCAATCCTTGTTCAGGCCCCAGTAGCTGAATGTTGATACGGGTCTGCGGCGCCTGTGCCAGGCAGGTGCTGACGCCGTTTTGAAACACTAAAAAAAATACTGCGAACAGATGGGTTTTCAACGGTAACCGAAGGAGCTTAAAATTCGGAAATTCGCGCAGCACGCCAGGGAAGACTGAGTTCATGAAAATATTGAGCAGTATGCTGTAAAAGATGACATTGAGGTTGAATGTACAGCAGGAATTTGCTTTTTTGCATTGGCAGGTGGAGCCCTTGAGGCCCCACCTTATTCTTGTAACAATCCAGACATCGGATGTTAGTTCTGAACAGCCAACGGGTTATACAGCATTTCTCCTTCGGGAATCTCCAGAGTCATTTTGGCAACCGGGTAGGTGATTTTAGCCAGGTGGTTCTGTGAACTGGTTCGGTCCACAGGGATATTCCAGCGCTTGTTGTTGTAAAACTCCCGGCCACCTTCTCCCCACAGTTCGATGCGGGTTTGCAGATAAACCATCTGAAGAACTGTAAGACCGGCCATCGAAGGATAAGTATCTACAGTGAGCGGAGCGGCCCCTGTTTTGGTACGAGCTGCAAGCAGTTTGTTCAACGTCGCTTTTGCCCCTGCTTCGTCAGCCAGCTGCGCCTGCGCTTCCGCCTTCATTAACAGTACCTCCGAGGTACGCATGTAATAACAGGTAACCGTTCCCACTTCGATTTTGTTGGCACTGCCAATTCCATGCGTGGCAGCGAATTTGGTGTTGGTATATTTCGGAATGAATGCGATCGTCTGATTGCTTGGATAAGTGTAATTTCCGAAGTCTTCGGCCATAAAGTTATCCTTGCGATAGTCGGTTGCGGCCATTTTTTCATAGAGCCTGTTGTCGATTCGCTTGTAAACCCGCGTTACTCCGCCGTTCCCTTCACCAAAAGGATTCGTGTAGGCGTTGTGGTAGGTTTTAGATTGTCCGACAGGGAAACCCAAGATCACTTCCGGATTGGAAGCATTGTTCAGGAAACCGTTTGATTCCGGCAAAAAGACCGGGTCTGTTGCAGTTCCGGTGTTTCGACCGCCATACTGGGCCTGGCTCATCAGGTTTGGGTAACTGTTCAGAATATTGTCGCAGGCTGTAACGGCAGCGGCCCAGTCGCCGGTCCATACCGAAACCCGTGCGAGCATAAAGTTGGCCACACCCAGATCAATATCTGTAACGTCGGCCGTGTGTCCGGTACCCGCATCAGTCAGCAATTTAACCGCGACAGAAAGGTCGTTTTTGATAAATGCGTAGGTTTCAACCGAAGTTGCACGCGGCTTATTCGCCTGCGTGGGCGAAAACCTGTCATACAGCATCACACCAAGCTTGTCCTTTCCTCCCTGCAGATAGGCATCCTGATAGTTCTCCATCAGATAGTTGTAACCGTAAGCCCGTACCACCAATCCCCTCGCCTTGCAATTCATCAGAAATGCATTGGTCCCGACGATCTCATCGGTCAGGAAGTTGAGCATCTTATTGGCCTGGTTGATACAGTTCCATGCGTAGTTCCAGTACACTGCGTTTTTATTGGTAGAGGTAGAAATAAAGTTATCAAATCCATACTCGGGGGCACCCACCAGTGCAGACAAACCCGAGACGTCACCCAATACGATGTCATTTCCTTCCAGATTGCGCATCATGTCCAGTCCCTGATTACTGTAATACATGTCTGCACCACCAACACCGGAAATTCCGGCAAAATTGAACAGTTGCGGCATGCCGTTGGCCATACTGCCCATCACCAGCTTAATAGCCTCGGCGTTACCAGAAGCCAGCAATTGCTGTATCTGCTCATCGGTAATGTTGTTGGGCGGAGTTATTTCCAGCTTGTCTGCACAAGAACTGAATATGGTCGCGGCTACAAGTGCCAAAATATATTTTTTCATGTGTATTTGCTTTTAAAGGTTCTTAGAAAGTAAGGTTAATACCCATTGATACCGTACTCATATAAGGATAGCCATAGGCGCCCACTTCAAGACCACCCACCAATGACATGCGGGGATCGTACCCGGAGTGCCCCGTAATCATAGCAACGTTATCGGCAGACGCAAACACCCGGAAATTACTAGCCTTGATTTTTGAAAGCAATGATGCAGGCAGGTTGTAGCCGATCGACAGGTTTTTAACGTTCAGGTATGAAGCGCTGAACAAGCCCAGATCCGAGTACATCCAGCTTCCTATAGTTGCGCCGTTGGTGTAGTAGGTGTTACCGTAAAATGCCATCGGGAATTTTGCATTCGGGTTCTCAGGCGTCCAGGTGTTTCCAATCAGCTCTGACGACAATGCGCTTCCGATGTTACCATTTACATAAAGTCCGTTGGCATATTCGACACTCATGAATTTCCCCCCCAGCTGATACGCAAGAATGGCTGAGAAATCGAATTGCTTGTAACGGAACGAGGTTGTAAATCCACCGATCCATTTTGGGAGCGCACTCCCCATTTCGTAACGGCTTGCCTGTGAGTAGTCTGTAATTTTGACATCCGAGCCCACTGTTGCATCACCATATTTACCTGCTGCCTGGTCGGCCTCTGTGACCCGGTGGTAAAACAACGGTAACCCGGTGTTGGTATCAACCCCGCCGTATTTGAAGAAATACAGGTTGTAAAAATCCTTTCCGACACCACGAAGATAGGCCGTCTCCCCTGTTGAACCTCCTCCGTTCACTGCCCATCCGTCAACACCGGCAGTCCAGTTCCCGTTGAGTTCCCTGGAGCCTATACCCGCCGGTACTTTGGTGAGGACCGTAGTATAATGTGTGCCGTTCACGCCGACGGTCCAGTTGATATTCTTGGTTTTGATGATATCAATATTCACATCCACTTCAATTCCGCGGTTGCGCAAACCTGCCGAGTTTTTCGTGAGAGTGCTTTGCCCCAGAGAAATCGCAATGGGTTGGTTGTAAACAGAGTTGATGGTGTGCTTGTTGTACCAGTCGATCGACCCGTGTACACGTTGGAACATCGTAAAGTCGATACCTGCGTCGAATGTTCTCGTATTTTCCCAGGTTAAGCCGTCATTTACAAATGCTCCCTGGCTCAATGTGAAAGAAGCAGGGATACCGGTACCGGACGTACTTGAAGAATATACCGCTCCGTACGACCACAACTGGTATCCTGAGTAATTACCGATACCGCTTTGATTACCGATCAAACCATAGCTGGAACGAACTTTAAGATCGTTCAGCCAGGATTCAGTACCTTTCATAAAATCCTCTGCGCTGATTCTCCATCCGCCACCAATGGACCAGAATGTTCCCCAGCGGTTATTCTTGTATTTGAATTTGGACGAACCATCACGACGGATAGATGCTTCGAGGTAATATTTTTCATCATAAATGTAACTCAACCTGCCAAAGTAGCTTTCCATGGCAGTCTTGATGATATTTCCTCCCGGAGAAGCGAAAGTACCGCCCGTGTAGCGGCCCACAAAGTTGGCGTAAGCCGGAAAGCCGTCTATCAGGCCGTATGCCGAGTTATAGTTCAAATTGTCCAGATTGTATTCGTAGTACTCATGGCCTGCCATACCGGTTACGGCATGTTTACCATAGGTGTGCGCCCAGTTAAGTAACTGCTGAGCGTCCAGAATGCCAACGTTCTGATACGTTTTTCCGAACGCGCCGACGTTTACGTAAGGCCCCGTGCCGCTGTTGCCGTAGCGGGTCCTTGTTTCAGAGAAACGATCGTACGAAATGTTTGTAGTGAGGCTGAAATCCTTCAGAAAGCTGAAAGTTGCATACCCTTTCAGATTCAGGTCATTCGACGCGCGCGTGTCGATATCGTCATCGAGTAACTTGATGAGGTTTGCTTCCGAAGTAGGTGTTTTGGTGGGCCCGACCGGGGAGTAGGAATCCCCCAATTTCACGTTCACCATGTCGCTTCCGTCCGCATTTTTCTTGATATTTCCGTCTTTATCCCTTGCATACAATGAGATCAGAGGGCTTTGTCCGTTGATCCAGCGGAAAACGTTGGCCGTTGCCGACCCTGCGTTACGTCCAAAGCGGGTGGCCGGCGACTGTGTGTTACGGTTGGTATAACCGATGTTGGCCCCCACCTTTACCCAGTCGAACAATTGTGCGTTGATATTGGAACGCACGTTGTAGCGGGCGAATTTTGATCCGCGGATGTAAGAAGGGTCTTCCAGATACCCCAGGGAAGTGAAATAATCGATTTTATCCGTTCCGCCGCTTGCCGACAGGTTGTATTCCTGACGAAGCTTCTTTTCCAGAAAGAAGTTATCATAACTTCCCGCCTGGTAAAGCTCCCTCGCATTTGGATTCAGTTTTCCATCCGGATTTACCAGATACGCGCCTGACATCGTAGAGCTGGCGGATGTTCCGCTGCCGGTTGTGGTATATATGGCACCAGGCACGTCGTACAGCATCCAGTTACCCAGCAAGTTGGTTTGAAAATTGGTCGTGGAACCCGCATAGTCGAACAAATGCGCACTTGCGAATTGTGCTGCATCTTCATGCGACATATTGGGGTTTTGCAGGTTGGTGGTCGATGTTCCGTTTGTAGAGGGACCACCGCCTACTCCATAGCGAACCGAATTGTAGATAGCCTGCCACGCATATTCATATATGTCCTTCGAGTCGGTAATCTTGTCGTACTTAAGTGCGCCGGCATAGTTCACACCCCAGCGCCCTTCAAACCCTATCCTGGTCTTTCCTTTGGAACCTCTTTTTGTAGTTACCATTACAACTCCGTTGGCCCCTCTGGATCCATACACAGCAGTAGATGCGGCGTCTTTCAGGACGCTGATACTTGCTATGTCTTTCGGGCTGATCGACGCCAGGGCATTTTCATGTTCTGCCGGAACGCCGTCAATTACAATAAGCGCATTGGAGCTGTTTTGGCTGGTAGAACCGGCACCCCTCAGACGGATACCCATATCCAGACCCGGTTGTCCGTCCACGGAGGAAACCTGTAATCCCGGCACCACACCTTCTAGCGCGCGCGTTACGGTTGAGTTAGCCTGAACTGCAATGGTTTTGGAATCGACGGAAGTTACCGCGCCGGTAAGGTCTTTCTTCTTGCTGGTTCCATAAGCAACCACCACCACCTCGTTCAGCTGCTGATTTTCTTCCACCAGCGTTACATTGAATACTTTTTTACTGCCTACGACAACCTCTTGTGCCGTGTATCCAACAAATGAGAAAATCATAACTGAAGTTTGACCCGGTACGTCTGAAATCGTGAACGTACCATCCTGATTGGTCGTGGTTCCGGTAGAGGTTCCCTTTACAGCGACGCTTACGCCAGGCAGCTCCCCGCCTGCCGCGTCGGTAACCTTCCCTGAAACCTGGATTTGCGCATATGCGCCCAAGCACATAAACATGCAAAACAAGAGGAGTAGTGGTAATCTTCTCTTCATTTTAATTGATTTAAGATGAGTAAAAATGGATTAAGTAAGTAAACGGGTGGACTTGCATTCGCAATTCCGTCCACAATTGACATGCTTTGGTTTTTACATAGGTTGGATCATGGGGGTTTGGTGGAAGTTCATTTTAGGCTAAGTATGGACTCGCAAAAGATCACAGATCTTTGCAAAACCAGCTTTTATGGCAAAATTGAGATCCCGGGTGCGTTAACGAAAATGGGCAGATGTCTGGCGTCGCGGTTTGATCTGAAGCCGGGGCTCTGCCCCTGCACGGGAAAATGGGGAAGTTGTAATAAGAAAATATTTCATGGCCTAAGGGTTTATCCGGTGTTAAAAGGAGAATTCCGGCATATGATGGTGTCATTTACTACATGTTAGTAAACAAGCGTTTACCTAAATCCTACTTACCCCCTGGCACTTTTTCTCCAAAGTAGATCTGCACGGCAATGGTAAGGGGCCAAAAACACATTGACGTATTTGCTTACACGTCGGGGAGCAAAAAAGTACCGGCCTTACGACTTGAGAATACAGACGCTGCCCATGTTTTCCGGATCGAGCTCAAAATTCGCCGGAGAATTGTCCTTTTTTGACTGGATAGTTACGAAGGTTTGATCTGAACCTGTCATACATCACATTGATAAACCGACAATAAGTGCTGCTTTCTGATCATTCGCAGGTGACTATTTTCCCGGTTTCCTGAACAGGTAAAATCCCTCCCAGCGAATCGCCCTTTTTAACTTTTACAATATCACGGATCAGAAAGGCCAGGCCGTTGATATCAGCATATACCGGCGTGTGTTCACCTGAAACCGGATTGATGACGCTACCCCATTTTTGTCCCTGCACCACCAGGTTTCCTATTCCGACATTCTTTTCAAAAATCCCGTCAGCCGGAGAAGGCATTTTTCCCTGCAGAAAACCGCTGTCGAGCCGATGGTCTTCTACCCAGTATCGGTTTACCAGCGGTAGGATATCGGGCGGGCTATCGATCATCCGCAGGCTCTTCAGCAAATTGATGACGCCTTCTTTGTATGCTTTTATGACTTGCGGTCGCAAACCCGTTCCGCCGCCGTACTCCAGATATATCGCCGGAACATGAGCGTCACGCGCGACGGACAGCGTCCTGCCTTCCGGCCCGGGTTCTGTTCCCCACATGATCGGGAGGTTGAAGGCTGCTGCCATCTGCCGTTGTTTTTCCAGCACTTCCGCAGAAGGGTGCAGCATGTAACCGGCCAATGGTGAAATATCGTACATCAGACCTCCGGTATGCATATCCACCAAATAATCGGAATTCCTGATGAGCGCACTGAGATGGTGGGCTGTCTGTTCCGTGATACTCCCATTCAGGTCGCCAGGGCATGTACGGGCAAGATCGAGGCCATCGGCCCCGCAACGTGCCTGACCGAGGTAAGCGCTATAATTAGCGACGGGCACCACTACCACCTCTCCGGCCGACAACAGCTCCGGAAGTTCTTGTATCAAAGCAGTTGCCGCCAGCATGGGCTCATACTCATCACCATGAATGCCGGCGATCAGTAAAAGTCGCGGCCCAGGGCGCCCGCCGGAAAACTTTTTGTATTCAAAAAACTCAGCTCCTACACTCATGTTTGATCCTGCTACAATCCAATCGATACCCTTACGCACGCCAGTCTCGCATCAAACACAACATTCCTGTGCGATCGAGAAGCTAACCGATGGATAATCATTAAATTTTATGTTTATTTGTAGAACAAATCTAATAATTGAATTTTAATATAAGCCAAATTGTATTGAAAATAATTGTTAAATATTCACATCTCTAATCATGCTAATTTTGGGCGTCAATTTGAATGAAAAGACCCGAATAATCACTTCACTACTATGCTTGCACCCCTTGAAAGTTTGTCCATGACGGATCGCGTGGAGAATATCCTCCGCGAATATTTTGAAGAAAACGCCTTCAAACCGGGGGACCCTCTTCCGAATGAAATGGAAATGGCCCAAAAGCTGAATGTGAGCCGCAATGTAGTCCGCGAGGCTCTGAGCCGTCTCCGCATGCTGGGCATGATTGAAACTCGTCCCAGAAAAGGGATGGTGATGTCCCAGCCCGATCTGTTGACTGGCATGGAGAAAGTCCTCAATCCATTTATCCTGGGGACAAAAAACCTGAAAAACATTTTTGAATTGCGCCTGATCCTCGAAATGGGTATAGCAGAGTTCCTCTTCGCACGCAAAACGAAGAAAGATATTGAAGAACTGGAAGCGATAGTCAACCTGCAAAGCAATGACTTCGAAGTAACGAAAGAAGAAGAGATAGCTTTTCATGGAAAATTATATGAAATGACCGGCAACAGTACTTTCAAGAGATTTCAAATTTTGTTAATGCCCGTTTTCAATCATGTGTTCACCGATTATTCTAAAAAGAGGGCACATGTAGAATTACCCAACCCTGTGACGCACAGGGACATCCTGGAAGTGATACGGAAAGGAACCTCGGATGATTTCAGACAAGCGATGTTCAAACACCTGGAACCTTATTTTGCAACCTCCCTGAATACGGCACCTCCGAAAAAGAAAAAATAAAAGCAGGCAGGTCTGTGGCCGCAGCCTTGCCCCACGCAAAGTCAGCCGGAAGCGGCAAACTCTCCTAAATTGCAGAAAAACGGATGCGATCAAAGTGGGTTACGACAATCTTTCCAGATTCTTTCCAGTTTTGTATCTCAAATTTACGGTCTATGAAAATTCTGATCATTGAGGACGAAGCCGACTTGCTGGACGTGATCCGGCAGTCGCTGGAACTGGAAAACTTTCTGGTTGAAACGGCGGGCACCTACCACTCGGCGCTGGATAAGATTATTTCCTTTCATTACGACTGCATTTTGCTGGATATCATGCTGCCAGGCGGCAGCGGGCTCGACCTTTTGCAGGAATTGAAAAACCTGGACAAATCGGATAACGTGATCATCATTTCCGCTAAGGATTCGCTGGATGACAAGCTGGCAGGCCTGAATCTCGGAGCGGACGACTATCTCACCAAGCCTTTTCACATGGCAGAGCTTACTGCCCGCGTCAAATCGGTATTACGCAGAAAATCTTTTCAGGGCAAAAGCCGGATCGTGATCGGTAACCTCGTACTGGATCCGGAAGAAAGGACACTGGCGATTGCCGGAGAGCCCTTGCTTTTGAACCGGAAGGAATTTGACATACTCACGTATATGATCGTCAACAAGAACCGGCTCGTAAACAAAACTTCTCTGGCCGAACATGTATGGGGAGATTATATGGACCAGGCAGACGATTATGAGTTTATTTACTCACAAATAAAGAACCTCCGGAAGAAGCTGAAAGACAATCAGGCTGATGTAGAAATCCAGGCTGTTTACGGGATCGGCTACAAATTGGTACAGTTATGAATTTGCTCAATCATACCTTAAAATACCTCGCATTTGCATTGTTCGGGATATTGAGCGTCTGGGCGGTGATTTTTTATGTGAATATGCTCGACGAAGTGTACGACAGCCTGGACGATGGGCTTGATAATTACAAAATGCTGATCATCGAAAAGGCACATGCCGATCGCAGCACGTTGCACAAGACGGAATTCGCCGAGGGGAACTACGAGATCCGGGAGATCAGCAGGGAAAGTGCGAAAAAAATCAAGGACGTCCATAAAGACACGCTGATGTACATGCCGTACGAAGAGGACATGGAGCCGGTCCGTCTGCTGACCACATCATTTAAGCTTGACAAAAAATACTACGAATTGAAGGTTATTTCATCCATGGTAGAGGAGGACGACCTGATCGAGGATTTGTTTTTCGCCCTTATCTGGCTCTACATTGCTTTGCTCGCCAGTATTCTGATCGTCAATAACTTTCTTCTGAAAAAGGTTTGGAAGCCATTTTACAAGCTGGTTGATCAGCTCAAAAATTTCAGGCTCGGGAAACATCAGTCTTTCCAGGCGGAGGATACCAATGTCAAGGAGTTCAAGGTGCTGAGTGAGTCGGTCACTTCGCTGGTGCAACATGCTTTAGAGACCTACAACAGCCAAAAGCAGTTTATCGAGAATGCATCGCATGAATTGCAGACACCCATCGCGATCAGTATGAACAGACTGGAATTGCTCGCTGAAAAAAATGAACTCACAGAAGCGGGCCTGGAAACAATCGGGCAGGTGATCCAGACGCTGGAAAGGCTGACCCGGCTGAATAGATCCCTTTTGCTGCTTTCGAAAATAGAGAACCGGCAGTTTGGTGAAACAGAAACGGTGTCGGTGAATGCAGTAGTGTCGGGCCTGAGAGAAGAATTCGCCGATTTTGCAGCGTATAAAGGCGTCGTAATTTCAATAGCGGAAAAAAACCAGTTGAATGTGGTGATGCAAAGGGACCTGGCGATCATGTTGATCTCAAACCTGATGAAAAATGCGATTGTACATAACCACACGAATGGAGTGCTGGACATAGAAATTGGTACGGGTTATTTCAAAATTTCAAATTCAGGATCGGCTATACCCCTGGATCAGGAGAAAATATTCCGCCGTTTTCACAAAGAATCGGGGGATAAGAACAATACCGGCCTGGGGCTGGCGATCGTCAAAGCGATCGCGGATTTGTACGGCTTCCGCATTACCTATGACTTTGATGGAAAACATGCGATAAAAGTATTTGTAAATAATTCTGATTAGCCCAAAATCACTTATTCTTTCCCAATTCCTTCCGGTTTTAGCCTTTAACCTTGTATTAAAAAACGTTAAAGACATGAAACACATCATCATCACCATCCTATTTTTCGTTTCGGCAAGTATGCCGGTTACCGCACAGACCGATTCAACACAGCAAGCAAAGCCCCTGAAAATACACCACGCCGAACCACTTTACATGGACCTGATCCGCGACCTCGGCGCCAGAAAGGGGGAAAAAGAATGGAATGTCGGCTATGGCATAGAGGCACACAAAGATTACAGGATCAACCACTCTTTCGTCGAATATGAATTTTCACCTGTAAACCGGCTTGGGCTGGAAGTGGAAGTTCCATTTGCTTTTTACAAATCGGCTCATGCGCAGGAAGGCGCAGAGATACCCAGAAACCGCATTGAAGGATTGAAACTGGCCGCGCAATACACTTTCCTGGTTTCCGAAAAACATCAGATGTCCATGGCCGGGGGATATATGCATGAATTTCGCGCACATTCATTTTACTCGATCGATCATGGGCGGGGAATGCTGAAAGGAAATTCCATCAGTCCGTTCTTTATCGTTGCTAAAAAATGGGGGAACAGGATAAACAGCATGATCTATACCGGGCCTGAATGGGAGATTACACCGGGGGAATCGAGGCGCGACTTGTTTTATCAGACCAACGCCAGTATGCATTATGTGCTGCCTGGCGGAAATTTCGTGGGTGTTGAGGTAAATGATGAGTTCTCCGGCACGAGCCACCATACGGTGCTGCGTCCGCAAATAAAATTGATCCTGGCGTCCAACCTGTCGCTCGGCTTCGTAACAGGCATTCCCACAAACTCCCGGACCGACGGGATGAGTTTCATGACCCGGGTGATCTTCGAGCCGGGATCTCGCCTTGCTCATTGACATGGCTCAGGGCCAGTTTA
The DNA here is from genome assembly GCF_005869225.1 of Dyadobacter bucti. GTDB lineage: Bacteria > Bacteroidota > Bacteroidia > Cytophagales > Spirosomataceae > Dyadobacter > Dyadobacter bucti. The sequence goes on along the minus strand of NZ_SWFP01000004.1, from coordinate 276,039 downwards.
AATGTTTGTGCAAAAATTTAAAAACACCCTCGTTCCGTGATGCATGCCCTCCGTTAAAATACTCGATATCAGTTTTATCGCCCAGGTTCAGCCGATCGTAGAGGTATTTTACTTTGGCATATTCATAGGCGACCCATTCATCCGGCTGTACCAGATCGTCGTGGCCGCGCTCCACCATAAATGGCCTGGGAGCAATCAGGTAAGCCATTTCGGCATAGCTGAATGTACTTCCCATATTAAAATAAGGCATTTCCCATTCAATGGTGTTCATAAAGCTGTTGTGCCAATAGGTGTCCGTCACCTTCCGGCTCCAGTCGCCGAAATCACCCGAGCACACCGACAGGCAATATCCTTCCAGAATTGAAGGAATGCGCATCGCCATTTCGCCTCCGTAACTTTTGCCATAGAATGCTATCCTGTTTTTATCCACATAAGAAAGCGTCGGTAACCAGTTGAGAATCTGCCTGTGCTGGGCAAGAACGAAAGAGAACATCGTCTTTTGCAGCGTATTTGCTTTACGCCCCAACCATCGGTACCTGTCTTCACCGTTATAAATCCCAAATGGTGCAAAAACGACAAACCCCTGATCGGCCAGGCGGGCACCGATATCGTTGTAGCTCGTGTTACCTTCGATCACAGTAGCCGGCACACCGTTACGGCCATGCTGTACAACTACGACCGGCCGTTTTTCGTCGGGCTGAATGTCTTTGGGAATTAATAAAATCCCGGCTGCGGATAATCCATCGAACACTTTCAGTACCACTTCGTATCCGGTCCATTTTACGGTGTCGTATATTTTACGTGTCCGGGGCGACGGATCCGTAAGCTCGTCATCAAATTCTCCGATGATTTCCTTTTGAAAAATAGTCCGGTAAGGCTTTGACTTTTCGATGAACGGCCCGACAGGATAATAGGGATGGTAGGTTTTGGTGCTCCAGGTTCTGTTGCCGATCTCAGGTATGACTTTATATAGAAAAAAGCTATTTCTCTCATAGTCGGAAACTCTCAGCAGCCACTGCACGTGATTGTCTATTTCCTTCGCCTGCCTGAACTGCCGGTCGGCCGGTTTGAACGATCCCCGTTGGTCTTTGGGGGTTTCACCGGATAACGGCAGGATGTTGTCTTTCCCGATTTTTTTGCAAAACACATGCAGCGCTTCTATTGACCCGAACCCTGTCGGCGCATTTTTACCTTTTGCTACCAGCTCGCGGAACTGGAAGTCAGGCTTCAAAAGTTGATCGATTCTTTTGAACTCATTCGATACATTTTCAAAATCCGGTGTCTTCAGATGGCCTTTGTATCCGGAGTAATTATACAAATTGGTCGGGTCCTGCCGCTTGCCGTCCCATATTTCCGGTATGGCGCTATATTCAACAATCAATGCTCTGGGAGCGATCAAAGTCGCCATTTCTGCGTCCCCGAATTCATTAAGCAGCCCCCATACATTGCGGTATATGGGCTCATTCCAAACATTTTCGCGTGACTGAAAGTACCCGCTGACCAAAGTTACATCAATACGCGGATCGACGGCCGCTGCATAAAAGGCGATGAGCCCGCCCTCGAGATAACCGGCAACACCAATTTTTTCCTTGCTTCCATAGGTCTGTTTAAACCAATCTACCGCCGCAAGTACTTTCTGCACCTCAAATCCGATCAGGTGTTTACCCATATGATAGGACTGTCGGTAAAGCCATTCCCGTTTTGTTTGCTCTTTAGTCTCTCCTGGAAATACAGGCGACCTGTCGATGAGGACAGGAACGAGCACGCGCAGGCCATTTTCAGCGAGATGACGGGCAAACTGAGACTGCGGAGCAATACCTGCCGCAAGTCCGGCGAGTTGTTCAGGGGTCTGGTCTGCATCGGGAATAGCGATCACACTTCCGGTTGCTTTGTTTTTGGGTTCAAGCAGCAACCCCTCTCCCGAAATCCGGCTCAGTACTGGCCAGCGAACCTGATAGACACGATACTTTGAAGTCTCTGCCACAAGGATCGAATCGCGGTCATAAGCAAACCGCTCCATTCCAACCTGCGGTCGGGGGTCCGGTAAGCCAAGGTTATAATTACCCCTCTCAGAACCTCTTTCATCAATCCCTATTGCCTTTCTAAGCCGCTTGCGATTGGGTTCAACGGACGTTTCGTAGGCGCTGCGGGAGGTAAAATCCCGGTTCCAGTATTGCCCGCGTTTCTGCGCACTTTCCGCCATTTTCTTATCCGCAAAACCATGTGCCTCATTGAGCAGCGTATACGAAAGATCTTTGTCGAAAGCCAGTGGATCACTTCCCGGCAACACCGTGTCCTGCTGAGCCCCGACCGAAGAAACCCGCTGGCATAAATCTGCCATAACGGAGAGGCTTCCCAGCCAGAAGAGTGCGAATAAAACCGTACACCTGATAGTCATATTGTAATCCGAAAAATTCGTAAATCCCTTGTACTTTTTAGTCCGTCAGCAGGCAGTGAAGCCGGCCTCTTTTTATGAAAAAATCGCCAGAATAAGTGCATAAACCAAATTTAGTTAACGGTTGTCTTTTGCCGGTGTTATTGTGTTCTTTTGTGCTCCCGACTTTTTTTATTAAATACCGAATGACGCCTTTGCAAAAGCCAAAGGTGCAAGGTGGTATTTGAACCTGGTATTTGCACTTTACTTGTCTGCTATAAAAAGCAAAAGTTCCACATCTTTCTATTGTTGCATCTTCACATTTCACTTCTTTGCAATGAAAAAGACACGTATTCTTCTGGTAGACGGACATCGCATTATTCTGGAAAGCCTCTCCCTGTTGTTATCAGCAAATGATAATTTGAATGTGCTGGGTACCGCGTTGACTGCAAAGGAAGCGCTGCAATTTATGGAACTCCATGAGATAGACATGCTTATCGCCGACTGCCAGATACCTGATTTTTCCGGTATCGATCTGTGCCTGCAGACGCGTCAGCGGTTTCCGCCGGTAAAAACGATTATGCTCACCATGGTCGAAGAAAAGAAACAGATATGTAATGCAGTACTTGCCGGCGTGGAAGGTTATGTGTTGAAAGATACCGATTCGGCAGAGTTATATTATGCGATCAAAACGGTGATGGACGGCAAGAAATATTTTTGCAGCAAAGTCCTCATGGAACTGGCCCAGAACACAGAAAACAAGACAGAGACCTATGCTGAAACTTTTCCGTCCAAAATATCAAGCCGGGAACTGGAAGTGCTGCGTCTGATCGCCCAGGAATTTTCAACTACTGAAATTGCCGATAAGCTCTTTATCAGTCAGCCGACTGCGGAATCTCATCGCAGGAACCTCATCCAGAAACTGGGTGTAAAAGGAACCGTCGGGCTGGCACTTTACGCGGTAAGGCATCACATCATTTAAAAAGCAGTTATTTCCGCTCTTTCCGGGTTTCGTCACCTCATCCGGCCCACACATACCCAGGTTTCTATTAATTGTTTTCGGTTCAAAGTCATTGAATGGGCTTAAAAGCTCATGGTTTTCATGATTGATCCCCGATTGCATTTATTTGAAATTTGAATAGCTATCAGAAGACCAAGAGATGTTACCTCCAATTTCAGTCGCCATACTCGAACTGCTTGCCGAAGAACTTACTGAATCTGAGATCGGGACCTGTCTGGAAATCGAGGAAAGCTCGGTGCGGGCGACTATTGAGACGCTGATGTCTGAAACAAATACCCACTCCCTGGTCTCCCTTTTGAAAGAAGCTATCCGGAGAGGATGGATCAAATAAAAACCCGCAATTATAAGGGTTGTGCATTCATTAAAACCATGAAACAAAATCATATTATCTGATCCAAAAATCATGTTTTCCATGATTTCCGGGCGCCCGGGCGAGCAATATCTTTGAGAAGATTATTACCTGTATCCACCAAAGTTATGATAGCCAGCGCCCTGATTCTGTTGCGGGAAGAACTTACGGCCTACCTGATCGCCCAGGGAGATCCCGTACCAGTGATTATAGAAAATATCGGGTTATTCGAAACCGGCGGAGCAGGCGCTCTGCCGCAAAACATCATCGTAACCCTCGTCAATATCGAAGAAGAGAGCAGCCTCAAAAATGGTCAGACATTCAGCAAATGGCCGGACAACCGGGCTAGGTACGAGAACAGGCCGGTGTACCTGAACCTGTATGTTCTTTTCACAGCCAATTTTCAAGGTGGGGTGACGCCGAACAACGGTTATGTTGAGGCGCTTCGGCGTATTTCGCTTGTCATTGAGTTTTTCCAGGGCAAAAACATTTTTACACCTGCCTCCTCGTCCATACCTCTGCCACCCGAACTGAGCAACCTTGCGGACCCCGATATCGCTTCGCTGAAGCTCAAACTTGAAATGTACACCCTGACATTCGAACAGATCAACCATCTCTGGGGGTCGCTGGGAGGACGGCAAATCCCTTTCGTGATGTACAAGGTCCGCGTCGTAAGCATTACGGAAAGGAGTATACGGAGAGAAGTACCGCTGATCGAAGAAATAGAGACAAACCTGGTTACCAAATCAAATCTCATAATATGACTATCTATAAAATATTATGTGAAGTAAAGTGGCTCCATGAATATTATCTCACCAGGGATAAGGGTGAAACCATTTTTGAAATGCCGGCACAAGCTGACCGTCTCGATTTTCTATCTGAGCGGTTTGCAAAGGACCTTCCTTCCATTCATGAAGACCTCGACTTCCTTGAACATCCATTCAATCTGACTTTTGCAAATTATCATATCCGGGTATTACCGGCCTATGCAGGTTTCAAGCTGGCCATAAAGTGCAAGAAAAAAAAGCTGGCCAGCGGTGCCGTTCTGTATACGCCTATCGTACCGCTTCCTGATCAGCTTTGCCTGCGGCTCCTGGTCAGGTACAAAAACGACATTCGGCGGTTTTCGGCGGAATTAAGCCCAAAACCCTTGAATCCATTGTGGTATTTCAGCAGCAACGACATCCCGTTCGTCAAAACATTTCCGTTTCTGTCTTCGCCCCTACCCGCTCTCGTCCCTGCCCAGCAATACGTGCAAAGCGAAATTGCGATGCAGGCCGGGGTGGCCAAGGCATTTCTCAATAACGGTGCCCCAAACCCCTGGCTCGCATTACCAGGCAAGCATTATGTCAACACGAACGACGCCCACTTGCTGCCGTTGTCGTTTGTGTACACGTTCAGTGCATTTGAAAACATTACCACCGCCACCTTTACCCTCAAAGACTCGACGAATGCTATTGTGAAAAAGATAGACATGCAGTCTGCGGCGGCTATGCAAAATGTATTTGTCAGTTTTCGTACCAGCGAAGAGGTGATCAAAGCGGTAAGGCACGACACGGTTTCAGCCGACCAGCTTTATAAGCTGGAAGTGACAGGCAATGGCGGTTACGCCAAAACCTTTATCAATCTCCTTTTTGCCCACGATGAGCTGGAAGCCGAGCGGTATGCAGGTGTAATCGACCTCGTCGTTAAACCTGCCGTGGCAGCTTTCCGTCTGCTGGACGCCAGCGGCAATCTGCTTACCCGGATCAGCGCGGCCGGAATAAGGCAGCCCGCCCCGGTCTTTGAACTCTGGATGAAAAGTAAGTCTGCCTTCTGGCAGTATGCCAACAATCGCCAAAGGAAATTCAAGCTCACTCCGGCCACCCAGGACCTGCTGGCAGATAATTCCGGCGTCCTGGTTTCCAAGAACCCGATACCGATGACGTACACGCCGGTCAATCTGAAAAAGCCCGATAACAGCTTTCAGTTTCTCCCGAATCCTGAACCGACAATGCAGGCGAAGAGAGAAGGAAACAAGATTTTCCTGAACATGCAGGTCGCCGCTTCCAATTTATTCCCCTTAGTATAAATCATCCATTCATTTAACCTTAATTGAATAAAGATGTCAGAATTTAAAACGCCGGGTGTTTACATCAAGGAAATACCCAAACTTCCCCCTTCAATAGCGTCCGTGGAAACAGCGATTCCCGCGTTTGTTGGCTATACCGAGAAAGCGCAAAGAAAAGTTGCGAACGATCTTCTGAGGGTACCTACCAGAATTACTTCCATGATGGAGTACGAACAGTACTTTGGGAAAGCGCAACCGGAAACCGGCATTGTGGTCGACTTCACAGGCGTAGCCCCAAACCAGGTCGCGACAGCCAGAATCAACCCGGCCACAGCCTCGGTGCATTTGCTGTATTATTCCCTCCAGATGTTTTTTGCGAACGGAGGAGGGCCTTGTTACATCGTCGCCGTAAAAACATACACCGGCGCAGCAGGTACGATCACACCGCTCGACCTGAGGAACGGGATCGACGATGCAGGGACGATTAATGAAGTAACGCTCCTGGTTGTACCCGAAAGCGTCAACATCAAAGGCGCCGGTGCCCTCGGCAATTATTACGGCGTATTTGATCATGCGCTGACCCAGTGTGTCGCCTTACAGGACAGGTTCACAGTCATGGATGTGTTCCCTACGGCTAACCCCATCGCCGACCTCCGGAGCACAACACCGGGAGACCTGGTAAAGCTAAAATACGGGGCTGCGTATTATCCGCGACTGTACACCTTGCTCACCTATGACCATTCTGTCGAAACGCAGGTTACGATCACCGGGGCAGGCCCGTCGGTAAACCTGAGCTTGCTTAAAGCTGCCAATAATGCCTTGTACAACATGGCAACCGCGGCGATCAGCAATCTGGAAATGCTGCTCCCCGCCGCCCCGGCCGTTGTCGGCCAATATGCGACAACGGACAGATTAAGAGGGGTATGGAAAGCGCCGGCAAACGTCAACATCAGTCTGGCGATCCGGCCCGAGATCATCGTAACAGGGTTGCAGCAGGCTGGCATGAACGTCGATGACGTATCAGGAAAGTCAGTCAACGTGATCCGTTCATTCCCCGGCCGCGGCCCGGCGATCATCTGGGGCGCAAGAACGCTGGCGGGGAACGATAACGAATGGCGCTACGTCCCCGTACGGCGCTTTTTCAACATGGCGGAAGAATCTTCCAAAAACGCATCCGAACAATTCGTATTCGAGCCCAATGACCAGAATACCTGGACGAGAGTGAAAGCTATGCTTGAAAACTATTTCACCAAACAATGGAACGATGGTGCATTAATGGGAGCTTCGACGGCAGAAGCGTTCTATGTTCATATCGGACTGGGCGAAACCATGTCGGAGCTGGACATCTGGGAGGGACGAATGATTGTGGAGATCGGACTCGCGGTGGTGAGGCCGGCTGAATTTATCATCCTGACATTCATGCACAAAATGTTAGAGGAAGCCTAATTCATTCATTTATAAAAATCAGATAACATGGCAGATGACCCAAAAAAAGCATATCCGCTGCCCAAGTTCCATTTCCAGCTTGACTGGGGAGGTACCCGGATCGGATTTACAGAAGTCAGCGGATTGGACTTCGAAACCAAAGTGATCGAATACCGCGAAGGAAGCAGTCCCCTGTTCAACAAGGGCAAGCAGCCGGGACTTACTGAGTATAAGAACATCACGCTCAAGCGCGGCACCTTCGACGGCGACTTCGAATTTTTCGAACAATGGAAAAAAACGATGATGTTCCAGGAAGGCAAAGAAAAGTTCAGAAGGGACGTAACGATCAGGCTATTGAACGAAGAGCATCAACCGGTCATATCCTGGTCGGTGGCAAAGGCGTGGCCCACAAAGGTTACCTCCACCGACCTCAAAGCAGACGCCAGCGAGATCGCTATTGAAAGTATGGAGCTGGCCCATGAAGGTTTGACGATCGTGGAAGCTAAAAAATAGCACAATGGAGAATGGTTATCAGGCAGTTGGATTTCACTTCGCCGTACATTTTTCTGCCGGCGACAGCGGTTCGGTGGATATCAGGTTCCAGTCCGTGGCAGGACTGGACTCGACCATTGATATTGAAACCATCAAGGAAGGAGGTGAAAACCGTTTCGAACATGTGATCCCGACGAGAAGGAAGTTCGGACCGCTCGTACTGAAGAGAGGATTGGTAGGCCCCAAAAGTTCCCCAGTCTCCGATTGGCTGAAAAAGACATTTGAAGGCGAACCCTTCGACCTGGCCACCGGCAAAGAAGCATTTCAGGTGATTGACACGGTGATCATCGACCTGCTGGGAGAAGACCATCAGCCGCTGATGAGCTGGACGGCAACGAATGTCTGGCCGCGAAGCTGGAAGATAGCCGAGCTGAACGCCGAACGGAGCGAGGTTTTGCTCGAAACCCTCGAATTGAATTACAACCGACTGATTTTCTCCGAGTTAAAAGCTTTTAACGCTAAATAATTTCCTATATGCCGATTGAAATAAGGGAACTCGTGATCAAAGCAACCGTAGACCAGGCGCAGGGTTCCGGGACTGGTGGTAACGCCGCCGGCAAAGGATCTTCGTCCAGCGCCGGTGCCGGAGAGGACGTTATCAGAGAATGTGTCGATAAAGTGCTAGCCATTTTAAGAGAACAAAATGAGCGATAGGAAAAAACTTGAAAAGCTGGTGATCCGCACTTTCGAGCAACGGGACTTCAAAAACGAAGACCCGTCGAAGGCTTTCACCACCCCTATCAATCCGGAGTCATTCATGCAAACACTTAAGGTGAATGCAGACACTTCCGGAGGGCACGGCAATGCCGGATCGGAAGCCAAATACAAATCAACCGAACCCGAACAGCTGCGCCTCGAATTTATCCTGGACGGCACCAAAACTATGGAGGGGTACGGTGGGGCCAATACCGGGTACAAGAGCCGGAAGGTGCATGATCAGATCGAAGACCTGAAAAAATGTGTCTATAATTTTGATGGCAAGATCCACCGCCCGCGCTTCCTGATCGTGATGTGGGGTTCGGACATGAATTTCAAATGCATCCTCGGAAACCTGGACCTCAACTACACCCTGTTCGAACCCGACGGTTCTCCGCTCAGGGTCAAAGTTACAGCCACATTCATCGCGCACAAATCCCGTGAACAGCTGCTCGCCGAATCGAGAGCGTCGTCCCCCGACCTGACACATTCCAGGATTGTAGTGGAGGGCGACCGGCTCGACTGGCTGACCTATACGATCTACAATGATCCAAGGCACCTCATGCAGGTAGCAAAAGCGAACCGGTTGACGAGCATCAGAAAGATCCGGCCCGCCAGCCAGCTGAATTTTCCTCCATTTGACAAAAACGAACGATAATGCAGGAGCTTATTATTCCAAATCCTTCCAAGCACGACGTTTCTTCTTTCGATGTGATCATCGACGGGCAGGCCATGAATGCATCCTATCAGCTGACCATGCTCAGCGTGATCAAAGAACTCAACCGGATTCCTATGGTAAAGCTATCTCTCAGGGACGGAGATGCAGCCGGGAAGAGTTTTGAGATCAGTAACAGCGATACGTTCATTCCGGGAAAAAAAATTGTGGTCAAGCTGGGCTACGACGGCGATAACAAACAGGTTTTCAGCGGCATTATCACCAGGCAGGCCATACAGGTGAAATCCGGCGGAAATTCCCAGCTCATGGTGGAATGCCGGGACGAAACCGTTAAAATGACCGTCGGGCGAAAAAGTAAATACTTTGAAAATGTAAAGGACAGTCAGGCAACCGAAGAATTGGTCAAAGCCTACAAGGGACTCAAGGCTGACGCAACAGAAACTACCATACTCCACAGGGAACTGGTGCAGCATCACATCACCGACTGGGACTTTCTGCTGCTTCGTGCAGAAGCAAGCGGCCTGCTCGTATCCGTAGAGGACGGGACGCTCAAAACATTCAAACCGGACACCAAGGCCGAGCCCGTCGTGCAGGCCAGCTTCGGAAGCTCCATTATGGAATTTGAAGCAGAAATGGATGCACGCAACCAGTGGAAACAGGTGAAAGCAATCGCTTGGGATTACAGCAACCAGGCATTGTTCACTGCTGATACCGAAGAAGCAAAAGACATTGAGCAACTGGGAAACCTTGCAGGAGCCAGGCTTGCGGAAACGATCAACCTGGAGGAATATGAATTGCACCACAGTGGCTTCGTGACGCAGCAGGAACTGAAGGTATGGACCGACAGTGTAATGATGAGAAGCCGGCTTTCGAAGATCAGGGGAAGGGTAAAGATCACGGGTTTCTCGGGAATAAAACCCGGTGATATGCTGAAACTGGATGGTGTTGGTGACCGCTACAACGGCAATGCTTTCGTTACCGGCGTCAAGCATGATATTGGGAACGGTGTATGGGAAACCAATATCCAGTTCGGACTTGATCCGGAAACCTATTCCAAACTCTATAAGGATATCAACGATGAACCTGCATCGGGGCTGGTCGGAGGTATCCGCGGGCTTCAGATTGGAAAAGTCGTGAAGCTTGCAGGCGACCCGGACGGAGAAGACCGGATCCTGGTCAGGATCGCCACACTCGATAACAATGCGAACGGGATCTGGTCAAGAGTGGCTTGCCTGGACGCCGGCGCCGAGCGGGGAACTTTTTTCAGGCCCCAGCGGGGCGACGAGGTCATTGTCGGGTTTATTAATGACGACCCGAATGATGCCGTGGTGTTGGGAATGCTGAACAGCAGTGCCATGAAAGCCCCTTTGGTGGCATCGGACGACAACCATGAAAAGGGAATTTTTACGCGCAGCAAAATGCGTATCCATTTCAACGACGACACCAAGACCATCACCATAGACACACCGAAGGGAAACAGTATAAAGCTGGATGAATCCGGCAAAAGCGTCGAGATCAAAGATCAGAACAATAACAAAGTTTCGCTCGACAGCACAGGGATCAAGCTCAGCAGCAAAAAGAACATTGAAATAGACGCAGGCGCAGACCTGATCCTGAAAGCAGGCGCAGCGCTGACGGTCGGAGGCTCCACGATGAAGATCAAAGCTGATGGTTCCGTCGATATAGGCGGTTCCATGCTCAAGATCAACGCTGACGGTATTGCCGAAATAACAGGTTCGCTGATAAAGATCAACTGATGCCGGCAGCAGCAAGAATTACCGATCTGCATACATGTCCCATGGTCAACCCGGGCGGAGTTCCGCATGTCGGGGGGCCGGTGGTAGGGCCGGGCGTAGCGTCGGTGATCATCGGCGGTATGCCTGCGGCTGTTGCGGGGGACATTGTAGTGTGTACAGGTCCGCCGGACAGTATCGCAAAAGGTTCCGCCACTGTGATGATCGGTGGCAGGCCTGCTGCAAGACAAGGAGATCTTACCGCGCATGGCGGCGTGATCGTAGCCGGAAACCCAACAGTTCAAATCGGAGGATAATATGGAGAATAGTAAAAATAGTTTTCTGGGCAAAGGCTGGGCCTTCCCCCCTGCTTTCAACATCGCAACCGGCACCGTTGATATGGTCCGCGACGAGGAGGATATCCGGCAAAGCCTCTACATACTGCTATCGACCTCACTCGGAGAAAGGGTAATGCAGCCAGATTACGGCTGCAACCTGAACGACTATGTATTCGAAGGACTGAGCAGCAGCACGATCGGATATATCAAAGAGCGGGTCGCCAATTCCATCCTTTACTATGAACCGCGGATCGTGGTGGACAAGATCGAAGTGACCAGCGCAGGATCTTCGGACAACCTGGAAGGCAACTTCCTGATCGATATAAGCTACAGCATACCCGGTACGAACTCAAGATTTAACTACGTCTACAATTTCTACAAGAATGAAGCTGTAAAACCTATTTAATAAACTGCGGCATGATCGACTGTATCAAACTTATCCACCCGTTCAAAAATGATCCGGGTACCAGCCAGCGGGACAGGGTCGATCCGGAACTCCTTTCCGGGAAAACTGCCATCGACAACAGATCGCTCGCCGACCTCCTGGATTTTTTCGTACAGTTATCACGGCATGTCCAATATTATGACGAGAATCTTCAAATTAGTGACTGGCAGGCATTCTTCTCGTCGAGTCTGCCATTTACGCTGGCGGCCATAGCGAAATACAACAGAAAGCAAGCAGCAGACCGGTTTCTTGGCCAGCGAAAACGCTTCCTGAAACATCCTACCAAAGGAGGCCTGTTCCTGGAATTACGGTCGCTTTTTGTGCTGATCAAAAAAATCAACGGCTGGCATCAGCAGGTAGCGGGAAAACAATCTGCGCTGGACCCTGTGATGGAGAAAATGATGAAGGATAAGTTGGGTTCGGCACTTAAGCAGTTCATTTCCTATGCCAATGCAGCAACCAACAAATTCGGCACCAACAGCATTGATTTTACAACCCTGGCCGCTAATCCGGCGTGGATGCTCCACCCCTCCGATCTTACAATAGAAGACACGAGCTATCAGGCAGCGGGCAGCACATATCTCCAGAGGCTGCTCGGCCTCTACGACAAGATTTATCAGTTGCTTCCAATTTTTGAAGATAGCTTAAGGCTGTTTTCGACTTCCGCAGAAATGGGACTGGAACAAAGCCTCATTCCGTTACAGGAAGAGTTAAGGGAGAGGCACCCACCCCACCTGGCCATTATCTTTTCATTTCTAAGCCTTTTCAAACACCTGCAAAGCGATTTGAATAGGTTTACAAAAAAGCACCTCGACCATTTCTATCAGCAGGTTCTCCGACTCAAACCCAAGCCTGGCAAGCCGGACCATGCACATCTTGTAATAGAGATCCAGAAACAGCTTGACAGTTATCTCCTGAAAAAAGGTATTGCTTTCAAAGATGGTAAGGACGCAAACAAAACGGATATCATTTTTGCATCCGATGACGAACTGGTAGCCAACAAGGCTAAGGTAAAAGAGCAGCGGACATTATTCCTTCAGCACGCGCCTGTCAGGTTCAGCGTTGGCAGAGAAGACTGCAGGACTTTCTCGGTATTGGAAGGCGTGCATATTGCGCCTGATGCCACCATGGCCAACGGAGTCGACAAGCCTTTTGCCGAACCGGGTTCGCGGGAGACGCTGGGTGCCAAATGGAGCAAATACCGTGACCCGGAAAACGATTTCCTATACCCCTACCCCAATGCGCGGCTGGGTTTTGTGCTGGCTTCGCCCGTCCTGTACCTGCAGGAAGGAACCAGGAAGGTAACCATTTCTATCCCCTGCCAGTCACTCCCCGATTTTTGCGCTTCGCAGCAGCCCGAAAGACCCGTCGCCAATCCCTGCTGTGACGACCGTTCCGCTTTATCCGGAGCTGCCGCCAGCGCTACTTTGCCTGTTTTGTCAGCTCAAAATACCTGCCAGGACGCACTGCCTTCCCGCCTGTTTCTTGGGTTGGTTCAAAATGCTTTGAAGAACACTTATTATCATATCAGCAGGCCGATCATTGCTTCGCTGGTCGCCAAAGGAATAAGCAACGACCTCAGGGATAAACTCGAAGCATTGTTGCTGACCAGATACAGAAGACCCGGCAAGGCGGACACTAAAGCCGGGGAGAAAGAAGACCCGGCCCTATGCTACTGCGGCAGAGAGGAATACGTTTTTGAAACCGTTCTGACTGCCGGAGAGTACACGGGCCAGTTCAATGCCGTGGAGCAGGATATCATGAAAGAACTGATTTATCCGCGCAAAGCGCTGAATGTAATGTTCAGCGGCGAAAAAGGCTGGGTTAAGCCCGAGGATCAGAACCTGCAGATCAGCATCACCAACATCAGCGGTACCAATTTCACATTGGAAATCATTTCCACTATCCTTCCTGAACAAGACAAGATCGGGTTTTACGATGCAGATTTACTGAAAGAAGACCTGCACGCCGAACTGCCGGTGGTGAAAGTCGAATTGGATGACAAGATCAAAATAGAAATACCCGCCGACAACTGCCGCGATACCAAAACATCCTGCTGCGGAAAACCATTTGAAGCAAAGACACAGGAAGTGTCCCTGTACCATTTTTTCAGGGATGTGAAGGCAAGTTCTGATACAAAAATCGATGTCCAGGTGTGTGGGGTAAAAGAATTTGTCGTTCAGAATGACGAAAGCCTTCAGAATGTGAATGCGCCGGTATACCCGTTCGGTACCAGACCGGAAGTCATTGATTTCGACATCAAAAAACCGCTTCCTCCTTTAAACAACCTGGGCAACCTGAACCTCATAGGGCCGAACTTTTACATCGGCAGCAGGGAAATCCTGTTGAAAAAATGGAACAGCATTTGTGTGAATATCGACTGGAAGGACCTGCCGAATGATTTTCACGAATATTACAAAGGTTACCTGAAACAAGGCGCGCTACCGGGTCTGGACAAGAATCGCTTCCTGATCAATATCGCCGTCCTGGAAAACGGCAGGTGGAAAGAAGAACAGCCGCACGGCCCCGTCACCTCCACCGTCGCTATTATGGGACAGCCCTACCACGACCGGAAGTTATTTGATCACAATAACAACAACGTATGCGGCCATGTTGCCGGAAGACAGACCATTGCTTTGCAAAACCAGTTTTTCCCGCTTGTGCAGCGATTTAAACTTAACAAAAACAAGGCGGACCGTTATGAAGTAAGCACCCGGGACGGCTTCATCCGCATGAATTTACAGGTGCAGGATTTTTGTCATAAAGAATATTCGTATGTGCTTGCACGTCAGATGATGGCGCTCGGAAAATTGCCGGATGGAAAAATAGAGGATGCCATTTATTATGATGCGACTACCGGCAACCTGATCGTATTTAATACCAATCTGATCAAAACAGATGTATTGATCGCAAACACGATTGCCGAGCGGGTCAGATCAAATGTTAACGATCCGAACAACATCGCCGACAGATCGGGACTGGCGGGTCCAATCAGTGCGTCCGATGCGACTGAGATCAGGAGGATACTGGCCAGTTTCCCGGCAGGCGAAAATCTGATGCTGGACGTGGCTGCGCTGAAAGCCAGAATTATTTCAGTAGAGAATGTGATAGGCAACAGCGATAAATTCCAGGCAGTAATCCCTAACGAACCATGGACCCCTATTATCAAATCCATCTCGCTGGACTATACGGCGACTGCCACGGCGGACAATATCGACCTGATCCACCTGTATCCTTATGCGGGCACATTCAAACCGGAAGAACTTGAACAGGGCGCCATGCTTTTTCCAAGCTTCTGCGATGAGGGAAATTTTTACATAGGCCTGGAAGAATTGGTACCAGGATCCACGCTGAGCATGCTTTTACAGTTTGCAGAGGCCACTGCCGACTCGGAATCGGAGCGGGAAAAACCTGTATGGTACTATCTGGAAAACAACAGGTGGAAACTGATGCGGGAAGGTTTTGAGGTACTGAGCGATGCGACAAACGGACTGACGACTTCGGGGATTGTAAGATTTACGATACCCGGTAACATCAGCAAGGAAAATACCATCCTACCGGGCTCACTGCATTGGCTGAGGGTTTCGGTCCCCTGCAAAACGACTTCGGTCAGTGAGCTGATGGGGATCCATGCCCAGGCGGTCAAAGTTACGTTTACCAATGAGGCGACCAACGACAAGCTCAGGCTGGACACTGCATTGCCTGCCGGTTCGATCTCAAAATTGCAGGAAGCGGACTCTTCCGTATCGAAGATCGGGCAGCCTTACGAATCGTTTGGCGGCACCCGTCCCGAAGAGGAAGGGCATTTTTATGTGCGGGTGAGTGAATTGTTACGCCATAAGAACAGGGGCATTCAGAAGTTTGACTATGAGCGCCTGGTTCTCGAGAACTTCCCTTCTGTCTTCAAAACAAAATGTATCAACCACACCTACGGCCTGAATGCTAACGAATATATTAACGATTTCACCATTGCCCCGGGTTACGTCCTGGTAGCGGTGATCCCGGATATGACCAAACTAAAGGCCGCGGGATCATTTGAACCGAAAGTCCCGGTGAGTCTGATCGAAGCCATTGAAGAGAACCTGAGAAAGATCATATCCCCTTTTGTCCGTCTGAAAGTAATGAACCCCAGGTATGAGAAAGTGAACCTCTGCATCAGGGTCAAACTGTTGCCGGATAAGGATGAGGTATATTACAAGGAGAAACTCAACCGTGACATCAGAAACTTCCTGGCTCCCTGGGCGATCGGCGAACATGAAAAACTTTCGTTCGGACAACCAGTGTACCGGTCTGACATCATCAGGTTCCTGGAAACCCTTGATTACGTCGACTACATCATTGAGCTGCACATGGTCCACGATGAAATGAAAATGGCAACATTATCCATCGCGGGCAAACTTGAAATCGTTCAGCCTGTTACAGCCAGGAGCATTCTTATTGCAGGCTCCGTAGATGTGTGCATCGATAATCCCGGATGCGAAAGCTGGTGCAGATGCCGGGGCGAAGATTGCTGCGACCATGAGCCGGTAACAATAAGGAGACCGGTAACCAGAACAAAATCAGATCAACTCATTATCCTCTAACATTCTATTCATGATTGGAGATATAGAACAAGCGCTGACCATCAGTAAGAATAATGCGGGGTTCCCGGATTATCTCGACTTCCAGAAACTGCGCGCCGAAGGAATCAAATATCTGGGACAGCTTTCAGGTAAGGTATGGAGTGATCATAACCTGCATGACCCGGGCATTACCATACTGGAAGAATTGTGTTATGCAATGCTCGACCTGGGATACCGCACCAGTTTGCCGGTAGCCGACATACTTGCAACGGACCCCGCATTGCTTGCCCCCGAAGATAACTTCTTCACGCCTGCACAGATACTCACCAACAATCCGCTGACGATCAATGATTACCGGAAGCTGCTCATAGATATTCCGGGGATCAGGAATGCCTGGCTCGAACCCGCCCATGA
Organism: Dyadobacter bucti; assembly: GCF_005869225.1. Taxonomy (GTDB): domain Bacteria; phylum Bacteroidota; class Bacteroidia; order Cytophagales; family Spirosomataceae; genus Dyadobacter; species Dyadobacter bucti. The sequence goes on along the minus strand of NZ_SWFP01000004.1, from coordinate 259,404 downwards.
CATCACGGATATCTGCCGCCGGAAAAATCCCGACGACAATAACACTGGCCGTGCCAGCTGTGAGGAATTCCTGAATGGTATTTATCATGTATACATCGATACGGAAGTAGATATTGACAAAGATTTCGAAAATGAAGACCCTGCCGTTGAGCAATCCGACAGACAAAAATTTATTAACAAAATTACCAGCGATGTCAGAAAAGTATTGATGGCGCATCGCAATTTGTGCGAGGACTTTGCCGATATATACATCCTCTGCAAACTGGATGCAGGCGTTTGCGCAACAATTGAACTGGAAGCGGGGGCAAATGTGGAAGAGGTGTATCTGGAGGTAGCCAATCAGCTCCGTGAATATTTTTCAGCAACGCCAAAATTTTATACACTGGATCAGCTCCTCAGCAAAGGCCGGTCGATGGATGAAGCATTTGCAGGCAGGCCTTTCAGCCCCAAAAGTCACGGTTTCATTGATACGGACGAGCTGGAATCGATCAAACTGAAAAAAGAGATCCATACCTCGGATATCTATCATACCATTTTTGATGTAAAAGGTGTGAGAAAGGTAAGCAGGCTAAAATTCAGGAATTGCGGCAAGGCCTGCTTTGCAACAGATGGCCAGAAGAATTCGGACTGGGTATTCCATCTCCCCCAAAACCATGTGCCGGTATTCTCACTGGCGTGCTCCGGCTTTGAATTCACGATGAACGGTCTGCCGATCACATTCGACCAGGAGCAATACGATACCCAACTGGAACTGGCCTGGCTTTATAATGGGAAGGTCCTGTACAAAATGCCTTCGCCCTATCTGGATGCAGAATTACCGAAAGGACAATACCATCCGGACCTGGGCGAGCACTATTCCATTCAAAATGATTTTCCGGCAGTTTATGGAATCGGCGACGGCGACCTTCCCGAGGATGTTACCGACCTCCGCAAGGCGCAGATGCTGCAACTGCGCGGATACCTGATGTTTTTTGATCAGATGCTGGCCAATTACTTGTCACAGCTGCAAAACATCCGGCAACTTTTTTCATTTTCCCATCCTGCCACGCTGCTGTCCCAGCATACCTATTTCCTGAACACCATCACCACTATTCCCGAAATGGACAAGCTCCTGCGGTTTGGCGAGGGTAACGGGCTGGGGCCTGCGGGTACGGTGCTCGCGTTTCCGGTAGACAAAGCTGTGTGGGCCACTACCGTATTCAATGCCCAGCCAGCCGCAACGCTGATCGCCGGTTTCGTTCCATATAGTTTCCCCAGCCTTTTTGATGTATATGAAGCGACCGACCTGCTGCGGAATGATCTGATCAATGAAGGAGAGTCAACGGGGATCACAAAGCAGGCGCAGGATCTGAAATGGATCTATGCGATCGCTTCGTCTGCCGGCGATTTTCTGATGCTTGGCAATAAAGTGTTTGATACCGAAGAAGATGCTCAAAAACATGCATCCAGTATCCAGTACTCGGGTGTTTTTGAGAAAAATTACAGAAGTCTGGTCACCTCCGCGAGTCAGTTCACTTTCAACCTGGAATTAAATCTCATCACCTATACCGATTACCTGGGTATCCTGGTGGAAGATGAAGATCTGTACCAGAAACGTAGGACAGGGTTTCTAACTCATTTGTTGTCAAGATTTGCAGAGCAGTTTTCCGACTTTGTGATCTACAACTGGAAATCCGCCACGGGTGTCAGCGACATTTATGCCGCCGAAAACTACCTCTCCCAATATCCCGACCTGAGCCGGAACCGTGGACGTGCATATAATTACTTGCTGGACGGGCTGATCAATCACAATGTTTCCGGGTTCGAGAAGAAAGTGAAGGCGATTGCGGGGATTTACTCCGGTAAAAAGAATCGCCTCTGCCATTTCGTGGTAGAGCCATTTGACGAAACCTACTTTTTTGATCCCCTGCTCAAAGGAACAGACTTTCTGAAAGCCGCGGGATCCGGTAAAAAGGCCCTTTTCAGCACCAACAACGATAAAGAAAACAAACTAGGCTACGTGTACAGGCTGGTGGATAAGGAGCATGTACCCGCTATGTTTTCCATGAATTTCAATGACAAAGCCGCTGCGCTGGCCGCACGGGTGCCGTTGTCGGAGTTCACAAGGAAATTGATCGATCGCATTCCTCGGATAAATTTTGAACAGGACCATTTCAAGGAGGTAAGTCAGGGGGTTTTCAGTTTCGTAGTTCCTGTCAATAATCTGCAAGGGATATCCGGTGAGCTGAGCCTGTTCATTGGCATAGAAAAATATGGCTCGGCGGAGGAAGCAATGCTGGCCTTTGAAAACAATCTGATCGACCTGCTGACCTACGCAGCGGAAAAATCAAATTACGGAACGTATATCATCTCCGGCAGCGAACCTGCTTCCGACAAAACGATCGCCTTTATCCCGGAAGAGACCCTAGTGATCCTGGAAAACGTTTTTGGGGCCGCCTGGCTGGATGAGCTCGTTAAACAATTGGCGCTTTATCCTTTCAGGAAGATCGATATCACTTCCATTCAGTATGCATCAATCTATTGCACGGATTACGAAAAGCCTGAGCCGGGGGAAGAAAACAAACCGGAGAATATCAAATACTATTTCAATCTGCCGTTGGACGACAATATCCAGGGCAACTGGATCAGTACAACGCATTTCGACACCAAAGAGGAGCTCTTCGAAGAATTTGCATTTTTTAATATGCTGGTAAATTATCCGGGCAATTATGATGCAGATTGCGCGTGCACCGGTCAGTTCAGAAAAGATCATTTTGTCCATCAGTTCTCTTTCAGGATTTTCATGCGCGAAGTGCTGGCCCAAAGTACCGATGTTTTTCAAACAATGGAGGACGCCTGGGGGCCACTGGGAATTGAAAAATTTATCTGCGCTGCCCAGGGAGAAAAGGCATTCTGGACATACCAGCGCAACAAAGAATGCTTTTCATTCTATGTGACCTGCGGACGTGGATTGCTGGAACATCCCTGTCAGTACGATTCAGAGGAAATCAGGAAAAAAGCAGTCAACGAACTGTTCAAAACGGGATCTGATTTTGTCGCCAAACAATCCTATTTCTTTCATATCAATGGAGATCTGTTCGACGCCGAGGGCAAGCCGTTCGCCAGGCTCGACCTCGACAATATCCCCGGTCAGGACCGGTGCGATATCTTCATCACGCTTGCCGAACTCCTGGCAAAAGACGACAGCAACACTTCATACAGTCCCAAAATCGGTTTTTTAACAAAAACACTGTCTCAGAACATCACCATCCGGTCGATTGAAAAAAGAACCGGGCTTTCCGATGACGAGGCTGCCGAATGGATCAAGGCGTGGGAAAAAGAACTGGCCAACTGGGCTTGCTACTTCCCTATTGTCAGAACAAAGCTAAAAACACCCAAAGGCGAGCCGGAAAGGTTCAAGTATTGTATCGAGATCAAATATCCGGGATTCAGTGAATGCGGTAAAAGTGAAGGAAAAGGGTTATGCCATATCGCCTGGAAAAGCGTATGCTGTTTTACTAGTTGCAGCCTGGCCGCCTCGGCACTGCAGGAAGCCTGGAATATCCTTAAAGAAAAGAAAGACTACCGGCTCGTTTTCGACTGCACCGATAAAAGCTACGGCATCGCCCTCCATAGTTTCAATCCGTCGTTAATAGGAAGTAATCAAAACCCTTTTGAATCCGACATCATTGCCATCAATCCGCAATGCTATCCAACCATGAAGGCGGATTGCGAAGCAGTGGACCGGGCCAACAGGCTGATCAATATCCAGGGTTTGCACCTGATCGAGCATATCCTGCTCCGCCCGTTCAAGGAGGAAGACTGCAGGTGCAGACGCGAGCTGGCCGCTTGTGGTTCAGACTGCGATTTCCCGCATTGGGTGCAGGAGGACACGGAATGTGAGGGCAGAGATCTGCACGTTTGTTTCAAACCCGGCACCGACCCCTATTCATTCATCGCAACGATATTCCTGCCAGCTTGGGGGAAAAGGTTCAGGGACGAAAAACAGCGGCTTTTATTTGAGAAATTATTGTACCGCGAAGCACCGGCACATGTGCTGCTGAGGATTATCTGGCTCAGGCCTTTTGATTTTTGCCGGCTCGAATCCACCATGTTCGACTGGCAGAGATGGATAGCAGGATATGCGGCTTGCAATACCAATTTTTCACTCTGCTACTTGATCGATCTGCTTTTCAACACGTACTACGATTGCCTTCCCGAATGCTCGGAATGTCTTCCCTGTAAAGATCCCAAGCCGGCGAAACCGGACTGCTGGGATAAAAAAGACCGGATCCTACGGCCGCTCGGGTTCGTCGACCAGATCAATGAGATCTATTGCTTCGAGGATTACTGCGGCAGGAAAGAAAGGGATCCGGCGGAGAAACCCCGGGAGGAACCAAAAGATCAGCCTAATGAAGAACCCAAAGACCGGCCAAAGGAACAGCCATTGGGTAAAAAAGATGAAAAACAAAAGGAAGCAACCCGGAAAACGAAGCGTCAACCGCCTAAGTGATCCCAGGATTGCAGTCGAAGATACCAGTGTAAAATAAGTACCCGCTGGCAACACAGGAAAACGATAGTCAGGAATGAAGCATTTGATCAGAAAACAGGTGATCATGTTACAACTGGATGCGGGCCAGGATGCGTTCGCTGTCCAGCGGCAAAGCAGTGATTACTATTACCAGTGTATCGCACCCGCTCTGGAAAAACTGTTTGATGAACTGTCTTCCGAAAATGAGATTACCCATATCGACCGGTTCGAGGTTGACCTGGGCGATCTCGGCTGGAAAGACAACTGCTTCACACTTGGCGCCGACGCTGTTTATCAGATCGTTAAAAAGACGCTCGCGAAGACACTTTCCCAATCCGGAAGTGAGTCTGCCCCCAGTGTTTTTGTAAAGCATAGCACTCGGGAAGAGAACGCCTGTATGCACTGGCTGCATTACATGGAAAAAGGTGTGCTCCCCTGGGAAATAGTCACTTTTGACGAAAAATGGCCTGAACACGTGCTCCATCAACTGGCTATTGACCATGTAATGATCAGCAAAACCAGGGCATTGATCACCGCTAACCCCTGGTTTCTGGCCAGGCTCGTTCGGGAGCACCGTGAAGAATTCCTGCAAAAGCTGGTAGAGATCATCACAGCCAGGCGGCACCCCGACCTCGTTGAAATGGTGAGAGAGCTAGCGAAACAATTTGACGCCAGCCCTGTTGCAGAACAGATTAAAACACAACAGATCTGGAAAAGCGTATTAACGCAATATGCCGCCGGGAAAGCTGAGATCAATATGGCTGACACAGCACCGCAAAAAAACCGGACACCAGCCGTATCAGCTATCCCGGACCACCAGGAAATCACTCAGGAAGGACTGTTCTGTCAGTATGCGGGGTTGGTCCTGCTCCATGTATTTTTTACACAGCTTTTCAACCGCCTGCACTTGCTGGACAACGGGGATTTCAGGGATCATGATTGCCGGGGGAAAGCAATAGTGTTACTGTATTTCATTGCGACAGGTAAAACGGCGGCAACTGACCATGAGCTGGTTGTGCCTAAGGTACTTTGCGGAATGCGACCCGAAGAAACCGTCGGCGATGAGTCGTTTTTTCTGACAGACGCTGAAAAAGAAGAAGGCCTGAACATGATGCATGCAGCCATTGAACAGTGGGAGATCATCCATAATACGTCCCCGGAAGGTCTGAGGGAAGGTTTTCTGGCAAGAAATGGAAAGCTGCAGTTTGGTGAAAACGGGATAACGTTCAGGATAGAGTCCAAAAGCATTGATATGTTACTGGACCAGCTCCCCTGGAATTTAAGTCTGATCAAACTCCCCTGGCTTGAAAAATTGATCCGTGTGGATTGGAGATAAAAGTTCTTATGGGTAAAATTTCTGAAATAGCACGATCCTCCTCAGCCGCTTCGAAAAGCAGCACGCCGTTTTTTGAAAAGAACGGCGGCACTGCTCCGGCGGCCGCTTCATTTTTTGCACACAACAATGAAATACAAACAAAACTGGCGATCGGAAAAGCAGATGACGCGCTGGAACAGGAAGCCGAGCAGGTCGCAGATCACGTGCAGGCCAAATTGGCAGTGGGTGCACCAGACGATCCTTATGAACTGGAGGCCGATCAGATGGCTGATAAGGCCGTGAGCACGATCCCGAACGGAGCATCAGTCCAAACCAAAAAAGAACCATCGCAAACTGGCAGAGAGCGTGAAGAAGGCGATTACGTGTTTCTGAAACCCGCAGGCATACAACGGCTGGGAGAAGATATTGACGGAAACGGCTCGCGTGAATCCATAGTGGCGGCTGCCAGGTCGATGATCGGGAAGATCGAGGCCAAGCATGCAGAGGGAAGTCAGCGGGTCGGGGCGAAACATTTGCTCGACATTTTCCATTTAGCGGCACCGGGCGTCTGGGACGATTCGGTGATTCAGACTGCGGGCGTAAAAATGCCCTCCTGGTGTGGCATATTCTCCGTTTGGGCGCACAAACGGGCCGGGAAAGATATCGGGACCTGGCAGATCGGGAAGGGAGTTTCGGCTTTCGGGACGCTGCAACAGACAACCAGTCCTCAACCAGGTGATATTGGTTATATAGACCAGCCCTATCAGCACCATTGCATCATTGTAAAAGTGGATGGCAATAATGTGCACAGCATTGACGGAAACAGCGGATTATACAGCGAGGTGAAAGAAAACACCAGGCCTCTGAGCACCTATACGGGTTTTTTCACCGCATTCGGCTCGGGTGGTGCCGTTCAGAAAAAATCAAAATTGCAGCGCAAAGGGAATGGTGAGCCTGCCACCGCCCCCGCTTCGGTAGAACAGTCTATTTCCGCCAGCAAAGGCAAGGGCGCCCCGCTTCCCGGGAAGCTGCAAAGCTCCATGGGTTCGGCCATGGGGGCCGATTTCAGCGATGTGCGCATACATCACGATCATTCGTCTGCGGATATGAGCAACGCGCTCAACGCGCAGGCTTTTACGCATGGAAAGGATATCTATTTCAACCGGGACAAATACAATCCGGCGAGTAAGGATGGGCAGCATTTGCTGGCACATGAGCTGACGCATACGATACAGCAGGGCGCCTCGGCACAGCGGAAAATAGTGCAGAGAAACGGGAATGGAACCAATACGCAAACAGCCACTACCACGCCACCGGTTCCGGACTTTAATGAGACTGCCAAGGAATTTCATGTGGACAAGGTCAAACTGCCGGCTTTTAAAAACAGAAACAAAGAAAAGTTCGCGACACCTTTACATTCATTGTCACCACGTCCGGCAGCATGGAACCATAATGAAGTATGGGATAAATTTGTCCGTAAAGACGTATTTAATAAAACCGGTTCCTGGCTGACCGATAAAAAGAAAACCAAACACGGGGATGAGGATATCTACTTCCTCAAATCAAAAAACTCTGATTTCCGCCTCTTTGGAAACCTGGTGACGATACAAGAGGCCGCGATCAATCCGAAATGGAGCCGGTTCGGCAATCCTACCATACACCAGGTGGACCATATTGTAGAAGTTCAGCTGGGTGGGGACAATACCGAAAACAATTTTGAACTGATGGATGCCTACGCAAACATCAATTCAGGTAGTGCCATCATGAGGGAACGTTTTCGGAGAATGGACGCGGCACGGGACGCATTGACGACAAAATATCCGAACATACCGTCCCGACAAACTCTCAATTCAAAATATATAACGCACTTTCATCAGATTGACGGATGGGACCTCCCGCATACCGGGAGTGACAAGGGCGGGATATATTGGAAGATCAGCGAAATAAAGAATGTAAGCCATCTGGAGCAACTGCGCAGCATGACCGATCAGGAGATCAAGGCGTCGCAGGGAGAAGTCGGGAAAGAGTACGTGTTGTACATGAGAAAGGATGGGGGTACGCCGATCAAGATCAAGCTGCCGTTTAAAGCAAAAAAGGACTGGTTGCCCGGCATAGATCTGACGGGCTTCGATGATCAGCAGAAATCCATCACTTTCAAAATTAACACCAGACTGACAAAGTCTTTAAGGCAGGACAGAGAATTTACTGTCCCGTTCACTTCACTTCCTTTCCTGACCAATGCGGGCTATTTAAACTTTAATACCACCACAGACAAAGGCCTTGAAGGTTTTCTTCAGTTCAATGGTCTCAGTCCGATTGTGATTACCGAGTTCAGCTTACACGAAACCAAGGGGTTTATTTTAACCGGGAATATCATTACCAATATTCCCATCATCGATAAAACGCCTATATCTTTCAGTCTTATCGGTGATGATTTCACCGTGAGCAAAGAACTGGAACTGGGCGATTTCAAAGACAAGTTCCCAAAACCTTTTGTGGTTAACGATGTAAGTCTGGTCATTTTTGCCAGTACACAAAAGGGGCTGGGCGTAGAAGGAAATATGAATTTTGAACTGACAAAGATTGGTAAAGGTCAGTTGAAAGGCATCGCCAGCTCCGGAAAAGGTTTCGGTATTGAAGGGAGTTTCGAGTTCGATCCGGCACTTTTCACATCGAAGATCAAAGCATCCTACATCGATAAGGAGTTTAAGTTTGACGGTTCGGTAACATTACAGAAAGAAAAGATCCCGGGCGTACAGTCACTTACCATTAACGCGAAATACGCAGATGAAAAAGTCGGTGGTGATGGCAAGGCAAAACTGAACATTCCCGGGGTAAAAGAGATCGGTATTAAAGTAGAACAACAGGATAATGGCGGTATCCTGATCGCCGGGGACATCGAGTTCGGCAGCAAACTGAAATCCGATGCCAAAGTGCAGGCGGTTTTTGAAAAAGGTGAAGCAGGATGGGATGTCAGCATCAAGGGAACGCTGAACCCGAATGTCAATATTGGAGGGCTAAAGATCACCGAAGTAAAGGCTGGTTTCGCAAAAGGAATATTCGACGTGTCGGCCAAAGTGCATTTTGAAAAAGGCAAAATTAAAGGGGATTTCGACCTGGGCGTAACCAACGGCGTGCTGGACGCGGAAGGTAAAAAGACGGAAGGGATCGGCAAAGAACTGGCCTTTTACGCCTCCGGCGAGGTAACCCTGGATATTGTAAAAGGGGTGGACGGCAAGCTGCTGGTGAAGATCACGAAAGACGGCGATATTATCATCGGGGGAAAGGTTGAAGTTAAAGAAGATAAAAGCATTGTTGATGGAAAATCGGCCAATATGAAGACCGATCCGTCCCTTAAAATCTTTTCGTTCGGCCAGAAAATACCGGTTGCTTCATGCGGCGTTGCTTCGGTCGTACTGGAGTTGAAAGCGGGCGTTGGTTTATTCTATGAGTTCAAAGGGCTTACGTTGGGCAAAGGCACGAATGTCACGCTCGAGCCTGTAAGCTTAAACGACCTGAGCAAAGCCAAGGTCAGCTCAGATATCTCGCTGAGCACGGGCGTGAAGGCCGGGGTGGATGCGTTTATCGAGGCGAGTGCAGGCTTGGAAGTTCTGATAGCGGGTATCAAGGGCAAAGGCCGCGTGAATTTAAAACTGACTGCTTTGGATGCCACTGCAAAGGCCAAGGTAGGGGCAGGATTCTCGGCAGACAAAGGTCTCGAATTCAAAACCGCTGAAATGGAATTCGATGTGAAGTCAAAGATTGGTTACGATGTGGAAGTGGGCGTGGAAGTATATCTCAACCTGCTGGTTACCGATGTCACATTATGGGAACACACCTGGAAGCCCGACGATCTGAAAGGTGAGTATAGTTTCAGCTGGTTTGACGGCGCGCTGCTGGTACCACTCAAATTCGGAGAAAATAACAGTCTCAAACCTGATGATGTGGGTGCCGGCCTGAAAGGTAAAATAGACGAGCATGCCAAAGATGAAGAGACGTACAAAAGCGGGGTAGACAGCGGCATTAACGGCAAAGGCCCCGATCCCAATGCTGAAAACGCCAAAACGGAAAAAAGGATCAAGGATGGCCTGGCGGCGGCCTATCGCGGTGCGCACATCAACGAAGTATTCGCTTTCAACTCTACAATGAGCCCTGACTATTTTACCAAAAGGATACAAGGGTGGAAAGTAGTAAACGAACATAAAACCCTTAAACCGGAGCTTAAAGAATTATTAAAGAAAGAGATCATTCAATACGAAAGAGAGGAATACAACGCCTTTTTAAAGTGGCTGCAGATCGACACGACTTTCAATCCCAGTGAGAAACAACTGATCATCAGCGACTTTATGACCTACCGCCCTACCCTTGGTCCAGGCGATAGAGCGGAGTTGGACGCGACGGCAAACGGCACTGGAGGTTCAAGCAGTCCGGCAGCCAATTCCTCTTCCGTAAATTCCACACCGGCACCTTCGTCAAGCGACCCGCTCGTACTCAAAAAAGAAATACCCGGTGAACATGGCTACGCAGTGCCGGATGATTTTGCCGATAAAATGGAAGCAGCCAAGGGGCATGGACTACCGCTTCCAATCGAGATCAGAGCGGAAATGGGCCGGCAATTTGGCGCAGATTTTTCTCAGGTAAAAGTTCATTATGACAACGAGGCCGTTGCGCTCGCCAGTGAGGCCAACGCGCAGGCGTTCACACATGAAAACCACATATTTTTCAATCATGGCAAATATGACCCAGTCTCTCCGGAAGGAAGGAAGCTGCTAGCCCATGAACTGACACACGTGCTGCAGCAGGGTCACGGAAAGCCGGTAAAACGCGTGGCCGAACAAGATCCGACTGGCACCACATATACCGGCAATTACATCTTCAATCCGGGACACGACGGCCTGAGCAGCGGTTTTTTCAACATGGTCAAGCGGTTCGTTTCCAGGGGAACATTATCAGATACAGAGATCCGCCAGTTGAGGAAAGATGCGATCCGCCGGAACGGATCTGTCCTGCATGCAGAACTACTGCTGATGGCTGCGATGAGAAACCCCGTAAATGTTGCGCTGATGCAGGCGCACCGCGGCGGTTCGCTGATCCTGTCGATGCGTAATATCCTGGAAGCAGATAAAGCCTATGTCATCAATTTTGATCGCGCCGGGCTCCCACCCGAACTGGCAGACCCCGTATCCCGACTGGCATCAGCATTGTTCGGTTTATCCGGAGAAACATTGACAGAAGCTGTAGAAGCAATGAATCGTACTGCGCAGGATCGTATCAGGGAAATCGGGGGAAAACAATTCAGCGAGCAGGCCGAAAGGTTGATAATCCACGCCAGTTTCAGCAGTCCGGTCATCCCGCTGCCCGAAGTCCTCACGGCCATGGTCAATGCAGCGGCGGACAGTACGCCCGGCGATCAGATCATGGCAGGGATCGTCTACGTTGTCGCGAGAAAATCAGGGCATTCAACTGCCCCTCATATACTGAGCGGTAAGCTGAAAGTGGATGCGCTCATACCTTCCGTTTACCGGAGACTGAATAAGACGGGGGATGCTACTTACAACTATTCCACAGACGAAGATATCAGCAAGGCGAACACCATTTATCTGCCGACAAACATCGACATCTTCGAACTGGGGACCCGGGCCCTAATTATTCACGAACTCACACATGCCGAAGATGATCTCAGCAGGTCGACAGAACAGTTAGTGGACTCGCTGGATCTCGAAACAGGCGCCTATGCAGCACAAGGCAGGTATTTTATGGACGAGATCATACGGGCAGCCCCGGCACCGGGATATGTGACTGCCGCATCGGGGCATGTGAACCAAGGGCCTCTTTTTTACTGGTCAACGCTGCTGGCGGCAAAGAGAGATACGGCAAAATATGAGGCTACATTTCTCAATATCTGCACTTCCGCCCCGGCTTCAAAAAACCAGGCTGCCGTCAGGGCCGATCTTTCCTCCGGTGAAGCGGCCATTATCGCGAAGATACGGGCCGCATTACTTGCTTACCGAAGCCCGGGAGGACAACCATTGTATCGTGCGGGGAATACGAGATTAGGAGGCGGATCAGGTCATTATTTTCTATAACAGTTAAAACCAAAAATTATGTCATACAGAAGCCGGGTATATCGTCAGCGAAACACCCAACAGAACGAGAGCGACCAGTCCAGGGACCGGGGCAAATTTTTTAGCAAGACGAGCGAGAAATCAAATGGGAATGGCACTAAAAATGCCTTCTTCCAGGCGAAATCAGATGACACACCCGGTGGCGGGGATGCACTTGAGAAAGAAGCCGAGCAATCGGCAACTGCCCTGGCTGAACAGGATGCTGTGAAAGACAAAAAAGATGAAACGATACAGAAGCTGGCAACTCCGGAGGAAGACAAACAAACTTCCACCAACGACGAGCGGCAAAAGAACGACAAAGAAAAACAGTCTTAAATGGTCGATTTTAACATCATACAAACCTTGCCGGCGGAATTGGCATTCGTACGGGAACTGGTCCAATACCGGATCGGCATGCTGCAGGGCGCGCCGTTGGATGAGCCTGTATTTCCCCAGCCTGCTTCATGGCAGCTGCATCTGATCGAATTTGCAGCAAAGTACCACCTGGACGCTGAGGAGATCATACTGCTTTGGATTGCATTGACGCCCCATGTAAAGTCGGACCTGTACGACGAGGCGATCCAGGAAATGCTCAAAGATTCCGTTGATCTGCCGGCTATCGGGGGTATGCGGGGGAAAAACTTCCGGGGTTTTATGCCTACCGGAGAGACTGCTCTTTTTTTGCTGGCCGGAGAAAATTTCCACCGGCGGTTCCAGTTGCAGCGGTTGTTCGAAGCTGAACATTTATTTGGCAAAAACCGGATAGTATCGCTGGAAGATGTGCCGCCTGGCGAACCGCGGATGAGCGGCAGGCTTGTACTTTCGCAAGAGTATGTGGAGCTGTTCACTACCGGAAAGGTTTCAAAGCCGCATTTTAGTTCAAACTTTCCCGCAAGGCTGATCCAAACCGAATTGACCTGGGACGACCTGGTATTGGCCGAAGATGTGCTGGTCCAGGTGAAAGAAATGGAACACTGGCTGTTACATTCCGAAAGGCTGTTGAATGAATGGGGAATGAAAAACAAGTTTAAAAAGGGATACAGGGTATTATTTTACGGCCCCCCCGGTACAGGCAAGACACTCACCGCCAACCTGCTCGGAAACTTCACCGGCCGGGATGTTTACAAGATAGACCTGTCCATGGTGGTCTCAAAATACATTGGAGAAACGGAGAAGAACCTCGAAAACCTGTTTGCAAGGGCCGAAGCCAAGAAATGGATCCTGTTTTTTGACGAAGCGGACGCACTCTTCGGCAAACGGACCGGCGTGCGGGACGCACATGACAAATATGCGAACCAGGAAGTATCTTATCTGTTGCAGCGGATGGAAGACTTCGACGGGTTGATCATACTGGCATCCAATATGAAAAATAATATTGACGACGCATTTATCCGCAGGTTCAATGCCATCGTGCATTTCAACCTGCCTACCGAGGATGATCGCCTGCTGATCTGGAAAAAGTCCTTTCCGAAGTCGATAGATTTTTCGGAAAATATGGACATTCCCGAGCTGGTCAAGAAATACGAAGTTTCTGGTGGGAACATTATTAACATTGTCCAGTATGCCTGCCTGAAAGCATTTGAAAAGAACAAATCGGAGATCTGCCTGCAGGATGTTTTAGCAGGCATCAAAAGGGAAATGCATAAAGAAGGCAGGCCTTTCAGCCTTAGCTGAAAAATTATGGCCTTGCAATGCTATCACACTGTGAAGTGTGTTTTTTTAATTTTTAAGAATACCCGCTTTGTAATACAGGTCTGCCAATGACTGCTGATACTTGGTGACAAGCTCTGCCCGTTTCATCATCATATCGATCAGCTTTGTTTCACGGCTGTTGATCAAAAACAGCGTGCTTTCGCCCAACTCAAATTTCTGCAGCTCGCCACGGAGCAGAATTTCCTGGTTCGTGATACTTTGCGTCTGGATCGCCAGCTGGGCCTGGTATGCTTTCAGCTCATTAAAAGAACTACGGACATTGGTCAGGATTACCCGCGTTTCATTTCGCAGGTTAAGGTTCAAGTCCATTTGCTTCACCCTTACCTCATTCAGTTTGCCACGCGCAGACCTCAGGAAGAGCGGAAATGAAAAGTCAAATCCGACCTTGTAATTGCTCCATCCGATATCGTAATACTCCGGTACGTAAGAAGTAAAATCCCTGCGGGTAGTGAGCAGCGAGCCGCTCACATTCAGCTTGGGTTTCAGCATTTCGCGCAAGTAATTCCTCTCAATATCAAGCTGGAGGCCTTTATTGCGCAGCATTTGAAGTTTGGGATGATTGTCCTCGGCGCTGTTCAGCAGCGTATCCAGTTGCCGGGCCGAGATCTCCACTATGGCCGAGTCCGCATTTACGGGCACCGCATCCTCGGGCAATTCCACAGGGTTTCCTTTCTCATCCCAAAGATGGTTCGATACCAGCAGTCTCGTATTCTGAACCTCGATCTCAATCCTGGCCAGCTGGATCGACCTTTCCTGGACCGTAATAAAAGCTTCCACGGAATCGATCGCGGGCTTGTCGCCAAACAAAGTCTGGTTACGCGTAGCAATGTACCGCGTATTGGCAAGCTCGACGCCACGCCGGATCAGGTCGTATTGCTGGTTCGCATAAAACCAGTTCCAGTAGTCTTTTACAGCCTGAAACCAGACCTTATTGATTTCATTGACCCGCTCTGCTTCGGCATAATTCACCATCACCCGCGATTGCCGCAGGGTGTTGCGCCGCGCATCGATCAGCAGTCCCTGGCCGATCGGCACACTAATACCTACCCCGGGCAGGCCCGGCAGCGGAGTAGCGGTTTCAGGATTGGTGTAAGTACCCACATTTCTGTCAAACCCGATTTTCAGATCAGCTCCGGCAAGCCATAGCGGGACTTTCAACTCACTGGCCCAGCGGTTATAATAATCCGTGCCGCCAAAATGCTTCCTGTCGAAGGCTGCTTTCAGGTTCGGGTCAAAACTGCCCAGCGCTTGCGTTACCCTTGCGCGCGCCGCTTCACTCAACAGTTCGGCCTGTTTCACGACCGGATTGTTCAGCAAAACATGCTCCTGAAGATCCTTGATCGAAAATATCTTTAAAGAATCCGAAGCATGACCATTCTGGGCACTCGCATTCTGTACAAACAGCCAGGAAAAGATTGACAGGCCGGTCAAAACCCATCTAGGTAATTTAGTCATTTGCATCAGCTTAACTCTACTTTTCACTTCCTGCTACGGCATTTTTGGGCTCCCTATCCAGACTTGGCGGGAAACCGTTCAGCAGCCGCCATATTTCGTACCAGATCGGTACAGGACGTAATATGACCCGTCCGTATACACCTGACCCCTGGCGGAGCTGTTTAGGCCATGGCTCGTCATCGTGAGGTACCGGGTTGGTAGGGGTTACCAACAGGCGATATTTGCCATTCTCACTACTCACGAGATCAATCACGGTGACCTTACCCGCAAACGTACCCACCGCCACAGATGGCCAGCCCGCAAACTGTACAGACGGCCAGCCTTCGAACTGCAGACGGACGTCGCTGCTGTCAAGGATCAGCGGCACATCCATTCCATCCACATAAATTTCTGCTGCTACACGCGGTTTGGAAGGTTGAAGGGTCGCAATTGACTCCCCTTCCTTAATATTTTCTCCAATACCCGCCTTCAGAGTTTTGACAACAAAACCACTTTGAGGCGCGCGTACCACGTACAGTCCGCGACGGATATCAATGTTTGAGATCTCGTTTCGGAGCTTGGAAATTTCTCCCTGTGCGCTCACCTTGCTTGATAAAGCTGAACTCAGGTCAGAGCGGGCCTTTGCGACAGATTCGAGATATTTTGCCTGAATGTTATCCAGCTCAATGCGCGCATTCTGCAGCGACTGCCGTGAGTTGTTCACTTTATTGATCTGGCTGATCACTTTGGCATTGTCTTCCTGTAATTTCAGGCGCCTGCTTTCGATGTCAGTAAGCGAAAACAAACCATTCTTGTAACCAGCTTCATATCTTTCAAGCCTGGCACGACTGATCTCGAAAAATTTATTAATCGCTACCAGGTCCGCGCTGTCCGCCTGAAGGGAATTTACAGCCTGCTCCACTTTGTTTTTTGCCGCTGACAACTGAATGCTAAGCCCCTGCGTCAGTGCATTGATTTGAGCCTGCGTGGCATTCATTTTTTGTACCGCAGCGTCTTCAGAACCTTCTTTCGCCTGAAGTTGCTCCTGCAACCGCTGGGGAAGCTGCGGGTCGAAATAAGACTGGCTGGTTTCCGAGATCACCAGGATAGTGTCACCTTTTTTCACCTGTTGGCCCTCGCGGACGGCCCAATGTTCAATACGGCCGCCAATCTGGTTTTGAACCGTTTGCGGCCGGTCCTCCGGTGTTAGTGCGGTCACGGTACCCCTGCCTGGAATAGTTTGGCGCCACGGCAAAAAAAGCATGATCGCGAACAGAAACAGGATGATCAGCATGATGCGGCCGAGTAACCGGGAGCCGTGCGTTTTAAGGATTTTCTGATCGGAAAGGGTTCCCAGTTCCTCCCAGTCGATGCGTTTGGTGAGATCCGTCTGATGTCTAGCCATGGCGCACCTCACTTTCTTCCAATTCAAGGTCAGTGACTGCGGCAATCTTCTCACTTCCTGTCACCATATCAAAAATCGTATCAAGGTTGGTCATAAATTTTTCAAGTGCGTAGCTGATCTGCACAATGATCACCTCCGCTGCAACAAATTGCCCGAGTGTCATTTCTCGTTGTACAACATAATAAGAGCCCAGAAAAAGCAGCCCGCCCATCAGCATGGTCCTGACGATGACCGAGCTGGCGAAAAACTTTCTGAGAATTCGGAAATGGTCATTTCTTGCCTGTAAGTAATTGGCCGTGATGCGGTCGGTATTCACGATGACCTGCCTGAGTTTGTCGGGCTGGCCACGGTACCTGTCAAGGTCTGCGGCAACTTCCTCCAGATAAGCTACTGCTTCATATTTATAATGCGATTCCTCAATGCTGGTCTGAACACCTCTTTTGTAATACAGCAAGAGCACGACGATGGTAGCTACAACCGTCAGCAATCCGAAAGCCATAAAAACAGGGTGGTAGAACGAGAGCAAAATCGCCGACAGGGCGATCTGCACACCTGACGCCACAATGTCTACCAGAAGTTTCGTCAGCCCCTTCTGAATGGTGATCACATCGAAAAAGCGGTTCACCAGCTCCGGTGGATGTTCACCTTCCAGCTCCGACTTCTTGATCCGGGGAAAACGGTATGCGAATTCCAGCGTCGCTTTTGTGAATATTTTCTGCTCGATCAGCTCCACAAGCGAAAGCTGGCCGATCAGTAAAACCCCGCCGATCATCACCCCGATCAGCACGCCGCCGATCAATACATAAGTGGAACTGTATAATGCGCCATTGGAAAGCAGGTTAAAAACTGCTGTGGTACCCAGCGGAAGGGTTAGCCCTATCAAGCCAATCAGAATGGCGTAAATGAAGATATAGTTGATCGTTGAACGTTCAACATCAAGCATTGCAATGAGCCGCTGCCATGGGGTGGGAACTTCGGCCTTGTATTTTTTACCCATTAATATTTTACGATAATAGAGATGGTCAATGGCAACAGTGGCTGAAACTCCAATTGAGGACGCCACTTACGCAACCACAAATATAACCCAGCAAATCTCCAAAAATCGCTCCTAATACTTCACTTTCTTTATACAGTACAGGACTTTTTCAATTTAGTACTAAAAATAATTACTTGTTTTAAAGTAACCAACAGTGACCCTTAATCTGCTCTAATTCCATTATAATGACTCCCCAATCTCATCTTAATAAATGGGTAAATCGTGCCCCATGCATATTAAACATAAAGAAGACCGAATTGATGTTTATTTGATGAGATGCCGCAACACGCTCACTTTCATTCAAAGTTTACTACTCCGTCAAACGCTGGCTTGGGTTCATAATTCTGATCAAATAGCAATGGATAATCCTTCCGCCCCGGCACGGGAAAATTGTCGAGCCAGCTGGATCTGTCGGAAACATTCCAGAAAGTGACACCAGTCAGATCTTGCTTGTATTTTCTGAAAATATCGAATAACATTTTGTACTGAGCAGCCTGTTTCGTGACCATGTCCGGCGTCAGAACACCGTTATCCGATGATTTTCTCTCCCGCCGTTCGTGTTCCTTGGGATAAACAGAAACGTCCAGCTCGGTGATCTGGACCACGAGGCCAAGGCTCGAGAACGCCTGGATCGATTTTTCCAGCTCACTGGCAGTAGGCTCGTCTATCGACCAATGCCCCTGTAACCCTACGCCATGTACAGGGATATTTTTCGCCTTCAGCTTTTTTAACAGCTGAATGATCTTCTCTCTTTTTGCGGCGCTTTCGGTATTGTAATCGTTGTAAAACAACTGGGCATCCCGATCGGCAGCATGGGCATATTCAAATGCCTTTTCAATATAATCTTCTCCGATGATCTCATAGAATTTGGACTGCCTGTATATTCCCGAACCTGTGTCCGGCACTGCTTCATTAACAACGTCCCAGGCATAAATTCTGCCTTTGTAGCGACCTACTACATCATTGATATGTTGCCTGAGCCGTTCAAGCAGTACTTCCCGGGTTACCTGTTTTCCATCATCGCCGGTAAAAAACCATCGGGGCGTTTGATTGTGCCAGCATAAGGTATGCCCGCGCACTTTCATACCATTCTTCTGGGCAAATGCTACAATTGCATCTGCATCCTGCCAGTTGTACCGGTCCGGCTCCGGGTGGATCGGCCCCATCTTCATCGCATTTTCCGGGGTTACGCTACTGAATTGTTTTACGATCAGCTCCGCCTCCCGGCCTGTCAGATTCCTGGGGGCCACCGCTACGCCAACAGGAAAGTAATTTTTGTATGCTTCTTTTAGGGTCTTTTGTGCACGCACCGCTGTGGAACTGAACAAAACCGTAAAAAGGCAAATACCGATAATAAAGACCTGGATATCAGCTGATTTCTTCATGTATTTAATCAAAATCTGTGAATGGAAGAATGTTATTTGAACAGGAGCTGTGAAAATAAAAAAAGATCATGCCGCCATACCGGCCAGGTATGTCCGCCAGGGTATTCACTGTATTTATACTTGATACCCAGCTCGTCATATTTCGAAAGCATGATCTTGCAGTTCTTGTAAGCAATATCCTCCGGCCCGCCCATAGAAATCCAGAAGTTTTTCAGGTCGGTGTTGATTTTGGCGGCATTGGCTTTCGCAAATTCATAATGTGGCCCTGATAACGCGTTGTTATTCGCAAACCAGCCCGAGCTGAACACACCCAGCGAAGAAAACAGATCCGTATTTTTGACCCCTGCATAGAGTGTCTGGATCCCGCCCATAGAAAGGCCCGCCAGCGCCCGGTGCGCCGCATCAGCCTCCACGCGGAAAGTACTTTCAACAAATGGAATTACGCCCAGCTTCAATTCTTTCTCGAAGACTTTTAAAAAATTGTCGCCTGCCGTGGCCATACTGCCCGGGCCGAGCGGACCACCCAGATTTCCGTCCATCATCACGATCAGCATAGGCTTGGCTTTGCCTTCGGAAATCAGGTTATCAAGAATCAGGTTTGTTTTGCCCTGGCTTGCCCACCCTCTCTGGTCTTCTCCGCCACCATGTAACAGGTAAAGCACGGGATATTTTTCGGTTGTAGTGTCGTAACCCGGCGGAGTGTATATGTACATTTCCCGCCAGGTATTGCTGGCCTTCGACAGGTAGCGCCGGATCCGCACATCACCGTGCGGCACCTCGCGCAAAGCATAGTAGCCGCCAAGCCGGAAAGGTATCTCAATCCCGCTGGCCATCCGGCCCATACCGTAAAAGGTTTCGCTGGCCGGATCGGCCAATGCCAGACCGTCTATCAGCAGTGAATAGTAATGAAAACCTT
Source organism: Dyadobacter bucti (assembly GCF_005869225.1). Classification (GTDB taxonomy): domain Bacteria; phylum Bacteroidota; class Bacteroidia; order Cytophagales; family Spirosomataceae; genus Dyadobacter; species Dyadobacter bucti. The sequence goes on along the minus strand of NZ_SWFP01000004.1, from coordinate 239,586 downwards.
CCCCGATCGAATCGGTTGTTACCGACCAGACCCCCGCCGTGTCTTTGACCATATCATATTTTTTGCCCAGATCCACCTGGACTTTCTGTGCCTGCGGTGCTTTTGTTCTGAAAACGACTCGGTTGTCCGGCAAAATTTGCGGGTATTTTGCCGAGCGGATATTGGTCGAAGCCGGTGTGCCGAGGATGGTATATTTGGTTAACGAGCGCACATCCACCGGTTTAAACAAAAACTGCGAGAACATATACAGACCGTTTTTCCATACTTTAAAATCATGTACGCCCGGCTCGATGTAATACACATGCGGCACATCGTGCTCGAAGAGATAATCGTGTGTACGCTTGGTGAACGTGATGAGCCGGTCGTCGTCTCCGCAGGACAAAAAGAGCAATTTCAGCTTCTTTTTTGCTTCCTCCGGATTAGGCATCAGTTCCTCAGGCATCCTGGTATTGGGAGCAGACGAAAACCCTCCCACCCAGGCAAACTGATCCGGATTACCCAGTCCAAAGTTCAGAGACTGCCCGCCTCCCATCGAAAGCCCGGCAATCGCGCGGTGTTCCCTGTCGGTAAGCACCGAGTATTTCTTTTCGATAAACGGGATCAGATCAGTGAGCAGATCTTTTTCAAATGTCGCAAAAGCTGCCACCTTATCGGGTGCCATCACATTGCCTGTTGCCCGGTCGTCCTTCATCGCCCTTCCGTTGGGCATCACCACGATCATCGGCTCGATCTTCTTATCGGCATACAGATTATCAAGGATCAACTGTGGATTCCCGCCTTTGAGCCATTCCTTTTCATCGCCTCCAATGCCATGCAACAGGTACAGGACCGGGTACTTTTTCTTTCTGGAATAACCCGGCGGTGTATAAACCAGCGCTTTTCTCGCATTGCCGACTGTTTTGGATTGATACTGGATAGTGTCAACTTTTCCGGCAGCGATGCCCTCGCGAACCGAGTCGAAACCGGCGGGCATTTCCAACTGGATGTTTTGAGCAGGGGCAAGAACTGCCAGAGACAGCAGGCTCATTACTAACAAGATAACTCTTCTCATCGGTTTAGATCTTAGGTTTTTTTATGGTAGGATAACAGCAAGTCGCGCAGAGAGCTGTGAAAGTGTCTCCGGATTTCAGGCCTTTCATGAAAGCCGGCCTGACACATGATAACACATTCGCAGTGCGGTCAGGGATCGATGGTTTTAATGCTGCCGTCCGCTTCACGGACAAGCTCCCTAACCTTTATATTCCGTAAATGTGTTTTACCTGACAGTTCAGCGTCATGGTAAAAGATGTACCACTTCCCTTCAAATTCAACGATAGAATGGTGGGTTGTCCAGCCGGAAACCGGCTTCATAATGATGCCCTTGTAAGTAAATGGCCCGTAGGGCGAGCTTCCCACTGCATAAGCCAGGAAATGGGTGTCTCCTGTGGAGTAGGAAAAATAGTATTTGTCGCCAAACTTGTGCATCCACGCCCCTTCAAAGAACCGGCGGCCGGCATCTTTAGCCAGCAGCGACTTACCGTGTTCATCCAGGATCGTAACGTCTTTTGGTGGTTCATCAAATGTCAGCATATTGTCCTTCATCCGGGCTACCTTCGCATTCAACGCGGGGTCATTTTCACGACCTTTCCCGAGATCGGTTTTCAGGCTTGCGTCGTATTTTCCGGTGTGCCAGCGCTGCAATTGGCCACCCCAAATGCCTCCGAAATACATATAGGACTTGCCGTCATTGTCAGTGAAAACGGCCGGATCTATACTGTAGCTGCCGGGAATAGGCTTTGGTTCCGGCTTAAACGGACCTGTCGGCGACTTGCTCGTTGCCACCCCTATGCGAAAAACGTCCTCTTTATCCTTCGCCGGAAAATAAAGAAAGTAAGTCCCATTTTTAAAGGCCGCATCCGGAGCCCAGAGCTGTCGGCCAGCCCAGGGAATATCTTTCAGATCGAGCGCTACGCCGTGGTCGGTCACTTTACCCCCAATCTTGTCCATCGAATACACGTGGTAATCACGCATATTAAAATGCCCGCCTTCGTCGTCCTGAGCCACATTCGCTTCGATGTCGTGGGAAGGATAAATATAGATTTTGCCATTGAAAACATGCGCCGACGGATCGGCAGTGTACAGGTCAGTGACCAGTGGCTTTACAGAGGATTTTATAGTTTGTCCTAAACTTTGGCAGATAACCGCTCCCGTTAACAATAGCGCGGCCAGTACCTTTTTTCCAGATAGATTCATCATTCAGATTTAATATAAAATTTAAATTGGTCATGCCTTTTCCAAATAATTGTCCGCAAACATGGTGGGCGAGACGCCATGTAACTCTTTGAAAGCCACTGAAAAGCTGTTCACATTGGCAAACCCTACCGCAAAAGCCACCTCCGAAACCGTCAACCCCTTCACGGTCATCAGATCCGCGGCTTGCTTCAGCCTGATGTTTCGAATCAAATCCCTGGTTGTCAGATTAGTAAGCTCTTTAAGCTTGCGATGCAGGTGCACCCGGCTGATTCCGATTTCATTAGAGATCATCTCTACGCTCAAGTCGGGATTTGCCAGATGTTTGTTAATCAGAAGATGTACTTTTTCCAGCAGCTTTTCTTCCGAAGCCTTGAGATTTACTTTGGAAATGAATTCTTCCTGGTAGTGCTGCTCGTTGTCATTGTTTTTCAGTATTTGCCTGTTCCTGATAAGACCCTTGATCGTCTTCGATAATATTTGAACGTTGAAGGGTTTGGTGATGTAAGCATCCGCACCCATTTCCAAGCCTTCCGCATTAGTTGATTCCGCCGTTTTCGCAGTTAGCAAGATGACCGGAATATGATTAACCAATGGATTGGCCTTCACCTTTTTACAGAGCGTCATACCGTCCATCACCGGCATCATCACGTCGGTGACAATCAAGTCGGGAACTTCCCTCAAAATGGCTTTGTATGCTTCTTCGCCGTTGGCATAGGCAAAGACCGTGAATTCACCCGACATTTCGTCTGTCAAATAATTGCAGATCTCGCTGTCATCATCCACCACGACCAGACGTTTTGCTTTTTTCCCGGACTTACTTTTCGGCCCGGTATGTACCGTAATGTCATGCAACAGATGGTCTGCCGACGAAATTTTCCCCGAGGAATCAATTTCTGAATTGCTTACCTCTTCAAGCGGCATTTCGATCACAAACCTGCATCCTTTGTCGGCCATATTTTCAGCCCGGATCTTGCCACCATGCAGCTCTACCAATTGTTTCACAAGATGAAGGCCGATGCCCGTCCCGTACCTGTTATGGTCGCGGTGGTGGTCCGACTGATAAAAGCAGTCGAAGATGCGTTCCGTTTCATGCCGATCGATGAAGGGCCCCGAGTCTTCAACAGCCAGCCTTAACGCAGACTGCCCGTTGCTATTCCTTGCATCGCTGACCGAAAGTGCAACGCGGATCGCGCCACCTGTGGGGGTAAACTTGAATGCATTGGAAAGGACATTGATCAAAACCTTATCAAAGTTCAGCGGGTCCACCCGGGCAAAGATCTTTTGTGAAGGCGCATCGACCAGGAACTCGATTTTTTTCGCTTCAATCTGTTCCTCGAATAGCAGACATATTTCTTTGGTAAAATCTACCATTTCCACAGTCGAAAATTGCAGGGACATTTGTCCTTTTTCGATTTTCCGGATGTCCATCAGCTGATTAACCAGGTCCAATATGCGCTTTGTATTCCGCCCCATGATCTCATACAGATGCATACGTTCTGCATTGTAATCCTGACTTAACAGTTTTTGAAGCGGGCTGACCACCAGGGTCAGCGGTGTGCGTATCTCATGTGCGATGTTGATGAAAAATGCAAGCTTCGCTTCATTGACCTCTTCACGTCGCTGATGCGCCAACGCTTCTTTTTTAGCCAACCGCCTGTTTTTAAACGTTTTGAAAATATAAGCAGCGGCGAAAAGCGTAAACAGGCCGTAAGCAAACCACGCCCAAAAAGAAAAATACCAGGCCGGATGTATGATGATCGTCACCCTTGTTTCTTCTGAGTCCGTTTTGCTGGACTTTGCTTTCAGCCGAAAGTGATACGCACCGGGGGCCAGGTTGTCAAATGTCAATCGGTTGGTTCCCGCTCGCAGAACTGTCCAGTCATTGTCATTGATAGCGTACATATAAGAAACACGTTCCGCGTCGATGAAATCCATTGTGGAAAATTCAAGGCTGAAAGAATTGTCATGATGGGCCAGATTGAATTCCTTTGCACTGCTAACCGTTGTGTCCACAATCATGTAGCCGCCCGATTTCATCCCTTTCTTGACAGCCTTATCATGAATGTAAAGATCAACAATGCGGACCGCCGGGCGCCTGCTGGACATTTTTATTTCTTCCGGCTTAAAATAGGTCAATCCGTTAATCCCCCCGAAATAGAACTCTCCATTCCTCGCAACCATGGACGCACCCTGACTGAATTCATTTCCCTGCAATCCATCGGCTGAGTAGAAGTTGACAAAAGTATTGGTTTCAAGATCCATTTTCGACAGGCCCCGGTTGGTGCTGAGCCAAAGGTTTCCGGCCTTATCCCCTCTTACCGCGCCAATCAGGTTGCTAGGCAGGCCGTCGCCCACGGCAAAGGTTGTTATCACTTTCGAGGCCCGGTCGATCTTTTTCAACCCCTGAGAAGTTCCTGCCCATAAGTTGCCTTTATCATCATCAAACAGCGAATAAATTACCACTCCCTTTAAAAGGCTGTTTGCCCCGAATGTAGATACGAAGTTTTTAGTGTCCAGATCCAGGCAGGCTAATCCGTTAAAAGTGCCGATGAATAACTTGTTGTCTTTGGCAATCAACAAGCAGTTAACCCAGCTATTGGGAAGAAAATTCTCTTTGGGGAGGCTGATTCTCCCCGGTAAGGCATCGAAATGCTCAACTGCTCCCGTTCGGAGATCCTTGCAAAAAATACCCGAACCCATCGTGGCGATCCAGAGTCTTTTCTCTGAATCTTCCCTGATATCGAAAACCCGCTGTACGTTGTCGCCATTCTTGTCTGATAATTTATCGGAATAAGTGAATTTCCCTGTTTTACGATCCAGTTTTGATAAGCCGCTGAGATACGAGCCTGTCCAAAGATTTTTTTCGGAATCTTCAAAAACAGTCATCACATTCTCCGGTGCAAAAGGATTGTCGTCACCCTTTTGATAATGAATACTTGATTTACCTCCGTGCGGCAATGCATACAGGCCATCATTGTCCGTCCCAACCCAGATTGTACAGTTGCTATCCTCAAACAATGCTTTCACGGCACTTGAACCAATTAAATTTTTACTTGCCGACCTGTAACCCATATAGCCAAATCGGTTTGTGTTCACGCCCAGCAGCACTAAACCTTTCTGATAAATACCCAGCCAGGTATTACCCGAGTTATCTTCACAAATCGAGAATACTTTTGATTTTGCAAAATCAAAAGTGTCGACATTATGGTTCATATCGAGGATTTTGCCCGAGCCGGAGTCGAAATATTTCACTCCTTTCCCCCGGGTCCCGATCAGGATCTGCCCGTTGTCATTGACTTTCAGATCGGCTATCTGAAGATTACCTTCTCCTACGTGCGGCACGTTTTGAAAAGCATCGCCGGCAGCGTTGTACCGGTAGAGACCACTTACCATATTGCCGGCAAAGACACGACCGTATTTGTCCTGGCATAAGCTCGTGATAATATTGTTCTGGATTTTTTTGGAGACGAAGTAGGCCTTACTGGATTTTAAAGATGCATCCGTAAACCGATGCAATCCCTGGTCCTCGGTTGACACCCAAAGATTGCGTTCACTATCTTCAAAAAGCTGAATGATGAGATTGCTGGGAACCTTCAAGGGCAGCGGTTTTGCATAAAGTTCGGGGCCATTGCGCTCTATCCTGAATATGCCGTGCCCGGAAGTGCCTATCAAAATATCGCCGTTCCTGCGCTGACACATTGCGAGTACCCGAACATTGGCAATTTTGTTTTGGCCGATCATAAGCGGTATGGTCCGGAAAGAGTCCGTCGCCTCGTCATAGCATTGCAGCCCATGGAGTGATCCGGTGTACATTTTTCCTGCATCATCCTCAAAGAGCACATGAATGAAATTACTGGACATACCTTCATTATTAGCTTTATCCTGCCGGTAAACCGTAAATTTTATCCCGTCAAAACGGTTCAGTCCGTCTTCCGTAGCAACCCATATAAAACCACTTCTATCCTGATGAATGTCAGTGACCATGCTGCTTGACAGCCCATTTTCAACGCTGAACAGCTTGGCTGACTGCCCCCATGCGTTTGATAAAAAACAGAGGCAAACAATCGCCGCCCGAATTGCTGGAATCGCTCGGTATGCCGTTTTGCTGTTAAAATTCCCTTCATTTCCCATGGGACTCAATTTCGGTAAATAAATTGACAAACCGGAGGCCTGCTTACTGCAAGCCTCCGGTTCGCCCGCCGCGATTAATATCCCGGATTTTGTCTGATACCGGAATTTTGATCGATAACATTCTGCGGAATCGGGCTCATATACTGTTTAAGCTCGAATTTCACATTGTATTTTTTCTCCTGTTCTATGCTGTATACCCAAACACCCGAATTGTTGGCAGGTACCGAATTCCGTATCACCATATTATGACGTGGTTTGCTCATTACGGAGGCTGCGGTGGCCAGACGTTTGTTATCCAGAAAGCGCTTGTCTTCAAAGCACAGTTCAACCCTGCGCTCCCGGGCAATAGCAGCTCTCATGGCATCCTTGGAAAGGCCACTGGCGAGCGCAGGCAGTTCCGACCGTGCCCGCAATTTGTTGATGGCGTCATACACGGAGGCGTCCGGACCATTTGCTTCGTTTTGTGCCTCTGCAAAATTCAGCAGGATCTCTGCGTACCGGAAAAAAATATAGTTCTGTCCGCTGGCGTCGCTTCCTGGCGCTGCGTCGGGATTCAGACGTTTTTTCTGATAGTATCCCGAATCGCCCACGTCGGTTTTCCCGGCCAGATCAATCTGGTTGGTCCGGTCAGGATTCGGATAGGTTGCGTCGATACGGGTGTATATCGTGTCGGCACGCGGCATCCAGTCCTGTTTGTAAACAGCCCCGTCGTGAACGATAGCGTCATAAAACCTTTTCTCGCGGTTGAGATAGGGTTTTTGCGGGTCATACCCCGAAGCAGGATCGGTAATCGTTTTTCCGTTAGCCATCGCAAACTGATCGACAAGCTCCTGCGTGGGATTATAATTCCCCCACGAACGATATTCGCCCAATACGTAGGTTGGCCCGCCGCGCTGCTCGTAGCTCGACCCCATGCCTCCGACATTGGCAACAACCTGCCGGTCCCAGATGACCTCAACATTGTATTCGTTGCTGACCCTGAAAATGTTCTTAAGGTCGCCAAACAGGTTGTATTTCTGTCCGTTGCCGTATTTATCAATGAACTGCTTGTTGGTAGCGGCAGCTTTTGCCCAGCGCGAAGGATCGTAGTTACCGAAATGTACGAACTTTCCGGGATCGGCCAGATAGGGTGTCGCAGTGTTAAACAACGGGCTGGCGCCAAAAAGCTCAATCCAGCCTTTAACTGCCAATGCAGCTCCCAGGGTTGCCCGACCGGCATCCCGGTCCGACAAATTGTATTTGACTGCCAGATACTCACCCTTTACGATCTGATCAAGCTCTGTAACGATAAAGTCAAATGTTTCCTGGAAGGTCTTCCGGGGTTGTAACAACTCGGCAGGGCTCATGGTATTTCTGTCCAGCGGCACCGTAATGATGGGCAGGCCTCCTACGTGCACAAAAAACTCGCTGTAAAAGAAGGCCCTGAGAAACCTGGCTTCGTCGATCCGTTTGTTGAAGTAAGCTTCCGAAAAATTGGCTTTGTTTTCCGTCAGTTTCTGGATAAAGGTGTTGGCTTTCCTGATCTTGACAAAGAAGTTCTGCCAGGTGTAACCGTAAGTTGGCCCCTGCGTTCCTCCCCAGGGATTGTCGGTACTGCTGGATGGTATCTGTGTTACACCCTGCCGCCAGTTCGACGCAGTATAATAGTGACTGATGTTGTAATCGTCGCTGAAATAATCCAGTGTCTCAGTTTGGTTCAGCTTATTGGGTAATTCGCTGTATACATCATTCAGAAAAACATCGGCATTGGTTTCAGATTCCCATTGCGTTTGATCTGTGAGATTAGCCTTATTGGCATTTTCCAAGAACTCGTCTGTATCGCAGGATACCGGAAGTGTGAGCATCAAAAAGCCCAGACCTATTATTTTGAAGCAGTTTATAGCAACTTTCATTGTAATGGTTGTCGTTAAAATGTCAGATCAATTCCAAATGTGCTCGCTTTCATAACCGGGTATGCGGTTTCACGATCCGTATATCCCATTTCCGGGTCTATGTGTTTGATTTTACTGATCGTGAATAGATTTTGCGTCAAGAAATACACCCTGGCCGAACTTATTTTCAATTTGCCCAGCACATTTTTGGGAATTGTATAACCAATGCTTGCCGTTTTCAGCCGTAAGTAACTCGAATTAACCCACCAGAAATCCGAGTCCTTGGTGTTGTTCGCATAAGGGGCCGGGGTCGATCGTGGATATTTGGCATTCTGATGTTCGGGTGTCCAGCGGTTATCGTAGTATTCGTAGCCCGTGTTACTGCCGTTGTTCTCAAATGGAACAGTCATAAATTGTCTGACACTGATGCTCGACTTCCCTGATCCCTGAAAAAACAAGCTCAAATCAAATCCTTTCCAGTTAACACTTGGCGTGAGGCCGAAAGTCAAGGCGGGATAAACGGGATTTCCGATAACTGCAAGGTCAAAATTATCGATAAGACCATCGGGCGTGCCGTCAGGGCCGCTCAAATCAGCATATTTAATGTCGCCGGGGTGTAAATCGCCAAACTGAACAACATTGTATCCATCAGCAGAACCGACTATGCCATCGCCATTTTTATCATCCGCAGATGAAAACAAACCGAGCGATTTAAATCCGTATGGTGTGCCGAATTGCCGTCCCACCTTCGTGCGGTTTGGATTCTTTGCCTCTGCGTCGGTCTGGAAAACTTCAAGCATGCGGTTGATGGAATAACTGGCATTGGCATTCAAAGAGAAGTCCAGATCCTTTGAAATTCTTTTGCGCGTCCCCAGGTTGATTTCCACACCGTTGGCGCTCATCCTTCCTTTATTTTCCTGCGAAAGTGAAAGCCCGTATTCAACCGGCAATGTCACTTGCGGTGCCAGAAGCATGCCGGTACGCTGTTCATGGAAATAGTCAAATTCCATTGTCAGCAACGAATTCCACATGCTAAGGTCGAAGCCTATGTCTGTTTTGGTAGAAATCTCCCAGGTAATTTTAGAATTTGCTTCCCGTGGGACCCTGGATCCCTGAACCAGCGATCCTCCGCCAAAAGCATAAGCCGCACCCCGAAGATCATACCCGGACTGGTATTGGAATGGCCCTCCCGCCAGCATACCAGCCTTACCCCATGATCCTCTGATCTTTAATTCGTCGATGAAGCGGAAATTTTTCATAAAACCCTCTTCCGATACGCGCCACGCAGCAGAAAATGCCGGGAAATATCCCCATCTGCTGCCCGGGGCAAAATAGTAGTGCCCGTCGTAGCGTCCGGCGGCTTCCAGGATGTATTTATCTTTATAAGTGTACCCTAATCTGTATACGTACCCCAGTTCCGTACCTGTTGACGAAATACCCGCATTGTCATAATCCAATTTGTCGGAACTACCGAAACTCAGTTCATCAATGCCAATCGCAAAATTGTTGCGACGGGTTGCCATAGAATCCGCTTTCGTTTGACGCATTTCCATAACGACCAGCCCGGTGAAAGCATGGGCACCAAACGTGCGGTTGTAGTTGAGGTAGCCCTGGTACGTGTAGTTGACCCGCCTTTGATTTTGTAAACCCAGCCACCTGAAAGGCCTTCCGTTTCCTTCCTGAAGAGAAATCGCGTTTGTATATGTGTATGGTTTCTGGGAGAGATCAATTTTGTGATAAACGAAAGGAACGTGCCATAACTTCACATTTTGCTGCCAGGGGTCATAACTGAACACCGCTTTCGCGCTCAAACCTTTTGCGATTTGCTGCTCGACAAACAAAGTACCCAGCAACGTGTTCCCGTTTGTCCGTCTGTACCCCTCAGACCGCAAAACCCCTATCGGTGTACTGGCCGAAGATTCGCCCCATTTGTCCCCTTCAGGGTATATTAGACTTTGGGTAGGCAAAAATTTGTAAAAACTTCGGAAAAGGTGTCCGGATGTTGTTTCGTCGGCATCCACATCTTTGGTGTTTTCAACGCTCCCGAAGAGCGACATTCCCACTTTTGTAGTTTTAGTCGCAGCCATTTCGAGGCTCAGATTGTAATTGTAGCGCTTGTAACCAACTGGGTCGAATATCCCTTTTTGGTCGAAGTAGCTCACTCCGGCATGGTAAGTAACGTTTTCCGACCCACCGCTGAGTTCGAGACCGTGGTTCTGTACAGGAACATTCTTATTAAATACATCCACGAAGCTGGAATTCGGATATTTCCAGGGATCGTCTGCATGCAGCTGGTCATAGTTTTGAACAAGTTCCGGATCATTGGGAAGACTTGTCCCCCCAGGTGTCTGATTCAGGTAGGCCTCATTTTGCAATGCCATGTAATCCCTAGCATTGAGCATATCAGGCAGGTATGTCGGATTTTGAAAACCATAGGAGGAACTGATCCTTATCTGCGGCTTTCCGCTTTTACCTTTTTTAGTGGTGATCATAATCACCCCGTTCGCACCACCGATCCCATAGGGTGCCACCGCTGCCGCATCTTTCAGGACGGTGATCGTCTCAATACTGGCTGGGTCCACCTGCCGGATGTTATCCCTTCTTACACCGTCCACCACGACAAGAGGCTTGTTATTGCCTGTGGTAACGATCCCGCGTATGTGGATATCCGGATCGTCTTTTCCAGGTTGTCCGCCATTGGGCCGCATGCTTACGCCTACGACGCGTCCAGCCAGTGATTGCGATATGTTAGGGGCAGGAACCTGCGCGATGGCATCCCCTTTGATACTGCTGATCGATCCTGTGACCGTTGCCTTTTTCTGCGTACCATAGCCTACGACCACAATCTCCTCCAATGCCTTCGTATCCGGCGCCAGCACGATATCCAGCTTACTCACCGTTCCTACCTTAACTTCTTTGGCCAGATATCCGACAAAAGAAAAAACCAGTACATCCTGATCGTCCACAGACTCCAGTGAATAAAGCCCATTCACGTCGGTGGACGTCCCACGGGTGCTACCTTTTATGGTAACATTAACTCCCGGCAGTCCCTGTCCGGCCTCATCGGTAATTTTGCCGCTCAGTTTTCGATCAACTGATGTTACCAGCGTACTTCTGTCATTTTCCACGGGGGCAAAGAGATGTTCTGCAAACAAATCGGAGGCCCCGGCGAGGCTCGTTAATTGTAGAAATGACAATTGTAAAAAAAGCCGTAATTTTCTCTTCATAATGAAAATGAATTAATGGTTATAGAAGCATTCTTCACAATGGCCTGGTGGCCATTGGCACTAAGCAGAGATTATATACTGGGAGGTTTTCTGTAAATAAGAGGTTGACATTTTACCTCTCAATTCTTCCTGCCAGCACAATTGAGCACAAATATATATTTACATAGTGCAATTTGTAAACAAATTATGTTACAAAAACCATTATCTATGTTACATTTTTGAACATATCTCCAAAGTATTGTGGACATAATGCTATTGGCCGTGATTTAAAAGTTTCCGGTAGCATCATCACCATGCTTCTGTACCCCTACTCGCTCCTGAATTCAATTTTACGGGCCTGGGGATAAGGAAATCAATTCCCCCGTGCATGGGCGTATTTCGCTGTTCAGGATATGGGAATTTCTGGCTTACAATCAGTTTCAGCAACAATCAGACAGCCTTATATAAAAAAAGGAATGCCGATCAGAGTGACCGGCATTCCTTTTTATTTGCACTTTTGATTAATATCCCGGATTCTGAATAAGCTTATTGTTCTTGTTCATTTCATCCAGTTTAATGGGCAGAAAGTAATTTCTGTCTACCCATTTACGCTCCTGAACCTCGATGATCTTGTAAGTAGCTTTGGTAGCAGTTGTTTTATCAGGATTTAATTTATAGGTCGGTTCGACGCCACGTGCGTTGAAATAAACCTGGGGAGCGATCATCCAGCGGCGAACGTCGAAAAAGCGCTGTTCTTCATAAGCCATTTCAATGCGGCGCTCATTCTGATAACGTTTCATCAGCGCTGCACCTGTTTCAGTGATATCAGGCATTGCAGCACGTTTGCGGATCATGTTGAGATACTTCTTAGCCTCAGCTTCTTCACCCAGATTGATACACGCTTCTGCGTAGTTCAGCAACACTTCTGTATATCTGATAAATCGCCAGGGCACCTCAGATCTGAAGAACTGAGCATCCACTGCCGGATCCATAAACTTTTTCAGATAATACCCTGAATAGGTCCCGTTCCAGTCTTCAATAGGGCCTTTTCTGGTATCAAGTCCCGCGACAACTTCCACTTTTGAAGTAGCGGCGTTCCATTTTTCCCAATAACCTGTTTGAATGATACCCTTGGGATCTTTATCAATCACATCAGCCGGACGTTGTCTCCATGGTGCCCCTTCGAACAGGATATCGGAATAGAACCGGGAATCGCGACCAACATACGGATCTGCGGCGTGCACTGGGTTCGACCATGAAAATCTGGTACCATCTTTCATTTCATAATCATCCACCAGCTGGCCAAGCGGAGTATTTCCACCCCAGTTGTGATAACCGTTGGGGCCGTTAGAACGTCCCGGCCAGGCACCGTCGTTATCCAGCTTCGCCAGGAAGAAACGCACATGTATATCCTCTGGTGATTGTTTTGAAACAAACATATCAGCTCTGTTTTTAGAGGCTTCGGCCAATGAAGCCGGGTTAGGTGCGTTCAGGCTGTAAACGTTCATATCGATAACCGCCTTGGCAGCATCTTTGGCTGCTCTCCATCTTGCCGCCCGGTCACCGCCTTTGTAACCGATCAGCTCGGTATTGGCATATCCGGGTGACCAGGTGGGGTTGGCATATAAATCACTGGCAGCATACAAAAGCGTACGTGCTTTAAGCGCCAGGGCAGCACCTTTGGTAGCGCGGCCGGCGTTAGCAGCCGATTGTGTTTCAGGCAGCAACGCAGCTGCTTTATCACATTCATCTGCAATAAACTTGATGCACTCTTCATAGGTATTACGCGGCATAGCATACTCTTCGCCGAGGCCGTACGCCTGGGTCACCAGCGGCACACCGCCATAAACGGATACCAGATTGTGATACAGGTATGCCCGTACAAAATGCTCCTCGCCCATGTACATATTCTTCGTGGCAGCATCCAGTGTTGTTGCCTGGTCAATTTTGCTGAAGAAAAGGTTTGTCGCACGTATATTTTTGTAAACATTGTCCCACACAAAATACCCGGCGCGGTCCCATGCCCAGTCATTGATATCGCTGGCGTTGATAAGTCCCTTGGTCACGTTCACAACAGGCCCCCATACAGCCATGGATTCGTCGCTGTAAGTAGAGAACATCACGTTGTTGAAACCGTGTCCCAGTCCGCGATAGGTATTATTGATAAATGTCTGGATCAGTGCCGGATCATTCCATACGGCGGTTTCCGAAAACTGGTCCTGCGGCTGCTTGTCAAGAAAATCCTGATTACAGGAAGTCAAATTGCCAATGCTCAGCGCAACTGTTAAAAAAGCTACAATCTTTTTCATATGTAATCAATTAAAAAGTCAATGATAAACCGCCATTCACAACTCTGGAAAGTGGGTAATTGATACCACCAGTGTTGTTGTCTTCCGGATCGAATCCTTTCAGACCAGGGCAATAGGTAGCCAGGTTATTCCCATTTACATAGAAACGAACGTTCTGCAGGCCAAGACGGTTGACTAGCCCCATTGGTACAGTGTAACCGAATTCAAGGTTTTTCAGCCTTACGTAGTTGGTGTTGTAAAGCAGATGCGTATTCCGCTGTGATCTCCAGTACTCATCACTTCTGTTACTTGCACGTGGTTTGGTAGCATTGATGTTTTCGGGAGTCCAGCGACCATCGAAATCTTCTTTCCAGTAGTTTCCGAAATCACCACTTTCCAGAGACAGATAACGAAGCGCACCCGTAGCTGCCTGGAATAGAACAGAAAGGTCAAACCCTTTGAAGCTCAGATTAGCACCAATACCTCCCTGGAAGCGCGGCACGTCTGTTTTGTAGTTACGAACACGGTCATTCGCATCGATTTTCTGATCGTTGTTCACATCTTTGAAGATTACGTCACCCGGACGGGCACCTCCCCAGTGTGGATATGCATCAACGGCAGCCTGGTCTTTGAAGATACCGATTGACTGATAATAAAGGTCACGGTCCGGATCGAAAGGTGCGTTCGGATCGCTAGGTTTAGTGGGTAGCGGATGACCGGTAACTTGCTGGTAATCCGGACGGCCCGGAGTTTCATCAATAAAGTTCACTTTGTTGATCGCATAACCTCCATTCACAAAGAACGTGTATTTCAGGTCCTTCACATCGCCACGGTATGAAACATTGAAGTCAAATCCTCTGTTGGATGTCTTACCGATGTTCTCGCTGGGCAGTGTCAAACCGGTAGACGTAGGAACGGATGCGTTTCTTTTCCAAAGCAATCCCGAGCGGCGGTAATCAAATACGTCGAAAGTAATGTTGATACGATCATTCAATAAGCTGGCATCAAAACCGATATCTCCCTGGCTGGCTACTTCCCAGGTTACATTCGGATTGGGGATACGGGTTTCTCCCAATGTTTTATTTTCCGTGTTGACCCCGTATACCATATTCTGGGTCTGGAAGCCGTAGGTTCCAAGGTACTGCCATTCTTCGATACGGTCGTTACCAGTTTGTCCCCACGAAGCGCGAAGTTTGAACTGATTAACAAAACTTAAATTGTTTTTCCAGAAGTTCTCTTCCGAAACGCGCCATCCCGCGGATACGCCAGGGAAAAATCCGAAACGTTTTGCTTCCGGGAAGATGTAGGATCCATCGACCCTCCATACAAACTCCATCAGGTATTTTTCCTTGAAGCTATAGTTGACACGTCCGAAATAGTTAAGCCGTGCACTTTGGTATGCTGTTCCTGCATTGTCTTTCTCAGCATCTCCACCTGCATTCAGCTGATCCAGGGAAGTGGATACGAAATAGCGGCGGAAAGCATTGAATCTGTCACCGTTACCCGTTCTTCTTTCACTACCGACCAAAAACTTCACCATATGGTTAGATCCTATTGTTTTGTCATAGTTAAGATAACCATTCAGCAAAATATCCTGCTTGTCCTCGGTGTACTGCGTAAGGTTAGGATCTCCAACGCCTTTCTTTCCGCGCACGAGTATCGGCTCTCCGTTCGCATCGCGGCTTGTTCCATCCCAGGAATTAAGGT
This sequence comes from Dyadobacter bucti, assembly GCF_005869225.1. Taxonomy (GTDB): domain Bacteria; phylum Bacteroidota; class Bacteroidia; order Cytophagales; family Spirosomataceae; genus Dyadobacter; species Dyadobacter bucti. The sequence goes on along the minus strand of NZ_SWFP01000004.1, from coordinate 224,151 downwards.
ACCACGGAGTCTGGAAACGCTTTCTGAAATTAAATCCTTTATCAATCCCCGCATTTCCGGTAAATGAAAGTCCTTCTACCCAGGGAATTTTGACATTCAATTGTAGCGTACTGTTCAGAACGTACCATTTGTCACGGTCGTACCCAGTTTGGTTTGTACTGACTACCACAGGGTTATTTCCGTACTCGATATCCGGACCCGTTGCTCCGTTTGGCCAGTAAGCAGGCATATTCGGCTTGCCCCTCATCACCATCCATAGGATGTCCCCGGCTGTGCGCGTCGGGTAGTTTTTGTCTTCCATACGGCCGGACACATCAAAACGCAGGCTTATATTCTTGGTAATGGTTGCATCCAGGTTTGTTCTGAAATCGTGCTGCACATATTTGGTAGCACTATTCTTGTAATATCCATCCTGGGTTTTTGTACCCAGGGAAACAAAATAGCGCACAGCCTCGCCGCCACCTGATACAGTTGTGTTATAAAAGTGCTGACCTGACCAGTTTTTGTAGATTTCATCAAACCAGTCTGTATTCGGATATTTCCACAGGTCCGAGCCATCTGCAAACTTGGCAATGTCCTCCGAAGTATAACGCGGCGGACGATTTCTATAAAGGTCCACCTCATTCAACGCCTGTGCATACTCTGATGAGTTCGTCATTTTAGGCAGAATGGTAGGCTGACTGAAACCCTGATTGGCATTAAATGTGATCGTAGGTTTTCCTGTTTTACCGCGTTTGGTGGTGATCAGAATAACCCCGTTTGCTGCCTGAGCTCCATAAATCGCAGCAGAAGCATCTTTCAAAACCGAAATTGTTTCGATGCTGTTCGGGTCAATACGGTCAAGTGAACGACCTGGAATACCATCTACAACGACAAGAGCGTCGTTGTTACCTAATGTATTCATCCCACGGATACGGATTGTCGATCCATCCTGTCCCGGCTCGCCACTGCGTGCAACCAGCGTTACCCCTGGTAAACGTCCGGCAAGGCTGTTACTAACGTTCACAGCTGGTGATTTTACAATGTCGGATCCCTTCACTGTTGTTACAGCTCCGGTTAATGTTTCTTTCTTCTGTTCCCCGTATCCCACTACAATCACCTCGCTCAAAGCTTGTGAATCTCCAACCAGTGTCACATCAATCGAATTTCTTGCGCCTACTGTCACTTCTTGCCTGAGAAAACCAACGTAGCTATATACGAGGACAGCTTCCCCGTTAGGAACCGTGATACTATATTGTCCGGCAGCATCCGTGGTAGTACCTGAATTTGTTCCTTTTACAAGGATACTTACACCGGGCAACGGGGTTCCGTTTTCCTCGGCCACTTTTCCTTTCACAGTAATATCTGCCTTTAAAAGGCTTGTTTTAATGCCGGGCAGACCAGTTGCCAGAAGCGGCAAAGGTTGGCATACAGCGACAGCCATCATAGCCAGGCACACACTTGCAGGTGGGCACAGCCTTTTTAAGTAAAGAATTTGGGTCATAAATTTCAGTTAATAAATGATTTAGAATACCTCCATTTTTATTTTTTGGGCACAAGAAGTCTTCCCGACCAAAAAATCGGTCATTGTCTCACAAGGAGTTAAGTGTTGTTAAGTTTTTTGTTTTGTCATAGGCACAGGTTTATAAAACAGAAATAGATGAACACATTGGAACACATACCATACAGCAGCTCCGATGATTTTTCTGGTAAATAGAAATGTGATAGAGTGAGTGTTAAACTCTCAATGGGTTGTAATTAAAAGCAGGCTCTTAATTGAATGAAATGATAGAATACGCTGGTTAAACCACCGATCCAATGAAAATAAAACGTAGGTGAAGACGGCAACTAAGGAATAATTGATGTCGTTGAACAACATCATTGGGAGTAAAAATTGTTTTCATATAGTTAGGTATAAATTTTAACTGTTGTCTGATTGCAGCTAATTCTAATGCAGAGTTAATAATAAATTTTAAAATTTTATTCACACACGAGTACAAATTTTTATTGAAATTTAACAAAAGTGTCATTTCGACATAATTAGGCACTTTGCAGGTAAATTTGAAACTTTTGGTGACATATGAAAACGTCATATTTTCTCAGAAATTTCCGACGAATTGCGTCGGGGAACCGGCGGGATAATGTTCAACTTCGGGCCGCACAACCCGGATAAATGACTTTCCGACGAGCTGGCGGCTTTCGGTGAAAGTAACCGGCACATTTGATAGAAGTCCTGGCATTATGCAATGCCAGGAAGAAATGGTGAGAGTTGAAAGATCTGAGCGATCGGCTGAAAGTATCGAAAGACCTGAAGGAGCGGATTTGTGATGATCAGATCGCGCAATTTAACCGGGGGTGAGCATTAGCTGAAAACACGCTCCCCCTGCACACTTTTCAAAACTTCATAACTGTGAATTCGCGCGCCCGGATCGTAGATGTGGCTGGTCACCATTAACTCGTTGAGCTGTGTATGCCGCTGAAAATAGGCCAGATCGGTGCCTACTTTTTGCTTGTCGCCGATAAACGTGTATTTCATCATTTCCCTCACGGCAGCTTCTTCGTATTCTCCCCAAAGTCCGTCCATACTCTCTACTGGTGGCTGCAGAGGCTGGCGTTTGCCTGTGATAATTCCCGTAGCCAGCTGGAAAAAGGAAGTCGCGAGCCGCTCAGCTTCCTCCGTGGTATCTGCGGCGATCACATTCACACAAGCCATTACATAAGGCTGCTCCAGGTATCGCGACGGCCTGAAATTCCGGCGGTAAAGTTCTATCGCGGTCATGAATTGGGTGGGTGCGAAGTGGCTCGCAAAGGCGTAGGGCAGTCCCAGATGCGCAGCCAGCCGCGCACTGTCGGTACTTGATCCGAGTATCCAGATCGGAATTTCCAGCCCTTCGCCGGGAATAGCGCGAACTTTGGAACTGCTGTTCTCTGCTGAGAAATAAGTTTGTAAGGCCACCACATCATCCGGAAAATCCTGAGCGGATTCCATGTAGTTACGCCTGAGCGCGCGGGCCGTCACCTGGTCCGTTCCAGGCGCACGTCCAAGTCCCAGGTCAATGCGGCCGGGGTATAGCGACGCAAGTGTACCGAACTGCTCGGCAACCACCAGCGGCGCGTGATTGGGCAACATTATGCCGCCGCTGCCCACACGGATTGTATTGGTGCCGCCGGCAATATAGCCGATCAGCACCGAGGTAGCGGAACTGGCGACACTTGCCATATTGTGATGCTCTGCAAGCCAGTAACGGTTATAGCCAAGCGCTTCGACGCGCTGCGCGAGCCGGAGGCTGTTTTTGAAAGTTGCCGCTGCATTATTACCCTCCGTGATCGGTGCAAGATCAAGGATGGAAAATGGTATATCCTGAATAAGTTTGTCTGCCATGTTGATTGTAATGCTATAATGCTTATTAGTAAAAGCATTTAATCCACATGTGAGTTCCTTCAATAACAAAAGAAAGCAGGCCGCCACCTAGAACAGCTTGATTTGGTAACAAGGCTCACAAAGGGCAGACAAGCAACCTGCGGTCGCGCAACCAAAATAGCCGTCGTCCAGGTTTCTATACTCCGGTTGAAAAGATCTACTGGCTATCCATTTTTCCAGTACTTCTTATGGTCGACCCGGGCTAAAACGAAGAAATTCAGGTTGAACAGGACGAACGAAGCCGTCAATCAGGCATGCCGGGAGTGAGAAATTTCAAGCACTAACGATTCTCCATCCACGCCAGAAACGACGGCGCTTTTTCCTTGTTGATCAGCAATTGATCCGGCGTTTCTATGACCAGCTTGACATATAGTTTTCGCATAAAATAATGCTCGATTTCCTTGATCGCTGAAAAGTTGACCAGATACTGCCGGTTCATCCGGAAAAATTGCTTCTGGCTCACAGACGCTACGATTTGATCAAGGGATTGGCTTAATGAAAATTCCTGTCCGTCGAAACACATGATCATCGAAGTCTCATTCCGGATGTAGAAAAAGGCGATCTGCGCGGTTTGGACTGTCGTGTATTTTTGATGTTTAAATACTAAAAAACTTGTTTTCTCGGCCTGGGGAGCCATTCTGCTAAGTAACTCGCTCAGGTCGGGAATTGCTTTTTGCTGGAAAAAGTTTTTCAGGTCGTCCACTTTACCGAGTGCGGCTGCAATGTCTTCTTGTGATAATGGTTTCAGGACATAATCCACGCCATTCCGCTTGAATGCTTCCAGCGAATATTCGTCAAAGGCCGTACAGAAAATGACGGGACAAACGATCTCCACCGATTTAAAAATCTCAAAACTCAGCCCGTCAGCCAGCTGAATGTCCATAAAAATCAGGTCTGGTTGCGGTCCCGCCGAAAGTGCTTCAACAGATTCTTCGACACTCTGATATGGACCGGTGATTTTGGCCGCCGGACGCAGTTGCCGGAGCATGTTTTCAAGGGATCGGGCTGTTTTCAGCTCATCCTCAATGATTACGATGTTCATAAATGATAGGAAGTCTAACCTGAAACAGGTCTTGGGCGTTGATCACCTCCACCTTTTTGTTTAATAAATGACTGTATTTGAGCTCAATGTTTTTCAATCCCACGCCCAGGGAATCTTCCTTGTTCTTTCTGAGCTGGACCTGGTTTTCGACAACAATGCTTTCCCCTTCCATGAAAATGCGGATATGTAAGGGCCGATTTAATGATACAATGTTGTGTTTGAGACAATTTTCAACCAATAATTGCAATGTAAATGGAGGGATTAATGTATCTAAAACGGCATCATCAAGTTTGTTTTGGAAAATAAAACCATCTTCAAACCTGGCCTTTTGCAAAAAAAGATACGCATTCAAAATCTCCATTTCTTCTTTCAAGGGAATCAGGTCCAGCTTCCGGCTTTCGAGCGTGTAGCGGTAAAAGTTGGCGAGTTTTAATATGAAATCCACCGACTGCTGATCGCCGGTTTCGACCATTGCTTTGAGCGTATTCAAGCTATTGAACAGAAAATGTGGGTTCACCTGCTGTTTCAAAAGATCATATTGCGCACTCAGGTTGTCGTTCCGAAACCGTTCCAGTTCCATGCTCACATGCTGGTTTTCATAATTCTGTTGCAGCATATTGAGGAACATATAAAATACAAGGTTGATCAGAATCCCGCGGACTTCCACCATCAGCATGGCGGGGCCGAAATCAATGTGCGAAAGGATAAGCTGCTGAATGTAAGCCAGTCCGAGCATCAGGACAAGGCCGAACGCCAGGGAGTTCAGCAATTTCGCATAGGATATCTGCTGTCCCTGCGGCCGGTTACTCTTTTGCGAAAGCATGTAAATATTGAAATACCACATAATCACCGCAAACGCAGCCGTAATGCCCGCATTTACAGCCGCTTCCAATGGCACAAACTGGTTCGAAGCCAGCTGCGGCACCGAGGAAAGCAAGCCAATCACGATGGAGCTCGTCCATATGATTGTATTAGAGACTTTAAAAGCTGCTTTTGTTACCATATCAAATCAGTGCGTCAATGCGCGATTTTACTCAATATTAAGGAAAAACAGCAGCGCGTTGGGAAGTTATAAACTTGATCCGCTGTTGCTCTTCCGGTCGGCCGTCGCCAGGCTGATAACCTTTTCCAGTCTGGAAATCATAGTCAAATGCAAATTGCGTTGCATTTCTCTGCACAACTTTCAAATGCTCGACGGAATAAATCTCTCCATTCATTTTGGTACCGTACCATTGCGGCATTGGTTTTTGTTTCCAGGTTACCAATGTATAGTTTGCGCCAATGTTTGGTTTGGGCAACGATTTAGAAGCGTTTTCCAGCGCAAGATCATTCCCATAAAGCATTGCAATGGTGCCCTTTTTGTTATTAATGATGGATTTGATCACCTTCTGGTTTCCGGCATCGTACAGATATTCAGGTGCCAGCTGAGCAGTGTTGCGGTCGTCGCAGGACAGCATCAAAAGTGGCAGCGCGATGATATATAGTGAAATAGTCGACTTCATTTTGGTAAGATTTATTTGGTCGGAACGTTGAATACAAAGTCATTTTCAGGGGCTAGCAGCCGGTGACAGTTGGCGCAAGTCTGCTCGAAGAGGATCGTTTTGCCAGCGGGTTTCAGGTCTAGACCATCAAATTTGGCAAATCCCCAGCCTTCGGTGGTGCTGTATTTTTTGCTGTCTTTGATCATGAATTGTGCATTTTGAAAGTTTCCGGGCAGCACATTACCTTCTTTATCCTCTGCCTGTTTGCCCCAAACAACCTTTACAATTCGTGCCCCATCAGGAAAAGGAAGCTGGCGTTTTCCAATGGCCTTCACCATAATATCATTTCCGTAGACGATCCGCATGCTGCCGCCGTCGAATTTATCTGTGACGCTGATGATCTTCCAGTTTTTGTAGTCCGCAGAATAGGGAATGCCATTTAAGGAAACCGGCGTCTTTGGAGTGGAAACTTTTTGACTTGAAGAAGGTTGCGCAACGATCCTGGCTGTATCAACCTTATGCCGTCCGGGAAGCGTATTTACATATTTTTTCAAAACCGCAAGCTCAGATTCAGACACTTTGCCACCTGGATGCGCCAGCTGGTAACGTTTCAAAGGCATCTTCCCCTGTTCGATCGCATTCACCATTTCCCAAAGCAACAGCTCCTGCACACCCGCCGGATTCTTGTCCCATTCCGAAAAATTAAACCGCGAGCGCGCCTCCTCAATGTCGCGCTTTATGAGGAAAGAGGCCGGGGCGATCTTATCAAACCATTCCACCTTCGCTTCATTGGAATGACAATCATAACAAGCCCGCTCCAATATCTGCTTCACATCCGCAGGAGCCACAATCTCGCTCGTCACAGGCGGGTTCTCAATGTCGGGCGAGCTGATCTGCATTCCCACAAAGATCAATGTCAGCACAACTGCTGCACTTTTGTAAAATTTTAACCCTGGCTTTTTCATTCTCGCGTAATTATCTGAATACTAATGATCAAATGTATATCCAGATGCAAAAATCAACCATTAACCAGGCCCCGATTCAGACAAACATGCCTTTGAAATAGACATAACCAAAGGTGAGTTAGACGCCCTGATTTTTCATTACTTTTTCCCGGTGCTGCTTCCCCCAGCTGATCATTTCCAGAATGATGCCGCCAAACGACATGCAGTAATCCGTTTCCGTATACTCGACCAAAACGGGCGTGTCGGGCGTCACCGTGCGTTTGATCAGCTGATTGGCTTCCATATCCTTCAACTCCCTGGACAGCATCCTCGTCGTAATGCCGGGAATGCTTCTTTGAATATCACGAAAACGCCTGTTTCCATTGCATATTGAATTGATAATCAAGAGCCTCCATTTGCCGCCAATGACGTACATGGTATCCTGCAATGCCTGAACTTCCTGCTTTTGGTTTCTCGGATCGGACAGGATCTCTCCAGCTTTCCTGATCTGTTCTTCATCCATTTTCCTGCTTCTTTCGGTCCTACTGATTTCACTTAACATGCAAAAAAGCACAGGTGTTTCGCACCTGCGCTTGCTTCAAATGCTGCGCTAAGTTAAGCTAAATGGTCAAAGACTCATCCCGCCATCCATAACGATTTCTGCGCCTGTAATAAAGCTCGAAGCGTCCCCCGAGAAATAGGTTACCATTTTCGCCACATCGTCGGCACTTCCGATTTTTTTCAATGGAATGCGTTCGATCATCCAGTCGTCCAGTGCCAGGCGGGCTGCCGGATCCAAGCCCATTTTATTTAAAATTTCAGTCTGAGTCGGACCGGGACTGATCGCATTCACCCGGATCTTCCGCGGTGCCAGTTCAATCGCCGCAATTTTCATGACCGCATTCAGGGCCGCTTTGCTGGAAGTGTACATGGAAGAATTAGCGCCATTCATGCCTACAACATTGGACGACAAAAACACGACCGAAGCGCCATCATTCAGGATCGGGATAAATCTGCTGAGCGTAAAATAGGCTCCCTTAAAATTCACATCGATCACATAATCGAAATCCTTTTCCGTCGCAGTTTCAATTCCCGCGCCCCCCAGCACGCCAGCATTGATAAATAAAATGTCAAGTTTGCCAAATTGCTCGCTAACCTGTTTTGCCAGTACTTCGATATCCGCAACTTTACTCTGATCACTTACAAAACCTGTCACGCCAAGTTCTGCTGCCGCTTCCCGGATCACATTTTCGCGTCGGCCTGTAATGATCACCTCCGCTCCTTGTGCTTTCAATTCCTTTGCAGCTGCATACCCAATGCCGCTATTCCCGCCGGTAACCAGGGCTTTTTTCCCTTTTAAATTTTCCATTTGTCTCTTGAATTATTTTCTGACAAAGGTATACAGCAATTGGTATCAATATTATATCAGTATACTGTGTGATACCAACTTTCAACAACCTCCACCCTTTGGTATGGCATAGATCGCGTTGCCAGAAACAAACAAATTGAAGACCTTATTGTTTATAGAAGGAAGTAACAGTTGCCATGTTTTTCCCTTGTCCGGAGACCTGTAAATACCTGCGGGATGACCACAGAACATGTATTCACCAACTTCCGCAATAGAGGCAATATAAAGGCTTGCCGGCAGGTTCGCATCGACAGGCTGCCAGGTTTTGCCGCCGTCGTAGGATGTCCGCACTCTTCTGGTCTCGGTCTCCGTATTGCAAGTGATGGCGGCAAATCCACCTTTGATGCGTTCTATTGCTATGCCCACTCCGCCCTCGTTAATTACACTAACCCAATTTTCACCATTATCTGTCGACCGAATGATGCCGCGCTGGCTGGTCGCCAGCAGCACTCCATCTGACTCCACCACTTTCATTACCCAGCCTCCGTCATAGACTCGCTCCCAATTTTTCCCACTGTCATCATATTTATAAAGCCCCCAATCGCAACCGATAAAAACGGCATCTCTGGCTTCAAAAACGGTGCGAACGCTTTTCCCTTTAAAATCCTCGTATACCGGCAACCAGAAACCCGTTCCGTTTGCTTTTTGCATAAACTGACCACCGTAGTTGAATGCAAGCATGCCAGTCTTGCCAGGGACAATGCTGCTATGATTGTCTGGAAAAATCTGTTTTTCCCAAAAAGGAGCAGTGGAATGTGGTTTGCTGTAAAACATCCCATCTCCGGCTCTCAGATACATTCCACTATCATTTGCAAGGAAACCATCTCTCGGGATACCGTCTTCTGGTAAATCTTCAGGCAGCCCTTCGCTAATGTCCTGCCAGGTCTGTCCGCCATCCGCAGACTTAAAAATAATGTCTGCAGTTTTTGATTTAGCTCTTTTGAGTTTTTGCCTACTATCCGGGAGTGGTGACTGTGGAAATTCAAAAGTCAGATCAAAGGCAAATAAGAATTGAAAAAGGAGCAAAAAAGCAAGGTTATGGATTTTCATGACTAACTTGGTTTAGTGAAATAATAGAATAAAATTGTGTTTAACTTCACATATCCAAATGTAGGCACCTGCTTAACCATGCTTGCAAATCAACTGTAAAATCTTGTCAGTCAATTGTAAAAAGAAATGTAAATGCGTGTAAATTCTGCTTTTACCGGCTTTTTCAGTAACCGGTTGGTTGTTGGGTGCGGCATTGCCCCGGTGATGCTGGCTATTTTTTTGATCGCCTCATCTTTCACAGAACATTCAGGCCTCAACTTACGGGCGAAGCAAGTCAACCTCATGATCCGTCAGACCGGTCATCGGCTGCTGCTGCTGGCAGGCGACTCGACCTCGCGCGTATTACCCGTTACCGAGATTAAAGAAGGCACTTTTCTGCTCAGGTTTGAAAACGAATTCGTTTTTAACCACGACTCGCTCATGGCGCTGTCGCAACGCTTACTTCCCAAAGCACAGTTCCCTTCCGGCTACACCGTTACAGTACATGATTGCATAAAAGGCGGCATTGTGTATGGTTTCCAGGTAAATAATACTTCGCCGGACATCCTGGCTTGCAGTGGCAGAAGCCAGCCCCCAGGTTGTTATACCATCGAATTTACCTTTCCTGATTTTTATGAAAAAGTAAAACAGAAGAAAGCTGACCTCGGCCGGCTGACGGAATCAGTTGAAGCGGATACCCAGGTAGTCCATGAAAACCTTGAAGAATCAAAAACAGCATCCTTCGCCTCTGACATCGACCAGCGGACTGAAAAATCAAAAACGACAACCTTTGACTTTCCATTGATGCATGTGGTTTATGGCGGCATTCTCATGTTGCTGAGTGCTACCTTGGTGATCGGGCGTTTTAGAAAGAATTCAACACCGGTACCTGGACAAAATCAAAATTCCACCATAACAAATGAGCCCATCACGGAGGTGGCTGCGCTCGGAAGTTTTTTATTTAACACAAAGGCGCAGCACTTGCTTTTCGGAGGCGAGGCGATTACGCTCACAGACAAGGAATGCAAGGTTTTAGAATTGCTCCATAAAAATTTCGGCGAACTCACCCCCCGCGAAACGCTGATGCAGGAAGTCTGGATCAATGAAGGGGTCTTCACCGGTCGCAGCCTGGATATGTTTGTGTCAAAACTCCGAAAGAAATTAAGCCTTGATCCGGAACTGAGAATAACGAATGTTCATGGGAAGGGATATAAGCTGGAAATGTCGATGCCAGGTTAACACATTGATAAACGATCACAAAATTCCCGGAAACTTACCGGCTTTATCGCTAAGCCTGAATTTGCATCAAAAAACCACCCGAAAATTCACGCAGAAATAAGCAAAAATTCCACAGACAAAGACCTCAATTTTCGATAGAAGAAATCTAATCCTTATCATTAAAACCGCACATTGTAGCTCTTACTCTTTCGGATACGGGAAAATATTCTTCGTAGTAGTCTTGCCCCCAGCCATTTTCGACGCAACGATCTGGTCTGGCGCCTTCATTTTTTCTACCCAATCAATGATCAGGCTGATCCAGTCCACATTGTCACAACCTGGCCCGCCCCCGCAGTGCAAAACTCCCGGAAGCAGAAACAGCCTTGCATAGGATTGCGCATCTTTGTCATTTTTTAATATCCCATTGTAATGCTCAATGGTTGCGTTTGCCGAGAGTGCAGCATCATTCCATCCATGGAAAAAAATAATCCTACCCTTGCGTTTTTTAAATTCGCTGTAATCGGTACTGGTGGCATCCAGATAGGATGAGGCATATGCAGTTTCCGTGGCAAAATTTTTAAAGTCGTACCGAGAATAATTAAAGGTGGAGTCGTTGAAAACGAGATACTTAAAAATGTTCGTGGAAAACATATAATGCAGGCTGGGTTCCTTTTGCCCGGTAGAACCCGGTGCGGTAATCCATGGGTCCCAGGAATTATCTTCTGCTTCTCCACCAAACGGAAAGCCCGGGTAAATCTGATCTCCATTTACCACCAATGGACTGTAAATCGACTTAATTGCTGCGATCTGGGCTTTTGTAAAACATGTACTTCCTGGATTTTCGTTGGGGCACATCGGTAATTTAGAGAAATCAAACCTGCATTTACCGGGGTTGTTCAGGATCCCATCAGCCGACCCGTCGAGCTGGTCGCATTGTGTAAGAACTTCCTTGTGTAAAAGTTTAAGATTTTCTTTCGTGACGATCGGAGTCAGTTCTTTTGGATCCGGATAATTGAGCTGGCTGTGCTGTAGAAATTTCGCAGCAATAGCTGGCCATGCAAATGCGGGTGCCCCTGCCACAATCCCATCAAAATCCTCCGGGTAATACTGGGCCTCAACCATCGCCTGTCCGCCACCACGTGAACAACCGACAAAATACGATTTGGATGGTCCGGCACAATAATAATTTTGCATAATGGCTTTGGATACAACCGCGGTACGATGTATGGCAAGCCGCCCAAAATTGAGTTGTCGCTCCATGTTGTTGTAAGCCCATTTTGCGTCGGCGCCTCCTTCGTGCCCTGTGTCCGTTCCTGCTGTTGCAAATCCCTCGTCCACCTTTCTCTGGAAATCATTCTGGATCGTTCCGACAAAACCACCTCCGCCCGACATCAGAAAGCGTGTGTTACTTTCCTCGGGCAGCAGGATCTCGAAATTGATCTCCTTGCTTATCCTGCCCAATATTCGACAGAAAGGCTTTTTGATGACGACAGTTCCGCGCCACGGTTCATTCGGATTGCTGATCGTGTCCCCGGCATTGGCCTCAGCGACCAAAATCGCTACATCCGGAAGCTGAAGCTTTTTCAACTCCTCGCAGGGCTTACAAGGTTTTACATTTTGCGCTGAGGCAAGGCAGGCAAACAATACGAGGGCGAAGGAAATGTGAAATTTTCTCATAGCTGAAATGTTCTATTGACCTGGTCGCATTTTGTTCATAAAGCCAGACGAAACGACTTTGTCTGGAAAAGCAAAAAGTCGCCTCTTAATACTTAGAACGGCTTTCAATGCAGGTGAAGTCAATACGTCGTCAAAATGAGTGTGCGGCACATCGTGCATTCCGTTAAAAAAATGGATTTGTCATTGGCAAAAACTGGCGGTTAATTGTACGAAAAAAGCTGCCCGGACACTATAGTCAGGCAGCTTTTCCATACGATATCATTGCTGATTTAAAGCGTCATTTTTAAAGCTTGGAAGAATCAACTGTTACGTGTTTCACCGATCTTCTGTCGTAGGTATAAGTTATATGGACCTTTCCGTCTTTGGTCTGAATAATGGCAGGATAGGAATATCCGTGCTGGATGGGCTGGTTTTCCAGTGTGGTTACCACTTTCCAGTTTTTACCGTCATCCGATATAGCCAGATTAAGAATATTTCTTCCTTTCGGCTCCGGTCCGGATTTGGTTGAATGGTTATATACCAATAGATGTCTGCCGTCTTTCAATGTTACCGCATCGGTCCCTGAATTTGGGTTCGGCAAGCCGGATTTTTCCAACTTGGACCAGGTCTGCCCATTGTCTTTTGACCAGCTCGTCACCAGTACGTCCTGGATAGTCCTTGCCATAATCTGCAGATCTCCGTTTTTGTGAATAAGTACGCTCGGCTGAATGGCATCGTACTCCACTCCATCGTTTATCGGCGGAATCACCTGCCAGGTTTTGCCGTTATCCTTGGAGATTTCAAAATAAATTCTCCAATCCCTTCCATTGGGTGTACCTCTTCTTTCCAGACTTGTCGGAGAGATGATCGTACCGTCTGCCAGCTGAACCGCTTTGTTTTTCACCGGGCCCAGTAAGTCACCAACTAGTTTATGCTTGCCCATGGTTACCGGTTTTGTCCAGGTTCTGCCTTCATCCGATGAGGTAGTATACACGCCCCACCAGTTGTCAACATCCGGCCCGACTTTATAAAACAGGTAGATAGGACCGCCCTTCGGCTGGAACAGTACCGGGTTCCAGGCCGGATGCTTAACCGAATCTGTCAGAAAGCCATTGACTACTTCCACGGGCCAGCTCCACTGTCCGTTTTTATAATGTGCCACCCGAATTCCCACATCCCGGTTTTTTTCGTTTGTACCCGCAAAGAAAGCACACATAAGTCCCTCACTGGTTTCAATAATGGTAGATGCATGGCACTGGGCGGTTGGTTTCTGGTCCATACCATATACCAGCTCTGAACTTACCACACCCTGTTTTCCTGCTGTTGCTAATTCGGGAATTTTAAAATCCTGTCCGAAAGAACAATACGCAGATGAGATCAGCATGGCTACACCTGCTATCTTCTTGACATTCAATAAGCTAATCATATTTTTAATTAATTGTTGGTTAGTATCCCGGATTTTGTTCTATTACTTGTCCATAATTTGCGTCAATAACCGATTGCGGGATCGGAAAATATTGATGATAGTCCTGAATGGAACTTCTGGTCTCTTCCAGCAGGTTATATTTTCTGACTCTCTCCACCAGTTTCCCAAGCCGTACCAGTGTTCTTCTCCGCGGTTCCTCCACTGTTAGCTCTCTGGCTCTTTCATCCAGAATAAAATCAATGCTTACTTTATCGGCAGCAATGACGGGGACATTGGCCCTTTTGCGGATGACGTTGATATCATCTGCCGCCAGACCGGTGCGCCCCAGTTTGAAGTAGGCTTCCGCTCTTAATAAATATGTTTCCGCCAATCTGAAAACCATTACATCCTTGGCTGTACGTCCCGAGGTAGGATTATTTGCCCAGGGCGTACCGTCTATTTTTCTTGAATACGGATAAATATTCCGCATGGTGTCGTCGTAAACTACCTTAGGTTCTACCAGCTGATTATAGTATTTAGACCGTGGATTGTTGTAATAAAACTTCCTTCTCATGTTATAGGAAGAGTTCCGCATATCCTGCGGGTTTTCTCTCCATATATCGTACAGGAAGTAATTGGTACCCCTCACCCTTCCCACACCTCTTCCGAGTGTATCCACGACCAGCATGGCAACTCCATCGGGATCGGTGATTTTGCTGAGAAAAGGAGCCCAGTTACGGATCTGAACATTTCCGTTCAAACTGCTTCCTCCGCCCTGAACGTTGTTTTCAAACTGCCATACCAGAATCGATTCCTGATTGCCAGAGGCTCTGTTATGGTTTCCATCTAAAAACAAATCAGCGAATACGTCTCCGGGCTGAGTGGCTTTGGAACCGAATCTGCCGGTCATGATCTTGTAATTACCCGACGAAATTAATTCGGAAGAAATACGAACAGCATTCTCGGCATCGCCTAAACTCAGGTAAACTTCTGTAAGCAGATGCTGAGCGGCTCCTCTCGTTAGTTTTCCGTCGAAATTGCCTTCACTTACCGCAGGAAGCCATTGCACGGCAAACTCCAGATCAGTTTTCGCAAAATTCAGCACCTCTTCTTTACTGGATTTCACGTAATCATTTTTCGGAGAGCTGCTTATCTGATCTACCAAAGGCACCCCGCCAAAGGAATTTACGAGCAGATTATACGTATAGGCTCTGAAAAATCTGGCTTCGGCCAACACCTGATTTCTTTCCTTTTCCGTAACCCATACCTCGGGGCGGGCTTCTCCGTAGTGGATCAGCGTGTTGGCCCGTACGATCATCGCCGTATAGGCCCAGTTCCACAGGATATTAAGGTTGTTGTTCGTAGGTGTAAACGTGGTAAGATAATTGCGCAGACCTACATATTCCACACCCGCATCTGAGCCAATATCAGTGGATGCCATATTGAGAGCAAAGTAAGTATTGTCTCCCATGGACATTTCTTCTCTGGAAGCCGCATAAAGTCCGGTAAGGTACATTCTGAACCCGTTGGGCGAAGTCAGAATCTGCTCGGCACTCAGGTTGGACAACGGAGTTTCTTTGAGGTCGTTCTCATTACACCCCCATAATACTATTCCTGTCAATAATATTAAAATGCGTTTCATGTATGAATCATTAATGATTAAAAACTAAAACCCAATCCCACATTATAAATCCGCGGCAACGAATACAGCTGATCCGATGTTGTTCCCCCGATTTCAGGATCTGTACCAGGCCAGTCGCTGAGCGTTACCAGATTCTTTGCATTGGCAAATACCCGAAGCGATTTTAACATCACCCGTTTCAGGACGGATGCCGGCACCTGATAAGAAACAGAAATATCCTGAAGACGGACAAAGTTTCTGCTTACGTACCATCCATGTCCCTGCGGATTGGTATAAAGGAGAGAAGGACGGGTATTTGAGGCGTTTTCCGGTGTCCAGTATCCGGCGTCCAGCTGATTAAGCCCTCTTCCGGGAGCATTCGGGCTCACAGCTGTGTTCAACAGCGGAAAATTGCTCATCCATCCTGTCATCGCATTGATGAAAGTAGAAACCGAGAAATTACCGTAGTGGAAATCATTAGAAAGTCCGAACTTAAATCTCGGCTGACCGCCGGAGCCTATAATCGTACGATCATTTGCATCTATTTTCTTGTCGCCGTTCAGATCTTTAAGCTTGACGTAACCCGGGCGAAATCCGCTGGGAAGCTCGTCGCCCTGCTGGTATATTCCATCAAAAACATAATCAAAATAGGACATAATCGGCTGCCCGATAAACCAGCGGTTGCTGATATCGTCATCTTCCACGCCGTCTTTGTCCAGATCCTGACCATATAGTTTTGTGATTTTGTTCTGGTTGAAGGTAAAGTTCAATCCTGTATTCCAGCTAAATTTTTTGGTTTGTACATTGGTAGTATTCAGCGTAATTTCTATTCCCTTATTCTGTACCTCTCCGATGTTGGTCAATACGTTGAGGTAACCGTTCATGGCCGGAATGGATCTTCTTACCAAAAGGTCCTTCGTCCGGGTGTTGTACAGTTCGACCGAACCCGAAATGCGGTTGGACAGCATGCCGAAATCAATCCCCACGTTTCCTGAATAGGTGGTTTCCCAACGCAGGTTATCGTTGCCCATGATGTTTGGAAAAGCCCCGATAGACATGCTTGCGCCATTTCCGTACACATACTGAGTGATGCCGGACAAACTAAGCGACTGATAAGGATCAATTCCCTGATTTCCTACCGACCCGTAAGATAATCTTACCTTCAGGTTATTAAACAGTTGCTGATCCTGCATGAAATCTTCACTGGCCATATTCCAGCCAAGAGCAACTGAAGGGAACAGAGCATATTTATTATTGGCTGCAAAAACACTACTTCCGTCGCGCCTTGTGGTGAGGGTAACCATGTACTTTCCGGCATAGTCGTAGTTTAATCTGGCCATAGACGAAACGCCTCTGATCACAAATGCAGAAGAGGTATTGGTCAGAATGGTACCCAGGCTGAGATCATTGAAACCCAGGGCATCGGCACTCAGCTGATTGGCATTGGCCAGTGTCTGCTCCTGCCGCATATAGTTTTTCCCGAATAAAAGCGTCACATCAAAATGATGCTCGTTGAAGTTTCGGTTATATTTTACAATATTCTCCCACACCCAGTCAAACCCATTCTGATTCAGCTTGTTGGCAAACGTGGTATTGTTCGGCAAAAACTGATCCTGTCGGAAGAAATTATAATTGCGGTTCCACCTAATATTAGGAGAAAAGTTTATCCTGAAACTCAAACCTTCTACTTTCGGAACCGTAATATCGGTGTAGAAATTACTGAGCAGGTTATTGTAAACCTCCTCGTTGGTCGTCATCAGCGAATTGTATAACGGATTTGAAGCTACCTGATCTTCTTCCACTATGTAACGGGTAGGGTCTCCGTTCGCATGAAACCATGTACCGTAAGGACTGCTCGTATAAAGGCTTGCCACCGATGCCGCTACGCCCGACATATCCCTATGCCCATAGGTGGAAGTTAAACCCACTTTGATGAAGGAGTTAACTTCTGTTTCCAGGTTCACACGAAAAGTCTGACGCTTGAAATTATCATTTATCAGCAAGCCCTTTTCTTTTGAAAACGAACTGGAAAGGAAGTAATTAGTCTTCGCACTTCGTCCTGCCAGATTAACATCATAATTGAACAGTCCGGCATTCTGAGAAACCTGCTGGTACGGATCTGTGATCAGGCCTTTTTCATAATTATCTGCCTCCGTGCGGTACAGATAAGTCAGTATTTTGGACGGATCGGCATCCAGCCCTGACTGTGCCCTGTAGTCCAGCTTACTCTGAAGATACCTCTCCGGACCGAACGTATTCATTTTCTTTCCCCAGCCATAGGAAGAAATGCTCGTATTGACCGTTATGACAACACCCTCTTTATCAGCTTTTTTAGATGTAATCAGAATTACGCCGTTAGCAGCCCTGGACCCATAAATGGAAGCGGCACTTGCATCCTTCAGTACATCCATCGATAAGATATCGTTCGGGTTAATATCGCTGAGTGTTCCGCCAAATATGATCCCGTCCAGAACGATCAACGGTGCATTATTGGCACTCAGCGACCGCTGTCCCCTGATCAGAATGCTGGGATCCTGACCCGGACGACCATTATCGAGAATCTGAACACCCGCTACCCTGCCCCGCAGAGCCTGGCCCGCATTTACGGAAGGACTGCTTTCCTGCACCGACATGTCGAGACTGCTCACCGCGCCCGTCACTTTACGTTTTGACTGGGTTCCATAACCCACAACGACGACTTCATCCAGCGTCTTATTGTCTACCAGTAACTGTACCGTCATGTTGGATTGGCTACCTACGACAACTTCTTTCTGAAGGTATCCGACATAGCTGAAAATGAGCACGGCAGATTGGTCAGGAACGTTGAACACGAATGCGCCTTCCACATCCGTTACAGTTCCGCGCTGGGTTCCTTTCACGATGATGCTTACACCAGGAAGTCCTTCACCCTTATCATCAGTGACTTTACCGGATATCGTTATTTCCTCATTCACGGGCGGCACATTCATCCTCGAATCGAGTGTGGAAGATTTAGGACCGGAACTGATTTTTTTCAGAATGATAAATTGCCCGCTTGTCTCGTAGCCGATACGATGAGGTTCCAGCAATTGCCGCAGCACATTTTCGAGCGGCTCGTTTTTAAACTTGACTGAAACTTTGGTGTTCGCAGGAAAAATGCCCGGCAAATAGGTGAACCGTACGTTGGCCTTACTGCCAATCATGGTAAGCACCCGGGTAATTTCTTTCTGATTGAATTGAGCTGTAACCGTTCTTTTCATCAAGTCCTGTGCATGGCTGTTTTTGGCAAAACCCAAAGTTGCAAGCATCAGAATGAGGAGGATAGGAACACCTAGAATTTTCATTATTAGCGTTAGTTTAGGACCAGTATTGCAAAACTTTTCCATAATTTTAACCCATGTTTTGTTTTAATTGATTTTAAAATTGGACATACAATTCCCGCCTCCTGTTTTTTGCAGGAATGTCTTAAGTCGATGTTTGTGGGAGCTATTTAAAGCTGGGAGCGTGGCCGCGCTTCCAGCTTTTTTTATTTCTGAATAATTTTACGCATACATTGAAATTTCGTGAAACATAGTTTAGATACTGCACTCTCCTCCTGAAATAATGATTTCGGTACCAAAGACCTCATAAGTTGCTCCCACCGTCTGACAAATGATATCCAGCTTCCGGAACAACGGCATGTCATCCAAAGGTGCTGTGAAAAGGCAGGATTCAAATGCAGTGTTTTCAAAACGTATCGTCACCCCATAGGCGGTTGCGATGGTGGAAAGAACATGTTTGATCGTGGTGTTGGTAAAATCAAATTCAGCCGCTACTCCTGCAAGTTGAACAGGCTGCGCAACAAGACCTTTCGAAAAAGACCGCTTTTTAGCATCGAAAACCACCTGCTGATTGGGGGTCAAAAATATTTCGTCCTCTTGCCCGTCCATCATTTTACTGTTTTTATCAACAGCGGACACTTTCACTTTTCCTGCTGTAACTGTCACATTACTTTTGTATTGACCGGTATGGGACACTACTTTAAAACTGGTACCCAGGACCTGCACTCTGATCTGCCCTGCATAAACGACAAAGGGTTTTGAGGTGTCCTTCGCCACATCAAAATAACCTTCTCCATCTAAATAAACCACTCTTTGTGCACCTGAAAAATCGGAATAACTCAGTTTGCTCCCGGAGACAAGCCTGACAGTCGACCCGTCTGACAGCGAAATTGTTTGCGGTGACTTATCGGCATTGATCTTCTCATCCAACTTAACCTCCGCCTGAGCAACCTGCTTTTGGTAAACTACCGGTACACGCATAAACGTTGATTTAGCCAACCAGGATAATCCGCCGGCAATAACCAGGATGGCCGCCACCCTCCACCATATTTGCAGCAGACGCACCGGGTGATCCGCCTGTTCTTCGGGCTGATCCTCACCGATCGCATCTTCAACATTTATCCAGATTTTCGCCTTTGTTCCGGAGTCCGGATTTTCCTGAATCGTATGCAGCGAGCTGTAAATACTTTTCGCAAGCATAAGCTCACTGATTTTGTCTGGAAACTGAGTTCTGACAGTTTCGAAAAATAAGGCGCCTTCATTCCCTCCCGACTTCACCCATTTGACAAAGTCCTCATCCAGGAGAAAATCTTCCGAACTATATTCGTTGTAATTATTCAAATCCGGATCGTTAATAGTAGCGACAGTTGCATTATATATATACAAAGGAGGCTTTATCCAATTTCACCCAAAGAATTTTGATATTTTTTTCAAAAAAACTAATAAATCAATTTCGGCATGGGAAAAGGACCGCTACCACCAGAAGTAAATGGCGGCCAGTTTCAGGAGCGGGTAAAAGAGATTTGAATTTTTGCGAAGCAGTGTAATCGAATTATGAAGTGTATTCCTGACTGTTTTTTCGGATACATTCATGATGGAAGCAATCTCGTCGATACCGAAATTCTCATAATATCTTAACATGATGGCTTCCAGCTGGCGCTTGGGAAGACTTTTGAGGATAGCGATCAACCGCTGCGTTAATTCCTCCTGGCTTTCAGGTGAAGCCTGTTCCTCAGCTGGATACTCATTTATCAATAACAGATTTTCGAGATCGATTGTCTCTGAGAACTTTTCCTTTTCTGACAACCGGCGAATATCACGGCGCAGGCTCCGGAACAGATAGAATTTGATATTGTCGACAGCAGATAATTTCTCACGCGTGCGCCACAGGTTGATAAACAGATCCTGAATGGCATCTTCCACCTGCGTATGATCCAACACAAATCTCTTGCCATAAGCATACAAAGCGTCAAAATAACGCTCATAAATCTGTGCGTATGCACTTTTATCACCTAGACGAAAGGCATTCCATTGCTCTGCATCATGTGTGGAATGAATGGTCACAATATTCTGAAAGTTTGACCGGTAAAATTAGTTTATTTCACTAAATACTATTCTTTTTTAAATTTTTATCTAAACAGGATCAATGCCGGTCCATATGTGAAGCTTTTTGATAATTCCGATAATCGGTGCGGTGTATAAACACAAGAAAAACCTGCAAATCAATGATTAACAGGCGTTTCTTGCCCTATTTTACCAAAAGATTCAATTTCGGATCAGTACAAAAATTTCGGGGTGATCAAAAAACGTGACCTATTCCACAACGACCATTTTTAGAACTTCCGTGAACGACTCGGACTGGATTTTCAACAGGTACAGTCCGGCTCCCAGCTTTTGGTTTGCTACGCTGATCTCATTGGGTGAAGCACTGGTGCCCACTTCTTCAAATCGAATTGCGGTGTCAACGCCCAGGTCGCTTACCGTCGCGAGCGAAATTTTTCCGTGGTGACTTGCCGAAACATGGATATTAAAGGAACCGGATACCGGATTCGGGAAAATCACCGACCCGCCTTCCAACGGCGCAGCTTTTGCCACTATTTCTTCCGCGGCCCCTTTTCTATGCGTATCGGAAAATCCTTCCCTGGTCACCACGATTAGTTTCGGAGCGTTTCCGGAAGGGTTTTCTTTACTGTGAAAAGCGAGTTTCCGGTTTTTAGCAGTGGGATTTTTCAAGACAAGGCTTACCAGCCTGTCGGTAGCGGATTGGCTCCGCACGTACCGGGTCACATCCACTTCGTAATAACCGAGCGTATTGTTTACGTTCACGTAACCGTCCGCGGCAGCTGTGCCTATCGGGGCGTTGTTCCATGTGATGCCGCTTTCGGTCCAGGCGTCGTTGTCCACACCATACACCGACAAGTTCACGCTCGCATTCGCTTCCACATTATTCCCGTAAATGCGCAGCCGGGCTTCATATATATCGTTAAATGCCTGGGTCGAGAACTGCAGATACGTGTAGCGGGTAATCCCGTCTTCCGCCCCGTTCTTCACATCCAGGAGCGGCGCGGAACCTGCGTTCTGATCTGCAAAACTTCCATCCCGGACGGTAGCATCCGCCAACACGGGGAGCTCCACCGCGCCGGAAAACTCGGACAATGGAATTACTTCAATAGCGGCCAATGTTGGCAAATCGGCGGAGCCTTTGGAAAAATTAAAGTTCATTACACCATCACTGATAGTCGCCGGGAAAATCTCGCGGGTCATCTTCATCGGCGCGCCTGCGCGGGCCACCACATTGAATTCCGTAAAAATTCGGGTTCCCTCCAAATCAATGTTGAACAACCGCTGACGCTGCCCGAGTGGCCGTCCGCCGGGTGCGCCAAACCAGATTTCGGCAAAATGGAGTACTACCATATAGTCCCCGTTCTTGACTGGAATATTGTACGTAAAACCCGTCGAGCTCCTTTCGGTGCGGTACAGCTCATCATCGACCGTTCCTTTTATATCGCCTGATGGTATCGAATGCACGCGGTTGATACCCCCAAAATACATATCCGAGCTGAATGCACGGCCATCGCTCGTTGTAAATGCATTGCCGCCTGCATTGATACGCACGGTCGTGCCCATGGTTGTGTTGAGAACGGTCAGGCTTACGGAAAGCCGGGTACTCGTGTAGCCCGCCGCCGAAGCGGTCACCTCCGAAGTGTAGACCCCAGGCGCGAGCCCTGCGGTATTGATCCCGAAAGAGAGCGCACCGGGGCTTGGCGTAGGCAGCACAAGCCAGTTGCTGTTGGCAGTTTTGGACAGCGTGACCGGCGGCTGGCCCGGTATAGCGGCCAGCAGCAATGTTTTCGGCTGGGTGGAGCCACCCTGCGTTACGGTAAAATTCAGCTGGCTGGCCGAAAATGACAATGCTGGTTTGTTTGCATTAGGATCCAACTTCACGATCCAGAAGTCGCTTTCACCCCGGGCATTTTCACTCTTTTCGTTTTCCGAACCCGAAAATGAATAACCCGCCGCAATGTAGCCTCCGTCGGCGAGTGTAGTTACCGCGTTGGCTACGTCCAGCCGACTGCCGCCCAAAGTTTTGTCCCATTGCTTGGAGCCGTCTGGTGCCAGCTTCACCAGCCAGTAGTCTTCCTGGCCCCGGCTGTCTTCGCTTTTGTCCCGCCCGGCATCGCTGAAAGTATCGCCGCCAAGCAGGTACCCGCCGTCGGGTGTCTGGACGATGGATGTCAGCTCCTCAGAGTTAGCGGTACCCTGATTGTTAACCCCTCGGAAAAACTTTTCCCAAACCGGGTTGCCCGCCGCATCGAGCTTGACCGCCTGATAACCGAGGCTCAGCGGTTCCGTTTTGACACCGACAATATAGCCATTATCGGCTGTATTATGGATCTCCGAAATGGTACCGTTGGTACTGCGTGTAAGTGATTGCTGGGATTGTACGGCCCCCGTGGTATTCAGCTTGATGATCTGCCACTTGCGATTGGGCGAGCCTGAGCCGATGTTGGTTCCAATCAGCGTATATCCGCCCTCCTGATTGAGATCCAGGCCGCCGAGTTCGTCCCAGTCGGCAGTGCCGAGGGTTTTGTCCCAGACTTTTGACCCATTGGCAGCGAGCTTTACAATCCAGTAATCCTGCATATTGACCGTACCAAGACGTGGATTTGTCTTATCGCTCCCCGCAGGTGAGTCCGACACACCTCCGACAATATACCCGCCATCGGATGTTTGTATCACTGACTTAAGTATTTCAGCAGAAGTCCCGCCCAGTGTTTTGTCCCACTGCTTTACCCCGCCCGCATTCAGCTTCACGAGCCAGTAGTCACCCCGGGTAGAAGCAGCAGCGCCACGGTCATTGTCGGTTTTGTCACCACCGGCATCCGACTGCGACCAGCCGCCGAGGATGTAACCGCCATCCGAGGTTTGTTTTACCGTAACCAGGTAATCGAAACCCGATGCTCCAAAAGTTTTGTCCCATTCCCTGGTACCGTCTGCCCGCATTTTTACGACCCAGTAATCTGCATTTCCCCGGCCAACCTGCGATTTATCGCCACCAGCGCCCGAGTAGGAAATTCCGCCTGCAATAAAGCCGCCATCGCTGGTAGGACTAAGGGCTTTGGCCTCGTCGACGTTTGAGCCACCGAAGGTCTTGTCCCATGCAACTGTGGGTTGCGCAATAATTTTTGAAAAAAGTGAATAAGAGAGAGCGAGGAAGAAGAGCAGCAGTATTTTACCCGAAAGTCCGTAAACAGGTTGCGCGAAAAGTGTTTTCATGAATGCGTTGAGATTGTGTTAGATGAAAATGTGACAAATTCAGCGGAGAGGAATGCATTCAAAGTATGGTTTACGCATTTTAAATTAGTTATAAATAATCTTTATATATAACAATCAGTGACAAATATTTTAACTCCTGGGAAACTTATAAACCGCTGACTGGCAAAGGACTAATATGAAAGATGGAGGAGCGAGACAAATTTGACGACAAAACTGATGATACGTATTCGTCGCCAGGAACTGCCGGTTGTGGCAAACGAAGTATGAAGAAGCTGCTGAAAACACAGTTTGACCAAAAAAGCATGGGCTCCCGGGCCAGGCATTTCACGCTGCCCAAATGGGTTGGATATTTGGAAAGCGTGCCAAGGGCGAATGGTCGTTTGTTGAGCCTGAACAAAACTTTTGTTCTATAAAAGATTCCGACATGAACCTGCTCTATGCAGGCTACGCGATTAAAAATAACAAGTAACGCCCTGGCAGAATTGCCCTATCGATTTTTTCCTCAGGTGCAGATGGCAAAACCATCATGCAAGCTTTTGGGGCGATAGCAATAGCCCTGAATACCGGTTTGATATTAGTTTTGTCCGAAATAGATAGGAAATACTTTCTAAATCCGAAAATTTGTACCGCAGCTGCTGCATGATACCACTAAAAATTTGACTGGATGATGATTAAACCCCGGGTAAAAATCTGTTGCATCAGCAGTATTGACGAAGCAATGACCGCAATTGAACATGGCGCTTCTGCATTGGGCCTGGTAGGCCACATGCCGAGCGGCCCAGGCGTCATCAGTGATGCGCTTATCGAACAAATAGCCAGGAAAGTCCCACCGCCTGTTTCGACTTTCTTGTTAACCAGTGAGACCAAACCGAAAGACATTATTGCACATTACAAAAGGGTAAACACAACCACGATCCAAATTGTGGATGCGCTGGAGAAACGGGAATATGAAGCGCTTCGGCAAGCATTGCCAAACGTCAAGTTGGTCCAGGTCATTCATGTCATCGATGAGAATTCAAAGCAAGAAGCCCTTGAAATTGCTCGATATGTTGACGCTATTTTACTTGACAGCGGAAACCCGAATCTATCCATTAAGGAACTAGGCGGAACAGGCCGAACACATAACTGGGAGGTCAGTAAACAAATCAGGGAATCGATTCAGATTCCATTATTCCTGGCTGGCGGATTAAACAAAGACAATGTTAAACAAGCCATTGAAGCAGTTCAACCTTTCGGCCTCGACCTTTGCAGCGGCGTCCGGACGGACGGAAAGCTCGATGCGCAAAAACTGAAAGACTTTTTTAAAGCAATCGAGAGTTGAAAGAACCCAATGCATTTTACAGCCAGACCACCTTTTTGCTCTGAAACATGCGCCTGGCTAAGGATGTCGCTGTACAAAGCCAGTTTGCCTGCGTTGATATATCTGGTTCCTCCGGCTACTTGTAGCTTTTCAGGCGTCAGGGTGGCGATCGTGATGTCATTGTCCAGCTTGCGGCACTCTGCAATAATATCCCCAAACAGATCCAGGATCATCGAACAGCCATTTTTGAGCTGATCATCGTCCATACCGATGGAGTTGGAAAACACGGCGTAAACCGCATTGTCACAGGCGCGCGCAGGCAGCCATTTCATCAGCCAGCTCCGCCTTTTCAGCCCGTCAAAGTCCTGCCGCAGTGTAGTTGGATCCGTTTCCCGGCTGACCCATAATGACGGATCAACAAAGCCGGCTCCGCATTTCCCCGTTTTACCCATGCATTTTGGAATATTTTCCTGATTTACTCACCAACAAAGCAATCATTTCACACTCCAGGGCCAGAATACATGCATAGTAATATTTACTCAGGAAAAATAAACTTTTCTTGTAGATTGTAGAGTACCTCAAAATATAGTGCGGACGTATTTTCCTTTATTTCCCAAACATCAAAAACTGAATTTTGAGTTTTTTTTGATGTGCGGGTTTTGCCCGTCCAATTATTTTTCTCCATCAATGTATATTCATCATTAACAGAAATCACCTTGTACGCTTTCTCAGTGCTGCTACCATCTCCGCTTGCCTCAATTGCGCGAATAAGAACGGCGGCCATCTCTCTTGTAAGCTCCGCCTTGTCAGTTTGGTTACTTTGCTTGTAGCAATACCCTAATCCCAATAACAAGTAAAGATTGACCGGATTTTCCTTGAAGAGCTCTTCTCCTACGGAAATGGCTTTTCGTAAACGACCTTTTTTAACAAGGGGCGTGAACTCCGTCATTGCTTTAAAGTCGAAGGTTTTATAGTTCGGTGCGTAAAGATTACCGTAATAAAGGTTAATCCCTTTTTCCATTGAAAAGTACTGCGGTTGGCTGACAAACTCCGCGATCAGCTTTGGATAATGATATTGATGAGCAGTGTCCCGGATGGCAATTTTGATGCGATCTATATCAACCTCCTGCCCCTGACAAATCTTAAAAGCGAAAATCAGGAGGGCCAGTAATTTTACGTGAAGCATATACATCTATTTCCTGTAAAAGTACGGCGGATTTAAAATCTATCATTGACTATGTCCTGATTCAATTATGGTTTTATAAAAAGTGAGAGCCGAATTCCGCCCTCACTTTCGATTTATCCACTTCTGCTGTTATACTTAATAACAGTGAGTTACTAAAATCAGGCCGGGAATTTCGGAACACAAAAAGGCAGCCCGGAATCGGACTGCCTTTCGAAATACCCTCCACAATTGGCACCGCGTTGAACGGCGAATTAATTTCACAAAAAGCATGCCGCAAAAAAGGAGGCCCTGAAACAAAGCCTCCTGATTAGTTAATACAGAGCATTTGTCTTTACGATGTTTAAATCCCGTACACGGCAAGCTTTTTCACGGGAATGTCGGGCTTGTCAGAAGTGACACTGAATTTGAGGCGGTCGGTTTCCAGATTTTCAAGTTGCTGAATCCGTCTGCGCCCCACGCTGCTACCTGTTGCTACCGGTGTCCATTTGCCGTTTGTCCAGGCTTCCAGCTTGTAGGAGCTGATGTGCTGGCCTTTGGAAATATCCTCCTCCATTTCAAACCATCCCAGTTTTGTCTTCCCCCGTAAATCGACGATCGTTTCCTTTTCCGCGCTGACGGAATGCATGGCTTTCACTTCCCTGGAAAACATAGTCTCTATTTGCTTGCCGAAGTCGGCCAGGCGTTGCGTTTCTGCGGGCACGATCAATCCACTGGTATCGGGTGTCATATTGATCAGGAGGTTGGCGCCCCGACCAATTGATTCCAGATAAACCTTGGTCAGAAAGTCCACACTCCTCAGTGTCTTGTCAGAATCTGGATACCAGAACCATCTGTCACGGGTATGAATGTTTGCCTCGGCGGGCAGCCACCCCGTATTTTCAGGCCCCACCCAATTATCGGCCCAGGTTTCCTTCCCTACGCTATTCCACAGCGGATAAGATGCCCATCCCTGTTCACTTCCCGACCAACGCACATCGGGCCTTGTACCGCCGAACACCACCGCCTGAGGCTGGAGACTGCGCACCATTGTTTTAATCGCATCTCCATAGCCGGATCCATTGCGCTCCATCGTTTTGGCATTCATTACATCCCAGCCAAAAGGGTCGTAAGCACCATCAAACCAGATATAATCAATTTCGCCGTAGTTGCTGAGAAGCTCCTGAAGCTGTGTAATGAACTTAGGGAAATACGCATCCACATCCCCAACGACCTTGCGTTTTCCCATCGGGTCGGGAGTACTTGTGCAATTCTCATTTTTGTCCCCACCCGAAATGTAAAGGCCCGGCTTGACCCCGTACTTCCTGCAGGCAGCCACAAATTCAGCCACTACATCCCCCTTACCATCTTTCCAGGGCGAGCTTTTTACAGAGTAGTCGGTTGTCTTCGTCGGCCACAGGCAGAAACCGTTATGGTGTTTGGCGGTGAGTACAACGTGCTTTGCTCCAAAAGATGCAGCGGTTTTAACCCACTGCTCGGCGTCTAACCGGGTGGGGTTGAAAACGTCGGCCTTTGGCACCGTCATCATATTGGACGCAACATAAGTAGCAGGACCGAAGTGGATAAATGCCCCCAGCTGACGTTGCTGAAATTCGAGCTGCTGCCTGGAAGGTACGTCCTCATCGATCGAAGGATTTCTGCCTCCTGCTGAACTCTGTTGGTCGGGAGCAATCAGCACGGGCGTCCAGTTGCCTTCATGTTTCGGCGGTTTTTCGGCAGCGGTTGGTTTGATAAAAAAGTGTTCAAAAAGCTGCTTCGGGGTACCTTTGTACGTTGCCCACTGGAGGTCTCCGGCGGTAGTCTGATCGCTCCCGGTGAAGTACAAAATCGTCTGCCCGCCGTAGTAGCACAATTCCACATCGGATGCATTGCTCTCGGGAACTCCGGGGTCCAGCAGCGGGATGTTGCGTATCGACGGGTCAAAAGTTACGAAAGGACGGTTTGCCGGAGCGTCTTCCCAGGTGACGAGGTCTTTCGAACGCGTGATTCTCGTTTCATACCCTTTTTTGAGGTCTTCCAGATACAATGTGTAATACCATCCGCCTTCATAATAAAGGGCCGGGCCTCCAACGTATTTTTCTTTTCCATAGATAGCTTCCGGAATTCCTTTCCAATGCACCAGGTCATCTGACTCCACATACCTGAAAGTGAACGCCTTCCAGCGGGGATCATCGGTTTCATAAAGCAGGACAAATTTATCTTTGCCCCGGCATACGGCGGTATTGAAAAAATGCTCCTTTTCGTGCGCCTTCAGCACGGTCACAGGCTTGGTCCAGTTTTTCAGGTCGGAGGAACTGGTCATGGTAATTTCTGTCATCCGGCGCCAGGGTTTCCCGTCACCGTAGCTTCCGGCAAATACATAGACCTGGTTGTTGTGCACCAGCACGGTACCAAAACCGTGATTTTTTAACGGAACCGAAACCAGCTTGCCCGACTTCACTTCCCGTATCCTGATCTCGTCGTCGTGAAAGTGGTCGCCCGGCTTCGCGCCTTTTACATCCCAGAACCGTTGATTATTTTCGAGAACGTACAGCTGGTCTTTAAACACAAAAGGAGAAGTTTCCACAAGTGGTGAGCCCATCCGACCTTGTTTCACGATTGGATTGGTCCAGCTATCCTGAGCGAAAATTCCGGGGGTCATCAGTACGACGAACAACAGGACGCGCGCAATGGTCGACCAGCGAATCCTTATTTTATATTTTGTATTTCTCCGATACATAAACTGATAGATTAGATATTACAATGCGATGGGAATGATGCCAGCCTAAAAAAGTAAAACAAAAACACGTTTTTTATTAAAGGCTTTTAGTGTTCGCTTCTATCAGATTTATATCCTTTTTTACATTCCCCCGAGTAAGCAATAAGTTACAAAAGCTCGCAGTTTGAGCTGTACTTCTAACCGGGGGATGGAGTTTACGTGATGGGTGTCAGATAGGGAAAGGTCGATCGCAAGCAAGGGCACACCATATCGCCTCAGCGCAGGCAAGAATGAATACCCATCAAAAATGCCGGGCTGAGTGCGAGTGGTAAATTTTTAATTCATATCAATCCGTTTCAGGTTGCGGATAACTGCGGTTAGCCACGGTTGTCGGCTGATAATCTGGTATCCTCCTTTTCTCCTGCGTCCTCTTCGGGAGAAGTCTTTTTAGCATTTTCAGCTGGGTCATTGGGAAGGGACCCCGTTTCTTCTGACCCCGCTTTTGCATATGTTCCGTCCCTATCGTTGTCGTAAACTTCATTTACGTTTTTTATGCCCCGTCTCTCATTTTCATGATGCTTTTTCATGATTCATCTATTTAAGTGAATTTAGAGGACACTTATAGAAATCCCGTGCCAGAGATATTCAGATCGCAGATCAGACAGCGACGAAGTCGTATTGACTAAGTGAAAATTGCTAAAATCTCATGTATCATTTCATAATCTGTACCTTCCTGACAGTCACCCCAGCGCTGGTTTCGATCCTGATAATGTATGCGCCGGGGGACAGGTTTTTGATATCAATCTGTTCTTTCTCCCTGAAGGCGCCGATTTCCCGGGTCAGTAAATTTTTTCCGTCGGTACCCAACACCGACAGCCTGCCTGGTTGTCCGATTGTATTTACAGCCGGTTTGAATTCCAGTTCGCGACTGGCCGGATTGGGATATACGGACAGTTCGTGTGCTGCCGGTACGAGCATCCGTATCATTTTGCTCAATGCAAAGTCACCGTCGACCTCGATGGATTTGAGGCGGTAATAGTTATTACCCGGGGCGGGTGTGGTATGTACGAGCCCGTACTGCACCTGCCCGTTGGCGGCAGTCCGTCCGATCGGCGAAAAGCTTTTTGCGTCGGTGCTGTGTTCTACCACATATTCGGCCATTTCCACTTCTTCCTGAACTTTCCATTTAAGTTGGACCTTACTGTTTTCAACCATTCCCCCAAAATCAATAAGCTTCACAGGTAATGCATCCTGCGCTGCGAGCCGGGCAATCCCATACATACCGGTCAGCCAGAAACCCTCGTTCTTATCCACCTGAAAATCCATATTGAAATTGAAATATGGCAACGGATCCGCCGCTTTTTCCCAGGCATTGTTAACGAACTTCCAGATCTGCGACTCCCTACCCGAAGTCATCGCATAGATTGCTCCCTGAGGCGAGAGCGATATACTCGCAATCCTGCGGTCAAAAGGCGAGTTGTTCGCGTCAAAAGACTTCCAGGTTGTTCCGTCAAAACAAGCAAGAGAGTACTGATTCCCGACTGAGCTTTGTAATACCCATACCGTGCCGTCCGGCTGGATTTCGAGCCGCATAGGATATTCTTTCAGCAACGGATTATTGGTCATGTCAATTTGCTGCGTGTCGTCCGGGTTATTGAGGTCCATTACCCTGATCTCGAAGGGCGCTGTACCGTCTTGCAAAATGATCCATGCCTTGTTTTCATGCACACGAAGTTGTGAGATGACCTTGTTATCCGGGAAACGTTTCAAAAACGTAAGACCATTGGTTGTTTCTTTCCAAATATCATGGGCCGACCAGTGAAGTTTGTATTCCGGGTTAAAATCATTAACATAATCGTATAAATAAAAACGGTTAATCTCCGCCTCTTCGGAAGGAACCTCGTTCTTCAACTTCACAGACCAGAATGAATTGTTGCTTCCCTGGCTAAGAATATGGACGTTTCCGGCTTTGTCTGTCCGTATAGAAGGCTGCAAACCTACGCCGATCATCCCGTTCGTACCGGCGCGGTCAAAACTTTCGAATAAAAGTGATTTCTGGTTGAGTTTGATAAAGCCATGCCCCACTGCCGCCGTCCACAAATAATCGCTGGTCAGGGTCATTTCTGGAAAACTCCTGCCAAACACATCCTGGTTGACGCTGCTGAGGTAGGTAAGTCCCTGCGGCACATTGTCTGTACCACTTTTAAATCTGAATGTCATATCGGCCAGCTTAAAATCTTTGTATTCAGGATCAAAGCTCATGCTCCTGTCTTGCAGCCGGAAGTACAACTCCGAATTGGCCGGCAGGTTTTGGATCACGTCCGTTATACTTCCGCCGGCCCAGGTGTAATTCTGGTCGAAAATCGGGTTTTTAAAATCTGGGTTGTCAGCCACTGATATATGAGTGGATGATTCATAGCTTGCCTGATACATGAACGGGAACGTTCGCGGAACGTTTTCCAGATTAAGCGGGATAGGCGCAAAAAGATCAGCCATGTGAATAGCAGGATTGGCTGCCAGATAGGAAAGCTTTGACCATTGGCCCTTTTTATCACCATTTACAGCCCTTACCCGCCAGCGAAATCCACCCTTGGGAGGAAAGAATACGTAGGAATTGCTTCCGTTGAAGATAGTCTCCGGTGCACCGTATTGAAAATTGACGTCGTTCCAGGAGGTAATATGGATCTGGTGAACGGTGGCACCGTATGCAGGCGCAAACTGCAGGGTAACCGGCCTGTTAGCCACTACAAAGGAATTCGGCGCAGCATCGAAAGGCCTTGGGATGTCGGGCTGACTGGTATCAATCTGTATCCTGGCCGTATTCGACCAAGGCGATTCGCCAAAGGCATTCACCGCCCTTACGCGAACGTAATATACGCCCCCATACGCCATATTATGCAGATAAAGGCCATTGTAACCCGAGCGCTCAGTAGTATCTATGGCAAAGTCGGGTACGGGGGAGCAGTTGATCTCGTAAGACTGTGCGGCCATTGAGGCAGGCCAGGTATAAAAATGGCCTCTGGCTGCGGTCAGATCGCCGGAAAGAGTTGGTGCCGTGGGTGTGGTGCTGACTTTTGCGAACGTATTCGTAGCGTGGTCCATCATTACAGCCCTCACGGCGGGAAGCACATTGTAACTGCTCCCACAACTGCTCATGAAACTACCCATACCTGTGACTTCCAATGCTTTGTCGTAGCATGATCCCTCCACGGATGAACAATAATCAAGCGCGCCGCCCGGCCATTCGCAGCTGCTGGTGTGCATCGACCCGAAATTGTGCCCGAGCTCGTGGAGAAACGTATCAACATATTCGAGGGGTGATACATTGAACCTGCCCCCTATTTGGGCAATACCGGTAGCTCCGCCCGTCACCGTTTTGGTGTAGAAATAAACTCTTTTGTCAAAACCTGTCCCGTCGTTGTTCCGATTGATCAAGATATTGAAAAGCGCGAAGATATTGTTCTGCCCAGCATAAGGATCAGGTTCGCTGTCCTTAAAAACCCTGATCTGGGTTATGACCAGCTTTACACCGATCTCAGCCCCGAAAAAAGCGGAGGCTCTCTCCACGCTCCGGTATATCGCCGAGATGATGCTTGACGTGTCGCGGTCGTATTTGATATAGGTTTCGGAATCAATATCGACCGCTATCCGGCAAACCCTTGTTTCGGGAGCTGAAGTGCGGGCACGATACTTGGCGAGTAATTGCGGCAGCTTCTGAAGTTTCTCCGCGACCTCGGCGGGGCGGTCTCCGTCAATTGTACCGCAAGTGAAAGATTCTTTCTGCGCATAAGATGCGCTTCCAATAAACAAACTCAATACAACGAGTTTGAGAAGGGTAAATGTTCTGATCATGAGAGGGATGATTAAAATATTTCGGGCCAAAAGCGAAGCAGGATGTACATCCGGTAGCGTAAACCCGATGCAAGTTAATTACGATTATCCGTTGCTATGTAACCTTTCGCCTATATTTTAAATGCTGGTGAACGAATACCAGACATTATAGACCTGTGAATTTCAAAACATTCTCCATATCCTGAGTTTTAAATGCTCTTCCTAATGGAATAATCTGTCCCATCTACAGGTGCATTTTGTTATGTGAAATTCTGTTCAGATGGGCTGTCCACAAGACCTGTCAAGAACCTTTTTGTATATTTGAGATCCTTGTGAATCAGTGTATTGAACCAAAGATGATGATCGATGAAATTTGATAAATATTTCCCGACCGAGCGACTGCGACCCTACGTTAAATATTTTGTAGTGTCGGAGAATGAACTGGGAGGCGAGTATAAGGTCTTCTCATCATCGGGATTGGTAATCGGATTTCAGTACAAAGGTCGGCTTGCAGCAATCGAAGGAGGGACAGAAATTAGCCTCGCTACGGCCGGTATTACCGGGATTTCAGATAGCTACAAGATATTTAAAAACTACCCTGATATTGGGACAATACTGGTTTATCTGACAGAAATTGGATTTCCGCACTTTGCATCGCCCCCGGCCGATGAATTGTTCAACCGCAGCTTGTCCCTAGATGATATTTTTGGCAGAAACCATATCAATGCAATCCAGGAGAGACTGGCGCTTGCAGAAACAGACAGACAGCGGATAAGTGTTGTTGAGCAGTTTTTATTTTCTCAGCTTAGAGATCAAAATCCAGATCATTTAATTGCGGAAGCAGTAAAGCTTATCTGTCAGAGTAAAGGGACGATCCGAATACAGGAGCTCAACGACAGGCTTTTCATCAGCCCAAGTCCGCTTGAAAAAAGATTTAGAAAAATCGTTGGTACAACGCCCAAAAAGTTTGCATCCATTGTTCGCTTTAATACAGTTCTCGAGAGTTTGGACAGTGCCAGATCCCTCACCGAAATCGGTTACGAGAACCAATATTTCGACCAGGCCCATTTCACAAAAGACTTCAAACAATTCACGGGTGAAACGCCTGAAGATTTTAAGCGTTCGTTGTAATACTGATCAAATTGCTATTCCACTCCCGCCAACCACTCTGATCCCTCCGTCGAATTTTTTCCAAAACCGGATATAGCGATATGTGGCCTCAAATGCTACCTCATTATACTTCCCTTTCAATGTCATGGTCAAGGTGATGACTGCCATATCATCAATAATGTTCAGGTTTTCAATCACGGGCGCCAGCTCATCGATCTTTAACACCCCATCCCGATAGGTTTTCAAATCAACCTCCTTTGTAATCACTTCCCCACTGGGAATGATAAACAACAAATCCTTATGCAGTAATTCGTCCAGCATGGATACATTACCATCTTTGATCGCCTTACAAAGTTTGTTCTCTTGTTCAAGGACGAGGTCCTCCGTTAGTTTCTTGTCCATTATCTTTTTGTCTCAGTTGATTACCCTGGCCTCACAAATGTAGATTACAAATTGTATAGTCCCGAATGTCGGAAAAACGATTTTTTACAATTACCGGGAATTTCATTCCTGCACATTTGCAACGGAATCCTATCCCATATGCGGCAGTAATCTCATCTTAACATAGCAATTGGCTGCTGCAATGCGGAGCATTTCGGAGACCGTAATTCAAGAAATCGTTTGATCAAAGCAAATCAGAAAAACAAAATGTTTTCATTGGAACAAATTCAAGAAGCCCACAGCAAAGTTCAATCAGGTGCCGACTTCCCTGCTTACATCCAGGACATTAAAAAATTGGGTGTGACCTGTTATGAAACCGTTGTATCGGACGGTCATACAAACTATTACGGGTCGAATGGTTATTTAGTAACTTCAGCTGTAAAGCATGAAACGCTTACAATAGCCGGTCGATGTGATAGTGAGCAGTTTAAAGCAGAATTAAGAAGCCATCAGCAAGGCAAAACCAGTTACCCTGCATTCATTAAAACATGTGCAAGTACGGGCGTCGAAAGATGGAAGGTCTGCCTGGAGAAGATGAACTGTATTTACTACGATAAAACAGGAAATGAAATTCTGGTGGAAGAAATCCCTCAATGAATGCGGACCGGCCCTTTGCTATCGTTCACATCAACAGGAAGTCCCTCTGGTTTATTGCTACCCTGCCTTTGTAGTCTGAATGTTTTCATAAATGAATTTTTACCTCCGCCGGATTTTAATGTATCTTATTTGATCTGAAAAATCAGCCTGTACCTGCACGACAACTTTGGAAGTGCGATTGTTGCTCAGATTACACTTCACGGGCATGGTTATGTTAGAGACCCGGATAACCTGTGTGCAGTTTCGCATGCTGACTTTCAGCATCTGAAATTCACTTTGCAGGTTTTCCAATTTAATCTTCATTAAAATGAGCCAGTTCAAAGTTAAAGTTTTGTCCTTCGAGCAAATACACGAATTGCCCGGATCCTGGGAAAAAAGTGATCTGATCAACCTGCTGAATGCGATGGATTATGATAATCCCGGCGAGATCAAAGATGCGGAATTGAAGGAAATGTGTATGATGTCGCTCACCGATTTCGAGCCGGAAGAAGCCGCGAAAATAGTACTGGATTACACCATTGCCGACCGGTTGACGGAGGGGCAGATCAACAATCTTTCACACGAGATTTTGAGTGAAAAACTATGGGAAGAATATCCAGAGCTGCATTTGCACCCCGATTTGTTCCGGTCCACACAACTGCTTTATGATGCATTCAACGGCAAATTTCCGCGTGCGGAAGCGGTCCGGTTCAGCATTGAAGTGGAAGGAGATGTGAGCATTTTCGAAGAAAATCCGGAAGCCCCTATCGTGAGGATACTCGCCGCCGGGATGTCCGACAGAAGTTTGATTCACCGCCTGTTTTCTGATCAGCTTGCTGGTGAGAAATTTGAGGAGGCAAAGGATATACTCTGGCAACTGAATGTGGTTTCCAAGAGCGCGAACGCCGTCACTTTTGACATAGTAAGCTCGACTTACTGGCTGGAAGAAATCAAGTACGCAGACAGCTTTGAGGCCGAGTCACACGCCGATGCAGCTGCGGAAGAAGATGCCGAAAAATGAGGATTGAGAACTGCGTTTCGGATTTAACCACAGATTTATGAAAATTTTAATATATGCCGATTTGCAGCCCCGGTACCTGGAAGAGCTGGTCAAGCAATTGCCAAAGGATGCGGAATGTGTTTTGAGGGACGATTTGTCGGAGGCCGAACTAAAGAGCGC
The DNA here is from genome assembly GCF_005869225.1 of Dyadobacter bucti. Taxonomy (GTDB): domain Bacteria; phylum Bacteroidota; class Bacteroidia; order Cytophagales; family Spirosomataceae; genus Dyadobacter; species Dyadobacter bucti. The sequence continues at coordinate 188,052 of NZ_SWFP01000004.1, read as the reverse complement.
GGTTGCATCCTCAGAAATCGTGATCGGCAACCTGCCGGTTGAGATGGCGGAAAATTTACCTGCCTCTCTCAAGTTCTGGCAGTTGGAACAGGTGGGTTTTGAGAATTATAAAGATGTCAAATTCAAAGGTACGGTGGCGAACGTCGGGGATATGTCAGCCGCCGCTTGTGCTGAAACGATCGTGGCCGGTATACTGGGCTTTTACCGGGGCGTGCATTTGATGGTGCGAAACCAGTTGAAGCAGCGCTGGGTTGGAGAAAAAGCAGAGCAGGAACTTTCCATATTAGGTGAGAAAAACGTGATTATACTCGGTTCAGGCGCCATTGGCGAGCATGTTGAGCAGATATTGAAAGCGTTTGGTTGCAGCGTGAAAATGACCGCCAAGAGCGATCCGGAGGCAGATATTCATTCCTTTAAAGACCTGTTGAAGGAACTGGCGGAAACCGATCTCGTTGTGAACACCCTGCCCGGTAATCTGGATAAATACGTTTCCGCTGAATTCTTTGATGCGATGAAAAAGGGATCGCTTTACGCCAATGTCGGACGCGGGAACACCACTGACGAAACTGAACTGGTCCAGGCACTGGAAAGCGGAAAACTGGCGGGCGCGGTACTGGATGTGACCGAAAAAGAGCCGCTGCCGAAGAACAGAAAGTTGTGGAAAATGGAAAATGTAATCCTTACCCAGCACACAGGCGCGGCCCATAAGGAGCGCGATCGGGATAAAGTGAAAAAGTTTGCCGAAAATGTGAAGCAGTTTCTGAAAGGAGCTAAGTTAAAGGATGAAGTAAAGCTCTCGGAAGGGTATTGACACCGGTTTTTTAAAATTGAACGATTCAGTCAGGTTGCAAGTGATATGTGCCTGGCACGGTATTGGAAGCGATGCCGTACAAACAAACAAATAAATAGAAACCAACATGGCAACAAGTGAAAGTGTAAATGGGCTTATAGGCGATCTGATAGAAATCAACAATGACCGGGTAGCCGGCTTTGAGAAAGTGATTGAAGACATTAACGACGAAAACGTAGATTTGAAAAGCGTTTTTGCAGAGTATGCCCAGCAAAGCCGTAAAAATGTACAGGAGCTTTCGGCGATCGCAGGCTCTGCCCCGCACCTGGAAGACGATAAAAGCGTGAGCGGCACGCTCCACCGCGTATGGATAGACGTAAAGTCGCTGTTCGGTGGTAGTGACCGGGCTAGCATACTGTCAGAAGCCGAACGTGGTGAAGATGCTATTAAAAAAGCCTATCAGGATGCATTGAATAACAATGAACTTCCATTCGAGGCGCGGGAAATTGTCAGTAGCCAGGCACAGTTAATCAATGCGGCACACGACAGGATCAAAGCATTACGTGACACAGCGAAGGCTTAACTATGTGAATAAATACGGGAAAGCTGCTCTACAAAGGGGCAGCTTTTTTTAATGTATCTCCTTAGTAAATTGAGTCAGACGTGTTCATCCCTGGAATCTGACGAACCTACCACCTGACGCTTGTCTAATTTTCGCGCCATTTCAGCTTTCAACCCGTCTGCCATTTAAGTAATACACGGCGCTATCAGCTGGATAGTGGAATGCATGACAACACTTGTCTACCAGGATCGTCTTTGTACCCACAAAGAGCTGAGGACCCATCCAGGTTCAAAAATGAAAATCGGAAGCTATTTTTCTTTAACAAACCTCATTTTTCCATCTGGCGAACATTTTTCGATTTCTAGGTTTGTTTCTTGCAAGTCCAGGTTCCACGTTGAACATTCTATACACATAGGAATAGGGCCGTCTTTAGGAAAGTCGGCGTGAAATTCAATTTTTAGCGGCCTTCCGTTAATGTTCAAAGTGGTCGGGCCACAATACAGAAGTGATCCTTCGGAATTGACTGGTTCGCCATAGTTGCTAAAATACAGGAAAGAGTGATTCCCAGGCTGGACATCCTGCCACAGGGTTGTCCCGTTTTCTGTAACCTGCATGGAAGTTAGTCTCCATTTACCAACCAGCTCACCGGGAACATTCTTAATCTCTTTATCCTTGCACGCATTCAAAGACAATAGTAGCAGAAGAGTAGCTGCAAATAATCTCATAACCAAGGGATTTAGTTTGTTTAGCTGACACAAATGTAACCGCTTTGGTTGCCATTATTTACAAACTCTTTTGTCTTTTCTCCCATCTGACGCCGTCGTGTTTTTCGTCTTCCGTCAATGTAACATTCAGGATGGTTGATCAGTGGCTGTGAATCCAATTGATTTGCGGTGAAGTGATTAATGCGTTGACTGGTAAACTTAGCTAATGCGGGCTAAACCTGGTGCCGGAATTTCTCCCAATCGTTGCGGTAAAGTTTGTAAACCGCACAGAAATCTTCATCAAACGTACGGTTCTCAACAAAAGAAAAGCCAAGTCTTTCATAAAACTTTCTCGCTTTGACATTTGAGGCGAGCGGATCAATAATGATTGCGGTCACTTGTGGCGATGAGAAACAGCGCCCGATTGCCAGCCTCATCATTTCGGTGCCATAGCCTTTTCCGAGATCGCTGGCTTCACCAATCCAGATGTCGATCGCACGAAGGTTCGCTGGCACTTCGCCCCAATAGTGGCTGTCTTCCAGCAGAGGATCAATAATTTGTACAAAACCAATCGGGCGACCATCCAGTTCGGCGACTAGTTGCTCGCGCCATTCGGGCGACCGCAACAATTCGGTTTCCCACCCCCAATCATCGTTCGGGTCTGACGCAACTGTGTGGGGCTGCTCATCCCAGTACCGTAGAAGCGCCAGATCATCAATTGTAGCTGCGCGGAAAACTATCATTGTCTTTTGAATTTGTCCCTCATTATCTCTCGGATAGCATTTACTAAGATACATCCTTCTGGCAAAGTATTTGAGATGCAGTGGCATGAAAACACTATTGGGAATAATGATCATCACATTCATCGCAGCTGAGTCTCCTCGACGGGTACTGCTTTTATATACAGACAGCGGTTTAGTAAAGCAGAAAGCGCAAATGGCGATCCTGGACGCGCATCAAAAGGGCATTATCGAGCGAGATATCACCGTGCAACATTTTCCTTCCTCAGGGAAAAATTTGTCTGAATGGAAGAAGTGGAAAATCGATAGCGCCAGTTCATTCACTTTTATATTAGTCGGCCGTGATGGCGGTGAAAAGTTACGATCCAGCGAGGTAGTGAGTGCGGAAAAGTTATTTGGGCTGATTGACGCAATGCCGATGCGAAAAGATGAAATGAAACGCAATTAACCTACCTTCATCCACGTGACTCGAAAATTGGTTTACCCAAACCGATATTAACGCAATTACCCTGTCAGGCCAGCTAATGATGGTAGTCGGGCAGAACAATCTCCTGTTTGGGTGTTTTTTTATTGCTTCCAAAAAGCCCCATCACCCATTTTGCCGGCTTGCTGCAGGCTAACGACACTACTTTGTTTAATATACTTACTCCGAATTTTGATTGCGGATAAACCAGGTTGGGTATCCCGGGCGGCAGCTTTTGACATTCTTCCACGTATGGCCTCATTTTATTTTCATAAGATTCAAATGCTTCCCGGTAAGTCTTGGCAGCAGACAATTCACCTGCCAATATGTAAGCTCCCGACATCGCCAGGTCCGTGCCTTTTCCCGCTATGGGCGTTGCGCAATAGGCGGCATCACCCACGATGGCAACCCTGCCTTCGCTGTATTTCGGTGCCTTCACCTGGCTGATCTTGTCAAAATATAGGTCATCAGTTTTTCTAATCTCCCCGATCAAACGCTCAGATTCCCAGCCGCTGCCTTTGATGCGGTTAATAAGCGCGGTTTTCTGCTCTTCCAGTGACATACCTTGATATTCATCCTCACGAGCGGTAAAAGTGATGGAAGCCCTCGTTCCGCCGTAATTATCGGGACGCATCATATACACGATCCCGCGTTCTGTGTTGCACCACCGGGCCCACCTGCTGTCGGTGGAAGCTTTCGCGATCGTCAGATAGGCGGTATACAATCCCAGATACTTAAATGCAGGCTGGTTGTCGAATGCCAGCTTGCGCGTGGACGAACCAATTCCCTCGGCAGAGACTACCAGGTCAAACTGCGCCTTTTTGCCACTGGCGAAGGTGACATCGACACCAGTTTCCGTTTGTGACAGGCTGGTAATGTACTCGTTGAAGCGGTATTCGACAACGTCTTTTGTGTGGTCATAGAGGATCTGAACCAGGTCACCGCGAAGAATTTCAAGCTCCTGGGTCATGCTCAGGGCACTTTCCTTTGGAAACTCGGCTACAGTTTCGTTACTGGTGTTCACAAAGCGTAATCCGACCTCGGTTGTATTTTTTCCACGGATGATCTCTTCAATGCCCATCTTTCGGGCAATTTCCTGCGCCGGGCCTTTTACATCAATATTTTGTCCGCCCAGTCTCAGCTCAGGGGCGCGCTCGGCAACCGTTACATGAAATCCGTAACGATTAAGCCAGTAAGCGAGGGTCGGGCCGGCAATGCTGGCGCCGGTAATCAGAATCTTTTGGTTATTCATATCTGTGGTTCTGGTTTACTCTCAACTGAATCCATTGTTTTGTTATCCGCTTTCTTTCAGTCAGAAAACAGTATGCCACACCTCTGCCCTGCGCGGGCCGCCCTGCGCGGGCCGCCCTGCGCGGGCCGCCCTGCGCGGGCCGCCGCTAAAATAGATTGCAAAGCATGTAAGAGATCCGAGCAGTTCCCGGGAGATTTATATAAATTGTTTTTTTCAACAAACACCCTTTCCACATGGCACATACTACCTCAAAATCCAATGTGCCTTCGAAATACATTGGTTTCACAATTTCATTCAGATCTGAGGCAAGTGCAAGTTTACGTTTTTCGGCACGATTTGAGATCTTTCTTCTGAATCCTCAACTCTGAAAGTATGCCATCTTTCGTAGTTAGAAAGTCGGCGTTGCACGGAATGTTCAATTCTTTCAAGGCAAAGTGTTGGCAGCTAACCGGTTTATTTTCCTTTGGTTCCTGAATTGCAAAATGGAACCTGCTATAAATAGCACGAATAGTGTAAGTAACGTCTTGGCAATCAATGGATCTGTTGGTCCGCTTGCCAAAGGATGTCCCACGGGCACACGAGTGAATGTCTCATTTACAGTTGGGAGCAGCGAAAGAAAAAAGCTGAGCGACAGAAAGAAGTTCTCAAAAAAACGTGATCGGTTGTTTCCCGGCTTCCCGACATGTAAATAGTAAGCCAATGCAATCAGGATCACAATGAAGAGTGCAAGAATATGTCCTGGATTGACACCTTTGACACTGGAAAGCCCCAAGGCTGTTAGCGAAGCAATCAGTGTGAAGTAGAAGTATATTTTTCCGGACAGCTTTCCTAAATCTATCCTGGCGCTTCTGAACAGAGATACCAATGCGGCGATAATAGCAACGACACCAATAATGGTGTGAAAAATACCTAAATGCGACAGTCCCATAATTTTTGTGTTTTGTTAATAACACAAAGTTGGGCTAATCAGAAAAGAATGGTTTTGTGGATAGGATCAGATTTTTGGCAATTCGGATCAAAGAAAAAACACCTTCCAGCTGGCGAATGTACGTGTAGCTATTCCTCTACTTTTAACCGGTAATTGGAAGGAGCGACACCGTACTTGCCGTGAAAGCTTTTGGTAAAATTTGCCAGATCATTGAAACCACAATCAAAAGCGATATCAGTAATACGCCCGCTGGAAACACGAAGCAGCTCCGCCGCCTTTTCCAGACGCTTGTTTTTGATATAATTGGCGGGTGAATCATTATACAGCTTCTTGAATTCCCGCTTAAAGGAGGAAACACTCAGATTGCTTTTTTGTGCCAGGTCTTCTATGCCGATTTGAGAAAACAGGTTCGCTTCTATGACCTGTTTGAAGGTATAAGTTGTTGCAGAGAAAAGCTGGGACAGTATGACTTGCACCGTCTCCGCATCTTGCGTTTGTGCCAAAAGCAGGATGATCTCTTTCAGCTTCAAGACCAATATTTCGTCATTCACCAGTGTTGGATTCTCAAAATAAAAGAGAAGCCCATCAATGTATTTTTGAATAAGGAAATCATTGTTGATTGCACCTCTGGATTGATTGGATGCCTGATTGTTTGGCTTAAAAATCTGAGGTATCTCCCTGTCATAAATTCTTTTCAGTATATCCTTGTGAAATGTAACAATGACTATTTCACCATTCCTGTCTGAATCGTTGCTTTGAATTTGTTTGCCAGAATTTAAACAGTTCAGCAACAAGGATTGATGGGTCTTGATTTTCAAATGATCATCTCCTGATTGATAATCCATTTCACCCTTCAACATATACAAGAAGCAAGCCTGCTCTGCCACCGGAAATGAAAATTCAAAAGGCGGCTTTAAATCCACCTTTTGAATAAGCGTTTTCCCGAACAAATCGAATTTTTTATAGTCTGTGATCATTCGTCAACAAGTACCGCTTCTGATGTTACTGGTATCTTCAATATTTTCGAAATTAAACAATTCTGTTCTGCGCCTTTCGCGATCGAACCAAATTCTTCTGAACCGACACCCGGAACAATTCCGGTTATTGAAAGATGCACTCCGGTGATGCCTGTTGCATCCATTGATACAATCGCTTCAGTATCCAGGGATGTTGGGGTTATTCCCTTTTCTGTCAGTGCATAACTTACAGCCATTGTGAAACATCCTGCATGAGCTGCTGCCAGCAGTTCTTCCGGATTGGTTCCTTTTTCATCTCCCACGAAACGGGTCCGGAAACTATAATTCGTTTTGTTCAGGATTTCACTTTGCGTGGTTAGCTCACCCTTTCCTTCTTTTACGCTTCCCGCCCAATGTGCTTTTGCTTTACGTTGCATTTTGATATCTGTTGATTTTTACTGCCGATATTGACAATACAAAGTTGCAACAAATGCATTAGAGAGTCCTGGCGTATCAGGTCAACAATTTGGCAATTTGGCTCACCGGCACGTTACCTCAATCAGACGGATGCTATCGAAATTCAAACAAGGCGGATGGCGCTTGGCGTTAGCGTTGTTTGTTTACTGAAAAAGTAGGTAAAATGGGCTGGTTGCGCAAAGCCAAGGCAATAACACCATGGCCTGGTACAGGTCATGGGCGACAACCTATACGGGCTGGAGGCAGACGCCGGCTCGGTAATCGCAGCCGAGATGGCCGGACAACGTGGTACTATGATCACGTTGTCTCAGAGATGGCCGTACCGGGTGCACTGGATTTTAAAATATAGATGCCGAACCCGGGAATCTCAGTTGTCGCAAATAGTCTGTTCTGATATCGTTTTGATTATCCGATCAAATTCTGAGGCGGATGTCAGAAAGAGATCCAGAATATTACTTTTCTCAATATCCGAATTGGGATAATTTTTGATCAGGTCAACAAGTCCCATCATTCGGGCTAACGGTGCCCTCGCAATATGGGACTGTGTCCAGGCAATTTCCCTTAATTTTTTGTTTTGAAGCTGGATCGTGATTAAGTTTTGTTTGTAATCTGTAATGTCTTTCAAAGATCCCACCGCCCGTATCGCAATACCTTGCTGATTTCTCAAAAAAACTATCCTGTGCTCCACCTGTACGACCTCACCATTCGCTTTTGTGTATCTAAACTCTGATACGGCCGTATCTATATTTTTATCTTCTATGCTGCTTTTCAATTCAACCAGCATTTGGGGTTTGTCCGTGCAGTAGATATTTTCATACCATTTCCCGCGAGTCTCAATACTGGACCGATATCCAAATATAGCGTGGAATCCAGATCCCAATTCTATTTTGTCCTTTTCGATATCCCAATCGTAAATAGCTGCGTTTGCGGCTTTTACAATCATTTTATATCGGTCGTTACTCCGCTTTAATGCGTTGGATTTCAGTACTGTTTCGGTAATATCCCTGGAACTGACGACAATGCCGTCCACGGCAGGGTCGCTGATCAAGTTTGTCGCTACCGTACGGATCCATCGCCAGTTTCCCTTTGAATCTCTGAACCTGAAAGGACTTATCCTTACTTGTTTCGTTTTTAAAAGTTTTGAAAACTGACCCTTGATTTCCTCCCGATCACCTGGATGAATGAAGTCAAACGCATTTTTTCCGATAAACTCGACAGGCCGTAAGCCCAAAATCTGGTATGCACTTTCGCTTACAAACTTGTAATTACCTTCAAGGTCCAGAATACCAATTAAATCTGCCCCTTCCTGCACCAAGGCTTTAAATCTTCTTTCACTAGCCACAAGTTGGTTTTGCTTTTGAACACGATCTGTTATGTCGGTTATTACACATAGATCAACTCCTGGCAGGATATCAGGCCGAAAATTAAAGGTGATAATGATAACTGAGCCATCTCTTCGCCTGATCTCCGTTTTGCCGCTGTTTGCTTTTCTTGCCTTAAATTGGTCCCAAATGACGTTTTGACTTCCTGCTGAAATCTTCTGCAATATTTCATAGGAAGCGCATCCAGCCGATTCTTCCCGGCTGTAACCCAGCAACATCAGCGCAGCATCATTGAGATCCAAGAAATTGCCGTCGCGGTTTCCTAAAATGATGCCATCACTGGTTTGGTCGAAAATTGCTTTGAATTTTTCATCCGTCTTTTTCTTCTCGGTAATGTCCTGAACGACACCTTTGATTGCAATGGCGGTCCCATCATGTCCGAGTTGAAGTTCGAGCCGCTGAAATAGCCATCTCACCTCCCCGTGTTCAGTAATGATACGGTGCTCAAAGTCAGTTTTGGGGTTCTTGGTTAGCTTGGCCAGAGCCTCTTCACCTAACAGATACCGGTCATCCGTATGAAAACAGTTGATCAGATTCTGGTGGGTCGGAATAAAACTTTCAGGACTTCGTCCATATATGCTGTACATTTCCCTGCACCAATTCGACACATCCTCATTTAGATTCCGGCTCCAGTAACCAATTCTTGCAATTTTTTGTGCGTCACGGAGCCTTTCAAGGGATATAAAATTGTTTTCCTGTGCCCTGAGAAGAATCGTAATGTCTGTAATGATAACCAGCTCTGCATTGTTCCCGTTAACAGAAATAATATTGCCCTGAAGCTGTACATCTATAACCTCCCCATTGCTTTTCTTATGCTTGTAAGTACCTGAGCTGGATGTCAGATTTTCAGTGGTTAGCTTTGCTACAGCGGTAAGCATTTTGGGAATCTCAGCCGCTGGACGAAGATCTTTCAGACTAAGGTTTAAGAATTCCTCTCTTGTATATCCGTAATGCAGAGACGCTGCGCGGTTCACGTCCAGTATACAAAGGCTCTGCAGGTCATACACCCACATGGGCTGGGGATTTGATTCAAACAAATCCCGGTATAAAGTTTGGGGAGCAAAGCAACCGATCTGGCTGTTTCCAACACTTGCTGCCCCACTAATCATCACTTGTAACGTAACAGATAGTCTTCAATCGATAGTAATATCTTTTCATTCGAGTAATTTGGGTAAATATGGTATAACGACTGTCGCTGTTACGTGTCAAAGTTACAATAATAATGTAGAATTAATTTTTATTTTTTTTAATGCTGTCGATTGGCTGTCAGTCGAATCAGTAGGTATGCATGGAAAATTGTAACGAAATCATACACCTTATTTGCAAAACAATTCACTAAAAAAATATGAGTGGACCGTTATCCGTAAATTACCAAAGCGGCTGGAAACTTATATCTAAATTATCAATCAGATAATTTTTTGCTGCGTTCAGAATAGCGGATTCTTCCTAAAATAGGTGCCGCCTTCGAAGCTCACGGAGTAATCGGAATTAAAACGGGTGCTTTTCCGGTAATAATCGGTAGTAATAATCTGCGCGCCCGATTCGCATGCCGCCTCGAATGTAGTTTTGTCGTTCCTTCTCGCTTCGCGCGTATCCGAGTCCGCACGGGTACGGATCAGGTAGCCTTTTTTTACCAGATCCGGTATTTCGGACGCTTTGGCATTATTTCTGATCAGAAAAGCGGCTTCCGGTGTACCTGGCAATGCGTTGGCAAACATTGTCCTGCCGCGCAGCGATGGATGCCCGGCAACATACATTTCCCGCTTGGCGCCGGAATCGTCCAGTACAAATACAAACTTACCCTTTGCTTCCTTCAATGTCGGCCAGTTATCATGCAACACTGCAGTTTCCAAGGTTTCGTATTCACCCCTTACCATGTCAGGCATAAGGATATGCGCCTTGTTCAGGTGTGCGAGAAGTATTTTGTCAAGTTCGTCAAAATGCCTTGGGGCAATGCCTTCCGGTTCACCCGCGTTGGCTGCCTTTCCTTTAACCTCAAGGGTAATGTAAACAGGTGTATGGTCAGGATGCGCCTCCGACCAGGCTTTGAGGTCGTCGAGGCAATCAGTTAACGTCAGGTAATGACTTCGGAAATCGAGGTTGGGTACATGCAGGATCTTAAAGCCCGGCTGCTTCATTTTACCCTGCGGATCGAACGGTTTCTGGCCGGCGACCATTTCCAGGCCCTTCGGATTGGCATATTTTCCACCATTCTCGTCGGGATACACATCAATTTCAAGGTTGCGCAAGCCAATGTCAAGCTGTGCGGTGACCGGAATGTGTTCATAGTCGAGTGAGCTTGCCGAAGCGGAATCTTTTTGTAAAAATGCCTGAAACAGCACAGGATCGATGGCTTGTTTATAGCTATTGTGAGAACCGATTACCTGCGTTTTGTTGATTTTTATATGATCATCCGTTTGGGCAAAAACAGGGAGACAGCAGGCAAGCAACAGAACTGATAGCGCTTTCATTGACGATGGTTTTGTACGGCGCAAAGGTAGGCCGGACAGAAAAGACTACAGTATTAAATTTATGTTACCAGGGATAAATGCATCTGAGGCCGGAACCAGGTAACATTTTGTTAACGAAATGGTAATACGCCTTAACTGCCATCCTACCTGCTTGAGGGTAACTTTGAACCCTGATCATAAGTAAAAAATTAAATCTATGCGTTCAAAATTACGTCTATCAAAGCTCGTATGTCTTTCCGCATGTTTGCCTTGGGTTGTACTTAGTGCTAATCCAACCCAGGCATTCCCTGCGCTTTTCAATACCAAGCTTTCGTTTCAGGCAAAGAACTTTCTTTCAGGTTCTGAGTCTGTCGCACAGTCCGTCTCAGGCTCGGTTACAGATGAAGCCGGGGCGCCGCTGCCAGGTGCGACCGTGGTCGTCAAAGGCACAACAAGAGGTACATCCACGAATGCCGAAGGAAAATTCGTGATAGAGGCCGATGCCGATGCAGTTCTCTCAGTTTCTTTTATCGGATATGCTACAAAACAGGTTCCAGTAAATGGACAATCGTTGATCATCATCCAGTTAAGCCAGGATCTTTCGCAATTGAATGAGGTGGTTGTAGTGGGTTACGGCACACAGAAAAGGTCGGACATTACCGGCGCCATTTCTTCCATTAACAGTGAAAGCTTCAACAGGGGCGTCGTCACGAACCCGGGCGAATTGCTGCAAGGTAAATTGGCCGGTGTTTCCATTGCTGCCAATAGTGGAGAACCGGGGGCTGCACAAGACATCATTATCAGAGGTATCGGCAGCTTGCGATCCGGCACTCAGCCGCTTTACGTGGTCGACGGATTTTTGCTGGACAATTCCTCCACCGGTGTTCCCACTAATCCGCTCAACTTCATTAACCCAAGTGACATTGAAAGCATTGATGTGCTGAAAGATGCCAGTGCGACAGCCGTATACGGATCCAGGGCATCCAACGGAGTTGTGGTGATTACCACCAAAAAAGGCAAGGGAAAACCACAGATGACTTTGTCGGCGTCTACGGCAATATCTTCCATGGCTAAGAAAATAAAAGTTTTCGATGCCGACGCTTTCCGCCGGGAAGTGGTGGCCACGGGCGGGACTTTGCAGGATTTTGGTGCAAATACGAACTGGCAGGACGAACTGACGCAAACAGGCGTATCCAACACGGTCAACTTATCGATGAGCGGGGCCAACAGCGAAAATTTCTCCTATTTCACTTCCGTAGGATACCAGGATCAGGAAGGTATCCTGAAAAACAGCAGACTCAAACGCTATTCCGGAAAGTTGAATCTAAATCAAAAGGCGTTTGACGGACGGTTAAAGATTGACTATAACCTGACCGCTTCCCGCACGGAAAACCTGCGCCCCGAGATCGGTTCCACCATGAGCGATATGCTCACGCTGAATCCTACGATTGCTCCGTATACGAATGGTGTGCCTACCCTGCTGAACACAAATGCATTAAATCCGCTTGCCCGGTATGATCTGTTCAGCGACAGGGCTATTAACCACCGTATTCTGGCGAACATTTCACCATCGGTAGAAATCATCGACGGACTTACTTATAAATTGAATTACGGTGTCGATTATTCTGCAACTACCAGAAATCAGCAGTACAAGCCCTTCCCGGCGGTTGTCAATGAGTCGGACGTTTCCAATGGTGTGCTCGACAATGCGGTAAGTGGAAATACCAATCAACTGATTGAAAACACGCTGACGTATAACTGGGTACGTAATGATCACAATGTCACGCTATTGGCGGGTCATTCCTACCAAAAGTTTTTGGATGAAACCAGAATAACGACCTACCGCGGTTTTGCAAATAATAATATCGAGCCTATTTATCAGGACCACACCAGCACGACAGCATTTCCGACGGCGGTAAATTCGGAAGCTTTGAAAAACGAGCTGCAATCTTTCTTCGGAAGGGTCAACTATATATATGCTGATAAATACATGTTCACGGGTACGTTTCGTGCCGATGGATCCTCCAAGTTCGGACAGAACAACAAATACGGTTATTTCCCTTCGTTCGCCCTGGGATGGAATATCAGCAAGGAAAATTTCATGAAAGGCTCTGCTTTCGATAACCTCAAATTACGCGCAAGCTGGGGACAGACAGGTAATCAGGAGATACCGTCCAAGATCACGAAAGCAAGCTATCTTGAGCAGCGGTTGCAGACAGGCACGGGAAGCGTAAGCACTTATCCTATTGATACCGACGCTACTTCATTGCAAGGTTATCCGTACGGGATTATTTTCACGAGATTGGCAAATCCTGATTTGCAATGGGAAGTATCCACACAGGTGGATCTGGGTATTGATTTCGCGTTGTTCAAATCCAGGGTGACCGGCACGCTCGATTATTTTAACAAACAATCTTCCAACATCCTTCTGGAAGTTGTTCCCTCCGATCCCGTTCAGCCTACTTCCGCCTACTGGACCAACATCCCGGATATGAAAATCCAGAACAATGGTGTGGAGCTGACATTAAATTACGGCAGCGATCCGAAACGGGACTTCTCCTACAACATCGGAGGTAACCTCACCTACATCCAGAATAAGGTGCAGAAATCGCCTTACGCAGTGCTGGCAACCGGCGCGGCGCAGGGTGCGGGCCAATCGGGCGCGACGATTAACGGTTATATCAATGGTCAACCGCTGGGCGCATTCTATATGTTCCAGTTTGACGGAATTAATCCGGAGAACGGTCAGAATAATTTCAGGGATACAAACGGGGACGGCGCGATACTCGACAATGACCGGGTGGTAGTAGGCAGTGCGATCCCTAAAGTCATCTACGGATACAACCTTAACCTGAAATACAAAGCTTTTGATCTGGGTCTGAATTTCAATGGTGTAGCTGGCAATAAGGTGTACAACCACACCACGATGAGCTTGTTCAGCAGGGCATTACTGGCCAAATCCAACAACACCACCGACTTTGCCATTCAATATCCAAACGAAGCGTTGAGCAATGCCAATGTTGTCTCTACCCGATACCTGGAAAACGGCTCTTTTATGAGACTGAACAACGCTACGCTGGCCTATAACCTGAATTTTGCGGGAACGAAGCTGGGAAATGCCATTCAACGCGCCAGTCTTACATTAACCGGTCAGAATTTATTTGTCATCAGCAGCTATTCAGGCTTTGATCCCGAAGTAAATACAGGATCAGCTTCTGGCGGAATTCAGACATTCGGAATCGACCGCTTTACCTATCCAAGGGCGAGAACTTTTCTGCTTGGGCTTAATGTGACATTTTAACAGAACATAAACGATTATCTACGATTCGTTTAAAATCAAATTATAATGAAAAATAAAGGACTTTATAAAGCACTGACGATAACGGCATTTCTAATGTCTTTTATCGGTTGTACCAACCTGGAAGAGGAAATCCTGGATGAATCCCTCACGGGAACAGGGCAGGCTGAACTGGTAAGCGGGTCTATAGCCCCGGTATATGGTCTTCTCCGCTCGGGTGTATGGCTGCATACAAACCAATTCGGACTTCAGGAGGTAGCTTCTGACGAAGGTATCCTTCCTTATCGCGGAGGTACCGACTGGTATGATGGCGGTAAGTTCATCGCTGTTCACCAGCATTTGATGACCCCGAGCAATGGCCTCGTAACCGATACCTGGACGCAGATTACCCTTACTTTGTCGAGGGCCGTGATTGCTGCGGAAAGACTGAACGAAGCCGCTGAAACCGGTAACACCAATGCGCAGGCTGGTTATTACGAAATGGTTGCCATGAAGGCATACCTGAATATGCTGGCACTGGACAACTGGGGCCTGGTTTTCAAGAAAGAGCTTTCGGCTGACGTATCTCAGATCCTGAGAGGGCAGGAAGCAATCGGTTATATCGAAAGCGAGCTTTTGTCGGTGGTTGATTTGATCAGAAAAGACAATGACCCGGGCAGGTTGAACCAAAGTGCGGTGAAGGCTTTGCTAGCGCGTTTGTATTTGAATGCGGCCGTCTACCGCAATCCTTATGGTACGCCAGAATTCAGAAAAGAGGATATGGATAAAGTGATTCAATATACAAATGAAATCATTGCCGGACCGTATTCACTGTCGCCTGAATACTTCGATTTGTTCAGCGACGATAACCATACCAACAAAGAACTTATTTTTGCACTTGACCAGCGTGGCGTACTGGAAACCGATCAGCAGCGCTGGGCCTACTGGTCGATCTCCGGTGACCAGATCCCGAGACCAGAGTTCCCGAATACCCGCGGAACAGATGCGGTTGCGGCCACTTCTGATTATTATCAAACCTGGGTGGACGCTTATGGTAATGTCGATCCGGCTGATGCTGATGCGCGCTTTTTCAAAAAAGAAACAAACATACCTGCGAACCTGCAAGACCTGACGGGAGTGACCCCATTGAATGACGCCGAGCATTATTATTCCGTAGAAGCCACCCAGTTTGAAATGGACAGGGGAATTCTGCGTGGGATCATCTGGGGGCCCAGAAAAGACGGAAGCGGCAATATTTTAAGATCTTCCGATGGCAAGGTAAGGATCTACCCGGTGATCAACAGGAGAACCAGTGGCGCTAACCTGACTTATGTAAACCATACACGCAATGTCGACTTTACAGGTCCCGGCAGTTTGCACAACACAGGTTACCGGTTTTCAAAGTATCAGTTCAGCCATACCGGTAACAATTGCTGCGCTTACAGCAGTGTCGATCTGGTGCTGATACGCCTTGGCGAGATCTATCTGATGCGCGCCGAAGCAAAGCTGAGAAATGACGACAATGCAGGGGCTTTGGCCGATATCAATACATTGAGAACTTCAAGAAACGCCCGCCCGGCCCAGACGCCGAAAGCGTTGACCAGCATTAATCTCGATGTATTATTCCGTGAGTCGGGATTTGAGCTGTACTGGGAAGCATTCAGAAGAAATTACCAGATCCGGTTTGGAAAATACGAAGGCACCTGGACGGGAAAAACGGATAATAACGTCAACAAAAGACTATTCCCAATCCCCCAGAGAGCCATTGACGGGGCTTCCAGCGAGGAAGGGTTTTTGGTACAAAATCAGGGATATTAAATATAGTTTAAATTAAAATGAGGCTGCCCTATTCAGAGCAGCCTCATTTATGCGCATGCAGGTATACAAGGCAGCGATGATCTGGTGACAAAAGCAAAAATCTCCGGAATGCTTCGCTCACTGGATGTGAGGCAGGTATCAGTCCGGCGTTCAGAGTTCCTACGTGGTTTGTGGTCGGGATTCGGAGTTGAATGCAACTACACGTTCATCGAAAGCCGGGTCAAAAGTTCGAAGAGGATTGGAAGGCACTGCGAAGATAGACCGCACGCAGCTGCCAAACCAGTCGAAGAATCTCTTTCATGATTCTGTTCTACGAAAATACCAACTTCCCAACAAAGCTTCTGAATCTTATAAATGAGATTAAATTCGACGATTAAGATAGCTTTTGTCCGCAATGTTCGCAGAAGCAGGAAACATACCTTTTCCCCGGTATCGCAATCTTGGATTCGAATCCCGGCGAACTCACTTTTTTCAGAGATCCCATGGAAAAGTATACGAGGGTTTATTTGCAAACCTCCGCATACCGATATCCAGTTTTATGGAAGCGCTTGGTGGTAGCTGTACAACAAAATAGGGCTTATTGACATCGAGCTTAACTACCTCCTTTGCCTGCATGTTGGCCTTGTCTCCCTCTTGTCCTCCGTACGAAAGGGTCGTGAATGTATGTTCGCCAAAGGCACCGGCCTGTATAATAACCCGACGCGTTTCTGTAACACTCAGATTGACCAGATTGACAATGGTACCGTCTGCTTTCAAACCTTCCACCAAAGCCGCCACGTCTTGCGGTAGGCCCGGTTGCTTTTTATTTGCATCAAAATACCTCACGGTAGCGCGAAGCAGGCCGCCGTTATAAATGGTTTGGGGCGTGCCCATCGTGGTTTGTATCAAAGCTTTGGTGATCACCGGATTATTGGGATATAAATCATCTGAATTGATTTTAGAAATATCCCGGGGATCATTCTGCATGAAGTTCATCCGCCTGACTACTTCTTTATAATCTGCTTTTAAAGATTCCAGGGGCCAGTCGGGGTTGTTCCCTGCATAATACATCAATCGTGCGTGCTCGGCACTGCCGAAGGTCCTGTCGCCATTGCTCATTTCCTTGCTCCAGTCAAAAGGCTCGGCTGGCTCCCATACTTTGTTATCGCCTTCATTGAGCGTATTCTGCCCCCAAATACCTTCGTCCCACAACGGGTGGTATTTATTTCCTTTCATGAGCACTTCTATTTTTTCCCAATCTGCCTGGTCCATTGAAGCATGCCACAAATGGGAAAGGTCCTGTATCATCATGGGGCGATAGCTGTACCAGCCCTCTTTTTTGTAACGGAATGGTACCAGCAGCTGCCCCTCTTTGGTGGTCTTGCTTCTTTGCATCAAGCTGATAATCTGCGATCTTAACAAATTCAGGTACTTGGGATCCCCGGAAAGCAGGTAAGCATTTTCAGTTGCTACGGACAATTGAGAGAACATCATCATCAGGCCATACCGGCCGTACCATCCATACAATCCACCCCACCATTGACCATTGCGATATTCCCCTACTTTTCCCGTCTGCCCGATATTGTCCGGTAACAAGCCGCCGTTGTCCTCTATACGTTTCATCCAGGCATCTACATAATTCAGGACCCATTCTTTATACTTTTCTTCACCGGTATATAGATAGGCGTTGGTCATCAGTCCGGTGGCTGCGAGGTTCACGGGCACATCGGTACGGGTAATCATCTGGTCGTATAAGTCTTGTATCTGTTTTTTCCTCTTCGGGTTCTCAATCCATTCCGGTTCAAGAATGTCAATTTTAGGATAAAGGGAAGCGTGCCCATACCGGACGTTGTAGGTTGCTTCCGAAGTGGTCAAAGGCCCTTTACTTCCTGTGAATATGGATTTGATGATCTTGTGTTTTGCGTCAAAGTTCCGGGCATCGGGATCCTCATTCAGATACAATCCTGCAAAGCGTTTCGCGCGCCGGATGTTCTCGGGAAGGGAAGGATCGCCCAATGCAAGATTATAGAAGGCGGTCAGGCCCTCGCTGATATGGAAAAAATCGTCGTTTTTGGGATATTCCTTATACAGTTGATGGTAGTAATCGATATAATCCGTCAGGTAATTCGTATTGTTCCTGGTGATGGCGTTATATTCGTTCTGTGCCGTGGTATAAAGAAATTCGTTTCCGGATATCGCGTAGAGTTCCGGCCAGTTGTAAAACATCTCATACACGTCATCGTATGGCCCTTTTCCATAAGTGGAGCCGTCGGTACGTGTAAATCTTTTCAGATAATAAGGTGCTCCCTGCTCCATGACACTAATGAGTTGGCGCTGCATGATGGCCCATTCGGGAGGAAGCTGTACGTTGCTGGCCTTCACAACAGCCATTGCATTTATTGCTTTATCATGGTCCCGCAACCTTGCCGGCTGATCGCGATCCGCGGTGTTTGTTTGTGCGCGTGTGGTAAAAAAAACAGTGCTCAATAGAGCGAATACCGTTATTCTTAAATGAATTCCATTGCTCATTTGAATATCTTTTTGTGCTGCATTATCATCATACAGCTTGAAAAATGATTGATTGAGTTATTTCCGTACAGTTGTATTCCCTGTCGCCTCAGTGCGCGGGACTTGATTGCTTCCTGACGGCCGCTACTTCTGCTTCGCGAATGAGACCCGAGTTGTTCGTGAAATTCGACCTGAGGTAAGACAGCACTTTTGCAATGTCAGCATCGGGCATAAAGTCGTGCTTCGGCATCACCCCTTCAAACGACTTGCCTTTTACCGTAATCGGGCCTTCGAGACCTTTCAATAATACTTTGATCAGCCTTTCTTTATTACCATTGACCCATTCCGATCCGTTTAAAGGCGGGAAACGATTTCCGTCGCCTTTCCCATCGCCCTGATGACATGAAATACAATAAGTTTTATACAGTTTTTCGCCGCCACCAGTCATCCCGATGGCCAGGTTATCCTTCACCTCATCGGGTGTTTTAATCCCTGTTCCCGTTTTTCGCTTTTCCATTTCGGCTAACTGATCAGCGCCAAAATCTTCTTTATTCCCTTTGAACATGATACGCCATATTTTCCCTTTCACATCATCACCGATGTACAGGGAACCATCAGGGCCTTCTGCTAAGCCCATGGGGCGATAAACAGCGTCGCTGGAACTTACAATGGTGTCCCGCTGCGCAAAACCATCTGCGAATACTTCCCACGGACCCGACGGTGCGCCATTTTTGAAAGGAACAAAACAAACAACATAGCCGGACTGCGGGTAGGACGTGCGGCCTGCCGAACCGTGAAAAGCAATAAAAGCCCCGTTTTTGTAGCGTTCCGGAAACTGATCGCCGGTATAGAAATGCAAGTCATTGGGTGCCCAGTGACCAGGAAACCCTATCAATGGCTGTGCATATGACGCAGCGTCGCCCTGTTTTTTACCGTCACCACCGTACTCGGGACTCAACAGTTTTTTGTTTTGCAGCTGATCAAAATAGTAGTAGGGCCATCCCCCATCCATCCCTTCTCCCACTTTAAAAAATTCCTCAGCGGGAAGCATTGCACTTTGCCACTCCGTGTATAACGAAGGCCAGGTTCTCTGCAGATCGTCCCTCCCGTGCTGCAAAGCAAATAAAGAGTTGTGTGCATGGCTCCATTCCATCGCGATGGCACTTCTGATACCGGTGGCATAACGCATGCCGTCCTTTTTGGTCTGATCCGTTTTGTTGGCATCGAAGCGCCATATTCCGGCGTGTCCGGCAAGTTCCGCGCAGGGTGTTTGTCCCACACTCCCTGGCTGTCTATTCACTTCCTGACAAACATTACTGGTAGATCCAAAGCTGACATACATGTGTCCGGCACCATCAAATGCGAGGGTCTTGGCAATATGTTCGACTTCGTATTTATCACTCAATATGCGTTCGATTTTGCTTTCGGGTACCAGTTGGCCGGGCGTTAATTTGTTTCTATAAACCGCCCCCTTCGTACTGAAATAAAGATAACCGTTGTATATCCGCATGCTGGTGGGGCCATAACCGTTCTCTTCCTGGTAGTCGCCAAAACGGGCAATACTATCGGCCTTACCATCATGGTCGACATCCCGAAGTGCGATATTGCCCGTGTTGCGCGCACCGGTGGTCATTTTCACATATATATCGCCGTTTTTATTCACGGCAAGGTGCCTTGCATTGCCGATACTATCCACTACCACCACCGCATCGAATCCGCCCGGTAAGACAAGACCTCCGTTGTCAACGTCGCCTTCCGGCAATTTTTCCATGAAATTGCAGGTGATAAAAGAAATACCGGTTACCAAAAAAAGAAACCACATCAGTGATTTGGGTGAAGTACCCTTGCTGCTTGGGCTATTTAAAAACATTTTCGAGCTCGGTTTGGACAAAGTTTACCAGGTCCTGGTTTTCAATAATTCCTCGATTTCTTCTTTGGGGACAGGCAATTCACCAATGTTCTTTTTTAACCACATCGAAAAATCCTTTTCAATATCAGCGGTCCATTTGCGATCGATCTGACCCGGGGTATACTTGCCTTCCCGAAGCCGCAGGTGACCAAACTGATCCCTCAGAAGTACCAGCTCCCCCGTTTTAACCACTTTTTCTGCCAGATGGGGAGGAACGAATATGACTCCATCGCCTTTTCCCAGCACGATATCGCCCGGTAGTACCGTTACAGAACCAATCCGAATGGGGATGTTGATACCGGTGAGCATCATCTCTTGCTGGTAAGAAGGATGACTCCCCCTGATGAAAGAGGTAAATCCCGGTAGTTCCGATAAACCGTCCAGATCGCGAACTGTCCCGTTGATGATCACACCATTTCCTGATTTGGCAGCAATCGAAGTACCCAGATTGTCGCCGATGATCGGGCCATTTTCGCCCTTACCATAAGAATCCGCCACATACACATCGCCTTTCCCCAGCATATCAATCGGCCAGGATACCATATCCCCGATCCGGCCGTCCTTTGCTCCTTTTTTCTCCAGTAATTCCCTGACTTCTGGCCGAAGCGGCATGTATTGGGCAGTCAGTACGCGGCCTACCAGGGTTTCACCGGCGTGGATATTTTTCCAGTTCTCTTCATACTGATGACTGTAGCCTTCTCCCCGCAACACAGACCAGGCCTGTTCCAGGGATACTTTTTTCATGCGCTCCAGAATGTTGTCCTTCACTTTTGGCCGCCCGTCCGGGAAGCGTTCACCTTCCCATTTTGGAGTTATTGCTATTAATTCATCTTTGCTCAGTGTCATATTCTGCGCATTCGCAGACAGGCCGGAAAGTATAAAAATCACTGCAAAAGCCAGGTTGCTGTATCTCATATTAATTGTTGAACGGGGTTTGATTTTAGTTAATAAACAACTGAACGCGAGCTCATTTAAGGGCTACATCCCATACTTTCGCCATGCGCGATTTGCCCGAAGGGCCTTCCACCCACAAAACGACCACGTACATACCCGGCTCGGTATACCTATGTATGGGATCTTGTTCGGTGGATGTTTGACCATCGCCAAAATCCCACTTCCAGGATGTAATCTTGCCGATGGATTCGTCAGTAAAAGCGACCATACGGCGGCTCATGTCTGTTACCGAAAATGACCATCTCGCTTCGATAGGTTTGAGGAATCTGTTTTCCAATGGCATCAGGCGGAAAGGAAGCAGAAAGGAGGCATCGCCATACATTTTACGTTCCTTGCTCAGTGTCCAGAATCCATTGTTATTGTGGTTGCCCTTCATGTTCACATTATCATAATCAATAACCGCCCAACTCAGCCCGACGGTTTTGTCTTCGGCCAGTACCGATTCTACCGCCCTGGAAGGGCCTTCATGGCCTGCGTAATCAAAAGGTGTGATCCAGAATTCCAGTGTTAACCTGCCCGGTTCTCCCGGTTTGAATTTAAAATCGCAGGCCGCATTGGCATAAGGCAGATTTTTGATCCAGGACTGACTTCCCCATACAAACGTCCATTCTTTCCCTTCGGCCGGCGTATAGATGTGATAGTTTTGCGCATGCACTCCCTGGAACGAGAAGTATGCATCCATAGGGTCCAGATCTTTAAACACGTGGAAAGGACTGATCAACGGCCCGCCCGAACGATCACCATCAACCACCAGTTCAAAAATATCATTGTGCAAATCGGGCAGTGAAAAATCCCAGTAATTGTCATAAGCCTCGTACAGGAAATACAGTCTGTTCATTCCTTTCACCCACCCTACCTTCACCTGCACATCCAGGTCCTTCGGATTACGGGTCTTGTGCGCAATGCTGTCCCGATTGTCGGTCAGCTGATCCATTCCAACACTGTATTCTTCCCCGACGATATCCCAGTCGATTGTTTTCCCGTCCATCACGGGAATCATATCCGGAGGGAATTGAAATACTTTAAACGTTCGGGAATCCTGTGCAAATGAGATGCCCGTATGCAGACTGAGCGAAATCAGCAGGCAAGCCAAATATTTGAAAAAAAGCATCGCTAGATTTTATAATGTCTTATGGCATTATCATGGAATAATTTACCCTGATCTTCAAGAGACCGGTTTTTTACCACTTCTTTCAAGAGGTTTACCCAGCCGCTTAATGTCGTACCCCTGAGACACCAGGGCCAGTCACTGGCAAACATCACCCGATCCGCGCCGAAAATGTCGAGACAATGATGAATTGCAGGAGCAAGGTTTTCGACCGTGACCGGATAGCCCGACAAGCGGGACACAAGTCCGGAAATTTTACACACTACATTTTTTTCAGATGCCAGGGCGGTTATACCATCGATCCATTCATCGCGGTCGTGGTCCGGTTTGCTATGTAGCTTATCGTGGTCGAAAAACGCTTTTGGATCAGCATTTGCACAATGATCCGCCTGGAACTGTGTACCGTCGCAGGCCCGGATCAATTTTACCATATCGGGGAACCAGGCAGAGGGAACAATAAAGTCAAACCTCATATCCATGTCGCCCAAAAAACGGATATTGTCAAGAATACGGCTATCCGTCAGCGATTCCCTGGACTTAAATCCGGCCCTGATACCCTTGATACAAGACGAGTTCCTGAACTGCGACATATACCCCCGGAAGTCATCCATGTACAGATCTGCCGAAATAACAGCTCCAACCGTGGGGCCACTTTTGTCCCCGCAAAGCTCCATGGCATAACGCGCTTCATCCAAGCGTTTATATGGAGGTACAGCGACCTCCATATAAACTGCTTTAACAACATTCAGGCCCTTGATTGCTTCTTTGTACGCTTTGACCCCGTAGTTTCCCGGAACCGGCGGATGCGACCAATCTCTCCCAAACCGTTCGACATCAACCAGATGCTGGTGCGTGTCGACAACAGGAATCAGCGGTTGATATGCACCCTCACCGCCATACAATAACGGACTTTCACCAACAGAGGCAGCAGCCAGCATTGACACAGATGTCAAGAACTTCCTTCTTTTCATAATCAAGATCAACTACCTGCCTACTCGTACCCCTCGTTCAATAGCTTTTCATTGATAGGTACATTCCAGACAAAACCCTTATCAGTATACGGAACCGTTCCCGGCCCACGATCTCCGTTGGGGACATCCTCTTTTAAGCCCCTTAAATAATCAATACGATCGCCCTCGCCGTACATTTCAATAAGCCTTTCGTCTCCGATGATCTGTTTGGTAATGGTGGCAGCAGTGATAAAGTGGGAAGATGCTTCGTAAGACACCCCGGCCGCACTTGCATTCCAGGCGCGTTTCCTCACGATATTCAGATCTTTTGCAGCACTTTCTTTATTTCCGGCCAGGAACGCGCAGATAGACCTGGTCAGATACATTTCAGCGAGCCTGATCTGAGGGACGTTGGTATAGTTACCGCCGGGACCTCTGAAATATTTATTGTTAATAATGCTGCGCCAGCCCATGTTTACCCGCTTGTCATAATAACGGCCCGGCAGTTGTTGCGCAGGAGGGATGTTCCCAGGTTCCCGCACAAACATCAGCTGGGTGAACCGCTTGTCAATTCTTGCGGCTGCATTGATGGTAGTATCGGTTTTAGGATTGGTCATCCAACCAAGCCTCTTCAGTACCGTGGGATCAAGATAGGTTGCTGTCCAGTCGCACGGATTGCCGTTAAACAGATTGCTGAACGTAGTCGCATGTAAATTTTGTCTGCCGACAACGTTATCGTAACAAGGAATATACATGATCGTTTCTTTACCCCGGCCCAGAACACTTTTATTAAACGCCTGGATCGGATCTTCGCTCAAATCATAGTCCCCGCCGTTTTCCTCAATTACCTCATTGGCGTATTGCATTGCACTGGTATAGTCGCCCATGGCAAAATAGGTACGTGCCAGCATCGCGGCCGCTGCAAATTTATTGGCCCTTCCCGCCTGGTACGCCGGATGCATTTTGCCGGCAATAAAGCGTTCGGGCAAAAGGTCATGTGCTTTTTTAAAATCTTCCAGAATCTGTTCCCACGTTTCTTTGACAGTACCAATTTTGGACTTTACCGCAACGTCGTAGCTGCTTGACGGTGCCGTCCGTAACGGAATCTGCCTGGCATCATTAGGTCCGCCGGGAACATAGGCATTGACAAAAAGGGTTGCATTCATATAGTATGCGTATCCCCTCAGAAAGTACAGTTCCCCCATAATCCTGTCCAGATTATTGGTTTTGTCGTCGGCGCTCAGACCGGGGTACGGTTCGCCTCCTTTCTCCTCCACAAAATACAATGCATCGTTAATAGACGCAATGACCTGGTATGAGGTAGTGAACACCTGGTCCACCCAGTCTTTGTTGTTTTCGGTATCGCGGTACCATCCCCAGGCGGCGTCACCGGGTGTGGACCAGTCTACATCGTCGCCCACGGCGTTTTTGTACAAATACCAGTAGTTGAATATATTTCCCCAATCACCCAGGGCGAAAAGCTGGGTATATGCGCCCCGCGGAGCCCTGTCAAATTCGGTTATATTGTTCCAGGGACTTTCGGGAGGTCTCTGCAGTTCAAAAAAGTCCTTTTTGCATGAGCTGATCACCAATAGTACAATGCAGATCAAAAATGTATTTTTTTTCATGTTGTTTCAATATTAAAATCTGACGTTTACACCTACACTTGCCGCAAATAGCTGGGGCAAATCCCACTCATTTACAAAACCCTGTCCTTCCGGATCCCAGCCGGGGTATTTTGTGATCGTATACAGATTTTCTAAAGAGCAGTACAGCCGCATATTCTGGAATACCTTGCGGAATTTGGGTGAGGAAGGAATCGTGTAGCCAATATTGACAGACTTCAGTTTAACAAAGTCCCCTTTGAACATCCACTGATCCAACGGTACCCGGGGGTCGCCCATACCTACGATTGTTCCATCCTCCAGTTTGATATTGTTCAGCCAGTCCAGTCGCTGATATTTCGCGTTGTCTCCCGGCTTTTTCCAATAATTATTTACAAAATCTGCAGGTATCGCGCCATAGCCTGTTCCCCCACCCTGAATCAGCCCGCGCCAGGCATGATCGAGAATATAGTTGCCCCCTGAAAATGTCACCAGGAAGCTGAGATCAAATGCTTTGTAAGTAAATCTGTTGGTAATACCACCATAGTAGGTCGGCATTGCGCTTTTCCCTTTCTGGTGGAAAAAATTCGTGTTCATGTTGGCATTGTTGGCTAAAAGGGTAACCTCCTTACCATCCGCGCCCATCAAACGTGTGGTTTCGCCGGTAGCATTATAATGATCCTGGTCACGGGCGTAAATCATTCTTAAACCGGTTTGCGGATCAATGCCGGCAGATTCTGCCAGATAATATTCCCTGATCCCGTAACCAACTTTGGTGATAAATGGGGAAGACACCATGCCTGTTCCGGCTTTATCAACCTGAGGCGTCAGTTTCTTAACCTCATTATGGTTAAAGGCAATATTCAGGGATGTTGACCATCCGAATTTCCGCGTTTGAGGAAGATTGTAAGAGGTGACAGACAATTCGATACCTGAGTTGACGAGGTCACCGATATTTCCCCAAATGGTACTGATTCCCGCAGATGAAGGCAGGGCGCTTTGTAGAAGAAGGTCATGTACGTACTTGTTATAATAAGCGATAGAACCATTAACGCGTTGATTGAAAAAACCAAAATCGAGCCCTAAATCCAGGTTGTTTGTTTTTTCCCAAACCAGGTTTTTAACGCCGATAGAGGATACAAGCGTACCATCCGTGCCCAGGATATCTGCGCTTCCATAGCCGTAACCGCTGTTGTAATTTGTCACGTCCAGTTTACTGGGTATGCTGGCATTTCCCGTCTGCCCATAACTTCCCCTGATTTTCAAAAGGTTATTGGCCCCGAAGCTGCCCATAAAGGCTTCATCGGATACGATCCATCCCGCTGAAAACGCTACGAAATTGCCCCATCTATAGTCTGAGGTGAACACCGACGAGCCATCTCTCCGGAGGCTGATCCCTGCAATGTATTTGTCCTTGAACTTGTAATTGGCCCGCCCGAAATAGGACTTCAGCATATTTTCATCGGACAAACCGGAAAACATATTGTCTTTCAAAGCCGGAGAGCCTAATTGCTGATAGGTACCCACCAGTCCCCGACCCTGCATGGTACGGATCCATCTGTTGCCCCGCTGAGACTCTGTACCCACCACCATATCCAGTGAATGGTCCCCGATACTCTTGTTATATTTTAGATACAGATTATAGTTGATGTTTTTGGTTGTGGTTGCATCATCCGCGCCCAGTTTGCCGTCCCAGCGAATAGCATCCGATACCCAAAAATTCCTGTTTGCCTGTATAACATCCGCCGACAATTCACTTCTGACGGAAAGTCCCGTAACAAAAGGAATTGAATATTCTCCATACAGGCTGACCAGCGCACGATACTGGTCCAGGCTTTCTACCAGGTTGTCCGGATCACTGGTGGCGATCGGATTGCCCAGGAACGGATTATAGTATTTTGCGGGATCAGCCAGACTGTAAACCAGATCAAAAGGAACCCTTACGGTATTTAAAGAACTAAAACCGCCTGCTGTTCCGCTTTTATTTCCATCTTCAACGCCTCCCGCTGAGTTCTTGCCGCGGTTTCCTTTAGATAGCGATACATTTACTTTGGTGCCGATCAAAAGAGAAGGCAACGGTTTAAGATCCACATTTGCCCGTAATCCGTAACGCTGAAGGTCTTCACCGAGCATCACGCCCTTGTCCTTCCGGTATGTACCCGATACAAAATACCGGGCGCCTTCATTGCCGCCGCTGGTCGAAAAATCGGCGCTCAGAAAATTGCCCTGCCGCATTCCTTTTTTCAGCCAGTCGACACTGATCCCTTCGGCCTGTTCACGCGTAAGGAACTCTGTTGCATATACTTTTTTGGAATAAAAATCGGTCATCGTAAATGCTCCCAACCCAAATGATCCTTTTGCCTCATCTTTTATCTCAAACCATTTTTTTGAATCAAGAAGGAAATCAACTTTCTGGAGAGGCAGCTGCGATAGCCCGGTATTGTAGCCAACACTCAGGGAAGGCTTACCGGCTTTTCCGGATTTGGTGGTTACAATCACTACTCCATTGGAACCCCGGGATCCGTAAATAGAGGTAGCGGCGGCATCTTTCAATACATCAATGGATTGTATATCAGCCGGGTTAATCAAATTCATAGGGGATTGCTCCGAAGAACCATTGTTGGTGATACCAGTACTGGTAACTATCGGCACACCATCAATAACCCATAACGGGCTCGTATTGGCACTGACCGAGCTCAAACCTCTGATCTTGATATCGACCGGAGCTCCCAGCCTGCCGGAACTCGACTGAACGCTTACACCAGCAGCCTGCCCCTGCAATAAGGAATTGAAGTTAGTGGAGCTCGACGGCTTTTCGAAAACCTCCGATCTGATGGTGGAAATGCTTCCGATCACGTCACGTTTTTTCTGTGTCCCATACCCTACCACCACCACTTCTTCCAGACTCTTATCGTCTATCCGCATGGTTACGTCCAGCTTCGTCCTGCCGGAAATCAAGACTTCCTGACTAACGTAGCCTATATACGAAAACACCAGTATTGTTTTCTCATCGGGAACATTGATAATGAAATTTCC
The DNA here is from genome assembly GCF_005869225.1 of Dyadobacter bucti. Classification (GTDB taxonomy): domain Bacteria; phylum Bacteroidota; class Bacteroidia; order Cytophagales; family Spirosomataceae; genus Dyadobacter; species Dyadobacter bucti. The sequence goes on along the minus strand of NZ_SWFP01000004.1, from coordinate 160,205 downwards.
CTCGGCATTGGTGACAGTACCCAGTTGTGTCCCTTTCACAAGGATGTTCACGCCAGGCAGTCCTCCGCCGCTTTCATCTGATACTTTGCCTTCCACTGCGAGGTCTGCCGCGGCAGGCGCCCTGGTCAGTCCCGGCGCCGCGTCTTCCAGCAAATCCTTTAGCTGCGATTCATTTTTTTTATCGATACGGCTGATGATCACCAGGTTGTCCGAAGCACGGTATTTCAGATCCAGAGGCGCCAGTACTTCATCCAGGACCTTGTGGATCGGCTGGCCTTTCACACGAATGCTTACCGTACGGCCGGCTTTTATCAGCGACGCACTGAAAACGAACCGTACATCAGATTGCTTCTCGATTTCCCGAAACAGGCTTTCCACTTGTTGATTTTTTACCGAAAGGTTTACCTTCTGATCAAGAGCAGCCTGTGCATATCCGTCGATGGCATGCACATTCCCCAAAAAGCAGGTAACCATTAACAATTGGATAACCGACAACCGCATAAGCCTTATCAACCGTTGGTTAATATTCCATTTTTGCATAAATTTGATACGTTTTATGAATTAGAATTGATAGAACACCCCCCATTTTTCTCTGGAAAAGAAGAATGTTGACGCAAACAACATCAGGTGGGTTAATTTGAGACCGGTAGTGTTGGAAGCCTTACCGGTCTCTTTTTTGTAAGAGTTTAGGAGATCTATTTTACCATAGAAGCTTGGGTTTAAAGGGTTGTAAATAAAGATTAGTTCGTGCAGCTCTTTCCGTAAATCATTACTTTTCCGTCCAGTATTTCATATTGGGCCTCGATGGCTTCACAGATGATTGTCAGCTTTTCCCTGAGCGGCTGATCCGCTAACGTGGCCGTAAGGGGACAATCCGCCAATAGTTTCTCATCAAAAATGATATCTACCTGATAGGCATTGGCAAGGTCTTTCAATACTTTGGTGACTGGCGTGTTAACGTAACCCGACTGGAACCGTCCCGCTTTTCCAGGCAAGATCTCCGGGTTATCGGAAAGCGCTTTCAGCAATATGCCTTCCCGTGCATCAAATATCACTTTCTGATTGGATGTAACCACCATTCCGTACGACTCTCTCGTAGCATTTGATTTCCCGAAATCCGCTGTTTTATACACAGATACCTTCCCTTCCTTCACCTCTATGATCTCTTTTCCCGACCCTCTGTTGGCTTTTACAGTAAAGCTTGTGCCCAACACACGGGTGGTCAGCATTTTGGAATGCACCAGAAAGGGCCGCTTTACATCTTTGCGTATTTTGAAGAAAGCCGTCCCGGTCAGTAACACCTCACGTTTATCAGTGTCGAAGCTGGGCTGCATACGTAGCCGGGCACCCGGCTCCAGCACCACTATGCTGCTGTCTTCCAGGATTAACGTCTGGCTTGAATTTGACTGATTTATTTTTTCAAACAGTGTTTTTCTGGAATCCGTCAGAGCTGTTTCATTGTTATCTGCCACGCGCAGGTTCAGCCAGACGGCCAAGCCTCCGACTATTATAACCACGGCCGCGGCCAACCATGTGAGAATAGACCGGGATATGGGACGATTCGCGGTGAGCAGGACAGTCTCCTTCTCATTACGGATTTGCTGTACCAATGCAGAAATTTCACCTTCAATCTCCTCCTCACTGATATTACTATCGTACCGGTAATATACGGCACTCAACAACAACCGGGCTTTATGAATATCATTTTGCTGTCCGGGATTGGCTTTTTTATAATTTTCCCAAAATACATCCAGATCAGGCGAATGATTTCTTACCCAATTTTGAAAATTCAAATCCAGCACAAAATCTTCGACGACGTAATCCTTGTACTTATTCATGTAAATATTGTTTCCTATATATACATAGGCAACGCCACAAGAAGAATAACCAAAAATATTCTTCTTTTTTTTATAGTATCCAAAAAAAAGCGCTGACGGCGTATCCCGGCGCTCTTATAACCTTTCCCGTAGTTCCCGGATGGTGCGATAAATCAGGTTGGCGACGGCTTGTCTCGAAATCGACATCACTTCGGCAATAGCCTCGTTATCGAGGTTTTCAAAAAAACGGAGGTGGATCACCTCTTGCTGCCGTTTAGGTAGCGAAGCCAGCTCCCTGTTGAGCTCGTGCCATTGCGCTTCGTTGGTTTCTAACTCAATCAGCCTGTCTTCTATGGAGTCGTCGACGGGCATTTCAATTTCCCAGTTGGGCTCGTCATCTTCTGCTGCCCAATGCCTGCGGACACTTTCCCGGTGTATTTTTCGGCGCAGCGATTTCAGCAGATAAAACTTCACAAAATCCGTGTCTCCTAAGGATTCGCGCTTGGCCCACAATTCGAGGTACAAATCCTGGATACAGTCTTTTACAAATTCACGGTCGCGCGAAAACTTGATACCATAACGAAACAAACTTCGGTAATACTTATGAGCAATCTGTCCAAGGGCTGATTCATCACCTTTTCGGAATGCATCCCATGTTACCCCATCATCCGTGAGTAACTCCTTTCCCTTTGACATTTGAACATATAGAAAAATAGTCTAGCCTCAAAAGGAAAACCACATCTAGTTATATTATAAAAATCGCTTATTATTTTAGTATGAAAAATTTTGGTCTGTAACAAAACCGATATCCGACTGCAATTCGGGAAATTGAAGGCCGGCATTGCATGGAAACCATTGTAATCTGAGCGCAGCCGCTTCCAATAAGAGGATCGCCAGTTCGCATGATTTTGCCAACTTCGGATCCCGACACAATTAATGGGCCGCGATGCCGGTGAAAAGATGCGATCAAAAGGAAACTCCATCCTCACAAGTTTGGCGCAATTTGCCCAACGCTAGCTGTTGAAGGGGAAAGTCCTGATAAACTCCCACGGCCCGCCAAGGTATCTCCACAAATGGATGCCATCTGCCGTAAAGCAAAATGGCTCGAAGGTCGATCTGAGCGCGGCTTGCAAGTCCTTCGCATTAGAGGGCTCCACCTTGTTTTGAACAGTTATATGAAAATTCCTTTTCTGTTTATCCTGATTGGTAAGGGACTCCTGAAAATGTGTTTGCAAATTCCTATGCAACACGGTCAGTTCTGGCGCAACGACTTTAAAGGCTGTCCCGCCACCAAGTGAAATAATCTGATCGACCTTAACCTCAAATACGGGCTGATCCGCAGCCAGCATTTGCATCTCTTCAAAGATCCACGGCTCGTCGGGCAACGCATTAAATAAAGTCAGATGTGCATTCAGGTAATTCCTTTCTTTCGGAAAATGCTGCCTTCGCAAATCATCAAAATAGGTCTGTGCAGTATCAGAGATGGACAGTGTAACGACTAGTGGCAGATTCATCGGATAGGCGTAGTTTGGGAAAGGCGGATAGCGTTATCCTTGTCGACTTCGTTAGAAAACCTCGTCAGCAAAATCTTTAACTTGGGTTCAATGAATGTCTTGCAGAAAGGCTTGTCAGGATCTTTTGAGTAATAGCCCAGATACTTTTCATCATTCAGTTTGAACCTTCCGAATGGGATCACCTCGGTAATAATGCTCTGATCAAAATCCGTCTGCAACTTGTCAATCGCCTGGTTTGCGCAGGAAAACTGTTCGTCGGAGAATGTATAAATAGCCGACCGATACTTGGATCGCATGGCATGGTCGGACGTACAACTGTGCGTATGAAGATGAATTTCGATCAGTGTCGGCAGGGAAATCCGGACTGCATCAAATTCAACCACGACAGCCTCAGAAAATCGGGCCGGATGGTCATCGGACGCGATCCACCCCTGGCTGACATGGAGGACACCTTTCAATGATTGAAATATAGCCTCTGTGCACCAATGGCAACTTCCTCCTAAACCGACCTTGTTTGCAGCGGACATCTACCTGAATTTGTTGCTAAGTGTAACGCCCGCATCAACAAAATGTTACAATTATTGTAATTTCACATATATAGATCTAGAGCCCATGTATTCAGAAATATTACGGGCAACCGGCACTTATACAGACGCAGAGGTTGCGCTTTTTGAAGAAGCTGTTGCGACGCGGCATGTTAACCGAAACGAAGTCATTCTCCACAAAGGCCAGGTATCTCAATCCATTTACTATTTGTTGAGTGGATCTGTTTATCAATATGAACAGGTTTTTGAGCTGGATCAAAAAATCATTGATTTGCGCGTTCAAAATGAGTGGTTTTTTGATTACCAAAGCCTGATTTCCCAACGCCCTTCTGAAACTTACATCCAGGCTTTCACCAACTGCGATCTTCTCGAACTGAGCCTGGATACCGTGCATTACCTGACTGGAAGGTCGATTGCTTTTTTGCAGCTGAACAAAGTTCTGGAAGGCGCATCAGAAAGACTGAGGTTCTTTGATCAATCGATGACTCCTGCCGAAAAATATGCATTCATTCTGAAAAACCGCCCACGGCTGATCCAGGCATTTCCTTTAAAAATGATCTCGTCTTATCTTAAACTCACCCCTGAAACACTGAGCAGGGTCAGGAAATCTATCATGAAGACCACAATTTCTTGATTTGGATCAATAGGTCAAATCAAGTTCAGAACATATTTTTGAAGAAAGAATACGCTACAAATATGAAATTCAGCAAACTCGTCCCAAACTTATTTTACGCAGATATCCACGACGCTCTCCCATTTTGGCTGGACTGTCTGGAATTCACAATTACGCATAATGAACTGAAAACACATAAGCCATTTTGCGTGATTGAAAAAGATGGTTTACGCATCAACTTATTTCAGGATAAAAAGTATGCGGAGGAACACCATCCGGAGTTTCGGCTGGTAACGGATGACATACATTTGGTTTATAACAAGATCGCTGCCAGCCATCCTCAATTCCTGCACCCTAACCTAAACAAAGTCACTTTACGTCCATGGGGAGCCCAGGAGTTTGCTGTCAAAGACACACAGCTAGGTGTAGTGATTCAACAATGGTGAAGCAGCAACAGTCAACGGATGTTCAGATGATAGTGAGCATTGTTTGATTGCACATTCACTCGGCTACCCTTAGCCCAAAATCGAAACGTTTCCCGACCACCCGACTCAGAATACCAATCTGCCCGCAGTGGTACATCGTGTGCTTAATATTCCAGTCGATTGCCTCAAACTTGGTTTTTGCGATCGGGTGTGGTGTCGGAGTTGGCTCCAGAGGACTGTTAAGTTCCGATATCGAAACAGACCGCAGGATATCTATCGACTTTTGCTGCATCATTTTCAGGTTTACCAAAAGTGTTTCTGAACTTGTTTTTCCAAGTGCCGATTTGGGGGCCGACGCAGTAAACAAATCGCTGTATTCCCTCATAGGTATCGTTTGCAGTATATCCATTTGATGTCCTTTGATGACCATAACGGAATGGAAGTAATGACTGACTATCAGATGTCCGACTTGCCAGTCAACATTCGATTCGATCACATCAGGGACGATTTCCCACTTGTTGAGCGGGATTTCGGCGAGCAGCTTGTTTACCCATTCATAGGCATTTGAAGTCTGGTTTACCAGCATTTCTATCTCGGTCATTTTGAAAGACATTTAGGAATTGCTTGCGTTTAGCAAGATCAGCATACAAAATATAGAATGCAGGTCCAGGTAGCAAGAGATATATGTGAAAAATAATACCTACCACAATATATAATTTTATTATATATTAGCGAGAAATAGCCTGAAACAAATGTCACAAATAATCAAAGTAAAATTTACGCTGATTTTGATCGGCTTGTTCTGCTCATTTCAAGGGTATGCTTGTGTCTGCAGTCACTATAAGTTTATGGAGAAATATGTTCGCTCTGATTTTGTAGCGCGTGTGACTATCGTGAAAAATTTTCCTAATCAAGATTCCTCATTTTTTTACAAGGCAAACATTGTCATTAAGCAGCTTTTCAAAGGTGATAGCGTAAAATCCATCCTCATCGAGGGTAGCAGCGACGGTAAAAAGCGTACCTCTTGTGATATTTATTTTAAAGAAGGGACCGAAATGCTCGTATACGCTCAACTGAACGGCTCTGGACAATACACTTTCAATTCCTGTTCGGGCTATTGTGTGCTTAACAACGGAAATCTCAAAGGTGAACTTCGAGAGCTTGAAATGCTGGATTTTCTGGATAAGAACAACATCAAGACCACCGATAAGACATTTTATGGGGCAAACCTGCATGATAAGCTGAATACGCTCCGCGATATCAATGTCAGTAAAACATTTGCCATCTACGAAATTACATTTGCAACCGGTCTTCATGTCGATTCTGTCAAAACCATAACTGGTTTCAGTCCCGAACTGGATAACCAACTTGGGACAATTTTGAAGGAAGCACATTGGGTCAGTGACAGGGGATGGAAAAATAAAGTCCCCCCGGGGAGTAAGCTGCTATTCGGATTCTACTATTATCCCGCCCAAGGCAAAGATTCAAGCTTTATTAGCGAGTGGGATCTCTAGCTTCACTACCTGGTAATATGCGAAACAACCACTTGCGTGAGCAGTACCCAACAGTCCCCCTCTACCAGAAAACTATGAGTTTAATTTTTAGCTGAAACAAACGTTTTCAGTTGAGTTGTACACATTAATATGTGGTTGTAAGGCATAGTAACCCAGCCCTTTCCCCAAAGATGAAAAACTTCAAGCCAGACCTGATGTCCTTTGCCTTCATACCACTAATTTCAACTTCCCCCGTCCTCGGCCTCTGATAGGAACAACCCCGAAATCCGTCACATCGATTTGCTGTGCTGCTGGCCGTGACGATCACGCCGGGAATGCGGCCTGCGACCCCATCGTTGATGGACTGGACGGGCAACTGCGCGACGGTTTGCATGTTGATCGTACTTACCGCACTGTTTGTGTTCCTTCTGGTCGACGAACCGTAAGCTACCACCACCACCTCATCCAGTTTAAGGTTTGCAGAGTTGAGTACCACATCCAGGGGGCCGCTATCTGTGACTTCTTTTTCAATGGTATTATAACCTACCATGCTGAAAATCAACGTCACCCCGTCCGGCACATCAATGGAAAACCGGCCTTCATCGTTGGTGCTGGTCCCCTGCGCAGTTCCTTTGATCATGACCGTTGCGCCGGGCAAGGCAGTGCCGTCTTCGCTAGTAACCTGGCCTTTGACGGTGGTTTCAATGACGTTTTTTTGTTCTGTTGCTTCAACTTTCGAATTGTCTTTATCCGGCAACTCTTTAATCGCAGGAATTTGATACAAGCTGATCACATATTTCCTTTCGCCGAACTTCTCCACCATTAAACCCTGCTGTTTCAATGCAGCGTTGAGTTTATCAAGAATGTTATCCTGCTGTAAGGAAGTAGCATCCAGTACGATTGTTTTGTTCTTAACAATATTGCTATTGTAATTGAATTGAACATGAAGATGCTTTTCAACCTGATTTAAAAAATCTTTGAGGCTTTTGCCCTGATTTATCACTTTACTTCCGGCAAAACCTGGCTTTCCGGATAGCATTGACATTTGTTGTGAAAATGCGTGTGATGTTCCTAAAAGAATGGGCACAAGAAACCACACCAGCCTTTTGGGCCGTAAAATTAGATCCATAAATATTTGATTAAGGAATTAGGTTAGAAAGACTATTTTTTATGAAATAGGATTACGTTTTCCGATCGGGTTATTTTAATATTAAATGACTTTGACAATACCGTTAATAATTCATCCGGATTGGCAAATGATAAAGTACCTGTAAAAGGAAGTACCTGATACGAATTATCTTCAAATTTGATTTTCAGGTTTAATATATCTTCAATCGACCGTGCCACTTCCATTAATGGCGCATCATCAAATGCGAGTTCATGTTTTATCCATCCGGAATATCTTGAAGGGTCAATTTGCGTTGGTATCAGGCCGGTATTAGAGGCAGTATATTCCACAAGCTCGCCGGGTTTCATACGGACTTTACCATTCGTTTCCGGTGCAGAAAGTTGTACCGAACCTTCTTCCAAAACAACCTTCACCTTCTCATGGCGGTTGTAGACATTGAATTGCGTGCCCAGCACTTCCACCCGGAGCCCGCCGGAGTGCACCCGGAATTTTGCATTACCCCGGCCATGCTTCCTGGTCACTTCAAAAAAAGCTTCTCCTTTCAAAGTAACCTCACGGTCAGCAGATTTGTCCCATTTACTTCCAAAAGTGAGTGTGGAGTTTGCATTTAAAAATACTTTTGAACTGTCAGGCAAAGTCAATATTTTAATCTCCCCAAATGGTGTGTGATAGCTTACCGTCTTATTTTCTTTATTGGAACTATAAAACCAAAACAGAGCAGATAATCCGATCAGCAATGTAATCGATGCGGCCACATATTGGAAACCAAACCATTCCCTTTTCCGGATAATCGGAAGAACCCGAGTATCATCAATCACTTGCTCCTCTTCCCTGTTTCTACGTTGAATATTCTCCCATAATTGCCTGGACTGATCTGAATCCAATTGCGGGGCCGGCAGATAAATAGTATAAATAATCTCACGTGCTATTTCAATTTCCTCTTTTTTTTCTGGATGCTCAGCAAGCCACAATTCCCAGAATTGATTTTTTTCCGGCGTCGGGAATCTGACCCATTCATTAAAATAATGATCGAGTGCAAAATCATTTGCACTGAATTCTTTATAATCCATTTGTTAATCCTGTTTCGTAAAACGTGTCGTCGGACCACTTCTATTACGCTCCTATCTGCCGTCAATTGCCTCAAACCACCCTCCGTTATTTAGTAAAAGGAAACAGAATGAAGAAGTGACCCACGATTACCATTTTTTTTATATTTTTAAAATCCTTAGTAGTTCCTTAGCCGATTTTCGCTTTTTTTGCTTTCCCGTACCGCTTTTGTGTTATTTGATGAAATCAGCCCACTCTAACGATAGCGATTCTGAATTATGGCAGAAATTTCGAGATGGATCTGAGGATGCATACGCATTCATCTATGAAAAATTTGCGCCTGTTCTTTTTCACTACGGGTATAGAATTTCCCAGGATGAGGATCTGGTAAAGGATTGTATTCAGGACCTTTTTTTAAACCTGTGGCTATCCAGATACAAACTTGGCGCAACGAACTCTATCAAATTCTATCTCTTTCGCTCGCTGCGGCGGGAAATATTTCGCAAAGGCAACGATATGAAAGCCTTTCAGTATCACGACTTGGAAGCATTTACCGGCGACGAACCTTCATTGGAAGACCTTTGGATCCGAACAGAAGAAGAGCACGTCCGAAATGAAGCTTTATCCAAAACATTCACGAACCTGTCCGTCCGCCAGAGGGAGATCATTTTCTTTCGTTTTTTCGAGAATATGGATTTTGAACAAATCAGCCTTCTCATGGACATTACGCCGCGCGCTGCTTACAAGCTGGTTTACCGTGCACTGGATGCGATTCGCAATTCAATTGATCAGAAAAATTTCAGAAAATAGTCGCAAAATATTCCGCGACACTCCGATCGTAATGGTTGGGATGGGTTGATATATGCGGCCTTGATGGCTAGGAAACTAACGGTTGCAAAACAATGGCCAATTCTTGGTATAGTTATTGAAGTGTCTTCGGCTTTGCAATCGGTGAAGACATTTTCTTTTTTGGCTGGTATGCAATGTTCTTCTTTCCAATTCCTGACCTAAAATCATTCAATTCTTCTCAGACATCACCATGAACGAAGACGACCAATCACCGCAGCTCACCGAAGATGAGAAAAAGCTGTTTGAAGATCTTATGCCGGAAGACCTGGCGGAGATTATAGATGCGGGTGTTAACAGGCGGCATTTTTTGAAATTAATGACATTGACCGGCGGCGGAATGCTGGCCTGGCAGTCTGCGGTTGCTGAGCAAGTGCTAACCCGCCCGCTGGCGCCGACACCACCCGTCACATTCAATCCCGAAACCATTGAGAATGGGGTCAATGTTGCTTTGAAGATCAATGGCGCTCCCCAAAAAGTAACGGTTGATTCACGTATGACATTACTGGACACGCTTCGCGAAAAGCTGGATCTGACAGGCTCGAAAAAAGGTTGCGACCACGGTCAATGCGGCGCGTGTACGGTAATCCTGGATGGCAGACGGGTTTTAAGCTGCCTAACGCTTGCCGCCAGTTGTGAAGGAAAATCGGTGAAGACGATCGAAGGCATTGCCCAGGGTAATCAGCTGCATCCGGTACAAACCGCATTTATTAAATACGACGGTTTTCAGTGCGGTTTCTGCACGCCAGGGCAAATCTGCTCGGCCGTGGCGTTGCTGGACGAAGCAAAAAATGGTGATGCAAGTTACGTGACGGAGGATCTGCGCAAAAAGTCGGGGCCGGCTATGCTTTCCAAGGAAGAAATCCGGGAGCGGATGTCAGGCAATATTTGCAGGTGTGGCGCATACCCCAATATCGTTGCGGCGATCCAGGAAGTGCATAGTGGTAAGGCTGTTGAACAAAACTGGCTGCTTGTATGAGACCATTTAAATATACCAATGCCAAAGATGTCCCTTCGGCACTCAAGCTGGCTGCAGGCAATCCGAATGCGAGGTTCCTGGCCGGTGGGACGAACCTGCTGGACCTGATGAAGGAAGATGTGGAGAGACCGGACGAGCTGATCGACATTACGCGGTTAGGGCTCACGCAGATTAAAGCAACTGGTTCCGGCGGAATTTCCATCGGTGGACTGGGGCGGAATACGGATGCGGCGAACCATCCGCTCGTCCGGCAGCATTACCCATTGCTGTCACAGGCGATATTGGCCGGTGCTTCGGGGCAGATCCGGAATATGGCGACCAATGGTGGAAATCTGCTCCAAAGGACGCGCTGCCCCTATTTCTATGATGTGGCAATGCCCTGTAACAAACGCGAGCCAGGTTCGGGTTGCGGTGCGATGGAGGGCATTAACCGGATGCATGCCATTTTTGGATGGTCTGAAAAATGCATTGCCGTTTTCCCCTCCGATATGGCGGTGGCGCTGGCGGCGCTGGACGCAGTTGTGAAGATCACGAATGCGAGTGGTGAGGAGCGTGTGGTTGATTTTGCGGACTTTCACCGTTTGCCCGGTGATATGCCCGAAAAAGACACAAACCTGAGCCATGGCGACCTGATCACTTCCATTGAAATCCCGAAAAATAATCTGGCTGACCATTCTTATTATCTCAAAGTCCGCGACAGAGCTTCGTACGCCTTTGCTTTGGTCTCAGTGGCGGCGGCTTTTGAAATGAAAGGGAATTTGATTTCAAAAGTCCGGATAGCAATGGGCGGCGTGGCTCATAAGCCCTGGCGTGCAATGAAAGCGGAACAAATGCTGATCGGGAAAGAGCCTACGGAAGCTAATTTCAAACTGGCAGCGAACGCCGAAATGGCGGATGCCAAACCATTGGAACACAACAAATTTAAGGTTGAACTTGGAAGTCGTAGCATCGTGAGAGCATTGCAAATGGCATTGAACGGCGGTAAATCCTGATTTAATCATCAACTCCATGAAAGACAAAAATACAAATGTAGGCTCGCCCGTCAGCCGCATCGACGGAATCCTGAAGGTGACTGGAAAAGCTGATTATTCCACCGATCATCCCGTCAAGGATCCGGCATATGCAGTGATTTTTAAAAGCACCATTGCGGCTGGGAAAATCAGGAACATTGATAGCGTGGCTGCGGAAAAATCGCCTGGTGTGCTGGCCGTCATCACGCATAAAAATGCCCCGAAACTGAATACAAAAGGCGGCATCCGCGGCGGTGCTATGTTACAAAGTGCGGACGTGCTGTTTTTTGGGCAGCATATCGGCGTTGTTGTGGCGGAAACTTTTGAGCAGGCCAGGCATGCTGCGGATTTGGTAAAAGTGGAATATGACCAAAAAGAAGCAAAAATCGATTTTGAAAAACTGCATCGGAATGGTGTAAAACCGAAGGATAAGGAGGACGAAAAGCGTGGGGATGTGAAAGTAGCCCTGGAAAATGCAGCATTTAAAGTGGAAGAAACCTACGCGACGCCCATTTATCACCACCATCCGCTTGAACCGCACGCGACGATTGCCGAATGGCAAGGTGAAAATCTGATCCTCTATAACAGTGCACAGATCGTAAATGGCGCACAAAATGCAGCTGCTTCAACATTGAATCTTAAACCGGAAAATGTGCGCATTGTGTCGCCTTACATTGGCGGCGGATTTGGCTCAAAAGGCGGACAGTGGGGAAATTTGGTGCTGGCTGCGGTGGCAGCCAAAATGGTAAAACGGCCTGTGAAGCTGGCATTGGCGCGACAGCAAATGTTCAATTCGGTGGGGCTGCGGCAGCGGAACTATCAGAAAGTAAGCCTGGCTGCAACCAAAGACGGAAAACTGACCGCATTAGTGCACGAAACAGCCACACACGCGGCAATCCAGGATGAGTTTGTTGAGCCTTGCGGCGACTGTTCAAAAATCATGTACGACACGCCTAATTCGCTCATTACTTATCGCGTTACGCCTATGAACCTGATCCTGCCCACCTACACGCGCGGGCCGGGAAAATCGACCGGAAGCTTTGCGTTGGAATCGGCGATGGATGAACTGGCATACAAAATAAAAATGGACCCGATTGAATTTCGCCTCAAAAACGAACCTGAAAAAGATCCTTCAAATGGTAAGCCGTGGTCTTCCCGGAAGGTTGTGGAATGTTTAAAAGAAGGTGCGAAAGCATTTGGCTGGGAAAAGCGAAAAATGGAGCCAATGCAGAACGTGCAGGGCAATTACTGGGTTGGATACGGCGTCGCTTGCGGCACTTACCCGGCCCATCAGCGCGACAGTTCTGCCATTATAAAACTGAACCGTGAGGGCAGCAATGTTACGGCCATCATCGAACTCGCGGCTGCTGATCTGGGAACGGGCACCTACACCATTCTTGCCCAAACTGCCGCTGATGCACTGGATTTACCTATAAATAAAATCACTGTTCGAATCGGTGACTCTGACCTGCCGCCCGCAGCTGGCTCCGTCGGTTCGGTGGGTGCAACCAGTTACGCCAATGTGGTGAATGATGCTTGCATGAAGATTACCGATGAGCTCATTGCCAGATCAGGCAAACAGTTTTTTGCGCGTCCGACTGCGGCGCAATTAATGGTTTCTGAAAAAATAGCGAACATTCAAACGCGTGCCGATTCCAAGCCGATGGAAAGCGCGGAGCAATATTCTTCTCACAGTTTCAATGCCAATTTCGCCGAGGTGTGGGTGAATCAGTCCACAGGAATGGTGCGGGTGAAGCGTTTCCTGGCCGTAACCGGCGCGGGAAAAATCCTTAATCCAAAAACTGCTCGCTCACAGATTTTTGGCGGTAATGTTTGGGGAATCGGCATGGCGCTTACGGAAGAGTCTGTCGTCGATCCGCGTTTCGGCCACTTCGTCACGCGCTCGTTTGCGGATTACCATGTGCCTTCAAATCTTGACATAGGAGAAATGGAGGCTATTTTTATCAAAGAAGATGACAAACTGGCGAACAAGCTTGGCATAAAAGGATTGGGCGAAGTTGGGATTGTGGGCGTGTCTGCCGCAGTCGCAAATGCCGTTTTTAACGCGACCGGAAAACGGATCAGAGAGCTGCCCATCTTGCCGGACAAGTTGCTGTGATCTGCGCAAGAAGGCTTTGGGAAGATTGCTTCAATTGATGTAATGTTGCTTCATCCATGCCAAATGTCCCATGCATCTCGGTCTTGGTCGGCCCGGGATTTACCTTGTTTACCCTGATCTTTCGCGGAGCTAGTTCTTTTGCCGCAACTACCTCCTTTTGTAGTTGCGGATAGGATAGTATGAAAGATCAAACATCAGAAGAGGGTTGTTAAAATGTGCATCCCGTCGTCCTGGACATAGGACCAAAACCACAAAAAGAAGATTCTCAATTGCTAAAATGGATTCAGGAAAATGATTAGTAATCCTGAATTAGATTTGCCAATTCCAGAAAAGGCTCGTTTGGTGAGACTAAATAATTAGTGGTACGTCCAAATCAGAACTTACAGTTTGTTTCAAAATCACTTCACGCAGGCGTTCTTGGTGCTCATCGCCCCATTGCCCTAGTGCGGCAATCACGGGGATTACCGTTTCACCAAATTCGGTAAGGCTGTATTCAACCTTTGGCGGTACAACAGGATAAATTTTTCTTGTAACCAGTCCGTGTTCTTCCAATTCTTTCAACTGAATGTTCAATACCCTGCGTGAGGCATCGGGGATCTTGCGCTGCAATTCACTTGGGCGTTTATGACCGATATGGATAAACCACAGCAAGCGGATTTTCCATTTGCCATAGAGTACTTCACCGATCAAATCGAGCCCACAATTCAGGTTCGGGATTATCTTTCTTTCATACATATTTCAAAATTAAACGTATGTTCCTATCTGCACAATAGGGGATAAATTTATCCCTATATGAATCGTAATGCCGTACTTGTCCAAACTTCTTTTATGCTCCAATTTTGTCGTATAGTTTAATTCTTAAAAGAGGGACAATAAAATGGAACAGTTTAATTTCAACAATGAGTTATCGGGCAAGATTGCTCTGGTAACGGGAGGTACAAAAGGAGCCGGAAGGGCAATTGCAGAAAGACTTTTGCAAGCTGGTGCAACAGTGATTATTACCGCAAGAAACGCAATGGAAAAAGAAAACAACAAATTGCATTTCATCCCTTCCGATTTAAGCAAGGCGGAAGAATCACAAAAAGTAGTCAGTGAAGTGTTATCGACTTATGGGCGGCTTGATATTCTTGTGAACAATCTTGGTTCTTCGGTAACACCCGCCGGTGGTTTTAGCGTGTTATCTGATCAGGATTGGGAATCAACCCTACAAGCTAATTTGCTCGCTCCTGTCAGGCTTGACAGAGGTTTTTTGCCACAGATGGTTGCAAGAAAAAGTGGTGTTATCATTCACATAGCGTCAATACAGGGTAAGCTGCCTTTATACGATTCTACTTTGCCTTACGCAGCTGCAAAGGCAGGATTGAGAAACTACAGCAAAAGTTTATCTAACGAAGTTACTCCTAAGGGTGTCCGGGTGCTGACGGTTTCGCCAGGCTGGATCAATACGACAGCATCGGAAGCATGGCTGGGCGAACTTGCAAGAAACGCGAATAGTACGGTGGAAGAAGCGCAACAGGGTGTAATGGATGCATTGGGTGGAATACCATTCGGAAGACCTGCTCAACCTGAAGAAGTTGCTGAATTTGTCGGCTTTTTGGTTTCGCCAAGAGCAAGCTATCTCACAGGGACAGAATTTATCATTGACGGTGGAACCGTACCAACTATTTAACAACTTAAAAATATGAACTTACCCAAAGTAGTATCCGATTTGATAGAAACGCAAAACAGCTTTGACAGCGTTGCGTATGCCGATTGTTTTTCTGAGACAGCCGTCGTTTTTGATGAAGGACAAAAGCACAATGGAAAAAAAGAAATAGAGCGCTGGATAGCGGATTCTAACGAGCGTTACAAGGCGACAATCAAACCGCTCAGCTTTGAAGAAAACGATACGGAAAGCCTTTTGATGGCTGAAACATCTGGAAATTTTGAAGGGAGCCCGATTGTATTGACGTATCATATGAAAATTGCAGATGAATTGATACAGTCATTGAAATTTACAGGATAGCAGGGAATGGCTAAAATCACTACGTCTGATAAATTAGCCTGAATCTGCATCAGCAATACTGTCAACTATGACCAAAACAAGGACGGTACTTGGCTGCCGACCTTTGATGCTTCGGGAAACACTACAACCGATCCCAAAAACGCAGGCACCAAGAAAAAGCCAGGGGCAAACACAACATTCTTTTCCCAGTTGATCGCTGAGCTGCGGGCGGCTGGATGGGTGGTCATATTGCGGGTACTGAAAACAAACCGGGAACATAAAGACCGGTTTGGGTTAATCGATAGTATCCTGGCCGAAGGAGGCACGCGCCTGCCCAGGGTTCGGTTCAATCAAAACACGTGCAAGGCCCTGATCATATCCATGCAGAGTTCGCCAGTTATTGGCGACATGAAGAACGACAAGTCAAGCGAAGGATCAGCAAGTGTTCAGCAAGAAAATTCAACTCGCTTGTCTGATTGCCTTCAAAAGTCGTGCGGCGTGCAATTTCCCTGGATAGATGGAAGAACTTAGTACTTCATTTTAAAATTTAAAAGCATTAAGAATGAGATAAGAAACCATCTGTTGCATGGCATTACGTTGTCAAAATGTACAAACAGGCAAAGACAGGGCAATTCTAGTGTAAGCAACGCAAGGTCATATTTCCTTCCGTCGAAATGCAACAGGCGAAAGTCCGTTTTTCTTCTTGAATAGCTTTGAAAAATAAAAAACCGATTCAAATCCTGTCTGGTGCGTGATTTCACTGATATTGAGATTCGTATTGATGAGCAGATCGCGGGCGCGGGCCAAGCGGAGATTGAGATGGTATTGATTTGGCGATACACCCGTTATCCTTTTAAAAGCTTTTCTAAATGCAGAGTAGCCCATCGGTAACTGTTCTGCCAGTGCTTCCACGTCTACTTGTTTTTCATAGGATTCCTGCAAAATGAACTCGGCTTTGGCAATCAACCTTCCTACCGGATCATTGTCATAGTCTTTGAATTTCGAAATTGTACTTAATATGCCCAGTATCTGAAGTGTAATGCCGGCAATCTGCTGATGATAACCCACATTGGCGGCTTTCAGCTGGTCAAATATCCGATGCAGTAACACAAGGATGTCCTTGTTAGATTTAATGTCTACAAAAGGCCGGATCGGATTAAAGATCAGATTGTTCATCAGTTGCCGGATATAATATCCGTTGAAACCCACCCAGTATTCTTCCCAGCCCGATTTTACATCCGGTTTGTAGCGGTGCCACACACCGGGAAAAAGAAAAAAACACTGTCCTGCATTCACTTCCGTAGGTGGCAGGTTTTCTGCTTCAAACACTCCCTTTCCCCGGGTGATGAAAATAATGTAATAGTCATTCAGGATCCGCCCCCTGTTCCAGGTCAGCTTGTGGCTGTCCGGATGCGGTTCATTGGGATATTGCTGGTTGGGTTCAACTTTGGAGTAACCTGCCGTGGTGACGTACAGGCCCCACAATTCCTCGGTCTGGCTGACGTTCAAATACTTGATAAAATTGTTCGTCATCATCTGCTCATCTGAATGGTTATTTACCGGAAAAAGGCGGGTGCTTTCTGTGCGATCAGCAGTCGCCAATATCAAAAAGTATAAACCACATCAAAATCTCCTGTTGACAGGGAGGTCGGTGCGCTCATGCCGCCTCCGGCGCCGCCGGAATTGCCATTATTAAACATTTTTTTGTACTTTTTGACAATATTACACTACACTCCGGGGCTCCCCATATTGGCAAAATGTAATTTAGAATCGAAAAATTACTGTTCTGTAATTTGATTTTCGGACCATAATCCTTTGCCCTATGAAAAAAAATTACCTCCGTGGCTCGACGCTCTGTTCGGCCATTCTGACATTTCTTTTCCTTTTCAGCTACCTAAACCTGGTTGCACAAGGCCAGACCGTTACGGGTACCGTCCGTGATGTACAAGGCGCCACGCTTCCTGGTGTCAGCGTAGTCGTGAAAGATGCAACAACCGGTACCATTACCGATGTCGATGGAAAATTTTCCATTCAGGCTCCGGAAGGAAGCACGCTTACTTTCAGCTTTATCGGTTATCAGACCACGACCGCAAAAATCACCAGTTCGGATGTTCTGAATATCCAGTTAGTTACCGATGAAACCAATTTGAGCGAAGTGGTGGTGGTCGGCTACGGTACGCAGACGAAGCGGGAGCTCACCGGGGCCGTGACCAGCATCAAAGCGGCCGAGATGAAAGATATTCCCGCCACCAATATCAGCCAGCGGCTTCAGGGAAAACTGGCCGGCGTGCAGATCAACCAGAATACCGGCCAGCCGGGGGCAGAACTGAGCATCAGGATACGTGGTGCCGCGTCCATTAATGCGGGAAACAATCCGCTGATCGTTGTAGACGGTTTTCCGACAACCAGCGGCCTGAACGTGATCAACCCGGATGCCATCGAATCCATTACGGTGTTAAAGGATGCGGCCGCGGCCTCGCTCTACGGATCGCGCGCTGCCAATGGAGTCATTCTGGTTACAACCAAGCAGGCCAAGAACGGGCAACGGAATGTTCAGTTCAGCAGCTTTGTCGGCGTACAGTCGGTATCTGACCGCGGAAAACCCGACCTGATGAATGCGCGGGAATTCGCACAGTTCAAAAAGGAATACTACGAAGACGCCGCCATTTACGAGGGCTACACAGGCGGGGTTCCTGAACAGTACCGGAATCCCGAACAATACGGCCCGAATGATGGTACCAACTGGTTCGATGTGTTGCTGCGTACAGCCGCCATCCAGGATTACAACCTGTCCTTTTCTACCGATGCCAAAACCGTGCAGTCGGTCGTGCATTTGGGTTATAACAAACAGGACGGCGTGATGATCAACAACTCGGCCAGCCGGTTTACTGTCCGTGCGAACAATGTTTTCTCGATCTCTGAAAAGCTCCGATTTGGTCTCAATTTAGGGGCTACGCATTACACTACGCAAATTACCCCTAATCTGGGCGAAGGCCGTAATATCATACAGGTCGCCTACTTGTCGGACCCTACCTTGAAATACAAAAACGACGATGGTACTTATCCGATCGGTTTTGCACCTCCGGGCATGTTTTCAACGCCCAACTATTACCAGGTACTTAAGCAGACGGTAAACCCGGCCAAATACATGGTCCTGATGGGAAATGCCTATATGGATTATCAGATATTGAAAGGATTGACATTCAAGTCGAGCATGAATATCAACACCAGCAATGACATCAACCGGCTGTTCCAACCCTCCACGATCCTCGGAGGCCCCACACCTGCCGCATCGGCGAGTGGGAGTTATAATACAGCTAATTATATGTCGTGGTTATCAGAGAACACACTGACTTACAACAAATCTTTTGGCAGTCATAACCTGGAAGCGCTGGTCGGTTACACAACCCAAAAGGTGACGAATGAAAACAGCAATATCAACGGCAGCCAGTTCCCCGACAATAGCATTGAATGGCTGAATGTAGCCGCCAACCGGATCGGTAATGTTGGCGCCAGCGATTATTCACTGATCAGCTACCTGGGCCGGCTGAACTACAATTTTAAAGGAAATTACCTCCTTTCAGTGGCTTTTCGCAGTGACGGTTCTTCCAAATTCGGCCCCAACAACCGTTACGGCACATTTCCGTCGGCTTCGCTTGGCTGGGTGGTTTCGGATGAGCAGTTCATGAAACGCTTCAAGTCTGTTAATTTTCTCAAACTGCGGGCGAGTTACGGACAGGTCGGCAACAACAACATCGGTAACTACACTTACCTGGCTGGCGTTAGCCCCGCCAACTATGTGTTTAATAATGCATTGGCTTCCGGGCGGGTACTGGCAGGTATCGGTAACTCGAATCTGACATGGGAAACGACCACCGGATATGATTTCGGTCTGGACCTTTCACTGCTGAACAACCGCATCAATTTCACTTACGATTATTACAAAAAGAAAACCGATGGCCTGCTGTACGCCATCGACATTCCCGTGCAGTCGGGCTACTCGGCTATTACCTCGAATATCGGACGGTTTGATTTCTGGGGACATGAATTTGCCATTGACACGCGGAACATCGAAGGAAAATTCAGCTGGAGTACCAGCTTTAATATTTCCTTTAACCGCAACCTGGTCCGTAAGCTCGGCACGAATGACGCACCAATTGGCGGGTATCAGGAATACTGGGACGATAACCGCACGGCTGTCGGCAATCCGATCGGACTTTTTTACGGGTACATCAATACAGGCGTGTACATGACCCAGCAGGAATTCGAAAGCCAGCCGCATGGTGCCACATCCATGGTGGGAACCGCACGTTTTGCGGACATCAGCGGGCCGGACGGAACACCGGATGGAAAAATCGATATCAACGACCGTGCCTTTATCGGCGACCCCAATCCCGATTTCGTATATGGAATGACCAATACGCTGAGCTACAAGAAGTTTGACTTTTCGATGGTCGTTGCCGGGACCGTAGGAAACGATATTGCCGATGATGCATTTCAATCCACTGAGAATATAGACGGTGTTTTCAATGTACGCAAAGGTGTAGCGCAGCGGTGGCGGTCGGAGGAGAATCCGGGAGACGGTATTTATCCAAGAACGCGGGCGGGTACGACAGCCGATTTCCGGAATTTCTCAACGCGTCAGGTATTCAGCGGTACTTATCTGGCTGTTAAAAATATCACGCTCGGATATCTGATTCCTATTGGCAGTAAAACCACCGTAAAAAGCGTCAGAGCGTATTTCAGTGCGCAAAATCCATTTATGTTTACCAAATATCCGGGCATGAACCCCGAGGTGGGCCTGGCAGGATTGAACGGCTTGAATCTCGGTCGCGACTTTACAGCTTTTCCAATTGCAAGGGTTTACTCACTTGGACTTAACGTTAATTTTTAAACCCGCACTTTTGAAAAACCAATGGTAATTATGAAAAAGACATTTTTAATCGGAATCATAGCCGTGATTTTGTCCGGCTGCAAGGAAGACTTTCTTAATCTTACCCCACCGACCAGCCTGAGTTCTGCTACCTACTTCCAGAATGAAGAACAATTCCGCCAGGCGATCAACGGTGCGTATACACCCCTGCGTGAATTAACCGATGTAGGTGTGTATGACGATGAAATGCGGTCGGATAATACTTTCTTCACCATTTATCAGGCCAACAGAGGTCTGGACAAAGCGCGTGAAGCCTATCCTCAGTTCCTGATCGACGCAACCGCCTCCTCCATCCCGAATACGCCCGGCAGCCGGTGGCGCGCCAGCTATCGGGGGATCGCCTATGTGAATACGATTATCGACCGGCTGGCAGCCAACACGAGCATTTCTGCTGAGGCGAAGAATGCGATACAGGGAGAAGCACTTTTCCTGCGGGCCTACTATTACTTCAGCCTCGTAACCCATTTTGGCGGCGTTCCGTTGTTACTGAAAGAAGTTACCAGTCCGGATGAATCTTTCCAGCCACGGAATACGACCGCCGAAGTGTATGCACAGATCAAAACCGATGTGAAAGGTGCGATTGACCTGCTTCCTGTTGCCAGCACTTTTCCTCAAAACGGGCGCGCGACGAAGGGGGCAGCCAAAATGTTGCTCGCTTATGCATTGATGTCGGGAGACAACAGGGATTATGCCGCAGCCGAAAAAGAGCTGCTGGATATCACAAAGATGAATTATGCGCTCCTGCCCGACTACGCCAAAGTATTTGACCCGGTGAACAAGAATCACCAGGAGTCAATTTTCGACGTGCAATACATGGCCGACCGGGTGAGCGGGCAGCAAAGCGCATTCGCCTGGCAGTTTATGCCGAAGGTGACCAACCCGCAGTTCCTGATGGGTTTTGACGGTGGCCGGATGAATATTTTCAGCGGCTGGAATGTCCCTACCGATGAAATGGCAGCTTCGTACGAAAAGGGTGATTTACGATTGCCTGCGTCGATTGCCGTGGTCGAGGGAACCATCAGCGGCGTGGAGGATTTCACAGCCGAACTGCTTACTTCTCCCGTCAATTACACCCCCAAAGCAGGAAAAGCATTCCGGTACATGATCCGTAAATACTTCCATCCGCCTTACGATATCGCCTTCAACACGCCCGACAATTTTCCGGTTTACCGCTATTCGGGGGCATTACTGCTGCTGGCCGAGTGCCTGGTACAGCAAAACAAAGCCGCAGCAGCGCTTCCTTATCTTAACCAGGTGCGCCTCAGGGCAGGATTGCCGGCACTGGGTACCGCTACATTGGAAGCAGTTTCCAATGAAATGCGTCACGAACTGGCGTTTGAGAATCACCGCTGGCAGGATCTGATCCGGATCGGTAAGGCAATTGAGGTTGCAACTGCCAAAGGAAACCGGCTCAAAGCCCAGTACGGCTGGATTCTTCCGGCAGCCTTCAACGTCACTCCCGAGAAATTGCTCGATCCGATTCCGTTCAGGGAAACGCAGATCAATACCCAACTGGAGCAGAATCCGGGATACTAGATGAGTTTTAAACGAATGAATGCAATATCCATCGCTTATCCGGCTGAAATGATCCGCCGGATAAGCCTAATTTGTCGCCTCAATTAACATAAAAGCATTGACATGCATATCAGCGTAAAGATGTTGGAAAGAGCGAATGCGTTTAACCACTTGCTGGCGTTCGTCCTCTGCTTATGCAGCTTACAGGGAAAAGGTCAGGCAAAGGAGCCTTATCTGCCTTTGCACGGCGGGGAGTTCAAACAAAAGTCAGTCAGAAATTCTCCTGATCCGATCATTAACTATCAATGGAAGAGTCCCGGGGCCGACGATAGCTTGCAGATCTATACGCTGTTTCCCAGGCAAATAACTCCCGGTCCCTCCAATGCTTTTCAAATAGCAGATTCAAATATTACCGTCTCAGGTACAGGCGATTTGCAGTTTGATTTCGGCCAGGTGAATGCGGGATGGATTGAATTCGACTCGGAAGATTTGAATGGTGACGTGCAGGTAAGCATCAGTGAATACAACGAACCCGCCATTCTGAACGCGGGCGCGCAGCATCCTGTCAAGACACTCAAACCCCTCCGCTACGGAAATACTTACCGGCTCGAACTGAACCAGCAATTGTACGAAGGGGTACGGTTTGCGTGGCTGCATGTGAAAACATTCTCGAAACCGTGGAAGCTTACCAACTTCCGGCTGGTTTGCCAGATAAAACCCGTCAACTACCTCGGCAGCTTTTCCTGCAATGACACCTTGCTCAACCGCATCTGGTACACCGGCGCTTATACCGTCAAGCTCAACCTGCTGCAGGATTATCTCGGCGCGATCCTGATGGAACGCAGCGACCGGCATTCGTGGACCGGCGATGCCTATCCTTCGCAGGCAGCTTCCCTGGCAGCTTTCGGCAATTTTGATTTTGTAAAAAAGAACATCGCATTTACTGCACCCCAGGACAATGGTATTGCCGCCTATTCGATGTATTGGGTGCTGGGACTGGTGGATTATTTCCGGTATACCGGCGATACCGAATTGCTCAAAGCATACCTGGACAACGCCGCAAGGCGCCTCGACGCCGCCTATGCGCATTTCGACCAATTACCAGACTTGGCCTTTATGGGCTGGGACGAGCGGCTGGGGGCAGGATTTGAGCGGCCGAACCTTCCGGAAAGTCAGCGGGCCTATCGCTGGTTGTGTATCAATGCGTGGTCGAAGTTTGCAGAATGCTTGTCGGTGATCGGGAACAAAGCCCTTTCCGATAAATACCGCCGATATGCGGAAGCCAAAAAGAAACAATTATCCGGTGAGCAGCTTTCCGGATACGGCGTACACGCCCTTGCGGAAGTTTTTAATGCTGGAAATGATAGTACAGCAGCGGCAATGCAACTGGCTTTGAAATGGTTCAAAGACCGGAATGCCCGCCTCTCCTATTCGCCCTTTAACCAGTATTTCATTTTACAAGGAATGGGCAAAGCCGGCTATCAGGAAGAAGCCCTCACCACGGTCAGAGATCAGTGGGGCGGGCAGCTGATGTACGGCGGCACCACATTTTTTGAAGTATTCCGGCCATCGTGGAATACCGCGCTGGCACCCAACAGTGCGCCAGTCAATAACCAATGCGGCTACACGAGCTTGACGCACCCCTGGGGTGCCGGTGTAACGAGGTGGTTGTCCGATGAAATCCTGGGCGTGCGTCCCCTTTCTCCCGGTTTCAAAACATTCAGCATTATTCCTTTTCTGAACAAATCACTGACCTGGGTAAAAGGCGATGTACCCACGCCGTCGGGGGTTATTTCAGCATCTTTTAATTCCAAAACGGGTGATTGCGAGGTACATATCCCAACTGGAACTACCGCGACAAAAGTGGGACTTCCTAAAAATGGCAGGTCTGTTAAAAAAGTGACGGTCAATAGTAGCCCGGTAAAAATCGCGGGTGAAGACGCGCAGTACGCCTACCTTTTGGATCTTTCGCCAGGAGATTATCGGATCAGGATCCACTACGGAAAACCAACGCCCGGGGTTACCGATACCGACAAAAGTAAGTTGGAATATGCGCTGACAGCACTCGCGGCCGACTCCACCAGCGGCCCTGACCGGCAATCCCGTTTAGGTAAAGACGGTCGCTTCCTGGCCGGCCGCAGCATGAGCGAGAATATACTTGAAAAGCCCGCTTATATTGATTCGCTACGGATCGACAGGGCGGTCAATCAGACATGGAAAACCACCAGTGCGTTCGTCACACAAGACCCCAAGCCGACATTGCAAACATTTACGCTGGATATATTCCAGAGCGATCCCCGGCCCTACGATCTGACACTCTATTTTGTCGATCCCGATCGGAAACAAAGGCGGTCGGCCATTGAAGTATTCGACGCGCATACATTGGAATTACTGTCACCGGTTCAGGTAATTGACCATTATCAAAATGGGAAATACCTGCGATTGAAAGTAGACCGCTCTGTTCGCGTGCGGATTAATCACGTACGGGGCCCGAATGCCGCTCTCGCGGGGATTTTTTTCGATTGATTAAACAGGTATTTGGATGGCAACATTCATCCTGATTTTGTATTAAAGTGCATGAATAAAAACTCCGTACCCCCATAAATATATTACCTGACCGAAGTGATTGGCAAGCGCTTTTTTTTAATTTAGTAATAACCAAAGCGTCTTATCAAAACTACTATTAAAATGAAAAAAAACATTATACTGAATATTCCCCAGGATTGTGATAATGCCCCTAAGCGAAGAATTATTATTGATTTTATAATTGCCTGTTATCAATACGACTGGCAAACCATTCACGAGAAACTTGAAGATAAATTTGCATTTAAAATTATTGGTAATAGAGCTATTGAAACTAACGAAGAACTTAGACAATACCTGGATAGGGATATCTACGTTATCGAACTGACAATCGATAATGTGTTGAGTCACGGTAAATATGGTGCCTGTAACGGAATCCTGAAAAGCAAAAATGAAGAAATAAGTTTTGCATATTTCTTCGAATTTCAATCCGCCGGAAAGAATACTATTAAGTCAATTTCTGAATATAAGATTACCAAACAATAGTTTGTTTTTAGTAAGGCTGATTTACATAAAGCCAACCATTTTTTTTAGAAAAGATATTATCAAAATCCATTTAAATTATTGTTTTAAAATAACTATCAAAAAGACAAATACAATTTCATTTTTTTAATTGAAACACTATCCAAAACCCTGATTGATACCTAACAAATTATATTATCCAATCTAATTGTCGATTACGAATATGAAAACAGAAATTACACCTCAGGATATAACCAGTTACCAACAAAATGGCTTTATCGTTATTGAAGATTTTTTATCCGAGCAAGAACTGGCGGTTTGGCGGAATGCATTGGACGAAGCTTTGGCTAACCGGAACGGTAACAAATTGCCCGGACGAAAAGAAGTGTACGGGAAGGGCGATGATGCCGATAAATCCTATTACGATAATGTATTTGATCAGCTCCTCAACCTCTGGCAGGACAATGCCGGGATCCGGGAACTGATGCTCGACGAGCGCATTGGAAAAATGGCCGCGCAATTGGCCGAGGTGGACGGGATACGCATCTGGCACGATCAGGCGCTGATCAAAAAACCCTGGGCGAATCCAACTTCCTGGCACCTGGACACCCCCTACTGGTCGTTTACCGACCGCCGGGCATTGTCGATCTGGGTAGCGCTTGACGATGCTACCCTGGAAAACGGCTGCCTTTTTTTTATTCCCGGGTCACACCAGGTCACTACTTTTGAAAACCCTGGTATCGGCAAGAATATGGGCGCTATTTTTAAGACTTACCCCCAGTTTTACAAAGCAAAATCCGTGGCAGTCCCAATGAAAGCAGGCAGCTGTTCATTTCATAACGGACTGACCATTCACGGCGCGCATGCAAACATGACACCGGGTTACCGGCGTGCGATGACCTGCGCATATATGCCCGATGGAAATACATTTAACGGCACACAGAATATCCTGAGCGACGAAGAAGTTGCTACCTTATCCATTGGCAGCTTATTAAATAAAGAGTCGGTCAACCCTTTGATTTATTCGCGTTCCTAATCCTTCGTCCGAATGAAAAATCTCGCAACACTATATGGTCTTCTTGCCTTTCTAATCAGCACGATCAGTGCGTATGCGCAGCATGAAAACTACCCGGACGGCAGGCCGGCGGCGACCCGCCGGATCGAATGCCGGGATCAGGGCATTGTACTTCAATACGGCGATGGAAAAGATAGCTGCGATGTGTACGGTGCGCGGGAGGCTGTTCTGAATAAAGTGGGCAATACCTATTATTTATTTTACGACGGCGCTGGAAAAGACGGCTGGAAAGCCTGCCTGGCCACGAGTACCGACCTGCAAAACTGGCAGAAAAAGGGCGCTATACTCGACCTGGGCGACCCGACTAAAATGGACGCGAAAAGTGCGTCGTCGCCCTGGGTGATCAAGGATAAAGATACCTGGCACATGTTCTATCTGGGCACGCCAAATGCAACGCCCGCGCCGGACCGCGTTCCTGCTTTTCCGTACCTGACCATGAAGGCCAAAGCAGCATCGCTGGAAGGCCCGTGGGCGAAACAGTATGATGTACAGCCGTTTACAACAAAACCCAATACATTTTACGCAGTTACAGCCAGTCCGGGATTTATTGTAAAACACAACAATGAGTACTTGCAGTTTTTCAGCGGATCAGCTCAGGATGGCAAGGTTGTCAAGCGCACCGTGGGTATTGCCCGGACCAAAAACCTCGACGGCAGCTGGGATGTCATGGAAAATCCCATTGTCCCGCTGGACGAGCAGATCGAGAATTCAAGCTTGTATTTTGATAAAGACCAGAAGATTTGGTACCTCTTCACCAACCACATTGGCATCAATGAAAAAGGGACTGAATTCACGGATGCGATTTGGGTGTATTGGACAAAGGATATTTATCACTGGCAAAAAGAAAACAAGGCCATTGTACTCGACAAACAGAATTGCAGCTGGTCGAAAGGCGCCATTGGTATGCCGACTGTTATTCAAACCGGTAACAAGCTTGCGTTGCTGTACGATGCGGCGCCTGGCGAGAGTATCAGCCACATGAAAAGAAACATCGGGCTTGCGTGGATCGCACTGCCTGTCAAGGTTAGCAATTAACAAATGGATATTAAAATACTGAGTCCGCAATGGGGGAACGAGCATCTGCGTATCAATGACTTTGTTGCGAAAATTGTAGATGCCGGTTTTGATGGCATTGATACCTGGCTCCCCCCGGACCCAACAGTGAAAAAAGAACTTTTGCATCTTATCGAAAAAAACGGGCTCGTTTTTGTTGCGCATCAGCACGAAGCGACGGGAAATGATTTTAAAGCATTTCGAACGAGTTTCAAAAACAATCTGATAGCCTGCGCAGAAACGTCGCCCGTACTGATCAATTCGCATACAGGCCGAGACCATTTTTCGCAGGATCAGTTTCTTTCCCTGATCGATATTGCCGCCGAAGTGGCAGAGAGGACAAATATTCCGATCGTTCACGAAACGCACCGTGGGCGGATGGGCTATTCGCCACAGGCTACGGCACCACTTTTCGCCCGGCGGCCGGGATTGGAAATCACCGCTGATTTATCGCATTGGGTTTGTGTGACAGAAAGCATGCTGGGCCATTTCGAACCCGTTTTACAAGAAGCCATTACCAGGACGCGGCACGTTCACGCCCGTGTGGGCTACGAGCAGGGCCCGCAGGTCACCGATCCCAGGTCACCGGAATGGGCGTACGCGCTTGAACGGTTTTTAACTTGGTGGGATGCAATCGTAGTGGTTAACAGGCAAAAGGAAAGGAAAATATTGACTTTCACCACAGAATTCGGACCATTCCCCTATATGCAGAAGATTCCGTTCACGGATCAGGCTATTGCCAGCCAATTTGAAATCAATTGTTACATGAAAGATTTACTAAGAAAAAGATATATCGGGTAAAGGCATCTGCACTTACCATGAATAATAGCATAAAATTTAAGTTGAATAAATCCCAATCCGGATATGTATTTGAAACCAGCATTGCTTTCACTCCTGCTTCTTTTTGCGAACAGCACCTCATTTGCCCAAATGCACAGGCAGGATATTGTTTTTCAGCAAAAAGAAAAAACGGTAACCCTGAGCGTTCCAGGTCAGAAACTATCACTCGTAATAGAATATGGAGCCGGATGTTTGGTCAGGGAAATGACAGTGCATGGCGTGCAAACCTTATCGCCGGGCGGCGTATTTACGGGGGTGAAACTGGGAGACAGCACTTTCAGTTCAGCATCGGCTCACGATGTCAAGCTCGCGCGTAAATCCGATGGGATTTCATTGTCCCATATAACCTATGGCAACAAAACTCTGACGGTTGATGAAACCTGGGATTTCAGGATTGTAGGTAATATCATTAATTGGACGATTACCCGCAATTACAGCAATGCCGCCCGGGTTCAGGAAGTAGCTTTTCCGAAATGGAATTTCGCAGGATTGAATGTCTGGAAAGGTGGTATTCTGGATAACGGCGGTATGGTCTGGTGTAAGTATTTAAGACAAAATAACGATACATACGGTGTCCACACGGGTGGTGTAACCTTTTGGAACGACCAAACGGGTAGCGGATTACGGATCGCTGCACCGGCAAAAGGAAATCAGAATTTGTCGACCAAATTCTCAAACGAAAACAATGTTTTCACCTGCACGCAGCAGCTTAGCCAGGCGCCGCTGAAACAACAGCATCACCTCAGCCGGTTTGTGGCCGGCAAGGCGGATGTTTTTGCTCCATTTCAGGTGGCGGCAGGTACGGTAAAAGCTACTTTTTCATTGGAATATGTTGATTATTTCAGGGAACATTCAAGGGGGACCTTACCCGGGATTGACGCAGAAGCTGTCCGGGAGTTGATGAATACGACGGGGCGCTATGGTGTTGTTGACAATAATATTGTCGGCGCGAATGGTTGGCTTACGAATTGGAAATGTCTGCATGAACCCTTCTTTTCACAAATAGGAATGGCGCTTTACGACAGCAATTACACCGCCAATATGGCCGCCACACTCAACCAGGAACGCGACCTGGCTATGGAGCCGGACGGCCGCGTGCTGTCGCGCTGGCACAACGCCCCCGGAGATGAAATACCCGGCACTTACAATGCAGAAACGGGTTATTACGAAGCCATGTGGGGCTATACCATCGATTCGCAGACCGGCTATGTGATCAACACGAGTGAGCAATTTGACCTTAGCGGCGACCTCGATTGGCTGCGTTCCCACAAAGTCTCCTGCGAAAAGGCGCTGGAC
This sequence comes from Dyadobacter bucti, assembly GCF_005869225.1. GTDB lineage: Bacteria > Bacteroidota > Bacteroidia > Cytophagales > Spirosomataceae > Dyadobacter > Dyadobacter bucti. The sequence goes on along the minus strand of NZ_SWFP01000004.1, from coordinate 130,927 downwards.
TGGCTTATTCGCCGCGACGCCGACCAGAATGGTATTTTTGAAATGATGAATAACAATATCGCCGAGAAGAAAGCCAGTGACTGGCTGGATATTGTGTGGGCGAGTTATGAAAATGCTTTTGTCAATGCACAAATGTATGAGGCCCTGAATTTATGGGCGAATTGTGAAAAAATATTGGGAGATCAGAACAAAGCAGCACAGTACCGTTCCATCGCGACAAAACTCAAAGCCGCATTTAATAAACCGGTTGAAGAAGGCGGCTTCTGGTCGGCGGAAAAGAAGCAATACGTTTACTGGCGCGACAACGACGGCTCGGTTCATGGTGACAACCTTGTTACACCGGTTAATTTCGCGGCTATCGCATTTGGTATTTGTGACGATCAGGAACGCATCACCTTACTGCTCGACCAGATCGAACAGCGTACAAAGCAGGAAGATCTGTTTCACTGGCCTTTGTGTTTTGATTCATTTACCCAGGCAGAGGTATCGCCCGGCAACTGGCCATTCCCTAAATACGAGAACGGCGATATATTTCCTACCTGGGGGTACTTGGGGGTCCGTGCTTACACCCAATATGATAAAAGCATTGCCCTGAAATATATCAACAAATTGCTTGCCCAATACAGAAAAGACGGTCTGTCGTCGCAGCGTTACAGCCGCACAACCCAAATGGGCCTGGGCGACGATATTCTGGCGGGAATTTGCACAAGTATTACCGCACTCTACCGCGATATTTACGGCATACGTCCCAAGTGGAACCGAATGGGGCTTGAACCCAATCTCAGCCCGCAACTGAACGGCACGGCATTCAGCTACCGCCTCCGCGACACCCTTTACCAGGTAAAATTGAATGTGGATGATTATTGGCTTGGCACCGATCGTTTTCTTATCAATAGTAAACAAAGCTTCGGAGCAGGTAGTGCCTGTAAGCTGACTGTCATCTATCCGCACAACCGGGAAGATCTGATATTACAGGTAGCGGCGACTAAAGGTGGTCAGTTAAAATGCAATCTTGAAAAAACGTCAAAAGAAGAACTGGCCTGGTCAATAGCGTCCAAAGACACTTACCATTTTACAGTAAAAGGATTATCACCTCAAACACCATATTCCCTTCTGATCAACGATCGCAAAAAGTGGGTAACATCCGATGCGAATGGCGATCTGTCTTTCAGCCACAACTGTAAAAGTCCGGCTAGCTTTAAAATCGTGAGGAACTAACGCCGATCGAATCGTATTGTGGCGTAGCAGGATGTATCCCCTGCTGCCCGAAATTTGCATCCAGAGTGAACATTTTGAGTGAATTTAAATGATTACTATGAATCAAAATTTTTCATTTTCTGCGTCCAATCGTATTCTTTGAACTTTAAGGAGTATTCAGAAAAATCCTGCTCCAGATATTTTTGTAAAATTTCTTTTATACGCTTATTTCCCCCGAAATCGGCTTTGAACCATTGCATGATTTTGCTGACCCTAACCTCTTTTTTAACCGTATCGACCTCGGTATCCGTTTTCAAAAACGATGATGCGGCGATGCCCAGTTGCTGGTCGATTTTTCCGTAATCATAAAAAGCGATCGGCGGACAGCTGGTAGCGCCGCAGTTGAGGGCAAAATGGATACGATAATCTATTTCAGATACGGCCAGCTGCTTAATGATCTTCCCCGGGAAGAACTGTGGCAGATATCCCAGGCTCAATTTGGATCGGTAGCGTCTCAAAATTCCATGCTCGATTTGGTCAAGACTCAGTTTTATGCCACCAATGTTGATTAGCTTATCTGTAAAAATTGCCGGCCTGGTTTTCTGCTCTTTTGTGGCAAGGATCTGGAAATATGCATTGTATATATTGATCCAGAAGGTTTTACGCGCGTCATCATTGGGCAGGCCTGAAATTAAATCTTCGGTTTTAAGATTGGCCAAAACCTGACGAAGGCTATCCACAGGCTCATCCTTTTTTACCTGCAGGAGCAGTTTTCCGGATAATTCAATCAGTTTGCGGTCAGGCTCTGTATGAGTTTGATCCGTCACAGGCAATAACCCGATTCCCCAAAGCGCTAAAAAAAGGCCAGCTATCATCAAAATCCATTTCATTTTGTTCGTCAATCGATATCAAAAATACGCAGGATGCAACCTTACGCATTTTAACTTCCAGGTCTTGGTTCTTTTACAAAAACTTTTTACTACTTGCCTCCGTACATACGTTCAGTGAAAATATTTAGATCGTATCAATGCCACCGTACGCACATGCCTATGAAGCTCAGCATCATCATTCCCACTTATAATGAAGCAACCAACATTGCAGGTCTGATCAACGACTTGTCCGAACATGCCCGTGGGCGACAGATCGAAATTATAGTATCGGACGCAGGAAGCAAAGATGCTACGATGGAAGTGGCTGCGAAAGCCGGGGCCGTCGTGCTCAAATCTCCCAACCCAGGCAGGGCAGCACAAATGAATTATGCATCCCGCTTTGCCAGTGGCGACGTGCTGTATTTCGTCCACGCGGATGTGAGTATTCATCCTGACTATTTTAAAGACATTGAAAATGCAGTATCCGAAGGGTTCGGTGCCGGCTGTTACCGCTTTCAATTTGACACGGACCGGGCGATCCTCAAGATCAACAGCTACTTTACGCGTTTTGACAGACTCATGTGCCGCGGGGGCGACCAGACCCTTTTTGTTACCCGAAAACTGTTTGACCAGCTCGATGGGTTCGACGAATACTATAGCATTATGGAAGACTATGACATCATTATCAGGATCCGTAAAATAGCGCGGTTCAGTATCATACCCAAAAACGTAACGGTTTCTGCCCGTAAGTATGAAAACAACAGCTGGTTGCGCGTGCAGGTTGCCAACCTAACTGCGTTTGCCATGTTTTATTTGAAAAAAGACCCCAGGCACATTGCGTTGAAATATAAATCAATGCTGGATTACCGGTAAAACGAGGCCCCGCGCAATCTTTATTATCCTGATTACCGTATATGACCATAACCTTAATCCTACAAATATGAACACCTACTATAATCCGGAAGACCTGAAAAAATTTGGTTCAATTGGTGAATTTCAAAAGGAACTGGCTGATAAATTTTTCTCTTACTATGGCGACGTATTTGCAGAAGGTGCGCTGACCGCCCGCGAAAAAGCGCTGATTGCTTTGGCCGTTTCCCACACCGTCCAGTGTCCCTATTGCATCGATGCCTACACCACAGATACCCTGGAAAAAGGATGCTCGGAGGCAGAAATGATGGAAGCTGTGCACGTCGCGGCGGCTATCAGAGGCGGAGCGACCTTGGTACATGGTGTCCAGATGATGAACAAAGCGAAAGATCTTTCGATGTAATCGCGCGATAGGCAGTTAGAAATCCGATAACCTTATGAAATCACTCAAAGCAAGCGGGCATGCGCTGGCAGATGCAGCATCGCAGATCAAGTCATTGCACGACCAGGTTTTCGATCATCTGCATCTGCCCCTATTTGAACAAAAGCTGGAAAGCGCGGATCTTTTTCCTTTGAAACCAGTACGCACCACCACCATGCAGATCAATGTGGGTAAAATGTGCAACCAGGTTTGCAAACATTGCCATGTGGATGCAGGCCCCGACCGGAAGGAAATTATGACCAGACAGACCATGCAGCAATGTCTGGATACGCTGACGGATTCCGACATTTCCATCGTCGACCTCACAGGCGGAGCTCCTGAAATGAATCCGGATTTCCGCTGGTTTGTGGAACAACTGACTGCACTTGGCAAGCATGTGATTGTCCGCTGCAATCTGACCATTATCGTAGCAAACCCAAAATATAATGACTTGCCTGACTTCTTTAAGCAGCATCAGATTGAAGTGGTCAGCTCGCTGCCATTTTATAATGCGGATAAAACAGACCGGCAGCGGGGCAAAGGCGTTTTTGAAGATTCCGTAAAGGCGCTCAAAATGCTTAATGCGGTGGGTTATGGTGTAGAAGGCACCGGGCTTGTCCTTAACTTGGTTTACAATCCAAACGGAGCATTCATGCCTGGCCCACAGCAGGGCTTGCAGCGCCAGTTCAAAAAGGCACTCCACGACGAATTTGGTATTGTATTCAATGAGTTGTTTGCAATCACCAATATTCCTGTCAGCCGTTATCTTGATTATTTAATCAGCTCGGGTAATTATGACGGATACATGGAAAAACTGGTAAACGCCTTCAATCCCGCAGCGGCGACCGGCGTCATGTGCAGATCCATGGTTTCGGTTGGCTGGGACGGTCGTTTGTACGATTGTGATTTTAATCAAATGCTGGATATGGAATTTGATCCCGCCTATAACCACATCAGCCGCTATGACCAGGGCTTGATAGACAACCGGGAAATTTTAACTGGTCAACATTGCTATGGCTGTACTGCCGGCGCAGGTTCAAGTTGTGGCGGCAATACGATCTAATCTTTTTTATGACCAACACGGTAATCGTTTTTTTAAAGAATCTGACCCTGGGCAAGGTTAAAACCCGATTGGCGGCTACCATCGGCGACCAGCAAGCCCTGGAAGTCTATCGCCGCCTGGTGACACATACTTTAAAGCAGGTAAACATGCCTGAACATGATATATTCCTTTACTTCTCAGATAGTCTGCACAACGATTTGCCGATCATCGAAAGCCGGTCCTCCCTTCGACTACAAAAAGGGGACGATTTGGGAGAAAGAATGTTGAATGCGTTTGAAGAAGTGTTCGGGTCGTCAGCCGAGAAAGCACTGATTATCGGGACTGATTGCCCTGGCCTCGATTCTTCCATTATTGATGAGGCTTTTCGTGCACTTGATACGCATCAGGTGGTGATAGGGCCAGCAACGGATGGTGGATATTATCTCCTTGGAATGCAAAAATTCCAGCAATGTCTATTCGAAGATATACCATGGAGCACTTCAGAAGTGCTGGAATTGACGCTTCAAAAATGTGTCAGGAATAAGCTTACTTATACACTGCTCAAAGAGCTTTCAGACATTGATGATGAAAATGATCTTAATGCATGGAATGAGCAACAAAAAATTAGTCTGTCCAGAGAATCATTTGGGCGATCTGCTCTTGGATAAATTTGTACATAGTATAGGACTGTTTAAGCGGGAAACGATGCTCAGCGCGCCAGTTTCCTTGTAAGGATTTACATATCGTGTCTGAACTTGCTTTGACGCGTTCGTATTAACGAAAGGAAATTCAATAGCAGTTCTTTCTCCGCTAATTATAGCTTCAACAATCGATTTTCCTGTTTTACCCGTATTGTCGTTGAGCACCGTGTGTATCTTTTCGATATTCAGACTCCCAAACGGCCCTATATCACCTCTACCACTTTTGAACCTTTTTGGCACAAAGGCCAGGAATATTTATGAATGTCAGCATCGCTTGTTAAGCGAATTTTCCGCGTAACTGATTTGCAATTTTGAGCGGCCTAACATCTGCTTGGATATCCTGATACTGAAATATGTCGTTCATATTTGAACGGTTAATTGTTCAAATATGAACACTAAATAAACCTTCAAGCTCTTAAAAGTGCAAGCAAACCATTTCAAAGTGCTTTAATGGTATTGGCGCGTCATTTGCTATGCAAAACGGTAAGATATAGAAAAACAGACCAACTTGCTGATGAAGGGTACACATCTGGGTGAATTTGAGGAGATCGTTCTACTGACCATTGCGCTGCTGTATAACGATGCTTATAGCGTAGCAGTGCTGGAGTCTCTCGACGACAGGCTTGGGAGGCCGATGAGTTTAGGTGTTGTACACCGCACCATGCAGCGGCTGGAAGAAAAGAAACTCGTTCACTCTCATTTCGGAGAGGCCTCTGCCGAACGCGGCGGTCGCCGTAAACGATTGTTCATCGTGACTGCTGCAGGTGAGCAGGCTCTGCGTGAATCAAGGCGTATTCGCAATGAGCTTTGGGACGGCATTTCTGAAACCGCTTTTGGAAACTGATATGGCCGGTAAAAATAAAAATAATAAAAGTCAGCCCGAACAGGGTGATCATCAATCCCAGCCACCGCGCTGGGCTGAGTGGGTGGTAACCCAGATAACGGCCGGGCATCTAAGAGAGGAAATTTTGGGGGATATGTCCGAACTATTCCAAAAACGCAGCAGGCGATACGGCTATGTTTTATCCTGTATTTTATATGTACTTGAAATGCTGCTACTGATCCATCCCCGGCTATGGCGCAAGGATGCAAAACGAACGTACAAAAAGGAAGTTATTTATTCAAAATCCAATCCAATAGCCATGCTCAATAATCATTTCAAGGTAGCTTACAGGAAGCTAAGTCGTCACAAATCCTACACGATCATCAATACAATTAGCCTGACCTTGGGAATCTGCTCCGCCATACTGATTTTTTCCCTGATAAAATACCATCTCAGCTTTGACGATTTCCATGTAGCTAAAGAACGCATTTACCGCGTGTACACTGAAACACATGGAGATAAAATTAACTATAACACGGGCGTCCCTAATCCATTGGGGCGTGCTTTCCAGACCGAATTTGGTGTGGCTGAAAAAGTGGGTCGCATTGCATTCCTGTCCAAAAGGATCGTTTCGCTTTCTGACCAAAAAAAGTTTGAAGAAGACATTGCATTTGCAGACCCGGCATTCCTGGAAATTTTCAATTTCCCTCTTATTGAAGGAGGCGCACACCACATGTTAAAGGATAGAAATACAGCTCTGATCACTGAACAAACTGCAAGAAAGTATTTCGGAACGGAAGACGCAGTCGGCCAATTATTGCGGATCGATGACTCTCTGATGGTTCGGGTGACCGGAGTACTGGCCAATCTTCCGTCCAACACCGATTTTCAATCCCAGATCTTCATCCCGTTTGACAATCTGGAAAATCACAGTCCCTGGATGGTCGAAAAAGACTGGTGGTATAGCGTCAATAAGGATATGCAATGTTATGTGCGCCTGAAACCCGGCGTATCCGGAGATAGGGTCGCCAGAACAGTCCTGCCAAAAATCTCAGAAACACACTATGATAAAGAGAATGCCAAACACTTCCGATTTAAGCTCCAAACACTCAGCGACATTCATTTTAACACAACGCTTCGTGGAAAAACAGATAAGAAAACACTTGGCACCTTTGCCTGGATCGGGTTTTTCCTCGTATTGACGGCATGTGTGAATTTTGTAAATCTAGCCACAGCACAGGCAGTTGGTCGCTCCAGGGAAATTGGCGTACGGAAAGCATTGGGCAGTCAGCAAGGCTCACTTTTCTGGCAATTCATGACCGAAACAACTATTATCGCGACTTTGGGATTATTGATCGCAATTTTGCTGGCATACCTGGTGCTGCCATTTGTTAACCAATGGTTTGAAATAAAATTGGTCATTGACCTCTTGAAGGACAAATATCTGATTGGTTTTGTGGTAGTTCTGCTGGTAACTGTCATTTTCTTTTCCGGAGCTTATCCTGGTCTTATCCTCGCGAAAATGCAGCCGATCATGGCGCTCAAAGGAAAGTTATCACAAAAATCTCAGGGCGGTTTTTCCCTTCGAAAAAGTTTGGTTGTGGGACAGTTTGCGATTTCACAGCTTTTGATTATAGGCACATTGTTCGTAACCAATCAACTGCGCTACGCTCAGCAATCCGACATGGGTTTTGAAAAAGAAGCCGTTATGATCCTGCCCATTCCTGACAATAAAATAGCGAAGATATCCGCATTGCGAGCCGAATTGCAACAGTCCGCCGGCATAGAAGGGGTAACATTTTTCAGCACACCGCCCGCCTCCGAAACCATTGGAAATACAAGCATCCAATTTGATTCACGCCCAAAAGCGGAAGACTTTGCAATTTCACTCAAGGCTGCAGACAATCAGTATGCTCCCACTTTCAAAATCGAAATTTTGGCTGGCAGAAACCTGAATCAGTCAGACACTGTCCGTGAATATCTTTTGAATGAATCTGCCGTAAAATCGCTTGGATTAGCTTCGATCGACGAAGTAGTCAGTAAACCGGTTAATGTAAACGGCAGGCGCGGGACGGTAGTCGGTGTAATGCGGGACTTTCATTTTCAATCCTTGCGGTCAGGCATTGAGCCGTTGTGTTTGACCACGAACAGCGAGAATTATCGCAGCTGCGGTGTCAAAATCAATATGGCAAATCTGGCGCCGACACTGGAAAAGCTTGAAAAAGCATGGACTGGCATTTACCCTTCGTCCATTTTCACCTACCGCTTCCTGGACGAAGATATCGCCCAGTTTTACAAGCTGGATAACATGCTGCTCAGGCTTATTCAAGGCTTTGCTGCTGTGGCCATCTTCGTCGGCTGCCTTGGTTTATACGGGCTGGTGTCTTTTATGGCTAATCAACGAACAAAGGAAATCGGCGTTCGCAAAGTTTTGGGTGCAGACACTGCCAGTATCTTATGGTTATTTGGCAAAGAATTCCTCATGCTCTTATGCATGGCGTTTTTTCTGGCTGCCCCGCTGGGATGGTGGATTATGCAACAATGGCTAAGTGATTTTGCCTATCATTTTGAACCCGGAGCAGGCATTTTTGCCTTGGCCATCTTGATCACGTTGCTTGTTGCACTGGTGACGGTTGGATTTCGAAGCCTGAAAGCATCAACGATCAATCCGATCAAGACGCTTCGTTCAGAATGAGGAGGAAAGCGGAAGTACTTGCACGAAGAACTTAGATGCCGAACTGTTATTGCCGGCGAACGGTAAAAAGTCTCAGAAATCAAACCAATCAGAAAATTCTTTTAGCAACGCGATATGTATTCGCATGCGCCTCGATAATCAATCGGAGCTGCTCCGAATAGCCCCCTCCCATACTGCATTGAACGGGAATATTATGCTCTCGGGCAAGTTGCAGGACCATTTCATCGCGCCGCCGGCAACCTTCGAGCGTACACGACATTCTTCCAATTTTGTCCGTATGCAGAATGTCGACACCAGCCTGATAGAAGATAAAATCAGGTTTTACATCGGCGATTAAGGCAGGCAAGATTTCGGAAAGGATCTGCAGATAGGTGCGGTCACTTGTTTTATCTTCCAGACCAATATCAAGGTCACTTGCTTCTTTTCGGAAAGGATAATTATTCTTCCCGTGCATGGAGAATGTGAATACGCGCGGCTCGTGCGTGAAAATCGCCGCTGTGCCGTTTCCCTGATGTACGTCCAGGTCAACGATCAGTACCTTGGCTGCTCTCTCGTGATCGAGCAGGTATTGCGCGCCGATAGCTTGGTCATTAAGCATGCAAAATCCTTCTCCCTGGGCCGGTCCCGCGTGGTGTGTGCCGCCGGCAATGTTAAATGCAATTCCTGTCTCCAATGCCATTAATGCACCACGGACCGTTCCGTTCGCAATCCGCAGCTCGCGTTCGGCGAGCATCGGCGTTTGTGTAAATCCAATCCGCCGCATTTCCTGGAGCGTCAGCTTTCCCTGCACAACGCGGTCCGCATATTCGCGCTCGTGAACGGCGTAGACGGATTCCATATCCAGCGGCTCGGAGCTGAAAAAGTCAGCTTGCTCGGCGATACCTTCCCGCAGCAGCTGCTGTGGCAAAAGCTCATACTTATCCATCGGAAAACGATGCTGTTCATGAACAGGATATTTATAGCACGGATGATATGCGATGGGGAACATTCAGGAACTAGGCAGCCGGTGTTTGTTTCTTGAAAAACCCAAGCTTTTTGACCAGCGTAACAATCCCGGCTACAACCGATCCTACGGCCAGCCCGACGATAAATTCCTTTAATGTGGCAGGCAAAGCAGGGAACAGATCGTGGATGTAATGAATGTTATGAACAAAGATTCCGCCGGCAACCAGCAACAGGGCTAGGGTACCCACTACGGTCAGGATTTTAATGATCACAGGCAGCGCGCCCACAAGTACTTTTCCCACTTGGAAAAGAAATCCTTTTTTATCCGAACGGTTGATCAGCTTATAACCGGCATCATCTGACCTGACAATCAAAGCGACAAGGCCGTACACACCTACGGTCGCCAGCAAAGCCACCGCCGCGATGGTGATGATCTGTATGGTCAGGTTTTCGGTCGCCACCGATTCCAGGGCGATAATCACGATTTCGACGGAAAGAATAAAGTCGGTCGTAATAGCCCCCTTTACCTTCGCTTTTTCGTCAACGACCACGGTGGCATCGTGCTCGGCGGCAGGAACTTCCGCGTGTTTATCGCTTTTGTGAAAAAAGTATTCAATGATCTTTTCGGCGCCTTCGTAGGCGAGGTAACAGCCGCCGAGCAGCAGAATGTATGTAATCGCGACTGGAAAAAAAGCATTCAGCAGCAGTGCGACTGGAACAATAATGAGCTTGTTGATTAGCGAGCCTTTTGTAATAGCCCATAAAATCGGCAATTCTCGTTCGGCCAGAAAACCGGTTGCCTTTTCGGCATTCACCGCCAGATCATCCCCGAGAATACCGGCCGTTTTCCGCGTTGCTACTTTAGTAGCCAGAGCAACATCATCCATTAACGCAGTTATATCGTCCAAAACTGCAAAGAAACCCGACGCCATTGATGTTAGTTAAAGTGAATCACTTACAAGTTACAGTTGTAAGGTAGGGTTTAGTTCAATTGCAAAGCCAGGAGTGGTAAAATTTTTATCGGGCTGCGCCAAGCCAGATCCGCATTTGCTCACTTAATGCACTCCATTCAACCTGACCTTGCTGGTGGTAAACTCACCCTTGGAAATTTTTTATCAACAATAACGGACTTACTTTTTTTATTGACATACAGCCTGATGAATCCTCCTTCTTTGTGTAAGTATCCCAAAACCGCAGACAGTTTGAAATTAGAGAATATCACTTAATAGCCTGGCAGGCATCTGTTTGGCCTCCCATTTATTCACTACGCAAACTTTTGACAGGATTTATCAAGGCAGCTTTGATACTCTGAAAGCTAACCGTCAGCAACGTAATAAGTAATGCCCCTGCGCCTGATACGGCAAAAATCCACCAGGAAATTTCAGTACGATATTTGTATTTACTGAGCCAGTTATCCAGAAAATAATAAGCCGTTGGTGTGGCAATGATGAAAGCAATGATGACCAGCAAAACAAAATCTTTGCAGAGCAAGCGCCAAAGATTGAATACCGACGCGCCCAGTACTTTTCGAACGCCCATCTCTTTGGTACGCTGCTCGGCTATGAAAGACGCCAACCCAAACAAGCCCAGGCAACTGATGAAAATCGCCAGGATAGCAAAGCCGGAGGCAAGTCGGCCAATCCGCTCTTCGGTCGCAAATTTCAGAGCATACTGCTGGTCGGAGAACTTGTAATCGAACGGGCTTCCTGGGTTGAACTCGCGAAATACGGACTCAATCTTCCTTAATGATTCGCTGGTGCTTCGCTCTGGGGTTAATTTGATATTGATGACATTTGCCCAGTTATAATCCAACATAAAAACGGTCTGGTAAACCGGCTCAAAGGGTGAACCCATCAGCATATCTTTGATAATACCCACTATCTGGTAGGGTTTACCGTTCCATTTTACAATTTTACCTACCGGGTCTTTTAAACCCATGTAGTTGGCTGCCTTTTCATTCAAGACCATTCCGGAAGAATCAGTCGCAAAGCTCCGCGAAAAGTCTCGCCCTGCAACGAATTGCCATCCTACCGTTTTGCCAAAGTCATGGGTTACGGCGACTGTCCCAAATTGTTCTTTGAAATTCGGATCTTTGCCCTCCCATTCGAACCCGTTATTCTGCGAATTCAAACTGGTTGCAGGTGCCGAGGACGTCGACATTTCTTCAACCGCACCCGTTTCCTTCAACTTGCTCCGCAGTGTATTATAATGGCCATACAACTCCGGAGTATTCATATCGATAGTGATCAGTCCATTGCGCTCGTAACCGACCGGACGGTTTTTGGCATGCTGGATTTGGCGGAAAACAATAATTGTACCGATAATCAGCGTAACTGAAACTGTGAACTGGACGACAACCAATACTTTCCGGGGAATAGTAGCAAAGCGGCCAATTCGAAATGTGCCTTTCAATACTTTTATAGGTTGGAAGGAAGAAAGGTAGAGGGCCGGATAACTGCCAGATATCAGTCCGGTAAACAAACTAAAACCTAACCCGGCAAACCAGAACAACGGCTCGCTCCATGGCAAACCCAATTTCTTGTCGGCAACTTCATTGAAAACAGGAAGCATCAGGAGTGTGAGGAGCAGCGACAGAACAAAAGCAAACGCGACCACGAGTAGCGATTCACTTAAAAACTGACCAACTAACTGAGACCGTACCGAGCCGACTACCTTTCGGATCCCAACTTCCTTAGCCCTTTTTTCGGACCGGGCCGTCGACAGATTCATAAAATTGATGCAGGCCAGCAGCAGCACAAATATCCCGATAATCCCGAATAGCCATACATACTGGATACGGCCTTCCACTTTACCAGTTTTATCCCATCCTGTATACAAATGCCATCGGCTCATTGGGTGCAAAAAAACTTCCGGCTTGAAGGACGCGGTTTCCGGTACATGGATTAATCTCAGATTTTTAATTTTTTTCGAAACAACTTCAAAATCCGAGTTTGGTGAAATCTGAGCCAGCATCTGGAAAGAGTTATTAGCCCAGTTTGCATTGCTCTTAATCCACGGTTCAGATGAAACATACAGGTCCCAGGGTGCAATAAAAGTCATTTCCCGAAACGCAGTATTATATGGCAAGTCCTCGTAAACGCCGGTCACTTTAACGTTAAGCTTATTGTCAATCTTCACTATTTTGCCCATCGGGTCGGTCTGGCCAAAAAGTGCTTGCGCGACCGACTCGGACAACAAAATCGAAGCTGGCTCCCGTAGCCCGCCGCGTGTCCCTTTCATCATCTTCAATGTAAGCATTTCAGGAGCCTCCGCTCCAAGATAGTTGCCGGTTTTGGTAAATTTACGGTCGCCATAAGCCAGAATATGTTCTCTGGTCCAGGACGACATCACAACACGGTCGAAATCATCCTGAAACTCCGTTACCAACACGTCTCTTAATGGAATCGGCATGTGTTCCCCAGCTCCAAATTCTCCATTGACGGATGCGCTTTGCATGACCTTCGCGATCCGATTATAGTTTTGGTGATATTTGTCGAAGGACAACTCATCATAAATCCAAAGTCCTATGAGCATCACTACGGCCATGCCCATGGCGAGCCCGCCAATATTAATCAAAGAATATCCTTTTTGCTTAATAAGATTTCTGAAAGCGATTTTAAAATAGTTACGTATCATGTTATGGCTAAAATAAGAGCTTGATGAATAAAGGTTTCGTTGTCTTCTCAGATATCTTGGCCTAATAAATCCCATAGCTTGCTGCCAGTAAAGCCAGCGGGCGTTTCTTTCCCCTACCTTTTTAACCTGATAATTGAATTCTTCATGCAGATCGCCTTGTATAATTTCGTACTGATGAGAAGCGAGAATCCATTTAAGAAGCCGGTCGGCAACCAATGGTGGTTTTATGGGATATTTGTCGGAAGTTTTCATTAGCCGAATGCTGGTTTAAGAAGACTCGTCAGTCTTGACCAAAAATTATCCCTTACTTCCTGAATCTGCTGCAAGGTGCGTTGTCCGTAGGCTGTCACCGTATACAAGCGCTTTCGGCGGCCTCCGCGTTCAGCCGTAGATCCTCCTACCTCAGATTTGACCATGCCTTTCTCTTCCAATCGTTGCAGAGCTGAATGCACCTGATTCAATCTAACGGAACGGCCAGTTTGCTCGATGATTTCATGCATGAGCACCACGCCATATGCCTGTCCCTGCATCACGGCCACGCCCAATAGTACAATTTCTTCAAACTCTCCTAAATAGGTCCGATTCATGATTTTTTATTATTTACATGTTTGCTGAGCAAATAGCTTGCCGGAATAAGAAATCTTAATTATATTTTTGATAATCAATATTTTAACGAAAAAGTGAACAACTGAAAGTGTCCGTTATTGGACATTTATATCCGTTATGAAAGAATAGTCAGAGGTCAATTAAATACCGCCGCTATCTTTGCCGGCAATAGCCTGAGCAATGCCAGGAATCCTTCCATTAGCAAAGACGAGAATGTGGCTTTTAACGGAATGGGTCCGTGCGGATAGCAAGAATTTGCTATTGTGATTTGCCGTGAGGTTCGGTTCCTTTGTGCCAGTCCCGATGAAGAGATTATCCTTACGTAACTATATCAAATCCGTGATGCCAACAAACTAAAATAGAACCACTATTTTACTCTTAACCAGATTACACTCTCCGCAGAGAGTCAAAAGCGGGACAAAGCACCCGATTCTGGCTAGTGTGGTTTACGTGTGCCGGCAACCGGAGCACCCCAGCGACAGCTGATAATCGACTATATATTATGTCACAGACTGGGTAAAGATGATGAGCTTACCATTTTAGAACTGTTTAACTCGTTGTTAAACAATGATCCGTATTTATTATTTTACCTAAACCAAATAAGTTCTATGACCTTGGAGGAAAACAAGACATTTATGACTTTTTTTATTGAAGAAGTTATAAATAAAAAAAAGCTGGATGCAGTCAATGATCTGGTATACGAAGATTTTATCGAACATATACCTTTCCCTGGGCAAGGACCCGGGCGAGAGGGATTGAAATTTGCTTTGAATTCAATGTTTACCGGATTTCCTGATATGCATTGGACGGTGAATGAACAAATTGCAGAAGGTGAAAAGGTCGTAACCAGGTTTACCTGGACAGGAACCCAAACAGGTGAATTCATGGGCATACCTCCAACAAATAAGCAAGTTGAAGTTTGGGGAGTGGTTATTGATGTTGTTACCGATAAGTTGTTTTCCGAAAGCAGGATAATAATGGATACTGTTGGGTTATTACAGCAGCTGGGAGTCATGCCCGGACCAGCGGGGAAATAGTTGCAAAACTAGCCTAAAAGTTAGTGAATTTCGACATAACCTTCTGATCAAAAGAGGGATATGGACGGTTCAATCCCTATTTATTCAAAGAAAGGAACGCCGGGGGTTGCATATTTACGCATACCTTCCTCATTTATTTCAACACCAATCCCCGGTTTTTCAGAAACTTTGATAAATCCTTTGGTCACCATTTCTCCTTCGAACGTAACAATCTCTTTAAACATAGGATCCTTGTGGAAGTAAATTTGCCACTCCATTATCATGAAATTAGGAACTGAAACGCACACGTGAGTTGACGCCATCGCACCCAGATATGACGCCACCATATGTGGTGCAAATGGGACGTAGTACAAATTGGCCAGGTTGGCTATCCGTTGTGCCTCGCCCAGTCCGCCTGCCTTTTGAAGATCTGGCATAATAATATCCACAGCTCCGATCTCCAGTAGTGGTCTGAAACCCAAGGCTAAATAATGATTTTCACCTGCACAAATGGGAGTACTTGTCGAATCCGCTATTCTTTTGTATGCTTCCGCATTTTCTGCGGGTATTGGCTCTTCCAGCCACATCAAATTGAGAGGTTCAAGGATTTTTGCAACTTTCTCACCTGTAGGAGCGTCGTATCGGCCATGCATGTCGGCACAAATGTCAATTTTAGGACCTACTGCTGCTCTGGTGGCGGCCATCTGATCATACATTCGCTGCACTTCAGCCGGGCTGGCCGTCCAGTTATACCTATCATATTTATTTGGGTCGTTTGCCTGGTCCAGATCGAACTTCACCGCAGTGAAGCCCATACCTACAGCTTCTTTTGCCGCCGCGGCAAAATCCTCGGGCTTGGGCAGCCGGTTTTGATACAAAGCGGTATCCATGTAAACTCGGATATCGTCTCTGAATTTACCGCCCAAAAGCTGATATACCGGCAATCCCAGAGCCTTCCCAGCCAAATCCCAGAGTGCAGTTTCCACTGCGGTGAGGACGGCAATATACATGCCCGACTGAGCACCTTCGAAAAAACCACTTCTCCTGATATCTTCAAAAAGCCGATGGATATTTAGCGGACTTTTGCCTTTGATCCGCTGACCGAACATCTTTACCAGATGGTATGTCCCGGGTGTTGCATCCACGCCTTCGCCATGCCCCACGATATCCTGATTGGTATATATTTTAACAAACAGACTATGGCCATTTCGGATGTATCCACATTTGATATCAGTGATTTTCAGATCTGAAGGTGCCGAATTTTTTGGTGTTTTATCAATCGCATTTTCATATACTTCGCCGAACCCGGCAAGGGGTGCACTTGCTAAGGCGGTTGAAATTGCGGCATTTTTGAAAAACTGTCGTCTTGAAGTAGGACTTGCCATAGAATGTGACTTGAGGTTTGCTAAAAAAATTGGGCTACGAACCGCCTTGTCCCCATGGACTTACCAGGTTCGGGTCTTCAACAACTCCTGGATTTGCTCTTTTGGAACCGGCAATTGATCGATACGGTCATTGAGCCATTGCGAAAAGTCTTTTTCAATTTCATCAGACCACCTGGTGTCAATCTGTCCGGGCGTATACTTTTGCTCACGCAGGCGCTGGTGCCCAAACATATCCCGCAATCTCACTACCTCAGAAGTTTTGACAACTTTCTCAGCCAGATGGGGAGGAATGAATATCACACCTCCATCCCTACCCAGTACAATATCACCTGGCATGACGGCAGCATTTCCGATTTTTGTCGGCTGATTGATGCCGACCAAGGTGGTGTTTATCTCTTTACCAGGGCTGGTAAGGTGGTGAGATGGGTGATAACTCCTGAAAAATGAAGTAAATGAACCTATTTCTTTCAAACCATTAATGTCCCGGACCGCTCCATCATACACAATGCCATTTCCACTCTTGACATAAATAGAATTTGCCAGATTGTCGCCGATCGTTGGGCCATCTTCATGGGCTCCAAATTGGTTGACGACATACACATCACCTTTCACGAGCATATCAATAGGCCAGGAATTTTGTGACTTTACCCTGCCATCCTGGGTATGACCGCGTTCATCGATCGCCAGGTGGATATCTGGCCTCCCTGGTATAAATGAAGCCGTCAAGGCCCGTCCAACAAGCACTGAGTCTGGATTAATAGTCTGCCAGTTGTCGTCGTACTGATGTTTGAAGTTTTCTCCTTTCAACACTGCCCAAGCCTCTTCCAATGTCACAAGTTTCATTCTTTTCAGAATTGCGTCCGGAACTTTCGGTCGGCCGTCGGAAAACCGTTCACCCTTCCAGAGCGGAGTGAGAAACAGCAGTTCATTTTTTGTGATTTGCTGAGAAATAACGTTTTCTGTATAAAGCAGACCGAGTAGTAGTATGAGCAGTCTTTTCATAATATCAGATTATGTTTGATAAAGACCAGTTCAACATCGTTCTACTTTGAGCAAAAAAGAAACAGCAGGCAATCAAAAAAATCCATATTAAACATCATTTTTTTTCATTCATATGCGTAACCAATCTCCAACCCAGCCGTTCTGCTTATTCAACTCTTTAGTCCAGACTTTTCACCGCATTCGGAAGGAATGCAGCCCCATCAAATATGATTGACTCGTTATGGTCACCAATCACTGCCATCAGTAACCGCTGGCTTGGGCAGATGCCGGGAAATTGGCTCTTGCTCGTTTCCGCTGTTATCAAAGCATAGTCACCAATCACCATGTTTCCCGAAATTTTTACTCCCGACAGGCTTGCCTCAGAGCTCTAATACCATACAAGTAACCGTATATAACTATATGGCTATTTTATTTTAATATTAGTAGATTGTGTCATATTTGGCTTTTTTACTAAGACCTAACTACATTAAAATATGAAACACATTTTCTACCTTAAATTTCTGTTAATCTTTGCATTAGCATTTTTTGTTTTTAGCCCGTCCCACGGTCAGCCCAACAAGGTGACCGGTTCGGTGGTCAATAGCCGGGATGGCCAACCGCTTCCGGGGGTATCGGTGGTCGTGAAGGGTAATTCCGGGACCACAACCGGGACATTGACAACGGTCGAAGGTGCATTTGAAATCAATGCCGCGGCCAACGCGACTCTGGTTTTCAGCTTTATTGGATACCAATCGCAGGAGATCGCCCTGAACGGCCGCAGCAAACTGGATGTAACGCTTGTGGAGGCCGCAACCAGCCTGGAAGAAATTGTGGTAACAGCTCTTGGTATCAAAAAGGAATCCAAGAAGCTTGGCTATGCCACCACCACGGTGGGTGCAGATCAGATCAACGTAAACCGCACACCCAATTTCGTCAATACCCTCCAGGGGAAGATAGCCGGTGTAAATATCACCAGCCTCGGAACCGGTCCGGGCGGTAGCTCCAAGATCCGGATCAGGGGTCAATCGTCATTTTCGGGACAGAATTCGCCGTTATTTGTCGTCAATGGCGTACCGATTGACAATACCAACTTCAGTACAAACCCGGGGAATCAATCCTCTGACAATTCCATTGGCGTAAGAGCCGGAGGGGGAAATACATCGGATGGCGGAGACGGTCTTTCCAGTATAAACCCCGACGACATTGAAAGCATGACTGTTTTGAAAGGAGCCACTGCTGCGGCACTATATGGGTCAAGAGCCAAGGATGGGGTGATCATGGTGACCACGAAGACCAAAGGTGATCGCAAGGGACTTGGCGTGAGTTACAATACCAATTTTACGGTTGACACGCCCTTGGACTTCACGGATTATCAATACGAATATGGACAAGGTGAAAATGGTGTCCGTCCTACCACACCAAACCCAACCTCCGGGCAATGGTCATTCGGGGAAAAATTCCAGCCAGGCATGACACAGGTACTTTTCGATGGCGTTACATTGCCTTACGAACCAGTCAGAAACCGTATTCGTGATTTTTTCAGAAACGGCACAAATTTTACCAATACCATTTCCCTATCGTCGGCATCGGAAAAGGGCGGATTCAATCTTTCTCTTTCCAATACGGACAACAAGGGGATTGTTCCAAATAACTCATTTAACCGAAAGACAGTTAACCTGGGATTTAGCTACGACCTTTCCAAAAAGCTCTCGGTGACTGGGAACATCAACTATTCGTTTGAGAAAAATAAAAATCCTCCCATTATTGCAGAGCAGGACAATTCGATCCCGACCAGCCTTTACAATCTGGCGAACTCGATGCCTTTGAACCTGCTGGACGAAAAAAAATATGATGCCAATGGCGACGAGTTTGTTTATTCGCGCTTCCGCAACCGTACCAATCCTTATTTTATATTGGCGGAACAATTCCAGAACATACGCCGTGACCGGATATTTGGAAACGTTGCTATTCGCTATAATTTTCTGCCCTGGCTATACGCTCAGGTGCGTGTTGGACAAGATTACTGGTCAAGAGATCAGGATTATAACAACTTTCCAACCGGACAAGCGTCCCGCCCCCCTGCACCTGCAGGATTCGTCAATGGTCTATACACCCAGGAGTCTCGTCGTTTTCGTGAGCTCAACAAGGATTTCCTCATCGGAGCAAACAAGAAGTTTGGAGATATAGGGTTCGACCTTACCCTGGGAGGAAACCAGATGTACCGCCGGTCTGACCTCAACAGCGAGCAGGTAACAGACTTTATCGTTCGGGGCCTCTACACCGTCATGAATGCCCGGGTCAAGGACCCTTTGTATGGGCTTTCCGAACGGGGCGTGAACTCTGTATATGGCGCTGGCGAAATTTCCTATAAGGATTTTCTCTATCTGAATGTCACGGCAAGAAACGACTGGTTCTCAACGCTTGCGCCAGCCAACCGTAGTATCCTGTATCCTTCGGTTTCCGGAAGTTTCGTTTTCTCACAGGCCTTCGAAACGTTGCCAGCCTGGCTCAATTTTGGTAAAATCCGCGCTGCCTATGCCGAAGTAGGTAGTGATACCGACGTTTCGCCTTATTCCAACAACCTGTTTTACGGAATCAACGCTAATTTGTTCCCCAACCTATCCGGTGCCCTGCAGCCAATAGGTTCCATCAGTGGTAATACAGTGCCCAATGCTAACCTGAGACCCATGCGTACCACGGAGACTGAGGTGGGTCTGGAATTGAAAATGCTCGATAATCGGTTTGGGATCGATTTCGCACTTTATCGTAAAATCACCGATGACCAGATTGTGTCCGCGCAGATTTCCGATGGATCAGGCTTTACCAATACGCTGATCAATAGCGGGCGTGGCAGAAATCAGGGAGTGGAGTTACTAGTGAATCTGGGCGTAGTAAGGACGGATCACTTTGAATGGGATATCTCGGTAAATGGATCCTATAACCAAACCAAAGTATTAAGCTTACTTACTGACAAACCAGGCGAACGAATCACTGTCGGAACGCACGTTTTCAATGGTGAGCTCCGCCAGGTGGTAGGGCAGCCCATGGCACAATTATACGGATTTGGTTTCTTGCGTGATACTCAGGGCCAAAAGGTTTTTGGTGGCAACGGAATTCCACTCCGGACGCCCGACCTGATCTCTTTTGGCTCAGCAGTACCAAAATGGGTTGGCGGTATTACCAATACACTCAACTACAAGGGAATCAATCTATCCTTCTTGATTGACTTTAAGCTTGGACACAAAATGATGTCGGGGACTAACTTTAATGCAACCAGGCATGGGCTGCACAAAATGACCCTGGAGGGGCGCGAAGGAGGTGTAGTAGGTGTGGGTGTAAACCAAAATGGCGAAGTTAACAAAGTAGTGGCAGGGGTTCAGCCCTATTGGGAAGTTGTTCGCTCGCAAGCACTGGTGGAACCTATCGTTTACAACGCAGGATTCTGGAAATTGCGCCAGCTTACCGCCGGATATGACCTCACCAGATTATTGCCAGCCAGCTATCCTATCAAGGGCCTTCGTGTCAGCTTTGTAGCCAATAACATCCTGGTTCTGAAAAAGTGGGTGCCTAATATTGACCCCGAATCATTTGGATATGGCTCCGATAACGTCATTGGGCTAGAAGCAACAGGATTGCCTACGACACGCAGCATGGGCTTTAATCTTAACGTGAAATTTTAAACCGATATCAATCATGAAGAACATATTAATGCTCGGGCTTTCCCTCGTGCTGGCTGCAGTGACTACGTCCTGTGACAAAGGTTACGATGAGATGAATACCAACAAAACGGCGATCACAACACTAAATCCCGCATTTCTTCTCAACAATGCGGTACTGAATGCTTCTTTCCCAGGAGGAATTCTGGTGTATGATCTGGGTATTGTACAGCAGATCGTAACTCCTAATTCGGGCGTGTTGGCAGGTGCCAACTTTAACCAGGACAACCGTAATGTGACGCAGGAGATCTGGCAGAGATATTACCGAACCGTTACCAGGCATACTTTGGATGCAATCAGACTCGCTTCTCCCGATCCTGCGCGCTCAAACCTTGTAAACATGGCAAGGATATGGCAGGCATTCTCCTACATGGTTCTCACGGACACCTATGGCGATATACCCTATTTTGAGGCAGGAATGGGTTTTTCGGATCAAATACTCTCCCCCAAATATGATGCACAGGAATTGATTTACAAAGACATCATTAAGGAGCTGAAGGAAGCGTCTGCCGCTCTGGATGCATCGAAGCCCATAGAGACGGCCGACATCCTGTACACCGGTGAGATCAGTAAGTGGAAGAAGCTGGGCTATTCGTTGTTACTGAGAGCTGGCATGCGGTTGTCAAAGGTGGATCCTGCATTGGCTCAACAAACCGCCTTGGCAGCATTCCAAGGCGGCGTACTGGCATCCAATGCGGATAATAGTGTGGTTAGGCACAATGCGAATTACACCAACGCACTCGGTGGAACGCTGAATGCTACCGAAGCCAACAATTATTACCTTGCAGCACCTTTTGTCACTTATTTGAAAACCACAAATGACCCGAGACTTAAATCTATAGCTCTGCGCTACGTTGGTGCGACTTCGGGGCCGCAGCAGGTGCCTGCACGGGGAGTGTCGGATCCCGCCGTACAGATTGGTATGCCGCTTGGTTTTGATAACAACACGATCACTGCACGTGCTACCGCTGATGGCCTGGCCAGCTTTTATGACTATAGCCAGCTGGACAGGACCCGACTGGCCAAACAAACCAGTCCTATGTATTTGGTCACACATTCACAAACCCAGCTTTTATTAGCAGAAGCTGCTCAGCGTGGATGGATAGAAGGGTCTGCCGCGACCTTTTTTGAGGCGGGTGTTAGGGCTCACATGGCGCAAATGGCCGAATACGATGCTGGTGCGGCGATCGATGCAGCAGCTATTGACAAGTACATCACTGATCATCCGTTTGTTCCAGCGTCCGCTCTTGAACAGATCAATACCCAGTACTGGATTTCCTCGCTGATGAACGGACCGGAGGCATTCGCCAATTTCCGTCGAAGCGGTTTTCCCACTTTGACGCCAAATCCTTTTCCGGGCAAAGCGATCACGGGAAGTTTTATCCGTCGCCTCACCTACCCCAACTCAGAAATTTCGGTGAACAGCGAAAATGTAAACGCGGCGATCGCCAGAATGGGAAAAGATGATCTGGACACCAGGGTATGGTGGGATAAATAGTTTTTCTCATGAACTGATCTATCAACACAAACATCGGGACAACCACTGTTATTTCACGGCAAAGTTTCCTGCAAGCGGAAGAGATCGAAATCCCCCTCGTCATCATGGCGAGGGGGATTTTTAGAGAATGGCAAGTGAAAGACTTTCTTTTGGCCCCTACGCGTTGTGTTGATTTCCGATGTACCACAAGTTGGCAGAATCACCAACACCCTGAAGCCATTTCGCGGTGAGCACGTTTGACTCGGCCCGAATTGCTCACCAGGATTTAATTGGCTGCAATTGAGCGCAAACCTAATGATGATTTGAACTAATGACAATCGTTTTGCCCGCCCAAAAATTCTTGTTAGCATCTGTACAGTTTACTCAGATTACGCCAATCCGTTAGGCTATTTGACAATAGAACCGGTTAGTGCATCTTCAATATCTCGGACAAATGGTGGCGACATACAACCTCAGCGAAAAGCGACCTGACTGCCGGTACACTCATATCAACCGTCCGAATGCTATGTGCAAGAGCGAACTATCCGAATGAGTAACAGACTTGCCAGGCTGCCCTGCAGGTCGAGAGCTCTAACGATGCAACTATGGTCTCATTAATAACCGTTGTTTGCTGCGGCTCTTCGATGATAATCATTTCGAAATCTGATTCTTTTGGATAAAATTCATTAAAATGCGAAATAAATCTCAGGCATGAAGCTAACAACTGATTCGATCCAGATCATAAAAATATTGAATGGCGCCGATTTGCTGTCACATACGGAATTGGTCCGTGATTTTTTTAACCTATATGTAGATGCAGCCAATTTTCCCGATGAAAGCGAGCGCGAGGAACCGGAAGATATTCTTAATAGAATCAGAGAAATGATGGCCGATCCAACCTTGGATCAGATTCAAAAAAACAAGCCCGACCCATTTACCCATTTATTATGCTTGCAAGTGGATGATGCGGCCGGCAAATCACAGCTGGCTGCCGGGTGTATTGTGGAATATTACCCAATCAGCATGTCAGCGCTGATCACCTACGTTTTTGTAGCCCCAGACTGGAGAGGGGTTAAATTTATGAATGGAGGCAAAGAAAGATTATTAGCCGAGATACTCTTGACCGATAAACAACAAGGCCTGCCTTTTCTGATCGCTTATTTCAATGCCACGTATGCTGGAAAAAGTCGGAAAAATGGTGTAGTTCAAGGTGTCTTCTTTGAATCTAACAACCCGCTGGAAACAGAAAGAGATTCGATGCCGCCCCACAAACGACTTAAATTCTTTCGAAAATTGGGCGCCAAACGTATCAATTTCAATTACGTCCAGCCGTCTATAGGAGTGGGACAGCCGCCAGTTACCAATCTTTTTCTACTTACATTTCCAGAATACAGCCCATCTGGTTCAATGTTCCTTCCTGTCCTGACCATTATTACGTTTCTTCTGGAGCTTGCAAAAAGCTTAGATAAAAATCAAAAACCGGATGCCGCCCGGCAATCCCTGGACAGACCAGAGGCTGAAATAAAACTATATGGAGACCGATTCTTCATGGATTTGGACACCTTGAAGAAGATTAGCAACATCATCGAAAAACAACGAGGTGCAAGTGCTACTTTGGATATGCGGCAATTTCTCAGTGATAATAACGAATATTCGCTTGTAGGATATCCCGATTCCTCTGCATCCGACAATATTCTTCAGATAATGTTCGAAGGACTTTTAAAAGAAGCCTACACAGGAACTGACCTGATTTATTTATCGGAAATCCCCCGTACCGAAGAGCCAAAATTTATATTCAAGCAGGCCTCGGTTACCATGCACGTTTTGGTGGATGAAGACTATTTTGCTGTACAGAGTAAAACACTCACTGAGGGTAATGGTCACTTCGTCAAGGAGAGATATGCGGATAACCCAAACGGAGAGGAATTTGATGATTCTTTTTCCAAAACACCCGTCGTGAAGAGCGAACTATCATATTGCCCGGTATGCCACTCCTACGAAACTGATTTATTTGCTTATCATAATCAATTTAGTGTACCCTATTATACTAAAAGTTATCTTTTTGGCTCATATGTGATTGTCAAATTTCCGTCTCACATTTTTTTCACTTCGGAAGGTCGAAAAGAGAGTATCTACCTTCCTCAATCTTATCAAAAGGTAACGAACTACAGCTATTTACGCGAAGAAACGACAGAATTTCAATATGTACCTATTGCATTAGCTGTGAGTTACACATACTTTCCTCACAGTAATATTCGTGTCTGGAATATATCGTTCACTTCTTCCGACAAATTTCCGATCAACGAATTTGTAATCATTAAACTCGCAAAGTTTTTTACCGGAGCTCAGGAAAATAAGTCATTATTGGATAAGCAAGATGAGCTTCTTGATCAGATTAAATTTTTGGTTTGTGATGAACATCAAGCCATGGACCTGGTCAATCACCACAGCAATAGGCATTTGTCAGAGCGCCAATTCAGATCTTTTCCAGATACTTTCTTTGGAGAAAATTCTGCTATTGACGTTAATTACAGGGCTTTGAACCATATAATTAAACGCAAGGAGTCCAAGGAACATACCTCATCCTTATTTACAGAGAGGATAACCTACAAAAATATCAAAACTGGCACTGTCCAAGTTGACATGAGCGATGACTACCTCGATATATACAACAAAAGCCACTATCCCCCTAATTGGAAGGAGCTCTTGTGTGACTTGTTTACTGATCTGTTCAAATCCATTAAATCCAATGCAAACGATGATGCGACTGAAGTGATAGATATCAACCTGGATGTAACCAATTTCCGGGAAGATGCTGCGAAAATGCTTTGCGGAACAACTTTGGGCATTTTTGATTTTGAGCGAATGGGTTTTGAGGAAATTGATGATACACTTTCGCCTCGACCTGTCAGTGCAAAAAAGTACAGTTTTCTGACTATCAACCGAGGTGCAATTACATCTTATCACGTCCAAACGGATAGCGTTCTTGAATCTTCCCGGGATACATTAGGTTCGAGCCCATACCTTATCATACCCAACGCAGTGCTGACGCACAACGAATATGTTCTGCTGGATGCCGATGATCTTTTAGAGACACTGCGAGAAGATTTGCAAGATCACACTAAAGCATTTAAGACTAAATTGGGTAAATTCATTAAAAGAAGAAATTACATTAATGATTTGCTAAACGACGATTACCTTAAAAACGTTTTCCATTATAAAACCGAAAGAGATCTTTACGAATATGGATCGATGCACAGAGGAATTTCAGATGGAATCAATAGCGCAAAAGAAAGACTTGAGCAGATAGATGTCATTATTGATCAATTGACAAGTAAAAGGAACAGCAAATATCAGAAGACGGTGGAAACAATCGGATTCATTATCGGCTTGACGACCATTTTTGCTTTTAGCAAAGATCTGGCGCAGCTATGTATTGATGAAATCGGTGGTGATCGCGAACATTATTCTTTGCTCAAAACGACGTTATTAATTGTTGCGCCACTAATTGTGTTGGCGTTATTCTTCTTTTTTTGGTACCGCTCGCGCAATTCAGTATTAGGACCGGGAAATTACATGTCAGATAAAAGTGAGGTCTGATTTTGAACCAATCTATCAACAATCACAATGCCCAGAATACCTCGAATCGCCCAATTAATAAAAAAAAGTACCCAAACCATCCACACAGATTTATTGTCTAGAAGAACATTTATCCAACGAGGTGTAGGGCTGATGATCGGCAGTAATATCATAACCGATTTACATCCAATACCCAAAACAAACCAGCCGCGTATCGCCATTTTAGGAGCGGGTATGGCGGGGCTCACGGCCGCTTGGCACCTTGAAAATGCGGGTTTGCGGGCTTCTTTATACGAATCTTCCGACCGAACCGGGGGGAGAATTCTATCGGCTAGGAATATCGTAGCTCAAGGGATTATTACCGAAATGGGTGGAGAATTTATTGATTCCAATCATGTTGATGTTCTGTCATTCTGCCGTGCTTTCAACCTCCATTTGTTAGACACCCAAACGCCTGGAGAAAAAGAATTAATCGGTATTGATTATCATTTCGATGGACGAAGAATTACAGAAAAAGAAATTATTGAAGCTTTCCGTCCTTTCGCAACACACATTCAGCAAGATATTGACAGCCTACCCGACGATCTGGATGCCAGTCACCCCGTGGTGATATCTCTGGATAGGCTATCGATTGAAGAATATCTCATTAAAATCGGCGTAAGCGGATGGCTGCTCAACCTGCTTTGTACTTCCTTTACAAGTGAACTGGGGTTATCGGCAGGCGATCAAACGAGTTTGAACCTATTGGTTGTTCTGAAAACAGATACTACAAATGGTTTTGAAATATATGGAGAAAGCGATGAGCGCTACAAAATCGCCGGGGGAAACGACCAATTAATTACCGAGTTGCAGAAACGGATCAAAAGTCCAATTCACACGCAGCATCATTTAGAAAGGATTTCTGCAAAAGGCAAAAGCTACACGCTCTCTTTTGCAAATGGAAAAGAGGTCATTGCCGATTACCTGATAGTTACCCTGCCTTTTTCCGTTTTACGCAATGTCAACATTCCCATAGAAATGCCTGAAAGAAAGCGGAAATGTATCCAAGAACTAGGCTATGGTATGCAATCCAAATTGTTCATCGGCGTGAACGAACGCATATGGCGACCGGCAGGATATTCAGGATATGTCCTGAGTGATCAAATCCATAATGGTTGGGATAGCAGTCAAATGCAGAACGACAATTTCGGACCAGGAGGGTACAGCCTGTTTTTGGGGGCAGACAAAGGAAAAAATCTCAATATTTCGCAGTATGAAACGTATCTGGAAAGCTGTGAGCAGATTTTTCCGGGGATGACCCGGGCTGCCAATGGCCGAAAAGGATTCTATAACTGGAATCAAAATGAGCTGACTAAAGGTGCATACGCCTGTTACAAAGTCGGACAGGTATCTTCCATAGGGAATACCGAGGGTGAAAACCTAGGCAACATTTTATTTGCCGGAGAACATTGCAGTCAGGAGTTTCAGGGATATATGAATGGTGCAGCTGAAACCGGCCGAAGAGCCTCCGAGCAAATTATCAAAACTCTGAAAATTACCAGGCATTAGTAAGGGTATTTCACGCACCTATTCACAACTGGCAGCAGGTAGGCCTACCCGGCTGTCTTTGCTGCTGGATTCAACCGGTACTTTTCAGTTGAATTCGATATCTTGCAGGCGCATGAAGCGACGTTACCGCCATGCTTTTCCAACGATAGAGAAGCCGAGACGGCTCTGTGGTCTATCCCAATCCGGTACAGATAAAGTTCACTTTTCAGGTAGGAAGCCGACATCAAAGATCAATCACTTTGTCGCTGATCAGCAATGCCGGCCGGGCCCATCCGATCAGTTTGGCAGAATCGCTTGATGCCGGTACCAAAGCGAAAATCGACATCAGCAGCATGCACTTGCCAACGGGCATTTACCTGTTGAAGGTACAATCCGACTCGGCATCGGAAATATTGAAGGTACTTCTTGCGAAATAGTAAGTCAGGAATTTATTTGCCACTGGTGGGTGAGGGCAAAAATCTGCTCTCACTTTTTAGTGTTGCCTGTTAACCTATAACGCTAGTTTCAATTTGACAGACTTACGATGTTAAAAAGTTTACATCCAGTATTGCCCTTAGACTGGTATCCACAAGGTAATATTGATCCGAAATTCCGTACATTACGAGCCTTAAAGTATTTATTCTTACTATTCTAAATGCTCAACGAAAATCTATGAAGCAATTTTTACCTCTTCACAATGCAGCTGCACGCATTCGCCTGAAATATTTTGCAAATTTTGTATTTCTTTTTTTCGTTCACATGTTAGCCTGGGCTCAACCAGCAACGGTCTGGGAGAAAACTCTTGACCAAGGTACGCCTACCGCGGTCATCCAAACAACTGATGGCGGTTACGCAGTTCTTGTAAATTCAAAACTCATCAAGCTTTCCAAAGAGGGTACAATTGAGTGGACAAGGACCTTTACAACAAATGTTCTGCGCACACTGGAACAAACCTCCGACGGCGGGTACATACTTGGTGGCTCCTCCAGTGATCCGGCTGGTGGTGATAAAAGTGAAAATTCAAAGAGCTTACCAGTTGGGAGCTACGTTCCCTATGATTATTGGGTAATCAAGCTTTCTGCAACCGGCACCCGCCAGTGGGATCGAACCCTTGGCGGCGATCTTGAGGACTTTTTTGCATCCGTACATCAAACAAAAGACGGCGGGTATATGGTAGCTGGACACTCTTCTTCCAACGCAGGCGGAGACAAAACCGAAGGTCCAAAAGGAGCCAACCGCTCCGAACCTGAAGATTACTGGCTTGTGAAACTGAATGCTGCCGGTACAAAACTTTGGGATAAATCAATCGGTGGCGGGAAGTCCGACTATCTGACATCCATGGAGCTGACTGCGGATGGCGGCTACATTTTGGGAGGTTCATCAAACTCCGCTGTTGGATTTGATAAATCAGAAGCAGGAAACACTGGAGATTTCTGGATTGTCAAAGTTTCGGCGAATGGTACAAAAGAGTGGGACAATACACTGATTGGGGGCACAGAATTGCGGATGGTCAAGCAAGCCTCAGACTTCGGGTACCTGGTTGGTGGCTGGTCGCAGGAGCCTATTGGTGGCGACAAGAGCGAAGGTTCAAAGGGACGCTCCGATTTCTGGCTTGTAAAACTGGCAGCAAATGGTTCCAAAGTCTGGGACAAAACGATCGGAGGAAACCGGGATGACAAAATTAAATCCCTGGAAATTACTTCTGACGGCGGCTATATCTTGGGGGGCACATCCAGTTCGGATGTCTCGGGCGATAAAACGGAAGGCACAAATCAGGTTATTGCGTTCTGGATAGTGAAGGTAACGGCTGCGGGTTCTGTTCAGTGGGACAAAACAATTACAGGTAACCGATTAGACGGCTATGCGCAAACCAGCGTGAAACAAACCACCGATGCGGGCTTCATCTTTGCAGGAGGGACATACGAAGAGACCAAAGTAATCAGGCTAAGTGCAATTAACCCATCGTCACAACCCCAGATTACATATCTGGCGCCCATTGCTGACGCATTTGTCCGCGACGGCAGCTTTGCATCTACCAACTTTGGCAGCCATGCAGCACTCGAAGTCAAAAATGGCACTCCAACCAGCATTAAACGGGAATCTTATCTGAAGTTCTCCGTCAGCGGCATTACTGAAATCGCATCTGCAAAGCTTCGCATTTTTGGACAAAATGTTGAGACTACAAACTCTGTAAACTTATCGGCTTATGGCGTAGCGAACGATACCTGGACAGAAACAGGGATTACCTGGCTTAATGCGCCGGGCGCTGCCACCGCTTTGCTGGCCTCAACGGCGGTGAGCAGAATACAATACTACGACCTGGATGTGACGGGCTATGTGAAAGCGCAGCTCGCAGGGGACAAAATAACAAGCTTCGTACTTAAAAACGCAACAGCCAAAAACCTTAAACTTGCTTTTAACAGCAAGGAAGCCGCGACCAATCCACCACAGCTGGTAATCACTACTGCCGCAGCCCTAAATGCAAGAGTGTCACAAGAAACGGACTATACGGAAGAAAAAGTTGAAGTTGTCAAATCCAGAATTTACCCAAACCCGGTACAAAAGCAATTTACAGTGGAGATAGGGAATCAGCACGAGTCGGACATAACGCTGGACCTGATCAGCACGTCCGGGATGATTTACAACATCAATCCTGCCATAAAGCCAGCCAAAAACACACAAACGGAAGTAGACCTGTCAGATCTTCCTTTGAATGAAGGCATACACCTGCTGCGGATCAAGTCACCTGACAGCACGGAGACCATCAAAGTGATGGTAGTGCAATAAGTGCATGAGCGGCAAAGACTGTTACTGATTTATAGAGCGTCTACTTATATGATATAGCAGGGAGGAATTCATGTTAGAACTCCTCCCTTGAATTTGGCAGGCGGTTGTCCCAAACAGGTATTTCAGAAAATTCCGAGACATCCAGGTAATTCGGAGCATTGCATCAGCCTTTCGAAAAAACCCTTTATACACTTCAGTATATAAATAAACTAGCTTTCCGCAAATCTGTTGAAAGGGTTTTGAGCAAAGTTGAGAACAGTAATAAGTTTGCCAAACTGGCCCACATCTACCCACAGCTGGGAACATATTAAAATGCTCGAAGCGTACGACTTTTCAAAAAATTAGACTTTCAAACCTTTAACTTTAACGAAATCTTCAAAGATGGCGCTGAGATTTGAAAACACCGGAGGATTATTTCCAGCAAACTTTGTTACGCAAAAACTCGTGGCGCTTTTGTACCAACTTTAAATTTAACCCTATATGCGCTGGACTAACTTTGTTTTGCTTCTCGCCGCAATCATTTTGTCCTGTGAAAAAGACCGCATTCCGGCACCCATATCTGTTTGTTTTTATCTTTCACCAGCTCGGGACTTTGCAACCGAATCACAGATCACTTTTACAAACTGCTCCGATTCAGTTGGTGTATCCTACGAATGGAGTTTTGGAGACGGTAACTTGGGTAGCGGCCGACATGAATCACATACCTACGCTGGACCTGGCGAATACGAAGTCAAATTGACTGTATCAAAGTCAGGAAAAACACCGGTCGTACAGAAACAGAGGATCACGGTACGTATCAAAGAGCGTTATGTAGATCTGCTTTCGGTCACTAAGCCCACAGATTTTGTTGAAGCACAAGATGGTTCGATTTATGTGATTGGTAACACAAGTAATAAGATGGACGAAAAGCTGTATCTATCCAAATTTGATAAAAACCTGAAGCTGAAATGGACAAAATATTGGTCAGATAATCATAGCACAGTTTATCGTAAAATCGATGTCGCACCCGATGGAGGGCTTTTAATGGCCGGAAGTTGGGATGAACATGATTATCGAGGGCCATTACGCATCATGAAAACCGATAGTGCCGGCAATGTTAATTGGACAAAATCGTATCCGTTGGACGATGGTTTAGCCACTGATATGCGGAGTTCTTCCGACGGAGGTATTATCGTTATTGCTGAGGAGCAAGGCGATCTCGAAGGTTACGGCATTAGAATACGTTTTACTTCCATGATCAAACTATCTACCGACGGCACCCTTGCATGGAGAAAAGTTTACAACAAGGAGCGCTTTTTCGGCGCCGGAAACATTCTTCCATTGTCCGATGGGTACCAGTTTGCGGCATCTGGCACCAGTTTGAATGGATGCGCTAATTGCTACGATTCCCTGGTTGTCTTAAAAACTAATTTCGCGGGCAAGATCACATTTCGCAGATCCCTGCTTCGTGACCCAATAAATGCTGTCGGCGGCACTTGTTTGGCCGCCACTGAAAACTATATATTTACCAACGGCCCAGGCCCCGCATTCACATTGCTGGATGCCACCGGTAAGTTTTCCAGAGAATTCCCGATGCCTTCGGACCATTCAAATTGGGTAAGCAGTACTTCTACCGGGCTCTTTATTGCCGGTTCGGGATTTACGCATTGGAATGGCTTACTGCTAACGATTTTCGATGAAACAGGTGTCATGAAATGGACTAAACGCCTGGGAAGACGTAACACGAGGTGTTTCCCAGAACGTGGATTCGGCACTTTCGCATCGCAGTTGAGAGACAAATCGATTTTATTCGTTGGCATCAGTTACAAAGATTGCCCGAAAGAGGAGGAAAGCTCTATGTATCTGGTCAAGGTAAATGAGAATGGGGACATTTTGTAGCATAAATACTGTTAAGTGCCATGCTAGCACCGGCTCATGCCAACATTGAGGTTCAGGCCAACTATTACCGGCCTTGCGCCAGAGAGGGACATGAAATATGTCTTTTTTTCAATGAAAGCCAGTGCTTTTTCAGTCATTTTTTCCGGCGCGTAGTATACTTAAACTTAAGTTTTAACCAAAACTGAGCGCCACAATTCCACCCAATATCAATGCACTGGCGATAAGCCTTTTTTTGCCTTCACCTTCATTGAAAACCTTCGAACCCATAAATACCCCCAACAAAATGCTGGTTTCCCTTGCTGGTGCAACGACAGTTAAAGGCGCATATTTTAGAGCTTCCAGCACCAGCATATAAGCTGCCGGACTAAGTATAGCTATGGCAATGATGATCCATTTGTTCAGCTTGATTTCTCTTTTAAGCTCTTCTTTTTGAGAAAGAATAAAAGGAAAAAGCATCATGGCGCCAAAAAGATTGGTATCGAGCGTGAGCGACAAAGGTGAGACTGAATAGGATTTTATTGCGATCGCGTCGTTTATCGTGTACAGGGCAATGAACAGGCCGGTAAGTACGCCGTAAACGAGGCCAGTTGTCATCTTCCGGTTTCCTTGTTTTCTCAGGCTAAGTCCTGTAATCAGCAATACCCCTGCAACAATCAAAAACAGGCCAAAAGTCGTCAGCCATTTCAGTTGCTCATGCAAGAACAGAATAGCTGCAATGGAGGAAATCAGAGGTCCTGATCCCCGGGCGAGAGGATATACTACCGAGAGATCAGCACTTCTGTAGCCCTTTTGCAAGACAATGTAATAACCCAAATGCAGCACCGCGCTGCTTAACGAAAAATACAAAAGAGCAGGTGAAGAAATCGAACCATTACCATTTATCTGAAAGACAATAATTGGCGAGTACAAAATAGCACTTGCAAGGTAAACCAGAAAGATGAAAGGAACCTTGCCCAGCGTTTTTTTGGAAAGCAGGTTCCAGCAGGCGTGTAAAACAGCCGCAGTAAGAACCAGCGCTAACACATAAAAGCTCATTCCATTAACTAAAACGTTGAATCGGCTTAGACAGGCGACAGTAGTCGATTACACAGGTGGAGCGGCGTAACCAAATTTGCTCATCACTTTTCTTATTTGGCGTCATTGACATCGCTCTATTACGACTGTAAACGAAATACCTGCTTGTCTACAAATTTAGTATAAGTAAACATCTATAGGGTATATATATTCATATTTATTTAACAATAGTTTAGTATAAATAAACAATTGCTTTTTATTTTTGTGAAACGATTCACTTCAATCTGTCCAAAACTCATGAAAAAGCAAATTGTACGACAACTATCTCCG
The DNA here is from genome assembly GCF_005869225.1 of Dyadobacter bucti. Lineage (GTDB taxonomy): Bacteria > Bacteroidota > Bacteroidia > Cytophagales > Spirosomataceae > Dyadobacter > Dyadobacter bucti. Next base: position 97,432 of record NZ_SWFP01000004.1, on the reverse strand, counting down.
GTCTTTTTACTGCTGGCCTGCTGCATTTCTGCCTTTTCACAAGGCAAGATCGAGCATGTGATTTTAATTGGCTCGGATGGGTTCGGTGCGTATGCTTTTGAAAAGGCCAAAGTGCCTAACCTCCGCAAGCTGATGGAAAATGGCTCGTGGACTCTGCAGGCGCGTACCGTCCTTCCTTCATCGAGTGCGCCCAACTGGGCCTCGATGGTAATGGGCGCCGGGCCCGAGCTGCATGGATACACCAAATGGGGCAGCCGATCGCCTGACCTCCCGGCGCGTGTGCTCGACGAATACGGAATGTTCCCGACGGTTTACGGATTATTAAGAAAGGAAAAGCCCAAAAGTGAGATCGGCGTGATTTATGAGTGGGACGGAATAGGCTATTTGTTTCCAAAAAAAGCGGTCAACAAAGATCAGAATTGTGACGGCGACATTGCATTGACAAAAGCCGCCATTTCCTATATTAAAGACAAGAAACCCAACTTCCTTTTTATTCATTTGCATGACGTCGATAGCGTCGGCCACAATGCAGGGCACGGTACGCCAGAGTATATCGCAGCCATCGAACGGACAGACGCGCACATCGGCACTATTATCAAAAGCATTGAAGAAGCCGGGATGATGGAAAAAACGGTGATTATTTTTTCGGCTGACCATGGCGGGATTAACAAGGGGCATGGAGCTATCACGATGCAGGAAATGCAGATCCCCTGGATCATAGCAGGCCCGGGCATTCGCAAAAACAATGAAATAAAAGAAAGCGTCATGACTTTTGATACAGCTGCGACCATCGCGGCGATATTCCGGCTCAAACAGCCGCAGGTATGGATCGGCAGGCCGGTGACCGCTGCATTTAAGTGAAATATCATGCGACCCATTACCTGACACCTCAATTTGCCTATTCCTGAACTTTGTAAATTATCCATCACTAAAAAAGAATGTATGATTAAAATGGTTGTTTTTGACATGGCGGGCACGACGGTCAATGAAAACAATGTGGTTTATAAAACCCTTCAACGTGCTATCAATGAGGCAGAGTTTGATATCTCGTTAGACGAGGTTCTTGAAGCCGGGGCGGGAAAAGAGAAGCTGGAAGCGATCCGTAGCATTCTTCGCCTGAGGCAGGTAGAAGAAGAGCAGCTGGCAGCACAGATTTTCGCCAGGTTTCTTCAACTCCTGGATGATGCTTACCGCACGCAGGACATTTCCGAGCAAGACAATGCAACCGCACTGTTCCGCACTTTAAAAGAAATTGATGTGCTGGTCGTGCTCAATACCGGCTACAACAGGGAAACCGCAGAAAGCCTGGTTCAAAAGATTGGCTGGAACATAGGTAGTGACTACGATCTGCTGGTTACAGCATCTGACGTGTCTAAAAACCGCCCAGAGCCAGACATGATCCTGCTGGCAATGGAACACTTTGGAATCAGGGACGCTGAATCGGTTATCAAGATCGGTGACTCCGCAGTTGATGTCATGGAAGGCAAAAATGCCGGTTGCCGCATGAATATCGGAATTACCACAGGAGCGCAAACTTATGCCCAATTGCAGGCTGCGCAGCCGGAGTATATCATCGATAATCTGATCGACCTGATACCCATTATCCAGCGGGAAAACAGCGGGGTGCCAGCCTGACATATGCATAACAAAATGCGAGAAGGTTTTACCGCGGAAGCGAACCAGACTTAACAATTTGATAAACTATTGTTTAATATTAATAAACAATAGATGAATGATATTTGTACCACAATCTGACATCACATTGACTAGTACAACGAACCTTTTGATATTTAACCGTGCAGGAGAAGATATGCAGTTGCTTGAAAAAGAGATGCCATCTGCCGGAGCAGGCGAAATTTTGGTAAAAAACCTTTACACGACGATATGCGGAAGCGACCTGCATACTTTTTGTGGGCTGCGACATGAGAAAACTCCGACAATCCTCGGTCATGAGATTGTGGGAGAAGTGGTTGAAATCGGCAACAGGCATCCGGGAACAGATTATGCCGGTGATGTGCTGCAAAAGGGCGACCTGGTCACCTGGAGCATTTTTTCTTCAGACCCTCAATCAGCAGAAGCCCGTCGAGGAATGCCCCAAAAGGCATCCGGACTTTTTAAATACGGTCATGCAACAGTTACCGATGAAGACTCTTTTCACGGCGGTTTGGCCGAGTACTGCGTGTTGAGAAAGAACACAGTGGTTTTGAAAATACCCGCGGGAGTACCACTCGATACCGCTGCGACAATTAACTGCGCTGTGGCAACCGTTTCAGGTGCTTTGCGATTGGCAGGCGACATCAAAGGAAAACGGGTGCTGATCACCGGGCTGGGATTACTGGGCGTGGTGTGTGCTTCCATTTGCCGGGACGCCGGCGCGGCACAGATTATTACCGCCGACATTAATCCGGACCGCCTCGATCAATCTCTTGGCTTTGGTGCTGACCGGGCATACCTGCTTTCAAAGGATTTTGACCAAGACGCATTACCAGATGACATTGACGTGGTATTTGATATGAGCGGAGCCCCGGACGCCATGGAGGCCGGTCTCCAGTCACTTGGCATTGGTGGGGTTGCGGTGTGGGTTGGCGCCGTATTCAATAGTCGGAAGGTATGTATTGATGCAGAACAGGTTGTCAGGAAGCTCATTACCATCAAAGGTTTGCACAACTATAATTATCAGGATTTTGCTTATGCAGTCGATTTTATTGGCAGGTGCCACGGCCGATTTCCCTTTAATACCGTAGTAGGCAAAGCATTTCCGCTAAAAGACGCGCAATCTGCCTTTGAATATGCTATCGAGCACAAGCCGCTAAGGGTGGGCATTTATTTTGATTGAACAAAACTTAAAAGAGCAAATGGCATCATTCAGAAAACAGCAATGGAAAATGCTACTGCTCACGATGATGTGTTACCTGTTTTTTTACACAGGAAGACATAATTTCGGTTGGGCAGCGCATGGGATTGCGGCAGAATTCAATGTGCCGTTTGAAACGATCGGCTGGATCAGCTTTGCGATGCTGATTGGTTACGCCATTGGACAATTTGTCAACGGCAACCTGGCCGACCGGTTTAGTGCCAGAATCATGGTCCCCGCGGGAGCCTACCTATCGATCGCTGCTAATGTGGCAGTCAGCTTTGCAACATCCATTGAAATGGTGATGGTATGGTGGGCGCTGAATGGTTTTTTCCAATCGATGGCCTGGGCGCCAGGGGGCAAAATCATTTCAAACTGGTGGGGCAATGAAGAGAAAGGTAAAGCATTCGGCTTCTATACCATGGCAGCGGGGCTTTCGTCGGTAGTGACTTATCTCTTATCGATATTGATTTTAAAACAAGATCAGGAATGGAGGATGCTCTTCCGGTTACCGGTTCTATTGCTCTTTGTCACCGCAACGCTGTTTCTGATTTTTGTTAAAGACCGCCCTTCGGACCTGGGATACACAGATCTGGATCATGAGACAAAAACCGATGATCAGGGTGATTGGCTAACCAGATACAAAGAGGTATTGGGCAACAAAAACTTTGTGATCGTAACCCTTGCCTTCGCTTTTGAAAGTATGGCGCGATATGGTTTCATTTTCTGGGTACCTGTCCACTACCTGGGCACAAATTGGAAGGACAATGCGCACAACATTTGGGTCACATTTCTTTTGCCCGTTGGAATGGCGGCAGGTGCAGTCACGTTCGGAAATCTGTCCGACAACTTGTTCCGCCGTAACCGCATTGCATCGATCCGGTTTGGAATGTTTGCCAGCGCGGTGGTGGCACTTGTTATCTTCGTTGCACCTGCGGAAAACACCGGGCTTCAAGCCGTTGTTATGTTGGCAGCCGGGTTTTTCGTCTACGGTCCACAGGCGAACTTTTGGACATTATGTCCGGAAATGCTCGGCAACAACCGTACCGGAACAGGGATAGGGCTCATGAACATGAGCGGATACCTGTTCGCAGCACTCGGAGAGCCTATTCTGGGAAAGCTGATCGATATCACAGGAAGTACATCGCATATCTTTCTCCTGATCTCCTTGATTTGCCTGCTCTCGGCGCTGGTCATTTCAACCATAAACCCAAAAGCGTATATGGCATATCGTTAGTAAGCTCCCTTGGGCGAAAAAGTAAAGTGCCAATAGAAGGCAGATGGCTTCGGAGGTATTTTTGGGCACATGGGGCAGGCGGACATCATCAATCCGGGCTGACAATATCCGCATTGAGGCACCTGCATTTCCAGCCAGGTCTGCTGTACGTAGTGAAGTTCATTCTGATCCTTCGACAGACCCTCAATGGTAGTAACCTCTTTTCCATCAGCCATTTGTGCAGGTATACGCATGAGCGCGCCAATTCCCCGTCGAAACGGACAGAACAAGCCCCGGATGTCCCCTTACCGCACCCAAACTTTGTTTCTTTCAATTTCGCTTCGTCCCTGATGAGCCACATAAGAGGCATATCCTGGTTCGCTTCAAATGTGCTGGCGGCATTGATTCTGAGCGCTATTTTCAGGTTTTCCAAAAAATCATCAGTTGAACGAAGCTCTGAATTCCAAAGGAGAAACTTTGGTTTTGGTCTTAAAAAGTTTGTTGAACGATTGCGGGTGTTCAAAGCCCAGCCCATAGGCAATTTCACTGACCGACAAGCTGGTGGTGGATAGCTTTTCTTTGGCCTTATCAATCAGCTTTTCGTGAATGTGCTGCTGGGTGCTCAGTCCGGTTAAATTTTTAAGCAAACTCCTCAAGTAGCCCGGTGACACGTGAAGTGACTCAGAAATAAACTCCACCGTCGGCAAACCTTTGTTCACCAGGTCATCACTATCAAAATACTTGATCAATAACTCATTCAGGCGGTCAAGAATCTGGTGATTGGTGATCTTGCGGGTAATGAACTGTCGCTGGTAGAAGCGTTCGGAATAATTGAGCAGGGTTTCTAAATGCGATATGATGATATTTTGTGTAAAACCATCGATATTCCCGTTGCATTCGTGTCTGATATTGGCAACGATGTCATTCATCACCTTTTCCTCCTTGTCTGATAAAAACAAGGCTTCATTTGCCGAATAATTAAAAAATTCATACTGCTTGATTTTTCTCGCAAGCGGCGTTCCCCAGAAGAAATCGGGGTGTACAGAAAGCATCCATCCCTGGGGCTCATATCCGGGCTCATGCTTCTGCCCGCTTAAAATCTGGTTAGGTCCCATAAAAGCCATAAAGCCCTCGTCAAAATCGTATTTCTGCTGCCCGTACATCAGGTTATTACAATTTCGTTTGATCGAAACCATATAAAAATCCAGGATGACGCTTATACCGGGACTTTCTTTCAGCTGGCTACATTCGATAATGCTGATCATGGGGTGCGGGGGCGGACCCAACCCCTGCATTTTGCACGCCTGAGAGATAGAGCTAATTCTAATCGGTGCGTTCATCGTACTTAATTTAGAATTTGAAAGGATATTTGAACCAGATCAATAGCAACGGCAAAGCCAGGAAAGGGATTTCCATCAAGGCGGTTTTAAAGTCGCCCGCCCGTAAAGACAAAGCCATGATCAGAACAATGGTGACGGCATTCAGCACATTGGCCAGAAAAAAGGTTTGCGGAAATAACAACATCAAGCCAATGATGATTGAAAACACGCCGAAATATGGCATGACAGACTCGGTAACGCCCAGGTTACCCATCATTTTTGCCTGCTCCGGACTTGGCGGCTGAAAGGCATCCCAGCCATGTTTGATGCTCAGAAAGGCGGAGGCCAGAATGAGTATGATACTTACGATTTTCATTGAAAAGGTTTTTAAATACCATTAATAATAAAAAAGCGGCTCTTCTTCATGCTGCTTTTTTGCTTCATTTTTATCCTGTTTTCGTTTATGTAAAATTACATCGGGAATAAAAATCAGGTGTAGCCGAAACGCATTTTGATGTAGTCGAAAGTACGATAACCCGGTCAACCGCGCAGGTATTATCGGAAATCAGGTAGGTATCCGCGTGCCGGATTACGCCATGTCTGAAATCATGGTTTCCCAGGTGCGCATGACCACAAGTGAGGCGTTTATCGCGGAGCCCTTTTTTTAAAATGAAGCATTGAACTGCCCACCAAAGGTATCATGCTGGACAGTGAACGACCTATCCGCTCCAATTCAACTTCGTTTGAGGATGGTCCGGCCGTTCATGCACGGTCGGAAGCGGTTACCGGCCGTGCATTTATTTTTCAAGTCGATAATTTATTTAAAGAGCAGCGGTGCCATCTGATACAGGCTGCGGCGCCAGGTAAGAAACTCATGCGCCGTGCCCTCGGAAACGTATGAAACCGCATTATATCCGGCCGCTTTAAGCGCAGTAGCCGCATTCCTCACACCGTCGGGTTTCTCTTTGCTGCCGGCACTGAGGAAAACAAGCTTAGGTTTGGTTTTATCTTTGAGATCCTCGGGTGAATACACGCCACCGCTGAGCAGTGCGTAATAGCCAAAAACGTCTGGTTTGTTGACCGTAATCATCCGGGTTTCCATTCCTCCCATGGAAAGACCTGCCATGGCGCGTTTGTCCCGGCTGGCTAATGTTCTGAAAGTAGCGTCCACATACGGAATGAGCTCGTCGACCAGTACGGCCTGGAAGGGTTCGATCCTGAATTCCCTGATCTTTCCGAATTTTACCTCGTTGGTCATTCCATACGTCATCACGATGATGAACGGCTCAATTTTGCCATCGGCAATCAGGTTGTCCATAATCAGATTCGCGCGACCCTGGTTGCTCCATGCCGTTTCGTCTTCTCCCCATCCGTGCTGCAAATACAGCACCGGGTAGCGTTTGCTTCCCTTTTCATAGCCCGGCGGGGTATACACAAATGCACGGCGGGAAGTGCCTGTGCTTTTGGATGGAAACAATACCTGTTGCACATGGCCGTGAGGTACATTTTTCAGCTGATAAAAGTCCTGATCGTGAGCCGGGATTTCAATACCGCTTTCCCAGCGAACGGAGCCATAATAGTTCAGTGTACCCGGATCATTAAACGTTCCGCCATCGACATTCAGGTGATAATAATGAAAACCTTCGTCCAGTGGCCCTTCGGTGGTTCCGGTAAAAAAACCTTCCGCGTCCCTGGTGAGTCTGGTTCCTCCCCTTCCGCCCAATCCAAGACTGACCCTCACACTATCAGCCTGCGGCGCCTTGATCCGGAAACGGGCATATCCCTGCGAATTCACCTGAGGATATTCCTGGCCCGGCTGATTGAGTTCCGAAGGCTTAAAGTCGTCCTTGACAGCGGGCATGTCCACCTGTGCCCAGGTAGCACCGATCGTTAGCGAAGCTGTCACAAGTAAGGTTAAACATTGTTTTTTCATGTGTTTTTTAGTTAAATACATCTTGAAAATATATAGTTACCAAAGACAAGACTTCTGCCAGGCAAGTCAGGAAGTCGCGTGAGTTAGCGCCCGTATTCCGGAATACCATGGGTTCCGTTACTTCCAGCGGCGGTCAGCTTTAAAGTCAGGTTTGATTGCGCCGGGATAATCAGCGAAAGCAAGCTCGGATTCCGGGATTTCGGGATGCCACATTTTTTCCCGTTCAAAGCTGTAATACCCTTTATATCCGCCTCCTTCGGGTGCATTGATCGCTGAATCAACTGGTTTCGGGCTATTTGAATAGGTCGTCCCACTTTAATCAAGCTATTTGACGAGCAAATCTACTTAACCAGGTAAATGTGGGCCTTGCATTTATTTGTTCCGGTTTTGAGAAAGCGTTTTAAAAGCACGTACAGCTGGGCTCGTATATCGAATACAAAGAAACCCTGATCGATTTGAAAGACCATCAATGTACTTTTCTGGGCTCGCTTGACCGGGTGACAGTTCATCTGCCGATTTCTTCCCGACACGGCCCACACCACATGGCCCAAAAGTCAACCAAAACGCATCGCCTCTGAATGAGGAAAGCTCGATAGGATTACGGTCCAAGCTAATTGAAGAAGCAGCTATGCCCAGGCGATCAGATCTTCTTCCTTGAAAATTCGCGCCTGATCCGGCTCAGGGAGGTGTCGGTAACATTCAGGTAGGAAGCGATCTGTTTCAGCTGGGCGTGCTGAAAAATTTCTTTACTGGACGCCATCAGGTTTTCATATCTAGCTTCCCCGCTCAGATTGATCAGGTCCAAAGCCCTTTTTTTGAACATTACATATTCCTTCGCCAGCATGGCTACACCATAGGCCCTGAATTCGGGCACATCATGCAGGAGGACATTTAACTGGTCGTAACTGATCGAAAAGCCCACGCAATCTGTCACTGCCTGTATATTTTCGGTGGACCTTGTCTTTAAATAAAAAGAAGACACCTCAAACACGACGCTGTCGCGCTGGTAGAAATTGGTCGTGATTTCATTTCCATCCATGTCGAAGGTGAAGGCACGCATGAAGCCGGTCTGCAAAAAAAAGTAGCGATCGTTGACCGTCCCTTCCTTCAGGAAAAATTCGTCCTTGGCAAAACGGAGCTGCTCGAAATATTCAACCACCTGATCCAGCGTTTTTTCCGGGAACGGCAGATTTCTTATAATGTAGTTTTTCAATCCTTGCTTGTCCATGTGACTGGGTTGCTATGTATGGGGTTAATTTAATAAAAAGGTATTTACTTCCTTCGCAAAGTCCTTGCTGTACTGGAACAGACCGCCGTGTCCCGAATCGCTCCAGATTACTAATTTGGCATTAGGGATTTTCTGGACCATCGTATAAGAATTGATGGAATCCACCATGATGTCCTTGTTTCCATTGACAATCAGCACGGGTTGCCGGATGGCCGCCAGGTTGTCGTCCTCCCCTCTTGAAGATCCATATCCAATGATCGCTTTGGCCTGGTTTCCAATCGTTTCGTCACTGCTGGGCAAATCCCGGTCGCTTTCCCGCTCTGCCAGCCGGGCCAGGAAGGCCTCACCGGCCCTGATGCTTGTCGGCGTTTTTTCAAAGAATAAATTGATCAGCACGCGATCCGGACCGTCGACGAATGACTGTTGCAGGTGGTTTTCCAGCTGTGCGATAGCCTTACCCCCTTGCGGCCCTGTCCCCGCCAAAATAAGCTTTTCTACAAGCTCGGGGACGTGGACCGCGATCCATTGCGCGATGAAGCCCCCAAGTGAAAAACCCAAAAGGTGGACTTTGGCATAACCCAGGGCATGTATAAAGTCGACGGCATCTTTTGCCATATCGGGCACGTTGTCCGGAGCAGACCCTTGCGAGCTTCCCACTCCTCGGTTATTGAATAGCACCACCGGATGGTAACTAGCGATGGCGTTGACTACTTCCGGGTCCCAGTTGTCCATGTTTCCCGTGAAGTGCTGTAAGAAGACGACGGGTATGCCGTCTTCTCTGCCAAATGATCGGTAGGTAAAGTCCGTCCCGTTAATGTCAATCGTCTTTGTCGGCGCAGTCTGATGCGTGAATGCATTTTGGGACTGAAAATTTTCGAAGGTTTCCATGAATTCCGATCTTAATGTTTTAATTGGTTTTATAGCTTGTATTAAAAATGATCGCTGATGTTAATTGTTTGATGCTTGTACCAGCAACGCTGCCAGTGAGTCTGGTTGCGAAAGAAACGGGCTATGTCCGGTATTGATCTCGTAAACGGCCCCCACGCCACCGGCTGCGATCATTTTGGTTTGTAAGGATGGCGAGACAACATGGTCTTGCAGCGTTTTGATATAGGCCTTTGGAACTGATCCAAAATTCTTTTCGGTCAGCGTGACCGGATTGATGAACGGAATGAGCGGTTCGGTGCGATAATTTTTCAACACCAGGTTTTGGATATCGGGAGTACCATGCTGGATAAACAGGTTCACAATCTGATCCTGCTTGACATCCACTGTACCGCCGGCATAGTTGAATATGAGGTTGCCAGAAATGCCTAACTGCGAGTCAGGATCGGTGTGTGCAAGTTCATCCAGGGTCTGGCCGGAAGCGGGTAAATAGGCAGCTACGTAGATCAGTTTCCCGACTTTTTCAGGCACCGCTTCCGCCACCGACGATATGATCATCCCACCAAGACTATGGCCGACCAAAATTGCTTTACCACTAACCCCGGAAAGGGAGGCAATTACCTTCTCTTTATAAACGTCCAGCGTTATTTTGTCCGGGGTAGTTTGGTCGCTTCCATGGCCGGGCAACTCCACAACGGTGACTTTGTCACCCTGGCCTTCAAGGCCCTTTTTTACCGATTCCCAGGCGTAAGGTGCCTGCCACGCCCCATGTACGAGCACGTATTCTTTGGCCTCTAGAGGCTGTGGATGGTCTTCTGTGCAAGAGCTGACCAGAATGACAAAAGCTACGAACAGGAACTGGATTAATCTAAGATTTTTCACGATTGATATTTTTAAAGTTTTGAGACATTTATAGGGATTCGAAAGCGATGATCGCCGACAAAATTGGCGCGTACACAATGAATGGGGTGTGACTGGACGGGAGCATGTACCTCTTCGAAATACCCGCATTTTGAACCATCCTGCGTTGAAGCGAATAACTGACAGTCCGGTCATTTTCGGTATGGACATATACCTCTTTGGTATTGCCCGGAATGGCATCCGTAAGTTTGACTGGTGTGCCAAGTGGTGCCAAAGGCTCAGCTCTGAGGTGATCGGCCACATATTTTGCCACGTGTGCGGGAGCATCGGCCATAAAAACCTCGGCGACAGCATCCTTTACTATTCCTACCACTCCTGCCTTTTCGTCAATGATCAGATTCTTTCCAATCAGGCTTTTTGGGTCAGTTTGGGCGATAGATAACAGACTGTCGCCATTTTGTGGCACAAAAGCTGCGACATATATGATCCTTTTGATCTGAGGTGCAATCAACTCGGCAACTGCCCTGACAACGATACCGCTAAAACTATGGCCGACAAGCGTGATGTCTTTTTCTGAGCCGATTGCCTTTACAACCTGATCAACATATAGTTGCAGGCTGATGCTCAAAACCGGCGTGTCATCACTTCCATGACCAGGCAGATTCACCGTAATTACATTGTTTCCAACCGGGCGGAGAAGTTCGGCCGTGTTGTGCCAGTCATTCGCAGATGACCATGCTCCGTGGACGATTACTATTGTGTTATTCCCTTTCAAAGCCCCGTGGCCTTGACTCATTTCTTGGATATTGCCTTTGCTTTGCATAACATGATTGTTTAGTACTATGCAAAGGAATGGCTAATAAAATGGGCTACACTTGTCCTGTGGCAAGTAATGCGTTGATGGAAGTGTGGATGAGTCCGTTGGTGACGACGACCTGGACATACTTTCCATTACAATAGGCAACATCGAGGGTTTGCTCCGTTACCTCGGCGCGTGGAAAATTCCAACTGAGGTGCAGGAACAGACGCACTTCCCGGTGAGACTAATTTCGGTTAATGCTCATCCGTATAGCCATGGAGCTGATGAATCTAATCCCGAAGTAATCAGATATTTCTCCGGCCACTGGTAACCAGATCGCAGACTTATTTATCAAGTCTGCCAAAAAATAGAATATATCCATCGGCATCCATGAGCTCGAATCCGCGCAAGCCATCATCACCGTTCTCATTTCCGCTGATCGTTGTAAAAAATGCAATCCCCCGTGCCTCGAATTCCTTAGCGAGCCCATCAGGGTCAGGGACGTGCAACTGGAACATCTCTTACAATAAAGAACGGCGCTATCCTGTAATAAGAGCTTTATTCATGTAGTTCCCGAATTATGTGATAAACCTTTTCCGCGTTTTTAAGCAGGGATTTTCAAAGAATTCCACTTATTCCATTTTTAAAAGTTGTCCGGCTACTTATTTGCTTTCGATTACGAAAGCCGTTAATTCAGCCATCTTACCATCGCGAAATCGCCAAACATCGCAGTATGTATAGCCAGACACCTCTCCATGTGCATCCTTCAAGGCAATTTCGCCGAGCGCGGTGACAAAGTCTCCATCTGCAATCAAGTTTTTGACCATAAATTTCGGCGGCTCCAGATAGGTCGCAGCCATGTACTGTCTGACAGCTTCTTTTCCCTGCAAAATCTGCTCGCCTACAAATGTCCACACCGTATCATCCGTACAGTACGCCAAGAATCCTTCATAGTCACCCTGCGTTATTGCGGCATTGGCTGTTTCCAATATTTGCTTATTGTTCATTTCTACATTTGGTTTTGTCTGTTATTTCCCGAACGATCCAAAGTGCCATCGATGAGTTCGTTTTGATCAAACATTTAGAATTTCCCTGCAGAAATTACTGTGCCGGGTCTCGCCACTTGGCATTGCGCGAGCAGTACCCAACACCTCCTCCCGGTAACATACATTGCAAAGCATGTTAGATATCCGGGCACTTCCCGGGAGATTTATCTTAATTGCTTTTTTTAACCAAACACCCTTTCCACATGGCACATACTACCTCCAATCCAAAGATCCACGAAGGCCGTAACTTAAAGAAATTAAGGGAGGTGATCGCAATCAAACAAGATGCATAGGCTTTCGAACTCGGCGAGGACTGGAACCAGCAAAAGATTTCGCTACTTGAACAAAGAGAAAAAATCGATTCTGATATTCCGGAGCAGGTTGCGGCGATATTGAAAATACCGGCTGAGCCGATTCGGAATTTTGACGAAGATCAGGCGATTAATATTATTACGAATACTTACAATGATCATGCAAATGACAACTCCTTTAATCAGGGTAACATTTATTTAAATCCTATTGAAGAAATTATTCAGCTTCATGAGGAAAAGATTGGATTGTATGAGCGTATGTTGAAAGAGAAGGATGAGATGATGGGCGTTTGGAGCGGTTGATTGGGGCGCAAAAATCATTGATCAGCTGGCCTCTGACCTTCGAAAGGAATTTACTGATATGCAGGGACTTTCGCCCAGAAATCTGAAATACATGCGTCAATTTGCTACCGCATATCCTGACCGGGCATTTTGTGCAAGCGGCACTTGCACAAATTACGTGGTATCATCATCAAAGCGAGCATCCATTTTTAGCTAGGTACCGACTTTCACACAACCTAAAATTTCCCTATCTTCGTGTACACAAATTCGTACACCCATGAGAATCATATCAGCCAGGGAATTTCGTGGCAAACAGAAGGATTATCTGGACCTTGCCGAGAAGGAACGGGTGATTATTCACCGGGGAAAGAATAAGAAGTCAGTTTTACTCACGCCAATTGATGAAAGTACTGAAACTGATGTCTTTTTTTCGGACCCGCAAGTATTAAATGCCATTAAAGAAGGTATTGAAGACGTGAAGGCTGGAAGAGTGACTTCCATTCGCGATCTCAAAAACATATGGGGAGATATTCTGTAACCTTTTCCGACAGAGCAAAAAAAGACCTTTCATTTTTACATAAATCCTGCGGCAAGTCACTCGTAAAGCGCATCGAACGCATCTTTGAGGAGCTTGGTGAAAATCCTTACAGTGGAATCGGCAAGCCTGAGCAACTCAAAAATAATCTTTGCGGACTATGGTCGCGGCGCATTGATAAGAAGCATCGCCTTGTTTACCAGATCATTGAAGAAACTGTTACTGTGTTTGTAATTGCTGCGAAAGGGCATTATGACGATAAGTAGTTGGGATTTAAATCACCCCACCCTAACCCCAATCAGCTCCACCCCCAAAACCTCCTCGATCCTTACAATCGTCTCAATCGTGAAATTGCTATTCCCTTTCACCCAGGAATTCACAGTCTGAGGCGTCACATGCAATTTCTCCGCTAAATCCTTTTGACTCATTCCAAGTTTTCGCAATTGGGCAAGAATATTAATCGCAATAATCCTCGACTTTTCAAGCGCCTTCGGATTTTCGGCTTTGCGGGCTGCGCGCTCTTTCCATTTGCTGGATTCGGCAGCGGTGACAGACTCCAATTTTTGTAATATATCTTCTCTCGTTTGCATAGTCATTCAAAATCAATGTATCCCCAATCTTCCACGGTTTCAATATTCAGTTCTTTCAAAAATTTCACGAGCACATTCAGCTTTTTGAGTTCTTCCTGCAAATGATCACGCCCATTCATCGTTCTTGTCAGTTTGATGGCGCTACCTGATATTATAAAAAAGTCGTAGTTAAGTCTAACAGCATAAATTCGGAGCCATGATTTTGCGCCCGTTCCATAGGCTTTGCTCTTTTCATTCACGATTTTGATTCTCGCAGTTTTGTCTAGCGGCCTGAAAATATCTCCCAGTCTCTTTTCTAAATCCTGTCCTTGTGCTACGCTCAATAGTTGTTTTTCAAATGCATCTGCTTCAGACATTGTAATCGAAACAGCCTGGCTCACTGAGCAATAGCCGTAAAAGTCATTTACAAGATCCTGCTCGTGCGTAGTAAAAAATGCATCCAAATACTCCGGATTGTCCCAGCAGTTGAATGTGCGGTCAAATTCATTTTCTTCATTTCCTTCAAACCGCGCCGCCCAAAGCGTCTCGGGAACAATGCGTGTAAGCTCAACAATTCTCATCGATACTCCCCGCTCGTTTGCGGGTCGATAATGTGTGTACAGATTAACAAGTACTAGTTTTCAAAGCTAGCCAAATTTTGTTAAAATCAGATTATAACCTTATTATTTGATGCGTTTTACCAATCGAATAGCACCGTCGATCAGGTGGAATGTTCTTATTAAGGACGGGAAAGCCTATGCATTCCAAACTAAAAAGGTTGCTAATAACAAAAACAAAAAAAGCCTGCAAATCATTGATTTACAGACTTTCAGTTCAGAAACGCGGAATTAACCCGCATGTCATCTTAACGCCGCTATCCTGACATTCTTGATTCCGGTTTGTGTCGATCGGAAAAGGATTTTTTCCACTTTCAAATCCGGGCGGTAGGAGATCATCGTGCGTTGACCGGCAATTTCTGTGTCAATCTGTGAACCACCGAATTTATTGTCGTGCTTGACGACGATGCGAACGGTAAAAGGCTTTTCCGTATTGGCCAGATTCTCAATAGCGTAATTACGTGCGCCGCTTGTAGAACCTCCCTCACGCAATGATTTTTCGGCCTCTGAAAAATCATTTAGCTGACCTTTCCCATACTGTGCCCGTTTTAATTGTGGGTTGATCTGAACTTCACACGCCTGATTTTCACCGTCCCCGTTCAGAAAAAGTGCCCCCAGTTTTCCAGCCGGATCGGTGCCTGGTTCAACGTCAAAGGTGAGCAGGAAGGACGATGTTCCGGTTTCAAAAGATGTGTTTTCTCTGATTTCCTTTACCAGTGTCCTTTCTTTTTGGGTTGCAGGGATTATTTCGTCCATCCACTTTGTCCCGATCCTGCCATCGGGCGACTGAACCATTTCATGAATGGTCAGCGAACCTCCCCAGCCCGCCATGGGAATCCATCCGGCCAGTAAGAAACGACCGTGATCGATTTCGGTGACAGCCGGCACATTCATGCCATTGTAAAAGTCCAGCCCTTTTTTAACACCGTCTTCAAATTTGTCGTCCGTCGCATTTGCAGGTTTTGACCAGAAGCCCGTGAAACCACCGATAACATAATCAAAGTTTCCCCAGCGGAAGAAGAATGTGCAGTCGCCACCGGGCGGGAAATTGGGATTAACAGAACGCCAGCCTCCATCAATGGATTTGGACTCCCAGGTTCCTTTTGCGCCATAGTTCGCTAACATCCGCAATCTTTTCTCGGGATCGGTATATACACTTGGATTTTCACAAGGATGAAATAAGATTTTTGTTTTTTTGAAACTGCTGATGCCATCTTCGCTCACGGAGTAAGTGGATCCGGCCGGATAGCTGGAAAGCGTATCATATCGGAATGATCCTGTGACGCCATGTTTGTTGTAGTAGTCCCATTGCAACGGAAGAGTGGTTTGCTCTTTTGGGTAAATCCTTGTCGTATGCAGGCCGTAGCTAAGAGAAAGTTTGTTATTGAACCGAAAAGGCGTACCTGTTCCGAATGTTTCCCATTGCTCTTCTATAGGTGTTGCAGCCTCATGTTCGGTCCACGTTTTAAAGTCGGATGTTGAAAGGTGCTCAAAGTAATGTCCGCCTTTTCCAAACTTACTGGCATGGCCCCGGCGATCAAACAGATAGAATATATGGTAACGACCCTGATGATAGAAAGTCGCCACATCTCCGACCCAGGAGTTGTGCCCTGCCGGGGTCCAGTATTGAATCTCATTCTGTACACGGGGCTTTGGCAAAGCTACCGGCTGTGGCTCTATTCCCGGCAGGTAAATCTCGGCCTTCCCAACAGTCGAGGGATTTATTTCCCAGGTGCTCTGTTGCCCCCATTTTGGATAGCCTAAGGCGAAGTCGTTATCAAGAAGTTCACCATCTACGTATAATGTCCATCGGATACCGGAAAAATGTAGCACAATTTCATGTTCTCCCTCAGGCTTCCCGAGCATTCCCAGGGGGATACCCACGGACATATCACGGGCGCCCTGAGGTTCTCCCGGCGGGTAAAGCCGGAGAGCAGCTTCGAGTACAGGAACAGAACCGTCAGGCATCGGATAAGCAGGATAGTTTTGATGTTTCCGATCTTTCACATCATGCTGGGAGGTAGTGACGCGCAGTACACCGGGTATCTCCAGAAGCGTTTTCGTGGCTTTTTCCAATTTGAGGTTAACCCTCATTTTAATGGTAAAACTGCTGCTGTCGAACGGGGCTTTAACGGTTCCGGTTGACCTTTCAGGCAATAGCGTGCTCATCGCGGAACCCTCCGAAAATTGCCAGGGAGACGATTTTAATAAAAGTTGAACGGGCTCCCGTTTTACGGCACACCCCAAAAAAAACAGGCTGGCTACAATCGCGAATATGGCCAGGGGCCGATAGGCTAATTTCTTTTTCATTGATTATTATTAAGGGTTATCAGTCATACTTGCTCACGACCGCCAAACTCAGGGCTGCCAGATCGCCAATATTTTCGCCTAATCCGGCGGGGACAATTTTGCAGACTTCCCGCGCGCCGATGTAAGCTTCGCGTTCGATCACCTGCATCATTCGCTTATCCAGCAATGATCTGGCCCGGCCATAAATACTGCCGATGATAATGACTTCCGGGTTCAGGATGTCGATCAGCAATGATAGCCCCCGCCCCAAATATTCAGCGCAGGTATTATAAATATCGATAGCCAGTTCGTCCCCGCTGTGGGCGGCTTCGGCTACCGTTTTGGCAGTAAGTTTCGGCAAATCATCGAGGCTGTTACAAAAAGAAATTTGCTCTCCTACCTGCAGACGTTCACGGACCTTGATCTGTGCCAGTTGGGCAATACCGCCGCCGCTTGCCCAGCCCTCAAATGATCCGGATTTTCCAAAACCTACCGGCCCCATTTCCGACAAACGAAGATGCCCTACCTCCCCGGCAAAGTCGGAGGTGCCGGAGTAGAGGCTTCCGTTCAATATCAGCCCCGCGCCCATTCCCGTACCAAATGTCAGGAAGATTACATTTTCGAAGCCTCTGCCAGCGCCGTACTTCCATTCGGCAATCGCACAAGCATTTGCGTCATTCTGTAAAGTGACTGTTGTGTTAAAACGCTGCGTGGCCATTTCGACAATCGGCACCTCATTCCATCCGGGCAGATTAGGTGGAGACAATATCAGTCCTTTTTTACTGCTCAACGGGCCTCCGCAACTTATCCCAATGCCACTCAGCTGGTCCGTTGAAGAGTGATTTTCAGCCAACAGAATTTCTGCTGTCTGAAAGATCAGTTCTATCATTTCATATACCGGCCTGTCTGTGGAAAGAACTCTTTTATCAATAATATCAATTTCTGTTTTATCATTTAAATTCCCAATGACCAAAGCACATTTAGTGCCGCCGATATCTATTCCTAATAACATGACTGTTCCATTTATTTCCTACAAAAGAGGACTGATTTTGATCGATTTAAATTTGATGTTTCCATGTTTGGCGTACAGCCAGAAATAATCTCCCTTTTGTTCTGTCATGCGGTTGACAATACATCTTTTATTGTTAATGTCCATATCGACAATGTCGTCATTGAGAATCAAATCAATTTTTATGGTTTTGTCCAAACCGTCGACGGCTTTCATATCTGCATTTCCAAGAGATACAATCTTATTATGGGCAGAGAAATTAACCTTATAACCTTTGTCGGCTTTTGCGTCTGACCTGATGTAAAATCCGTATTCCTCAAATGGCCCCGACGGTTCTATTTCCATGGTAATGCGGCACTTCATAGGTATGTTTTCAATATGCGCTGCACCT
The DNA here is from genome assembly GCF_005869225.1 of Dyadobacter bucti. GTDB lineage: Bacteria > Bacteroidota > Bacteroidia > Cytophagales > Spirosomataceae > Dyadobacter > Dyadobacter bucti. Next base: position 79,288 of record NZ_SWFP01000004.1, on the reverse strand, counting down.
ACGCCACCGGGTGCATCAATACCCACCCCTGATTTACCCAACTGGGTCGCAAGCAGATCTGGATTGATTTTTACGTCAAGCGGTTTGCCTGTCGCAGGTATCATTTCCTGCGGGAACCGGGTATTGAGCGTACCATCCGCTTCCTGTGTGACCTCCCGGAAGATGTGATTACCCCCAAATACCTGCCATTCGCTATCCTTGTTCCCTCGTCTTCCAGGAACCCAGGCTGACGAAATACGCCGGTCATTGTGGAATGACGCCGTCTTGACAACATTCGCCCATGATTCGAATAAAGCCTGATAACGGGGCGCTTCCCAGGGGCCGTAGGGATTTCTGGATTTGACATAATACGTATCACTGATGTCGCTGTACAGCAAATAGTACCATCCTTTCCAGAAGAAATAGTCGGGACACTCAGGTATGGTGGGCTGCCCGGTTAATATAGGGTCAAGTACGGTCCAGGTTTTTAAATCTTTGGAGGTCAAATGTACCAACGCTCCGCCGGCGTGCTGCATCACAGGATTTTCCTGCCAGCTCGAAACGAATAAATGAAACTCTCCGGTTTTTTCGTCCACAAACACTTTCGGGTCCCGGAAATCACGCTTGCTGTAACCCGGAGCCGAGGTGTAAAAAGGGTTTGGCTTTTGTTTCTCGAAATGGATACCGTCCGAACTGATGGCATAGCTTAGCTGCTCGTTCGTTTTTCCATCCTTATCGACAAGCCGTGTTGCATAAAAGGCGTAAAACTTGTCTTTGTAAAAAACGATGGATCCCGTACAGATCGACTTTTCCCACTCCTCGTCAATGCCCAGAACGACCGGGTAATGCTTCCATGTTTTCAGATCCGTTGTCGTGCTCAGAGCCCACTGGTGCCCGCCTAAACCATTTAAACTTGCATGGTGCGCCGAATCTAAAAGCCAGTAATTGTAATAGGTCCCATTACGGAAAAATGGCATACAATCGCCTACAAAAAGATCTCCTTTTGGTTTAGAATACTGAATGTTCGTAGTCGCTTGAACGGAAGGGTCGTATTTTGTCCCTAACTGGGCATCAGAAGTATGGTACCAGCTAGTCAGTATACCCAGTAATAAGTATTTTCTCATGTTTGATTTTGTTTAATTGGATTAAAGGTCCCCTGGTTTGCCACCTTTCCGCCAGAACGCTTCGATGTCTTCCAGTGATTTGCCTTTTGTCTCGGGAATGTAATAATATCCCCAGGCCGCCCCGATAACACAAATGAATGCATAGCACCAAAATGTGATGTCGATGCCGAGCGAGTTTACCAGTTTTAAAAATGTGAATGCAATGACTGCATTAAAACCCCAGTGGGCCAGCGAGCCGATACTCATGCCTACTCCCCGCACATTCAATGGAAATACTTCAGAGATCAGCAGCCAGCCCAGCGGAGCGAGACTGATGGCGATAAAGATGATGTATGCCACAATACTCAGCACCGCAAAAGCCGGCAAACTGGCTCCCAGGGCTTCTTTGAAATGAAAACAAGCTCCCAGCAGGATTAATGAGGGGATCATACCGCCAATCCCGATCATGTACAACTTCCTCCGCCCGATCCTGTCCAAAAGAAATACAGACAGCAGGCAGGCTAATACATTGACCACTCCGATAATGATGGCTGGTATAATGGATTCTGTATTACTGACTATACCTGCCATTTTAAAGATGATAGGAGAATAATAAATGATGGTGTTTACACCGGACAGCTGCTGAAAAAAGAATATCCCCACTGTAATGATCAGCGGGGCTCTAAGCCAGGGCTTGAACACTTCCATCACGCTGGTGTGATTTTCTGATTCCTGATGTACCTCCTGTTTGATATTTTCCAGTGTTTTTTCAAGCAAGTCAGGATCTTCCACTTTTTTCAGAACCTTAATACCATCTTCCAGCCGGTTTCTGCTGATCAGCCAGCGTGGCGTTTCGGGGAGGAAAAACATGCCGACAAGCAGGATCAGTGCCGGCACGAGTCCAACCAGAAACATCCACCGCCAACTTTCATTGTTGCTATCATCCGATAATGCGTAATCAGTAATGTATGAAACCAGGATCCCGATGGTAATCATGAGTTGGTTCAGCGTAACCAGGGCGCCCCGGACCCTGGTTGGAGAGATTTCGGCGATGTACATCGGCACCACATAGGATGTAATGCCGATGGCAACGCCAATCAGCAATCTCATAATGATCAAAACCGTGACGGTTGGAGCAAATGCACACCCGACCGCACCGAGCGAGAAAATGACCGCATTGACGATGATCATGTTTTTCCGTCCGATGATATCAGAAAGTTTTCCGCTGCCTACTGCCCCAACCACTGCCCCGATCAGAACAGTAGTTGTGACCCATTCAATACTGGCATCGCTCAGCTGCCAGTATTGTTTGAGAAACGGCAGTGCCCCGGATATAACACCCGTATCAAAACCGAACAACAGGCCCCCCGTGGCAGCAACCAGGGCGATCATCAAGACATTTGGTCTTATTCTTTCCTTTTTCATTGAACCGGTGTTATTGTGAATCAATTGAAGTGATCGGCGTTACCAGCCGACATTCTGCTTGTATAAGCCGCGACTGTAATTTAACTGCGCCAACGGAATCGGAAGGTATTCGTCCCTGTTCTTCTGAAACCTGGCATCTTTCAGATAGACCCGTTTGGAGGACTCTTCCGTAAAGTATTTATTTAGATATTCAGCCGCAATACCCCACCGTACCAGATCGAAAAAACGGGAACCTTCCATTGCAAATTCAAGACGGCGTTCCCAAACAAGCGCCTGCCACGCAAAGTCTTTGGTCCACGTACAGTTTACTCCCGGTTTGTAGACATCCATCTTGTAGTTGGAAACAAAAGTACCATTCGCATATTTGAGCCTGGCGGTGCTTGCAGCAGCGCGTTGTCTGATCGAATTAATAATAGGCAAAGCCTCGTTAATTTTATCCAGTTTGATCAGTGCTTCGGCCTTCCACAACAACACGTCCGCATAGCGGATCACCTGGAAGTTCTTGGAACTCGACATGAACGGGGGAACCTTCTGGAAAGACGGATCGTCGGGCGCGACGGTTTCTTTCAGCGTCGAAAAATAGCCGTACACCTGCGGCGCCCTTGCCCAGGTTTTTTCATAAATAAAATTTGTGCTGTATTTATAGGGATGTCCGGGAATGGCCACCGTATGATCGAGGCGGGGGTCAAAACTGTTTACTTTGAAATCGTCCCCTTCCTTCGCATCTGTATTGTTGAATGTAGCAAACATAGGTAAACCAGCATTGTCAGTTTTAAAAGCATTGACCAGGTTCTGGCTGGGAAGATGAAAACCACAGCATCCGAATTCTTTATTCATCGGGTAATTCAAAGCCACACCCATGTTCAGCCTGCCTTTTGGCGTACCGTCCTCTTTTGAATACTGAACAGAAAAAACAGATTCAGGCGCATTGTCAAACTGGGTGAGAAAATTGTTGGCAAAATCTGCATTCAAACTGTATTTCCCCGACGCCGTAACCATATCGCAAAGAGAAATCACCTCTTGCAATTCTGCCGGATCAACGGTTGTCACATTGTTGTTCTCATCTTGCTTATATGCCTTGTATAATAGCGTTTTTGCAAGATAAGCCATGGCCGCCTGCTTGTTGACGCGCCCGATCTCTGGCTGGGAAACAGGAAGATTTTCGATTCCAAACCGGAAATCCTCCGCGATTTTATTCCATAACTCGTCATTGTTCAAATCTTTATTAGATACTTCCGCATAACTGGTTTCAGGAATTGTTTCGTCGATATAAGGTACATATTTATATAATACTTTCAATAAAAAGTAGAAATGTGCCCGTATAAACCGAACTTCCGCCTGCCTCGTTTTTTTATTGGGAAAGGCAGATTCTTCCAATGCGTTTATTCTCCTCAAAGCGTCATTGGCCCTGGATATGCTTACATACAGAAAATACCACATCTTATCTGTATTTCCGCTTTCAGGCCTGTTACCAGTAAATATTTCGTAGTTATGCCAGTTGGTATTGTCGCCGGGACTATCGCCTCCTTTATAAGCGTCGCCGCTACGCATGCTTCCCCATGGCCACAAGGAATAAGAGGTATGTATATCGTCATTTCCAAGTCCGGAATACGCCGCAATTACCATTTTTTCGACATTAGCAGGTGAATTCAATTCATCTCCGGAAATGACACCCTGCGGATTTTGGTCCAGTGCGTCTGAGCAGGACAGGCAAAAACCTGTCATCGCCAGCACTATATATCTGAGTTTTTTCATTGCTGTCTTTGTTAGAAAGTCTTAAAGAGTGATGTTTAATCCCAGGGTGTAGATGGTCGGGATCGGGAATGTGGCATTCGGCGCCTCCGGATCCGGCCCGGTATATTTTCCGCTTTTGATCGTGAAAATATTGCTTCCCTGCACATATATCCTGGCCCGCTTGATCCTGATCTTATTTGCAAGACTGCTCAGATCATAACCGATCTGTGCGTTTCGCAGCCGCAGATAAGAGCCGGGTTCCAGATAATAAGTGGAAAACTGTTCCTCCTGATTTCTGTTTACAAGTGTCAGGGCAGGAATGGTCGACTTCGTATTCTGGGGTGTCCAGGCATCCTTAGTTCTTGCCCCCCAGTTGGTACCCGGCCAGAGAGAAGAAAAATCCGTGTAAATCTTACTCTGGTTATTGACACTTACACCCTGCACACCCTGAAAAAAGAAGCTGATATCAAGTTTCCTGTAACTACCATTCACATTAATACCATAGGTGAAATCGGGATCGCTGATACCAATATAGTCCCTGTCGTCACCGGTTATCTTTCCATCACCATTCACATCTTTATACCGGATCCGCCCGACGCCCTTTCCATTCTGGGTTGCATGGGCGTCCACCTCCTCCTGGTTTTGAAAAAGTCCGTCTGCAACATATCCATAATAACTATTGATAGATCTGTTGATAATCACCTTATCATTGCCATTACCTGGAAAAGCGGTCAATGAATTTGCCGGAAGCTCGGTAATTTTGTTACGGTAGGTAGCTACATTGGCCGATATGGTGAATGTAAATTCTTCTCCCACTTTTCCATCATAATTTACAATGGCCTCAAAACCCTTGTTTCGCATGGAAGCACCGTTGACCGTCGGGTCCCCTCCTTCCCCGATCACGGCAAGGTTTGGAGGTGTCAGCAAAATGTCGCTTGTGTTCTTGATAAAATAGTCCAGCGAACCCGAAATTTTTTGGTCAAATAATCCAAAATCAAGCCCGAAATTAGATTGTACGGTTGACTCCCATTTTAATGCGCTATTCCCCCGCTGTGTCTTTGTGAAACCGGATGGCAGCTGACCTGTGTTTGATCCGGTGATATCGTAAGCACTTCCTCGATCTCTGTCGAATGTATTGTCGGTACCATAAATAGCCGAATAGAGATTATATATAGCATTGTTGGGCAGTGCCTGATTTCCATTTTTACCCCAACCATACCGGAACTTCAAGTCTGAAATGGCCGGGATGTTCTGCTTGATAAAATCCTCTTCGCTTAAACGCCAGCCTACCGAAAACGCAGGAAATACACCATACCGGTTCTCAGATCCAAATCGGGAAGACCCGTCCCTTCTGACCGTTGCAGACGCCAGATACCTGTCATTGTAGGTATAGTTCAATTTTCCGAAAAATGATAATAGAGAATTACCGCTTCCTGACCCTCCGTTGTCCTTGGTAGTGGAGCCGGCGTCGAGATACGAATAATCAATATTTTCGAGCGAATAACCCATTCTGGACCCAAAGAAGGTCTGTGAAATGAATTTGATCTGTTCACTTCCAACCATCGCATCGAATGCGTGTTTACCAAAAGTCTGATCGTAATTCAGCGTATTTTGCCATACCCAGTTGCCGCTGTAATCCTGGGAAGTGGTCACCCGGTTTGCAGGATCAACCAGAAATCCGGACACATACGATTTCTTTAGGTTACGTGAATAGGTGCCATTGTAATCAATTCCTATCGATGTTCTTGCCGTTAAAGCCGGAGTAATTTTCAAATTCGCATAAGCGTTTCCAAATAACCTGTAAAAATTGGATTTGTTCTGGCGGTTATCTTCGATCAACCTTACCGGGTTTTGCCTGTCGGTCATCCCTGGTCCCGGGCCTCCCCAACCACCGTCAATCGTGTGCACCGGGATGATCGGTTGTGCCAGTAAAGACAAGTCCACGCTACTCTCCGCAGGCACTGCCGTACCCACGCTGTATGTTGCCGAAAGGTTTTCGCCAACTGTCAACCGGCTGTTAAAAAGCCGGTATTCCGAGTTAACCCTTGCCGTTATACGTTTCAATGAGGAGCCGCGTATGATTCCTGAATTATCATAATGGCTTAACGAGAAAAGGGATTGTCCTTTTTCGGTTCCCGTTGACAAGGTCAGGTCTGTACTCTTGATCATCGACAATTGAGATATTTCATCAAACCACCGCGTGTCGGCCGGCCGCATTGTTTTGGCTGCATCCACAAACTCCGGAAGAATGACCTGGTTCAGGATGGGATTGGCATAATCGCCATTCCAATCATACTGATAAGTCTGGTTGCTGTTCGGATCATTTCCCGGCCCGTCATTGACTGCCGCCTGCCAGTATGCCCGGCCCCTTTCCTCCGTGTTCAGTACTTTTATCTTGGACACATACTGCTGGAGAGAAAAAGATGTATTCAGATCGATTTTTGTTACGCCGTTTTTCCCCTTTTTAGTCGTAATAATAATCACCCCATTGGCCGCCCTCGATCCATAGATCGATGCCGATGAAGCATCTTTCAGCACTTGCATGGTTTCGATATCCGCCTGATTGATTTCGTTCAAGCCGCGTTCTGTCGGCATTCCATCAATTACATATAAGGGATTGTTGTTACCGATCGTACCAATCCCGCGTATTCTGACTGTTGCACCACCTCCCGGCGAACCATTGGTGGTGACGTAAACTCCTGGAATTCTCCCCTGCAATGCTTTCATGGGATTCCCCAAAGGGACATCCTTGATATCGGTGGTTTTAACGACGCTGACAGCTCCAGTGAGGTCTGCCTTTTTTTGTGACTGGTAACCAGTAACTACGACCTCGTTCAGCCCAAGCGTCTCATACTCCATGGAAACAGTAACAGGGTCCGGTGAACTGTTTACCACCAGGGTGGTCGTTTTCATACCCACAAAAGAAAATGTTATTCTTCCGCCCACCGCCGCGCTGATTGAAAACCGGCCATCTTGATCTGATATGGCCGATCCCTGCTCTGATATCACAGTCACTCCCGCAAGCGGGCTTTGTAGTTCCATACTGGTTATGGTGCCAGTCACTATCCTATTCTGAGCAAATACTGCCAGAGATAAAAGGAGAAGATGGATTGTTAAAGTTATTTTCATATGATCCGTTTGGTAAGAAATGGTTAAGGACTGGGCTATTCCGGGAGATGGTCAGGGAGGTGCCCGTAAAAATTCATTTAGGAATAATCCCAAAACCAGAGGCTTTAAATTCTTCATTTGTCTTTTACAATTAGCTGATATACAATAAGTTTAAAAATTTAAACGTTTAAAGTAAATGGTAAAAAAATTATTTTTTATAGCACGAATCTCCCAGAACAAGACTCGCTTCCAAATGCACATGCATTTCAATTTTTTTATGATTGATCAGATTTAACAAATTCTTTACAGCGAGCTTACCCATTTCGTCCAACGGTTGCCGGGAATGCGTGATAGATGAATAAAATAGCTCAAATGCCTCGGATTCGTCGAAACTAAGCACCGAGATTTGATCAGGCACTTTAATGTTATGCTTGATCAGGTATTTCAAACCGTTAAGCGTTAGCGTATCGGTTGCAAAAAAAACCGCGTCACAAGGTTCATCCAGGCTTAGAATTGCATTCATCGCAACAGGCACCTCCTCGTCCCTGTTGCTGTTGCTTACCTCTTGAAGCCAATTCTTATTAAATTTAATTTGATGGTCTTTCAGCGCATCCATATATCCTCTGTTCCGCTCCTTGAAATGAAATGAAGTAGTACTGTAGTTGATAAATGAAATTTTTCTGTGCCCAAGTGATATCAGATGTTTTGTTGCATTGTAGGCCGATTTGTAATTATCCAGGGTAATATAATTGGTTTCCAGTTCGGGAAAATTTCTATCTACAAGAATAAACGGAATGTCTGCCCTCTGGATCATCCTGATTTCTTCCTGCGAATTATCAACGGGCACCACAATCAGACCTTCTACCCGATGGTTAATAAATGTCGTAATCAACTCGGCGAGGTTTTCCCGGTTTTCATTGGAACTACCATAAATCACCGTTAAGTGGTTTTTCTTTGCCTCTATTTCTATTGCCCTGGTTATCCCCGTACTAAACCGGTAATTGATATCCGCTACAACTAACCCTATTGTGCGCGTCTTATTTGTTTTAAGACTTTTTGCTATCTGGTTAGGTTGGTAGTTAAGCTCTTTGGCCACCTGCTTGATCTTAATGGCTGTGTCATGGTTCACCTGCTTTTGGACAGCCTGGCCATTCAGCACGTAAGACACCAGCGCAATCGAAACGCCGGCTTGTTCAGCGATATCCTTTAAGCCAACCTTCGCCAACTTATCAATATTTATAGGTAAAATAGAATTATAGGACAAGAATAATTACTTTAAACGATTAAAGCAAAGGTTGACAAAATTTTTCCCAAATATTTTTCACAAAACATCAAACCGTCCGATCAACGAGTTCTGCGTTTTTAAAACAGGCAAAGACTTCCCGATAAAACTCAGGGTGAGATTGCCAGGTCTGTCCGGTAACTATATTTCCGTCGCGGACAGACTGTTGGGTACAATACGTACCGCCGCCCATCTCAATTTCTGTACGCACATGTTCATAAGCTGTTAACCTGCGATCCCTGGCTAGTCCGGCCGTCACCAAAATCTGGATCCCATGACAGATGGCGAAGACCCATTTTCCCTGCCGGTCAAAATCGCGGACTAGTTCCAGCAGCGGAGCATAGTTGCGCAAGTACTCGGGGGCACGGCCGCCCAGCAGCAGGATTGCGTCAAAATCGTCAGCTCTTGCTTCCTCAATGGTCAGGTCCGAAGCAAGACAATAGCCAGGTCGTTCTACATACGTATCCCAACCGATTTCAAAATCGTGCATGACCAGGTTGAGCCGACGCTTGCTGGGTGCGGCAATGACAGCGATATCGCCCTCTTCCTGAAAACGGTGAACGGCATAGAGGGTTTCATAACTTTCGCCACCATCTCCGGTGACGATCAGGATTTTCCGATTCATAATAAAAAAATTAGGACATTAAGTGTTAGTAGGGCCATTACCGGGCTAAAAAATCAAAAGTCAGTGCGAAGGGCGACCTACCCAAATATACAGTTAGATCCTGATTGCAATCCTTTTAATCACTCCCAGATTTTTTAATTAAGTTGATTGACGATGATCCGCGAAACGAGAAGACTCTCAGGCTTTAAAATATACTACTAGCTCTGGAAAATCATGGCAAATCAACAATTTAAGGACTGTATTGATGCTTGTGTTGCTTGCGCGGTGGCTTGCAGTTATTGTGCAACTGAGTGTTTAAAAGAGGAAAACCCGAAAAATCTTGCTAAATGTATACAGCTTGATCTTGAATGCGCCGCCATCTGCCGAAGCGCTGCCGAAGTAATGAGCCTGGGAAGCCAATTCAGTGCACATTTATGCAGAGTTTGTGCCGATGCCTGCATAGCTTGCGCGCAAGAATGTGAGCAACATGCCCAAATGGGTATGGATCATTGCCACGAGTGTGCAGAAGCCTGTCGTCATTGTGCTGACATTTGCGAGGAGATGGCAACATCGGTGTGAGCATTAAGCATTTTTAGATACAATTGGTGCGAACGATACATTTCAATACCCTCCTTAAAAGTCATTAGCCGCTGTTCGCCCCTCTTAACATTCACCATACTAATTTGAAATGCGACTTTCCAGTGCCCGTAAATTTCTTTCCAGGCATGGAATAGTGAATGTTCCGGATCGTATATGTGCGTGGGCTCGCTGCCGGTCCCGTTTAACTCAATAATCGAAAAGTCTCGCCCCGCTGTCAACTCTTCCCAGCTTCTAAAACGGATATCGAGGCGGCCGAAATAGAAGCCATTGACCTGTTTGCACGCACGATCGATCACGCCGATCAGTTCGGGAGTAATGCGGTCCTGAAGATTAACAAATTTGCAGCCGCGGCTATGATTGCCGTAGGGAACCAGGTTCAGCGTTTCGCCCGCAGCCGGGATTTCATCAAATCGATTACCGTATGTTCTGGACAATGCCGGAAGTTGCAGCACGGCCCTTTCATTTTGCATGAGCAATGTCAGCAGATTATTTTTACCATCACCCGTCACAATCAAAAATTCCTTTCCGACAATGCCCGAAATGTGTCCACGATCTTCTCCGGGAAACCGGTAATAAAAAACGCCGATCTCTTGGGGATAATTGATATATTCCTGCAACAGAAAATCTACTCTGCTATTTTGTCGATAATCTTGCAGGTCATCAGCCGTCTGCAACAGCTTCACTTGCAGGCCGCGCTCTCCAATGTCGGGTTTGGCGATTAAGGGAAATGTCAATGATGATTCCCGGACAAGCGATTCGATTACATTGACCGACATTCCGGCCTTACACAGGATAGTTTTGGGGTAGTATCCGGCAGGAAGCAGCGGATAAATATCGCTCTTGCGTTCATGGATAAAACCGGAATTTTCAATCCCGGGATTAGCTGCGCTGAAGAACCAAAGAGACCTCGCGCGCACACTGAGCCACAGCCACAACGGCACAAGCGGTAAGTAAACGCATTCGAACGGCCAGTATTCCCAATGCTGTAAGCGGATCAGGAACCTTTTCGTTTTCCAATAAAAGTTGTCAAAATGATGTTTTCTGGTTTCAAACGGCTTATGAAGATTTTTTTCCGAATGAAGATCTTGGTAGTGTACCCTGCTTTGACCAGCCGAAGAAATTTCCAGCAAGGTGACGCTTACCGTTCGCATATTTGGCACCATACGGGTCTGGCAGGTCTCGTATTTTAAATCATCGCCCAGATGATAGGAAAGCACTTTTTCGGGGGTGATCAAAGACTCTTCACTAAGCCATTCTTTCAAATTACTCTCACGCTGTTTTTGCACGGTACGATCATATAATGTCGACGATGACCAAACATGCGCTTTGCCTGGATCTAAAAAGTTTATGTGCCTTAGTTTTCCATCCCAGGTACAGCGCCGCAATTGGTGTTCATAAAAAAGAATCAATGTAAATGGTTCTATATCGTCCAGTTCAATAGTGTCAAATCTTTCGACAGGCTCATCTGAGCTGATAATTTCAAGCATCACGATCCCGCGACTTTGCCGGTATGTTGTTTGACGCGTATGTTTTTCAAAACCACCATTGAGCAAAACTGCCGCCGAGTGACCGTCACGCAACGCGATCCACGTGCCGCCCGCCTGCGTGTCTTTGGGGTATACAATTGACTTATTCCCCGAATCATACGTCTGCGGCGGCAAGGCTGCCGGGCGGTCCGCGCGCTCGTCACGGTTCGAGGTAAGGAACACGCCGTTGGCAGTTGGGACATAGGTTACTGTGCACATTGGGCCTGCCGGTATTGAATGGTTGATTGGGCAACACCAAAATGGTCCGGGAGACGGATGTCGGCAATAGTCAGCACGCCGATTTTCATTAACGCCATGTGGTGCACGGCATGTTCGAGATTGTAGATCAGCTCCCTTTCATAATTGGTCAGGATTTGGCATTCGAGGCCCGAAGATGTGTCTGTGTATGCGAGGTGAAGCAGTTTGTTTTCAGTTTTTAAACTGGCCGCCACTTCCTGCAATCGTACAATTGCGTATTGGCGCTGCGTTTCGATGGCTTTATCCCGGCGCCTGGCATCATAGTCTATGCAACCCGTCTGGAAACCCTGACTAAGCTCCTGGAAGAATTCGATCACATGCCTGACATGTTCGCCTACTGAAGCGCCTGAGAGCACCTCTAGTTTGACTGAGAATTGCGCATCACTCAGCTCATGAAGCATGTTGTCGATCTGTTCCACCACCGATGTAACTGAATCTGTTATTTTCCTATTCATAAGGCTTTTTTTAATGATCTGGTAACCCTGCCGCGCCGGCACGGCAGGATTTATTATTATCTTCCTTGCACATTGATTCCCGAGAGGCTGCCGCGATACCAATAGGCTAATGTGAGGCAGCTGCACAGCACCAGTAAAGCGTAGATGAAAAGCTGGCCAGAATCACCCTGCACTTCAATGCCCAGACGTGTAAGGTGCATAAACAATGCGCCGGTCATAACACCCATGCCGATCAACGCGCCATAAGGCGTAGTCCGTGGAATGAGGATCAATATCGATGCGACCAGCTCAAAAATCCCCACCAGAATGCGTCCCCACGGCTCCATACCGACTTGTGAGAAGATATAAACCGATTCGGGCGAAGCTGTAAACTTGAAGTAAAGCGTTTGCAGCATGATCCCTGCGGCTACCAGCCTCAGCACCCACGACCATCTGTTACGGTTCCTGGTCGTCATGGCTTCGAATTTTTAATGAGTGGCCACTGCACATCCGCCTGTTCGATGCGCTGTTCCTGGTTTTTAGACCAGCTGTTTTTCACTTTCATATTGTAATTGAAATATAACTTATCGTCCACAATGGTCCAGGTTTCTGCCTGGGTGGGCGCTTTGTGACCTTCGGAAGTACCATAAGCGCAGTAGCCGCCGTATTGGGGAACAAATTTTTCGGGCTCGGCTTTGAAGGCTTCCAGATTGGCGCTGCTCGCGAAAAGCCAGTCTGATTCCTTGTATTTGTAAACAAGGCTGTCCACTCCCTCGACCGGCTTGCCTTCTTTGAAAAACGCCACCACATCGTAGCCTTTAATGGCCTTTCCGTCGGGTGCAAAAATCTCTGAATGCTGGGCGTAGCTGCCCAATGCGGACAATATGAATGCTGCTATTAGAATGAATCTTTTCATTGTGATTTGGAAAATTTAAGGTACAAACCGCGCCCAATTCTGATCAGCCCGGCCTTTCAGACGGCTCTCGTCCTGATTCCAGCTTTTGAGCGTATTATTGAAATATTTGTTATAAAAAAGAAAGAGCTTACCGTCCAGGATTTTAAAAGTTTCCGGATCCACTTCCACTTTTTCGCCCTGTTTACCCATCGCATAGGCGCACCAGCCTCCATACTGAGGCTCATAGCGGGCGGGGTTCTTTGCAAATTCCTCGCGGTTTTGCTGCGAGATAAACCGGTAAGTGGTTCCGTTGTACATGGTGGTTATCTCCTTTTTTCCTTCAAGTGCCTTGTGGCTTGTGAAGTAAGCGACCGGATCATAGCCCTGGATGGCCAGGCTTGATTTTTCAAGATTAAACTGCTGTTTGCGTACTTCTGCCGTTTGGCCGAAACCGTGGCCTGAAATGAGAAATAGGAACAGTAGTATGCCAATTTGTTTTTTCATAAATGATTGGGATAAAAGCCTCGGCGTACTGCCGGGGGCCACTATGGTTATTGAAGCGTTACTTTAACGATATTATTGATCGCTGGCAGCGTGGTGAAAGGGTTAGGATTTGGAACGGGCGCTATAACCTTGCTTTCAGTCAACGGAGTTCCGGCCAGGTTGAACTGCGTAATGCCTGCACCTGGAAACTGGTCGATGGCCGTTCCGTTATCATACAGTGTTACCGAGCTGGAAAAGTCGCCGGTTGCATTGGCATCGATATCATTGCCGTGCGTAGCGAAGAACCAGTCGTTCGAAAATCCGTACATGGTCGCTATCGCGATGCGGTCGCCGGGTGCCAGCGTCAGCTGCTGAGAGACCTTGCCTCCTGCATTACCACCGATCTTGGGAAGCAGTACAGTGCTGGTGGGTTCTTTGAGCACGTACACATTTTTGATCCCGATTTTGTTTTTTAGTGCGGCTGCCAGCACGTCGGCATTGCCTTTCTGCGCCAGTTCTTTTAATCCTTCGCCCCGGTCGTTTTCACCTGCTTTGAAAAATGGATTTTCACTTCCGCTGTAAACCACCACCAAGATCGGCGAGAGTGGCGTGAAAATGCCTATCTGCGAGGTTAACATCGCGCTCATTGGCGCATTGTCGCCTGCTTCCGCAATGCGGGTTAATCCTTCCGTGGTGGCTTTTCCGCTGGAATAAATCGGTTCGGGCAGAAGAAAGTCGGTGCCGGCGGTGTAAGAGATCGCCCACACGCCGGGACTGAACGGCGTCTCATTGGCAGTGCCACCCGACTCGTTTTTTAATGTGATAGTAAATCTTGAATTACCGTCGTATTTCAGCGAAACATTCATCAATTGTGCCGCCGGAAGGAATGTATGCCCATAGTCGTCAGTGCCCTTTACTTCCTTAATATTTATTGGTGCGGACTCGGCAGTTCCTGGGTGAACGAGCGCGGCGCCCGGAGCGGCATTTATCCGGCTGCCATTGTCCCACAACTTAACCTGTGCCGACACGTCACCGGTAATGGGCGTTCCGTCGTCGCCATAAAGCCTGATGCCCGGATTTTCCGGTGCAAAAAACAGGTCGTTGCTCCATCCGTACATGGTCGCAAAAGTAAGCCGCTGGTTCTTCGCCGCTGAGAAAGAGATCGATACCGACTGTCCTGGCAGGATCACCGGCGGTGTTCCCGCTCCCTGGAAGGTGCCCGACTGGACTAATGGTTTGCTGTCGAGCACATTCTCGATGGTGATCGTTTGGGCTGTCGGTTGCGGTTCGTGGTCTTTGGTGCAGGAAGATAAAATAAGGGCTGTTATGGAAAGCCCGAGCATTGATTTGATCATGTCGTTGTCAGTTTTGCGTGTTTGAATGATGCAAAGCAAAAAAGACGATATCCCGCCGCAGTCACGGAATTATAACAAAAGTATCACAGCGGCCTATCGCGCTGTTTTATTTATATACTTTGTAAAAAAACGGCACGGCATGGACTCAAAAAATGTATTGATCATTGAGGACGACAGCGCTATCACCGAGCTGCTGACGATCCATCTGTCGGACCTGGGCTGCAAAATCAGCGCTGAAAAAAACGGGCAGAACGGGCTAACCAGAGCATTGGCCGAGACATTCGAACTGATCATTCTCGACGTCATGCTTCCCGGCCTGAATGGTATGGAAGTGTGCAGGAAGATCCGGCAAAGCGACAGGCAGACGCCGATCCTGATGCTGACTGCGCGATCGGAGGAAATTGATAAGGTGATGGGGCTGGAAACCGGCGCGGACGATTACCTGACCAAACCATTCAGCGTGCGGGAATTTATTGCCCGGGTACGCGTGATCTTCCGGCGCAATGAAGAAAAAGCACGTTACAGCTCGCCGCAATCTGCACAGATAACCATTGCCGACCTGGAAATTGATGTAGACAAACGCAAGGTGATGTTGCGAGGAGATCGGATTGAGCTTTCACCCAGGGAATTTGAGCTGATCGTACTACTAGCCTCCAATCCGGGCAGGAGTTACAGCCGCAAACAGTTGCTGAGCCTCGTTTGGGGTTATGATTTTGAAGGATATGAACACACGGTCAACACGCATATCAACCGGCTGAGAGGAAAAATAGAAACCGACGTGTCGAACCCAACCTATATACTTACTACCTGGGGCATTGGCTACCGGTTTAACGAAGAATTGTGATATGTCTGTAAAAACCATCAGCGGTAACCTGCTATTCTGGAAGATCAGCACCGTTTTTGCCAGTTTGCTGCTGGTACTTGCGCTTGTGTTCGTACTCATCGGCTCACGGTTTTCCAAAACCTACTATATGGCCGCACATCAGCAGCTTTATGGTGATATTGCCGGTCACCTGGCCACTTTTACGCAACCGATCAAAAACGGCCGACCCGATACGACCGTCACCCACGACATTATCCATTCCACAATGGTGGCCAACCCGAGCATAGAGGTGTATCTGCTTGATACACTTGGAAATATCACGGATTATGTAGTGCCCGAAGCGACCGTTCACATGAAAAAAGTGGATATGAATAAAGTGCATGAGTGGCTGGCTGCCGACGACAACCACCGGCCGTTGGGCGACAATCCCAAGCATCAGGGCGAGGCCAGTATCTTTTCGGCAGCCCCGGTTCTGGAAAACGGGAAGCTGGCAGGTTATGTCTATGCGGTACTCGCCAGTGAAAAGCAACAGGAAATCCTGGGCTCACTGAATAGTGATCTCAATTTCAGGCTAGCTCTTTACATCTTTTTCGCGGCATTGCTGGGTGCGTTTGTTGTCGGCATAGTCACATTTTTTCTGATCACCGACAGCATTTGCAGCATTGCAGGCGTGGTAAAGCGCTTTCAAGATGGCGATTACTCGGCGCGTATACATGGGTATGCAAAGGGAAACCTGGGCGTTTTGACCTCTACTTTCAATGAAATGGCCGACGTTATTGTGCAGAATTTTGAGAAAATTACCGCGACCGACCGCTTTCGGCAGGAACTGATCGCCAATGTGTCTCACGACCTGCGGACGCCGCTTTCGATCATGCAGGGTTATGCCGAAACGCTGGCGATCAAACGCGAAACATTGTCCGGCCCCGAAACCGAACGTTATCTTTCAATTGTGCTGGAAGGCACCAAAAAGCTTTCTATGCTGGTTGACCAGCTGTTTCAATATTCAAAACTGGAATCAAATGTGGTTGAACCGCAAAAGGAGCTGTTTCCGATTGGAGAGCTGGTTTCCGACATTCTCAGTGCCTATCAGCTGAAAGCCGAACAGCGGAATATCCGTTTGAAACTCGACACATCCGGCATTCTTCCTGCTGTTTTCGCGGATATTGGTCTGACGGAGCGGATCTTCCAAAACCTGCTGGATAATGCATTCAAATTCACCCCCGACGGCGGGCAGATTTCAATTGCCTTGTCTGAGGCAGGCGATGGTGTCAGGATCAGAGTGGAAGATACGGGCGTAGGCATTGCCAAAGAATATCAGGAGCAGATATTTGAGCGCTACAAACAAGCAGACTTGCAAGCAGCTTCGGCAAAAGGCATCGGGCTGGGCCTGGCGATCGTCCGCAAGATCCTTGAATTACACCAAAGCTCCATCCGCGTTTTCAGCGAGCAGGGAAACGGCGCCGCATTTGAGTTTGTATTATTCTCACGCTAATGCCACTCCTCGGTATTCTTAATGCCAAGCTCCCCAGGTTTGAAAACAGGGACTTTACCCGCGTCTTTCTGATTTTGATAATCTTTGAGGGCTAGTAGCGCTGGTTTGCGCAGTAAAAGAATGGCAATAATGTTGAGCCATGCCATTAAGCCAACCCCGATATCGCCGATCGTCCAGGCAAGTGCGGCCGTTTTCACTGAACCGTAAAAGGTAGCGGCCATGATCAGGATTCTCAGTGCCCACAGATAACCTTTGCTGTTCTTGCCTTTCAGCAGATAGCTCAGATTTGTTTCGGCAATATAATAGTAAGCCATCACGGTGGTAAAAGCGAAGAACAGCAGCGCCACAGCAACAAACCCGCTGCCCAGCGCAGGGAAATGTACGTTAATCGCAGACTGTGTAAATTCGGCACCCATCGCTGCGCCGGGAATGTGCTCGACGAGAAATCCACCTTTGGGATTCAATACGTTATACTGGCCGGTGAAAAGAATCATTAATGCTGTGGCGGTGCATACAAAAAGCGTGTCGACATATACTGAAAATGCCTGCACCAGACCCTGCATTGCCGGATGGCTGATTTCAGCAGCCGCAGCAGCGTGGGGCGCAGTTCCCTGTCCGGCTTCGTTGGAATAAACACCCCGCTTCACCCCCCATAAAACTGCCATCCCAAAAATCCCTCCAAACGCCGGTTCCAGATCAAATGCCGAGCGGAAGATCAGTGCGAAAACGCCGGGCACTTCGGTTATATTAAGGCCAATGACAATCAAGGCCATTAAAATGTAGGCGCCCGCCATAAACGGCACCACAAATTCGGCCACTTTTCCGATCCGTTTTACACCTCCGAAAATGATGAGTCCGAGTAGAATCGTAACGGCGCCACCGGTGATTTCAACCGGTATTTCAAATGCGCTGAATGCGCTGGTGGCAATGCTGTTACTCTGTACACCTGGCAAAAACAGGGCTGTGCTTGCAATCGTGGCAATGGCGAAAAGGTTGGCATACCATTTCATACCAAGCCCTTTTTCAATGTAATAAGCCGGACCGCCGCGATACTGGCCATCCTGAACAGTCTTGTAAATCTGTCCCAACGTTGCTTCGACATACGCCGATGCGGCACCCAAAAATGCAATTGCCCACATCCAAAACACAGCTCCCGGCCCACCCATGGCGATGGCTGTGGCTACACCAGCGATATTACCGGTGCCCACGCGGCCTGAAATGGCGATCGCAAATGCCTGGAAAGAGGAAACTCCTTTGGTCGATGACTGTCCGTTGAAAAGCAGTGCAACCATATCTTTGATATATCGGACCTGTAAAAATCTTGTTACAAAAGAAAAATAAATTCCGGTGACCAGACAAAGGCCGATCAGAACATTACTCCAAATAATATCATTGATAGCATTAACTATTTGCTCCATTTCAAAGGACGAAAATTAGAAGGGTGAATTTTACAGGCCCAAATGCCAAATAAAGCGAAATTTATTTAAACCTGGGTAACCCCTTTAATATCAAAATGACATCACCAGCCATGGCATTAACTGCTGATGTCATTTTTTCAAGTGCCTCACTAGCATAAGCATGGTCAAGCGCCATTTTGTTTTGATCATTCTTGACAAATGTGACATACTCTGCCACTGTACTATTGTTTTCTTTCACTTCAATGGCGTCCGTAGTACTTGTTTATCCATATTTTCATCGTCCTTCTTTTGCTTTGTACAAGAGATTGAGCTGATAAAAAGGCCCAAAAAGCAGCTTAAAGTAGCTTTTTCGACTTTGTGATTTTGTTATCCTCAATCTTAATAGCTTTCATAATAACTGAGTTCTTTAAGTGAGAAAATAAATGGTTAACACCTTAGAGCTTGAAGCCCAGAGTGGCTCTGAGTATGTTATTTTTCTGATTGCTTTCTTTAAACAATTTGCTCATTCCCCATTCATGTGAAAAATCCAGGGTCACAAAACCAAATTCGAGACCGAATCCCGCATTCAGTCCGTAAGAAAAATCTTCAATATTGTCTTTATCGAAACGCTCAGACCCATTCTGGTCGACATTCAGGACATAGTTCCCCACTACTCCGCCTTTGATGTTAAACCTGAAAAAGCCGCCTTTTGCTTTGGTAAGATAAACGCCCAGCATCAACGGCGCTTTTAAAGAATGGATTCGTGGTCCGGTTAAAAGTGGTGCTGTCGAAATGCTATCCTCGCTGGTGACATCGATGGATGAGCTGAAATAATGTACACCTGGCTGAATAAAAAACCTGCGCATCCTGAATCGGAAATCAAGGCCCGCATTCCAACCTGCCCGTCCTTCATACTGATCATCCTGAAAGTCGGCCTTAAAATTCGAAGCATGGATTCCTACCATTGGAATTACCCACATCCCTGAATTTCTTTCCGGTTTTTCTCCGAACCTTTCCCTGAAACCCAGTCGCGAATCTTTATCTGTTGATTCGTTATCACCTGATTCATATCGACGTGGAGCGGAAGAGTAAGGTGCAGAGCTTGGGGCAGATGGTTGACCATTCTTGTATCTTAGCCAAGCTTTATAATCTTCGTAATCATCGTTTCCCTGATTTGCTATCCGTTCTTTGACAGCCTGGGCTTCCTTGGATTGTTGACCATTGTAGTCAGATGGAACAATGATGTTGTTTATGATAATGGTCGGTTGTCCGGTCTGCTGCGGATAATTTTTGTAAGTCGACTCCAAAACACGTTGTGCCACCTCAGAAGTGCTGCCCGCATTGGGGTCTAGCGTCATGTTACGTTGTATAACAGATGGTGCATTGGCGCTAGACTGGATCGACGAAGTGCTCTGCGAAGCGCTTGTCTGTGGGACATCAGCAGTTTCTGCAATGGATGTCTCTATAGCCGGGGCAGTTATCCTGACACTCGAAGCCATCTCTTGCTCTTTTTCTTGTATTTCTTTTTGAAGGTTTGCGATTTCCTCATTCAGCTTGTCAAAGTTGTCAGATGCTTTCCGGGCATTTTTTGCATCACGCTGGGCATCATTGGCAGCACTGGAGGCTTTTCTCGCTAACTTTTTGTCTTGTGGGTTTTCGGTCAGCTGGTTGGCAGCCACCGTGTTTGCATTTGCTGACGCCTGAGCTTTTTCCGCCGTTTCTTGCATCAGTACTTGTCTCTTTTGTAAATCGTTCTGCTTTTCAGCGACCTCGATCTTCTTTTCGTTGATCTCCTTGCTCAACTCAATCACTTTCTGCTGGTTATTTAAAGCTTGCAAAGAATCTTTGTAGGTAGGTTGTGCAAATGCAGGTGCAGCAAACAGCATAGAAATTAACAAATGGGTAAGTTTGGCTTTCATAGGGATGTTTATTTAATGAAGAAATTAACCAGTGCAGTCAGCCAATGAGATGGTAGAACTTGACAAGAATAATTCGCCGAAATTGGGAAGTTGCACTGGTGAAGCTACCTAAGGGTTGTAAAATACCATGCCTATGAATGAAATAAACAATGATGCGCTGCGATACTCTGATGCCCGCACAGGCATATGTTAAGGTACTCACTGGCATGATTATGAGACTCTGTAAAATAAAAACTTGATAATATGCATCATGCATATTAAATGTGATGACAGTGAAAAACTTTTTTCAGAAACGATATTCCTGGATATCTTTCTATTTATTTACTTTCTGCATTACATTACGCAGTCTGTCAAATATGAGGTAGTAATACCAAGGATATTCAATGATACACTCGATGCCCTAAAGAAAGCATGTCCGCGAGAGGATCCGCCATCTAATTTCACAATTCCAGTTACACCGCATAGCATCAATTCTGTAAGGTCAGGCATTTTCGAAGCGATAGATCTTGAGAGGTTATCTTCGCTGTGCCTCAAGCATGATTTTGAAATAGCTATTTTGATCACGCCTGGAACATTCCTGCTGCCCGGGATTCCCATATTTTCAACAAGCAAATTATTGACAAAAGATATTCAGAATGAAATTATTGAGCTGGCATCTATTTCAGTTGACCAAAGTATTCGGGAAAATTTGCACTGCCTTAAATAGCCCTGTTTTATATACAAACTCTGGTATAATAGAATGAATATTTATGATTTAGTTGATATTTTAAGTATAATGGTAAATATTACCCTGGTAAAATCCTGAAAGTCTATGCTACACCTTGCTTTATTCGGTCTCCGAGCAACCCTACTACCAATTTTAATCTTTGGCCTGTTGTGTTGTAATTCTGCCGATAAGAAAACAACAACTAATACCGACAGTACAATTATATCCACAGCAGACAGCACCACCAGTTTAGCTGAGGAAGATTCCACAGGGCTGAGCTTCGATATGGTAATCGACTCTGTTTATCAGCACTCGCCTAAAAATGTTTTTCAAAACTTAATGAAAGGCCATCGCAGGTTTTCGAAGGACTCGTCTTTTGTTTACAACTCTGACAATAAAATCCCGGATTCGCTGGCCAGGATAAAGCCTGTCCTGGTCATGACAGATATTGATCTTGGTCAGTCTGTCGAAAAGATCTTTGATCTGAGACGCTCGATGTTGATGCAGCTGTCAAGCCCTGCCTGCCTGGTTGATCCCAAACAGATTGCGGTGATGGAATATGCGGTCAATTATAGTGGTACAAAGGTTATCCTCGTCCTTTCCAGCAGTAATAGTCGTATTATTGGTGCTGCGGTAGACAATGTGCAAACTGCAAATTTCGCAAGTATTGTAAACGAGCTCTCGCAAGCCACAAAATCAGCGCCGGAATTTGCAGATCGTTCTTCTGCCAATAAAGATTTTGTAAATAACATTGCACAGAGCCAATCGAGGCTTACTCTGGAAAAGATCCTTCAAAGCAGTCCACAGATAAAAATGCTGGCAGACAGTGGGAAGGTGGTTTTAAAAAGTGCATTTTTTGATGCTGGCAAACGTTCTGTGACCATTTTGGACCGTGAAGCTCCATTGAACCCATCCGCTAAAAAATAGACCGTATGGCCATATTATTGAATGCAGAAAGCATGTTTGCGCTGCCGCTCAGCAACCCGGTGCTCATCTTTTCGCTGGTGCTGTTTATCATTTTATTTGTGCCCTTGCTGCTCAACAGAATTAAAGTTCCATATGTCATTGGGCTCATTCTGGCCGGCGTGGCAGTTGGTGAACACGGGGCCAATCTACTCCGGCGTGACAGTAGCATTGTCCTCTTTGGAACGGTTGGCCTGATCTACATCATGTTTCTGGCCGCACTGGAAATTGACATGAAGGAATTCAAAAAAAACAGCTCAAAAAGCCTGATTTTTGGAGTCTTTACTTTTGCCGTACCCATGCTGATTGCGGCCCCGGCTGCCAGATTCCTGCTGGGTTTCAGCTGGATTTCCAGTATCCTGTTTGCAAGTATGCTGGCCTCGCACACACTTATCTCCTACCCCGTCGCAGCGCGTTTTAATGTGCACAAAACAAAAGCTGCCATCATTGCAGTCGGCGGAACAATCATTACCGATATCCTTTCTCTACTCGTGCTGGCTGTTATTGCCAAGATGAGCCAGGGCGAGATCAATCAAGCTTTTTGGATTCAGCTGATTGTATCCGTTATCGTGTTTGCATTGATTGTCTGGTTTGTGTTTCCAATTATTGCACGCTGGTTCTTCAAGCATTTTGACGATAGCATCGCACAGTACACCTTCGTGCTGGCAATGGTGTTTCTGGGTTCCTTTTTGGCAGAACTTGCAGGGATTGAACCTATTATTGGCGCTTTTCTCTCCGGACTTGCATTGAATAGGCTGATCCCGCATCATTCACCTTTAATGAATAGGATTGATTTTGTCGGCAACGCGCTTTTCATTCCTTTCTTTCTGATTGGCGTGGGCATGCTCGTCGACATTCAAGTTCTTTTTAAAAGTGCGGAATCATTGAAAGTAGCGGGCATTATGACCGTTGCTGCCTTGGGGTCAAAGTGGCTTGCGGCGCTAGTAACGCAGAAATCATTTAAAATGAACGGCGATGAACGGACGCTGATCTTCGGCCTGAGTGCAGCGCGGGCAGCGGCAACGCTTGCAACAGTTCTTGTGGGGTATAACATCATTATCGGCCAAAATGAATTGGGGGAGCCCATTCGCTTATTGAATGAAGATGTGCTTAATGGCTGTTTGATCATGATATTGATCACCTGCACCATCGCTTCGATCGAGACTAGCCGGGCGTCGGTCAAGTTAGCCCGTAAACTGAATGAAGGTGCCAATCAGGCGGCCGGAGAGGGAACACGGAATATCTTAATCGCAGCCTCTAAAGAAGATACGATTGATCCGATGATCGAGCTGGCACTTTTGATGCAGCCCAGAAAACACGAGCAGAATATTTTTGTGCTGTCTGTGATCAGTTCAGAAACCGTAGACCGTGAGTCGGAAGAACGACGGTTAAGGAAATATCAGGATAGAATGGTCACCACAGCAGCGGCAACGGATGTGATCGTATCGCCGCTGATCCGCTATGACGTTAGTTACGCTTCCGGCATTCAACACACACTTGAAGAGAAAAGGATCCATGAAGTGATTATCGGTCAGCAAAAAGATGAGAAAGAACGTGGTTCGGTAACCGGATTAAAATCGCAAAAACTTCTGGCCAGGTGCCCGCAGATTGTTTACCTGATCCATGGCATGCAGCCTCTAAACACAATTGAAAAAATAACGGTTGTATGTTCGGACCGGGTTGAGCTGGAAGCCTCGTTCCCGATGTTGATTGAGCGGATATCGACCATCGGCAAACAGCTCAATTGTGATGTACACTATTACAGCACTGAGACTACGCTTGCCTCAATCCAGGCATACAATCAGGCCAATAAGGGGCCCGGTGCGCAGTTCACGGTTTTTGACGATTGGAGTGATTTCTTGATCCTTTCCCGAGACGTTCGAACGGAAGATCTGTTTATTGTAATATGCGCTCGTCCCGGTAATATAAGTTATCATGACGCCTTGGATGAAGTTCCACGGCATCTGGCCAAATATTTCAGTGCTTATAATTATCTCTTGATGTACCCGGATCTTCCAGCTAATTTTTCCGCGCAAACTGCTCAAACAGAACGTACTGGGGAAATACTGCAAAAAGGGATTAACCAAATTAGTAAAACTGGTGATAAACTGATCCGCAACATTTTGAAACCCGGAAATTGAGCTGAATATACGAGCCAAAACCAATTTCCCAGACCCGTTCATTTATGAAATACTTCCTGATCATGGCTTGTTTTGGGCTGCTTGGATGCCAAGACCATCACAGCTCGCAGCAGCTGAAGCTTCGTGAACAGCAAATTTCTTAAAGGGAAAAGGACTTTTCTCTCAAACTGGCAGATGATCAGTGTCTTCTTGAAATGGAGCGAAGCTTGCCTGCAAAGCAAGACACATTTTCAGCAATTCCAAATGTCTCCGAGATTTCCATGGCACTCCTGCCAGACGCCAGCATCCTAGTTACTTCCTGCTTAAAATCGGCATCATAAATCTTTCGGGTCCTAACCCCTTTCTGAACTCCCATTTTGCATCATGCATGTGCGAAAATGTGTGCCGCTTTTTGCTGTCACCTCAAAAATACCCCTATGGGGGTATTGCTTGCCGGCCCTTCACTGAGCAACATTTGTGCAACCCAAATTCATATTGAATAAAAATACATCAACCTACTGCAGCTGTCCAAGATCTATACCAGCCGCGCCATAGGTGATACTCTGCTTACGCCGGTATTTGCTATTTATCAAAACTCCTTTCAAAGCAAAAAATGAAAAGACTTTTACTTGTCTTGACTCTAGTCACTCTTATTTCCGGTTCCTGTACAAAAAAGACCGCTGTAGATGTGCAGCCGGAGGAAGATAAAGGCACTATACTTGGAAAAAAAACACATGTTTTAGAAACTAATACCATAATTACATCGGATAGTGTCCATTTTTCACTCAATAATTCCGCAAGGTATAAACCGCAGGTTGATGATATTGTAATTGCTAATCCTACCGCTGAAAACGAATTTGGATTTATGTCCAAAATAGTCCGGATTACGCCTGGTACCTCCCAGACGACATACCAAACCGTACCGGCAGGATTAAATGAAGCATTTGAACAGCTTTACATAAAAACCTCCTATTCGGATTCCTCTTTAATTGATGGTAATCTGAGAACCAGTTCTCTGATTGACTATTCTTTTGGTGATGGAATCGGGCAAGTAGATGGACTTACATATTCCGGTCGGCTAAAGATAAATCTCCAGCGTGTAGACATCGAATATGTAAAAAACAAAGGATTCTTTGAGCCTGAGAAAATGCTCATACAAGCAGTGATGAATTCAGAAGGAAGTTCATTCCAAATTGCAAACCAATCGGACAAACCTGTGAAAGTTGCTAAGGAAAAAACTTTAAAGAGAATTAGGCTACCTGTTATACGAGTCCCGATTCCAGGGACACCAATTTTTATTTCCTTGGCACAAATAATTAAATTAAATGTACTGCCCATCACTGTATCAGGAAAAGCAAAATGGAAGATCTCCCCACTGATGACAGCAACTGCTGGAACTAAATACGAAAATGATGTATGGTCCAATGTCAGTTCCTACAAAATCAACAATTCTCTGATAAACATGCTGCTTTCTGATTTCAGCAAAGATTTCAGCATAACGGCCTCTGGTACTATTTTCAAACCTATCTATGAAATTGCACCATATGGACTTGAAGCTTTGAAAGGCTTTTTCGAAGTACCTAGTGGTTTCGATTTTGTTATGCAGCAAAAATCGCCTAATGTTTCGCTGGACTATAAACTGGATGTTACTGGTGGGATCAAAACCAATTTCTGGTTTTCAACACCCACCTCGTATAGCATGAGCAGTAGTATGGTAAACAAAAGATTAATTGAAGCAGATTTCCTTAAAATAGATTCACCGCTGATCACATTTAACGGTGATTGCGGTGCTCCCCAAACCCCCAACAGGAACTATTCTACGATGGTGTCCTTTGAGGTAAGCGATATTTTTGACTTGGAAAATAATATGGGCTGGCAGATAGTAGAAAAAGTCGGTAATCAGAATCCCGTAACCTTTTCAGCTCCCAGATCCTCTGACGGAAATATCAGTTACAGGGCATGTATCAATTTTGGAAACACCCTCAAAAGCATTCCAGTCACCATATACTTAAAAGCAAAAAACGGTTTCGAGTCTAATCATCTGAATTTTGCATTTATCAAGCCGGAAGAAGGAAAGGATCCGCAACGTATTCAAATCGTTAGCGGAGATAAGCAGCTCGATACTCCCGGAAAGGAATTGGCCAAACCCCTGATAGTTAAAGTTACTGATGCAAACGGAGATCCCGTGGAAGGAGTTGCAGTGGAATGGCGGATAAAAAATGGATCGGGTGGGTCACTCACTACGGCAGATATTGCAACCAATGCGCAGGGACTTGCTGAGGCTAAATGGAAGCTAGGCACGACAGGAATACAAGAGGTAGAGGTATCCGCAAAAAAGAAAAACTTTTATCCGCTGGATGGATCCCCGCTCAAATTCACCGTGGACCCGGGAGAAATACGTAGCCGGTTGCTGGGAAAATGGATTCTGGAAAAAAGCAACATCTACTGGGCTGGGCCTGACAAAGCCCCCTCAACTCAGCTTTATAAAAACAAGATTTTTGAATTCTTTGACGACGGATCTTATAAGTCTACCACCTATTCCAGGCCCGGAGTCACCTCTAGGTTTACCACAGGTCCGACTTTCATTAAAATCAGTGGTTTAGGCACAGATGTGCAACAACATTCCGTGACGTTCTCCGAAGACAATAAACAAATGTTTTTCAAAGGCAGTAATACTGGTTATTTGCTAGAAATGTTTTTTACTAAATGATATTAACAAAAACGGCAAATCCCCTTTTACTGAGCATGAGGCATTCTCTGTCCCTGGGACGGCATCTGTTGAAAAGTTGTCGATTGTATGTAATTTGCCCCGATGGAATCGATGCCAACAAATTATTCAGTTTTAGCTGTCCGGGAATGGGCGCGCTCACTTCTGCATCTGGCATACTTTCCTTAAGCAAATTTAACATGGCTGCGCATCCGTTACTCTCAACTCTCCAGTCCAGGCACGACTTTCCATCGTCTGAATTCGAAAAATTCCTCGCTCTTTTTCAACCGCGAAATATTGCTAAAAATGAAATGCTTTTTCATCAGGGAGAGGTTGTAAAGCAGCTTATGTTTATTTTAAAAGGTTGCATGCGCCAATATCACCTTACGCAGGAAGGCATTGAGAGGACTATATTTTTCGCAGAAGAGGGATGGTGGTGTGGTGAAATGGATAGCTTTATCAACCGGACACCTTCTACCATGAGTATGCAGGCACTCGAAGATTGTGAGGTTCTATCCATTGATCTGGAAAACTGGGAGCACGCTACCCGGACTATTCCGGATTATGCGCTTTATCAAATAAAAAACAGGGGCCGTAATGTCGCATGGCTTAAAAACCTGCTCAGCAACATGGCCACTGAGACACCGGATGAAAAATACAGAAGGATCCTGAAGGAAACACCTCACTGGATAAACCGTCTTCCGCAGTACCACATCGCAAGTTACCTGGGTGTTACACCGGAAACGCTCAGCAGAATTCGGAAAAGAAATATGCATTTGTGAAATTTCTTGATTTGAATCAACTTTTTAAAAGATTTCAAAGACTTGATTTGTATGCCATAAAAAAACATATGTTATGAAACCCTTTGAAATAATAAATCTGGGCAATGGTCTGGAAATCCATTTTTGTTTGGACGCTACTGATACGAATGCACAATTCACCATGTTTAAAGCAGTAATTCATCCCAATGCAAAAGTACCTGCTGCTCATTATCACGAAAATTTTGATGAGACTATTTACGGACTTAAAGGGTCGCTGACACTAACGGTTGATGATCAGATTATCACTCTTGGACCGGGCGACTTTCATTTTGTCAAAAGAGGAAGAGTTCACAATTTCATCAATCAGACGGATGAAACCGTTGAAGTCCTTGCTTTTGCCAATCCTGGTGTTCTGACAGCGAATTACTTCAAAGACCTATTAGGGATATTCGAAGCTGGCGGTCCGCCCGATATGGGCAAGCTTAAAAGCACAATGCTGGAATACGGACTTGTTCCGGTTGTCAGCTAACACCTGTTATTTCTTGATTTTTTACCAGCCGTTTAAAGACGGTTAGGGATTTCTATATCCAAATTTTTCGGTAGGAATATTTGGATGTCGCCTGATATTATGGAAGAACCCATCTCAAAAAAGGTTTGCTAAAGTTCGCTCAATGGGAATTTTGAAATAGTAATATCCATTTCTCACTATCTGTTAACTGGTATAAAAACACGGTCAAGTTAGTCCAAAATAGTATGGTCAGTCTAAACTAAATTATGGTGGTCATACTCCCGAATTCTCCAAAATACATAATAATTATAGCCTTTCTAATTTTACGCAAACCCTCATGTCTTATGAAACCATCCGCTATTACATGCGTAGCATTGTGCATAGCCCTGCTTGCGTGCTCGGTGCTGACTTCCTGTGTTTTCGAGCGAAGTAAAGATTTGATAGCTCCTAAAACCAGGCCTCAGGAATATTCGCCAAACATCCGCTGCACGGTCGACAATCAGCCGTGGCTGGCCGATTATGCCGGTACTGCTTCCAGTATCATGCAGTCACAATACCTGGCAGATAGCAATTTTCTCACATTCAGCGGATTCGCAAGTTATGGGACGGATGCGGCATTGGGAATTGAATTCTTTTTGAAAGATATCAACCTATCCAAGGCTGTGCTGCATAAACCTAGCAAAGTAATATTTGCCGGCCCCCTTGCCACTAATTCAACCGTTGCGATACAAATCGCAGGGCCAGATGGTTTCAAATACCTGACAACGCCAGATGGAAACGGGAAGAGTTTTATCACATGGGAAGTGGTTGAAAGAGGAAGTGCCTATTTGATCGTAAAGGGGTCTTTCCAGGCTTATTTTTCCCAATCAGGTTCTAGAAAACATAGCATCCGGCACGGTGAATTTGAGATACGGGTAAATGTCGACCGGCCCTGATGCTTTGGGGCGATTCGGGTTACAGCTGGTATTCTGGCAGGCAAACCCATGAAAAAGATTAGTACGCTTTTTAGTGGCAAAGAAAAAAACGTAACAGAAGATAAAATAGAGCTACCTGATTTCGATTTATTCGTCAGTGAATTTATTCCAGCTGGGTTTGAAGATCATTCTGAGTGATTGATCTTTTGTAAAATAAGCGACCATCCAATTGAACAAAGTCCTGAAACGGTTCTTTTTGGTGATCAGCGAGATAAGGTGCACAAATAACCAGGCAAACCAGGCAATCATACCATTGAAATGTACTTTTGGTTTGGGCAGGTCTGCCACCGCTTTCATTCTGCCAATAATGGCCATGGAACCTTTGTCAACATATTTGAAGGGCTTCAAAGGCTTATTTTCAATCAGAAGTTTAAAATTTTTCGCCAGGCGCTTGCCTTGCTGAATCGCTACCTGTGCAACTTGCGGATGCCCGTTGACAAAATCAGGATCGGTCATTTGCAGACAGATATCACCTATCGCATAAATGTTTTCCGTTGCGTTTACTTTGTTGCGTTCATCCACGAGCAACCGCGCACCTCTTCCGTAACTTTCGGCCAATATGCCATCAAACAACTTACCTGTGACGCCAGCAGCCCAAATCAAGTTTTTGGTTGAAATGGTTTCATCATCGGGAAGTATCACGGTATCATTCACAAAATCTTTGACGCGGCAATTTAACCTGACCTTCACACCTAAAAGCCGCAGCTGATCATAGGTCTCCTTTTGCGATTTTTCACTCATGGGCGAAAGCAGTTCCCCAGCGCTTGTGAGCAGATAAATCTCTCCACCCTTCCCTATCAGTTCAGGATATTCCTTCTGTAATATTCCGTTGCGCATTTCCGCAAACATACCGGATAATTCAACGCCCGTTGGGCCTCCTCCCGCTATGACAATGGTAAGCAATTTCCTGAGCTGATCGGGATCCTCTATAACGCTGGCCTGTTCCATCTGCCGTAAAAGCTTGTTGCGCATTTCCAGAGCATCGTCCAGTGTTTTCATTGAGATAGCATTATTTTTAAAATTATCGGAACCGAAATAATTGGTTTTTGCTCCCGTTGCAAAAACCAGATAATCATAAGTCAGCTCTCCACTCGATAATATGACTTTATTCTCCTCGGGGACCACACGCTGCAGATAACCTAATCGAAACTTTACATTTGTGAAATTCCGGAACAGTTTTCTGAATGGGTAACTAATGCTGGAAGGTTCCAGAAATCCTGTTGCCACCTGGTAAATCAGGGGAGGAAAAAAATTATAGTTGTTCTTGTCAACCAGGGTTATTTCAAATCGTTTGTCATTTCCTAAAGAGCGGGCCAGGTTCACTCCGGCAAAGCCACCACCTACTATTACTATCTTCATTTCAAATGGGTTGGTTTGTTAAATGGCACTAAATCTTGTTGAGACAGATATTTAAGCTTCCACAGCTTTCAGGTATTTTTTGTTTTTCATTCTCAGGTACACGCCGTTTGTCCATCCGAACCCTTCCTGGACCTCATATTCTCCCCCACCCGCTATAAGATTGGTGTCTGAAACATTGTATTTTTCCAACATCTTTCCGGAATGCTTGAACTCCTTGTCGATCAATCTAAGCCATTCATCCGATA
The DNA here is from genome assembly GCF_005869225.1 of Dyadobacter bucti. Lineage (GTDB taxonomy): Bacteria > Bacteroidota > Bacteroidia > Cytophagales > Spirosomataceae > Dyadobacter > Dyadobacter bucti. The sequence goes on along the minus strand of NZ_SWFP01000004.1, from coordinate 48,528 downwards.
TTTCGTCTGCGGTCTCGTGGAAGTTATAATTACGCAGTCCTTTGTATGTGATCCAGTGTAAGGGTGCCCAACCATTGGGTGCATCCCACTGCTGGTTGGACCGGACCTTGGTTGTGAGCAGACCGCCGGATTTCATAAAGTACAATCGGATGTACCCCTTCACAGACTTCGCCTGTCTGCCGGATGCAAGTTTAAAAAACAAAGGAAAAGCGCCTGCCAGTGTCACGTGTTTTGTAAAATCACGCCTCTGAAAATCATAGTCCATATAAAATTTCTTCTTGTCGTCCCAGAAATACGTCTGGATAGCAAGGGCACGTCTGGCCGCTTTTTGTTCATATGCAAGATGCATTTCCCTGTCGTCTGTTAGCAAATAAGCTTCTGCCAGCGTTTTTTCCAGAAAATACATCAGGCAATTCAGATCAACCGGTAATATGTCGGTGGTATGAACTGTTGAGAAATCATGTTCGTCTGCGAACCAGCGGCTGCTGAAATCCCAGCCGGATTCGGCTGCCGCCCTGATATGGCGGTATGTGTCCTGGGGAGCTAAACCGTACTTTTCCCATGCTTCATGTCCCAGCTCCACATCCTCGTGGTAAGATTCCGGCCTTGGGGTGGAACGATCATCCCAATATCTGTTTAAAATAGCTCCATCTGGCAAATTCACGAGCCTCCTATTCGCACTAAAAGGTTGGCTTGAATCGCCTGCATCCATCCAGTAGTCGTACTCATGCTGCATATGCGTCAGATATTTTGTCAGGATGTGCTTTCCCTTTATATCGCTATACAGTTTGAGCATCAATGAAAAGAATGGCGGCTGCGACCGGCTTAAATAATACGTGCGGTTAGCGGTTGGAATAAATCCGAAGGTTTCAATGAGATATGCGAAATTGTTGATCATATGCCCGATCAGGTCAGTTTTGCCCGACTCTTTTAATCCCAGCATTGTAAAATAAGTGTCCCAGTAATATATCTCCCTGAAGCGCCCGCCCGGAACAACATAAGGATGTGGAAGTGGAATAAGCGAACAGCCACTCTCCTGATCATCAGGTTGCCGTGTAAGTACGGCCCATAGCTTTTCTAAGTGCTCAGAGACAGTTCCCTGTTTGTTTGCAACGAATGTGGAAGCAATGTGGTCAGGAATGCGAAAATTTGATTTGACAAAACCGGCAATATCAAATCCAGGTTGTTGCTTTTCCTGGTCATATTCATCCATAATTAATGGGGGATCTTTAAGCGGAATTGCGTCAGCAAATGTTTTGGAATCCTCAAATAGATGACTGTTCTGAACGTCGGCGAATAACGTTCCGAAAATTTCCTCGGGAGATGCATACGAACGTTTGGAAGTAACCGAAGGGAAAATATATTCTTTCAAAATAATATTGATTAGGTCATCAAACTGACATGAAATAGTAAACTCTGAGTGCTTGGTAGAATTCGTACATGGAATTACAAAAAGTACTTCCTTAACTATTACCAATAATGATACCAGTAGTTAATCCAGAAGTAAAATCAGAGTAGGTATACTTTATTGCATGTAGAAACAGGGTTACTTACCCTGCCGACATTGGCTGGCAGCATAAAACCGGATATAGAAAATTCAATTGCATACATTGCTGCCGGAGAAACGACAACTGGCTCAAATAAAACTTTTAACAATTTAATAATCAGTTGTTTGAATATGATATTCGTAATTATCGCCAATGTCTAATTACCTGATATATTTGTCATGTAAGGCAAATCAGGTAGTTAATGAAAAAGAAATTCGTATTTAGAAAAACCCAACAAATCGCCTATCCAAATCCAGGATTATTAAAAGTCTAATGTTTTTCTAACCTTAAAACGCGACCCTTGGCACGGCTGTAATTTTTTTAAATTGATGATACAATTAAGTTATCACCGTTCACTTTTTTTTGTAATTGTAAATTTCACCCGACTACCAGAAATTTTGAAAGTGATTGCATTATTCTAATCCCAATTTAATATGTCGGAAATAGTATTCTAAAATGCCTGAGCGAAAAATATCAATTGATAAGTCTTGCTGGATTATAAAACGTTTACCTAGTTGCGTTATTCATCGTAAACACGCTAATCTGAGCCAACAAGAATTCAGATCAAACATAATTATAATCCAATGATCGTTTTTGTTAGAGAAAGTATGACTGGTGTTAGGTTTATATGGGTATACTTAGCTAGCTAATATCGCTTACAAAATATGTTTGATTTCAAGTCCATTCATATTTTATTTTCAATAGTTTATATGTGTCCGACGGTATACATATCATGCAGGAAATAAATGATTTTAGTGATTGAGTTATTAAAATGAATTAAGAGATTCTGATTATTCAACCAAGGGCTTGATCGTAATAATACCAGAAATGGAAGATGATAAGGATTGCAATTGCAAGTCTAATGTAATTCTAATTTAATAAATGAAAACGTGGCATGGTAATGCTTATCATATCGTCATCAAAGTTTTATTAAATTATAAAAATTATGAAATTACCTACCAGAGAATTAATTCATAGACTATCATCCATCTCGAACGGGCCTTGCATATCTATCTATATGCCTACGCATAGGACTCATCCAGACAATGGGCAGGATACAATTCGTTTTCAAAATCTGCTTAAAGAATTGGAGGCTTCATTATCCCAGAAATATTCAGTGGGGGAAGTAAGATCGTATTTGCAGCCTTTTGAAAACATCAAGGAAGACAGAGACGTTTGGAACCAGAATTTGGACGGTCTTGCGGTTTTTTATTCAAAAGATGTTTTTGAATTGGTACGTATACCTGTCATAGTTACTGAGCTGGTGGTTGTGTCTGATAGCTTTCATACTAAGCCCCTGCGCAAGTATCTACAAACAGAAGACCGGTTTCAGATTCTTGGATTAAGTCTGCACGAAATGCGCTTATACGAGGGGAACAGACATTCTGTTTCAGAAATTGAATTAGGTAATGATGTTCCAAAAACAATACAGGATGCCTTAGGGGACGAATTGACGGAAAAACACACCACCGTTGCCTCTTATGGCGGAGTTGGCGGGGGAAGTGGAAACATGCACCACGGGCATGGATCTAAAAAGGATGAAACCGATATTGACGCCGAGCGGTTTTTCAGGGTTGTGGCCGATACGGTTTATGAAAAATTCTCAAAAGAATCTGAACTACCACTCATATTAGCAGCTCTTCCCGAGCACCACAACCTCTTTAACAAAGTTAACAAAAACCCGTTCTTGCTTGAAAGCGGGATTGCACTGAACCCCGACGCGCTTTCAGCTGACAAGCTGGCCACGATGGCGTGGGAAGTAATGGAACCTGAATATAATCAAAGGTTAAAGAGTTGGTCTGAAAAAGCAGGTCAGGCAATTGCCGACCAAAAAGGCAGTGATTTGATCAGTGACATTGTGGCTGCCGCAACAGAAGGCCGAGTAGAAACCTTGTTGATTGAATCAGACCTGATATTGCCTGGTAAAATAGTGGATGAAGTCAGTGGACGTGTGGAAACCGGCGAGCTTTCAAATCCTGAAACAGATGACCTGCTGGATGACATCGGAGAAATCGTTGAAAAAATGGGTGGAAGAGTCTTAGTAATACCTGCCGATCAAATGAAATTTGAGTCAGGCTGCGTAGCACTTTACAGGTATTGACAGAAGACTTATTAGCAAAGCATTTAAGAATTAAAAAATCAGAAATATGACCATTCAATTTAACACAGATAAAAATATTACTGGAAGCGAGCAAAAGAGCGCTCCGCTTATCGATTTCCTTACGACTGACCTGGCTAGGTTTAGTAAGCATATTACCCGTCTAGAAGTACATCTTTCGGACGAAAATGGGCACAAAGAGGGTCAAAATGATATTCGTTGCTTAATTGAGGCCAGGCTTGAAGGTCGGCAGCCCATTGCTGTTTCAAACGATGCAAATAATGGCTCGTTGGCTGTCCGTGGCGCGAGCGAGAAGCTTAAAAATGCCCTTGAAACGGTTATTGGAAAAGCCAGAAACCATTAAATGTGCAGGTTGGCCCCAGGTGTGAATATTGCACCCGGGGCATTCCTTGACCAATACCCATACTTTTAAGCTCATTAGTAACAATGGTAAAAACAATCTACCCAAATTTTTTCCAAAAATTCTTCCAGTCCAGCTCTGCAGGAGGCATTCTGTTGATGACTTGCGTAATAATTTCCCTTCTTATTGCCAACTTGGGGGCAGGACGTGGCTTTGAGGAATTATTGTCCACGCAAATTGGCAGCGAAATGGCAGGAATAAACTTGCGATATCCTGTATTGCTTTGGATAAATGACGGATTAATGGCGATTTTCTTTCTTTTTGTAGGCCTGGAAATCAAGCGGGAGATGATCGAAGGGGAACTTTCATCTGTTAAAAAGGCCTCTCTTCCCATTTTGGCCGCATTAGGCGGAATTTTCCCCCCGGCCTTAATCTATCTGGCGTTTAACGCGGGTACTCAGACAGCCGATGGCTGGGCAATACCGATGGCAACAGACATCGCTTTTGCCCTGGCGATTATTTCTATGCTGGGAAAACGCGTACCGTCATCCTTAAAGATTTTTCTTTCGGCACTGGCTATCGTTGATGACTTGATAGCAATCCTGGTCATTGCTGTTTTTTATTCTGCTGATATTCAATTTACTTACCTATTATATGCGTTCGGTATTTTTGTTTTCCTATTAATACTTAACAAGCTAAATGTTACATCTCTGGCTGCATACCTGATCCCGGGGCTCTTTATCTGGTACTTCATCCATCATTCGGGGGTACATGCCACCATTGCCGGAGTGCTAACGGCTTTGGCGATACCAACTAATAAAGATGCAACTCTATCCCCTTTGGTAAAATTGGAACATGCTTTGCTGAATCCAGTCAATTTTATCATCATGCCCATTTTTGCGCTGGCTAACACCAACATTGCCTTCGCAGCAAATATGGTTTCCGGGCTTACAACACCGCTGGGAATAGGTATAATCGCCGGGCTTGTTATTGGTAAAACAGTAGGCATAACCCTTTTCTCATGGCTTGCTGTCAAAATTCGGGTTGCAAGAATGCCTGAGCATTCTACATGGATGCACATTATTGGCGTAGGGATGCTTGGCGGTATAGGTTTTACTATGTCCATATTTATTGCCCTGCTTTCTTTTTCTGGAAATGAATCAATCCTCTCAGAGGCAAAGTTCGCCATATTAACTGCTTCGGTCATTTCCGGATTGATTGGTTTTCTCTGGTTAAGAAAAGTAGGAAATGCATCAGGCAACTCGGCAAATGAAATACCTGCACTGTAAATATCTCATTAATATCGGCTCCAAGAGCAGACTATGTTTTTCATTCACAAACAGTTAATTTCCTTCAAGGTCTACGATGGAGATAAAGTCAGGGGTATGGTTAAGCAGTGTTTGGACACCGGTTTGAACGTATATGGAAGGTTTTACGTAAGTGACCAACATCACAAGCGTTGCCCCGTCAATAGCTTAAATAAGCTATTTGCATGTACCCAAAATCATTTGTAGATATTTTCTTATCAGAATTGTTTGCGGGATTAATAGTGGCCACTGCGTCCGGACAATGAGACATAGGTGCGATACGCAAAGACTACTGCATCGCTTTGATCCACGCTTTAAGCAAATCCAGGCTCTCGGTATGAACCACCTTGCGACCAAGTTCGGGCATCATAGCCCCGGGATCAGTCGAATGCAGGCGGTAGATCAGGATTGACTGCTCAGGTTTGCCCGGAACGATGTCGAAGGCACGACCGCCCGACCCTCGCCCGGCTGCTACCGGCGATTTCAAAATGCCTAATGCAGTCGGATTTTTTTCCGAGTAGCTCAGGTTTAGCCCGGACGTCATCGCTGGTCCGTCAGGATTGTGACAATGGGCGCAGTTGATGTCGAGCCAGGTCCTTGCCCGGTCATTGAGCGAGCCCGTTTCCGGTTTGTTCCAAACCGGAGCTTTCGGGCAGTCGGCCAGAGCGGGCATTCCCGTGAGCATTCCCGTCCGCTGCCAGTACAGGAGTTGATTTTCGGATGCCGGACTCCCTTTGTAAATAAAATTACCATTCAGCTGACGTACCGACGGGCCGATTGGCACCATCACCTCCTTGCGGTTGTGGCACCCACTGCACTGGTTAAGGTTAGGGATGAGATAGTTTTGTTGACGTGTATTTCCCTGATCATCCACGTACTGTACAGCTTTGTTCTCGCCGGCCACTTCCAGCAATGCATCGTCCTGCTCCGTGTTCCAAACGTAAACCAGCGCCTTCCAACCTTCGGACTCATGAGTCAGTAACCTCGTTTCCAGCAACCGTCGGCCTTTGCTCTGGTTCCGGAAATCGTTGGGATAATAGAACGTTTTGATCAGTGTGGTACCCACAGGAAAATTCAAAACTGCAGTGTCATTGTAAATAACAGATTTTCTCGAAGGCAGTTTGATAAACCTTAGCTTTTCGGCATAATCCGAAAACAGAGGCGTGTTGAGCGTATAGGGCACCACGCCAGGTGCCGGGTGCTGCCGCGAGATATCCCCAATAAAAAAGCCATAGTCCGATAACTTCTCGGGTACCACCTTAGTTTGCCAGCTGGCCAGCGTCAGCCAAAAGGTGAGCAGTAAGGCCCCTAACAGGAAAATCTTTTTAACGGACATTGACAGTCGAAGCCTTTAAGGGTACGAGCTGGCAATCAAATGGTTTTTGGTCATAAGACATGTTTTTGAAACCGCCTCCCGCATCCAGATTAATCAGGCTTTGATCCTTATTATTTTGAATGCAAATGCGCAGGTCGGACTGCAATTTTCCATCTTTGTCCAGCTTTGCCGAATCAGAAATGCCATCAAGCAGAATGTGAGGAATCTGTTGGCCTGTTTGCCGGATCGTCTTAAAAAGCCCATCCCATGAACCACGCAAAATTGCCGCCGGGCCGGGGTCGCGCTCATAGACATTGTCATGAACGGAAATCGCCGTCGAAAATGGGTAGTAGGATTTATCCTTGATAGGTAGGCCGGTGAACAAATAGCTGATGATGCCCGTGCCTACGCTTTGATTGCGGATGAACCGGTTATTGAATACCTCCACTCCGGTAGCCGCCATAATCAGCATGCCGGTCCCGTCCGCTACGCTGGCGACAATGTTACCTTCCGGAGCAAAATTTCGCAGGTTATTGTCGTGAATGTAGTTGTTGAAAACCCTTACATTCCCTCCCCTCTTTTGTACCAGATCGGGCAGATCGAATACCAGGATTCCGCCTGTATTTTCGTAAGCCTCATTGTCGAACACATCCGCATGAAGCGAATTCTCTATTTCTATGCCTGCCACATTATGGTATGCTTTGCTATTTTTGACAACAATCCCCCGTGATTGCCCTACATAGATACCTGCATCGGAAGCTCCAATGGCGGTACAACCATCGATCAGCACATTTTCGCACTGAACCGGATACAACCCGTAACCACCGTTTTCGGGTTTAGGGCCTTCTGTCCACTCAACTTTCACGTTACGGAAAGTTATGCCTTTCACGTTCATCGTCTTGATGCCATCACCCTTGGAATCCTGCACAGTCAGGTTTTCTATTACAATGCTTTCGCCATTCGATACACGAAGTCCCTCTGCCCCGTCGGTCTGCCCTTTGAAACTGAGTACCGTTTTATCAATACCTTTTCCACTGATGACGATCCGTTTTTTATCCTGGAGCGACAAGCTGCCTGTGAAAGAGAATGTCCCCGCATCCAGCTCAATCGTGCTGCCGTCCTCAGCCATAATGAACTTGGTTTGGTAACGTTTTTGAATGCCTGGCTGTGCCATGACTTTACTTGCAAAAAGCATGGCGGTTAATATCAGTAAGGTTAGTTTCATAAGAGGGAGGGTTACGATTAAATTTCTAGGTTAAGAGGCTGGAAAACAGCGAATGTAGACAAACCTTTTTAATTGTTCAATAGCCTGTTTGAGCTATTAAATGCTCATTGATTTTGCAAAAGCCATTTTCTAATTTTAGCGATTCACCCAGACATAGTATTTCAGTTTGGAAGATCTTTTTCCTAAAACAAAACCCTAGTGAAAAAAGCTTTAAAAATCGCTTTGTTAAGCATGTTGGCACTGGCCGTGGTGCTGGTCGCTGCCGGATTTCTGTTTGTTTACAAAATCAAAAATGGCTTCCCGGCTGGCTTTGAAACCAATCAGCCAACAATTAACTTCCCAGCCGACAAACCTGCCCTGTTATTGTTTTCAAAAACGACAGGTTACCGGCATTCCCAGTCCATTGACGCGGCTAAAAAAGCGTTTCATCAAATGGCAGATAAAAATGGCTGGTTTGTCTATGAGACAGAAGAAGGAGGTGTCTTTAACGCTGAGCAGCTGAAAAAATTCAAAGTCATTATTATTAATAATTCAACAGGGCGGCTGCTGAATGCTGAACAGCAGCAAGCAGTTACGCAGTTCGTTGAATCAGGCGGCGCCTTAATGGGCATTCACGGCTCCGGCGACTTCTCTCATGATGACTGGCCCTGGCTGGTAACAAATATGGTTGGCGCCAGCTTTTCCCATCACCCATTAAATCCGCAACTACAAGCTGCCCAGGTCCACATCGAAAAAAATTCAGACTCAGCACTAATCAGCCGGTTGCCCGTGTCATGGACGCACACAGACGAATGGTACGTTTTCTTGTCCCAACCCAAAAACGCGCAGATTGTGGCTTACATCGACGGGGAAAAAATCCTTCCCAGCGGTAACATATTATTCATCACCGATAAAGATTTCGGAATGGGCAAATACCATCCCATTGCCTGGCACCGGGATGTGGGCCAGGGAAAAACATTTTATACCTCGATGGGCCACGATGCGGCAGTTTGGCAGGATGCTCGCTTTGTTGCTTTGCTAGAAAATGCCGTACGCTGGTCAATCCGGTAGTTTCTTATCACTGCAACACCCTCCTTACTGATGAGCTTGCTTTAATCTAAGATTCAAAACCCGGAACGCGTACATTCACCCGATGCTTTCGGGCTATTATGATGCTCCTTGGCCTGTTTTTCCATTCCACCTCAACCTATGTTCAAGCGGATTTGGGACAAACCTGGCCGCTAAAAGATCCTGCCAACAGTCCCGTCTATGACCTGATTGGTCTATATATCCGCGGCATCTGTCACGTTGCCGGTCAGTAGGTATGACGCTTGTCCATAAGCCAGCAGGCACGATTGTTCAGGTCATTGGGCGAGATATACATCGTTCTCAATTTCCCGACCTCTTTCTAATCTGCTTTCAAAACTTTGGAAGGGTTTGTGCGGGCCGTTTTGAAGGTTTGTGAACCAATCATGGCAAATGCCAGGACGACGACAAGGGATAGACTGATCAGCAGCTCGGCAACGCTGACGGCTTTGTGATATGCGAAATTGACCAGGACGATTTTAGCAAAGAAAAAATAGGTAGCCGGAAGTGCGATCAGTGCTGCCAGCAGCAGCATAACAAGAAAATTTCTGCTCAGCAACAGGATCAGGCTGCCTTCGCTGGCCCCAAGCACTTTCCGGATACTGATTTCTTTTAACCTTGTTTCGGTCGTAAATACAACCATTCCGAACAGTCCCAGAGAAGCAATGCACACAGTCAGGAATGCCAGAAAACCAATAATTTTGATCATCATGGAAAATGGACTGTACGCTTTCTCGATCTGATCATCGTAAAGTGTCGCCTCCAAAGGATGGGTTTTATCGACTTTTTGCCACGCGTTTTTGATGGCATCGAGTGTCTCTGGCCAGTCTTCGGTTTCGATCCTGGCAGTGAGGTAACCGCCGGCATCTCTGGTGATATTACGAAGGATCACAGGTTCAACCTGATCTTCTACCGTTTCGTAGTGGAAATCCTTAATGACACCAATGATGGCCAGTTTCTTTCCTTCGATGTCCAACACCTCGCCAAGGGCTTTGCCCGGGTCTTTTTCGTCCATACCAAATTTTTGCAGAAGCTGCCGGGTCACAATTATTTCACTTTCCTCCGCCTGGTCCGATCTGGGAGTAAAATCCCGTCCAGCCAGTAAGGTATGACCATGCATTTTAAGGTACTGACTGTCAATAAAATTCATCCAAACCATTGCGGAATCGCTTGAACTTTGATGTTTCACTGGCCCGGTATAAATGTTGCCCAGGCCCATAACCAAACTGGATTGCGAAAGACTGCTCACCTGTGGCAATTCCGACAGTTCCTTTATCAATAAGTCCGCATTGTTGCCCTGAAGTTTGATATTGAGCTTGTTTTTGGTATTGAAACCAAGATCGAAGTCTACAAAATTCCTGTATTGCCCGTAACCGATGATCGTTGTGGCGATAAAGATAATCGAGAGTGTATATTGGCTCACAATCAAGGCCTTTCGCGGATTAATATGCCTGAACAACCTCAGGGAAGAAGAAGTTTTCAACACAGTTGCCAAATCAATCCTTGAAAAAAAGATAGCGGGTGTAATTCCTGCAACGATGCCTACAAAAATGCCCAGGGAAACGAACCCCAACGAAACTGTGGGAGAGAGCTTTAAGGAGACCATGTTTTCGATGGAAAAATCAAGCGCGAGAAACTCCCTGCGCAACAGCAGGAATAGCAGAAATGCAAATGTGAGCGAGAGCAGCGAAATGATCACCGATTCGACCAAAAACTGCGCAATGACATGCCGGGTCATCGCGCCGCTCATCTTCCGGACACCTACTTCCCGGGTACGCCTGAGGGAACGTGCGATGGACAGGTTGGTGTAGTTAAAGCAGGCCGACAGCATGACCAGCACTGCCAGCCCGATCAATACCCAGATCGCCAGCGTATTCATTACCGGCCCCAATTCATTGGTGACACTGATGCCGCTGCTGTTAAAAACAATTTGTTTCAGCTGCTGAACCCCCAGGGAAATCTGTCCCGCATCCACGGTCAGGTTACCCCCGCGGCTAATGCCATTCAGGCTGGCTTGGATCGTGCTAAGGTCACTTTTTTCAGCAACGGACATGTAAACATAGTTTTGATAAATACTTTCCCAACTTAAAAAGTCCGGGTCCCGGGACTTTTCGGCCGACGCAAATGAGGCCAGGGCTTCAAACCTCAAGTGCGAAAGCTTTGGTATATCTTTCATGATACCGGTAACTACGTAATTATCGGAACCCACTTTTACAGATCTGCCCAATGCATTCGCGGTACCAAATAGCTTTTTTGAAGTTTTTTCAGTCAACACCAAAGTGTACGGCTGTTTCAGGGCAGTAGCCGGATTGCCCTGCAGAAGTGGAAAAGTGAATATTTTAAAGAAGGAGTCGTCCGCAAACAGGCCGTTTAACGGCACTGTCTTTTCACCTGCTAAAATATTCCCTCCAAACCCTGGACGAAGGATGGTTACATGGTCAATGCCGCTTACCGTCTCACGGATTTTCCTGCCTGCTGCGATGGAAGCGGAAGCAAAGTTCACTGGCTTTTGACCTTGTTGTTGAAAGGTGGTAAAGACCCGGTAAATCTTGTCATTGTTTTCGTGAAAATCATCGTAGGAAGCCAGATCGAATACAAAGGCAATCACAAGGAGCCCTACCGCCATGCTGACCGAAAGCCCGATGATGTTGATCATTGTAAATAGCTTGTGCCGCAGAAGGGTCCTGAAACAAGTCTTGATGTAACTGTAAATCATGGCTTATACATTATTATTCTTATCCAATTTTTTGAGCACATAATAAGAGATCAGCAAGCTGATGCCCAGAAAGAGCAGCATCGCAAAGGGCAGCATAAAACCTTCGAATGGATAAGCAGCGACCGACTCTAAAAAAGCCCCTGCCAGCAACCCAAAACCAACGCTGATGCTCACAATAGCAAGCAACAATAAGAGTGGCAGGTAGTTGGTGCTGCCTTTAAAAAAGTCTTTGGGCAGTCCTTTTTCGACAATAGCCGTTCGTTCTTTGTATCTTATGATCAGATAGTGGTAACATATTCCAAAAATCGCGAAGGTGATCGACATGGCAAGGAATAGGTCGGCGGTGGTATCATCCATGGTTTCGTTATTGAATGGTTGCTGTTTTTCGGATATGACTCGTAAAAAAGAAAAACGGTCACAAAATGTGACCACTTTTCTGAAAAAATAGTCTAAGGCTTTGTCGGGGGATTGATTCGATCACCGGAAAATTCGATAACATGAAATGATTTTCAGGAAGACAAATCATCGCGAAGATGCGTTTCTGGAGCAAGCCACTCGTGGTGAAAGAGCAGGTCTTGAATATCTGGTGGGTGCCTATAAAGATTTGGCCTACACAGTTGCATTTCGGATTGTCATGAATAAAGAAGACGCGGAAGAAGTTGTCCAGGATTCCTTTTTGAGAGCCTTTGCCTCACTCGAGAAATTCAAACGGGCTTCTAAATTCTCAACCTGGCTGTTCCGCATCGTTTACAATACCGCGCTTACAAAAGTCAAAGACAAAAAAATACAGTTATCAGAACTTGGTAACCCGTTGGACGACAATGCGTTTGACAAATCAGACCACACCGAGTACGATCTGTTAAAAAAGGGGGAAAGGGAAAAATTTGTAGGGTTGGCCCTCAACAGATTATCCGAAGAAGACCATATTGTGATCTCGTATTTCTATATCGGCGAAAAAAGCATTTCAGAAATTAGTGAAATATTGGGGCTAAAAACATCTGCCATAAAAATGAGGTTACTCAGAGGCAGGAAACAGCTTGAAGCAGAATTAAAAATTTTATTAAATACGGAAATGAAAGATTTGTTATGAAAGAGAACCATAGTGACTCAAACATCCGGATGATTTTGAAGGAAAACGGCCTGAACAAAACATCTGACCAATTTTCCGCACATCTCAATGACTTGATACGGGAACAATCTAAAAGGAAACTGTCGCAACAACTGGTGATCAACCAATGGCTGGGCAGAGCACTCGCTGGGATTGCCTTTACCTGGTTGATCGTCTTCCTTTACTATGCCCGGCCATTTTCCATTCAACCCGCAGGCCCTATTGCAGCAATAGCCCTTATAATTGGTCTTTGGGTGTTACTCACTATTGTTAAAAAGAGTATTTTTTCAAAAATTGATTCAGTTTAGAAGCAGTGCCAGTCCACTATAGCCAATACCTTTTGGGTGAATAAAAACCGATAAGCTTTGGCGCGATGTGATCAAGTTGTAATCTCAAATTCTAAATCTCATTATGAGCGCAGACTTAAAATTGAACCTTACACCGTTCCTGGTAGTCTCCGATGCTTCCGGAGCAGCCGCTTTCTGTGAAGCGGCATTTGGTGCAACGATATTGGAAAAGTATACCAACGATGGCAGAACAAATGCGAGAATTGGAATAGGAAATGCAGACTTCTGGATTGGGGATGAGGAACCGGAATTTCACAATCTTAGTCCATCAACAATAGGAGGATCGCCAGTTCGCATGATTTTGACAACTTCGGATCCCGACACAATATTCGCCAACGCATTGAAGGCCGGAGCTACCCAAATCTGTCCAGTCACGGTTGAAGAGGATTGGAAAATCGGGAAGCTCAAAGATCCGTTTGGGCACATTTGGGAAATTGGATGTCCTCTTCACTAAAAAAAGCGAATGGCAGATAAACCGTCCTACCTGGATTTCAATAATCAAGCTTACGAGTGGAAGCCCGATATTGACTACAAAAAGCATCCGGAACTTTACCGGGTTGGCAAGGGTGAGCAGGGAGTGTTGATTTGTGAGCCTTACAAATCGGAGATCGGACAATTCTGGCGGTTTAAAACAAAGATCATTGCCGAAGAAAGCAGCAACAAAATTTATAAACTGTTTTTGGCTTATCTGGAACTAGACGACTTTGTGGGAGCAGACATGGCACGCAAGTATTTGCAAATGGGTTTTACCAGAGCGCGGCGTTACGCCAATTATAAGGGCGGAAAGAAATACGATAAAGACAACGATTATGCACTGCTCGAAAAAGGCACCGGGCAGCAAGAGAAAGCGGAAGCTGCTGTTATATTTTATTCCAAATGGAAGCAGGCAGAAAGCAATGAACAGTATGCGCAAATGAAAAAGGAATGGAAAAGCAAATTAGGCTGATCCAAAATTTGAATATTGCATCAAAACCGGAAGATGAAAACAATTCTTGAAAATGAAAAGCTGATTCTCCGGCACGAACCCGGCAAGGGCGCATGGACTTATCATCTGGTAATACCGGGAACAAAAGACATTCGGGGAAGCTGGGGAGCGATGAAGGTATCGGGTACTATCGACGGTTATGAATTCAAGGATCTGAATCTGGCTCCTGTGACAAACGCTGACAAAATGATTTCAGTTAATGGCACCATCAGGAAAGCCATTAACAAGGGTGGTGGCGATGAAGTGATAGTAACCATGTACAAGAACTCAGACAACAAGCTCAGGTCAGAAGATCAACTGTTTGATATCTTTAATGATGCTGGAATGTTAACAAAATTCAAAGCATTGCCAAATGACGAGCAGGAAGAAATAATTGATACGATTTTGTCGCAACCGAATGAAAGCAGGCAGGAACAAAAGATCATGGCCGCAATTAAGAAGTTATCGTGACAGGTATGAATATTAAGAAATTGCTAATCTGGATCAATACTGGCAGCCGTGATCATTTACGGTTTTTATAGATCTTAAGGAAAACCAGAGACTTAAACCCTGAACTGGGAATGCGTTGAACATCATCAAAGCATCTACAACAACGTCCCGATCTACCCTCGCTGTTGTCTCAAATCCCCCACAATTGTCAATGCCGCAATTGATAGTTTTGTAAACCATCAATCCAAGAATGTACTCATATGGAAGGCATTGACGATGTTATCTCAAAACTTGAATTTGCCCAGATTTGCTGGGTAGTGAAAGATATTCACGCGGCTGCGGATTTCTTTTCTAAAAACCTTGGCATCCCCGCCTTTCCTGCACCCGAGCTAGTTCGTGCGCAGGACCTGGGCATGACTTACCGGGGCGAAGTGGTGGCCGCAGAATGGCTCACCACGCAGGCATACAATGGTCTAAATTTCGTAGAACTCGTTCAGCCTTTATCGGGGCAAAGCATGTTTCATGATTATTTGAATCAAAATCCAGCAGGCGGAGCACAGCATTTCGCATACAGGCTTTCGGTTAGCGATTTCGAGGAGGTCGTCGAGAAATTTCGGGCAAAAGGATATGAAATCATCAGTGAAGTGGATCATCCTATCGCGAGAATGGCATTTTTCGATACTTATGAAACGATTGGGGCAGTCACTGAAATCATGGGAATTACTCCCGAAGGATGGAATGCGGTTGAACAAATGAAGAAAGGGAATGGCCAATAAGCTTTCCAAACGACTTCAAGAAATTGTGGATGCACTGCCACTGAAAGAAGGTATGCGGGTATTGGAAATCGGCTGCGGGTCGGGTGCAGCTGCCCGCGAGGTTTGCAAACGTGTTCCAGGTGGCCGAATTTTGGGAATTGATCGTTCATCCAAGGCTATCGGGCAGGCCATTGAAAGTAGTAAGGCAGAGATTGCTTCCGGGATACTTTCCTTTCGTGCCGAATCAATCGAAAACTTTGAGCTCCAAGACGGCGAAGAACAATTCGATATTGCCTTTGCGGTTCGCGTGGGTGCGCTGGATGGAAGACATCCCGAAATAGAGAGGCAGGCTATTGAAAAAATCCGGAAAGCTCTAAAACGAAATGGTAAACTTTACATCGATGGCGGAAATCCGTTGAAGCTGCTTGATATTACGGACCGGTAATCAGAACATAGCAATGAAACTTTCTTCAAAAGCAGAGAATATCCTGGGACAGATCAATAGCAATACCAAGCTGGGAGACTTACGGAAAATTGCCAAGGACATTAAGAAAGATCATGAGCTTGCTCTTGAATTATGGTCAACCGGGAGATTTTTGCCAAGGCAACTGGCCATTTTAATTATGGATAATAAACGCATTTCACAAGATCTGATCAGTGAACTTGATCGTGATATGCAAACCCATCTACCAGTCGAGCGGAATCAATTGATTGACTGGCTCATGGCGAATCAACTTCTTAAAGACAAGAAGGTCACCGCTTTAATCGATTCATGGGAAAACAGCCCGTCTGCTCTTCAAAGAAGAGTATTCTGGTATCATCAGGCGCGTCTGAGATGGATGGGACAAACGCCCCCTGATAACACGGCGGAATTGCTGGCCAAAATAGAGACCAACATTGCCAAAGAAGAACCGGAAGTTCAGTGGGCGATGAACTTTACAACGGGCTGGATTGGAGTCTATGAAAAACAGTATCGGGATCGCTGTATTGCCATCGGCCAAGACATTGGTCTTTACAAAGGTCAAATAGTCTCAAAAGGCTGTACTCCGGATTATCTGCCGGATTTCATAGTGATTGAAAGCAAAAAACGGAAACTATAAATGATCGCACGATTTCTGACTAGGCTGTCGCTATCTACCAGCATAACTGTCGCAAACGCACAGCAGTAATTGTGGTGCCATTCGCGAATTTTGTACTTCAACAAATAGACAGAATCATGAAACGTCAAATTCTTAGCAGCTTTGCCGCTTTTGTAGTCATACTAGCAGCCATTTCTTGCGAACTGAAAAACAAAGATTTTAACAACACAAACAAGGAAGAAATGGACGCGACCGAAAGCCTGCCTATAAAGCCTAATGAAAGTGGATATGCCGATGTGAACGGACTCAAAATGTACTACGAAGTCTACGGACAAGGCAAGCCGCTGCTTATGGTTCATGGTTCTTTTATGACAATTCCGATGAATTGGGCACAAATAATCCCGATGCTGGCAAAGGATCGGAAGGTGATTGTGGCAGAGATGCAGGCGCACGGACGGACCAAAGATATTCAGCGCGCTTTTACATATGAGAATATGGCCGACGATGTATCGGGGCTAATTACACATTTAAAGCTGGATAGCATCGATGTACTGGGTTACAGTATGGGGGCAGGCGTCGGGTTTCAGATGGGCATCCGGCACCCGGATCAAGTTCGTCGACTAGTTATTTTATCGGGTGTTTATAAAAATGACGGATGGCTGCCCGAGGTTGAAAAAAGCTTTGAAACAATGAATGCAGAGATGTTCAAGGGAAGCCCCATTCAGCAACAATATGATAGCCTAGGAAACGACCCGGCCAAATTTCCCGACTTCATTGATAAGGTGATGGGTGTCGATCGGAAGGCGTATGATTGGTCGAAAGAGGTCAAAAATATCAAGGCTCCCATCTTCATGGCGATAGGCGATTCTGATGGTATACGTTACGAACATGCGCTGGAATTGTTTAGGGCGAAAGGCGGTGGAAAAATGGGGGATATTAATGGACTGCCCAAATCGCGGCTTGCCATTTTGCCAGGGACAACCCATATTGGTTTGATCTCCCAACCAGACATCCTGATTCCCATGGTTAAAAACTTTCTGGACTCTGACCTGAATACAGCTCCGCCGACCTTTTAGGTTTTCATCAAAGTAGAGAAAGGCAGTGATCTACGAAGCCGTATCAGAAGAGAAAGCCCGGAAAACCGGGGCGTATCGCGGCTGGATAGAGATGTTTGACAAACTGGAAAAATCGCAAAGCATTCCAAACCATAATTCAGCATCAGCATGAGCAAAATAATCTTTGACAGCGGGATTTCTTTCGACGGCTATTTCGCCGGTGACAACAGAAGTCCGCAAAACCCGATGGGCGGCGCTTCGGGCAGACTTCATCAGTGGATGTTCAAACAAAAGGCATTCTGGAAACACATCAAAATGGAAGGCGGCCAGGAGGACGGCACAGATGGGACATTGATCGACGATGTATTTGCCCGGACAGGTTCGTACATTATGGGAAAGCGGATGTTCGAGGAAGGCGAAGTGGCTTGGGTGGATGACCTCTATGAAGCCGACGTATATGTGCTTACGCACGAAAAGCTGGCTAATAGTTAGGTTTTGGCCTGAACAACGGATTTTTTGTTAAATGAGAAAACACAGAAAAAGAGGGGGAGAGGCTTTTTGGCAACGTTCTTGAAATAATCCAGTTATATTCGATATAGAAGCATTCTTACCGGATTTTTCAAAACATAATACAATCTCCCGTTGTCTTATATACGCCATTTGATTTTAACGTAAAGTTCCCGTTAAAACCAATTTTAAAAAATATAGACTCATATGTTTCTGGGCATCCTTCATACTTTAATAAATTCATCTCATACCCTGAGTCTGTTTTTATGTATGAACCTCCCTTTTTGTTCTCTTTATCAATCCAAAGATTTTGTATTTTTCCAATTAAAATAGCCTCGGACATATTATCTATATTTCCTATAAATTCCCCAAATAATTTTTCATCTGTGACATAATTTAACCCGCTGCTGTCAATATAAACTACGTACGAGTAGCAAAAACCAGGCATACATTCAGGAAAAAATCCATGAGTTGGTTCCTTTATTTCATAATCTAACAATATCGTTTTATCACCAACTTCTTTAACTACTTTATTTGAAGATGTCTCTACGTACCTCCAATAGAAAATTTCCTTATTTGGAATTATGTTTTTAATGGAGTATTTCCTGTCCATGTAGTTTTCGTCAATTTTTTGGTAATCCTGATATTTCTCACATGATAATAATATTGTCAAGACCGCAATAGCAATTATAGATGTTAGCCTCATTATACCTTCAATGTTGTTTAATTTTCAAACGGTGACCTACCATCGTACATTTTACAAAAGATGTTTTATACAGTTATCTCACTAAATGTCCATTTTTTGAGATTGTTTCCAGTATTATGAGAAAACTGGTTAACCTTTTAAATGGCGGCTCAAATCGTTATCTAATTTATCAATGTCTCATATTATTTGTGTCACTGATTTCGTAAGAGTTATTTAATTATACAATTATTTCTACAACTTTCCTCTTTTGTATCCGATTGCCTATTAAAATTGCTGATGAATCTCTTCATCAACAATTTAAGTACAGCAACAATGATCCTTAACAGACTAGGTAACAAAAAGAAGATTGCAGAAAAGGTCCACCGACATGTCCCGCAGCACGATTTATACATCGAGCTTTTCTTCGGTGCGGGCGGCATGTTTGTTAACAAACCGTTGGCCAAATACAATATCGTCAACGACCTGGACGATGATGTTTACAACCTTTATCAGGTCATCTGGCATAGGCCCAACGATCTGATCAAAGCCTGGCACAATCCCCGATCTGCACATTGCAATTTTTGGCCTAGCGTAAAAAACAGGAGACTGACCCTATTTATAAGGCCGTGCGGTTCCTGGTGCTTTCCAATTTCAGCTATATGGGCCAGGGCGAAACGCTGCGCCTGGGATTTGGTAACAACAAGCCAGACCTGACAGGATCGATCGAACTGATCAGGCAGAGTTTTGTCAATACAAAGTTTACCCATTTCGATTTTCGCCGGATCCTGGACAAGGTTGCAGTCAGGGAGCGCAGCCAGAAACAGCGTGCGTTCATTTATGCAGATCCTCCTTGTCTGGGCACGGCCAATAACTACAGCAGCGGCTTCACCCAGCAGGACAGTACGGACCTGTTCCGGACGCTGACCGATTCGGGGATCCGCTGGGCGATGAGCGAGTTTGACCATCCCTTTATTATGGACACGGCCAGCGACCTAAAGCTAAACGTGATCGAGATCGGTGAAAGGAAAAACCTGAAAAATAGACGGACTGAGTATTTGATCACTAATTACCAAGATTAGCTCTTCGAGAAAATTTAGGTAGTTGAAAATCAGATTCTAAGGTATTTAAACCTGGTTTCACAATATGTTATAATAATCTCATCATCGCCGCTTATTTCCACTCGCCAGTTAGGACACTCGCAAGTGTAGTAGCATCGTTCATTATAAGACGGACGGTCTGCTTTAGGTTTAAGTTTAACTGGAGCGCCGCCAACTATTAAGAATTCTGGGGCGCAGCAAAGACCATAATCCTTTTTTACATTGGCGATTCCGTCAGATGTGAACTCTAAATTGTCCTGTTCATCGAAGGGTCGAACTTGCCAAGTTAATACGCCATTTTCTGTATGCTCTGCCGCTAACAGCTGCCATTTACCCACAAGTTGGTCGTATAGAGTTTCTGTTTCATCCTTTTTGCATCCGGTAAAAATCACAAGATTAATCAACAGGAATACTATCTTTTTCATTTGACCGTAAGTTTTTTAAGAGACATTTCGTTGCGAATCGATTTAATGATCGACAAATCCAATATACGGTATTAATATGTACCAATTCTTATTAGATTATTTGCCGGTCAGGCAACTTTCCTAACACCTGCCGGCGGCCAGCGCTACCTTTCGCCTTATACACACATTTGTAAGGCTATTTCAGGGTAATAAAGACCAAGAATCGCTGGTTTCATTTGTCTCGCTGTTGAAAGGTCACCACTGCAGCTTCTAATTCAATAAAACGCCACTAATTGCGTCTAGTGGCCAGGAAATAGTGGGCAAATCTGTAACATTTAATTCGGCCAAACTATTGACCACGCTATCCAAATCCTCTGGTAGTTTGTAGATGTATTTTAAATTTTAAAAAAAACCGATTATCAATACCTGGAAGAAGTAAATACCTGGGCACAATGCCCTTACATTCGTGTAATTTACCGCTTGGAATGCAAACCATTAACTTACGAAACTCAATTGAAATCTATGTTCAGAATTGTACTTCATCACATGAATAAGAAGATCATCAGCCCCTACCTCGCAGCGCTGCTTTTTCTCAGTTTGGCTGCACAGGCACAACCTGCAACCGTCTGGGAAAAAGTGCTGCCCTACGGTACGCCCACGGCCATAGTCCAGACAACCGACGGAGGCTTTGCCGTGCTGGTAGCCTCCCGGCTCATTAAACTTTCAGCCGCCGGGGCGACGCAGTGGGAAAGGCCATTTACAACAACAGGACTGCGCTCACTGGAACAAACTGCCGACGGCGGCTACATCCTGGGAGGATCTTCCAGCGCTCCTGCGGGTGGGGATAAAAGTGAAAATCCAAAAGGGACAAATTCAACCGGCAGCTACATCCCTTCTGATTATTGGGTGATCAAGCTTTCTGCTACCGGTAGTCGCCAATGGGACCGGACGCTCGGCGGAAACCTGGATGACGTCTTCGCATCTGTACATCAAACGAAAGATGGCGGGTATTTGGTAGCCGGTTACTCATCATCGAGCGCAGGCGGGGACAAAACCGAAGGGCCGAAAGGGGCTAACCTGTCCCAGTCTGAGGACTACTGGCTGGTAAAACTGAATGCTACGGGAACAAAGCTTTGGGATAAATCCATCGGCGGTGGGAAGGCAGATATTCTTACTTCGATGGAACTGACTGCGGATGGAGGGTTTATTCTGGGTGGCTTATCGAGTTCGAATGCCGGGTTTGACAAGTCGGAATCAGGAAATACCTACGGAGATTTTTGGATTGTGAAGGTTTCAGCCAATGGTACCAACGAATGGGATAATACGCTCACAGGTGGAACAGAACTGCGTATGGTGAAACAGGCTTCTGATCTGGGGTATCTGGTGGGCGGCTGGTCGGACGCGCCGATTGGCGGTGATAAGACAGAAGCCTCCAAAGGCCGCTCCGATTTCTGGCTGATAAAACTGGCGACCAATGGTACCAAGATTTGGGACAAGGTAATCGGCGGAAACCGCGACGACAAGTTGAAATCCCTTGAACTGACCGCTGATGGCGGCTACATCCTGGGAGGTACATCCAGCTCGGACGCATCGGGCGACAAGAGCGAGGGCACAAACCAGGAGATTGCTTTCTGGAGTGTGAAGGTGGCAGGCGCTGGCTCTGTTGAATGGGAAAAAACGATTCCTGGCAGCCAGCTCGATGGCTATGCGGAAACCGGTATAAAGCAGACGACCGATGCAGGCTTCATCTTTGCCGGAGGAACTTACGAGGCTACTCAGGTCATACGCCTGACCCCTTACCAGCAATCGCCGCAGCCGCAAATCATGTATCTCCGGCCTGTGGCTGATTCCTACGTACGTGACGGAAGTTTTGCGCCTATAAACTTTGGAGGTAATGTAGCGCTGGAGGTCAAAAACAGTACGACGAGCGGTGTAAACAGAGCGTCCTATCTCAAATTTGCGCTGAATGCAGTCAATCAGATCGGTACAGCGAAGCTTCGCGTTTTCGGAAGAAATGTTGAGGCCGGCAATTCCATAAACTTGTCAGCTTATTCTGTCAGCAATGATAGCTGGACAGAAACGGGAATTAACTGGCTCAATGCGCCTGCATCGGGTAACACTTTACTGGCTTCCACTGCCGTGAGCAGCTTGCAATATTATGAGCTCGATGTAACCAATTATGTAAAAGCGCAGCTTGCCGGTGATAAAACAGCGAGTTTCGTGCTCCGGAATGCGACAGGAAAAAATACCAAACTGGCATTTAACAGCAAGGAAAGTGCGACTAATCCGCCACAGCTGGTCATTACTACCGCCGCATCCGCAAGTGCAAGAACGGCGGAGGAAAAAGGATCTACAGCGGATGAAATGGAGATCAACGATTCACGTATTTTTCCCAATCCCGTGCGGAAGCAGTTCACATTAGAAACAGGCAACAAACACAAATCCGACATCACATTGGACATAGTGAGTGCATCCGGCATAGTCTACAAGCTGAATCCTTCCGAAAAACCGGTCGGCAATACCAGTACGGAGGTGGACCTTTCAGGGCTTTCTTTGCAGCCCGGCATGCATTTGCTAGTCATCAGATCGGAAGCCAGCACTGAAGTGATCAAAGTAATGGTCGTGCGCTAAAAACCACTGCCACATTAAATACCAAACAGACGGGTATCAATAAAAATATCAGTCAGAGCAGGCTTGTCTCCTATTCTGACTGATATTAAATACTGCTCTTAAAAATAAGAACTGGATTGAAGTAAGCAAAAAGCTGCCTGGGTGTCTGGCAACTTTTTTCATTTTAAAGCTGATTTAAAACTCAGATATCGTCCACATGCTCCTGTCCGACCGTTTGATCGTTCTCTACAGTACTGCGTAATGGGAACCATGCATGGCGATCGTTACCCGCTCTGTGTCTTTGCTAACATCCTTCCTACAAAAGACGTTGGATTCTCAATTTTCCACTCCCACACTCAGAAATCCATAATTATGCAATTCTGCATGGTAATTGTGTAGAAACATCCAGGAACAATTTGTGATCTTTGTACCTTATAAAAACGTATGATTTATTATGAAAGGATGTGTTTTCTTACTGCTGATGATGATTTGCCTGCTGGGATCAGTGGGGATCAGTCAGGCATGTGGTAGCAAACACGTTCCCGTGAAAAAAGAATTAAAGCATGTGGCTGTTCCTAAAAAAGCATGTTGCACCAGGCACTGGAATCATAAACCCGGTGATAATAATAAGACATGCGGCCATAGCTGTAATGAATCCGGTTGCGATTGTGCCCACTCTGTTCCTGTTTTCGCCTTAAAAGTTCAGCCGGCAGGGCTTATCCAAAATTCCCTTACTGCTGTTGATAATTCTACCTCCTGGTTCTTTCAGCAGGTCTCTCCAAAGCCAGTGTATCTTTCACTGTGGATGCCCCCAAACATAGGTTGCTAGGTTCCCTGTAGCCACAGGTGCGCCCTTCCGAAGCACTTTTTACTTCGGACAAAAACCTAATTATTTAAAGCTCAAAATCTTATTCTGATGAAATCAATTAAAATATTGATGGCAACATTGCTATTGCTGCCCACTTTTATATCCTGTGCAGATATTAGAAATGTCACTACCGAGAATGTAAAAATTGCCGGTTCATGCTCACAGTGCAAAGAAGGGATTGAAGCAGCTGCATTTGAAAAAAATATTTCCAAGGCAAGCTGGGATAAAGAAACGAAGGTTGCCGCTGTAACTTTCGATAGTAAAAAGACTTCTCTGGATGCAATCCTGAAAAAGGTTGCATTAGCTGGATATGACAACACAAGCTATCTGGCACCCGATGATGCTTATGCTAAGCTGGAAGAATGCTGCCGTTATGAACGCACTGGAAAAAATGAAGTGGTAGTCCAAATGAAAATGAGTGCCCATGAGCATGGTGCTACGGCTATGGATACAGCTGCGAATGCCGTTTCAGCCAATGCTGACCCATTAAAGCCAGTTCTAGATGCCTATTATGCTGTGAAAGATGCCTTGGTAAGTTCTGACGGAAATGCGACATCTGTGAAAGCAGCAAGCCTGGTAAAGGCACTTAAAGCTGTTAAGATGGACGAGCTGGGAAGCGAGCAACACATGGTTTGGATGAAGGTTGTGAAAGACTTGAATTTTGATGCTGAACACATTGAAGAAACCAAAGATCTATCTCACCAAAAAGACCATTTCTCTTCGCTTTCTGAGAATATGTATAAACTCATCAAGTCGGCAAAACCCTCACAAGCAGTGTACTATCAACATTGCCCGATGGCCAAAGAAGGAAAAGGTGCCAACTGGCTAAGCCAGGTGTCGGCAATTAAAAACCCTTATTATGGCGCGCAGATGTTGAATTGTGGCAAAACCACTGAAATACTCAAATAGTAAGGCCTGTCCTGATGGCAATGTAAATTACCTGCTAGTAGGTTAACGATTTATGGTCATCAGGACAGCGTTCTCTTCATATTTAAATAACAACACATGATGGATTTTCTTAAAATCCCTATATATAAAGCTCTTCTCGCGGTAGCAATCCTCTTTTCTATTTCTGGGCAGGTTCACTGCCAAAAAATAGTACGGTATGATCTATCCGTCAACGATACTACCGTAAATTTTACGGGAACGCCGAAGCGGGCCATTGCAGTAAACGGGCAAATCCCGATGCCTACCTTAACTTTTACGGAAGGCGATACAGCTGAAATATATGTACACAATGAGCTGGACGAAGAAACATCCCTGCACTGGCATGGACTGTTCTTGCCCAATAAGTATGACGGGGTTCCGAATCTGACCCAGATGCCAATCAAGCCCCATACCACGCACTTGTACCGTTTCGCCATCATTCAGAACGGTACGCACTGGTATCATAGCCATACCGAGTTGCAGGAACAGATTGGCATGTACGGATCGATGATCCTGAACAAGAAAAAGGAGCCGGCCATACTCACGGTGCCTGTCATATTAAGTGAGTGGACAGATATGAACCCGCATAATGTGCACCGAATGCTGCATAATGCCAATGACTGGTTCGCCATCAAAAAAGGCGCAACACAAAGCTACTCAGAAGCAATCAGTCAAGGCTATTTCAAGACCAAAGTAGGCAACGAGTTTAAGCGTATGACCGCCATGGATGTAAGTGACGTATACTATGACCGTTTCCTTATTAATGGGAAAAATGAAAGCCAGCTCTCCCAGTTCAAGCCAGGCGATAAAGTGCGTTTAAGAATCTCAAACGGTGGTGCTTCTACCTATTTCTGGCTTACTTATGCAGGTGGTAAGATGACTGTTGTCGCTAATGACGGAAATGATGTGGAGCCGGTAGAAGTAGATAGGCTGATCATAGCCGTTTCTGAAACCTACGATGTGATTGTTACCATTCCGGCTGTTAAACCTGGATCTACCCCCACTGCCTATGAGTTTTTGGCGACATCGGAAGACCGGACCAAATCTGCTTCCCTGTACCTGGGTGAAGGTGTGAAGCAACTCGCATCACCGCTGCCCAGGCTCAAATATTTCGAGGGCATGAAGATGATGAATGGCATGATGAAAATGAATGGTGATTTGGACGACATGGGCATGAATATGAGCCTGAACCAGATGGATATGAATGTGGTCATGTATCCTGAAATTACCGGTGCTTCGAAAAGCAAAAAGAAGGAGACAAATAATGCAACTGCTATGGGAAACATGAAAATGGATGATCCGGGGAAGGCCGGTGAAAATGAGCATGCTGATTATAACATGTACATTAGCAATGCATTATCTTCAATTACGACCCTGAACTATGCGATGCTAAAATCACCGGGCAACACATCTCTGCCAAAAAATGCACCGGTAAAAGAGCTCCGCTTTGTATTGACTGGCAACATGAACCGCTATGTGTGGAGCATGGACAATAAAGTGGTTTCAGAACGCGATAAGATCCTGATTAAAAAAGGAGAAAATGTCCGTATGGTCATTTATAACAATTCTATGATGCGGCATCCGATGCACCTTCATGGCCATGATTTCAGGGTGCTCAATGGCCAGGGCGTTAACGCGCCACTAAAAAATATCATTGATATCATGCCGATGGAAACCGACACGCTGGAATTTGCAGCAACCGAAAGTGGTGACTGGTTTTTTCATTGCCATATCCTTTACCATATGATGAGCGGCATGGGCGCGGTCTTCTCCTATGAAAATTCCCCTGCTAACCCAGAAATCCCTAACACGAGGTTAGCACAACGCAAATTGTTTGCCGATGACCGCCAGTTCCATTTTATGGCAGAGAACGATATTGCGACTAATGGAAATGATGGAGAAGCGATGATACAAAATACCCGTTGGAGTATTGGTACCGAGTGGCGGTTGGGCTATAACGACCACCACGGATACGAGGTCGAAACGCACCTGGG
The DNA here is from genome assembly GCF_005869225.1 of Dyadobacter bucti. Classification (GTDB taxonomy): domain Bacteria; phylum Bacteroidota; class Bacteroidia; order Cytophagales; family Spirosomataceae; genus Dyadobacter; species Dyadobacter bucti. The sequence continues at coordinate 22,044 of NZ_SWFP01000004.1, read as the reverse complement.
TCGTTACATTGGCAAAATGCAGTGGCTGATGCCATTTATTGGTTTTGACTGGCGGTACCGGAAAATGGAAATGGGCGAAGTAGAAACTAATCATTTCGGCCAGCGAAATACTAAAGACAAACGATCAATCCTTAGTGCTGGTGTCAACTATATGCTACCTATGCTGGTCACAGCCCAAGCTGAAATATTCACCGATGGCAACCTGCGTTTTCAACTGGAACGGATGGACATACCGGTTTCCAAACGACTTAGGATGAACCTGATGGTCAACACCGATAAAGAATATATGGCGGCTCTTCGGTATATTTTTACCAGGTATGTGGGTGCCACAGCGCATTACGATAGCGATATGGGGTTTGGTGTTGGATTGACTTTGAATTATTGACCCATAAAAGAGATTGCCTTTTTCACATAAGCCAAATAAAATGGAACATCACCACAGTCATCACCACGTGCAGAAAGATGCTTCGATGCATGGGCATCATGACGCTGAAAAGCAAATGGATGCGCATGAAGGGCATGATAAACACGCAGGGCATCATACAGAAGATTTTCTTAAACGCTTCTGGATATGTCTAGTACTTACAGTTCCTGTACTGTTGCTCTCGCACATGATCCAGCAAATGGCTGGATTCGACTGGACGTTTTCCGGGGACAAATATGTGCTTTTGATCCTTAGTAGTGTTATCTATTTTTATGGTGGCTGGCCTTTTTTGACTGGGCTCGTCAGTGAAATCAGGAATAAAAATCTCGGCATGATGACGCTGGTGGCCGTAGCAATTACGACTGCCTATGTCTATAGTGTGGCAGTCGTATTCGGACTGGAAGGCATGGATTTCTTCTGGGAGCTGGCCACCCTGATCGACATCATGCTGGTGGGGCATTGGCTGGAAATGAAATCCCAAATGGCGGCATCACGGGCATTGGAATCGTTGGTGGCTTTACTTCCCGCTGTGGTGCATGTGGAAAAGGATAATCACATAACTGATATCGCTTTAAAAGATCTTCGCTCCGGAGATATATTAATTGTTAAGCCTGGCGAGAAAATACCGGCTGACGGAGTAGTACAGGATGGCAGCTCTTATGTGAATGAAAGTATGCTGACGGGAGAAAGTGTCCCGGTAGAAAAAAAGAAAGATGACAAAGTAATAGCAGGTGCTATAAATAGCAACGGTGTTCTGAAAATCCATGTTACCGGTGCGGGGGACAACACGTATCTGCAAAAGGTGATCACTATGGTCAAAACAGCGCAGGGTGCTAAATCCAATACTCAGAATCTGGCAGATAAGGTTGCCAAATGGCTAACACTGGTTTCTATCACGGTTGGCGTAGTGACTTTTATGGTCTGGTTTTCAGGCGGTGAAACCTTGTCCTTTGCTTTGGAAAGAATGGTAACCGTCATGGTTACTTCTTGCCCCCATGCACTGGGCGTAGCCGTCCCCCTTGTGATTGCAATTTCAACAACGCTTTCAGCAACCCACGGATTGTTGATCCGTAACCGAACCGCTTTCGAAAATGCACGTAATCTTACTACGATTATTTTTGATAAGACAGGGACACTTACCAAAGGTTCCCATGAAATCCAGCAAATTATCATCCAGGATAATCAATTTTCAGCCGATCAGATCCTGCAATATGCAGCCGCTGTTCAGCAGAACTCTGAACACCATATCGCCCACGGGGTTATCCGGAAAATAAAGGAGAAAGGATTGGAGCTCTGGCCATCTGCTGATTTTAACTACATGCCTGGCATAGGCGTGATGGCAACTGTGAATGGGAAAAAAGTGGTAGCAGCCGGACCGAATTATTTTACTCAGGAAAACATTTCCCTTCCCGCAATTCCCGACCAAATCGACCAGGCTACCGATACAGTAAATTTCATCCTGGTAGACGGGAAGCTGGCTGGCATTATAACCTTCGCAGATTCGATAAGAGATAGTGCATCTGATGCGATTGCCGCATTAAAAAAGATGAATATTAAAACCTTTCTTCTTACGGGGGACAATGAAAAAATTGCGGAAGCCGTAAGCAAAAAGCTCAACATGGATGGCTATCTGGCGAGTGTCTTGCCGCACCAGAAGCAAGACAAGGTCAAAGAATTTCAAAGTAAAGGTGAAATCGTTGCCATGACAGGCGATGGTGTTAATGACGCACCGGCTTTGGCTCAGGCCGATGTTGGTATTGCGATTGGTTCGGGAACTGACGTTGCAGCCGAAACTGCCGACATCATTCTGGTTAACAGTGACCCGATGGATGTAGTACAAATGATAACATTTGGCAGGGCTACGTATAGAAAAATGGTGCAGAACCTTGCTTGGGCAATAGGTTACAATGTGATAGCCATTCCGCTGGCTGCCGGTGTCTTGTACCCCTCCTTTATGTTAAGCCCGGCAATGGGGGCAGTCCTGATGAGTGCATCTACGATTGTGGTTGCCATTAATGCGAAACTGCTTCGAATAGTTATGTAGCTAAAATAATGAAGCCTTTGCTGGTAATAGCAAGAGCAGGTGGAACGATTCCAATTGCTTCTTCAATATTTGCATGGTGTAGCATTTGACGTGCTTCGTTTTAGTTCACACTTTTGCGGGTTATCTAAATATTTACAATCTCAAATTTCATCCTGCTTGCCGGTAATATTCTGCTTCAAAGGCTACCGGATTTAAGTAGTTCAGCGACGAATGCAACCTTCTTGAATTATCAAAAAAATAGGATGGACAATACGAAATGATCTGATCCGCCTAAACCGGATTTAGGTGATTCATTTTCTCTGTAATTTTCAGCTTGAGGGGTTGGACACTGAGGCAATAAATAAAGTTTGGAATGGATGCTACACGGCATGGTTTTTGTGGCCGTTCATCAGCGAACCGTTCGGAGTGTTAACTGTAGTATAATTTCCCATTCATTGTTGCCCAAGAAATCGCTCGAAGCAGTTAATGTTGTGGCTGATTAACCAAAATGTTTGGAAGAAAGATGTTTTTCCGAGCGGATTGTATACAAAGCAATAATGAAAGCGAACAGTCGCCGGCGACGTGCATTTCCAAGAAAATGGATTTAAGGAAGTATTCAAACGGGGCCGCCACAAACTTTTTAAGACCTGGAAGCCAATTGTATGGCAGCCGCTGAAGATCCTTACGTTAACTGGGTCCCGGTGTAAGCTATGAATGGGAAATTTAGAACGGCCGCCGTGGATGAATGTCTTTAGGCAACTTCTTCTCCTTTAGAAACGACGTAAAAGAACATGGAAGATTTCCATTGGAATGTAAAAACTTCCAACCACACAGCTCGATGAATGTTTTAACGCAGAAAGATTTTGTTGATTTCCTTCACGAAACACCAGAACCTCTAATTCAAACTTTCTCACAATCCGTGAGGGGCTAAACTAAACTTTAAACTGATTAAAAATGGATCAAAATTTTACTCCCCCAGTGCAACAAATTAAGGTATTACCATACAAATGGTGGGTATTCCTGATTTGTAATTTGTTAATTATCGGTCACAGCCAAGCCTTAAATCTGGCATCAGATATCGCCGAACCTCCCAACAAAAAGTTTGTTTCTACAAAGTATTTGAATGATGATCTAACAGGTGAGCAAATAACGAGCTTTACTTTAATTAACTCAGCTACAAAAGAAATCATACAAACACTTACCAATAACAGTACACTTAATTTAGCTGCCTTGCCTACCAAGAACATTAATATCAGGGCAAATACCAACCCTGGTACTGTCGGTAGTGTTGTATTTGCCTTGAGCGGTACTGAAAGTCGAAGTCAAATTGAATCCCAGGGCCCTTACGATTTGTTTGGCGACGGCCTGGACTGGACCCCGGCGGTTGGAAGTTATACCTTGAAAGCCACTCCTTATTCGGCAGCTAAGGGCACCGGCACAGCTGGCACAATCGGCTCCATCTCTTTCAAAGTTGTAAATCCGCAAACCATTCAGGTAACCTTTCAAGATCCGGTTACAGTTCCGCCTACGGGCTGGGTTCGGGACTATGGCCAGCCTTTTGGTTTTCGGACTGGCACTTACCAGGGAAAAAACTTACGATATGGCTGGAAAAATCGTTCGGATGGTAGCTTGCTTAATATTGCTGTTGGCGGCGATACTCCTGGCAACGGTAGAAATCGGAATTGGCCGGCCAATGTGCTACAAGGCACTTTAATTCACATGCAAGCTGATGATATTGTAGGTAACTTTAATGGTACAAAAGCAGAAGGCTACTGGGAGATAGAAGTACCGAATGGCTTCTATGATGTAACTGTTTCTGCTGGTGATGCTGGCATTTATCCTTTTCCCGAAAAACATAGTCTGAATGTAGAGGGTATGCAGGCAATCGATCAATTTATACCCGTTGGATCGATTAATTCTGCAACACGCTTAAAATCGGCTACCGTACGGGTAATGGTTTCTGATAATAAGCTGACTATTAATGCGGATGGCGGTTTTAATACGAAAATTAATTCTGTCCGCATTGTGCCGGTTACCAACGGGCCTTATGCATATTGGTCTGTAAACGAGCAGCAACTAGCCATTGAGAAAGGCAGCTCCACTACTAACAAAACCTTTTCCTTAGAGTTAAGCAATTCCGGCAATAGAAATGTCCAATATAACTTATCTGCCGTATACGACGCTGGCGGCAGTGGCTGGCTAAGCTTTAATACTACCCATAACGGCACGGAGCCTAATGTCTCTTTTAATTATGCTGCTGCCGAAAAGTTGCCGGTAGGTACATATAAAGCGACGGTTAGAGCTGCGGCGGCCGGTTTCAGCAGTGGCGGCTTCAATATACAGGTGAAAGTAAGCGCTCCCCGCCCGTACGTGATTTCCTCTACACCAGGAGATGTCGCCACTAATGTCAGCGTAAATACTTCCAGTATTGCCGCCAATAATCTTTATGTGACGGAGGTAGACGGATATCGAGGCGGCGTAGATAATAGCACTATTACAAGTAGCACTGTAAAATTAATGAAAGTAGCTGGTACCACTGCCACCCAAATCCAGGGCGTGGTGCAGGGTACGGGCGGCGGGGACGCTATCAGCTTTTCCCCTACTTTTGCCCTGGAAGCTAATACGACTTATAAGTTCATGGTAACTGAAGGTGTGAAATCATATAGCCAAGCTTCTTTTATTCCGTATACTGCTAGTTTTACCACTGGTGCCGCCCTTGAGCCAACCGATCCTTTATCCGTTGAATTTACCAAGGCTGCCGTCGCCGGAACTCAAAATAAAAAATATGCTTCTTTGGTTATTGGTCCGGACGACAAGTTTTACGCCCTAAGGTTAGATGGTGTGATTGAAAGATTTACAATAAATCGCACCACTGGTATGCTTGTCAATCAGCAATCGATTACCACGCTGGTGAATAAATACGGAACCCGTTCGGCAGTAGGATTGGTCTTCGATCCGGTCTCCACCGCGACCAACATTATAGCTTATGTTTCTCATTGCTCGTCCGGGCTGGTAGATGCGCCCGAATTCGATGGTAAAATCTCTAAACTTACGGGAGCGGGTTTGGCTGCCGAGCAGTTACTGGTTACCAATCTGCCCCGCTCGGCCAAAGACCACTTGGTGAATAGTCTGGCATTTGGTCCTGATAAAGCTTTATATTTTAATCAAGGCAGCAATAGTTCTATGGGGGCTTACGATGGTTCCTGGCAGCGCACTGAAAGTTTGCTATCCGCGGCGGTACTGCGTTTGGATTTAACAAAAGTAAATGGTACCACACTTGATGTTAAAACAACTTCTAATCAGAGTCTGATCAATCAGGCTGGCACAACCCAGTTGCGTCTTGCCGATAGCACTTATAACCCCTATGCTACGAATGCTCCGCTTAAAATCTATGCTTCCGGTATCAGAAATGCATACGACCTGGTGTGGCATTCTAACGGACAATTATACGCTCCGGCTAACGGCTCTGCGGCTGGGGGTAATACGCCGGCTTCCGTAGCAGGAACCCGGCGGCTGGACGGCACCTTTTATAATGGCCCATCAATACCAGCTACGTCAGGGGTGCAGGTCCAAAATGATTGGTTATTTCGTATCAAGCCGAATGGCTATTATGGTCACCCTAATCCTTTGCGCGGAGAATATGTTTCTAATCGGGGCAATAAAGACAATGGCGGATATCCTACTACCGTGCTCCCCGATAAAAATTACCAGGGAGCAGCCTTTGATTTCGACTTAAACCGGTCGCCTAATGGCGCTATTGAATATAAAAGCGATGCTTTTAATGGGGCATTGAAAGGTAAATTGCTGGTGTGCCGCTTCAGCGGCGGGGGCGATATAATTGTTTTAGAACCAGGCTCGCTGGTAAAAGGCAGCAAAGAAAGCCTCTACGACATTACAAAATCCTATACCGGGGCCGGCACAAATGGTTTAGTGGGTATGTCTGGTTTTATTAATCCTCTGGATATTGTGGAAGACGTAAAAACGGGAAACTTGTACGTGATTGAGCTTAACTGGAATAATATACCCGATAGGACTTCTCAAATTACTTTATTACAAGTGAGCAATTTATCCGATAATGAAGGGTTTGCTACCGCTTTTCCCAAGGAAATATCCGCTGTAGAAGTAGTAGGAGTCACAACCACTGCTACTTCCACAGAGAACTCCCCCCCAATTTCTTTGAGATCCAATGCAGTGAGCGGAGACAAGGAAAACGACGGCCATGATAAACATGATCCTGACGACATACGCGATTTCTCAAAGGTGGCGCTGCACACAGTTACTATCTCCAATACCGGCCGGGGTAACCTAGTGTTAAAAGGACTGGCTATTACCGGGGCTAATGCCGACGAATTTCAAATGTTTGGTCAGCCAGGTGTAAAGCCAAATAAGCCAGTAAAAATCCGCAAGAATAGTTCTGTTACCTTTAATCTTGGTTTTTATCCTAAATCAGCAGGACAGAAAAAGGCGAAACTAGAAGCTGTCAGCAACAAAAAGAAAAAGGATCAAATTGTATCCGTCGAGTTATCGGGATTAGGGATTTCTTACGAAGCTGACTCTTCTACTACCAGCGCTTCCCTTGCAAATGCCCGAGAGCAGGTTATTGACACGACCCGCAATCAGGCAACGGCTGAACGGCCTGCTCTTAAGATATATCCCAACCCAATCCGGAATGGGGAAAAAATATACATTGATCTAACCAACTTCGCAAAACAAGAGCCGATAACCATTACCATGCACGATCGCTTTGGGCAGCTATATCAAGCGAAAACAGTTAAAACCGATGCGCAAGGTGGCACTTCCATGGAAATGCCTGTCACCAAGGCCATGAAACCTGGTATGTACATCATTAACGCCCATACCGCCTCCGGTATGGAGCAATCGCGATTCATTATGGAGTAGTCCACTCAATTGCTGGATTTCTAAAAGAGGGTGTGTGCCTTTACAAATGGGGCACCCTCTTTTTTTTGATTAACTATTGAGAAAAGACAATCAAAATCTCGTATAAAAATCTAAGTCGATTGGCTTGCCCGGTATGGTACTGTACTCAGCCCATCTATTCATTATCAAATCCCGGGCTCAGATAAAAGCAAGCGTTGCCAACCTCAAAAATGCCGAGATAGATGTAGCGGCAGCAAACCCGTGATCTTATGGCTTATTGGTTATTTCGGATTTGCGAGTTTTGGAATGGGTAATGTGATTCACATACTGCTTGTTATTGCAGTGATAGCTATCGTTCTACGACTGATTCGTGGGGATCGGGTCGTTTAGTGAACAAGGGAGCTGACTAAAAAGACGAGCCTAACTCCCTTAAAAAAGAGAGTGCCGATTATGTTGGGTAAGTATAAGATCTTAAACGCAACAGGGCCGGCACTCTACAACTGAAACGTAAATTGTTTTTTATAATCGGCGGGTGTCAGGCCGGTGTATTTTTTGAAGACATTGCGAAAGTAGCTCTGGTCTTCGTACCCCGTTTCATAGCAGATCTCCTTGATCGACGTATTTTCGTTTTCCAAGAGCTTTTTGGCAAGCTCCACCTTTACACGCTGAATGTATTCGGAAGGTGTATTGCTGGTCGCGGTTTTGAACCGCCGGATAAACGTACGCTCCGCCATCGTTGCGTCCTCGGCGAGCCTGGATACAATCAGTTTTTCGGCCGCATTCTGTTCTATAAAATTCTGGGTTTCAAGAATCTGCTCATCATTATGCCCTTTCTGGGCACTGAAAATGGAATAGTTGAGCTGTGAATGTTTACCTTTCTCGACCAGGAACATTTTCGCTGCATAGGTGCCAATTTCCTTTCCGTAATACTTTTCGATCAGATAAATACATAGGTTCTGGAACGATAGCGTCGCGCCGCCGGTTACCATCGCCCCATTATCCACGATAATCTTTTCGTCGATCAGCTTCACCTTCGGGAACATATTCCTGAAATCCCCGGAAGCAAACCAGGAAGTGGTCGCCTCCCTCCCGTCGAGATATCCGGTCGAAGCGAGAAAAAACGCGCCATTACAGGTGCTGCACAGCCTCGTGCCCTTTTTGTACTGGACTTTTAACCAATCGACGAAATCCCGGTGCTCCTCGATCAGGGTCGGCAAGTCACCGACAATGGCCGGGACGATCACCAGGTCCGCATGATCACAGTCGGCAAGCAGTATATCGCAGGTAATGTCGAACCCATTGTTTTGGACGGTACGCTCTTCATGAAGAGATACGAGCTGCACGCTGAACCATTTCTTTTTTTGATGGGGCAAATGGTTGTAAAAGTTCTCGGTCAGTTTGAGCATATCCATCATGCCGACTACCGAAGCCGAGACGCAATCTTTGAAAACAGGGATGATTACGCGCATAGGAATGAGGATTAATGTTTGGCAAATATACCATACCATATTGTCAGATATGCCATCCATTTATGCCAAATAGCAGGAGTAATTTTGCCATGTCGACAAAGAAAAAGATCGCTAACCTATTAACAATAAGAACAATGGCACAGTATCTCCTGAATTTTCATCATTTCCCGCTTTCGCCGGAAAACAAACCTTCGGCATCTGACATGGAAGCCGTCACCGCACATTGGCAACACTTCATCGCCGACATCGCCCGTCAGGGTAAATTCATCGGCACCCAGCGTCTGGATCAGTCCGGAAGTATCCTCGGTCCAGGCGGACAGGTTCAGGACGCCGTTAAGGATGGCCACGGACTGGTCGTAGGCACACTCACGCTCGAAGCTCAGGATCTGGCCGAGGCGGTCGAGTTGTCAAGGCAATGCCCGGTCCTGCAACTCGGCGGCAGTGTCGAAGTGCGTCCGATTATCCCGTTTGAAATGTAAATGAATAGCAGGAAGTAACGGACGATAACCGGCCTTCCTGCTCTTTCAATCCTCTTAATCTTATACCAAATGAACAAGATCTTGAACATCGGACGCTATCTTTTTCCTCTTTCCTTTTTGCTTTATGTTGGCCTGCATTTTGGCCAGCCGCAGGTTGGTGCGTCTTTTGTCCCATCCTGGATGCCCGCGCCGCTGTTCCTGAATTACTTTACCGGCGTTCTTATCCTGCTTTACATTATCAGCTGCCTCATCGGCCGGTACGACAAGCTTTCTTCGATCCTGATGGCCCTATACGTGTTGCTGATGATCTTCATTATACACATTCCCAGGGCACCGCATTCCCAAAACGATATGCTCAATATTTTCAGAAACCTGATGACGATTGGCGGGTTGCTTTTATATGCACGATACGCTGCAAAAGACCATCGATTTTTTAGTAAACCATTAACAAGCCCGCAAAATGGATAAAGTTTTAAAGTCTGGAAAATGGCTCTATGTGTTCACATTTTCCTTTTACGTCTTCCTGCATTTGTTCCTGGCCGATGTAGGTGTCCAACGGTATGTCCCCACATACCTGCCCTATCCGTACTTTTTCAATTACCTGACAGGCGTATGCATGCTGGCTTTTATGATCAGCTGCGTTATCGGCAAATACGATAAGCTGGCTGCCGTTTTGCTGGCTGTCTACTTGCTGCTGGTCACGGTGATGATCAACCTGCCCAATGCCAAAGACCCAATGGAAATGCTGAACGTTTTCAGGGTTGTTAACATGATCGGCGGCGCATTTATGTATGCTTTGGCCTTTTCGGAAGACAAACGGTTTATTGGATAAGCGATGAAAAACCGGAAAGCAATGATCGGCGCTTTCGGGAAAGCCGGGTACGATCCGGATCGTGGAAGGACCGATCTCCTGAACCAAAACCCGGACAGGTTAGGGTCAGGATTGAAGCCTCCACGGTCTCGGCAACGGATATTTTTATAAAGAAAGGCATTTACCCGCCCATTACCCGGATCCCCCAGCATGCGGCCCTCACTCCGCCGCTTGCATGGTTTTATCGGGTATTTCTGCCTATCAGATGTTTGTTCATTATGCAAATGTCAGATCCAGGCAGCGAATCCTGATCCGCGGGGGCAGCGGCGCCATTGGCAGTACACTGCTGCACCTTGGGCGAATGTATGAGCCTCGACAGGTCTGCGTTTGTCAAACTTTTCATCATGAAAAATGCATACAAAAGCTGAGTTCTCTAATATCAGATCTTCGCGAACTAGATCTTCCGTGAGATAGCTCCTCTAATAAGCTCACCGTCAAACCAATAGCTTTTTATAATAATAACGCGGTTTTAATGAGAAAGTTAATCACTGCGAATAGATCAGGGAAGTCCACCTTCATTTAGGCCATTGTACTTGTATTAGGGTTTGGCATTGAATGAGGGTCTAAAAGCGTTCAAGCTATCACGCATGATATGGAGTATCTCAAATCGCTAGCAATTAATGCTGCACGCCAAGCGATTCATCTTCCGTCTCGTTGATGCCTTTCAGCCAGCTTTCGATTCCAGGCTCGTCTCATCCTGATTAAGCAAGATCGCTAGTTCCTTTTTGTTTTTCAAGCTTCTTTCGCTCCTTAATAGCCCCCTTGATCACTTTCTTCGCTAGTTTTTGGCCGTCTTGTTAATGGCTTTGGAAAGCTTTTTTTGTATCCGCCTTTATGTCTTTTAGTTTGTCTTAAAGTGTTTCTGTAATACTTGCTGTGAACTGCTTTGTTTTCATTTCATGTGAAGTGCATTGTTTACCGTGCAAGGTGCAAAAGTAATACTTATCGGCCTTGCGCAATGTTGCCTTTTTTGTCCGCACTTATATATACGTAATAATTATTACAAGCCGTGAGTTTCCAGCAACGCCCTGGCCTGGCTGAGCCCATGCTTATAATGGATGCCAGTATCGTTATAGGTCCTCTCACCGCTGCTTGGAAGGCTTTAGCTTAATTAACAAGACTTCATCGACGCGAGCTGCGTAACTGTCGAGCAATGCCACATCGAAGAAAAGCTGTTGTTTTCCCATAGGTAGAAGCTAGCTGTATCCGGCCGCCAGCGAAGTCATCACTTCAACCAGTACTCCACCGCTTACAAAATATCCGGTCCCGATCTGCTCACAGGCTGGTTCAAGACCATTGGCTTGTGATCCAAATGTAATTTCAATATAAAGTTTCAGATCTTATAACAGCACGGAAGATCCGCTAATTTGCTTGAATTCATCCATCACCTGGTCATATTGCCGATCAGATATGCCATTGGCTTCAACCACCAGCTGTTTAATATTTTTTGACGCAGCTTTTCCAAACCTTCCATATTGCGGCAGGTTCAGCCCCGTCGGTTTAATGTAATGTGCCCGAACGGGCTCCTTTATGTATATTTCAATAAACGGCTCAATCTCTGTTTGCTGGTGCCTGTAATACGCCCTGATAACCATTTTTATCTGTTTGCCACCGGGCATTGTGAAGATTTTCTCGTAGACCATGATTGCTTAGTGTGTGATGCGAGGGGTGAATTTACAAAAAAGTATCCAGGCAAACCACCAGTTAACAAAACATAATCGACCCGGCCTGCGCTCCAAGTTAAGCCATAAGATAGGTGATTTTGTCAATGATTGCATGCAGGATGTTATCAGGTTGTGACGACTGTTTTAATGAGAAGTATTCACCGCCGGATTTGAAATGGTTCTTTACGTATCTTTGGGCTGCGCTTAGAGATGTGAAATATTTTTCGCCGCTGGCGACTCGTTCGTGCTTACTGCGAGGGCCAAAGCGCTGCTCAATGAAAGCAACGTCGCAGCTAGGGATGTTGTTGCTGATGCAACAGTCATAGACAGCATAAAAAGTTCTGCGGATTTGTCGTTTAAGATTTAAAGATCTGCTGCTGCGGGCTGCCTTTGTAACGTTTGCCATATATTATTTGAAAAGAATACCGGGTCATTAACTGGAATCTTCTGGAATTGGCTAAAAAGCAAAAATGGATGGTGTCAGGACACATTAAAGTTAACAAACAAAGACGAATCTTAACATTAAAAAAATGTAGGGGTCCCGCCTTGGCAGGAATGTGGGAAGTAAGAGCAACACATTATCTTATCGTTAAGTGGTATTCTAGCACTTTTTGAGGGTTTAAATTTGCGTTTGCAAGAATCAAGGCAAACAATGACACACGAAAAAACAGCGATTTACGAAATAAGCAATTTATCAAATAGATTGCTTAGAAATGAAAATGGCAAATATCTCCATTGTCTTGCTTCTGCCTTTCAGCAGGTTCTCTCCCACCGATCTGATCTCGTAGGCAGCCGGAAGATTAAGTATTTTGGCCAGGTCTTCTGACACCAGCAGGTCAGCCTCGAAATGATTGCAAAGTCCCTGTATCCTAGCGGAAGTATTAAGGACGTCGCCTGTAAAGACGATTTCCTTTTTTAACGATCCGATTTCCCCGGCAGTCACTATCCCAAAATGCAGCCCAGCTTTAAACGCAGGTAAGATGCCGAAATTACTAATGTATTTTTCCTCATTCATATCCAGAGCGCGTTTCATCGCGAAAAAGCACTCGATACTGTTATTATTTCTTAATCCGTCTTTTAGTTTCCAGCTGACAATCATTTCATCACCAGCGTATTGGTAGATTGTGCCCGCATAATCAATAACAGCAACTGACAAGTCAAAAAAGTATTCTTTCAGCATCTCAAAGTACCTGACATGCCCAAGATTTTCTGCTATTGTAGTTGATGATTTCATATCCAGGAACATAAATATCCGCTCTTCCTCTATCGGATGATGATATTTCCCTAAGAAAAAATTACTCAAGGTACCTGGACCGATACTTTGGCTAAATTCAGTGTAGAATTGCGTAATCAGAATTACCGAAGCAATGTATACCAGAAGACCGACCGCAGCGTAGTCAGTAAAAAATGCCCAGACTGGTGACGCTAAATTTTCAAGAGAGTGCTCACTATGCGTATATAGTGCATTCACCAACAGTATGACAATAAGAAAAATGATAGCAATGATCAGGTAAAAAAAGGATTTGAATACGATCTTTCTGGCGAAGCTATCCTTTATAAACCACTTACTGAAATAACCAATCTCCAGAACGCCGGTAATTAGACCCATCATCAGGCCCGCAATAGGGACTGCAAAAATGTTCGCTGCAAATTTGTACTGATTCCCCGTAGACGGATAGTAGTCCAGATCTCCGAGAATACCTTTTTCTAGTATGCAATAAATCAGGCTAAAAATAAACCATAACCCTCCAAAAGGAATGACAAGGGCAACATCTCTTTTGGTTTTCGGTGACAGCATGGATTGGATATTGAGGACCGACCATCAAAATAACCCTAAATTTTCAATACAAGCCCAAAAAATAAAAAAATGTAAATTATAGCTGTCTCCTGATTTTTGTCAAGGTTAGGGATACTTACATAGGGATGTCTCTTTCAGAAGCGTCAAACTTAATCCTTATTTTATCTTGATTATTAATTAGCCACTCGACTCCCAGTTCTGTTAGGAAACAGTGCGTTATCATGCGGCTATCATTGTAGTAGCTTTCCTCGATTTGCGTGAAATCTATGAGATTCTTTCTTTTTAATGTTCGAGTCGCAACATTTGTTGCGGCTCTCGTAAATCCTGCTTTGGTCATCTGATCGACCAAATATTCCACGCCAAGTATGTCGTGATGAGTAGGCTGATTTTCCAAGATAAGTCCTTTTTATTATCAAAAAGAATTATGTTAAAGTGAACGTCTCAAAGTTAAAAGTCAGAAATAATAATTTTGATAGGGCTACTATTCTATCCTTTAATATGATAACAAATGAAGTGGCAATACCGATAACCGCAATTCCGATTGCCATTCCCATTGATCTCGTCTTCAAATAATGGATAGTTGAAAGGTGCAAGCTAATGGAAGCGACGGCCAGGAAATAGTAGGGTATTAAAATGGACGTCGCAGGATAGTAGTTGAGTCCGGCCGCTGCGAAGTATAAATTGGTGTCCGGATGCTCGATGTACCGTGCGGAAAGAACTGCCCCCATGAGGGCAATGAGGAAAAATGAAAGGTAAAGGCCGGAATACACCTGGATTTTCTCGGCAATCGCCTGGGCATCCCGTTTGTAAATCAATCTGATGCCCATAACGATCTGGAATAAAATGACGACCAGCAGAAGCGTTTCCACGACCGGATGTCTGTAGGCGAGCCGGAACCGGCTCATGATCTGTATATGTTTTTCTGATCCATCCAGTGTAAAGAGATGTTAATAAGTAGAATGCTATCAAGACCGACAACGTAACACCGGATATGTAATGCGAGGTTTTAATTAATTTTCTTCTATAGTTTCGAATGTTCATGGAATACGCATTTGAAGCTGCTAACATGCACGGTCGGTAGCAGCCACCGACCGTGCATGTTCAGGACTATTTTAAAAACTGAAAGGTTGTCAGGCTTGGGGTGAGAGGGAACGCAGATACTCCTCAAAACGAATTTCACCCAAGTACGCATTTCCCTTCGGTACCAACGTCGATGTTGGCACTGCCAAACCGAAGTATTCATTACTGTCGTTAACCACAACTGATTTGCCCGCATCAGTTGCCTTGACATACTTCTCGACAAATTCATTCATAGGCCCACGGTCAGGGCCGGCAATTTCGACAGTTCCGTTCGCAGGTTCCGAAATTGCAAACCGGGCAATGAACAGCGCAACCTCCTCTGCGGCAATGGGCTGGAAGTCGATCTTTGAGACATGAACTTCATTCCCTTGCGTGCCTCCGGCAGCAATCGTCGGCACAAATTCCTGGAACTGGGTGCTGCGGACTATGGTATACGGTACGCCGGAGCTTTTTACCAGGTCTTCCTGGATTTTCTTGGCCTTCATATACCCCATACCTTCCATCATGTGTGTACCTACAATGGACAGGATCAAATGGTGTTTGATATCTGCATTCAGCTCGGCCGACAAAATGTTACGGCCTACGGTCTGAAAGAAATGGATGGCCGGTCCCTCGTCGAATGAAGGAGAGTTGGAAAGGTCAACGACCACATCCGTATTTTCCAATGCATCCGAAAGGCCTTCGCCTGTGAGTGCATTGATGCCCGTGGAAGGTGATCCCGCTATGACAGTATGGCCAAGCTGGCGAAGTTTTCTGGTGACGTTGGAGCCGATCAGGCCTGTGCCGCCTATGATTACAATTTTCATGATTTTTGGTTTTATGAATTATTAAAATGGATAAGCTTTGATTTATTGGTTAACCCAGTCGCAGAACCGGATTGCTCCAGGGTAAAAATCGCCTTGAGGGACTAACAGGGATTTTGGGATTTCAAAGAACATGTACTTATTGTCGTTGTTTACTTTCAAAGGCTTTTCCCCGCCTTTCACAGACAGATAATGGCTGACGAACTCGTTCATGGGAGCACGATCCGGCCCTGCGATTTCCACCGTCGTATTTTTTGGTTCTTCCAATGCGAGCCGCGTGACCAATGCGGCCACGTCTTCTGCCGCAATAGGTTGGTAATCAACATTAGAAATATGGATAGCCTGTTCGTCGGATTGCACCGCAATCAAAGTCGTCATGTGTTCGTGGAACTGCGTTGCGCGGATGATCGTGTAAGGGATGCCGGACGCTTTGATAATATCCTCTTGCTCTTTTTTGGCGCGAAGGTAACCGATGTACAAGGCTCGGTCGGTTCCTACGATTGAGAGAACGATGTGGTGTTTAACGCCGGCCGTCATTTCCGCCGCAGCCAGGTTCTTTCCGGCGGT
This sequence comes from Dyadobacter bucti, assembly GCF_005869225.1. Lineage (GTDB taxonomy): Bacteria > Bacteroidota > Bacteroidia > Cytophagales > Spirosomataceae > Dyadobacter > Dyadobacter bucti. The sequence continues at coordinate 5,988 of NZ_SWFP01000004.1, read as the reverse complement.
ACGAAAGAAATTAATCGCAGTTTCCTCCTCGGGAGAAGTCGAGTTAGAGAGGTCAACGACAACCTCGGCACCCTCCATGGCCTCAGCAAGTCCTTCGCCAGTCAAAGCATTGATCCCCGTTGAAGGAGCGGCTACCACCACCTGATGACCCAATATCCGCAGTTTTTCGCTGACCTTTGACCCGATTAACCCGGTGCCGCCTACAATTACAATTTTCATGGTTTTGAAATGTTTAAGTTTAAAATCTTACAGATGACTTTAAACTTGCCATTTCAATGCCAATTGGCTAGTAATTTGATTATCAGCTATATAATTAAAATAGCTCCTTCTGATTTTCACTTTATTTAGTGAAATCATGAAAAGGATCACCTTATTTGATGAGAATGGATGGAATGTTGCGTCTGATTAGAAGACTTAATGAGCGTAGTAATCGGCTTTTGAGATGCCCAGCTTACGTATCTTAGAATGCAGGGTGTTTCCGGGAATGCCCAGTATTTCGGCTGCCCCTCCTATGCCGGAAATCTTGCCGCCGCACCGGCGCAACACTTGTATGATATGCATGCGCTCGACCTCTTCCAATGGCAAATCGGATTGCATCGTCTTAGCGTCGGTATTTGCCGCGGCCGATTGCGGCAAGAAAAACTCGCTGATCATCGGACCTGTGGTCAATATGACCGAGCGCTCAACGAGGTGTTCGAGTTCGCGTACATTGCCGGGCCACAAATAGGCCTGTAATTGCCGCAATGCATTGGCTGAGAGCTTCACGGTTTTCTTGCCTATACTTTTGCTGAATTTGGATAAGAAAAATTCGGCAAGGCTTTCGATATCTTCGCGGCGGTTGCGAAGTGGCGGGAGCTTAATGGGAAATACATTTAAACGGTAATACAAGTCCGAACGGAACCGGCCCGCTTTCACTTCGGCTTCCAGGTCGCGGTTGGTGGCCGCTATGATCCGGACGTTTAATTTGATGGTGGTTTTGCCGCCTATGCGCTCCATTTCTTTTTCCTGTAAAACCCGCAGCAACTTCACCTGTGTTTCCAATGGCATCTCCCCCACTTCGTCCAGAAGAAGGGTGCTGTTATTTGCCAGCTCAAACTTTCCGATGCGCCGCTCGACAGCCCCAGTGAATGCGCCGCGCTCATGGCCAAACAACTCGCTCTCTATCAGGCTGGCTGGCATGGCCGCGCAATTGACTTTGATCATCAGCCTTTCTTTTCGGGCAGACGCGTTATGCAAGGCCTTTGCGATCAGCTCCTTGCCAGTACCCGTCTCGCCCAGCAGCAACACCGTCGAGTTGCTTTCAGCCACCAGGGAAATCAGCCGGTACACCTGCTGCATGGCCTCGCCACCACCGACGATCTCGTCAAAATCTTTATTGAGCTCTTGTTTGAGATAGTCGTTTTCGTCTTCCAGCTGCTTTTTCAAATGCAGGATCTGTTCGTGCGCAAGCACATTGGAAACCGCGGTGGAGATTTGGGCGCAAATGCCTTGCAAAAGCGGCCCACTGATCTGCTCACCCAGCATCCAAACCATCCCCAGATTCTGTTCACCCAATCTGAGCGCCGATGCATATACGCTGTTAAGCCCGCGCTGCTCACGCTGGATGGATAGTTTTAGACACTTCGCTTCCAGATTCTCATCAATGTGCAGCAAAATCGGCTGGCTACTTTCGAAAACCTGTTTTATATGCTGTTCATTAATATTCAAGGAGTAAAATTCCTCATTTTCTGCAACCTCATTTTCCTTGAAAAACCGCCGGTCGAGAAGGTAAGGCCGCAGGGTAACCTGGTCCTCTGCCAAGAGATACAAAACGGCGATCTGGGTTTTAAACAGGCCCTGCAAAACACTGGAAATGACATGATCCAAGTCCGATTTGGACTTAACACCCGTGATATCTTTTGAAAACGTGAGCATCAGCTGCTGCTCGGCCTGCCTGCGCAAAATGTCTTCGTTGGCCATAATGTTGCCCATCGCAATGGCAATCTGCGAGCAGATGCCCTGCAAGATCGGAATGTTGATCTCGTCAATGCTCAGCCAGAGCAGACCAATATTCGTGTTACCGTTCCGCAGTGCAATGCCTACCATTGTTTTGAAACCCATGTTTTCCCAAAGGTCCAGGTAGGAAAGCTTGTAGCCTCTCTGCAACTCGCGGCTCACATTGAAAAGCAACGGAATGTAGCTATCCAGAATACGGTTTTGGAGGCCGTCATTGATCGGGTACTTCTCAGCAAGCACCAGCGCCAGCAATGCCGGATCGAATGCAGAAGCGCCCGTATCGTACAGGTAAGCAGACATTGTTTCGCCATCTTCATTGATCTTGCGAATCACATAGCCTCTTTCAGGGTTAAGCTTCCGTAGTGCTGTTTTAACGACAATGGCCAGATCTTCCCTGGTCCGGACTGCCGTCATATCATTGCTGAAATCAAGCAGGAATGACTTTTCATTTTCCTTTTGCAGGGTCTCTTCGTTTTGGATGATGTTTAAAAACTGCTTCATCTGTGCTAGGAATATCTGAATTTAAGCTGATTTGTCCGCCATTTGCGCCAAATTGTCCGGCGGTTAAAATCCGCGACTATGCGTGCTTTGCATCAACAAAACAAATCAACCAAAGATATAAAACAGCCAAGAATGGATTCACTTAAAAACATAATTAATGCACAGGCCAGGGACGGGGTTCTAGTCCAAAGTTCCCAAAATCATTTCCATGTTTTTTTACTTAAAATCCATAAATGCCATTCAGTGCTTTTGCTTCAATACTTTTTGCAAATAGTGGTGTTTCTTCCTGGTTGTGAAGATCTGATGCAGCCTGGCGCGCTGCGGCTGCCTGTGCAAGGGTTATGCCGTGTTTATCAATAAATTCCAAAAACTGCGGTGTTGCCGTTGCATGAATTTCATTGGTGTATTCACAACGCTGATCATCAATTCTGGTGGCTTTCAGCTCCCAAAGCACCTGAACTTTGCTGCGTCCGTTCTGGCTGATCACATCAGACTGCGAGAGCATTCGACAATAGTCGGCACGGAATTCGGTCGCAACATAATGCTGGATTACCAATGCCTCGCCGATCATCTCGACATTGATCGACATCGGCTGACCGTCGTATGTCCTCGTAGCCCCGGCAGCGATATGATTGACGGAACATTTTTGATATTCGGCATCAGGCAGGTTGAGCAGCCAGTCAGCAATGTTTACTTTTTCGATGGGCGCGTTGATGATCGCTTTGGCTACAACATGAGACAACGCATTGGCAGTGGTTTGTTTGATTTCCATGATCTGTTTTGTTTTCGTTTGATAGTCCAAATGTCCGATGCAAAAGTTAATCGTCTAAACTCATTTTTTCGATCAGGTTCATCGCTAAAAACGATCAAGTGGTTATATTGCTGCATGGAGTTACGCCAATTGAAATATTTCAAAAAAGCGGCTGAGCTGCAAAATTTCACAGAAGCAGCCGCAGCACTGTTTATTACACAGAGCACATTGTCGCAACAGATCAAACAGTTGGAAGATGAACTTGGACTGCCGCTTTTTGATCGCATTGCCAAGCGCGTGCGGCTCACAGAAGCGGGGAGATCATTTTTGCCGTACGCTTTGAAAACATTGAAGGATTCAGAAGATGGAAAGGATATTCTCAAGGATCTGATGAATCTCAAAACAGGAACACTTTCTATTGGAGTTACGTATGGCCTTAGTAATCTGCTTACCAAGGCAGTAGCTGACTTTAATGAAAAACACCCACAGATCAAATTGATGATCAGTTTCGGGACAACGCAGGAGCTGCTCCGAAATTTGGAAGGAGGCAATCTGGATTTAATGCTATCATTTTACGATGAGCCAGACAATGAACGCACTACAACAGATCATTTATTTTCCGCTCAGCTATCCCTGATCGCCCATCGCGACCATCCCGTGACAGCCAAGAACGATATTAAGCTGAAAGACTTGCCTGATCTGCCACTGGTTTTACCCTCGGCCGGATACAGCATCCGCAGCTACCTGGACCTGGTAATGCAAAAGCATGATGTATCGCCTTCACTGAGCATAGAGGTCAATGACATACACACCCTGCTCCAATTTGCACAAACAAGTCGCTGGGTGACCGTGCTAATGAACTCGACAATACTTCATCATCCCGAATTAAAGGCCATTCCTATCACCGGAGCCGACATGCAGCGCCGGGCAACCATTGCCTGGCTAAAAGGTGCTTACAGAAAGAAGTCCGCTTCGTCATTGGCTGACATGTTGATTCTGCATGCCGCAGACTATCAGCTACCATAGATTCGGACGGGCAGATTTTAAGCGGCGCGCTGCTATTTCATACTTATACCTTCGAAAATGGAAAAGTGCGGATGATGGCGATTGAACATTAGGGCTCGCCATTGATGGTTTTTGAAATTTTGTATCTTACCGAAATTTTAAAAAACCCCACACACGAATGAAAACATCCCTCGCTCATCTCCCACAAAACAAACAAGACCAATTAAAGGCGCTTACCCAAATTGTACTCGACAAAGTCCCGGCAGAAATGATCATTCTCTTCGGCAGCTATGCGCGGGGTGACTGGGTCGAGGATTATCAGGAAAAGTATGAGTATGTGAGCGATTTTGACATTCTGATCGTCACCAAAGACAAAAATTCGGCAAAACAAGTCAAGAAATCGCGTGAGCTCGAGGAAGAGCTGATAGCCAATGAGGATATCACGCGAACTAGCATTATTTACCACAGCATTGGCTTCGTGAACGACAAGATCGAACGGAATTACTACTTCTTTGTCGATATTTTGAGGGAAGGAATTATCCTTTACGATTCCGGGAAATACAGCTTATCTGAGCCAAAATTGATGAACTCAGAAGAAAGGCATATAAAAGCTACGGATGCGTTTGAGCATTGGTTCAAATCTGCCAGTAAACGTTTAATAGGCTTTAAATTCTATTTACAGGAAGGAGAAAAAGATTCAGATTTCTACACCGATGCGGCTTTTGAACTTCACCAAGCGGCGGAAAGATTTTATACCGCGGTTCTTTTGGTCTTCACAGATTACAAGCCAAAGATTCATGATATCGAGGAATTGGGAAGTCAAGCGATAAAACTCCATTCCAATTTTGCTACGGTTTTTCCTAGAAATACAGCCGAGGACGACCGGATGTTTAAACTTCTAAAAAAGGCCTACATTGACGCGAGGTACGAAAAGAATTATAAGATTGAAAAAGAGGAATTAGAATACCTTGGCGGTCGGGTGACTTTGCTGAAAGAGTTGACGGAACGGATTTGCAGGGAGCGGATTGCGGGGTTTAGTGCCGATCTATCATAGGAGTGTTAGGGTAATTTCTTTGCCAGTTGTTACGCCACATGTGGAATATAGTTTAACAAATTGCGGTCGGGATTTAGAGCCTGTTATATCTGAGATGTTCAAGTGGTCTTTGAAATACAATATCTGAGTGATGTTGTTGAATCGTGCGCTATAACTGGCCGATTATGCTGACATCTGTCAGAACCAAACCAATTATCGACCAGGTGGTGGCCATTTGTAATCTGACTGGTTGCAACATCAATCCAGGAAAAACGAATCCGTAGAAAATAGATTACATGGTCGACCCCCCGCCGGTTCTTTCTACCAAAAATAACTATACAAGAAAACCAGCAACACCAGAATCACCGCCGCGCCCAGCATAAAACTTTTATGCGCGCGGAACATGGAAGCGTCCACTTCCAGTCCCTGTTTCTCGTCGGGCAAAACGTAGCTCAGGATAAACATTCCGATCACGCAGATCACGAAGACCCAGCCCATTCTGTCCAGGAAAGGCACTTGCGACCAGTCCACGAACGGAAGCCAGTTGTTATGCATTCCCAGTGCGATCAGGAAACCTGAGGTGGCTCCCGAAAGCGGCACACATTTTTGCACAACATGATGCAAAATGGGAGTTCAGAAAGAGAGCAAAACCCGAAAGAGTTATGATGCTGAGTTTAAGCAGGAAGTAACGAGAATGTTGGCT
>NZ_SWFP01000003.1 GCF_005869225.1 Dyadobacter bucti | reverse complement strand
CACCCTCATACTGTTTGAGGATCGCCACGATCTGGGTTTCTGAGTAGTTTTTCTTTTTCATGTGACAGTTAAAATTAGCTCATTTCGAGTCTAATCCTACACTGTCCTAATTTCGGGAAAGCTTACAGTGGGGATTGATGGTGTTCTTTTTGCATTGAGCCATAAAGGTATATACCACAGCCGCTCTTCTCGCTCCTTCATGACTTCCGGCGAATAAGAAATTCTTTCGACCGATATTATGTAAAGCTTTGCATAAAATCGGTTATGCATAGTTAAAGATTATGTAAAGTCAGCATATAAAAGTTGCTTCCAGGCTTACCGGAAGACGAAAGTACTTTACATAATAATACATTGTTTTAGTGATTGCGATGTTGCAATCACTAAAACAATGCAGCTATGAGAAAAATACAGACATGCTTTGATCAGCTCATCTATGATGCAGGCGAAGTGTTGAGAACCAAACTATTAAGAACTGACGCGACAGTTAACTGGTATCGTATCTATTGGCGACGAATGTGGCGTGAGATACGGTGCCAAAGCATACCCGAATTCACTTCTAACCTTGGCAGGCAACATTTACTTGACCGGTTTGGCCAGCTCGATTACGCTACACTTTCCAAAAGAGATAAGGATTTTGTGAAAATTGTCAGTGTACTATGTGAATTTTATGACACCGGTACCATAACCAGATCCCGGGAACGGCTCCAACTGGACGGTGTAATCGGCGCGCTGGTTAAGCAATTTGTTGATCACCTGGCCACGCTGCGTTTGAAGTCAACAACAATAAGAGAGCGCGAACATTACCTAAGCAAGTTTCTTCTCTATCTGAAAGATAAGGGCATCACTTCCGTCGACAAGGTGGATAAATTAGTAATTATGGATTATCTGAGGACCTTAGATATACGGTATTCCACTGTTGCTCATATGACATTAAGAGCGATCAGAACATTTTTAAAATTTCTCTTTGAACAGGGATTGATAAAAAAAGATATCTCGCTTTCTGTCCCACAAGACAACTATCAAAAACAGGCCAAGCTTCCGTCTGTCTTTAAAGTCGATGAGATTCAAAAGATGATCGGTAAGATCGACCGCGCCCGACCCTGTGGAAAACGTGATTATGCGATTATATTAATTGCCGCCAGACTGGGTCTGAGAGCATCCGACATTGCCGGGTTGAAGTTTGAAAACTTGTTTTGGCAGCAAAGCATAATATCGGTAAGTCAGTACAAAACCGGGCGACAACTCCAACTGCCTTTACTTGCTGAGATTGGTGAAGCGATCATTGAGTACCTGAAATACGGGAGGCCAATTTCTGATGAACCGTATGTGTTCCTGGCGGGTCGGTCTCCATTTGGGAGGATGCATAGCTGCGGAATAACCAATCTTGTGAACCGTGCATTTATTCTCTCAGGGGTTAATATTGAACATCGGCACCATGGGCCTCATGCGCTCCGTCACAGCCTTGCCAGTTTACTTCTGGAGCAGAGTACCGTTTTACCGGTTATTACAGAAGTCCTCGGTCATGAAAACTCTCGTTCAACAAAATACTATTTACGGATAGACCTTACATCCATGAAGCAGTGTATGCTTGACGCACCTGCTGTGGCTGATGGCTTCTATAATCAGAAAGGAGGTTGTTTTTATGCATAGTCACTTCACCGGCATTTATGCCCCGTATCTGGAACAATACCTGGATTATAAAAGGCGATTAGGCTTTAAGCAGCAAACAGAGCAATCCATACTTGCAATTTTTGACCGCTTTACTGTTAGCCGTGGCGAAACCCGGCTGGGCATCACGCCGAAACTTTCGCAAGCATGGATGCAAACAGGCGCTAACCTGTCGTCATCCTATAATTTTCATCGCGCATTGCTCATCAATAAGCTGGCATCATTCCTTAACGAACAGGGTATCCACTCTTATCTGATGCGTTTACCTGTATGTAAAATGGATTTTACGCCACATATTTATTCACAAGATGAGCTTGGACGCCTTTTTGAAGTAGCAGATCATTTTCGTATCAAGAAGGGTTTACGTCAAATCATGTTTGCTATGCCTGCACTTTTAAGGTTACTGTACTGTACAGGGCTCAGAGGCGGAGAAGCATTGGCTTTATCGGTTGGAGATGTTAACCTTGATGACCAGACCATCCTTGTACGGGACAGCAAGAACGGACAGCAGCGTGTCATCCCTTTTTCAGATTCGTTGGCAGCCGTACTTAGGCAATACGTCTTTTACAGGAATAAATTACCCGCTTACCTGATAAAAAAGGACCACTTTTTCATCTCCCTTGATGGGAAAAGCATATCACACGATTGTTTCGGCCGCTGGTTTTCACGTTTGTTATTGGCGGCCGGAATTCCCAAAAGTCGCGGTATAACACCACACGCATTGCGCCATTCATTTAGTGTCCATTCCCTAGCGATGATGGCCGAACGTGGAGCGGATATCTACTGCTGCTTACCGGTACTCTCAACCTACCTTGGTCACAAATCAGTAGAATCGACAAATCATTATGTCAGGCTGGTATCTGCCATGTACCCTGGGTTGCTGAAGGATATTGACAGGATCTGTATAAACGTTTTCCCTAACAGCTCAGGCTATGAAACCTACTAACTTCTCAAAATGCCTGACAGGTTTTTTGACCGGGTATTTGGCGCACGAGCGCGGCGCAAGTAAGAACACTATAAGCGCTTATCGGGATACTTTCACCCTGTTCATAGGTTACATGGAAACGCAAGGCATCTCTGTATCAAGATTGACATTAGAAAATATAAATCAAACAGCAGTCGTCGGTTTTCTTGATTGGCTGCAAGTAGAACGCAAAAATGGTAACGCGACCAGGAATGCGAGATTGGCTGCTATCCATGCTTTTTTTCACTACATGCAGTATCAGCATCCTGAACATCTTTATGAATGTCAGAAGATCTTGTCAATACCGATGAAGCGTAAGGCGATAGTACCAATGAACTATCTGACCATTGATGCGATTAAAATGCTTTTACAGCAACCGGATACCCGGACCGTTAGAGGTAGACGTGATCTGGCGTTGCTTTCGTTGATGTACGATACAGGCGCACGTGTTCAGGAGATTATTGATCTGACGCCGTCTAGTCTCAGGCTTGACAAGCTGAGTACAATCCGGATTAATGGCAAAGGCAATAAAACCCGCATTGTTCCAATGCTCGACGAGCAAGTACGATTATTGGAGCCTTATCTGAAAGAACATCATCTTCTTCAGGCATATAACGACGTACATCCGCTGTTTTTTAATAGTCGGAACGAAAAGCTTACAAGGGCTGGCGTAAATCATATTCTACTTAAATATGCTGATATGGCCAGAAAAACAACAGGTGAGGTTCATTTACCAGAAAAGATCAGCTGCCACACCCTGCGTCACAGCAAAGCAATGCATTTACTGCAAGCAGGCGTCAATCTGGTGTACATACGCGATATTCTCGGTCATGTTTCTGTTCAAACGACGGAAGTATATGCACGAGCCGATTCGCGTGCGAAACGGGAAGCGATCCAAAGAGCATACACATCAGTTGTACCGGAAAAGCAGCCGGTCTGGTTGTCGAATGAAAACCTTTTGGACTGGCTCAAACGTTTTTGACCATTGTTATTATGTAAAGTAATGTGACAGAAAACTGCTGTCTACTGAAAATGGAACGTGGTATTGCTCACTTACTTTACATAATCTTTAACTATGCATAACCTAGTGCTATCGGGCGAATTTGATTCTCGACCAGATTGTTGTCTATTTGGAGCATCCCATCATACATGTAATGTCCCAGTTCGTCCCATCTTTCAAAGGCATAGCGGAATGCCACGCCGATCGGACTCTTCGGTAAAACTTTTGACATATTAGCACTGATCCATTGATCCATGAGTTAATACTTAGGCAATGCTTCTTTTAGTCTCAGTTCCTTGGTTTGGTCGCTGTCCAGCCCTTTTTCTTTCATGTGTCGTTCGATAGCATACGGCTCCTGTATCAGAGCCATACCCGTTTCCACAAGAGCTTTGTCATAAGAAAGGGATTCTTCAAATTTACGGCGGACGTGTGCCCAGCAAGCTAGATGGACAACGCCTTCCCTTTGGGCCAAGCCCTCGTATCCGGCGTAACCGTCGGTTTGTAGGTATCCCTTAAAGTCGGACAGCATTGTGGTGGGGTACTTGCCACCTCTTCCAGGCTCGTAACTAAAAAAGGCTTGCTTACCCAAGGGGTCATGGTATGCCCAAAAGTACCCTAGGTGGGTTTTTCCTTTCTTGTTATCGTGATCCAGTACCTTGATGGTGGTCTCGTCGACTTGTAAGTAATTGCTTTTTAGAACTATCGATTTTTGATATTCGTACAATAATTCCAGCCGCTGCATACCCAGTTTCACCCAGTGATCCATTGTGGCTGGCGCTATGTCAATACCCTCCCTCTTAAATCGCTGTAATTGACGATACAGAGGCAAATGATCACAATACTTATCAATCAGGATCTGGGCGATTAATCCCGTTCCAGCTATGCATTTACCAAATCCGGACTGCGGTAGCTCTGCGATGGCAATGTGAACAGGTTCATCAATTACATTGGCTGATTTCGGGGCATATTTAGGGCGAACAATACGTTGAATGTAAAAGCGAGAAGGTTCATATTGCAGGCTATCGGTCACTTCGTTGCCAATCAGCACCATGTCCGTCGTATCTTCCTGTGGCTCCAAGACCAGCTGTTGTACAGTGAGGTGCTTGGGAAGAGGTGAACGGCCAGGATGTGGTCCGCGTGGTCGGTCGGTGTCCCGAGCTTTGTCATCCTGCTGTTTAACCAGTTCTGCTTTCTTATTAATCAACTCTTCCAGTTCTTTGATCTCTTGTTCAGACAGGGTCTGTCCAAAATCTAACGGGAGCTGTATAGGCGAGGTTTCAAAGCGTTCCCGCTTCTGCCCAAATAGCATCCGGCGAAGCTTGGCGATCTCTGATTCCTTCTGTTGAAGAACTTCCGTATAATGCGCCTGTTGCTCTTTGAGAAGCACATCTTTTTGCCCGATCAGAGCGATCAGGTCTTCTTTAGACAGACTTTCGAGAGCGTTTAACATGATTTAAAAATAGTCAAAAGTCTCACAATTTCCAATGTGAAAAACTAAGAAAATGTGACATATCTGGGCTTTTGAGTACTTCTTTTAATCACGATGCCCTCTATCATCAATACCAATTCCGGCCAGGATAAAGCCCCGTCTTTTGCCATTGAGACTGGCCTCCAATAGGTGCCTTTTTCTAAATGTTTGCTATACAATACAAATCCGCCGGGTTCCCAGCGGAGCAGTTTAATGCAGGAGCGACGACGGTTGAGAAATACAAATACTTCGCCGAAAGCGGATCCCGGTTTAATTCATTGCGAACCAACCCACTGAGCGAGTATGCTCCCCGGCGCATATCACAATCGCCTTTATAAAGTAGATATCGCTGGGATGAAGTTAAAGAAAACATTCCTACAACAAGGTAACCAGCGCACGTGAACGTATTAGGCCAGAGTCCCCAGACAAGCGGATTGTCACACCATTAGGATAGACAATTTCTACGGATGAATCAACAGGCAAACCTTTCAATTCAATAAATCCTGATCCGTTTTGGTTTTAAAGATGATAACGGTGCCGCCAATAATCAAGCTTACTTAAACTTATTCCTTGACGCCGTGCAAAACTCTGACGGTCGCAGTCTGCGGATTCCAGTTCTGTAACTAGCCTGAACATCTCTTCGGATTTGATTTCGCGTTTCAACATGATGGACATATTTCTTAAATTCGATCATGCGAAGATAGGCGCGGTTGCCGCGACAGAAAAGATGTACTTACTTGGGTGGATACAAATTGACTAGGATTCAAAACATTAATTTACAGCTGGTTAACCGTCGTTTGTCGGTTAACCAGCCATGAAAACTCAATAATCTGCAAACACATACCCACCGACCTCACTATACTCATCTAAAAACAAATCCCGAGCAAAAGCCTCATAATCAAAATAACGTTCAAGCGTCGCAGTTGCATCAGCCAACATTCCAGTTTCATCAACGTACTGGTAAGCATACTCTATTTTCGCATCCTTCATTGATCCGCCAAAGTATCCTCGATAGCTTTCCTGAAAATTTTCAATCTGCTCGTCTAACACCTTCTCGTTGCCAGGCCAGCTACTGATCTGTTCGCAGTAAAGCTTAAAAGCTTCGGCTGCAGCATTGTCCATTTCGTCAAGTGCTTGGAAGTACTCAAACGCCTTATCATCCAAACTGCACTCGGAAATCAGGAAGTCCGGAATGTTTTCCCAGTCTTGAAACATGAGCTCTGGATCAAATTCATTACGATGATATTTATAGCAATCTTGGTAAAACTCCTTTGCATCAGCATAGTCTGTCAAATCAAACCATTTCCCGAAGAGTGAACCGCTGTTGTACATTCCGTAAGTGCCAACATAAATCCTTGGAGCGTTTTCTGATGATTTCATGATTGAAAGTCTTTAAAGTTACGAGCCCCGGCTTTGTGCTCAGGGCAATCGCCTCCTTCAATCGAAGAAAAAGTGACGGGGCTTGCCCCTTGGGTGCAAAGTCGGGAGGCGGTTTAAGGAGCGGCGATAGCCGGGGGCGCCTAGCCGTGGTAAATAGCCGGAGACTTTACAGCCGTCACTTTTTACTTCGTAACTTTCGTTGCACTGACTGACAAGTGTGCGTGGTTTTCGACTCTGGAAAACATATTATTAGCTGTTGCTCTGTTCTAATATTCGTTAGATACTTAATCCTTGTTGTTTCCGCCGAGACTTTTTCTTGCGTTTTACAGGCACAAAAGCTTGCGACATCTCCATACCCATTCGCTGTTCAAGATTTTGCAATGAATAGTCTTTCCCCAGGTCAGAACCTTTCACTTTCATCCGATTTTGCATATTGAAAAAAGCTATACCTCTTCCTATATACGTCTTGAATCCGTGCGTTTGCATTTGCCTTCCGAACTCATCGATTGAAGATGCTTTTGCTAAAACTTGATCTACCAAACTCCTGAGGTTAATGATTGCTTTATCCTGCCTTGGCGCTTGCTGCTTTCCTTTTTGATTTAAGCTCATGTCAGAAGTTATTGTGAGTCCAAGTTCCAATTCCATCCGTCTTGAAAATTCACCCGTCCGCGCATAATTCTTAAAATGATCAGCGGTGTTTTTGCCGTTGTAATTGATCCGGTTTGCGACAATATGAATATGCTTATGCTTCGTGTCGTTGTGCTTGAAGGCAAGCATTTGATTCTCCGCAAAACCAAATTCCTTTGCAAACTCTACCACCAAGCTGGTAAGCTTTTCTGCGGGCGGATCTTCCCCTGGCGGAAAGCTGAACGATTGATGCCAAACATATTTGTTGAGATTTCTGTTTTTGTCCCTGTTATCCAGCATTTGCTTGGCGAGATAATCCAAGTCCAGCCTTCCGTCCGGCATTGTATTTATGCCAAGATGCTGAATGTAAATAAGCTCTCCCCGAACGTCGTCAATCGTAACTTCTTTCAATTGTTTTGCTGTCAACTCCTTTTCATAATAGCAGTAACTCAATATGCCTTTGGCGAAGTTTCCCAAACCCACTTTCCCTATCATAAGTCTAAACGTTTAAGCATTGCCGTGACCTTCTCTTCAATGATCATATGCACTTGATCGGGATTATCCGACGCATTCGATTTCCATACCCGAAGCTGTCCGGCCAGCTCAATTGGTTGATAGTAGCTCTCATACTTTGCCAGCAGGTCTTGGGCATTGCGAAAAATGTTTTCGGTTGTTTCAAGGATGCTGGTCTTATTTTGAGATTCGGGCAGGATCCGCTGAATGTATAACTTTAACTGCTGCATCCATTGCTGCACGTTGTCGAGCGTCTTATGGAATGTCCTTATCTCAAAATCTTCAAATATCCAGAGCGTAGTGATCTGTGCAAGTAACCGAATGTGCTGACTACTCTGCATCCATTGCCGGCTTTGCATTTGATGATCCTTTGTCTTCAAAACCGCAAGCGACAGAATACCGCTGAGCTGTTCGAGTGTGCGGATTATCTCAGCGGTTCTGGCGGGCAACGTTTTCTTTTGTGGCCGTTTGATAGGCGTGTCAAGTGCCAATGTCAAAAAGAATTGGCTTGCTGAAAGCCCGCTCTTTTCAACCAGCTGGTTGATCCTCATTTTTTCATCTTTGGTAACCCATACAGAAAAGTGGTCCCTTCGCACAACCTTCTCCTCTTTCGGTGGTCTTCCTTTTCTTTTGCTTTCCATAATGTCTACGATTTAAGCTATGAGCCGCGAGGCGAATAGCATGGGTCCAGGGGTTTTCCCATGGCCAGCCGCCAGGGAGTCGCTTTTTGCGACGTACTGGCGATAGCTGGCTGTGGAAAAACCACCGTGGTTCCCGAAAATGTTCGAGTTTGTTTGTCTTTGTTTGAAAATGTTTGAAACCTGATTTCAGACTTACGGGGCTTAGTTCCGCCCAAGTGGAATGAGCATTTCCTTGGTTTTTTTGTCAAACAAGTATTCTTGCCCGATCAATACATCCCCTTTCTTCCCCTGAGGTCGAAGCTTTAAAAAATTACCGCGCTCATCCTGCACAATCTCGCCATTCTGCATTAGAAGACGATAGGCTGGTGCATTTTCGTAAGCTTTAACAATCCTGAGACGCTCTCGATACTCCTCGTCTGTTGAGATTAGCCAAGAAAATAAAATCGAGCAAATTATCGCAACAACAGACCATGGAAGACTTTGCGCCAAGCCATAATAAAAAGCTTGCTTTCTGTCAGAAAAATGAACTGGTCGTTGATTGCTTTTGATTGCAGATGCCGCTTTTTCGATTGTGTCAACAGATTGATCGACCTCGGCCTTAATGCGGTCAAAGTGTTCCTCGACCTCCGCAAGCAATAATGCCGACCAGTCATCGATTTCCTGGGCGTATTTCTGCCCGTACTTCCCCTTAATGTGATTGAGTTCGGTTCTACTATGCATGGCAAAAGCTATCTCGAATTTCTTTCTTCAACCTTAGTCTCGCACCAGGCCCATAATTTTCCAACGGAAATCCATTCCTGATACCATCCAAAATCTGGCTTCCGAGCAGAGAGTTCGCCTCGAAATCACCAAACCTGATGTGTTCCAACCCGAGTGCAGCGCAGTTATTAGCCAATTCTTCTGACAGACGCGAGAATTGTCGGAAACTGAACACATTTTCCCAGACTAAAATCCTAAACTTGCCTTCAAGGACCTCAATCATTTTTTGCAAATACTCGACACTCGCGCGGTAAGCCCCGCCGCCGCCAATTATTATGTGGAACACAGCGTCTGCATCTACCTCATCACACCATTCCTCAAAGTCCAGATCTCGCGACACAAGCGCAGGGAACTGCTCACTTTCAGGCGCACCAAAATCCATAAAGATTTCGTTAAAAGGAGTCTGCATGAGGCTTTCAATGTATCCGATGAAAAGATCCCGGACTAACATGTCACGATTGTCGATCAGCGAAATGGTTTCCAAACGCTCGTCGCCCAGAAAAGCCAGTTGCCGCGTGGACGTTTGAGTTGAGCTATCCAGATCGACGAAAAGCGAAGTTTTATCTTTTTCAGACAAAGCCCGAAGATAGGTGTGCAGGCTCTTACCAACTCCACCTTTTGCTTGAAGTATTAAATTGAATTTACGTCTCATTTTTGTTAATGAATTTAGTTTTTACTGAAATTTTGTCTTGCATATCCTTTGCATCCCCATCAGACCAGGGTGCTTTAAGTGGATTTTTCACGCTCATATTATGAGTGTGTTGCGGCCGGGGTTCAGGAGCTGGTGAAGGAAGAAGCGGTTCCGTTTTCAAAGGAACTCTACCGAACGGCTTGGCTTTTTTCCGAAAATAATATCGACAATAGCGCACATCATCAGCATCGATCAGCTCAGGTTTTCCCAAATCTGCACTAATCATTTCTGCGACATAATGCGCAGAGAGTGATGTCAACACAAGCTCCGCATAAAGTTCATAGAGAACCTTTCTCCTCTTCTTATCCTTGCGCTGGAACAGATCAATTAGGATATCTTTATCGACCTTCATGGCACAATTGCTCTGCAATGATGATTGATCTAACCCTGAACTCCGTGCTGGCTTTCTTGTTTTTGACTTCACTCCCAGTTTGCACCTTCCATTGGGACCGGTGGCTGATTTGGGTAGGAATAGTGTCCCTGGGACGATTCACTGTGAAAGGGATGTAAATTGGTCTCGTGCGCTCCAGATTTTTGACGCTTAAGGCAATTACACAAAAATTCGATCCGAGAATGTTTTCTAACATAAAATGATTGTTTTAGAAATACAAAAGTCGAATTGTTACCAATACGAAACAAGATGTTTACCTGGTGAACAGGTTGTATTACAGGTAGTTACCGTATTGACTGTAAGACTGAGAGGTTTTGTTGGAGTGGCTCTTTCACCTGTGTAGCCTCTTTTTTCAATCTAATGATCTGTGTCTCCTTTTATTCCAGGGTTCAACCAACAGCATGGTAAAGATGCTAGTTATCGCAAATCCCACATAAAACCGTCATATAAATAGCATTTGCTTTTTTAGCACGTGAGTATAAACTACCTTATTTAAGACTTAAATTGTGAGTCTAAATGCTTCGATTCTGGATTATGTATTAATTGAATCGAGAAACATCGGCTGTATTACAAACCCAAAAGTTATAAATGAAGAATTTTAAAGAGACTGCGAATTTTATCTGGTCCATAGCAGATTTACTAAGAGGCGATTACAAGCAGAGTGATTATGGAAAAGTGGTATTGCCTTTGACTGTATTGCGCCGACTCGACTGTGTGTTGGCTATATCTAAAGAAGATGTTTTAAGAAAGTACGAACAGGTCAAAGCGATGAACGTACAAAATATCGACCCTCTGTTAAACAAAGTGTCAGGTTACAAATTCCATAATAGGAGTCCATATACATTTGATAAACTGGTGGCTGATCCGGACAATATTGCTGCCAACCTCCGGAACTATATCAATGGCTTCTCCGAAGATGCCCGGGAGATAATAGAACAGTTTGAGTTTGACAATCAAATTGTTAAGATGGATGACAACAACTTGTTGTTCATGATCGTGAAGCGTTTTCAGGAAGTGGATCTGCACCCTGACAAGGTGAGCAGTATGGAAATGGGCTATCTTTTTGAAGAATTGATTCGGAAATTTGCTGAAATTAGTAATGAAACAGCCGGAGAGCATTTTACACCACGCGAAGTCATCAGGTTGATGATTGACCTTCTTTTTCTAAATGACCGACAAATACTCACCCAAAAAGGAGTTGTAAAAACCATTTACGACTGCTGTGCGGGAACGGGCGGCATGTTGAGCGTGGCAGAAGAATATCTGAATGAGCTCAATCCAGACGCAAGGCTGGAAGTATTTGGCCAGGAGTTGAATCCAGAGTCTTATGCGATCTGTAAATCGGATATGATCATCAAGGGACAAAGCGCCGCAAATATCAAAAGGGGAAATAGCATTTCTGACGATAAGTTGCCAAATGAGCATTTCGACTATCTTATTACCAATCCGCCGTTCGGAGTGAAATGGCAGAAGATTGAAAAATCGGTGAAAGCAGAGCATGAAGGAAAAGGCCATGGTGGGCGTTTTGGTGCCGGATTACCTTCTGTTTCTGACGGATCATTTTTGTTTCTGATGCATTTGATGTCTAAGATGAAGCCGGTAAGTGATGGCGGTTCTCGTTTGGCGATTGTGTTTAATGGTTCGCCGCTTTTTTCCGGCAGCCCGAGTACTACCAAAAATGAAAGCAGTATCCGTCAGTGGATTATTGAAAATGATATGCTCGAAGCAGTTGTGGCTTTGCCTAACCAGCTTTTTTACAACACCGGTATCAGCACCTACATCTGGATCATTTCCAACCACAAGCCAGCCTACCGGAAAGGAAAAGTACAGCTGATTAATGCCATTGATTTTTCCAAGAAAATGAGCAAATCACTGGGCGATAAACGGAATGAATTATCTCCCGACCATATCAAAGATATCACCAAACTGTACGGAGAATTTACAACCAGCGATTATTGCAAGATATTTGATAATACAGATTTTGGTTATGCCAAAGTAACTGTGGAAAGACCGGAACGCGACAAAAATGGCAAACCCAAACTGGACAAAAACGGCAATCCAAAAGCTGACAGCAGCTTGCGTGATACCGAAAACATCCCGTTAAAGGAAGACATCCAGACCTACATGAAACGCGAAGTTCTGCCGCACGTACCGGATGCCTACGTAGACGAAACCAAAACCAGAGTGGGTTACGAAATTAACTTCACCAAATATTTTTACCAGTACAAACCGCTCCGTTCCCTGGCCGATATCCGCGCCGATATTTTTGCGCTTGAAACAGAAACAATGGGGTTGATTAAAGAGGTCATTGAATAGTTATGGAGAGGTACGAAAAATATAAGGATTCGGGAGTTGAGTGGATTGGGAATGTCCCTTCACATTGGAAGATTAAAAAACTCAAATTTATTGGGGAAGCGATTGGAGGACTAACTTATTCGCCTAATGATGTTGTAGAAAGTTCAAAAGAGGGGAAACTAGTATTAAGATCTTCAAATATTCAAAATGGAAAGTTAGAGTTGTCTGACAATGTGTATGTTAATTTAGAAATTTCAGAAAAGCTCACACTGAAAAAAGGAGATATTTTAATTTGTTCAAGAAATGGGAGTCGTCACTTGATCGGAAAAAATATTTATATAGATGAGCAAATGGAGGGGCAAACCTTCGGCGCATTCATGATGATTTTTCGAACAAAGGAATGGCGATTTTTATATCAGTATTTTAACTCACAGATATTTTCTTCTCAATCAAGTCTTTTTTTAAGTGCTACTATAAATCAACTTACGTCCGGAACGATAAATAGTTTTTTGATTGCAATTCCTGATTCACTTGAAGAACAAACCGCCATCGCCAATTACCTCGACAAAAAAACATCCGAACTCGACACCCTCATCTCCAAAAAAGAAAAGCTGATAGAACTGCTCAAAGAAGAACGCACCGCCATCATTAACCAGGCAGTTACCAAAGGACTTGATCCGGATGTGGAGATGAAGGATAGTGGAGTGGAATGGTTGGGGGAGATTCCGGCACATTGGGAAGCCAAACCGCTTAGGTATGTTGGAAATACTCAGAACGGAATTAGTGCAGGAGCGGATTATTTTGGCTTCGGTTTTCCATTTATTAGTTACGGCGATGTTTATAAAAATCCGGTTTTACCAAAATCCGTAGTTGGATTAGCAAATTCAACCGAAAAGGATAGAGGAAACTTTTCTATAAAAAGGGGAGATATTTTATTTACCAGAACATCGGAAACTGTTGATGAAATTGGAATAGCTTCAATATGCTTGGAAGATGTTGACAATGCAGTTTACGCAGGGTTTTTGATACGATTTAGACCGAATGAAAATTTGCTTTTTGAAGGGTTCTCCAAATATTACTTTCGCAATAATATTCACAGGATTTTCTTCATAAAAGAAATGAATATTGTTACAAGAGCATCGCTGAGTCAGAATCTGCTGAAGAGACTTTTGGTGTTACTACCAAGTTTAGAAGAGCAAATTAAAATAAGTGAATATTTGGATTTTAAAACAAAGGAGGTTGACACTATAATTACCAAAACCAATCAAGAAATCACCCTTTTAAAAGAATACAAAACAGCCTTAGTCAGCGAAGTGGTTACAGGGAAACTGAAAGTGGTTTAGGATTAAACTCAAATGCCTTAACGGCTAACATTGTTATGAACATAAATGAGCCCAAAATCACTTTGATGGATAAAGAATCCATAGTTTCCTACGTTCAGGAAAGGTGGGCGACTCGCTATGTTGACAATCGGGGCGCTAAATACAACCAAGACGGTGAGATAGCAGACTTCGAACTTTATGATAAAAAGGATGAGGATATTTTTAATGTAACTATCAAAAATATTCGGTTTACAGGCAAGGTGCATCGATTTGAATTTCAAAATTGCAATTTTATTAACTGTGATTTTGAGGGTTTTGACGGCTTCTTTTTGATATTCACGAATTGCAAATTTTATAAGTGCAATTTTAGAAATTGCAAATTTAGTCATATCGAGTTTGCATGGGATTTTGTACAATTCATTAAATGTCAATTTCAAAATGTTGAATGGCATGAAGCAGGCCTATTCAATATTTATTTTTCGAAATGCTATCTACAAAATTTTAGGGTTGTAGATGTTAATCCTATTATGAATGTGAATTTTGATTTATGCACTCTTGATAGGACAAGTTTTGAATACATCTCTAACGCCGACTCTGATAATGCCGGTGAAAAAGCTGATTTAAATGAAGAGGATGAGTCAGATTTGAATTTTTCTGAATGTGAAATTTTAGACACAAACTTTAATACCGTCAATCTCTCTGAGAGTATTTTTTACAATTCCGGACTATATAAATGTAGCTTTATCGATTGCAAATTAGGAGTAGAGACATTTATTGTAAATAAGGTTTTAAAAAATACATGTTATGCTTCTATGGATTTTCAAACCATTTTAAAAAGTGAACAACCCTCAGAGGATATTTTATCAATTTACTTCAACATAGTTAAAGGGATTGATATCAAAAAAATTGTTAAAATGATGACAACAGAAGTTCCTTTTTATACCGTATTTATCTCGTACAGTTTAAAAGATCGCTCGTTTGCAAAGCGAATTAATGATTCATTGGTCAGACATGGATTGACTACCTTCTTGTGGGAAAAAGATGCGCCGGCAGGCCAGCCGCTAGAAGAAATAATGTATTCTGGCGTACGTACGCATGGCAAATTATTATTTATTGCATCGGAACATTCCATTAGAAGCAAAGCTTGCCAGTTTGAATTAACTGAGGGTAGAAAAAGGCAAGAAGAAAATTGGAGCGTCATATTTTTTCCTGTTCACATAGATAATTATCTTTTTGAAGTTCAAAAAAATCAGATTAAACCAGCAAGCGTAGTAGAAGATTACTGGGAAAATATTGTTGAACTTAGAAAAATAAACTCACTAGATTTTTCTAAGTTCAACTCCGAGGCTTCGAATGAAAAGGAATTTGAACAGGCGATAGACAAACTAGTACTGGATCTTAAAATGAAGGATAAGTAGTTCGCTTACAAAGTCGTTTTCTATGTAACTAAATTTTGATTAAATAATATTAATTTATTTATTTGAGAAAGTAACAGGTAGGCATACCGAAAGATCTGCTGACGGGCTACTTTTTTGAATAAAAACTTACTCTCCCTAATCTGATCACTTCATTGTTGAATAAATGTCTATCCATACTGAACGTACCTTCGAAGCCGCCATTGAAGAAGAATTATTGCAAAACGGAAGTTATATAAAAGGTCATTCCAATGATTTTAACGCAGAGCTTGGTTTGTTTCCGGCTCATGTTTTTGCTTTTCTGCAAGAGTCTCAGCCAAAAGAATGGGAAAGAATATATCACATTCATAAAGATCAGGTTCAAATTAAAGTCCTTAGCCGATTGATGAAAGAGCTTGATCTGCGGGGTACTTTGGATGTGGTTCGGAACGGCTTTACAGATTATGGTGTGAAGTTTAGGATGGGCTACTTCAAGCCTGAAAGCAGCTTAAATGTCCAATCCCAGCAGCTATATCAATCAAACCAACTCACAGTTACGCGTCAACTTTTTTATGAGCGAGATGGTAAAAATTCATTAGACATGGTCTTGTCTCTGAATGGCCTCCCTATTGCCACGGTCGAGCTAAAAAACCAATTTACAGGGCAGAACATCCTCGATGCGCAAAAGCAATATGTTTACGATCGTGAGCCGACGGAGCCTATTTTCTGGTTCAAAAAAAGAAGCCTTGTCCACTTCGCTGTTGACGCGGATGAATGTTATATGACGACAAAGCTAGCCGGTAAGGATACCCGATATCTTCCTTTTAACCTCGGGTACAATAACGGCGCAGGAAATCCCCTGAATCCAGATGGCTATCGAACCTCCTACTTGTGGGAAAAGGTGTGGGTAAAAGATAGCTTCATGGACATTATTGGAAAGTTCATGCACATAAGTTCAGAAGAATTTGAGCTCAATGGAATTAGAAAGGTGAAAGAGGCCATCATTTTTCCTAGGTTTCACCAAATGGAAGTCGTTCGCAAGCTCACAACGGATTCCCGCCAATCAGGTGCTGGGAAAAATTACTTGATACAACATTCGGCTGGTTCTGGAAAATCGAATTCTATTGCCTGGCTGTCATACAGATTGTCCAGTCTACATTCCGATAATAACGAGCGCGTTTTCGACTCGGTCATTGTGATTACAGACAGGAAAGTTTTGGACAGCCAACTGCAAAATACAATTTACCAGTTTGATCATAAAGAGGGAGTTGTTCAAAAAATTGATAAAGACTCACAACAGTTAGCCAATGCTATCAGCGCTGGCTCGCACATCATCATTACTACATTACAGAAATTCCCTTTTATTCTTGATAAGGTAGGTCAGCTGCCTAACCGAAAATACGCTGTAATCATTGACGAAGCGCACTCATCCCAAGGCGGTGAAGCGACAAAAAAGATGAAAGAGGTGCTCTCGGATAGAACCTTGGAACAAGCAGCTGAAGATGAGCGCTATTCTGGTTTGGACGAAGATGCTGAGGATGAAATACGTAAATCAATGCAATCGCGAGGAAAACAGCCAAACCTGAGCTTTTTTGGTTTTACAGCAACCCCGAAACCAAAAACCATTGAGGTTTTTGGCACGCCATCTTCGGACGGTAAGCCGCGCCCGTTTCATGTGTACTCAATGAAACAGGCGATTGAAGAAGGCTTCATTCTGGACGTATTGAAAAATTACACAACCTATAAAACCTATTTTAAGCTTTCGAAGCAAATAGAAGACGACCCTGATATCAACAAAAAGCAAGGAGCAAGAGCTATTGCGAGATTTTTGAGTTTGCATCCACACAATCTGGCTCAGAAAACTGAAGTGATGGTGGAACATTTTAGACAAGTCGTGTCTAAAAAAATCGGTGGTAAAGCGAAAGCAATGGTTGTGACTGGATCACGGCTTCATGCAGTACGGTATAAGGAAGAATTTGACCGGTACATTCAGGAACAGAATTATACAGATATAAAGACAATCGTTGCTTTTTCTGGAAAGGTCATGGACAAAGTTCAATACCCCGAGGGTGTCACCGAGATGGATTTGAATGGCTTCAAAGAAAGCGAAGTACCCAGAAAGTTCGCGACCGATGAATACAAGATTTTGCTAGTAGCTGACAAATACCAGACCGGGTTTGATCAGCCGCTGTTACACACAATGTATGTGGATAAAAAGCTTTCGGGCGTAAAAGCAGTCCAAACCCTATCCCGCTTGAATCGCATGGCAGCTGGTAAGGATGATACATTTGTCCTTGATTTTGCGAATGAGACAGAAGATATACTCGCTTCTTTCCAGCCTTACTATGAGCTGACAACCGTAGAGTCGAGTACGGATCCCAATCACCTGTATGATCTAAAACATGAGATCGAAAAAGCCCAGATAGTTTGGCAGACCGAGGTTGATAATTTTTGTAACGTATATTTCAAGTCGGTAAAGCGATTGTCTGTCGGTGAACAAAAAAAACTTTATGCT
Source organism: Dyadobacter bucti (assembly GCF_005869225.1). Lineage (GTDB taxonomy): Bacteria > Bacteroidota > Bacteroidia > Cytophagales > Spirosomataceae > Dyadobacter > Dyadobacter bucti. The sequence goes on along the minus strand of NZ_SWFP01000003.1, from coordinate 904,266 downwards.
TATGTAAATCCGGCTGTTGATCGATACAAAGCTCTGCCTGAAACAACCACTTTAGAAGCAAGCGAAGCAGCATCTCAGGAAAACTTCAAAAACGCATTACAATCATTTACCCGCTTGTACTCTTTTCTAAGTCAGATCATGCCTTTCTCCGACATTGATTTGGAAAAGCTTTTCAACTATGGCAAATTCTTACTAAAAGCACTTCCAAAAAACAGCAAAGACAGATTTCAGCTTAGTGACGAAGTGTCACTTGAATACTATCGATTACAGCGAATCGGTGAGATTAACATTAAAATGGAGGACCAACCTGAGTTTGGGTTGGATGGCGGAAATGTATCGGGAATTCGAATGAGTAAGGAAGAAAAGGCTGCATTGTCTGAGATTATAGACGTTTTAAACAAACGTTTCCACACAGAATTCAACGAGGCAGATAAACTTTTCTTTGATCAAATTGAAGCCGAACTGCTTAACGATGTCAAACTAGGACAGCAAGCCCAAACAAACACTTTGGCCAACTTCAAATACGGGTTTGAAGACGTTTTCATGGATAAGCTAATTAGCCGAATGGAGCAAAACCAAGAGCTTTTCTCAAAGATGATGGATGATCAGGAATTTGGAGGGCTAGTGAAGGGGTATATGTTGAAGCGGGTTTATAATGGATTGAGGGCGTAAATTTTCAAATAGTGTCAGATAAAATAGATTTCATTTCCAACGTCTTCCTGTCAATCAGGAACGCCAGGACAGTTGCTGATTTGGAGAAAATTCCAGACGATTGTTGTATTGCGCCCAAGCACCGAATGGACGCAAGAGCCTATCCAAAAATCGATTTTCAAATTCGGAATAACGAAATCTTGTCACTAGTTGAGTCAGGCTTGCTTGATGAAAATTTGAATTTTTCTACCTCTGCGAGTAGTAGATTAGCTGATCCAATAACTAAACTCTTGTATGCAATCGCATGGAAAAATGGTGATCTGAAAAAATTAAAGCACATTGCCAGAGGTGTCATAGATGAATCGGACGACACTTTGGATCAAAATGATGCATTGGTGTTTTATCAATTCGGTAAATATTTAACTGGTGACAGGCATCAGCCAATCATCGATCAACATGTCCTTCGAGCCTTTGGTGTTTACCAAGCCAACCTTAACGATCAAGATCCCGCAGACTATTTGTCGCTGAAAACAGTCACCCGAAAACACAAGGCGCTCATTCAAATGTATAAGCAATGGCTGCAATCTGAAGATATCATGGAAGAACTAAGGACGATTGATGGTTACACGTACCATATTGATAAGATTCTATTTGCCGCGGGGAAGGCAATGAAAAATCAGAAATCTTTCTTGACATCTGAGCCGCTAGACCCAAATTCAGCGACACGAAATAAAAGGCTGATATTAACTCAACATGCTAGGTGTCCCGAGTTGAAGGAAGGTGACAAGTATTATGCGCTTCAAGAGCACATTAGGCGACTGAAAGGTGCAGGGGCAAATGAATTCAAGCTGAAGCTGAATTTTATTATAGAAGAACTCGCAATTGAACTCAATAATACCTGCTTTTATAGTCCTACTGCCTTCTGGACAAATAAATCTTGGGAAACACTATATCAAGTGCGAGCCTGGGTTTCTCAGGGATTCGAAGTCGTTCAACGAAACGTTGATGCAAGTGAACGCGAGGGCGAAATAAGTTTTCGTACAGCCGCAAGGCAATAGCCCAGAATATTTTTAATAGTCGATACTTGAAAAAACGGTTATTGCGTGCTCGGCTCTTGTCTTACAATCGATTCTTCCGACCACCTTACGACCTCGTCATTAATTGCCTTTTGCCAGCTTCTTATGGTAATATCTACACAAATTCCAATCATGCAACATTCCAATTCGAGTCTTTCTCGTTTGTCTATTGGAAGATAAACTCCTGCTACCTTAGATGGCGCTTTACTGGGATAAATCAAGGCTACCTTTTTTGCGCGAAAATACTGATGGTATACGTACATCTGCCGAAGATCGTCAGGAGACGGATTGGATCCATTTAAGTTCTTCCATTTGGTGTCTATCACAATGCATTCCTCCGTATTCTCATCAATCACAATATCAGGTCTTACTCTAGAAGACATTCCTCGCTCCGGCTTCCAAAATGGTTTCGAACTTTGAGCTGCGATAGTAGTTTTGGGGCTTTTATGGCGGCTCAGGCTCTTGTACACAAACTTTTCCCATAGCAAATTCATATCGAACATCAGCGCTAGCACGTGGCTAGGCCCTTTGTTAACATCCGGATGGTATTGCAATAGAATCAAGCGTGCCAGTTCTATACACTTACGATAAGGTTCGGTCTTCCGGTTGTAATTAATTGTGTTAAAAGCTGTGGCTGAAATTGCTATATCGGCCATTTCGGGAAAGCTTAACAGCAAGTTGCCGATCCTGCTGTGAAGGTCAGCACTCGTATTAATATGTTTTAGGAGCCGGATGCTCTTATAGATTATCGCATGAAGTTTGTGCAGCGGGTCGTAAACGGTGTGGCCAACGTAAAACCTTTCCTGATGCGTCAGGTTTCTCTGGATATGCTTGCCGAAGATCAGATTTCCCTTCAGAGCGGTGACATTGCCTTCTTTTCGGCGATACTTTTTCACCAGACCGTTATGTAACAGATATTCAACTTCACTCACAAAAAGCTGGAAAAGCAGATCAAGAACTGAATTGGCTTTCAGGCTAAGTGTACTGGTTGTGGGTGCATGAATATTGAAAGCATCCACTTCCAACATCATTCTAATCAGAATTGTCCGCCATGTTGCTGCATCGGCAGAGGATCCTGAAGTGGGACGATCAGCCTTAGGTAAAATCTCAATTACGAGATCCCCCACCTGTATTACGCCTACATGCTCATTGAACCGTACGCCGTTATGAATGAGTGAGAAGTAAGGGACACCAGCTGTTCCATAGAATGATTGCAGTGCCAGGAGCTTTGGATGGTCAAATACTACATTTTCGTATTTATCATTCAGTCGCAGGCACTGATGTTCAAAAATGGCGATATGGTTGTTTCCGCTTTGCAAACTATCTGTTCATTAATAGTTTTAATGCATTTACAAAAGCCTCATCAGACATCGCGGACGTATTTTGCAAGGTATAAATCGGCCGTTCACTGAATGCCAGGTAGTCGGCGTGATCAAAATCTGCAAAAAGTCTGGACTCTAATGCCTCCTCAACACTAATAAATCCTTGACCGAGAACCAGCCCAATCTTTCCATAATCGCCGAAGAAATACTCCTGCAACAAGGGAATTATCTTGTTTTGAAAAGCGATTTTCAGCTCAGATACAGTTTCTAAGTTTAAAAAGTAGCTATGACCGATAAGATGGTCTCTGTCGAGGAGCTTTCCGATCCGTTTGTTAATGGTTTTCAAAATATCCCTCAACGCGAAAGCTTCCACCTCATTTTTTAATAGTTCAGGATCCGGAGAAATCTCCTGAAAACTGAACCGTCGTCTTAAAGCCGTGTCCAATGCTTCTACGCTACGATCAGCGGTATTCATGGTACCAATTATGTACAGGTTTCGCGGAACTCCAAACTTTTCTTTACTATATGGCAAGACTGCTTCCAGAGCCTCACCCGCTCCGAGACGTTTATCATCTTCAATTAGACTGATCAGCTCGCCAAAAATCTGGGAAACGTTTCCGCGGTTGATTTCGTCGATGATAATGACGAACCTCTTCGAAGAATTTTGTTCTTCGATCAATGGAATTTCAGTGTTTAACAACTTCATGGTGTCATAAGCCAATCCGGAATCCAGGGGTTGTCCTATTTCACGGTGATCAGCTTTCTTTGTTTTCTGTGCAATTTTATAAAGTTCAGATAACACCGCCCAGTAGGCCGTTGTATTGGAACCTCCGATTACACCTCGAATATCCTTATGAACGTTTTTAATTTCTTCTATTCGCTTGAAATTTGTATAAAGTTTAAGTAATCGCTGGCGAGAGACAGTATAAGGCTTCTCGCGAACGTCACCATCATGTTTTACCTTCAGATTGAGATGGTCCGAAATGTCTGTTACATACAACTTCAACCCAGTAACCGATCCTAATTCAACGGGCTGGCCAATTTCAAGTTTGTCCTCCACCCTCGAAATGAACTCATTGTAAGCAGCATTAAATATCTCAGCTTGGGACATTTCCGCACTGGAACGCGACGAAACAGTCTTGGACAATTCATATCGGGCTTCGACACACAATCGTTTGAAAAGTCCGTCTTCAATACGATAGCTGAGATTTCCATCTGAATCTTCTTGGTTCAATACTGGTTTTATACCCTCAATAAAATCTTCATAGGACATGCTTTGATGGAATGTACAGAATACAATCTGTCCATTGGTAGTTAATTCTTTATAACGATTTCTTGTAGAATTTCTGTCCTCGGCCTCCTCCTCTTCACTTAATCTGTCTATGATGGCAACTGCTTTCGCAATGGTATTGTATGTCTTTCCGGTTCCAGGTGGGCCAAAAAGTATTTGATTCAGCGGGAATGTGTCGCTTATAAGATCAATGTCCAGTTCCACATTATTCAGAGCTTTAGTCTTACTACTAAAAATCAAGTCAATATTTTTCTGCGACACGACCCTGGTGATCGTTGATCGATATGCTCCACCTTTGTCGATTTCAAAAGGTTGAAAGTCTTTTTGCCATTTCACACTTAGAAATTTACCATCTCCCGGATTCGCTGTCACAGTTCCAAGCCCATGAACACCAAGGACCGAAATGGTCTCGCCATTCTTTTTACGGGTGAAAGATGTTTTTGCCGCGATCTCACTGCCAATCGGAACTTTCTTTATGGCTTCTACATGCTTATCGTCATAACCATTCTCCCAGATACCCTCTTGGATGAAACGTTTTAGCTGGCTATCCTTTCCGTTATTCCAAGTGAATCCTGCGCAGTAGTATTCTTTTTTCATAAGCTTAATTTATGCTCCGGATGCGAAACTAAAAACAAAAACAATTGGTACGTGATCTGTTAATTTTCTCGCGGTTTTCAAGTCACCAAAACCGCGGTAGAAATGAATCAAGCCCCTATTAACCAAAGTGACTCTGGCGGGATTGTAAAAGAAGTTATCAAATTCAGACGCGAGACAGTCCCCATTTACGCACTTCTGTTTCAATGAAGTTTTCTGTCCTACAAGCGCAGGCCTGTACCCCCTCTTCCTTAGTGGATTAAACACAGAATGGGATTGAGGCAAATTGAAGTCACCGCAGAAGATGAGGTTGTCGTCTGGATATTGGGCAGGTAAAAATTTGAAGTATTTAACTTCCGTCTCCGGCTGCGCCTTTTTAGTGATAGCATGAAAATTCACTAGCGTGAAGGTTTTGCCTCCCACTAGGAATTTGCCATAATATGGCTCTCGCTCTATTACTTGACCAAATCTTTTCTCAAGCCAACACTTCCCTATCAACTTCATTTTGGCCGTTTTCCAAATGAATGCGTACTTCTCAGACTTATGTTTCGAACTTCCGGACGTAGGATCACTAATAGAATAGTCATAAGACGATCCAGTTCTGTTGAGAACGTCTACCAACCGAGCCACAGCTTGTGATCCGCCGAAGCCGGCAACAACCTCCTGTATTGCTAGAATGTCGTATGTTTTGACAGTTTCTGCTATAAAGTTGACTTGACTCGCGCTTTTAGATGCTCCGAAGTCTTTGAGGTTCCAAGAAATTATTTTGACTTGTGTTTGTCCAAAGGAGTATACCGCGCAAAAACTTAATAGAAAGGTTACGATAATTCTCAATCTAAGCCAGTTTTCAATGATACATATCTATATTTGAAATATTACTTACTCAATACATATCTGCTTAAATCTAGTCATCGAATTCAATTCCAGCACTACCATAATTAAGAACACGAAAAGCTGGTTTGCGCAGATACGTATCATTCGCTTTTTCGATTGGGTACAGGTCCACGCGACTTGCGAAAATGCAGAAGTTCAACAGAACAGCAAAGCAAGACAAATAGATATTTTACTTGCATATGATTTGTTGTCTGTTTGAAAGAATCGACGCGTGTTTATAATATTCATTGGCAATAGAAATGATTGTTGAATCTTTTGTAGAACTACAAAAACGATCACCATCTGATTTGAATTTTATAATTGCCTGTCCTATAAGAGCTGTATCTAGTCTCTGATCTCCCAGATACATTTGACGAACCGTTTCAAACTTCAAGTCGGCGTCTTTGTGCAACCCTTTATCATCAACCAGATTAATGCCATCTTCCAAAATCTTTTCCATCTCCTCCTGTGAATGCCTGATTCCACTTCCACGGTATAGGTAAAAACCAGCAACGCATACAACGACAACAATCAATATTCCAAATTGGTATTTGCGATATGGATTGAATAGCGATGGGGGTGAGGAAGGTCCGGTCGTAGTTGTGGGTTCTTCCACAGAAGGATCAGGTTCAGAGCTACCAGTGCCCTGCTCATAAACGGTTACATAGCCATTTGAAGGCAGCAAAACCGTAAGTGCTTGAGGTCCTGTACCTTCGACTTCCGGGAGACCTTGCAAAACCTTAGGAATCCAATGATCTACTAAAAAAGCCCTCGAAACAGCGAGCTTTGCCGCCTTCGCTGCAATCTTTTCCTCGTCCTTGGTAGAAATTTGTTTCTTCCATTGCGGCGCATGAAGTACGATCGCTTCCTCTACCTCCTCAATTACCCGAAATGATACAGTATTGGTTACCTCCCTTACCAGAATGAAAAACTGGCTATCTAATATACCTATTTCAGATGCTGCCGACCGAATGTTCCACTGCTCCCACTGATAGTGTCCGATTTCTCCTTTCTCGAGAATTACTTTTTCTTTAATACGTTCCCGTAACTCTTCGAAAGTCATCGCAATGCTGATTACACTGTTTGTTATTTATATTGCATGGCAAAACCAATCTTACCAACGACTGTTTATATACGCTCAAATATGATTTTGGCTTTTTCTAGAATCGCCCATTTATTGTGCTGTAAAGTAAGCCTCCCAACTTGTTGCGTACGAATTCTATCTGAATTTGGTATCACAGCATATTCACACGCGTCATTCAAGTACGAAAAAGGATCAGAAAGTGCAATTTGCTGAGCGCGTCTGGATTCTGTTACACTAAATGTAGCATCCGTAGCTGTGGTTCGCATAATTTCGAAAACTGCTTCTTCTTCCTTGGAATTGGACAGTCCGTCAACACTAAATCCGTCACCTACATCAACGACCCTAGCATAGAGCACGGGGAAAACAACTCCGAGCGAAGTTTCCGTAGTTTTTCTCACATCAATTTCTTCTTGACGCGGCGTGTGTTCCAGAGTTTTCTTACTATCATTGTCTAGACGTAACTCTATTTTCTCGAGGCGGGTCTCCAACGATCTGATCTGCACTTGAAGTGTAGCCAGTCTATTCCCCTGAGTTGCCTCAACTTCCTTAGAAAGTGTATACGGATCTTCAGAATGTCCTACGGCTTCTCGGTTAGTTGTCTTATAAGAATGTTTGTTGTTACTCTTCCTGCCACGGCTTTTATTTTTGAGAAACAATAATATTAATAGCAAAAATACGATCAACATTAACAAAGCTACGAGCCAGTTGGCTAGCAGCCACTTACCTAACTCTCCTTGTGACTTTTCGTCATCACCTGGGGCGTCGCCTTCTCTGCTGTTTTCAGACGATGATCCGCCATCACTAACTTTATTTTCGCTTGTTGACCAATTCTTTACTTCGTGTGAGATATCTGTCATTGCTTTTTGATAAGCATTGGCAATGCCCTCATATGGCTCATTTTTTTTTAACTGCTTTTCAGCCACTGATTGATATTGAAGAGATAGGCTGTCTACAACTTTTTTAGGGTTGGCCTTGTCAGTGGATTTTAGCCATTTAGAAATTTTAGCAACTTCATCTTTCAAGTCAATAATTTTCTCAATAAACTGCTCTTCTTTCCCATCACATTTACATGACTCGATAAAAGTTTGCTTGTTGTCAACTGAACTGATGTATTCGGCAGTCTTGAGCTTAAACTTTTCATTAATTTCGAAAAGCTTCGATTCTAAATTCTCTTTAGGTGCAGGTTGGCTTAGCTTGGCAGCCCTATCCTCACTCGATGACGCCTGCCCTGTAGCATTGGAACATAGCAATAACGTCGTCGTACATAAAAATACCAATAGCTTATACATGTAATAGATATTTGGAAAACTCATACAACGTATTTTTCAACGGCAAAAAGAAAAATGTCTCAGACAACAGCTCGTCTCCGTCATCCTGCATACCGGATATACAGAGTTTATAACTATCACTAAGCTCGGCAACCAGATATGGAATATACTGCCTGGCAGAACTGATACCATATTCTCCAAGGAAATTGTTAATTTCCTTATTATTAAGTGTCAGCTCAATGAACCTTTGAGCATTGTTAACAACAGAGTTTTCAAATTCGGGTTTGCTCAACACATCCTTAATGTGCGTATTGCGGTAAGCAAAATCGAACTGCTCCCCCTCAGATTCCCCCCAGTAGCAATCCGTAAGTTTTTGCTCGTATTTTGTCTTAATCTCAGATGATGTTGAATAAAGAACAGCTCCGTTCGCTGTGGTTTCTTTTGGATTGTCTGTAAGAACAATCTCGAAAGAAGGTGGAATTACCATACTGGAATAGGAGTTGATGAGTAGCCTTGTAAACTCTATCAAGGCTCTATTGCTACCAAGCAATCTTAAATACTGACTACCTCTTCCTGTAAAAGTGAGATATCTTGGTATTGGTAGGTCGTTTTTCTGTAACAGCTGAATGAGATGATAGACGATTGCAGCGTAATGCAAGAATAATACGAGCTTCAGTCTTGGTCGTGTATCCTTTATTGATCGACTGAAATTGTAGTAATCATCATATTTAAATAACAAACTAACAACATCTTCTCCGTTGAATTCCTTCTTTTCTTTGAAGGATCTAAGAATACTGTCTTTGAAAACGTCAGACTGACGGGCAACACCATTGGCAAAAAGATCGTAATTCTGAATAAATCCATTATCCTTACTATTGCCAGGCTTTCCATCATGTCCGACACCGCCTCCCCATATATCGTATCCGGCGAACCTAAAAGATGTGTTCAGAAAACGGTCCCTCTCCTGCATAAACAGCATAATATCCGTTGTCCCTCCCCCAATGTCTATGTTTACGGTATCTGCAAATGGCCGGACACCTAGCGTTTTTAAATAGAAGTATGGTGCCAGGGATTCTGAGATGGGTTCTGAAACGAACTGACCTCCGTTCCCAAAGATATTTTTAAATGCCTCTGCTAATTCCTCCGTCAAGTTATCCGCAATTCGCCTTTTCATGCTGGAAGGCATCAGCCAGACAATTTTTGTGTTCTTTAAATCGCCGTGGTTTAAAAGAACCTTATTTCGAATTAGTGAAAACAAGCCCTCAAAAAACGCGCGAACTCTCGGCCTGTTCAAACTGTTCGCTGGCGTATTCTCAAACGACCACTTGAGGTTTGTGACGTAGTGATTCACTGCCGAGACAGTTTGCTCAAGATCGATGTTAAAACCTATATTTATATTATTAAAAAGATTATTTCCCTCATCGACAACTCCAATTTTTTCGAATACTGTGGTTCTCAGGGGAAATGAAAATAGGGATCCAAATTGGCTACCGATAACAGCTGGCATGAATTCCTGTCGCACGATTGCCTCTATTTGTGTCAAGCGACCATAATTTCTCTTAATTGTGTGCCTTTCGTAACTCGTACTGGAGAAGCCCTCGTCATCTGATTTATTAAGCAACACCATTTGAAGTTTATCTTTTTCTCCATTGAAATCTGCGTCACTGACGGTCAGGCTTTGGGGCTCCGGATTTGTGTCGGTGTTGTAAGCAACATGGGTGCTGGATGTTCCAAAATCAATGGCAAAAGTGAACTGTTTGTGACCGACGCCGTCTACTAGATCAAATGCCGGAATTACCAATCCTTTGTAAGGAATGCCACCGGAATACAGGGAAATTTCGAGAAAGTCAAATTCTTCACCTACCTTGTAGTAGTACGAACCCGGGGCTTTCTCATTCTCTCTTTTCGGACTCCTCGCTTTTGGTGGGTTCACAGGAAGGCTACGATTAATCACAGCGTCTTGCGCCCTAAAGAATCTTATTCCAGTTGAAGCAGCAAATCCCGCAGATTCAGATGATAAATCCGCAAGCATAACCGTATATTCATTAATTCCTTTTAAATAACCATCCTGATGAGTGAATTTGTAAAATGGAAAGAAACCTAAGCCAGCCATAAAACTAACTGACGATTCCACTTGGCCATTCTCAGATGTTTTTAAAGAGTATGTTTTCCGAAGCTGAACGGTGCGACGATTTCGAATCGGAATATTAAGCGACGCTACCAATTCATCTACATGTGCACCATTTTGGGTCCCTGTCTTTCTCGTAATCTGCAGCTGGCTTTTTAAATCCTCGGCAGTAAAAAAGTTGAAATATTCCTTCTTGATTGGAAGCAAAAACTCTACGTCATCTTTTGAACCGGTCAAAAACCTTTCTTTATTGAGTTTGAAAGGCATTTGGACGAGTCTGTCCTCCAAGAAATCTTCGGTAGTTACAAAAGGATATTTTATATTATCTACACCAGGAAGATATCGTTCCGACAAAGGAACCCCTTCGTAGGCTGAGCGAACGATCCTGAAATCCGGACTCCATCTCACATCCCGAAGATAAAGCCCTTCCATTTCCTGGGTCAGTACAAGAGGTTTATGAATTTTAACACCTTGCGATACAACTTCACGTTCAAAATTCAGTTGTGTAGGACTCATCAAGAAGCTGCTAAATTCTTCTATGTCCTTACTTATGTCTGCACTTAGCACTTTGTACAGTGGTAAGCCTGGCGTGACCGCCAGCGGCGCGTCATTTTCCGCCGCCACCCGGATGACTTCGTATTTATCCATCCCTTGCACAGTTAATGTCGGCATGCCAAATGGAACAAAGTCCTCAAAAACTCGGAAGAGATACTCACGAAGCCCACCCCTTAGCAACTCTCTATTAGCTTTGAAATAACTATTCAAGAAGTTGACAAAGTAACCGTCGCGCGCTTCTATTGGTACATACTCATTGCCGAAAAGCTCTCGTCCATTCGCGCTTTTTGGCGGATCGATATGCCGGTTTGAACGCTCTTGCTCCCAATTCGGTGAAAGAAATACAAGCGTGAGTGGTGAGGTGCCGCCGACCAGAGCGCCTTTGAAATAGATTAATATAAAGCCATCAATATTAGCCAAATCCCCCCTCATATCCAGATCCAAAGCATCTGCAAACACACGATGGGGATGACGACGCCCTCCTATGTCTGGAAGTGATTGCATAGCTTTTAGTCTGCTTAATTTCCAGGGCTTGTAAGTAATATCACTACTATTTCCTGCTTGAAAGAGCAGCTCAAGCAGATCCAAGCAATGAGAGACCAAAATATGGTATAACGTAACTTCTTTTGGATTGGGATCGCGTTGAACCATCCTGAATGCAGTATCAAAATGATACAGCCTTGCAAAAGGCGAAGGAATGGAGGTGCCGCTTTTCGCGGCTTCGGCCATGGCGTCGGTAATCTTACCTGAGTAAGGGTCAAGTATTGTCTCAATCCGCGAGGTGGGAAATCCAACGGACGACCCAGTCCATCCTTTGTGATTGACGTGAGAAACGGTGCTATCTGAGTCTATTTTAAATACGTATGACATAACAATTATGTTTTGAGAGGATGACCTATATGTTTCGGGGAATATCACCAAGCTCTTTCACGCAATCGTTTGCAACCTGGTAGAGTATTTGCATAAACCGTTGCTCTTTATTTGGAAATTGGGCTCTAAGTGCTTCTTCGGCATGTCCAAGTTTAGTATTCAGAAAACTGTCGTCAATTCCATAATTAAAAATCAACTTGTTTGTCTTTACTTTTTTAGCGTTAACCATTTCATTAAACGCATTATCCAATTCGAACGGATGGAAGCTACGATCATTTTCCTGCAGCTCTCGAATCCACTTCTTGTAAAATTCTGCAAAGACTTTTAGAGAGCTGTAAAAGGAGCTAGAGTTCCATTCATCCTGCAATCGCAGTTCTTTTACGGCAAATGCTTGCTTGGCATACACTTCCGGTTTACCGATATGATCGAGTACTAATTTCATCGCATAGGAGAACCTAAGCAGGGGTAGCATGATTGCCTGAAAAGTATTATCATGGAAGTGCCTAAAATCAAGTGTCTTTTCACCTTTCTGTAGGCCAAACTCAAGGAATTTCTTGTTTGAAGGAAATTCAGTTTTGCGAGCGAAATCCAAAACAGCCTCAGCGGCTAACATCTCAACAATATGTGCATTATTGAGTTGGTTTCCGCCTCCTTCGACATTCGGATACAATTTGCTACCTGCTTGGTCGCCGATAAAATAGGTTGCATCAAGATCAAGTTGATTCTGATAATAAGACAGCGCTGCTTTTGTTTTAGGAATAAACCTCTTTTGATCAATTGCACTTTGTGTGTTCTTTCCCAGAGAAAAATAGGGCATTACAGTGACAGCCCCTTTTTTAGCAGCTCTGATTTCATTTCGTTGCGCCGGTTTTTGAAGAAGCTTGACTAATTGGGGGTACCCGGATGAGCCGGTTCCACCAAAAATCGAGCTCACAATAAAAATCCTATCATTTATACTATTAAATGCAGCTGAAAAATACTGATATATCGCAGAGTCCTCAAATGCGCTAAACACAACACTACCGATATTCGGGTTTCCTTTGAAACCAACCGATAAATTCAATTTAAGTTCTGCTTGTTGTGGTTTCGCGGAGTTATCATAAAGCAGCTTCAAAAACTCTCTATCCATTTCATCCATCGCATCCACTTGAAGGTAACTTTCAAAAGTACCTGAGTGGCTGGTGATTTCGGACAATACAGAGCCAACCATGTTGTTTTGAGTATTGTTTGCCTGAAGAGAACTTATTAGTTGAAAATTGCCTCCGAAGAACGAAGAGCTTTCCTTCGAAAGGCTACCGTAAGCCATCCTATGAATTCGCTCATAGAGCTCCAATGAGTCAACCGCACGATGGACATCACCGTTCTGCAAATCCATATCTAAAAGAATCGGAATGATGGTCGTGTCATTGGGAACGGACGCTCCGGAAGCGAGGAGCATTGTAAGTGAGCGCATAACCCTAGCACCCGTACCTCCGATAAAGAAGACGAAAACTTTCATAAATGAATATTCTGATTTAAGAATTTAAAATGGGGTAGCCTTGGCAAAAATTGAAAATCTTCTAGCCAATAAGGAAAGCCCAATAAACAATAACAATGCTATAAAGCCATTAACTCCTCCCAATATAAGGGCTTTTGAACCTCCCCGTGGCCACATTTTTGCTGCGAAGAAAAAGGCTCCAACAATTACTATTATAAGGGTTATAATCCAATGCAGCAAACTATAAAATACAGCTTTCCAACGCCCCAGCAATAAATAAAATATAATCGTCGCGGCAAGGCAGAGTAGGAACGTTCCTATACCTAATAGCTCTACATTTACCAACCTTGGGTTTGGCATATTTACACCAACCTGAGAGAGTAAAAATTTGTAAACAGGTTTCATTCTAATTCAGTTTAATGAGAAAAGGTGTATTAATTCAATCTTTCAACGTCATTCTGAGATCAATCAGTTTGTCTTCAGGGCGGTTATAAGCCTCTATCGCACCCGCGATGAATTGCTCAAGTGCAAAGGTCTTTTCCTTTCTTCCTGAAGCAGTTCTGTCATCAAGCGTAGACCATTTTTTATACCATTCTTCCGGTTCATATGACAGATTCAAGGCAACTTCTGCTTCGTCTGAATTGAAGTCATCAACCTTAACCGTAAAAATATGAGTTTTCCCAACTATAAATTGCTGATCGTCTGGGTCAAAGCTAGTATTACCTGCTACCCTGTGTACAGATTTAACGGCGACTCTCGCCTTACCCCCAGCAGTAATCGAAAGTTTATCTATTAGATACTTTTCATTTTGTGCATAAAGTGGCAAGTTGGAAAGATCAATGGCGATAGCAAATGTCCCCTGCCGTCCGAAATCGTCCAGCCCGTCTTCATCCACAGACCAGTCGTCATTAATTCCTCTGCCATATTCGTTTAAAAAATCCAATTTTACTGTACGAGAAAGCGACAATCCAAATGTCAGCAACTTATCAGGTTTGTTATCTTTTGAAAGCTTTTTATTAAGTTTTTCCAGAAAATCAGGAAGAACATCACGATGCCCCAAAATCCAGATATAAAATGGGCGTTTCTCTCCTCTTCCAACAGTGGTGTAATTATTTAAGAAATCATAATAGTATCCGTCAAAATCAGATTTGTAAGCGTATACAGCAGAAGCAGTATTTTTCCGCGAAAGACTACTAAAAATCTGATTCATAGCGGTCTTGTAAGGTCCGTTAGCATTAACTAAATTAGCTCCTTTATACTTCTTAATATAACTAGGAGGAAATGAGGGCAAACCATCAGTTACAAAGATTGAGATGTCATTATTTTTCGTCTGATTAGCCACACGAGTTAACAGCTTTACAAGCTCCGAACTTTTATTGTCGCCGAAATCGATACCATATGATAAAGATCTTGTAAAGTCAATAATTTTACTGCCATCACCGAAACTGATAGCAGTATCACCGGCAAGCCAAATCTTTGTATTTTCAAGAGATGGAACCAACTGACTTGATTTCCCTAAAACATCTGATACTACACGTGGAAAAACCGTTGCTGCCCGATATCCATTCATACTGCCTGAGATATCAAGGAAGAAATTTATCCGTTTCAAAGCAACTGTGTTTTTTTTGCTGTCGCTATCATCAGGACAATTGATGCATCCTGGCCAAAGAAGGTATCCACCGCCTGTAACGACTAAAACAAAAAGTAAAGCGAAAAGTATATTTTTAGAATGAGGGGTCATAATTTTTAAAATTGTGGTCTATCTATTCAGGAATTTCTCTAAGGTTATTTTCATCGAGTATTCTTGCCAGATGCTCAATTCGAATTCCATATTTAAGTTGTGTGTTGATTCGGCCAGCATAATTAACCGCCAGTAAATTGCCGTCTTCATCGAGAACGGGTGAACCACTCGAACCGGATTCCGTTGAAATATTGTACATAATACGAATTGGGTGAGTGGCAGCCTGAGAGATATTCCCCCTTAATAGTTGCGCTTGCAATCCCTGAGGCGTTTCCCCCACCTCACTACCTAGATTATAACCAATTATAACAACCGGGTCTAGCGGTTCGAAAATAATTTCCTTTGCTTCTTCATATGTTGGAACATAGAATTCAATCACTTGTTCAGGAGTGTTTCGGTTTGGCAATTGCAAAACAGCTAAGTCTACTTCATCATCCTCAGATTGAAACACAACATCAACTTCGTGATAGCTGGACGATTTACCAGAGAAATTGTTTTTGTAAGCAACACTCACGCGGGACTCTTCTGTAAGACTTCCGCCATCTAGCATGGCAAATAGCCGATTGTAGGTGGCTATCCATTCTCGCGTTGTTGCTAATTGCTCTTGTAGATCTTCAATATTGTCTTCATAGCTCTCGCGAATAGAAACAACCAGCTCATCTTCCTTTTGCCTTAGCGTACGCAAAAATTCACTAGAGTAGTCTCTCATTAGCGTCATCAACTGCCTTTTATCCTGCTGAGAAAATGTACCCACCACATGACGGTTTGTGGCTATACGTCCTTTGCGATCGATAAAAAAGCCAGTTCCTTCCGTCACTTCTGAATTAGCAAACGCATCAACCTTTTTCTCATAAATGGCAGTTTTCTGAGTTTGACTGTTAAAAGTTAAATAGAATACCGTTTGAGCCCCATATTCATTTAGACTGAGCTGGTAGACTGACTCGGTTCGAATCAATACGACAGCAGATCCGTACATTTCGTCCAAATCCCCAGACGCCTTTTCGATTCCGCAAGAAGCAAATCCCATGGCCACTAGTAAAAGGCAAATATTAGCGCGAGTTAGAAAATGGATAATCATTAAAAGTTAGAGACAATACTAATTGTTTGGGCTTACCGAATTTTTAAAAATAGATTCAGTTGTAATACTATTCAATATTTTTTACAATTATTAATTTATTTTATCCTAAACTTCTAATTTGGCGTGCCTTTGCTGCGTCTAATTCGTTTCATCAATTTCAATTGCAGTCGAGTATTTAACGACAGCACACAAATATTATAGACAATCCTTTAATCGAGATCATATATTTACCAAAAGCGAACCCCGACCGAAATTCCAAGCCTGCTTACATTCGTCTCTATTTTTTGTGTACCAACCGAGAGATGACTAGAATTCGTGCGATACAAATTCCCCAAGCTTGACGAAGCAGACACCTCCACATATGCGCCAAACTTCTTCCTTTGAATTTCTGCTCCGATCCCCCCAGTTGCAAACAAAATTGACCGTTGCAAAAGTGCGACGTCGCTGGTCTCCACAGAAGTCGAGTAGTTCTTATATCGATAAGTCAGCGGAATCTGAATCTCTGGACCAAACTTTAAGTACGCTCTAATTTTATTCGGATCTGTATCAGGAAAATGAATCTTGATACTCAAAGATCCACTTGCCCCCCTGATATCAAAATCCTCCTGAACGGTTTTGGAGGAGCTATTTGAATAAAAATAGGTGTTGAAGTACTGCACACCGCCTGCAAACTCCACGATGTTTTTGTGATCAATATATGATAGTTCTATTCCGGCTGATCCAGCCCAACCAATGCCCATGTCGCGCGATGTGTCCCCGGTTTTCAGGCGAGGTTTGATGCCAGATCCGTTCGCAACGAGTTGAAGACGCCACCAACTAAGCCTGCCGCAATTTGTCAAATTAGCAAGTCCATTTGACACTTCTTCTTTCAGTGCAATCGGGTCGCACGTTTTCAATTTACTCATCAGCACGAATAGCCTAGTTGCCTCATTGCAGTCCTTCTGATCCAATTGAGAGATGCTTGCCCTAGCTGCCCTGAGCAAACTATCACTACGAATATAGAGCTCAAGAGAATCTCTAATTCCCAAGGATTCGACAGACAAGGCTATGGTTTGGTCACAGTCTTTGACAAATTCAATTGCTTCATTCAGCAAGGTTTTAGATTGTCTTAGGTTGCAGTTTGCAAGCTCCCTTCGCGCAAGTGCGATACCTCGATTATAACTTGACAATCCAGGGCAATTTTTTTTTGAAGTACTTTCAGAAGGCTCGAGCGTCATCAGATAAGCAGCCTGTTTTTCCCTAATACAACTATCTATATTACCCCTGAATGTATCCGGCAGTTCTTGGCTCCATACGAGAAGACTTTCATAAGCACTTTTGACAGTTTCCGAATTAGACTTTCGGTCACTCAACTTATCAATTTTTCTGATTGTACTTCGCATATCTCGGAGATGGCTTAGCGCAAGCTCAGACACATTTGTTGTCGACCGGTTAGTCTCAACGTAGCTCACCAACAAATCAAGATCGCAATTTTTTGCTATTGCCGCAATTGAATAATTCCCTGATAACCTGCTCTTAATCGCTTTTATTTCTATCTCGATCTTTGGGAGGTCAATATTTCGTATCTCATGATAGCTGACAAGCGCATTCAATTTGTCAATATCCGACGCCCCTTTGGCCTGCACTTCATCATACTGTTTCGACCATTCCGCAAGCTTTGCTAACACTCGAAATCCTTCGATGACTTGCTCGGTAAGTATATTGTTTTTTTTGCCGCCTAACCTCCGTGCAGTTGCAAAATCCCGATGCGCCCCGGCAGTATCCAGCGCACTCAACTTAGCGCGGCCGCGGTGTGCAAATTCGAATCCGGTAATTATACGTTGTTGGACGGTTAGCTCGTCGCGATTCGTTTTGTTAACTTCCTCTAGACAACGTTCAATTCTCTTCTCCAAATAGCCTATTGTTCCGATTCCGTCAAGCTTTCGATATTCCTTAAACTTTTCCAAAGCCTGAACATACTGTCTTTTTTTTAGCAACTTCTCTCCCTCAGTTTTAATTGCAGATAACTGCTTTACTTGCTCAGATCGCAAAATAAACGTGGGATCGTTGGGGTATAACTTATATAACTGCCCAGCTTCTTCAAATTTGCCGTTTTCGAGTTTCTCTTCCGCCAATAGCCAAACTGTATATAGCTCTGTTTTAGAAAACTTCACTTGGGATAGAACCGATTGAGAGCATAAAAGGAGCAGTATTAAAATTTGTAAAGCATTCACGGACATGATTAACTTTTTTTTACCAGTTAATATTACACTGCCAAAAATCAAACTATTCGTGATAATGCGATAGACAAATCCTGATCTGAAAGATCTCAACCTGACGTTTAGAAAGTATTCTATCAGGAGCCCTTTATAAATTCCAAAACAAGGTGTCAATAAATTAAAGTGTAGAGGTAGTTTCAAAGTGAGAGGTTAGTTATGGATATAAATGTAGATATTTCTAAAAACAATTTGCTTTTTGATAGCAAATATTTCTCGACGGACAGATATTTAAAAACTATTTACGAGAGCATAGAAAAAATGGTGAAAACATCTACATGTTACTGTAATACTTATTAAGCGGTACAATAGCGTGAACGACTTGATGTCCTAGTTCAGTTTTGATTTACACTTTGCGTTTTAGTAAATATTTATAATTTCATTCTCATCTTTTTTGTCAATAGTATTTAGTCACGAGGCTTATCAATTCATTTGATTTGTCAGGAGATATCCTTGTTGTCGTGCAGCATCCGTAAACATATCCACGTAAGCACAATACAGGCTTCGTGCTGTCAAATGACTATCATAGTCGTTAGTCGCAAATTCAACCATCTCCAGCAGACAACTTTCTTCATCAGCCCTACTTTTAAGCCAATCAATAGACCAATTTCGGTGAACATGCCGAAATCCAAGATTCCTCAAATTATCCTCTCGTACACGATCCGTATTTCGGCTGTTGGATCTCAGCTTGCAGCTAAACGATTTTCAGGTTCACTCATCTTCGCTTCGTGCTCACCAGCCGGGCTCCGACTCTACATTCCATAAGTCGAACTGGATCTTTGCTCAAGGAAATGACGGTATCGATTCTATTGATGTAATTTAGTATAATAAATGCTTTCTATTGTCAAAGGATTTGCCCCGGTACAGCAAAAAAAGCAACAACAGACTGTCGTTCAAATCTATGCTCAAAAAAGATCTCGATAAGCAACGTCTGTGTAGATAATCCAAGATAAAAAGCGCCTCAGTCAAAATTGATTAAGTCACCCAATTACCTAATCCATCGGCTCATAGAGTATATTAAACAATCGAATGATTTAAAATGAATTCTTGTGTGGAATGTTTAAGTTTATCAGTGCTTATAAACACAGAAGGCACACTTCCCTGTGCCTTCTGTAATCCTTTCGGATCAATATCCCCGATTCAGACAGATTATTTTCGCAGGATATCCTTCAACCTAGCCATATCATCACTAATCTTCCTATCCACAATCTTCGCATACTGTTGAGTAGTCTTAATATTTCGGTGTCCCAACATTTTCGAAACACTCTCGATCGGAACCCCATTAGTCAAAGTCACAGTAGTCGCGAAAGTATGCCGAGCTAGGTGAAAAGTAATATTCTTCTTTATACCACACAAATCCGCAATCTCCTTCAAATAAGCATTCATCTTCTGGTTAGACAGCACTGGCAATACTCTATTCTCATTTTCACATTGAAGATGATCTTCATATTTCTCCATAATTTCCAGGGCCATCGGTAAAAGTGGAATTCGGGAAGGCGTGTCAGTCTTCTGCCGTTTGGTGGTAATCCACTTTCCGCCGTCGATACCCTCTACGATTTCGGTTCGCTTCAATTTATAGACATCAGCGTAGGCCAACCCGGTGTAACAGCAGAATAGAAAAATATCCTTGACGTATGACAAACGCCCATCACCCATTTCCTTGTCCCAAACCTTTTTCAGTTCGCTTTCAGTTAAAGCCTGCCGGTCAACCTCGCGCTTTGAAAATTTGAATGCGTAGAATGGGTCGCGCAGGAGCCATCCTCTTTTCACACACAGCAAGACGATCTTTTTGAAATTCGCCAAATACTTCATTGTCGTATTGTGGCTAATCTTTTTCTTCGCCTTGAACCAAAATTCGAACTGCGATATAAATTCGTAATCTAGCTTCTTGATATCGAAATCGTCTTCCTTATATTTCCACTTGATGAACTCACGGGTGTGTTTGAGCGAAGTCTCGTAACGTTCGAGTGTGCCTGGCGCAAAGTCAGTGCCGACAAGTTCCGCGACCTGCTCATTATGCTCCTTGAAGATTTTGAGAATTGTCATTTTGCTCTCTTCCTTCCCAAGCATCAAGTTCTTAATTGCGTCAGCCGTCAACTCTTTATCTGCGTCCAGTAGGGCCTTCTTGGCTTGAAACACTTTCGTTGTCAGCGAGTCTAAATAGGCGTTCAGCTCCTTCGTATCTTCCTTATTCCCGGTTGCTCGCCCGGCTCTCACGTTCCATTTGGACGGATGCCACGTTCGTCTTGTGGTAATGTCCCTTGCTTGATGGTTCACTGTGACACGCAGGTAGATTGCGCGCGTGCCATCTTCGTTTTCTGTTCTTGGGGTTTTTAAAAAGAAATTCAACCCGAAACTGTTTTCTAACATAATACAACTGGTTTTAGATGAACAAAAATCGAATTGTTATCATTGAAACGCAAGATGTTTACGGGGTGAACATCTTGCTAACCAGCTAGTTAACTGCCTTTTTGTGCGTCATTTTGGATCATGGCGTTGTTCCATGATTAACGTCAAAAAACATCGGGAATTTTTGAATATTGTGGTAGTCCGTAAAAATCAAAAACCCCGTTTAAAGCGTTTAAACGGGGTTTTTGAATGTTTTGACATCATGTCCTGCAGAGAGAGAGGGATTCGAACCCCCGGACCTGTTACAGTCAACGGTTTTCAAGACCGTCGCAATCGACCACTCTGCCATCTCTCTAAGTATTTCGCCGGTTGCGAAACGTGGTGCAAAGGTAAAAACAAATCATTACGATGCAACAAATTTCAACAAAATTATTTGAATCTAGGTCTCCTTAAATATAGATATCTCCAGAACACGTCTTGTGGATTCAACTACCCGAAAGCGTTCATCACTCCTGATCCCTATTACCCAAATAATATCTTCGTTTCCATTAACGAGTACAAATACCTCCTCCTTTTCAAAAATGTCAACTTTTAAATCTACCAATAAATCGCTTATTTTCTTTCTCTTTCTTTTCATGCCAAACGGGAAAAAAATATCGCCCGGCACCCATTTTCTTAGAGTAAGCGGAAATTTCAGAAGGTCTGCGTCGATATAGGCAAAATTCCTATCCTTTTTTATCTCAAACTCCTCATTACGTTCTAATATCTCAAAATGCAGCCCCGATTTACCATAAAAAATATCTGCCCCTAAATCAAATATCTCGGTTCCGCGTTCTGATTCCCTGACTCCCCTCGTCCGGACAATCAGCTTATCGCGGTTTCGTAAAAGAGTATGTGTTTCCGACATGAAAAGTTTGCCCGAAATACCTGCCAGACTCTTAAAGACAATTTCTGCCTGTTTGTAAGCAAAACCATAACTTTTTAAGATTCTCCACAAACGGAAAGTCGGCTCTGAGGCTGACATTAGCGCCTTTAAATCAATTCGAACCCCTTTTTGGTCCACCTTGACATTTTCTGTTTGCCAGTCTTCCAAAAATTCGTTCAACAATACGTTTGATGCGCGTAATCGCTCAGAGGATGCTCTAAAGGTTAGTTCTAATGAAGGGTTCAGCTGTTTCAGCACAGGAATTACATGATGCCTGATTACGTTTCGTTTGTAGCGATCAGAATCATTGGAGCTGTCTTCCCGCCAGGTAAGGTTATTATCCTTCGCATACCACAGTATTTCTTCTTTGGTAGCAAAAAGCATTGGGCGAATAACATGGTTATTCCTGACCAGAATACCATGCATTCCCGACAACCCAGTCCCTCTGGCGAGGTTCAACAGAACTGTTTCCAGCGAATCATTTGCGTGATGAGCGGTTGCGGTCCAATGAAAGCCGTTGGCAACCCTTATGGTTTCAAACCAGCTGTATCTTAGCTCTCTGGCAGCCATTTGCGTTGAGACACTCTGGTTGTCAGAAAATAGCTTTGTCTCAAATTTTTCTGTAAAAAAAGGGTACTTGTAATCGCAGGCCAAAGTTTTCACAAAGCTCTCATCTTGCTCCGAATCTTTACCACGCAAACCGAAATTACAGTGTGCAATTCCCGCTGGAAGTCCCAGTTTGTAGAATAAATGCGCCATTACTATCGAATCCACACCGCCGCTTACAGTTAGCAGCGTTGGTTTTTCATTCAGATTCAACTCGTGTTGGTTAATAAAAGTTAAAAACGAATCCAACATAGACCAGAGAAACGTAATTGATGTAATTTTGGCATGTACAATATCGGCGTGTCTTTTATCATAGCAGCTCAAGCGGCGGCTTTCAAAGGTAAAAGAAAGAAAAGCAACATGAAGAAAAAAAAATATACAGCAAACTGCAACCCTTTTAAACTTTTACGCGTCATCTCTATCAAAGGAAGTGCATTCCTATTGACGTTCTTTTCCTTAATGGTCTTTTCGCATTACCTGCTGGCACAGAAGTCATTACCTCTGTCTCACCCTGTGCAAAAACAAGATTTGGTCGAAATTCTGAAGTCGGACACTCTGGAAATCATCAACAAAGATGGGGTAGATTCAAGACGGGTAATTAACGGTGTTTTTAAACACGAGGGAGCTATTCTTCACAGTAATCTGGCGATTCAAAACATCAATACCAATGTGATCGAAGCATTTGGAAATGTCAGGATTTTACAAGGCGACACCGTCACTGTAACAGGGGATACCCTTTTTTACTACGGCAACACTCGCATGGCAATCGTAAGTGGCAGAAAAACAGTACTTAAAGACAGCAAACGAACTTTAACGACACGAAAAATCGAGTATGATATGGCAAATGGTATTGCCAACTATAAAGTGCCCGGGAGAACTGTTGATGAAGAAAATATTCTGACAAGTACGGAAGGGTTTTACAATACACGCACAAAAGAATTTACCTATTACAAAAACGTAAAATTGGTAAATAAAAAATATACCCTTACTACGGATACCCTGCTGTACAATTCGATTACGAAATGGTCCTATTTCAGCGGGGCTACTAAAATCGTGAATAAAGACGGAACCGTAGCTGGTACCAAGGGGCGTTACAATACCGAATCTGCCGAATCTTCCTTCCAGAACCGGACGACAGTCGACAATGAAACCTACACATTAACGGCTGATTCGTTGGTAGTCGATGGTAAGACAAATAACGGACAGGGAAAAGGCAATGTGGTAATTGTTGCAAAAAAAGATCAGACAGTTCTCAATGGTGACGAAGGATTTTACTGGAAATCACAGGGTTATTCCAAGATTTTTGGACATGCCTACGTAAGAAATGTGATTTCCGAAGACACATTATACATACGAGCCGATACTTTGTACTCACACGAAAATAACATTGACAGTACCAGAAAATTGATCGGGTATAAAAATGTATTTATATATAAGTCTGATTTTCAAGGCAAATGCGACTCCATCAGTTACAATACAGCGGATTCAATTATCCGCTTTTTTCAGAAGCCGATACTCTGGAGCGACCAGCATTACCAGATGGAAGCGGATTCGATTACGGCTTTTCTTGTGAACAACGAAATGAACCGGATGCTTTTGAAAGGAAAGGCTTTTGTGATCACGGAAGATACTTTGGTGAAGCAATTTAATCAGGTGAAGGGGCGGACGATCAATGCTTATTTCGAATCTGACAATAAACTGAAACAGGTGCTGGTGGATGGAAATGGTGAAAGTATATACTATGCCATTGATGACAAACAAAAGAACATCGGCCTTAACAGAGTAGAGTGCGGCAGAATGAATTTATTGTTTGCGGAAAGCCAGGTACGAAAGATATCATTCATTGGAAAACCTGATGGAAGGCTTATTCCTCCTTCGAAAATAAAGCAACCTGAGAGGCAACTGGACGGATTTAACTGGCGAATCAAGGAAAAACCGACCAAAGAAAAAACCGTTTGGGCCGAATGAAAAAATAAAATTGTGGGAAAACTAAAAAAACATATAAGCGGCACGGTTTTTTACTCACAAAAATAAACTTGCTTGGTCGCGCAATATATTTTGAATATACAATTATTTCTCTATATTTTTATAGTGTACTTTTAACTTTTATGATTTCAAAAAACTGTTGAAAAGTATTACAATTGACAGCTATGAAAAGAACTATACTTTATATATTTATCCTAATAACGTTTACCCTAACAGGAGTATACGCACAATCCGTTTCGAACGGAAGCCGGCTTAATATGGTCAGCAAAAAGAAGGCAGTTCCTGTCGAGAATATGAAATTCGGCAGTATCGCATCGGGATTGAGCTATAAGCCATTATCCCTGCAAAATCCAAAAGCATTGAACAGTTTTTACCGATCGTTTTTGTTTTCCAACGCGAGCAATCAGGACAGTCAGGTTATCCTCGCAGCCGAAGTGATTGAGAAAGGTTCAGAAAGAAAATCGCCTGCACCAGAAGCGCAGTCGAAAGCGGAAGAGCTTTTGTATGTAAGTGACAAAATATCAGTGTCGAATGTATATCCTAATCCGGCCAGTGAATATGCAGAACTTGACTACAGCATAGCACCCGGTCTAAGGGATGTTAAGTTGGTTTTTTACAACGTACTTGGTTCTCAAATGCAAGAATTTACTTTGAACAAGGCGGACAGAAAGCTTCGGGTTAACACAAAGGATATGCCCACAGGGCTTTATTTCTACCAGTTATCATTGGATGGGAAGAAAGTGGCAACAAAAAAAATGCTCGTACGTCATCAGCAATAGGCTAATTTTAAACACTATCACAGCTACGCATTCGTTATGGATGATGTAGCTTTTTTATTACCTTTGCAGCTAATAT
The DNA here is from genome assembly GCF_005869225.1 of Dyadobacter bucti. Lineage (GTDB taxonomy): Bacteria > Bacteroidota > Bacteroidia > Cytophagales > Spirosomataceae > Dyadobacter > Dyadobacter bucti. Next base: position 879,282 of record NZ_SWFP01000003.1, on the reverse strand, counting down.
GCGAAAAATCAGTCCTGCAAGTTATTTCTTGCTATTAATTACAATTCTTGTTGTTACTTCCTGTAGCAAATTTTCAAAATTACAGAAAACAGGTACGGACCAGGAAAAGTACGACGCCGCGATGTCCTATTATAAAAAGGGCGATTTTTACCGGTCAGGCTTACTTTTTGAGGAGTTGATACCTCTACTAAAAGGTAGCACCGAATCTGAACTTGCGCAGTTCTATTATGCTTACACGCAATATCAGCAAGCTCAGTATAGCACAAGCCAGTTTCTTTTCAAGAAATTCTTTGACACTTACGCCCGTAGCGATTATGCTCAGGAAGCGCTTTATATGCATGCTTTTTCATTATATAAAGATTCTTCACCTTTCAACCTGGATCAGACAAGTACGTTCACTGCCATTTCGGCGATGCAGGAGTTTATCAATACTTATCCTGAAAGTGCTTTTCGCGAAGAATGTACGCGGTATATCTTAGAACTTCGATCCAAACTGGAGCGAAAAGCATATGAAAAAGCAAAGTTGTATCACAAGGTCAGTGATTTCAATATGATGTCTCTGAAATCCGCTGTTATTTCAATCGATAACTTTCATAAGGATTTCCCGGATTCAAAGTACAATGAAGAACTTGCGTTCCTGAAAGTTGAGTCCCAGTACAACCTGGCCTCCAACAGTTATTCGCTGAAACAAAAAGACAGGTACCAGGAAGTTGTGAAATTTTATCAGGAATTAATCGACAAGTATCCGACGGGGAAATATAACAGAGATGCGGAAAGGATGTTTGAAGACAGTCAGAAGCAAATTGAGGTAATAGCAAAAGCAGAACTGGAAAGGCGGAAGGATCTCGAAATTAAGCCGGAACCAGAAAACAAGCCTACAAAAGTAACCACCCCGCCCGCTACACCGCAATCTAACGGTCAGTAGCATAGGGCTTTAATTAAGTTTTAAAAATTTAAACTATATCAAATCAACATGGCAACGAATCCATCGATCATTACCAGGGATACGGACAAGATTGCAGACGTAACCGGAAACTTATATGAGTCGGTATCTGTGATTTCAAAAAGAGCCCGCCAGATTTCGAGTAAAATGAAGGAAGAGCTTAACAATAAGCTTGCAGAATTTGCATCAGGGGTCGATAATTTGGAAGAGGTATTCGAAAACAGAGAGCAGATCGAAATTTCCAAATTTTACGAGCGTATGCCAAAAGCAGGCAGCATTTCCATAGATGAATTCATCGAAGGAAAAACGTATCACGCTTACAGGGATACTACTGAAGAATAGTCAATTGTTCTTTTCAAAAAACCAGCCGTAGATAGATTTATACGGCTGGTTTTTTGTTTATCATTCGTCTACATTTTCCATAGTAAGGTTATCTGTGTAACTTTATTCCTGACATCTATCAAGATTTCTTAAATTCAAATCGCTTAGCGCACTTAAAAATTGAATATCAGGGGCAGAAAAATACTGGTTGGCATATCGGGAAGTATTGCAGCTTACAAGTCAGCACTTTTGGTCAGACTGCTCGTTAAGGCCGAAGCCGAAGTCCAGATCATCATGACTGAATCCGCAAAGGATTTTATTACACCTCTTACCCTATCTGTTTTATCCAAAAGGCCGGTGTTGAGCACTTTCACCGATATTGCTGCCGAAAGCTGGAATAACCATGTTGAGCTCGGGCTCTGGGCAGATGCGATTGTGATTGCGCCCGCTACTGCACGTACACTTTCAAAGTGTGCTACCGGAAACTGCGATGACTTGCTGACTGCAATATATCTCTCGGCCCGTTGCCCAGTTTTTTTTGCACCTGCCATGGATGTCGATATGTACCATCACCCCTCGACCAGACAAAATATAGCTCAGCTGACTGATTTCGGCAACATATTTATCAACCCGGAATATGGAGAACTAGCCAGCGGGCTCATTGGCGACGGACGTCTCGCAGAACCAGAACTGATTGTTCGTGTGTTAGCAGATCATTTTGCCCGAAAGTCTGCTGCTGTCTCCAAAAAAATACTGATCACCGCCGGCCCGACCGTTGAACCTATTGATCCGGTACGTTACATCAGTAACAGATCATCAGGAAAAATGGGGTATGCAATTGCTGCCGCTTTCGCTTCCGCGGGCTCGGAGGTAACCTTGATCAGCGGCCCCACCAGCTTGAATGAACCTCATGGCAACATTAATCTGGTCAAGGTTGAAACGGCACAGGAGATGTTAAATGCCTGTCAGGATTTCTTTTCGCAAAGTGATGTCATCATATTTTCCGCGGCTGTGGCTGACTACAAGTCCAAGGTCACAGCTGAACAAAAAATCAAGAAACAGGGTGATGAGATGACGCTGGAATTGGTCAAAACTACCGACATTGCAAGCACTTTGAGCAAGACCAAAAATGGCAGACAACTAGTGATCGGATTTGCGCTGGAAACTGAAAAGGAGCTGGAACATGCACAGGAAAAACTCGAACGCAAAGGATTTGACTTCATAATACTAAATTCCCTAAATGATCCTGGCGCCGGTTTTGCACACGATACAAACAAAATAACCGTTATTGACAAAGAAAAAAAGATCCGCCGGTTCGAACTAAAATCGAAAGATGAAGTTGCTGCGGATATCCTTAATATTGTTCTGGAAAAATGGAATGAAATATGAAAAAGAACCGGGTTTTACTGATTTTACTGGTGACTGTATTGGGCATTTCAGGCGAAGTACTGGCTCAGGAATTGCAGTTCACAGTGAATCTCAACTATGAGCAGCTCATTGCACAGCAAAAAACGGACCCTCAGTCTATGAACCAGCTGCAAACCTACATGACTGATTTTTTGAATAACACGCGCTGGACCAACGACGAATTTGCCAAGGAAGAAAAAATAAAATGTAAGCTGAATGTCAATCTTACCCGGTCTTTGAGCCAGGGAAATTATGAAGCAAATGCCCAGCTTGTGGTGTCCAGGCCGGTTTTTAATTCGAGTTATGAAACAGTTTTGTTCACTTATATCGATAAAAATTTCACATTTACATACTTACCCAGCACACAACTCTACTTTAACGAAAACAGCTACACAGAAGAATTACCCTACATTCTCGCGTTCTATGCAAACGTAGCATTGATTTTCGATTACGATTCTTTCAGTAAACTGGGAGGTTCTCCCTACGTTCAGAAGGCCTTTAATCTGGTTAATCAGGCAAGGAATTCTTCGCCAAGTAAAAAAGGCTGGGATACGAGTGGAGATTCACGAAACCGTTATTGGCTGATAGAAAATTTGATGAGTCAGCAGTTTACACCTTTCAGAGAAGGAATTTATCAGTATTACCGTCAGGGTCTTGATGTAGCGACACAAAATCCCGAGGAAACGCAGGCGCGTGTACTTGGCTTCCTGAATACAATCAAAGAAGTTGCGCAACTAAGGCCGGCCAGCGTGGTGATCAATTCATTTTTTGATGCAAAATCGGATGAATTATACAGGATTATGATTGAAGCTCAACCTGAGGAACGCACGCAGGCTTACAATATTCTGGTAAGTCTGGATCCTACCAAAACCCAGCTTTATCAACGCTTGTCGATGTAAAATGGTGATTTCCCGTTTTGCCGCCAATTGTCTTCTCCAATCCACTCCGTAAATAATGAGTAAAAGATTAATCCGCATTACCTCACAGGCTATTTATCCGTCCCTCGACAAATTGTTGAAACTGGAGATTAACGCGGTGATGCAGAATGGAAACACTATTTTCGGAAAACTTCACTCTTTTACAGAGGACCAGCTTGTACTACTCGATACCCGTAGCCATCCACATCAGCTGCTTTTGAACGATCTTTTCGAAATAGTTTACGATGCTTAGCCAGCAAAACCAGTGTTAAGCCTCATTAAAATAGGCCTGCCAGCCGAGTTATATTTCCTTATTGAAGATATCATAACTATATTCGTATCGGGGACAAAAAATATGATTTTCCTTCTTAAAGGCATGATTGCAACGTCTCCGGTAATCCGCTTAAATTAGATATGCTTTCTAATTTGCTTATAAAAAATTATGCTCTGATCAAGCAACTGGAAATGTCTCCCGATCCCGGATTGAATATCATAACCGGTGAAACTGGCGCAGGAAAGTCAATTATGCTTGGTGCTATCGGGTTACTCCTAGGTAATCGCGCCGACGTGAAGTCCCTTTACGACACCAGTGAAAAATGCGTGATTGAAGGTAGTTTCAATCTGTCCGGCTATGATCTCCGTCCCAATTTTGAAGAAGAAAATCTGGATTTTTCCGATGATTGTATCATCAGAAGGGAAATTTCTGTTTCTGGGAAGTCGCGGGCTTTCATCAACGATACACCTGTTAATCTTGATACCTTAAAGAGAATCGGAGGCCAGCTGCTGGACATTCATTCGCAGCATGATTCGATTATGCTGGGAAACAACGATTTTCAGTTACAGGTCGTCGATTCTTTTGCCGGAAACTTGGACTTACTTAAATCGTACATATCTGATTATCAAACCTACCGGTCCGAATTAAAATATCTTGATGATCTTAAAAGTGAGGCCGCGCAGCTACGCAAAGAATTCGATTACGACCAATTCCTGCATCAGGAATTAAGTAACGCGGCACTTGTTTCGGACGAACAGGATAAGCTGGAACAGGAGCTCACGATTCTGGAAAATGCTGTCGAAATCAAAGAAAAGCTTCAACTCGCCCACGCATATCTTGATAATCCGGAGAATTCGGTACTTGAATTTTTGAAAGGTTCTATTAATTCCTTATCACAGGCGGCGAGGCTTGTGCCGGCTTATGATTCCCTCCGTCAGCGGGCTCAAAGTACGCTGATTGAACTCAGAGACCTTGCGGAAGAAATTGAACAGGTGAACGGATCTATTGAAGTTGATAAAAATCGCACCGACCTGGTGCAAGAACGCCTGGATCTCATCTATTCTTTGCTAAAAAAACATCAGGTTTCCACTATTGACCAACTTCTTGAAATTGAGCAAAATTTACAGAACAAATTAAATACGGTATTAAACTTTGACGAGGATCTTTTGAAGGCGGAAAGAAAGACTGCACAAGCCAGAGAAGCAATGCTGAAAAGTGCCAAAAGCCTTTCTTCAAGCCGTCAAAAAGTTACTAAGGCGATTGAATCCCTTATTTTGGAAAGACTTGTCGAACTGGGTATTCCTAACGCGAGCATTTCTATTCAGATCAGCGAAATTCCTCCCTCGCCAAATGGCAGCGATTCTGTTGTTTTTCTTTTCAGCGGAAACAAGGGAATTGTACCCCAGGAGCTGAAACAGGTAGCCTCGGGAGGAGAGTTTTCAAGATTGATGATGGTTATCAAATATATTCTTGCTGACAAAAAGAAACTTCCTACGATCATTTTTGATGAAATTGACACGGGCGTTTCCGGCGAGATCGCAAAGAAAATGGGAAAAATGATGCAGAATATGGCACACAATCACCAGATTATTGCGATTACACATTTACACCAGATTGCCAGCAGCGGTAATGCGCATTACTTCGTTTATAAAGACCACTCCTCTGATAAAACGGTCAGCAAGGTCAAAAAATTGACGGTGGATGAACGTGTCCAGGAAATTGCACAAATGATAGGAGGACACAACCCTTCGGAGTCTGTCCTGCTGAATGCCAGGGAAATGATCCTGAAAGAATAGTCGGAAATCTTAGCTTATCTCTCACATAACCCTTATATCATGATGAAGAATTTAATAATGCTTGTCGCCATTCTGGCTGGCTTCGCCTCCTGTGATAAAAAAGCAGATAAAGTACAGGAGCTTGAAACTGAAGTCCTTGCGATTCACGATGAGGTTATGCCGCAAATGGACGATATCATGTCGCTAAAATCGCAGTTGTCCGAAAAAATCCAGACTATGGATAGCTTGCAAAATGAGGGTGTAAGCAGCAACACTACTGCCGAGGCACGTATCAAGGCTGTTGATTTAAACCAAAGGCTTAATGAATCTGACAAATTGATGATGGACTGGATGCATGCTTACCGTGGGGATTCAGCCAAAAAATTGAACCCTGAGGCAGCCGTTCTATATTTTGAACAGCAAAAAGAAAAAATACTCCTGGTTAAACAGCAAACAGTAAAGGCGATCGAGGAAACCAAAACATTTTTAGAATAATAGTAATGAGATTGATTCAAAAAAATATTTGCATAAATTTTATAGCATCTTTATTTACATTGTCCGCGATTTTCAGCTGTGGCAGTGAAAACAACAAACTTCCGATCTTGGGGGAGCGTGACTGGGTTACCAAAACAGTCGATGGCAAAGAAATAGTTGATACTATTTATAATGTAATACCTCCTTTCACATTTGTAAATCAGGACTCGGATACCATAACTGAAAAAATCGTTGAAGGAAAAATTTACGTCTCAGACTTTTTCTTTACCTCCTGCCCTACCATTTGCCCCGTGATGAAGCGTCAGATGCTTAAGGTATTTAAAGAAATTAAAGCAAATCCTGATGTAATGATTATTTCGCATACGATTGACCCAGAACATGATACACCTCAAGTACTACACAAATACGCGGAAGATCTGGGCGTTGAGGGAAAACAATGGCAGTTTGTGACCGGCCCAAAAGACAAGATCTACGAGATCGGGCAGAAGAATTACATGTCAACTGCGAAGGAGGACAAGTCAGCTGAAGGAGGTTACATTCATAGTGGTGCGTTCATTCTGGTTGATAAGGAGAAACATGTGCGTGGAATGTATGATGGGACTACCGACGAAGGAACACAAAAGCTGCTGAAAGATATTACGACCCTCCTGGAAGAATATAAGAAATAATGCATTTTACAGAGGTTTTTCGAATGATCAGACCAGCTGGCGCATTGCTTGTTCTGGGGTTGCTCAATGATGCATGCCAAAGCTCGCAGGAACTGAAGAGTGAACAATATTTTGCAGAGGGATACCAGTTGTATACAACTTATTGTTCCAACTGCCACCAGACTGATGGAAAAGGAATGTCAGGTCTTTATCCGCCTCTCGTCGGCTCCGGGCAGTTAACAGAGAAGTCCCGCCTTGCATGCATTATTAAAAATGGTATGAGCGATACGATCATGGTAAATGGAAAAGAATTCAGCAGGCCCATGCCCCCTAACCCAAAGCTGAAAGACCTGGAAATTGCCGAAATAGTGACCTACCTGAATATAAAATGGGGTAAGGACAGCGTATTCACTTCAATTGAATTCGTTGAAAAATCGCTGAAAGATTGCGCGCCGAATTAAGGGCCTGTAAACTTGTAAATGCCTGTAGCTTTCCTGAATTTGATCCTCGTGAAGTCCTGTTCGGCATCCATACCAATCGCATTAGTCACTTCGGATGTTCGCTTATTTATGACAGACAGGGGCTTTTCTGTAAATACTTTTCGCGTCCTTGGACTCCAGCTTAATTCAGTTGTAGTCAGCACTTCATCGGTAACAGACTTCACAACCCGTACATTCCCCTTCACGATATACACATCCAAATTCTGATCATATCGACCTGAATCGGACCGCAGACGTGTTACAACCGTACCTAATGAATCAAAAAAGCTGATGTTGATAGTATCTGGAAATACTTTGGTTTCATTTTGATACCGCAACGATTTTGGGGTCTTCATCAATACTTTAAGCTTCCCCTGTTCACTGTACTTAACTTCAACTTGATTAACAATCTCCAGTGGTCCAGTGTAAAGTGCCCCCAATTTGTTCTTTTTACCTTCGCAGGCCCAAAAAAGCAAACCTAGTAGTACTATAAGATAAAAAGGAGATAAAAATTTATCTCCTTTTGGCATAGTTCCTAAGACCAATTCTATTAATCTATTTTTTGTTTTACGAACCATCTGTCAAGAAGAGTAATACCCAAAACTGCACGTCCGTACCTTTCTCTGATCATTCCTGCGCCTGTATTGCCGCGTTGTCCGCCTACGAGGGCCAGCGACAAAAAGTTTTGATAACCGCGGCCCATGGGGAAAGTGAAACCTATACTTACATTGGTATCATTAACATCATTTTTCCCGATGGTATAGGGGGTTTTACCATGACTGAAACCGATGCGGTACCTTACAAGGTCAAAATAATTCAAAGAAGAAAAACGAGGCAAATATTCCAGCCCGACATTGAACCTGCCAACATCCTTCAGATTGTCATTTGAATTAGAAAAATTCCGGTAATTTGACCAAGATTGATGGTTATAGTCAACCGAAACAATCATCTTAAACGGCCATTCAAGACTGGCACCGACCTGGAACTGTTCCGGGATTTTCAATCCGCCACTCAGATTATTCTGTAAAGTATCTGGGTCGACAACGTTAAAACCGCTTTGAGTAAGCTCGAAAGACGTAGTTTGGGTAGCATTTATTGTTGTACTGAAACTGTAGGTACCGCCTAGGTTCAGGTTCAGCTTGTTATCCTTTTTGATCGGGATTCGCAATGCGGCTCCTCCACGGAATGCGATATCGGAATAAGTAGAGCGTTCATTCAAACTTACCACATAATTCGCTCCCGGAATGCCCAGGGAAACTTCTGATGCTTTGCGTACATTACCAAAGAAATACGAAGTTTCAAGTCCTACGCTCAGATATTTCCCTATCTGGAAAGAATTGGTGATAGAGGCTTTATTGATTCCGCCTTTTCCTGACACAACGTACTGAGCATCTATAACTCCCGGGCCTGGCGGTAGATCTGGGGTAACAGTGCCGCTAGTTGCATAGTTTTTGATGTAGTCATTAATATCCGGCGCGCCGGATACATTACGGCTCGACGTATTTTCATAGTCAACAAATGTGTAGGGTTTCAAGCTGATACCCAGTGCCCATTTGGGACTGATGGGAAACGATAATGCAACATAAGCGAGGTTTCCACCTGCATTTCCCTGTTTCTTCGCACCCGAAACGATCTCTTTATACTGTCCTATTAGGCCAATATCAAGTGTAGTAAACCTGTTACGAACCCAGAGTGCCGGATTGAGGTTGTTTATTTGAAAGCCGGTGCTGGTACTAACTCCAGACTGTCCCATTCCAGCATTATCGGAATATGCATCTCCATAAAATTCTCCCATGCCGAGAGACGAATACGGTGAATTGCCTAAACCCTGGGCATTTAACTTTGATGTAAGGTCTGAACAACTCCAACCGAGTGTAATTGCCAAAGTAAGTATTCCTATTCTACTGTAAAGAGACATTATATGTTAAAATTCTGTTCAATCCTATTAAAACCAATTCCGGAACCACAAAGATGGGTGGTTTCAGGCTACTTTCAAAAAAAGCAACATCGCCGCCACATAATACTACGCGCAAATCGGGCGATTTGTGCCGGTACTTTTCAATTATTCCTTCCATCTCCGCCAACACGCCGTTCATGACTCCGCTTTGCATGGCTTGCCGCGTACTTTTGCCTACCAAAACAGGATCTTTTTCCGGGTCAACCATGGGAAGCCTTTTAGTGAAGGAGTGCATCGCTTTGAATCGCATTCTTACCCCCGGAGAAATAAGTCCGCCCTGAAAAGTCGCCGAGCTGTCGATCAGGTCATATGTGATACACGTGCCCATGTCCACAACTACCACATCTTCACCGGGATATAGAAAATTAGCACCTACTGATGCAGCAATTCGGTCTGCGCCAAGTGTATCGGGAGTATCGTAATTTTTATGAATCGGGAGTCGCGTATCCGGCGATAAATTCCAGACATTGACTGGCAGATCCAGCGCATTTTTAAATTCCTGAGAATCCATTCCAACGGATGAAAAGAATACATTCTGCGGGACATCGGCACGTATAGCCTGTACGAGTTCTTCAAAACCAAGCCCCTTCGTATAGCGTATAAGTTTTTCTCCTTGGAACCATCCAACCTTCGAAAATGTATTCCCTGAATCAACAACAACGTTCATAATGCTACAAAAGTCTTACTTTATGTCCATAAAAACTAGTGCGGACACAAACACGATGACAGCCCTGTAAATTATTCATTAACAGATAAAAATTCAACGTTCAAAACGGGCACTTTAAGCCGGGTATGACCGCTTAAATGCTGAATTAGCCACTTTTGTGACGAAACATTTGGAAATAAAAATTTCTATGTTTACCTTCGTTTCACTAAGTCCGGTATCGACTTATAAATCCAAATTCCATCTCGCGATAACTCTCAACGTTATCGAGGTTTAAAAAATCTTGCAGATTTATTGTCCGTACTTCTATCAGTATTAAAATTTACAAACTTTTCACTTTTAATTCAGCGAGTTTTCCAGTTTGTAAAGTCGTCACATAGACTTTTACAGAAATATTTATTCTGACATCAATGACCATCACGTGACCGCGGGACATACTTCTCGGACTTACCCAATTAAATTCTCAAAAACATAATTTCCATTTGGTAAAGTGTTACTTTACTTTCCTTTTTCTATATGCCTACAATTGATGAATTGAACATTAAGCTTCTATCAGAGCTAAAAGAAATAGCAGGCGGCCTTGGCGTACCCGATTATGCCAAACTCCCTAAGAAAGAATTGATTAACAGAATTCTGACCCACCAAGAAACTGTACAAAATACAGAATCACCTGTAAACGGTACAGAAGAACCGAAGAAAAAAAGAGTCCGCAGGCCGGTTGAAGCCACGCCTGTCTCTGCTAAACAAATAGGCAACCGCCCGCCTTCAAAAGGCAAGAAAGATATACCGGCACCCGTTGCATCTGCTGCGCCTTTGTTCGATCTTCCATCCAGAAGTGAATCGCAACGTGTCGAAAATTCATATAAAAACTCCGAAATTGTCGCTGAAATTGATTCAGAAAGTGACAACCTGGATGTCGATGATTCCGATAGCGACACGCTAAATGATCTGGGGAAAGAAGAGGTTATTATTCCGGCGGAGCCTGTTGAAAACCAACCTGCCGAAGAAATTCAGGATAAAACAACTGAAACAGTTTCAGACATTTCTCCTGCCGTTAAAGAAGAAAAACCTTCACGTCAGAGTAACGATAACCCAGAACGTCCGCAACAGCCTAGTTCTCAACGTGAAGATCCTTCCTCGAAGATCAAACGTAATTACAACAATTACGTGAGGGAATTTGATGGACTGATCATCAACGAGGGGGTTCTTGAAATTATGCAGGACGGCGGTTACGGATTCCTGCGTTCCGCTGACTACAATTATCTAGCTAGCCCGGATGATATTTATGTATCTCCTTCCCAGATAAAACTTTTCGGCCTGAAAACCGGTGATACGGTTAGGGGCCAGATACGCCCTCCCAAAGAAGGCGAGAAATATTTTGCGCTGCTAAGAGTTGAAACGGTTAATGGAAAAACCACTGAGGAAATTCGTGACCGTATCCCTTTTGAATATCTCACACCGCTTTTCCCGGATGAATGTCTTAGACTAAGCTCGCGGCCGGATCAGTATTCAACCAGGATTCTGGATCTTTTTGCTCCGATCGGAAAAGGTCAGCGTGGGATGATCGTTGCACAGCCGAAAACTGGTAAGACTGTTTTGCTTAAAGAAATTGCAAATGCGATCACCAGAAATCACCCGGAAGTTTTCCTTCTGATCCTTTTGATAGACGAACGTCCGGAGGAAGTTACCGATATGCAACGCAGCGTTCGCGCAGAAGTAATTGCCTCAACCTTTGATGAACAGGCCGACCGTCACGTAAAAGTTGCCAGTATCGTTCTTGAAAAGGCAAAAAGAATGGTGGAATGCGGCCATGATGTAGTTATACTTCTCGATTCTATCACCCGTCTTGCCCGTGCTTACAATACAGTAGTTCCGTCTTCCGGTAAGATCCTTTCCGGTGGTGTGGACGCGAATGCATTGCACAAACCAAAACGCTTCTTCGGAGCAGCCAGAAATGTTGAACATGGCGGTTCTCTTACTATCATAGCCACTGCACTGATCGATACAGGTTCCAAAATGGACGAGGTAATCTTTGAGGAATTCAAAGGTACCGGCAACATGGAATTACAACTCGACAGAAAGCTTTCCAATAAACGCGTATTCCCTGCCATCGATGTAATGGCATCAGGTACACGTCGTGAAGACCTGCTGCTCGATAAAGAAACCCTTAAAAAGGTATGGATACTTCGCAAGCACATGTCGGACATGAACGCAATGGAATCCATGGATTTCCTTTTGGAACACATGAAGGGCACCCGAAATAATGAAGAATTTCTGATTTCAATGAACCGATAAATGAATCAGCCGTGGTAGAAATATCACGGCTGTTTTGGTTTTAAGGGTATGATGCTCGGAAAAACTGCTTTGTATTAAACTACACAACTACTGAAAATAGGATAGAACATGTCAAAAAGTAAGTTCTTTTTATGGACTCTTCTTACAATCTGGATCCTGGGATCAACGTATTGGCACGTTTTCAAACTCAAAAATTCCGACATGTGGGCCATGAAAAGCCAGCTGACGGAAATGGATACAATTCTCCCGGCCGCACCTGTAAAAACAGCTGACGCGGACAAGCCCAGCCAACCTGCAAAAAGCGGTTTCAGTTTTGCCAGGTCGGGTGACAGTCTTGATCTTGATCCGGTAAAAAAAATACTGGACTCACTAACTACTTACGCAACTGCCCGCGGCAAAGTTGTGACCATCACGGGCTTTTATTCTGCCGACGAAACCAATAAAACGGTATTTCCCAACCTCGGACTCGCCAGGGCGTTTCGTATCAAAAAATACTTTCTCAGCAAAGGCCTTCCCGACTCCCTGCTCAAATTCAGAGCCCGTGTAAAACCGGATATGGTCATGGATGCAGATTCTGTAAGAGGCGCTATCGAACTTGGAGTAAGCAATGGTACCACTACGGCTGTTGCTCAATAAATATTTACTTTTTTATTTATTTAAGATGCAGGAAGTAACTCTTTTTGAAGGATTTCAAGTAATATGGCCTTACGCAGTGATGTTTTCAGTCACTGCAATACTTGGTTTTCTGATCGGTTTACGATCAGAGAAATCAAAGGTCAAAGGCCTTAAACACAGGCTGGCAAAACTAAATCGTGAATTGAGAAACTATCGTTTCGAAAAATAAACCTTGAGAAAAACTTGAAAGATATTACCACACTGGACTTACAGGATCTGTTGATCTCAGTAGCTGAAATTTTAATACCACTTTGCGGAGTCGCATATCTCGCCTGGTTTCTCGGCAGACGTATTGTTAGCAAAAAAGTGGACGACCTCAAAATTACCATCCAAGAAAAGAAAGAGGAACTCGCCCGATACGTCGATGCTGAAAAGGATAGGCCTTTTGTGCCTGTTACCGCTAAAATTGCCAGCACTATTTACCCCGATCCGGCACCCAAACGTGATCCGGATGACCTGAAAATCATCGAAGGAATTGGCCCCAGAATAGAAGAGTTATTGAATAAACAAGGCATCTATACCTTCGAACAGCTGGCTGATATTAACCCGGTCAGAATAGCAGGCGTCCTGAAAAGCGCCGGGCCAAGATTCCAGGTTCACGATCCAGGATCCTGGCCTGGACAGGCCGTCCTTGCAAAAGAAGGGAAGTGGGAAGAATTGCAGAAGCTGAAAGACCAGCTGATCGCCGGCAGAAACCCGTAGTATCTAACCTTCTAAAAAGAACTATCCAGACATCAGTTTCGGACATTTACGTTCTGCAAATCGAAATCTCCGCGTGTGCAGCTTTGGTACCTCTATCCGCGGAAAGATGGAACAGATAAGTTAATCAGTATCTTCAAAATAACTGCAACTGGCTATGATGAACACATGCCAGCTGTACATCTCTCGCTTCAGATCAATTGCTTAGCGCATTGATATTTTTGACTGCATTTCCTTCCTTCCCAATAAAAAATCATACGCCTGTAAACTAAAATTTGGCATCCTATGTTTATAGATATATCGAGAAAAGCCGATATATCTCCCGAGCTATGGAACAAGTAGAGATCTTCAAGGCATTATCTAATAAAACGCGGCTAAATATCCTTGCATGGCTTAAAGAGCCGGAGGATAGTTTCCCCGGTCAGAAAGAATTCGGGTTTGAGCATGGCGTTTGTGTTGGTCAGATCCAGCAGAAGGCCGGGCTCACACAATCCACTGTATCCGAATATTTAACTACTCTTCAGCGCGCAGGCCTAGTAAAATCAACCCGCCTGGGTCAATGGACTTATTACCGCCGTAATGAGGAAGCATTTGCAGCATTGAGCCAGCTTATTCAATCAGAATTATAATTAATTAATAACAACTAGTGTATGAACATGGATAGTCTATTCAGGCCTTTTAACCTGAAATCATTGAATATAAAGAACCGGATCGTTATGGCCCCCATGACACGATCTTTCTCCCCCGATGGCGTTCCTACCGACCTGGTAGCAGCATATTATGCCAAGCGTGCGCAAGGCGAAGTAGGTTTGATATTGTCTGAAGGAACTGTTATCGAACGCGTTGCATCATCTAACGATCCCAATATCCCGCACTTCTATGGAACTGAAGCATTGGCTGGCTGGCAAAAGGTCATTGATGGTGTGCATACTGCCGGAGGTTCAATGGGGCCGCAAATATGGCACATGGGCGTGATGGATGATCACCATTCCGGGTGGCTTCCTGCTGAGCCTTTTGAAGGTCCTTCCGGCTTCGGGCGGCCTGGCTTTAAGAATGGAAAGGCTATGACAGACAGTGATATTGCTGATACGATCGCGGCATTTGGCCGTGCTGCTGCAGATGCAAAAAGATTGGGTTTTGATACACTTGAACTTCATGGCGCACACGGATACCTGATCGACCAGTTCTTTTGGGAAGAAACGAACCAAAGAACTGATATCTTCGGTGGAAAAACTTTACCTGAACGCAGCCGGTTCGCAGTCGAAGTGATCAAGGAAGTGCGAAAGCAAGTAGGTGAAGAATTTGCCGTAATTCTGCGGTTATCGCAATGGAAACCCTCTGCATATACTAACCAGCTGGCAAAAACCCCTCAGGAGATGGAGGCTTGGCTAACGCCGCTGGCAGATGCAGGCGTCGATATTTTCCACTGTTCGCAACGCCGTTTCTGGGAGTCTGAGTTCGATGGTTCTGACCTTAATTTTGCTGGTTGGGCTAAAAAGGTAAGTGGAAAAGCGACCATTACAGTTGGTTCCATTGGCCTGAACGGAGAATTTCTGGCTGCGTTTGCAGGTGAAAGTTCGCAGCCCGCTTCGCTGGATGAGCTGGTGCGGAGAATGGACCGTGGCGATTTTGACCTCGTTGCAGTAGGCCGTCCTTTACTGGCAGATCCGGCCTGGACCAAAAAAATCCACGAGCAACGTACAGCCGAATTGAAAGGATTCACCAAAAAAGCACTTGGTGAGCTCGTTTTAAACTAAAATGATTTCAGTTTCAAATCAGAATTGATTTCAAAGCCACCGGAAACGGTTAGTTTTGTTGGAATTTTCCGATCAATAAAAAACCGCCCAAGATCTATAATCCTGGGCGGTTTTTTATTGATAACGATTACTCGCTTACAGCGTAGTTACGGTTCTCTGGATGAACTGCGTAAGGTCACTTCCGACTAACAAACCTTGTGAAAGTAACGCAAGGTCATAAACCTGCTTGGCAAGTGTTTTCTGACTTTCCTCATTCTCCGTTTGAAGGATCCGGCCAATTACGGGATGGTTGGAGTTAAGTGAAACCGTCGACATCAACGGCATATCACCAAACATAGAACGCTGCCCGGAACTAGCTTGCATATCGGTCATGCGGCGCATAAATTCAGGGAAAGTAATGACAACTGGAAGTTCGTCAACCGGCATAGCTTCCACCTGGATGTTAGCACCCTTATTGCCTGCAACCTCTTCAAAAATCTTCTTCACCTTTTCCTGATCATCCGCCGACAGAATGCTCTCAAGCTTCACATCCTTTTCAACGAGCTTATCAAGCGTATCCGCATCCACACGCTTTACAGTCGTTTTCTCTATTTTTTGTTCAAGTGCATTGATAAAATGTGAATCAATTACACTGGTCAGTGCAAGCACGTCGTAACTTCTCTTCTTCGCCGACTGAATAAACGCATCCTGTTTTTTCTCGTCGGTGGTGTAAAGCCAAACCAGCATATCATTTTTGTCTGTCTGGTTTTCTTTGATATGCTCACGGTACTCTTCGAAGGTGAAGAATTTTCCTTCTGTATTTTTTACAAGACAGAAGTCTTTCGCTTTTTCATAGAATTTATCATCACTGATAATACCATACTTCACGAAAAGGCCGATATCATCGAATTTCTTTTCAAAACCTTCACGATCATTTCTGAAGATTTCAAGCAACTTGTCCGCTACCTTTCTGGTAATGTAGCCATTGATCTTCTTCACATTACCATCTGCCTGCAGGTAACTTCTCGATACGTTAAGGGGAATATCCGGCGAATCAATCACACCATGCAGTAACTGAAGGAAATCCGGAACGATATCTTTTACTTCATCCGTAATAAAAACCTGGCGGCTGTAAAGCTGGATTTTCTCACGCTGTCCCTGGAAATCATTTCTTAGTTTCGGGAAATAAAGAACTCCGGTAAGATTAAACGGATAATCAACATTTAAATGGATCCAAAAAAGAGGGTCTTCACTGAAAGGATGTAGTTCTTTATAGAAAGCAAGGTAATCCTCGTCAGTCAGTTCGGAAGGATTTTTGGTCCAGATCGGATTCGGGTTGTTAATGATCTTGTCTTCAAACTCGATTTCAATCGGAAGGAACTTCCCGTATTTTTCAAGAATACCACGCAAGCGGCTTGCATCCAAAAACTCTTCCGAATCCCCGGCAATATGCAGGATAATATCCGAACCACGCTCGTCTTTTTCAGCACTGGTCAGTTCAAACTCGGTCGAACCGTCACATTGCCACCGCACGGCCTCTGCACCGTCCTTGTATGACTTGGTAATGATCTCGACGTTTTCTGAAACCATATAAGCAGAATAGAAGCCCAGCCCGAAATGGCCGATGATTCCCTTGTCACCTTTGCCGTCCTCGCCTTTGTCTTTATATTTTTCAACAAATTCAGTAGCGCCTGAAAATGCGATTTGATTGATATACTTTTTAATTTCATCGGCCGTCATACCGATACCTTTGTCACTGATAGTAATTGTTTTAGCCTGAACATCAAGCTTAACAACTACCTTCAAATCCCCCAGCTCCCCGTTAAACTCTCCGTAAGAAGCCAGCTTTTTAATTTTCTGAGAAGCATCAACTGCATTTGATACCAATTCTCTTAAAAAAATTTCGTGGTCCGAGTAAAGGAATTTTTTAATAATCGGAAAGATGTTCTCGGTGTGAATACTGAGATTTCCTTTTTCCTGAATCACTGATTCCATAATGGTTTGTTTTTTGGTTTTATATTTTAGAATTGTTTTCTGTCCTGCAATACGCACTAAAAATATGCGTTCCAAATACAATCAAAACCCAATCCTGCTGACACATTGTCAGTAGGAAGATACTGCGGATACCATCAATCGATTGGTTGGTAACTCATCGTCTTTTTTGTTAATATTGCGTCCATAAAAGCATTTAAAAACCGCAATCATCCAAATAGAGTCCACAAGAAACACGAATTATATAAATATGAATCTGATTAAAAAACTTTTTGCCGGTGTACTAATTTTAAGCAGCGTTTCGGCTTGTACCACCATGAATTCAGTGCCCCTCTCCAATTACACAGTATTTACAGAAGATTTAAGAAGAGACCTGGAAGCCGCCAATATCCCGATTGAAAAAGTGCAGTTCTTCAACGATAAAGCAATCAATATCCGCCGCGAAGTTGTGGACCCGAACGATATCAAAGTCAATCCCGAAGGACAGATCACAATGAGCAATGGCAAGAGCATCCAGACTATCAATGTACTTCCTTTTACACCGGGTGTTTCTTTGAGCTCTGACAACGGCGTTATCAATGTTTCATGGGACGACACACAGCAGGATACAAAAGGGATGAAATTCAACCTGAGCGGACAACATTATTTTCTTGACGTTCTGCCCAATAATAAATTTCAATATAAAGAACGGACATTTGACATGCAGGGAGGAAGCGGTACGCGGTTGTTCGTGAAAAAAGACTTGCTTAAACAGGTCAAAAATTCAAGAGAAACTTTGAAAGGCCGGAAAGTCGGTCAGTAGTGATTGGATTGATTTTCCAAATAAAATGGTCAGGAGGCGTTCCTGACCATTTTATTTGGATACCTATCGTATTTAATTCAGGTTAAAATATTGGTTCTTTTCTGCTACAATCTTGGGATTGTTGATGATGCCGGAATTCTGGATCAGAACAAGAATGATCAGGCCGATTATTACCGAGAGCGCGATTTGCAAGAAGGAAATAATACCGAAACTTGCCATATTGCTTTTCGATTCGCTCATCAGCTCCTTGCCGACAATAGACTGAATGCTGGTCAACTCGTTCAGCGTATCGATTGTACTTTGAAAAGTATGGGCACCATCCCCCGCAAAAAGCGCCTTCCCTTCTTCATGGAGGCCTGCCGCGCATAGGTTGATTATCATTTTTTCCAATGAAACATATTCATTGATGCGGTCTTTCAAGCCCGATAAACTCTTAGCCTCCTGATCGACAAGATATGTTTTTTCAAAAATCTGTACGAGCGAATCAATACTATTGTTGTTCATCTGAAGTTGCGCCCTGATCTCCTCGGCTGATTTGATCTCTTTTGACAACACAAATTTTTCGAGCGAAAGCCGCTTTGTATACAGGTTTTCTGTCAGATAGATAATCGTAGTGGCCGGAATCAGCCGATCCTGATAAATTGACGAGAACGACTTGTTTATGCCTTCCATGTTATGTCGTGAAAAAAGGTTGCCCAAAATAATCAGGACCATTATCCCACCAAGCAAAAATGCAGCTTTCAGTTTTTCACGAATTACAAAAGACCATTTCATGGTTTGTCGCTTTTTAGTTTATCCCCTCAATCAAATCGTTGTATTTCAAAAATACACAAATATCTCGTTATAATAACGAAATGTAAAGCGTCGGCTTTCTGTAATTTATATGCGTAACACAAAACAAAAAAGACAGATCCCGTAGAATCTGTCTTTTTTGTCCATATTTAAACGTCAGCTCATTGGTAATTATTTCTGGTCTCCCCCACCACCGACAACGTCTGTATTACTAACCGATTTCGTCTTCTTTTTCGGTGCATCAAAACTCATTTTACCGATAGAATAATTCAGCGTTATTTTAAAATTCCGGTTATAAAGCTGTGTCCGGCTGGACTGTGCAAACTGGGCCGAATTGAGATCTGATGTAAACCTCACACCCTTGGTCATAAAGTTCTCGGCTGCAAATCCGATACTTCCTTTCTTATTTGCAAAATCCTTTTTAAACCCTAATGCATACATATAAAAACCGGTACGTGTGCCCTGAAGCTGGATTTCCTTTCCACGATAAAAACCGAATGCCTGTAATCCCCAACCCTGTGGAAGAGAAAGCTGCGACATCAGACGTCCTCCATAATTGAAGCCTGAATTACTCACTGCTTCCGACGTGCCTTCTGCATTTACGGTCTGCCCGGATAAATAAGAATGCAATACATCCACACTACCGTTTAATGTCCATTTGGGGGTAAGATAAACGTTCGCGAAAAGGTTAAAACCATACGCCTGCTGCTTTCCGATGTTTTCATAGGTAGTTACGATCGCGCCTTGCAGTGTATCCACCGCCATTCTTACCTGCGTAATTGAATTGTTGGTCTGCCGTGCAAAAGCTGAAAAATTGAAATAGGTCTTCTTAATATTTGAACTCAAACCAACCTCAAAATTATCCGTAAGTTCGGGGCTAAGCGCAGGATTACCGGTACTGATGCTCTGCGGATTGGACAAGTTGACATTCGGGTTCAATTGCTGGATTCCAGGGCGCTGAATTCTTCGGTTATATGCAGCTTTCAAAGTGGTACTACCCGAAATACTTTTGGAAACGTTAATGCTGGGCACCAGATTTCCGTAATTAGGAATTGAAACTTTGCCTTGCTCTCCCATATCAGCCGTAATTCCGGTGTACTCATATCTTGTTCCGGCTTTAAAAGTGTATTTATTTTTGGTGGTCAGCGTGTAAGAAATGTATCCTGCAGCAACATTCTGGTTATAGTTCAGCGAGCCGGAAGGCTGGCTGCTGTTGAATATAAAGTCTCCCGATTCAGTTCCTATTAGGTATTTAAAATCACTGTCAACAGTCCTGAAAATACCTTTTGCGCCAAATTCCACCAACTGGTTTTTTCCGATCGGAGTCTGATAATCGGTCTGCAATGTAAATTCCGAATTATGGTTCTTGTTCTCGTTTTTCAACCGACCTTCCACACTGCCCGATTCACCCAATAAATCCGTATTGAAATTGTTGGTAAGCCCTGTTCTGCTATACAAAGTGGAGATGCTCCATTCCTGTTGCGGTTTGAATGTACGAATGTAATCCACATTGAAATCCACCGTTCCCGACAGATCCTTGCGGTCTACTTTCCTTTGAGATGTGGCATCCAGCGCATTGTTCTCAAACTGGTTGATGGTAAGGTTTTGTTTCTGGAGAAAATTTCTTGTCCCGTAGCGCAAGCCGGCAGAAAGTGCCTGATTTTTACCGAGATCGTAATCCCATCCCAAAGAATACTGCCCAAACATCCCTCTGTCCTTCGCGTTCGAAGTCTGATTGGTGAGATAGGAATTTCCTCCCGAGAAAGTAGTCTGGTTTAAAGTGGATTCAGCTTTGTTATAAAATGCCCGGCCAAAACCGCCCAGCGTAAAACCCATCTTGCCTTTTCTGTAACTTCCGTTCAGGCCCAGATTGGTACCTCTGTTACCCACGCCCGAATCCACGTTCAGTATAAGCCCCTGAAGATTATTCTTTTTGGTAATGATATTGATGATACCTCCCGATCCTTCAGCATCATATTTCGCAGAAGGAGATGTGATCACTTCCACAGACTTGATCATATCTGCGGGAATCTGTTTTAAAGCGTCCGCAACGTTGCTGGCCAGGATCGTAGAAGGCTTGTTATTGATCAAAACACGGATATTGGAGCTACCTCTGAGCGAGACATTGCCGTCCAGGTCCACGGAGAGCATCGGCACTTTCCTCAGCAGATCGGATGCATCGCCGCCCTTTGATGTAATATCTTTTTCAGCATTGAACACCAGCCTGTCCACTTTCTCTTCAATCATGGACTTTTCACCTGTAATCGTTACTTCCTGCAAATTCTGCACACTTCCTGCAAGCCGAACAGAGCCGAGGTCAATATCTTTTCCTTTTTCAACTTTGATATTATCAATGGACTTATCCTTGAAACCGATGAATGAAATAAGCAGTTTGTATTCACCCGGAGCTACTTTGACAATTGAGAATTTCCCGTTCTCGTCGGCGGTACAACCATCTACCGCTTTGTTATCCGCAACTCTGAATAATGCAACACTAGCAAATTCAACGCCTTTGGAAGCAGCTGAATCCAGTACAATTCCTGAAATTTTTGAGTTACCGGTGGGAATAGCGGACTGCCCGCCGGGATTAGGGGCCTGTGCATTTGCAGTGTTTATATGAGTAGTAAAAAGAACTGCGAATACTGCAAATCTGATAGTTGACAAAAACGGTTTTTTCATGGTTTTATTTACTTATGATAGAGAAGGCAAAATCAAATGGTCATATTTAAATACAATTACCGATACAAAGGAAAGTTATCTTATGTACTTCCTGTCCGATAATAGATCAAAGACTCATTTTCATCTGCCAACTGGTCGTTTCAGGATATAAGTCCCGAGGTCGCTGCAAACAGCTGAGGTGATCTTGCAAGGCTGGTATAATTTTGGTAAAGGTTGCGCTGACAAGAATATAGTTTATAAATTCTCTCAATTATGGTTAATTTGGGCGGCAGGAATATTGAAGAACCCTTCATTCATTCACTCCAATCCTTAATCAAAACACTCTTCTATTCATGAATGAAGTAACTATCGATTTCAGTAAGGTCCATCAGATACAGATTTTTGGCGTTACCATACTTGAACCTTCCACTGTGATCAGCAGCCTGATGATGACGGTGATATGCATTTATGCATTTTTTCATCTGAACAAGCTCAGCAGGAAACACCGGATGTACACCCAGATCCAGTATTTCTTCTTGTTCATGGGCATAGCGACTGCAATCGGGGGCGTATTGGGTCACGGGTTTTTATACCTTACCGGCATGCGGGGTAAAATTCCCGGATGGTTTGCGAGTATGATTGCTGTTGCTTTGTTCGAAAGAGCTGCGATATGGCATATAAAACCCCTTCTGAAAGATAGTCATGGAAAAATACTGGGATGGCTTAATTACCTGGAACTGACCATTTTCTTTGCGCTGACATTTATCACCCTCAATTTCGTCGTGGTGGAAGTGCATGCCTTTTACGGCTTATTCCTGATGCTTTTCCTGATCGAGATATATGTTTACAAACACAAGAAAGACCCCGGAAGCAAATACATCTTCATAGCCACGGCGCTCGGTGCCGTATCGGCCGGGCTGCATGCACTAAAATTCAGTTTCGGACCCTGGTTCAATTATAACGACATCAGCCATATCAGCATGGGGGCGTCGATATGGTACTATTACCTGGGTGGCAGGAACATGGTGTTTTACGGAAAGGAAGTATTGAAGGAAGAAGAAGTTACCGAAAGCCAGGGGTTTTCCTGAGAGATTACTGAGGCGGCAAAACTAAAAAGAGTAGGCACAACGGAATGTTATGCCTACTCTTTTCAGTGAATTCACCTGCCTTATTTACTTGTTTGGCTGAGGTGTATACCGCAGGTACGGCTTGACAATATTGAGCCCTTTGGTAAATTTCTTTTGTGCATCTTCAGTACTTACCGCCGGAACCACAATTACATCCTCTCCGTCTTTCCAGTCGGCAGGGGTAGCAACCGAATAATTGGCCGTTAACTGAAGTGAATCAACCACGCGCAGAATTTCGTTGAAATTACGGCCTGTTGATGCCGGATAAGTCAAAGTCAGCTTGATCTTTTTATCAGGTCCGATAACGAATACGGAACGGACTGTAGCTTTCTCGCTGGCATTGGGATGGATCATATCGTATAGCAAAGCCACTTTACGGCCCTCATCGGCAATAATCGGGAAGTTAACTTCCGTATTATTTACTTCATTTATATCCGGTATCCAGCGATGGTGAGAATCAAGATCGTCCACACTCACGGCCAGCACTTTAACATTGCGTTTTTCAAACTCGCCTTTCAGAAGGGCGGTCTTACCTAGTTCGGTAGTACAAACGGGGGTAAAATCTGCCGGGTGGGAAAAAAGCAACCCCCAGCTTTCACCTAGCCATTCATGGAAGTGAAGAGGGCCCTGAGTGGTATTCGCCTCGAAATCCGGGGCAATATCTCCTAATCGCAAAGACATAGTTATATGATTTAGTATGGAAAATTAATCTACTAACATTATAGACTTAATACAAAAATAACTAAATAGTTTCAATCGTCCCCGAATTTTGCGGCTTTAATTTCATCCTAATTTAACCTCATTTTAAGGCGCGTTTAATGGCGTTTTAATTGCCTGTGAGCTCCTTTGAGTATAATTATAAAATGTCACAACGCATACCTCCCATATACCCAATTCATTAAAAATATGGCTATCGGCGATTGGTAACCAGTAAAGCCGCAATCTGACAAAAACACCAATTGTCGATAGCTCACTCCTGAGAACAAGAACTAGGATGTCAAACCGATGGACGAAATGGCATTGAGATCTTCATCATAATAGTTAACCTGTTCGTTTAGTGTAATAAACCATCTCATGTTTAAAATGAGGTGGTTTTTTGTGTAATTTGAACTATAAAGAATGTTTTGGTTTTCTTCAGTTACTGACTGTATCTTCTTGACATGCCCTTAAAACTGCCCGTGTACCTCGACAACAATGCTACTACTCCCATGGATCCGAGAGTCCTTGACGAAATGCTGCCATTCTTTGTCGAAAAATTCGGTAATGCCGCCAGCCGTACGCATGCCTACGGCTGGGAAGCGGAGGAAGCAGTGGATATAGCCCGCGAAAGTGTGGCCGGCTTGGTTGGCGCACATCCTCAGGAAATCGTTTTTACATCCGGTGCTACGGAAGCTGTTAATCTTGCAATTAAAGGTACTTTCGAAGACTATTCCGTAAAGGGAAAACATATCATTACCGTAGCTACCGAGCATAAAGCAGTGTTGGATACATGCCGTCGCATAGAAAAATCGGGTGGGCGGATCACCTATCTCTCCGTGGGTTCCAACGGATTGATCGATCTCGCTGAGCTCGAAAATGCCATCAAGCCGGATACTATACTGATAGCCGTCATGTACGCAAACAATGAGACGGGGGTCATTCAGCCAGTGAGCGAAATTTCGGCTATCGCCAAAAAACATGGAATTCTTTTTTTCACAGATGCCACTCAGGCAGTGGGAAAAATCGCCGTAGATGTACATACAGACGGAATCGATCTGATGGCGTTCAGCGCTCATAAATTTTATGGCCCAAAAGGCATCGGTGCCCTTTATGTAAGAAAAAAAAATCCGGCAGTGACCATCACCGCCCAGATCGATGGAGGAGGACATGAAAGAAATATGCGCAGCGGCACACTGAATGTTCCGGCAATTGCCGGCTTTGGTAGAGCTTGCGAACTATGCAGCGACGAATTAGCTGCAGAAGGAAAAAGGCTGCAGAAGCTCCGCAATTATTTTGAAAATCAATTACTGGAACTTGGAGACGTTGAAATAAACGGAGAAGACAGCCCCCGCCTGCCCCACTCCACCAATATTTCATTTCACATGATCGACGGTGAAAAACTGATATTCGAAACAGGAAACGAGATTGCCTTCTCAAGGAGTTCCGCATGTACCTCCGCTACATTGGAACCCAGCTATGTGCTGAAAGCGATGGGCGTGCCCGATGGACTGATCCATAATTCTTTCAGGTTTAGCCTGGGTAGATTTTCCACGGAAGAACAGGTAGAACACGCCGTTAAAATAATTTCTAAGATTGTAAAAGAGCATCGTGATGAAAGAGATTACGGACATCATAAAGTCCTATGAGCTGGCCCTGGCGGCAGGCAAAAAAATGGCGCTCACCACAGTGGTGCATGTGGAAGGCTCCTCTTACCGACGTCCGGGCGCACGCATGCTCGTTACCGACGACGGCCAGCTGACCGGCGCTATCAGCGGTGGCTGCCTGGAAGGTGATGCACTCCGAAAAGCCTTGCTGGCTATTTCCCAGCAAAAAAACAAACTGGTAACTTATGACACCACCGACGAAAACGACACTACGCTCGGCGTGCAGCTTGGTTGCAACGGTATCGTACACATACTTTTTGAACCGATCCTTCCCGGTCAGCCCGACAATCCTGTGGAACTGCTGAAAAGAATTCATCAGAAAAGACAAAACGCAGTTCTGATCACTTTGTTTTCACTCCGGTCGCGCACCGCGGAACAGCCCGGAACCTGCTTTTTATATCTTGAAAAAGATAATACTCAGATACATCATGTATCCGATCCCCGGCTCCTGAGCGATCTGGTACCCGAAATCGACAGTGCAAAGGAAAAAGAAGATTCCTTTTTCAAAGAATTCACGATCAGTGGCCAAAATCTGACGGGTTTTATCGAATATCTCAAATTACCTCCTTCCCTGGTGATCGTAGGCGCCGGCAATGACACTATTCCATTAATGGAAATGGCGCATGTATTGGGCTGGGAAATTACCGTAGCCGACGGCCGGGCCGGACATGCGACCAAACATCGTTTCCCCAAAGCAAACAAAGTGCTGGTCGCACGCTCGAATGAAGTTCTGGATCATATACAGCCCGATCCACGTACTTTTTTTGTGTTAATGACGCATAATTACAATTATGACCTCGCGCTGCTGAAACAGCTGATCCAGATCGAAGCATGTATTTATGTTGGCACATTGGGCCCGAAGAAAAAACTGGAGAGAATGTTTGACGACCTGGAAAAAGAGGGCATTCAGGTCACAGACAAACAAAAAGAAAAAATATACGGCCCTGTCGGGCTGGATATAGGGGCCGAAACTTCGGAAGAGATCGCGCTATCTGTACTGGCGGAAATCAAAGCGGTACTGAACGACAGAACAGGAATCTCATTGAGGGAAAAAGCCGAACCGATACACAGCCGCTCGGATCAGAAAGTTGATTACGCCAAAACCGCCCGGGAGGATTTTCTTTGCGCAATTCAAACAGTCGAATCCTGAAACCCTGCCTGCATGTATGGAATTATCATTCTCGCCGCCGGTAATTCTTCCCGCCTCGGCGAGCCCAAGCAGTTGCTTCGCTACGAAAATAAAACCCTGATTTGCCGGATCGCCGAAGCTGCCGCAAACGTAGCTGATGTGACGCTCGTAGTCGTAACCGGATCCGATGCCGGTAAGATAACCACCGAGCTGGAATCAGTGACTTATTCTCCTGCCCACAATCCCGACTGGCCCACCGGCATGGCTTCATCAGTCCGTTCCGGGCTTTTAAAGTTACTTTCGGTGAACCCTGAGGTGGAATCGGTCATTCTGGCGGTCAGTGACCAACCCTTTGTCACGACTACGCTGTTTGAAATGTTGATCAGCAGGGCAAAGGAAGCTGATTCTGGTATTGTGGCCAGCGCATATGCTGATACCCTGGGAACTCCTGTTCTTTTTAAGAAAAAATATTTTGACGCACTTCTCAGCCTTACCGGAGCCGAGGGTGCAAAAAAATTACTGAAGAAATTCGAAAATGACGTATCCAGCGTCCCTTTCCCCTACGGCGCCATCGACATTGATACAAAGCAGGATTACCAAAAACTCCTGAATAACAGCTCCAAATCCTGACGAAAGTTAATTTCACGGATATTTTTTTCTCCGCTGCTTGTATTTACAATTTCTTCATTTAGTTTTGTAGTGTACTATTTAACTAGAACACTAAACTACTTAACTATGATCCATCTCGACCGCGTCTCTTTTGGATACAGTAAAAACAAGAAATTATTTGAAAACCTGACTTTAAAGCTGGACTCGGGACACATTTACGGTCTGCTGGGAAAAAATGGCGCCGGCAAGTCGAGTTTGCTGCGGAATATCGCCGGGCTGCTTTTTCCTGACAGCGGTAGTATTGATGTAGCTGGCCACGAGCCCAGGCAACGCAAACCGGCTTTTCTGCAAAATCTGTTTTTTATCCCGGAAGAAATTCATCTTCCGTCGGTGACGGTTGAGAAGTATTTGGATACCCTGGCCCCTTTTTATCCGCAGTTCGACGAAACGCAGTTTCGCAGCCATATCGCGGAATTTGACATACCTGAAGGTAACAAGCTCACAGGCATGTCTTATGGTCAGAAAAAGAAGGTTTTGATCGCATTTGCACTCGCTACCAACACCAAGGTGCTGATCATGGACGAGCCTACCAACGGACTGGATATTCCTTCAAAAAGCCAGTTCAGAAAACTGGTTTCCTCTTCTCTCCAGGCAGACCGCACAATACTGATCTCCACACATCAGGTTCGGGATCTTGACAATCTGATCGATTCGATCATTATTCTGGAAGACAGCAACATACTGATACAGCACAGCCTCGACGTCGTCTCGGAGCGGCTTTGCTTCGGTGTTTTACCAAGTATCGAATTTGACCAGAGGGTTATTTATTCGGAGCCGTCTTTGAGAGGCTACAATGCAGTATTTGAAAATTTGACCCGGCAGGAAAGTCGTGTAGACCTGGAACAATTGTTCAACGCAGTGATAGAAAACCCGGCACGGATCAAAGTTATTTTTCAATAATGTCATGAAACAACTGCTCATACTCTTCCTGATTGTGCTCATTTTGCTCATACACTACCTGAATCCTTCCATTATCCCGGCCCAACTTTTAAAGATCACATTATGAACCAGACATTTGATATTCACCGTTTTGCACTGATCCTGAAACTGGATGTGGCAGAAAAAGGCAGAAATCTGCTATTGCTTGCTGCATTGTTGATTACGTCCCTGCTGCTCATGCTGCTGCCGATCACCATGTCCAAGGAACCGAGCGGTTTGCGGGAGGCACTGCATTATATGGCACTTTTTATGGTCATGATTTTCGGCACGACCTTCTATTCCAGTTACGCTCTTACGCAATACTCTGCCCCTTCATCATGTATTGCGGCACTGATGGTACCTGCGTCAAAAGTGGAAAAGTTTTTGAGCGCAATGTTCCTGAACTTTGTATTTATCATCCCGTTCCTGTTTTTCTTTATCAAACTGCATCACGTCACCATCGACATCGGCAACTCCATGATCCCTGCTGGCGGCTACAAATACAGCTACATATCAGATGATGTATTTGCCTATTTTCTCTATTGCTACTTCATTTTGCATGCTGTTGTGTTCCTGGGGTCTATTTTTTTTACAAAAGCATCTTATATCAAAACTGCCGTATTTGTCCTGATTATTACATTAATCGCGGTTTTTGGAAACCTGGCCATAGCGAACCTGATCACAGGTTACCCCGAAAAGATTGTAGCTTTTCCTATGACAGGCTGGAAAATATGGGATAACAGTGACATGTTCATGATCAGGGATGGTCACACCAAGTTTTATCAGATCCTGCATCCCGACAATGCTGTGTTCGCCTTCCGGGTATTCGCGGCCTTGCTCGCGCTGAGCTTTTGGTATATAGCCTATGTAAGACTGAGAGAAAAAGAAATTTAATTGACTATCAATGGAATTTAAAGACAAACAATCGATATATCTTCAGATCGCTGATTATATCTGTGAACAGATCCTGCTCGGCAAATGGCCGCCGGGCGAGCGTATCCCCTCGGTACGCGACCTGGCCGGTATGCTCGAAGTCAACCCTAATACCGTCATGCGTACCTACGATTTTCTTCAGAATAAAGAGATCATTTTTAATAAAAGGGGCATAGGCTATTCATCCGGTGAAAATGCGAATGAAAAAATCCTGGCTTTCAGGAAGGAACGTTTTCTCGACAGTGAGCTGCCGGAATTTTTCAGGACTTTGTACCTGCTCAATGTCAGTATGGAGGATCTTCAGACCCGGTACAACAAATTTATTGCCGAAACCTATCCTGTAACCAACTAACCTGCAAAACAATGAAGACAAGTAATATTTTACTGATCGCGGTATTCTCTGTGGTGTTGCTGGCGCTGCTTGGGTCAAACCTCGTACTGAAGGCGGAATACGAAAAAATCGACAAGAATGATCCCTTATACGGATTTCGGACAGAAGCTGTTCAGCCATTTAAACATATCAGGCTGGAAGGAAAAGCGTTTGGGCTTACAGAGATACATCCTGGGAAAACCTTTGAAATTTCGGCGACGCCTGAAAAGAGGCTCCTCGATTGGAAAGTAACGGGTGATACATTGGTTTTTACCTACAAAAGGGATTGGGAGCTCTTTGGGCCGTTTACGGAAGACAATCTGAGTATAGCCCCGACTATCTACATTTCTGCGCCTGAGATCAAAGGCATAACCTCTCAAAATGTACCGTTCAAGATAAAAAATTGGAAAAGCGGTGAAATGACCGTCAGGCAGGAAGGTGGCGCATTACTGTTCAGCGATAACAGTATTGACAACCTCAGAACGCAGGTATCGTCGGGCGGAGTATTGGTATTGAAGTCAAAAAATACCTTTGGCGATGCAGAAGTTCAGGTTCGCGACAGCAGCAGTATCAAAATTGAGAACGATAATTTCAAATCACTGAAAGCGAGTGTGGACAGCTCTGCGCACATCAATATACCGGGCAGTATGTTCCGTAGTATGTAAATAAAACGGCCCGGAGACTGCCGGGCCGTTTTACAAATCTTATTTTATCCCCAACATCAGGCTCGCTCCTCCTGCGTTGGTGGTGGGCAGTACCCCATTCCACTTCGCTACCCATTCCTGCTGGATCAGCAGCGGTGTTAAAGTTTTCTGACGTAGCTGATTGGCTTCCGCCTCAGCCCGTGCCTTGATCAACGTAGCTTTCGCCTGACCTTCGGCTTTTGCCACGAGAACTTTTGCTTCGGCTTCGGCTTGTTTGGCCATATTTTCGGCTTTCAACCTGGCCTGGATCGAAGTGTTTTTTTCATCGATCATCTGACGCAAAGAAGGCGGCGGTGTAATGGCGGAAGTCAGTTGATCATAGATAAAACCGTCTTTGCCCAATGTTTTCGTCAGAACATTCTGCACCCGGTCTTCAAAAACCTCCCGGTTGGACATTACACTGTCAGAGGTAAATGAGTTGGCTACAATCCGGTAAGCATCGTAAATCGTGTTTTTCATAAAACCCTGCTGAATTTCGCCCAATGGTCTGCGGTATTGCCGGTAAATCTGGGGCACCTTGTCTGGATTGATGTGGTAATTCAGCTTTGGGTCTACCTTAAACTCGGCAGCATCTTTGGTAGTGATCACAAACGAATCGTAATCCACACTTTGCGTGAATGTCGGAAATTCGATGATCTTGGTAGTCCAGCTGTTATACCAAACCCGGCCCGTCACCAGGGTAATATTGTCAACACCCTTATCGGTTCCATACAGGTTTATCTTGATCCCAACGTTACCTGCATCGATGTTTTCGAAATTAAACGGCTGTACAAGAAGCAGGAAAAATGAAACAACAACAATGACAATCGTGTAAATAATATTTCTTTTCATGCGCTTTACAGTTTAGATTTTAGTTGATTAAAAATGGCCCTGAATTCTTGAAAGAGGAAATAAATTGAAATACCCACAATAGCAAGTCCACCGAAAACCAGCAGGTCCGACCGGGAATTGACAAGGTGCAGAGAATAAGTGATCGCAACGATCACTGCGATAATCCTAAGAATGTGTATCATGTTTTTAGCAAAATTTGTTTAAGTAAATTTAACATTCCGGGGAAGGCAGCTATCATTATATTTATCAAAAGGCTCGTAGTAGTTTCTAACCGACGAAAACTGCTTATAAAAGAAAAGAGCGCCCCCGGCGGAGACGCTCTTTAACACTTATCTTATCTTATCTTATCTTATCTTATCTTATCTTATCTATACATTCAATAAAGCAGCAGCAGCTTCATCCACAAACCACAGTAACTGACCTTTTGAAGGATCGATGATCTGAGAAGGATACAGATCAAGATTCTTTTCCCCTTCCAGTACATGCTTCAAAGTTTCGGCCTTGCCACTTCCTGCCGCCAGGAAAACAACAGCTGCCGAGTGATTAACCACCGGGGCCGTCAAAGTGATGCGATACATATCCTGCGCAGGCAGAAAAAACGAAGTAACCCATTTCTCTTTCTCATGAATTACCTCAGTGCCGGGAAATAAAGACAAAGTATGGCCATCGTCTCCCATGCCTAGCAGTACCAAATCAAAAGTGGTTTCCGATCCATGAAAATACGTCCTCAGTGTTTTTTCATATTCCGCAGATGATTCTTCCGGAGTAATATCGGTACGCATCACATGAATGTTTTTTGCCAGAATAGGCACTTTGTTCAGCAGCTCATCATAGCACATTCTTGCATTGTTCCTGGAATCTTCAAACGGTACTGCCCTTTCATCGCCCCAGAAAAAATGGACACGGTCCCAGGCAATCGATTCATGATAAGGAGATTCAGCGAGCAATGCGTACAATTGCTTCGGAGTGCTCCCGCCCGACAATACAAATGTAAAACGGTCCTGCTTGGTCAATACCTCCCCGATATAACTCCCGATCCAGTCTGCCAGCTCCCGGCTCAACTGTCCGGCATCTTTTGCTATGTGAATTTCCATGGATTAAAGTACCGGTGGTAAATTGATCCAGGTATGTCCGTCGCGCGCGATTAGTGCATCCGCGTCGTCAGGCCCCCACGAATCCGGCGCATAATTAGGAAAATCCTGCGGAACTCTCGCCTCCCATGTTTCCAGGATCGGCATAATCACTTTCCACGCAGCATCTACCTGATCATTACGCATAAACAAGGTCGCATCACCTTCCATAACGTCCAATAGTAGTGTTTCATAAGCTTCCGGTGCATGCTCTCCGGCTACGGCATCGTAGTCAAACGTCATGTCCACAGGATCCAGCGTCATAGTCTGGCCGGGACGTTTGGCCTGGAAACGGATACTGATATCCATATTAGGCTGAATACTGATCGTCAGCCTGTTGGATCTCCATGTTTCAGCAGCTTCCGACGGGAATGCATAATGCGGCGCAGGTTTGAACTGCAGCGTGATATGGGTCGCTTTCTGGTTCAGGTATTTTCCGGTACGCACATAAAAAGGAACGCCCTGCCATCTCCAGTTATCAATATAAAACTTAGCGGCCGCGAAAGTGTCGATATTGGAATGCGGATTAACGCCTTCTTCTTCCCTGTACCCCACTACTTTTTCACCCTTTTTCCAGCCTCCGGAATATTGCCCGCGAACAGCATAATCGTGTACCTGCTCTTTGGTGATCCGGCGGATGGCATTCAGTACGTCCACTTTTTTATTGCGGATTTCATTGGCATCAAAAGATACCGGCGGCTCCATCGCGATCATACACAGGATCTGAAGAATATGGTTTTGCACCATGTCCCTCAAAGCACCGGCATGCTCGAAATAGCCTCCCCGGCCTTCCAGACCTACGCTTTCCGCAGCAGTAATTTGAATATGGTCAATGTAATGACGGTTCCAGAGCGGTTCAAAAAGTGCATTCGCGAAACGCAACGCCAATATATTCTGAACTGTTTCTTTCCCCAAATAATGGTCGATCCTGAAAATCTGCTCCTCGGAGAACATGCCCGACAAAAGCTCGTTCAGCTCATGTGCACTTTTCAAATCATGCCCAAATGGTTTTTCTACCACAATTCTGGTGCTGCTTTTTTCCGAACAGATTTTCAATGCGCCCAGCTTCTGCGCGATCGAAGGCACAAGCTGAGGAGCTACTGCCAGGTAAAAAATCACGTTCGGGTGAACACCCCACTCATCTTCTTTTTGTTTGACGAGATCCGTGATCAGATGATACGCCGCAGCGTCGTCGCCATCCATCTGCAGATATGTTACATGCTCGCTGAATTCTGTCCAGTGACCATTCTGCTTGCCCTTACGGCGGGAAAATTTAGTCACCCCATCCAGCAAATGATCACGGTATTTATCGTTTGAATAAGCGCTCCGGCCAATACCGGCAATGGTGAACTTCTCCGGCATCCAGTTGTCAAGAAACAAATTATATAGCGCAGGAGTAAGTTTTCTGTAATTCAAGTCCCCGCTTCCGCCGAAAATAAAGAGTACGGAGGCAGGAGGACGTTTATTGGTTTGCATAAAATTTCTGATTTATTGTTGACCCCATTCAGTATGAAAAGTACCGGGGATATCGATACGTTGATAAGTATGTGCGCCAAAGTAATCGCGCTGCGCCTGGATCAGGTTGGTCGGCATCCGCTCGGAACGATACGCGTCAAAATAAGCCAGTGACGACATAAAGCCCGCTGCGGTGATACCCGATTTTGCAGCAAACGCAACCAATGAACGCGCATTGCTTTCCACTGATTTAACGAGCGAGGCTACGTCTTGGTTCAGCAATATGTTGGACAATACCGGGGTTTCCTTGTATGCTTTGGTAAAAACCTCCAATAAAGAGGAACGAATAATACAACCGCCTCTCCACACACTTACCACTTCCGGCAGAGGAATATCCATGCTCAGGTCATTAGATGCCTGATACAACATCGCCAGGCCTTGTGCATAGCTCAGGATCGTGGCCAGATAAAGTGCGTCGTGTACTTGCTGTATAAGTTCTTCTTTGGAAACCGAACTTACTTCGTCTTCATTTTTGTAAAGAGCAGCTGCTTTCACACGTTCATCCTTATACCCGGACAACGTACGCATCGCCACTGCAGTATCGATCACAGGCACCGCCACCGGCAATTCCATCGAATCCTGGGAGGTCCATTTACCGGTACCTTTGGATCCGGCTTTATCTGAAATGACATCGACAAGATGTGCATCCGATTTGTCGTCTTTCTGAAGGAAAATATCAGCAGTGATCTCAACCAGGAACGACTGCAACTTACCTTCGTTCCAGCTTTTGAATACTTCATGCAGCTCCTGATTGCTCAAACCGCCATGCTTCAATATCGCATAAGATTCGCTGATCAGCTGCATAATCGCATATTCGATGCCATTATGCACCATTTTCACATAATGTCCGGCGCCTTCCTTACCCAGATATGCAACGCAGGGATCTCCGTTGACTTTGGCAGCAATAGCTTCCAGCATCGGCTGCACCAGCTGATAAGCAGCCTGGTCGCCGCCCGGCATAATACTAGGACCTGTACGGGCTCCCTGCTCTCCTCCCGAAACCCCTATCCCCATGAAATGGATTTCCTTTTCGCGAAGATATTTGACACGACGCAGCGTGTCGGTATAGTGAGAATTTCCTCCGTCGATAACCACGTCGCCTTTTTCAAGCAAAGGCAATAACGAAGCGATCACATCGTCCACCGGCTGACCCGCGGGCACCAGCATCATAACCTTGCGGGGCCTTTGAAGCAGCTGAACCATTTGAGCAAGGTCCGGCACGCCTTTCACCGTAGTTCCTGGTGTTGCCGACGCTTCCAGTGCGGAATTTTTTGCTACATCCTTGTCAAAACCAATAACAGAGAATCCGTGATCAGCCATATTAAGCAACAGGTTCCTACCCATTACCCCAAGTCCGATCATTCCAAAATCGAATACATTATCTGACATAATTTATACATCGTTATTAAAGAAGCTACAATATTAGGTTTTAAACAGGAATATACCCTAACGAATTCCTATTTACGAAGATTTTTGTCCCCTTAAGAACGCCCTCATCCCGCCCGTTGCGCACTTTCACATTACATTCATTCAAAGAGCAGCCAACAGGCCACAACAAC
Organism: Dyadobacter bucti; assembly: GCF_005869225.1. Classification (GTDB taxonomy): domain Bacteria; phylum Bacteroidota; class Bacteroidia; order Cytophagales; family Spirosomataceae; genus Dyadobacter; species Dyadobacter bucti. Next base: position 844,506 of record NZ_SWFP01000003.1, on the reverse strand, counting down.
TCGCCGCTTTGGGAACTGTTTACCGGAAGATAGACGGCTGAATGTGTTTCCCGCCCTCACAGCGTCTCCATTTAATTAAATACTGATGCAAAAAAAGTATCAGCGTTGAACAAAAATTGAGTTGGCCTTCCCCCAGATGTGGAGATCGGGCCAGCTATTCTCTTTTGTGGAAGAGGAATGTAAATGTCTTCCCTTAAAAATACGCTGGACAACTGGTCATTCCCGATTATACAACCAAAGTATTGTCAATTAACAGATACAACCGAATGAAACACTTACAATCGCTACTCATGATCCAGCTGATCGCTATATCGGTGGGTTTTGCACAAACATCATCGTTCTTAACAGCTGCCGACCTTGCGTTTCTGGAAGGAATGACTAAAGACGTACTGGAAGCTTCACGTATCTATCCCGATCAGTTTATTTCAAAAGAATTCGGTGCCAACAAAACGGGAGCAACTTTAATACGGCCCGGCGGACGAAACGCCTATCCGTCTTTCTGGATCAGGGATTATGCCATGTCCCTGGAAACCGGGCTTATCCCGAAAAAAGAACAGCTGCACATGCTTATGCTGACGGCGTCGACACAATGCGACCAGGCCTGGGTCACCAAAAAGGGCAGCCTGGTTCCTTTCGGAGCTATTGCCGACCATGTTAGGATCGACGACAGCAAACCCATTTACTTCCCTGGCACATATAGCTATGAAGGCCAGGGAACTCCGGAGTTCGGGACACTCCCACCTTATTGCGACCAGTTCTATTTCGTGCACATGGCCTATTATTATGTAAAACACACCGGGGATTACAAAATATTGTTGAAAGAAGTGAATGGCTTCCGGTTGATCGATCGGCTGAAAACTTCGTTTCATGTTCCTCCTTCCGACGTCACAAATCACATTGTTTATGCTACGGAAGCAATGAGAGGAGTTGATTTTGGTTTCAGGGATGCTCAAGCCATTACAGGCAACCTATCCTTTCCCTCTATTCTGAAGTACCGGGCCGCAACAGAATTATCAGAAATGCTGCAACTGATAAAAAGTGGTGAATCAAAAAAATACCAGCAGATCGCCTCCAAAATAAAGGAAACCCTGCCGGGACTATTCCTGGACGAAAGAGGTATGCTGCTCGCCTCCACGGGAAAAAGCAAACAGGCCGACGTCTGGGCGACGGCTCTGGCGGTGTACATGGGCTTGCTCGAAGGTGAAAATCTAAACAAAGCTTCCAGCATACTTGCCAACGCCTATAAATCCGGAACGCTGAGCTATAGAGGTAATATCAGACATATACTGACCACCGACGACTACAATGAAAAAACGGCTTGGGAAGTTTCTCTTTCTGCTAAAAACACCTACCAGAACGGAGCATACTGGGGGACACCCACCGGCTGGGTTTGTTTTGCGATCAACAAAGTCGACCCGCAGTCGGCAATGACACTGGCCAATGAATACATCGAAGATCTTAAAACGAATGATTACAGAAAAGGCGGCAACTTCGGGGCGCCTTACGAATGTTTCAACAAACAAACTTACACCCAAAATCCGATTTATCTCACCACTGTGGCTTGTCCGTTGGTGGCGTTCAGGAAAATGATAAAGTAAAGCGGCTAAAAAGTGAGCTACCTATCAAAAAATCACTCCTGCCGATTAGTTCCGGCTGCTAAATAACCTGAACAATTGGAGTACATTGGCGTGGTTTCAGCGGTGCGGCAGAAAAAGCAGGGTAAAGACCCCGCCTGTCATACTTCTTAACTCAGAGTCAAAAACGTAGAGTAACGGAAATAGAAGCTGAATGGATGAAAAAATAAGAAACTTTCGGAAGTTACTCGATTACCTGCTGCTGGCCATGAGCATCATTTGCTCTTTGGTGGTTATTTTTCATTTGGGCTATAACAAGAACCCGGAGATCGGGCAGCTCACCAATCGCATACTTGAATGGTGTTTTCTTTTTTTCGCCCTGGCTTTGGCCGCAAAGACGTTTACCGCAGCCAAGAGCAAGTCTTCTGTTATTTCACGGGTAGTGGAGGCACTGCTTCTTTTTTATTTTCTTGCCGTTATCATCGCAGACAGCTATTATTTCTCAGCAAAGGACGGCACCGAGCTTGTAAAGCCCGAATGGATGTACTTGGGCATTTTTGCCATATTGATCATAGAAGTTTCCAAGCAGACACTGTTTTTCGATAAATTCTATTTTAATCCGACGCTGCTTTTCGTCCTGAGTTTTCTGGCGCTGATACTAATTGGCACTGCGCTGCTGCTGCTACCTAAAACAACTCATCACCAGCAACTTAGTTTCGTAGACGCACTTTTTCTCGCGACAAGCGCAGTTTGTATAACTGGTCTGTCGGTCGTCGACGTTGCTTCCGAATTTACGCGGTTCGGGCAGACGATCCTGCTTGTACTCGTGCAGATCGGCGGGTTAGGGATCATGACTTTTACAGGCTTTTTCGGCTATTTTTTCTCCGGCGGTTTTTCGTATAAGAACCAGTTGATGTTTACCGAGCTGATTGGTGAGAATAAAGTAAGTTCAGTGATTTCTACCTTATATAAAATTATCCTGATCACCTTCTTTTTCGAGATACTGGGAGGTGTTTTTATCTATCTGAGCCTGGACCCGGAACACTTTGAAAGTCGTGCAGAGCACATTTATTTCACTGTTTTTCACGCAATAACTGCCTTCTGCAATGCTGGTTTCTCCACTTTACCCGATGGATTGAATAATACAGCTGTCCGGTTTAATTATCACCTGCATCTTTCCATCATTGTGCTGTATGTAATGGGCGGGCTCGGTTTTGGGATTATTTTTAATTCGTATGAATTTATCCGGCGCTGGGCTTTTAATTTTTATCACAAGATCAGGTATGGCAGGCATTTTTTGCACAGGGCACGCGTGATCGCCTTTAACTCAAAAATAATAGCCTATACCAGCTTTTTCCTGGTGCTTTTTGGATTGGTCCTGGTTTTCATTTTGGAATTTAACCACACGCTTCTGGCGCATGAAAGTTATTATGGCAAGCTTGTTACCGCTTTATTCATTGGCACGTCGCCTCGTTCGGCAGGGTTTAACACCATTGTAATGACCGAACTGGCCTTTCCCACAATCATGCTGATCTTTCTGCTGATGTGGATCGGTGCCGCGCCCGGTTCGACCGGAGGGGGTATCAAAGTAACCACATTTGCGCTTGCCACCCTCAATATTCTAACGCTGGCCAGGGGAAAAGACAGGATAGAAGTTTTTGGAAGAAAGATTTCCGACGATTCTGTTTCCAGGGCGTTGGGCATTATTTCATTGTCCCTTATTTTTTTGGGTGCCGCTATATTCATGCTGTCCGTCACAGATCCCGATAAAAATCTGCTGTCACTGGCATTCGAAACGTTTTCAGCTTACAGTACTACCGGGCTGAGCCTTGGCGTCACCCCCGAATTGAGCAATGCAGGCCGATTGGTAATCATTTTAACTATGTTTGTCGGCCGGGTCGGCTCGCTTACGTTACTGGTAGCATTTATCCGAAAAGCAAAACCAACAGACTATCAGCTTCCCGGTGAGCAAATGAATTTTTAAATCGATTGACATGAAATACATCATATTTGGATTGGGAAGTTTTGGAAAATCCCTTGCCATCCGCTTGACTGAACTTGGGCACGAAACGATCGGCGTGGATAACAATATGCAGAAAGTGCAGCAACTTAAAGAGCGTATTACGCACACAGTTTGCATGGACTGTACAGATAGGAATGCGGTAAGCTCGCTTCCTCTTAAAGATGTAGACTCGGTGATTGTAGCGATAGGTGAAAACGAAGGAGCATCCCTGCTGGCTACGGCACTTCTCAAACAGCTGGGTGTGAAAAAGATCATCGGCCGGGTCGTATCGGATCTTCAGAAAACAGTTCTGGAAGCGATGCAAATAGAAGAGTACATTCTTCCTGAAGAAGAGTCGGCGGAAAGGCTCGCTATCCGTCTGGACAATTCCGGTATCGTTGATTCCTTTAAAATCTCGGAAAAATACAGTATAATCGAAACCCGTGTCCCGGCCCGTTATGTGGGAATGACGCTTGCAGAGGCCGATTTAACCAACCGGTATAACGTGATCGTACTGACGGTGCTGACGTTATCGAAAGGATCTGAAAACGGGCTTGCCAAGATCTTTAAAAGAGCGTCAGGTATAGCCACACCCAACACGGTTATGCATGAAAACGAAGTTTTAGTCCTTTTCGGAGAACTGGGTGATATCGAAAAGCTGATGCATTGATGCTGACATCTATCCAAGATGCCTACTTTCTAATTGAATAAAGTAAAAAAACAGAGGTGATCAAGTTAACCACCACAATAAAAAAAGAGGCACTTACATGTGACTGTAAATGCCTCTAAATCGTGAGTGGAGAATAACGGATTCGAACCGTCGACCTCTTGCATGCCATGCAAGCGCTCTAGCCAACTGAGCTAATCCCCCGTTTCAAGGTTGATTCCTCGTAGAGGGTGCAAAGATGAACCGGAGAATTTTTATAAGCAAGCATACTTTTAAATTTTATCACTTAATTTCATCGTCGCCCTCCGCCAAATGCCCTCGATAGTGCCCACATTACGATGGCTATTACAGCTACCACCAGAATAACACCAGTCCAAACTCCTCCTTTGAAGATGCCACCGATCAACTCGCAGCTGGTAAGACTTATGGTTAGTATTAAAATTACAAGGCAATTGATAAATGCTTTCATCGGAAGGAAGTTTAAGTTTGAATTTTTTAGTGATACTAAAAAAATCATTCCATCTTCCGCAATGTGGGTATATGCTATTGATAAAGGTCAAGAGGGATCAATTTCTGCCTGTCGTTCATCAGAAGCTTTTCAAAAAGTCGTACGGTAGCCTCTGCATCTCCGTGGGCACGGTGCCTGTTTTCAATGATAATTTCCAGGCTTTCGCAAAGATTTCCCAAACTATATGATTTCAGCCCGGGAAAGATTTTCCTGCTTAACTGAACTGTGCATAGCAGGTCTCGCTGGAAATATTCATCCATTGCCCCAAATTCACGTTTTATAAAACCGTAATCGAATTTTGCGTTGTGGGCAACAAACCAGGCATCTTTGGTCAGGGCGCGGACGTGGTCCTGCACGTCATAAAACGTCGGCGAGTCCTGAACCATAGCATTGTCTATTCCGGTGAGACGCGTGATGAACGGAGGGATATATATTTCCGGATTAATAAGTGAATGAAAAAAATCGACGATCTCTGAACCGTTATGTCTGAAAACCGCAATCTCGGTAATGCGCGCACCTCCGCCCCCACCGGTAGTCTCAATATCCACTATTGCGTACATTCCACCTCTAAAATTTGACTCTCTCTTAAATTCACTTAGCCGGAAAGATTATAAAACAAAAAAATTTCGAATACAAAAAAACAAAAAAATCCTCACCTAAGCGAGGATTTTCATCAATACAAGGAAGGCATTACGTACAACGTAACCAGTTTCTTAATTGAGCTGAAACGCGATGGGTAGCGTGAAGCGTACACGAACCGGAACACCAGCCTGTTTTCCAGGATTCCAGTTTCTCATCAGCTGCACAACCCTCACCGCCTCTTCATCACAACCGAAACCAATGCCTTTTAAAGACTTGACATTTTCAACTTTTCCATCAGATCCCACGGTAAACTCGACAAATACACGCCCCTCGATACCGGCCTTCGCAGCCTGCGAGGGATATTTCAGATTTTTTTGTAAAAAAGCTCCCATTGCGGCAAGTCCTCCCCTGTACTCGGGAGCCTGCTCCACATTTCCCAGAAAAGTCTCTTCCTTCAAAGGTTCAACGCCAACTACCGATGAAGCCGCAGGTTTGGCGGCCACCACCGGGGGAGCTACAATATCCAGGTTTTCAACCCCGTCCACAGTTTCCTGCCCAGGCTGGGCAGTTTCAAGCTCTTCCACCGATGGAGGAATATTTTCGATCTCCACCTGATTATCAGGCAACACAACAAATTGTACAGATTTCACCGTTTTTGCTACCGGTGCCGGCTCTTTCTTTGGAAGTACCTTGGGCATTTCCTCAGGAACGATATCTATAGGCTTCGCTTCGACAACATATGCTATATCCGACGCCTTCGGTTCAGGTACAAGCCTCGCATAAAGATTGGGCAGCATCACCATCAGCAAAAACAAGGTAACGCCCATCAGTACAGACCGCTGCATGGTCTGGCTATACCCTTTTCTCAGCGCATAAGCTCCGTAAAGTTTGTTACGACCTTCAAAAACGATGTCATTTAACGATTTTTCCATGGCTAACAGATTTTTATGATCAACACTAAGATTCAGCAGTGTCTGGGAATCGGCAGTATCAAGGATGGTGCCGAATACCTGCTCAAACGATTTTCCGTCCCAAAGACGTTCTTCCGCTTCACACGCCAGGTGATCCAGGATTTCCGGAAGCAATTCCGGATCCAGTTTGGATGCTTGCAGATATTTGCTTATTAAATCAAGTCGATTTTCCTGAAGACGTTTCATCTTATAATCTGTTTAGGAATTAACCATGTAATAAGGTTTACTCAGTTGCCAAACTTTTTGGAGCCAGCAGCAGCCTTACTGCCTCTATAAAACGCTCCAGGTCATTTGTTTTATCACGCGCGGCTTCGTTGCCGGGAGTTGTCAAAGAATAATATTTCCTGAGCCTGCCATCTACTTCCACTGATTCCGTGACCAACAGCCCTTCCTGTTCCAGCTTGTGCAATACCGGGTACAACGCCCCGAAAGTGAGAGCAATAGCTCCGCCGGTCCTGTCCTTTACTTCCTGCGTGATTTCATATCCATACATACGATCATGCTCGGCTAATAAGTTCAATACGATCGTCTTAAGTGTACCACGTACATATTCGTTGCTTGTTGCGTTGTTCTCCATCTGAATAATTTTTACTCTACAAATATATATAAGTTTTTTATATATACAAATACCAAAAGATTTTTCTTTTTTACAATTTAATCAAACTTCTGCCAAAGGTATAGACCGGTTGATACGCTCTTCCAGCGAGATAAAGGTCTCTGTCCGTTGTATCCCGTTGACTTTCTGAATTTTGTCGTGTAGTATCTCCCGGAGATGGCCTGTATCCCGGCAAACGATTTTAAGAAAAATACTATAAATACCGGTCGTATAATGAATATTCACTACTTCGGGTATGCTTTCAAGCTCTGTAGCTACTTGTTCGTACAGAGAACTTTTGTCCAGATATATTCCTAGAAATGCGCTGATATCCCAGCCAAGCTTGGCCGGATCAATAACAAGTTGCGAGCCTTTGACAATGCCCATTTGTTCGAGTTTTTTCATTCGGACGTGAACGGTTCCACCCGAAACAAAAACTCTTTTCCCAATTTCTGTATAAGGAAGGGCGGCATTCTCGATTAGTAATGAAAGAATGCGCAAGTCAGTACTATCAATATCTGAATATTTCTGCATTTTGTATTAGATGATTGAATTTTTCACAATAAAACAACCCAAACTATGAAATAATTGTAAATTTTGACAATTTTTCATGAAAATATTTTATATTTAAATTCAATAGCCTTAATTTTGTAAGACCAATTAAATGAAGCGATTGTTAAATGTTGCTGAACTTAGTTGATAAAAAGATCACATTGTAGGGTGATGAAATTGGCAGCCATGCCCTCCTGTCTCGGGGGTGGTGAACAAGGGATAAACGCGGCATAATGCCGACTTACGTCGACTGGGGTGGACCACCAACAGTATTTGTACCGTAGCTAACCGCACCGTGGGTGGTTCGAATCCCCCTCCTACAGCAAAAAAAACTTGACAAGCGAATTTTTTCGTATTAGTTTTATTTGGTTTTTAGTTTGTTGATGAAGTGTAATTTGACACGCGGGTTCATTTTGAAATCTGCGTGTTTTTTTATGCCCGTCAAATCCGGCAAATTATGCCGGTAACACGATTCTTCACCATGTTCATCAGAGACTTTCCCGCTGCCTTGCGCAACTACTTCTTCTCATTCATTTCAATAAGATAACCATCCGGATCAGCGAAATATATTTGAACGATCCCACCGAAACGGACCTGCTTGTGAAACGGTACTTTACGTGACGCCAGGAATTTCTCGGCATTGTCAATAGAATTAACGAAAATGGCAAAATGACTTCCGTTTTTGTCATTCAGAACCGGTGTGGTGCGCCCGGCCAGCAAATGTATCATTTGTCCATTGCCCGTATTGAACCATCCCCTGATCGCTTTCAGGCTGTCTGGTACAGCTACCGGTGTGAGCCCGATGATATTTTGATAAAAATCTTTGCTCGCGGGCATATCTTTGACCTGCAATGCGATGTGGTTGAAACTGGCAAAGCCCAGGCTATTGGGTGCATTTTGAGCGATGATATCTGAACAGATAAACATTAGAAAGATAACAAGCAGCTTTTTCATATCGGTTGTCCTATTAAGTAATTCGAAAATGATTTTTAAAATGTAAAATGAAGGTACGCCTTAAGTTCTTGGATCTTAAGTACGGCACGAAAATTGATGGATTTATTCCAAAATCTCATCATCATGGCAACTTCCAAGAGAAAACGCAACACAAAAAAGAACAAGCTCGGGGTGAAAAACTCCCTCGTCAATAACATCAATGCCCGTAAGAAAAAGGGAATATCAAGATCCAAAACGAAAAAAACCGTTGGCAAGAAAGCCTACAAAAAGATGAAGAAGGGATGGAGCAAGAAGTAATGTAAAAAAACAATCCCTTCATTCTGTGCGACAGGATGAAGGGATTGAAAAACAGCTCACTTATCCGGGGTTATTTTTCCAACACTTTCCCGATCAGCATCTGACTCTCGTGATTTTCGTGCGAACTTGTTTTGCCTAACTTTTCATTCAGGTCTTTCAATACTTTTTTGGATTCGTCTGTACCAATTGCTGCAACTCTCTGAATGGTATAGGGTAAAATTTTCGGAAGCTTCGCTTTCTCAGCCATTTGTAAAGCCCTTTTCATATCAATAGCGGCCAGCGGTTCAGAAGCGTACCATACCATCAGCGGCAGATTGTGATCGTCTTTATCTTCTGATTTCTGAACCAACGCATCCAGCACATCCCAACGTTGTGCAGGATCCAGTCTGAGCATCGCGGAAGTAAGGTAAAGTCTTACAATCGGAGAAGCATCTTTCTGAGCCAATGCGACAAATCGTTTCAGCGTTTCGGGAGAAACATTTTTATTTTCGGCCAGTAATTGTATTGCCCAGCTTCTGACATGCTCGCTATTATTTGAAAGCAGGTCGGTCAGGTCTTTTTCGGTGAGGCCTTTGGTGACATGCAGCGTCCACAGTGCGCGGAGTTTTCTGGTTTCATCCGGATTTCTGGCCAGTATCTCTTTCAGGGCCTTGTGTACCTTTTTGTTCGGGCCGCGTTCCTGTAAAATTGTTCTGGCCTGCCTTACATACCAATCATTGGCATGAAGCTGATAATTAACCAGTTCCATGTCAGAAGCTTTCGAAAGATCGACTTTCACCCATTTGTCATTTTCATGGGTGATCTTGAAAATCCGGCCCATGGTTTTGTCATGAACATCAGGATTAGGGCTGTGACATTGGTTTTTGTCGTACCAATCGATCGCAAACACGGAACCGCTCGGGTCATATTTGAAATTGAGCCATTGCGACCAGGAATCATTCATGGCCATGAAATCGTTCTTGTGTGAAGCAACATAACCGGATCCGCTTCTTTCGAAATGGTCGATATTCAGGCGTGCCCCATTGATATTGTTCATGAAAATCTCGTTCCGGTATTCTTTGGGCCAGCTGTCGCCGCCGAGGTAGATCATCGCTCCCGCATGAGCATGGCCGCCTCCGGCAGAAGCCGAACGGAAATTTCCCGCATGCGGTCCGCGCTCACCGAGCCAGTGTACATGGTCACCGATCGTTTTGATATCGTCGTAAGTATAAGGATTAAAATGTTTCCCGGCCTGCCGCTGGTACCTCGCTCCCTGAATTACATGGTACATGTGCGGGATTACGCAAACCGTTATAAAAGGATGCCCATAATCATTGAAATCTATACCCCAGGGGTTACTCGAACCTTCCGCAAATACCTCAAACTGTTGCGAAGAAGGATGATATCTCCACACCCCGGCATTGATTTTGATCCGCTCTGCATCGGTAGCACCCGGCTTGCCTACATTGGAATGGGTAAAGACGCCATGCGTGCCGTAAAGCCATCCATCAGGGCCCCAGCGTAGATTGTTGAGCACTTCGTGGGTGTCGTGAAGGCCCCAGCCGTCGAGCAGTTTTTGAGGAGGACCGGCAGGTTTGTCATTTTTTGCATCAATGGGTATAAACAACAAATATGGCGCGGCGCCCAGCCAAACTCCGCCCATTCCCACCTCAATCCCGCTCACGAGGTTGAGCCCTTCAGCAAAAACCTTCTTTTTGTCCAGCGTACCGTCACCGTCAGTATCTTCAAAGATCAGGATCCTGTCTTTTCCCTGGCCTTCCGGCGCTGGCACAGGATAGGTGTGCCCTTCTACCACCCAAAGCCTGCCCTTTGAATCCAGGGTAAAACTGATGGGCTTAACGATATCCGGCTCGGACGCGGCCAGCGTTATTTTAAAACCCTTTGGAGGTGTCATCGCTTTCGCTGCCTCAACACCCGAAAGGCCTGCATTCAATACCGGGTCTAACGGGGGAAGAACAATGATGTCTTTTTGTTTAAGCTCATTCGGAAAATCCGGGCGGCTTGGATAAAAGAGAAACTCATCAAAATTGATGTGCGCCCATTTGTCGTTCGGTATGTAGGGGATCTGTGAAATGCCTGTTTCGTTATCGACGATCCGGATGAAGATTTCTTTATTAACATAAGGCTGTAAATCAACCACCACCGGCTGAAGGGTCGCCCTGCCCTGTCCGGTTATATGGAAAATGATATTATTGGAAGCTGCTTCTACTATTTCGACACGCGTATCCTGTAACGCCCCGCCCGAAACCCGGAAGGCCGCAAATGGCTGGGTAACTTTAAAAGGGGCCGAAGTTAAGGTTCCGGTCAGTTTTGAATTGACCGTTCCGCCACTGCTTAAAAAGTATTTCCCTTCAAAACCGATATGCATTTCTTTTTCATGAACAGGCGATGGATCAGTACTGAACACGGCGTTTGAAAATGCGTCGCCTGTGGCCGTCCAGTCCTGCAGGGAACCTGTTTCGAAATTAAGGTTCAAAGGTTTGTTATCTTTTTGAGGCAGTAGTCCGGCCACCGTAGTATTGGAAATCACTCCCGAAACCACCTCGAAATTACCGACCATACCTGCTGCCCGGTGACCAGGAACAGAGCAGAAATAAGTGTCGCTTTGTTCAGCTTTGAAAACAATGCTGGTACTCGATCCTTTTTCAAGAATAACCTTGCTTTTAATACCCAGTTTTTCCAGCGCAATGTCATGCGTCATCAGCTCTCCGTTGGTGATCTTGATCCTGACTATGTCGCCTTTATTGGCGCGTAAGGTGGGGTTTCTGGCACCATCGGTACCAAAAAAACCAAGCATTGTTGCTTCAAGAGCATAATCCCGGTCAATTCGTGTGGTGTCTTCCCCCTGAATTTTCTCAGTTACAGGAACTTGAAGGTATGTTTTTGATGCCAAAAAACTGCCAAAAAAAAGCGGTGCCAGCAAGCGGAATAGGTACATAGTGATAAATTTTTATGACAAAAGCATCAAAACATAAATCACTACTTGTGAAGGAATTCAGGCTTTTGCCAGCTCAGAATCAAAAGTACAGCCAGGTCTATCTCACCGGTAAAGCCAGTATTGCCTCCTTCCGCTTCAATAATCCCAGCCTTGCCCGGGGATACTATTAAATTATGAAATTGTTAAATACGATTTCCCGGAAAGCACATGTTATGAGAATTATTCAGTTTTGCGGCGTCACATATAGATAACATTCAAATGCGTTTCAAATGCGGTACCTATTTTCACTAATTTTCTCTGTCATGCTTGCATTACCATCTGTTTCTCAGATAGTTGTCGGGAACGTTGACATCAATAAGGCCGACAGCGTCAGAATTATTGAAGTTTTGATTGCGGAAAAGTTATCCAGGAAATCAGTTAATGTTTTTGTTGACTTTGGGCAGAAGAGCAATTTCAGATCAGGGTATCTGGACAACAATTCCGATAACCAGAGGATAATCGATCCTGAAACTAAAAAAGAGATCCGGTTTACATCTGCCTCAGCATTACTGAATTTCATGGAAATTAATAATTGGGAGCATTACGACACGGCCGTAGTCCGGGATAAAAGCGAGCAATCATTTTACTACTATTTCAGGAAAAGAATAAAATAATTCGGCTGGCCCTAGTACCTTTTAAAAGAATTAAGAACCTAAAACAAGGGCTTAAACGGAATGAACGGCTGCATTCGTTTTTTGGGGGGTTCATACAACCATTTGCTTCGGCGATGAACTCTTTATCAAGTTACAATGTAACTTAACGGCTCAAAACGAAAGGATCAGCTTTATGAATCAGGAAAAAACGCAGAAAACCTTTGCTCTGCTGGTGCACGCTTGTGATAGATACGAATTTTTATATCAGGGGTTTGAGTATTTTTTTAATCAATTCTGGAATTCTGATATCAGGTGCAAATATTATTTTGCGACTGAAGTAATCGATGTCAACATACCAGGCTTTGAAAATATAAAATCCGGTAAAGGAGAATGGTCAGATCGTCTGGCTTATTTACTACGTGAGAAAATTACGGAGGATTATGTTATCTATATGCAGGAGGACGTGTGGCTTTCCAAGCCGGTACGTAAAGAGTTTTTTGACGATTTGTTCGACTTTGTACAGGAAAAAGGTCATAAGCAGATAAAACTTCACAGTGCTGACATATATCAAACTTTGCCTACTGAGAAATTCATACATGGGCTGAATGTCTCGAAAGTCGACAATGCCAGATCCAGATATCTGATGTCGCATCAGCTTACTTTATGGGACAGGATGTTTTTTCTTGCCCAGTTACCTCCCAAAGAAAACCCATGGAGAAATGAGCGAAGAGGAACCAATCGGCTAAAATCAATTGATCCTGAAATCTGGCACATCGATTACTTTTCTCAGGATTACTCAGAGCCGATTAACAAAAATCAGGATATTTCCGAGAGGAGTAATTTTAATACCGTTTCTCAGAATGGGAAGCTGAACGACGAGGTCAGCCATTTTATCGAGCTCCTGAGAAAGGGAGATGAAACAGCCATAGCCTATGCCAAGGAATTGGAAAATCATTATGACAACTCGCTAACGCACGACGGAAGGGAACAACCGAGAAAAATCGATTTTGTCAAAAGGATAAAAAACTGGATTTTGAATAAATAATTTTTTCGCTTTTTGCCTGTCAGTTTCCCGTATGCACTTGTGGCTGAGGAATGAACATTGCCTTCGCTTCGTGAATTGCCCATCCATAACCGCCTCCCCGATTTGAAATCAAAGTTAAGAATTTACAAATTTCTGTGATTTAACAAGTAATAAATTGGATTAATTGTTTTTCTCGTTAAACTGTCTTATACTGAATAGTGATTTCAGTCAACACTCAACTTAATCCTATCTTAACCTATGATTCATTATTTACGATGTTTGCAAACTGCCGTCTTGGTTGTTTGTATGACACTGACCGCATTTGCGCAGAGCGTCACAAGTGGCAAGGTCGTCGGCGAGGACAACAACGGAATACCTGGCGTAACGATCACAATCAAAGGATCGACCCGTGGTACGTCTAGTGATGCGCAGGGTGCTTTTCAGATCAGCACCGCCTCAGATGAGACCCTGGTGTTCAGTTATGTGGGCTATGTAACGCAGGAAATCCTGGCAGGTAGCCAGACCAACATGACGGTTAAGCTGCTTGTTGATTCCCGCAGCCTGGAAGAGGTGGTGGTGGTCGGTTACGGTACTGTGAAGAAAAGTGACCTCACTGGATCCGTATCGACTATCAAAGCGGATGCGATCAAAGAAATGCCAGTAATGTCGGTCGACCAGGCAATCCAGTCCCGGGCACCGGGCGTGCAGGTAACCCAAAGTTCGGCAGCTCCGGGCGGCGGGATTTCCATCCGCGTGCGCGGGGCCAATTCGATCAACAGCGGAAGTGAGCCGCTGTATGTCATCGACGGTTTTCCGATGTATCCAGATAACGGTGCAATGGGAACCTCAGGCAACCGCCAGGCCAGCAACGCGATGGCGACCATCAACCCTAACGAAATCGAATCGATTGAGATCCTGAAAGATGCCTCCGCAACTTCCATATACGGTTCGCGCGGTTCGAATGGGGTGGTATTGATCACGACCAAACGAGGCAAAGAAGGACAGAGCAGGGTCGATTATGAAGGGTCTTATTCTTTTCAGAAAATAGCGAGGCCGATAGAAGTACTGAACGGTTCGGATTATGCCCGTTATCTCAACCTCCTGGAAGCGAGCCAGGGCGGCAGTCCCCGTTTTACCGACGCACAGATCAGCCAGATTGGTGCGGGAACGAACTGGCTGGATGCCATTTCCCAGACCGGCGGGTTATCAAATCACCAGTTATCATTTACCGGCGGAAGCAAGAGTATGAGATATGCTTTCGTAACCAATTACCTGGACAACAAAGGGGTTGTTAAAAATACATTTTTCAAACGATACGGTTTCCGGTTGAATCTGGACAACGATTTTCTCAACGGCCGGGCTACCCTTAGCAACAGCTGGTCCTACAACCGGACAGGAAGCAGCAACGTAGCCACTGACCGGGGTGGCCCGGGCGGTATTGTGATCACCGCACTCGGTCTTGATCCGACGGTTGCCATTTACGACCAGAACGGAGATTACAATTACCCGAGCTACGATCAGCGTTTTAACATCAATCCCCTTGCAGAAGCCCGGGAAGGATATGACCGGGACAACATCAACCGTCTTTTCGGCACTACCGCGCTGACGTTCAATATCATGGACGGGCTAAAATTCCGGACCAGTCTGGGAGCGGACGTGGTAACGGCCAACCGTACTACATTTTACAACAAGTTCACCTATATCGGCCGCCAGTACGACCGCCAACTGGAAAGGGCGAACCGCAGCGTTGGCAGTATCCTGAACGAGAATATCCTGACTTATAACAAGCAGATCATACCAGGGCACAATCTGGACGTGACGCTGGGGTATACTTATCAAAAGGAAAACAACCAGATCAATGCCGCATCTACGCGCGGGTTGCCCTCAGATGATCCGCTTTCGGTAAATATGCAAAATGGCAGCAAGCCGCAGATTCCTACCTCCGGGCGGCTCGACTGGACGCTGTCCTCCTTCCTTGGCCGGATCAACTATAATTTGAAAGACCGTTACCTGCTGACGGTAACTGTGCGCCGCGATGGTTCGTCCAAATTTGGGCCAAGCAACAAATGGGCCAATTTCCCCTCCGCTGCCGTTGGCTGGCGTGTAGTTAACGAAGGTTTTTTTGCAAATTCAGGATTGGGTAAAGTATTCGACGATTTCAAATTCCGCGTCAGCTACGGGTTGACAGGAAACTCGCAGATACCAGTTTACCGCTCTCTGGGCGGGCTTATCCCCTACAATTATGTTCTGGGAAACGGGTTGGTCGCCGGATATGGCCCCGACCGCATCGCGAACCCGGATTTGAAATGGGAAAGTACAGCCATGCTGAACCTGGGGCTGGACGTTGCGCTGCTGAAAAATCGACTGTCTATGACGTTTGACGTGTTCAGCAACAAAACCACCGATCTGCTGCTGGACGTCTCCATTCCGCAAAGTACCGGTTTCAGCACCATTATGCTGAACTCGGGATCGCTGTCTAACAAGGGGATCGAGTTTTCTACCAATTATAAGATCGTTGACCGGGCAGCATTGAAATGGGATGTGAGCGGAAATATTTCTATTCTGCGCAATGAAATCACAGATCTGGGCAAAAGCACGCCATTTTTCGCAAACAGCACAAGCGGGCACCTTGGTGTTTTTGGCAGCTGGGTAGAGCCCGGCAATGCCATCGGGGTATGGAGGGGCTACAAATACACCGGACTTTTCCAAAGCGATGATGAAGGCAAGACTTTCGCTGCGCGTGCGGGGTACCCCAAATATGAAGATGTAAATGGTGACGGCAAATACACTTCCGACGATTACCAGATCATCGGCAATCCGAACCCGAAGTTTACCTGGGGACTTAATACCAGCGCTAAATTCAAAGGATTTGATCTATCTGTATTTTTCCGGGGAGTTCATGGCAACGATGTACGGAACCTTCAGCAATCTGAAATGGGTGACGGTGTACAGAAGATCAATCAGATCGGAAACATCCTGACCGACTCCTGGACCCCTACAAATACCAATGCAAGCCGCCCCGTCGTAGATGGCCGCCGGGATTTTATTTCATTCCGCCGGTCTTCATTTTTTATCCAGGACGGCTCATTTATCCGCCTTCAGAATGTGGCACTCGGCTACACTGTTCCGCTTAAAAACAAATACGTTCGCAGCGCACGTGTCTATGCAAGTGGTCAGAACCTTTTCCTGATTACTAAATACAAAGGCTTCGACCCCGAAGTGAACAACCAGGGACAGAACAACCTGAACCGGGGTGATGATTACGATGCGTATCCGCGGGCCAAGATGTTTACAGTAGGCGTTAACCTTGGAATTTAACCTATGAACCTGTTAAAAAGATATTATATGAATCAAATAAAATCTTCCGGCATAAAAGCCCTTGTGAGTCTGGCGATTATAGCTGCATTCCTGGGCTGTGCGGATCTCCAAGAGAAGCCGGACTTCATCAACCCGGATACGTTTTACAAGTCGGCCACCGAATTGCAGCTTGGAGTCAACGGTATTTACGACGACCTGAACTCTGGGTATTCCGGTTATTTTTATGACCGCTATGTATTTGAATGCCTTACGGGAGATCAGATCGGGTGGGAAAAGGGGCCGTTGCAATACAATCTGGGCAATGTCAGTTCCGGTGACGAGTATATTGAGGCCTACTGGTCTATCAGCTACCGCTCTATCAATCGTGCCAATGCGGCGATTGAAATTGCCGATGCAATGAATGATCCTGCGAACGACGCTTTGGTAAAGCGTTTGAAAGGCGAAGCCCAGTTTCTGAGAGGCTTTTATTACTATGGGCTGCTCAGTTATTTCGACAATCCGCCAGTTACCGTCAAATCGACGAAAGGGATCAGTGAATTGCCTTCTAATGCAGGAGGAAAACGCGCCGTGATCGATCAGATCTATGCCGATGCCAAAGCCGCAGCGGACATATTACCTGCATCCTACTCCGGGGCCGACGTTGGAAGGGCTACAAAATGGGCAGCAAAAGCGCTCCTGATGAAAGCCCAGCTTTGGGACGAGAAATGGGCCGACGCCAAAGCTACAGCCGAAGATATTATCAGCAACAGCGGTTTGACCTTATACGAAAACTTTGGACATAACTTCGATCTCGCGCACGAGAACCAGGGCGAACGGATTTTTGAAGGACAGGTATCCGCCGCTGCAAATGCCAGCGAATGGAATGTCCATTCAGCCCACTTCAACCCCGAAGATTATCCGAGTGAACTGGGTGGCGCCGGATGGAGCTGGCTTAGTGCAACACAAGAATTCAGGGCTTCGTACGACGTCAAGGACAAACGGATTGGCGCGACTTTTATCGAATCATATCCCACCGGAAGGCTGGGTAAGGTAAATGGACAATATCCCATGGTAAAATGGAGCCCGACCGCCGATTTCAACCTTTCACGTTTTGGAGGTGTGGTAAAAACAGATGCCAACCCCGCCGATCCGGCCCAGCTGGTTTTTGGCAAGGCATGGTCAGGAAAGCTGGTAGAACTGGGTATCAATTATAACAATACGGAAAAGAATACTGTATACTTCCGTTTGGCCGACATATATTACTGGGGCATTCAGAAGCCTGTAATGAAAGCAATGCAGGTGATAAGCTGGCAGGCATCAATAAGGTCCGTGCCAGAGCTGGACTGGCGGCACTTGGTACCATGTCTCAATCGGCTTTGCGGGATGCGATCATCCACGAAAGAATGCAGGAATTTGTCTTTGAACAGGTCATGTACCCCGAGCTACGCAGAAAAAGCAAACCGGGCGGACAGCCGGATTACCTCGGCGACCGGATCAAACACTACATTACGAAATATAATGTAGGCCGAACGCTCAAAGCCCGTGACTATGTGCTTCCATTGCCATTGAAAGAATTGCAGGGAAATCCAAACGTAACCCAGAACCCTGAATGGCAGTAGATAACGCGTTGCTATTTGCTTAATAAGCTATAAACCAGAGTACAATCTGTCCTTCTAAGCGCAGTCGAAGAATCGTGCAAACGCCCTTCGACTGCGCTTAGCGCGACAGATATCGTTGAATATCGCTTCCCGCGCCCATCTCCCTATGAAATACCTCCTGCTACTATCGGTCGCATTAATTGCGTCTGCATGCCAGAAAAAGGAAAAGACACTATTCACTACTTTGACCGCTTCCGAAACCGGTGTTGATTTCAAGAATACGGTTACCGAAAATGACTCTTTTAACCTTGTGGATTATTACTACGTCTACAATGGCGGGGGCGTAGCAATCGGCGACCTGAACAACGATAACTTGCCCGATCTGTATTTCACAGGTAACCAGGTTGGTGACCGTGTTTATATCAATACCACCCAACCGGGTGCCGCCTCGCCGACTTTTGAAGATGTCACGTCTTCCGCCGGAATAAAAAGGGGTGGCTGGTCAACCGGAGTGACCATGGCCGATATAAATGCTGACGGGTTACTTGATATCTATGTTTGCAAATCAGGTAATTACGAAGGCAGCATCCGGAAAAACCAGCTGTATATCAATAAGGGTGCACGAGATGGAGGGAAGGTTCAGTTCGAGGAAAGTGCTGAAAGTTACGGTCTTGCAGATACAAGCTATACGAACCAGGCCGCGTTTTTTGATTATGATAAAGACGGAGACCTGGATGTTTATTTGCTTACCAGCACCAATCTTATCCGTAACCCAAACCGGTTGACACCAGTGATCGCCGATGGCTCCGGACTTGCGAATGACAAGCTTTTCCGCAACGAATCGACCTCCGGGACTCCAAAGTTTATTGAGGTCACCAATTCCGCAGGTATCCTGCACGACGGTTTTGGTCTGGGCCTGACCATCGCAGATTTCAATCAGGACGGCTGGGAGGATATCTATGTGGCCAATGATTTTCTCGCCAATGATTTTTTGTATCTCAATAACAAAAACGGAGCAAATGGTGGCCCCGCCTTTATCGAAGTGGGTAAGACATACTTTAAGCATCACAGCCAGTTCTCGATGGGCTGCGATGCCGCCGATATCAACAACGACGGACTGACGGATCTGATGGTGGCCGATATGCTCCCTTCTGACAATGAGCAGCGAAAAAAAATGGCCGGGCCGGCTAATTACCAGCAATTTGAAAGCATTATCCGGGAAGGATATCATCCGCAGTTTATGCGGAATATGCTACAGATTAATGGCGGGAAAGCTGCCGATGGACGGATGGTTTTTTCAGAAATCGGTCAGTTTGCGGGAGTTTCGGCCACAGATTGGAGCTGGTCGCCACTCCTGGCTGATCTGGATAATGATGGGTGGCGTGACCTGTTTATTACCAACGGCTACCTCCGTGACATTACCGACCTGGACTTTGTGTCGTTTAACGATTCTTACGCGAAGGCAAACCTCAGGCCGGAAGAAATTAATGCCTATTTGCGACAGGGAGCCACTAAAATGCCGAGTATCAAAAAGACCAATCGCTTCTTTCGCAATGGTCATGATCTGACGTTTGAAGATGTGACGGCTACCTGGTTCGGCGCCGAAACATCCTTATCGAACGGATCGGCTTACGCCGACCTGGACCGCGACGGGGACCTGGATCTCGTCGTTAACAATATCAATCAGGCTGCATATATTTTACAAAACAACACTACCAATACACATTACGTCCAGGTGAAATTGCTGGGGCCAAGGCAAAATGCATTCGGTCTCGGCGCTGATGTGACGCTTTATAGCGGTGAGCTTACACAACATTACCATCAGGCAGTAACAAGAGGATATCAGTCGTCAGTTGACTATATGATCCATTTTGGTTTGGGCACTTCAGCGTTGATTGATTCAGTGACAGTTGTTTGGCCTGATGGAAAATCCCAGATATCAAGGCGGCCCGCCGTCGACAAAATGATCTCCTTTGATTACCGCCAGGCTAAGGAGCAAATAAAAAAACCGGAAAAGATCAAAACAACATTACTAACAAACGTGACAGGTTCATCAGGCATTCAGTTCAGTCATCAGGAGGAGTTTTATCTGGACTATAATCAAGAGCCGCTCTTGCCGCACAAGTTTTCGCAGCAAGGTCCCAAACTGGCGGCAGGTGATGTAAATGGTGATGGCTTGGAGGATTTTTTTGTAGGCGGTTCGTTCAGGCACTATGGGAAATTGATGATACAAACTTCCGACGGAAAGTTTATTGAAAAAAGCTATACAAGCGAATCCGGCCTCAAAGACGAAGAAGATGTCGGAGCGCTTTTATTCGATGCAGACGGGGACGGAGACAATGATTTGTACATCGTCAGCGGTTCCAATGAATATCTCGACGGGGCTGAATTCTATCAGGACAGGCTATATCTGAATGATGGAAAAGGAAAATTTACAGAGGCGAACGACCGGCTTCCTTCCATCCGGCATAGCGGCTCGTGCATTGTCGCGGCAGACATTGATAAAGACGGTGACCTTGATCTGTTTCGGGGCGGGCGATTGAAAGCCCTGCAATATCCATTGCCGGGTGAAAGTTATCTGCTGATCAATGAAGGAGGCGTTTTCCGGGAAGCTACGGATGAGCTGGCTCCGAATTTGAGAAAAATAGGAATGGTAACAGACGCGGCATGGGCTGATATCGACCAGGATAACTGGCTAGATCTGGTCGTTGTGGGTGAAATGATGCCTGTTACAGTTTTTAAAAATAACCGTGGCAAATTATCGGTTTCGCCTGCGCATTCGCTCAAAAGCTCCGAAGGGTTCTGGAACTGTATCCGTCCGGGTGATTTTGATCATGACGGTGACCTTGATTTTGTAATCGGGAATATGGGTCTCAACAGCCGTTACAGGGTAACTGCGGATCAGCCCATGCGTGTTTATGCAGGCGATTATGACGGCAATGGCCGCCTCGACGCTATTTCAACATATTTTCTTGATGGAGTCGAATATCCGGTTGCTTCCCGCGACGAACTGGCTCGCCAGCTGCCGGTCATAAAAAAACAGTTTACCAATTACGCAATGTATGCGAAGGCAAAAGCTTCAGATTTACTCACCCCGGATCGCAAAAAAATGAGTACGATTTTACAAGCCTGCCACCAACAAAGTACTTATCTCGAAAATACAGGTAGTGGTTTTCGGATGACTCCCCTACCAGCGCCGGCCCAATGGGCGCCTATCCAGAGCCTACTAGTCGAAGATCTGGATCAGGATGGCCATCTTGATGTACTGGCTGTCGGGAATGCCCACGATGCGGAATCGGTTGCGGGGCAGTACGATGCGTTGACCGGATTACTATTGAAAGGCAATGGCAAAGGAAATTTTCAGCCACTGCTTTTCCCGCAGAGCGGTTTTTTGGCGGACGGAGATTGTAAGTCTGTGATTGCTCTGAATGGTCAAGGCAAACGACTGATTGTAGTTTCGGCCAACAAGGGTCCGGTGCAAGTTTTTAAAGTTAATGGGGAAAAATAGCTTTTAATTTGATCCAAAAGTAACGACAATCATATCGCCTAAAAACCAAAAAAGCCCAGATTTCTCTGAGCTTTTTGCGGTCTGGACGGGACTCGAACCCGCGACCCCATGCGTGACAGGCATGTATTCTAACCAACTGAACTACCAAACCAAAAAATAAAGAACTTTCAAAAAAACTGGCGGTCTGGAAGGGACTCGAACCGGGCTGCGTAAGTCCGCGACCCCATGCGTGACACTCAACGTGAGCCGGGCATGTATTCTAACCAACTGAACTACCAATACCAAAAAATAAAGAACTTTCAAAAAAACTGGCGGTTTGGACGGGACTCGAACCGGGCTGCGTAAGTCCGCGACCCCATGCGTGACACTCAACGTGAGCCGGGCATGTATTCTAACCAACTGAACTACCAATACCAAAAAATAAAGAACTTTCAAAAAAACTGGCGGTCTGGACGGGACTCGAACCCGCGACCCCATGCGTGACAGGCATGTATTCTAACCAACTGAACTACCAAACCAGAACATTACAAAACTTTCAAAAAACTGGCGGTCTGGACGGGACTCGAACCGGGCTGCGTAAGTCCGCGACCCCATGCGTGACACTCAACGTGAGCCGGGCATGTATTCTAACCAACTAAACTACCAAACCAGAACATTACAAAACTTTCAAAAACTGGCGGTCTGGACGGGACTCGAACCGGGCTGCGTAACTCCGCGACCCCATGCGTGACACTCAACGTGAGCCGGGCATGTATTCTAACCAACTGAACTACCAAACCAGTTTATTTCACAGCGTATTTCTGTAAAACGTGGTGCAAAACTAGTATTATTATTTTCCATTGCAACACTTCTGACACCAATTTAATTATTTTATTTACAAAATAAAAACCGAGTTGTGAGGAATATTCTGAAAATGAAACAGTTGTAGTTAGACAATATGATACAAATTAAAGACATCATCCGCGAGCTGGAATTACTTGCTCCTCCCTCCTACCAGGAAAGTTATGACAACGCCGGGTTGCTCGTCGGCTCGCATGAAACGAGCGTCACAGGAGCTCTATTAAGCCTGGACGTGACGGAGGAGATCGTTGAAGAAGCTATTCAAAAAAACTGTAATCTCATCGTCGCGCATCATCCGATCGTCTTCAAAGGGCTCAAAAAACTGAATGGCAAAAACTATGTGGAGCGAACGGTTATCAAAGCCATCAAAAATGATATCGCGATTTATGCAATCCATACCAATCTTGACCATGTGGCGACCGGCGTGAACTGGGAAATTGCTAACAGGCTCGGATTGAAAAACATCAAAGTACTTGCTCCAAAAAAACAATTACTTATGAAGCTTACCTTTTTCGCGCCTACAGAAAGTACACAGGCAATTCTTGACATACTGTTTGCAGCCGGAGCAGGGAAAATTGGAAAATATGAAAACTGCAGTTTCAGGACTGAGGGGACAGGCACCTTTCTGCCCGGCGAATCCGCTAATCCTACGATAGGGCAAGACGGCCGACTCGAAGAAGTTCATGAGCACCGGTGCGAAGTGATGTTTCCGTCCCATCTCACAAATGATATCGTGACCGCCCTTTTAAAAAGTCATCCGTATGAAGAAGTAGCCTACTATCTAACAGCCTTGGAAAACGAGAACCAGGAGGTGGGCGCAGGAGCGGTCGGCGAACTTTCCGAAGCGCTGCCGGTAGAGAAGTTTCTTGAATTATTGAAAGTCAGTATGAATGTCACGCTGGTCAAATACACCGAATCTGCAAACAAAATGATCAGACGTATTGCCGTCTGCGGCGGTGCAGGAAGCTTTCTATTACCCGATGCAATCAGGAACAAAGCGGACGCGTTTGTTACCGCGGACTATAAATACCATGAGTTTTTTGACGCAGAAAATAAAATCATGATTTGTGATATCGGTCACTACGAAAGTGAAGTGTTCACTAAAAATTTACTGCATAACTATTTATCGGGAAAATTTCCTAATTTTGCACTCTGTTTGTCAGATGTCAATACCAATCCGGTCCGATATTTTGTTTAGAAAGTGATTTCATCAACTTATTTGTCTGATTACCTGTTAGAAAACTAGAACTGACTATCTTCACCATATTACGCATTGAAACAAGTCCATAAAAGACATACATGGAAAACACAATCGCACAAAAATTAGACGCTCTCCTGAAACTCCAGGAAATTGATTCAAGCCTGGACGAAATTTTGAAAACGCGTGGGGACCTTCCTGAGGAAGTCCGGGATTTGGAGGATGAAATTATTGGTTTCGAAACACGTTTAGGAAAGTTTAAAAGTGAAATTGCCAATCTGAATACTGAAATTGACAATTTCAAGAATGCTCAGAAAGACGGTGAAAAGTTGATCAAAAAATACAAAGATCAGCAAATGAATGTTCGCAATAACCGCGAATATGATGCCATCACCAAAGAAATCGAATTGCAGGAACTGGATATGCAATTGGCTGACAAGAAGATCAACGAAGCCCGTGCGCGTATCCGTTTGATAGAAGAAGATGCAAATCGTGCTGAATCTACCCTGAACGAAAGAAATGAAGATCTGAAAGCAAAAAAAGGGGAACTTTCGGTGATTACCAGCGAAAGCGAATCCGAAGAAAAAGCGCTGATCGAAGAAAGAGAAAAACACATCAAGAAAATTGAAGACCGCCTGTTGAAATCGTACCAGAAAATACGTGACAACTCGATGAACGGTCTCGCTGTTGTTCATGTTTCCCGCGGTGCTTGTGGAGGATGTTTCAGCATTGTTCCGCCTCAACGTCAGGCAGATATACGTGAAAGAAAAAAACTGATCGTTTGTGAACATTGCGGACGTATCCTGGCAGATGTAGAAAGCGTAGAGCCAGTTCATCAACGCCGATAGTTTTTTGAAATAGGATATATAAAGGTTGTCTGCGCAAGGCAACCTTTTTTTGTGTTTGATAATGAAATGCATAAAATTAAAATGCTACCAACTCAGGACCAATGTTGCTATTTGGGCAATATTGATAGCAGGATGTATTTTTCCTTCTCCGGCGCTATCCGTTACATACAATATTTCATTTACTCCAAAACTGCAGAAAGCCTATTTTGAAATACAAAAACTAAGGTTGCAACCCGCCGCCAAGCTGATCAATGAAGAGCGGGCTTCGCAATCAGACAATGCGCTTATCCCCTATCTGGACAACTACGCGGACCTGCATTACCTTTTGATTTCAGAGGACCGAAAAGCTTATCAATCACTTTCAGCAAAAGAAGACCTGCGACTCTCACAGATTGCGAAACTTCCCGATACTTCACCCTACAAGCGCTTTTTACAGGCCGAAATACGCATGCACTGGGCTTTTGCCAAATTAAAATTCGGCAATGAAATAAGTGGTTCCTGGGAAATCATAAAAGCTTATCGCCTGCTGGAAGAAAACAGAAAAAAATTCCCTGACTTTCTTCCAACTTTTAAATCACTCGGTTTATTACATGTATTAATCGGCTCGGTACCTGACAATTACACCTGGGTGACCAAAATTCTCGGCCTGAGAGGAAATATTAAACTCGGAATTCAGGAACTGAATACGGTAATAGAAAAAGAACCATTTTTCAGGCAGGAATCCGAGTTGATCGACCTGTTACTCCACGCCTACACCCTGCAGTTATCACCAACACAGCTTTCCAAAATTCGCCAGTGGCCGAAAGAGCAGCCCGACAACCTTCTCCTGCACTTTTTTGCCACGACCATATTGATGAAAGAAGGAAAAAGTGAAGAGGCCAGTTATTATCTCGCAGAAGCTCCACACGGCAGTGCTTACATTCAATTCCCGTTTCTCGAATATTTACGAGGGGAAATCCTGTTGCAAAAGGGTGAGTACGAAAGTGCTTTCGGACATTATATTAACTTTCAGAAAAAGTATAACGGCTTTAACTACATCAAGGACAGCAACTTGAAGTTATTTATGTGCCGCTGGCTTGATAACAAGAATAATGATGCCGCGCCATTTTTGAAAAAAATCAGTGAAACGGGATATACGATTATTGAAGGCGACCAGTTTGCCAAAAAGTTTGCCGAAGACTTTACAGCCGGGAAAGTTCCCGCTCAACAAAAAGTGCTTTATAAAGCCCGGTACGCTACTGACGGGGGTTATCTTAGCGAGGCAACCGATTTTATTGAAAGCGTTTCAGAAAAGACATTCACGTCCGTGTCTGAAAAAGCCGAATTCAATTACCGGAAAGGCAGGATCTTCCAAAAATCAGGGCAAGCTACCTTGTCCGTTCCATATTATGAACGCGCTATTTCTTTGACGCAAAATACTTCGTCCGGCTTTGGAGCGTCGTCTGCTCTGCAGCTTGGCTACATTTTTTCTGATAAGAATGATAGGGAGAAAGCTGTAATGTATTTTAGAAAAGCCATGTCCTACAAAAAGCATGAATACAAAAACAGCATCGATAACAAAGCGCGCGCTGCACTGACTGCTTTGGAACAATAAATAAATTTTCGAAAAGAAGGTTACTATTTTGATTTGCTACGTCTAAGAAAAGTACTTCTTTTAAAACGTATCAATATGCCTGAACATAGTTACCACATTTCCCGCAGAATCCTAAGCTGGTCAGAAGAAG
This sequence comes from Dyadobacter bucti, assembly GCF_005869225.1. Lineage (GTDB taxonomy): Bacteria > Bacteroidota > Bacteroidia > Cytophagales > Spirosomataceae > Dyadobacter > Dyadobacter bucti. The sequence goes on along the minus strand of NZ_SWFP01000003.1, from coordinate 818,197 downwards.
ACAGGCCACGCGAAAAGCTGGAAAACAAGGGTCGGACAGCTCTTTCCGATGCAGAGCTCATCGCGATATTGATCGGCTCAGGCACATTGGATCTCTCGGCAGTAGATGTCGCCAAAGGTATTATGAGCAGCGTGGGTAATAATATTAATGAACTGGCAAAACTGAATATTTCAGATCTGACAAAAAACCGCGGCATAGGGAAGGCGAAGGCTATTACCATCATCGCAGCCCTTGAACTTGGCCGTCGCAGAACCGATATCTCTCCAACCCGAAAACGAAAGATAACCCGTTCTCTGGATGTTTACGAGGAAATGAAGGCTTACCTGTTGGATAAGCCCCACGAAGAATTCTGGATTTTACTTTTGAACCGAGCCAATGATGTAATGCGGACGCTGCTCATCAGCGTCGGTGGCGTATCGGGCACGGCTGCGGACATCAAGATGATCTTTAAACTGGCTGTGGAGCATCTGGCCAGTGCCATAATACTCGTTCATAATCACCCGTCCGGTCAGCTCATACCCAGCCATGCAGACAAACAACTTACACGGCAAATAAAAGAAGCTGGATTACTGCTCGACCTTCCTGTTCTGGACCATGTTATTTTTACGGACGATGGTTACTACAGTTTCAGAGATTCAGGTAACATTTAGCTTAGAATACATCATTCATATCTATTATGCCTTTCAATTCCTGATAAGGTATAGTGAATTCGATCGGACCACGGGCATAAGCAGCAATTTCGTAAGGATTGTAGAAGAACAGAACTCCCTGGCGGGTAAATATATAATTCGCAGGGAGGAAAAATTTATGGTCGGCAAGGAAATAACCCACCTCTTCTAAATTAACATCAGGAGTAAGGTTTTCTAGTTTTCGAAAGGCGGCTTCGACTATTTTAAGCAACGCTACGGAATCCGAAACGTACGCCTTCATGTCTTTTTCTTCACCTGTTTTTCCATCAAATACATGAAATGAGAGAAAACTGTTGGGATGTGCGCCACCCGTAAATGAATAATGGTCGAGCTTGTACGCGATAATTTTTGATGAAACCATTACCGTATCACCTTCAAGGGCTACCTCCCAACATCCCGGCGCATCAGGGAAATCCTTTTTGAAATCAAGATAATTCTTCTGGAAAACCTCAAAAGAAGCTTTGGCATCATGGTAAGCCTGCGGGTTAGCAGCAATGCTCGCAGAATCAGCATAGGAATTAATCCTTTCTACAACTTTACCGGCGAGCAGAGTTCTAATGGATTTTGCAGATTTACCCGAATCGGAAGGCTCCCAGATTTTCATCCGGATAGATACGCCCTGGTTCCGGACTGTATCACAATTGCCCAATGTGGTCTGTTTAAACCCTCCGGCAACAATACCGCTTTCCTGGATCTGACCTTCCTTTTTTGAAGAATTATCACAACCCAAAAGGACCGTAAAACCAATCATCAAAATACAAATTCCTGCAACCCGCATAAGCAATGTTTACTTCGGTACCAATGATCAATTTATTAAAGGCTCATCAATTCTTTGAAACGAATTGCCTGCCTGCGGGAGATTTCTATCTTATCGCCGCCTTGCAAAGTAACCAGTAAACCTCCGCTAAACCAAGGTTCAATTTTCTCAATCCAGTGCAGATTAATGATATGTTTACGGTTCGCGCGAAAATAGGTATTCGGATCAAGACGCTCTTCCAGATTATTCAATGATTTCAAAACCAGTGGCTTCTGATCATCAAAATGCAAACGAACGTAATTTCCCATAGACTCGAACAAACGAATCTTTCCGAGTTTTACAAACCAGCATTTTTCTCCGTCTTTTACGAAAACCTGATCATTTTCTCCCAGCACCTTTTCCGCTCTTTCCTGCGTAGCGGGAGTTGATTCAGGTTGTGCCTGATTTTCTTCAATACGGTGGATCGTATCTTTTAAACGCTCTGTATCAATAGGCTTCAGCAGATAATCCAGGGCATTGAACTCAAAAGCTTTGATCGCATATTCATCGTAAGCTGTTGTAAAAATCACTTCCGGGCTTTTTCCCTCAATGGCGGAAAGTAACTCAAATCCATTTTTACCAGGCATTTGAATGTCCAGGAAAAGCAGGTCGGGTTGCAATTGTTCGATCAACACCAATGCTTCTTCGGCATTGGCAGCCTCACCAACTATTTCTATTTTGGTGTAAGGATCCAGTAAACGTTTCAATTCGTTTCTGGCCAGGCGCTCATCATCTACAATCAGGGTTCTCATGGCTGTTAAATTAGGCTGGCAGACTTCTGCGAAGTTTTGTCTGGCAGGCAGGTTTATGATTAATTTAAAAGAATTCAGTGAATAGCAAATTGAAAATCAATCACTTCGTCCGGTTTCCTCCCCTACCATCATTACACCCTCAGACAACATCGGAATCTTTACTTCTGAACACACAACATTCTCTTTCACCTGATAAATCCGAAAAGAAGCACCTTTCCCATATAAAATAGAAAGCCTTTCGGCAGTATTCTTCAATCCTACCCCGCCGGATTCTGTGCTTCCAAGATTACCGGAATTAAGAATATTGATCACCAGAAGTTCATTCTCAATCTCCGATTTTACTTCTATAAAACCGCCGCCCATCTCTTTTGAAACCCCATGTTTGATGCCGTTTTCAACCAGCGTCTGTAACATCATTGGCGGAACCTGCCAATAGATCGCTTGCGGATTCGTAATAATAGTATATCTCAGCCGATCTTCATAGCGCACCTTTTCAAGTTCCAGATAGTCTGCAACTGTTCTTAGTTCTTCCTGTAAATCAACCGTTTTTCGTCTATCGGCCAAAAGTGAATTTCTGAGGATGTTGGAAAGCTGCGTAATGCTGAGCTGTGCTTTGGCGGGATCTTCGTAAACCAGCGCACGGATACTGTTTAATGCATTAAAGGTAAAATGCGGGTTTAACTGGGAACGTAAAACCTTAGCCTCTGCCTCACGCATTGACATTTTCAGCATGATTTTCTCGTACCCTGCAAGACGAGTCTGTTCAATATAATGATAAACCGTGTAAGACAATATCCATGCAAGAAGGTTTTTACACCAATTGGCATAATATCCCCAGAAAACAAGCGGCTGGTTGATCAGGTTCTGTTCCAGTACTTCGCGGTCGACCGGCTGATTAACCATGGCCATGATAAAGCCCAAAAGCAGGACAGAGCTGATCACCCTTACGGCCAGCCTAGGAAGGGGCAGCGACGACCAGTTCCATCTGCGGATTACGAGCCGGTAAACGTGGGTGAGGCATATTGCCAAAAGAATATTGGCAAGAGCTGAATAAAACACTCTTAGATCAAACCCGAATTCGAGGGTGTAAGGAACAAACTCGAACATAATGAGCAAGGTCCAGCCCAGGATTTGCAAAGTCCAATAAATTCGCTTTTTGGACATGAAATTTTCTGTTGCGCTGAGATACTACGACAAGTCACAAATGTACAGATGTGCCTACAGCCTTTGGTCATAAATACACCAAAGGAAACGAATCTACACAAACGGCTTCTACAACGTCTGAGGTATTTCGAGAGAAAGTAAGTGGGTTATGTCGTTGGAAACTTCGAGTTCAAATTTTCCTGAATCGTAGGAGTAATTGATCTTGTAAAGACACAAATTACTGTGTTCGTAATCATCCATCATCACCAGAGGCTGGTCAAAGATTGTCGTCAGCAGCACGCGCATCGCGCGCCCATGCATGGCAACCAGGATATTTCTCTCGTGAGGACGGGAAATAATAGTCTCAATCACCGGGATCTGGCGCTCCCGGACCTGTACCGGACTTTCACCTTCTTCGGCAGCAAGCTCCACCTGACCGTTCTTCCAGGCTGTAACCAAAGCCCTGTAGTAGTTGTTATCCCCGGTGTTAGGCTCTCTGCCTTCACGTGCTCCCCAGGAGATCTCGTTCAGCCCTGAGTAACTTTCGTGCGGTATCCCCTGTCTGATGAACCCGCGGACTGTTTGATGTGTTCGCTTTAAATCTGAGGTATAGATTTTATCAAAAGGAACATGTTGGTAGGCGTTAAAAAAAGCGGAAGCCTGAGCTTCACCCCATTCATTAAGCAAGGAATCGACACCACTTCCCTGAACAACTCCCCTGCGATTAAAATCCGTTTCACCGTGGCGAATGAGGTATATAGACTTTCTTTTCAAAATAATTGTATTATTTAAATATTAATTTTGCAAATACCTTGTTTCCAACCAATAAAGCCGTTACAAATTTATATATTTTTTAGATATGTTCACTAAATCGGCATCACTGGATGCATTACATTCTTTAAGTCAACATACGATCTCCCACCATCTTGGGATCGAATTCACAGAAGTAGGGACAGACTTTGTGACTGCACGCATGCCGGTCGACAGCCGTACCCACCAGCCATTTGGCATTTTGCATGGCGGTGCATCGGTCGTACTGGCTGAGACATTGGGAAGTATCGCTTCGTTTCTTTGTCTTAAAGATCCTGAAAAACAACACGCTGTGGGCCTGGAAATTAATGCCAACCATCTGCGACCGGTAAAAGAAGGTTATGTTTACGGAACCGTAAAGCCGATCCATGTGGGACGTTCAACACACATATGGGATATCCGGATCACGAATGAAGAAAACAAACTGGTTTGCATCAGCAGATTGACGGTGGCTATTGTAGATGCAAACCGTTAACTTTATTTTGCGCGAAATAACCTGACTTTTAGTTATAATCAAATTACAATAAATGTTTTCAGTTCAAACAGATTCCAGGCTTTCTATATTCGAAGGGTTACAGGTTGAAAAGCTGTGGAACGCATCAAAGAGGCTCGGATTCCCTTCTGCTTTGTGGAGACTGCCGCATAAGAATGAAATCAAGTTGCTCATATCCGTGCAGCAGGGCATACAAAAATGCCAGCCCGACCTCGAAAAACTCACACCAGGCTTTGTTATGAGTACTTTTCACTGGGAAAATAATGAAGATATCCTTTTTTTGGAGGGCGACATTATCATAACCTATTCTGAAAACGACCAAATTAGAAACATCGAGAACAAGCTTGGCGAAGAACATACGGAAGTAAAAAAACTGGTTAGTCTGGCCGGAGAAATTGCTATTGCTGAACAAAACGAAACAGCGGAAAACTCAATTCTAGCAACCTGCCCGCCCGATCCTGATTCCCGGGCCCGTTTTGAACGGACCGTAGAGCTCGCAATCGCTGCGATCAGGCAAAAACAATTCAAGAAAGTTGTTCTTTCACGCACTAAAACCTTCGGTTATTCCGAAGATTTCCAGCCTGCAAAAGCATTCTCCAAACTTGTAAAAATATACCCGCATGCCTTCGTCTCCCTTGTTAACCTGCCCGAGCAAAATGAACTCTGGCTGGGCGCCAGTCCCGAAGTGCTTGTGCAGCAAACTGCAGAGGGGATTTTTAAGACTATGTCGCTTGCAGGTACTCAGACTGCCCGCAATACGGCAGGAGAACTGATCCCAAAGTATGATATCCGTTGGGGAGAAAAAGAAATTGAGGAACAGGCCCTTGTGAGCAGGTATATCGTAGAATGTTTCAAAAAAATAAGGCTCAGGGAATATCTGGAAACCGGACCGAAGGCGACGCTGGCGGGAAATCTCTACCACCTGAGAACTGATTTCGAAGTGGACACCGTGCCACTGAACTTTCCTGAACTTGCCTCGGTCATGTTGAAACTTCTGCACCCAACCTCGGCGGTATGCGGCGTCCCCAAGGTACCAAGCCTAAGGTTTTTGTCGGATATTGAAGGTTATGACAGGTCATTTTACAGTGGATTTTTGGGGCCTGCACAAGTTTCAGGTGAAACCAATCTTTTCGTAAACCTTCGGACCGTAAGATTCAAGGACGGTAAAGCGACATTTTTTGCGGGAGCAGGGATCACCGAAGATTCCATTCCGGAGCGGGAATGGGAAGAAACTGAGCTAAAATGCGACACACTTTTGAATGTGATTGCGACAGAATTCTAAAAAAAATTATTTTTTATTTTTAAACCTTTACAGAATAAAAATATCTAATCGGTTTAAGAATAATATATAATTTTGAGGAATCACACCAAAGGAGCATTTATGCTCAGCCCTAACCTACAAGCTCTGGAATTTATCAGTATGAATCCAATCATTAGAAAGTCTGCGCTTACAGACATCCTTAGATGTAAAAAATCCTTCTCTTCTCTTTTCATTACGGGTACGCTCTTCATAGCATTAGGCTGCGGTGAAAAAAAAAATACTTTTCAGCAAAAACCAGGCGGAAATACAACGATCGTTGATGTCATCATTGCCAAATCCGAAAAGGTAAATGATAAAGTAGAAGTAAACGGCACAATTGTTGCAAACGAGTTTGCAGAACTACGTCCGGAAGTAAGTGGTTTGCTGACGTTCCTGGATGTTCCCGAAGGTACTACTGTTAAAAAAGGAACGGTCATCGCCAGGATCAACAGTGCGGATCTGACAGCCCAACTTAATAAATCAAAGATTCTCCTGGAACTGGCTGAGACAACTGAAAAAAGGCTGAACCAGCTGGTAAACATCAATGGTATAAACCAGGCAGATTATGATCTTGCCGCTAATCAGGTTAATTCATTGAAAGCAGATATGGCTTACACACAAACCCTGATAGACAAGACAGTTGTCCGCGCCCCTTTCACGGGTGTGATCGGTCTGCGGAAAGTCAGTGCGGGTGCTTTTGTAACACCCTCGAGCATAATTGCCACCATGCAGCAGCTCTCCGATCTCAGGGTAGATTTTACAGTTCCTGAAGTTTATCAGAAGTATGTGTCAAAGGGCGGAAATGTTGAAGTGCTTCTGGACCAGAGTTCAGGCCAGAAACAAACCGCACGGATTATCGCCATCGAACCGCAGGTTAACCAGACTACCCGAAATATCACTGTAAGAGCCGTGCTGAATTCCGGATCAACCAGTCCCGGATCATTTGCAAAAGTCTACCTGGATGCCAGTACTGAGAAAAACAGTATCATGATCCCGACCAATAGTATTATTCCCGAGGCACAAAGTAAAAAGGCGGTAACTGTAAAAGGTGGAAAGGCGGTTTTTGTTACCGTGGAAACCGGGGACCGAAAAGAAGATTTTGTTGAAGTTACAAAAGGCCTGAGTATAGGAGATTCCGTAGTAGTTTCAGGCGTGTTGTTTGCCCGTCCGGGTGCTCCGGTTAAAGTGCGAAGCGTGAGAAGCTTAAAAGTTGCAAGTAATTAGCGGTAACTAAAGACATTCCTTTGAAATCCATCCTATGAACATTTCGGAACTATCACTAAAACGACCGGTACTGGCGGTCGTCATGAACCTGCTGATTATCCTGTTCGGAATCGTAGGTTACAACTTTTTGTCTCTCCGTGATTATCCGGCTATCGACCCTCCTATTGTCAACGTGCGAACCAGTTACACAGGTGCTAATGCGGATATCATTGAAAGCCAGATCACTGAGCCGCTGGAGAAAAGCATCAACGGTATTCCAGGTATTAAGAGTATCAGCTCTTCAAGCCAGATCGGGAGCAGTAATATTACGGTTGAATTTAACCTGGAATCAGATCTGGAAGGTGCCGCAAATGATGTACGGGATAAAGTAAGCCAGGCGCAGCGTAACCTTCCGCAAGATGTTGACGCCCCTCCGGTAGTAAGTAAAGCCGACGCAAACAGTGATTTTATCCTGCTTCTTGCGGTACAAAGCCCCTCAAAAGGTTTATTGGAGCTGAGCGAATATGCCGAGAATGTTCTGCAGCAAAGCCTGCAGACTATCGATGGTGTAAGTGCCATCAATATATTCGGACAGAAACGATATGCGATGCGTATCTGGCTTGATCCCGATAAAATGAGCGCTTATAACATCTCATTTAACGATATCAGCACTACATTAAGCTCTGAAAACGTGGAGCTTCCCGCCGGAAAAATATATGGGAATAATACAGAGCTTACCATCCGTACAATGGGCCGGCTTACCGATGAACAGCAGTTCAATGATCTGGTCATCAGAAATGACAGTTCCGGACTAGTACGCCTCTCCAATGTCGCAAAGGTGGAACTGGGGCCGGAAAACGAAGAACAAAGCTGGAAATACAATGGTATGTATGCCGTCGGGCTGGCCGTGATTCCGCAGCCCGGAGCAAATTATGTACAGATTTCTGATGAATTCAACAAGCGGTTGGCCGAGATCCAGAAGTCAAACAAGTCGGATATTACTTTCAATGTACTGATTGACAACACACGTTTGGTGAGGCAATCGATTGAAGAAGTGGAAGAAACCCTTTTCATCGCTTTTGCGCTGGTAGTGATTGTGATCCTTTTCTTCTTCAGGAATTTCCTGGTGGCAGTCCGTCCGCTGATCGATATCCCTATATCGCTTGTAGCTACATTCTTTGTCATGTACATGTTCGGCTTTTCCATTAACATCCTGACTTTACTCGGGATAGTTCTGGCAACCGGGCTGGTGGTTGATGATGGTATTGTTGTGACAGAAAATATATTCCGGAAGCTGGAAAGCGGCCTGCCGATACGACAGGCTGCCCTGGAAGGAAGCCGGGAGATTTTCTTTGCGGTTATTTCAACATCACTTACCCTGGCCGTCGTATTTCTGCCTGTGATTTTCCTCGAAGGGTTTGTGGGGAGCCTGTTCCGGGAATTCGGGATCGTAGTAGCATCGGCGGTTTTGATCTCAGCATTCGTTTCGCTTACGATTACACCGGTACTCAACGTTTTCCTGAACCGCAAGGATGCTGGCCACGGATGGTTTTACAATAAAACAGAACCATTCTTTACCGGAATGGAAGATGGTTACAATCGTTCGCTTCGCGGCTTTATGAAAGCCCGTTGGTTAGCGTGGGTACTTGTCGTGATATGCGGCGTTGTGATCTGGTTTACATACACCAATCTTCAGAGCGAACTGGCTCCCATGGAAGACCGGAACAGTATCCGGTTCAACCTGTCGGCGCCAGAGGGCACCAGCTTTGACCAGATGCAAAAGGTTTCTGACCAGCTCGGGGATTTCCTGAATGACTCCATTCCTGAAAAATCCTTTACATTCTCGGCCACGCCAGGTTTTGGCGGCGGCGGTGTGAATAGCGCAACGGGCCGGATTGGTCTCGTGCCTGCGGGAGAGCGGATCAAAACCCAGAATGAGATTGCACAGGAAATTAACAAAAAGCTGTCGCGCTTCAACGACGCACGGATTTTTGCAACCCAGGAACAAACCATATCTGTCGGGATCGGATCAAGGGGCTCGTTGCCGGTGCAATTCGTTTTGCAAAATCTTGACTTCGCTAAGCTGACCGAAGTCCTTCCCAAATTTCTTGATGAAGCCCGCCAGGATCCCACTTTCCAGAATGTGGATGTAAACCTGAAATTCAACAAGCCGGAAGTACAGCTTACGATCGATCGTCTGAAAGCAAGGGATCTTGGACTTTCGACGACGGATGTTGCGGCTACAATCCAGTCGGCATTCAGCGGCAGGAGACTTGCCTATTTCATTATGAACGGTCAGCAATACCAGGTAATTGGCCAGGTTGAACGTTCTGAGAGAAGTAAGCCGGCTGATATTGAAAAATTGTATGTCAGAAATAACCGGGGCGAAAATATTCCACTAACCGCCGTTGTACAGATGAAGGAAGAAAGTGGCCCGCCAACAATCTACCACTATAACCGGTATAAAAGTGCGACCATTTCCGCATCTCTGGTTGAAGGGAAAACAATCGGTGATGGTGTAATTGCCATGCGCAGAATTGGTGCAAAACTCCTGGATGAATCTTTCCAGACCTCTGTTACAGGCCCCTCCAGAGACTATGAAGAGAGCTCTTCCAATACCAGTTTCGCATTTGGGCTAGCCCTTTTGCTGGTTTACCTCGTTCTGGCCGGACAGTTTGAAAGTTTTACAGACCCTTTTATTATCATGATTACGGTGCCCCTCGCGCTGGCAGGTGCATTGCTAAGCTTGTACCTTTTTGGATTGACGATCAATATATTCTCTCAGATCGGTATGATCATGCTAATCGGGCTGGTAACCAAAAACGGGATCTTGATTGTGGAATTTGCGAATCAAAAACGGGAACAGGGAATGAGCAGGATGGCCGCCGCGGTGGAGTCAGCCACGCAACGTCTGAGGCCCATTCTGATGACCAGCCTTGCAACCGCATTTGGTGCGTTGCCGATCGCGCTCAGCCTCGGTGCAGCGGCAACAAGCAGGGTTCCGCTGGGTGTTGTAATCGTGGGAGGTTTGATGTTCTCGCTGATATTGACACTGTTCGTTATTCCTGCGGTTTATACTTTTATTTCGCCCAAAAAACACAAGGTGACGGAAGAACAGAAAATGGCGGAGGAGCTGGTAGCATGATGTTACAGACAGTATTTCAAACTCAGAATTTTATTAATCGAAATCAATCATTGTTTTTTTGCATGAATCCGCTCACGATTTTAATTAACAAAAAAAATATTGTACTGTTTATTCTATTATGCAGCAGCCCCGCTTTTTGCCAAAAAGATAGTCTGAAACTTACATTGGACGAGGCGATTGCCACTGCATTGAAAAACAGCTATGAAATTGAAATCGCAAAAAATAATGTTGCCGTAAATACCATTCTGAATAACTATGGGATCGCTGGCGGGCTGCCGATCGTAACCGCACAAGCTACCAACACGGAGCAGTTTACAAGCGTAAGGCAAAACCTGACGGATGGAACGGTGATCAGAAGAAACGGCGCAGCCGGTAACAACACGCAGGCCGGATTAACTGCCGGTATTCTTTTATACAATGGCGACCGCGTGGTAGCCACGAAAAAAAGGCTGGCTGAATTGCAATATCAAAGCTCAGAAATCCTTAATTCCCAGATTCAGAATACAATATCGCTGGTAATGACCAGCTATTACGATGTCGTTCGCCAGCTGAGTTATGTTAATACTGTGAGGACTTCCATTCAGGCCTCAGAAAAACGACTTGAAATCCTTCAAGTCAGAAAAGCAGCGGGGATGGCAAATAACGCGGATATTTTTCAGGCCCAGATTGACTTAAATACTCTAAATCAGACTTTGCTTGACCAGCAAATGGTTGCCGATGTTGCAAAAACTGAATTGCTGAAGATCCTGACCTTGGATCCCAAATCACCCCTGTCAATCCGTGATACGATCATGGTGGACGGAAATTTGCAGCTCGATCCCATTTTGGAGCGGATCGCCATGAATCCGGATGTAAAAGCAGCTGATCATCAGATCAAGATCAATGAACTGATTGTAAAAGAAACGTCTGCATTGCGCTACCCTACCATCCGGCTCAATACCGCATACAATTATTCCCGGAACCAGGCCAGTGCAGGTTTTACATTATTAAATCAGACTGTCGGGCCGAATGCAGGATTGTCTGTTGGGGTTCCGATCTACAACGGCTCTATATTCAAGCGCCAGCAACGCGTGGCTGAAATCAATACAACCAGTGCGAAGCTGCAAAAAGATGTGCTGGTAAGGGATTACAATGCCGGCGTCATCAAAATGTACCAGACCTATGTAAGTTCTTTAAAACAGCTTGAAACGCAAAAAGAAAATTACAACCTCAGCCGCCAGCTTCTGAACCTGACGCTGCAGCGCTTTGAGCTGATACAGGCCACAATCATTGACGTGCGTGAGGCTCAGAGGAGCTTTGAAGATGCCGGCTACCGGATGATTAACCTAAATTATGCTGCGAAAGCCGCTGAAATAGAGCTGAAAAGATTGAGCAGCACGCTGCAATAATACATTTTAAGAATATCCCAGCGCGCGTCCGGTTTCATTGCCGGACGCTTTTTTTGTCATACATATCAGACAGAAAGAAGACACAATAATCTCTGGCACAAGTTTTTATCTTCTATTTTCCAAATAGGTTAAAATGTCGTTAAACCTCCTGACTCATTTTTGATCTAACTGCCCTCTCCCTGACTTTCTGTTCAGGAAAGATCGTTTCTGCCATCGTTATCCCCGTAACAAAATCGCAATGAAAAACTGTTTGCTACTTTCCTTCCTTTTGAGCCTGTGCCTTTTCAAAAGTTACGCACAAGACGATCCCCCTGCCAGCTACATCATTGCCGGCAAACTGGAAGATCCTGAGAAAGAGGCGGTTCTTTTTGCAAACGTGGCTCTGTACGCTTCAAAAGATTCTACATTGATCGGCGGAGTCGCTTCGGATGAAAACGGCAAATTCGAGATTCCGGCAGAAATGGGAAATTACTTTCTCAAAATTACCTATCTGACCCTCGACGAGAAAATTGTTCCCAATGTGAACCTCACCAGCCAGGGCGTTGATCTGGGAACAATAGGATTGACATCGAACGCAAAGGTCCTGGACGAGCTGATTGTAAGAGGCGAAAAAAGTCAGATGGACCTGCAACTCGACAAACGCGTGTTCAATGTCGGAAAAGACCTCACTAACATCGGAAGCAATGCCTCGGATATTCTTAACAATATGCCTTCGGTTACGGTGGATGTGGAAGGGAATGTGGCTTTGCGCGGAAGTCAGAACGTTCGTATCCTTATCGACGGAAAACAATCGGGGATGATCGGATTAAATCCCGCAGAAGCGTTGAGACAAATTCCGGGAGATCTCATCGAAAGCATTGAGATCATAACGAACCCATCGTCCCGCTACGACGCAGAAGGTGAGGTCGGGATCCTGAATATTGTGATGAAGAAAAACGTTCGATATGGTTTGAATGGCTCGTTTACTGCCACAGCAGGGTATCCCTCCAACTTCGGTAGTTCATTTAATATCAATTACAGAAAGAAAAAAGTAAACCTGATCGCCAATTACGGCTTCATGTACCGCGAGGGCCCGGGAAGAGGCTCGTCCCGGCAGGAGTACAACAGCGCTGATACCAGCTTTGTTTACGAACAAAAAAGCAACCGGAACCGCAGTGGCTATTCCAATAGCCTGATGGTTGGAATGGACTATTTTATCAACAACTTCAATACTTTAACCACCACACTATCCTACCGCAATGCACAGAATGAGAATAGCTCGCGGATGGAATACCGGGATTTTGATTTTGCCAATAACCTCACCCAGACCGTGGTCAGGACAGAGCTGGAAACTGAACCCAGAAATAATCTGGAAGCCGCGCTGAACTATAGCAAAACATTTGCAAAGAAAGGTCAAAGCCTGTCCGTAGATGCAAAATATATTTTGAGTGACGAAACCGAAGCCGCCAAATACAATGAAACGTCCGATCTGGATAACAAAAGCATCGCTCAGCGCTCCTACAATACCGAGGACGAGAAGAACTTTCTGTTCCAGCTCGACTACATCCACCCTTTCGCCAAAGACGGAAAGGTAGAAGCCGGTCTGAAAAGCTCGGTCCGGATGCTGGATAATGATTTTACTGTGCATCAGCAAAATGAACAAATGAACTGGATTGTATTGCCTGATTTTGACAACAAACTGGCCTATGATGAAAGAATCCACGCGGCTTATCTGATGGCCAGCAACCAGTTCGGGAAATTTTTTATTCAGGGCGGACTTCGGGGGGAATACTCGGATATTTTGACAGAATTGAAAAAAACGCAACAAATCAATCATAGAAAGTACTTCAACCTTTTCCCAAGCCTGCACCTGTCTTACAAGCTAGAAGACGCCCAGACATTGCAGCTCAGTTACAGTTACAGGCTCAGCAGGCCAGGATTCAGGGACCTTTTGCCATTCTCCAATTTTAGCGATTCAAGGGTTTTTCGTGCTGGTAACCCACTTCTGAACCCTGAATTTACACATTCTTTTGAGGCAGGTCATTTGCTGAATATGGAAAAGGGTTCTTTGCTTTCAAGTATTTATTACCGCCATCGTCTCGGCGTTGTGGAGAATATTACGTCTGTGGATTCCACCGGTTTTACAAGAATAACCCCCGTCAATCTTTCCACGGGTGATTCCTATGGTTTTGAATTTAACCTGACCTACGATCCCTTTGCATGGTGGAAATTGACGGCCAACGCAAATATTTTCCGGTCGATGAACGAGGGTGTTTATAATGATAAAGTCTTAAAAAGCGATACTTACAGCTGGACGAGCCGGGCATCATCCAGGTTAACCCTTTTCAGAAATGTGGATTTTCAGTCCTCGTTAAACTACCGCGCCCCTCGCCGGACCACCCAGGGCCGTGATCTTGCCCAATACTCCATAGATCTCGGACTTTCGCGTGATGTTTTAAAAGGAAAAGCGACCGTGACCGCCAGCGTACGTGACTTGCTTAATACCAGGAAGCAGCGCAGCATTGTTGAAAGTGCGGGTTATTACTCCAGCTCTGAAAACCTGTGGCGCACCCGACAGTTTATCGTTACGTTTTCCTACCGGCTCAACCGCTCGAAAGAAAAGGAAAAAATGGATAACCGGGGTGGTGGAGACGAAGACGAAGGATAGTATATCTTAAACTGCTACATTTGCACCACAACTTAGTGGAATAGACAATGCTTTTTATAGGAAAATACAATTACCTCACCATTCAGCGGCTTACCAGCGTCGGGATGTTCCTGAGTGATGTGGAAGGAGAAGAAGTTTTACTGCCCAACCAATATCTTACCGACGAAATGCAGGTGGACGATACCATAAAGGTTTTCGTGTACCTGGATTCAGAAGACCGGCCCGTGGCTACCACGGAAACCCCTAAAATCATCAGGAACGAGTTCGCCTACCTTCAGGTAAAGGACGTTTCCGAACATGGGGCTTTTATGGATTGGGGATTGATAAAAGACCTTTTTGTTCCGTTCCGCGAACAAAGCACGCCTATGGAGATCGGAGAATGGCATGTGGTGTTTCTTTACCTGGATCAAAAATCTTCGCGGCTGATTGCTTCCACCAAAATTGACCGTTTCCTCGAAAACGAGCGCCTGACTGTGAAAGAAGGGGATCAGGTGGATCTGTTAATCTGGCAAAAGACGGATCTGGGCTACAATGCGATTGTTAATCAGTATCACAAAGGGCTGATCTATGCCAATGAAGTTTTCAAAGATGTGAAGATCGGAGATGCTTTGAAAGGCTATGTCAAAAAAATAAGAGAAGAGAACAAGCTGGATATTACTTTACAAAAAACAGGTTACGAAGTAGTCGAACCGACGGCGAAACATATTATGGACGAGCTGAAAAAGGACAACGGATTTCTCGATCTATCAGACAGCAGTTCCCCTGAAAAAATTTACAAAAGACTGGAAATCAGCAAAAAGGTTTTCAAAAAAGCAATTGGCGGACTCTATAAACAAGGCCTGATCAAAATCTCTGATGAGGGAATATATTTGGTTGCGGAGGATTGAAGGCTGACCGGAAATTTAATTTTCTATTTTTTTCGTCAACTTACCAGATTTTAAAAAGATTGATGAATCGAAATATATCAATCCTGGAAAGTCATAAAGGCCCGAGCATTCCAGCTGGGGCCTTCACATTACTACTTTCCATACTTCGTCTTATACTTCTCGTAAAGCCGCTTCTGCTTATCATCAAGGTTTACTTTTCCTCCTTTGATAAACACCATCTGGATCACATTTCCGCGCATGTCCAATATATCACCATTGGAAACGAGAAACGAAGCCTGTTTGCCTTTTTCAATAGTACCCACTGATTTTTCGGCTCCGATAATCTCGGCGGCATTTTTGGTTACAAATTGCAAAGCCTCTTCCGGGGAAACATCGCCAAACCCGGAGGATGTTCCAGCCAAAAACGCCAGGTTCCTCGTCCGCCACCATTCGTCTGCATAGGTAATTGCTACTTTTACACCTGCTTTATGCAACAATCCCGGCAATTCGTAAGGCAGATACACATTCTCATCTGCCCGGTTGGGGAGCCGGTGCGTGGGATTTAGTATAACCGGAACCTGATTTTCTTTCAGGAACGCTGCAACTTTATAAGATTCGTCCCCGCCTACGATCACGACTTTTTTCACTCCGGCCTCTTTGGCAAACTTCACAGCTTCCACAATATCCTTTCCATAATCGGCACGGATATAAAGGTTTGCCGAACCTTCAAAAAGCGGTTTCATCGCAGCCAGTCTTAAATTCACCGGATTCGGATCTTTCAACTCGGCGTAAGCCTTTGCCTCCGCGAAAGTCGAATAGAACAGGTTCAGCATCTCCTGTCTTTTATCATTCCGTTTTACAGAAACCGTGAAATCTTCATAATTAAAACTACTTGCCAAAAACGGCGGCCAGCTCAGCCAAATACCGTCATCTTTCTTCAAAACTGCATCTTCCCAGTTCCAGCCATCGGTATAAAACACAGACGAAGAGCCGGAAATCACGCCACCCTGAGGCACCGACTGAGAGAGTAAAATCCCGTTACCACGAAGTGTGGGAATAACTTCCGAATCTGTATTGTAGGCGATCAAAGCACGGACATGCGGGTTAATCTGCCCCACTTCATTAAAGTCCAAAGTGGCTCGCACGGAAGCAATTTCTTGTAAGCCAACGGTGGTATTCAATGAAATAATGCCCGGAAAAATGTGTTTCCCTTTCACATCGATTGTCTCAGCGCCGGTGGCGTTCGTCGCCGAGCCAGCCGGCCCTACCTGGGTAATGACGCCTTTGTCGAACGCGAGCACACCATTCTCAATAACCTGCCCATTGCCAACGTGGATTGTTGCCCCCGTCAGAACAATGGGTTTTGTCTGAGGTAGTGCCGGGGCCGGATTTTGCGCATAACCTGCAAAAGCAAGCAATGTGCCGCTTATGAGTAAAAAGCTGGATTTTAAAGATCTGTATTCTATCATTGTAATGAGGTTGATATCTTGGACAAAGCTGATTTACCTGGATTATTCGTGCTCGGTATTTACGCCGATCACATCTTCACAATGCCACATGCGCGGCTGCGAAGTCTGCGGTTTCTGAACAGGCTTGCCCTCAGCTTTATCGTTAAGCATTTTCTGGATTAACCTTTCACGTTCAATGGCTATTGATTTCTGCTTTTCTTCGTCTTTTTTACGATCAAAATAAACAGCGCCTTCTATCATTGTAAATTCAGGACGGGCGTAAACCGATAGCGGATTGGTGTTCCAGAGTACAAGATCAGCATCTTTCCCCGCCTTGATACTCCCGATCCTATGATCAATATGCAGCAATTTAGCGGGGTTGAGGGTTACCATTTTCCATGCCTCTTCTTCGGGCACGCCTCCGTATTCCACTGTCTTGGCAGCTTCCTGGTTCAGCCTCCGCGCCATTTCCGCATCATCCGAATTGATCGCAACGGTAATCCCTTCGTGGTACATCAAGGCAGCATTGTAAGGAATTGCCTCTTTTACCTCCATTTTATAGGCCCACCAGTCTGCAAAGGTCGAACCGCCGATGCCTCTCTGGGCCATTTTGTCAGCCATTTTATATCCTTCCAGAATATGGGTAAATGTGTTGATCTTGAAATTCAAAGAATCGGCCACATGCATCAACATGTTGATCTCGGACTGCACGTAGGAATGGCAGGTGATGAACCTTTCGCTGTCGAGGATTTCAGCCAGGGCTTCCAGCTCAATATCACGCCTCGGCGAATTTGCAGACTGTTTTTTGGAAGCAGCATTGTAATTTTTCCAGGTTTTGGCATAATCTTTTGCCCTGAGAAAATGGTCGAAATAGACCTGTTCCACGCCCATCCGGGTCTGCGGGAAACGGGTACGTACTATATCACCCCAGTTGGATTGTTTCACATTCTCGCCTAAAGCAAACTTGATCGTTTTCACTTCCGGTAACAACATTTCCGACTGACCTGCCCCCCATTTCAATTTGATCAGCGCACTTTGGCCACCTATAGAATTGGCAGATCCATGAAGCAGATGTGAAGTGGTCACCCCACCTGCAAGCTGGCGGTAAATATTAATGTCATCCGGGTTGATCACGTCGCTCATCCTTACCTCTGCAGAACTGGACTGCCCTCCCTCATTGATGGCAAATAAAGCAATATGGGAATGCTCATCGATGATCCCGCTTGTCAGATGTTTTCCGGTACCATCAACAGTACTTGCGCCGGATGGTGCGGCCAGCGCCTTTCCTACCTTCGTAATCTTACCATTCTGAACGACCACATCGGCATTTTGCAGAATCCCTTCTTTCTCGTTTGTCCATACTGTTGCGTTTTTGATCAGGACGGTCTGAGCCTTTGGCAATTCTTCATTTCCAAAACCCAGAAAAGGATAAACCACATTACCCGTTTCCTTGGTTTTCACAATTACAGAATCCTTTACAGTTGCTGACTGGTATTTCTCAGACAATGTAGCAGCCCACGGCACAACCGATCCGTTGGGCAAAATCCCTTCCCCGGCCAGACCATTTCCGGTAATCCAGCCGGTCAGACGAACTGTTCCGGGCGTTTGGGCGTCAGGCTGATAAGTCAGCGTCAGTAATTCATTAGCTATAATAGTCTTAGGAGTAACTTTAACTGAATCTTTCAGTGCTAGTTTAAAATCCGGCTTTTCAAACGTACCTGTAACCAGTAACTTGCCTGTGGATTCATTGTTCACTGACAACTGATAAGTACCTCTCAATTCCGGCGCATTGAGTGGGGCAAGAATAAATTTTTTCCCCTGGATCCAGTTTTCGTAAATGATATTGTCTTTCCCGAAAATATCCCCTGAGGTGATCAGGAAGTTGGCGAGTAAACCGGTGCGTAAACTTCCGATCTGCCCCTCCGCTTTGATCAGACTGGCTGGTAAAGTCGTTAATGCTTCCAGCGCTTTTTCCTTTGGCAATCCATATTCAATGGCCGTTTTCAGGTTTTTCCAGAAATCTCCTTTACTTTTCAAACCGGTTGTGGTCAGAGCGAAAGGTATCTCCGCCTTTGCGACCTCCGACATATTTTTGGGCGCTAGTTCCCAGTGCTTCAATTGCGCTACACTCACCAGATCTGCATCCCAGGGATCAGCCACATCATAAGCGTCGGGAAACTGAAGTGGCAAAATCAAAGTTGCTTTCGTCGCTTTGATTTCTTTCAGACGCTGGTACTCATCCCCTCCTCCGCGTATAATATATTGTATACCAAACTCATCGCCGATACGGTCCGCTCTCAGGACACTGTATTTATCATTTGTCTCAAAAAAAGAAGGCAATGTTTTGATCTGGTTAAATGCTTCCAGCGACAAATTCATGTCCTTCGTTTTGCCGGCCCGCGCATACCATTCGGCATCGTAATAATTCTGCCTTAAAAGTGCCACAATCCCCATTGCCGATGAGGGATAGGTCTGGGTTGAAGAACCTTTACTGAATGAAAAGTGTGCAGATGCTTTTTTGTTTAACAATGCCTTATTCGCCGGTTCGTCTGTCAGTGTTACCACTGCGCCATTTCCTCTTACTATGCCGTCGTGCGAAAAAGTCAGTACTGTACCAAAACCGATCTTACGTAGATCCTCGGCTTTTCTGGCATCAGGTGTAAATAAAAGGCTCGCGTCATTTTCCGGCTGAATAGCCTGGTTCCAGCCAAATGCACCTTTTTTATTGGATTCGATCTGCGGAGTCTGACGGCCTTGCGCCGGACGTTCCCGCTTTACGTCAGGCATCCCGTAATCAGAATCCAGATCAATCAAAGACGGATAAATATATTTGCCTTTCAGGTCTGTAACCACAGTTCCGGCAGGGATTTTCACCTTTTTCCCAACCTCCCGTATCGTTCCGTTCTCGATCAGCATCGTTCCTCCGGCAATCGTGGTTTTCGAATCCACCACAATGGTGGCATTGGTGAATGCAAACCGCCCCGGGCGCTCATCATAAGCCCCGTTTTGGGGGAATGTCTGCTGCCCGTGACAAAATATACTGACGGTTACCCCTGCCAGCAAGGCTGATATTTTTTTAAACATGTTAGGTGGATTAATTATAATTCGCAAATACAAGATACAAGTTAAAATGAAAAAATAGAGACAGCCGGTGACATTCCCCTTAAACTTACAATTACCATTAAGAATCTTTATGTTGAGTTCATTTTTTTGCATCTTGTGCCCGCATTTTTATGTTTTTATTTAGCTCAAATCCGAATGACTTACGACCAATTTACCGGATCACTTACACAATCCACGCCACCAAATGGCATTTCTGATCTCCTGGAAGCACTTTGGTATGATGCAAAAAACGATTGGGAAGCAGCTCATAACATTGCCCAAAGTAAAGAAGGAACCCGCTCTTATGATCGCTTACATGCCTATCTCCACAGGGTGGAAGGCGACACTTTTAATGCCGGATACTGGTATAGGCGTGCAGGATCAGAGGTATTTAAAGGGTCTTTACAGGAAGAATGGAAGCATTTGGTTCAATCATTACTCTAAAACTACATAAGGTTTTTTACTTATATTTTCAATATATAAGGTTTTTGCCTTATATTCGTCAATTATAAGTAAAAAACCTTATATGCTGTGAAGAAGAAACTCGCCGTTGTCACCGCGGATATGGTTAATTCCACTCATTTTACAAGGGAGCAAACTTCTGAATGGCTGGAAAGCCTGATTGAATTGCTACGGAATGAACCTGCCTTTGAATGGGCTTTAAAACCTGAAATATACCGTGGTGATAGTTTTCAATGTGTTTTAAAAAATCCTGACGAAGCTATGCGGCTGGCCATTCTGGCAAGGGCTGCCATGCGCGCACATGATATCAATACAGATTTACGGGTCGCGATCGGAATAGGAAAAGCAGAAGCCCTTACCGACCGTTCAGGAACATCGGACGGAGAAGCGTTTCGACTTTCCGGCCACCTGGCAGATAATATACGCAAGCAAAAATCCCGAATCGGTATTGCCCTTCCTTCTCCATCAGAGCCATTAAATGCTACTCTGGGGTTGCTGGAAACATTGATCGGAAGCTGGACAACCTCACAAAGCGAGGTGATCCTGGCATTACTCCAGAAAAACAACATTACCCAGATATCGGAACGATTTTCGATCAGCCAGTCGGCCGCCAGCCAGCGGGTAGCTTCTTCCAAATGGTGGGCGATTGAAAATTTTCTTGCTACCTTTCCTGAGCATCTTGCACTATACACAAAACGCTAAATAAACATGACCGAGTTTTTATTACTGCTGCTGGCTCACGTACTTGTCGACTTTTACTGGCAACCGACTTCGTGGGTAATTGATAAAAAAAATAAATCATTCAGGTCAAAATACCTGTATTTTCATATTGCGCTGGTCATCGTGATGTCATACATTTTCCTGGGGCGCTGGGACAATCCTTTTCCAGCCCTGGCTATCGGCATTGCACACGGCATTATCGATATCATTAAAATTGAAGCCGATAAAAAAGGCTCACTGACCTGGTTTATTGCAGACCAGATCGCACACCTTATCACCATCGCACTCACGGCCATTCTTTTAACAAGCAGTTTTTCCGCTGAGCTGGAAACATTCAAAACCTGGATTTATACTCCTAAAACCCTGTCGATCCTCACGGGCGCGCTGCTTTCCCTGTCGCCAATATCTTTTCTTGTCGGGATTTTGACAAGACCATGGCGGGAAGAATTGCACAAGCTCGCACCCAACGCCGACGATAATCTGGCCAGTGCAGGCCGCTGGATTGGGATGTCCGAAAGGTTGCTGATCTTTGTATTTGTACTGGTCAGTCAGTTTTCCGCGATTGGCTTTCTGATTGCGGCAAAATCACTTTTGAGATACAATGACAAGGCTGTGGGCGGGGAAATTTCCCCTGCTTATGTAAGTAAAAAATCGGAGTATGTATTGGTAGGAACCTTAATGAGCTACACCTGCGCGATAGCCGTAGCGCTGATCGTAAAAATGTTTTACTGAATTTCTCTTCCCGGTTTTAAACTTTGATACCACATTCCTACTCTAAGTCTGGTATCTTAAACATTAAAACCATGAGAAAAGGATTGATGGCCATGTTACTGGCCTTTGTAAGTATGACCGCCTTTGCGCAACGTCAGGATAGCGGCAGGACTCCCGAACAACGTGCAGAAAACCAGACCAAAACCATGACAGAAAACCTGCAACTGACAGAAGATCAGCAAAAGCAGGTTTACACGCTTAACCTTGACCGGGTAAAAAAAATGGAGGAATTGAGAGCGTCCCAAAACCAGGACCGTTCTGCCATGCGGGCATCTATGGAAACCTTTAATGCTGAACTAGCCAAAGTACTTACAGCAGAACAACAGGAAAAGTACAAAACCATGCTGGCGGAACGCCGGGGCAATGGTGGCGGCAGAGGGCCGAGGAATTAAATAAACTATTGTATATTAATCTGATACATTCAGATTTCCCTCAAAAACTCTGACAGCGGGACCGATCAGGAAAATATCATCGAATACGCCAGGTGACGTTTCTTTGTAAGAGACCTGCAAGGTCCCGCCAATTGTTTCTACCCGTACCGGGCCTTCCCAGCCTTTTTTCAAATGAGCAGATAAAGCGCAGGCTGTAACACCGGTACCACATGAGAATGTCTCATCTTCTACTCCCCGCTCATAAGTTCTGACACTCAAATGATTGTCTTCAATTATCTCAACAAAATTAACATTGGTACCGCCTTGTGGCCCATAAACCGAACCGTAGCGTATTTCACTTCCGATGCATACCACATCCGTTTCCTCAATATGCTCTACATAGGTAACATAATGCGGTGATCCTGTATTCATGAAATCGTACGCTTCATATCGCTCCACGCCCTGAACCGGCGACATTTTCAGGCTGATCGTATCACCTGAGACTGTAGCCTCGTGCAAGCCGTCCACAGCGATAAAAGAAGTTTTATCTGAAAACAAACCCAGGTCATGCGCAAACCTTACCACACAACGCCCGCCATTACCGCACATGCTGCCTTCTCCACCATCCGCATTGAAATACACCATCCGGAAGTCATAACCCTCAGCATTTTGTAAAAGGATCAGACCGTCGGACCCGACCCCAAACCGGCGATGGCATATAGACGCGATCAATTCTTTTGAAACAGGAAACAAGCCGTCACGATCATCGATCATGACAAAATCATTTCCGGTACCCTGGTATTTATAAAAAGCAATTTTCATAATCTGAACATTAATCCACCATCGAAACCCATTCAAAAAAGCCAAAAACTGACCGCTAACAACCAAACGCCAATTTCTTTAAACAACAAAACCCTGCAAGAAAAAATCACCTGCAGGGTTTTAATTTTTTGTCCGAAGAAATAAACCTTACTTCGAAACTTTAAGCTCTTTGATACGAGCGGCTTTACCCTGACGTCCACGCAAGAAGAAAAGACGCGCGCGACGTACTTTACCGCGGCGGATCAATTCGATCTTAGCGATACTCGGTGAAAGAATTGGGAAAACACGTTCTACGGCAATACCGTTTGATATTTTACGTACAGTGAAAGTTTCACCGCTTGCGCTAAGATTGCGGCGTTGCATTACCGTACCCTGAAATTGCTGAATACGTTCTTTGTTACCTTCTCTGATCTTAACGTGTACGTTGATCGTGTCGCCTGATTTAAAATCAGGATACTCGGATTTACGATTTTCAATCGTAGCTTCTACGAGTTTAATAAGTTCGCTCATGACGAATGCTTTTATGGATTAAAAATGATAGCTTGCTTCCAGCGGATGAGGTGACGCCCCTTCATTCAAAACAGCTCTTGCGAAAACGAGTGCAAAGCTAAGATTATTTCCCGGCTTCTAAAAGCATTTGCGGCTTTTTACAGACAAAAAATACATGGTATTTTAGCATTACCCGGGCTCAATACCAGGTCTTTGGTACAATCATTGATACCAATGATCATTCGAAGCAATTATTGAAACTCATTTTTATGAAAATCCTGAATGTTGAGCAAATCCGGTCACTGGATGCATACACAATCAAAAATGAACCGATTTCCTCCATCGACCTGATGGAGCGCGCCGCTCAGGCATTTGTACGATGGCTTTGTAACCAGTTTGTGAACACCCGGCCGGTCCGTATTTTCTGTGGAAAAGGCAATAACGGCGGCGACGGACTGGCTATCGCCCGCATACTCAGCGAACGGAGTTATGATGTTCAGGTTTATGTAATCGAATATAGCCCGGAAGCATCTGCAGACTTCAAAACCAACCTTGACCGTCTTAAAAATCATTTGCAGCCTTCGCATATTCATTCAATTGACGATTTCCCGGTACTTGGCCCGAATGTCATCTGCATCGATGCACTGCTCGGGTCCGGATTATCAAGACCCGCTGCCGGACTATTGGCCGCGGTCATTGACAGACTGAACGACCTGCCCAATAAGCTGGTGGCAGTGGATATTGCAAGCGGATTATATGCAGACAAAGCAAACGGTAACGAAGATCCCATTATCGAACCGGATTTCACGGTTTCATTCCAGCTTCCCAAACTAGCCTTTCTGTTGCCTCAAAATGCCAAATATGTCGCGGACTGGCATGTTGTGGATATCCAGCTCAGTGAAGACTTTATCAAAAACGCAGATACTCAATGGTTTTTTACCGATAAACAAACAGCCGAAGAGCTGATCAGGCCGCGCGAAAAATTTTCGCACAAAGGCACTTACGGACATGCCGTTTTGATCGCAGGAAGTTATGGCAAAATGGGTGCGGCAGTTCTTTCTGCAAAGGCATGCCTGAGATCAGGAGTGGGGTTATTGACTGTTCATGCACCGGAAAGCGGATACGGGATCATACAGATTTCCACACCGGAAGCCATGGTTTCTGTGGATGAAAACAAAAAATATATCAGTCAGTTGCCGGAGCTGGAGTCCGCTTCGGCTATAGGCATCGGCCCTGGGCTGGGAACGGATACATTGACCGTAAACGCACTGGAAAAATTATTGAAAACGGTGAAGGCACCTTTGATCGTTGATGCCGATGCATTGAATATTTTGTCCCAAAACCGTGAATTGCTGTATAAACTGCCGGAAAATACAATCCTGACACCTCACCCGAAAGAATTCCAAAGACTTGCAGGACACAGTACAGATGAATATAACCGGCTGGAAATCGGGAAGGAATTTGCAAAGAAATACAAAGTAATTATTTGCCTCAAAGGCGCGAATACTGCCGTGATTTTTTCGAATGGAGAAGTGCATTTTAATTCAACCGGAAACGCAGGTATGGCAACCGGCGGGACCGGCGATGTCCTAACTGGTATTATCACCAGCCTGCTTGCCCAAAAATACACCCCGGAAAATGCAGCTATCCTGGGCGTTTACCAACACGGCCTGGCCGGAGACCGGGCAGCAGACCTAAAAGGTCAAAGCGCCCTCATCGCGTCAGATGTGATTGATTGTCTGGGTTGGTAAACTCAACTCATCAACTGATAAACCGCAAATGCTGAAACATACGCCAGCGTCATCAGGTATATCAATTGAATAATAGGCCATTTCCAGCCGTGGGTTTCGCGGTAAACCACTGCAATTGTACTCATACACATCATCGCGAAAACGTAAAACATTAACAGCGAATAACATACTGCTGGCGTAAACATCGCGCCGCCAGTCTCGGCATTTTTTTCTTTAACCAACCTTTCCTTCACAGTCGGAACGTCTTCGAAATCTCCGCTGATACTATATATAGTAGCCATGGTGCCCACAAAAACTTCCCTGGCAGCAAACGAAGCAAGCAACGCGATGCCAATTTTCCAGTCATAGCCAAGGGGTTTGATCACCGGTTCGATAAACCGTCCAAATTGTCCTGCGTATGAGCTTTCCAGCTTGGCGGAAGCTATCGCCACATCAATTTCCTGCTGAGGTTGCCCGCTCATTTCCGACACAACTTGTTGCTCAGCTTTTTCAATATTGTCGCCAGGCCCGTAAGATGCCAATACCCAGAGAATGATTGAAATGGCCATAATTATTTTCCCAGCTTCAAAAACAAAAGATTTTACACTGTCATACATAGTGAACCCGACCTGTCCCCATCTTGGTAATTTGTAAGAAGGCATTTCAAGCATGAAATAACTCGGCTCTTTTCTTGGAATAAAAAGTGACAAAAGCCAGGCTGACCCCAGCGCACCCACCAGTCCCAAAAGATATAACCCGAACAATACCAACCCCTGCGTATTCAGAAAACCGAAAACTTTGGTTTCCGGTACCACCAGTGCAATCAGGATCGCGTAAATTGGCAGACGCGCAGAGCAACTCATTAAAGGCGTAACCAAAATCGTCAACAGACGCTCGTACCGGCTACTGATACTTCTCGTCGTCATAATAGCAGGAACAGCACAGGCAACCCCTGATATCAGAGGCACCACGCTTCGTCCATTGAGGCCAAATTTCCGCATCAGTTTGTCCATGATCACCATTACCCTGGCCATATAACCCGACTCTTCCAGAATAGAAACCAAGGCAAAAAGAATAGCGATCTGCGGAATAAAAATGATAACGCCTCCGATACCGGCCAGGATACCGTCCGTAATCAGATCATTCAAAACGCCCTGGGGAAGTGTTTCTTTTACCCACTCAATAGTGGCAGCCGTAGCGGCGTCAAGCATGTCCATCGGATAGGAAGCCCAGGCGAAAATGGCCTGAAAAACCAGAATCAATACCGCCGCAAAAGTCACATATCCCCAAAATGGATGCAAGAGGATACTGTCAAGCTTCCTGGTCCAGTAAGGCTGCTCAGTCTGTCCTTCCGTTTTTACCGCTTTGGAAATGATCGGTTTTATTTTTTCATACCGTGCGATTGTCTCTTCTGCCAGAAAGTTATTTTCATCAAATCCATATTTTTCGATCAGCGTATCCAACTTGGCCCGCACTGGTTGCTCCAGAAAAGAAAAATTGTCGTGCTGACAAACATATTGTAATGCTACATAATCATTGTCAAGCGCATATAAACCTTTTACCTCCTCAATCAGCTCGACTTCATTGCCTTTTGGCTCATAAAAATAGTTAGGAAGAGATTTCTCTTTGACCGCCGAAACCTGGCGGACCGCCTCTTTCAACTTTCCGATCCCCTCCCCCGTGCGCGCATTGATCTTCACAACCGGAACATGCAGCTGCATAGCCAGCTGTACCGCATTCACAGTCAGGTTCATACTCGCGGCAACGTCGAGCATATTGAGTGCCAAAACCGCAGGCATTCCCAGATCGCTGATCTCTGTAAAAAGAAGGAGATTTCTTTGCAAATTGGACGCGTCCACGACGACGACGACGACATCCGGAAAATCAGGATGTTTGGGATTGGCAAGTATATCCATCACCACCGTTTCGTCCCTCGACTTAGGATATATACTATAGGTACCCGGAAGGTCAACAACCGTCACAGTTGTTGAAGAAGTATCAGAATCCGTAAGCCGGAAGGTACCTGATTTTTTTTCTACTGTTACGCCGGGAAAATTCCCCGTTTTCTGGCGCAACCCCGTCAGCGCATTGAACAATGTGGATTTGCCGGCATTAGGGTTTCCAACCAGCGCAACTTTTATATTTGATTGTTTCAAAAGGAGACTAATAAGCGGAACGTAATTCTTACTCTATTTCTATGACTGCTGCTTCATTCAAACGCAACGACAAACAATAGCAGCCACCAACATTAATACAAATCGGATCACCAAACGGGGCAATAGCGTCAAGACGAACTTCTGATCCGGGCAGACAACCCATTTCGAGCAACTTAAGGGACATTCCTTTGTCTGAAAATGATTTGATCACACCTTTTTCACCTTTTCTAAGATTAGAAACCGTACGAACTGCCATACCCTTATTTAGACTCAGTTTATTTAAGCCGCAAAATAAGCACTATCGGTCTGTAATTCAAATATAACCTTCGCAAATGTCATTTTATCCGTACCAAATCCTTTAAAATCATTACTCTTTTATTATTTCCCTCAGGCTTTATATAGTACTTTTGCAGTGAAAAACGAATAGCGGAGAGACGAAGAAAGAATAGAATCACTGAGCCGGAGGCCAACTGCTGAAAGCCGATTGCAAGCGAAATTTGAACGAGATTAAAACCCTGATTTGGAAAGAAGTGACCCTGGAATGGCGGCAAAAATACGCACTGAGCGGAATGCTGCTGTACGTTGTCAGTACCGTCTTTGTTTGTTATCTCAGTTTTAACTTACGTCGCAATCAACTCACTCCTATTGTCTGGAACACACTTTTCTGGATCATCTTATTGTTCACGGCAGTGAATGCAATTGCAAAAAGCTTTTCTCAGGAAAGATATGGGAGGCTGCTGTATTATTACAACTTATGCAGCCCGCAAGCGATCATTATTTCCAAAATAGTATATAACTCATTCATCATGTTGTTGTTATCTACATTTGGATTTATTTTCTATGCATTTGTCATGGGAAATCCGGTTGGTGATATGGGTTTGTTTTCGATTTGTATGCTGCTGGCGGCGATCGGATTTGCCTCTGTACTTACGCTGGTAGCGGGTATAGCCTCCAAAGCCGACAATAGCGCAACCCTGATGGCCGTTCTGAGCTTCCCAATCATCATCCCTATGTTGCTTATGACGATCCGGCTCGCGAAAAACGCACTGGACGGACTCGACTGGAGTGTAAGCACCGACGAAATCAGCACTTTGCTATCCATTGATTTAATAGTAATAACCCTCAGCTATCTGCTTTTTCCTTATTTATGGAGAAGCTGAAACGCTGATTTTAAAATCAGAAAAGGTCGGCTAGCCGGTCTGCAAAAAATAACAAACAGCCTGAAAACTGTTCAAAATCAAAAGTGAAATGAGAAAGATCTGGTGGAAAATCCTCTGCATAGTCATCATCTTTTATGTAATTATAATGGGTTTGATGGGTCCTGTTCCACGCTTGCCCATCATCAATGAAAGTATCCGCAACACCTATTTCCACGTTGCGCTTTGGTTTGCCATGACAATCCTGCTCTTTACATCCATGATATTTTCCATTAAATATCTCAACAAAGGGCTGATCAAAGACGATGATGTTGCGAGCGAACTGGCCAAATCTGCGATTTTCTTCGGTATTCTCGGCTGTCTAACAGGTTCTACATGGGCCAATTACACATGGGGCGACCCCTGGCCAAATGACCCGAAACTTAATGGTGCGGCTATCGGAATTTTGATATATCTGGCCTACCTGCTATTAAGAAGCTCTTTTGAAGACGAGCAGCGAAAAGCGCGGATATCATCCGTTTACAACATTTTTGCGTTTGCTGTATTTGTCCCGATCATCTATATACTTCCCCGCCTGACTGACTCCCTGCATCCCGGCAGCGGCGGAAACAGTACTTTCGGGTCGTATGACATTGATAATGACATCAGAAAAGTTTTATATCCGGCCGTGATCGGCTATGTTTTGCTGGGGCTCTGGTTTGCCGAGCTTCGCATCAGAATGAAAATAATCAACCGTGTCCGGGAAGAACAAGTGGCTTCAAATCGGTGATTTTCATCAGTATTGCCACATATTTTCTTCGGTCACAAACATTTCAAAACAAAAATTCGTTAAGATTTCAGTCGATTATTATACAATGAAACGAATCTCCCCCTTCCTGCTTACCCTGTTTTTAATCACAGGACACCTGTACGCTCAGTCCACCGAACCCGCCGTCGGCATGGCCGACAAACTGCGTGAAGACGGAAAGATCTGGGTAGTAGTAGCCGTTATTGCCGTTATTTTTGCGGGCATCGCCATTAACATGCTCAGAATAGATGCCAAGTTGCGAAAAATTGAAAAGGAATTAAATATCAAGTAAATACCATGAAAAAGATCCAGATATTCGGACTCATCATCATAGCTGTCGCCATTGGAATTATTGTCACAACCGCCGGTGATGCAAGCACTTACGTTGACTTTACCAAAGCCAAAGAAATGGCTGCGGACGGAGACGGTGAAAGTATACACGTTGTGGGCAAGCTCAAAAAAGATGCGACTGGACAAATCCTTGAAATGGAATACCAGCCTGCTATTGACCCCAATTACTTTGCATTTACGCTGATAGATAATAACAACGTGGCGCAGAAAGTGGTGTATAAAAATTCCAAACCGCAGGATTTCGACAAGTCCGAGCAGGTTGTGGTGATCGGAAAAATGCAGAACGGCACCTTTTCCGCTGAAAAAATACTAATGAAATGTCCCTCGAAATACGAGAACGGAAAAATGGAAACCACTGAACATACGGCAGCGAAATCATGATTCATAGCACCATAGGAAGTGCAGGGCACCTGCTGGTAATTATTGCTTTTGTAACAGCCCTCGTGGCAACCTTTGCTTATTTCAAAGCCGGTATGTCCGGCGGAACGGTGGAAGACACGCTGACCTGGAAAAAATTCGCGAGGATTGTTTTCTATCTGCATGTAGCTGCTGTTTTGGGCGTTGTGTTTTCATTGTACTGGATCATTGGAAACCACTATTTCGAATACCATTACGCCTGGAAAAACTCTTCGCTTTCCCTCCCGACAGGGTACACCATTTCCAGTTTCTGGCAGGACCAGGAAGGCAGCTTTCTGCTCTGGATTTTCTGGAATGTGATTCTTGGCTGCGTACTGATTTTCACAAACCGCTCCTGGGAAGCACCGGTAATGACTGTTTTTGCATTGGTTCAGGCATTCCTGACTTCCATGATACTGGGTGTGGTAATTCCTGGGCTCGACGTTAAAATCGGATCTACACCCTTCCTTTTGCTCAAAGAAGTAATGCCCGATCTGCCTGTTTACAAGATGGATGCGAATTTCATCCCGAAAGACGGAAACGGCCTCAACCCGCTTTTACAGAACTACTGGATGGTTATCCACCCTCCTACCCTTTTCTTGGGTTTCGCAACGACGCTTATTCCTTTCTCCTTCGCGATTGCCGGGTTATGGTCTAAAAAAATTCAGGAATGGATACGTCCTGCACTCCCGTGGGCACTGTTTTCATGTCTGATCCTCGGAGTAGGTATTTTGATGGGCGCCTACTGGGCCTATGAAACGCTGAACTTTGGCGGTTACTGGAACTGGGACCCCGTTGAAAACTCTTCCATAGTTCCATGGCTAGTCCTGGTGGCGGCGGTCCACACTATGATCATTGGCCGTAGAAATGCCACTGCGCTCAAAACATCATTTATTTTAACGATTGCAACATTTATCCTGATCCTGTATTCCACCTTCATGACCAGAAGCGGCGTGCTTGGAAATGCGTCGGTGCATTCATTTACTGACCTGGGTTTATCAGGACAGTTATTGATCTATCTTCTGACATTCACCATTGTAGCCATCGGCTTACTGATATATCGCTGGAAAATACTCCCGACAGACGAAGAAGAGGTTTCTACCTACTCTCAGGAATTCTGGATTTTCATAGGCGCAACTTTGCTTTGCCTCTCCGGTTTTCAGATTCTGGCTACCACTTCCATTCCGGTCTATAACAAAATCGCCGAATCTTTCGGAGCAGTTCTGAATATGGCGCTGCCGGCTGACCAGATTGGCCACTATAATAAATTCCAGCTATGGTTTTTCTCCCTGATCATCGTTTTGACAGGTATCGGACAGTTTTTCTGGTGGAAAAGGGTTGGCAAGGGAAAACTTCAGGCACTTTACAATCCGTTGCTGATCGCATTGATCATCAGTGCAGCAGTGATTACGATTCAGGAGATTAAGGATATCCAGCACATCGTATTGCTGACAACCGCCATTTTTGCGATTGTTGCAAACGGCACTATTCTCCTTAATATCATCCGTGGTAATTACAATTTGTCAGGAGGGGCTATCACGCACATCGGTGTGGCGCTGATGCTGGTGGGTATCCTGTTTTCGTCGGGTTATACCAAAGTTGTATCTATCAATAACTCGGGCTTAATGATTTCCCGCAGTGAAGAGTTCACAAGCAACGACAATAAGGAAAACAAAGAAAATATCACGCTTTGGCTTAACAAGCCTGAGAAGATGGGCGAGTATATGCTCACCTGGCGTGATGTGAGAGTGGAGCCTCGCAACATCCCGGGATACATTCCGAAAAGCTGGGTAGATATTGTTGAAGGTGATTTTCATGCAGTAGCACTCCGCGACATTGTTGTAAACGATAAGAAGTACAATTCCAAAGGAGATACGATCGAGATATTTCCTGAGAACTTCTATTACGAAATCGAGTACCGCGAGCCTTCGGGACGTATTTTCAACCTTTTTCCACGGGTACAGATCAACCCGAGAATGGGCGGTATTGTATCTTCGCCTGACATCCAGCGGAAAGTGGGTAAGGACTTGTATACCCACGTCAATATGGTTACCAATCCGACTGCGGAACCCGTATGGAGCCAAACTGAGAATTTTACGATCAGCTTACGGGATACATTTTTCGTGAATGACTATGTAGCCATCCTCGATAACGTGGTACGCACCGAGCAGGTGGAAGGTGTCGCGCTAGGTGAAGGCGATGCTGCGGTGAAAGCGATTATCCGCATTCTTGATAAAGACAAAGAATATGTATTAACACCGTCATTTGTAATCCGCGACCGCATGGTGGCCAGGAAGCCGGAGGTTAACAATGATCTGGGAATGCGGATCCAGTTCCAGGAAATCAATCCGCAGACCGGCCAGTTTTCATTTGCTGTAAACACTACTCAGCGAGATTTTATTGTGATGAAAGCAATTGAAAAGCCGCTTATAAATGTACTCTGGCTGGGAACTTTCGTTTTGATCATCGGATTTATCCTCGCAACCATTCGGCGGTTCAAGGACTTTATTAAAATGAGAGATAAAGAAACCTTGGCTTCGGGCAAAGACAAAGGCACCCCAAAGGTCAAGCCGCAAATTGCTTAAAATTCATTTGTAATATAAAAAAGGGTTCAGCTGCTGCCAGTCTGAACCCTTTTCGTTTCCAGCTATTGTTTAAAACCGGAAGCCTACCCTTGTGAAGAAGAAAGCGCCGTTGCTTCCCATCTGAACAGGGTCCCATCCCCCACCCGACTCTGTCAGAGCCGGTAATGACATATCCGGATAAACATTCAGAATATTGCTTCCGCCCACTGAAATTGAAAAATGGTTGTTTAGTTTGTAGTTTACGGTTAGGTCCGTCTGAATTTTAGGCCTGTAAACATCTATTTCATAATCCCAGTTTGCAAGCTTCACTTCCCCGAAACGGATCAATCGCAGCATGAAGCTTAGCTTACTGACGGCATAGTCCAGCGTGAGGTTGATTTTGGACGGAGGTGCGGACGCAAGAACAAACCGGCGCTCGCGCTCGTCAAAATAAATATCTTCCTTGCCTGCAAGGGCCGGACTGGTATTAACCGGCCCAAGTTCCATCCAGTTGAAATTGGCTGCCAGAGTTGAGTTTAAACGCCCGATCCCGAGGGGCGTAGAATGCGCAACGATTACATCTACACCTTTTGTTGTGGTATAGGAAAGTGCATTGGTAAAAAACTGCGCTTTGCCCACTCTGAGTGACTTAAGCAGCTCACCGATCTCTTCATCGTCATCGCTAAACTGCCCGGTCAGCACTACCCTGTCCTTCACTTTGACATAGTAACCGTCCACAGTCACAGAAAACCCGGAAATAGGTGTAAAAGTGAGTCCAAGGCTGGCATTTTGCGAAGTCTCCTGTTTCAGTTCAGGAATGCCCAAAGCTTTGGTAACAGCGCTGTTGTTGTTTGCAAGAAGCACCTCAACAGCCTGTCCTTCAACAAAGTTTGTAAATGTTGAATTGAAATATTTCTGAGCCAGCGAAGGCGCCCTGAATCCCGTGCTTACTGATCCGCGCACTGCAAGATCCTCCGTGATCTTATATCTTAAACCAACTTTCCCATTTACTGTACTTCCGAAATCGCTGTAATTCTCAAATCTTGCCGCCACATCCACCAGAAAGTTTTTGGTGACATCTGCTTCAACATCGGCATATACACCTACATTGGAACGTCCCTTATTAGTAACGTCTGCCGGACTATATCCCGGAAAACCCTGCGCCCCTCCCGGCAAAGTTGGGTCATAATTTAGGTACGATAACCGTTCGCCTTCAAAGATCTTATATCGTTCAGTCCTGTATTCAGCTCCGAATGCAATATTCAGTCCCTGCATAATGCCTTTGTAAAAACGCGAAACGTTGAGGTTACTGACATTCTGGCCAAGCTGAAAACCGCCTGCATCAAAAGTGGTGGGTGAACCCGCTCCAAAGGATGCGTTCAACGAATTTTTAACATTGAAATGGAATTTATTAAAGCCATACGTATTGCTCAGGTCAATGTCCCAGGATTTCCACACTCCGCGAACCCCGCCCGTAACTGCCCGGTCATCAATTGTACTGGCAATGATAGGGTCAAATCCGTTGGGGTAAATCGAAGGAATATTTCTTTCATCATCTGCATAACGGGTCCAGGCATAGGCGTCCCCTTTTCTTTTATTGATACCTCCGAAACTATAAACCTGAAAATTCCCGCCGATGGCGATCTTTGCATTGTAATAAAGGGCTGCATTGTCCATTCTGGGATCACCATATTGGCGACGCGCTACATCTTCAGGATCAGAAACTGTATTGGCCCGGTTCGTATGATCGCGGTGATTGTAGTCTGCCGTCACATTCACGAATCCTTTTTTGGCAATCTTTAATCCATAATTAAGATTCACGTTGTAATTCAGTCCGTCGAATTTTTTGTCGTCAAAACGGTATTTTGCCTGAAAAATTCCGGCGTTAACATTCGCAGTAAGCTGATTTACGGTTTCTTTCAAAACAATATTGATCACCCCGGCAATAGCATCCGAGCCATATTGAGCTGCTGCACCGTCCCGCAGAATTTCAATCCTTTCAATGGCGGCCGCAGGAATCGCGTTCAGGTCAGTACCTGTGTTGCCGCGTCCGCGAGAACCGAAAAGATTAACAAGTGAAGACTGATGCCGCCTTTTTCCGTTGATCAGTACGAGCGTCTGGTCCGGCCCAAGTCCCCGTAGCGATGCAGGATCAACATGATCTGCCCCGTCTGAACCGGTTTGCCTGTTTGAGTTAAAGGACGGGGCCGCGAACTGGAGCAACTGGTTTACGTCAAGCTGCCCCTGCTTGGTAGTGACCTCCCTGATATCAATTACATCCACCGGTGCAGGCGTGTCCGTGGAAGAGCGGTTCAGGTTTCGTGAACCTACCACAGTCACCTGGTTGAGCACAGTCGCATCTTCCAAGGAAA
The DNA here is from genome assembly GCF_005869225.1 of Dyadobacter bucti. Classification (GTDB taxonomy): domain Bacteria; phylum Bacteroidota; class Bacteroidia; order Cytophagales; family Spirosomataceae; genus Dyadobacter; species Dyadobacter bucti. The sequence goes on along the minus strand of NZ_SWFP01000003.1, from coordinate 783,267 downwards.
AATCCTGCGTCCCGGCACCACTGATCTCTCTTTCAATTTTATTATATCCCACATACGTAACCACAATGGTTGCATTGGTATGCCCGACCTGTAAAACATACGACCCGCTTCCGTCGGCTGTGGTTCCGTTATTCGTACCCTTTTCAATAACAGAGGCTCCGATAAGCGGTTCTCCCTTTTCATCCGTGACTTTGCCGGAAATCCTGATACTCTGGGCTATCGAATTGAACGTGAGGAAAATGAGGAGTAAAAATGCAAATGTCCTGGTCATTAACGTCGAATTTAAATTTAAAATGAAGTAAAATAATGTATTATTTATCTAAGTTTTTAAGATTTATCCAAATAATATTTTAATAATCAAGTATGAAACCAAATAATATGGAAATATTAGCGACAGAAAATATGAATTTTCAATAACTAAATATGATTTTTAAACATTTCCCAGAACCCATACCACTTATGCAGTCAGATTACCGATGTGATATAAAATTTCCCCGTAAAAGCTTGAAAATGCCACTGCTAAAGAAGGATTCGAATACGTATCTTTGCGACAAAATGCATTAATCTCATTTTGTCGCTTTCTTTATGTTGTCTACCCTGATCAAATCAGCTCTTGGCCGCCTTCGTATCATTGCTTTTCTTGAAGGTGTCTCTTATCTCATATTACTCGGTATCGCAATGCCACTCAAATATCTTGCCGGAATTCCCGAGGCTGTGCGGGTCGTCGGAATGGCACACGGTGTACTTTTCGTTCTTTTCGTCATTTTGCTGATCCAGGTCGCTATCGAAAGAAGCTGGTCTTTCAAAAAAACATTTTTGTCGTTTCTGTCTTCGCTGGTACCGTTCGGTACTTTTTATGCCGATGTAAAGTGGTTCAGGCCAGAATGATCTGTCAATACATATATATAAATTCCTACACCCCAACAAAATCAAGTGCAACGTACTTTTATCCTAACCTGCCTTATTCTCTGTCTGATCATTTTTAAAACTTTTGCTCAGAAACCCAACGAAAACTATCAGTACCACATCCATTCAGCTGCTTCTCCGCTTACTATCGACGGCATCGCGGACGACGCAGCATGGGAGGCGGCCGAAACAGCCAAAGATTTTTTCATGATCACGCCCATGGACACAAGCTTTTCCCGTGCCCTGACGGATGTAAAAATGTGTTATGATAAAAACAACCTCTATATCCTTGTAATCAACTACAAGCCCATTAAAGGTGCGATCATCGTTGAATCCCTGAAAAGGGATTTCGCATTTGGAAAGAATGACAACTTTCTTCTTTTCATGGACACGTTTGATGATAAGACCAACGGCTTTTCATTTGGCGCAAATGCGGCAGGCGCCCCCTGGGACGGGCAGCAGGGCGATGGCGGTACCGTTGACCTCAGCTGGGACAATAAATGGCTGAGCTCCGTAAAAAATGATGATGACAAATGGGTCTGGGAAGCTGCGATTCCTTTTAAAAGCATAAGATATAAACCGGGAATTACCCGCTGGGGTATCAATTTCAGCCGTCAGGATCTGACAATCTCGGAAAAATCTTCCTGGGCACCGGTGCCCCGGCAGTTTCCATCCGCTTCTCTCGCCTACACAGGAGTTTTGGTATGGGATGTCCCGCCACCAAATCCGGGACCAAATATTTCGGTGATACCTTATGCCGCTACACGTCTCACTAAAGATTATCAGAAAGACACACCAAACAAATACAAGCCTGCAATCGGCGGAGATGTAAAAATCGGCCTTACGCCCTCATTGAATCTCGATCTGACCGTCAACCCGGATTTTTCGCAGGTTGATGTTGATGTCCAGCAAACCAACCTGGACCGTTTTGAATTGTTTTTTCCGGAGCGGCGTCAGTTCTTTCTTGAAAATGCTGATCTTTTTGCCAATTTCGGGTACGCTACCATTCGCCCGTTTTTCTCCCGCCGCGTCGGACTGGGTGTCCCCATTCAGTTTGGTGCACGTATGAGCGGGAAGATCAACAAGAACTGGCGTATCGGGGTGCTGGACGTGCAGACGGGCTCCTCGGACAGCCTTACGCCCAGAAATAACTATGCGGTTTTTGCACTGCAGAGGCAGCTTCTTGCGCGGTCGAATGTGCGTTTCATATTCGTGAACAAAGACGCTACGAATTATTCACTGGAACGGCACGCAGCTACAAACCGCTATAACCGCAACATTGGGGCGGAGTTTAACCTGGCAAGTGCGAAAAATCTCTGGACGGGGAAAGTGATGTTCCTCAAATCTTTCACGCCCGGAAAATCCACTGATGATTTCACCCACGCGGCTGACCTGAAATTCACGAAGGCCAATTTGATATGGCAGTGGCAGCATGAATATGTAGGCAAGAATTACAATGCCGAAGTCGGGTATGTACCCAATGCCGTCCGTATGGGTTATTATAAGATCAGTCCTAACGTTGCTTACCTGTTTTTTGTAAAATCGCCCAAAATCATCAGCCACGGTCCTAAGCTGGTCAGCAATGTATACTGGGACAAAAAATTCGATCTCAGCGACCGGGAATTTATCCTCTCCTATAACCTTAATTTTATCAACCGGGCAACAGTTGCACTTTGGGGATCCAGCAATTATGTCCGGCTGCTGCGTCCCTTCGATCCCACAAACCTGGGAGCCGCGACTCTGGCAACCGGCACTGAACACAATTGGAAAGCTGTCGGATTTGATATTGTTTCCGGGCCGCAAAACCGCCTGACTTTCCTGACATCGGGTATTTTGGGAGGTTATTATCAGAACGGGAAGCGAAATAACCTGAGAGCCGAAGTCGGCTATCGTGTACAGCCTTATGTAGCTATTACAATGGCCGGTAACTACAACGATATCCGCCTGCCGGAACCCTGGAAACGCACCCAACTCTGGCTTGTGGGCCCGCGCGTGGACGTTACATTTACGAACAATCTGTTCTTCACGACTTTCATGCAGTATAACAACCAGGCCGACAATATTAATCTTAACGCCCGTCTGCAGTGGAGGTACAAGCCTGCTTCCGATTTGTTTATTGTATATACCGACAATTATCTGCCTGAAAATTTCAGGGTAAAAAACAGGGCGGTCGTACTGAAATTCACTTACTGGTGGAACCTGTGACCTGCCGTTTTAGTAAAACACTTCAATATTTTTGCTTTTTAAAAGACCCAGCTGCTGCCCGTATTTCTTCTCGGAATCTGCCTGAAGAAACGGGTTACCCCGGATGTAAAGCTTATCCAGCTGCTTGATTTTCAAGAGCTGCTCGGGGAATTCGGGGAAATTGTTGGATGAAAGATCGAGCTCCGAAAGGTTCCCGAAAGCGACGAGCTCCGGCGGGAAATTGGTAAACCAGTTGAAGCCAAGATCAAGAATCCTCAGGTTTTTCATTTTACCGATCCGTTCAGGCAACTTGCTCATGCGATTGTGATGTGCGTAGATGATCTGCACATTTTTCATTTTATCTATTTTAGATGGCAGAGCAGTAAGCTGATTATGTGACACCGCCAGGTGCGTAAGTCTCTTTAGCCTTGTGACGGATTGAGGCAATACTTCCAGTTTGTTGTGATACAGATCAAGCACCTGAATTTTCCGCATTCTCCGAACACCTTTGGGAAGCACTGTAATTTCCGCTTTATACAAGTTCAGGTCTTTTATCCTTTTCAGCTTTGTAAAGCTCTTGTTGGAAAGCCCGCTCATATTGTTGCGCCCTAGCCAGACCGATTCCAGCTTTTTGCAGTTCGGCACTACATCGGGCACATCGGTGAGCATGTTGTTTTGCAGGTTAAGCAGTTTGATTGATTTGTTTTTTGACAAATGAACCTTGTCCTGCGTAAGGATATTACCGTCAAGATCCAGCTGCTGCAACTTCGGCAGGCGTGATAAATCCAGATTTACCTCTTCAATATCGTTATGGGCCAGCAAGAGTTTTTCAAGGTTAGGAAACCTATAAATCGCTTCGGGAATGGCTGTGAGCAGACTTCTTTCCAGATTAATGGTTTTGATTTTCAGAGAATCCCTGTTCGTCAAAACATCTTCTAGATTCGTAATTACACTGTCTTTTTTGCTCCTGGTAGGGGTCATCGTCATCCCGGAAAACACAAAGACACGTAGCATTGATTTGTGTCCTATGCCTCGCTTTGAAACGAAATCACTAATAAACGGGGCGAGTTGACCGGAAACGATCTGTTTCAGAGAATCAAGATTGAGGGGTAACTTTGCCTCGGGTCCCATCCGGGCATCACTGAAATTATATAACAGATAATCAATTTTTCCGTGCTGGTTCAGATAAAGTTGGCTGACGATGCCGAGGTTATGCAGTTTCTCCTTGTCAAGAATTTTGTAATACGCTGATTGAATGGCGAGCTGCGTGCTGTAAGGGGTTTCCGTGACATCCCCGGGAAACTTATATTCTTGAAGTTTCTTGGTCAATCCTTGCGATTCTGCTTCCCTCGACCCGATTACAACAGGCTGGGCAGCAGAAAGTAAGCTGGCCAATGCTAGAACAAAAGTGATAAGTATTCTCATGACAAGTTAAAATTATGGTGAGCATACGACTATAACTATAAACTTAGTCACAATATTATACTTACTTATATAATTCCTTTTGTCATTTCAAAGAACCACATTTATAAGGTTATCAATTGACTGTAAATAAGCAAATTACTTGCTTCTCTCAATCGTATATTGCACAAGTTGTTCGAGAGATCGGCGGTGCGGGGAATCTGGAAATTCGTATAGCAGCACCCGCGCTTCTTCCACATACCGCTGCATCACTTCCTGTGCATAACGCAGCCCGCCCGAGTCTTTTACAAAAGCAATTACTTCGTTTACTTTTTTAGGCTTGTGGCTTTCATTCCGAATGATATTGATGATCTTCCTTTTTTCCAGCCATCCGGCATTGTTCAGCGCATAAATCAGCGGCAAGGTCATTTTCTTTTCCTTGATATCGATACCCAGGGGCTTCCCAATCTCGTCCTCTCCGTAATCAAAAAGATCGTCTTTGATCTGAAAAGCCATTCCTACCTTTTCTCCGAACGCGTGCATCCGTTTCACGATATCCGCTCCTGCACCTACCGAACATGCACCTACCGCGCAGCAGGAAGCGATCAACGAGGCCGTTTTTTGTTTAATGATCTGATAGTAAACTTCTTCATTGATATCAAGCCTTCTTGCTTTTTCTATCTGAAGCAATTCTCCCTCACTGAGTTCGCGTACGGCTGTGGATACGATTTTCAGCAGGTCGAATTCCTGGTGATCGACAGATAAAAGCAAGCCGCGTGAAAGAAGGTAATCCCCTACCAGCACAGCAATTTTGTTTTTCCACAAAGCATTGACAGAAAAAAACCCCCGCCTGTAGTTGGAGTCATCCACTACATCATCATGAACCAGGGTAGCGGTATGCAGCAACTCTATCAAAGCACCGCCTCTGTAAGTCGACTCAGAAATTTCGCCGCAAACCCCGGCAGAAAGAAAGACGAACATTGGCCTCAGTTGCTTGCCTTTGCGCCGGACGATGTAGTTCATGATCTGATCCAGGAGCATTACATCACTTTTCATAAACTGGCGAAACTTATGCTCAAAAGCTTTCATTTCGTCTGCAACCGGAACCTGAATATCCTTTATTGAAAGGGTCATATTAATGGTCGAGGGCTATGTTCCCTCCTGATATTAAACGCCGCGATGACGAGCATTTTCAGTAATATTTTTGCTTTTGGTGTCATCGACTCTAATTTCCAAATTTGGAATAAAATCTTCTGTTTATATCAATTTTATTTTGAAAATGTTTAGAATTGAAAAAAAGAGGAATAAGGAGGGAGGAAAGGAAAGAAGGAGGAAAGCAGAAAGGAAGAATGAAATTCATTCAATCATTCAATCATTCAATCATTCAATCATTCAATCATTCAATCATTCGATATGAAAGCACTCGTCCTGGGAGGGGGGTCAATGAAGGGAGCATTTCAAGTGGGAGTTATTCAGGCAGTCCTGGAAAATGGTTTCGAACCCGAGATGGTGTATGGTATTTCCGTCGGGGCATTGAATGCTACGTTTCTTGCCAATGAAGCTGGAAAACAGCATGAGGAAAATAATACGATCAACTGGCAGGTTGCCGGCAGGAAACTGCTGGAATTCTGGATTAAAAATATTACCCAGCCACAGGACATTTCCACGCTCAGATCGAGGGTCATGCTGGGCATGAATACTTTAATGAGCAGGTTCGACGGGATTGTAGATCCTTCTCCACTACACCAACTGATCCGGAAACATCTGAAGGATGAACACCTGACAGGAACGCCTGTCAAGACAAAAGTGGGCGCAGTGAACATGGAAAGCGGCGAGATCAAATACGTTGATACAAAAGATCCGGATTTCATAAACTTCGTGTACGCCAGCTCCTCCATTCCAATGCTGATGCCGGCTGTTGAAATCGGACAACAACTTTATCTTGACGGCGGACTTCGTGAAGTAGCACCTATCCGGCAGGCTATTGAAGACGGCGCAACGGACATTGTGCTCATCGCCTGTCACTCCCCCCTGCTCTATCAGCCGGAAGGGATGAATGCCCGTAACCTGATATCACTGATTGAGAGGGTCAGGGACATTACAGTGAACCAGATTGTGAACAGCAACATACTTTGGGCAGAGTCCTATGTCGACCGGTCTATTCTGCGAGGCAAACCGATGACGTTAACTGTGATCCGGCCCAGTGCTCCGTTATATCTCGACTTGCAACACTTCAGTTCTGATGATATTTCCAGGCTTGTGATTGAAGGTTACCGGGCGGGCACGGAATCAATCATTAAATCTGAAAAGGTACAATAAGTCAGGCTTTGATAATTATCAAACAGAAAGGCCGGGAGACAAACGATGCTCCCGGCCTTTTACATGACATTCATCATTACTATCAGAACAGATATCTTACGCCCACCAACATGCTCCAGGTTGTTGCAGTTGTCGTGACATCCCGGAAAATCTTGTCAGTTGGTAACACAGTCTTCCCGTCAATCTGCACCGGAGTCATCGTAAACGTCGGAACTCCGTTAGCATCTACGCTGCTACGGCGCAACGGCGTGTTGGCACCTGCAATAACTTGCTGGCGCACACCCCATTTAGAGCTCAATAGGTTACCGGCATTGATCACATCAAGACTCAACTGAAGTGTATTTTTGCTCTTTCCCACATTGGTGAAAATATCCTGAAGGAATTTAAAATCGAAACGGTTCAGCCACGGCATCAGGCCTCCGTTACGTTCTGCATATTTGCCTCTTCTGCTGTTCAGGAAGGAATTGCTCGAGATATAGCTGTCAAATGCTGCTCGTTGCTGTTCAACTGTAAAAGTTACATCCCCAACTTTATTTTCAACAAAATTGAGTTCAGAAGCGCTTTGAGGTATATACAACATATCCGCCCCGATCGCATCTCCGTTCAGGTCACCATTGTAGGTATATGAAAATCTTCCCTGGGTAACATTGCCGTAAAGACCTTGATTAGATCCGCTGTAAAACAGAGAGAATGTAGAGGCAAGGTGATTTGCATATTCGATACGGTAAGACAATGTACCTACAACCCTGTTCGGCAACGCATCTACAGAACTGTAAAGGCTCAGATCGTTGGGGTTATTTATATTCGGCGTGGCTCCCCAGGCTGAACTAGCATTAGACCCACTGTTGTCCGTCGTTCCCTTCGCGGTAGTGTGCGAATAAAACAGCGATCCGAAAAACCCGCGGCGCGCAGCCATCGTCAATCCGATCGTGGCATTCACAGAGTAACCTTTGGAAGTGTTGCTCAATACACTCACAGAGTTCGCACCGATTTTACTGTTATATTGGTAAGAAGCGGTGTTGGGATAAAATTCACGGTCATCACCGCTGTAGTTCATTTGCTGGGTAGCTACTTTTCTGTTGGCTCCAAACTGGTAAACAGCCTGAATATCCTTAGTATAAAGCACATCACCGGTCAGAGAGAAAGGTGTGCCCGGAATTTTGTAGTCTACACCAAAGCTTGATCTCCATATCTGTGGCATTTTGAATTCCGGATCAACCAGCGAAAGTGTACTTGGAAGACCTGCTTTGGCATTTTTGATAAACACACCTTGTGCACTGGCAGGCGTGTTATTTAACCAATAATATTTGTCAGGCTGAAAACGGATATCGCCGATCCAGGGCGCAGAAGCCGCATAACTTCCCGGCTCCACAACGTTCTGTATCACACCAAGACCTGTCGGCATATTGGTAAGCCATACAAACGGCACACGGCCAGCGAAAATACCGGTACCACCGCGGAAGATCAATGATTTATCACCTTTTGCATCCCATCTGAACCCAATCCTAGGCGAAAGCATCACCCGGGTTTTGGGCCACGAGCCTGTGTCATAAGTGCGCTCACGACCATTTAGCCCAAGCAGCTTTAATGTGTCTACTGACGGGTTCCTTGTTAGCTGGTTTAAGAAAACAGGCATTTCAGCACGAAGGCCTGCGGTAATGGTCAGCCTGTCGTTCACATCAAATTTGTCCTGGATATAAATAGAAGGCAAGCCATATTTCACCGGCGCGTAAGGATCTTGTCCTTCATAAGGATAAGTTAACGCGAACTGAAGTGGTGCTACCTCACTAGCTGTGCCTGTTGCCAGGAATTCCTCAACGGAAGCATAACGATAGTAAGAAGTCCCGTTTCTGAGATACCTGTTACCAAATTTCTGCATTTCAAAGCTGATACCTCCTGTCAAGGTGTGTTTACCCGTAATGTAGTTAAGGTTATTGATGAAGCTGAAATTATCATTCAATACATCATTTCCATAAGTAAACAGCTCGTAACCGGCAGTGATATAATTCTGGTAGGTAGTAGTTCCGGCTTTCCTTAGATCATCTCCTGCATACCCGATATCGATCATCGGAAATTCTGCGCTTGGAGAACTGCGGGTGGCCTGGATACGGCTGTAAGTTGCTAAAAACTGGTTGGAAAGTTTCGGACTGATTTCACTGTTCAATTCTGCAGTTACCGAGCGGACAATGTTCTTAGTAGAATACATGGTATTGGCAAAGGCCATGGATAGGGCGCTTACACGGCCTGTCTCAAATGGTGTCCGGGGATTTGCACCTGAATTGGCATTCACAAGCGATGGAGACGAACTCTCCACCTGGTTGTATCGAACCGCCAGTTTGTTCTTATTGTTGATGTTCCAGTCTATTCTGGCCAGTATGCTGGTTGTTTTTTCACTGTTATCATTGGCGTATCCTTCATAGGCGCCCGGATCGTATCCCCACTGGTTGATCAAATGGTTGCGAACTGCTTCGAGGTCAGCTCTTCTGGTACGGGATATATTCCGGGTAGGGTCTGCGACACCGTTCTCCGAAGCCGTCCATAAATTTACCGCGCCTACCTCTGATCCTGTTTTCTTTATTTGTTCCGCATTAACAAAGAAGAACAATTTATTTTTGATCAAGGCACCTCCTAATCTTAAACCAAGTGTCTGGCTGGTCGCTTTGGGCCTTGTCACATCCACGTCATTGACTTTCTTTCCCTGGAAATTCTGGTTTGTAAAAAATCCATAGGCAGAACCCGTCAGTTTGTTGGTACCGCTTCGTGTTACCGCATTGATTCCCGCGCCGGAAAATCCGCTCTGACGGACATCAAAGGGAGCAATATTGACCTGAATCTCTTCAATGGCATCCAGGGACAAACCGCCGCCGCCAGGCAGTGGGTTATCGTTCAAACCGAAACCGTTATTGAAATTTGCTCCGTCTACCTGAAAGTTGTTATAACGTCCGTCACGTCCTCCAAAGCTGTTACCATTTGCCTGCGGCGTTAATCTTGTAAAATCACTGATGCTCCTCGTTACAGTCGGCAAAGTCCTGAGCTGTTCGCTGTTCACGGATGTTGCCGCTCCTGTTTTTTCTCCATTGAAAACCTGGCCTGAACCCGAAGTAATCAACACTTCCTGCAACTGGGTTCCACCGTCGTTCAGCACAATATTGATATTGGTGGCTGTACCGAGTTCCGCGAAAATGTTGGACTTGCTTTGTTCGGCGAAACCCACGTAAGTTACCGTAACCTTATAAGGCCCTCCTACGCGAACCGACGGGAAACTGTAACGCCCCGCTTCTGTTGTTACCGTACCATATTGCGTTCCTGACGGCTCGTGTACCGCTACCACTGTCGCCCCCGGCAGAAAATCTCCGTTAGAATCCGTTATCATTCCATTGATCGCAGATGTGGTTACCTGTGCCTGCAGTCGCCCCCCGAGTAAAAGTAATGTCGTGGCAATCATTGCTGTAAACAATGCCCGAAAAAGTAAACTTTTCCCTTTCATAAATTTGGTGATTAGGTTTGTAATTAGTGGTTACATTCAACAGTGACAAAGCACCGATCCTTACAAAATAATAGCTTTTAAATTTGAGAAGCAAAATTCAAAATCCTACTTAAATACAATACTATTACCCGTAACTAGCTGATTTAATGAAATAATTAATTTTTATATAGCAATAATTCAATATTTATCAAAATTTTGACTATTAAAATTTGATGACATTTTGCACTGCTTCCAAACCTTCGCTCAGCCTCTGAAAAGGCATTTTCCATGCCGTATATTCAACGCATACCGGACTCAGGAGCCGGTATATTATCATTTCGTTAAATTTCTGAGGGAAAAGTTTTCACGCATAGGATATGCAGTGCAGTTCTCAAAAAATTGTACCAAAAACTTTGGTGCTTAACAATTGTGCTCTTCCTTTGTTAGTATCCAGTACCAGGATTTTTTATTGAATTAAATTACGATCCATGCAACTCAACTATAAAAAAATCGGCGAAAGCGGGAAAACTCTGATTATCCTGCACGGCGTGTTCGGATTTCTTGACAACTGGCTCACAATCAGCAAAACCATAGCAGATCAGGGTTACCAGCTGTACCTGGTTGACCAACGTAACCACGGACGGTCGCCGCATGAGGCACCTTTGGATTTCCCGACGCTCGCAGAAGACCTGCAAGAATTCCTTCAACAGCAAAATATTTCGAACCCGATCTTACTGGGCCATTCGATGGGTGGGAAAACGGTGATGGAATATGCAGTAACCTATCCCGGTACCTTTGAAAAACTCGTGATTGTAGACATTGGTCCGAAAGCCTACCCTATTCACCACAGCAAAATATTGCAGGGATTGAACGCGATCCCGATCGATAAGATTGAAAGCAGAAATGAAGCGGATGAGATCCTGAGCCAATATGAGCCTATTTTGTCCGTGCGGCAATTTCTGCTCAAAAACCTTTACAGAAAAGATGAAGGAGGATTTGGCTGGCGTTTTAACCTGCCTGTCCTGACAAGTGACATGTCGAAGGTCGGGTCGGAAGTAAAATCTAGTGAAGAAATCAAAGTTCCGGTTTTGTTTATCCGGGGAGAGAAATCAAACTATATTCTGGATGAGGACCTTGAAGGTATCCTGAGCATTTTTCCCAATGCCAGGGTGGAAACAATTCAAAATGCCGGGCACTGGGTTCAGGCGGAACAGCCGAAAATTTTTGTGGAAACGCTGTTAAAGTTCCTCGAAGAACCTATCTGACATATTTCATTCGCTGGCTATTGCAGATAGTCACAATAAGCTCGTTTTCAACAAATTGAAGCTCCCATGTTGTACAACCCACACAGTTTATCAATGCGCATGCGGGATTGGGTGCTAGTGGCTGCTGCGGTTTAACCGGCATTACCGCGCCGTTGATGATCAGGGTGTTAGGCCCGCAACAGATGGGCTTGCTCTCTCCATCCAGTACCACACCATCGGAACGGAAGCTGAGCGTATCACCCTTGCCCGCTGCTACCGGTGCCCATGAAGTCTGACCTGTTGCAAGACCTTTTTCAACTTCAATCAGCCGCCAGGGGCCCGTAATAGACGCCATTGCATCATCGGCGGAAAGCATGTCCATATCGTCTTTTTTACACGAAAAAAGGACAATTAAAAAAACAGGTATATAAAGTATCGCTTTCATTGTTTCTAACTTTGCTCTCTCATCATGATTCTGTTTTCCGGAGTTTGGTTGGAAGGAATATTAAAAATAACATGCTGAATGAACAACTCCGATATATCTCTTTACCTGATCCCTACAATACTGGCCGAAGAAACCGCTGAGAAAGTCCTCAGTCCCCAAATCCGGGACGTGATAAAGAACCTGGATGTTTTTTTTGTGGAGAACATCAGGACTGCAAGACGGTTTATCAGCAGCCTGAAATTGGGGAAAGTCATTGATAATATTACTTTTATAGAGCTTCATAAGGACACTCCTGAACCGGAAACGATGAACAGCCTGCGCAGTCTTTCGGCAGATGCGGGTATCATTTCGGAGGCAGGTTGCCCGGGTGTAGCAGACCCAGGTGCGGTGGCTGTTCATTTTGCACATCAGATCGGAATTCGTGTGATACCGCTGGTGGGCCCCTCTTCGATTTTGCTGGCATTGATGGCTTCCGGCATGAGCGGACAGTCTTTTGCTTTTCAGGGCTATTTGCCAATTGAAAAAACCGAGCGAAAAAAAGCCCTGCAGAGCCTGGAACGCGAAGCAAGGCAACGCCAGCAGACACAGCTTTTCATGGAAACGCCTTTCCGTAATAACCAATTGCTCGACGCTGTGCTGGAAACATGCATGCCCGACACATTACTTTGCATTGCATCCAATGTTACCGCTACGGATGAATTTATTAAAACCTTACCGGTTAAAAACTGGAAGAAGGTCAAGCCGGATCTGCATAAGAAGCCCACTATTTTTCTGATCGGATAAGAGCGCCCCAATCATTTCAAGATCAGACGCTAATGAATTTGATCACGAAAAAGTATTTCAGAGTTTCCAACCATCTTGCCCGCGGACTGTTCATGGTATTATCAGTTCGGTTTTTCTTCAACAACAATCAAGTTTAATACCATGAAAAAGTGCATAACCTGGGTAAGTTTAGCAATTACGGGGATGTTGTTTTCCTGCAATGACGACAAATTAAACGCGATCACTATCGTGGACTCGGCTTTTCAGACGGGCACCGATGGCTGGACCGCGCAGTTTTCTGAATATTCAACAGCTACGGATTCCGTTTCACTGGAAATGCAGGCGGGCCGGGCCAGACTTCCCATCGGCCTGGACACCACCAAATATGCATTCCGGATCCAGGGACATAACCGCAGTGACGACATGTTTATGTATCTCAAGAAAAAGGTCACGGGTTTTGTTCCCAACCAGAATTACAGTGTGACCTTCGAGATGGACCTCGGAACCCAGTACCCTGAAAACAGTTTGGGAGCAGGTGGCTCGCCGGGAAGTTCTGTTTACCTCAAAGCAGGCGCAGTTGCTACGGAACCCAACCGGAAACTGGAAGATGGAACTTACCATTTCACACTCGACAAAGGCCAGCAATCAGAAGCTGGCAAGGATGCGGTATTGCTGGGAAATGTTTCCAATGGAGCAGACCAGGAAATTTACAAGCTGGTACGCCGCTCCAATCTGGATAAGCCCATCAATATTAAGGCCAATGCGCAAGGTGAAATCTGGCTGTTTGTGGGCAGCGATTCCGGTTTCGAAGGCCTGACTGTGTTGTATTACGACCATATCAGGGCCACCATCATCGAGCAGCCGATCGAATAATTCGCAAAATATATTGTTTGAAAAACGTCACTGTACCAGTTCCGGTCCGGTGACGTTTTTTGTTATGCAGTTACTTTCCAAAGCTTAAAGGTGCGTTTGCAAAGTCTTTTGTAACTTAGCACGGACTTTTCAAGCATACTTTCACTAATAATTGACCTGAATGGTACAAATACAAACTTTTGTTTTTAACCCATTTTCTGAAAATACATATCTACTGTACGACGAAACCGGCGAAACAATTATCATCGACCCAGGTTGCTACGATAGTTCTGAATACAATGAATTGACAGATTTCATTGCTAAAAAAGGATTAAAGCCTGTTCAGATCATCAACACACATGCCCACATCGACCACGTACTAGGAATTGCTGTTTTAAAAAGAAAATATAATATTCCGTTTTCTCTTCATAAGCTGGACGAGCCGGTACTGAAAGCTGTTGTGACGTATGCGCCTAACTATGGCTTTAATCAATTCGAAGAGCCAGCTGTTGATCATTTTATAAATGAAGGAGATGTAATAAAATGGGGCAATTCATCTTTGACGACTATTTTTGTGCCGGGTCATGCTCCCGGCCACATTGCATTTATAAATGATGAACAGGGGTTTGTTATAGGTGGCGACGTTCTGTTTCGGATGAGCATCGGCCGGACCGATTTGCCCGGGGGCGACCACAATACCCTGCTTTCAAGTATCCGAAATAAACTGTTTATACTCCCGGATAGTTACACCGTTTATGCAGGACACATGGAACCTACCACCATTGGTTTTGAGAAAAAAAATAACCCGTTTTTCAAATGATCCGCCGTAACATCCCCAATGCCCTTACCTGCGGGAACCTGCTCTGCGGTTGCATAGGCGTGGTGGAGGCGTTTCACAACAACCTCCTTCTGTCCTGTATCCTGATCGGTATCGCACTCATTTTTGACTTTTTTGACGGCTTCCTGGCAAGGCTGCTAAAAGTAGCCTCTCCTATTGGTAAAGACCTGGATTCACTGGCCGACATGGTTACTTTCGGGCTCCTGCCATCCATCATCGTGTACCAGCTTTTGATGCAGAGTATACCTGACCTGTTCGGTATCTGGAAAGCCTATCCGGCCTTCATTATTGCTGTTTTTTCGGCAATCAGGCTTGCAAAATTTAACAACGATCCTCGTCAGAGCGATTCGTTTGTAGGTGTACCGACACCTGCTAATGCCATGCTGATAGCCTCACTTCCTCTGATCGTGCACATAGAAGGGGGCATGTGGAAGGACATGATTATCAACACAAATAACTTATTGATTTTCAGCGCTATAATGTCTTATCTTCTTGTTATGGAGATGCCGCTCATTGCGCTCAAATTTAAATCATTCGGTTGGGCGGGTAACGAAGCGAGATATCTCCTCCTCCTGTCCACAGTGATTTTACTCCTCACTTTGAAAATTGTCGCAGTACCCGCAATCCTGGTTCTTTATATTCTTTTGTCAGCAATTGATAATGTTATGAAAAAAAACAGATAATTGCTAGATAATGGTTTTTATTGCAAATTTGCAGTCAAAAACAGGGATTTTCAGGGAAATTATTTCTACAACATACTTCTAACTTCCGGGAATGTTAATTGAAATACTTGGCTTTTGTCTATATATTTATTGTGGCAAAAAACTAATTACAGAATTACTTACGTTATCGATAACAGGTAATGATGCGAGGAAGTATCATATCGCACCGACCACTAGTTTGATTCTTTTTTAACATTACCTCCTTATTGCATGACATTTTCGAAAATCACTGGTTTGGGTTACTACGTTCCGGATAACATTGTAACAAATAGCGACCTTACCAAGTGGATGGATACTTCGGACGAATGGATAACCGAAAGAACCGGAATTAAAGAACGAAGATATTTTGAATACGGTAAGGACACCAATTACAGCATGGCATCGGCGGCTTCCCGGCAGGCACTGGAGCGTGCAGGGCTCAGCGCTAACGATATTGATGTGATTGTATATGCCACCATCACACCCGACTATTTTTTTCCGGGCTCGGCATTTCTGATGCAGCGTGAGCTGGGCATGGATGGAAAGCCGGTAATCGATATCCGGGAGCAGTGTTCGGGATTTGTTTATGCCCTCTCTATCGCCGACCAGTTTATAAAATCGGGCATGTATAAAACCGCGCTTGTTGTCGGGTCGGAGATACAATCGTCCTGGATCGACAAGAGTACTGCCGGCAGGAACACAGCCGTGATATTTGGCGATGGTGCCGGAGCCGCAGTTCTGGCGGCCACGGACGATCCACAACATTGTATATTATCTACACACCTGCATGCAGATGGAAGGTTTGCAGAGGATTTATATGTACGTGAACCGGGCAGCAGCCGGGAGGGCAGACCGGTTAACAGCGAGATGCTGAAAGAAGGTGGATATAATGTGTTTATGAATGGAAATGCGGTTTTCAAGCATGCAATAGTACGTTTCGGGGAGGTGATCCAGGAAGCCCTGCAAGCAAACGGGTATGAACCCGGCGATCTGAACCTGCTTGTGCCGCATCAGGCAAATATCCGCATCAGTGATTATGTAAGGCAGCAACTGGGAATGACGGAAGATCAGGTGGTTAACAATATACAACGTTTTGGGAACACAACTGCGGCATCTATTCCCATTGCTTTGGCAGAGGCCTGGGAGACAGGGAGGTTGCGCGATGGTGATCTGATTTGCCTTGCAGCTTTTGGAAGCGGGTTTACGTGGGCATCAGCATTGATCAAATGGTAAGCTGTAAAGGCCCTCTCTCTTAGAACTGCCCTGTCGAAAGCATCACAAGTGTGCAAGCTTCTATTGGTATGATATTTTTATCCAGTAACATGTTTTCAAATTCAGGATTTTCAGTGCCCGGATTAAAGATAACACGCTTGGGTTTTAATGATATAATATAATCGTAGTACTCAGTCTGGTGACTCGGATTAATGTATAATGTAACCGTATCCACATCATCCCATTTCACTTTTTCGAAATGGATTTCTTCTCCGGAGGCACTGCCTTTTCTGCGACCAAGAAGTAATATGGGATGTCCGTAGTTTTTGAGTTTCTGAGCTGCCAGATAAGCGTATCTGGATGGATTTGAAGAAGCACCGATAATAAGTGTGCGTTTCATAATTACAAGTTTTGGTTGATGATGAAGATTGCTGTTTTCGATTGCAGCCATTTTGTTAACACCAAAAATTGATAAAAATGTTTCTTTTAGCGAAAATCGCTTTAAAAACACAGTTTTAAGCATTCAAGATTTTAAAAACCTAATATATATCTTTATCAAAATGAACGAGTTAAATGCAAGTCGGAGTTTCTGGAATGAAAAGTGGGCCAAAATCAATTTCGACGAAATCGAGAATGCTCCTCATTACGAAGTATCTAACTATGGAAGGTTAAAAAGCTTTCAGAATAATCCGAAAGAAGGGGTGATCATCAAAGGCTCGGTGATACAGGGATACCGCTCGTTAAACATCCGGGTGGCCGGTGGGAAGACGATCAATAGATATGTTCATAAGCTTGTTGCTGAGTATTTTGTGGAAAAAACAAGCGAGGATCACACGTTTGTTATCCATGCTGACTTTGAAAAGCAAAACAATTATTATGAAAACCTGAAATGGGTTACCAAACTGGAGATGATAGATCACAACCGTGAAAATCCTGCGTTCATCAACAGGGTTATCCCGAGGCGGACGAAAAATTACAAGCTGACCGAAAGCAAGGTCCGCATTATCAAAAAACTGTTGAAAAATGATAACAACCGTTTAAAGATGATAGCGAAGCAATTCGGCATCACACATACGCAGCTCAATCGCATCCGTTCAGGCGAAAACTGGAAACATGTAACAATTGAGGATTAATAAAATACTTATTTACTTTTTTTCTGCGGACGAAACCGTATAACCGCTTCCGTTCGCTCCCTCCTCATAATCGACTGACACCCCGATTACATACATGAGGTGGCGCTTATCTATCAAGACTTTAACGCCCTCTATCAGGTAGGTTTGGTCAAACTCGGTGGCAGTATCAAATCCAAGCAGGAAAGTACCGCTGCAAGCGCCCCCCTTCAATCCTACTCTCAGCCCGTAGGTATCGGGAATTTTATTGGCCTGTAATGTTGATTTTATTTCGAGTTTAGCCTTCTCTGTAAGCTGAATCGGACTTTTCATGTTAAAAAAGCAGTGACATTTGGTAAACTGATGAACACCATTCCAGCGTATTCCATTCGTCCTTTAAAATAATTATCTCCTAAATCTTAGTAATACGTTAATTTTGCGCTTCATTTTAGCTTAAAATTATCAAGATAAATATATGGAATACGTTTTTTTGCTTGCAATTCTGGTACTAGGTGCGGTGATCATATACGGAACGTACATTACGGTAACAACGATAGCCGACAAGATTTTTGAAAACAGAAAATGGGAGCTTCGCAGTACAAATTCCGGAATTACGCTACCTCTTCGTTTACAGGCCTACGAACGGATGTGCCTTTTTTTGGAAAGAATCACACCTGGTAATTTATTGTTACGGCTCACACCCAATGCTGTAAGCTCGTTAGAACTCCAGCAGATTCTCCTGCACGATATCAGAGAAGAATATAACCACAATGTGGCGCAGCAGCTTTATATGAGTACTTATGCCTGGGAACAGATTACAAATGCAATGAATGAAACTGTTGCAGTGATTAACCATGCAGCCGGAGAGGTGTCAGCAGAAGCGCCGCCTTCTGAACTGGCCAGAAAAATTTTTGCGCAGATCATTGAAAAAAATGACCATCCTTCCACCATTGCACTAAAGGTCCTTAAAGAGGAGATAAGAAGTTTGTTTTGATCAATGCGCCGGACGTTTAATGTAAAAAGAATTTTTAAAGCTTCTAGCAAAACGCTAAAAGCCAACAGCATAAAAGATGTTATACCCAAGTACCATAGAACAAAAATTAGGTTTTGATAAACTTAGGGAGCGATTAAAGGAGGCCTGTATCAGTCCTCTCGGGCAATATTTCGTAGAAAAAATAAAATTTTCAGAGAATTTCGGACTGGTTGAAAAGCTGGTTAGTCAAACCGCGGAAATGCATCGCATCATACAGATCGGTGAGAACTTCCCTTCCCAGAACTACATTGACGCCACCCCCTACTTAAAGCGTGCTGCCATAGAAGGCATGCTGCTGACGCTGGCGGAATTTTCAGATATTAAGGCTTCTCTTCAAACGATCCGGCTTTGCCTGCGTTTTTTTGAAAATCAGGAGCCTGACGCCTACCCGATCCTTGGCGAATATGCCAAAACCATCCGCATTGAAAAAGCGATTACCGATTCGATCGACCGGGTCATTGACGACCGGGGCCAGATCCGTGATTCAGCATCAACAGAACTGGCACGAATCAGGAAAAAACTGATCTCTGAGCAATCGGGTATCCGAAAAAAACTGGACACCATACTAAAATCCGCTAAAAGCAATGGCTGGATTGGTGACGACGTTTCATTGACAGTCAGAAACGGACGAATGGTAATTCCCGTTGCCGCTGAGCACAAAAGAAAACTGAGGGGATTTATTCATGACGAGTCGGCAACAGGTCAGACCGTTTTTATTGAACCTACTGATGTTTTTGAATCAAACAATGAGATCCGGGAGCTTGAATATGAAGAACGACGAGAAATCAACCGGATACTGCTTGAACTGACCAGTCAATTGAGACCTTTTGTTCCCGATCTTCAAAAAGCTTATTCGTTTCTGGGGCTGATGGATTTTCTCAGGGCGAAAGCCAAGCTCGCGCTGGAAATGGATGCCATCAATCCGCCGTTCTCAAACCGTCAGTTTATCGAATGGCGCGATGCGCGGCACCCACTCCTACACCTCTCATTTCAAAAACAGGGTAAGAAAGTCGTTCCATTAAACATCGAACTGAAAGAAAAGGAGCGGATTTTGATTGTTTCCGGGCCGAATGCCGGGGGCAAATCTGTTTCATTGAAAACCGTCGGCCTGATCCAGTACATGTTTCAATGCGGACTACTTGTGCCGATGGCGGAAGGCTCTTCCATGGGCTTTTTCCAAAACATATTCATTGACATCGGTGACGAGCAATCGCTGGAAAATGACCTGAGCACGTACAGTTCGCATTTGACCAACATGCGGCATTTCCTTACGCTGGCAAACAGGCGCACGTTATTTCTGATTGATGAATTTGGAACAGGTACCGAACCCGGCCTGGGAGGCGCGATTGCGGAAGCTATCCTGGAAGATCTTACAAAATCGGGCGCATACGGCGTGATAAACACACATTACACCAATCTTAAAGTACTTGCAGATAAAACGGAAGGACTCGTTAACGGGGCCATGCGATTTGACGGCGAACATCTGGAACCATTGTATCAACTGGAAATCGGCAGACCGGGAAGCTCTTTCGCCTTTGAGATCGCTTCCAAAATAGGGTTACCCAAAGCGGTGATCGGCCGTGCGAAGGATAAGCTTGGCAATCAGCAGGTAAGTTTTGAAAAGCTGCTTAAGGAACTTGACATAGAGCGACGGGTATTTGCCGAAAAAAATATTGAAATAGGCATCAAAGAAAGAAAGCTAACCCGTCAGCTTGCTGATTATACATCTTTAAAAGAGAGCCTTGAGAATAATGAAAAGAAGATCGTAAACGACGCTAAACAAAAGGCAAAAACGCTTATCTCGGACGCGAATCAGCTCATTGAAAATACAATACGGGAAATCAAGGAGAATAAGGCCGAAAAAGAAAAAACCAAGATAATCCGAACCGAACTCGAATCATTCGGCAAGAAAAACCTGGTGCTGGAAGAAGTAACCGAACCAGCTCCTGCTGAGGAAGTTTTTGAGCCCGAAAGTGGAGATATTGTTTCGGGAAGCTACGTGCGGATCAGCGGGCAAACCGCCATCGGTGAGGTGATTGCATTAAGGGGCAAGGATGTAGAGATCCGGATTGGCGATCTCAAATCTACAGTCAAACTGAACAGGCTTGAAAAGGTTTCCAAAAAAACCTATAAAGCTGCCACTGGCGAAAAGAAACTAAAGACAGCCGCCAAAGGCGTAGACCTTAATGAAAGGATGCTGAATTTCAGTTTCAACCTGGATTTGAGGGGAAAACGAGGCGAAGACGCACTTGGGGTTGTGGACCAGTTCATGGACAATGCAATTATGCTGGGTTACGACGAGCTTCGGATCGTACACGGCAAGGGTGACGGAATCCTGAGGACTTTGGTAAGAAACCATTTGAAAGGCTATTCACATGTTTCCGGCATGAAAGACGAGCATCCGGACCGCGGCGGAGCCGGAGTTACAATTGTGAAACTGAAATAGTACCTTATGTAATGAAAAAAAGGCAGACGATCAACTCGTCTGCCTCTTTTTCATTTCTCGCAATATATTTTATAGCAAAGGCTGCTCAGCCAATTTCGCATCGTCAGTGTGAGCTGCTGGCTTAGGATTACCCGCCCATAGCCAAAGTACTATAAAAGCAACGATCAGGATGAGAGGGAATGTCAGCATGGTTGACAGCGTAGCCTGTCCTGCCGCCAGTTCCAAAGCAGATCCAGAAAGTCCTTTTGCCGCAGCCTCTGCATGGTCCTCATCGATCCAGCGACCGATGAAAGGCTGGAAGATCGAAGTTGACAGCATACCTACCCCACCGATGATCGACATCCCCAAAGCACCGCTCAAAGGCACACGCTGGGCGACAAAACCGATCATGATAGGCCAGTTGAAACATACCCCCAAACCGAAGATCACAGCCGCCAGATAAGCTATAGGACCAGTAACTGTGCTGAACATATAGATACCAGCAGCTGCCAGGAAAGCTCCTCCCAGTAAAACACCGGTTTGTCCGACAGCGTCAACAACCGGACCCGTGAAAAGACGTCCGACAGTCATTACACCGAATGTCAAAGCCAGAACCAACATCGCATCTGCGCCACTTGCGCTCAGTACCACACTTACCCATTGGTTAGGACCAAATTCAGTAATTGCGGTCAATGCCATGCAGCAGAACATGAATATGTAAAGGGGAGTAAGCATCGCCTGGAAGTTTTTGCCCAGTGAAGTTACGCCTTCTACTTTTGGTCTAGGGAAAGCCTGGCCAAAGAAAAGGTACGCATAAACAATAGTAGGAAGCATAAGCACCCAGATTTGCGCCTGCCAGGTAGCGCCTGCGCTAGTCATAAATTTGGACACAAGGCTACCAATTACAATACCGCCCGGAAACCACATGTGAAAACGGCCCAGCATTTTGTTCAGCTTGTTGCTCGTATACATGTCGGCGATCATCGGGTTACAGGCCGCTTCTGTACAGCCATTTCCGAAACCGATAAAGAATGTAGAGATCAAAAGGCCGGCATATCCACCTGCATAAATGGTCAGGATAATACCAAGCGTGTGGGCCACGACAGCTACCTGCATAATGATTTTGGGCCCGATCGTGTGGTATACAATCCCGCCGATAATCATTGAAATGGGGAAGCCGAAAAAGAACATGGAATTGATAAAGCCTAATTGCTCGGCTGTAAGGCCGAAGTCGGCCCCCAACTGAGGCAGAATACCCGCCCTGATACTAAAAGAAAAAGCTGTGGTAATAATGGCAAGGCAACTTGCCAGAAACAGCCGGGAATGGTTAACGGTTTGAGCCATGTGAGCTAGGGTTTGAATATTTAAGTGAGATAAAAGTTAGTTCTTTAGATTATTATTTTTATTTAACATTTTCACAAAAAAAACAAATAAAGCACATTTCTACTGGTTTTAGTTAACCGGGAGCAATGATTTTTATGTGTTAAAATTATATTTGTAAGAAGTAAGAGTCATGTATACTACTCTTTGTAATTGTAAAAACTTTTCAAAACCTTAAACCAACAGGAATGTCACGGAAGATAAGGATGGGTATGGTAGGAGGATCCCTGGATGCCTTCATTGGCGGGGTCCATCGCCGTGCTGCTATCATGGATGGAGAAATAGAACTTGTTTGTGGGGTGTTCAGCTCCGATCCAGCTAAGTCAAAAGAAACCGGAAAAGCGTTGTATTTGCCTGAAGACAGAGTGTATAACGATTTCGAGGAAATGATCGAGAAAGAAAAACAATTGCCTGAAGGAGAGCGCATGGATTTTGTCTCGATCGTGACTCCCAACCATATGCATAAGGCTCCTACGAAGCTTGCTCTGGAAAATGGTTTTCACATAGTTTGCGACAAACCTATTACACTCAATACCGAGGAAGCAGAAGAAATTGTAGCCCTGGCTGAAAAAACCGGGCTCGTATTTTGTCTCACTCATAATTATACCGGTTACCCGATGGTAAAGGAAGCGCGCCAGATGATCGCATCAGGTGCAATCGGTACTGTCCGCAAGGTAATCGTCGAATATCCGCAGGGCTGGCTGGCAACGCTGGTTGAAGTTACCGGCAATAAACAGGCGGCATGGAGAACCGACCCCAAACGTTCAGGCGCGGCAGGCGGACTCGGTGACATCGGTACACATGCCGAAAATCTTGCTGAATACATCACAGGCCTTAAAATAACTCAGGTCTGCGCAGACCTGACGATTTTTGTGGAAGGCCGCCTTCTCGATGATGATGCACACGTTTTACTTCGTTTTGACAACGGTGCAAAAGGAATCCTGCAAAACAGCCAGATCGCAAACGGAGAAGAAAACGATCTGAATATCCGCGTGTATGGAGAAACAGGCGGCCTGCAGTGGAAACAAATGGAACCTAACACACTGATCCATAAGACAAACCAGGGAACCCGGATTATCCGCACAGGTGTCGGTAACCTTTCAAAGGCATCTCAGGTGCACACCCGTATACCAGCGGGCCATCCGGAAGGTTACTTCGA
Organism: Dyadobacter bucti; assembly: GCF_005869225.1. Lineage (GTDB taxonomy): Bacteria > Bacteroidota > Bacteroidia > Cytophagales > Spirosomataceae > Dyadobacter > Dyadobacter bucti. The sequence goes on along the minus strand of NZ_SWFP01000003.1, from coordinate 759,831 downwards.
AGCCTTTGCGAATCTGTATAGAAATTTTGCAATACATGTACGAGCATACTGGGAAGGAACCACAGCGGACCCGGTGTACGACTTTCCGTCGGCTCAGGATGGTTTGCGCGGAATGAAATTCATTGATACCGTCATCGCTTCCAACGCATCAGACAAGAAGTGGACGGATTTCTTGTAACTTTTAACCTCAATTTTAAATCAAAAACCGCTTTGGCGGACACTTTTCACCTTTCATTCAATACCCATTTATGAACAAAATTAAAGTCGGCGTTGTCGGTACAGGTTTCATTGGCCCTGCGCATATTGAAGCTCTCAGACGCCTTCCAAATGTAGAAGTTGCCGCACTTTGTGAAGTAACCGCCGAACTGGCGAAACAAAAGGCTGACGGACTTGGAATCGAACGTTCTTATACATTCGACGAATTGCTGAAGCAGGATGATATCCAGGTGATTCACATCTGTACACCAAACTTTCTTCATTATTCTCAATCCAAAGCCGCGCTACTTGCAGGCAAACATGTTATCTGCGAAAAACCACTTGCCAAGGATCTTTCGGAAGCGGAAGAACTGGTGGAGCTGGCAGCAAAAACCGGATTGGTGAATGCTGTGCATTTCAATTTACGTTACTATCCGCTGGCACGTCAGATGAAGTCCATGCGCGAAAAAGGCGAACTGGGAGAGATTTATTCTTTCATCGGATCGTACCTTCAGGACTGGCTTTTCTATCAGACCGACTACAACTGGCGCCTGGAACCGGACAAATCCGGCGACTCCCGTGCGATTGCCGATATCGGATCTCACCTGATGGATATTCTTGAATATATCACCGGCCTGAAAACAATTGCAGTAATGGCTGATTTCAACACCATCCATAAAACACGGAAAAAGCCGTTGAAAGCTGTTGAAACCTATTCAGGAAAAATGCTTCAGCCTGAAGATTATGCCGATGTACCTATTACTACCGAAGATCACGCCAATGTGTTGCTTCGTTTTGATAATGGCAACAAAGGTGTGATCACGGTTTCACAAGTTTCCGCGGGCCGTAAAAACCGGATGTCTCTTGAAATCTCAGGTTCGCTAAAAACTTTCAGCTGGTGCTCCGAGTCGCCAAACGAGCTTTGGATCGGTAACCGCGACAAAGCGAACGAAATATTGATGCGCGACCCTTCACTGGTGAACGAGGATGTACGCTCGACGATCACATTCCCCGGCGGCCACAACGAAGGTTTTCCTGATACATCAAAACAAATGTTCAAGGAGGTATACGCCGCCATCGAACAGGGCAAGCAGCCTGAAAATCCAACTTTCCCAACCTTCGCAGACGGCTACCGCGAATTGCTGATATGTGAGAAGATTCTGGAAAGTAACAAGAAGCAGGCTTGGGTCGAAATATAATTTCGAATGAGTGAATGAGTGAGTGAGTGAATGTTTTTTGAGTTTATACACACGGCTATGGGTAGTGAAAATAGTAAGGAATTGTTTGTCAATTCTCTTAGAGACAGGACTAAATCTTTTGTTTTACGAAGCATCAGATTGTTTAAGTCTTTGCCACAGAATGAGGAAGCCAGAATTATTGGTAAACAATTTCTGAGATCATCTTCTTCTGTTGGAGCTAATTACAGAGCCGTTTGTAGGTCGAGGAGCCAACGAGAATTTTTCGCAAAGCTGAGTATCACCATTGAGGAAGCTGATGAATCCTTGTTTTGGATTGAAATAATATCAGAGTCAGGATTACTCCCGCTCGAAAAGCTCAAAAGCTTAATGCAGGAAGCCGAAGAAATTATTAAAATTTTATCCAAAGCAAGAAAAAGCGCCACCATTTAATTTCACTAACTCACTCATCCACAATTCACTCATTCACTCATTCACTCATTCTCTCATTCTCTCATTCTCTCATTGAGTCATTCAACATTAAAACATGAAAACAATAAAAGGACCAGGAATCTTTCTTGCCCAGTTTTTGGGTGATGAGGCTCCGTTTAATTCCCTGGATTCAATAGCAGATTATATGGCTGCTTTGGGATATAAGGGTTTGCAACTTCCAACCTGGGACCCGCGGGTCATAGACATCAAGCAAGCGGCTGAATCTCAGACTTATGCAGACGAACTGAAAGGAAAGTTAAAAGATAAAGGACTGGAAATCACTGAGCTTGCCTCCCATATCATCGGGCAGCTGGTGGCCTCACATCCGGTTTATGACGAAATGTATGATGGTTTCGCAGTACCGGAAGTGAGGAATAACCCAAAAGCGAGAGCAGAATGGGCGACGCAACATTTGAAGGATGTAGCTAAGGCAAGCCGCAATCTTGGCCTGAAAGCAAGCGCTACCTTCTCCGGTGCGTTGGCATGGCCGTTTCTTTATCCGTGGCCTCAGCGCCCTGCCGGATTAGTAGAAACAGCATTTAAAGAACTGGCCGCCAGATGGAAGCCAATTTTGGATGTATATGATGAAAATGGCGTAGACGTTGCTTACGAGCTCCACCCGGGCGAAGACCTTTTTGACGGTACCACTTTCGAAATGTTTGTGGATTACCTCGACGGACATTCCCGAGCTAATATCAACTACGATCCTAGCCACTTTGTATTGCAGCAACTGGATTACCTCCAGTTTATTGATCTTTATCATGACCGTATCAAGGCATTTCACGTAAAAGACGCGGAATTCAACGCTACCGGCAAGCAGGGAGTTTACAGCGGATTTGCAGGCTGGGCCGATCGGGCGGGTCGATTCCGTTCCCTTGGTGACGGACAAGTAGACTTTGGCAGTATTTTCTCCAAGCTTTCTCAGTATGACTACGACAGCTGGGCAGTTCTTGAATGGGAATGCTGTATCAAATCACCGGTTCAGGGAGCCGCGGAAGGTGCTCCTTTCATCGAAGGCCACATAATTGAGGTAACTACGAAAGCATTCGACGACTTCGCAGGAACGGGAGCTGATGAGGCTTTCAATCGCAAGGTTCTGGGACTCTAATTATAATTGTCTCCTTAACAAGTATATTAAAAACCTATCCTTCTTATGGAAGATAGGTTTTTTGCATAAATAGTGAACCAACTACAACCAATTCATAATGACTGATTTCGCTTACCCAAATTCCTTAAAACGTCTCCGGATATTCGGTATGGCGGCAATAATCTGCTGTTGTATCAATGCATTCGGTCAAAAAGTTACACCCGAAAAACGTGTCCTGGTCTTCTCAAAAACCGCAGGTTTCCGTCATTCCTCTATTCCTGCGGGTAAAGCCGCGATCATTAAACTCGGTCAGGAAAAGGGTTTTGCCGTTGACACAACGGAAAAGGCGGGTGTTTTTACGGATCAGAACCTCAAAAAATACAGCGCAGTCATCTTTCTGAACACTACCGGAAACATCCTTAACGAAAAAGAACAGGACGCTTTCGAACATTATATTCAGGCTGGCGGTGGTTATGTAGGTATTCATGCTGCTACCGACACCGAATATGACTGGCCCTGGTACAATAAATTGTCAGGCGCTTATTTTGCCAGCCATCCAGGCAATCCCAATGTGCAGGAGGGCGAGGCTTATGTAGTCAATGACAACCACCCTTCTATGAAGGATTTTCCGAAAAAGTGGAAGATCAAGGACGAATTCTATGATTTCAAAAGCTTCAACCCAAAGGTTACCGTTCTTGTCAAGATTGACGAAAAAACTTACAAGGACGGAAAAATGGGTGACGACCATCCCATGTCGTGGTACCACGAATATGATGGTGGAAAGGCATTTTATACCAATTTCGGCCATGAAGACGCTACGTTTGTTAACCCGGTATTTGTCAAACATTTAACTGGCGGACTGGAATACGTTATGGCTTCCAGCCTTGATTATTCCAAAGCCCGCCCCGAGGAAAACAGGTTTACCAAAAAAGTGCTTGCTACCAAACTGGATGAGCCCACGGAGCTCGTGGTACTGGAAGACCAGCGCGTTTTATTTGCGGAAAGAAAAGGGAAATTAAAGCTCTACAATCCGAAAACCGGCAAAGTAAAGCTGGTTGCCGAGGTTCCGGTTTATACAAAACAGGAATATGGTTTAATGGGTTTGAATATTGACCCTAATTTTAAAACCAATAAACTGGTTTACCTCTATTATTCTCCCCCATCTTCTGAGGCTGATACTGCCCAGCATTTGTCACGCTTCAAATATGATGATGTAAAAGATACTTTACTGCTTTCTACCGAGGAAAAGCTGTTGACAGTACCCGTAAAAAGAACTGACTGCTGCCACACCGGCGGCTCCATAGCCTGGGATAGCAAGGGAAACCTGTACTTGTCGACCGGAGACGATGTAAACCCGTTTCAATCCAATGGTTACGGACCTATCGATGAGCGGCCGGGCCGGGAAGGATGGGATGGACAGCATTCATCATCGAACACAAATTCGCTCCGCGGTAAAGTGCTGCGCATTAAACCAAGATACGGCGATCGGCGCGCGAACATGCCCGGCGGAACCAACCTTTACGATATCCCGGAGGGAAATCTTTTCCCAGCCGGAAATCCTAAGGCCCGCCCTGAAATTTACGTCATGGGCACCCGTAATCCGTACAGGATTTCTGTCGATCAGCATACCGGTTATTTGTACTGGGGTGACGTTGGTCCCGATGCTTCGAATGATGATCCCAAGCGCGGGCCGCGGGGATATGACGAAGTCAATCAAGCCAGAAAAGCAGGATATTTTGGTTATCCATTGTTTATTGCCGATAATAAACCCTATGTGGATTTTAATTTTGCTGACAGTACATCTGGCAAACCATTCGATCCTGCTGCTCCTATCAACGACTCGCCTCATAACACCGGTCTCAGAGAGCTCCCTCCTGCCCAGCCGGCGTTCATCTGGTATCCTTACGCCGACTCACCAGAGTTTGGCCCGGTTGTAGGAAAAGGCGGGCGCAATGCTATGGCAGGCCCTGTGTACTATGCCAATGACTTTAAAGACAGCAAGAATAAATTTCCGGATTATTATAATGGGAAATTTTTTGCCTACGACTGGATAAGGGATTATATCAATATTGTGACCATGAACGAGCAGGGCGACATTCGTAACATCGAGCGTTTTATGCCCAATGCTAAGTTCAGTCACCCGATTGATATGCAATTGGCGAATGACGGTTCATTGTACACGCTGGAGTACGGCCCCAACTGGTTTGCGCAAAATGATGAAGCCAGCTTATCACACATTACTTTTAATGCGGGAAACCGGGTGCCCGTGGCTGCAGCAAGTGCCACGAATACAGTTGGCGCGGTGCCGCTGAAAGTAATGTTCTCGTCAAAAGGCTCTTTGGATTATGACGGTGATGCTATCAAATACGAATGGTCATTTGGAAAGGGATTACCAAAAAGCACATTGGCAAACCCTTCATTCACCTATGCCAAGGCGGGCGAATACGTTGCTACCTTAAAAGTTACCGACAGTGCGGGTAACAGCAATACCTCAGAGGTAACTATCAAAGTCGGCAATGCAATTCCAAAGGTTGATGTCGCCATTAAAGGGAACAAAACCTTTTATTGGAATGATAAACCCGTGAATTACGAAGTTTCGGTATCAGATAAAGAAGATGGCAGTATTGCCAACAAGAAAATCCCGGAAGACGAAGTTACCCTTACCATTAATTACCTGGAAGGATTCGACAAAACTCAGCTGGCGCAGGGTCACCAGGCAAATACCGGATTTGAAACCGGCAAACGTCTGATCGAGCTGAGCGACTGTAAAGCTTGTCACTCTATTGATAAAAAGTCGATAGGACCAGCTTATATTGAAGTGGCTAAAAAATATGAAAAAGAGAGAAATTCTGTAAAAACGCTGGCTGATAAAGTGATCAAAGGCGGTGGAGGCGTCTGGGGAGAGCAAGCTATGGCAGCCCACCCGCAGCACAAACCCGAAGAAGCCGAAGAAATGGTGAAATATATTCTGTCGCTGGCCAAAGAAAAAGTGGTTGATAAAAAACCTTTGAAGAGTTCTTATGTAACCCAGGCCAAACAAAAAGACGGTTCATATATTTTCACCGCAAGCTATACAGACAAGGGCAGCAGTGGTATGGGGCCTCTGTCTGGTTCCAAAACCGTGGCACTCCGACCTGCACGGATTAAAGCCAACACACTGGATTCCAGCAATGACATTGTGAAGTTCAAAGTCGATAGCGGCTCCGAAGTTGTGATAGGCCTGAAGAATGGAAGCTATATCTCTTTTGATGATATCGATTTAAATGAAATAGCAAGTCTATCTGTTGCTGCGCTTCGTGCCGAGGACAAAACGGCTGGCGGCACACTGGAAGTAAGGCTGGGATCTGCTACCGGTGTAAAGATCGGAGAGGCAAAAATTGAGTCTTCGCAAACCGTTGAAGTCCCGATCAAAACACCGGTCGCCAAGGGCATGCAGAAGGTATACTTTGTATTCAAAAATACCGACGCGAAAAAACCGCTTTTCGGTATTGACTGGATCCAGTTCAATAATGCGACACTCTGATAACAGAGCAATGATTTTACAAAAAGTGGCTTCCGCAACAGTCGGAAGCCACTTTTTGTTGATTTACAGTTTTTATTTCTACATAACTATTTGCTTACGATCATTTTTTTAGCGCCAGCATTTTTACCATCCGTAATCAGATCATAAATGAGTACACCATTTTGGAATTTAGTGGCCGAAACTTTCAATTCCCCTGCACCTCTTTCAGCAATGGAATGAGATTCAACTTTTACGCCATCAACCGTATAAATATCTATCACCGCATTTTGCACCGATTTTGGAATAAAGTATTTAATGGATGTATTCTGCGAAAAGCCGTTTGGCGCATTCTGTTCCAGCATCACACCATTTGCCTCCGTATTTTTGTTGAAATCAACAGGTGCCGCAGACAGCAGTTTTTCCAATTTCTCTAGACGTGCCGACAATTCCTGTATCTCTGAATTTTTCTGCTCAATCATCGCCTGTTGTTCCTTTACAGCATTGATCACAATGTATGTAACAGCGTTGGCATCATAGTCAAGATATTCCGTTTTATTACCCAAAGAATCTTTGTAGGTAAAAGTGCCAACTGTATAAGGAGCGACCTTTTGCATTTCCTGTGCAATGACGCCTACAAATTTTCTAGTTTCCCTTATTCCTGCCTGACCATTGTAACTAAACCAGACAGGATTTATTTGTTTCAATGCCTGAAGACCGTCGGTAAATTCCGAAATGTCTTTCTTCAATCTTTTGTCAGAAATTACACCCCAGGTTGACGATCCGATTTTGGCAGCGGACGAAGTACTCAAATGCAGCTGATAAGTCGGCGAGGAAACTCCGATTCCTACATTTGCATTATTACCCAAAACAAGGCTGTTGCTTTGCGTAACCTTAGCCAAAGCACCGACTGCTGTGGCATTGATAAGGTTATCGTTACCACCTGCGGCATATCCCAGGAAAGTATTGTTACTTCCTGACTTCAGATTGCTTCCGGCCCAGTTTCCAAAATATGCATTGTTATTTCCGCCAATATTTTCCTTTCCCGCGCTATTACCGAAAAAAGCATTTTCGCTACCGCCCGCATTGGAAAAACCGGCATTGCTGCCCGCAAACGTGTTGTATGCACCCGCTTTGTTCTTGAATCCCGCCGATATCCCAATGAAGGTGTTGTTCGCGCCGTTCTCATTGCTATATCCTGACTGATGCCCCAGAAATGTATTGTTATTTGCTGCATTTGAAAACCCCGCTTCGAAACCAATGAGCGTGTTGTTCACTCCAGCCACATTGGCGTGGCCTGCGGTTGCACCGAGATAGGTATTTGCCCAGCCACTCAAATTGTTCAGCCCAGCCTCCATCCCAACAAAAACGTTGCTGTTACCAGCAGTGTTTTTCATCCCCGCCTGCATACCAATAAAAGTGTTTTTCTCACCCTTGATATTGAGAGCCCCGGATCTCGCACCGACAAAAGTGTTAGCCAAACCGACTCCATTAGAAGTTCCAGAAAGATATCCTATGAATGTATTATCCTGGGCGGTATTCACTTTACCCGCATGGAAACCAAAAAACGAATGATTCAATCCTTTTTCACCTGCACCCAGGCCATAATGCGTCTGCGCTTGCAATTGGTTACCGCCGCACAGCAGCAATAACAGTGTGGCTGAAGTTCTGCAAATTTTTTTCATAATGTTTTATTTTAAATTTTCCGGGCAGAATTACCCTTTTACTGAGTGCCTAATTTATAACATGGCAAAGCCTGGCACCTAAACCGATGACCCTACGGCAGGAACAGGTTAATGAACGGGACACGCCAAAAAGACCTTCTATGATTGGATCAAGCAAATACGATTGTATCCGAAAAGTCGGTCCAGAATGAGTCTACAATAAGTTGAGAGAGAAATAGGAACCTGGCGAAATGCCAGGTGCTGAATAAGTTCTACTTCGCGAAGCCTTCAATACCAAGGCCAAATAAAGCAAAGTCGTATTTCACAGGATCGGCAGGATCCAGTAAACGAAGAGAGGCCGTAAGTTCCTTGGCGGTTTGCCAGTCGGTTACCGGTCTTGTGATCAGGCCCAGAAGCCGGGCGACGCGGTCTACATGCACATCACAGGGACAAACCAACTGAGATGGTTGTATGGTATTCCAGATACCGAAATCAACGCCTTTATCATCCTTTCTAACCATCCATCGGAGGAACATATTAAGACGTTTGCAGGATGATTTCCGCAGAGGCGTGGCTATATGCTTAGCAGTTCGCGGCGGGAAATTCTCAGAATCACGGAACATGTTATGAAAACCGATAAGTCCGTTTTCGATAGTCACATCGTCCTTCCCCATCTGGCTGCTGAAGGCATGTTCAAGCGAATCTTGTTTCCTGTAATAATGCTGAAAAAAATGCAGGAAGTAAAGCGTGTCCGTTGCATTAAATGTACGGTGCTTAAAATTAAGAAAAGGCTTCAGATCGCTGTCCTGATGATTGATCATAAAATCATAAGGCGCGTGATCCATCAGGCCAATCAGTTCATGACATTTATTGATAATGGTTTTTCGCTGTCCCCAGGCAAGCACCGAAGCCCAAAAGCCCATGATCTCGATATCCTGGCGGATGGTAAAGAGGTGAGGTATGCAGACGGGATCATAAGGAATAAAGTCCGGCCTGTTATAATGGTCGGCTTTTTTTTCCAGCAAATCGCTTACATAAGCGGATAAAGGGGAGAGTTCTGGTTCAGCGTTCAGCATGGCTACCTCCAAACAGGTATGCCAACACTCTTGAAATACCGGAAAATATCATGACTATTCCTGAAAAAAGGAATGTGAATATGGCGACAAAGGGATACATCAGAGTGAACATCACGCTCCACAATTTATATCCGGCAGTGTTTTTCAATGCTGCCCTTTCCTCTTCTCTTTTTGATCTAAACTCTGGTGAATGCTTCATAATATGTTGTAGTTCAGCGGTTACTCTAAATAACTAACCACTGCTCTGAAACGTTTGCTGTTAGGAGATACTTTTTCGAAAGCTCTTGAAGATAATTTGATTACGATATCATCATTGACACTGGTATCGGGAATCCTGCCGATAATCCTGACAATGATCTTTTCCTGATTGTACTCATTCAGAACCTCGACCAATGCTCCGATTGGTGCGGAACGGTGCAGACCCAGGAATTTACTGGTACTTTCATCCGTTTCAATTACTTCGGCCAGCCCAGATTCTGATTTTTTCTTACCCTTTACCACTTTCGCAGGAGCAACTTCTTCCACCGGTTTCACTACCTTTTCGGGCACTACGGTTTTAGCTTTCACTGAATCTTTCACGACCGTTGTCGTTACTTTCGGTGCTGGCGCTGCTGCCGTGGGACTAGGTTTCTCCGCAGCTTTATCGCTCACGATCAATTCCTGGCCATCGGTAAGATTATCACTGGAAAGATTATTCCATTTGCGAAGGTCAGCCATGAGGACACCATACTTCACGGCTACACGATATAATGTCTGCCCCGGCTCCACTTTATGGATTCCATTAGGTGCAACAGAAACCGCTGAACCTGCGGTAGGTGCTGATGTTGTGGGTGCAGGAACCGCAGCGGCTGGCGCCTGTACTGCAGGCTTCGTTTCCGCCACGATCACTTTCTCTTCGTCTTTTTTATCCTTTTTTGTCCATTTCGAAATATAAGGCACCCGAATAGTCTGCCCTGACTGGATCTGATCGCTCATTCCCGGGTTGGCCTCCCGCAGTGCCTGAATGGTAGTTCCATACTGCCGGACCACCGCAAACATAGTCTGTCCCTGATTTACTTTATGCAAGACATATATTTTGCCTCCCACTTTTTCAACTCCAACCGAGTCTACCGCAACCATCCCGTTTGCCCGGGCATCTGCCATACCTGTCAACAAACCTGCCAAGAGAGTCAGGCTAAAAATGTATTTCATTTATTATGAAAGAGTTAAACTCGAAAATTCATTACTATTTTTTAGATAAACCAGTGTAGACTCTTTGAGCAGCATTGTTGAGCGGCCGAGTCCATCTCGTTCTTCTGATAATTGCTCATGCAATACCAGTTCCTTCTGATCCGTAACAATAAGCAGGTACTGACCTAATTTATCCTGCTCGTAAATATAATAAGAAAACATCATATAGGGCCTTTTCTCGAGATAATCAATACTCACCGCCGCATGTCCGCCGGTTGCTTTTGCGATAAAGGCAGCCAACTTTTCGAAATAGATATTTCCTCCCTTGTAACGAACCGGTTCCGTTAAAATTATTTGCTCCGGGAAGTGCTTATGCTCTTCACCAAGGCTGGATAAAGCACCCGTTTTGATGTCACATTGCCAATATCTGAACTGATCCCCTGCTTTCGTAGCTACTTCGGCTGTGTTTTGATCAATCGTTTTAACAAGCAGGTAGTTGGGCAAAACCCATAGGAGCGTACCATCCAAGCCGGACATAGTTAGCAGATCCGTTGGCTCCGGAATTTCAGGGTATCGGTAATTATGGAGAAAAAGCTCTCCGTATGAAAAGGCTGTCAGCGAAGTCCACCAGTCGGAACCTTCCGGGCTTCCGTGCCATAGCAATCTGGCTTGAGACAGATCTACCACAGCAAAGGAAACTTTCTTTTCAGAAGCACTTCGTAATTCAATCGCCCACAGGCTGCTGTCAGGATCTGAATTAGGCAGAATGCGCCAGATATTTTCCGAAAACTGGTGTGAAAAAAGTTTTTGCAATATTATTAGCTTTATTTTGAAACAAAATTTACCATCAGATTATACAAACAACGACCTCGTGCAAATATTAGGAATAATCCCCGCCCGCTATGCATCCACCCGCTTTCCCGCCAAAGCGCTGGTGGATATCGGTGGCAAAAGTATGATACAGCGGGTGTATGAACAATCTGCCAAAGCTACACAACTCGCTCAGGTAATTGTCGCGACGGATGACGAAAGGATCTTGAATCATGTACTGGATTTTGGCGGAAAGGCAGTGATGACTTCCGAAAACCATCACAGCGGTACGGACAGATGTTATGAAGCTTTGACAAAAACGGAGGGATTATACGAATATGTTATTAATATCCAGGGAGATGAACCGTTTATCAGTCCGGAGCCCATTGACAGGCTGGCGGAAGTGCTCACGGGCGACACAGAACTTGCTACACTGGTAAAAGTAATTGACAATGACGAAATTCTTTTTAACCCCAACGTTCCAAAAGCAGTACTCAACAAACGGAACGAAGTAATGTATTTCAGCAGGCAGACAATTCCGTACCTGAGAAACAAGGAAACCCGGGAATGGCTTTCATCACATGTTTTTTACAAACATATCGGCATTTACGCGTATCGCACCGATGTACTTGCCCAAATCACGAAACTGCCGATTTCTTCCCTTGAAAAAGCCGAGGCACTTGAACAATTGCGCTGGCTGGAAAATGGCTACGCAATCAAAGCTGTGATCACTTCTGATGATTCTCACGGAGTCGATACGCCGGACGATCTCGACAGGGTAACGAAAAAGTTTTTACTATAAAAATCACCTTAAAGGAACGCTATTTTTAAGATTTCCAGCTGGCGGTTTTTTCTTAAAAAACGTTAAAAGGGTTATTTTTATACCTCTGCCGCTGATTACCTCGTTAACCTTACATTGACTTAATTAAACATTTGAAAAATTACTCATATGCAATATAACATCCTCTGGGCCGATGACGAGATAGATCTTCTTAAACCTCATATCATGTTCCTGACCAACAAGGGTTATAACGTTACGCCTGTAAACAGCGGAGCTGATGCCCTGGACAGAATAGAAAATGACAGATTTGATATAGTTTTCCTTGACGAAATGATGCCGGGCATGACGGGCCTGGAAACGCTGGCGCAGATTAAGCAACAGCAGCCTAACCTTCCTGTTGTAATGATTACAAAAAGTGAGGAGGAGCATATCATGGAAGACGCAATCGGCTCCAAGATCGATGATTACCTCATTAAACCACTCAATCCCAATCAGATACTACTCTCAGTCAAGAAAATCTTAGACAACAAAAGACTGGTAACGGAGAAAACAACGCTTAGCTACCAGCAGGAATTCAGAAATCTTGCGATGCAATATCAGGACAGGATCGGACATGAAGAGTGGGCTGATATTTACAAAAAACTGATCTATTGGGAGCTTGAACTTGAAAGTTCTGAAGACCAGGGCATGTCCGAAGTTTTCAGCATGCAAAAAAGCGAGGCCAATGCTAATTTCTGCAAGTTTATAGAGGAAGAATATGAAGATTGGCTAAATGATCCCAGATCCGACAAGCCGATCCTTTCACACCAGCTGATGAAACAGAAGGTATTTCCATATCTAAAAGGATCAGATGAACCGATTTTTTTCCTGTTGATCGATAATTTCAGGTATGACCAGTGGAAAATGATCCAGCCAATTTTGCAGGAATATTTTAACATTGAAGAGGAGTCCTCTTACTATTCCATACTCCCTACTACCACAGGATACGCCAGAAACGCCATATTTTCGGGATTAATGCCTAGTGAAATGGAGAGAAAACATCCGCAGTGGTGGGTCAGCGATGAAAACACACCTGAAGGTGAGGAAGGTCTCAACAACCATGAGCATGATTTCCTTCAGAAGCAGCTTGAAATGAATCATTTCAATATCAAGTCTTCTTACCACAAAATCCTGAACACCAACCAGGGAAAAGCTTTGATCGACAATTTCAGCAATATGATGAATAATCAGCTGAATGTCATTGTTTATAATTTTGTGGATATGCTTTCGCATGCACGTACGGATGTCCAGATGATCAAGGAGCTCGCGCCGGACGAGGCAGCCTACCGCTCTATTACCAAATCCTGGTTCCAACACTCGCCTTTACTGGATTTCATCAAAAAAGTAGCGGAGAAAAAAGGAAGGCTGATCCTGACAACTGACCATGGCATGATCCGGGTTCAGAAGCCGGTGAAAATTATCGGTTACCGGGAAACCAATACAAATTTGCGGTATAAACACGGCAAGAACCTGGGCTTCGACGATAAGAATTTAATGGTTTGCAGGAAGCCTGAGCGCATATTCCTGCCAAAACCGCATGTATCTACATCCTATGTATTTACAAAAGAAGATTACTTCTTTGCGTATCCGAATAACTACAATCAATATGTTAATTTGTACAGGGACACATTCCAGCATGGAGGCGTTTCTCTGGAGGAAATGATCATCCCGATCATTGATATGAAAGCCAAATAAAAATCTGGTGAGACATAAAAAAAGCGAAAGCGCCGGAAAAATCCTGGCGCTTTCGCTTTTTTTATCTTTTCGATTACCCCTCCGTTACACTTCCGTTTTCGCACTTTAAGGTACGAGCAGGAAATTTTTTGAGGAAATCATGGTTATGGGTAGCCATCAATATGGCTGTTCCGGCATTGTTAATCGTCCTGAAAACCTGCATGATCTGCTCCCCAACCTCGGGATCAAGATTACCGGTAGGCTCATCAGCAATCAGAATTTTCGGCTCATTGAGCATAGCGCGCGCAATCACCACACGCTGCTGTTCTCCACCGGAAAGCTGATGCGGCATTCTTTTCTGGGCGGTTCCAAGCCCTACCTGCATCAAAACCTCAGCAATCCGTTTTGATATTTTGTTCTGCTGCTCCCAGCCGGTTGCGCGCAGTACGAACGAAAGATTATCTTCAACAGACCGGTCCGAAAGCAACTGAAAATCCTGAAACACTATCCCGATCCTGCGACGCAAAAAAGGTATGTCAGCTCTTTTGATATTGTGCAGTTCATAACCCGCAACTTTGGCTGAACCGGTGTGCAGCCACAAGTCGGCATAGAGCGTTTTCAATAAGGAACTTTTCCCACTGCCGGTACGTCCGATCATGTATACGAACTCTCCGTTTTTTATCTCAAAATGTACATCGTTTAAAACAGGCCGCTCGCCCTGATAAATATCCGCCCGGTCAAGTATAATAATTGGCTCTGTCGACTCCGTCATAAATTTTCAAGAAAATGGTGTGACCCTGATCGGTCAAATTGTCGCCCTTCGGCTTCGCCCAGGGCGACAATTAAGTGTGACTTATTATGAGTTACCTTTTTTGTAATCAGAAAGGAATTTCTCCAGACCGATATCCGTAAGCGGGTGTTTCAATAACGCTTCCATGGCGCTCAAAGGCCCTGTCATGACGTCTGCTCCTACTTCCGCACATTGGATAATGTGCATCGGGTGACGAACCGAAGCCGCCAAAACCTGAGTTTCAAATCCGTAATTTCTATAAATGGTCAGGATTTGCTCGATCAGAGCGATTCCGTCTGTTGAAATATCATCCAAACGACCGATAAACGGGGAAACATATGTTGCTCCCGCTTTGGCAGCAAGAAGTGCCTGACCAGCAGAGAATATAAGCGTACAGTTAGTACGAACACCTTTGCTAGAGAAATATTTCAAGGCTTTCACACCTTCTTTGATCATTGGGATCTTTACAACAATTTTATCATCAATCTCAATCAGTTCCTCTCCTTCGCGGATCATACCTGCCAAATCAATTGAAATTACTTCTGCACTCACATCGCCGTCCACAATATCGCAGATGGCTTTGTAATGACGCATAATGTTATCCTTGCCGGTAATCCCTTCCTTAGCCATTAACGATGGATTGGTAGTAACGCCGTCTAGTACACCAAGAGCCTGTGCTTCCTGAATTTCCTGCAGGTTCGCAGTATCAATAAAAAATTTCATATCGGGAATTGATTGGTTAGAATATTCCACAAAAGTAGAAAACCCTGGTCAAAAGCAAAAAGAAAGCGGAGATTAGAAACGGAAGGGCATAAAAAAAGGCAAACCGAGAATCTCACCGCATCGACCACCTACCCTTGCTTCCGTCAGGACCTGGGGGATTCGGAAGGAGCTGGTAGTTCCGATTTGCCGATGCAAAGATAAAGACATTTTATTGACAAAAAGAAAACATTCATTTCACGTTTCGGTTTACTTTTGTGCGAATCAACTAGAAATGAATCATTATGCCCCGATTATTTTTTTTATTTTTTTTAATAACACTCTATTCATGTTCCCAATCATCCGATGCTTTTTTACAAAAAGGAAAGGAGTTAATGCAGCAAGGAAAAACCAGGGAAGCCATCGAATTTATCAATAAAGCCATCGAAAAAAATACATCCAGTGCCGATGCTTTCAACCTGCGCGGTGTTGCGTATTATGAATTAAAAGAATATCCCAGTGCTTTACTGGACTTCGGGCAGGCCATTAAATTGCAACCTTCCTCTTACCGCCCTTATTTCAACCGGGCCTTGCTCTACACTGACGAAAACCGCCTCGACTCGGCCTTTGCGGATTACAACAAAGCAGCTACACTAGCTCCTGACACCGCCGACGTGTTTTTAAACCGCGGACAACTCCTGGTACTGATGGAGAAGACACCAGAAGCTATCTCAGACTTCGAAACAGCTACCCGCCTGGATGTAAATAATAAACAAGCGTGGTATAATCTGGGAAATACTTATTATCGCAGTAAAGATTTCAAAAAGGCCACACTTGCTTTCCGCCAGACTTTAAAGCTCGACTCGCAGTACGGTAAAGCTTTTTACGGACTTGGATTGTCACAATGGTATGATGGTGAAAAAGATTTGGGATGCAGCAGTTTGAAACAAGCAGTAAACCTGGGCTACTCTGATGCGTCCGCTGCGCTCGTTCAGTTCTGTCAGTAAGTATTTTCCGGAATAAACTGACCAAATAGTTAACTATCCACTGCTGTTAGCTTTTAGATTTAGTATCAATTTTTAATCTTGAACCTGATGAAACTGTTCAAAATATTATTTGGGATCCTGTTTGTGATCTTCGCTTATCTTCAGCTCAATGATCCGGATTCAGGAATTTGGATCGGTGTATACAGTTTCGCTGCGCTTGCATGCTTTATGAGCATCCGTGAGCTGTGGCCTTCCTGGGTTTTTTATGTGCTCGCAGCCGGCTATGTAGTCGCAGCTGTATTGCAGTGGCCACCTGAATTTGAAGGAGTGTTTTTTGGTGAAACTGCTATGAGAAGCCTTAATATCGAGCTCGCTCGTGAATCTCTGGGACTGGGCTTATGTGCGCTGGTGATGGTTGTACTTGGCAAGTGGGGTTGATATCTTAATCGATCACCCATTCTATCTCTTTCAGGTCAAATTGTAATACCTCTTCCTCAGTGGCAAGTTTCACACAGAGCCTGCCCTGAGGCAACACATCTGTCACAGAACCCTCTACGACCTGGTTTTTATACAAAAAACGCACTGCATCGTTGTAACCGTACAGATTTTCAAGGTACTGGTCCCTGATGATCTTTGACTGAGACATCGTTTTCAATCTCAAATAAAACGCATCCAAAAACCGTATCAGTTTGCCAAATTCCTCCGTCAGGACGAAAAAGTTACCGGTTTGCTGCCTGATAGAACTTGCTCTCTGATTTTCAAAAACTGTCTGATTGATATTCACACCGATCCCGATAACGGAGCTGGCTATCCCCATTCCCTGAACTGAATTTTCAATGAGCGTGCCGCATATCTTCTTACCTTTCATATAGATATCATTAGGCCATTTGATTTTTACGTCATCAGAATACTGACTTGCGTAAGAACTTACCGCCAGAGCAACGGTCTGGCTTATAAGGAACTGATCGCTCAATGGAAGAAAATGCGGTGTGAGAATGATCGAAAACGTAAGATTTTCACCCGGAGCAGCCAGCCACGTAGTCCCTCTTTGTCCTCTGCCTTTTAGCTGGCTGTCTGTTATGACAACCGTCCCCTCTTCAAATAATCCAGCATGCACTATTTCAGCCGCAATGTCGTTGGTAGAGTGACAAGTTGGCAGATATATAACTTTTTTACCAATTATTAAGGTATCCTGTATGGAGTTGTACAATTTTTTTGCTTTACTTTAGGGTTTAGAAAAGTGAAAACACTACGCATGAAAGAACGCAAAAATAAAGAACTATCTTCAAAAGATCTGTCTGAGCTGGTAGCAAAAGGAATGATAGAAAAGAAAGGCCAGGACATCGCAATACTTGACCTCCGAAAAGTAAAAAATTCAATAACCGATTTTTTTGTAATTTGTTCGGGTAATTCCGATACCCAGATAGACGCTTTGGCCAATTCGGTTGAAGATGAAGTTTATAAAATATCCAAAACAGAACCCTGGCAGAAGGAAGGAAAAGCGAATGGGGAATGGATTTTGATTGATTATGTGGATGTTGTAGCACATATTTTCAACAAAGATCGCCGCAAGCATTACGATCTGGAAGAACTTTGGGGAGATGCAGAGGTTACATACCTGGAAGATTCCATGGTATAATTGACTGCGGTGAACATTCACCGGACCCTGAACGTTTGTTTAATATAATTTCCTCTTAATTAATACACAGAATGTCTGAACACGATAACAAAAGAGGGCCTCTAAGTCCTAAAAGTCCTCAAAAGGGATATCAGGGCTGGATTATAGCCGCTTTGATTGCCACTATATTAGGAATAACATATCTAAACCGCACATCCACTATCCGCGAAACGACACAAAAACGTTTCGAAAAAATGATGGCGGACAAAGAAGTAGAAAGAGTAACTATCGTCAACGACAAGTCAGTTGAGGTTACTTTGAAGCCTGAGGCGTTGAAATTAGATAAGTATAAAGTTGTAGCCAAAGAGAATAATTACTTCGGGGGAGAAACTGCTTCACATTATCAGTTTCAGGTAACTTCTGCGGAAACCTTCAAAAAGGATTTCGATAAAATCCAGGAAGGTGTCCCTGATGATGACAAAGTACCTTTCGTGGTGGACACCCGCAACGACTGGACGAGTTTCCTGGGAACATGGGGCTTCTTTATTGTAATGATACTGGTCATGTATTTTATTCTTGGCCGGATGTCAGGAGGTGTTGGCCCTGGCGGACAGATTTTCAACATTGGCCGTTCGCGTGCCACATTGTTTGATGCCGAGAACAAAGTAAAAATCACGTTCAATGATGTTGCCGGTCTCGACGAAGCAAAGGAAGAGATTAAGGAAATTGTTGAATACCTTCAAAGTCCTGATAAGTTCAAGAAACTGGGTGCCAAAATCCCAAAAGGCGCATTGCTGGTAGGACCTCCGGGAACAGGTAAGACACTTTTGGCTAAGGCCGTGGCTGGTGAGGCAGGCGTTCCTTTCTTCTCACTTTCGGGGTCCGATTTTGTGGAAATGTTTGTCGGTGTAGGTGCAGCACGTGTCCGTGACCTTTTCAAACAAGCCAAAGAAAAAGCGCCATGTATCATTTTTATTGATGAAATTGATGCAGTTGGCCGTTCACGTGGACGTGGCGCAATGCCGGGTTCCAACGATGAGCGTGAAAATACGTTAAACTCCCTGCTTGTAGAAATGGACGGTTTTGCGACAGATTCCGGTATCATTATCGTGGCAGCGACGAACCGCCCCGATGTACTGGATCCTGCATTGCTTCGTCCAGGCCGTTTTGACCGTCAGATTTCTGTTGACAAACCGGATGTAATTGGTCGTGAAGCCATTTTCAAAGTGCATTTGAAACCTTTGAAATTGTCCGTAGACGTAAACATCCAGAAGCTTTCTTCTCAGACTCCAGGATTTGCCGGTGCCGAGATCGCGAATGTTTGTAACGAAGCGGCATTGATCGCCGCCCGTCGTAACAGGGAAGAAGTAACAATGCAGGATTTTCAGGATGCTATGGACCGTGTAATCGGAGGTCTTGAAAAGAAAAACAAGCTGATCTCACCAGAGGAAAAAGAGATCGTTGCCTACCATGAAGCCGGCCATGCAGTTGCCGGATGGTTTCTGGAACATGCAGATCCGTTGGTGAAGGTATCAATCGTACCCCGCGGAGTCGCGGCATTGGGATATGCTCAATATTTGCCGAGAGAACAGTATCTGTATCGTACCGAGCAGCTATTTGATGAAATGTGTATGACCTTGGGAGGTCGCGCAGCAGAGGATGTGGTTTTCGGAAAGATCTCTACAGGTGCATTGAGCGATCTGGAAAGAGTTACAAAAGTGGCATACAGCATGGTTACTATGTATGGTATGAACGAGCGCATCGGAAACATATCTTATTATGATTCAAAACAAAGTGACTACGCGTTCACAAAACCATATTCTGAATCTACTTCCCAGGCAATTGATGAAGAAGTAAGAAAACTGATTGACCAGGCTTACCAGTTCGTAAAAAACCTTCTTTCTGAAAAACGCGATAAGCTGGAAGTACTGGCTAACGAGCTTTTGGAAAAAGAAATTTTGTTCCAGAGTGACCTTGAAAAGCTGATAGGCAAAAGACCTTATGAAAAGGAAACCAGTTATCAGGCTTACATCAACCGCCGCTCGAACGAAGAAGCTGCAATTCACGAGGAAGTGGTAAAGCAGACGTTGGAAAAGGAAAAAGAGACCAAAGAAGAAGAAATGGCAGAAGCAGATAAAAGTGCTTCGAATGAGTGATAACTGATTTCAGTCTTAAAAATAATAGCCGGAAAGCAAATCGTTTTCCGGCTATTATTTTTACATTACCTTGCAAAAAGACACTTTTCTAAACCTCATAACTATGCCTTTTGAAATATTCAGACAGCAGTTTGGCGATTTGACCGAGTATGTGATCCAGGAACCTTCTACCGGAAACCGGTGTGTAATTGTTCCGGAACTGGGGGGAATAGTACGGCAACTGTCTCTCAGAAGAAACGTCACATTGTTTTCGCTTTTAAAAACCCCTGCTACCCCTCATGCATTGGTGGAAGATACACAAAGCGCGAGTGAATTGCTTTTCCCGTTTGCCAGCCGTATACCGGATGGGAAATACAGGTTTCTGGGAAAAGAATATCAATTGGCAAAGAATGAGACAGGGAACATAAATGCCATTCACGGGCTGGTACGCAAGCAAAATTTTCATTTCGAAGAACAATCCGTTCGTAATGATCACGCGCTGATCAGGCTGTCATATAAGCTCTCAGAGGCCGAAGGATACCCTTTTGAGGTACAGTTTACAGTAACCTATTCCCTGCATTCTGACGGAAAATTCAATTTAACCTACGAGGCGAAAAATACAGGTTCTGCCCCGTGTCCGGTGATGTTTGGCTGGCATCCATATTTCCAACTAGGTAATGAACTGGCAGATGCCTGGAAAATCAATATACCTTCGGATCATATTGTCGTTTTTGACCGTAACATGATCCCCATTGGGAAAGAGCCGTTCTTCGTTGAGAAGCCGACTTTGCTGTACAGAAAATCTTTTGACAACTGTTTTATTGTTGATTCAAATACCGATAATGTAGTCACAAAACTTATTTCCGAAAATCAGGATGTGACGCTATGCATTGAGCAGGAAGCCGGGGAAGGCAAGTTCAATTATCTGGTAATATATACGCCTCCTGCCAGAGATTGTGTCGCGATAGAGCCGCTGACTGCCAATGTGGATTCTTTTAACTCGGGTGAAGGTTTGAACATTCTCGCACCCGGCAATGCAATATCCGGAACAATTAAGATCAAGCTGACCTAGCTTTTTCAGTCCTATACCAGATCGCCTTATGCCAGAGTAGTTTGAATTCTGAAAAGTATTTCAAATGTCTCCACAGGAGATTACTTTTATGTCTAAGCCCATCGTGGATAGCCAATCCATGCTTAAAATACCGCCAACTCGAATTAGCGGACTCACGTGGCATGGCTTCCCAATATTTTATCAAAGGAGTAGCGTCAACCGGTGTGATTTGAGGCCATTCTTTTTGCCAATCAAACCCTAACCCTTTTAACAGCCCCAAACTCCATTTGTATAAGCTGTAGATTCCTTTTTCATGAGCTAGGAGCGATACTTTAGCCCAGTTCGTACTATGCCCGTATCGGGACATGTAAGCTGCCAGATCCGCAATGTATTTCAGTTTTCTCCACTGTTCTTTACCTCCATGATGTACCAGGAGAAGCAGAAACTGATACTCTTGCTGAAATACATTAAGCTCATTGCCCAAAAAGAAGTACTTTTCTGTGTACTCGGCCCATTCTTCGGAAGGAAATGTGAAGAGCAGGCGCGGATAAGCGACTTCCCAATGTGCTTCCAGCACTGACGAATCATCCGTAGCTTTGGACATTGGGATATGATAATCTGTTTTAAAAAACCTCTCTTTTATCTCGGGTGCATCCAGCAGATGTCGCCGGTAATCGTCAACCAAATAGCCTGCATCTGCGGTCAGGACATCTACTGCTTCGGAAAAATTATCCTTTGAGATCAGTAAATCTATGTCTCCAAACTCCCTTTGCCCAATATTGCCGTATAGCCAATCAGCCCATACACAACCTTTATAGGCATATACATTTATACCCTTTGCGGTTAACATACAGGCAGCTTTCACAAGCTCCTGAGCACTAAGCATGTTCGAAAAAGTAATTTGCTTGCAATACTCTGTCAACTGAGGCTTAAAGTCGACGTCAATCTGATTCCGATGGATGTAAGATAGAAGAACCGGACGGACCTGATGGAAGTGTAGCAAATTGAACAGCTGCTTCGACTCAACTTTCTGAGTCTGGTAACTCCCGCTGTCCAAACAGGATGCTATTAACAGGGATAATTCTGGTGAAGCTGATCTATTCATTCATTTCTACATTAACCTTTCTGACAGAGTCGCTAACCCACTTTTCCAGGTTACCAAAACCATCGGGTCTTTTCTTTCGCCACAAGTTCGCAGTACCAGCGCACAGAAAACTTTGAAAGAAATGGTTTTTCAGAGCATCATCCTTTAATAATTTAATAGGAAGGGGGAAATTCTTGAGTGTTTCCGTCGGGATTTCTGATGCAGATAATGCAGTAAGATTTTTTCTGTTTCTTGCCTTATGCAGGAAGAATACTTCTCCCAGCTTCACTGGTTGATGTAGAAAGTCCGATTTAGGGGCATAAGAAAACTTATTGACTCCCTCACTCACCGGCTGCAGCTCGTTCTGATCGTATTCCAAGCCTTTTACCGTTTTATCCCAAAGCTTCAATTGAGGGTAAGCAGGTACAACAAAAGCAATTCCGTCAGTAAAAGTGATAGCAGTAAGATCATCGCTCAACAACTTGCAGCCAGCTTTTAAAAATGCCGCGGCCGTGGTTGACTTTCCTGCCCCGGGAAGTCCCATAAAACACCAGGCTTCGTTGCCTACCTGTACGGAACTCGCATGTAAAAGAAAATACCCTCTTTGAAACAAGATAAGGCCAAGTGCTTCGCTAACCGTAAACAGGCTGATCAGGTTAGGATCATCAGTCAGCGGAGAGACCATCAATTGCCTACCCTCAATCGCCTGAAAAGATCCAATTTTATCCCACTGTAAAAAAAGGCTGTCCGCAGAATCCTGACCGAAATATGCTCTGATCCCTCTCCGAAAAATTTGAGTCTTTTTTAAGCCAGGCAAGTTTATTGTGCCTGACAGGATTTCGAGGTGATGTTCTGCATCAGGATTCCCTTCACTTAATTCGGGTAGCAGGATTTCGGAGCGGATATTTAAGCCATAGGCTTTGTAAAAATACATGTGTGTAGAAGAAATAGTTATTTCCAAACCCAGAGTCGCTGATAAGATACAGATTCGGGCCAGTTGCCAATAATGATACTTCCGTTTCTCTCTACCCAGGCATGTGCCTCAAATTGTTTGGCAGGATTAATTTCTACACCAATTTCGAGTGTTAGTGCCGGCATTTTCCTTAGCAAATACTTGGTAGCGAGTGCACGGGGAAGACAGAGCACCTCCATCGGCAGCAAATTAGCGGCAGTGTCCACCGCCCAGACGGTTAGTTCAATTTCCTGCTGGGAAATTTCTTCTGGCCGACCGGTAGTCGTAAACCAGCGAAATACATTTCGAAATACAGAAAATGGCAGCATTGTCAGCCCGATTTTGATAAGCGTCAGGCAAATCGCCGATTTCAGAAAGAGCACCTTTCCCCTGCCGGACAACCTTTTCCATCTGCTTATGAATCTGCTAATTTTGCCCAAGTTCTTTAATCGATTATTTCAACCAGCTTTTCGGAAATCAAATCCTTAAGAAGACTATCAATATCCCCTTTACAGGTTTCAGCGTCCACCTCATATACATCAACCACCGCATCGCAAAGTCCATCGAGTGTTTGGGGGCCTTTTTCCAGCGTATCCCAAACCAGCACACCTACTTCATCAAGTCCGTAGTACGCGCCCTTATCGGGATTCAAAATAACTGTTTCCCCTGCAACTTTTGACGAAATCTGGTCTGATGTTAATTGATATTTCATATATATATCTTGATGTTCAGAATTAATATATAATGTGTTTGCCTTTTGACAAAGTTAGAAATTTTAATCACTCCATTTCAAACTTTATTCCCTGGGCAAGCGGCAAGGCAGTTCCATAGTTAACGGTATTAGTTTGTCTCCGCATATATGCCTTCCACGCATCTGACCCGGATTCTCGACCTCCTCCGGTTTCTTTCTCGCCTCCAAATGCCCCTCCGATCTCAGCCCCGGACGTGCCTATATTCACGTTGGCAATTCCACAGTCCGACCCTGAGCAGGACAAAAACTGTTCTGATTCTCTGATATTTAAGGTAAATATGGCCGATGATAGACCCTGTGGCACATCGTTTTGCATCGCAATAGCCTCATCCAGATTTTCGTACCGGATCAGATACAGGACAGGAGCAAAAGTCTCATGCTGTACAATTTTAAACCCGTTTTCAACTTCGGCAATGCACGGCGCCACGTAACATCCCGAAGAATAATCCCCCCCGGAAAGCACTTTAGGCTCGACAATGAATTTTCCACCTGCCGCTTTCACTTTTTCAACGGTCAGCAGATATTGTTCAACAGCTAGTTTGTCAATCAGCGGGCCTACATGGTTATTGACGTCCAGCGGGTTCCCGATACGGAGTTGAGAATATGCCCTGATCAACCTCTTTTTTACATGTTCATAAATATCTTTATGTATAATCACCCTTCTCGTAGACGTACATCTTTGGCCGGCCGTTCCCGCCGCCCCGAAAACAATGGCGGGAATTGCGATGTTCAAATCGGCATGTGGCGTTACAATGATGGCGTTGTTCCCTCCCAGTTCCAGCAAACTCCGCCCTAGTCTCTTAGCCACAGCCTCACCTACCGACCGTCCCATCGCAACACTTCCAGTAGCGGATACCAATGCTATGCGCGGATCTTCAGCCAGCCACTCTCCAACCTCCCTATCTCCGATCAGAATACAGGAAACACCTTCCGGCACCTCATTTTCGTGTAATACTTTTTTAATGATTTTCTGGCAGGCGATTGCCGTCAAAGGCGTCTTTTCCGAAGGTTTCCATATACACACGTTCCCGCAGACCCATGCCAGCATGGAATTCCACGACCAAACTGCTACCGGAAAATTAAACGCCGAAATGATCCCAACCACTCCCAGAGGATGCCATTGTTCGTACATTCTGTGCCTGGGACGCTCGCTGTGCATGCTCAGTCCGTATAGCTGACGTGACAAGCCTACCGCGAAATCACATATATCGATCATTTCCTGAACTTCGCCAAAGCCTTCTTGCAAGCTTTTACCCATCTCGTAACTTACCAGCGTACCAAGATCGTTCTTGAAAATCCTTAACTGTTCACCCATTTGCCGCACTATTTCGCCTCGCCTGGGTGCAGGAATATTTTGCCAGATTTTAAATGCTTCTCTGGCCTTTATAATCACTTTATCATAATCCTCCTTTTCTGCCTGGTTTACGGCTGCGATCAGGTCACCGTTTACGGGTGAAAATGATGAAAGCACATCCCCGGATCCTACCCAGCTTTTCAAGCCGGTACTCACACCATTGTTGACACTCTTTATTTCCAGTTTCTCTAAAACTTTATTTATGTCCAGCATTGGAAAATATCGTTAGGGAATTAGTTAAAATAACTACCATTCCTCGTTTTCAGAAAATCTTCAAGAACAATGTCTTCCTGACGGATGAAACCCTTATCCGGTAAAATACCATCTGCAACCATTTCAACTACGGAAGCTATGGATGCGGCAGTAGTCCAGGAAATAGCTCTCCAGTGCTGACCATCTATTTCAATGGGATGGTATACCCGGTAAAATTCCTCCCGTTCCAAATGTTTGTCCTTCCAGC
The DNA here is from genome assembly GCF_005869225.1 of Dyadobacter bucti. Classification (GTDB taxonomy): domain Bacteria; phylum Bacteroidota; class Bacteroidia; order Cytophagales; family Spirosomataceae; genus Dyadobacter; species Dyadobacter bucti. The sequence goes on along the minus strand of NZ_SWFP01000003.1, from coordinate 734,289 downwards.
CTTCCACAACCGCATATACATAAACCACGTCCTGCTGCACCGGCGGCTTTGCTTCTGTCAATATCTGCTCAACAAGCTCCCGCTTATCTTTCAGGCAAAGCTCATATAGCATAAATCGCATCAGGCTGCAGTGCCCGGGATAACGTATCGTTTTATAATTCAGGGTATCCAACTTACCTTCCAGTGTTTCACACATTGTGCCCAGCCCCCCTGATGTACTAAATGCTTCAAACTCCTGGCCTTCAATATTGATCATTTCCACTCCTTCCAGCGATGGTACCATTTTACGGACACCGTTATGGATAACTTCCGCGTCGTTAATATATTCGTTCACAACCCCAGCCGGTGACCAGGTAAAAGAATATCCCATCAATCCGTTCGGGTACCTTGGCAATGCGCCCACCCGCAATTCAATGTCCCGGAGTTTCGTAAACCGCTTCGCCAGCTCCATACCCACAATTCCTATAAATCCCGGCGCAAGACCGCACTGCGGAGCAAGAACACTCCTGCTGCTTGTTGCCATTTCCCGAATTGCGGACGTTGTGTTGACATCTTCTGTGAGATCAAAATAATGGATACCAGCATCACAGGCTTTGCGCGCGATCGGAAGGTTCAGATTGTAAGGCATGCATGACACTACTGCATCGAAACCGGAAAGTTTTCCGTCAAGGAAATCTGTATCACTGATGTCGCCCGCTTCCACAGGAAATGGTAGCTGATTAGTCGGCGGGGCTTTATCAATGCCGGTAACATCAAATCTTTTATTCAACAAAGTGCCCACCAGGGAGCCCACCTTTCCAAGTCCTATAACGAGAATCTTTTGCATGTATAGCAGTTTAATGAATGGAGATATTGAGAAAGATATAAAAAGAAACTGCAGTTTTTAAAACTTACGTGGCATTTTTGCATGACCAAAACATGTGTTATGCAAATTGTTGTTATCGGAGGAGGGGCTTCGGGATTTATGGCGGCCATCACGGCGGCAGAGACTTTTCCTGATGCCAGGATCACGATTCTTGAAAAGAATAAAACGGTGCTCAACAAAGTCCGCGTGTCCGGAGGCGGCAGGTGCAATGTGACCCACAATCCTTCCGACCTGCGTTTTTTTATTAAAAACTACCCGAGAGGCGATAAATTATTACGTAAACTCATCCCCCGTTTTGATGCCGCTGCGACTGTCGAATGGTTTGAAAAACGAGGTGTCAAATTAAAAACAGAAAACGATGGCCGCATGTTTCCGGTCACGGACTCGTCGCATACTATCATAGAATGCCTGTTGCGTGCGGCGAAACAGGCCGGTATAGAAATAAAAACCGGGGTTTCGGTAAAATCTCTTTCCAAAATATCCAGTGCGGAGGGGGAGAAATTCGAACTGAACCTGGATTCCCAAGAACCAATCACCTGCGACAGGATATTGATTGCTACCGGCGGTTATCCTAAAATAGCCGGATTCGAATGGTTGTCAGAGCATGGCCATCAGATTGTAGATCCGCTGCCATCACTCTTCACCTTTAATACGCCTGGAAATTATTTACTTCCTCTTGCAGGTGTATCTGTACCTGATGCAGTTGTACGGATTATGGGTACCAAACATGAATGGCGCGGGCCGGTACTCATTACACATTGGGGGTTCAGCGGGCCGGCTGTTTTGAAATTATCCGCCTGGGGCGCGCGGGATCTGGCCGAAAAAAATTATGATTTCGTTTGCAAGATCAACTGGCTGGCCGAACTCAATGAACAACAGGTGAGGGAGTTTTTGATCCAGGAAAAAACAAACACGCCCAAACAGCAAATCACTTCTCATGCCCGTTTCGGCATACCCATGCGTCTTTGGAAAGCCTTAACGGAAAAATCAGAGATCAACGAAGGCTTGAAATGGTCCGAAGCGACAAATAAAGTATTGAATCGCCTCGCTGAGTTATTGACAAACAGCCAGTTTGATGTAAAGGGAAAAACCACATTCAAGGAAGAATTTGTGACCTGCGGGGGTATTTCCCTCGCCGATGTGAATCGTGAAACATTGGAAAGCAGTGTTCTTCCAGGATTATACTTTGCCGGCGAAGTACTGGATGTAGACGGAATTACCGGCGGTTTTAACTTCCAGAATGCCTGGACGACCGGATACATTGCAGGAAAAAATATTGGCGCCTGAAAAATCGACTTATTCAGACATCGCATCAAAATATGCCCTAACCTTTTTCGCCCTGTCCAGCCCTACCAGTTCAGTGAGTGTTTCTAAGGAACTTTCGCGAATTCCACGGACCGACCCGAAATGTTTCAATAACTTCGACGCAGTAATTTTGCCTACTCCGATCACCCCTTCCATTTCACTCACCAGACTGCCTTTACTCCGTTTATCACGGTGGAAAGTGATAGCGAACCGGTGCGCCTCATCCCTGATCTGCTGGATCAATTTTAGCGACTCGGATTTTTTGTCAATATATAATGGTAGGGAATCCTCCGGGAAATATATCTCTTCAAGTCTTTTTGCAATACCAATAACCGGTACCTGACCGTAAATACCCAGGCTTTTCAGTGCGTCACAAGCCGCTCCGAGCTGTCCCTTTCCACCATCGATGACGATCAGGTCAGGAAGAGGCTGCTCCTCGGCAATCAGCCGCAAGTAACGCCGCCCGACCACCTCATTCATAGATGCAAAGTCATTAGGCCCGATAACCGTTTTGATATTAAAATGTCGATAGTCCTTTTTCGAAGGTTTTCCATCCTTAAAACAAACCATCGCCGCTACCGGATTGGTGCCCTGAATGTTGGAGTTATCAAAACACTCGATATGTCTCGGAAGCGTTTTTAGCTGCAAGTCAGATTTTAGGCGGATCAGAATCCTGTCTTTTTTAGATGATGTTGCCGATGCCTCTACCTCCCTGCGTTCTGCTTTTTCACGACGGAAATACATCACGTTTTTCATCGACATATCCAGCAGCTTTTTCTTGTCGCCGATTTGCGGTACCACCACATCCAGCCGCATTTCAAGATCAGGCTTCAGATTGGAGATCAGCTCCCGGGCTTCCGCACCGAATTTTGTTCGCATTTCCACGATCATCATCGCCAATATCTCCGCGTCACTTTCATCAAGCTTTTTCTTGACTTCGATCGTTTGTGTGGCAACCATATACCCGTTTTTTATTTTCATAAAACTCAGATAGGCTGCCTCTTCGTCCGACAAAATAGTAAGCACATCCACATTCCCTATTTTGGGATTGATCACCGTTGCCTTGCTCTGAAAATTGGAAAGATGTTCAATTTTTGTTTTCCAGGAATGCGCCTGCTCAAAAGCCATGCTTTCGGCGGCAGCAAGCATTTTTTCCTTGAAATATTGCTGGGGAAGCGACAGGTTGCCTTTCAATATATTGTGTACTTGCTCAATTTCAGCATTGTATTCTTCCTCCGGCTGCAGCCCTTCGCAAGGTCCTTTGCAGTTGCCAATGTGATACTCAAGGCATACCTTGAATTTTTTGGCTTCAATATTCTGCTTTGTCAAAGGCAATTGGCAGGACCTGATCTGGTACAAAGACTTGAACATGTCGAGCAATGTGTGCATGGACCTCAGATTTGCAAACGGACCATAGAAAGTACCTTTTTCTTTTTCAAGATTTCTAGTCACATAAACCCGGGGAAAAGGCTCGTGCGTAACGCAGATAAAAGGATAAGTTTTATCGTCCTTTAAAAGAATATTGAACTTCGGCTGAAGTTGTTTGATGAGCTGGTTTTCCAGCAACAGCGCGTCCCACTCACTTAAAACAATTGTGTATTCGATCCGGCGGATCTGACTGACCAGCCGTTTGGTTTTTCGATCATGCTGATTGGATTTAAGAAAGTAACTGGAAACGCGGTTCCTCAAACTTTTTGCTTTCCCTACATAAATAACCTCTCCGGTTTCATCAAAATAACGATAAACACCCGGATCAAGTGGAAGTTTCGAAAGTTCCTCTTTATAATTAAAATCAGACATTGAATTTTAAATGTGAACTTAAAACAATACGCCTTCATCATCAGACCGCGACGGTGGAATATATGTGTCAACACTATCGGCAGCTACGCTTCCGCATTCCCTGACGTAATTTTCAGGCTTGTTGAAAGGTCCTTTTCTGTATTGAACAAGCGTCTGGTCATTGTACACTTTTTGCATAAATAACCCCCAGGCAGGCATTGCAATTCGTCCACCCTGACCATAGGTAATGGTGCGAAAGTGTATACTCCTATCTTCTCCTCCGACCCAGATACCCGAGACCAGATGCTGCGTCATTCCCATGAACCAGCCATCAGAATAATTCGAGGTTGTTCCGGTTTTCGCTGCAATTTCATTGTCTTCCGTAACACCATATTGTCTGAGGCGGCCAGCAGTACCACCCGGATCCTCCACAGCGCCACGCATCAAATAGAGCATATTATACGCCATATTCTCGCTGATTTCCTGATTCTGCTTCTGAAAAAATTCCTGTAGCACATTACCGTTCCGATCTTCTATGCGAAGAATGGTCATTGGCTCAGTCCTGTGACCTCCGTTTGCAAAGGCGCAGTAGCCGCCAACCATTTCATAGACGGAGACATCACTGATGCCCAAACAAAGTGAGGGAACTGCCTGCAACTTGCTGGTGATACCAAGCTTGTGCGCATATTCCACAACCGTTTTCGGCTTCACCATTTTCATCAGATAGGCACTCACAGTGTTCACGGATTTCCCCAACGCCTGCCTCAGCGACAGTGATTGATACGAATACTTGTTATTGGAGTTGTGTGCCGTCCAGCCTCCCGGAACTCCGTCAGCAGGCCCGAAATACACCGGAGCATCCGTAACATGGTCGCATGGAGTAAGAAAACTTTTATCCAAAGCCGACACGTAAACAAAAGGCTTGAAAGTAGAACCTGGCTGCCTGCTTCCCTGCTTTACATGATCATATTTAAAATACCTAAAATTAATACCACCTACCCACGCTTTCACATGCCCGTTGCGCGGATCCATTGACATCATTCCGGCTCTCAGGAAACGTTTGTAGTAAGCAATCGAGTCAATCGGGCTCATGAGGATCTCTTTTTCTCCGTCCCACGAAAACACCTTCATTTTATAGCGTTTCCGCATTACTTTCCATGCTTCCTCTTCTCCCAGATCCTTTTTTAACGATATGAAACGGGGCGATTTTCTTACCGCAGAATTAATAAATCCGGGAATCTCTTTCCCATTTCTGTCAATCCACGGATTTCTTCCTTTCCAGTGCTCGTCAAAAAGTTTTTGCTGCTGCCTCATGTGCTCTTCCAGCGCCTGTTCCTGGTAGCGCTGCATGCGGGAGTCGATGGTGGTGTAAATCCTTAATCCACTTGTGTAAAGATCATGATGGGTGTCATGTTCTTCGTTGTAAACTTTGATCCAGCTTCTGAGATACCCCCGCATCGATTCTCGGAAATAAGGCGCGAGGCCCGTGTTATGACTATCAATAGTAAAATTGAGACCAAGTGATTTAGACTTATATATTTCAAAATCCTCAACAGGGATGTAATCATATTTGGCCATTTGGGACAAAACGGTATTCCGGCGTGTCAGTGCGTTTTTAGGAAAACGAAGCGGATTGAAAAGCGTTGGGTTCTGGAGCATACCCACCAATAGAGCAGCCTCCGTTACATTCAGGTCCCAGGCTTCTTTATTAAAATAAGTTTTTGAAGCTACTTTAATTCCATAGGTGTTATTTCCAAAAGAAACCGTGTTAAGATACATCTGCATGATCTCCTGCTTGGTATATTTTCTTTCCAACACCACAGCAAGAATCCACTCCTTTGTTTTCGCGATTACGATTTTTACCAATGGAATTTTCCCCAACAGCCCCTCAAATTCCTCTGAACGTGTATTAAATAGGTTCTTCGCTACTTGCTGGGTTAGCGTACTCCCTCCCCCTGAACTGGAATTACCCGAAACAATACCTTTGAAAACACGCAGCAAACTCCTTGGATCAATACCCGAGTGATTCACAAAACGCGCGTCTTCAGTGGCAACGAGCGCATCAATCAGATTGGGCGATATCTGGGCTATTTCAATGGGTGTCCTGTTCTCAAAAAAGTATTTCCCCAATGATTTTCCGTCTTCGCTGATCAGCTCCGAAGCAAGCTCACTTTTTGGATTTTCAAGTGTTTTCAGATCTGGCATTCCACCGAACAGCCAGAAAAAATTAAAACTTACGGCGACAATATAAAGTATAATCAGGCCCAGTCCCAGTCCAACATAACGCCATAAACGAATAATGCTGCGACGGTACTTTCCGGGTTGTAGTTCAATCATAAATGTGTAATTAATTAAAAACGGAGGAACAAAGATACAAAGTCAGATAATTATCTTTTTCCCATGGAAACAGAATTCAGCTCCTGCATTTCAGACACTCTCTGCAGGTAAATGCTGGAAGGGTACAACTGCATGAATTCGGCAATAGCTTGTCCGTAAGCATCCTTACCCCTGACCTTTCCGATCAGGAAGACCCTGAGAAGGGCAAATTTATCTTCAAGCTCGGAGCCTTTGTACGCAGGAAGATTTTGTTCAATGTTTTCAAGCGCTTTCTGGTAGTTACCCTCCGAATACAACTGGTAGGCGGCCTCATATTCTTTCATCGCAGTGCCCGATGCCACAGAACTACCGTCAGAACCTGCCGGCCTGGTAACAAGCCGGGCATAAGTCGAATTTGGATACTCAGTCAATAATTTCTCTTTCCAGGCTGCCTTTTTACTATCACCATCCGCGTATGTGAGATACAACAAATAATAAACTTCTTCTTTGTAGGTAGTTTGCGGAAAATCAGCCAACATACGCTCGAAAGTACTTATGGAACGCTGAGGCTCTTTCAGATCAAACCTGTAAATTTTACCAAGTGCATATAGCGCGTCCTCTTTTCTCTTCTGCGACTCAGCAAACTGTTCCTCTGTGAGCGGCACATCATTTTTCAATATATTATGCACTTCCTCCCACTGAGGGCTTCCTTTAACCAGGGGTGCATTGTCTGGTTCTTCATCGGCAGGGTCATTTTCACTCGCTGCAATGTCGTCAGTGCCTTCGGTAACCGATCCCAGTTGTCTTTTGCTCCTGCGCCAGTTATCTTCTAATTTCCTGTTGCCCCACATTCTCCGAAACTCTATTTTACCTTTGTCCAGCAAAGCAGGATCGTAGAGCTCCCACCTCCGCTCATTTCCATTAAGCATGTTAGGCGTACTCTTCGAAGTTGCAGTCTGAGAAGCTTCAAGCAGCTTTTTCGCAGCCTCCTCCTCTTCAAGCCTGATTTTCTCCTTAGCCTCGATGATCTGGTCTATTTTATTATCCAACGCCGCTGGATTCATTTTCGCCAGAAGTTGAAGACTGTCTTCCAGATTGACCATCGTGTATTGCACCACAAAGTTGTCAAGCGCCCTTTTGCGATCCGCTACAAGTGTATATTCCGGCGCATCCTGAGGAAGAATAGTCAGGGCACTATCATAATATGCCTTTGACGCTTCGAAATTTTCCAGGTTTTCATAGTTAATCCTGGCCAGCTGTAGAAAAGTATATGCTTTCTGAGTTGCGTTCGGGCCCTTGGACGCAGCCGCCGACTTTTTCAGATAGCCGACTGCCTCAGGAATTTGTTTCCGGTGTTCAGCGAGTAAGCCCATTGTAAAATAAATTCTGTCCAGCAGATCGACATTTTTTCTATCCTTCAGCATTTTGTTGAAGCCTACTGCCCCCAAATCCTTTTTCGGGTTCAGCACCACCTCATTCTGGAGTGAACTCATGGATGAATAGAAACCAAGGTCATAATCAGGCCTGTTCTTCCTGACACTGCTGTAATGCTTATTTGCCAGCGCATATTGGCCGAGGCGGTCATACATCTGAGCCGCGGCGAAATGAATTCTGGCTGTTTCAATCGATTTTTTCAGAAGCGGAAAAGTTTCCTCCAAAATCGCGACAGAGGTAAGATATTCACCATTCTGCTGATGTAAATATGCTTTTGTCAGATAGAAATCCCGCGTGGATGTCTTATCCAGTGGCTGCTGGCTAAGGTATTCAGCGACGCCTAGTGCATTAGAATAATCTTTCCTGATCACATAGGCACGCATAAGAAGAATGAGTGCACGGTTTTTGTCATTTTCATCGCGTCCGTTGGCATACACATACCGGAGCGCTTCAAGGCCGTCAGCCCACTGTCCAAGATATAACCTGGCTTTACCTAAAATAATATAACTGTTGTCCAGCCACTTGCTATTCTGATGTTTTTCAGCAACTATGGAAGCCTTTTTTATCGCATCTTCCAGCTGAGGTTTTACCGGCAGGGACAATATCGAATCCATCGGAAGCAATATCGGCAGCAGCTGATTGTAATCTTCCTTGTACGCTTTCCTCATGGTAAACTCCGCTTCCTGGATGTCTTTATCGCCCATGAAATAAGCATTGTACCTGGCTGACATATTGTGAAAACCAACCGCAGCAGGTCTTGTACTGAACTGTGAACAGGCTGCAAGCAGACCGATCATTGTCAGTAAAATAGCTATCCGGTAAGTCTTTGAGGCGAAGCGGTGGATCACAAAAATGTTATTAGGGGTGTCGTGAATCTTCTTAACAGGCAAATCTAAAACGGTAATTACAACAAAATACGTATCGAAGATAGCTGCATTTGTAAAATTTGAAGCAATTTTACCTTTACATTTCTAAAGCAAAGGCATGAAAAAGGATCCAGATGATTTCAGTGACAAAAATAGCAAGATTCCCGTCACAAAATCGCCGACCGGATTTTTGAAGTATTCAGGTCTTGCCATGCAAATGCTGGGAACAATCCTGGTCTTCACGTACGGTGGGTACAAGCTTGACGAATGGCAGCAAAATAAGGTTCCTGTCTGGACCCTGATTCTTTCCCTGACTTCCATCGGAGCCTCCCTTTATCTGCTGATACGGGGATTCGCCAAAAAGTAAAATTAAACAACATGTTACGTACCATTCTGGCTACTGTCATTCTCGGAATTGTATTATTCCTTGCTCAGTATTTTCATTTCGACTCTGTTCTGCATCCTTATATATGGTACATCGTGGTATTCTTTGTGGGGATATCTTTTTTAATCCACCGGCTTATGGAATTGGGTATGAAAAACAACAGACAAAAATTTGTCACTTTTTACATATCAACCATTGTCGGGAGGATAATCCTCAGTCTCTTGTTTATCGGTGCATTTTTATATCATGGGCTAACTGATTCATTCTTATTTGTTACCAATTTTTTTGCACTCTATTTGTTTTACACATGCTTTGAAATATATGGTTTGTATCGTAACTTGCGCCGCGATTGACAAAGCATAGTATTTCAAGCCTTTATGTATACCAATTTGAGACTGATTATTACCACTGCCCTCATAGCGGCAACCTGCTTTTTTAACGTCCCGGCGAGGGCGGATCAAACCATTCAGCATGACTCTGGAAAGGTGGTGGAAAGCATCAACGAACAGGAGCATAAAATTGAACATAATCTGGAAGAGTCTGAGAAGAAATTCAACATCGGCGAGATGATTATGCACCACATCGCTGATTCTCACGAATGGGAATTTACCCACGGAGTTACGATTCCGCTTCCTGTTATTCTTTATTCTGCCGACCGCGGTATTGAAGTTTTCTCTTCCGCAAATTTTCACAACGAACACCACGAATACAATGGCTATCACCTTGTTCATGGTGATTCCGAAAAAATTGTTCCGGTTGATGAATCCCGTGTAATCTATGATTTTTCGATTACGAAAAACGTGGCTTCCATGCTCTTAAGTGCCGTAATCCTGATCCTTATTTTTACCAGCATCGGGAAATGGTATGCCAATAACAAAGGCAAGGCTCCGAAAGGATTTCAGTCTGCGATGGAGGTGATTATTCTTTTCATTCGTGACGATGTGGTTAAGCCAAACGTAGGACCGAAATACGAAAAATACCTGCCTTACCTTCTCACGCTTTTCTTTTTTATCCTGGTCAATAATATTCTCGGACTTCTGCCCGGATCTGCCAACCTGACAGGAAACATAGCCGTAACAATGACCTTAGCCGTATTGACATTCATAGTTGTACACCTGAACGCCAACGGACATTATTACAAGCACCTTGTGAAGCCAACCGGCGTTCCGATTCCCTTGTTGATCATCATGATCCCTGTTGAAATTGTGGGTGTGTTCATGAAACCGTTTTCTTTGATGGTTCGGCTTTTCGCAAACATGACCGCAGGCCACATTATTCTTTTGAGTCTCTTCGGTCTGATCTTCATTTTCCAAAGTATTGTCATTGCCCCGGTTATTTCGCTTTTCGCCTTGTTCCTCAATTTCATTGAGATCATGGTAGCTTTTATCCAGGCATTCATCTTTACCCTTTTATCGTCCATGTACATCGGCAGTGCTATCGAGGAGCATCATCATGCTGATCACGGACATTGATTCTGAATCTCTTTTTTATTAATTATATTTTAAAACAAACACAATTATGTTGCTTCAAATTTTGCTTCAGGCTACAGAACAAAGCGGTGCAGGTCTTGCAGTTTTCGGTGCTGCTATCGGCGCTGGTCTTGCTGCTATCGGTGCTGGTCTAGGTATCGGTAAAATCGGTGGTAGTGCTGTTGAAGGTATCGCTCGTCAACCAGAAGCTGCCGGTGCTATCCAGACTGCAATGCTTATCATCGCTGCTCTTATCGAAGCGGTAGCTTTGTTTGCTGCGGTTATCTGTCTGCTTATCTCTTTCAAGCTCTAGTAAGAAACATTGGATCTCCGGATCCCTATTTCTTTTACATTAGGTAAGGAAATAGCAAAAAAACTCTTCGTGGGAGCAATAGGCTTCCACGATTTTTAATAAAGAAGAGCTAAGACAAAAACGGGGTTTGCCCCATTTACTCAAACTTACACCAAACTCATTTTATACTATGTCATTGCTTACTCCTAACCCAGGCCTTATTTTCTGGATGCTGGTGGTATTTCTTATGGTTGTTTTCATTTTAGCAAAGTTTGCCTGGAAACCGATCATCAAAGGACTTAAAGACCGTGAGAATGAAATTCAGGGAGCTTTGGATCTTGCTGAAAGAACAAAGGCTGAAATGATCCAATTGAAATCTGACAATGAAAAACTGATCGCAGAAGCTAACGCTGTCCGCGATAAAATTTTGCGTGATGCGAAAGAAGCGGCTGACAAAACCATTCTTGAGTCCAAAGACAAGGCGGCTGTTGAAGCACAGAAAATGATTGAAACTGCACGTGAATCGATCCGTAATGAACAGCAACTTGCGGTGTCAAAAATCAGAAAAGAAGTTGCTACCCTTTCTCTTGAAATCGCTGAAAAGGTATTGCACCGTGAACTGAAAGATAAAGAAGCTCAGGAAAAATTAATTGCAGACCTAGCTTCATCTGCACATCTTAATTAATAATTGGTCCTGTATCAATTGTTTATTTATCGATCGCATTCTAAAATTTATTTCCTATGTCAGTAGGTATTGTAGCCGCCAGATACGCAAAGTCACTCATTGAACTAGCCAAAGAACAGAATGTTCTGGAGGCGGTTTATGCAGATATGCTGTTGTTTAAGGATACAGCGGATAAAAACAGAGCTTTGATGCTGGCGTTAAAAAGCCCCGTTGTACGTCATGAGAAGAAACTGGGCATACTGAACGCACTTTTCAAGGAGCGCGTTAATCCTGTATCCTATGCAATCTTTACGATCATTACAAAAAAGAACAGAGAAGCAATTCTTGATGAGATAGCTGCTGAGTTTATCAAAAGCTATAATCTTTTCCAAGGCATTCAGAATGCAACTGTCATAACCACTACTCCGTTGACGGACGAACTGCGCAAGCAATTTGTAGACATAGTAGCTTCGTCGACTGGCAGAACTGTTCAGTTGCAGGAGAAAATTGATCCGAATCTTATTGGAGGCTATGTCCTCAGGGTGGATGACCGCCAAATAGATGCCTCGCTGAAAAGCAGGCTTAACGAACTTAAATTACAGTTAGTAAACTGAAATTTTTATCTGCATAATGTCGAAGACCCGGCTGCTATGCGGCCGGGTCTTTTTTTCTTAATGAATAAAAGGCTGAACTAGACCTTCATCTTTGTCACGTTTTTGAAGCTGATATCAATGGCTTCCAGAGGTGGTCTTTTGGCAGTATCCTGCTCAACAAAGAAATGCTTTAACCCGGCCATTTTACGCGCTTCAAAGATCTTTGCGAAGTTGATGGACCCTGTTCCTACCTCTGCAAAAGATTGCGTCCCTCCTTTTTCCATATCCTTTACGTGCCACAGAGGAAAACGTCCCGGATACTTTTTGAAAAGATCGACCGGATCCAACCCTGCTTTCACAATCCAGTAAAGATCAAGCTCCAGTTTCACCAAATTAGGATCTGTCTGCCCGGCAATGATGTCGTATGGAATTTGGCCTTCCAATTTTTTGAACTCAAAATCATGATTATGATATCCGAATTGCAAACCCGCTTTTTTGGCAACTTCCCCCGACTTATTAAAAAGGTCGACGTAGCTTTTATAACTGTCGATAGTTTTTCTCTCAGCATCTGTCAAATAAGCACAGTTGACATATTTCTGCCCTATTTCCGCCGCATCGTCAACAGCACGTTGCCAGTCGTTACTTAGTGTACCCTTTGCATCTTTTTTCTCCACACCGGCACCATAGTGACCGCTCACAGGATCTAACCCGAGTCCCTTTAAAATAGCTTTGAATTCCTTAGGGGTCTTACCAAAAAACTTCCCGTCGCTGTATCCATACAACTCGACTTCCTTGTATCCGATCTCGGCAACCCTTTTGAGAGTCCCCTCCAGATCCTTAGCGATTTCGTTCCTCAGCGTATAGAGCTGCAATCCGATTTTGGAAGATGCTTTAACATCCCAGTCAAGTTTTGAAAACAGTGGCGTCGCAAGTGCAAATGCGCTTGCTTTGATGAATGATTTCCTGGAAATCTTTTCGTTGTAGTTCATTGCTGTAAAATCAATTAAAATGGTAGTTATTATCTGGTAATGGTGATGACGCCCGAACCTGAAAGAATTGTCTGCATTTCTTCCGTAAGCCTCCAATCGGGAGTAAAATAACCGTCTGCAAGAATATTTTTTGCAGAGTTTTTAAAGAAAATCAAATCTTTAAATCCTGATAGTTTCCGATGCGTTACTGGCACAAACGGAAAGCCAACATCTTCAACCCCTGTCCACCAAGGCAGGCCCGAACTTACTGCAACATAATGTTTGCCAATAGGAAACACATATAGTAATCCGTGTTCCTTATCACTGGTCTTTAAATGCACCGGAAGCTTATCCGCGTGCCTGGCGACTAATGCATTGTTTTCCTTGTTACCAAACAAAATAAGATTAGCGTTTTCCAGATCGCTTGGGCGCACTTCCTTATCTGATAACACCCTGGGAAAAAACATTACCCTGCCCAGAAATTCTCCACGGTAATGCGACCAATCTGCCGCTTGCTCAGCAATACCCCTCCGCCTTTTGACTTCATCTTCTGAGGGGTTATCGGAAGTACCATATACATAAACATGTCTGGAGGAAAATGCGTCGTAAATTGGTCCCTCAGCTCCTTTTACTTTTCGTATACCAACTGCTTCGTGCGGTTTCACGACAGACCAAACATTATTGATTTTCGAAAATGAAACGATACTGTCACCTTTCACCGTGAGCTCCTCCCCGTCAATTTTGAAGGAAACATCGCTACCCTTTCTAAACTTAGGATGACCTGCCAAAGTGACGGTATAAGCATTGAGGTGTTTGGTTTTTGCTTCAACCGCGTTTTCTTTCACAAACCGTGCCTCAATTTCAGCGAGCTTACCATATTCAATCTCATCAAACCGGATCCAGAAAGCTTTATTGTATTTGTATTGCTTACTTACAAACGTAACACGGTCGGGATAAGGCACTCTGACCGCAGGCGAAAACCATTCGAAAATAAACTGATTGTCATAGGCACTTACCCAGCTGTCATGTTTAACATCAACAAATTCCTTATAACTCACTTCCACACCTATATCCTGTAAATGTGATACCCATTTTTGGGTTCCGGCAACAGGAACGACTGGATCTGCATCACCATGAAAAAAATGCACCGGGAAGTTTAAAGCATTGGAGGCCAATTCAAATGTACCCTCCGGTGGCGCCGGGCAAACCGCCGCTACCGCCGCCCAGATATCAGGCCTGGTGAGACCCAACCAAAGCGTACCTCCGCCGCCCATAGACAATCCGGTCAGATACACCCTATTTTCATTTATACTAAAACGTTTTTTAACATCCTCCAGAACATTATAGACATCTTCCTCCGGGATTCCCTGATAACCCGCGGTTCCTCTTGCATATGGAGAGGCTACGATGAAATCAACATCATCCCAAACAGGGAAATACCGGGTTGCTTCCGCATCTGTCTCACCTTCCGCATTACTTTTACCAAAAACCCGTCTAAGGGCTAACCTGTGATTGGATCCGGCCCCATGCAACATCATTACCAAAGGATACTTTTTGCTCGCATCGTAGTTTTTGGGGAGATAAAGCCCATAAGGCTGTTCCGTATCATCCGCATCTGAAAAGAAAGTAAGGACCTGAGGACCGGAAGGAAGCTTTTGTCCCAGCAATTCAACGGAATATATCAACGCTAATAAATTAAAAATTAGAACAAGCCGCCACAAATTCATTTTCATCCGGATTTGTATAAAAATTTCCAAGGTTTAAATATAAACTAATTCACTATGCTAATTTCTAAAACTAACAATATCATTTGCCCGAGACATATTAATAAGTGTCAAACAAAAAAAGAGGCAGATCAAAATGACCTGCCTCCAGAAAAACAATTATTGCTATAACGAACTGCCTTGATTAGTTGGCCAGTTCTTCCTCTTTTTTACGTACACTGATAACAAGTTGTTCACTATTCTCTTCATGATTTGCCACAAGAACGTCGCCTTCACGCAAATCACCTTTCAGAATTTCCTCAGCAACGGGATCTTCAAGATATTTCTGGATCGCCCTGTTCAAAGGACGTGCTCCATACTGTGGATCATATCCTTTTTCAGAAAGAAAGTCCTTCGCAGGAACCGTCAATTCAATCTCGTAACCAAGACCTTTCACACGGTTAAATAGCTTGCCAAGAGATATATCGATAATCCGGTGCAAATCTTCGCGTTGAAGCGAATTAAATACAATTACATCGTCCAAACGGTTGAGAAATTCCGGCGAAAATGCTTTACGTAGTGCACTTTGAATTGTGCCTTTCATAATATCATCCTGGTTTTCAGATTTTGCCTTCGTCGAGAAGCCTATTCCTGATCCAAAATCTTTCAAATCACGTGCACCAATATTTGATGTCATGATAATGATCGTATTCCGGAAGTCAACCCTGCGTCCCAGGCCATCGGTCAAAATACCATCATCCAGAACCTGTAACAAGATATTAAATACATCCGGATGCGCTTTTTCGATCTCATCCAACAAAACAACACTGTATGGTTTCCGTCTGATTTTTTCGGTCAACTGACCACCCTCTTCGTAACCTACATATCCCGGAGGAGCTCCAACTAAACGTGATACACTGAATTTCTCCATGTATTCACTCATATCGATGCGCACCAGAGAATCGTCTTTATCGAACAAATAAGTTGACAACACCTTCGCAAGCTCGGTTTTACCCACACCTGTTGGTCCAAGGAATATAAAAGAACCTATTGGTTTTTTAGGATCTTTCAATCCTACCCTTGTCCGCTGAATTGCTTTCACAAGCTTCTCGATCGGCGGATCCTGACCGATAACTTTGGCCTTAAGCTCATCCGCCATATTCAGCAGCTTTTTGCCCTCGTCCATCGATACGTTTGTAACCGGAATACCAGTCATCATCGCTACGACTTCTGCAACATTATGTTCAGTAACCGTATAGCGTTTCTGTTTTGTTTCTTCTTCCCAAGCCAGTTTGGCACGCTCCAGTTGGTCGATCAGCTTTTTCTCGCGATCTCTCAGCTGCGCAGCTTCCTCATATTTCTGGCTTTTTACGACCCTGTTTTTTTCCTGCTTGATGTTCTCGATTTGCTCTTCAAGAACCAGAATGTCCTCAGGAACGGTAATATTGCTGATATGCACACGCGCACCAACTTCATCCAGGACGTCAATAGCTTTGTCCGGCAGGAATCTGTCTGTGATGTACCGCTCGGACAATTTAACAGCCGTGCTGATAGATTCCGGCGTATAATTTACATGGTGGTGATCTTCATATTTATCCTTGATATTTTCAAGGATCTGGATAGTTTCTTCAATAGAAGTAGCGTCCACCATGACCATCTGAAAACGACGGGCAAGAGCACCATCTTTTTCGATATACTGACGATACTCATCAAGCGTTGTCGCACCGATACACTGAATTTCACCGCGCGATAAAGCCGGTTTGAACATGTTCGAAGCGTCCAGCGAACCTGATGCACCCCCAGCACCGACGATAGTATGCAGCTCATCTATGAACAAAATAACATCCGGAGATTTTTCGAGCTCGTTCATGACAGCCTTCATTCTCTCCTCAAATTGTCCCCGATATTTTGTGCCGGCAACAAGTGACGCTAAGTCAAGTGTAACTACACGTTTACCAAATAAAACCCTCGAAACCTTTTTCTGCACGATTCTCAACGCAAGACCTTCCGCGATGGCCGTTTTACCTACACCCGGTTCACCGATAAGGATCGGGTTATTCTTTTTACGACGACTCAAGATCTGAGCAACACGCTCGATTTCCTTTTCACGTCCTACAATTGGATCCAGTTTGCCAACTTCCGCCATTTTTGTCAAATCGCGGCCAAAATTATCTAAAACTGGTGTACGGGATTTTTCCGCTCCCTTGGATTCTTTCCCGGATGCCGAGCCACTTCCTCCCCCAAACATTCCTCCTCTTGCTTCGTCATCTCCGTCTTCGGTCTCTGGACCCATATTGGGTCGTGATCCTGATGATTGATATTCTAACATTTCCTTAATGACTTCGTAGTTAACATTAAACTTATGTAAGATCTGGGTGCCGATATTATCCTCGTCCCTTAAAATCGAAAGCAGTAAATGTTCTGTACCGATCAGTGTGCTTTTGAAAATCTTAGCTTCCAGATAGGTAATTTTCAAAACCTTTTCCGACTGCCTTGTCAGAGGTATATTCTGCAAATTCTTAACATTATTGGTAGCTGCACCCTTGGTTGCCTGCTCGATGTTCTGTCGTACATCTTCTAAAGACACGCCGAGTTTTTTCAATAAACCAATTGCCACACCGTCGCCCTCACGAATCATGCCAAGTAATAAGTGTTCTGCACCAATGTAATCATGTCCAAGACGGAGGGCTTCTTCCCGGCTCATTGAGATTACTTCTTTCACTCTATTCGAAAATTTTGCTTCCATTGTGTAGCAATAAAAAGTGTTTTAATATTCTAAACGCTACTTGATCCTTGTTTGTTCAAAATAGCTTATTGAGACTTACAGGATCTTAACAAAACACTCTTTGCTTCCGGCCCCATGTTAAAAATTAAATCTACAATACTCAGATTACTCACAAAATCATTCCCGAAGGTCTGATAATAAGGTACTGACTGATAATATTTATGTGAATTGGTGCTCTTCCTGTTGTTAATGAGCGATATATCGTTTACAACACCATTTTTTGCCGCAAAATCACCTGACAAATTGTACACAATATTTTTCTTTATTCCAACCAATCTAAGACAAATTGTCAATAATTCATAATTCAAATCTACCAGATACGTAAATTTCTTATCGTAAGTCTGAACGAGCTCGGGTGCGTAATATTCGTAAAACGGTGATTTTCCGTAGGCGGACTTAAGGCAACCCAAATGACGGCGAATCCAGTCCTGGTTGTAATCTATCTTTATATCTTTTGTGGGGCAAGCTGCCTCATAGCCTTTAACAGGTATGGTCAGCACATCAATTTTGTTGGTTGTAAGCACGCTACACCTGTTTCGATGCGTTTGCTTCACATACCGCTCTTCAATATCGACGTGGATCCTGTCGTACTCAAGTATACAGGTAAAATATTCCAGGCAGGGCAAATACTGCAATTCAATCTGTACTTCCTTCAATTGTTCTTAATGCTCGAAAATACTGTCACTATAAATATGGCAAAGGCTAATGATATTATCAAAAAATTTATAATAATTATTTTCCATAGCTCATATTGTTCAACTCGTACTTAGATTATTACATTTTCCTTGTCACAAAAACACACTTGGGTCTCCAAGTCCTTCACGAATGATTTCGAAGTATTCTGAGTCAGCTTTTACAATTGTTGACGCAATGTTTCCACCATAACCTCCGTCGATAACCATATCAACCTGATGTTGAAATTTTTCAAAAATCAGTTCAGGATCGGTCGAATATTCAATGATTTCATCATCATCCTTAATAGACGTAGTAACGATCGGATTCCCTAGACCTTTTACCACCAATCTGGGAATAGGGTTGTCCGGAACACGGATTCCTACCGTTTTCTTATTCGTATTTAAAAGCTTAGGAACACTACTGGTGGCTTCAAGGATGAATGTGTAGGGTCCAGGCAAAACTTTTTTCATTACTTTAAACGCCGCATTTCCCACTTTGGCAAAATCTGCGATGTGGCTCAGGTCGTAGCAAATAAATGAAAAATCGTTCTTTTGAGGCTTAACACCTTTGATGCGGGCGATCTTTTCAACTGCCCTGGAATTGTAGATGTCGCATCCTAATCCATAAACCGTGTCGGTTGGATAGATCACCAACCCTCCATCTCTCAGGCAATCAACGACCTGACGTATTCTTCTTTCATCAGGATTTTGCGGATAAATTTTAATCAGTTCGGCAGGCATAGAAAAAAAGACTTTCTATACTAACAACTCTAAAAGCTAAAACCTTCCGGCGTAAATGCTTTTTTTACGTTCTTAATATAAAAACGGTAAATAAAATTGATAGGGAGGTGCAATCTGCAAAGAAAAACGATCACCTCTGTTTTCCATCCGGGGTTCTCGATATAATTGAGTAACCTGCGAAAACGGATGGCTAGCTCAAACTCTTGTGCGTACAAACATTTCCTGATGAATGTACGTATACGGGCAGCCAATAGATCAAATTCCTTCTGGTCGCGGTTCAAATCATAGGCTTTGTTGCAAACAGCGTAATAAGAAGCCAGCATTCCGCTACCCTTTTTATAAACTAGTGAAGACAAGGAAACGGGGAGAATTCTTTTCTTCATCAGAATCTCGTCCAGATAAAAATATTTAAACTTCACAGACGAGCGTATCCAGAAATCAAAGTCCTCAAAGAGCAGGTTTTCATCATAGCCACCCAGCTGATTCAAGATAGCTGTGCGCATCATCATGGTTGGCGTACAGATAAAATACCGTTCAAGGATATTTTTGTAAACGTCCCCCGAAGGAACGCTTTGAAGCGACTTGCCACTTTTATCTACCGGGTAATGATTCCGCACATTTCTGCCCGCCGCGTCCACGTAAGTTGCGTTTGAAAAAACCACCGCGTATTCCTCGGACAGTTCTTCGAAAGCAGACACCTGATCTTCAATTCTGCCAGAGATCAGAATATCATCTCCGGAGAGGTCGATGACATACTTTCCATGAGCCAGCGACAGTCCCTGGTTAAAGGCGCGACACAAACCCGCATTTACATTATTTTTAATCAGCTGAAACGCAGGAGAAGTAACTCGAAATCGCTCGATCAAAGCCAGCGTATTGTCAGTGCTGGCATTATCGACGACAATCAGCTGAATATAGGGGTAAGTCTGATAAAATACGGAAGTGAGTGCTTCCTCAATATATTTTTCCTGATTATATGACGTCAGGATTACAGTAACCAGTGGTAGTCCAGATTCTTCCATTTCAATACGCTAGAACACGATTTCCTATCTCACAACGGCGTATCTTTCAATTACATCCTCACCGTAAGCTACAAAACTAGCTACAATTAAAGACAAACGGGAGACATAGTTATTTTACGGTAAATCAGTGTTTAACCGGACGAACGGACCTGGAAGACGTGGCAATGCTGGCATTAATCTCAAACCCCAGAATGATAACAAAGGCGAGTAGATAAAGCCAGATCATCAGGGCAATCATGGTTCCGATGGAACCGTAAAGCTTGTTATAGGAGCTGAATCGCGACAGATAAAAAGAGAAACCGTAAGTCGAAATCAGGATCAATACTGAGGCAACAATAGTGCCGATATTTACAAAAGTATACTGCCTCCCGTGTGAAGGGGCAAAACGATAGATCAGTGAAATTGCAAGCATCAGGGACCCGAAACTGATCAGATACCGTGTAATGTTAAGCAAAACAAGGAGCCAGTTATCTTGGATAATATGCCACTCGCTCAGCAGATTCATCACTCCATCCCCAACGATCAGCAGGATAACCGATAAAAAAAGCACCACGATCAGCAGCAAAGTGAGAAGCATGGCAATAACCCTTATTTTCAAAAATCCCCGCGTTTCAATATCCTCATACACCATATCAAACGACCGCATGAGCGACATCATTCCGTTCGTGGAGGCAATCATCGCAAAAATAAAACCAAAGGAAAGTACTCCAGAGCGCGGACGGCTTATGATATCAATAATGGTTTGGTCCGCATCTTTGTAAATCCCGCTCGGCATATTTTCCCGGAGCAGTTCAAGTATCTGCTTGTCAAGATCCTCTATCGGGATGTAGGGAATGAGTGTGAATAAAAAAATGATGGCAGGAAAAGCAGCCAGTGTCAAACTATACGCCACTGCCGACGCACGCTGGTCAATATCGTACTTGCCGTTACTTTTTACAAGATTCGCCAGAACATCATATAACGAAGCTGTTCCTTTCAACAGCATTGTTCGCTGTAACCAAATGATAAGTCGCTTGATATGGCGGTTTTTCAACAGTTTTTCAAGCATAGTATTACCGGTGTTACTACTTGGAATCGAAATATGGTTTCAATTTATTCAATAGTTTCTCGGGAGCCGGGCAGAGCTTCCCATTATCACGTCTCTGAAAAACAAGAGTCGTTTCTCCTGTATTCAGCAAAATGTTGTTCTGGTTACGGATCTCGTATTGAAATACAACTCTTATGCCAGGCATTTCGCGCAAGATTACCCGGATATTCAACTCATCATCATACCGGGCAGGTTTGATATAACGCGAATGGTTTTCATAAACAGGCATCATCACCCCTTCGTCTTCCATTACTTTATAATGAAAATCAAGGCTTCGCAAAGCCTCTACCCGCCCGATTTCATAATAGCGCGCATAGTTTCCGTAATAAACGTATCCCATTTGATCCGTATCCGCATAACGCACCCTGATCCCTTTGACTTCGTAGCTGAACATTCGTAATTGCTGTAAGTATAAAATCTGTGAAAGGCCGAAACGATCACATTACTTCATGATTTTCAAACGGTTCAACTCTGCCTGGTACATGCGGGCGTTGTTTAAGTGGTCCTTATAATTGGTGGCGAAAGCGTGGTATCCGGAAAGGTCGGCCTTGGCGCACATATATACATAATCGTGTTTATCATAATTCAGCACCGCATCCAGCGAATTGAAATCCGCCACGCGAATCGGTCCGGGAGGCAGGCCGGTATTTACATAAGTATTATATGGAGAATTAATAAGCAGTTGCTGATTAAGAATACGCTTGATAGCAAAATCCTGCAACGCAAACTTGATCGTAGGGTCTGCCTGCAATGGCATCTGCGCTTTCAATCTGTTGATATACAAACCTGCAACTTTTGGGCGCTCATCTACTTTTCTTGCCTGCTCCTCCTCTACAATCGATGCGAGTATCGAAACCTGTACAGGCGTCAGGCCGATTTCCCTCGCTTTTGCCACTTTTTCATCAGTCCAATATTTTTTATACTCGCTGTGCATCCTGTCCAGAAACTTTTCCGTTCCGGTGGTCCAGTAAATATCATAGGTATTGGGCAAAAACATGGAAACGATTGTAAGGGTATCCAGGCCGTACTTGGCACAAACCGCAGGATCGCTAAGCGCTTTGCGAAAATTATCTTCCCCAAATTCAAACCGGCTCCCGATACGCGCTATCAGGTCTTCCTTCAGCCGGATGTTATTGAATGTCAGCTTTACCGCATCCTGATTTCCCGAAATCAGTTTTTTGATAGCCTCGTAATTACTTGTATTGGGCTTTATTACATATCTTCCCGGCTTTAGTTTTTCAGAATAGCTCAGCAACCTCGCGAGAAAACGGAAAGAAATATGATCGTTAATGACATCATGCTTTTTCAGGGAGTCCAGCACGGTTTGATATGTCGCCGTCTCCGGGATCAGCAATGCGAAATTGGTCTGCTTGTCAACCTGTAAATTGGGCGTTTTGAAAATCTGCCAGAAATAAAATGTAAAAGTGGTTGTAAGAATCGCAATGGTGACAAACAACCCTACTTTGAAATTGCGGGACATATATTTTAGCTTATAACAGCAAGCTTTTCGCTGTTTCGGTTTTGACAATATTAAAACTTCAAAGATTAACGTCGAAATCGATGTTAAAACGTTTGGCCAGTTCGGCAAGGGATAATACGACAGGTTCCAGTAGCGGGATACCCTTTTCGCCGCGTTCCGCTTCCATTTCTCTTTCCGGATCGCCGGGTATCAAGACCTTTTGTCCTTCAACAGATTTTGCCCCCCGGAACGCACGGATCCATTTATCCATATCCTCCTTGAACTCGTCTGCCGGCCGGAAGCCGTCTACCCGCATGGCACCGAGAAAATGTCCCGTTCCTAAGCCTACAGCCTGCTGCGTCGACATAAATCCTGCCGTCGCAAACGGAGGGACCCAGGGGCCAAAATTAGCTCCCGAAAGTACCCCGGAAAAAATATCGACGATTGCACCCAGTCCATATCCTTTGTGGCTGCCATGCTCCCGGTCGGACCCCAGGGGCAACAGACCGCCGCCACTTTTAACGGCGTTGGAATCTGTAGTGGCATTGCCTTGTGAATCCTGCGCCCAGCCAAGCGGTGCCGGCAATCCTTTTCGCTGCAGTATTTCAAATTTGCCGTAAGCAACTGCCGTCGAAGCAAAATCTGCTACAAAAGCAGGTTCTTCATTCGCAGGCACTGCCACGGCTATTGGATTGGTTCCCAGTAATTTATCAAGAGAAAATGTGGGAGTTACCAGCGGAGCTGCGTTCGTCATGGTCCAGCCGATCATGTCTTTTTCAAGCGCCAGCATTGCATGGTACCCCGCAATTCCGAAGTGATTTGAATTTCGGACAGAAACCCAGCCGGAACCGACTTTCTCAGCTTTTTCCATCGCAATTTCCATGGCTTTGGGTGCTACTACCAACCCAAGACCCCTGTCTCCATCGACAACCGCAGTACTTGCAGTTTCATAAACCACTTTAACCTGGGGCTTAGGATTCAACCGCCCATGGTCGTACAAACGGACATATCCTGCCAAACGGGCAATCCCATGTGAGTCTACCCCTCTCAAATCTGCGCTGACCAACACCTCGGAAGCCAACTGCGCCTCTTCCTCAGAACATCCAATCGCCAGAAAAACTTCCCCGGTAAAATGTTTTAAATAACTGGCCTGATACATATACTTTAAATGAGTGAACTTCTTTCTATTTTTATCCGTACATAAATAAATGCCGATTTACCCCGGATGCTGCAAATATCCAAATTCAATCGGCATCGTCCAATATTTCATCCTCCTGATCTGATTTTTATCCGTTTCCGCGGTGGGAAGCTATTGTATGTTTGAAAAATTGAGGCTGATTTATTTTACTATACAATTCCCGCTTCATTGCGGCAACGTTCCATGGAGATTAAAAGTCCTTTTCTGAAACGCATAATCAGTTATTTCATTCGTGGGCTCGTCCTGGTGGCACCACTTTATGCTACTGCGCTGATCATCTGGACCGGAATCGAATTTCTTGATAACATCATCCCTATTGAAATCCCGATCTCAGGCAACAGGACCGTTTATCTCCCGGGTTTGGGCGTATTGATCATTATCTCAGGAATTATCCTTCTTGGTTTCTTTTTTTCAACCATCATACCACAATCCTTCTTCAAGTTCACGGAAGGTTTCATGCGCAGGATTCCGCTTGTGAGCCTGATTTATTATTCTCTCAAAGACCTGATACTGGCATTTGTCGGCGATAAAAAGAAGTTTAACCAGCCCGTACTCGTCACGATGTACAAAGAAACGGGTATCAAAAAAATCGGTTTTATAACGCAGACAGATCTCAGCCATCTGAAAATCGCCGACCACGTAGCGGTTTACATGCCACTCTCCTACGCCTTGTCCGGCGAATTATTTATTGTCCCTGCCGAGCATGTTACCCCACTGGACGCCAAGTCCACAGACGTCATGAAAATGCTGGTATCGGGTGGTGTTTCGGTAAAAGTTTCCAAAGAAGAAACGGCCGAAGAAGATTAATTTATAGCCTTTTAAATAAGCAACATTGCAACACTTTTGCCCGTTTAAAAGAATGATTCCCTATATTTGAACCATTCTTTTTATTATATGAGACAACTACTAGTTATTGTCATTTTGCTTCTCCTGGGGAATTTGAAAGCGTGGGCACAAGACCATTATGACCCCAAAAAGGCGCTTTCTGGCGAGGAACTCTTTCTAAAACAAAGCAATACAAGCCGAATAATCGCCACACCCGGCCAGAAATACCTGGTACTGGACGCGTCCCCGGTAATCGGCGGATTTCACCGTTACCGTTTTTTTCCGGGAGACAATATCAAGTTCCGGATGGAGAACGAGACTATCCGTTTCAATGAGACCATTGCCAGTGTTTCTGATTCATCTTTCAGCATTGCGATCATCAATGAAGCGGTCAACAGAATGGATTATCAGGAAATCCTTCTGAAAGATGTACGGCTGATGAAAGTATCCAGACGTATCCCGTTTATTTCCCAGCTTGCACCGATACTCCCGCTGGCCGGCCTGATCTATATCGGAGCCGATTTTTTCAATAGAGGAGTTGATAACAAACGTTTTACAACAGATTCTTCTTCATTGATCGTCGGCGGAGCACTGATGGCAGCCGGTTTTGTTTGCTACAAGCTCACTTTTTCTTCCCTTAAAATTAACGGGCGGAACAAGCTGAAAGTGCTGGAAACCTACTAATCCAAGTTTGACACAGGTGTGATCAAACCACACCAATTTTACCCAAATCAGATTTTTAATAGTGAAATCAATTCTCGTACACCCACCCAAACAACCCATACGTGCAGAAATCAGATTGGCTGCTTCAAAAAGCGAATGCAACCGGGCCCTGATCATTGATGCACTTACTGGTTTTCAGTGTGAGCTTTCCAACATTTCCGAAGCGCGTGACTCGCAGACGATGCTCCGGTTGCTGAACTCCGGCGAACCAATAGCTGACGTCATCGATGCCGGTACCACCATGCGTTTTCTCACTGCTTTTTTCGCGGTAACTAACCAGTCAAAGATCATGACCGGTACACCACGCATGTGCGAACGTCCGATCGGTATACTCGTGGATGCGTTAAGAATACTTGGAGCGGATATAAGTTATGAAAAAGAAGAAGGTTATCCTCCGCTGAAACTGAACGGCTTTTCTTATTCAGGTACCAATGAGCTGGTGATGCGCGGAGATGTGAGCAGCCAGTACATTTCTGCTTTGTTACTGATCTCACCTGAGTTGCCGAGCGGTCTCAAAATACAGCTGGAAGGGGAAGTTGGATCAAAACCTTACATTGAAATGACGCTCAAACAGATGGCGCATTTTGGCATAGAATACGAGGCAGACTGGATCGCTAACACCATATACATTCCGCCATTCAAATACCAGCCGCAACCCTATTCAATCGAGTCGGACTGGTCGGGTGCAAGTTACTGGTACAGCATTGTAGCTCTGGCCGAGGATGCAGAAGTGGAGCTTCTGGGATTAAAAAAAGATTCTCTGCAGGGCGACAGCGCTATTGTCGATATCATGCGGCACCTTGGCGTGGAAAGCATTTTTACAGACCGTGGTGTTTTGCTTACCAAAATCCAGCCGGCTGCATCGATAGGCTGGGACTTCACTGCATGCCCCGATCTTGCACAAACCGTGGCGGTATGCTGCGCAGTTAAAAACATACGGCTTTCGCTCACAGGTATTGAAAGCTTGAAAATAAAAGAGACAGACCGCGTTTTTGCCCTTCAGCAAGAACTCAAGAAGCTGGGTGCAGAACTGATAGAAATGGAAAAAGACCATCTGTACGAAGTCAGACGGACAGAAGAGACAGTACCAACAACCCCTGCTTCCATTCATACTTATGATGATCACCGTATGGCGATGGCTTTTGCCCCGGCAGGAATGGTACAACCCATCATTATTGAAGATCCCGACGTAGTTGTTAAATCTTACCCGGGATACTGGAAACATCTGGCAACAGTCACTTCCTGGGAAGAGCAATAATCATGGTCTTTCATCAACATCCCTGAAATTATGGATCCTGTTTCGACATTTCTGACGTCAATTCCTGTCTGGGTATATATTCTGGTTGCGATTCTGGTGATCGTCGCCAGGGATATTCTGCAGAAAAAGCACACCATACAGCACAACTTTCCGTTGGTAGGTCATTTCAGGTATCTGATCGAAACCATTGGTCCCGAATTGCGCCAGTATATTGTGGCCAACAACCGTGAAGAACTACCATTCAACAGACGGCAGAGATCCTGGATATATGCGTCTTCGAAAAAGGAAAATAATTATCAGGGCTTTGGAACAGACCAGAATATGCAGGAAGCGGGTTATGTGCTCATCAAGCCCTCTATGCTTCCCTACAAACTGGATCCTGCGCACAATCACCATGTCAGAAACGGCAGCGATCCCAACCATTATACCATTCCGTCTGCTAAACTCATCGGGGAGTTTCATAATCGGAAAAGACCATACCGCCCGCGCTCGGTGGTGAATGTGAGTGCCATGAGCTTTGGCTCGCTGTCTTCCCGCGCAATAGAATCGCTGAACAAAGGTTCGTACCAGTTTGGCAACTACCACAATACCGGCGAAGGCGGACTTTCGCCCTACCATAAATTCGGGGCTGATGTGGTGTTCAATATGGGGACGTCCTATTTCGGTGTCAGGGATCATGAAGGGAATTTCATGATGGATAAACTTGTAAAAATGACGCAGAATAATCCGGCTGTCCGGATGATCGAGCTCAAACTCTCTCAGGGGGCAAAACCCGGAAAAGGCGGCGTACTTCCCGCCAGCAAGATCACTGCGGAAATTGCTGACATACGCCAAGTACCCATGGGGGTAGATATTGTTTCTCCTCCCTATCACAGCGCATTTTCGGACGTGCGCGGTATGATTGATTTTATTGAACAAATGGCAGAAACTACTGGTCTTCCAGTGGGGATCAAGTCTGCGGTGGGCAAAACGGATATGTGGGAAGAACTGGCTGACCTGATGGCTGAAACCGGGAAAGGCCCCGACTTTATCACCATCGATGGTGGCGAAGGCGGCACCGGCGCAGCTCCTCCGTCTTTCGCCGACCATGTTTCGCTCCCATTGGTTTTTGCTTTCAGTACGGTTTACAAAATATTCCAGAAAAGAAACCTTAATGATAAAATCACCTTTATAGCATCCGGCAAACTCGGGCTTCCGGCTCAGGCGGTAATGGCCTTTTCGATGGGTGCCGATGTCATTAATGTTGCAAGGGAAGCGATGCTGTCTATCGGTTGCATCCAGGCACAATCCTGCCATACCAACCGCTGCCCTACCGGTATCGCCACCAACAACAAATGGCTTGAAGCCGGCATCGACCCTGCTCTGAAAAGCGAGCGCTTCAGTAACTACATGAAAACGCTTGCCAAAGAGATCATCGAAATAACCCACGCCGCTGGCTACGAACACCCCTGCCAGTTTGGTATGAATGATGTTGATATTTCAATGGGAGATAATAACCGGACGGTTTCTCTTGCGGACAACTACGGATATCTTAAAACCATCGTTCCCTACTCAGGCCTTAAACCGTTGCTGGAATGTACGCATCTCGGCGGCAGAAAAGTCCTGGAATCTCAGCCGGCTTAACCCTGGTAAAAAGACTTTTACTACTCATACACTATCATCATGCGAACAATTCATCTTTTACGGAACTTCGCGTTACTACTGATGCTGGTTTCCTGTTCCGATCCGTCCCAGCGAACCGGTAACGTGGGATTTGAATATTTCCCTTTACAAACCGGTCAGTTCGTGGAGCTGGACGTCAGCCGGACGAACTACCAGCGTTTTCAGCCTGACGAAACAATTCGGTACCTTACGCGGGAAACTATAGGTGACTCCTTTATGAACTCCGATAGCGAGCGTGTTTTTAATATAAAATATTTTTCCAAAAGGCCTTCTCAGGACTGGAAGCAGGACTCCATCGGTGTGCAATTGCGTACCAAAGACAAAATTCTGGCGCAGGAAGGCGGTAAGACGATCGTCAGAATGCGTCTGCCTGTATCCAATGGCCTGAGATGGAACGGGAATTTGCTAAACAATCAAAACGAACGGATATTCGAGGCCTCACGGGTCGGAGAGCCACATTCAGACACATACCTATCTTTCCCCAACACCATCACAATAATCCGGCAGGATGATTCAACACTTTTGTCAAGAAACAGGTATATAGAAATATATGCCCGCGACGTTGGTTTGATTAGAAGAGAGCGGATTTATTTACAATATTGTTATACAGCTGATTGCCTGGGAAAAGGCGTGATCAATTCGGGTTGGAGGGAAATCAGCATTATTCAAAACCACGGCAAACAATGACCAAACCTTTATTCTTCACACTTATCTTACTGATGCACTTCGTTTTCGAAGTAAAAGCCCAGAGCAATCCCAGGTATCTTATTTTATACAAAGACAAAGCGAATTCCCCTTATTCGGTAGACACGCCGGGCGGATATTTATCCGAACGCGCAATTTCCAGAAGAGCAAGGCAAAATATCGCAATTAAAACCAGCGACTTGCCTGTAAATCCCAGCTATGTTGACGCGATCAAACAAACCGGCGCCTCGGTAGTTTATTCCTCACGCTGGTTCAACGGATCGTTGGTCGAAGCCTCTGCCAGCCAGTTGGCCGAAATCAAAAAGCTGCCGTTTTATAAAGGGATTGAGCTCAATAAACCCGTTGCCAACCTTGCAGCAAAGTCTCCCGGAATAGAACGCGTGGCTGCGATCGCTGAAAAATCGGAAGCTACTGAAGATCTGAATTACGGCAACATGAATGCTCAACTTGCATTGATGGAGGTGCCGGAGCTTCATAAAAAAGGCTTTCAGGGAGAAAATATGATCATTGCCGTGCTAGACAATGGATTCAGCAAACTGAATGAGGTCGCCTATATGAAAGCGGTAATGGATGAAAAACGGGTGATCGACACCTACGATTTCATTGCCCGGGAAAGCAACGTTTATAATGATGGGTCGCATGGCTTGAACGTAATTTCAACCATTGCCGCCTACCAACCTGGCACGATGATCGGCTCAGCTTTCAGAGGAACGTTTGCCCTTTACCGGACTGAAACCAATGCAATTGAAGGCCCGTACGAAGAAATAACCTGGCTCATCGCAGCCGAACGTGCCGACAGCCTGGGCGCCGATATCATCAACTCTTCGCTTGGATACAGTACTTTTGAAGGTGAGTTTGATACCCCGGAATACAATTACACTTACGAGGATATGGACGGAAAAACCACCATTATCAGTCGCGCAGCCAGAATGGCCACACGTACCGGCGTACTGGTAGTCAATTCGGCCGGGAATGAAGGAGACAATGCATGGGGATATATCGTCGCACCGGCAGATGTGGATTCTGTGCTGACGGTAGGTGCTAGTACCTATGACAGAAGTCACGCGTCGCTGAGTTCAATGGGCCCGAATGCGGCCGGTCAGCAAAAGCCGGACATAGCCGCTGTGGGTGCAGGGGCTGTGGTCGGTAACGTAACGGGGAACGCGGTCAGTGGTAGTGGTACTTCTTTTTCAGCTCCTCAGGTTGCCGGGTTATGTGCCATACTCTGGCAAGCCTATCCCAATCTTTCTGCCCAGCAAATTATCTACGTGTTAAAAAAATCCGGGAGCCAGTATTCCAATCCCGATAACTTTCTTGGCTACGGCGTACCCAGCGTGCTGAAAGCAGAACAGATCATTTCAGATGAATTTGAACCCATGGGTACTGAAAACAGCATTCTGAAATCTGTGATCGTAGCTCCTAATCCGGTGCATTCCGATATTACTATTTCATATCCCGCCACGCTTGTGGGAAAAAATGCTAACGTGGGGTTGTACAGCCCCAACGGCGCATCGTTATGGACGTCTTCTCTCAGGCTCGCCGCGACCCAGACTATCGATACCAGCCAGTTGACGACCGGTTTGTACCTGATCAAAATTAAAGTAGGTGACCAGGAAAAGACTTTCAAGCTGATAAAGCAATAGTCTTCCTGACCATGCGCATAATCGATTCAGAATTGTTGTAACCTTCGATATCAGTAACAGGAATCCATTGAACATCTTTGGATTCACTATTGATTATCAACGCATTGAATGGGTCTGCTTTGAAAATAAACCTGATATCATAGTGATAGTGCGCAGGAAATTCCTTGTTTGCCGGGATCAGATGTACATCCACATCGAAAATTCCTTCTTTCAACAATTCCAGATCCCTAACGCCGGTTTCTTCCCAAACTTCCTTCCGAGCTACTTCTTCAACCGAAGGGTCCCCATCGCAATGTCCGCCTGGCTGAAACCAGCGGTCCAGCTTGCGGTGATGCATAAGCAATGCCATTGATCTGTCGGGTGAAACAACCCATCCGGAAGCGGTCACATGCCCTTTTTCCAGAGTTCTCTCAAAACAATCCGGATTTTCTGTTACAAACCTGACAGTGTCTTTATACATATCATTTTCATTGTCATCAACGGGGATGTAGGAATCGAGAAGGGATATCAAACTATTACGTTTCATGTAGGCTATGTAATTTTTTCATTCTAATTTCACCACAAGTTTAATACTTCAATATATAAACCACCTTATTTTGAAAATGAAAAAATACCTTCTTTCAGTTACCCTTGCTGCATTGATGGCAACCAGTTCGATGGCTCAGCGCACGCCGCAGCCCAGTCCGGCTGCCGGCATTGTGCAAACAATTGGCATTACCGATTTTACCGTAAAATATTCTCGTCCAAGCATAAAGGGCCGTACAGTTTTTACAGACAACGCAGCCTTGGCACCTTATAATCAGCTCTGGCGCACAGGAGCTAACCAGGCAACCACACTTGAAGCCAGTACGGAATTTATGTTCGGGGGCAAAAAAGTACCTGCCGGAAAATATGCACTGCTTTCAATTCCATCGGGCGCTGCCTGGACGGTGATTCTGAATAAGAACTTTTCGGTGGGTACCGATGCTTACAAAGAGTCGGAAGACGTTGCGCGCGTGCTGGTTGTACCTACCTCGAACGAATTCAATGAGGCCTTCAAAATTGATTTTTCACCGATTACTGACAGTACTACGACCCTAAACCTATCCTGGTCATCAGTAAATATACCTGTGCCATTGGCCGTCAATACGCAGGAACTTACGATGACAGGCCTCAACAAAGCAATAGCCGAAAAACCGGAAGATATCGGAGTCATACAGAGTACAGCTGCTTATTTACTGACCAAAGGCAAAGACTTGCAAGTGGCACTTTCCCTTGCCGATAAAGCGATCGGGTTAAAAGAATCGTATTCCAATCTCTGGCTGAAAGCGCAGATCCTTGCCAAACTCGGCAAATTCACAGAGGCGCTGCCCGTTGCGCAGAAAGCCCTCACAACCGGCAATGCCAACAGCGATGGCGCTTTTACAGGCTTTTACAAAGGTCAGATTGAAAAAGGTATAGAGCAGATACAATCCAAAGTTACTACCGCCCCGAAAGAGGTTATATCGAATGTGAAGGGAAAGAAGAAGAAATAATTTTTCAGAATCACAGACGGAAAAAAATGCTGCTTCGTCAGGAAGCGGCATTTTTTTTCTCACCTAAAAAACCGCGGTACGCTCCAGTGATAGCGCACTGCCAGGATCCTGATCGCTATAATCACGAGAGAAGCCGCAATGAACGCAACATTACGCTCCGCCCCGATGCTGTCCAGTAGCAGATAGCAACAGGCGCCCGCCATACAGGCCGTTGCATATACCTCTTTCCTGTAAATGATCGGGATTTCGTTGGTCATCATATCCCGGATCACGCCGCCCATCGTAGCCGAAAAAACACCCATGATGGCCGCAATTTCGGGCCTCACTCCCAAGTGCAATGCTTTCTCGGTACCGACGATCGTAAACAACGCAATTCCGAATGTGTCGAAGAGAAATAAGGTCCTTCTCAGTCTTAAAAGGAATTTATAAAAGATAAAAGTGACGACGATTCCAGCCATAATGGCGTAAATAATGGTAATGTCACTGATCCAGACCAAAGGGTAGCTCCCAAGTAAAATATCCCTGAGCGTCCCGCCGCCGATTGAAGAAATAAATGCAGTAAAACTCGCCCCAAACCAATCCTGGTGCTTTTGGTTTTGCACCGCCAGGGCACCGGAAATGGCAAAGGCAAACGTCCCGATTATTTCCAGAATATATTGGATGCTCATAGCAGGGCTATCAATTAAACTGCTACCGGTGCTTTGATACCTGGCCACGGGTTATAGTTGAGCAACTCAAAATCCTCAAATCGAAAATCGAATATGGATTTCACATCAGGATTGATCGCCATCACCGGTAAGTTGCGCGGCTCTCTGCTCAACTGCAGTTCCACCTGTTCAAGATGATTCAGGTAAATATGTGTGTCGCCCCCTGTCCAGACAAAGTCGCCCAGATCCAGATCACACTCCTGCGCGATCATCATGGTCAGCAACGCATAGCTGGCTATATTAAAAGGCACGCCGAGAAAAACATCCGCGCTCCGCTGATAAAGCTGGCACGACAGCTTCCCTTTGGTCTCCCCTGCCTCTACGTCCGGCGGTGCTACATAAAACTGGAACAATGCATGACAAGGTTGCAACTTCATTTCCGACAGTTCAGAAGGATTCCACGCCGAAACAATGATCCTGCGTGAGTCAGGTGATGACTTCAGCTGTTTCAGAACTTCCTGTAACTGATCCACCGACTTGCCGTTTGCGCCTTCCCAGCTTCTCCACTGCTTGCCGTAAACTGGACCCAGATTCCCATTTTCATCGGCCCATTCGTCCCAGATCGAAACACCATTGTCTTTTAAATACTTGATATTGGTATCCCCTTTCAGGAACCATAAAAGTTCGTAGATGATCGATTTGGTATGAACCTTCTTGGTGGTCACCAACGGAAAACCTTCTTTCAGGTTGAACCGCATCTGGTATCCGAAAACGCTGATCGTCCCCGTTCCGGTCCTGTCCGTTTTGCGCACGCCGTTTTGAATAATATGGCGCAGTAAGTCGTGGTATTGTTGCATTTGTTTTTTCAGATTATCCTTAAAACCAGACTCAATTTCTATACAGAAGCAATTTCAACACTGTGTGTAATCGTTGCCAATGCTTCCAGCTGCGCCGTTGCGGAGCAATATTTCTCCATAGAAAGAGAAATGGCGCGGTTGATCTTGTTCTCATCAAGCTGGTTGCCTGCAAACTTGAAAACCAGATGAATATTACGGAAAGGTTTTCGCTTCGTATCTTCTTCCTGCTCGCGGTCGCCTTCGGCCACAATGCGAAAATCGGTAATATCCTGCCGCTGTTTTTTCAGGATCAGCACCACATCTATCGCGCTGCAGCTCGCAAGCCCCATCAGCAACAATTCCATAGGCCTTACCCCCAGATTACTGCCTCCGATCTCCGGAGAACCATCGGTATGTACTTTAACTTCCGATGAACCGCTTCCTTCAAAATGGAAAGCGTCATTGACACGCACTAGTTCTACTTTCATGATTATTACCCCCGTTGCCGGAAGTGGCTTTTTAATGGAACTTGGATTTTCTGATACACCATCAGATACGCTTTTGACATTAGAAAATGACTGAACGCATCGCTTATACTTATAAGGTTTTCAGCGGTATCAAAGTTCAAATATACTTCAACATACCGGATTCGGCTATTTCCCCGAATAATTTAAAAAGAAGCATAATACTTGTATCTTCGTTTACCCAAAACGACCAATTGTATAACAATGCTTAAATTGTGTTCTATCCTTCTCTGGTGCCTTTTTTTTCTGGCAGGATGTAAAAAGGAAAGTGATGTTTCACAGCCCGTTGTAGATGAACAAATTGCAAAAAAGGCGCTTTCCGGTACCTATAAGGGTTACAAGCATTTCAATAAATCAGGTGAAGATTCACTGGCTGTAACCATTAAGCTTGAATGGACTTCCGATGATAAAATGAAGCTGGAAGAAATCGCGCCTTTTAATCATGTTAAACATATCGTATTGAATGGTATGGAATTTTCTTACGACCGCGGCATAGGCGAAGACGATTGCGGGGCTATCACCATGACCGGCACGGGGAGTATCAATGGTACGCGCTTATATGCCATCGAAACGATCAAATGTGTTAAAGGGAACGGCCCCGATAAATTTGTAGAATACAGGGTCACGAAGATCTGATAAACCAAAACGAAGATGTGGAAAGAAGAAGATAATAAATTAAAACGCAGCTTCACTTTTAAGGATTTCAAAGGGGCGTTTGCCTTTATGACAGAAGTTGCCGAAACCGTTGACCAAATGGATCACCATCCTTTCTGGACCAATTCCTACAATAAAGTCAGCATAGAACTGAACACCCATGATGCGGGCGACAAAGTCACCGAAAAAGACAGAAAGCTGGCCGCAGCCATTGATGTAATCTTTGAACAGAGCAAATAATCCAACCGACTGGCTGACGGTTCATTGTGTGCCCATTACCTTTTTAAATGAAACTTTATATTGTTCCTACGCCCATCGGCAATCTCGAAGATATTACCCTGCGCGCAATTAATGTCCTGAAAAGCGTAGACCTGGTTTTGGCTGAGGATACACGAACATCCGGCTTGTTGCTGAAACATCTCGGGATCTCCAAACCGATGCACAGCTATCATATTCACAATGAACACCAAACGGTTTCACGGGTTGCCGAGCGCATTTTAAAGGGCGAAACGATCGCCCTGGTCTCCGACGCAGGTACGCCGGCTGTATCTGATCCCGGATTTTTGCTGGTCAGGGAATGTATCAAACTGGGTATCGAAATCGAATGCCTGCCTGGGCCAACCGCTTTTGTCCCAGCACTCGTCAATTCCGGTCTGCCCAGCGACCGTTTCACTTTTGAAGGCTTTTTACCGCATAAAAAAGGGCGGCAGACGCGCTTACAGAACCTGGTAACTGAGGAGCGGACGATGATTTTTTACGAGTCACCGCACCGGCTGATCAAGGCATTACAGCAATTTTCGGAATATTTCGGTGCCGACAGGCAGGTAAGTGTATCCAGAGAGCTGACAAAAATTTATGAGGAGAATATCAGAGGTACTTTGACAGAAGTGATCGCTTATTTTTCTGAAAAAACCATCAAAGGCGAGATCGTGATCGTGCTTGCCGGAAAAGCCGAAGAGAAAAAGAAATCAGATAAATATGAAGACAAAGACTCTGAATAAGATAGTAATGCTCCGTAAAATTATATTGTCGCTATTGATAAGTACCGCCGGCATCCTGAACGCCAATGCACAGTTTGCGATGCTGAGTCCGGAAGCCAAAGTGAGCCTGGTAACAGTCGGGCCGGGGCGCGAATTATACTCCGGTTTTGGCCATAGTGTAATCTGGATTTATGATCCCGTAAATCGCCTCGACAATGCATACAGTTATGGTTCTTTCAGCTTTGAAACCGGCAATTTCTACATCAAATTTTTGAGAGGCACACTTCCTTATACAATCTCCGTGGCCCCCCTGGCCCCGCAAGCAGCGTATTGGCAGGCCGAAAACAGATCTATATCCGAGCAGGTTTTGGACCTCTCGGCAATACAGAAACAAAAACTTTACAACTACCTGGAAACCAATTACCTGCCTCAAAACCGGGAGTATCAGTACAAGTTTTTTTATGATAACTGCGCCACACGCCTCACGCTGGCCTTAAAGGCTGCTTGCGGCGACAGCCTCATTTACAACGGTTATACGGATGAAAAGCTAAGCTTCCGGCAATGGATCGACCGGTATGCATACAAACAGAATCCTTGGGCGGATTTCGGGATGGACCTGGCCATAGGCGCTCCCTCAGACGAAATTGCTACTGCCGATCAGGCCACTTTTTTACCCGATAACCTGAGCAAAGCATTTGCCGACGCCAAAGTAAAAACGGCCTCCGGGATAAAACCGCTGGTCATGGCCAAAAATGATCTTTTCCTCGCCACGCCGGTCCAATATGAAGAAACATTTACGCCAATGCATGTTTTCTGGGCACTGGCAGTGCTGGTGATGGCTTTCACGTACTGGCAGATACAAAAACAAAAAGTCAATTTTACTTTTGACAAAATCCTTTTTTCCATAGCCGGGATTACAGGCTGGCTGATCGTCTTGCTCTGGTTCGGGACCAATCACGGGGTGACTTCCTGGAACTACGATCTGCTCTGGGCATTTCCACTCTGGATGCCGCTGATCCTGTCCATTTCAGCCAAGAAGAAGCCTGCCTGGTTTCAGTTTTTATTGATTTTCTATGGATTTCTCTTACTTTGCGCAACAGGCAATCTGTTAAAACATAACTATGTAGTGATCCCGATCCTGCTGATTCTGATCATAAGAGTTTACTACATTAATAATTCACTTTCTAAAATCCCTCAAAAAGGATAGTTTGACAATGGATCTTGAACTGCTTACAAAACAAACCCTTGATATCGTCAGGCAGGCTTCCACTTTTATTCAACAGGAAGCTGCACTATTTTCCCGGGATAAAATCGAATACAAGGATCTGAACAATCTGGTTTCTTATGTTGATAAAGAAGCCGAAAAACTGCTTGTAGCAGGATTGAGTGCAATTTTGCCGGAAGCCAGCTTTATTACCGAAGAAGGAACAACCGGCCAGGAACCCAATCCCACCGCGCTGAACTGGATCATCGACCCGCTCGACGGCACGACCAATTTCATCCATGGAATTCCGGTTTATTGTGTAAGCGTGGGCCTTGCCAGAGGAAAGGAACTGCTGATCGGCGTCATACATGAGCCAAGCCTGGACGAAATGTTCTATGCATGGCAGGGCGGCGGTTCCTGGTGCAATGGTAAAAGCATTTCGGTATCAGCTGTTCAGCTGTTACAGGAAAGTCTTATCGCAACCGGTTTCCCTTATTATAAATTTGAAAAACAAAAACGCTACATGTACCTGCTGGAAATCCTGATGCAAAAAACGCACGGGATACGCAGAATGGGTGCTGCTGCGGTGGATCTGGCGTATGTTGCCGCCGGGCGTTTTGATGGTTTTTATGAATACAACCTCAATTCCTGGGATATGGCAGCCGGTGTGTTGCTGATCAAAGAAGCCGGAGGGACTGTGACGGATTTCAGCGGTAGTGACAACTATCTTTTTGGCGGGGATATCGTCGCAGCTTCCGGCGCACATAAAGAATTGGTAGAAGTAATTCTTGAAAATTTCTAGGCAACTTTCAATCTCAAAAACTCACCATGGATCAGGAACAACTTCGCTACCCTATCGGAAAATTCATTTTTCAGGACGGTTATACACCGGCAGAAATCAAGACAAATATACAGATTATCAGCGCATTACCTTCCAAATTTATTAACCTTTTGGGAGGATGGACGGAGGAACAATACAATACGCCATATCGCCCGGATGGATGGACTGTCCGCCAGCTCATCCACCATGTGGCAGACAGCCATATCAATGCGTACACGCGTTGCAGGCTAGCACTGACAGAGGATAACCCGGTGATCAAACCTTATGAAGAACATCTCTGGGCCGAGCTTCCGGATGCCAAAGCTGCGCCGGTAGAGTTGTCCCTGCAATTGATCCGGTATGTGCATTTGCGATGGGTCTTGCTGCTTAATTCCATGGGCGAAACGGAACTCGCCAGAACGTATGTTCACCCGGCTTCCGGGCGGACATTCCGCATGGATGAGGTGATTGCCAATTATGCGTGGCACAGCGAGCACCATTATCAGCATGCATATAAGCTCGCGGCAAGGAACAATTGGTAAAGTAAGGTTGTTAAAAAAACATGGAAGTTCAGCAGATTATCGTCCTTATTTTATTCCTGGCGGCAGCCGGTTTTATGGGTTGGCGGGTATGGAAGACTTTTGATAAACGTAATGCGGGAGGCTGTGCGAAAGGATGCGGCTGCGCAACGGACAAGGCGACTTCTGTAAAAGCCTGATTAATTTTATTTTAGTATAAAAAGTAAAAACCATTATCGCCCGAAAGCGATAATGGTTTTTTTGTCTTCATTCAACAGACTAGTAAGCGCCCTTCTTGATATCTTCAACAACGGTCGGGTCAAGCAAAGTGGAAATATCGCCGAGGTTATTCACATCCCCTTCCGATATTTTCCGTAAAATCCTTCTCATGATTTTCCCAGAACGTGTTTTTGGCAAACCGGTAACAAACTGAACTTTGTCAGGCTTCGCGATCGGGCCAATAATCCGGGAAACCGTGGCGGCGATATCTTTCCTGAACATATCCGGATCATCAGGTATTTCTTCCGTGATCACATAAGCATAAATCCCCTGTCCTTTGATATCATGCGCGTAGCCTACTACCGCTGATTCCACAACGCCCAGGTGCATATTGATCGCATTTTCCACCTCAGCAGTTCCGATACGGTGCCCTGAAACATTTAATACGTCGTCAACACGGCCGGTAATGCGGTAGTATCCATCTTCATCGCGCATACAGCCGTCACCCGTAAAATACATGCCGGGATAAGTAGAAAAATAGGTTTGCTTGCAACGTTCATGATCACCATAAGTGGTGCGGATAATGCCTGGCCATGGGAATTTAACACATAAATTTCCACTCACACCATTACCTTCTATTTCTTTTCCGTTTTCATCCACCAGCACAGGCTGGATACCAGGAAGCGGCAAAGTTGCAAAAGTCGGCTTTTCAGGAGTAATTCCGGCTAGCGGGGAAATCATGATACCGCCGTTTTCAGTCTGCCACCAGGTATCCACCAGCGGGCAGGTACCACCCCCGATATTATCTTTGAACCAATGCCATGCTTCTTCATTGATAGGTTCTCCGACCGACCCCAGTGTTTTCAGGGATGACAGATCGTATTTTTTCACATAATCCAGGCCATAGCTCATCAGCGAACGGATGGCTGTGGGAGCTGTGTAAATGATATTCACTTTATGTCTTTCAACAATCTGCCAGAAACGTCCTGCATCGGGATAAGTAGGAATTCCTTCAAATACCACGGAAGTGGCACCGTTGCACAGCGGCCCGTAAACAATATAACTATGGCCCGTAATCCAGCCTATATCTGCAGTACAGAAATGGATATCGCCGGGTTGATATTGAAATACATTGGCGAAGGTGTAGGACGCGTAAACCATATAACCGCCGCAGGTATGTACAACACCTTTGGGCTTGCCCGTAGATCCCGAAGTATAAAGAATGAATAAGGTATCTTCCGCATCCATAGGCTCGGCAGGACAATTGGAATCCACATGCTTTACTTCTTCTTCCCACCAATGGTCCCGTCCTTTCAGCATGGAAACCGGCGTACGCGTACGGGTCATTACGATCACATTTTTCACAGTATCGCACTGATCCAGCGCAGCGTCCACAGTCTCTTTCATTGGGATCACCTTCGAGCCGCGGAATGCGCCATCAGATGTGATCACCATCGTACAAGCCGCATCATTGATCCGGTCGGCGATTGACTTGGCCGAAAAACCTCCGAAAACAACCGAGTGGATCGCCCCGATTCGCGCACATGACAATACTGCAACCGTGAGCTCCGGCACCATCGGAAGATATATACAAACCCTGTCTCCCTTTTTTACTCCATGTTTTTTAAGGACATTGGCAAACCGGCATACCCGGTCATACAACACATTGTAGCTGATACTTACTGCTTGGTCTTCGGGGTTGTTCGGCTCCCATATAATTGCGGGCTGATTGCCCCGTTCTGCCAAATGCCTGTCGAGCGCATTTTCCGTGATGTTCATGACACCACCCTCAAACCACTTCACATTTGCTTCATGGAAATCCCAGCTCAGGACTTTTTTCCACGGTTTACGCCACTGAAATTGTTGGGCAACCTCGGCCCAGAAACCTTCGGGATCATCTACGCTTTGTTTGTAGGCAACC
Organism: Dyadobacter bucti; assembly: GCF_005869225.1. GTDB lineage: Bacteria > Bacteroidota > Bacteroidia > Cytophagales > Spirosomataceae > Dyadobacter > Dyadobacter bucti. The sequence goes on along the minus strand of NZ_SWFP01000003.1, from coordinate 694,031 downwards.
TGATACTCTTCAAAGGTCTTAATTCTCATGATTAAATAAGGTTAAACTTAGGGAAATAGGATATTAGCCGCCAATTTATAATTTTCATTTGGTTCCTCCTACTTCTTGGGAGGGGCATCGAGGTGCGGCCGGTAACGATCCCGCTGATTATCAGCAAGTAATACAAAACAAATCTTGACAGGATTTTCAAACTTATCTGAATGCTTTTCTCATTTGGCCCCGATCGCCCTGAAACCAAAAAGCCGTACTTTCGATTTATTAAACAGTTCCCCAAAAGCAGTACCATGCATGAACCTATTACCAGTGCCGACTTACCTGAAACCGGTTTTTCCCGGGCGGAAATTGCTTTCATTCAGTCGCATCGGAATGACGATATCAGCCAGCTTATTTTAAAGGCGGGCAAATTCAAAGAATTTGATGTCAAAAAACTGGCAGCGCAGATTGCAGCCAGGCAAAAGGCTGTAAAAAAGCTGCCTGAGTGGGCCGAAAATAAAGAACTCATTTTCCCGCCTGCACTTTCTGTGGAACAATCCTCCTCCGAGGCGACAGCCCGGTACAAGGCCGGTTTGGTGGGCGGTACTACTTTTACCGACATTACCGGAGGAATGGGCGTGGATTGTTTTTACATGAGCCGAAATTTCGAAACAGCACATTATTACGAATTACAGGCGGAAGTGGCGCGTGCCGCGGCATTTAATTTTGAAAAACTTGGGGCGCATCATATCAAAGTCCATGCTGCAGATTCGCTTAAATCATTGGAAGATACCGATCAGTATTTCGACTGGATTTACGCAGATCCGGCGCGCCGGGACTTCAACTGGGAAAAAGTGGTACTTCTGTCCGACTGCACACCAGATGTGCTGTCTCACCTTCCGATTTTATTCAAAAATGCACCCGATATCCTGTTAAAAACCTCGCCGCTTCTGGATATTGACCTGGCGGCCAAACAGCTTCAAAAGCTAAAAGAGGTGCATGTAATGGGTTATGAGCAGGAGTGCAAGGAATTGCTGTTTGTGTTAAACAGGGACATTGTTTCCGATCAGTTTATGCTTAGAGTGAGGATCATTAATGCCGACGGCAGTGTTCGGTATGGACTGGACTTCAGCCGGGAAGATGAGCGTGAAGCAGCTGTCACTTATTCGAAACCGCTTTCCTACCTTTATGAGCCGCACCCGGCAGTCCTGAAAGCCGGTGCATTTAAAACCGTATGTACGGTTTTTGATGTGGCCAAATTATCGGTTAACAGTCACTTATATACGTCTGAGGGGTTTTGTGCCAACTTCCCCGGCAGGAGTTTTGAGATCATCGGAACCTGCAAACCGGATATGAAAGAAATTGCTGATTTTGCCAAAGATGGAAAAGCGAACCTGACGCTGAGAAATTTCCCTGCAAAAATTCAGGACCTCCGCAAAAAATGGAAGCTCAAAGAAGGTGGCGACATTTATCTTTTCGCCACGACATTGGCTGATCATTCCAGGATCATTATTGTGACAAAGAAGCCGGCCTAATACAAGAGCAGCCAGGATATAGTATCCCGGCTGCTCTTGTAAGATCTCAATGGATCTTTTTATAAAAATTTCTCTTCATAATCTTTTCCCGAGAAACCTACCGCCACTGCTTTTCCTGACGCGTCTTCAATTACGGGCCTTTTGATGACAGACGTGTGGGAAACCATCAGATCCGTAGCAGATACATTGTCTTTCACCGCAGCCTTTTCTTCATCGGTTAGCCCTTTCCAAGTAGTACTTGCCTTGTTCAGTACCTTTTCGAGCGGGAAAACTTCCAGCCAGTTGTGGATTTTTTCAGGGGTAATTCCGTCCGTTTTATAATTATGAAAATTGTAAGCTATCCCTTGTTGATCCAGCCAGGTCCTGGCTTTTTTTACCGTGTCACAATTGGGGATTCCGTAAACCGTCAGCATAAAATTTATTTTCGTTTGCAAAACTTTTTGTTCATCCTGCAAATGTATCTAAACTTCCGTTACGACAGGTTCCTCACTCAGCTGATCTGACGCATGCATTTTTTCATCATCCAGCTCACCTTCCCAACGTGCGATCACCGCAGTTGCGAGGCAGTTCCCGGTGACATTTACCGAAGTACGCGCCATATCCATGAGTTCGTCAATGCCCATGATCAATAAGACAGGCCACTCAGGCATCCCAAAATTAGCTATCGCACCCAGCAAAATAACCAGCGTAGCTCTCGGAATACCCGCTACACCTTTACTGGTAAGCATCAGGAGCAACACCATTGTAAGCTGCTGCCCCACAGACATTTCCGTACCCGTCGCCTGTGCTACAAATACCGTCGCCAGTGCAAGGTAAAGTGTCGACCCGTCGAGGTTAAAGCTATAACCGGTAGGCATAACGAATGATACGATCTGGCGTGGAACACCGAATTTTTCCATTTTTTCCATGGCCTTCGGCAGCGCCGATTCGGAACTTGTAGTGGCGAAAGCGATGGATACCGGCTCGAAAATAGCCTTGGCGAATTTGATAACCGGAATTCGGGCAAATAACGCGATCGGAACAAAAACGATCAGGATGAAAACAATCAGTGCGCAGTAAAGCGTAGCCAGTAACAATGCAAGGTTTCTCAGAACATCAATACCCATGTGGCCCACGGTTTCCGCAATGGCAGCACCCACTCCTATCGGGGCAAAAAGCATGATAATTTTCGTGAATTTGAACATTACCTCTGCCATCAGCTCGACGCCGTGTACAAATTTCTCTTTTTTGGCAGCCGGTAACAACGCAAGGCTTATGCCGAAAAGAACGCTGAAAACAACGATCTGAAGTACCTCTCCATGGTAAATGGACTTGGCAATATTTTCAGGAAAAGAATGAAGTACGATATCCTGCCAGGTCTGCTCGCTAACCTTCGGCAGCACAGCATTTAATGTTTCAGGAGGTATAATTCCTACGCCCGGCTTGAACCAGTTGGCAAAAAACAAACCTATCAGAAGCGCGAAAGTAGTTACAACTTCAAAATAAAGCAGCGATTTCCAGCCCATTCTGCCCACCTGTTTCAGATCGGAGTGCCCGGCGATGCCTGTTACAAGGGTTGCAAAAAGAAGCGGGGCGATCACCGTTTTGATCATTTGTAAAAAAATCTGCCTTAAAAAGTGCAGCTCCGTTCCCATTTTCGGGAAATCGTACCCAATCTCCGTTCCAACGAGCATGGAGATCAGGATGGAAGTGGTGAGATTTCTTTTGAGAATCGCGTAAACAATCAGTCCGGCGAGCGCCAGCCATCTCAGGGTAATCAGTACTTGGTCAGATAATGAAACAATGTTGTAAGCATTTAACACCGTGGCTATTGCCGCAATGGTAACGAGGGCGATATTGATGATGGTAATCTTGCTCTTCATACAGAAATTTGAAATGAGGAATTAGTTTGCTTTGTAAACTTATAAAAAATGAATTTAACGCAAGCTATCACGATACATGCAATTTAGCCTAATAACAAAATTTATTGTATGTTTTGAACAATTTGATTTAATGATTGTATTAAATATATTACGATTTAAAAAATAAATATCGGTTTATATCAATTTAGAAACACTGGCTGCTGCCGCGCGACTGGTGGATGAATATCTTCTGCCGCACATCCGTATACAGAAAAGTATGTGGCACAGAATTTTGATTTCACCCATCGTATCGCGCCTAAAATCACTCACGGAACACCTTTATTTCAAAAACAGTCGTTGATTCCTCAGTTTCAGTCCATAAATTTGATAGGAAGCAAACCACATCAATCACCTTATTTCACGTTGTCATGAACAAAATTCTTATCCCGATCGATTTTTCGGAGAATGCCGACCGGGCCCTTGCAGCGGCCAAACTGATTGCAAAGAAGGAAAGTACTGAATTGCTTGTGCTGCATGCTTTTCAGCCATATATAGCCGACGTGAATGTAGTACCGGGGAATGTCCTGCCAGGAATAGCGTCTACGGACTTCCTGACACTTACCGATGAACTGGAAAAAGATTTTGAAAACAGACTGAACCAATATGCAGAAAATCTCAGGAACGAAGGTTACATCGCTACGCCGATCTGGGCTATAGGCGGCGTGCAGTCCGCTGTGGAGGAAGCTATTGAAATGTATCAACCTGGTATGATCGTGATCGGCCGCACGGGCACCGGTGGCTTTCTGGACAAGCTTGTCGGCAGTTCCGCAACACAAATTGCGCTGCATTCGGCTTGCCCGGTTCTTGTGATCCCGCCACAGCGTATTCCTGATAAATTCAGAGAAGTGGTATATGCCACGCAGTTTGAGTACGATGAAAACGATATTCTCAAAGAAGTGTATGTTTTGATGAACCACCTCGGAAGCCGTCTTACCCTTTTAAAAATCAAGTCCGACCACCAGCCCGACATTCAGCCCGACAATCAGTATATCACTGAAATAAAAGCAGAATTCAAGATCACAGACGACGACATTGTGATCAGAAAAGCCAAGCATGTGCTGGACGGAATTGAGGACTACTGTGACGAGATCAAGGCAGACCTGCTGATTATGTCGTCCAGGGAACGTTCATTTATTGAAGAATTCCTGATCAACCCCAGTATTACCCGCAAACTCATCGTAGATACCCACGTGCCGTTGCTGGTTTTTCACCTTAAGTAACATTCGTTTTGAACAAAACCCATCAAACAACGGATTCCGGATCGAAGCATCCGGGCGCGGGCATAAAAAAAAGCAAGCGGTACAAGCGTCGGAATTTAATGACGTCGCCAGGCACGCTGACGTACATAGGACCCGAAATCGGCCTGAAAACCAAGATCAGGCGAATCGAGTACAATGATAAGGTAATGAGGGAAGAGCCCGTAAAATCCCTCAACGACTGCCGCCCCGCGCAGGCCCAGGAATCCGTTGTTACCTGGCTTGATGTGGATGGTATCCATGAAGTTCCCCTGATAGATAAGATCGGGAAATTATACCACCTGCATCCGCTGATGCTGGAAGATGTAGTCAATACCGAGCATAAGCCGAAGCTGGAAATATATGACACCAACCAGCTTTTCCTGACATTAAAAATGCTGCATATCGACTCGGAACAGCCACTTTCAATTTCATCCGAGCATGTAAGTTTTGTTTTGGGCGAAAATTATCTGATCTCTTTTCAGGAAGAGCTTTCCGATGATATTTTCACACCAGTACTGAACAGACTGAAAGCCTCTGTTGGTAAAACACGCACCAATGGCCCCGATTACCTTCTTTTTGCATTGATAGATATCGTCGTCGACAACTATTTTATCATTCTTGAAAAAATGGGCGACAGCCTGGATACTGTCGAGGACCAGGTGATACGTGGGGCAGAGGACCTTTCCCTGAAGGACTTGTACGCTCTGAAACGCGAACTGACCACTACAAGGCGGATGATATGGCCGTTGCGGGACATGATCAATCAGCTGATACGCGAAGACAATGCACTGATAGGCAAAGAAGTTATACCCTACCTCAGGGACCTGTACGACCACATCATGCAGGTTATCGACACCATTGATTCCTACCGCGAACTGGTTGCCAGCCTTGCCGACGTACACCTTTCCACGATCAGCAACCGCATGAATTCGGTGATGAAAACGCTGACGATTTTTTCAGCAGTATTTATGCCGCTCACATTTATTGTAGGCGTGTATGGGATGAATTTCGACAACATGCCCGAGCTGCGAATGCACTACGGCTATTTTTATGTATGGGGAGTAATGGTAGCCGTGACCATCGGGATGATCATTTATTTTAAATCAAAAAAATGGTTGTAGGCTGATTGAATAAGCTTGATACCTTTGTGTATTGAAAAACATATTGGAATGAGCATTACCGGAAATAATCCCCAGACAATCGTAACACAAGCTGCCTACCTACTTACCGATAGCCGTCAGATTTCTTTCCCGGAACAGAGCATTTTTTTTGCCATCAAAGGAGACCGCCACGACGGGCATCAGTTTCTTTCGGAGTTATATAAAAATGGCGTCAGGGAATTCGTCGTGGAAGAAGCCTCCTTCACCGATGCTCTTCGCAGACAAACAGCCGCCTGGACCGACGCGGCAATATGGATTGTACCTTCCAGCATCCGGGCCATGCAGAAACTTGTGGCCGAAAAACGCAGGCAATTTAATATCCCGGTTGTCGGTATTGCCGGAAGCAACGGAAAAACCATTGTAAAAGAATGGCTGGCGCAACTCATTGCACCGGGCGAAAGTGTGGTGGCCAGCCCCAAAAGCTACAATTCGCAAATTGGCGTGCCGCTTTCTGTCTGGAATCTGGGAAAAGAGCATACGATTGCAATCTTTGAAGCAGGTATCTCGCAGGCCCATGAAATGGAGTATCTGCAGCCGGTAATGCATCCTACTATTGGAGTTTTTACCAATATCGGTTCGGCGCATGATGATGGTTTTAAAAGCCGTAAACAGAAAATCACCGAAAAACTCAGGCTCTTTACCAAGGTTAAAAAGCTCATTTACCGCAAAGACTATACCGAGGTCGACGAAGAAATAAGTCTGATTTTAAAGCCTGTCAATCCTTTTCTCGAAACATTAAGCTGGGGTACCAGTCATTCAGGTGCAGATGTGCGGGTGGTTTTTGATACTGAAAAAGACAAATCGGTTATTTCATTCCAGGGAAAATTGGGCGTGCAACGGTTCGAAACAGCTTTTCGGGACCAGGCATCTCTGGAAAACCTTACGCACTGCATTGTTTTCCTCCTGGACTTCGGACTTTCCGCTGGAACCATACAGCAACGCATCCTGGCTTTGAAACCCATTTCAATGCGGCTGGAACTGAAAGAGGGCATTAACCACTGTTACCTGATCGACGACGCATACAACAACGACGTCCAGGGGATTTCGATGGCGCTGAATTTCCTTTCCCAACAGGAACAGCGTCAGAAGAAGACCGTTATTCTTTCAGACGTACTGCAAACCGGACAGACCCCGGCGGAACTTTACAAGCTGGTAGCCAAGCTTCTCAAAGAAAAAGACGTCGACCGCCTCATTGCGATCGGACCGGAGATCGGCAGCCAGTCTGCCCTTTTTGCCATACCAAAACAGGAGTTTTATAAAACTACCGATGCTTTCCTGAATGAATTTCCATTTGCATCACTTTCCGACAGTCTGGTGCTGATCAAAGGTGCCAGAAGCTTTTCATTCGAAAAAATTGTGCACCGTTTGCAGCAAAAAGCACACGGAACTGTGCTGGAAATCAATCTGGATGCTCTGACGCACAACCTGAACTATTACCGATCGAAGATAGGAAAGACAACAAAGATCATGGCAATGGTCAAAGCTTTCGCCTACGGCAGCGGCAGTGCAGAAGTAGCATCACTGCTCCAGTATAACCGGGTCGATTATCTAGGCGTAGCCTATGCAGACGAGGGTGTTTCGCTCAGGCAGAATGGCATAACGCTGCCCATCATGGTGATGAATGCAACACAGCCCGCTTTCGATCTGATGCTGCAATACAAGCTGGAACCAGAGATTTACAGCCGGAGAATTTTCTCCGACTGGATCACCTACGTAAACCAGATCGGCGCCAAATCAGATATCCCTCCGATCCATCTGAAACTGGATACGGGCATGCACAGGCTGGGATTTGTAAAAGATGATTACGAATGGCTGATACAACAGCTGCAAAAAAATCCGGCGATCAGGGTCTCAACTATCTTTTCACATCTGGTGGGGGCGGACGAGGGTGTGCACAATGCATTTTCTAAACAACAGTACGAGCTGTTTATCGAAGGTGCCGGGCTTATCGAAGAGGCATTGGGATATCAGACTACGAAACATATATTGAATTCCGCAGGCATTGTCCGTTTTCCGGGATACAAGCTGGATATGGTAAGACTGGGGATCGGGCTTTACGGAGTGGAAGCGACCGGGCAGGAGCAACGTGCACTGCAATCGGTGGGGACTTTAAAAACGATTGTTTCCCAGATCAAATATCTGGCAGGCGGCGAAACTGTCGGTTACAGTCGAAAAGGCTTGCTTGCCCATGACTCAGCAATTGCTACACTTGCGATCGGGTACGCGGACGGCTACGACCGCGGATTTGGAAATGGCGTCGGGCAGATATCTGTTAACGGCGTACTATGTCCTACGATCGGCAATATATGTATGGACATGACTATGATCGATGTGACCGGGGCAAATGTTGAAGAAGGCGATGAAGTGATCGTGTTTGGCAGAGAAATGCCTATTACCAGCCTGGCAAAAAGTATCCATACCATTCCCTACGAAATCCTGACCGGAATCGGCGACCGGGTCAAACGAATCTTTTTTAAAGAGTAGGCCAATATTGATATTTACAGTTTGCAAAAATGATTTACAAACTGTAAATACTCTTATCAGCTGTTGAGAGATTCCAGCTCCGTATTGGTTCCCTCTTGCTCACTTTCCTGCTCAGGCTCTTCCGTTTTTACATCTTCAAAGAGATTGGTTGCCATCACCTGATCGAGCGTGACATTGTAAAACGCTTTGTGAACGTTCAGAGGCTCCCTTCCATCCTCTATTTCACATTTAATGTAGGTGCCGTCTTCCTGCATTTCGTAAGAATTTACGTTATCCTGCAGGCTGTAATAAAGGATATGGATCGCCTCTTGCCTGACCCTCGGGTCCACTAGTTTGAAAAGTGATTCAATCCGTTTGTCAAAACTCCTGACCATGGCATCAGCGCTACCGCCGTATACAACCGGATCGCCGTTCCTATGAAAATAGAATATCCGGGAATGTTCCAGAAAATCCCCTACCAATGAACGAACGGTAATGTTTTCGCTCAAACCTTTTCTTTTGGGGCGAAGGCAGCACATACCCCTTACAATCAGCCGGATCGGTACGCCCGCTCCGGACGCTTTATACAATTCCAGGATCGTATCCCTGTCTTCGAGCGAGTTGATCTTGATACAGATACCACTTTTCAATCCGGCCTTGGCATTTTCTGCTTCCTGCTGGATCAGCTCTATCAGCTTGATGCGCATATAGCGTGGAGCAGTGATAAGATTCTGATATTCAGAGGGAATGGAATGTCCTGTGATAACATTGAAAAACTCCGAAATATCGTGGGTATACTCCTCGTTGGAAGTTAGCAAGCCGGTATCCGTATACAATCGGGATGTATCTTCATTGTAATTACCACTCGACAGGTGGGCATATCGCAGTACCCTGTTTCCTTCATTACGGACGATCAGAAGCAGTTTGGTATGCGTTTTAAGCAAGCCGATTCCGTATATTACAAAACAGCCTGCTTTTTGAAGCCGTTGTGCCTCCTTAATGTTATTTTCTTCATCAAAACGGGCTTTCACCTCGAACAATACCGCCACGTGCTTACCGTTTTCGGCAGCATGCAGCAAGGCTTCTGTAACCCGCGAATTTTTGGCAAGGCGGTAAATCGTCAGCTTGATGGACAATACCTTCGGATCTTCCGCTGCCTGTTCCAGAAGTTGTAAAACCGGCTCAAAATTATTGTACGGATGATGCAGGAGGATATCCCTTTCACGCATCACTTCAAAAATATCCGGGATCCGCTCGCGTTCCATTCCCAGCGGCGGAACCGGCGGATGGATCGGTGGTATCTGGTCTTTGAACTCGGGATGCTTGATAATACTCCAGAAGGAAGTATAGTCGATCAGACCTTCGATCGGAAAAACATTATAGTCATCTATTTCCCACCGCTTTTTGATCAGATTCAGCAAGTCGGGATTAGTGTCCGGTTCAATGGAAACCTGCACTACCCGGCCAAGCCTCCGGCCTTTTATTTTCTGTTTGATCTCGTCAATGAAGTCCGCTTCTATGTCGTCACTTTCTTCCAGGGAGAAATCACCATTTCTGATGATCCTGAAAAGATTTGTCGAAACGATATCCACATTACGGTACAGTTTGTGAACATGCGCACGTATGATGCTCTCAATCGGTAAAAATAAAAGCTCATGCTCACGCTCAAAAGCATAGAAACGAGGAAGATTCATTGGTATCTGAACAAAAGACAACTTTCTGTCTTCCTCAGAGGTAGTTCCCTTCACCTGCGTGATCACTGCAAAAACCAACACTTTCGCCAGGAGTACCGGAAATGCGTGGGTGTAGTCAAAAAGCATGGGTGTAAGCATCGGATATACCGTGCGCTCGAAATACTCTTCAACCACTTGCTTCTCTTCACTATCCATTTCCTCTAGGCCGACGATCCTGAAACCATGCTCGGCGAACAATGGAAGCAGTTGATCTCTATAACAATCATTTTGCCGACGGACAAAATCATGCAGTTCTTTCATTAAAACCTTCCGAAAAGGAATTTCCCGCAATCCGGAATAGTCAAGCCTTTCCTTGCCGAAATCAAGGTAATTATACAAACTCCCAACCCGGATCGTAAAAAATTCGTCCAGGTTGGAAGATGTAATGGCGAGAAATTTCAAACGATCAAAAAGATTACGTTCATCATTAATTGCCTGATCCAGAACCCTGTCATTAAATTTCAGCCAGCTCAAATCACGGCTGATGAGATCACTCTGCTGTACCAGCGTGTTGACCTTTTCCGAAGAACTGACATTTTTACTTTCTTCCATAGCTACCTGTTCTTTGGGGTTCTTGAAAAAAGAAAATAAGCTCGTCAATCTCCCTTTTTTTTCACTGCTGTATATAGGATCGTTCGTTCCGGGCATAATAGTAATTCAATTTGTGTTTTAGTTGCGGATGCTCTAAAAATTCAACGAATCTAATAATCTATTGTTTTCGTGAAAATGAAGTTTGTGTTAAATTTAACTAAAAACGGATGACTGAAAATCACAGCCATCCGTTTTAAAAATCAAACCAGAATAAACTGTTAGACGTCTACACGGGCGTATTTAGCGTTCTTCTCTATAAAATCACGACGTGGGGCAACTTCATCTCCCATCAGCATAGAGAACAGGTGATCCGCCTCAGCTGCCGATTCTACTGATACTTGTTTCAAGCTCCTTCCGTCGGGGTTCATCGTCGTTTCCCAAAGCTGCTCAGCATTCATTTCTCCCAAACCTTTGTAACGCTGCACATTGACGGAATCCTCACGTCCGGCACCGATTTCCCTCACTGCAAGTTCCCGCTGTGCCTCTGTCCAGCAATATCTTTCCTCACGGCCTTTCTTGACAAGATACAGTGGCGGCTGTGCGATATAGATATAGCCATGATCGATCAAAATCTTCATATATCTGAAAAAGAACGTAAGGATCAGTGTCCGGATGTGACTACCATCAATATCGGCATCCGTCATGATCACAATTTTGTGATAACGCAGCTTTTCAATATTCAAAGCTCTTTCGTCACCGTCTTTTCCGATCTGCACACCCATTGCGGTGAACATATTCTTGATCTCCTCATTTTCATAAATGCGGTATTCCTGCGCTTTTTCCACATTCAGGATCTTACCCCGAAGCGGTAATATAGCCTGATATGCCCGGTTACGGCCCTGTTTTGCAGTTCCGCCCGCAGAGTCCCCTTCGACCAGGTATAGTTCACAGATTGATGGATCCGTTTCTGAACAGTCCGAGAGTTTTCCAGGCAAACCTGTTCCCGAGAGAACATTCTTCCGCTGAACCATCTCCCTTGCTTTTTTAGCCGCAATACGTGCTTTGGCTGCCAGAATGACTTTATCAATAATAACGCGCGCTTCCTTTGGATGTTCAGCCAGGTATGTGTCCAGCATTTCCGAAACAACCTGGCTCACCACACCGGTCACATCTGAATTCCCAAGTTTGGTTTTGGTTTGTCCTTCAAACTGCGGCTCCTGGACCTTGATTGAAATCACAGCGGTAAGTCCTTCACGAAAATCATCTCCGCTGATCTCTACTTTTTCTTTTGCCAGAACACCTGATTTTTCGGCATAATTTTTCAGTGTCCTCGTCAAAGCAGCCCTGAAACCCGATACGTGCGTTCCGCCTTCAATGGTATTGATGTTGTTCACATAGGAAAATACGTTTTCGCTATACGATGTGTTGTACATCATCGCGACCTCAACAGGAACAGTCCCTTTCAGGTTTTCCATATGGATAGGCTCCGGGATCAGCGGCTGACGAGTTGCATCAAGATAAGCTACAAACTCATTCAGACCAACTTCTGAATAAAACTCTTCTCCACGGAATTTACCGTCTTCATCTTCCTCCCTCTTATCTTCCAGCGTAATCCTGATCCGCTTGTTCAGATAGGACAATTCGCGAAGGCGGGTTGCAACCGTTTCGTATTTAAACTCGGTCACTGTAAAAATCGTGGCATCAGGAAGAAAATGGATGAACGTTCCCGTTTTCTCCGACTCTCCTATCACCCTTGTCGCGTACAACGGCTTGCCTTCGCTGAATTCCTGCTCAAAAATCTTCCCTTCCCTGTGTACTTCCGCACGCAGGTGTATAGAAAGCGCATTTACGCAGGAAACCCCTACGCCGTGCAAACCTCCTGAAACCTTGTAAGTATCCTTATCAAATTTACCCCCGGCGTGAAGAACTGTCAATACAACTTCAAGAGCTGATTTTTTTTCTTTGGGGTGCATTCCGGTTGGAATACCGCGTCCATTATCCTGAACAGTAACGGAATTATTCTTTTCTATGGTAACATTGATGGTGTCGCAGTAGCCGGCCATCGCCTCATCGATGGAATTATCAACAACTTCCCAAATCAAGTGGTGAACTCCTTTAAAACCAGTGTCACCAATGTACATGGCCGGACGTTTACGAACGGCCTCTAAACCCTCAAGAACCTGGATATTTTCGGCTGAATAACTATTTACTTCAATCACTGTTTCGTTTGACATATAGTTTGTTTTACTCTGGGATAAAAAGAACCATTTTCAGGCTTTTTAAGCACGTAAAGATACGGCTTTTTTCGCAGATTTCCAGCTTAAATACCGGATTAAATGCACCACCCGCAGGCTTTTAAAAATATTAAATTACCAATAAAGCGATATCCTCAGCAGGCAAATCGCGAAGGGCGGATCAACGATGAATTCATCGCAGGCAGTAATTCCATTTTGAGAAATAAAGGGATTTGTTCAGCTTGTAAAACGCTTCATATTTGTTGTTTCTCACATCCAGAATCGCAAGATCATATACGCCTTCGCCCAGGTCGTCATTCCTGAAGAATGCATTGAATCCCTTTCTGTAATAGTTGCCGTTGAGGATCCTCCTCTTCGCTTCAATTTTTGGATTCGCTTGTACCAGATGAATTCTGCCGTCATCTCTGCATTTTAAAACAAGAAAGCGATCGTCGGAAAACTGCTTGCGGGCGGGCGCCACGTCACTCCTCACAAAAAAGTATGTCAACCTTTCTTCTCCCTTCTTCGTGCGTCTGCTCACATTCCAGTCCTGTACATAAATTCCTGCCTCTCCGACCGGTGCAATAGTATACCGATAAAGGGAATCCAATTGACTTTTTTCAATAATTGCCTCAGGTAACTTCAGAACACCTTTATTATAGGCAGGGTGAAGATAAAACGCTGCGTTGTCCCTGACGGTTTTTTCAACCGAATACATAGTTCGGTTGTTTTTCCAATTGAAAATATCGGCCAGATAGGTCGCTTTTTTTGCCGCCACAATTTCCGTAAATGTGTAATACGAGTAGCACCAATAAAATGCACTAAGGCAGGTAAGGACGGCCAGTACAGATTTTCTTCTTGCAAATTCAGTGGTATCAAGCAGCAAGAGATAAAAAACCACCATAGACAATGCTGCATAGATCTGAAAACGGCTGGCAATGACACTTCCGCTCCTGGACCTGCAAACCGCCACAATCGCGGCAGTGATGAGAATAAAGGCAAAAAAGGTAAGCAGTTCGATGGTACCTGACTTTGAGCTGTCGTTTTTTTCATAATTGACCAGGGATTTTTTAACCATCAGAAAAATCACAAATGCCGAAATAAAGACCCCGTGCACCGTAGAGACAATATCCGGCTGCCCGAACACCGATACTCCAGACCCTATGAATGCAAAAAGAGACGAAAACAAATCGACTACATTATCCTGTATCGTTGCTTCTTGCCCCGTTTCATAACTTAAAAGATATATGGCAAGCGCAGCAAACATAGATACTGCTGTTCCCAGCATCCTGCGGTAATTCCGGAAGCAGAAAAAGTAGAACATTATCGCCGGAAAAGATATAATGCCACTGCCAAACGTAAACGTTGCCAAAAAACAAAATAACATCGCAATCCAAAATCCTTTCAATGTGCCTGATGACACCGATGCTATCGCACATAAAACAAATACAATGAGGAAGGATTGCTGCATACCTGTGAGGGCCCAGTTCGAAATTTCGTGGTATAGCGGCTGGAAAAACAGGAACGCACAAGGAAGAAAATAATACAAAGGCAAAGCCATTTTTCTGAACTGAAAGTACAGGAAAACGAATATCAAGGTAACATTTACCGAGACTACAAAAAGGCAGAACCTGAAATTCACGTATCCGTTAATCAGGAAATAGCAATAGCTGACAAGCTTCGGGATCACAGCCTTGTGATCGTTATAAGTTTTGAAGAGCTCGTGGATGAAAGTACTCCAACTGAAAGGCTCTTTTGTCACCTGCACGGTAAACTGGAGGAGCGAAAAATCATCCAGAAAAGGGAAATTAACGGAATAAAAACGATTAAAGAGAAGGTAAAATGCAATTACTGCACTGATGGCGAGGCCACTTAGAAATTTCAGCATGATCTTATAGTGTGTGTTTGGTAGCGCAATTAAATAATTATTGCATCATCAAACAATACGCCATGCCACTTATTTAAGTATCACCAGCATCCTTTTCGAGCGTGGGTGAACCAATTAATTTTATTTTATAATATAGCCGTTATCACCTACATAAAGCAATTCCTTGAACTTGTAAAGGCTTTTATCACCGCAACAGCCCACATCCAGCATCCCCAGCTCGTATGTCCCCACATCCAGGTCATCTTGTCTCAGTGTTGCCAGAAAGCCTGTTTTGAAATAGCTTCCTCCGCCGAGTACATGCTTCCTTCCCTCGGTTTTAGGATTGGCTTGCATCAGATAAAACGTGTCAGTCCCCTGAGCCTTTAAAACGAGAAAACGGTCTTGCAGTAGACGTTTGCGTTTTGGAATGCTATCTGCGGAGACAAAAAAGTAGTTAAGCGTATCTTCACCGGTTTTTGATGCCCTCACGATTTTCCAGTCCTCTATTTTAATGCCCGCAGATTTTATAGTTCCCGAATCGGGATAGTACATTGCATTCATTTCTGCATTTCCTACGACCGGCCTGGGCAGCTTGAACACCCCTTTCTCATAAGCAGGCAATAAATAGAAATTCCCTTTAGATACAAGGCTCCTTTCCACAGAGAACATGTTTTTGTTGTTTGTCCAGTTGTAAACATCTGCCAGGTAAGCAGTCCGTCTGGCCGCAACGTCGCCAGTAAATGTGTAGTAAGAATATCCGCAATACAACGCGCTCAGGCCGGTGATCACCAGTAGAACAGCCCTCTTTCTTAAAACCACGGAATAATCCAGCAGCAAAAGATAAAAGATGACCGTGGACAACGCTGCATAAATTTGGAACCGGCTTGCAATGCTGATTTCGGTCCACGACCGAAAAATAGCTATGACAAGGGCTGTTGTAAATATGAAAACAAAAAAAGTAAGCAATTCCAGAGTTCCCGGTTTAAGGCATGCCGGCTTATTGAAATAGGTAGCTCCTACTTTGATCACCAGGAAAAACATCAGCACCACGATCACGATACCCCACAATACCGGCCATAATACATGGCTTCCCAAAACCGACATGCTGAAACCGATGAAGCTGAAGAGAAAAACAAACAATTTGGAAATACTCGCCGGAAGCTGAACTGCCTGCCCCGACTCATAACCGATGAGATATATCAAAAGCGAAACGATCATAAAAAAAGTTGCCCCGCCCGCTTTTTTGAAATCTTTCCGGCATAAAAAGTAAAAGATGATAGCCGGAAACGAAAGGATGCCGTTTCCGTGCGTGAAAGTGGCGAGGAAACAACAGAACATGGCCACGTAGAAAGCCCAGGCAGTACCACGGGAAACCAAAATAATGGCGCTCACCGTAAAAGCGATAAGGAATGTATGTTGCATACCATTCAGCGCCCAGCCCGAAACTTCGTAAAACTGCGGCTGAAAGAACAGAAATGGCGCGGGCAAAAAATAGTAAAGCGGATGTCCAGATTTCCGGAACTGTAAATAGAGAAAGTAGAAGATATAAAGGACATTGACTGTTACCAGTACGATGTAAAATCTGAAATTGAGATGTCCTGTCAGGTTGTATTCAACAAGGGAAATGAGCCTCGGAATGACCGCCTTATGATCATTAAAAGTTCGGAACAACTCATTTACAAGCTCCCACGAACGAAGGCCACGGCTGGTAACCGTTTCAATAAACTGAATGAGCAGAAAGTCGTCCTGAAAAGGGAAATTAACAGAGAAATAGTAATTATAAATGATATATAAAATGACTACAAAACTGATTGTCAAACCTGAAAAAAATCTTAGCATAGCGTTGTGTTAGTTGAGTCCCGAATCGAACGTAACCTAAGCGGCACTCAATTTAACTACACAAAACTATGAATTATTGCGGCCTTATATTCAAAATAATCCTACTTTTCATTTAGAACACTCATTACAACCATCGTTTTCGTTCCGATACCTGGCATAATAAAAGAGCGGAGGTTGCCCACCGCTCTTTTATTATGCCTCAAATAACCTGTCAGGCTTTATTTCTCCATCGGATGATCTTTCAGTAATTGTTCCGGAGAATAAAAATCTTTTTTACTTTCAGTAGCTGCTCTCACTTGTTTTACCTTTTCCGGAAGGATCGCGGCGCCTTTGTTTCCAAACGAATTCCTTACATAAGTAAGAACAGCCGCGACTTCTTTGTCATTCAGCAAACCTCCGAACGGTGTCATCGGCACCTGTCCTGCATATTTTTGTCCTTGCACTTCAATAGGCCCCAGGAGTCCTTTCAATACCACTTTGATCAGACGCTCGTCACTCCCCGAAACCCAGTTGGTACCCGTCAATGGCGGAAACCCTGATGCAGAAAGTCCTTTTCCGTCAGGCTGGTGGCAAGTGGTGCAGTAACCTTCTTTCGCGTACACCTCTTTTCCGAGGTTGAAAAGCTCGAGTTCCTTTCCAACAAGGTTTGTTTTGGTCGCCACTACCTTTTCCTTTTTAACCGGCAACCCACTGATGTGTGCTACTGCCGCTTCGTGTGCATGCACCATCCAGTCGTCCAGCGGCATTTTGGCAGCTTCGTTCAGGATCGGCAGGCCTTTGTCTTTTGTCAGCCAGGAAGCAGCCACAATTCCTTCCAGACGCACCCGGCTATTTTCATCTTTTACCGCCTGCATCAACAAATTAGCCTGGTCAGCCACCTGATGCCCGGTATAGCGAACCACACCTACCGCTGCCGCGCGAACGTGATAATCTTTGGCTTTCAACAACTGGCGTAACAATTTCTGGTCTACTTTATTCAGTCCCCAGCTCACCCACAGGCCTTCCAGCAAATGGTGCTCGTATCTCGGGTCATTTTTGTCCAGTGACGCGGTCCAGGTCGTAAGCTTCGCCAATACCTGTTTCACATCCCTGCCCCTCAGCTCTCTTCTGGTTCTGTAACGTGTGCGGTACTCGGGCAGCTTCAGGTTATCCAGCAGTTCATCAATGCTAGCGCCTGCTACTTTGGCAGGTGTTACCAACGGCCGAGAAGGATAAGTGATGCGGTAAACCCTTCCGTGCGAATGGTCACGCAATGGATCTCTGGCGTTATGCTGCATGTGGCCGATCAGGATGTTATGCCAGTCGATAAGGTAAAGGGAACCGTCCGGAGCAAACTCCATATCGACAGGCCTGAAATTCCTGTCCTCACTTACCACAAGATCCATCCTGTGAGAACTTTTGTATCCTGTTCCGTCGTCTTTCAGCGTATGCTCTTTCATTCCCAAGAATCCAATGGTATTGTTGATCAGAAGGTCACCCTGCAGTTCGTCCGGGAAATGGCGGCTGGAAACAAATTCCAGTCCGGAAGTCGGGCGCACGCGGTGTTTCTCTTCAATCAGCTGTACCGACTTGTGGGTAGCTTCTCCATACCTCGGCAAAACAGTTCCCGGCATCATCCAGCGTACATCGGGGCTGGATGTTTCTGCGAAAAACGGCTGTCCCCAATCATCAAATGCAATACCCCAGGGATTTGGAATGGATAGCTGGGCAGTACGTTCGAGCTTATGCAGCTGTGGGCTGTATCTGTAAAAACCTCCGTTTGTTGCGCGAACGGGCCCATAGGACGTCTCTACATTGGTATGCAGGAAAACACCTTCGCCGGAATAGATAGCGCCAGACGGATCCACTGTGAATGCGTGGCTGTTGTGGTGCGTGTCATGATCATCAAAACCGCTCAAAAGGATCTCGCTCTTATCAGCTTTGTCATCGCCGTTGGTGTCCGTAAAGATTTTGAGATTTGTTCCCTGTGATACATAAACCCCTTCGGGAGCAATTTCGAATCCAAGCGGCAAATGAAGGCCATCTACAAAAACCGTTTGCTTATCAGCCTTACCATCGTTGTTGGTATCTTCCAGAATAATGATTTTGTCATTGGGCTTGGAATCTCCCGGCTTGTAATGCGGGTAACTTGGCATAGTTGCAACCCACAATCTGCCTTTATTATCAAAAGACATCTGCATAGGTTTTGCGAGATCCGGAAATTCTTCCTCCGAAGCAAAAAGCTCTATTTTATATCCCTCCGGTACTTTGAGTTTGGCAAGCGCATCCGCTCCGTACAGATAAGTAAGGCTTCCGTTTTTCTCCGGGTTGAAGTTGGTTTTAACAGGAGGTAAGGGAGAAGTGTTCTTATCCACCACACTGTAATCCGTTTTTTGTCCCTTGGACGCTGCCAGCCAAATCGCTGTGTCCCGGATATCCGTCAATTCCCTGATTTTCTGAATTTCAGCGGGATAGTTATCCTGCCCGAAAGGATTGTAACGACGGCCA
The DNA here is from genome assembly GCF_005869225.1 of Dyadobacter bucti. Lineage (GTDB taxonomy): Bacteria > Bacteroidota > Bacteroidia > Cytophagales > Spirosomataceae > Dyadobacter > Dyadobacter bucti. Next base: position 675,070 of record NZ_SWFP01000003.1, on the reverse strand, counting down.
TACACGTGCACTCCGTTTGGAATTTTAAAATCGTTGTGCCACATCCAGTTCTTTTCCATCACAGCATCATGCACCAACGCGCGGTTTTTCTCAGCTTTAGGGGCTACTTTACCGAATATGTTGTCAGTCAAAAGAATACCCAATTTTCTGTACCCCTCTTCATTCAACTGAGAACCATCAATCGTCAAAGGCTCTTTGGTTGTTTCATACCATTTTTGTGAAGGCGTAAAAGCATCCACGAAAAGAACATTATTTTTTTCGGCCACCTCTTTCATCGCCTTGGTATACATGGCCAGATTGATGTTTTCTTTTACACCGTTCGGCAGGTCGTATAAATTTGAAAGGTTTTCAAACGCGATGGGCGACACTAATGCCAGCTTTGGAGCAGCCGTACCGTTATACTTTTGGCTCAGGGTATATTTCACAAAAGCATCCAGTTCAGCCTTGTAGTTTTCAAGTCCGGCTTTTCCCTGAAATGACTCATTATATCCAAAAAAAGCAATGATAATGTCTGTTTTAAGCCTTGTAAGCCATTGATCAGGTGTGTCAAAATGCCCTTCACTGTTTGAATTCGTGGCAAGTTCAGTCTGAAATTTCTCCGCGCCCGGAAATGCCCAGGGTAAGTTCCGGCTCGCATGCGGCCTGAAACCAGGGGTATCGCCTCCGTCGCACATGTTACGGATGTAAAGGGAACTATCCGGATAACGAACCTGCATTTCGGTTTCGAACAACCCGTAATTCATCATTCTCGACCCGAGGTTATTGCCGATCAAAACAATACGCGAGCCTTTTTTTACTTTGATAGATTCCGATTGGATAAACTGAAACGCAGTAAATGCGACAACGGTTATGCCAAATGCGAGGAGGAATCCCCTGATACTTTTTTTGCCGGGTTTGGTCATTTGTTCTTGGTGATTGTATCCAAAATTCTGAATAGGTTATAATTATTCTAAAGTGCTGGTAAACATTACTTGGCTTCCCGGTAAGGAACCTCAATGTCCATTTTGCCTTTCCATTGCTTCGGCACTTTTTGCCCCAGCTCCCAATGAATAGCATTGATAACCAGACGTTGAAAAGCTTCCTGTCTGAAATCTTCGGGATGTCCCAGTGTTGTCATAAACACTTTCCCGCCAAATGAATTGGTGCCTGTCCAGGCCACAGGGTTGTCGATCGCTGCTTTGTCAGGGTTGACAGATTTTCCCATCAAAAGCCAGGTCGATCCCTTCACAGGGTAATCGGGCAATACCCTGTACAACCAGGACCGTGCATGAAAAGAAGGAGCAACACCGGTAAGGATAGGGTTCTTCGCCTGCTCCGGGATCACGGTCACATCCGTGCTGCTGTTGTGTCCGTAGTGCGTGTGCTTGGCAGCACCACCCCATCCCGGAGGAGAATTCAGCGCAAATTCACCAAATGCGTTCCATTTTTCACTTTCATCCCCCTTTGGGAAATTGAAAGCGTGCGTAGTTGTGCGAAATCCCATTACCGGCTTCCCCTTTTTGAGATATTCATCGATAAGCGCCAGCTGATCTTTTGGCAACTGCCTCCACCGTAGATAAAAAACAGCCAGGTCTGCATCTTTCAGAGCTTCCAGCCCGGGTATGTTTTTCTCGCTGTTGTGGTCTGGGGATGATTTCAGGAAAATTGTCCGCATTCCATAGTTCTTCTCCAGCTCCGCCGCAATGATCGGAAGTGTTTCTTCTCCGCTATACTCATGGTCTCCCGTGACAAAAACCACGAGCGGTTTTTTATTTTTCGAAGATTTTGTCTGCGCAACAGTTAAAGCGGAAGTAGCTATCAGAAGTGTGGAAACAAAAAGGGCAAATGCAGAAAAACTGAATCTTTCATTAAAGAAATTTGCGTTCATCAATATGGGTTTAGAAAATGATATTAATTAAAATTCAAGGTTATAATTATTAAATTAAGGCTTTAACCCGGCCAATCTACCATTAGAAGCGGCATTTTCTTCCCGGCCGGCAACGAATCACAATCAAGACTTTTTAATCCAACTTTTCCCTTACTTTTTTATAGTATTTTAATGATTTTACCGCGTTCATTTTCTTCTGCTTTGACGTAGCTGTCGGCGGGAATGAGTTCTTCATGAAGAAAAGTATTGCAGGAAGTGACCAGCATTTCCAATTCATTGAGTTCTTCCTCGGTGATTTTCGTATGTTTCAGTAGTTTCTTTCGATGCTTATGAATCTCTGTTTTGAGAAAATCACAGCTATAAACTTTGCGGATATTTCTTTGTACCTCGCAAAATCAATAAAATCCTGCAATGTCTACCGTCGCCGGGAGCCTGATGATAATTTCCTCGCTATTGCGCTCTATGACCATTTCCGTTCAGATTAAACCTAAATATACCAAGCATACACCGGACTGCTGCGCCAGTGATATGTCAGTTAACGACATTACCACGAAGGAATATATAGCCTAAAACCTGAACCCCAGCGTGACCGAGGCCCTGGACAAGTCGACGCTATCGTCTTTGGATAACTTTAAGGTTTCAGTACTGAATGCAGTTTCACGGGTAAGGCGGTAAGCAGCTCCCATGATAGCAGTTCCGGTGAGATGAATAGCAAATTTCCGGCTCAACCGTCTTTCAAGACCAACGCTGATCCCCCACCCCATGGTTTTCCCTCTGAAAGTAAACCCATCTTCTCCGGAAACTGTATTGTTTTGATAAGGTTGATAACCCAGTAATAAGGAAGTCAGTACCGAGGTCCGGCTGCTGCCAAGCGGGGCACGATGGATCAGGGATGCGCCCATAAACTGGATCGTTACATCCTCACTCAGCTTTTCTGTTTCCGCTTTGCTCTGGTAGCGATCGTATTTTAAGCCGATACCGACTTTTTTCCAGGGAAAATAGCCCAGCTCCCCTCCAAAGAAAATACCTGATTTCAGGTTTCTGTGATAATTGATGTCGGCCCTTTTCACCTGCATTCCGGAGCGGTACAGTCTCTGACCGTAACCTCCGTTCAGGCCGAAAAACCACTTTGGACTATTATTGATTCCTGTACTGTCAATCTTTTCGTCTGCTACGGTAAGTTGCTGCGCATTCAGCCGGGGGTGCACCAGGCCGCTTATCAGTAAAACAGCGAAAATCAGTTTATTCATTATCGGGCAAAGCAGGATTATTATGATCACCCAAAACTAATATTTTCAGAGAGAATTAGCCGCCCCCGCACCTTATTTTATCAGATCACGGGCTTCACTCCATTATTTTTCAGCTTTTCGATGATATACTGTCCAAGCTCTTTACCCTGTAGCTGTCCGGCGGTAATTGCATCGCGGTAATGGATACCACCATATAAACGTGAAATTGCCGCTTCCTCCGCTGCCTGCCTGAACGATCTAAAATCTCTTGTCGGGAGGTCAAAAATCACTTCGGTATCATCCCGGAAAGAGAAATTATCCCCCAGCAGATAAGTAAGGGTTTCCGAAACGGCAGTAGAAATGACGCTATGCCCGCTGGTGTATTCCGGAAACGGAGGTGTTTGCAAAAGCGGCTGCCACTTCGGATCAATGTAGCGGTTAATGACCGTTTCCGGCCTTACCCGGCTGCTGCGGTATTTTTCATCCCAGCAACTGATAAAAGCATCCATCAGCGTAACTGCCGCAAGTGCGTGCACCATAATTCCCTTGTCCAGATCGAGTTTCGCCTTGGTAGTGGCAATTCCCGTGATATTCATCCAGTGACCTCCCGGGCTTATCTTTTTAAACCCGATCGACATGTGGCCTGATGTATTGATCGCGAATGGGTTGCAATCCCAATATGATGCTATAAACCTCTCTTTTTCAGTGAGTTTTTTTCCTACTTCATATACTTCACGGGCAAGTTTATAAAATTGGCTGGTGCTATCTTTACTGAATTCTACAGGCGGCTTGGGTACAAACTGGTTGCAAGAATCGATCATCATCGGACGGATCGTTTTCCAGTGCGGCTCAATGCCTTCTATATATCCTGGTGGCGTGGGGTACCAGTAGGCTTCTCCTTTTTTGGGCCTGTACCTGAGCCTGGTGCTCAATTTGAGATAGCCGTCGGTAGATGCATTTGCTGCAATTTTCTTTGCAACATCCTGCGCGACGGAAACCGCAACGTTTATCTCTTTCTGCGAATGGCCCTCCCTCAGGAGTGCGATAATCAGTTTTTTCTGATCTTCTTCGAGCATATATCCCGAAGGAAGGATCACCCGCCCTGTTTCCAGAATACAATAAAGCGCAGCGATCTGATAATTATATGCCACCGGCGATTCGACTTTGAAAGGCTCGATACTTCTGATAAATGCGGTCGGTGAGACAATCTGGCTGTTGTTCTGTGCTACAATTTCGTAAGCGCCCATCATGCAGTATGTGTAAAAGCGAGTGGCCGCAGGCGGATTTACCACGTCGTGGATCATCACCATCGTCACGGAAAATACAGCTGGCTGAAGATAGGATTTCAATCCTCCCTCAGGCTTCTGGGCATGAGCGAATTTTGTTAAAAACAATAGTATCAAAAAAACCGGGCGCATTACTTTTTCACGTTTTTGTAAAATTGAAGTGACTGATTAAAAGTCCCGATCACCAGGTGCGGCTGCTTGCCGATCAGTATCTCGATGCACGATTTGACATCACCGGTTACAGACAAACCTGAGTGGGGCTGATCCACATAAGTAAATCCCCCTTTTCCGTCCCCCGAAAGCAGGCAACCATAATTTGCGTCCATACTACCCAGTTTGAGACGATTGTCGGTTTTGTTCCCCAAGAGTAGTAAATCGAGGTTACCGTCCTTGTCAAAATCGCGAACAAGTATGGCATAAACAGGCGCAAACTGAGCTTGCAAAGGCAAAACCTGTTTCTGAAACTGCCCGTTCCGGTTCAGAAAACAGACTGAGCGAGCCTCTGTAACCGTCAGTCTGGTCGCTTTGGCCAGATCCTCAGCAGCGAAGATTTCTTTGATCGATGCATTTGCATAGTCCTTGTAAAAAGGGAATTTTTTCCGCATCGGATAAATCTGATCATTGAGCTCGTCGCGGCTGACGAAAGGATAAGATTTCCCCTGAATATAAAAACAGAAAAACGGATCGATCGAGCCATTTTTGTCAAAATCCGCAAAATACAGCTCTCCCGGCTCAGAACTTGATACCTTGATCTGAGAATTCAGGCCGATATTACCAGCGATAATATCCTTTTTACCATCTCCGTCGACGTCCTCCACTTTCAGTGCAGACCAGAAACCGTGTTCTTCTTCTTTGAAATATTGCGCCGTCTGATCCGTGAAATCTTTGCCTTTGTATGAAAATATTTTCACCGGCATCATTTCCCCGCAGATAACCAGCTCCACATTTCCGTCGCCATCAAGGTCGGCCCACTGTGCATCGGTCACCATACCGATCTTGAAAAAAGGACTTTCGGTGATTGTAAAATTACCTTTTCCGTCATTGGTTAAAAGAAATGAAGCAGGTGCCTCAGGATACCGACCAGGAACGACGCGGCCACCAACAAACAGATCCAGATCCCCGTCCTTATCAAAATCAAATGGTCGGACACAGGATTTGCTGCTTCCTTTGAGATTGGGCACTGATAATACTGACAGATTGAGCCTGCCTTTACCGTCATTGAGATACATTTCATCCTGAAACGAAATTGTATTGGGTTCAAAAAGTGAATATCCCCCCTTGGCAATATACAAGTCATCGAACCCGTCTCCGTTGGCATCAAAAAACACCGCCGCGGAAGCAGCAGATATATTTTCATCCCCAACCGCAAACCCCGGCATTTCCTGGAGGCGGCCGTCTGACTGCTGTAACCATATCTTCGCCTGCTTGTTCTGATCGCCGCTGATAAATACATCTTCAAACCCGTCCTTATTTACATCGCCCTTCGCCACGACAGGCCCGGTTTGCGAATACATGGATAACATGAGCGGCTGGCGCTTAAAATCATTTTCGTTAAAACCCTCATGCACATACTCGATAGCGTTGGATTCTTTTGTAAAAACAGGCGATTCGATTTTGGAAGTATTTACCTTCCTCAGTTTCCTGTCCTCTGATTTTTCAATAGTCAATACCTGATTGAGCTTCACGTCCGTAAAAACTTCTTGATCCCCTCCGGGCCAGATTATCTTCAAAGAATCGATGCTGGTTTCTTTTTCTAACCCGAAATGGACCCTGAGCGGTGTGCATGATAAATATCCTCTGTTTGGACTTACTTCCTGGTATTGCATTTTGCCTTTTGTATATACATAGGCCTTGGCACCAACACTATTTTTGTTTGCGGAATTCTCTTTGAGTTTTACTTCCAGCCAGGAAGTCGGGGATTTTTCCTGCCCGATATTCTGGTATACAAATGCAACTTCGTTGATGTTATTGACAACCAGGTCCAAATCGCCGTCATTGTCCAGGTCGGCATAAGCCGCGCCGCTCGAAATCGCGACATTCTGTAACCCCCATACCTCCTGCATTTTGGTAAAAGTAAGGTCGCGGTTATTCCTGAAAATATAGTTGGAAAGCTTTGTAGAAGGCATCGCTTTCACCAGATCCATCAATTGTGTAGGCTCTTTGTCAACCGCCCTTCTGATTTTATAATCGCCCCAGTATTTGAGAAAGTCTTTGTTGGTATAATCTCTGTAATAACCGTTTGAGACAAAAAGATCTTTGTAACCGTCATTGTCAAAATCGGCGAACAGTGGCGTCCAGCTCCAGTCGGTGTTGGAAACGCCGGATATCTGTGCAATTTCGCTGAAAGTGCCGTCGCCGTTGTTAAGCTGCAGCATGTTACGCATATATTGCTTATACAAATTCTGCTTCATCATCAGCTCGAACGACTCGTAATTTTCCTGAAGCTGAAGTAATTTCTGGCGCTGGTTATCTTCGGGCAGCATATCTAGGGACATAATATCCGGCAGGCCATCATTGTTAAAATCGGCGATCTCGATGCCCATAGAGAATTGCGCCAAATGCCGGAAGTATCGCTGGGTCACATCCTCGAATGTCCCGTCTTTTTTATTGATATAGAGGTAATCGGACTCGTTATAATCGTTGGTAACATATATATCCTGCCAGCCGTCCATGTTCACGTCAGCGATCGCCATGCCCAGACCGAATGTAAGCGGGTACTGGTGAATACCGGCTTTCTTTGTAACTTCTACAAAATGGTTTTGCTGATTTTCAAATAATTTGTTGCCTGCCAGCTCGTCGGTCTCCTGTTTGAACCTAGCCAATTCCATGTTATCAATCTTCTTGACACTATGGTTGAGCAGCATCATATCCAGATCGCCATCGTTGTCATAATCAAAAAAAGCTGCCTGCGTGCTGTAGCTGATGTTGTCTAAACCGTATTCTTTGGCTTGTTCCAGAAATTTGAGATTACCCTGGTTAATGAATAGCTGGTTCTTTCTTTTTTCGTTATCCACTTTACCGGAATAGCATATATGGATGTCCAGCAGGCCATCGCCGTTCACGTCGGCCATTGTCACCCCGGTCCTCCACCCGCCTTTTCTGCCGTCCAGCCCTTTTCCTGCGGATAGCGTGATGTCTTTGAATTTCATAGTTTGCCCCTTTATCCCTCCCAGATTAAGAAAGAGCTTATTCGGGCCCATGTTGGAAGTAAAGAAGAGATCTTCGAAACCATCATTGTTGATATCGCCCACTGCCACGCCGCCGCCGTTATAGAAATATTCGTAAGCCATGACGTTCAGGTTCTCGTCTTCATTGATGGCATTGATAAAATCAACACCGGTCTGTTTGGGAGGAAGAAGTTGGAACAAGGCTTGCTGGCCTCTGACAAACGAAACTTGAAATGTCAGAAAACACAGAATAATCAGAGACTTACAAATAATTTTTGCATTCATTAACAGGCCTGTACCGAGCGTTTAAAAAAAGAGGATTTACCAAGAGTGAAAAAACTTCCACCGAAAGTTGAAGTTAAAACTTAGTATTATAAATTTAGAAAAAGGGATAAGAAAATTTACATTTCTTATCCCTCAAATGCTACTTTGCCCGGGTGTTCAGCTTATAGGAAAACAAATCAGCATTATTTACGCCTCCGATAAGAAAGGTTTCCTGATTGACCTGCACTGTCGAAAGACTACGCACATCACCGGCTATATAAAGTCCGCTCGAAGATTGCGGAACATATCCAAATTTTAGTTTGCCTTTATTCAAAAATACCTGCACCAGACTCGCATCATTTTTACCAATCCTTACCCTGGTTTGTTTGACATTCCCGCCAAGAATAATGTCCGATTTACCGTCATGATTGATATCGGAAATGGAAATTGCATACACCGGCGCGAACTGTGCCTGGACTGGCAAAGGATGAAAAATCAGTTTCCCATTCTTATTTTCCAGGATACCGCTCCTGAATTCCCTTGCTGTCAATTTTTGCGCTTTTTCGAGTTTCTCCGCTGGAAGGATTTCAGCCAACGAGGCTTTAGAATAGGTTATGTAGCTGGGATATTTTTTCTTCAGTGACGGAATCTGGTCCAATAACTCGTCGCGGCTGGCATAAGGATATTCCTTGCCGCCCTCCGTAACGCTGATCACCGGGACCACCCGGCCCAGTCCGTCAAAATCGGACGCATAGATCGAAAGCCCCGCGGGCGATGTAATGCTCCACTGCCAGTTCGTGCCCATATTGCCCACCACAAAATCCATATCCCCGTCTCCATCCAGGTCCGCCGGCTTGATCACATTCCAGCAACCGTGCAAGTCCGACGTCCCCCAGGCATTACTGGCATCCGTGAATCTCCCCTTGCTATTGCTGTAAACCTGGACCGGCATCCAGTCGGTTGTGATCAGCAGTTCGGGATATCCGTCTTTGTTCAGATCCTGAAAGGATGCGTCCGTAATCATGCCCGCCTTTGAAAACTGGGCAGCGACGGTTTTTGTCTGATCTGTAAAAATTCCTTTTCCATCGTTCAACAGCATAACCCCTCCCGCACTCTCAGGGAAACGGGCCGGCGTTACCCGCGTACCGATGAAAACATCAAGATCACCATCCTTATCGACATCTCCGACCGCAATCGCCGAACCATTGATGCCGATTGCCGGAAAGGCTGCCTTTTTCCAATTTCCTTTATCATTGATATATAATCTCGGCAAAACCAGCGGATCAGATGCGGTGAGTTCATATCCGGCGCTGGTCACAAGCAGATCGGAATCACCATCATTGTCGGCATCAAAAAACTCCATATCGGCATCCTCGAAAGCTGCATCTTCAAGAAAAGCTTCTTGTTTCGATTCCTGATAACCGCCATTTTTGCTGATAAAAAGTGCGCCCGACTGGCCGCGAGCGCCGCCTATATAAAAATCATCCAAGCCATCTGCATTGATGTCTTTTTGCGCAAAATGCGGGCCCTGGTAACTCAGCATATTCGGCAACAATGTCTGTACCCTGAAATCGTTCCTGAAATCTTCTGCATGCCTGAAACCGATCAGATCAGCTTTCTGCCAGATTGTTTCGGGTTTTATAGTGGGTACTACATTTTGTTTTTTTGCCTCGTTGTATTTCAATGTAATAGCCTTGTTACCGGAAATATTTTTGATTGTCTGCCTGCTGCCGTCGGCCCAGGTCACTTCCAGGGAGTCGATAGCTGCGTTTCCGCCGAGGCCGAAATGTACATGGTCCCAAATAGCCGACTGAAAACCGCGGACGGGAATGAAATTCTGGGTCTGGGTGAGTGAATCTAAGTATAGTGTTACCTTTGTTCCCGCCAGAAAAGCGTATTTCGGAGATTCCAGCTTTACTGTCAGGTACTGGTTTTTGAGCTTGGTTTCCGCATTGTTACGGTATACAAATGCTTTTTGACTGACATTATTCGTCACCAGATCCAGGTCCCCGTCATTGTCGAGGTCCGCATAAACTGCCCCATTGGACTGGTTTGTTTTTTCAAATCCCCACTCCGTAATTTTCTTTTTGAATGTAAGGTCTTTCTGATTCTGAAAAATATAATCGGGTTCATTGATAGGCGGCATTTGGGCGATAACCTCCATTTGGCTCGGCGCTTTTCCCCCTTGTACCTGCTTGTCCACGGAGTATTTCAGAAATTCCATGTTGGTATAGTCATGCGCGTAGCCGTTTGAAACAAAAATGTCTTTCCAGCCGTCATTGTCAAAATCGGCCATTAAAGCAGCCCAGCTCCAGTCTGTATTGGAGATCCCGGCCAGCTGCCCTATTTCGCTGAAAACCGGTACCCCGTTTTCATTCACGCCATTGTTCAATTGCAGCATGTTCCGCATGGTCTGATCATGAAAACCGGCTTTCAGCAATTGTTGGTATTTATCGTAATTGTCGTCCCCGGAAGTCAGCTTGATCCGCTCGTTTGAGGCAGGAAGCATATCCAGTGTCACGATATCCGTGAGCCCGTCATTGTTCAGATCGGCCGCGTCGGTTCCCATGGAAAACAATGAAACGTGGCCGGTCGCTTCGCGGATTACTTCCCTGAATTTCCCGTTCTGCTGATTGAGGTACAGATAATCATTTTCATTGTAATCATTGGCAATGTAGATATCCTGCCAGCCGTCATTGTTAAAGTCATTGATATTAACACCCAGGCCGAAACTCAAAACATTGGAGACGATACCGGACGAATCGGTCACATTCGAGAACTTGCCACCGTCGTTCCGTAAAAGCTTGTTCCCGTAAATTTCATTGCGCTGCTCTCTGTAACTGGCCAAAAGGTTGCTGAAACCTGCGTATTTCTGAACCGAATGGTTCAACAAAAAACAATCTGTGTCCCCGTCGCGGTCGTAGTCAAAGAAAACAGCCTGGGTGGTATAAGACTGATCGTCCAAACCGTATTCTTTTGATCTTTCTGTGAATGTCGGGATTCCGTCGGCGGTTTTTCCATTGTTTACATACAAAAGTTTGCTCCTCAGCCTCGGGTCCTCAGCACCTGCCCGGCAGACGAAAATGTCGATCCAGCCATCATCATTGATATCCACTACCGACACACCTGTTTTCCAACCCTCATTCAGCCCCGCCCCCGATTGCTCGGAAACATCTTCAAATTTGAAATCACCTTTGTTGAGATACAACTTATTGGCGACCATGTTGCCTGTGAAGTACAGGTCTACGAGGCCGTCGTTGTTAAAATCCGCCGCCGCCACGCCTCCACCGTTGTAAAAATAGCCATACCGCAATACATTATTTTCAGGGTCCTCGTCGATATAATTGTTGAAGTCAATGCCCGTGCTCCCGGCGTCCAGCAAGGTGAACAACGTGTCATTTTTCTTGCACCCGACAAGAAAAATCAGCAAAAAGAAAAAGAAATATGGCATGAAATGAAGGTAGGAAAGGTTTTTCCAAATAGTATACTTCGGGATAGCAAAGAGGCAGACAAAGTCTGCCTCACGCTCTCAGTTTATAATAATGTTAGTTGCTGCATCAGGGCTTGTCCCACCATAGCCGGGTCGCAGAATTGTCTGCACCTCCCAGTTTCGTGATGGCTTTATCCATTTCTGCTTTGTTGGTCTGCAATTCGCTGCTGACGTAAGGAGTACGACGTACCACAGCATCTTTCGGTGAATCCGGGTTATCCGAGTTGATCCGGGCATATAGCTTGGGATAACCCGTTCTGCGGTATTCAGCCCATGCTTCATGACCATTCGGATAATTGGCCAGCCATTTTTGGGTAATGATCTGTTCCAATTGTTTGGTAGCATCCGCCGAGAATTTCACCGGTACGTCTGTCAAAGCAGGTGTTTTGGAGAAATCGGCCAGTGCAACCGGCGGCGTGGTTCCGTTGATATAAGCTGAAACAGCGGCCGCGTCAGTAATTCCCCACTGCCGCATAGCAGTTTCTATTCCTTTTTCATAAAAATCTTTGGCAGTACCGGTTCCCATGTTCCAGCCCTTGAGTACACCTTCTGCTTTCAGGAAATAAGCTTCTGATGCATACATAATCGCGAATGGATTGGTGGCCTGTACAGCCGGCAGAAACATGTCAGCCACATTGGAAGTTGCGTTGGCGTTGTTCTCCGGCGCGCCAAGCTGCCCCTGCGTATAACCATTTCTCAGTCCTTTAAACGTGTTGGTAGTTCCTGGCACGGGAGCATAGTATTTGCTGATCCGGGGATCCGCATATCCTTTCAACACACTTTCCATAGCCGCGCTCATACGGAACTCGTTCCAGGCAGTTGCCTGGTTCATCGGGTTGAATGAGTTGGCAGTTACTTTCAGAAAAGCATCGTCTGCATTGATACTTAGCGTGCCACCGGCAACTGCTTCTTCCGCATTTGTTTTTGCCAGCGCGGGCTCCACTTCGGACATGCGCATCGAAATCCGCAACCGCAATGTGTTGGCAAACAAAATCCATTTATCCACGTCCCCGGCATAAATCTGATCTACGGCCCCAAAAACCTTGGTACCCTTCAATGCCTGCAGAGAAGCGGTAGATGTTTTCAGGGTGGTCAGGAAATCCTTATAGATAAATTCCTGGGTATCGTATTCGATTGAAGATTCCCCGCTGCCTACTTTGGAGTAAGGGATCGGGCCCCAGTAGTCTGTCCTTGGCAGGAACATATACACTTTCCAGATATTCGCGATAGCAAATTTTCCAGCGTTTTCATACGCCCCGCCAGGGCCTGTGTTTTCCAAAACCCCTAACAATGCCGGTATCGCGGTCCCGTAGAAACCTGTCCAGGCACCATTGAGCCAGCTGCCCACCATTACGTTCCGGTCGGAAGAAAAGTTTTGGGCAACGTTCGCAAAGTACTGGCCCTGCAAATCGGCAAAAAGACTTTGATACGTCTGCCAGCTGGCCTGGATGGACCGGTACTGCGCCGCAGCAAATGCATTTTCAGTTCCTAACTCGTCCAGGGACGTCAGCTTGGTTTTATTGGTATTGATCTCCTCAAAATCACCTGTACAGGAATACATTCCTATTGCCACAGTCGTAAGGAGAGCGAGTGTTAATATTTTATAGCTCCTTTTCATTTCTTTCAGGTTTACAATTAGAATGTCAAGTTAAGATTCAAGCCCAACGAACGTGTGGTCGGCATGGAGAAGGACTCCAGACCCACAGTCGTATTACCAGAACCCGCCACAAGTTCAGGATCAAATCCTTTTGACTTGTTCATCAGGAAAAACAGGTTACGTCCCACGATCGACAGCGAGGCCCCCTGGAACGGCGATCTTCCGATGATTTTCTGGGGAAGGCTGTAACCGAGCGTCGCTTCTCTCAGCCTGATATTGGACGCACTGTAAGTAAATGCCTCACCAATCGGCGTGTTACGTCCACCTACAAATTTCCAGTAAGCTTCTGCTGTGGTAGAAACCGTGTTTGTGCTTCCGTCTGCCTGGACACCGTCGATTACCATACCTTCGCGGCCAGCCAGCGTTTCCTCAGTTACGCCGTCAGCATAAATAACTGCATTGGTAAAAGAAGTCACTACGCCGCCTATTCTTCCGCTGATCAGGAAACTCAGGTTAATTCCTTTATAACTTAAACTGTTCGAAACGCCACCAGTCCAGGTCGGGCGTGAAGTTCCCAGAGGCACGGTTGTTCCCGGAGTTACCAGCGGAATTCCGTTTGTTCCCACTTTGATACGTCCCTGATCGTCCCGCTGATAACCGCGGCTGTAAATTTGACCCAATGCTTTTCCTTCCTCCGCACGTACGAAGTTCATAAAGTCATTGGTAAGCGGCAGAACAGCAAGGCGATCAGATAGTTTGATCAGCTTATTGGTGTTTCTTGAATAGTTCAGGTCAATATTCCAGGAGAAATCTGCCGATTTAACAGGAACAAGGTTCAAAGTAAGCTCGACACCTTTGTTCTCTACATTACCTGCATTGATATACTCAGAACTCCATCCCGAGGCAGTTGTCAACGGAACCTGGAACAACTGATTTTTCGAGTTACTGATGTACAGTGTCAGGTCGAAACCGATGCGGCTTTGCAGGAATTTCGCTTCCAGACCAACTTCTTTGGCGGTTGTCAACTCAGGTTTAAGGCCGGGGAACGGTTTGATCGCATCGCGGACAATGTAACCCGTATTTCCACCCGCTACATATGAATACGTCTGGGTCAGAAGATATGGAGAAGCATCGTTACCCGTCAACGCATAACTTCCTCTCAATTTGGCAAAAGAAATCGCCTGCGGAAGATTGAACAAGCTCGTCAAAACCGCCGCAGCACCTACCGATGGGAAGAAGTAGGACTGATTGGCTGTCGGTAATGTAGACGACCAGTCATTTCTTGCCGATGCTGAAAGCGTTAAAGCATCTTTCCAGATCAAGTCAGCGGAAGCGAACACACCTTGTTTGCGGGTTTGTGTAACCGACCGGTTGGTAACCGAGTTTCTGGCGTTGGTGGTTACGAACAAGTTATCGCGGTTCAAACCATTGTTGAGCGTTTGATGGTTCAGGTAATCACGTTGCAGGATGTTACCTCCTACTGTTCCGTCCAGTTTGAAGTCTTCACCAAACTGTTTGCTTACAAGCGCAAACAAATCCAGGTTCAGTTCGGCATTATCTCTCCAGTTGGTTTGATAATCCCCAAAATCAGCGATGGTATAAGTATTTGTATGCCATTTACCTTCGAATTTATCAATATACTTATCATAACCGGCGCGTCCCATAACGTTCAGCCACGACGTTACTTTATAGTTTAGCGAGGTAAATCCATAGATCCTGTCCCTGTTATCCAGCGCCAATACTTTATTTTTGATCCAGTAAGGATTTTGGCCACCGTTAGAACCCGGGTTCCAGTAGTTCTGCAGCGTTTTACCAGTTGCAGGATCTACATATTCATAGCTTTTAGCCTGGTCCAGAGAAATACTTCTCGGCAGACGCAGAATGTGACGCTGCAGGTTCGCAAAAGCTTCACCGGTTTGCTGTCTATTGTCAATTTTCTCGCTCAGATAAGTGACTTTACCGTCGAAGCTGAGCTTGCTGGTAATCTGGCTTGAAAGCCGAAGGTTGAAATTGTGTCTGCTTAGTTTGTTATTGGAAACAACTCCTTTCGCAGTCGTATTGGTATAAGAAAAATACGTCTGTACTTTTTCATTGCCCGCAGTCAGAGAGACAGAGTTGGCAATTGAAGTTCCGGTTGAATAGAAGTCTTTGTAAGAGTTGGGTTGAGGCGAATAGGCATATGTTTTGCCTTTATTTGCCGGATCAGGTCCCCAGGCAGCTACCTGCTGGCCGTCCATTTTTGGGCCCCAGCTAAATTCGCTGTTCGGGAAAAATTTACCCTCTACGCCCTGTCCGTACACATTCTGGAATTTTTGAAGTTCCATGGCCTGCTCCATCTGGAATGTGCTGTTGATGTTCACGCCGACACCTTTACGCACCGCACCTTTTTTGGTCGTGATCAATAATGCACCATTTGCCGCGCGGCTTCCGTACAAGGCTGTCGCCGAAGCTCCTCTCAGTACGTTGATCGATTCGATATCGTCCGGGTTAATACTGGAAAGCCCGTCACTCGCATCACGGCCACCGTTTGCATTGCCGGGGCTGAAATTTGAGTTATCTATAGGTACACCATCCACTACAATCAGCGCCTGGTTGTTCCCGGTAATGGACCGGTCACCACGCAAAACAACGCGGCTTGATCCACCTACCCCAGAGGACGAACGAACGATATCAAGACCAGCAACCCGGCCAGACAGAGAATTGGCAACGTTCAATTCCCTTGCTTTGGCAAAATTGTCTGTGTTGATGATCTGCGTCGCATAGCTGAGCGTCTTTTGCTCTTTGGAAATACCCAGGGCGGTTACCACCACTTCTCCAAGGTTCCGCACGTCGGGATCAAGACTTACCGAAACATTGGAAACCGATTCGGTTACATTGATCTCCTTGGAAGTATATCCAACAGAGGAAACGATGAGCACACCACTTCCGGGCATGGATAAGCTGAAATTCCCTTCGGCATCGGTGTTTGTTCCACGCGTAGAACCCTTGATGAGGATGTTTGCACCAGGCAGTCCCGAGCCATTTTCGTCAATGACCTTTCCTGTCAGCTGCCGGTCCTGAGCCATGGTGGGTGTTACGAGGAGCGCTGTCACAAGAACTGTAAACAGCAAGTCGAGTAATTGTCTTTTCATAGGTTTCAATTGTATTTTAAGAATTTTAAGAAATTTAAAACTATTTACCGTCACAAACAAAATATTTTAGAAAATTTAATTGTACTTATCTAATATTTTGACATGATCACAAGTTAAAGTAGAAAAAGTTCTGTATTATCAGAAAAAGTAGAATAATATTTGTCCTTACGACATTTTAAAAAACAACTCTATACTGCGTGTACGAACCTACACGCCAATGACGATTTGAAGAGAATATAAATATTCCGTTTCCAAATATAAATATTCAGAAATAATTCGATTTTAAGAGTTAACAAAATGGCATTATTCTGAGCCAGAGACCTATCACAGCCTGCCGGACTGTGACGCCAGATCCAGAAAAATGAAAGGAAAGAAAGAGTACAGTAGCATCAGGCGCTGCAAAGACACTATTGCTAGTCGTATTTACGCCAGACCCCCAGGATTGTGCCGGTAACGGCAAAAACTATCACCATCACACCACCGTCGATGAAAGAGAGCAAAAGGGGCTTCATCGCGAACATATCGCGGACTATGATTTCGAAAAGGATAAAAACGACACCGAAAAGCAGTCCGGTCAGGAAACCGGCCAGCAGAGATTTGACCGGGATCTTGGTGAAGACCCAAGCCAATGTATATGTCATAAAAGAAGTGGAAACGATACTGGCAAGATACGGAACGGGGCTCGTAGCGGTTTTTATATCCTGCATCTTGAAGCCACTTAGTGCCATCCATTGCTCTGAGAACATGTTATACCATAACGCGGGTATAATTTGACCAATAACCACACACACAAGCACGGCCCAAAGATTGACAGATTGTTTTCTCATGCTACGAGTATTTTATTCAGTCATCACGAGGAACTCCCGAATTCAAATATAAAATGTTTAGGAATTATTTACTTCTTTTCTCTAGAAGGCTTGACGAACTCAATATTACGCTTCAGGCCACTATATTTCGTTCTTTTTAAGGGCGATTTCCTGAATAGCTCCTGAAAAACTTCCTCTGTGATCTCCTGCCAGTCGTTATTTGAAAATCCGGCTAAACCATGGTGCAAAGCAAATTCTTTAGTAGTATTCGGCTTGGCAAAACGGTTCCAGGGGCACACATCCTGACATATATCACAGCCAAAAATCCAGTTGTCAAATTTCCCGCGCGCATCCGCCGGGATTGCTTCTTTCAACTCAATGGTGTAATAGCTGATGCACTTGCTCCCGTCAACCACATAGGGCTCAGTGATGGCATCCGTAGGGCAAGCGTCAATGCATCGGGTACATGTGCCGCAATAGTCCTGCACGGCACCGTCATAAGCCAGCTCGAGGTCGCAGATTATTTCCCCGATAAAAAAGAAGCTCCCCATGTCCCGGTTCAGCAGATTAGAATGTTTTCCTACCCAGCCCAATCCGCTCTTCGCAGCCCACGCTTTATCCATGACCGGAGCCGAGTCCACAAAAATCCTGCCGCTCACCTCTCCGATCTCTTCCTGAATAGCCAGCAAGAGGGCACCAAGCTTATCCTTTAATACGAAATGATAGTCTTTTCCGTACGCGTACTTGGAAAGTTTAAGATCTTCCGGTCCTTCCGGTAACCTTTCTTCGGGATAATAATTGAGTAGCACGGATATGACACTCTTCGCTCCTTCCACCAATTTTCGGGGATCAAGCCGCTTGTCAAAATGATTGGCCATGTACGCCATGGCCCCATGATGGTTGTGTTTCAGCCAGTTTTCCAGTCGCGGCGCCTCCTCTTCCAAAAAGTCAGCTCTGGAAATCCCGCAAAAATCAAAACCATTTTCAAGGGCCTTTGATTTAATAAACTGGCTTCTTTCCTGGTGTATGAGATCCTGGGTTGTCATCAGGCAAAGTTAAGAATTGATGTTAAAATGTCATCTTGTCAGTATTTTAGCGCTGGCAAAATAATTTAAGAAGGAAAAGTCGCTGACTTAAGTCACGTAACCGCTAGAAAACATGCCGGAAAATACAAAATTCAACATAGATCAAGACAAAATTTACGAGATGAACGAGGACAAAGCTCCATTGGAAACTGACAACGACGAAGAAAATATTCAATCCAATTCCGTGCCTTTGGATAATGCGGGTGAGGAAATTACCGGTGAGGCCCCCTCGGCAGCAGCCGACCCGCTGGAAAGCGCAAAAATGGAAATTGCGGAGCTGAAAGATAAATACCTGCGTCTTTATGCCGATTTTGAGAACTTCCGCAGACGTACCGCGAAGGAAAAACTGGAAATGATTTCAGGAGCGAGTGCAGATATGCTGAAATCAGTTTTGCCGGTGGTGGATGATTTTGAGCGTGCAAAGGTTTCTTTCGATTCATCTACCGAAATCGATGCGCTGAAGGAAGGGGTTGATCTTATTTACAACAAACTGTTTAAAACATTGGAATCCAAAGGTTTGAAGCCCATGGTATCCAAAGGCGAAACTTTTGACGCTGAGTTACATGAATCCATCGCGCAATTTCCGGCTCCTTCCGAAGATCTTAAAGGTAAAGTAATTGATGAGATCGAAAAAGGGTATTACCTGAATGACAAAGTGATCCGCTATGCAAAAGTGATCGTAGGCGCATAAGAATTTATTCAAAATGTATGATGTATAATGACCAAAGGCATCCATCATTGATTCTCAACATGGCATCAGCCGCTTTACATGGTACATTAGAAAATATAAAATGGCAAAGAAAAGAGATTACTACGAAATCCTGGGGGTAGATCGCGGTGCTGCCGCCGATGAAATAAAAAAGGCTTATCGCAAGCTAGCGATCAAGTTTCACCCTGACAAGAATCCTGACGACCCGACTGCAGAGGATAAATTCAAAGAAGCAGCGGAAGCATACAGCGTCCTGAGTGATGACAGCAAACGCCAGCGTTATGACCAGTTTGGGCACGCCGGTGTGGGCGGCGCTGGTGCCGGTGCAGGCGGGTTTAGCGGCGGCGGATTTTCTATGGATGACATTTTCTCCCAGTTTGGGGATATTTTTGGAGATAGCAGCCCCTTTGGTGATATTTTCGGTCGCGCAGGCGGAGGAAACGGTCGCCGGGTACGCCGAGGTTCGGATTTGAGAATTAAGCTCAAGCTGAACCTGGAAGAAGTCGCCAATGGCGTTGAGAAAAAAATAAAGGTGAAAAGGCATGTTACCTGTAACACTTGCGGAGGCAATGGTGCAAAACACGGTACTGCACTTACAAATTGTAATTCCTGTAACGGAACCGGCCAGGTACGCAAGGTTGTGAGCACTATGCTGGGACAGATGGTATCTACCAGTACTTGTCCTACATGTAACGGAGACGGTAAAATCATTAGCGAAAGATGTGATTCATGCGCCGGTGAAGGCAGGCTGCTGCAGGATGACCTGATCACACTTAACATTCCCGGTGGTGTTGCCGAAGGTATGCAGCTTTCGATGTCCGGAAAGGGAAATGTTCCTTCCCGGGGAGGCGTTGCGGGTGATCTGCTGATCGTGATCGAGGAGGAGGAAGATGCTCAGCTGAAAAGAGACGGCAATAATATTGTCTTTGATATGCATCTCAGCTTTATCGATGCAACCCTGGGCACCTCAGTAGAAATCCCTACCATCGATGGGAAAGCACGCATAACCGTAGAATCCGGTACGCAGGCAGGCAAAATACTCCGTTTGAAAGGCAAAGGGATCAAGGATATCAACGGATACGGAAAAGGGGACCAATTGGTGCATATTAATGTCTGGACGCCTCAGCAATTGTCATCAGACGAAAGAGAGACGTTAGAGTCACTACGCCACTCACCCAATTTTCAGCCGAAGCCCGGAAAGAATGAAAAAGGATTTTTTGATAAAATGAAGGATTTCTTTCATTGATCAATAAAGTTGATATTCAAGAATCAGAAAGTTACAGAGCCGTTTCAGTGATGATCCGGCTCTTTTCTTTTTTAGTGGGAATGAAATATCTTGGTCTTCTACATTTCATGAATGTTCCATCAGCGAAATCAAAATTGCTTTATGAAAACGATCTCAATGCTTATTGCGCTACTATATTCTGCCATGTTATACGCCCAATCAGATCAACCAACTGAACTTACCTTCGCAACTTTTAACGTAAGTATGGAGGCTGAGAACTACGTGCCAAGAGGGACTAAAGGTATTTCGGAGCAGGTATTGGTTAAGGAACTCTCCTCCGGCAAAAATTCACAAATTCATAATATTGCAAAGATTATTAAATCTGTTCGCCCGGACGTCATCCTTTTGAACGAATTTGATTATATCAAAGATCCGGAATCCGGCGTCCGGAAATTCATCAGTGCCTACCTCGCAGACTCGTCAGACGGCTACAAACCGTTAAATTACCCCTATTATTACTATTCGACCGTCAATACTGGTCAGCCAACTCCATACGATCTTGACAACAATGGAAAATTCGAGCAATTCGGTTCCGACGCATGGGGTTTCGGCGCATATCCCGGACAGTACGGAATGGTCCTTTTATCAAGGTATCCCATTGACATCAGTAAAGTCCGGACTTTCCAGAATTTCAAATGGAAAGACATGCCTGGCGGACTCAAAACGACAAAAACCGATGGTACCGACTGGTACGCTCAGGATGCCTGGAATAAATTCCCGCTTTCTTCCAAATCGCATTGGGACATTCCGGTCAAAGCCGGCAACAAAACCGTACACATCCTCGCCAGCCATCCCACCCCGCCCACTTTTGACGGCCCTGAGGACCGCAACGGCAAACGGAACCATGATGAAATCCGTTTCTGGCGGGACTATATCAGTGACCATCTGAGTTCGTACATCTACGACGACCGCGGCGGAAAAGGCGGACTAACCCCTAATTCTTCTTTTGTAATACTTGGCGATCAGAATGCATCCCCTGACGAAGGAGATGCTATTTCCGGCGGCATCAAATCTCTCCTAAGCCACCCAAAGATCAATACAGATTTTACACCGGCCAGTAAAGGCGGCGCCACGCATAGCCCGAATAATACTTTTGCAAAAAACCACACCGCCATGTGGCGCATGCGAGCAGATTATGTACTACCGTCACGGCTTGGGTTCAAAGTCATTGACAGCGGCGTTTTCTGGCCGGAAAAAGGGGAACCATTGGCAGAACTAGTCGAGAAACGGGAATCAAGTTCGGACCATCGACTGGTATGGGTGAGAGTAGGATTGGACTGAAGTAAAAAACGGAAGCTGCGGCTATGGCAACTTCCGTTTTCTTCATATATGCTTCAATTACTGCGCCCCGCCGTACATGTTAAAAGCCGCCAGGTGTTTCTGGAAAATTGCTTCGTACTTCTTCGCAGCGGCTTCTTGTTTTGCTTCCCGACATTCCTGCACGATAATCTGCATGATGTACAGATACACATTGCTGTCGCGACGTCTGGTAGTACCATTGTCTTTTGCCCAGGTTAATACTTCGTCTGAGCGTACAGCCATGGTTTCGGCAATTTCCAAAGCTCTTTTTGTTTCACCCAGATCAAAAAGCGGCCCGATAAAATTGGCAGAAAACTGATCATAAGGAATACTCTTATCAGGCATTGTAGCAAGAGATTTATCAATCGCCTTTTTAGCCTCGTCCTTACGTCCATCCGCGATCAGCTGGCCGGTAAGACGCAGAAATGCGATACGTGCTGTCGCTACCGGAGACCCCAGGTAGGTATTGTCATAATAGGTGTTCGGGTTATCCATTTCACGCCAGAACATCTTATTCATCAAGTTATTATACATCACATCAGCATTGACATAACCGTCGCTGGCACCCGGTACTTTCACCGGAAGCAGGCGATATGCATATCCTTCGAGCTGCATATATTCCTTAAGGTTCATGTAACTTGAACCACCCAGTGTTGACGAGAAATAAATCGGTCTTTTCCAGTCATTGGTCGCGATGATATCCAGCATGATCAGGTCAGACTTGTACAAGTCGCTTTTCCCAATCGTCCAGCTGATAGAATCGCTTACAAAAGGAACCAGATCGCTTTTGATGATATTCATTTTCTTGACAGCATCTGCATTCACAGGCAGGAACAAAACTGAAGATGGCAGAATAGACGTCATATCTCCGCTCGTCAAAGGAACCTGAATGGCTTTATTCTCCTGTTTTACAAGTCCAAGATATTCTTTCAGGTTAATACCTGCTTTCACGCTTGGGATTTCATAAAATGGAACGATATCATTTTTACCGAAGGCATAGTTATTTTTTTCCAATGAAATTGGCAATGCTTCTGACAAGTATGTTTTGCGTTTCATCTGATCGATATACCAGTCAGTACCAAGCAGGCTCAAGTTACAAACACGGACATCCGTTCTGAAACCCTCCACTTCCTGCACATACCACAACGGGAATGTATCATTGTCTCCGCCTGTAAAAAGAATGGCATTTGGCGCGCAGCTGTTCAGCAGGTTTTTGGCAAAATCAACTGAATGATAACGGTGAGCGCGGTTGTGGTTGTCCCATCCTTTGCTACCCATGATCACCGGAACCACAAGACATAAAGCGGTAGCAACCCCTGCACGTGTGGATGCATTCTGAATAAATTTACTGATACCATCAGCCACCGAAATCACACCGAACCCAATCCAGATACAGAATATATAGAAAGAACCCACATAAATATAGTCCCGCTCACGTGGCTCCGTCGGCGGTGAGTTCAGGTATACCACCAGGGCCACGCCTGTTAAAACAAACAGCAAACCCAGTACAAGCAAATCCCGCTTCTGACGGAAATACACGATTACAACACCCAGCAACCCAAGTATAAACGGAAGCATAAAGTAGTTATCGTGCGCTTTATTATTAGCTATTGCAGACGGATATTTCTTGCCTGCATCCCACGGCAGCATATTTCCCGCGCCCTCTTCATCACTTTCCCGGCCTACGAAATTCCAGAGAAAATACCTCCAGTACATGTGTCCGATCTGGTAGGAGAACATAAACGATAGGTTATGTACCATCGTCGGTTTCTGTCCCTCGGCAAGCCCGGTCATTTGCTGGTATAATTGCGGATGGCCCGGCTGCGTGCTGTACATACGCGGCAAAAGCATGCTGCTGCCTGGCTCGTATTCATACTCCGGACGGTAGTCGTAAATTGCATACTTACCATCTTGTTTCCGGTACATAGGTGCACCGCGTTTCTGGCTTACCGGGCGCGACACAAAAGAGGGTCCGAAAAGCAAAGGCCGGCTGCCATACTGCTCTCTTTTAAGATAAGAAACGAAGCTCAGTACATCATTCGGATTGTTTTCGTTGATCGGTGGATTGTATTCAGCTCTAACCAAAACCATCAGATAACTCGCATAACCTATTAACACGAACGCAAGTGAAAGCAAACTTGTGTTTAACAGGACGTTACCTTTCTTGTGCGAATACCTGATACCCCAGATCAGGGAACCGATGAAAATAATGATAAAGAATATAACGCCCGACTTATAGGGCAGGCCAAGCGAGTTAACAAAAAATATCTCAAACTTTCCGGCGATACTTGGCAGACCCGGGATAATTCCGGAGTTGATGATTGCCAGTATTACCAAGCCACCTACAAAAGCCAGAATACCTCCAAAAACAGAAGTTTTGGGGTATTTTTTAAAGTAATACACCAATGCAAGAGCAGGAATAGTAACCAGATTGAGCAAGTGGACCCCGATCGAAAGACCTACGAGGTAAGCAATGAATATCAGCCAGCGGTTTTCAGCAGCGGGATCGTCGACTCTCTCCCACTTAAAAACAGCCCAGATCACGATCGCCGTAAAGAAGGACGACATCCCGTATACTTCCGCTTCCACAGCCGAAAACCAGAACGAATCTGACCAGGTATACGCCAGGGCACCTACAATTCCTGACCCCATCAAAAGAATGATATCGGCAGAAGTAAGTTCTTCATCACTTTTTGCAATCAGTTTACGGGCTAAAAGTGTGATTGTCCAGAAAAGGAAAAGAATAGTAAAAGCACTGCTCAGTACGGAAACCATGTTGATCCAGTACGCAACGTTACTTAAATCCCCGAAAGCAAAAAGAGAAAAAATCCGTCCGACCAGCAGGAAAAAGGGAGCTCCGGGAGGGTGTGGTACCTGCAATTTAAAAGCGCAAGCTATAAATTCTCCGCAATCCCAGAAACTTGCAGTCCTTTCAACTGTCAGTGTATATGTGATTAAAGCAATTGCGAAAACAATCCAACCCGTAAGGTTGTTGGAACGGTTAAAACGCGTCATTTGAGAGACAGTAAGATTTAAAAATTTTCAGCAAAATGAGCAAGGATGATTGCCCTTTTTTGAGCGGTTTTATCATTGGTCGGCCAAAAATAGCAAAATTACCTCAACTGTAAGGTTTTCGTTCTCTTAAAAAACGTTAACAAAATCACAGACAGCGGCGATCAGGAAAAAGCTGAGGCCGGAAGCATCACTTATAAAAAATCCACTTTGCCAGCTCTTTATAGCTGACTTTTTTACCGTACATCAATATCCCAACCCGGTAAATCCGGGCAGCCAGCCATGTAGTACCCATAAAACCCAGCACCAGCAATACCATAGAAAGCGCGATTTCCCATGCGGGCACTCCAAAAGGAATTCTGACCATCATGATAATCGGAGAGGTAAAGGGGATAATGGATGTCCAGAAAGCCAATGTCCCGTCTGGATCACGGAGTACGAATTGGGCGAAGACAAATGAAAAAATAATAGGCAATGTAATGGGAAGCATAAATTGCTGGGTGTCCGCATCATTGTCGACCGCCGCCCCAACTGCGCCAAAAAGTGCACTGTAAAGAAGGTATCCGCCAAGGTAGTAGAACAGGAAGCAACCGATTATCAACGGAATGTTCAAACTATTGACCGCACCCAGCACTTCTGCTACCGGATTTTCTACATTACCCCCAGGCATTCCCTGGTTGGGCATACCATTTTGCACTTTTTGCATTTCCTGGGCCATTTGTGCCGGGTCTTTTGGCATTTTGCTGCTCATGACAGCTGAGGCCGCGCTGGTCAGCGAAGCAGTCAGCAGAATCCAGAGTACGAATTGCGTCAACCCCACCAGCGCTACCCCAATTATTTTCCCCAGCATCAAATGAAATGGCTTTACCGAAGAAATGATCACTTCCACGATCCGGCTGGTCTTTTCTTCGGTGATCCCGCGCATCACCTGTGTACCATAAATAAACACCGACATATAGATCAAAAAGGCACAAATCCCGCCTATGACTGTTGCTGCACCCGAACTACTGGTTTTTTCACCTTCTTCGCTCAGGCTGATCGTTTCAGAACTCACATTTACGCGTGAATCTTCCAGAATTTTGTGCGTGATCCCGGCCTCGGAAAGTTTGATATCCTCTATCTCCTTCTCGATCACTTTCTCGATTTCGGATTTCATATCCATGCTTACATTCTTAGCAGAATATATCCGGAGGCTTTTAGGCTTTTTGATAATATCTTTCGGAATAAATACCAGCGCATTTGCTTCGCTTCTTCTGAAACCTGCCTTGGCCGAATCAATCGAAGATTCCAGATAAATAAATTTCATGGACTCCGAATCTTTAAATTTCCCGGTAAAGAGTCGGCTTTCGTCCAAAACCTGCACGGTTTTGGTATCCACAGATCCGACGGCAACCCAAATGACGGTGGCATAGAATCCCACGAAAAGCAAAGGCGCCAGCAAAGTCATGATAAGAAATGAGCGTTTTTTCACCCTCACCATATATTCTCTCCTGATAACCAGAAATATATTACGCATTTTGAAGAAGTTTAAAATTATAGGAGCTTTGAATCAGGTGTATTGTCAGCCTTCCGGCACTTCATTGACCGAGCGCATAAAAATGTCGCTCATGGATGGAATATTTTCGCCAAACGCACGGATTTCCACCTTTTCCAGCAAGCTTTTGATCAGATCGTTTGGCGTTACGTTTGCATTCAGATGAATGTTGGTGCGCCTGTAACCGTCTTCCAGTTGCTTTTCATGGCTGATCTCATATATTGTCTCCAGACTGTCCAGCACTCCTTTATACTCAACAAAGTACGTATTGGTTTTGAACTGATTCTTGATCAATAGCTTGGGCCCGTCGAGTACTTTCCTGGCTTTATGAATCAGCGCAATATTGTCACACAGTTCTTCAACGGTTTCCATCCTGTGGGTAGAGAAAATAATCGTACAGCCCTTTTGTTTCAATTCCAGTATCTCGTCGCGGATCAGATTGGCATTGATTGGGTCAAACCCGGAGAATGGTTCGTCGAGGATGATCAGGTCCGGTTCGTGAAGAACAGTGGAGACGAACTGCACTTTCTGCTGCATTCCCTTAGAAAGGTCTGATACACTTTTATCCCACCAGGTTTTTATATCAAATTTAATAAACCAGGATTTCAGTTTATCCATAGCCTCTTTCTGGCTAAGGCCTTTGAGCTGGGCAAGATATAGCAGCTGTTCACCCACTTTCATCTTCTTGTACAAACCTCTTTCTTCCGGCAAATACCCGATCCTGGAAATGTGGCTTCCGTTCAATGGCTGGCCGTCAAACAGAATTTGTCCTTTGTCGGGGCCGGTGATCTGGTTAATGATACGGATGAGCGACGTTTTCCCCGCTCCGTTGGGCCCGAGCAACCCAAAGATGCACCCTTTTGGTATATCAATGCTCACGTCGTCCAACGCAATATGATTAGAATATTCCTTCGTAACATTCCGTACTTCAATGATATTCATTTGGTGGTAATATTCTTGGTTGAAATCTGACAATATCCCGAACGATCCCGTTCTCATGCCAAAGATGCAAAGTATAAGAGCACGAACTAAACTTACAAGTATAAAAGCGTTTTTTGGCGGATTAGTGGCAAAATAAAAAGCGAACGGGGGCCGCTCGCTTTCTCAAATACTTTATTTTGAAATAACCTAGATGTACTTTTCCCGGATCTGAAACAGCACCCAGAAGCCGATAATACCTCCGATAACAGCTGCCACAATATTGAGCTGCACCAGACTGCTTATAAGACCCAGCAACAGGGCATAGTACAGCAGGTTCCAGCCGGCTCTTTTGCGTGCTCTCAAAGGTGTGAATGCCATCAGGTACATGATCAGGGTGATGGCCCCCAAAGCAATACCGGCATAGAATGTCAGACCCAGGCCGGCCGAAACTGCGCCCATACCGATCGCCGCGCTGCCTACGCCCAGCGCAGTCAGTATACCAATTACGCCTAAAATTGAGATGACCAGAATGAAGTAAGGGCCATACTGGACAAGGAACTCTTTAACGCTTTCCGAAAACGGCGGGAATTTTTGAAGAAATACAGGCTCCAATTCCTTTTCTAAAATTAGTTTTGATTCCATGAAAGAGGGAAAAATTTTAGCTGAAACAAATTCAATGATTTGATAAAGCTAAATAAAATTTTCCCTCTTTCTAACCGGATGAAACGAGCCCTGAGCCTTTGTTTATTTATCGGTAAGATATTATTATTCTGCGGAATGAATGTTCCTCAGTTAACTGCTAATCCTCCGGATAAGGCACGTATACGAAACCGGAGAAATCGCCGATCAAAGCAAACAAGCAACAGTATTCGTCGGCATTCTTATAATTTTCTGTGAACATCAGAACTGCCTCTTCTCCGATCAGCTTGCGGTCTACGAAGTCCTGCATGTATGAAGCACGGTAGTTGTAACGGTTGTGCATTTCCGTCGAACCAATGAGCAAAGCGCCGAGATCCAGTTCGTCGTTGGTAACTATGAAAATCGGATATTCCGAAAATCCACGCTTCCTGATCTGGTAGGAGGCTTCTTTCAGCTGGTCGCAGACCCTGATAAAATCTTCTGATATATAGCCCATCAGCTTTGTGTTCAACTCCGGCGAGTTGGCATCGTCCATCAGGGAATTTTCATTACTATTGTTGATCATGGAGTTGGGGGCTGTCGGCCATCGTCTTTCGGCTATCAGCTTTATTTATATTAGAAAAAAATGACAAAATATATCTGGCAATCACCACCCAAGCTGAAAGCTGATCGCTGACGGCCGGATGCAGCTCATCACATTCTGGCAGCCAGCAGCAACGTCAGGTCTTTGTAGCGCATGTTGAATGACCGGGCTATGTGTGAGTTGGTGAGCGTGCCTTTGTGACAATACACTCCCTTCATAAACCAACGGTTCGCATAAATCATTTCTTCTATACCGCCGATTGTGCCGGTTTGCAGTAAAAAGGGCAGAAAAACATTGCTCAAAGCCGTACTGGCGGTATGTGCCACGCGGGACGGAATATTAGGAACACAATAGTGGATTACATCATTATATTTAAAAATCGGGTGTTTGTGGGTCGTCATCCGCGAAGTTTCAAACGATCCCCCCTGATCTATACTCACATCAATGATCACCGAACCCGGCTTCATCTGCGATACCATTTCCTTGGTCACCACCAAAGGACTGAGCCCGTTTTCCGCCCGCATCGTACCTATTACAACGTCAGCTCTGCCAATGGCTTCGGCCAGCGTATCGGAATCTATAATAGAAGTGTAAAGATTTTGGCCTATAGAATATTTTAGTCTTTGTAATCTGTAAATATGTTTGTCAAAAACCTTCACGTCCGCTCCAACGCTGATCGCAGCCCGGGTTGCGTATTCGGCCACTGTACCGGCACCGAGAATCACTATTTTGGTAGGTGGCACACCTGTAATACCTCCCAAAATAATCCCCCGCCCACCGTTAGGCGTCGACAGATATTCAGCTGCAATCAGAAGCACAGTACTTCCGGCGATCTCTCCCATCGCCCTGATAATCGGCTTCCCTCCTACCTTATCCTCAATCAGTTCGTAGCCGATTCCGGTAACTTTCAGCTCATTGAGTTTTTCAAAATACTGTTTTTCCAGGGCTGGCAGATTGAGGGCAGAAATCAGTGTTGTACCCGCTTTGATATATTTAAACTCTTCTTCCACCAAAGGCTCTACTTTTAGCACAAGATTTGCCTGATACACTTCCTTGGCACTTTGAACAATCCTCGCCCCCGCTTCACTGTACTCATGATCCGACAAGTTAGCCCCTTTGCCCGCATCTTTTTCTACCCATACTTCATGCCCGTTTCGCACTAGTATCCCCACGGCATCAGGGGTAAGTGCTATGCGGTTTTCCTGAAGTGATACTTCCCTGGGCAGACCTATATGTAGAGAATTCTGGTCTTTCCGGACCGCCAATAAAGATTCTTGTGGATACAGTACCGACTGCTTGGCCAGCTCTTCAAAACCGGTAATCTGTGGTTGCGCCATTGAATAGCAAAATGATAGTGAAAACAAAAACTGACAAAACTACTCCTCCACCCTCCTGATCTCTAATATTCTTATGCCACTTTCATCTGCCTGAAGTTTCAGCATCAAATATTTCAGCGGCCATAAATTTTCGATCTTCCCGGGCCATTCTACAAAACAAAAATCACCTGAATCAAAATATTCCTCCACACCCATATCCAAAGCCTCGGTTTCATCTTTGATCCTGTAAAAATCGAAGTGATAAACAACCTTCTCCCCCGCATCATATTCATTAACAAGGGAAAAAGTCGGGCTTTGTACGGTTGACTTTACGCCCAGTTGCCTGCAAAGTGCTTTAATGAGCGTCGTTTTACCGGCTCCCATATGTCCTTCAAATAACCATACAGGTAAATCATTCCCGGTTTGCAATAGAAGTGTTGAGATTTGAGGCAGTTCGTCGAGTTCTTTGAAATGGATGATGGTAGGCTGCTTGATCATGTTACAAAAATACACAATTTGGAAAAACTCATTACATTTTTATCTCCGCCCGAACGGGTAGCGGATCTGATAAAATCATAAAAACCGGCGATTCACGATGAAGTCGCCGGTTTCTCTCTCCTGTGTTTTTATGTGAATCAAACCTTCCACTCCTTCTGCATATCGCGGCCGAGGAGCTTATTGGCAGCTTTGTCTTTCTTAAATTTTTCTTTTTCAGGATCCCATTTCAATGAACGCTGCAGCTGATACGCTATGTTACCAATATTGCATACAGTAGCCGTCCGGTGCCCCGTTTCGACATCGCAAATAGGCGGCTTCCTGGTCCGGATCGCGTTCAGAAAATCTTTATAGTGATTGTTGCATACGTAAATCTTACTTTCGGCAGCGTTGAAAGTCTTCCCTTTCAAAGGTTCGGGCGTAGTTCTCAACTCACCTCTTGCCACAAACACCTCTCCATCCGTACCTATAAAATGACAATGCTGCTTTCCTTCCATCGGGCGGTGAATGACCTCGGCTCCGTTGGCATATTTATAAACCAACCCTTTTCCCGCCTCCGAATAAACCAGTTCCACCGGCCCGCTATCGTCCATTCCCAGCCCCCACTGTGCTATGTCGAACATGTGTGCACCCCAATCCGTCATTCCGCCGCCGCCAAACTCAACATAGTCACGCCATTTTGGCCAGAAAGTGGCATCCATCGCCGGAGCCAGGGCATTGTTATACGGTCTGTTTACCGCATTAGGCCCCATCCATGCATTCCAGTCAAGGCCCGGGGGTAAAGTTTCTTCCTGCAGATCCCACACTTTTGGAGGCCCGCCCACATTTACATAAACTTTTTTAACGGTACCGATCGCCCCGCTCCTCACCAGCTGTGCCGCCTGTTGAAATTCCTTCGTTGATCTTTGCATGCTTCCTGTCTGAAAGACCCGGTTATGCTTTCGTGTCGCATCGACCATCGCACGCCCTTCTTTCACGGTCAGGGATAGTGGCTTTTCGCAATAAATGTCTTTACCCGCTTCCGCCGCCCGAACAGCCATCGCCGCATGCCAGTGATCCGGCGACGCAATAACTACAGCATCGATATCTTTATTAGATAACAATACCCGGAAATCGGCAATCCCCGTTGCAGATTTGTAATTGCTCTGTCCTGATTTTTCAGCATACCATTTATTGGTTGCTGCAACAAATGCTTCCCGTTTGGCAGCATACACATCCGAGGCGGCAATAACCTGCGTTTCGGTGGTATCCAGAAAACGGTTCCGTAATCCACCGCTCTGGCGGCCGCAACCGATGAAGCCCAGGACGATTTTATCGCTTGGCGCCCTGTAACCTTTGCCCAAAACATGCCTGGGCACTATCATAAAGGACGATAGTACGGCCCCCGCTTTCAAAAAATCCCTGCGGTTTAAATGCTCAGCTTTCATGCGATTAAGAAGTAAAAGATTGCTTAAAAAAAGAAAAGCCTTATAGATTCTACTTGCTGAGATAATTCCCTTGCCCTCCGCCCGGTAAAAAAAGGGTTATAACCGCTTATGATCTTAAAATATCGGTCTATTCATATTCCCCCAATCAACAATGTCTGTAAACATTTCACGCCGGGATTTCCTGATCAACACTGCACTGTCCGGGAGTATAGCCCCCTTGATTTCCGGTGAGGCAATATCAGCGGAAAACAAAACCGTTGCCGACGTTCCAAAAATCAATATTTTCTCAAAACATCTGCAATTCCTTAACTATCAGGACATGTCAGATGCAGCGAAGGAACTTGGTTTTGACGGAATTGATCTCACCATACGTCCCAATGGTCACGTTTTACCTGAGAAAGTGGAAACGGACCTACCATTGGCCGTAGAAGCAATGAAAAAGGCGGGATTTACTCCCTCCATGTTCTGCACTGCGGTAGAAGACGCCGGAAATCCTATCGATAAAAAATTACTGGAAACTGCTTCGAAACTGGGCTTCAAATACTACCGGATGAACTGGTACAAATACAACGACCAGAAAACGATCCCGCAGTCACTGGCAGAATTCGGGGACAAAATGACAGGTTTAAGTAAACTGAATGCAAAACTTGGACTGACCGGCTGCTATCAGAACCACTCGGGCAGAATGGTGGGCGCCAGCATGTTTGAGATCTGGCAAATATTGCAGAAAGCCGACCAGAAAACCATGGGCGCTCAGTACGACATCCGCCACGCTACTGTAGAAGGCGGGCTTTCGTGGCAAACCGGCTTTAATCTAATTCGCCCCCATATCAAAACCATCGTACTGAAAGACTTTATCTGGGAAAAGAATAATGGAAAATGGGCCGTAAAAAGTGTCCCGCTCGGCGAGGGAATGTGTGACTTCAAAACGTATCTGAAACTAGTGAAAGATCAAAAAATTGACGCACCGATATGCCTTCACCTGGAATATCCGCTGGGAGGCGCCGATAAGGGTGCAGACAAAATTACTGTTGATAAAAAAGTTGTTTTTGACGCCATGAAAAGGGATTTGCAAAAAGCGAAGGAATTATGGCAGGAAGCATAACAATGTCCGGATATACCCAATGAAATCTATCATCCTGCTGGCCTCAGCGCTTTTCGTGTACATAAGTGGTTTTGTGATCCTCCCAAGCCCCGGCGATGTGGATTGGACCGAGTATAATGGCGACGGTTCGAAAAGCCACTATTCTCCGCTTCAACAGATCAACAAAGAGAATGTTAGGCAGCTACAACCTGCCTGGACTTATGCTTCCGGCGGAGCGGACACGCTCAGAAATCGGAGCCAGATGCAATGCAATCCCATTATTATCGACGGGATTCTTTACGGTGTATCAGCCGGCATACAGGCTTTTGCAATACATGCTGCAACCGGCAAAGAAATCTGGAAAACAAATATATCCGAAAGCGGAGGTACGCTGAGCCGCGGCCTCACCTACTGGTCGGACGACCAGTCAAAAAGGATATTTTTTGGTGCTGGCAAATGGCTGCATGCACTGGATGCGAAGACCGGCAAGCATGTAGAAACCTTCGGTGCTAATGGTAAAATTGATCTTACCCAGGGAATCGAACGGCCGGGAGCAGATGATTATATTGTTTCCAATACCCCTAATACGATTTATAAAAATCTCATCATAGTCGGAGGTCGGCTGGCCGAATTTGAAACCGCATTATTAGGTGATGTAAGAGCTTTTGATGTTAATACTGGGAAAAAAGTCTGGACCTTCCATACAATTCCCACAAAAGGTGAGCTGGGTTACGATACCTGGAAAAACCAGCCTGCAAGACAATTAATAGGAGGTGCCAATTCCTGGGCGGGCATGGCTATTGACCGGAAAAGAGGCATTGTTTATGTCCCGACCGGCTCAGCAGCATACGATTTTTACGGAGGAAACCGTCCGGGAGATAACCTGTTTGCGAATTGTTTGATAGCCCTCGACGCAGCAACCGGCAAACGTCTCTGGCATTTTCAATTGGTACACCACGACATTTGGGACAGAGACCTGCCCGCTCCGCCGAACCTGGTGACAGTCACCCACAAGGGCAAACGTATAGATGCCGTGGCTCAAATCACCAAACAAGGTTACATTTTTGTTTTTGACCGTGTTACCGGCAAGCCACTGTTTCCGATTAAGGAAACCGCTTTTCCGCAAGACGCGATTGCCGGAGAAAAACTCAGTAAAACACAACCTATTCCGGATCTGCCCGTTCCATTTACCCGTCAACATTTCACATCCAAAGATCTCAACCCCTTTGTTACCGACCGCGATTCTATCGCAAGCCTGCTCAGTAAAGCCCGCACCGGAAGCGCATACATTCCCATCACTTCGGATATGACGATTTTTTATCCCGGAACCGACGGTGGAGCGCAGTGGGGAGGGGCTGCTAGCGATCCTGATGGCATTTTGTATGTTCCGGCCAAAGAAATCCCGGTTTATACCTCTTTGATCAAAAAGGAAATAAATTCCGGCAAAAAAGGTGTGACCGGTGCCAGTTTGTACCAAGCGAACTGCGCCGCCTGCCATGGAGCCGATAAATCGGGGAATCATGATGGCTCATATCCTTCTCTTGTAAGTATCGACAAAAGGCTTAGTATTAGCCAGGTAGAGACAATCCTGAAACAAGGAAAAGGAATGATGCCCTCGTTCGCCCACATTTCTGACGCTATGAAAAGGGCGATTATTGATTATCTGTACAACAAAGGTGACGGCCCTCAAATTGCCGCTGAGAAACAAAGCGAAGTGATTCCTTACCGGCATACCGGCTATAACCGATGGTACGACCGCAACGGTTACCCGGTAAGTACGCCTCCGTGGGGCACTTTAACTGCTGTCGACCTCAATACCGGCCAGCATAAATGGCAAATTCCGCTTGGAGAATATAAAGAGCTTACAGCCAAAGGTATACCACCCACCGGCACGGATAACTATGGCGGACCACTGGTAACCGCGAGCGGACTGATTTTCATTGCGGCCAGCCGAGACGAGCAATTCCGGGCTATTGATAAGGAAACAGGCAAGGTTCTCTGGACCGCCCAATTGCCTGCCGCAGGATATGCTTCTGCGAGTACTTATTCAGTGGACGGCAAACAATACATCGTCATAGCTTGTGGTGGCGGGAAACTCAATACTAAATCAGGGGATAAGTTTGTGGCGTTTGCGCTGCCGTGAGGCTGCCACGGATACACGGATTTACACGAAGACCGAATCCGATTTGTGGAAATTCGTGTATTCGTGGCAAAAAACTACCTACGACTATTTCCGCCAGCATAACAACCAAAAGTTACCTTTGTAAAAAGCTTAAATTTAAAATTATGCCTTCAAAAATTCTTAATGTCGGATTAATCGGTTTCGGGTTGTCGGGACGGTATTTTCATTCTCCGTTTTTGAGTACGAATCCTGGGTTCAAGATCAAAACTGTGGTGGAAAGAAGCAAAAACGAAGCTCAGGAATTTCATCCTTCGATACAAAATGCAAGATCCATCGAAGAACTGCTCAGCGATCCGTCCATTGATCTGGTATTTATATGCACGCCCAACGATACGCACTACGCGTACGCGATGGACGCCCTCGAAAACGGCAAGCACGTGGTGATTGAAAAACCGTTTTCTGCTACCGAGGAAGAAGCAAAACAGCTGATTGCTCTCGCAGAAGAAAAAGAACTTGTGCTCACCGCCTATCAAAACCGTCGCTGGGATTCTGATTTCCTGACGATCCAAAAGCTGATCGCTGAGGATAAATTAGGGGATATTGTAGAATATGAATGCCGCTACGACCGTTTCCGGCCGGTAGTACCTACGGAATCCTGGAAAGAGAAAAGCGTTCCCGTGGGCGGAAATGTCTATAACCTCGGCCCCCACCTGATCGACCAGGCACTTGTGCTTTTCGGAGAACCCGAAACCGTAACCGCCGATATCCGTGTTGTACGGCCTGGCAGTGAAATCGACGATTATTTCGACATCCGTCTGGGTTACAAGGATAAACTGGTAATTGTAAAGTCCAGCCTCATGGTGTACGAAAACCTGCTCCGGTACTCTATTCACGGAACCAAGGGTTCTTTCATCAAAGGCGGTCTGGACCCTCAGGAAGAAACTTTGCGGAAAAACATACTGCCCACCGAGCAGCCCTGGGGCCGTGAGCCGGAAGACCGGTGGGGAAAACTGTACAGTGAGGACTTTTCAGGAGTCGTAGAAAGCGAGCACGGAGATTATGCCCCTTTCTACCAGAATGTATATGACGCGATCGTAGATCGTGCTGAACTGGCCGTGAAACCTTCGGAAATCCTGCGTACTACGAGGGTTATAGACCTGGCTTTCCGGAGCAGCACCGAAAAACAAGTGATGAAATATTGATCAGTAGCCATAGTCACAATAAAAGCCCGGCAAGGTATCGACCTGCCTGGCTTTTTAAGTATTACTATTGAACGGAAACTTATTTAATTACCGCTGTTACCAGACGTTTCGTTTCAGTCGAAATTACAAATGGTTTTGTAGAAACTTCACTTCCGTTGTTTACGATGAAGCTGTAGTTTCCATCAGCAAGATTTGACAAGTCAAACACTTTCGAATAGTTATCTGATTTTGGCAAAGAAGTGCTGTAAACTACGCTGCCGCTGTAATCTTTGATAATCAGTGAAGATCTCTCTTTCACGTTTTCAAGTGTCAGTTTGAATTTCAATTCGCTGTTTGAAACAAGCTCAATAGACGTGTTGTTTTCTTTTACTTTATCGCCAGCGATAGAAAGGTTTGCAGTTGATACTCCCACCAATACTGCAAGTGTCAAGATAGTTTTTTTCATTTTATTAGAATTTTTTAATGTCTGAGTTAATTGAACTTAATTGTACTTTTCAGATATACGAAAATTTGTTCTTCAAGTTTTTCTAAATCAGTTTTCAGATTGCTCTTTCGCCCGATTTGATAGTTCAAAGATAATATACAATGCAATTACAAAGCAATAAGCATGTTTTCAGCTAGTTAAAGTTCTTTCTCTTGTTATGCAATAATATTAGAATATTTATATGATTATAAAAATAACACAACAAGTAGTTCTAAATTTGACACATAACCGTCAATAGTACAATTATTAACTTATTGCACTATACCGCTAAATTGCATTGATATAGCTACTAATTGTATACCGGGGTTTACAATGCCACGGATTCACGGATTTTCACGGATAAATATTCTGCTTTTTTTGAAGTATTTTCGATAGTTGCCCGTCTGCATCATTGGTACCAATTCCCTTCACAGCGGTTGTCACAAAAAAAGCCAAATATCATTCAGACAGTTACCTCGTACGGCAAGCAGCTGCTGGGATTCATCCGTCAGCGGGTCAATTCCGATGAAGATGCCGAGGATATTCTGCAGGATGTATGGTATCAGCTGAGCAGCGTGCCTGAGCTGGATGCGATAGAGCAGATCGGCAGCTGGCTGTACCGCGTTGCGCGCAACCGGATCATCGATAAGTACCGGAAACAAAAGCCGGAATCCCTGGAAGATTATGGCTTTGAAGATGAAGAAGGAGAGTTTTATTTTAAGGATATTCTGCTCGCCGATGACGGCACTCCTGAAACGGTCTACATGAAAGAGCTATTCTGGGAGCAGCTTACCCAGGCATTGGAAGAACTTCCTGAAAACCAGCGACAGGTTTTCATCTGGAATGAAATTGAAGACCAGACTTTCCAGGAAATTTCCGACAGAACCGGCGAAAACATCAAAACTTTGATTTCCCGAAAACGTTATGCCGTCAAGCATCTGCGTGGGCGGTTGGAAACATTATATCAGGAATTTGTAAATTATTAAATTTGTCAATCATGGATCAGCGACACAAATACAAAAGGCGTTTCGGGATGTTTCCGTTAATGGCGCTTGCGGCTGCCCTCGTTCTGGGTACAGCCGTCCGCTGGCTCTGGAATGCCATTTTGCCAGCCCTGCTAAATGTTAATCCTATTTCATACTGGCAGGCGGTAGGACTTCTGGTTTTGTGCAGGATACTATTCGGCAATTTCGGAGGTCGCCCCGGAGGGTTCGGAGGACCGCCGGGAGGGTTTGGAGGGCCAATGGCTAGAAGGGCCTGGCGGGAAAAATGGCGCAACATGAGCGACGAAGACCGAAAGAAGTTCAGGCAGGAAATGCGGAATCGATGCGGAAGACCTCCTGAAAACCAATAGATTACTCAAAGCCTGGCTCTCCTGCCGGGCTTTTTTATTTTTCATAATTTCTTTAAAGTAAAATTTTGATTCGCCCGTCTGCTCTGATATACACGGTTTGTATAACACAAATTATTGTTCATTTAAACTACAAAGCCATGACAGGTCAGATTTTAAGAATCGTTGCAGGCGGGATATTAGCCGGATTCATACTTTTCGCCATCCCGTTCTTTTTGTTCAAAGTATTTTTCTTTTTCCTTTTTGTAAGCCTGCTTTTTCGCCTCCTCGGCGGCGGCGGTTACAGGAGAAGGTGGCGTCGCCATCAACGTTACTACGATCACATGCAGCGTTACAGCCCTTATCAGGAAAAAGAAAACCTGAGAGATTATTTTAACCAAAACCCACAAAATATATAAGCCATGAGAAGAAGCACCAAAATGTTGCTGGGTATCGGCGTTGCCCTTGTTACCGCTGCAAGTTTACACTGGACCGTTGGAGAGCGTTTTCACCGAAACAGGTTCGGATATTACGACCACGGCGGTTGCGCCCGCAATCGTGACAGGCACGCCCCCAATTTTAACAATAAACAATCTCGGCCCGCACCGGCGGAGAAAGAAGAATCTTCCAATTTTTAATAACTCAAACCAAAAAATCATGTGTAATAACAGATATGGAAACCGTGGCTTTGGAATGCGCCACGAACATTTTGCAAGACATTTCGGGGAAAACAGATTTTTCCGGATCCCTGTGAATATTGTCAAAAACGAAAACAACTATGAGCTGCTCATTTTCGCGCCTGACAGGGCTAAAGAAGATTTCAAGATCAGTATTAAAGGTCACGAACTGACAATTGCGTACGAACTGAAAAATGAACCAGATCAGAACAGGAACTGGATCCGCCAGGAATTCAGAAAGACGTCCTTTGAAAGATCATTTATGATCGATGAAACGGTGGATAGCGAAAACATCCGCGCGGAGTACAACAATGGTATTTTACAGCTCTTCCTGCCGATCATACCTGGTTCCGAAAAGCTAGTACAGGAAATCAGGATAATCTGATCCTTAGCCGTGTAAAATAGGTAAACCGGGCAGATTTTCCTGTCCGGTTTTTTTATAATATCTGATGTTACTCCCCGTCCCGCTTCCAATCTGCCGGTAAAAGAGATGAAAACCGGTCATTTCCGAGATCTCCGGCTATCTCAAATCCCATCGGCATCACCACCCATCCCTGAGGCGTAATCACGATGTACCCCTGCGGCAAAGTGATTTGTGTATATGCATAGGACATATCAGAATATGGGGAGCGGCCTCTTTTTTTGGTAAAAAAGACTTCCAGTTGGGTCTGAGATACCATATAACGTTCGGTAACCAGCTCTCCCGGCCTGATCAGCCGCATTCCCCTCACAGCCTCAATCCGGTTATGCAGGTGATTGGCAAGCACATTGGTGCCATTGATCGAGCGCACAGTGTTAAACCGCCGCATGGAGTCGGGGATCACCTGGTACACCTTAAATCCCTGTTCCTGCAAACTATCCGAAACCATACTCGCCAGTAAATGTTTCAGAGAGCCCTGGTAAGCTATTTTCTGATTTGTGCGCCACGCTCTTTTCTGGATGCTATCTTTCGGTATCAGTAATTCAAAGCGTGTGCTTCCTCCGTAATATACCTTGCCCTGATAATAGTCAAAATCGTCCAGATCCTGAAAAATCCGGTAACCCAGCGCGTGGTTTTCAATGATCAGCGGGTTCGTTGTCTGGGCGCCCAAATGCCCATTGTCGTCTTCCGAAATCCGCAAAACCTCCGGGTTCATGATTTTGCAGGATTTACTGAACGGACTGTTACCCAGTAATTCCCGGGTAATGATTTTAAGGTTTTTCTCCCTTTTCTTGTTTTTTCTGGCGTACACCGTCACCCCCTGCAATTCCATTCCCTCTTTCAGCTTGAACATAACCGTTTTGATGCCGGGTTGCTCAAAACGGAGCGTCTGCTTAATAGTTTCATAACCTAAAAATGATACACCCATTTCCAGGTTTCCGATGGACAGATTTGTAAGCCGGTAGTTCCCGTTTTCATCGGCATTGGTACCGATCGAAGAATTATTGATAAAAACATTTGCAAAAGGCAGCGGCTTCCCTGTTTTAGCATCCGTCACCTTGCCGGTCAGTGTTACTACGCCACCTTCCTGGGCCAAAGAGCCGCTAAAAATCCCTGATAACAACAAGGCGATAAAGCAGGTTTTAAAAAGAACGGTCGGGTTGCGATCAATCAAAACAAGGTACGGTTTTCGGATTCAAATCTTTTTAAACCCAAATATAAATGAGCAGATCGTAATGTATTGAATGTGTACGATTATAGTTTATGGTTTGTTGCAAAAAACAGCTTGATAACCCGCTCGAAATAATCTACTAGAAAAATAGTTTTTTAACTAAAAAAATAGTTTTAACTTTATCTTATGCAATTTTAGAGGCTTACAATTAACCTTTCAGATCCTATGCTGATTCCTTACCTATTCAAAGTCAGCATCTTGCTGACAGCCCTGACGTTGGGTTACCGCTGGCTCGTACGTTTTGAAACATTCTCAGTAGTTAACCGCATATTACTATGGTTCAATGTCGCGGCTTCCTGGACACTGCCTCTCGCTCCGCTTCCTGCCTGGGGTCCGATTAAGGTCCAGACAGAATTTCACGAAAACCTACCCAGACTGATCGAAAATCTTTCGGTCACGTCAGAAATCAAGGTTTCACCAGGCATTATTACTGCCGATTCCTCCAATGTAATTGTGCAGGAGTGGCAATTAACAGACTGGCTGTTGGCTATATATTTTACAGGATTAATTTTAAGCATAGCAATTTTCCTGTTTCAAATTTCCAGACTTCTGCTCAGGCTTTGGCCGTTGCCCGCTCAAAAGCTGCACAATGGTATAGTTCTCGTCAAGGACGAAAAAAATGTTTCGCCCTATTCATTTTTTGGACGAATTATTCTAAATCCCATGCAGCATTCCAACCTCGCTTTACAGCATATTTTAGCCCATGAAACCGAACATATCAGGCAATATCACAGTCTCGATCTGCTTGCAGCCGAATTCCAGCGAATTTTGCTTTGGTTTAATCCGTCAGCCTGGTTTCATAAAAAATTGGTTGACGAAAACCTGGAATATCTCGCTGACAATGCTGTTTTGAAAAATGGTTTTGAAAAGAAAGCTTATCAGATCCATCTTTTAGGTGTCACCCTTCAAACCGGCGATCTGCCACTGACGCATAATTTCGCCCAATCAATGCTGAAAATGCGGATCAAAATGATGAACAGGCAACGTTCCAAGCTCTGGGCTTCAGGCAAATATTTGCTTCTGATTGCGCTGCTTTACTTGTCTTCCGCGTTTATCGCACCTTACCAGAATAAAGTTATTGAGGCTTTACCGGAGGATATCAGACCGGTGATGAATGCGCTGGTTGTGGAAGGTAAACCATCTTCCGTACTGCAAAAAGAAGACTCCTCAGAATTAAAAAAACCAACAACAATTCGGCTGGATTCGCTGAAAAGTCAGCCGGACGACATTCTTAAATTTGGGAATAGTCCGTGGATTATAAAGAATAAAAAGACACTTTATTGGGCTATATCTCCACTGGCGACAATAGCAGAAATACACAACATGAGTCTTGAAATCAGGAATTTTGCGGGTGAAATGAATATCAATTCGATTAGTTACGATCCTTTGCAGCTTTTTATTACTTCGCTGAACGTAAAGATCAATACCCAGGGAGCTGCCGGTGAAGGCGGCCAGGAAGAAGATAAGTACACACCGGTAAAAGGATATTCGGGCTCCATTTCAAAAAATGGGAGTTTGACAATGGGAGGACTTCCACCGGAGCCGCTACTTAACAAAATCGAGACCGACTACCAAAAAGCACTGGAACTGAAACAGGAAAATGAAGCCCGCTTCTTTGAAAAAGATCTGGAGTCAAAAATAGACGGCGCTTTTTCCGGCACCATTTACACAAAAGATTACCTGGAAGGTCCACACAGAGAAGCCATATATCAAAAACTGGGTCTTGGAATTTCATCTGAAAATACCCTTAACATCACAAGCATGCATAAATTCGGCGAATTTTACCTGAATGGAAAACCCACGGGCCTGGCAACACTCAATACAATTACTATGGATCGGTTTATCAGGCTAAATCTTATACAAGACGATCATGGCAAAAAGTATTTTCTAGTTTATACTAAATAAAAATGAGGCTGCCAGGATCTCTGACAGCCTCAACATCCAAGATTTAGCTCTTTACTTCAACCCCAATTCCTCCCCAATCGCCTTCACCTTTTCTTTCAATCCGGCATAGACGCTGTCGAAATCTTCATTCTTTTCCAGGGCTGCGCGGACGCCGACGTAAAACTTGATCTTCGGCTCTGTTCCCGACGGACGGCATGTAAACTTCGTTCCGTCTTCGGTGAAAAACTGCAGTACATTCGAAGACTCTATACCCATTTCTCCGGAAGGTATGCTGCTGGTTACCGAGCTTGTAAAGTCAGTTTTTGTAAGTGCTTTGTAATCGTCCATTCTGATCACAGGCGAACCGGCAAGCGTTTTGGGAGGGTTGGCCCGGAAATCAGCCATCATTTGCTGAATTTCATCCGCACCTGCTTTGCCTTTTTTGGTCAGTGAGATTAGGCCCTCATAATAGAAACCAAATTGCTTGTAGATTTCCATCAGCATATCGAACAGGCTCAAACCTTTGTCCTTGGCATAAGCAGTCAATTCAGCGATCATCGCACAGGAAGCGATAGCATCCTTATCACGAACAGCATCGCCGATCAGATAACCATAGCTCTCTTCTCCCCCACCTATAAACTGCTCGATTCCTTCTTTTTCCCGAATTACCTGCGCGATATATTTGAAACCGGTAAGTGTATTGTAACAATTCACATCATAAGCAGCCGCCATTTTATCGATCAGATCGGTAGTTACGATGGTTTTACATACAAACTGGGTTCCGGTGAGTTTTCCGGCATCTTTCCAGGCGTTGAGAAGATAATATATCAACACACTGGCAGTCTGGTTACCATTCAGCAACTGAATCTCC
This sequence comes from Dyadobacter bucti, assembly GCF_005869225.1. Classification (GTDB taxonomy): domain Bacteria; phylum Bacteroidota; class Bacteroidia; order Cytophagales; family Spirosomataceae; genus Dyadobacter; species Dyadobacter bucti. Next base: position 632,643 of record NZ_SWFP01000003.1, on the reverse strand, counting down.
CCGTGATGGTTTTTCACTGCTATTCCAACGCGGTCTGCATCCGGATCTGTTCCCAAAACAAGGTCAGCATCAATTTCTTTAGCTTTTTCAACGGCCTTGGACATCGCCTCGCTTTCCTCCGGATTTGGATAAACTACCGTTGGAAACTGTCCGTTACCCTTGGGTTCTGCCTGCTCTTCGATAACTGTAACTGCCTCAAATCCCATTTTGGCAAGAAGCGCCGGCACCAGCGTTACACCCGTTCCGTGCAGCGGAGTATAGACTATTTTCAAGCCTTTCTGACGTTCCAGAGCACCTTTTGAGATCGATAGCGACAGGATGTGATCGATATATTTCTCGTCCACATCCACGCCGATTTTGGTGATTTTGGAACTATCTCCTTCAAATTTCACCTCATCAATAGATTTGATGGCATTGACCTCGTCTATAATATTGGAATCATGAGGAGCAACAACCTGTGAGCCATCGTCCCAATATGCCTTGTATCCGTTATACTCCTTAGGATTGTGGGACGCGGTAACTACTACACCACTTTTGCATCCCAAAAGGCGAATTGCAAATGAAAGCTCGGGAGTAGGGCGCAAAGCCTCGAAAAGGTAAACTGAGATTCCGTTGGCCGAGAAAATATCAGCGATGATCTTCGCAAATTCATCGGATTTGATGCGGCTGTCGTAAGCTATCGCCACTTTAATCTCTTCATTGGGAAATGCTTTGTTGAGATAATTGGCCAGCCCCTGGGTGGCAGTACCCACAGTATAACGGTTCATACGATTAGAACCAATGCCGATCAACCCACGTAAACCGCCGGTTCCGAATTCAAGATCCTTATAAAATGCATCCGTGAGTTCAGTATCATTTCCTTCATCGATTAATTGTTGAATGGATTGTTTTGTATCGATATCATAATCGCCGTTGAGCCAGCTGCTCACCTTTGCCATTACATTTGGTTCCAATTTTGCAGTCATAATTAAGTTAAGTAGAATTTGATTTTAGATTAAGTAAGAAAATGAATCCCTTTTCGATATATAAAATCCGTTTTATCAACGATTTATATCAAAAAGGGATGTCAGATTTATTTGAGCGTAAATTAATATCTTAAATATAAATATATACCTGAATTATTTACTTATTTCCAGCTCCACTTTCTCCGGCTGATTCACCGTTTCACCGGCAGTTTTATGGATCAGCTCGGCAACCAGCCCCGTCCACCCGGTCTGATGGCTTGCGCCACATCCACGACCATTATCGCCATGAAAATATTCATAAAACAAAACGTGTTCATTGAAATGAGGATCTTTCTGCATTTTCTGATCATGCCCGTAAACCGCCCGGTTACCTTCTGAATCCCTCTTGAAAATATCGATCAACCTGCAGGCAATACCAACCGCAGCATCTTTGATGGTAGTCAGATTACCTGAATTGGTGGGATATTCGACCATAAAATCCTCCCCATAGTAAGCGTGAAACTTCATCAATGAGTCGAAGATCAGATAATTCAGCGGAAACCATATTGGCCCGCGCCAGTTAGAATTTCCACCCATGATATCAGTTAAAGCCTCGGCAGGCGTATAGTCAACCTGAAGTACCTCTCCATTAATATAAAACTTATACGGATTTTCTTCATGGTATTTGGATAAAGCCCTTACCCCATAGTCCGACAAAAATTCGCTTTCGTCCAGCATCCTCTTCAGGATCATTTTCATCCGGTGTCCGCGCAGGATTGAAAGCAGGCGGTTTTCACCTTTACCAGATTCAAACCAGCGGGAGATCAAACGAGCAAGATCGGGCCTGTTTGCAAGTACCCATTCTACCCGTCGTTTGAAAACCGGCATTTTGTCAAGATTTTGAGGATCAAGTATTTCGACTGCAAACAATGGAATTAACCCAACAATCGACCGTACTTTCAAAAGGATACTCTGACCGTTCGGAATATGGATCACATCGTAATAGAACTGGTCTTCTTCATCCCAGAGGCTGATCGAAGAATTTTTCCCGCCAATAGATTCCATCGCACCTGCAATGTGCAGGAAGTGCTCAAAAAACTTGGAAGCCATATCCTGATAAACTGCATGCACCAGCGCAATTTCCACTGAGATCCTGAGCATATTAAGGGTATACATGGCCATCCAGCCGGTAGCATCGGCCTGCTGTAATTTCCCCCCGAAAGGCATAGGGGTCGACCGGTCGAAAACACCGATATTATCCAGTCCCAAAAAGCCGCCGCTGAAAATATTATTGCCGGTATCATCTTTCTGGTTCACCCACCAGGTGAAATTCAAAAGCAGTTTATGGAATATTTTCTCAAGGAATTCGATATCTCCTACGCCGTTATTTTGCTCACGGTCAATCTCATACACTTTCCAGGTTGCCCAGCCGTGCACTGGCGGGTTGACATCCGAAAAATTCCATTCGTAGGCCGGAATCTGTCCGTTCGGATGCATGTAATATTCCCGCAAAAGGATTTCCAGCTGTCTCTTGGCAAAATCGGCATCCACTCTGGCGAGCGGGACACAGTGAAACGCCAGGTCCCAGGCAGCAAACCACGGATACTCCCATTTATCCGGCATTGAGATAATGTTGGCGGCATATAAATGCTTCCAACCCGAATTCCTGCCCCACTTACGACCTTGGTTCGGTCCTGGCTGGGCGGGGTCACCTTTCAGCCACTCATAAACATTGTAGTAATAAAACTGCTTGCTCCAAAGCATCCCTGCATAAGCCTGCCTCTGGATGGATTTAAGATCCGGGTCCGAAACACCCTTATGCAGATCGTCGTAAAAATCGTCCGCTTCCCTGATCCTTTTCGCAAAAAGGTCTTCAAATCCCCCAAATGGTTCGGAAATGGAATGATTTACGAACCGCATCCTGAAAGTAGCACTTTCACCGGCTTTGATCGTCTTGGTAAATCTTGCCGAGGCTTTGGTACCGATACAGTTGGGATTTACGGTGCTCGTCTTTCTGCCGCTGACAATATAATCGTTGATCCCGTCTTTGGGATAAGATGTATTGTTGGCGGTTCCGTATAGTTTTTTAAAATTGGTCTCGTTTTCGCAGAAAAGCAGCTCATCGGCACCATCGAGGTACAAGTTATACTTTCCGTGTTTACGGTGGGTTACTTCGATCAGCCGATTGGAAATCCCGTTCATGATCGGCTTATAATTGAATGCTTCGTATCCCCATGACCAGGTGTTACGGAACATGATGGTCGGTAGTACCGTAATCGGCGCGTCCTTTGGCCCGCGGTTGAAAACAGTTACCTTCATCATGATATCTTCCTCATCAGCCTTTGCATGTTCGATGAAGATATCGAAGTACTCGTTGTTTTCGAAAACACCGGTGTCCATGATTTCATATTCCGGGTCCTGCTTTCCGCGACGGCCGTTTTCCTGGCGCAGTTTTTCATAAGGAAACGCTTGCTGCGGGTATTTGTACAGCATTTTGGTGTAAGAATGCGTAGGAGTGCTATCCAGATAGTAGTACATCTCCTTCACGTCCTCTCCATGATTGGATTCCCGGTTGGTCAACCCAAAAATACGTTCTTTCAATATCTTGTCCCGGTGGTTCCAGAACCCGAAAGAAAGGCATATATGCTGCTTGTTATCAGAAAAACCGCCGATCCCGTCCTCTCCCCATCTATATGCCTTGGAGAGCGCCATTTCGTGGGTAATATAGTTCCATGCATCGCCATTTCCACTATAATCTTCTCTAACTGTCCCCCATTGGCGTTCAGATAAATAAGGTCCCCATTTCTTCCATCCTTTATTTTCCTTTTGCAGGCTTAATCTTACCTTTTCAGCACCGTTTGCCATTAATATGTGAATTTTCTAAAGGAATGAATTTCAATTCTAATTAAATACAATTTAAAAAAACAGGTTTGCAAAAACAGGATGACCGGAGAAAAATAATAAAGCCACAATTGCCTGTTTAAAATCACAAAACCGCTTCCAGCGCATTCACATCCGAATATATATCTACTTTGTACGATACATTCCCGGCGTAAAATGCTGTGAGCGCAGCAGCTTTCTGCGAGGTTTCAGTAAGCAACGGATGCCTTTCGGCGCGAACCAGGTTTTCGACATCCGCAACATATTCCTTGAACATCAATGGATTGGTAAGCTTGTAATATTTGCCATCCTCAGAATGTAAAACCGGCACCGGCACTGACTTTCCTTCCGCATTAAGGCGCCCATACTGCATTCTCGCGGCAGCATACTGCTCGTCTGTCGATTCAAAAACGATCAGTTTTGAAGGCTTTTCTATTGATTGATGTGCATTTATCTTTTTATCCAAATCTGCGAGCAGGCCGCGCAACTGCCATGTATTTTTCCCTGTCCGTATCCTTTCCCGGACCGATTGTCTGATCAGGTAGGTCAAAGCCTGGGTCACGTTCAATCCTATTTCCGCCATTTGTTTAAAAATGAACGATGTAGGCGACATGCCCGGGATTGTATTAGGGTCATGCAACAAAATCGTGCCGTCTTCTGTGAGGAAGCCGTCAATTCTTACACAAACATTAATACCAAGCTGCTGAAAGACTTCCGCAATTACCTGCTGTATTTCCTGGTTTTTTTCAAGGGAAGTATCAACCGGAATGCGTTTGCGGCTGGCTCCGGGCTTGTATTTGGCATTAAAGTCAAAAACCTGGACCATTTTCACTACTTCGCTTGGCGGAAGGGCCAAGGGTTTTCCGTCGTCGAACTGGATACATCCGCATGAAAACTCCTGTCCGTTTATAAATTCTTCTATCAAAACCTGATCTTCGGCATTTAAACTACTGATCACAGCGACCTCACTTTCTTTTGAAAAATAAGCGTCAAGATCTTTGATTAAATCTGCCGGGTGATAAATGGTCTTACTGGAAAAGACAACCGGAAAGCCGATTCCTTCATCCAGATTAGCTATTTTTTGCCCCCAAGCTTGTTTTTGAGCATAATCAAATGATTTCCAGGTGGAACCTTCCAGTTCGATCTGAAAAAAACACTGGTTTACTGCTGCCACAAATTCTTCGAGGGAATCATCTTTTACTATGGCTACTCCTATCGAAGACCCCTGATGCGGCGCCTTTATGACCAGCGGGAGCCCCAAATGCTTTTTCAGCACCTGAAAAAGAATCGGATATTCACGTGGAATCCACTGATCATAGCGAAGTGTCCAGCTTTTCTTTTGCTGGTTGTTGACCAGCTCAATCATATCGTTCTGCAGAATCTTGTCGATCCCCACCGCCGACCCCATGATACCCGGGCCACTGTAAGGGATTCGGTACCATTCCAGAAGCCCTTGAATCGCTCCGTCCTCGCAGTCGGGGCCATGCATAGCAAGAAAAGCAAAATCAAAATGGTTTTTAAAATCTGGAGGAGAAAGAAGAGTGCCCGTTTCCGAGGGGACAGGCTCACCGGCAAGCCCGGGATGTGATTCTATGTATGTCTTGAAGCCATCGTATGCATTGCTAGCAGGATAAAAATCCCTTATTTCACCCGAATACATCAGTTCTTTTTCGAGCAAAATAAAGCGCCCGAAACTATCCACGAAAACCGGGACAGGCTCGAAAAGCGTTTTATCCAAATACTCAAAAGCTGTTTTCCCGCCTGCAAATGAAATTTCCCTTTCGCGGGAAGGGCCTCCAAAAAAAATTCCGATACGCATATTTAAGATCCTGATAAATGCATTCAAATCATAGCCGCAATATAAGGTTCTAAATGAGATGAATCAATTTCTCCCCGGGATGCGCCGATATTTTTAAACAAAAAGCAGCTTCCCTGTAAGGAAAACTGCTTTTTATATAAAATAAGCTACAAATACCTTTAACAAGGTAATCAGGCCAGTGCGGGTACATTAACGGCAACTACGCTTGCAACGTACGGAACAGCCTTGCGGATTGATTCTTCAAGGCCGGCCCGGAAAGTCATTGCACTCATAGGGCAGCTCTGGCAAGATCCCTGCAATTCGAGTTTTACAATGAAATCGTCCGTTAATTCAACTAGTTTCACATCACCACCATCTGCATGCAAATAGGGACGTACCGACTCGAGCGCCTGCTCGATAAGTTCTATTGTTTTTTCTTTTGAGTCCATTATTAAAAAATTCTATTCGCTAAGATGCAAGAATATAATCAAAAAATCAAATCATTACGCTACTTGCTGCCGGTTAGAGCTGGATTTCAACAGGCCTCGTTCTATCTTTCGAGGCGTTCCTGATCGCCACCTGCTGCGCCAGTGACTCTGCCGCGTCCCTGAAAGCATCGTTTACAATCGGGTTCACATCCATCACCGCAGGCCGCCCTTCGTCACCCGCCTCACGGATTCCCTGCACCAATGGTATCTGGCCCAAAAGCGGGACATCAAACTTGTCGGCCAGCGACTGACCTCCTCCTTTGCCAAAAATATGGTAACGATGATCCGGCAACTCTTCCGGCGTAAACCAGGCCATATTTTCAATGATACCGAGGATCGGCACATTGATCTGCGGCTGCCTGAACATTGCCAGACCTTTGGTAGCATCTGCCAGCGCTACTTTTTGGGGAGTTGTAACAATTACGGCACCTGTCACCGGCACAGTTTGTACCAATGTAAGATGTATGTCGCTTGTTCCCGGAGGAAGGTCTATCAACAGATAGTCAAGCTCACCCCAGTCGGTATCCGCAAAAAACTGTTTCAAAGCCTGGCTCGCCATCGGGCCCCTCCACACGATCGCACTTTCCGGTGGGGTCAAAAAGCCGATTGATATGATCTTAATACCGTATTGCCGGATCGGATTAATATAGTTTTTACCGTCTCTGGGAGTAATCGTAGGCTGCATGTTTTCCGCACCAAACATCACGGGCATGGAAGGCCCGAAGATATCGGCATCGATAATCCCGACCTTCGCTCCCGAACGGTGCAGCGCCATCGCAAGGTTGGCCGTAACCGTAGACTTGCCCACTCCGCCTTTCCCCGAGGAAATTGCAATGACGTTCTTTACTCCCGGGATTAAGGGACCTGTTTGTCGGGTAGAGGTAACGTTTGCAGTCAGTTTGATAATAACCTCAACATCCGGACTCAAATGTTCGTGAATTGCGGCTTCGCAATTTCTCCGGATCAGTTCTTTCAACGGGCAGGCCGGGGTTGTCAGAACTACCGTAAATCTTACCTGATTTACACCGATTTCGATATCCTGGATCATTCCCAGCGTCACCAGATCTTGTTTAAGATCAGGTTCCTCCACATTGCTTAATGCCTGTAAAACTTTTTCCTTATTAATTGTAAATTCTCCCATTGTACTGGTTATGGGCACTTATAAGAGGTGTTCATTTCGCCAAAAACCCTCAATGCCAATACTTTTTCTTAAATTTTATATCCTGAATTATGCAACACAAAATTAACCTAATGAGTTTGTCAGGAGGCTGGAAATTCTCCGATTCTCCTTTCTATCTCGATCAGCTCCGTCGAAACATCCAGATTTTGAGCGATACCATTCAGCCTGGTTTCCAACGTTTTCAGCAGTTTAAGCTGGCTTTCGGTTTTTCCGTGCAAGGTTCTGTGATTCATCATCTGGCGTATTGCATCCCATTCCTTCATCAAAGCGAGCGACGGGGTATCAATAAACGCCTGTGCAAAAGCATTGAATATAAATGCTTCCGAGAGGGTATTGGGATGAATGAGGTCCTCCTCATAAAACCGGTAATCGCGCAGCTCATCGACCATGATTTCGTACGAAGGAAAGTATTCCACCTGCTTATATTTTTCCGACAACCTGTGGCACACCAGCCGCAGCGTCGATTTACTTACCTGATTGAGCGGCAAAGTATCCCGCGTATGCCTTACCGGGCTCACAGTGAGCACAATACGAAGGTTTCGCCGGAAGGATTGCAGTTTTTGCAACAAATTTTCAAAAGCAATCCCGATCTGATCCGGGTGCAGCAATTCTTTTACAAAACGGTCGCCTGGTAATTTATGACAGTTGCCTACAATGAGATTGGTCTGGCGATGCCGGTACGCATAAGCAGTTCCCATCGTGATTACCAGCACGTCCGCTTCATTCAGAAACCGTTTTATTCTGCTAAGCTTCTCAATGATCTGATTTTCCAACTCCGTTTTGCTCATACCCCATTGAGAAGAATGAAAATCGTGGTGCAGCCAGATATGATCTGCATTTTCCAGAAACAAAGAAGGATTTGGCATCCTTCCTCCGAGAGCGGAATCCAGGACCCTGGCAATCGCCAAGGGGTTAAATACCGTTCCCACGGGATTATTGAGGACCGGAAATTTACAATCACCCAGCTGCTTTCCGAGCACATCCGCAAAGCAGGACCCGATTGTAAGTATTTTGGATTGATGATTGATCTTCCATTCCGGCGGAACAATGCTGACTTCGGTACTTAATTTAAATTGCTTCATTATACCCTTGATGTGCGGTACCACAAAATTAGCAGGAAATAGCTAGTTGAGCACGATGGAGCGATTTCTAAAGTTTAAGGGAAATCGTTAAGTTTGGTTTATCTGACACACACTTATATTTGATACAATGCAAGAAGAGTCCTACCCTTTTACGTGTTCCCGCCAAGAATTTCGTTATAAATTTGTTAGCGTAAGTGAGTGGAAGAAGATCAATAAAATCGTTCTGTTTACTCAAATAACTGATGGCAATAGTTATAGCTTGGCATTGTTTGACATTCTCGAAGATGGATTAGCAAGTGCTTCCGTGGAGAGCAATAACGGTGACGAACGGTTAGTTTTGGCTACTGTAATAAAGATCATTGACCATTTTTTAAGTGTCAAACCAGACTGTCTGGTTATTTTTAGGGGCAGTGACGCACGTCGTCATAGGCTATACAGGGTTGTTATAACTCGCGAACTGCCGGATTTATCAAAAACATTTCAGGTTTATGGAATAATAAGGGATAAATCATTCCGATTCAAATCAAATGGATTGTATGAATTTTATATGATTAGAAAATTATGAAAAAAAGGCACATTTATCCTGACCAGCCCTGGCTAACCGGCGAACAGGTTATGGAGAAAAAGATAGCTGAGATAACTGAATTAGTTTCCAGACTTGACCTTTCAAATCTGGACAAACCCTATGACCAAATTCCCACAGGACCGGACGAGGACATCGAAGTGTTAGAAAATCCAATTTTAGGTAAACAACCGTCCAGACAACCACATGACTAAATTCATTTTAGCGACCGCATTACTTATACTCCCTGCGGCAATAGTTTGCTGTGCGCAACCGGCGGATAGTGTAAACAACCAGTACCAGTTCGCCACGACGCCAACTTGGCAGGACGAATTCAACTACACAGGCAAGCCCGATCCTGAAAAGTGGAACTATGACCTGGGCGATCATGGCTGGGGAAATAATGAGCTGGAAAACTATACAGATAAACCGGAAAATGTCCGGGTAGAAAACGGGCATTTGGTTATTGAAGTCAAAAAAGAAACTTCCGGCAAGCAGAATTACAGTTCCGCTAGGCTGGTATCAAAAGGGAAAGGTGATTTTCTGTACGGGAAATTTGAGATTAAAGCGCGGTTGCCGAAAGGCAGGGGCACCTGGCCCGCTATCTGGATGCTCGCTAGTGAAAAAAATTACGGCAACAAAGGCTGGCCCGATAATGGAGAGATCGATATCATGGAACATGTCGGTTTTGACCAGAACCGCGTGCACGGAAATATCCATACGAAGGCCTTCAATCATGCGATCAAAACGAATAAAGGGAATAACGTCCTGATTGACAATGTGTCGGACGAATTTCATGTTTATTCCTGCGAGTGGACGCCCTCGAGTGTTTCCATTCTTATCGACGGCAAGGCATTTTTTACATTCACCAAAGAACCGTCCTACCAATGGGCGGAATGGCCTTTTGACAAACCTTTTCATCTTTTGTTAAACATTGCCGTAGGAGGCAACTGGGGAGGCCAAAAGGGTGTGGATGACAGCATTTTCCCTCAAAAAATGGAGGTCGATTACGTACGCGTTTATCCATTAACTGAGAAAAAGTAACTTTGAAATTCCAGTGCATGGAAGTATCTTGCACCATGGATAACTTTGTTGTTTCGGCCAGAAAATACCGTCCGGTCACTTTCGATTCGGTGGTAGGCCAATCACACATCACTACTACATTAAAAAACGCGATCCGCACCAATCACCTGGCGCAGGCTTTCCTTTTTTGCGGCCCGAGGGGAGTCGGAAAAACAACTTGTGCGCGGATTCTGGCCAAAACTATCAACTGTCAAAACCTTGGAGACGACGTTGAAGCATGCGGAGAATGCGAGTCTTGTGTGAGTTTTCAGAATAATGCATCATTCAATATTCACGAACTTGATGCGGCCTCCAATAATTCGGTTGAAGATATCAGGAACCTGATCGATCAGGTTCGTTATCCTCCCCAGACCGGGAAATACAAAATCTATATCATTGATGAGGTTCACATGCTTTCTCAGGCGGCGTTCAACGCATTCCTGAAAACTTTGGAGGAACCACCCGGATATGCCATTTTCATCCTGGCAACTACTGAAAAGCATAAAATCCTGCCCACGATCCTCTCGCGCTGCCAGATTTTCGATTTTAACCGTATACAGCCAAAGGATATCGCTTATCACCTGGCTGATATTGCAAAGAAAGAAGGAATTGAAACTGAAAAAGAAGCTTTGGAATTGATCGGCCAAAAAGCAGACGGCGGTCTTCGGGACGCGCTTTCGATGTTCGACCTTAATGTCACTTTTTCGACGGACAATTTCCTCACCTATGCAGCAGTGCTGGAAAACCTGCACATTCTCGATTACGACTATTATTTCAAGATCACAGATGCTCTGACCGCCGGTAGCGTGGCCCGGTCGCTCGTGCTTTTTGATGAAATTTTGAGAAAGGGTTTTGATGGACATTTGTTTGTGGTCGGTTTGCTGGAACATTTCCGTAATCTGCTCGTATGTAAAGATCCCGCGACGGTGACGCTCCTGCAGGTTTCTGAGTCGGCTGAACTGAAATACCAGCATCAGTCTGCGGTTTCCGACATGAGCTTTTTACTTTCAGCCCTGAGCGTAGCCGGCCAGTGTGATATTAATTACAAATCAGCCAAAAACCAGCGGTTGCATGTTGAGCTCTGCCTCATGAAACTCGCCAATTTGCCCAACGTCCTTCAACTTAATTCCCTTGCAGCCGTTGATGAAACGGCAAAAAAAAAAGTTGAGCCCCAACCCGAACGAATAAATCCTGAGGCTGGAAGGCCGGTTGAGACAAAAGTAAACGGCACAAATAATTCAAACGGGGATGCATATCCCCCGCCTGCCCAACCTGCTGCTCAGACCACTCCGGCGTCAACGCGCCTCCGGAGCACCATGCCGCTTATTCCCACCGCACCTGTTACAGCAAATCAGACTGTAAAAGAATTAGTCGACACGCAGCAAAATGATGATCCCGGTACTCTTGAAAAAAATATACGTAAAGAAGAACTGACTTTTGAAACACTACAGACAGTCTGGTATGAATTTGCCGAAAAAAGAAGGCAATCAGGGAACTCCACTACCGAGGAAATTACGCTGAGAAGAGAGTTCAAACTTCAGGGAACGACCATTGAAATTGCGCTTGATAATACTCACCAGCTGGAAGCGGTACAAAATGTGAGATATGAGCTCCTTAGCTACATAAAAAGCAGGATTAATGCACCCAGACTGGACATTAATCCTCGTGTAGCTCCTCAGGAAGTAAACAGGCTTCCCTATACACCTGCAGAGAAATTCAATTATATGGCGGAGAAAAACCCTTACTTACTGGAATTGAAACAGGCTTTGGGATTGGATGTGGACTTCTAGGTCAGGCCAGACGGCTTTTTTTAAAAAGCTCATGGAGTTCTAAAACCTGTGGGATCAAGGCAGAAGTTTCATCATTTTCTATCGTAAAATCGGCGATTTTTTTACGTTCTTCATCGGATACCTGTTTATGGATAATCGCCCGGATTTCTTCTTCACTCCTGCTGTCCCGATGTAAAATTCGCTGAATTCTCAGTTCAACCGGCGCATGAACTACTACCACATAATCCAGATTGTTTCCAACTCCCGCCTTGTTCATAATAGCTGCTTCCTTGATCAGATAAGGTGAATCAGCGTTTTCCGCTACCCAGTTTTCTGTATCTGCAAGTACAGCAGGATGAACAATCGCATTGAGATTTTTAAGCAATTGTTCATTGTTAAAAACGACAGACGCAACAAATTTCCGGTCGTAAAAACCTTCGCTATCATAAGATTCCGGCCCAAGCAAAGCAATAACTTTTTCCCGGATTCCGGGGTCGTGGTTGGTAAGCCATTTTGCACGATCGTCTGCGTTGTAAACCGGTATTTCCAGGCACGAAAACAGCCGGCACACAACACTTTTACCCGAACCAATACCGCCTGTTATACCGATCAGAAGAGGTTTTGACATAGAACCGGGTTACTGGGAAATATCGATCAGGTATTGAGCAACCTCAAAACTAATGTAAACGTCCCGATGGCTTACCTCTACTAATGGAGACACAGGCAAAGGGATCGGGAGGCTTTCGTCGTAGTTATTCTGGATCTTGGGCGTAGGTACCGAAACCCGTATTGTGTCCGGGTATGAAGCAATGAGCGATACCGGTCCGTCGACTGAGATCAATGAAGGAGAGACGTTAATGATGCTAGATATCACATAGCCGTCCCGGATATTAATAGCTGCACTGTCCACCCTGATCGGAATGATCTTGCTGATCTTCCTTTCGAAATTAAGCTCAAAAGTATCGGACACGACATAGTTGACGTGCAGGTCCGGGAAAAGCTCGGTGATCTGATCAGTGAGCGTCGTTGAATTGATGAAACTGGCTTTATTCGGATTCAACACTTTGTAAACCACCGGAAGTGCATTGAAATTCAGCCAGGATTTCTGAAGCAGGCTCCACCCGTCGCCGGAGACATTCACAGAAATTCTCTTCGGCAAAGGCTGCATGGGTACGAAAGACGAGTTATCGTACTCAATGGCCAGCGGGTAATTGAGCTTAATCGAATAATTATCTTTATTCAATACATTCATCAACCAAAAAAAAGAAGCTGCCAAAATGCATCCCAGGAAAGTCTTGATCTTATTTTGGCCTGACGGTACTTTATCCACAATAAAAATTTAAAATTGCAGACATCAAAAAAATGTATGCTGTTAATAATTATCCTGCAATGGTACGCGAGATCGCCGATTTTTCGACTGTTAACTTCACGCCTTTGTCCAGCTCCAATGTAACGGTGGCTTCCTCTACTGTATAAATCCGCGCGTGAATTCCCCCTATCGTGACAACCTGATCTCCTTTTTTAAGGTTACCAAGAAGTTCTTTTTGCTCTTTCTGTTTCTTTTGCTGCGGACGTATCATGAAAAAATAAAATACCCCGATGATACCAACCCACATAATGACCTGATAAATCATGGCTTCGTTACCGCCTGCTGCTGCTTGTGCTAAGAGAGAAAAATTCATTGTAATAGATGGATTAGTAAGATACTGAACCTTATGAAGGGTTGTTTAAAATAAACGAGACTAATTTTTAGTCACCGGCTTTGCTTCGGTATTCACGATGCCTTTTAACCTTAATTCTGAATATTCAGGTTCCGTGTTGGCATAAACAGTGATGGTCTTCACTTGTGGCCCCGATTTGTTTTTAGTATCAAAACGTACTTTGATACTTGAAGTTTCATCAGGTCCGATCGGTTCTTTCGGCCACTCAGGCGTTGTGCATCCGCAGGAAGAAGTTATATTATTCAATATCAGCGGATATCCTCCGTCATTCCGGAATTTGAAATCGTGTTCTACTATTTCGCCTTCTTTCACAGTACCAAAATCGTAAGACGAACTGTCAATCAAAGCAAAAACAGGCATTTTTCCATCTGCCTGTTTTGCTTCTTCTGTATTCTTAACCTTGGAGCAATTGGAAAAAGTCAAGGCGATTCCCAACAATACACACACGGATATTCTTTTCATATCAATAAATCAATTGGACTGACCTTTGATCTGTGCCATCAGGCGATCCACATCTTCGAGTAGCTTTTCCGCCTTTTCACGGGCATCATTTACCACACGTTCTCCTTCCGTTCTTGCATAACTGTCCGGCTGGTCTTTTTTATCAACCATATCCTGAACAACCTCCTGAAGTTTCTCCCGATATTTGGAAAGCCTGTAAGTCAACTGCGTACGAAGCACCTCGCCTTTGTCAGGTGCGTAAAGTATACCCAAAGCCGCACCGGTGGCACACCCGGTTAAAAATGCAATTAAACTGTTACTGGTTTTACTCATGACTTTTATAGTTTTAGCTGTTGCGATGGCTATCAGCTCTTTGTTGATATTTTAATAGCTTCTCAAAAATTATTCCATGTCACGAACCTGAGCAACTTCTCCGTCTACCTCTGTACCCTATATCCTGTGCCTGGGTATCATTTATTATCGATCAGACCTCTTCCGCTTTTTCTGATAACACCTTCTTTTGCCAGTTTGACAGACAGAACGTCCAATACACCATTAACAAACTTACCGCTTTTTGGTGTACTGTACCTTTTTGCTATTTCGATAAATTCATTGATCGTTACTTTCACAGGGATCCCAGGGAAATGAATTAATTCCGCAAGTGCCGTTTTGAGAATAATGAGATCTACAAGTGCGATCCTGTCCAGTTCCCAGTTCTTCAATTGGTCATCAAGATACACATCGTACTGGTCGCTTTCGGCCACTACAATCCTGCACAACTCTTCTACAAAAAAACGATCCTCTTCCCAATCTTTCGTTAAAGGCGCCAGTTGAAAAGTATGGCTGCTATCTGCCGACTTCAGAGTTTTGATCGCCAGGCTCCGGATCAGTTCGCTGTGATCGTCCCAATAAAGATCGCGCTGCTCGAGATACTCCAGGGGGATCTCATGTTTAAGGATGACCTGCCTTAGAATATACTGTACGATAGCTTGGTCTTCTTCCACCGTATGTGTGGTTTCCCTGCAATAGGCCTCATATTCTTTGTCTTTTCTGAGTGCCTCCCGGTAAATTTTCCGGACCAGGTTCATTTCATTGCTCCATGTAATCCCACTCCTGATAATCTCGTCTCCCAATGTCTTGTCTTCCAAGAGCACTTTGATGACGCGGTTGGTGTCCAATCCTGAGTCCTTCGGAAAAGGCAGTTCGGGATCGTCATATCTTCTCTCCCTATCGATTTTCGCCTGGTGGGCCAGTTCTGTCAGCAGTGATAAAACTCGGATAAAATCTACATGAATGGATTCGGTTTCGTTCAGAACGCGTCTGACCATTTTTTCGCTATCGGAATTGGTCTGACGGCTGTAAGCTTGAAATGCGCTTCTGGCAACATTTATAACTTTTTCGGGAAGCTCCTCATCCTCTCCCGGCTTTCCATTCTTGATAAATTCATCAAGTGTGATCCCGGCCAGCCTTTTCATCCCTGAAAGTTTCTGACGATCCTGAAATTCCATGGAGTTGAGATCCGGGGCAAAAGCTTCGTCAATGTTGTCCAATGCCAGCAAACGGTTAGCATCCGCAGTAAGTTGACGGGCATAAAGCGCCTGAACGGCTTTTGTTCTTAATAATCTTCTATTCAGCATAAGCCGGAATAATAATTGGATAATAAGGTACAGTAAATCAAAGAACGTGTCTGCATGTGAGCAAGGACATGCCCTGCACTTTTAGTTTAAATTGACCGCAAAATTAGACTATTTTGTTTAGAATCGAAAAAATGAAATGCCGCCTTTTAATTTTGCAACGTTTTAAACCGATAGGATGTTGATAAGTTTACGTCACGCCACAACATCGAAAATCTTAAAGATCTGTAATAAGTGAAAGCACTGAAGTACCTCAACCAGTACTTATGGAAATACAAATGGTACCTGATCCTCGGAACCGTTTTTACAATTATTTCTAACCTTTTTGGCATTATACCCGCCCAGCTCGTGCGTTACGCCCTTGACCTGGTCATCGAAACACTTGATCTGTACTATCTCTTCAAAGGTGCTTCCCTGCAGAATGAAATGTATGACATTTTTGCTTTCAGCATTCTGCTTTACGGGTTGCTTATCCTGCTGATGGCTTTGCTAAAAGGAATTTTTCTCTTTCTTGTCCGGCAAACGATTATCGTAATGTCCAGGCATATTGAGTTTGACCTCAAAAACGACATTTACAGCCATTATCAGACTTTACCAGCCAGCTTTTTCCGCCGCCACAATACCGGCGACCTTATGGCCCGTATTTCGGAAGATGTGAGTAATGTGAGGATGTACGTGGGGCCTGCGCTGATGTACGGCATTAACCTTATCGTGCTGTTTTTCCTGGTGATTTCTTACATGCTTTCGGTAAGTACCAAGCTCACATTGTACGTGTTGCTGCCATTGCCTGTACTTTCTGTGAGTGTCTATATTGTGAACAGCATGATTATGGAACGCTCGCAGGCAATACAAAAACAGTTATCGGGACTTTCGACCTATGTTCAGGAAGCGTTTTCCGGGATAAGGGTGATCAAATCTTTTGTCCAGGAAAATCACTCGTTTTCTAATTTCCGGAAAGAAGCGGAAGATTTCAAGGAAAAGTCTCTCAGTCTTACCAAGGTTGATGCTTTTTTCTATCCGATTATTCTTCTGTTGATCGGTCTGAGCAATATTCTGGTTATTTACATTGGCGGAAATGAAATCATCAATGGAAATTTGACCCCTGGCAACATTACCGAGTTTATCTTATATGTCAACATGCTGACCTGGCCCGTTATGGCGCTGGGATGGACCACCAGCCAGATCCAGCGTGCAGCCTCCTCTCAAAACAGGATCAACGAATTTCTGGATGAGAAAACAACTTTAACTTCTGAAAAAAATCTGATCAAACCACTCGAAGGAGCAATTTCTTTCCGGAATGTAGGCTTTGTATATCCTGACTCGGGAATTCAGGCTTTGCACCATTTCGACCTCGAAGTGAAACAAGGCGAATCGGTGGCGATCCTGGGTACAACTGGTTCCGGAAAAAGCACTCTGGCACATCTGATGTGCCGCCTTTATGATCCTACGGAAGGAGAGATTCTTATTGATCATATTCCGCTGAAAGACTACGATGTACATGCTTACCGCAGGCAGATCGGCTACGTCCCGCAGGATGTATTCTTATTCTCCGACACTATTGAAAACAATGTGCGGTTTGGAACTGCAGATATGCCTTTTGACAGCATTGAGCAGGCTGTAAAAGATGCTGACCTTTACAATAATGTCAAAGATTTCCCGCAAGGTTATGAAACTATGCTGGGCGAAAGGGGCATCACGCTTTCAGGTGGACAAAAACAAAGGCTTTCCATTGCAAGGGCCATAGCCCGCGATCCGAAAATTCTGGTGCTCGACGATTGTCTTTCAGCTGTCGATACAAACACTGAAAATATTATCCTTAATAACATGAAACGGATCATGGATCAAAGGACATCCGTGATCATCTCACACCGCGTTTCATCCGCTAAGCTAGCAGACAAAATCGTAGTTCTTGACGAAGGAAAAATTGTTGAGCAGGGAACGCACGTAGAACTTATGGCCCTCAATGGAGCTTATAAGGAATTGTATGAGAAGCAATTGGTTGCGGAAGAGGTGTGAGTTTATACCTATGCCCGGTGTATCCAGCAGTTCACGGCAAATCTCCAGTCTTTAAATTCAACGCCCTGAGCCATGACAGGCAGTACTTCATGAAGGGCAAAGGACGGAAAAGCTAACAATGAATTATTTTCGGGCTCGATTTCTTTCGGTTCATCATTTCCTTTACCGAAAGGCATGGTATGCAAAAGCAAATTCCCTCCTTCAAATTTTTTCGGCTGGCTGTGCAAGTAATAAACGGCACTGATGATCCTTGGCTTCTCGGTATGATGATGAACAGTTGTGTCTATATGCGCCGTAAAAAGTGCCCCGTCGCCGTGTGCAGCTAGCTCCACTTCTATCTCACCTACTTCAAACGGAGTGATTTTTAGTTGCTCGGTCATTTGAGGGATGATCTGCCCAATATGCTCTTTAATAATCTCCCGATATGGCCCTAAATCGTATAAAATCTTAGATACTCGGGAGTTAGCGACGACACCAACACCGTTTTTGTTGACTTTAGAAGGTTGGAAGTCAGCAGACTTGCTAATTCCATAAGCTAATATTTCTTGACTTAGAGCATCGCTTAAAAAATTATGAACATGCATGTATGGAAATAGTGTGGCCATTGATGATGCGGAATTAGTTGAAAATAAATCTTCCTTCCTACAAATTTATCTTTTAAAGTCTGATTCGCAAACCAGTTATTTTGCCATTTTCCTCACCTCTTCCTTCAGTTCTCTCATCTCTTGATGCAGGCTGTGCAGGCTTACCTGCTGCGTATCTGCCTCTGGATCGAATGTCAATTTGCTGTTGACCTGCCATAGCTCCCTGATTTCAGCCTGATCGATGCGGATCGGGGCGTATTCCGGGTTGAGGGAAATGAGATTGATAAAGTCGCCTGCACTTTCTTTTTTTATCTTTTTCACCAAAATACTATCGGCCGTAACCACTACATACATAGGCTTACTATTGATACTTTCCAAATTATCCACCGCCTTCCCTACGATCCATTCTCCTGAGTTCAAAGCAGGCAGCATACTGTCTCCATCCACCTGGAATCCACGAAACGTTGCATTACGATACTCAGGCAATGGAATGGTAAAAGCAGGCAGGCTTTCAAACCATTTTGTATCACCCAGGTTATGAGGGTAGCCGGCCGCTGCCTTTGCATTGACCAACACAATATTCTCTTTGCCCGTGTTATCAACCGTGACGACAGCCGGGCTTACTGATATATGACCTGCCCGCAGGTATTTCTGTGAACTTTCGCCAAAAAGCCAGAGCGGGTTGATATGATATTTTTTTAGAAGCTCTTTGACAACCTGCCCAGGAATACGCGTCCGCCCTCTTTCAATGTCGGCCGTAGTTACACTCACCCCCAATTCCTCAGCAAACGCAGACTGCGTCAGGTTCAGTTCTTCCCGTATTTGTTTGAAACGTTTGAACTCCTCTTCAATGGGCATAATCAGATCAGTTTTTATCTAACTCCTTTACAATCTCAAATATAAAATTTTTTTTGGAATATTTCCTTTTAATTCATGGATCATATCCATAAATTTGGAGTAAATCCATAAGTTCGTAAAAATTCCTAATACAATGGATCGCACGATTTTACATTTCGACCTTGATACCTTTTTTGTTTCGGTGGAAAGGAAGCTTGATTCCCGCCTTGACAACAAACCGGTTTTGGTGGGTGGCACCGGAGACCGGGGTGTGGTAGCGGCATGCAGTTATGAAACCCGTCGTTATGGGGTGCATTCAGGGATGCCAATGAAAATGGCGAGAAATTTGTGCCCGGAGGCCACAGTGATACGCGGAAATGCCAGCACTTATTCGGAACATTCAAAAGTAGTGACGGAGATCATCAGGGAGACTGTCCCTGTTTTTGAAAAGGCCAGTATCGATGAATTTTATGCGGATCTGTCGGGTATGGATAAATTTTTCAACTGTTTTAGTATGGCTAATGAGCTTCGGGACCGTATCATCCGGGAGACCAGTCTCCCTATTTCTTTCGGGCTGTCTACCAATAAACTGGTTTCGAAAGTAGCTACCGGGGAAGCGAAACCCAATAACCGGCTGAAAGTGGATGCCGGAAACGAAAAGACGTTTCTGGCCCCAATGCGTATCCAAAAAATCCCGATGGTTGGAGACAAAACAAACCAGCTCCTGGATAATCTGGGTATCCGTTATGTAAAAACGATCCAGGAAATGCCGATGGAAATGATGGCCAAAGTACTGGGCAAAAACGGCATCGCACTTTGGAACCGCGCGAACGGCAGAGATGATTCCCCTATCGTCCCGTTTCACGAACGCAAATCGATTTCCAACGAGCGTACATTTGGAAAAGATACCGGGGACGTGAAAAGAATAAGGGAAATGATCCGGGCTATGGGAGAGAATCTGGCTTTTCAGCTCAGGAACGGGCAAAAATTGACTTCTTGTGTTTCTGTCAAAATCCGCTATTCCGATTTTAACACATTTTCAAGACAGCTGAAAATACCCTACACCTCCGCCGATCATATACTGATTCCGCATATTGAGCGGCTGTTTGATCAGCTATACAACCGGAGAATGATGGTACGTCTGGTAGGGGTGAATTTCAGTGATCTCGTCACGGGCAACTATCAGATCAATATGTTTGATGATACAGAGGAAAAACTGAACCTGTATATGGCCATGGATTACATCCGGAACAGATACGGCACCGACGACCGCGGGAATTCAATTCTGAGCTGGGGCACAACGCTGGACATTCCCAACATTTCAAGCATGGGTAACCCTTTCAACGGCGATCCACCCGTGATACCCGCGCATAGAAATGCCTAGTTCCGGACATAAAAATCCCTCCGCTCATCAAGCTGCCTGATTCTGCAATGATATTATATCATTTAACTCTTGAAAAATAAGATGCTGTTCCTCTTCCAAATCAAAGTCATCCTGCAACCCAAGCCAAAATTTAGGTGTGGTGCCAAAGTATTTACTGAATCGCAAAGCGGTATCTGCGGTAATTCTCCTCCGCCCTTTTATGATCTCGCTTACCCGGGTTTGGGGAATAGCCGTGTCCTTCGCCAGTTTGTAAGCAGAAATTCCCAGGGGTTTCAGGAACTCCTCCAACAAAACTTCCCCCGGATGAATGTTACTTAATTTTTCCATTTCATTATTCATTAATGGTAATCTATGATACTGACTTCCGAAGCATTTCCCTCCTGCCACTTAAAAACGATCCGCCATTGATCATTTATCCGGATACTATAAAACTCCTTCATATTCCCTGAAAGTTTCTCTAGTCGATTGGAGGGTGGAATACGAAGATCAGTTAGCGTCTGAGAGTTATTCAGCATCCTGAGTTTTCTTCTGCCGACCTCCTGAACTTCATTTGGCAGTTTACTTACCCTTTCTCCCTGCCAGATTTTCTCAGTGTCCTTTGAAGAAAAATCAATGATCATATCGTAGTGCGTTAGTAACGTTAAAAGTAAGTATTAGGTTTCTTTTTTCCAAAAAAATCATGTTACTCAATTGTCATTCTTTTTTTAGTCTCCGCTACGGCACAATACCGGAGGAAGAGCTCCTTAAAATGGCCAAGGAAAACGGTTACAGGTGTATTGCGCTGACCGATATCAACAATACTTCCGGCTGTTTGAATTTTATTCGCACTGCGCCTAAGTATGGCATCAAGCCCATCGTCGGGATTGATTTTCGTAACGGAATTCAGCAGCAATTTGTAGGTCTGGCGAAAAACAACGCTGGGTTCCAAGAATTGAACACATATTTGTCTGGCCACTCACATATAAAAGAGAACTTTCCGGACCAGGCACCCGCATTGCAAAATGCCATTTTCATTTATCCTTTTGAAAAACTGACCCAGTCCAAAAAGGATGAATTTGCTGATAACGAATACATCGGAATTTCTACCCGTGATCTTACAAGGATCAGGTTTTCTCCGTTGTTCAGGCACGTCGATAAACTGGTGATCATGCAGCCTGTCAGTTTTCGGCATAAAAAAGATTTCAACACGCACCGATTATTGAGGGCCATTGATGAAAATACGCTATTGAGCAAATTAAGTGGGTTGGATACGGCAGAAGAAACCGAACAAATAATACCATTGGTGACCCTTAAAGAGCATTTCAAGAGTTTTGACAAGATCATTTATAATACCGAAAAACTGATGGAAGAATGTGAAATCCGTTTCAGTTTCGGGGACAACAGACAACATCAGAATCTGAAGGTTTTTGGGAAAAACAAGGCGGACGATTACCAACTCATCCGAAAACTGACCTACGAGGGAATAGGTTACAGATACGGAGATAGTGTAAATGATGCGATTTTCGACAGAATTTCCACCGAACTCGAATTGATCGAAAATCAAAATTATATCCCCTTCTTTCTTGTCAATCATGATATTGTCCGGTATGCACGGCACAAAGGATATTATTATGTCGGCCGGGGAAGCGGCGCAAACAGTATCGTCGCGTATCTGCTGAACATAACGAACGTCGATCCGATCGAGCTTGACCTGTATTTTGAAAGGTTCATGAACCTGCACCGCAAAAACCCGCCGGATTTTGATATTGATTTTTCATGGAGAGACCGGGAGGATGTCACACAATACATTTTTGATACATACGGAAAAAATGGGCAGGCATCGCTGCTTGCCACCTACAGTACATTCCAGCATAGTGCTGCGGTACGGGAATTAGGGAAAGTTTTTGGACTGCCTGCCTATGAAATCGATGCATTGAGCGACGGTAAATACGACCGCCAAAAGCTGGATCAGTTTTCAGGTCTTGTGATCAAGTATGCCGACTATTTGCAGGAAAACAATCAACCCAATCATTTAAGCATACACGCCGGCGGAATCCTGATTTCCGAACGTCCGATCAATTATTTCACTGCTACGGACCTGCCTCCGAAAGGTTTCCCGACGACCCAATTTGACATGCTGATCGCTGAAGATGTGGGGCTGAACAAATACGACATCCTCGGTCAGCGGGGGCTCGCCAAGATCAAAGAGACTTTGGACGTGATCCGCTACAACCGTCCGGACGCGCCTGAATTTGATATCGATGACGTGAAAAAATTTAAAACCGATCCGAAAATCAATGATCTGATCAGACAGGCCCAATGTATCGGTTGTTTTTATGTGGAATCTCCCGCGATGCGTATGCTGCTGAAAAAACTGGCGGTAGATAATTACCTTGGACTGGTTGCCGCGAGCTCCATTATCCGCCCTGGAGTCGCTAAAAGCGGTATGATGCGTGAATATATTCTGCGGCATCAGGACGAAGAGAGGCGAAAAGACGCGCATCCGATTCTACTGGAACTGATGCAGGAAACCTATGGGATCATGGTTTATCAGGAGGATGTGATCAAAGTTGCCCATTATTTCGCGGGATTGACACTGGGCGAAGCGGATGTGATCAGACGCGGGATGAGTGGAAAATTCAGGGGCCGTGACGAATTTGAACGGGTTAAGGAAAAGTATTTCAGCAATTGTCAGGCCAGGGGTTATGCCCCGCAGACAGCGCGGGACATCTGGAACCAGATCGCAAGTTTCGCCGGCTATGCTTTCGCCAAGGGACATTCTGCCTCCTATGCTGTGGAAAGCTATCAGACCCTTTTTTTGAAGGCATACTATCCTTTGGAGTATATGGTGGCCGTTTTGAACAATGGCGGCGGCTTTTATGGACCGGAACTATATGTGCACGAGGCGAGAATGCTCGGGGCAAATGTATTGGCACCATGCATTAACCATAGTGAGGCGGATACGATCATCAGGGGAAAAGACATTTATTTGGGTTTCGGATTTCTGAATGAAATTGAAGAGAAAACGATTGAAAAAATTCTGGCAGCAAGAGTGGAAGCAGGAGAATTTACTTCTCTGAATAACTTTCTGGACCGCGTGGCGATCTCCATCGAACAGATCACGATCCTGATCCGCATCAATGCCTTCCGTTTTACAGGGATCGACAAAAAAACATTGCTCTGGAAGGCGCACTTCTGGATCAATAAAAGCCCGAAAGTTCCTCAGAAACAATTGTTTCACACCGATGTCAAGGACTTTGAATTACCAACATTTCATTCTTCCCAAATCGACGATGCCTATGACCAGATAGAATTGCTTGGTTTTCCCCTATGCAGTCCTTTCTCGATGGTGAAAGAGGGATTACCGCAAAGTGTGATGTCGAAAGACCTGTATAAATATGTCGGCGAACATGTGGTACAATATGGTTATCTGGTAGCGACCAAAAATACCCGGACCGCAAAAGGAGAAGTGATGCATTTCGGCACGTTTCTGGATCAGGAAGGCCAATTTATCGACACCGTCCATTTTCCACCGGTAGCAGCAAGATACCGGTTTACCGGAAAAGGAGTTTATAAAATATGTGGAAAAGTGACGGAAGAGTTCGGTTTCCTGACTTTGGAAGTTACGGAAATGGTCAGAATGGATTCCGCAGGCAGATAGTTTTCAAATCGCCCGTCCAACTACACGCATATAGAAATTATAAAATTCATCAAGCCCTTAAAACATTATCGCCAGTTTTTGGGAATCGTGATCTTTCCAGATATATTTCGCCCCGTCCTCAATTCTATCAATTTAAAATTAAAAAAATGAAAAAGGCTTTGATGGCTTTAAGTGTTGTTGGTTTGGGAATTCTGTCTGTTTCCTCGGTTTCGGCACAGGAGCTCGCAGCTCAAAAAATCCCGCTTGATCCTGCTGTAAAAGTGGGAAAGCTTAAGAATGGAGTTACCTATTATATCAAGAAAAATGCCGAACCTAAAAACCGGGCCGAACTCCGGCTGGCTGTAAAAGCCGGCTCCATACTGGAAACCGACGATCAGCAGGGCCTTGCGCATTTTATGGAACATATGAATTTCAACGGGACTACTAATTTCCCTAAAAATGAGCTGGTTAATTTTTTACAAAAAACAGGTGTCCGTTTCGGAGCAGATCTGAATGCATATACCGGCTTCGACGAAACGGTGTACATGCTGCCCATTCCAACAGATTCGGCCGGCTTACTTGATAAGGGTATTCAGGTTTTGGAAGACTGGGCGCATGGTGCTTTGCTGGACCCTGATGAAATAGATAAAGAAAGAGGCGTGGTGCTGGAAGAGTCGAGGAGCCGCCGTGGTGCGCAACAGCGGATGCGCGACAAGTTTTTGAAAACAATTCTCGGGAATACCAGATATACGGAACGAATGCCGATCGGGAAAGATAGTATCCTGAAAGTTTTTAAACCGGAGACAATAAAGGCCTTTTACCAAGACTGGTACCGGCCGGACCTGATGGCCGTGATCGCCGTGGGGGACTTTGATGTAGCCAAAGTTGAAGCAAGTATTATCAAAAAATTCAGTTCGATTCCTGCGCCTGTCAACCCCAAAAAACGTGTGAAATATGACATACCACTTGACGGCTCGACAAGGATATCCATAGTAACCGATCCTGAGTACCCTCAAAACCTTATCCAGGTTATTTACAAACAACCTAATAACAAAGAAAAAACGCTGCTGGATGTACGCAATAACTTTGCTCAGGAACTCTACAATGCGATGTTGGGACAACGGATGCAGGAGCTGACACAAAAAGCGAATCCACCTTTTCTGTATGGGGGCAGCCAGTATGGCGATTTTCTCGGCAATCTGGATTCTTATACATCGGTGGCACTTGCGAAGGATGCCGCTTCCTTAAAAACCGCTTTGACAGCTTTGCTGGAAGAGAATATAAGAGTGCAGAAATTTGGCTTTACGCAGGCTGAGCTGGACCGGGCAAAAAAAGATTTTCTGAATTCGGTAGAACAGTATTATAAAGAAAGAGACAAAACAAAGTCTTCAAGCCACGTCCAGGATTATCTGGATCATTTTTTACATGAAAAACCTTTCATGAGTACCGAGGCATATTTCGCATTTGCCAATAAACACATGGCAGCGGTCACCTTAGCAGAAGTTAATGCACTTGCTAAAAAATACATCACCGAAAAAAATCGGGCGGTAGTAGTTATGGGGCCGGAAGACAGCAAGAATGCCCTCCCTACCGAGGCGGAGATACGGTCGCTTCTGGCCGGGGCAGGAAAAGATGTTACCGCCTATGTCGACGATGTGGTGGATTCCCCTCTCCTTGCCGCAGAACCTAAGTCTGGAAAAGTCACCGGCGAAAAAACTTTACCGAAACTGGATGTAACTGAACTGGAATTATCCAACGGCGTGAAAGTACTGTTGAAACCTACTGATTTCAAGAATGACGAAATACTGATCAAGGCCACTGCGAAAGGCGGGTATTCGTTATTTTCAGACGAAAGAGAAACCGGAATATTTACAAGTTTCCTGATTGAATCAGGCGGCGTCGGGCCTTATAATCAGACGCAGCTTCAAAAGTTTCTTGCCGGAAAAACTGCAAGTGCCGGCCCTTACATAAGTGAATTAACCGAGGGAATTGCCGGAAATACGAATCCGAAAGATCTCGAAACTACTTTGCAGCTGATTTATGCCTATTTTACCGCGCCAAGGAAAGATGCCGACGTAGCCAGCGGTATATTGGCCAATCAAAAGGCCTATCTGGGGAATATGCAAAAGACGCCTACTCCTGAAAAGGTTTTCTCCGATTCGTTGAATGCCATACTCACCAGTCACAATCCAAAACGCACACCACTAAAACCGGAAAGTATAGACAAAGTAAAACTGGACCGCGCCGTAGAAATATACAAAGACCGGTTTTCAGATGCTTCCGACTTTGTATTTACGATTGTCGGGGCCGTTAAGGTAGAAGCGATCAAACCATTGCTGGAAAAATACCTGGGTTCCCTTCCGTCCACTGATCGGAATGATACTTTCAAACATGCCAATATTTATCCGCCAAAAGGGAAAATAGAAAAGACCATATACAAAGGTCTGGAACCAAAAAGTCGTGTTGCCCTGGTTTCCAGCGGGGAGTATGAATACAATCCCGAAAATAATATCCAGGTAGAAGCATTACAGGAAGTATTGCAGATCAAACTAATTGAGGCGCTCCGCGAGGAAGAAAGCGGAGTGTATGGCGTAAGTGTTTCTGAGTCGACGGACAAATTCCCCTCCGGACATTACCGGTTCACGATTAGTTTCGGTTGTGCGCCGGAAAATGTTGAAAAGCTTGTAAAACGGACGCAGGAAGAGATTGCCAGGATCAAAAAAGATGGGGCTGACCCTAAAGATATCGACAAATTTGTTGCAGAAACCCGTCGTAAAATGGAAACTGCGGTGAAGACGAACAATTTCTGGCTGAACTACCTGGATGACAATACCTTTTTGGGCGACGACCTAAATGAAATTTTTGAGCAGGAGCGATTGCTAAAATCCATCACTGTCGCTACTACCAGAGCAGCTGCCCTGCAATACTTCAATGATGAAAACTTCATCAAGGTGGTGCTGATGCCGGAACGCTGATATACGCAACCCGTCCGTCTGAACCCGAACCCGGAACCCAGGACTTAAGTCCTGGGCTGTGGCGCCGCCGTGGCGGCCCCGCGATGCCACCCTGGCGTATGACGATCCTGCGATGGGGTCGCGACCATGCCTTCAATGATGAAAACTTCATCAAGGTGCTGCTGATGCCGGAACGTTGATATACCCAACCCGTCCGTCTGAACCCGAACCCGGAACCCGGAACCCAGGACTTAAGTCCTGGGCTCCGGCGCCGCCGTGGCGGCCCCGCGATGCCACCCTGGCGTATGACGATCCTGCGATGGGGTCGCGACCATGCCTTCAATGATGAAAACTTCATCAAGGTGGTGCTGATGCCGGAACGCTGATATACGCAACCCGTCCGTCTGAACCCGAACCCGGAACCCGGAACCCAGGACTTAAGTCCTGGGCTCCGGACACATATCCACGATATCTGCTCATCCGCATCGTCCGACCCCCTAGGTCGGACGAAGTCCTGATATCTCGTTGGATCATTCAAAATCCACATCCTCATACCCGATATTCCCTAAAAAATTAGCATACTCTTCCACAAAACTTTGCTTTTGATGGTGAACCTGTTGATTGTCGATGTATCTTCTGACGATATCCAATTTATCCTTACTTACTGACGCGGCGAAATACTTAACTCCCCATTCCAGGCCGCCTTTTACCAAATTCGTTTCATTAGCCCAATGAGCACTTTCACCTTTCAGCAGCTGCATTTGCTTTGCAATACTGTACTCGGATTTCAGTAACATAAGTACATGAATATGATCTTCGTGCCCATTGATGCGATCAATGTAGATACCTTTTTTTCTGGCGTTAGCTCTGATATGAGAGCAGATCTTCTCCAACACGGGAGGTTTCAGGATTGGCGATCTGTATTTTGTACTCCATACGCCGTGAATCCAAATCTTAACATAAGCCATACATACGCGCGTTTTCCATTTAGACGCACGGATGCATTAAAAGTCTCGAAAGCTCAGAAAAATTTACTTCTAATTTTGTGCTGGTGAGCAATACGCCTCTCAGCCAAGCTTTCTCAAACCATCGATGAGAAACATCAGCCCATTCAGGCGGATTTCATACATGGTATTGAGCATCGCGCCAAGTTTTCCTGCAGGGAAACCTTGGCGCTGAAACCATTCAAGATAAGAAACAGGCAAGTCAGCAATAAGCCAGTCTTTATATTTCCCGAACGGCATTTTATATTTTACCAGTTCTTTCAGGAATTCTCTGTCGGGTTGAAAATTTGCTTCCATATTTGTCACTGACCTTCGTTTTCACTCCTCGCTCTCAACTTTACAATCAATTCTGTTTTCATATCAAACAGCTCTTTCTCCAGTCCGACCGGATAGGTATGCGGGTTCACAAACCTTTTGATCCCCTTATGAAAATGCGAAAGCTGCTGTTGAACCCTCTCCTTCGTTTCATGGATAGAAGGAAGGGTATATACCAGTTGCCCCTTAGCAAAGACTGGCACAAGCAAATCTTCAAAATGTGTAGCCTCAGGAAAAGAACGATTTCTTGTAAAATCGTAAGGGTCGATCATTGTCGATTTTCCAATCAAAGGCGTTTCGATATTGAAGATCATATCCGATATATAGCCCGTCGCATCCTTAAACCTGCGCACCTGCTGCACGCCCGGAGTCGAAACTTTGATCGCCTGTTCCGACAGTTTCAGTTTATAATCCCACTCCCCGTCTTCATTTCGGATTGCGGCCAACTTAAACACCCCTCCCAAAGCAGGTTGATCAAAAGCAGTCACGAGCTTTGTCCCGATCCCCCATATATTAATTTTAGCCCCCTGTATTTTGAGACTGTCCATGATATACTCGTCAAGATCATTGCTAGCTACAATACTGGTCTTTTCGAACCCCGCTTCATCCAAAATCTTACGCGCCTCTATGCTCAGATAAGCCAGATCACCCGAGTCCAGCCGGATCGCAGCAAGATCATGCCCATTTTCACGTAACTGGTACCCTACTTTGATCGCATTTTTCACTCCTTCGATAGAGTTATACGTATCCACCAGCAGCGTGACATTGTTCGGCATGAACCTGGCGTAAGTCTCAAATGATTCAAGCTCGGAGTCAAATGACATCACCCAGCTGTGCGCATGCGTTCCTTTTACCGGAATGTCAAACAACTTCCCGGCCAGCACATTGGAAGTAGCATCGAAACCACCCACATAAGCCGCCCGGCTGGCAGTCATTCCGCCATCAGGTCCCTGTGCCCTGCGCAAACCGAACTCAAGTAAAATATCATCTTTTGCAATCAGCCGCATTCTCGCAGCTTTTGTGGCAATCAGTGATTGAAAGTTGAGCAAATTAAGCAAAGGGGTTTCCAGCAACTGACATTGCAAAATCGGCCCCTGTATCCTCAATAACGGCTCATTTGGAAAGACCACCGTACCCTCGGGAATGGCATCGATACTGCATTCAAATTTCATCGTCCAGAGATAGTCAAGAAACCCGGGTTCAAAAAGCTTTTGCCCGTCACTGCCTGTGAGAGAACCCACATAAAGCAGATCATCTTCATCGAAGTGGTATGCTTGTAAATAATCGATGATGCTGCTGAGCCCGCATGTAACGGTAAAGCCGCCCTCGAACGGGTGCCTTCTGAAATACAAGTTAAAAACAGCCTCCTGCTCAGCTTTTCCTGATTTCCAATAGCCATAAGCCATCGTCAACTGATACAGATCAGTCAGTAATCCCAGTGAAGTGTTGTATAGTTTGTTGATCATCTCCTTTGCCTGTTGATGTAATCGAAATTGGCTATTTAATAAAAATTCCCGACTAATCCAGCCGGGAATAACTTATGCTTCCTTTAATACAGGGGTAAAAAACCCTTTATATTGCTTCCAGTATGCGCTCAATAGCAACCTGATAACCTATTTTTTCTTTCAACTCACTGATCGCCACACGCTCCTGCGCCATGGAATCGCGGTGACGGATCGTTACTGTGTCGTCCTCCATCGTCTGATAATCCACAGCAATGCAAAACGGTGTTCCGATCAGATCCTGGCGCGTATACCGCTTACCGATCGCCGCCCCGTCGTCATAAGTAGTTCGGAATGAAGACTTCAGCGAATTGGCAATCGCTTGTGCTTTTTCAGCCAGACCATCTTTTTTAACCAAAGGCAAAACCGCCACTTTAAAAGGTGCCAGGGCAGGATGCAATTTCAGGTAAGTCCGCTCTTTCACATTGTCGCCTTCGCCAACTGTTTCTACAGTATAAGCATTACAAAAAGTAGCCAGAAAAAGACGGTCAGCGCCAACAGACGTTTCAACCACATACGGGATGTAATTTCCATAGGGCTTGCCGTTTTCATCCAGGTCAGAATCAAAGTACTGCTGTTTCTTTTTCGACAATTCCTGATGGTTCCTCAAATCAAAATCCGTTCTGGAGTGAATTCCTTCCATTTCTCGGAAACCAAACGGAAACTGGTATTCAATATCGACCGCCGCATTGGCATAATGCGCCAGCTTTTCGTGGTCATGGAATTTCAGTTTTTCAGCAGGCAGGCCAATCGCTTTGTGAAACTTCATCCGTGCCTCTTTCCAGCTTTCGTACCAAGCCATTTCAGTACCAGGCCGGATAAAAAACTGCATTTCCATCTGTTCAAATTCCCGCATCCGGAAAGTAAACTGACGGGCTACAATCTCATTTCTGAACGCCTTGCCAATTTGCGCAATACCAAACGGAATTTTCATCCGGCCACTTTTCTGCACATTCAGAAAGTTCACGAAAATCCCCTGAGCAGTTTCCGGACGCAGATAAATCAGATTTGACTCCTCGGCCACCGAACCTACCTGTGTGCTGAACATCAGGTTAAACTGGCGCACCTCGGTCCAGTTGGCAGTGCCCGAAACCGCACACTTGATATTTTCGGAAATGATCAGTTCACGCACACCCGTCAGGTCTTCGGCGCTCAGTAATCGCCCCATTTCAGCAAGCAAAGCCTGCGCTTTTTCCGCCTGGCCCTCTGCTTCGTATTGTTCCGCTTTTCCTTCAAGGAGCTGATCCGCGCGATATCTTTTTTTCGAATCCTTATTGTCGATCATCGGATCATTGAATCCATCGACATGCCCCGAAGCCTTCCATGTCAGCGGGTGCATAAAAATAGCCGCATCAATGCCCACGATATTGTCGTGAAGCTGCGTCATAGCCTTCCACCAGGCTGCTTTCAGGTTATTTTTCAGCTCCACACCATTCTGACCGTAGTCATAAACGGCCTGAAGCCCATCATATATTTCAGAAGAAGGGAACACAAAACCGTATTCCTTGGCATGCCCAACAATGTCTTGTAAAGAAGTAGCAGGTGCTTGGTTCATTCTATTTGGTTAAAAATCAATTTAAAAAACAATAAACAATCCATCAAAATCATGAATTTGGCAAAATTAGGGATTTTGCCGGCAATGCAGGAAGAAGAGTTTAAATTTTGACGGATGAGACAAAAAAGACCGGCCGAATCGCTCCGCCAGTCTTTTATAAAATAAACCGCAAGTAATTACAATGAGTGGCTGCCGTTTGTTTTGACATTGATATATGGCCTGTTTTTAATAAGAAGCCAAAAAAACCGAAAGCTGACAGCCGACTGCTGAAAGCCCTAACTCAATCGCACAGCAAACAAATCCTTTGATCTCGCATAGATCCAGCCAACGACAATGAGCGTAAAAACGCCTCCTGCCAGAACCGAAGGAACCGTTCCAAATGCTTTGGCCATAACACCGGATTCGAATGCGCCGAGCTCATTCGACGAACTGACGAACATCCCGTTTACTGCCGCGACGCGGCCGCGCATTTCATCCGGCGGGTAAATTTGCAGGATAGTCTGCCGCACAATGACGCTTACACTATCAAAAACGCCGGTTGCGAAAAGCGCAGCACAGGATAAAAGGAAGTTGGTCGACAGTGCAAATACGATTGTGAAAATCCCGAAACCAGCCACGGCGATCAGCATATTCCGCCAGGCATTGCGCGTGGGCGGGAAGTATGCCATCGCAAACATCGTCAGCAGTGAGCCGATAGAAGGCGCAGCCCGGAGCAGGCCCAATCCTTCTGGCCCTACTTTGAGAATATCCTCTGCAAAAACCGGCAAAATAGCCACTACCCCGCCAAAAAGCACAGAAAACAAGTCAAGAGAAATTGCATAAAGTACGATCCTCGTTTTAAATACAAACCGGAAGCCTTCCTTTAAGCTTTCCATCAGAGGAGTAACAATTTTAGGAAACTCCGGTCGCGTTTTGATCAACCCGAGTAATATCCAGCAGACCACAAAATTGGCGATCACGATCAATAATGTGTGCGTCAGCCCCATGTAGGCATATAAAAATCCTGCTGCGGCCGGACCGGTTATAGCGCCCGCCTGGGAAAATGAGCTGCTCCATGTGGACGAATTATGATAAATCGTGCGCGGTACAAGAAACGGTTTCAGCGAACTGGACGCCGGGGAATAAAATCCTTTCGCAAACCCGATCAACGCGAAAACAAGGTAGATCGCCGCCAGATGCTGTCCCTGGCTCAATGCATTGTAAATGACCGGCTGAAAAGCAGTATAAAGTATGACGGAACCGAACAAAATGACAACAAGACTGATGTGCATGATCGTGGTCTTGTTCTTCTGGTCGGCGATATATCCGCCGAGCAGGGAAGTTATAATAAACGGGATCACCTCCGCGAGCCCGATCAATCCGAGGGCGAGGGGATCATGGGTCATTTTATATAATTCGTACGCAACGATGACTTCCTGAATCAGGATAGTCGCTGAAAAAAGGAATGTATTGGAGATGTAAAATCTGAAATCTGAGTAGCGTAGTGCAGCGTAGGGATCCTGTCGGGAGATGGTTTTCAAACTTTTTATTCCTTTTGTTTTTAAAGTAACACTTTTGACCGAGTGTTATGTTCTTGATTAATGGAAATTTAATGTAGTTTGTATCTATAATCGTATGACCATGATCGCAAAAAAAATAACATGGTTTTACATTTCGTTTACAAGGTTTTACAGGCTTTTACCAGCAGATAATTTACTCCTCGATACATTTGTTCTGTTCATTTAAACAGAGGAAAATATGAAAAATGTAAGCGTTTTTATCTGCGTTGTGTTACTGGCCGTATCCACCTCCATTGCACTTCCGGAAGGAAAGGAAGGTAAAGAACCAGCCAAAAAACCCGTAAAAACAGAGAAGGTAGCTCCGGCAGACAGTGCGCAAGTGGTTCCGGTTTTTCATTGGTTCGGCCCTGCCTCGAATATGCCCGTTAAGAAAAAAGACAATTGTTAAGAAAGAAAAGCATGTCCGGATCGTATAACAACCCGCTTGAATCTGCCCGAAACCTATCTTTCGTTTTATGGGTATTGACCGGGTTGTTATTTGGCCCGAAACCGGCCATCGCTAATAATGAAGCTATCCGGTTTGCAGAAAAAGCGAACCTTGCACTGCGACGTACAGCCCATCATTTACGCATCGCAAACGGAGATTCCATTTCGCAGATCCCGCCTGTCAGGCAGGTTAGCGCGAGTACATTCTCTATCAAAGTGGATCATTTGTTCGACTATGAAAAATTGCCGGACCTCCTGAAACAATCACTGGAAATGCAGGGAATTACAGAAGGATACAATGTGGCGGTGACGAAATGCGGAACCGAAGTGCTGCAGCTTGGTTATAATTTTCAGGATTTGAATCAAAAAGGCGGCATACCCTGCCAGGGCAGGCAGCGTGAAGAAGGTTGTTATGATGTCCAGGTTAGTTTTATTATGGCACCGCCCGTTGCCCAGGGCAGTGGTAGCTGGTGGCTGTTGCCCTTCGGCGGCGCGCTGGCAGGGCTTTGGTTTATCGCCTGGAAAAGATCCCGGTCAAAAGATGCAACTGTTAATGCTTCTGAAATCCTTATAGCTCCGGCTGCGACCGGCATTGGGTTCGGGAATTCCATACTGGACACCCAAAACCAAACCCTGATTTCCGATACAGCAACGCACAACCTGACATATAGGGAGACGAAGTTGCTCAATCTTTTTGTAACCCATTCCAATCAGATCCTTGAACGTGACTTCATACTCAAATCGGTTTGGGAAGATGAAGGCGTCATTGTTGGCCGCAGTGTGGACGTGTTTGTTTCAAGGCTGAGGAAGCTCTTGATAAAAGACCCGAAAGTGAAAATCACCGCCGTTCACAGCATCGGCTATAAAATGGAAGTCCTTCCCTAAAATCCATGCTCAAAAACTTCTTCGTTCTTGCCCGTCGCCATTTATGGCAGACGAGGCTGTATGCATGTATCAATATTTCAGGGTTGTCCGTAGGTACCGCATGCGTTATTCTTGCAGCACTCTATGTTGCCGATGAGCACAGTTTTGATACATTTCACTCCAACAACCCGCATTTATACCGAGTGACAAGTACTGTCATACAGGACGGTAATATTGTAAAAAGCGGCGGGACAGGCCAGGTGCAGGGTCCTGCATTCAAAGCTCAGGTTCCGGAAGTACTTCAATACGCAAGACTGATGGGAGGTGATATTTACGGCGATGTGAAGTCCTGTAACAAAGCGTTTAAGCTACAGTTACTGTTTGCAGACGACACTTTTTTCAACGTTTTCTCCTTCAAAATGCTTTATGGAAATGCAGCCACTGCTTTAAAGAACGTCAATTCGGTAGTGATAACAGAAAGAACAGCACTCAAATTCTTTAATCGCACCGATGTCACCGGCCAAACGCTGGAGATGATCGCGGACCCCTCCGCGATGCGGATCGGGAAACCGCTGGTTATTGCAGGAGTGATCCAGGATCCGCCTGCAAATTCCTCGATTCAGTTTGATATCCTTTTTCCGTTCCGGTTTATGCAGGTTTCGTTCGATGATACCAGCTGGCTGAATGCATACCTGGGTACTTTCGTGGTTTTGCATCCGAAAGCCAATCCCGATTTGGTCGTTCGGAAATTCAACCGGATTCATGAGATCAACTCACGGGAACAATTTCTGGCCCATAAAAAACAAACAGGGTCGTCGCCGCAAATTGTTTACGGCTTGCAAAAAATATCGGATATACATCTTAATCCACAGGAAATTTCGGGTCAAAGCCGTGAAGGCGGGGTTATCAACGGAAGCAAACCCATATACTCCTATCTTTTCCTGGGGATCGCGTTGTTCATTTTGCTAATGGCAAGCATCAATTTCATCAACATAACCATCGCCCATTCCTTAAAAAGGGCAAAAGAAGTTGGTATAAGAAAAGCGTCGGGGAGCAGCAGGATTCAGATCCTCATGCAGTTGATGGGTGAATCTGCAATTTTATGCATTATCGCCTTTGTGTGTGCCATTGGTATCGCCTACCTGACAATACCCGTTTTCAACCAGTTAGCGGGCAAACAGATTGTTTTCAAAGAGATACTTCGGACAAACCTGCTGATCTGGATTTTCTTTATCTTTCTTATTAACAACCTTTTATCTGGCGTCTACCCCGCTTATTTGCTTTCCGGAGTCAGCCCCGTGCAGGTATTGTATCAAAGGGAAAAGCTTGGCGGAAAGAACCTTGTTGGAAAAACCCTGG
Source organism: Dyadobacter bucti (assembly GCF_005869225.1). GTDB lineage: Bacteria > Bacteroidota > Bacteroidia > Cytophagales > Spirosomataceae > Dyadobacter > Dyadobacter bucti. The sequence continues at coordinate 597,104 of NZ_SWFP01000003.1, read as the reverse complement.
TCGTTTTTCAGTTCTCCATTGCGATTTTCCTGGGCATTGCCACGATGGTTTTTTACGGGCAAATGGAATTTATCAAAACAAAAAACCTTGGCTACAACCCGGAACAAATCTTAAAAATAAATATCCCTGCCCTGATGGCTGACCATGACATAGCATCCAAATTCCGGAATGAGCTGCACGACACCCCGAATATCCGGCAAATATCTTTCGCAGGAGAATTTGGGATACGGGAAACAAAAATCCAGGACCGTAATATCCCTGGCTATTACCGCAGTATAGATCCGCATTACCTGCCTATGATGGAAGTAAAACTGAAACTGGGCCGTAATTTTTCCCCATCGTTTCCGTCGGACCAAAAGTATGCGGTTATTGTAAATGAAGCATTTGTAAAAGCGGCCGATTTAAAGAACCCGGTAGGCACATTGATCAAAACGGATTCCCATTCCGGAAACGAAGACTTTACAATTGCAGGCGTAGTGAACGATTTTCATTTCGGTTCATTTCGCGAGCGTATACAACCCATGGTGATGCCGGCGAGCGGGCAATACGGAGGGGACGCGATTTGGGTAAAAATTGATGACAAAAAACAGAAAGAGGCTATCTCCTCCCTTGAAAGAACATTCAAAAAACTACTTCCCGGGGCCGTATTTACATATACGTTTCTGAATGAAGAGAATACAAAACACTATGAACAGGAACTGAGATGGCAAAAGATCATCGGAAATGCTACCGCGCTGTCGATCTTCATTTGCAGCATCGGGCTTTTCGGTCTTGCCAACCTGTCGGTTACACAGCGAACCCGTGAAACCGGTATCCGGATCGTTCTCGGCGCTAGCGTTTCCGATATCGTTATTTTGTTTTCCAAAAGCTTTGTAAAAATGATAATCACCGCGATCTTCATCGCCAGCCCCATAGCTTATCTCCTTATGAATCATTGGCTCGCCGGGTTTGCCTACCGCATTGATATTACCGCGTGGATCTTTGTCCTGTCCGGGGGAACCGCAGTTGCGATCGCATTTTTCACTGTGGGCTTACAAGGGGCAAAAGCGGCTGGGATAAGCCCGGCAAAGTTGTTACGCGTCGATTAATTAAGCCAAACCAATTGTTTAACACAACCTTTACATTGTCAAAATCATGTGATAACACCACCGTCTTACATTGGTCAGATCATTATTTTTTTGACTTATGAAGATTGGTACATCCATGAGAAGAAGAGAGTTCTTCCGAAATTCCTCCCTGACAGTTCTGGGAACATCACTCCTGCTGCCCTTTCAATCCAGCGGCGCAACGGACCGGTCCGACCGGCGCAAAGGAAATTCCAAAACGGCGAAAAATATCATTTTTATGGTCAGTGATGGTATGAGCACCAGCACGCTGAACATGGCTAGTTTGCTGACCCAGCGTCAAGAAGGCCGGATAGGCCACTGGATGCAATTATATACCGATAACAAAGCACAGCGGGCACTAATGGATACCGCATCGGCAGATTCGGTAGTTACCGACTCGGCCGCCAGCAGCTCTGCATGGGGCGGCGGTGTGCGCGTGAACAACGGATCGTTGAATGCTAATCCTGACGGTACTTTGAACAAACCTATCCTTCAAAAATTTAAGGCTGCCGGAAAATCCGTGGGCTGCGTCACCACTGTGCCTATCACGCATGCTACTCCGGCCGGCTTTTGCATCAGCAACAGCTCCCGGGGTGATCAGGGAGAAATCGCGATGCAATACCTTCCGTTGAAATTCGATGTCATGATGGGCGGCGGCGCCAAGTATTTCAGCGCCGACAGCCGGGAAGATAAAACAGATCTGTTCAAAAGCTTTGCAGATAATGGATATCAGGTCGTGCGTAATAAAGAGGCGATGATGAATGTTCCGGCCCAGGGCAGCCAGCCTCTGCTTGGAATTTTCGGCAAGGATGCGCTGCCTTATACACTCGATCAGCTGCATGACGCGACATTGAAGAAAGAGGTACCAACTCTTGCGGAAATGACCAGAAAGGCTATTGAAAAGCTGAATACCAATAAAAAAGGATTTGTGATGCAGGTCGAGGGCGGTAAAGTGGACTGGGCTGCACATTCCAATGACACGGTTGCAGCTCTTTACGACCAGGTTGCGTTCGACGATGCGATCAAAGTAGCCATTGATTTTGCAGAAAAAGACAAAGAAACGCTGGTTATCATCACGACCGATCATGGAAACGGAAATCCGGGCTTGTTCGGCGGAACATTGAATAGCAGAAATTTCGATTACCTGCATACAGCCAAACATACCAACGACTGGGTGTTGAACGGTCTGAACCGGGATTCCACCGCTGCCCAGATCATAGAAAGACTGGAAGCCGCCCAGGGTTATGCGATCAAAAAAGAGGAGGCTGAAAGGTTGCAGAAATACTATACTACCCTCAATCAGGAAGGGCTGTACAATCCTAAAAAGCTACCTTTCAAAGAGCTGGCTCTGATCCAGTCGGCGTATACCTACATCAACTGGTCGGGGATGGACCATTCTTCTGATTATGTTGAGCTGGCGATGTTCGGGCCGGGGAGTGAATGGCTCAAACCATTTGTCCGCAACACGGAACTGCACCAGTTTATGCTGAATGTAACCGACGTAAAAACAGCCAGTTAGGTCATCAAAATACCGCATATTCCGAACCGTCCGATACCGTACACATTTTGTACGATTTCGGACGGTTCGTTTTTAAAGACAAAACCTAAAACAATGCCTGTCAAACACTTATCCTTTTGGCAAGGCTTTTTAAAATAGGATTGGCAAAAGAGGTTCAGGTACGAACATTGTTTTTAAATCAGGTTATCTTTAATTGTACCAAAAATCTCAAATCCCAATTCTCATGATTAAGTTAGACAAAATATCAAAGTATTACCCGGCAGGTTTTGGCAAGACATATGTTTTGCGGCACATTGATTTACATATCAAAGAGGGCGAGTTCGTATCGATTATGGGACCATCAGGTTCAGGGAAATCGACCTTGCTCCATATCCTTGGTTTACTCGAAGAACCCTCAGAAGGTGAATATCTTTTTCTGGATGAACCTGTCCAGAAACTCTCAGAAAAAAAACGCACGGAATTGCACCGCCATCATATCGGGTTCGTATTTCAGGCGTATCACCTTATCGATGAGCTGACGGTTTATGAAAACATCGAAACACCTCTTTTATACAAGGGCACCCCATCGTCTGAGCGTAAAAGCAGGGTAGCCGAGTTGCTTGACCGCTTTAACATGGTTGCCAAAAAAGATCTGTTCCCGCACCAGTTGTCGGGCGGACAGCAGCAATTGGTGGGTGTTGCCCGCGCCATTGTGCACAATCCAAAAGTGATTTTTGCGGATGAACCAACCGGCAACCTTCACTCCGAGCAGTCGATAGAAATTATGGAATTATTTCAAAAACTTAACCAGGAAGACAAAGTAACGATCGTTCAGGTCACCCATTCCGAAATCAATGCAGGTTACGGAAACCGCGTGGTACGATTGAAGGACGGTTGGCTTGCGTAAAAGAATATTAGCCATGAAACAATTAATTCTGCTTCTTCTGCTTTTCCCGGCAGTCACCCGTGCACAGGATGTTCTGACCCTGGCCGAATGTGTCGATTTGCTGACAAAAAACAACCTGACCTACCAGCAGGGAAATCTCCAGGCAGAAGCGGCGCAAGCCAATCTGCGCCAGGTCCGTTCGCAAATCCTGCCTCAGATCAATATCAGCGTTGACCAGAGTGTTAACATCGGCCGGAGCATTGACCAATATACCAATGCGTATATCGATCAGGTTTACAATAACAGTTCACTGGGATCGAGATTTCAGGTTCCTGTTTTTCAGGGATTTAAATTACAGAACCAGATCCGTCAGAATGTGCTGCTGAAAGAGTCGGCCATAGAAAACCGTACCGCGGTACTGAACGCACAAACCGTTCTTTTGATGCAGGGTTATGTAAATGTTCTGGCCACCAAAGCGTTACTGGAAGCTGCCATCCAGCAGGTACAATCTTCTGAACAACAGGTTGACAGGGTTTCCAAACAGGTTAATGCGGGAATTATCGGATCCAATTTGCTTTATGAGATCAAAGCACAGCTGGCCAATGACAAATTCGATCAGGTCACGGCATTAAACAACTACCGTACCGCCAGACTTGCGCTGTTTCAGAGAATCAATATCGCGCCGGACGACAAAGTGGAATTTGAAGCGCTGACTGCCGGAGATACTACCAAGCACAGAGACGATGCAATGACTATTTTCAAGGAGGCGCAGCTGACCTTTCCTGAACTCAAAAGCGCCGAACTTTATCGTCAGAGCTTTTCCTACCAGGTCAAATCCATCAAAGCCAGCAATTTTCCTTCACTTTCACTCGGAGCAGGTTTCGGAGCGTTTTACGCATCGACCAACAATGAACTCGCGTATTTCAAACAGTTGAATGCAACCCGGAACGGATATGTCAGCCTCGGTCTGAACATCCCGATCATGGGCCGCTGGGTAACACGCCCGAGAGTAGCTTCGGCAAAAGTGCAGGAAAGGCTTGCTCAGAACACGCTCGATGTCACCAATCAGCAGCTGAGACAGGCGATCGAACTGGCGGTTTTGAATATGAATGCCATGGCGGATAAATATTCAGCCGCCGAAGAACAGTCTGAATCGCTGAAGGCAAATTTCGCATTGGTTGAGAGTAAGCTGAATGCAGGTATAGCCAATATTTTCGAATATTCCCTGGCCAAAGCGAACCTTGCAAAGGCACAGGCCAACGCGATCCAGGCGAAGTACGATTTTTTAATGCAACAAAGATTATTACAATATTACCGTCAGGGAAACTGGTCCGGAGTGTTCTGAAAAGTGCACAGCCCGAAACGTAGAACTGAGTAAATAAAAAATTATAAAATATCAAGATAAATTAACTGAAATCACTAGATGACAGCGATTTATAAAGATTGTTAGGTTAAATTTGGTATCGGTAGTTCTTAGAGGCAGCTAGAATTAGCTGTCTCTTTTTTGTTAAATTTATAGAAATAACTCTACGGTTACATAAACATGCGTATCTTGCTTTAGTTATTAAACCCAACACAATGAAAAGAATTATACTGGTTACTTTGCTGTGCATGACCGGCTTATCAGTAAAGGTCTGCGGCCAATTGCAAAAAGGCACAAAACACTGGGCAGGTACGGTAAATCTGACCGGGATCCACACCCACAGAAAAGATCCTCCCGGTGCTCCCTCCGGTAGCAGCTACTTTGCCGTTTACCCCTCCGTTCAGGCGGGATGGTTTACCCGGAATAACCGGATGATAGGAGTCGGGCTGGGCTCATCGCTGTATTTTCTGCACAACAAAAGCGAGCTTGCTAGCCAGACATACCGCGCCGGATTGAACAACCTATCGTTGTCACTTTCGCCTTTTATTCGCCAGTACAAATCCCTGAGCGCTAAGTGGGCATTATTTTTGCATTCCAACGCAAATTTTTCTTACCTGAGAGTCACCAATTTCCAGGACTCGGTAAAGGATTTTGAAACAGGATATAACGTTGGTCTACAAGTCAATCCTGGCATTTCTTACTGGTTTTCTTCACGTTTCGCTCTGGAATCTGATGTTAACCTGCTCTCGCTGGGCCTGAAATACCAGCATCTGCAGGATGTTAATTCCGTGAATTTCAATTCCGGGATCACTACCGGCCTCTCCAATTATTTCCTGCTTCGGGCCTCCTGGTACCTTCAATAACGCAAAACAGATCTGTCATGAAAAATCGTATACTTTTAGCTAGCGTTATATTAATTTGCTCCAAAGGTGTTTTAATGGCTCAGACCGAGGGCAAACATTTCATTTCCGGTACGGCCGGTATAAATTTCAACAACATTAATCCCAGCGAATCAGAGACGACGAACGGATACGGGTACAATTTCAACATCGATATCGGAAAATTCAGGACCGCTAACACAGCTACGGGATGGAGCCTGAGCAACTCTCTGAGCGGTAGCAAGAGCAGTCATTCCCGCGTGGAAGGCATACCATCGACCTACAACGGGATTAACGGCTTTGGTTTCGGATTAGGACGTTTCTGGCAGTTTTACAAGCATTTTAATACCAAATTCGGCCTGTATGCGGGTCCGCAACTGAGCCTGGGATATGCTTTCAACAAAAAATATGACGATGGAGGAGCCAATAATGTGAGAGCTGAAAAAGACAATACATTCACGTTAGCAGCAGGAGTCAGTGCCGGAGCATACTACCAGTTTACCGAGCGGTGGTGGATTACAGGCTCAATCGGGTTTTCCAATCCCGTTTCCGTTGAATTCTCGATGGTTAATTCCAAACATTTGTCCGATCAGTCAACCTTCAAAAGCAAAAACCTGACCTACCAGTTTCTGCCAGCCATTACTTTCCCCAGCGTCGGGCTTGGGCTGCGCTATTTTCTGAAAAATAATTAAGCGCCGATTCCTTAAATTTTTACTTTGCGAACATTAAAAACAGAGTCGATTTGCCTTCTCTGGTATATCCACTTTTTAGTTCAGAATGAAAAAATACTTCCTGGTTCTGTTAGTCGTCTGGCTTGGCGCGTGCAATAAACCGAATTACACATCGCTGGATGTCCCCTGGGAGCCTGATTATAAACTGGATAGATCGGAAAGCAGCATCAAAAATTATGAGGCGAAAGATGCCGAAAAAATGCCTGCTCCGGGCGGGATCGTTTTTGCAGGAAGTTCTTCGTTCACCAAATGGCAATCCGCCGCCGAAGACCTGGCTCCACTACCGATCATTAACCGAGGCTTTGGCGGATCCACCCTCCCGGAAGTCATTTACTACGCCGACCGGACGATCCTGAAATACAATCCCAAAACTGTTGTGATTTATTGCGAAAACGATATGTTCGGGTCTAAAAAGAAAACGCCTGAACAAGTCCGCGATGCATATGTGGCACTCACCAAAACAATCCGGGAAAAGCAGCCTGATGTGCTCATGTACGGCATTTCCCTGAAACCCTCCCCCTCACGCTGGGAAAGAAGGGCAGAGGTTGAGAAAGCAAACAAGCTGATCCGGGATTTTATCAAATCGGATAAAAATCATCAATATATAGATGTGTGGCCGGTGATGCTGAAAAACGGCAGACCGGACGGAAGTATTTTTCTCAGCGACAGCCTTCACATGAATGAAGAAGGCTACCGGAGATGGATAAAGGTTTTGAAACCGATTCTTGAAAAAACCGTATAGCATATCATTTCAAGGGCAGGTAAGGCAAGCAAAGTTTTATCATACAGTAAGGGTTTAGGTTTAACGTAAAGTCACTATATTAACCGAAAAATATACTCCGGTTTAAAAGTGATATAGCATTCGAATAATGAAAGTAACTGCGGTTTTTGACATTGGTAGGACCAATAAAAAGTATGTACTTTTCGATGAAAAGTATCAGATCATAGAAGAATTTGCCGAATCCCTTCCCGAAACAACTGACGAGGACGGATTCCCTACTGAAGACATAGAACTCCTCACCCATTGGGTGCAAAACCGCTGGTCGGATCTGCTGCAGAACCCGAAGTATGATATCAAGGCCGTAAATGTCGCCGCATATGGTGCGAGCCTGGTGCATCTGGATGGTGCAAACAAACCGCTGACTCCGCTCTATAATTACCTGAAACCTTTCCCGGAGGCGTTGCTTGCGCAATTTTACAACACTTATGGTGATCCCACCAGGCTATCGCTCCAGACCGGCTCCCCTGCCATGGGTATGCTCAACTCGGGAATGCACATGTACTGGCTTAAATATACGCGTCCCGACATTTACAGTCAGATCGTTACAACGCTTCACCTCCCGCAGTACATCCTGTATCTTTTAACGGGCAGGAAGGTAAGCGACTATACTTCCCTGGGATGCCATACTGCACTATGGAGCTTCGAAATGTGGGATTACCACGACTGGGTGAAGCAGGAGGGCATCCACAAAAAACTGGCCCCGGTACTTGCTTCTTCATCTTTTATCTACCGTCATGGTGATAAGGGCATTCAGTCGGGTTTTGGTTTGCATGATAGTTCTTCTGCCCTTATTCCATACAGGATGGCGGTAAAAAAACCTTTTGTGCTGCTATCGACCGGAACCTGGTGCATCAATTTTAATTCATTTGCTTCCAAGCCGCTTACCTCCTACCAGCTGGAACGCGACTGCATGAATTACCTTACTCCGGAAGGGAGCGGCGTCACTGCATCACGGCTTTTTCTGGGAAGAGAACATGATTTTCAGGTGGCAAGAATAGCGGAGTATTTCCGTGTTGCGCCTGATTTCTATAAAAGTGTGGCATTTAACGAGGAAATTCTGAAAGCGGATACTCCGCCGTTTTATTCGGCTTGTATGACAGGAAACGGCCCGTTCCCCGAAGCAAATACACAAGAGTGGCAAATCAGCGCCTTTGCTTCGGCAGAAGCAGCATATCACCATTTACTCAAAGGACTTACCGACATGCTTACTGTTTCATTGCAGCTGGTGGGTATCAATGAAGTCCAGGCGATTTATATTGATGGGGGTTTTGCAAGAAATGAAATATTTACAAGATTGATCGCCCGCAACTTCCCAAACCACAGTGTTTACGCGACCGATCTTCCTTATGCAACTTCCCTGGGTGCTGCATTGCATGTGACGCGCCCGCAAACTTTCGATTTCCTGAACGAGATCCGGGAAATCGAGTCATAAAATCAGCTGATCCGACTCCAGTTTGTTTCTTCTTTCCGCAGATTTTCCAAATGTATGCGGATAGGGTGGTTAACAGGCTGGAGAAGGTCAGGGTCGGCGGTTAAAATTTCCTCAGCCGATATTCTCGCAGCTTTCAAAATCTCTCCATCCTGCGCCAGGTTTGACACAAGGAGATCCATCAGACCACTTTGCTGCGTACCCGTGATATCGCCTGGCCCACGTAACTGAAGATCCACCTCCGCGATTTCAAAACCATCGTTCGTCCGGCACATTGTCTCAATTCTCAGCTTCGTTTCCTTACTGATCTTATAATCCGTGATCAGTACACAATAGGATTGCTCGGCACCCCGCCCTACCCTGCCCCGTAGCTGGTGTAATTGTGACAGACCAAAACGTTCTGCATTTTCGATCACCATAACCGATGCATTAGGAACATTCACCCCAACCTCGATAACCGTAGTAGCAACCATAATCTTAGTCTCCCCCCTGACAAAACGTCCCATTTCATAATCCTTGTCCTGTGATTTCATTTTACCATGCAGGATACTCAGAGGGACATCCGGAAATGATCTGGAAACACTTTCATACCCGTCCATCAGATCCTTAAGGTCCATTTTCTCAGATTCTTCAATAAGCGGGTACACCATATATACTTGCCGGCCCTTGGCGATTTCTTCCTTCAGAAACCCGAAAACTGACGATCTGTGTGCATCATAACGGTGCACCGTTTTGATAGGTTTTCGTCCGGCCGGCAGTTCATTGATCGCCGAAATATCAAGGTCGCCGTATAAAGTCATAGCAAGCGTCCTTGGAATAGGAGTCGCAGTCATGACAAGCATGTGGGGATTGATACGGGAATTTTTCGCCCATAATTTGGCTCGCTGCGCCACACCGAACCTATGTTGCTCGTCGATCACACACAAGCCCAGGTTTCTGAACTGGACAATGTCTTCAATCAGAGCGTGCGTTCCGACGATAATCTGCATTGAACCATCCAGAAGCTGTTTGTGAATAATCTCCCGCTCTCTTTTTTTCGTTGAACCTGTTAGTTTGCCAATATTAACACCCAGCACATCCGCAAATTTCCTGAGCCCCTGAAAATGCTGATCGGTGAGGATTTCCGTCGGTGCCATGAGGCAAGCCTGTGCATCGTTGGACAATGCAAATAACATGGTTATAAAAGCCACGATGGTTTTCCCTGAGCCTACATCACCTTGTAAAAGCCGGTTCATTTGTTTGCCGGTCTTCAGGTCTTCGTGTATTTCATGCAAAACCCTTATCTGCGCATTGGTGAGGGTAAACGGAAGGTGATTGGCATAAAACTCCTTAACCAGGTCAGTATGGTTGAAAATAAGGCCGGGGTATTCCGTTTTATGTAAAAGCTTATTTTTGATCAGCCGGAACTGATTATAAAACAGTTCCTCAAATTTCAATCTGCGCTGCGCCTGATGCAGCCATTGATGGCTTTGGGGCAAGTGGAAATTCCATAACGCATCGGCCTTTGAAACCAGCCTGTATTTCTGCACAAGGCTTGCAGGCAGGGTTTCCCGGATATGGCTTCTTGAAATTTCGAGCAGGTTCCGGATCATCCGGCTCAGCCCACGGCTGTCCAAAAACTTCTTACGCAACTTCTCAGTGAGCGGGTAAACGGGCTGCCAATACCCCCCGCTTTCGTTTTCAGCAGTGATAAGATCAATTTCCGGGTGTGTGATACTCCATCTTCCCCCGAAAGCCACCGGCTTCCCGTAAACGATATACTCGGTATTGGCACGCAGATTTTTTTCAAACCATGCAATTCCCTGGAACCAGACAAGTTCCAGGATACCTGTTCCATCGGTAAAATAAGCCACAAGCCGCTTCTTCCCGCCTTCGCCAACAGTTGACCATTCCCTTAGCCTCCCCTTGATCTGCGCCGCCGCAAGCTGCTCATTCAAACCATTGATCCTGTGAAAAACAGTGCGGTCCTCATGCCTGAAAGGATAATGCTGGATCAAATCCCCAAAAGTAAAAATACCCAGTTCCTGATTAAGCAAGGCCGCTTTCTGGGGTCCTACTCCTTTCAGAAATTCGATTTTTGTATCGAAAAAATGGGTTCGTACAGGCAGGTTTGTTTCAAAAGTCATCGCCCAAATATACAATTTGAAATGCTGGATTCCTGATCCGTTGAAGTAAATGACTTGCTTAACAACTTTTGGTTTACGTATTTCGTTAAAGTCTTTTCAGTACGTACCTAAAATCAGTTTAATTCAATCCTTAATTATTTATGAAAACAACATTTTTATCGCTGTTTCTTGCTTTGATTGCATTCACCTGGGCATCTGCACAAAGCCCAAGAGTTACCGCTGACGGCAAAAACGTAAGCGTAGCATATGGTCAGCCATCAAAAAAAGGACGTGTTTTGTTTGGGAAAGAAGGAAGCGGGAGCCTTGAACCTTACGGCAAGGTATGGCGCATCGGCGCCAATAATGCTACTGAAATAACTTTCAAGAAAGACGGCACGTTTGGTGGCAAACCTGTAAAAGCGGGAACATACACATTGTTTGCTCTTCCAACTGATAAGGACTGGACACTTATTCTGAACAGTGAACTTAAACAATGGGGCGCTTACAAATATGACGAGATCAAAGGTAAAGATGTTCTTAAAGTTACCGTACCAAACAAAACTTATGCTACATCCGAAGAGAAATTAACCTTCACTGTAAAAGACGCATCACTAGATTTTCAATGGGATAAATCAGGATTTTCTGTTCCATTGAAGTTTTAATTCGAAAGAATTTATATTAAAAAAACGGACAGCCGCCCAACAAAAGCGACTGTCCGTTTTTTATTTTCCTTGCGAAACACGAGGATTGAGCAAGATCGCGGTTCCGACGGTTTGAGATTCGCCCACCGTATGCAACTTGCCGTTTTGCCAGTAACATGTATGTGGGGCCCTATCAGGGCCAGAAATTAAGCTGTAAGATCCCAATACATATTCATTTTCTCCATTAAAAGCGATGTCAGCCGCCCCTGAAACCGAATTTTTACCGGCTGACAAAACCGTTTTTTTATTACCCTTAACAACAACAGCATTGTCTTCTACGCGATCAGCATTTTTACTGTCCACTTCGTTACCCAAGATATAGACGTCGCCACTGCGGATCCCAATATTTATTATATAAGCTGAATTGCCTAACGGAGAAATGAACTCTCCATTTTTCCAATACCCAGCCAGATAATAACCTCCATTGGTCGGGCGGTATTCACCCGCTACATACACGTTGTTTTCTGCTACTTCTATCGCATATCCGTGACCGAAATTTCCTGACAATTTTGTCTTTATGCCATTTCTCCAATAACATGGATTTTTCGAATCCATTCCCGAGATATATACATTTCCGTCACTAAATGCAATGTCACTGGCATAACCTGAATCTAAGATTCTAGTCGTTTTATTCCAGACAAATGCCTTGGAGATGTTTTCGTTTTCGTCGTATAGTTCACCCACCAGGTACAACTCCCCTTTGTGAAAACCAACAGCTTTCACCTTTCCGGTGCGGTCATCGATTACAATGCGTTTCCCATTTTCCCAATAACAAGGTTTTCCCTCAAATTCACCACCAACAATGACGTTGTCCTCCGAAACGATTATGTCGTTTGCGACGGAGTGGTCCGTATCCAGAATATGCATTGCCCCGTTTTTCCAATAACAAGCGTTCCATTTATTCAAAGCGACATATTCAGCACCTGATATGAAAACATCGACCGAATCATAACCCAGCGTATCTGCTCCCAAAACTTCTCCGGGCTTTCCCTGGTCGCTAGTTACTATTTCCGGCGCATCCTTTTTACACCCGATAAAGAGGTTACACGCCAAGACTACCACAATCAAAAAATTACAGGTTGATTTCATATAGCAGTATTTTAATGAGGTTGAAAAATTTAATCGAATACTGAATAAAGAAAATGATCCTCGCCAACAGTATAACTATCAAATTATCAGCCGGTAAAAACCAGCAATCAGACGGCAATCGCCTATCAATGAAAGCCATCAAACAAAAAAAGGACAGCTGCCAAAAAGCGACTGTCCGTTTTTTTATTCCTCCCCTTCCTCCTTCTTCCCTTTCCTCCCCTACAAATTCTGCCTGATCATATTTTCCAGCACCTGTAAATGGTCTGTAAACGCTTTGTGACCGATCTCCGTGGCTTTATAAGTTGTGAGCGGTTTGCGTCCCAAGAACTGCTTTTGAAATTCGATATATTTGGTTTCTTCCAATGCTTTCAAATGCGAAGCAAGGTTTCCGTCTGTCAACTGTAAAAGGTCTTTTAATTCATTAAAACTCAGGGCATCGTTTACCACAAGCACGGACATGAGCCCAAGCCTGATTTTACTCTCAAAAATTTTATTAAACTTCTCTAACCATTCCATTATGCTAGCTTATTTACCAAATCCACAACCTTTAAATTAATTATTGGTTTCCAAAAAAAGCATAGCATCCCGGTTTCTTAGCCATACAGCCTGATCCCGTTGATTATTTGCCTGCATGGTAAAAACAGAGGCAACAACACCCGTTCCTATCGATACCCAAAAAAAACTCCGCAGATTACTGCGGTTTCCTGATATAAGCGAAATGATCGAACCAGCCGAACCTGCCAGTGATATAACCAGGCCTATATTCCGGGTACGTCTTGACTTCATATACAATTGCAAACCACCCTCTGAAATCATAAATTCCTTTTGAATAGCTTTTTGACCGCTATAAACTACATTGTTTTTAACAAAGCTGTTCCCTCCTCTCAGATATATCGTTTCCCTGTCATACCATTTTTTTGTTGCGGTCACAGTACTATCCTTCGAAACCTGCGCCTTACCATCAAACGATAAGAACAAAATCAAAATAAGCCCTAAAATACTTTTCCCGACCGTTTTACCGGAAGATAATTTTTCGCGATCATATCTGTTGTACATCGTGAGCCCGTAAATGATATGCAGCACTCCGAAGCCTAGCGACCAGAAAAGCAGTGAGTATCCTGTCAGAAAAAGCGCGACGCAACCGATTCCTATCTCTGATATACCCAGATAAAAAACTTCCGGATAGGTAAACCTGCTTGCGTTGACCAAGGCGATTCCATAGAAAAGAAGCGTGGCAGGGAAAACGAGCCAGATAAAACCGTAAGAAAGCATAGCAAGGCAAAAAATACCACCGGCAGCCAGTGGGATCAGCATACTGATCAAAAGCCTTTTGGAGCTTCCGTTCCAGAGTGTCAGACCTCTTTTTCTACCTTTCCTGACTGTAAAAAGTATTCCGACTGCAAGTGAAAAAACCAATACACAAAGGCCGTCGATCACTACGAAATCAACTACTTCCCGCCGGGACTGACCGTCATAAGTGCCCAAAGGAGTGAGGATTTCTGCAAACCAGTCGGTTTTGAAACGGATGTAGGCAGCTGCCGCCCCGATCAGGGCGAAAAGTCCGGCAAAAACCCCGCTAAGACCACTCAGCGACAGAAATTTGGAAGATCGCTCCATCAAATTGCGTATCTCGGCCAGCGTATGTAGAGAGTCCTGATTAGAATCCATGGATCAAAGATTGAAAAGAGGTTAAAAGTTTAAGCGGAAACAATTTAAAAGAGCAGCAATACCTTGGGAATGAAAACAATAGACCCGACTATAACCGCTGAAATCGCCAGTATCAGCACACCTGCGGCGGCGGTATCCTTTACTATTTTGATGACTGGGTGATAATCCGGTGAAACCAGGTCTGCCAGTTTTTCGATGGACGTGTTAAATGCCTCGGCCGCCCATACCAAAGCGACCTGCATCACGATCAGAGCCCATTCCGTAGCGGATATTTTAAAGAAAACACCTGCAATAACCACCAGGATACAGGCGATCAGATGAATACGTGCATTGTTTTCGAAGCGGAATAAATTAAAAATACCCACACCTGCGTATGTGAAGCTCCGCAAGGCTTTACGAATATTTATGGGTCCCTTCATTGTGTTTTAGTTCAGCGAAAATATGAAACGCAAAGTACAACAACATCAGCACGAACGAAAAAGCTAATGTGTGTTTTATAGCCAGAGGATCACGCATACTACTGAAAATTCCCCGAGCCAGCGCTCCCGGCTGTGTGACGATATCCCAGCTGTTCCAACGACCATACCGCCCGAGAAATACTCCGAAGCCACTGAGAACCATTGAAATACCCACAATTACCCAGGCCAATTCCTGATTCCAACGCCGGCTTATGATGCGATGTACGATTCGGATACTGTAAAGCCCGGTCAAAAATCCTGCGACTGAAAACATAAAGATCAAAATGGCATCGTACCAGATCATCGTTTCCGGAACAGAGCGCAAATGTTTGAGGTCAGTGATAATGTAGGGCGCGTTAGGGAAGAAAAGCAACCAAACCACCAGACAGGCTGCGAGCAGCCAGAACGGCAATTGTTTTCTGGATTCTTTTTCCCACACCCATTTAATAAAGATCAATGGTATCCAGGCTAGAAAAAGATTCCAGACAAGAAAAATGAAATCCCAATTGTGAAAGAGTATTCTGAAAACCAGCAGCGTTACTGCCAAACCCGAAATAAACGCCAGAAGGGCAACTTTTTGATTGTTCTGAAGATAGCGTACCCGTTTATCCAATGTCATAGTGATATCTTTAAAGTACTTTGAGTTGCAAAGTAACGTAAAACGCAACGTATTTCAAAGACATTGAAAGTAATCAGAAACTCAAATGATGGATTATCCGGTTCACCGTAATGGCGAGTTATAAACTTTTACCTATTCCTTGCAACCATTCCCTGATCTGCTTCGCGTGCCTGTCGGAATTTTCTGCATTCCAGTCGCCCGTTTCGCTCAAAATTACCTGTTGATAAGTTTTGGAACTCGGACTATACCTATACATAAGCACAACTCTTGCGCCCCTGTCGGCTCCTTCACTGACCCGCTCGCTTAGCTTATTCGGATCAACGGTATAAATCTTCGAGGCATACTCCCGAACTTCCTGAACAGGGAGACTGGTTGAGGACAGGGCGGAATTATTGAGATTTTCCGCCATTTCCTCTGCAGAAAGCTCATTATCCTTATTCGGAAAATTCCATTTGGCGGGATTTTTAAACACCCTTATGCTCCCGTTTTTATCAATGATAAAACCACCATGCTGTTTTCCCCAGGCAAAATTGATGGAATATGCTTCGAAAAGCACTTTCTGCTCCTCAGGGACAGGTGCCTCGTCAGGCTGGCATCCTACAAAAAGATAAACCAGAGCAATAAAAAACAGAAGAGATCCGGCAACTTTTAATTTTATCATGGCCCGAAACCTCGAATGGATATATCCGGTTATTTTTTAGAAAAAGCTTTCATCATAGCCCATTCCCTGCCGGCAGTTTTGGCTTTGAAAGTTTCCAGACAGCCGCGATCCTGCAAAGTGATGTAACAAGTTTTTCCATTTTTACCCCCGAAACATATATTTGAAACCTTTTTCCCGATTGTCTGGATTGTCTGGATCACTTTTCCGTCCGGAGAAAGTACTGCAACCTCGCCTTTTCCATGCCTTGCGATATATAAGTTTCCGAGCACATCGCAACGCATACCATCCATTCCTCCGTCCTCAAAATGATGCAAAAGATTTTTGTTTGACAATGTCCCGTCTTCCGCAAGATCGAAAACCCAGACATTTCTTTGCACACTTTCATTGACATACAGCTTCTTTTCGTCCGGGCTGACGTCTATCCCATTGGTAGTTCCCATATTCTCTGCAACCAGCCGCGTTTTACCTTCCGGCGACACATGCCATATTTGGCCCGTCTGCTCCTTCCAGTTAGGATCCGAGCAGAAAATATGCCCGGTTGATGTAATGGCAAGATCATTCGGCTGATTCATTTTCGGTTCATTGGCGAAAACAGAAATATCCTTGGTGATCATATTCACTTTCAAAATATTATGGCCTGTATAATCGGCCACAAAAAATGTGCTTTTATCTGCAAAACGGATTCCGTTTCCCGTGCTCCCTTTTGGCAGGGTTACAAAAAAACTGGCGTTACCTTTCTTGCTGATCTGGGCGATTGTACCATCACGTGCAAAATTTACCGCGTATACATTGCCGTCCTCGTCTACGGCCGGGCCTTCGCAATTATTGGTAAATTCTCCTTCATTAGTGAATTTTTTACTCTTAGTCTGAGCAAAAAGCGACTGGGCACATGTCAAAAGAAGAACGGTCAGGAGAGTAGCAGTTTTATTCATAAGTTATGGCAAGTCAAAAGATTTAATTTTTCCATTTTATCGCGCAGCCGACAGGCTTTGTGATGGTCGTGACCACAGGCTTCCCAGTCAAAAGATTACTGACTGCTTCATCAGCATAAAATTTTGATACCCCGCCCGGATCCTGTGGGTTATCATCAATCATGCCTACGTACCGAACCGTGAATTTAGAGCCACTTTTTTGCAGGATATATACCTGTGGCGTCCTACCGGCGCCAAAAGCCTTCGCAGTCTGCTGAGTATCGTCGACAAGATACGGATAGCCGTAATTTTTAGTAGCCGAGCGCTCCTTCATTTTTTCGAATGTATCATCCTGATGCGTACCCGGATCGGTAGGATTAATAGCGATGACCGGAAATCCCTGCGAAGCAAATTTGCTGTTCAGGGCGATAATCCTGTCTTCATACGCTTTTGCGAACGGGCAATGATTACTTGTAAAAACCACTATAACCCCTTTGGAGTTTAAAAAGTCATTGAGCGAAACCGTATTTCCATCGATATTTTTGAGCCTGAAATTGGCTACTGCATCCCCTACCTGATAACCTGCTGTAACCTGATCGTCACCGGATATATATATATGGACCGGTTCAGAAGCAGATCCGGCAGAAACAGCACCCAGGCCAAGCATGAGCGTAATCCACAGGCTATTTGTCATTTTATTATTTTTGTTGATCATTGCTTTGGTTGTGACGTAAATTAGTAATAAAAGTAACTATTTCGAACGTCAAGGTTAATAATGCAGTCATTTAACATCCAGTAAACGCACCAAGATATACATATTATATAAAGTCCGGATATCGAATTAACTAACATCGGTTATAAAGGCATGACAACTCAGGACGGCTGCCCCCTCCTCCCTTTTAGAAAAAAATTAAGCCTATGCACTACCTCGGTTTACCACCTAAATATTAGGGTTAATGCATTGTAATTCTGCATTTATGTCTTTATCTTTGCACCTCATTTTAGAATCCAGTTTATCATAATTTATTAACATGTACGCAATCGTAGAAATCGCAGGTCAGCAATTTAAAGTTGAAAAGGGTCGCGAAATCTTCACGCATAGGCTTGAAGGTGACGTGAACGCTGCTCTTGTGTTTGACAAAGTCCTCCTCGTTGATAACGAAGGCACAGTACAGGTAGGTCTTCCGACAGTAGCAGGCGCTTCTGTGAAAGTAACTGTACTTGAACACCTTAAAGGTGAAAAAGTAATCGTCTTCAAAAAGAAAAGACGTAAAGGTTACAAGGTTAAAAACGGTCACCGTCAGTATCTGACTAAAATCAGCATCGACGAAATCGTAGCCTGACCCACGGATTAGCGGAATCCTTTTATGGAAGCCGTTGTAAGTTTAAATTAAGAAATTACAATTAATAGTTAAGATATCATGGCACATAAGAAAGGTGTAGGTAGCTCGAGAAACGGACGTGAATCAGAAAGCAAGCGTCTTGGAGTAAAATTATTCGGTGGACAGGTTGCGAAAGCAGGCAATATCCTGGTTCGTCAGCGTGGCACAAAACACAACCCTGGCAAAAATGTAGGTATCGGTCGTGACCATACTTTGTTTGCGTTGGTTGCAGGCAATGTGGTTTTCCGTAAGACTCGTGAGAACAAGTCTTTTGTACACATTGAGCCTATCGCAGTTGCAGCAGAAGCTGCTGTTGCAGAAGCATAGTCAGAAATTGTCAGATTAACCATCTGAAAAGAAGCCCGTTCGACGATTTGTCTTACGGGCTTTATTATTTTAGGCAAGAAGCTACCTCCGTCAAACCAAAATTGGGTTTTGCGTGTTTGCACAGTAAGAAAGTTATTTTCGCAATATCATCGACTATTATTTATCATGCTCACTCGACCGGTTTTTGTATATACTGAATTAAGCCCGAACCCCAATTCCATGAAGTTCGTACTGAACTTTGAATTGGTACCCGACGGACTGTCGTTCGACTACCCAAGTCTGGAATCGGCTCTGGCAGAAGGAACAGCTTCGCCGCTCGCCTCGGACCTTTTTCAGTTCCCACATGTAAAGAGAGTTTTTATAGCCAGCAATTTCATCACAATCACCAAGGATGAGGCGATTGCATGGGAAGAAGTCCTGAGGGATACAAAACAGTTTATCAAGATTTATTTCGAAGAAAATCACCCGGTTTTTGAAGAAAGAACAATAGAAAAAAATACAGTCATTGTTGACTCCCGGGACTCTGACACAGTTCAGAAGATCAAGGCCGCGCTGGACCAATATGTACGCCCGGCAGTAGAATCTGACGGCGGTGCTATTAACTTTCATTCGTTCAATGAAAACTCAGGAGTCGTAAAAGTTTTGCTGCAAGGATCTTGCAGCGGGTGCCCGTCTTCAACACTCACTTTGAAAGCCGGTATCGAAAACCTGCTCACCCGCATGGTTCCGGATGTGAAGGAGGTTGTCGCCGAAGGTATATAAGCGTCATTAATATCATAATTTCGAAACCCTGTTTAACCGACAGGGTTTCTTTTTTTAACACGTTTTGTTAGTTTCGGGAATGAAGCAGCCTCTGCAGCTATTTATTGATAAAATCAAAGATCTTCAGTCCAAAGGTGATAACTATTTCCCCGAAGGTATTTTTCCGGCATACAGAAGTAATCGCATCATTGGCTACAAACGCCCCGATACTACAATTTTTTTTTCCGCGATCACCAGTTTCACTTTACAGTCGATACGGAAATTTACCGACAGTGAAACTCAGCTAAGAATCGATTCGATATGTAATAAAGTAGTTCAGAACTACCCTGATTTTCAGAACAAGGACGGTTTGAAAACTTATAACTTTTGGAAAACAAAACCATCCCGGCACTTTCCAAACGGGCATATTTTCCGGCGTTTTGAACATTTCCGGATCCCTGATGACGTAGATGATACTGCGTTCATCTACTTAACTACAGAGCCGGATGCAGAAGAATTGCTATGGCTGAAACAAAAGCTCGCAGTCCATGCCAATGGTTCAAAACAATGGATCCGCAATACTCACCCTGAGTACAAACAGTTACCGGCCTACTCTACCTGGTTTGGGAAAAACATGTACATCGAATTTGATGTCAGCGTGTTGAGCAATCTGTTGTATTGCATTTTTTACTACAACCTACCGCTGAACGAGCACGATTTCGCGAGCCTGGAATACATACGTTCAGTGATAGCAACCAACAGGTATCGCAAGGTCCCGTTTCGTTGCGCACATCAATATCCGCGAACTCCTTTGATCATCTATCATGTTTCCCGGCTTATCGCTGCATTTAATCCGCCTGCGTTATCCGAAATCAGACAAAAACTCATCACTGATACCAAAGAGCTGCTGAAAATAACCGGGGACCCTATGGACAAAATCATACTTTCCTCTTCTTTGTTAAGATTTGGAGCAGATTCCCCGCGCCTGGAAGTGGAGCATTTTTCAGCCAAAGATTTCAGAGGATTTTATTTTTTCATTGCCGGGTTGCTCACAGCTTACGAAAATCCATTACTTTACAAATTGTCGGTCAACCCGCTTTTTCATATGCACTGGACCTGTGAGGCGCACTGCTGGGCACTATTGGCCGAATATGAGGCTTTGTGGAAAGTCCGCGAATCTTCCGGTCTTTCTTAATCATATCAATATTACAGGTCAACAAAAAATGCCAGATTCAACGATCTCTTTGCGTGTCAGGCAAATCATTACACAGGGGAATGAGGTTAAAACATTCGTTTTCGAACGAGTGGACAGCCAGAAACTCGTTTATAAAGCAGGTCAGTTCCTCACATTCCTGATTCCGGTCCATGGTCGCGAAGTGAGGCGTTCTTATTCCATGAGTTCCGCACCCGATGTCGATTTCTTTCCCGCCATTACAGTAAAGCGTGTGCCTAATGGCGAAATTTCCAGATTCTGGATCGATTCTGTGCGCACCGGAGATATGTTCGAGGTACTTCATCCTTCGGGCCGTTTTGTGCTTGCAAAGTCTTCTGGAATCCCCCGAGATATTGTCCTTATAGGTGCTGGGAGTGGCATTACACCTCTATTTTCTCTACTTAAACAAACGCTTGTGCGTGAACCTGGCAGTGTGGTAACGCTTTTGTACGCGAGCAGGAACAAAGTCAATACCTTATTTTGGGATGAAATACGACTATGGCAGCAGCGCTTCCCGGAAAGGCTGAACGTGATACATATCCACAGCCAGCCTTCCGAAGAATGGACAGGGATCAGAGGCCGGATCAATAACACACGACTTGAACAACTCATTGGACGTAATCTGCGATTTAGCCCTGAGCATGCTCAATTTTTTATCTGTGGCCCTTTCGAACTGATGCGGACCATGGAGATAACCCTTCATTTTATGGGCTTTTCCGCGGCTCAGATCAGGAAGGAGAATTTCATAATTCCCTCAGTACCACCGCCACCACCGGTTTCTTACCCGCATACCATCAATCTTGAATTCAGAGGACAGAAATATCAGCTGTATGTGCCGGCACTTACAACCGTATTGGATGCTGCACTCGCTTCGGGAATTCATTTGCCATATAGCTGCAAAGGCGGACGCTGTTCCACCTGTGCGGGCATTTGTAAAATGGGTTCTGTGCACATGAGCGTGAACGAAGTACTGACCGACCGCGATTTGGCAGAAGGATGGATACTTACCTGTTCCGCGTATGTAGACAGTGAAAATGTAAGCATACAAGTTACTTGATAAACCTGCGTACAAATAAAAAAGGCGTACAAACCAATTTGTACGCCTTATCAGGATTTAGGACTAGTAATTATGAAGTAAAGAGTAGGAATATTCAGTAGGATAAACTTTTGGACTTGCTTTCCTTAGAAAATGTAGAATAATATTTTATGTATGTTATTAATTACAAAATTAATTGTAAAATTGATTTAAACAACTAAAATATTAAAAAGTGCACGAGCACACATTAAATATTTCAAAACGTGCTCGAACACACCTAATTTATAAAGTATTTGCCTTCGGTGAGGTAAAACTAAATCTTAAACTTTTTAATATCAAATTTATTATAATAATAATTCGAAAATTATTATTAGCATGATTTGCTTTTACATCAGAAAAGTCACTTTTATGTTATTAGTTAATTCACGAATTAAGCAATCGGACTCATATTGTGAAAAAGAAAATAGTTAGAATAAAAGATATCGCAGAAAAAGCGCAAACCTCAAAAGGCACAGTAGACCGTGTGCTGCATAACCGTGGACGGGTAGCGGATGATGTACGGGAGCGGATATTGAAAATCATAGAAGAGCTGAATTATGAACCTAATTTTATTGCTCAATCATTAAAATCACAACGGACATTCAACCTCGTAGCATTAATACCGGACCCTCATGTTGATCCATATTGGGAGGCCCCAAAGGCCGGTTTGGAAAAGGCGGAAAAGGAGTTGCGTCAGTATGGCATATACATCAGTCAGCTTATTTTTAATCCGCACGAGGTAACATCATTCATCGCGAAGGCAGAGGAAGCCACAAAAGAAAATCCTGATGGAGTACTGATCGCGCCTATTTTTTATAAAGAAGTGTTGCCATTTTTCAAAGAATGGGCGACTAAGGATATTCCCTACGTGCTTTTCAACACGCAAATTGAACATGTGGATCCCCTTTGTTATATCGGCCAGGACTCATTTCAGAGTGGGGAACTGGCTGCTAAAATCATTTGCTTCGGCCTGCAATCACCGGGCAGTATTCTAGTTGCCCATATCAATGAAGATATCTCCAATTCGGCACATCTGATCACCAAAGAGGAAGGTTTCAGGAATTACTTCGCGCGAAAAGCTGAGCGGGAGAAATTCAGGATTGTTACAAAAGAGATTAATTTTTCGGAAGGAACTAGCCTCGATATGCAGCTGGACCAAATCCTGACCGATGAGCCTCAACTGAGTGCAGTTTATGTTACCAATTCCAAAGCTTTCGAAATCGCGTCTTACCTGGAACGTAAAGGCCTAAACGATATCAAACTTGTTGGTTATGACCTCTTGAAACCAAACCTGGACTATCTTGATAAGGAAATAATCAGCTTCCTGATTAATCAGAACCCGCTAGGCCAGGGTTACTGGGGAATTCACCAGTTGGCCAATCACCTGGTTTTCAAAAAAGAAATTCAGCCCATCAAGTTCCTGCCCCTGGATATTATTACGAAAGAAAACCTCGACTATTATTTAGATCCGGAGTAAGTTGGAGTGAAGCTGTAAGGAAGCAGGCCGTGATGTGTAGTCGAGGGTGGTCATGTTTGGTCAGGTGCAATCAAGAGTAGTCAGGTGTGGTCATGCTTGTAAGAGATGGAATGACGATAAATGACAATGCATGACTACAAATGACTACTTCATACCAACAAAAAAACATCCTTAACCATAAAAATCCCCTTTAAAGGTCCCCAAACTGACTATACATTTCTTTCAGTTTCGGCTCGGTTTCCTTTGCCCGGATGTCTTTTCTGAGAGCAGTCACACCCTGAATGTCAGTCAGCAGGCCCAGTGCCTGGAATGCGCCGAATCTGACAAAATAGGAAGGATTATCGCGGGCTAACCCTTCGAGAACCGGTATGCTTCTCCTCTGGATATCTTGTTTGGATTTGATCAGATATTTACCAAAAACCTGAAGGAAATTGTATTTTTCGGTAGGCTTCATCGCCTTCATTTTTTCCAGAAACCAGTCAAACCGCTCCGGTTGGGCCAGACCTGCATAGTAGTTGGCCACAGATGTCACAATCGCATCGTTGGGTGAGTTTTCAAACTCGGCAGCTATTTCATTTGCGTCATTTGGCTGGCCCATCAGGTACTTTTCAATGGCAACGGATACTACCTGATAAGAACTGTCCATAAGTGCCTCCCTGAAAATCGAATCACTATTATTGTCGCCAAAAGAAGCCAATGTAATGATAGCCTCAGCGCGAACCTGCGGATGCGGGTCCAGTCGGGCCCGGCTCTGAATTACCTTTTCAATATCAGCGAAACCTGCGCCATCATATTCAGCAAAATTACTGATGGACATTTGGCGCAATTTCCAGAACGGATCGGTCATCCCTTTCACCAGGATATTTCTCACAACTGTGTCGGCCAATCCGCCTTCCAGCTGTGCGAGCGCTTCATACTGATGCAAAAATCTGTCCGTATTCAAATACTGGAACTCCATTTCCTTACGCTGCTTTTCATGTTCGATCACACCCAGCAATTGTGCATCTGAATCAAAAAGTACCAGGTCAGGCTTTTTCGCAGCAGGAAACTCCAGGGTTTGGGTTGATTTGTCAACAACCACTTCATACTGGTTTTTTTTGCCACTCACCCACACGTCTACCTTTAATGGCAGCCGGTAAACAGTCGTGGCCGCAGTATCCTGTGCCTGCTTTATTTTCAATACCACTTTACCTGCCGGCGCAAGATATTCCTGCTGAATTTTTAAAACAGGATGCCCAGGGCGCTGAAACCACTGGTCAAAAAACCAGTTCAGATCCTGTCCGGTAACTTTTTCAAAAGAAATTCTGAGATCATCAATTTCGGCAGTACCGAATGCATGCGTAGTCAGGTAATTTTTCAATGATGCAAAAAAGGCGTCGTCACCTACATAAGATCTCAGCATGTGCAAAATCCGTCCTCCTTTGGCATAGGAGTGACTGTCAAACATACTTTCACGGTCTTTGTAAAAATACCGGATCATCGGTACTTGCTTCGTTTCCGCTTCGCCAAGATACTGCTTCATTTCCTGCAGATTCCCCCAGTCGGCCTCATATCGACCGCTGTTATATTCACTCCACAAATATTCCGAATAATTAGCGAATGACTCATTCAAAGGCAATTGCCCCCATTCCTCGCTGGTAACATAATCACCAAACCAGTGATGTGCCAATTCATGGGCGATTACCGCGTCGGAGTTCCCGTCTACCAGTGACTTTGTGTCATTTTGCACGCCTTCCTCGTGAACTGTTGCAGTCGTATTCTCCATAGCACCGGCTACAAAATCCCTCACTGCGATCTGGGCGTACTTCTCCCAGGGAAACGCAACGCCAAAAACGTTTGTAAAAAACGCTATCATTTCGGGTGTACGACCAAAAATAGCATGTGCATCCCGGCCATATTTCGGCTCTACGTAATAGCTCAGCTCCAGTCCATCTGGCATCATATCCTTAGCCACAGCAAAATCCCCGACTGCCAGCATGGCAAGGTAAGGTGCGTGCGGGAGCGACTGTTTCCAATGATCCGTGCGCAAACCTTTTTCATCTGTCTCCTGAGAGATCAGGAGACCGTTGGACAGTGTTTTATATGTGCTGTCAACGGTGATATAAAAATCCTGGGTGAACTTCTGATTGGGTGCGTCTATTGTTGGAAACCAACAGGAACTGCCTTCTGTTTCCCCTTGTGTCCATATTTGTTTTGGTTTTCCTTCATCTAATCCGTCAGCGTTGATAAAGTACAACCCTTTATCCAAAGGGCTGTCGTCCTCCTTATCACGCGGAACATCATTAGGACGAGCTACGTAATCAATCTTTACAAACAGCGTGTCGTTTCTGGAATAGCTCTTTCCCAGCTTAACAGTTAGCTTACGTTTATCATAGGAATACTCCAGCTTCTTGTTGACTTTGCCGGTAATATCCTTTATCGTCAGGTCGCCATAATTTCCTGCTGCGTCCATCATGGACACAGCTTTGATATCAAAACCTTTGGCGTCAAGTTCGAGCGTATTCTGCGGATAAAAATGAGATTTGAACATCAGGATCGCAGAAGCGGGCACCTGTTGTCTTTCCCAATCAAACCTGACATCCAGCCTGGTGTAGAGAATATCGGTCTTTTTTACCCTCTCGGGGCGGTATGGGCCTTTCGGGGTGATATTGCCCGGATTTCTTCTATATAACGTATCAGATTCCGCAGTGAATAGGGA
Organism: Dyadobacter bucti; assembly: GCF_005869225.1. GTDB lineage: Bacteria > Bacteroidota > Bacteroidia > Cytophagales > Spirosomataceae > Dyadobacter > Dyadobacter bucti. The sequence goes on along the minus strand of NZ_SWFP01000003.1, from coordinate 571,307 downwards.
AGCATTTGAAGTCAGGGGAAGAATGAGTAAAAATCCTAAAAAGGTATAGATCAGTCGCGTCAAAAAAGACTTTCCATTATCGCTGGCCATATTTGCCTTCAAATTGATTGCTAAAAAGTAAGTCAAAATAAATCAGTTTTTTTTCTTTTATTCAGTTCCCCAAATCTGGCTAAACACGTAAAATTTCGCCGGCCTCCGCAGCCCTTCGCGCAGGAATGTACGAAACGACAATGGTTATCATAACGATAACGAGGCCAGTAAAAAGTATATCACCCCATATTAATTTGACGGGATAGGCATCCACCAGTGAGGTTGTCATACCCATTGAAACAAGTCCGTACTCTATTTGCAGCCAGCACAATACTATGCCCATGATCAGCCCGGCAATAGCCCCCGAAAATGCAACAATAGCCCCCTCCGCCAGAAAAATCTTCCTGATCAGAGTAGGCGAAGCACCCAGCGCATACAGCATCGCGACATCCTTCTTTTTCTCGATGGCGAGCATGCTCAGCGAAAAGAAAATATTAATTGCAGCTACTAAAATAATCAACGATAAAGTCACCGCAACAAAAAGTTTCTCCAGACGGACAGCCCGCAGTAAATCAGCATTCAATGCATCCCGGTCTTTCACTACAAAATCCTTGCCCAGCTTTTCGGAAAGCGCTTCGCTCACATCGATTTCAGAGTATCCGGGTATTACCCTGATTTCCAGGGCAGTCCGTTGCCCGTTGTATTGCATCAACGAATCCACCAGCGACACCGGTGCAAATATGTAATCATCATAACGTGATTCAATAAAAAAAACACCGCCCGCCCTGAGCGATAACTGATTGAAGGCATCAGCGGAAGTCAGGTTCAGCGTTTTGGAGCCGGTTCGCGGATACAGAAGTTCGAGCGGTACCAATATATCTTCCAATGAAATGGCTAGCGCATTTCGCACACCTTCGGCGACAATTCCATAAGGTGTCCCGTTTCCCCCGTGTAATTTCAGCGACCCTTCTATCAGCGCAGTATCCAACTGTCCCTGCCGTTCAAATGTGCTGTCCACACCTTTTAACCGCACGATCGTTTGCTGACCCGCGTATCTTGCAAGCGCGTTGTCTTCTATAACCTGCGTGATAAGCCTCACTCCCTTTACCGAATTGATTTCATGCATTAAGGAATCCGTAACCGTCATCCTCTTGCCTTTGAAAGGCGTTATTTTTACGTCAGCGTCAAAGGTTTTGAAGATTTTCCGGTTTAGATCTTCCATTCCGTTGAACACAGATAATACTACTACCATAGCCATCGCACCCACAGCCACTCCCGCCATGGCAATCCGTGCGATGAGGCTTATGAAACTGCGCTTATTACGTGAAAAAAAATATCGAATGGCAATCCGGTACGAAAGATCCATCTATGGTGGTGCTTGAAATCAATTAGATTCGTCTTCGTCGTCGGGCTGAGCCGGCGGGATCACCAGATCAGAGAACAGCAGATCCATTTTAGCCGCATACTCTGCCGTGTCGTCAATATAAAACTGCAGATGCGGAACAATTCGAAGCTGGTGACGTACCCGTTCCGCGAGTTTCTGACGTATGAATTTGGTATTTTCCTGAATAGTTTCCAGCAGGATCGATTTATTCTTGTCCGGCAAAAAGCTGAGATAGGCCCTCGCGATACTAAGATCAGGCGTAACCCGCACAGCCGTGATCGTAACGAACGTCCCGTTGGTCAAATGTTGCGCATCCTTCTGAAAAATCTCTCCAAGATCCTTTTGTATCTGCCTTCCTACTTTCTGTTGTCTTTTAGATTCCATTGTTTTTGTCATTTTCCAGGAAAACCCGGCACTAGCGCAAATCCTCTCCCAATCCTTGAATAAATACAAATATCCATACTTATTTTGTTTTTGTAGAATGCGGAGTTGTAATTTCGTGAAAGTTATTCTGATAAGATATATAACCACACGTATTTCTTGCTTAGTTTTTTTCGCGTCAACGCACGTTATCAGACCATCAGCCTGGTCGTATTTTTTCTGCTGCTGCGTCTCCCTTTTTTCCTGGGAGGTACCCCTTTGCTCATTCCCGAACTCAGCTGGATGTTGGTGGGGGAACAAATGGGTCGGGGCTTCATGCTTTACCGGGATATATGGGATAATGTGAGCCCCTTTTCCGGATTAACCTACTGGCTGATTGACACGCTTTTCGGCCGTACACAAGTGGCCTACCAGCTGGCGGCAGTGATGGTTTCCATTATTCAAATCCTTTATTTCAACTTTGTAATCCACTCGCGTGAAGTATTTCCGGAGCGGACATTTCTGCCCGGTGCCCTTTATGCCTTGTTTTTGAATATCTCGTTCGATATGGGTACGCTTTCGCCCATGCTCATGGCAAATACGTTTCTACTGTTTGCTTTTGGCGCCATCGTCAAAATCCTGGTTAAAAGAGAGGTGACGACCCAGGTTTTCGAAATGGGACTTTACATCGGGATTGCCACACTTTTCTATCTGCCCGCCTCGCTTTTCATGATATGGGCATTTCTGGCTTTGCTTTTTTATACCGGCTCAACAGTTCGTCATCACCTGCTGGGTTTGTTCGGCTCTATCTTCCCTCTATTGATGGTTGTTCTTTTCTTTTACATGAACAACGGCGTAGAGAGTCTCAACCGAAATTTATTGACCTCGGTTTTTCAGGTAAAACAGTATAACCTCAATGATTTCGTATCACTTTTCGCTTCCCTGATTCTTCCGCTCGGATTTGGCGTAATGGGTTTCATGCGGATATTTACAACCCTCCGCTTCGTCAACTACCAGACCCGGATCCAACAGGTAATGGCCTTATGGTTCATCGTGGCAGTATTTTCAATTCCGTTAATGCAGTTTCTCGCACCTATGCAGTTTGTCATTTTTATCCCCCCGGCTGCTTTCTTCGCGACACATTATTTCCAAAGTTTCAAAAAAAAGAGCTTTGTAGATGAACTGCAGTTCACATTCATGGGCGCAATTATCGTATTGATACAGTATCAGGGACTAAGGGGGGTAATTCCTGGCGTGACAATGGGAAAACTGGAAAACCTCCGGACAAAACCCGCCAGCTTGCCCGAGCAGATCACTAAGAAAAGAATTCTGGTGATTGGGCAGCAGTCAGGCGAATACATCAATAATTACACGGCCACACCCTATCTGAACTGGGATCTGGCAAGTTATGACTTGAAGAATCTTGACAACTTTGACAGCGTAATCCACGTCTACGATAATTTCCGTAAAGATCCGCCCGACTTCGTTATTGATAAAGTAAATGTAATGCCGAAACTTCTGGACAGGGTTCCGGCATTGAAAGAAGAGTATGAACTCAGCCCCTGGAAAGGAATTTATCAGAAAAAGATCTAGCAGGCAATTTTATCGACCCGCCCCTGGTGTCTGCCGCCTTCGAATTCCGTACTTAAAAATGCTTCCAAACTTGCCAGTGCAGTTTCCAGTTCTATGAATCTCACCGGGAAACAGATAACATTGGCGTCGTTATGCTGCCTGGCCAGCGGAGCCAGCGGCAGATCCCAAACCAATGCAGCCCTGATACCCTGGTGCTTGTTAGCGGTAATACAAACCCCCTGCCCGCTTCCGCAGAGCAACACGCCTTTCTCAAATTCCTTGCTTTCGACGGCGCTGGCAACCGGGTGTGCAAAATCCGCATAATCCGCTGAGTCGGCGCTGTAAGTGCCGAAATCCTTCACTTCAAAACCATTTGTCGTAAGCCATTCGATGACCGGCTCTTTATAGGGAAACCCGGCATGATCCGAGCCAATAGCAATTTTTCTCATTACTTTTTTGTTATTTGTTGCCCACACTTGCGCAAAACAACAGGGTTTATTGTTAAAGTTTCTATTTTTAGTAATAGCCAAAGTTACCAATATCTGTTCAACAACTAAATTGAATGAAAAAATATGAGTGAAGAAGTGAAGCCCAAAAATTCTGAATTAATAGATGTATCCCTCCTGAACCCGGCTGTGCCAGAGGATGAAAAGCGTATCAAGGAGGCATTTGAAGACCGAAACTGGAGTGAAATAAAAAGTGCCGATTCATGGGTCATTTTTAAAGTAATGGCTGAATTTGTGGAGGGTTTTGATAAGCTTGCCAAAATCGGCCCCTGCGTCTCCCTCTTCGGATCGGCGCGTACCACAGCTGAGAATCCACATTATAAAACTGCCGAAGACATTGCTGCCAAACTCGTTAGGCATGGTTACGGGGTAATCACTGGCGGTGGTCCCGGAATTATGGAAGCTGGTAACAAAGGCGCTTTCGAGCAGGGCGGAAAGTCTGTTGGATTGAATATAAAATTGCCGTTCGAACAGCATAGCAACATTTACATCGACCCAGACAAAAATATCAACTTCGATTTTTTCTTTGTCAGAAAGGTGATGTTTGTTAAATACTCACAAGGCTTTATAGTGATGCCCGGTGGGTTCGGAACATTGGATGAACTCTTCGAAGCGATGACTTTGATTCAGACCAAAAAAATTGGCCGCTTCCCTATCGTCCTTGTGGGAAGCAGTTACTGGACCGGATTACTGAATTGGATCAAAGAAACAATGCTTACAGAAAAGAACATCAATCCGGAAGATTTAAAACTGATCAGTGTCGTGGATACGCCCGATGAAGCTGTTCAGGTGATCGATAATTTTTATTCCAAATATCTGCTTAAACCCAATTTCTGATCAGAGAATCAGGCAAACAAATTGGTTAGAAGGACAGGTACGGTTCCAGTTTGTTAAGCAGATTTTCATCGATAACCTTTACTTTCCTCAGATCTTCGAGAGACCGGAAAGGCCCGTGCTGGCTGCGATAATTCATGATGATCGCAGCCAGTTTTTTATTCCTTACATAGGAATGCCTGCCCAGATCTTCCTCAGAAATCTCGTTAACATTCATTTTCCGCACCGGGCTTAACACTTTTGCAAATCTGTTAAGCTCCGCTATCGCCACAGAATCCAAGCCAAAAATCTCCTGATACTGCGTAGTCGAATGAAAACCGCCCAATCCGTCCCGGAACTTGATGATCCTGAGAGACAATTTGCTGCCAATGCCACGCAGCTTCACAAGTTCGGTAGTATCTGCTTTATTAATGTCAAAAGCAGAGATCGCTCGCCTTTCCTGCTTTTTCCAGGTATCCGGGCTCTTTTTGTCCTGACCTTTATCAGCCTGCTGAACGGTATTTGCTGCAAATTTGATATGTTTCTGTAACTTCTGATACAGATCGGAAGGAAAATCGTAAATCGCCAGCAAATCCTCTTTTTTCCGGAATTTCCCGCCTTTGCTTCTGAACTTCTCAATTCTTTTTGCCAGAAATAGCGGGACACCGAGGTCTTGAAATTCAGCAACGCTAACCGTGTTCGGATCAAAATCAAATAGCCTGACTGGCCGCGGCTCTTCTTTTTTAAACTCCTTTCTCTCGTATCCCTTGCCTTTATACTTTCGGGAATGTTCCTTTTCCAGCATCTCAGCAATGCTATCCAGCTTGGCCAGATCAACCGGTGCTGCGCCAGCCGGCAACAGAGGAAGGATAGCCCTCCTGAAAATAAAAGGCGTCCAGATTAGGCAAAAACTAAGTATCATCAAAACCAAAGCCCCACGTGCCTCTTTCCTTGATATCCCGAAAAAATCCGTCAGTCCTTCGACTATTCGTTTATACATATTTCATGTTTTCAAGTGTGTCAGTCTTAGACGTTCGATTTATGATTTGGTCTCGGATCTTTTCAAAAAAAATAGGCAAAAAGAAGTGTTGACCTCCTTTCTGCCTATCAGATTGTTTGAACCTGTATTACTTAACTTATTGATTTACATAAACACTGCCGCTACTTGCTGTGAGCGTCACCGGAATACCGCCACCGTTCATTTTACCTCGCACATTGTCTTTCTCTGCCTGACCATCGAAGTTCTTCAGAGCAACATTTACTTTGTTACCTTTCAGGTTCAGGTCCATACCTTTATCCATAGGCATTGTAACCCGCACACTTCCCGCAGATGTTGAAAGATTTACATAATCGCCCAGTTTTGACATTGAAACTTCAATACTGCCCGCACTGGTACTGGCTTTCAAACTGCCGGAAACATTGGCAAGCCGCACAGAACCGCCCGATGTGCCAGCGTCCAGCGCCCCTGCGATATCGTCACCTTTTACGCTGCCGCCACTGGTATGTGCCTCGATATCACCGTTCAGATTATTTAAAGTGATGCTTCCACCGGAAGTTTTAAGTCCGATTTTACCTTTCAGCTCCGAGGCCCTGATACTTCCGCCGCTTGTATGCAAGTCAATATCCTTACTGCAGTTCGCAACTTCAATGCTTCCGCCGGAAGTACGCCCGCGGATCACGCCGTCCAGGTCATCGATTTTCAAGCTTCCGCCGCTTGTTGTAAAATTCTGTTCACCTGACAGAGATTTGATATGAATGCTGCCTCCGCTGGTTTTCAGATTCGTTCCGACATTCCTGGGCGTATACACTTTGAAGCCGATGGAAACGCTGTTTTTATTCCAGTCAACATTGTTTTTCCTTTTCGCAGTGGCAACCACTTTGTTTCCCTCAGTCCCGATCACGATGTCAAAGTCTTCGAGCCGGTCTTCTATTTCCTGCTTGGAAAGTTCTTTTTTACCATTCCAGTTATTGGGTTTTACAAACATGTCTACCTTAAAACCAGTACTACTTCCTCCGGTTACCGAAATGGATCCACCGGAGGTTTCAACTGTCAGTTCTTTCAGGGATGAGTTGGTAAAATTCTTTGTAACATAAGGCTGCTCATTCTCACTTTGCGCCTGTACCGCAACAGAAACAAATAAGGTAAGCGCTATAAAAAGTAGCTGTATTTTTTTCATGATCTTTATGTTTATTTTGAAAAAGATGTAAAATTGAAATTACAAGTTGCATCCACCCATATAAAAAATCGCAAAAGAATGTCCGGCAACAGGATCAGAGAGGACAAAAAGAAGACCAGTATTCTATTATATTGATAATCATAGGTTTATTCTTTTAACATTGTCCGCAAATGAACAATTTTCCGGACATACCAATTTCCAAAACAGAGAATCCTGGGTTTAACAGGTACGGTTTTTTCAATGACCAACATAATTCTAACTAAGATCAATTCATGAAAACATTTCAAATCAGGGTAAACAACGAAGCTGACGAAGAACTGGTCACCAAGCTTCTGGAGAATTTGGCAACCAAAGGAATAATTGAATTCAAATACGAGCATTCGGAAGGTGATTATAAAAAAAGAGCACCCGCTTCGGAAGAGCAGGTGCAAGAGATTATTGATGAAGCTGAGCTTGGCCCTTACTATTCAGAGGAAGAAGCAAAAAACATTCTCAAACTCTGAAAAGGGATAGAAGTAATTTTTTTGCCAGTGGCTGCGGCTATTTTTTCTTGATACTGATCACGTTGATTTCATCATACGTTTGCTGAGATCCCCAGCCGCATAAAACGGTACGCTTTCCGCCGGTGAGCTTGTATTTGATGCGCACGTCAGTGAAACTGTAGCTGCTTTCTATGTCACCAACTTCTGCTTTAATGGTTTTCAGAGAAGCTTCACTTGGCAGCAAGGATATAAAATTTTTACCTTCCTGAACTGTGAAGTGCCATGAGCAACCGTCAGACGCCAGCATGTTGGTCCAGGTAGCGTCAGCCTCAATGATGTCCTCATCCAGGACAGTTTCGTCATGGCATCCGCCAATCCAGGCCAACAGGCCAAAAAAGACAATCAGGATTTTCATTTCAATGTTAGGATTTAGCTGGAATACTGGATTTTCAATAAAATATTCCTGGCTGGAATATTCTAAACCAAGGATACAATTTTGTATACATTGGTTGGAAATTATTTTGAAGATTTTATTCCGTTCAGAAAATGAGAAAACCACTTCCCCGAGTGCTTAATGGTGCGCTGCTGCGTTTTGAAATCCACATATACCAGCCCAAACCTGGCCGAAAAGCCCTCGGCCCATTCAAAATTATCAAGCAGTGTCCAAGCGAAGTAACCGTTAACCTTTGCGCCATCGTTCTTCGCTCTCAGCACGGCGCCCAGGTAATCCTGAAAAAATCCGGTCCGCTGCTTGTCGGGAATCTCGTTTCCATTCAGGTTATCGGTAAATGAAGCCCCATTTTCGGAAATAATGATCTCTTTAATTCCCTGATACTTTTCAAACTGCCCGATAATGTTATACATTCCGGCCGGATCTATTTCCCAGCCCATTTCAGTAACAGGCACGTTCCGCAACCCGGCCGGCACTTCTTTCAGCCACAAAACTGGCGAGAGGTAGGAATGCCTTACCACTACACTGAAATAGTTCTGAAGTCCGATGAAATCAAAGTCAAATTTCAGTTTCTCTTCGTCTCCCGGCTTCATATACTTCCGGATATTCAGCAAATATGAGAATGCATCGACTGGATAACCCAGGCCCAGTGCGGGCTCGATAAAGAGGCGGTTCATCAATGCATCTGCTCTTTCCGCTGCACGGACGTCTTTGGGATTATCCGAATATGCGTGGACGTAGGAGCAGGAAAGTGCAGTTCCGATATAAGCGTCGGCGACATTCCTACGGATAACCCTGCCGCCCTCAGCCTGGCAAAGTGCCAGGTGGTGCACAACAGGCAAGAAATTCCATAGCCCTTTTTTTCCTGGTGCATGCAGCCCCGTTGTATAGCCTAGTCCGGCCACCGCCATAGGTTCATTCAGCACCAACCAATTCTTGACCCTGTCACCAAACGCATGAGTACATATCTCGACATAAGCGGAAAACCATTCAACGATTTTCCTGTTTTTCCATCCTCCTCTCTTTTCCAGCGCCTGCGGCAAATCCCAATGATAAAGCGTGACCCACGGTTCAATATCCAACTCCAGGCATTTGTCGATCAATCGGTTATAAAAATCAACCCCCTTGTGATTTATTTCTCCATAACCAGCAGGAATAATCCGTGACCAGGAGATTGAAAAACGAAATTGTTTGAATCCCAGGGATGCGACGAGAGCCAGATCCTCTTCATACCGGTTATAGAAATCACATGCGACCCGCGCATGATCACCGTTTTTTATCTTCCCTTTTTTTTGGGAAAACTCATCCCAGATACAAGCGCCCCGCCCATCACCATCGGTACTTCCTTCGATCTGGTGAGAAGCGGTGGCTACTCCCCAGCGAAAATCATGGCCAAAATCCTCCTTACGGAAAGTCAAGTCGCTATGCCCGTTTTCCACCGGATGGCCCTTAGTCCGGTATGCTCCAATTTCTTCCAAAATATCTTTTATTGATCTTTACGGCAGAAAGTTAGGAAGAAAAGGCAAGTTTCGTACCTTATCCGCCGGCTTCCATAACTGACCAAAAATATAGCAAGACCATGCACACCAAGATCAAACTGCTTTTCCTGTTCGCAACGCTCTCTTTTTCCTGCTCAAAACAATCTTCCCAGACCACAGAGGCAGAGAAGCTGCATGAAATTTCTTTGGATTATGTCCGGCTGGGATTGGTAATCGGGCAATATGATAAGGATTTCGTCGACGCGTACTACGGCCCCGATTCCCTGAAACCAGTGTTAACTCCTTCGGCCACTTTTCCAAAAGATAGTCTTTTAAAAGTATCGCAAAATCTGACAAAGGAGCTGGGCAACATTGCCACGAGCACTGAAAATGATACCATCCGTGATAGGTCGAACTGGTTACAGGCGCAGTTACGTGCTTTTGAACGCAGAATAAAAATCCATTCAGGCGAAAGTGGCGCATTTGATGTGGAATCAAAAGAACTTTTTGATGCAGTAGCTCCTGTTTATCCGGAGAAGCATTTTCAGTCGCTCATGGCCCGGCTGGATTCTATTTTACCCGGAAAGGGCCCTCTCCCGGACAGGTACCAAAAACTGGCCAGCCAGTTTTTAATACCCAAAAATAAAATTGATACCGTTTTCAGAACAGCCATTACAGAAGCCCGGAAAAGGACCTTAGCGCATTATCGACTCCCCGCCGGTGAGGACTTCCGGTTAGAATATGTCACTGATAAGCCATGGTCAGGCTACAACTGGTACCAGGGAAATTACAAAAGTGTGATACAGATCAATATCAGTCAGCCGATCTTCATTGAAAGGGCTATCGATCTTGCGTGTCATGAGGGTTATCCCGGGCATCATGTCTACAATGCTTTGCTGGAAAAAAATCTCTACCGCGATAAAAACCAGACGGAGATTTCGCTCTATCCCCTTTTCAGCCCCCAGTCACTGATAGCCGAGGGAAGCGCCAACTACGGTATTGCAGTTGCTTTTCCCGGAAATGAACAACTGGAATTTTGTAAAAAAACGCTGATGCCTCTCGCGGCAATGGATACGTCAAATGCCGGTTTATATTTCCGCGCCCTTGCAATCCGTTCGGAATTAAACTATGCCCGCAATGAGGTAGCAAGGGAAATTCAACGTAAAAATATGGGTGATAAAGAGGCACTACGCTGGCTTACTGATTATTGCCTCCTGACCGAAAAAGGTGCGACGGACTATTTACGGTTTATCAAAAAATACCGAAGCTATGTCATTAACTACAATTATGGGCAGGCTTTGGTTAAAAAGTATATCGAGTCCCGGGGTGGGAATTCTTCCGAGGTGCGCTGGCGTTTGTTTGAGGAGCTGTTGAGTAAGCAGTATAAAGCAAGTGACTTATTGGAAAAGAAATAATGGACGCTAAGGATGAAAAAAATAAGCTCGTCAGCATTGACGCGTTCATCAGGGACCAAGTACGCAGGATAAAATAGATGCCTTTGAGCAGGGATATGAAACCTTTAAATTGGGAGCAATGCTGCCGGAAATGCCCAACGGTCTTGGGCTTGTTCCCAGTTCAGCGATGGCTTTATAAATTGGTTCTGCTAGTGCGTCTGGAAGTTTGTCTAGCTGCTTTTGCGCGTTTTTTGACAAGACAATCGTATATTCAGGCATTGCGAAGATTCCTTTGCTTTTAAATAGTCCCAAGACAAAATACGCTTGTTATTTACCAATGTTCCAGATCATCCATGCTACTACCGAAGGCCAGTACGAAACCGGGGCGGAGCTTTTTAAAGAATATGCCCGCTCGCTTGATTTCACGCTCTGTTTTCAGAGCTTCGATGAAGAATTGAAAATCCTTCCCCAAATGTACGGGCCTCCGACAGGTGCACTTTTGCTTGTTGAAACAGCTGGACAGTACATCGGGGCCGTGGGATTAAGACGTATCGAAAATGATTTGACCTGTGAGGTGAAACGCATGTATATCCGCCCGGGCTATCAGGGAATAGGCATAGGAAAAGCACTCATGGAAAAAGTTCTGGAAACGGCCGGGGTGCTAAATTATCAGGTAATCAAACTGGACACGCTCTCAAAAATGCCTGCCGCCGTGGGCTTATACAGGTCTTTCGGATTTGTCGAAACCCAGCCCTATAACTATAATCCACATGCCGAAGTGCTCTATTTCGAAAGGTTGGTGTAAGGAACAAAAAGCACATTTTTCTTGAAAAATCAGGAGGTTTCGAGGTATATTGTACTTTCCAAACTACGCTCTGATAAGATCTTGAAAAATTTTAAATTACTCTCCAGAAAAAACAGATTTCATTTTATTCTCCTTCCTAAGTTAGCATTTGCAGCTCTATTTGTTCTGGCCTCAGCTTTATTGCTTTCCTTTAATTCGGCAGCCCAGCCGTCTGATCCTCCCAGAAAATACATCTGCTACCAACCGGACAAGCCGATTACTATTGATGGAAAACTCAATGAATCCGCTTGGAAAAAGGCCCTATGGACAGAGACATTTGTTGACATAGAAGGAGCAAAAAAACCGCTGCCACTTCAAAAAACGATGGCGAAAATGCTTTGGGATAAGGAATATTTGTACATCGCCGCAGTGATGGACGAGGAACATATATGGGCCTACCAGGACAAAAAGGATCAGATCGTGTTTCACGAAAATGATTTCGAAGTGTTCATCGACCCAGACGGAGATTCGGAAAATTATTACGAACTGGAAATCAATGCATTGAATACCAATTTTGACCTGTTTCTTCCCAAAACTTACCGGAAAGGCGGAAGGGCTCAAATGAAATGGGATATCGAAGGCCTGAAATCCGCTGTCTCAATAGACGGGACCATTAATGACAGCAAAGACAAAGACAAGCGCTGGACCCTCGAAATTGCCATCCCTTTTGCCTCTCTTAAGAATGAGAATGTGCCTGCAATCATTCCGGAAAATGGCTCGGTATGGCGTATCAATTTTTCACGCGTCAACTGGCAGCATGATATTGATGAAGATGGGAAATATTCTCGCAAGAAAAATCCGGAAACCCGCAGAAATCTCCCGGAATACAACTGGGTATGGTCGCCACAAGGGGTGATCAATATGCATGTGCCGGAGCATTGGGGCCTTCTCGAGTTCATTTCTGAAAAACCAGGAAAGAACAAGGCCAAAAAATTCACTAAAAGCAAATGATTCGATGAAAACCCTTTATGTCTCTCTCATCCTACTTTCCATCTGTTTTAAAATCCTGGCACAGCCTCAGGCGGTCGGAAATGTTAAAACGGATGAAAAACTGACTGCCAAAATTGAGAAGGCACTTGCCGGCTTTAAAGGTGAAGCTGGGGTATATGTGCGGAATTTGAAGACAAACCGGGTTGCTGCGGTTTACGCAGACACCCTTTTCCCGACCGCCAGTATGATCAAGGTCCCCATCATGTGCGGACTTTTTGACAAGATCAATCAAGGTGAAATCAAGTTCGGCCAGGAGCTTGTTTACCGCGATTCGCTCAAATATGATAATGGTGTCGTCGGATCTTTCCGCGACAGTACGAAAATCCCGCTGCCGAAGGTCATCCACCTGATGATCTCGCTGAGCGACAATACGGGGAGCCTTTGGCTTCAGGCAATGGCAGGCGGAGGGGCTGCTATCAATCAATGGCTTGAAAATAACGGGTTTGCCAACACAAAAGTGAATTCCCGCACGCCAGGGCGAAAGCAAGGACAAGCTACTTATGGCTGGGGACAAACCACACCACGGGAAATGGCTGAGCTTGTTGCAATGATCCGGGACGGAAAAGCCATTAGTCCGTCAGTTAGTGAACGTATGTACCGGTACCTGGGCATGCAATTCTGGGATGGAGAAGCTATTTCCCAAATCCCACCTTATGTTAAAACTGCTGCGAAAAGTGGGGCGGTTAATCAAGCCAAGTCCGAAGTACTGGTCGTGCACGCTCCGCACGGAGACTATGTTTTTTGCATTACCACCAAAAACCAGCAGGATCAGACCTGGCAGCGGGAGAATGAAGGATATATGCTGATCCGAAAAATTTCCGAAATCATCTGGAACCACTTCGAGCCAAAAAGCAAATGGAGGCCTTCACCGGAGGCGAAGCAATGGTGGTTTTGAGAAAGGCTTTCCGGGCTACGAATAGCCCGGAAAGTTGAAAAATCAATGCCCCTCGCTGGATTCAAACCCGAGGATGGTCAGCCGGTACGGTGTGGATGAGACTTTGATCTTTTTTATTTTACCAAAATCTTTCGCATCGATCTGCAGTAACTCACCGGTTTTGGGCTGGATAATGTACAAGAAACGGGAAGTAGCCTCCAATTGGGGTTTCTGTGTTTCGTCCTTCGCAACTGCCGGAACAACATTGCCGCTTTTTGTCAGCAAATTGGCTTTCAGGTCGAAGATCTTCACTTCTCCGCTGTGTAAAAAAGCGACCAGGTTGTTTCCTGAAAGATCCGTTTTTACCTGAATAAGATCAGAGCTTTCGATAACCGGCGTAATAGTGCCCGACGCCACATCTATCATATACGCCCCGACAGCAGCCGAATATCCGATAAACTTACCCGCTCCCTTGGCTTCCAGGATAGTACCGAACCACGCCGAGCCGAAACTTTCGGGATGCGGGATCAAACGTTGTGCGCCGGAGGGCTCCACAACCAGAATACCGCTTGAAGAACCAAAAAGTGAAACCTTTCCGTCGCTGGCATTTCCGTGAATGCCCTTCGTTTGAACAGTTGAAGCAAAAAGAGTCTCCCCCGCCCCGTTGATGATTCTGACTCTTTCAGGCAAAGTACCGGCAACGGATTCGTCCTTTTCAGTAATCGCGTAGGTCCCGTTATCAAATTTTGTCATGGCTCCGTGGTGCGCTTTGTTCCCGGTGGGGATTGTCTTCATCTTGGCACCGGTTACATGAAAATCCGCCTCTTTGGCAATGCTCAGCGTGCCGTCACCATCATTAAAAGTGATGATTTCGTCGCCCTTGCTTTTAAAATGTGTCGGTCTGTTTCCGGTTCCTGTCAGTGCCCCGAACTTGGGCGTACCTTTCACGTCCACATGATCCCCATGTCCTTCAAACCCGGTATCAAATAGCTGCACGTGGTTGTTGGCGCCGTTCACCAAAGCGCCGAAACGCCCCGCCTGGGTATTATACAATGCCGATTTGGGATGTTGTGCTTCAAAGGATTCCACCGCATTTTTCACAGGATCAACCAGCGAAATCTGGTTCGTAAGCTCGTCATTGACAAGCACACGGATGAATTTGTATTCTGTCAGCTCTTCGGCCGGAGTTACGTCCTCTTCTTTCTTTTCGCAGGAAATGAATACGGATACAGCAATAAGGGTCAGTAATGTTTTTAATAAATACCTGTTCATATAAATTGATTTTATTTGCAACAATGATGCAAAAATATAAAACATCGTTAATTATGCAACAATGATGCAAATAAAACCTAGACTCGGATCAGCCATTATGACGACTGGAAAGCGTTTTTTGAATACCCTGAAAATATTTTAGCCAGTGAGTACAGACCCACTGGCTAAGAAACAATTGATGGTTGGTAGAAATTTAGACCGAAGAAAGTTTGAAAACATTGCGGCTTTCTTTTTTCACAAAAGTGATCGGAACGAATTCATCCGTCGGCGCGCCAATGTAATAAACGGTCCATTCGGGATCGTGATGCGAGAGCATCTCACTGATGCAATCGGCCCGGTGTGCCACTGGATTGGAACAGTCCTCCCAATAAAATAGCTCGACCCGATAAAATAATTGCTGCTTGATGCCATTAATGGTTACTTCAACCTGAATTTCCTGCTTGCCTTGAAGCGGCGGAATTGGGATAGCAATGTGACTCATAGCGACTGTTTGTTTAAATCTATAATTGATGATAGCTTTTTTGAGGGATGAAATGGAGGAAGGGGACGAAAGGGGGAGTCTGGTTTGTCTGCACCCTCCCTTTTATCCTTCTTCCCTTTCCTCCATCCTCCCCTTTTCAAAGATTTAACCAGATTGAGCTATTCACTCCTAAGCGATTTCACCGGATTTGACATTGCAGCCTTGATGCTCTGGAAACTGATCGTCAGCAATGCTACTGCAATAGCGAGGACTCCGGCCAACGCAAATACCCACCATTCAATATCGATCCGGTAGGCGAAATCCTGTAACCAGCGACGCACTGCCCACCAGGCAATGGGCGAAGCGATAACAATGGAAACGAGCACCAGCTTAACAAAATCCCGCGAAAGCAACGCAACAATGCCAGCCACGGAAGCCCCCATCACTTTTCGTACTCCTATCTCTTTAATTCTTCTTTCCGCTGAATAGGACGCCAGCCCGAACAGTCCCAGGCAGGACACAAATATGGCCAGACCGGCCAGTATGCCCACAATTTCACTTACCTGGCTGTCGGCTTTATAAAGCTCTGCAAAATGGTCATCCAGGAAAGAATATGTAAACGGCGACTCGGGCGACATTTTACTCCATACCGACCGGATCGATTCAACCGCCTGCTTTGCATCCTTTCCTTTGACCCGAACGGACATCTCGCTGTAGCCCCAGTCTTTTTGATTAAACAGGCACAATGTTTCGATTTTGTGGTGCAGCGAATTGAAATTAAAATCCTTGGCCACGCCTACGATAGTGCTTGTCGAATCCATTCCCGAAAAACCAAAGCGCCTCCCGATCAGCGACTGCAATGTGAGTTTGGGCTCATCTTTCAGCAGTTCTTTCGCAAGTGACTCATTGATAATATACGTCCGGGCATTCTCGGAAACATCATGCGTGAAATTCCTGCCGGCCACGAGTTTTATTTTATATAAAGAAAGATAATCGGGATCTACGATCACCTGAGACGATGCCATTTTCCGCAGCGGCCCCTCACCCTTAAAACTCACGCCGGTTTGGTGCAAATTATTACCCAGCCGCTGCCCCGAGCCACTTACTGCCTCCACAAAAGATCCGGACAAAAGTTCATCTTTAAGGGACTGGTATTTAGGACTGGATTTCGAATCAAGCGGAATGATTACCACCTGTTCCCTGCTGAACCCAGGGTCTTTATCCCGCATGAAACGCAGCTGCTTTACAGCAAAACCGGTGGCGATGATCAGGAATACTGCACTTGTAAACTGTGCGATGACCAGCGCATTCCGGAAATTGCTTTTACCAATCGTCAAAGTGCCTTTTAAAACCCTGACAGGCTCAAAAGAAGACAGGAAAGCCGCCGGATACAGCCCAGAAAATACACCCACAAGCACAGTCCCGGCCAAAACGCCCAACAATAAGAGCGGATTACTGAATATAGCGAAACCTAAAGCCCGCTGGCTAAAATCTACCATGTAAGGAAGAATAAGCTTTACAAGAATAACCGCCAGAACTAATGATATGAATGAAAGCAAAACAGACTCTCCGATAAACTGGCCCGCCAGCTGAGAGCGTTGCGCACCGATGGACTTGCGAATACCTACCTCCTTGGCCCGGCCGGTAGAGCGCGCCGTGGACAAGTTCATGAAATTGACGCAGGCAATAATCAAGACGATAATTGCCACAATTGAAAAAATATAGGTGTAGCTCCGGTCGAACTTCTGATAATTGATATAGTCGTGGGTAATGTCAACAGATTTGGCATGAACATCGGCAAGCGGCTGCAAAAACAGCTCATAAAATTTCCAGCCTCCTTCTTTCATGTACTTTTGGAGAAACGCAGGGAATTTTTTTTCAAGACTGGCAATGTCGGTTCCCGGAGCCAGTTCCAGATAAGTAACCAGCCAGTTTCCACCCCAGTTGTTCATAAAATCGGGACGAGCAATGGTACTGAACGACAGCAATGCATCGAACTGAAGATGTGAATTGGCGGGCACATCCTCCATCACACCGGTCACTTTCAGGGCCAGCGTGTCGCCGCCATAATGGACAAGCGACTTCCCAATCGGATTCTCTTCACCAAATATGCTCCTCGCACTTTTTTCAGAAAGCACAATACTGTTTGGTTCTTTCAGCACACCCTTCTTTTCTCCCTCAATAAGCTTGAAATCAAACATTTGCAGGAAATTAGAATCCACCCATAATGCCGCAGGCAGCTCCATTTTCTTTTCTCCGTATCTCAGCGGCACCTTATTAAAAGCATTGATCCGCGTGAAATCCCGGATTTCCGGATATTCATTTTTTAACGTCGGACCCATTGGGTACATGGATAACGCCACTTTCTGAGGCGCCACCATTCCTTCGAACTTCTGAACTTCGTCAAGCCGGTATATATTCCCCTGGTGGACTTTGTCAAAACTTCTTTCGTAGAAAACGAAGAGCATGATCACGATGCAGGTAGCCATACCTATTGCAAGACCGACAATATTGATAGCGGAGAAAACCTTGTTCTTCCAAATATTGCGGAAGGCAACCTTGAAGTAATTTTTTAGCATGACAGCGGGAGTTAACGGACTTTATTTCATGTCAACAAATTTATGCCATAAAAATTAATTCGCTAATTATCAACTAATTAAACCATCATATTAAGGGTTAAATGTTCAGAATCGAACAGCTTTTGTCCGTCCATGGACATTGGCATCAAGTGCTCAGAAGCTTTTTCTTACACCAAGATATCCGCCTGTACTTTTCACAAACAAATCGCCCTGATCCACCGCGAGACGCGCGATAATACTGGTAGATTGTCCCAAAGCATACTGGGCCGATAAAAAAGAAGAAAACTGACCGCGAGGCGGGTTGAAAGCGAAACCAGGTACGCCGAAATTACGACTGTAAGAAGTGCGGAATGTGAGTAGTAAAGACTTTCCGTACCTGCCCTGAGCGCCCAGATACAACATATTCACCCGATTGTTTGGAAAATATCGCCCGGTAATGCCCTTGGATCGATCCATATCTTTCCCAGGCGCAATAAAAGGTGTCCCGACAGTCTGCCCGAAATACGACCAGCCTTCATAATATTGGGAGTGATTAAAATAGTTGTCGGCACCCTGAAACTTGCTGCCGGGAACATAAAATTCCGATCCCGACTGATCTTTCGTGGTCAGAAATTCCAGCGTAATATGTGAAAGGAGGAAACCGGTAGTGCCCGTACGTTCAGCGTTCAGTTTGAAACTGACCCCATAAAGTCCGTCCGGAATATTCTTGAAAACCATGCTGGAAACATCCTCAAAAGCATGCTGATGGTAAGCCAGGAGCCTGTAATTACTGATCTTTGTCTCAAAAGCAAAATCATAGCTCCCCAGGTGATTGCCCAACCGGTAGCTGTCAAAAGAGCTGTAACCGTTTTTGGTATACCAGTTTTTGGAGGTATATGCCAAAACCACATTCGGATAAAATTTCCAGGAAGAAGGCAATTCGCCGTCAATAGCAAGCTCCGGATGCTGCTTTAAAAATTCAGAACGCCCTGCCCAAAGCACATTATGGTTTAGTCCGAAATAGAACTTGCTTCCGGAAGTGGGTTTCCCTAACCTTATGTAGGCATATTTCTGATGCAAACGTACGCCCTGCATATAAGGTGAATTGAACCATCCGTGTGAAAAACCGGCACTGACAGCCACGAAATCTTTTGTAAAACGCAAAGGAATATATCCGATCGTAGAAAGCTGAACTTTGGGTATAGGCAGTGCGTTTCCTGAACCGGAATAAAAACCAGAGGACAACAATGAATCCCCGATGCCCATCAGCTCCCGCCGCCTGCCTGCGTAAAATTCCAATCTCCTGAACCTGACTTTGGCGCTTGCCTCGGGTAGCAAAAATTTGAATTCGTTATCCCTTTCGTAGGTAGCAACGGGGTTTACGGCAACACCCCAGTCCCATTTCTTCAGTCGGCCGGAAAGGCTGTCCCGGAAGACATAATTCTTGTAAAAACTCGCCTGCACCATTCCCGCAGGTGACCGGTGCGGCACAATCCCAAACTGGTTGGTACGGAGCCAGAACGGCGTGGCAGGATCGGAAGCAGCAAAACCGCCCGCTTCAACAGCGGCGTTCCATTTATTCGTGTGTGAGCTCGTTTGGCCAAACCCTGTTCCGGACAAAAGCATCAGAGTGACAGCGTTGCAAACGACTAACCTGAATTTAATCATGAAAGATTGTCAAGGAAAGATTATCATGCAAGATAAAACCTTCCCTGAAAAAATGCGTTGATGGGGTTTTGTTTACAGAAAAATTAATGTGGCTGTCGGTTTTCTTTTGCTTGAAAAACATAGCCGATAGGCGACTGCTGACCGCCGAAAGCTCAAACTACTACTCACTCCTCAACGCCTTCACCGGGTTCATCAGCGCGGATTTCATACTTTGAAAGCTGATGGTAAACAGCGCAATACCTATGGCAAGTAACCCTGCCAGCACAAACACCCACCATTCGATACCGATCTTGTACTCGAAATTCATAAGCCATTGGTTCAGCGCATACCAGGTAACCGGACTGGCCAGGACAATTGCAATAATTACCAGTTTTATAAAATCTTTCGAGAGCATGATTACTACGCTCGTCACCGAAGCACCCAGCACCTTCCGAACCCCGATTTCCTTGGTGCGCTGGTTGGCCGTAAAAGCAATCAGTCCGAACAGACCCAGGCAGGCGATAAAAATTGAAATACCTGCGAAGATCCGGAAGGAATCGAAAACCAACTGTTCCACAATATAACCTTTGGCCAGCGACTCGTTCAGAAAGTCATACTGATACACATCCTGCGGAAACGTCTGCTTCCAGTTTCCTTCGATCGAATTCAGGATCTGGGGTACGTTCAGGCGATCCCCGGCAGCAGCTTGCAGTGCTATATGTATTTGTTCATAAAAACCTGTGTTCCAGCAGATCAAAACGCAGGGAAGTATTTGTTGCTGCAAAGACACATTGTGAAAATCCTTTACAACTCCCAAAATGGGGGCTTCTCCCTCACTGATCGTCACCGTTTTCCCGATAGCAGTTTCCGGAGTCAGGCCAAGCATTTTAACCATGGTCTCGTTCACAACAAAACCATTGAATGCATCGCCGTCTTTCACGATATTCGAATTTGAAAACCACCGGCCAGCAAGCGTCTGTAAGCCAAAGAGAGACTGGTATTTCAAATCCACCACTTTCATTTCTGCCTGCCTGTTCATTTGCACCGGCTCGGATTTTAACCTGAAATCAGTCCCGAAATAATTTTCTGTAATTGGCGCACCGGACGAAAAACTCACTTCTCTGATAGCCGGGTTTTCCAGAAGTTCCTGACGAAAAACATCCATTTTACTTACCGACTGATTCCGCGGACTGTTGACTGTAACGACGGCATCCCGGACAAAACCGAGATCTTTGTTCATGAAAAAATTCATCTGACGGGAAGCCACAAACGTCCCGACCAGCAGACCATAGGTAATGCAGAATTGCAGGACAATAAGTCCCTGGCGTAGTGAAAACCGCTGCCGCTCGGTACTACCAATGTTTTTCAGGGCCTTGATCGGCTGAAACCGTGCTATCACCATAGCAGGATAAAACCCCGCCAGCAATGCCACCGCCGCTACCAGCCCGGCCGCAAAAAGCCAGACCGTAAAATCGGTACGGAGATCCAGATTGATGATGCTCAGGGAACTGTTCAGCGCCATTAGTAAAAACTCCAGACCGACAGCCGAAATAAGGCCTGCGATAACAGCAATGATCAGCGTTTCCCCTATCAGTTGAATAAACAATTGCGTCTGTGTACTCCCTACCACTTTTCGGACACCGACTTCCTTATTACGGCGGGTGGCCTGGGCAGTGGTGAGGTTGATGAAATTAAAAGAAGCGATCAGGATCAGGAAAACAGCCAGACTGCTCAAAACCAGTAACATTTGCCGGCTCACATGGTAGCCTCCCAGGAAGTCTTCATACAAAGTGTTGGTATGAATATCAGCCAGCGGTTGAAGGAAATAGCTGATCCGCCGGTTATCCTCCGCATTCATGTATTTTGTTTTCAGGCCTGCCAGTTGTTTTTCAAAAGCAGGAGCATCCGCGCCGGGCGCCAGCGTAACATATGTTGTGCCCTGGTAATTTCCCGACCAGTTGTTTGCCTGATATTGGTTATTTGCTTTGAAAAAAGCATAATTGACAAGCATTTCAAATAACAGGTTCGTGTTATGCGGCGGATTGCGGATCACACCGGAAACAACGATCGGATCTGTATTGTTGAGCATCAGCGTCCTGCCGATCATCTTTTCATAATTGCCAGCATTTTCAGCGAAATACCTGTCGGCCAGTTTCTGGGTCAGGACAACGGTATTGGGCTGTTCAAAAGCTGTTTTGGCTGTACCCGCCAGCCATATACCTTCCTCTACCACATTCCTGAAATCAAAGGTCTGAAGATAGTTTTTGTCTGCAAACACGAGACGGTTTTCTTCGAAACGATGTACAGTTCCTTTGCTATCCTCCGAGCTGATGACCCGGGCCAGCGGGCCGGCCGTTTGGGTTACCTGCACCCCGGGCAAATCACGACGGATAGCCTCGGCCAGCGGATACGCAGTAGTGGGCCAGTGCTGTACACCGTCGGCCTTCCGGCTGTGTTCAACAACCCTGTATGTATTTGCACTATTGGAATGGAATCCATCAAAGCTGAGTTCGTAACGGATGAAAATATAAATAACCAGGCAGCTTGTGATCCCCAAAGCCAGGCCGAGCACATTAATAGCTGTATGGACGTGGTCAGCCCGAAGGCGCCGAACCGCAATTTTAAAATAGTTTTTTAACATGCCCGGTGGATCGTTAGCAGGTAGAATGAACCTCTGCCCCTTCGAATCAAATAGCTTGCCATAAAACTAATTTATCCATAAACATCTGACCATCAAACATTTGAATATTCGCAAAAGTTAATCATTGTTCAAAAATGGACAGTGTTTGTTCGGTTTGGGGAAGGGAGGAAAAAGGAAAAAGGTAGGATGGAGGAAGGGGAAGAAAGGGAAGGTGACGGAGGGTTTCTTCTCTATAGCTTTTTCATTGACTCAAAAAATTAAATAAAAGTTCTCAAAGAGCGAACTTAGTTTGTAATTTTACCTTTATGAGGATATATGCACTTAACACACTAAAAGAGTTTTGGAACAAATACCCCGATTCTGAGATAAATCTGCTTCATTGGTATGGACGCATAGCAAAAGACACGTATAATAATCCTCAGCATATTGTTGGACATTTCAAAGGTGCCGATTTTGTAGGGAATGAAAGGATAGTTTTTAATATATGCCGCAATAAGTACAGGTTAATTGCGGCTTTTAATTACGAGTTTCAGCTATGTTACATTAAGTTCATTGGTACACATAAGGAATACGATAAGATTGACGCTAAAACAATTGAATTTAACTAACAGATACAAAAATGGAAATCTCAAGACCGATAAAAACGGAGGAAGAATACAATAAAGCGCTTAAAGAAATGGAAAGCGTATTTCATTCGGCGAAAGACACACCTGACGGCGACAAGCTGGAGTTATTGGCATTGCTCATAGGCGACTATGAATCAAAACATTACCAAATTCGGCAGTTGTCGCCTATCGAAGCGCTGAAAGCTGAAATGGAGGAACAGGGTTTAACACAAAGTGGGCTTGCTGAGCGTTTTGGAATGAGCAAAGGTGCGATCTCCGAAATCATCAACGGTAAAAAACAAATGAGCGTAAAGTTTATGAAATTCCTTCATAAAGACCTCGGAATCCCCGCCGAGATTCTCCTGGCCTAACGCACCGCATCCTCCCCTTCCTCCATCCTCCCTTTCATTCCGTTTTCAAACTCTTCACCGGATCCAGCAAAGCAGCCCTGATCGCCTGAAAACTCACTGTTAATAATGTGACAATCAAAGCCCCTGCGCCTGAGGCGGCGAAAATCCACCACGAAATTTCAGTATGATAGTTATATTTTTGTAGCCAGCTATGGAGTGCATACCAGGCTATCGGCGCAGAAATGAGGCATGAGATAATAACCAGCAAGACAAAATCCCTGGATAACATTTGCCAGAGGTTGGTAACCGAAGCCCCAAGGACTTTCCGTATCCCGATCTCCTTTGTGCGCTGTTCCGCAACGAATGAGGCCAGGCCAAAAAGTCCGAGGCAGCTGATAAACACAGCAAGTACGGCGAAAAAGCTGGCCAGTTTGCCAATCCTTTCTTCCATCCGGAATTTGGCATCATATTCCTCATCGACAAATTTGTAGTCGAACGGTACAGCTGGGGCATATTTTTTAAAAACGGTTTCTATTTTAGCCAAAGCTTCGCTGTTGCCGACATCGGGTTTTAGCCTGATACTCAAAATATAAGCAGGCCAGGGCGCAATGTAATATATCGTTTGCTGCACGGGTTCATACGGTGATTCCATGATCATATCCTTCACTACGCCGACGACATGCAGAGGCTGCGTTCCCCAGGTGATCGTTTCGCCCACAGGATTTTTCAATCCCATGTATTTTACAGCCGACTCATTTAAGATTACCGCCAGATTGTCGTCGGCAAAATCCTTCGAAAAATCCCTCCCGTCTTTGATCTTCCAGTCCACCGTTTTGCCAAATTCATGGGTTACCCCGAATGTTGCAAATGGTTTGTCCTGGTTTTCCTCCCTCCCCTTCCAGCTGAACCCATTTTCGTTCTGCCTTTTTTCAGTCATCGGTGTGGTCGTTTTGGCAGTTTCCACTACGACGCCCGTTTCCAGCAATTCGCTGCGGAAAGACTCAAAATGATTGTGAATGTCCAGTGTAGGCATGTCTACCATCACCAACTTGTCGCGATTGTAGCCTATGGGACGATTTTTGGTAAACTGG
The DNA here is from genome assembly GCF_005869225.1 of Dyadobacter bucti. Taxonomy (GTDB): domain Bacteria; phylum Bacteroidota; class Bacteroidia; order Cytophagales; family Spirosomataceae; genus Dyadobacter; species Dyadobacter bucti. The sequence goes on along the minus strand of NZ_SWFP01000003.1, from coordinate 547,328 downwards.
ATTTGCCGGAAAACAATGATGGTACCGATTATCAATGTAACCGAAACAGTAAACTGCAAAACTACCAGCACCTTGCGCGGAACAGAAGCAAAACGCCCCGCTTTGAACGTGCCTTTCAATACTTTTACCGGCTGGAAAGAAGACAAGTACAAAGCCGGATAACTTCCCGAAAGCAGACCTGTAAAAAGACTGAAACCAATTCCAGCTAACCAGAACCAGGGGTTCGTCCATAAAATACCCATTTTCTTGTCTGCGACTTCATTGAAAGATGGCAAAATCAGGAACACCAGGATTAAGGCCAGAACAAAGGAAAAGCCCGCCACCAGCAGCGACTCGCTTAAAAACTGTGTGACCAATTGCCCGCGCATAGAACCAGAAGCTTTACGGATACCCACCTCTTTTGCCCGTTTTTCGGAACGGGCCGTGCTCAGGTTCATAAAATTGATGCAGGCAAGCAGCAGTACAAACCCGCCAATAATCCCGAAAAGCCATACATACTGAATACGGCCTCCTGTATTTACTCCGTTTTTCCACTCCGAATACAAATGCCAGCGGCTCATGGGCTGAAGTGAAATTTCTGGTTTGGAAACAAAATCCTCCGGCCCAACTTTGTTTGCTTTGGCATCTTTAATCTTCCGGGAAACTTCGGACATATCCGTATTATCCGCTAACTGGGCGTAAATCTCCACAAAATTATTGCCCCAGTTGTCCTTGTTCTTTATACCGTATGCCACACCGGAAATATACAGCTGCCATGGAGCCATAAAAGCCACGTTCGCAAGCGTGGAATTATATGGCAGTTCCTCGTATACCCCTGTTACCCTGACATTCAGATCATTATCGATCTTGATTAATTTGTTGAGGGCGTTCTCTTTTCCAAACAAGGCCTCGGCAGTACTTTCGGAAAGCAAAACAGATCCCGGCTCCTGCAAAGCTGCATAATTCCCGCTCAGCATTTTAAGGGTAAACATCTGTGGAGCATCCGAATCGATGAACTTGCCTTTTTTTGTGAATTTCCTGTCCGCAAAGCTCAAAACGTGGTTCGCGGTCGTTGTCGAAGTGGCCAGGTATTTGAAATTATCCCCGTATGTTGCCCTGAGTTCTTTTCCCAGCGGCGCCGGGCTTTTCGCCTGTGTTACCACATCCCCGCCCAGGTCCTGGGTTTGCATCACCTGCGCAATGCGGTCATAGTTTTGATGATACCGGTTAAAAGTAACTTCATCATGAACCCACAGGCCAATCAGCATAGCCACAGCCATCCCGACAGCCAGTCCGCCGATATTAATGGCCGAATAGCCTTTGTTTTTTAAAAGATTTCTTACCGCGATTTTGAAATAATTATGTATCATAACATGGCTGAAAAAATAGGTACGGGGATACTGTTCCAATCTTTTTGATCTTGCAAAAGGCCTTAATAATTTAACAACGCTCACTACATATCTCCATCGGGCTTTCCTTACCCCAACCGTTTCTATCCAGTAGGCATACATTTCCAGCAAATCCCCCTCGGTTTCTTCCAAAGTATCCGGCGCAGCAAACCAGCGTAAAAGTTTGGTTGACCAGCGGGGAGGCAGGGGGGCTATCGGCTTTCGGCGGTCAGTTATCGGCATTTTTTGGTTTTGAATTATATTGATTTTCAATCATTATTTGCAAGCGGCCAAACCACCGACAATCGAAAGCCCTAGCTCCAAGCCCTCCAATTCCCCGTTCCACAGCGGCTCATTCCCTGTTCCACAGCAGCTCATTCCCCGTTCCACGGCGGCTCATTCCCTGTTCCACAGCGGCTCATTCCCCGTTCCACGGCGGCTCATTCAATCATTCATTCATTCACTCCTAAGCGACTTCACCGGATTAAGCAGCGCCGCTTTAATCGCCTGAAAACTGACGGTCAGCAAGGTAATGGTCAAGGCTCCCACACCTGCCGCGGCAAAAATCCACCAGGAAATTTCTGTCCGGTAGGTATATCGCTGCAGCCAGTCGCTCATAAAATACCAGGCAACGGGACCGGAAATGATGCAGGACACGATCACAAGCACTAAAAACTCCCTCGATAAAAGTTGCCACAGATTAACCACGGAAGCGCCCAGTACTTTGCGGATACCGATTTCTTTTGTCCGCTGCTCCGCTACGAAAGAAGCCAGGCCAAACAATCCCAGGCAGGAAATGAAAACCGCGAGTACCGCGAAGAAGGTAGTGAGCATTGCGATCCGTTCTTCGTCGCTGAATTTCCTGTTGTATTCCTGATCGGCAAATGTGTATTGGAACAAATTTTCAGGATCATATTTCTTGAAAACCGAACCGATTTTTGCCACTGCGGCTGATGCACTTGCGGTTGGTTTTATTTTCATGCTGATCAGACTGATCCTGATATAGTTCAGAAAGAAAATAGTCTGTCTGACCGGTTCGTACGGCGACTGCGTGACCAGGTCTTTCACAACTCCGATTACCTTATACTTGCCATTGTTGCCCCACTGGATCATTTCACCGATCGGGTTTTTCAATCCCATGTATTTGACCGCCGCCTCATTCAGTATAAATCCCATCGAGTCGGTTGGGAATTCCTTCGAAAAATCCCGGCCGTGTTTCAATTGCCAGCCGATCGTCTTACCAAATTCATGCGTGATCCGGAGTGTTACGAATTCGTCCGTCATCGAAGGATCTTTGCCTTTCCAGCTGAAACCACTGTTTGTGACAAAAGTGTTGGTTACCGGAGAATCGGTAGCCGTAACCTCCTCAACGATACCGGTGTTCAACAAATCATTCCGGAAAGCCGCATAATGTTTGATGATCTCATCCGACTTGATCGGGCTGCTGACCAACTGCTGGCGACTGTACCCGATCGGCCGGTTTTTGGCAAATTGTACCTGACGGAAAACAATGATCGTCCCGATAATAAGCGTGACTGAAACCGAAAACTGCAAAACAACTAAAACCCGACGTGGAGAGCCGGAGAAGTGCCCGCCTGTCAATTTCGAAGTGACGCCTTTCAGGGCTGCGATCGGTTTGAATGACGACAGATAAAGGGCAGGATAACTACCGGCAACAAGGCCCGTAAAAAGCACAAACCCTATGCATGCCAACCAAAAGGAAGGCATATTCCAAGGGACAACGATCTTTTTCTCCACGACATTATTGAATTCCGGAAGACAAAGACGCGTCAGTAAAAGGGATATAACAAATGCAATTGACACCACCAGCAAAGATTCGCCGAGAAATTGCAGCGCCAGTTGGGCTTTGGCGGAACCGACTGCTTTGCGTACGCCGATTTCTTTCGCCCGTTTTTCGCTCCTCGCCGTGTTCAAATTCATGAAATTGATACAGGCGAGCAGCAGTACAAAAAGCCCGATCACACCGAACAGCCACACGATCTCTATTCTTCCCCCGGCATTGACGCCGTTTTTGAAATTGGAATACAAATTCCAGTTGCGCATAGGCTGAAGAAAGACCACCGGCTTGTATTTGGCCTCTTCTTTGTCGATATGATTCAGCTTAGCATTATGAATATTTGCGGAAACCCGGTTCATGTCAGCGTTGTCGGCTATCTGCACAAAAAGCTGAAACCAGTTATTTCCCCACCCGATCCATGGCGGAAGATCTTTTTCCAGCAACTTCCAGGGCGCGATAAAAGCCAGGTTACTGAAAGATGAATGATGCGGCAGATCGGCATATACGCCTGTAACCCTGACAGACTGATTGTTATCAATTTTCAGGATTTTGTCGATCGGATCAGAATCCCCGAAAACCGACTTGCTGGTCGACTCCGATAGCATAACCGAATTTTGATCTTTTAATCCCCACCGCGTGCCTTTCAGCATTTTCAGGGAGAGCATTTCTGCCACTTCCGGCCCCATATAATTTCCGGTCTGGGTGACTTTTGTATTCCCGAACGCCAGCGTGTGTTCCCCAGCCCCGCCTGCCAGTACCAGATATTTAAAATTACTGCCATACTGGTTCCGGAGAGCCGTTTCCAGCTGCTTGGGCGTGCCGCTGCCCGTTCTGATTTCCCCTCCAAAATGATGGTTTTGCATCACCTGCGCAATCCGCGCATAGTTTTCGTGATGCTGGTTAAATGTCAGTTCATCATGGACCCACAGCCCGATCAGCATCGCAACCGCCATACCTACCGCCAGGCCACCAATGTTAATAGCCGAATAACCCTTGTTTTTCAAGAGGTTCCGAAAAGCAATTTTGAAATAGTTACGTATCATGGCATAGCTGAATAAAAAAGGTTGCGGGTACTCTTTTGATCTTTTATGTTTTGCAAAAGGTCTTAATAACCTGACTACACTGCCTATATATTTCCACCTGGCTTTCCTTAACCCGACTGTTCCGACCCAATAAGCATACATTTCCAGCAAATCACCCTCCGTTTCTTCCAAAGTATCCGGCGCGGCGAACCAGCGTAAAAGAGTGGCTACCCAGCGCGGGGGCGTGGTGGCTGTCGGCTTTCGGCGGTCGGCTTTCGACATTTTTTTTGGTTTGATATGAACTATTCTAAAAGCTGACTGTCAGTAGCTAACAACCGACGGCCGATAGCCGCTACTCATTCCTGAGGCTTTTTACCGGATCCATCGTCGCGGCCCGGAAGGACTTAAATAACACTGTCAGCGCGGCTATGCCCAGGGTAATAAAAATCGATAATGCGAAAATCCATGCGCCGAGCTCTATCCTGAATTTGAAATCTTTCAGCCAGCCGCGCATAAGCCACCAGGCAACCGGGGCCGCGATGCAAAATGCAAAAACGATCAGCAGCACAAACTCCTTTCCGAAGATCCACAGGATCTGGTTGATGCTGCTTCCCAGCACTTTGCGGATACCTATTTCCTTTGTTTTTTGTACGGCCATAAACGACACCAGCCCGTAAAGTCCCAGACAACCAATGAAGACTGCTATCGAAGAAAAAATCTGGATCAGGGTCAGCATCAGTGCCTCTGTATCGTAAAATGAGGCAATCTGATCATTCAAAAACTCGTACTCATAAATTTCGTCAGGGTGCGTTTTCGACCAGACTTTTTCGATAGCTGCCATGGTTGCAGGCATGTTGCCAAGATTGATTTTCACTGCATAGCTGGCATAGCGGTCGCTGGCAGAAGAAATACATATCGGGTTAATGTCTTCATGAAAGGAAGTATCATGAAAATCTTTTATCACGCCTACGATCAGCCCGGTCATATTTCCGTTGACCCGCAGCTGTTTCCCCAACACTTCTGTTGAAGATGCCAGATTTAGTTTTCTGGCAAATGTCTCATTGACAAGGAATTCCCTGGTTGTGTCAGACGGAAAAATATTCCGGCCTGCCAGAACCTTCAACCCGAAAGTTTTGACATAATCCTGATCTGCGGGACGCATTGTGATCCGGAAAGCCTCTTCTTCCGAACGGTTGTCATAATACGGTGTAGTACCCCAGTTGTTGTCGGAGGCGGGCGCGTCGAAACAAAGCGAAACATTTTCGACGCCCGCAATTTGCTGGAGTTGGTTTTTTACCGTTTTGGCTGCCCCGGGTTCAGATGCGATGGGTAGCATAACGACCGCATCCTTTACGAAACCAAGGTCCGACTGCTGCGAATAATGCATTTGTTTCGCGATTACGATCATTCCGATGATCAGGATCTGGGAAATCGCGAACTGCGTGATGATCAATGCCCGTCTGGTGTTAAAGCCGCCAATGTTCTGCTGGGAAAGTTTGCCTTTCAGCGCCATGATCGGCTGGAAACGGGCGATAATCAATCCCGGGTATGAGCCTGCGAAAAGTGTAACCAGAACCATAAGTCCGGCCAGGAACACAAAGAGCTGCCAGTCGGAAAGGAAATCAAGCCTGATCCGGGTTTCAAACAGCTGATTGAAATAAGGCAAGACCAGCATTGTGATCAGGACAGACGCCAGTGTTGCTATGCCCGTGATCAGTGATGTCTGTGCAATGAACTGCCAGAAAAGCTGCCCGCGGCCACTGCCCAATACCTTTCTGACTCCTACCTCTTTGGAAAGTTTCAATGTCTGGGCCGTTGCCAGGTTGATGAAATTGACACAAGCCGTGATAATGAGAAAAGTGCCTATTACGCTCAAAATCCATAGGTTTCGTTTCTCCATCGTGCCGCCATATCTTGCATTGAAATGAATATCTGAAAGCGGCTGAAGCTTGTAATGATGGACATTTTTGCTTTCGGGGCGGTACCTTTTTACATAAGCCGGAAACACCTTTTCAACCTCGCTGACCGCAATGCCGGGCCGCAGTCTGACATAACACTGCATGGAACTTTGTATACCTCCCCAGGAATCGTCACTGGCAAGCCAGTCATTGTACTGTTTCAACGTCGGATAAGAGACGAAAATCTCTGCTTTCTGATCCGTGGTTTCGGGTAAATCCCGCAATACGCCTTTGATCGTTACATCGATCCGGTTATCGAACCGAAATGTTTTATTGATAACATGGGTTGAGCCAAAATATTTTTTCGCGATCCTTTCCGTCACAATCACCGAGTTGGGTTCGGCCAGGGCAGTTTCATAGTCTCCTTCAGAGAGTGGGAAATTGAATATGTCGAAGTATTCAGTTTCCGCAAATGCGACCCCCTCCTCTTCTTTAAACTTCCTGACCTCGTTGCCGGTTTTGACAGAAATCAGCTGCTCGTTGAAACTCGCAATACGCGCCACTTTTTCGGCGAAGGTATAATCGTTCCGGAACACCTTGCCAAGCGGGCTGGGCACCGAGCCTACATAGGCGATATCGTCGCGGTGCATCTCGGTAACGATGCGGTAAATATGATCCGACTTGCTGTGAAACCTGTCGAAACCCAGGTGGTATTTAACGAGCATGAAAATGAGCATCGCGCAGGTAATGCCCAGCATCAGCCCCGATACATTAATGATAGCGTAGGCCTTGTTTTGCCTGAGGTTCCTAAAAGCAATTTTGAAATAGTTACGTATCATGGCATGGCTGAATAAAAAAGGTTGCGGGTACTCTTTTGATCTTTTATGTTTTGCAAAAGGTCGTAATAACCTGACTACAGTGAATATATATTTCCACCTGGCTTTCCTTAATCCGACTGCTCCCACCCAATAAGCATACATTTCCAGCAAATCACCCTCCGTTTCTTCCAAAGTGTCAGGGTCAGCGAACCAGCGGAAAAGAGCGGTTATCCAGCGGGGAGGAAAGTATCTCATCATTGACTCATTCACTCATTCAATCATTCAATCATTCAATCATTCAATCATTCACTCATTCAATCATTCACTCATTCAATCATTCACTCATTCAATCATTCACTCATTCACTCATTCACTCATTCACTCATTCACTCATTCACTCATTCACTCATTCACTCATTCACTCATTCACTCATTCAGCTCTCCCCTATCCTCCCATCAACTGCAGCGTCTGCGGTGGCAATGCATTCCATAATTCCTCACGAACCTGTTTTACCTCCTGAAGAGCCTTCCGGCCAAAAGCCGTAACTGTAAAAAAGCGTTTGCGACGGCCGCCGCGCTCGGCAGTTGCGCCGCCCATCTTCGACGACAACAGCCCCTTTTCCTCCATGCGCTGCAAAGTGGTATGAACTGTACTGAAACCGACGGACCGGCCGGTTTTCTGTTCCAGTTCCTGGGTGACGGTAACGCCGTACGCCTCTTCTCCCAGAATGGCTACGGTCAGCAAGACCACCTCCTCAAACTCTCCCAGAAAGGTCCGTTTCATAACAAAATTTTATTTGATCCGATAATGTCGATCAAATGCCATGCCATTTTTAAAAAACAGGCTTACCGGATCTTAATGACCATTCTTGATTAAAACAATGAAATAAAAAATGTCCGCTTTCGAACAACAGACGTGCCAAAGCGGACAATAGAAATTTACAGTTATTAAATCCTTATTCTGTCTTCAGGCTCCTCACCGGATCGAGCAAGGCCGCCCTGAATGCCTGAAAACTGACCGTTAGCAGGGTCAGCAAAATCGTCCCCAGGCCGGAAACTGCAAAAATCCACCAGGAAATAGTTGCCCGGTATTCATATTTCATGAGCCACTGATCCATAAAATACCATGCTACCGGGCTGGCTATGAGCAGGGAAATCACGATCATCGCAACAAAATCTTTGGAAAGCAAAGCCCAAAGCTGCGAAACAGACGCTCCCAAAACTTTACGCACCCCGATTTCCTTCGTACGCTGTTCGGCCATGAAAGTTGCCAGTCCGAAAATCCCCAAAAGGCTGATCAGGATTGCCAGTGCGGAAAATACCTTTACAAGCTGCGCGATCCTGTTTTCCCGCCAGAATTTCAACCCAAACTCGGCATCCGCAAATTTGATATTGAAAGTCCCGCCCGGATCGTATTTTCCCAGAACGGCTTCCACCTTCTTCACCGAAGTTGCAATGCTCAATTCAGGATTCAGCTTGATCGTGATAAATGGCAAGTTGGCGTTTCGACCAATAAAAACTGTGGGTTTCACCGGATCAAACGGAGAATCCATGACCACATTTTGGGATAGCCCCACGATCTGGTAATTCTTGCCTTCGAACCGGATCGTTTCTCCGACCGGATCTGCAAAACCCATCCGTGTAGCTGCCGCTTCATTCAGAATAACGGAAGCCGTGTCGAGCGAAAACTTCCGGTCAAAATCCCTGCCTTTGACTATTTTCCAGCCAATGGTCTTGCCAAATTCCGGCGTGACCGAGAGCGTAACAAATTCTTCCGCGGTATTGGAAGGCTTGCCCCGCCACTTTATCTGGGAATTGCTATGCCACCATTCCGAAATGGGGCCGTTCGCCTCGGCCATTTCCACAATAGCCCCGGAGTTATGCATATCCTGCCGCATTGCGAAAAAATGTCCGGACAAATCCGGTGAACTTTTCCGGATCTGGATCAGGCCGTTGGTATCGTAGCCGATCGGACGGTCGCGGGCAAACCGTATCTGCCGGTTCACGATAGTCATGGCAATGATGAGAAATATCGAAATACTGAACTGAAAAACGACCAGCGCCTTCCTGGAAAAAATTTCCGTCCTGCTGGTTTTCAGCACGCCTTTCAGGACTTTCACAGGTATGAAGGACGACAGATAAAAGGCAGGATAACTGCCCGATATCAAGCCGGTAAGGATGATAAATGCAAGAAACGGAACCCAGAAATACGTATGGTGCCACAAAAATGTCAGCGACTTCTCGGAAATCTGATTGAACCAGGGCAATGCCAACCGCGCAACCAGTAACCCGGCAATACCGGACAGAACGACCGTCAGGAAAGTCTCGACATAAAACTGCCGGACCAGCTGACTTCTTTCGGAACCCAGGGCTTTCCTGATCCCCACCTCCCTGGCACGGACTTCGGAGCGGGCCGTACTCAGATTCATAAAATTGACGGCAGCCAGCAACAAAACAAAAACGCCGGTTAAACCGAACCCGACAATACTCTGCAAGCCGGTACCGATATTGACCCCATTTTTAAACTCCGGGTACAGATGCCATTTCGACATCGGATAAAGAAAAAGCGCAGGCCTGGATTCGTCTTTTGTAACCTCAAAATCCACATTGCTGATTTTGGCAGAAACCTCTTCCACATCAACATGAGGTGCCATTTTTACATAAATGGGATAGGAATTCGCCGACCAGTCCGTTTTGGACTTTTCGACCCATTCCTCCATTTTGGCATACGTTTCAAAAGAGCCATAAAACGACACATTCCGGAAAGTGGAATTGACAGGAATGTCTTTGTATACTCCGGCCACTTTCACATCGATTTTCTGATCAATTTTTACAATTTTCCCTACCGGGTCGGCATTAGCAAAAAGGCTCTTACTCAAAGATTCAGATATGAGAATGGAAGACGGGTCAATAGGGAAAGTCGTGAAACCCTTTACCAGTTTGAGATCGAGGATCTGCTCTCCGCCGTTTTCCATAAAATAGCCACGCTTAACGACCGTAGTTTCTCCTGATTTCAGCGTACGCTCCGCACCATAGGAAGAAACCACGATAGCATCAAAGTAACCGCCGTAAGTTTCCCGCAGTTTCGCCCCCAGAGGAACAGAATTGGAAGTTTCTGTATGGATCGTCCCGTCATAGGTTTTGTTTTTCTGAACAAGCGCGATCCGGTCGAAGTTGCCATTATACGCGTTGAAAGAGACCTCGTCATAAACCCAAAGCCCTACCAGCACTGCAACCGCAATCCCCATCGCCAGTCCGGCGATGTTCAAAAAAGTATAAAGTTTTTTCTTAACAAGGTTTCGAAGGGCGATTTTTAGATAATTTCTTAGCATATTTTTTTGAAAGGAAAAATGGAGGAAGGGGAAGAAGGGAAGAAGGGGAAGAAGGGGAGGAATGGACTACGGAGGAAGGGGAAAAAAACGAAAAAAAATCCTTCCATTCTCCCGTTCCTCCTTACTCCCCCTATTCCGTCTTCAACGTTTCCACTGGATTTTTTAAAGCGGCTTTTATGGATTGATAACCTATTGTTGCAAATGCGATGAGGATGGATATGGCACCGGCGGAGGCGAAAAACCACCATTGGATATCGATACGATAGGCGAAATCTTTCAGCCATTTGTCCATAAAATAGTACGCAACCGGGCTGGCGATAACGATCGCGATCATGACCAGTTGCAAAAAATCCTTTGATAACAGAGTTGTTATACCAGCCACCGAGGCACCCAGAACTTTACGCACACCAATCTCCTTCGTGCGCTGTTCAATAGAAAAAATAGCAAGCCCAAACAGCCCCAGACATGACAGGAACACGGATAACATGGCAAATGTGGAAGTAAGATTAGCCGCCAGCTCTTCCCGCTGGTAGAACCTGGCGATTTCTTCGTCGTAGAAACTGTGCTCAAATACATTTTCCGGAAATTGTTTCTGCCACACCGCGCTGATCTGCCGGACGGTGGACGGACTCAAATGTCCCAGCTTCACAGCCGCATACCGGTAATATTTTTGTGTCGGAAACAGCACTGTGGGCTCGATGCCGGAATAGAGGTCCGTATTGTTAAAATCCGATAACACACCTACAATGATCCCGGTCTTGCCAACATCCCCTACCAGCAAACGTTTGCCCAGGGCTTCGTCCGGTGATTTCAGGGCCAGATCTTTCACGAGTTTTTGGTTAATGAGCAATTCACGTATCGTATCGGAGGCAACCGGGTTCCGTCCCGCCAGCAGCTTTAATCCGTAAGTTTTCACATAATCCTCGTCTGCGATCCGTGACCGCGCGACAAACTTCTCCCAGTCCCTGTTCTCAAATTTGATACTTCCGCCGCTGCTCATCTGAACCGAAGGAGCGGTCCTGAAAAACGACATGCTTTGGACGTCTTTCAGCCTCAGGATTTCATTTTTCAAAGCCGTCTGTTTGCTGCGGTCATTGACGGGCAGATTGATATGCAGAATAAGATCTTTATCCAGCCCCAGATCCTTGTTTTTGATATAATCAGACTGTAAAATGATCACCATCGAAACGGCCATCAGCACGAACGAAATGCTGAATTGCGCTATCACAAGCCCCTTTCTGACGGAAAACCAGTTTCTGTCCACCGGCTTCATCAGTCCTTTGATCGCACGCAGTGGGTTAAAGCGGGATATAACAATAGCAGGATAGATCCCCGCCAGCACGATAACTGACACAAGCAGGACAAAAATGAAAAGTGGAAACTTATAACTGGCCGTAATACCGGCAGAAAGATCAACCCCGAGCCATTCCCGCAGTACCGACGACATTGCTCCTGCCAGCAAGAGCGAAAGCAGAAATGAAGCAAAAGTAAAAACCGTCGTTTCCTGGATAAAAAGCCAGAATATCTGCGCCTGCGATACACCGAGTACTTTTCTCACCCCAACCTCCTTGCCGCGCTTGAATGATTGTGCAGTGGAAAGGTTGATAAAATTAAAACAGGCGATCAGGATCAGTAACACGCCCACAGTTGCCAGCATAAAAATCGTACTGTACTTGATTTTCCCCCCGTAATCAATGTTGAAATGAACGTCGGAAAGATCCTGTAAATGATAATGAAAAACCTTACCGTCAGGGCCGTAATATTTGTTGGCAAATGCGGGCATTTGTTTGTCAAAAGCTTTTTTTTGCTGACTTTCATGCAGAGTAATATAGGTCTCGCGGGTGCTTTCAATCCATCCCCAATCCTCATATCCATATTCCGGGACGATTTTTTTCAGTGTGGGGAGCGAGACAAAAATGTCTTTTTTGATATCCGTCTGCTCCATATGGTCTTTCAAAATACCCGCAACAAGCAGGTTTTCAATGCTATTAATCCGGATATATCGCCCAACCGGATTTTCGCTGCCAAAATATTTTTTTGCAAATTTCTCTGTCAGCACCACCTGATTGGGCACATCCAGCGCAGCGGAGCTCCCTTCAGTCCATTCATAATCAAATATTTTAAAAAAATCAGCATTGGTAAACGCCGCCGATTCTTTTTCCAGGAAACGTTTCGGATTTTTATCCCCGCCTACTGCCACAGTTAGCTCTTTGTGAGCCAGATAAGCCGCATTCTCGACATGGCTGAACTCCTTTTTTAAAGTCTGGTGCAGCAGGTACGCCGAGCCTTTTTCCTTCTCCACCGAACCATCTTCCAAGTGAAGGTCCACCACGACCCGGTAAATCCTGTCAGCCTTTTGATGGTGTTTGTCAAAACCCAGATGATAGCTGACAAGCTGAAAAATAACAATCGCCCCCGCCATACCAATAGCCAGCCCGGCGATATTGATCGTCGAGTAGGTTCGATGTTTTACGAGGTTCCGGAGCGTGAATTTCAGGGTGTTTGGGAGCATTGTTTTTCTTGAAAGGAGAAAAGGGGGGAAGGAAAAGGGAGGTAGGAGGAAAGGAAATAATTGTATGGACGTAAGTTTTTTCCCTTTCGTCCCTTTATTCCCCTTCCTCCGTCTTCCCTTACTCCCTTTTCAGCGCCTTCACCGGATCGGTCAACGCTGCTTTGATGCTTTGGAAACTTACTGTTAATAATGCTATCATAATTGCTAAAAGGCCGGTTACTGCAAAAACCCACCATTTGATATCCACTTTATATGCAAAATCCTGTAACCATTTGTTCATGGCGTACCACATGACAGGTGTTGCCAGAGCAATGGAAATGAGTACGAGCACCAGAAATTCTCGGGACATCAAACCGATTATACTGCCAATGGAAGCTCCGAGTACTTTACGGACACCGATTTCCTTTGTACGCTGTTCGGCAGAAAAAGTAGCCAGACCGAATAACCCCAGACAAGCGATAGCAATTGCGATCAATGTAAATGAAACCACGATACGCGATGTGCGTTGTTCTTTTTCATAATTCATTTGAAAATCCTGGTCCAGAAAAGAAAACGAAAACGGCGTATCCAGGTTCAGCTTTTTCCAGGTTTGTTCAAAACTTCCCAGAAGCTTTTCATAATCATCGGCATTGACGCTTGCAATCAAATACTGATGGTTGTCCGTAATACCCGTTACAAGTCCATAGGGCTTGATCTCCTCGTGCAGGCTATGGTAATTAAAATCCTTCACTACCCCAACGATCCTGATTTGCCGACGCTTGTTCGACAGTTCAAAATAAAGATTTTTCCCGATCGCATTTTCAGGAGTGAAACCCAGTTGTTTTATGGCTGCTTCATTGAGAATGATACTGTTGGAATCGGCTGGAAAACGCCTGGAAAATGTTCTTCCGGAAAGTATCTGCAAACCCAGTGTTTCGGGATAGTCGTCCTCCACCGATGCGAAATGTACATCCACGGCCTCATGAACCGTCTCGCCGTCTTTATAAAAAAGCAAATCTTCCACCGTTTTGATCCCGGGATAAGCAGATCCGCTGGTCACCGAAACCACATTGGGATTTCTCAGTATTTCTTCCCGTAAAACGCTGTAATTCTTAGCCGCTTCGCCGCTTTTCAAGGGTATGATTACCTTCTGCTCCTTGTTGAATCCGAGGTTCCGGTTTTGGATAAATGATAATTGCTGCCAGATAATAATCGCCCCCAACACAAGCATGATCGAGATCGTGAACTGAAAAACAACCAGTCCCTTTCGCAAAAACGCCGCAGAAATATGGCTCGTCAGCCGGCCTTTCAGCACGCTTACAGGTTTGAAAGAAGACAGGTAAAATGCCGGGTACAAACCGGCAAGCAGCCCGGTGAAAAGGGTTATACCGGCTATCCAGATCACAAAATCCGGGTTTTGCAGGATAGCCAGTTTTTTGCCGGTCAGGTTATTAAAAAATGGCAGCGACAGCCATATCAGCACCAGCGCCAGGCCAAGCGATAAGAATGCCATAAACAGCGATTCGCCTAAAAACTGATATACCAGCGACTGCTTTTCAGCCCCCATCACTTTGCGAACGCCTACCTCCCTGGCGCGTTTTTCGGATCGTGCTGTGGAGAGGTTCATGAAATTAATGCAGGCGATCAGCAGCAAAAACACAGATATCGAGCCAAAAATGTAGATATAGGTCATGCTTCCGTTCTGTGACAGCTCATTTCCGATATTCGATCTGAGGTATATGTCCGGCAGCGGCTGCAGAAAAAATGTTTTAGAAATACCCATTGCTTTCAGGTCCGCTCCTCCGTTGCGGTTCAAAAAACCCGGCAGTTTAGATTCAAAAACCTGTGCATCCGTGCCCGGCCGCAATTTTACGTAAGTATGAAAAATATTGTTGACAGCCCAGTTGGTTTGCTGAACAACCCATCCGCCAAGGTCATTGTTTTGCATGGAGAGCAAAAAATTTGCCTTCAAATGGGACTTACCATCGTTTTTAAAAACGCCCGTAACGGTATAATTAAAATTGCCGAAAGGAAGCCCGACGCTGATGACCTTTCCTACCGGATTTTCGCTGCCAAAAGTTTTATCAGCCAATGTTTCAGAAAGGACGAGCGTATTGGGGCGGTTCAGCGCATTACCGGGATTTCCATATTTAAAATCATAGGTGAAAATCTCAAAGACCGTAGAATCGGCGTAGTATCCGTTGGACTCGTAAAACTGTTTCTTTTCGGTTCCGTTTTCGTATTTCAAGAACATCTTTTCCATTCCCAGAAACTTCAATATCCGCGTCACCGACTCCACTTCCGGAAAATCGTTTTTTAGCCCTCCCGCCACAGGCCCCGCGAGTGCCGCCCAGCTTTCCACCTTGGTTTTCATCGCTACCCGGTAAATCCGGTCCGCATCCTTGTGATGTTTGTCAAAACTGAGCTCATCGGCTATAAACAATATGATGAGGAGCGAAGTAGCCAGCCCAAGAGCCAACCCGAAAACGTTGATCCCGGTGTAAACCTTATTGTTCACCAGGTTACGAAAAGCGATTTTTATGTAGTTATGGAGCATTGTTTTTTTGGCTGTTTTGCAAGTTTGGGTATAAAAGGAATAAATGGATGAAAGGGACGAAGGGGAGGAAAGGGACAAAGGGAACGATGGAGGATTAAATATTCAACCACCATCTTCCCTTTCCTCCTTCCTCCCTTTATTCCCTTCTCCATTCATTCAATCATTCAGTCATTCAGTCATTCACTCATTCACTCATTCACTCATTCACTCATTCAATCATTCAATCATTCAATCATTCCCCCTCAGGCTCTCCGCCGGGTTCATCATGGCTGCGCGGATGCTCTGGACGCTGATCGTGACCAACGCGACACCCGTCGAAACGGCGCCCGCAAGGACAAAAACCCAGGGTTCAATGTCGATCTTGAATGTATACTCACTCAAAAACTGTTTCATCAGGTACCAGGCTATGGGGGAAGCAATTGCGAAGGCAACCAGTACCAGTTTCAGAAAATCTTTTGATAACAAGTTGACAATACTCGCTCCCGTGGCGCCCAATACTTTGCGAACGCCAATCTCCCTGGTGCGCTGCGTCACCACAAACGACACCAGCCCGAACAAGCCCAGACTGCCGATCACAATCCCGATCGCCGCAAACAGTTTGAGGAAATTGGTCAGCTTCTGTTCGCTTTCGTAAAAGCTATTGATATCGTCTTCCAAAAACGAAGGTTTATAGTAGTTGTTTGGAAAAATCGCCTTCCATTTTTCCCCTATGTGGGTGAGCGCGGCCGTTTTTTTATTGGGATCAATACGGATACTTGCCAGTTGAAAATTCCAGCTTCCATACATATACACATGCGGTATCAGCTTGCTTTTCAAGTCTTCCGAATTGTAATCCTTTACCACTCCCACAACAGTCGTTTTCATTCCCCATACTTCGATCCTACGTCCCAATACCTGCTGTGGATCGCGGTAACCAAGATCCCTGGCCGCCTTTTCATTGATCATGACGTCGGTATTTTCAACACTTGTCCCCATTCCTCTGGTGGTATCGACGGCAGTCAGTTTTCGTCCGGCCACGAGCGGAATGCGGAAAAAAGCAAAATAATTTGTGTCGACATGCTGGATACGGAAAGTTTCCCCGCCGTCGGGCAGGTTCGGATCCGACACTGCACTCCACCAGTGGTTTCTTTTGCTGGCCGGCGTTGTAAGCCCGAAAGCAACTTCCCGGATTTCAGGATATTGCATCAATTCCTGCTTGAAACGTTCGCGGATATGGCTGCCGCGGTCCGGCATAGCTACCGTTACAATACCACTTTTATCGAAACCAAGGTCTTTTTCATAAAAATACCGGATCTGCCGGATACCAATCAACGTACATATTACCAGTACCTGCGCGATCACAAACTGCAATGTTACCAAACCAGAACGCAACGAAATCCCACGCCCGACCGGAACCGATTTTGTACTCTGCAGAGCTCTTTTCGGCTCAAAACCGGAAACGACGATAGCCGGGTAAAATCCTGCCAGAAAAGTCACGACCAGACCCAGAACTATTAAAAAAACAATGGTGCCGGCACCCCAAACCTGAGATTCGCCGGCCTGTGTGTTGAGCAGTTGCGAAGAAGAACCTATCAATTTAGAAGCCAGCAGACTGCCCATCAGAAGTGCTGCAAAAACGAGTATCGCGGTCTCCCCGAAAAACTGGAAAATGAGCCTAGTTTTACCGCTGCCCAGCACCTTGCGCATGGCAATTTCCCGGCCCCTCTGAATGGATTGCACCGTAGCCAGATTGACATAATTGATGCATGCAATGAATATCAGAAAAAGCCCGATACTCGCCAGCGTGTAAATCGTCCAGGCAGGAACAGAGTATTTGAATGGGTCTTTAGTAGTATCAAAATGCATGTCGGCAAGCGGCTGCAATTCGTAGGAAGCAATGGTACTTTCGTCTTGATGGGTTTTGACCAGGTCCGTGAGAATTTTGTTAGCCGGCTCCGGATCAGCTCCTTTTTTCAGCAATACAAATCCCTGGTTCATCGAGTCGCCCCCGCCCCAGTAGTTTTCATTCCTGAATTCTTCCCGCGCTTTTTTCAAAGTTTCCCACGAAATGACCATAGCCAGCGGAAACTCGGAGTTAACAGGCACTTTTTTGATGATGCCGGACACCGTCAGGTCCATATCGTTGTTATACCGGAAAGATTTGCCCATCGCATTACCATTGAACAATTTTCCGGCCGTTTCATCATCGATAACCACTTTCCCGGGCTCACTCAATGATTGTACCGGCGATCCTTCCAGCCAGACCAGGTCCAGCATTTCCAGCATGGCCGGTGGCGCAAAAAAGGAATTTTCCTGGCTGTAAATAGCCGTCCCGATCTTAATGCCTGCCTCATTTTGTGCATAAAGGCTGGCTGCATTTTCCACCCCGGGAAGCTGCTCATTTAAAACCTTGATCACACCATAAGGAACATGTGACTGCTTTTCTCCGAACTTATCGGTGGAGCGTATCCGGTAAATGCGCTCAGCTTTGGAATGATAACGATCAAAGCTATACTCAAACCGGACGATCCAGAACAAAGTGATCGCCACGCCCAACCCCAGCGTCAGGCCGGTGAGGTTAATAAAAGAATAAAGCCCGTTCTTGCGGACATTCCTGAATGCGATTTTTAGGTAGGAGAACATAGTTTTAAATTTGGATAATGGAGGATGGAGGAAAGGGAGGATGGGGAAAGGGAGGATAGAGCATTAATATTTAAATTCTTTGTCCCGTTCTCCCCTTTCATCCCTCCTCCCATCATTCAATCATTCACTCATTCAATCATTCACTTCTAAGACTCTTCACCGGATCCCTCAATGCTGCTTTGACAGCCTGGTAACCTACTGTGCTGATGGCCAGCATTGTTATCGACAGGCCTGCGATCAGGAACACATTTATCCCTATATCAATACGATATGCGAAGTCATTGAGCCACTGACTTAGTGCCCAGGCCGTGAGCGGGAACGCGATGATCATGGCAATGAAGATCAGTTTCAGAAAATCCATCGACAACAGCAAGGCCACATCTCCGACCGTCGCGCCTACCACTTTTCGCACACCTATTTCTTTTTGTCGTCTCTGGGCGGTAAAGGCAGCCAGCCCGAACAGCCCCAGACTTGATATCAGGATCGCAAGCCCTGCAAAACAGGTGGATAACGTACCGATCCGGCTTTCTGCCAGGTACAATGCTTTGTAATTTTCATCCAGGAACTGGTAGTCGAAAACGTGGTCTGCGTGGTAGTCTTTGAAAGCATTTTTTATCCGGGCAATGGTCTGTTTTTTAGCGCCTCCCTGGATTTTCACCATGATATTGGGCATTACCGGGTAAACCTGAAAAAAGCAGGGCTTAACTGCTTCATACAGTGATTCGAAATTGAAGTTCTTTACGACACCTACGATCTGTCTTTCCTGCCCCCAGAATTTCACCGTTTTACCGATGGGATCTTTGAGCCCCATGCTTTTAATGGCTGCTTCATTGAAGACAATTTCATGCTGCGCGTTTTGATTTTGTGAAAAACTGCGGCCCTCTTTGAACTGGATCCCGGCCGTTTCAATGAAATTATATCCTACTTCCAGATTCGAGAATTCGATGTCGCGCCCCGGCTGCTTTCCGGGCCATTCAAACCCTGAAATGGCCCCGTGCTCGCCTGTGAGGGTATGATAATAGCTCGACGCGCTGACCACCCCGGGAAGGTTTTTCACCTCATTGAGAAATGATTCGGAAGATTTCAGGCTGGCAGAATCCATGCCGAAAGGAATTTCGAAATGGATGATATTTTCACGGCTGTAGCCCAGGTTTTTGGTCTGTATGAAATCGATCTGCTTGTAAACAACCAGCACCGAAACGATAAAAATGACCGAAACCGCAAATTGAAATACCACCAGCCCCTTTCTCACCCAAAGCTCGCCTGCGGACGTTTTCAGCTTGCCTTTCAACACCGCCACCGGATTAAATCCCGACAAGTAAAAAGCAGGGTAGCTGCCCGCCAGCAGACCGGTGAACAACGTAATACCCAATACAGATAAAATCAGCCGAGTATTGAGAGAAAGTATGATCTGTTTTCCGGTGATAATATTGAACTGCGGAAGGAGTAAAATCAGAAGTAAAAAGGAAATGAGCAGCGACAGAAAAGCCATCAGAACAGATTCACTCAGATATTGGAATACCAGTGAGCTCCGGTACGCGCCGACGACTTTTTTGATCCCTACCTCCTTCATTCTGCCCGATGCTTTGGCAGTCGACAGGTTCATGAAATTGATGCAGGCGATCATCAGGATAAATACGGCGATGATGGAAAACAATTTCACGTAGGCGATCCGCCCGCCCGATTGCACGCCGTTTTCAAACTGCCCGTGCAAGTATTTGTCGGAATATTTGATTGCAAAAAGCTGCGCGGTAAGGTCTTTGTCTTTTGACTTTAAGTAGTTCCTGATCTTGCTGTTGAACTGATCCGGATCTGTCCCTTTTTTGAGGATCAAAAATGTACTGGGGTCGCTGTTTCCCCATGAGGCCATGCCGGGCCGTTTTTCTGCGAACTGATCAAAATTGAACAGCATATCGAACTTGTTTGTCGCATCTGGAGGATTATTTTTAAAAACACCCCCTATCATATATGCGCCAGTAAATTCGCTCTGGTCCCAATGTATTGTTTTTCCGACAAGATTGTCTTTGGTATTAAACAGCTTCATCGCCAGATCTTCCGAAATCGCGATCGTCTGCTTGTCTGATAGCACACTGTTCGGGTCACCTGAGATGAACGGACATGTGAAAACATTGAAATAATCCTTCCCGATAAACTGACTGCCTGCTTTCAGATGCTTTGCCCCGAAAGAAATGACGCCCTGCGTAGAAAACCAGGATGCCGGAAGGACCGTGACGGCATGCTCCACTTCCGGAATTTCAGCTGCGAGGGATTTGGCCAGAAGACCGGGTGTATGCTCAATGGTATTGATATCATTCTCATGAAAATGATTCGCCATCACCTGAAAAAGCTGACTGTCCTTTTCATTGTATTTGTCAATATGGAGCTCATCACTGATCCACAGATATATCAGCAAAGTACAGACCAGACCAGTCGAAAGACCTATCAGGTTCAGGGCAGTGAACTGGCGTTCCTTCATCAAATTCCGCCAGGCGATTTTGAGATAATTTTGGAGCATATTGTTTGGGCTATCAGCAGTCTGCTATCAGCTTTTTTAATTTTTCAGATTCAATTATTCCCCGTTCCGCCGCGGCTTATTCAGTCGTTCACACATTCAATCATTCAGTCATTCACTCATTCAAAATTCACTAATCCAAAATTCACTCATTCACCCATTCACTCATTCACCCATTCACTCATTCACTCATTCAATCATTCACTAATTCAAAATTCACCCATTCACTCATTCACCCATTCACTCATTCACTCATTCACTCATTCACCCATTCACTCATTCACCCATTCACTCATTCACTCATTCACTCATTCAATCATTCAATCATTCAATCATTCCCCCTAAGGCTCTCCACTGGATTCATCATCGCTGTCCTGATACTCTGGTAGCTGATCGTTACCATCGCTATGCATACGGCCAGCAGTCCGGCGATGACAAAAACCCACCATTGTATGTCTATTTTGTATGCAAAATTGTCGAGCCACTGGTTCATGACATACCAGGCTACGGGCGAGGAAATGACCACAGCGATCAGGACAAGTTTCAGAAAATCCCCTGAAAGCAAAGCCACGATTCCGGCTACGGAAGCACCCAGTATTTTGCGCACCCCGATCTCCTTTGTCCGTTGCTCGGCAGTAAATGCAGCCAGCCCGAACAAGCCCAGGCAGGCGATAAAAATGGCCAGAAATGCAAAAATCGCGGCCATCGTACCTACTATATTTTCGCTTCTGTATAATGTCTCATAACCCGCATCCACGAAGGCATAAGTAAAAGGGAATTTGGGGTTAAACTTTTTGTAAACCGCCTCGATACTGGCAAGCGCTTCTTTGGTTTGTCCCGGCTGTATTCTTACCAGCAAATTACCATAATGACCGTCAGCCAGCCTGATGATCAGCGGGTTGATGGCCTGATGCAGCGAATTGAAATGAAAGTCCTCCACCACGCCAATGATTTTTCCGGGCTTTGACCAGAACGTCAGCGGCTGCCCTACGGGATCTTTATACCCGATGCGTTTCGCAGCTGCCTGATTGATAAGATAATTTGCAGAATCGTTGCCAAAATCCGCCGAGAAATCACGACCGTCCATGACTTTGAGCTTCATTGTTTTCACAAAATCAAAACCGACGGCGGTATTATTGAAAGAGATAGAGGCATCGGGATTTTTACCAGTCCAGTTTACCGACTCGGTAGTATTGCCATTTCCCAAAGGACTGGCATACATGTGTGTCGCTGACTGGATGCCCGACGTCCGGAGTAGTTCCTCTTTGAACACCTGATAGTTTTTCGGCAAATCGCCGTCGAGCGGGATATTGATCAGATTTTCACGGTCATAGCCCAGGTTTTTATTCTGAAAATATTGTAGCTGCTGGTAAATAACGACCGTCCCTACGATCAGGATCAGGGATAACATGAACTGAAAAACAACCAGCCCGCGACGGAAAACCAGATCGCCCGAACGCGGACTCCCAGCTCCTTTCAAAACCTTCAAAGGATTGAAACCGGAAAGAAAAAACGCCGGATAACTGCCAGCAAAAAATCCCGTAAGCACCAGCAGGCCAATAAGATATAACCAGAAGTCGGGCTGATCAAGAGGGATATGTAGTGATTTGCCGGTTAAATTGTTAAAAGCGGGCAAACTGATAGATACCAGCGTTAACCCCAGTATGATCGCAATGATGACCAGTAAAAATGCCTCACTCAAAAATTGGCTAACCAGCGACGCACGCCCTGCCCCGACCACTTTCCTCACACCGACTTCCATAGACCGTTTCACCGACCGGGCCGTGGCAAGATTCATAAAATTGATCCCGGCGATCGCCACGAGAAAAAAAGCAATGATGCTTAACAGTCGAACATATTCGATACGTCCGCCATCCAGGTAGCCGTTTTTGTAATTGGAATAGAGGTATGCATCTTTCTCCGCTTTCAGAAAAAGATTGATGTAAAAGCTTTTGCTGAACTCATCATTGCGGCCTTTGAGAAACCATGTGAGCTTGCTGTCCAATGCAGCCACATCAGCAGCGGGACTAAGCATCAGACGGGTGGCAGGGCCGTAATTTGTCCATTTCTTCAACCACGGTTCCCGATCCAGGAACTCCTGCCAATTGAGCAAAAAATCATATTGGTCAGTTGCATTGGCGGGATGATCCTCGAATACCGCAGTTACCTGCCTATCGATATGGTTATCAAACCGGATGGATTTTCCCAGCGCATTTTGTACCTGCCCAAAATAGGTTTCGGCCAGTTTTCTGGAAATAGCTACACTGCCGGGATCACGCAAAGCGGCCGGCGTTCCGGCCAGCAGCGGGACATGGTATAAATTAAACCAATCGGCCCCTGCAAAATTCCCGGATTGCCGCAGCGATTTGTTGCCGGCGGTCAGCATGTGAGATTCAGAGGAGGAAAAACCCGCTGCGTAAACTACCTCAGGAAAGACCCTTTTGAGCTCGTCTGCGAGTATGCCCGGAGTATCGTCATCAGCGACGACCTTACCATCTGTGAATTCCCTTTCCATGATCCGGTAAAGATGGTCGGCATTTTGGTGTTGCCTGCCGATGCTCAGTTCATCCTGTACCCAGAGGAAAATCAGCATGGCAGAGGCGAGCCCCAGAGCAAGGCCGGAGATATTGATGGCAGAAAATGACAGGTTACGAACCAGATTCCTGCCAGCGATTTTGAAGTAATTTCTGAGCATTGCGGCTTTCGGCTGTCAGCCCGTTAAAGTGACTTATATTTTAAGCTACCGGCATCCACTCCGGTTAGACTCCGCTCAGGACACTCACTCCCCGTTCCACGGCGGCTCATTCACTCATTCAAATAATGCGCCAACTCTATTTTATGGAGTAACATTCTATTATTCAATATATTAAAAAACAAAACCGAACAAAAGGTGTTCGCTATCGGACACGCTTTGTTCGGTTTCGGAAGGAGATTAACCTCCTGGATGTTACGTACATTTAACTTATTATTGTACGTATAACAATTTAAAATATGAACACTAAACTGACCCTCAAGCTGGACAGCAATATCATTGACAAAGCAGAGCTATTCCCTACTCGATCCCCGTTACAACACTCTTATACTTTCCAGTCTGCAATTCCTTTCTCATATTCATGAAGGTCTCGATCGGGCCCTGGCTGGCGAAGGTGTTCACGACCACGGGCGGGATGTTACCTCCGGGATCAACTTCCAATATATAATCGATCTTTACCCTGCCTTTGTCTGTTGGCGTAATGGTCCAGAAACCTTTCGAATGACTGATTCTTACAATCCCGGGTTTGACCGGAACCCAGCCAGGAACCGCAGGCGCGTTTACGGTTACAATTTTCGTAGCCAAATCCTGAGAAACTTTAACATGCGCTGAAAAATCACGATTTTCAAGTGGCCAGGGCAAACTGATTTCAGTGTAATAATACAGCTCGGCGGGAGAAACCTTTCGGATCAGCACGCATGATTTGGTATGGCTCACCCATCTCACAGCCGCCGGGATGTCCATCAGCAAAGCCACGACCTCCGAAGCACTTGCGTTAACATTACATTCTATTCTGAGCGCTTTTATTTTGGAGTCGGGTATGGATTTGGTATACACCTTGATCCCGCTTTTGGCAGTTAGAAACTTCCAGTCGGCCTGACCGCGGACAACAGCCGCTTGCAGCATGTATAAAATTAAAATAAGGATTGATTTCTTCATGGCACTGCAAACTTCCAACATAAACGCTCGATTCCAAACCAAAATATGTGCAGAATGTCAGAAAGCATGTTCCGCATGACATAAAGCTCGTTTCAGATATCGGCGTAGTTGGTAGTTCGTCGTAGATTTCAAATACGCTCAACTCTCTACGAATACC
This sequence comes from Dyadobacter bucti, assembly GCF_005869225.1. Lineage (GTDB taxonomy): Bacteria > Bacteroidota > Bacteroidia > Cytophagales > Spirosomataceae > Dyadobacter > Dyadobacter bucti. The sequence goes on along the minus strand of NZ_SWFP01000003.1, from coordinate 523,063 downwards.
CAACTTTTCAAAATCGTCCACAATCACCCACAATCAGCTTTTTATCAAATATTTAAAAAAATAATGATACTTTCAGGATCATACATTTGATATTTTAAAAACCAATTATTATTTTTGTATATAAAGTTTTCATTTCAGTTTAAAAATTAGTGGTATGAAATCTACGCATGTCAACAACAATCACTGGAACACCCTCGCAAGCATCCGGCATCACATGTATGAGTACCTCCTCGTATTTTCCTGTGACCAGATTACCGAAACGATCATCATGAGTTTCAAGCAGTACTTTGAACAGCAATATGGCTGTATGCAGGCTGCAAAATTGCGTCCCTACCTCACACTATTCCACTGCGTCATCAACGAAAGTAAGATTGATCCGGTCATACAGGCGTGTGCAAAAATCGCCCGGCATACAAAGCCGATGAAAATGGAACTCGACGGCTTTGACAATTTTGAGCATGGCACCATGTATATTGGTGTGGAAAAGAAAGTCTCCCGGCAGATACTCACATTGGTGGCAGCATTAAAAGCAAGGACCGGGGAACACGTACGACGCTGGTCGCCGGGAGAAAATAAATTCTGCGCGACACCGCATATCACCATTGCCAAAAATATGACGGACGAGCAGATGGAGCGGGCAAAGAAAGAGTGGAGCCCCCGGAAATTTAACACAACTACTTCCATCAATGAGATAACCCTTCTCCGCAGATCGCTGCTCAAAGGCTCCCGATATGAGGTGGTTCAACGTTTCCCGCTGCTAGGTCTTCCCGAAGATCCATATATACAAGGTTCGCTCTTCCCTGACACACCCTGAAGAGGCGAGCTTTGAAGTTATGCAACGCACACACAATTTGCGGCGTATCGGTAACAGTAATCAATTCTGATACCGACTCAGCAAAGAAAAATGACACCTCGTAATCCATTAAAAATCTCCCCGTCGCCGGTTTGGGCGCATTGCATCGGAAAGCAAAAATCTGGCATCCACCTGCTTTTGATCCTGATCATCATTACATTCGCGGCTTGTTCCAAGGATGATGTTACTATTGAAAATGAAGAAACCAATACCGGAGCCGTTACCATCGACAGTACCACAACTTCATCAGGCACTGCGGAAGGCAACACCGGTACTGCCGCCGATGAAGAAGACCTCCTCGCCAATTCTGTTTTTTCCTCCGCGGTAACTATTGAATTTGGAACAACTGTAAGTATTTCCAATCCACTGGCCAGTGCCGGGGTTACCGTGACCGCAACCAATGGCGACGTTATTGTTAATTCAACTGTTTCCGAGGTAGAGTATGTACTTTCAGGAACGACCACGAGCGGTTCATTCAAAATTTACAGTGATAAAAAATTCAAACTCACGTTAAACGGCGTAAACATTACCAATCCAAGTGGGCCTGCCATTAACGTGCAATCGTCGAAAAGGGCATTTATCGTACTGAACAATAACACGACTAATACGCTCATCGACGGAGCAACGTATACGGCAAGCGGTAGCGAAGACATGAAGGCAACGTTGTTCAGTGAAGGCCAACTGATATTCAGCGGAAGTGGCAGCCTGAATGTAAAAGGAAATTACAAACACGCCATTTGCAGCGACGACTATATCCGCATTATCAGCGGGACCATTACAGTACCAGCCTCAGCATCCGACGGTATCCATGCCAACGACGCATTTATTGCCGACGGCGGAATTATTGATATTACCACTGCCGGGGACGGAATTCAGTGTGAAGAGGGGTTTATTGTGATCAATAACGGTACTTTCAAAATCAATGTCGCCGACAAGGCAATTACTGCATCTTATGATACGGATACAAGCATTGATCCTTATCTGACTATCAACGGCGGTACGTTCGATATTACTTCAACTGCCGGCGAAGGCATTGAAAGTAAAAGTATCATGACGATCAACGGCGGCACAATTGTGGCCAAAACAGCGGACGACGCCATAAACGCCGGTACTTTCATCTATATCAACGGAGGCAATATTTACGCGTACAGCACTTCCAACGATGCGATAGATTCAAATGGTCCGCTGACGGTGACGGGAGGGACAGTTATTGCTGTGGGAGCCGGGTCTCCGGAAGCCGGTTTTGACTGTGACCGCAGTACATTTAAAATCACAGGGGGAATTTTAATCGGCATAGGCGGATCCAGCAGCACGCCGACCGCCAATGCGAGCACGCAGCCATCAGCCTTACTGGGAAGCGGCACGGCCAATCAACTCGTCCATATCCAGGCAGCAGACGGATCGGAGGCTGTCACATTTTTGGTCCCGCGAAATTACAGTACAATGCTGTTTTCCAGTCCGAAGTTAAAGCTGAACCAGACTTATAACATCTTTACCGGTGGCAGTGTATCGGGTACGACGGAATTCAACGGGCTTTACACCAGCGGTGCATACACGGCAGGTACAAAGGCATCGTCCTTTACAACCTCAGCGATGGTCACCAGAGTGGGCGGCAGTACCGGGCCTTAACACGTCACTGTTTTTCCTGCGATCCGGGGCTGAATGTTGTTTTTGGACAACATTCGGTTTCCGGTTTTTTTATGGGTTTCTCAATTTAAGTGAATAGGGTGCCGAGTGCGGCCCGCCGCCAGCTTGCAGGTATATCTTACCGTTTGCTCATTGGATGATCCGGCAAAAAATTGCTTCCTGGCCTATTTTTGCAATTATTGCTGCCGTTGGTACATTGTATTTGATATTGAGAAAATGGAGCCTTACGTTTGCTATGCTCGAATCTCAAACAAAATACCTAGCCGACAACAGTTGGCGGTTTCTATGTGGTACACACTTCTGCGTATACGTATGAACGGTGTCGTGGCTACCGTAATGGATTAAATACCATTGCCCTGTTTGGGATTGAGCAACGGCAAGTGCGGCACCGTTTTTTGCTGCACTCAAACCTTCAAACATGCACCACATGCTAACTAATTCTGAAGAAGTGCCCGAAGAGCTCACACCAGCGCAGATCATTGAGAATTTTCTAGGAACAGGCATCGATCCTGTTATGCTTGAACGCCAGTATATCGACATTTTGCTACATTACCTGCGTCCAGTGGAAGATCACAGACCTTCCATAAGCCATACACAGGAAGTCATTGACGACTGCAGTATCATTACTGACTTGATAAGGCAAATCGCCGACTTTAACAGGGCGCGGTCCCGCTAGGGAAAGGGCTGTGGGGAAACCTTATTCACTGCGCAAAGATTTCACAGGATTTGTTAAAGCTGCATTGCCTGCCTGGTATCCTACTGTTAATAAAGCTATTATGATCACGGCCAGCATGGTAAAGGTAAAAATGCCAGGGTTAAGGTCAGTTCTGTAAGGGTAGTTTTCCAGCCATTTCTGCATTGCGAACCAAGCTGCGGGAAACGCTATAATAAACGATATTGCCACGAGTTTGATAAAATCTTTACTAAGCAGCATCATAATACCGGCAACGGAGGCACCCAGTACTTTTCGGATACCGATTTCCTTTGTACGCCTTTCCGCTGAAAGTGTGGCCAGCCCGAATAACCCGAAACAGGAAATAAGGATCGTCAGTACAGCACCGAAAAGCATAATTTGTTTCCATTTCAGCTCCGATTCGTAGTTTCCTGCGTTCACCTGGTCCCGGAAACGGTATGCGTAGGCATCCACTGGGAAAAGTCTGTGAAAGGTATTTCCTATATATTTCAAAGCAGCGGTTTCGGAATTCGGCTTGATCCTGATATTCATCAATCCGTATCCGTTTTGAGATTTCATGACAAAAAGCTGGGGCCTGATCTGCTGATTAAGCGCTGCAAAATGATAGTCCCTGACAACACCCACAACGCGATAAATTTTGTTATTACTCAGCATAAATTTCACTTCCTGCCCGATTGGGTCTTTCCAGGCAGCCTTTTTCACAAACGATTCGTTGACCAACACTGAGCTTATCGAGTCAGAGGGAAAATCTTTCGAAAAATTCCGGCCTTTTACCAGGGGTATTTTAAACAACGGCAAAAAGCTCTCGTCGATCGTCTCTTGTTCAAAATCGATCTGCGTATCGCCGTTGATCTTTGCAACGCTTCCCCAGCCGCCCGCGTTTTTAGCTGCTACTACCAGTATATCATTGCTTTTCAATAGTTCCTGCTTGAACAAGCTGACTTTATTTTGATCCAGGCCGTTCTTGTTCACCAGTACCACATTCTTATCATCATATCCCAGATCCTTGGAAACCAGATAATCAAACTGATAGAAAACCGTAACGGTTGCGATGATGAGAAAAGACGCAAAAGTGAACTGCAGGACAACCAGGCCTTTTTGCACATAATTTTTCCCAGCCAGATTGAGCCGGCTGTACAACGCCTCTACGGGGTTATAATTGGTGAGTATAAAAGCAGGATAAATCCCTGTGAGTAAACCTGTTACTATTAACAAGACCAGGTAACTGAGAATCAACGCAGAATCAAACAAATATGAAATCGCCAATACCTTGTTAGACAGGGCGTTGAAAGTGGGCAACACGAGTTCCAGCAGCAAAAGGGCCAGCCCAAAAGAAATGGAGGTAAGCAAAAACGACTCTCCCAAAAACTGCGTAACCAATTGCCCCTTTCCTCCCCCAACCGCTTTTCTGACGCCAATTTCCCTTGCCCGCTTCAGTGAGTGGGCAATTGACATGTTAATGAAGTTGATGCAGGCGATCAGCAATATAAAAAGTGCAATACCGGTGAGAATGTACGAATACATGGGATTGCTGGCATCTTTTAGTCCGTTCATAGCCACGAACTCTGTGCTGAGGTGCATGTCGGCAAGTGGTTGCAGCAAGTAACGGGCAGATTCCTTTACATCGTATTTCGTGCTCATCGCCACGATCGCCTCTCTGGCATCAGACTCATACACACGCTTCATTTTTGCTTCAACCGCCGGCACCTGCGCTTTGGGGGAAAGGATTACGAAGGTGTTCAAATTGAAGTTGAACCAGTTCTCACTGTTCTGATAGTCAATATTATCTGTATTTAACCTGATCAAAAAGTCGAATTTGAAAGAAGAGTTTTGGGGGCACCTTCTGGATATGCCTGAAATCACAAATGGCTCAAAATCCTTTGTCCTTTTCATTTCAAGTGTTCTTCCCAAAACGTCACGTGTCCCGAAAATTTGCTCAGCCATGTCTTCCGAAATAACCACAGAATTCGGGCGTTTAAGAGATTCCCGGGCGTTTCCATGAATCAGCGGAAATGAAAAAAATGAGAGAAAGCCGGAATCAACCCGCAACACTTCGTGGCCTTTGATGTCGCGCCCGGTACGGATATCCATAAAATCACCCATTACCCGCACATACGACTGGATTTCCGGAATGGCTGCCTTGAATTTCGGCCCCGGAAAACTGCCGGTAACGCCATCACCCTGCTTCACACTTCCGTCAGGGTTAATCCACTGATTCACAATCCGGTAAATGTTCGGATTATTGGCATGAAAACGGTCATAGCTTTTTTCATCCTTGATATAAAGGATGATCAGCATAGCCGCCGCCAGCCCGACCGCGAGGCCAGATATATTGACAAAAGAGTAAACCTTGTTTCTGACAAGATTCCGAAATATGAGGGTTATATGGTTTTTTAGCATCTTTGGCTGTCAACCGTCGGCGGTCAGCTTTCGGCTCTTTTCAACGTTTATTTATACCTGTTTTTAAAAACCCGTCCCAGGGAACGAATAGCTGACGGCTGGAACTACTCGCTCCTCAACGATTCCACCGGATTCATCAATGCCGCTTTGACGGCCTGAAAACTGACGGTCGTAAGCACGATCAGCACTGATAAGAGACCTGTAACCGCAAAAACTGTAATACTGATTGAAATTCTGTATTGATAACCTTGCAGCCATTGGTCCATCGCATACCAGGCGATTGGCGCGGCGATCAAAAAGGAAACGCAAACAGGCCTGACAAACTCACTCGAAAGCAACTGTATGATACTGACCACCGATGCCCCAAGTACTTTCCGGACACCGATCTCCTTGGTCCGCTGACTGGCCGAATACGCCGCCAGACCGAACAGACCCAGACACGAAATAAGGATAGTCAAGCCGGTAAAGAGACCGGTAAGCTTACCTGTACGTTGCTCGTCGGCAAACTTCGCCCGGTATGATTCGTCGGCAAATGTGTATTCAAAAGGGTACTCGGGGTTGTATTTTTTAAAAATTGCCTGTGCAATTTCGAGGTTACGTGCGGGAGTATTCTGCGGGTTCAGGCGAAGGCTTGCCCAGGATAGGCCATAGGCTGGGCCGGAAATCAGCACCGGATTAACGGTTTCGTAAGGTGAAGCGAAAATAAAATCCTTCACAACACCAACCACATGCCACTCTTTGCCACTAAATTTCACTGTTGTTCCCAAAGGATCTTTCAGACGCATGGTTTTAACCGCCGCTTCATTCAACATCAGTGCAGTCGAATCTGTCGGGAATTTGCGGACGTCGATATCCCTGCCGGCCATCAATTTCACACCATTTGTTTTTAGAAAATCAAAGTCTGCGCCAAACGGCACAAACTCGATATCCTTGTCTTTCTGAGTACTTCCCGGCCAGGATACACCCCAGTGCCGGGTATTCAGGCGGGTGATCGGGCCGATGGATTTACTGACTGAAATGGCTGCGCCACCGGATACCAGCTCCTGCTGTACTATATTGTAATGCTGTTGAAGATCGCCGGTAAGCTGCGTGAACAACAAATTAGTCTTATCATAACCACTGTCCCGTTTTTGTGCGTGACCGATCTGCTGTCTGATGACCAGCGTAGAAATAATCAGCACGATGGCAAACGTAAATTGCAGGACAACCAAACCTTTGCGGGTCGAAAACACGGAATTAACAGACCGGAAAGTGCCTTTGATAACCGTAACCGGCTGAAATCCGGACAAGAAAAAGGCGGGATAAATCCCTGCCAGAACGCCCGTCAGGAATACATAACCGACTGCCGCAACCCAGAAATACACAGACCCGACTTGCACTACGATTTGAGAGCCGAGCAGAGCGTTAAAGGCCGGAAGACTGGTAAAAACGATCAGGAACGCCACCAGTCCCGAGCATAATGCAAGGATTACGGATTCGCTGATAAACTGAAAGACCAGCGCTGTTCTGGGCGCTCCCGCTACTTTTCTGATCCCCACTTCCTTTGCCCGCTTTTCACTTCTTGCCGTACTCAGATTGACGAAATTAAAACAGGCGATCAGTAACGCAAACGCCGCAATAAAACCGAATAACCGGACCGTCACAATCTGTCCGCCAACGAGTTTTCCATTTTCCTGCCTGGAATACAAATGCCATTTATCCGCCCCGTGAAGAAATATTTTCCGGTTTGAAACATCACTCAGGACACCTTTCAGATGACTGGCGGTAGCTTTGCTGATTTTCCGGTTCACTACGGCGGGGTCTGCTTTTTCGTTCAGTAAAACATAGGTGTAAAAATTGTTATTATTCCAGTCACCGTTGGTCCAGCCCAAGGTTTCGAGATATTGCCAGGGGAGTATATAACCAATGTCTTTAAAGCTCGAATTGGCTGGGAAATCTTCAAGAATACCAGTAACTGTGAAATTGTCTTTCCGCTCTATCCGTATTGTTTTACCAATCACATCAGCCGTTCCGAATAGTTTTTCAGCCAGGGATTTTGTTAAAATGATACCGTTCTGATCCGACAATGCCCGTGTTTTATTACCGTATAAAAAAGCGACATCGAACATATCCAGAAAAGCCGGATCGGCGAAATTGCCATCAACATGTATATGCTTGTCGTTTGCCGAAAGCAATTGCCCTACCGGCAGGTATCTCGTAGCGTTTTCGATTTCGGGGTAATCTTGTTTCAATGCGGGGGCAAGTACCGAAGGTGTGGATCCCCAGACGAACATCTCACCATTGATTTTATCTTCATTATAAACCTGGAAAAGCCGGCCCGTTTTCGGGTAAAACCGATCGAAAGTCAGCTCATGGCGTATCCATAGAAAAATAAGCATCGACGAAGCCATGCCCACAGCAAGCCCGGTAATGTTGATAAAAGCATATCCCTTCGCTCCCATCAGATTCCGCCAGGCAATTTTCAGATAATTTGTCAGCATAATTTTTTGACTTTTGTCTTTTCCTCCTCCCTTTCCTCCATCGTCCCTTTCCTCCCCTTACTCACTCCTCAACGATTTCACCGGGTTCATCAATGCCGCTTTGATACTTTGGAAACTTACCGTTAAAAAAGCTATGGCGACGGCGATCACGGCGGCTACAAGGAATATCCACCATTGTATGTTGGTCCGGTAGGCAAAATGTTCGAGCCACTGGCTCATGAAATAGTAGGCTATAGGAGCGGCGATGAAAAAGGAAATAACAACGAGGATCAGGAAATCGCGGGATAAAAGCGCAACGATACTCCCTAAGGAGGCACCCATCACTTTCCGTACGCCGATTTCTTTGGTCCGCTGCATGGTGCTGTACGAAGCCAGACCCAGCAAACCGAGGCAGGATATAAATATCGCGAGGATCGCAAAGTTGAAAAACAGCTTTTCGAAACGTTCTTCGCTCCGGTACTGCCGGTCAAAGAATTCGTCCATAAAATAATAACTGAAAGGCCGTTCCGGCATGATCGACTTCCACTTGCTTTCTATGGCCGCAATAGACGATTGCAAATTCCCTCCTGCAACTTTCACGGAGACCAAATCGCAGCCACCCGGTTCGATACGCATCGTCAGCGGCTTGATATTTTCCTGCAAAGACCGGAAATGAAAATCCTTTACGACACCTACAATCTTCCCTTCCCTGCCCCACTGCCTGAAACGCCGGCCGATTGCTTCCTGCGGAGAACTGTAACCAAACAGTTTTACCGCGGACTCATTCATCACCATGGCTTGGGTTGTATCCGTGCCAAATTCTCTTGAAAAAGCCCTTCCCGCAACCATTTTCAGCTTAAACTGCGGGATATAATCGAAATCGACGAAATACAGGTCCAGATTGGCAATCTGCAAATCCCCGCTTTTGTTTTCTATTTCCGAATAAGCACCGGGATTACCGCTGCCCGGAACACTGGATGAAGCTGCCGTTGACAATACCCCCGTCAGACCTTCCAGAGATTGTTTGAATGCCAGTTTTTTGGGGTCACCCTCGGTATTAATGATCAGCATCTGATCTTTGCTGAAACCCAGGTCGCGGTTCCGCATGAAATTCATTTGCGTATAAACTACGATTGTGGCAATAATCAGCGCGATAGAGATGGCAAATTGGGCCGCTACCAGCCCTTTTCTCAACAAGATCCCTTTCACACTTGTCGCGAAACGTCCTTTTAATACAACAACCGGCTCAAAAGACGACAATACAAGTGCCGGGTAAATACCAGCCAGCATACCGATCATTATGGCGGCCAGGAACATTCCCAGGACAAATGGGAGGTTTGATAAAATTCCGGTACTGACCGTTTTTCCGGCCAGGTTGTTGAATAAAGGGATCAGGAGGGCTGAGAGAACAGTTGAAAATATAAATGCAATGAGGCATAGCAAGACCGATTCAATGATAAATTGCCTGGCAAGAAGCGCCCGGGGTGCACCGACAACCTTGCGAACGCCTACTTCCTTCGCCCTTTCCGCCGACCGTGCAGTGGTGAGATTTACAAAATTGATACATGCGATCAGCAATATAAAAACAGCCACAACCGAAAAGATATAGACATTGTTCATGCTGCCCTTTTCCTGCCCCTCTCGGGTGGAATGCAGGTAAACATCTCTCAAAGGCTCCATTAAAAGGGTGTAGAACATCTGATTTTCCTTCATCAGTTTACCCGCGCGGTTCTGAAGAAATGCAGGAAATTTCTTTTCCATCGCTTTTCCCGTAGTTCCCGGCTTCAAAAGTAAATAGGTCGATGCGCCAAAATTGGACCACTGGTCGTCAAGTCCTTTATTGAACCGCTGAGTAAGGGTCGACATCGATACAAACATGTCGCCTTTGATCTGCGAATTATCAGGAATGTCTTTCATGACACCGGTCACGGTTGCAGGCAGCCCTTCGCCCGATAAAAGCAATGTCTGTCCCACCGGATCGGTATCGCCGAAATACTTTTTTGCTGCTTTTTCCGTAAAAACGATGCTTAACTGATCCTTAAGGGCTGTTTTGGGATTTCCCTTGATCAGTTTGAAATCAAAAACGCGGAACAAGGATGAGTCTGCAAAAACCGTTTTTTCCTCCTGGAATTTGATATTGCCTTTGCGTACCAGGAAACTGCCTCCGCTAACCCGCGCAAACTCCTCCACTTCAGGAAGATCATTTTTAATGGCCGGTGCAAATGCCCATGAAGTAATTGGCGCGTAGATCGTTTCCGAGGGTGTTTTGATATCCGTTACCAGTCTGTAAATCCGGTCGGCTTTGGAATGAAAAGCATCATATTTCAATTCGAAATTGACATAAAGGAATATCAGGAAACAGGCCGACATCCCAACCGTCAGGCCCATTATGTTAATAAACGAAAACACTTTGTGCTTCCAGAGATTACGGAGGGCGATTTTTAGGTAGCTTCTTAACATTTCCTGGTATTGACTGTTATGTGGTTGAAATTTGGTTTTTTTCGGGTTCCGGGTGCTACTCGCTCTTTAACGATTTCACCGGGTTCATTAATGCTGCTTTGATACTTTGAAAACTGATCGTGAGCAGGGCGATACCTATGGAAATGACCCCTGCCAGCGCAAAAACCCACCAGTTTACCTGTGTGTGGTACGCAAAATCTTTCAGCCAGTTGGTCATAGCATACCAGGCTATTGGCGACGCAATAACGATGGCGATCAGGACCAGTTTCAGGAAGTCATTGGAAAGCATGATTACCAGACTGGTCACGGATGCGCCTAAAACTTTGCGCACACCGATTTCCTTGATCCTGAGCTCTGCCATAAACATGGAAAGGCCGAGTAATCCCATACATGAAATAAAAATCGCTATTCCCGCAAAAATCCCGAAAAGCAATTGCTGTGTCTGTTCGCGTGCATAGAGCTTTCCAAATCTTTGATCCAAAAATTCGTACGCAAAAGGAACATCCGGAAACTGCCTCCTCCAGACCGACTCCATGTGACCTATCGCACTTTTAATATTATTCCCTGAAATATGAACCGACATCCACCTCATGTTTCCTGGCTGCGAAAACATCACAATAGGTGCAACTTTCTGGTGCAGGGACTCAAAATGATAATCTTTGGTAACCCCGACGATCTGTCCGCGGATTTCGCCGTAGCCAAACCTGCTTCCTATCGCGTCATGCGGATTTTTCCAGCCCAGCAATTTTACAGCCGTTTCATTCAGGATAAACCCGGAAGTTTTATCCGTAGTGAATTCCCGTGAAAAATTCCTCCCGGCTGCCATTTTGATCTGATAGGTTGAAATAAAATCCTCGTCCACCGACAAAGACTTGATACTGATGTCGGCCGGCGCCATTGAATCCCCTTTCATCACATACGCCTCCCACGAATCCAGCAAACGTCCTGACGGAATTCTCGAAGAGCGGCCCACTTCCAGGATATTGCTATTCTCTTTCAATTGTTGCCGGATACTCTCGTAATTGGTTGCAGAATCTCCGGCAGCGCGTAAAAGAACGATCTGATCTTTGGAATAACCCAGTTTATAATTCTGTACATACCGCATCTGATTGTAAACCACTGCCGTACAAATAATGAGTACCACAGCTATGGAAAACTGCGCCACTACCAGCACCTGACGCAGATTTCCGTTTTTCAGGGCGGATGCAATTTTGCCTTTTAATACACTGACCGGCTGAAAAGAAGTCATGAAAAAAGCCGGATAGCTGCCTGCTATCACCCCTGTAAAAAGCGTAATACAGGCTAGAATTGAGAGAAACAACGGATCGAGCAGGGCTTTCGCTGTCAGGGTCTTTTGCGTAAAATTGTTGAGATAAGGCAGGCAAAGCACCACAATGATCATCGCAAAAAGCATAGAAACCACTACCATCAGAATGGATTCACTCAAAAACTGCCGGACCAGCTGGGCGCGTACTGCTCCTATCACTTTGCGCATACCCACTTCTTTGGCCCGTGTGGCAGACCGCGCCGTTGCCAAATTCATGTAATTGATGCAGGCGATGATCAGTATAAAAATCGCGATGGCCGAAAACAGATATACATATTGAATATCGCCATTGGCCTCGATTTCTGAATCCAGATGCGAGTGCAGGTGGATATCCGTGAGTTTCATGAGGTCAAGCACCGAATAGGTAGAAGCTTTGGCTTCTATACGGCGATTTTGAAACACAGGAAATGCTTTCACAAGCTTTTGCGGATCATATCCTTTCGGCAGAAGTAAGAACGTTGAGAATGAATTGTTGCCAAAATTTGTCCTTAAACCTTCGGCTCCGTATACCCGGTCGTCGTTCAATGTCGAAAAAGAAACGAGGAAATCAGGGTGAAAAGAAGATTGTGCAGGCAAAGGTTTAAAAACGCCCGTAACAGTGTAGTCGAGCTGATTATCAAGCCTGATGATCTTTCCGACCGGATTTTCTTTACCAAAATACTTTTCAGCCATTGGTCTCGAAAACATGATCGAAAAAGGGTTTTCCAATGCATTTTGAGGATTGCCCTGCTCCACATGAAAAGTAAAAACCTTGAACAGGTTGTTCTCGGCGGCGAACATATTCTCTTCATTAAAAATTTTCTCGCCGTATTGTACCAATGCACCGGTTTCCAAAAGCCTGACGACCTCTTCCACCTCGGGGAAATCCTGAGCAACCAGAGGCCCGAACGGAGGCGCAGCATGTCCGAGGCGCAACGAAGCCGTTCCGTCTTTCGACAAAAAAGTCCTGGACAACCGATAGATACGGTCGGCATTTTCATGGTGCCTGTCGTAGCTCAGTTCATCTTTGACATAAAGCGACAGCAACAGAAAACAAGCAAGCCCCAACGCCACGCCGGCAATGCTGATGACACTGAATGTCTTGTGCTTTAAGAGATTACGGAGCGCGATTTTTAGATAGTTTTTGAACATGGTGTTTTTCTTTTAACGGGAAAAGGAGCGGCGGAGAAGGTAGGAAAGGGACGATGGAGGAAAGGGACGAATGTATAATAATCTCCTCCCTTTCCTCCATCCTCCTTAAAGTCAATCACTCTTCAACGATTTCACTGGATTGACCAAAGCTGCTTTGATACTTTGAAAACCGATGGTCAATACTGCTACCATTATGGCCAGAGCGCCGCCGGCGGCGAAAATCCACCAGGTGATCCTGATCTGGTACTCAAAATCCTTCAACCAGCCGGTCATGAAATACCATGCAACCGGACAGGCAATGATGATCGCAACAAAAACCAGTTTCAGGAAGTCCAGCGACAACAATCCGACGATGCTGGCCACCGAAGCACCGAGCACTTTCCTGATACCGATTTCTTTCGTACGAGTTTCAACTGTAAAAGTGGCGAGTCCGAAAAGGCCCAGACACGCGATAAAAATTGCCCAGACAGAAGCAGTTGTAAATATTTCGCTGTACTGTTTTTCGGTCACATATTGTTTGTTGAAATTCTCGTCGACGAAGAAATATTCAAACGGATTTCCCGCAAAATAGCCCTTGTAGATCTTTTCCAGCTTGGCCATTTTATTTTGGATTTCACCAGGTGTGAGCCGGATGGTAATGTAACCCGTATTCACCTGCGGATAAAAAATCATGGGCTCGATCGCCCGCTGGAGACCCGAATGATGGTAGTCTTTCACCACGCCGATCACATCCAGAAACCTTTCGTCCCACTGTACTTTCGTTCGGATCGCATCTTCGGCCGATTTAAAACCAAGTTGCTCAACAGCCTTTTCATTCAGCAAGACTTTACTGTTTTGGTTCCACTCCACACGGCATTCCGCGGCTGTAAAATTGCGGCCTGTTTTGAGCTGGATGCCATAAGTTTTGAGATAAGTATCCCCGATGATCGCAAATGCATAGCTTTCGAGCTCATCACCAGGTTTTGAACCGGGTTGTGAAAAACCGGAAGTCTTAAAATTGAACCAGTTGCCCGGCACAGTTCCGGACAGACTGTAATCCTTGACGAAACTCTGCTGTTCCAGTTCATTCCAGAAAGCATTCTGACGGGTTTTATAGGAACTGTCCTTGCCCAACTCCGGTCCGCGTACAACCAGCAGATGACTGGTATCAATGCCCAGATTCTGCGTCTGCATGAATTTCAACTGGCTGTAAATGACTATCGTAGCGAGGATCAAAACAATGGAAATACTGAACTGGGAAACCACCAGAGACTTCCGTAGCAACACTCCGCCTGCGTAGGCGGTCAGTTTTCCTTTGAGTATTTTGACCGGGTTGAATTTTGAAAATGAATACGCAGTATAAATACCCGAGCTTAGCGCGCCGACCAGCAACAGCGCCAGTCCGACCAGCCACATCGAGGAATTCCCGAGTGAGCCGAGAGATAACTCTTTGCCGATCAGCTGATTGAAAAAAGGCTGAACCAGGCTTACCAAAACAAGCGCAGTGCCCAGACCCAATACATTAACCAAAGCCGATTCTCCTAAAAACTGCATGATAAGATTTCCCGGGGTAGCACCGATGACCTTTCTCACACCAACTTCATTCGCGCGTTTTAGTGCGTTGGCGGTTGAAAGGTTGATGTAATTGAACCAGGCGATCAGCAGTATCAGGGTGGCCACAATGAGCAGCATATATACATATTTCACATTGCCGCTGGTCATATATGTGTCACTGAGGTTATCGGCAAGATGAATGTTGGCAAAAGCCTGTAACCGGAACTGAATTCCGTCTTTATCTTTTTGTAAACCGTCGCGAAACGTGGTTAATTTCTTTTCAAGCGCTTTGGGGTCAGCCGCTTTGTTCAGCAGAAAAAAGGTGTTAATGTATTGAGAGTCATCGTTATCGAGTGCAGCCCAATCGTTTCCATTGAGGTTTGCAGCATTGGAAAGAGTTGCCAGGGACAGGATTATGTCAAACTGGATGTCCGAATTCGAGGGGTTTTCATAAACACCTTCCACAGAGTAGGTTAAGGCGCCAAACTGGTTAGTGACCGTCAGTGTCTTTCCGACAGGGTTCTGTTCGCCAAAATATTTGGTGGCTGTTTTTTCAGACAAAAACACCACTTTCGGATTTTCCAATGCCTTGCCGTCGCCCCTGACGACCGGGAATGTAAAAAAGTCAAAGAAATTACCTTCTGCGTAACCTATTGCATTTTCGCGGAATGATTCATTTTTCAATTCTGCGCCAGTCACAAATCCCTTTCCGATCCCTTCGGCAACGCGGCAGTAATCCTTAACTTCGGGAAACGCCTGCCTGATCCTAGGTGCCCAGCCCGGTTCGATCTCCGGCCAGGTTTCCCCTTTTACGCCCAGGTTCAATAACCGGTACATTTGCGGAAGGTTCCTGTGAAACTGGTTCACACTTTTCTCAAAACTTACGTATTCCAGGATCAGCAGGAAAGCAGTAATTCCCAGCGCCAGGCCGGCAATATTTACCAGGCTGTACACCTTATTCCGAAGCAGGTTACGCCAGGCGATTTTAAGATAGTTGCTAAACATCATTAGTCAGGTTAGAAATGAACAGGTGGCCATTAACGTACTTGGCTTCTGTTCTTAAAAATCCTGTACCAGATTTAATAATATCTGATTTACAGAAACTTATGCATTAAAATGACAACATGCTGTCCGATATTGAACACTGTTACAGTACATACCGGCTGGAACCGGCATGTACTGTTTTCCCTAACTTCCGCTTTGCACATCGTCGTTTCTGATTCCTCTTTTATTTTTCTTGATTGCCTCTTTAAGCCTGCCGAATTTATAATTCAGGCTCAGATTGAACGACCGGAAATAATCCCTTCTGTCGTTATACTGGCTGAAATTCGGCCCGGAGGTTGTCGAGTAATTTTTCCGGAATTTGGTAAAAGGATTGTTGGCGGCAGCCGAGAAAGAAAGCTTGTCCTTGATGATATCTTTATTGACACTGAACGACGGACTAACCATCGAATTGGTAGTTCCCTGCAAATTCACGCCGGGGCCATTGCAGTTAAGATTAGCATTGACACGCCAGCCTTTGTCCAGACGATAGCCGGTAGATGCTGAGAACTGGTACATAATCCCGCTATTGGTAATCTCTGCACCGTTGACAACGCCCGTCACCTTACCATGGGCGATCCTGAAATTCGTACTGAAATTCAATCTCTTTGTAATCGGATAATTGACGTTCAGGTTTCCCGAGAACAGCCTGGCAGTTCCTGTATTTCCAAAAGAAGTCCGGGTGATCTGTGTTTCAGGGTTATAAACTGCGACCGGGAAAATCAGGTCTTTAAATTTCGTAAAGCCTACGCCTATATTAACCGAAGCTTTTTTGGACTTGCTGTACCCCAGCTGCATATCATGTACGAACGCGGGACGTAAACCAGGATTTCCCGTCCGTTCAAAACTAGGGTTGGTACGGTCCACAAACGGGTTGAGCTGATAAATACCCGGCCGCTGAATACGCTGGGTGTAACCAAAATTGATCCCGCCATTGTCTTTCAATTTTCTGTTGACCGACACCGAAGGAATCACATTGAAATAATTCTGTTTCACTTTGGAGTCCGTCGAAATGAAATCGGCATTGATCACCGTCTGCTCTATCCTGGCACCCGCCTTCACGCCCCATTTTTTGAAATTATACTGATAGGTATTGTAGGCACCGAACACATTCTGGGTGTTATTGAACTTGTTGCTCATACCCGGATCTATCTCAAATTTTTTGCTTTCGGAATTACAGGCACTGTATTGAAAATCGCTCTGATTATCCCGCATAATCCCTTTTAAACCAGCTTCGATGTTCAACTTTTTGATAGGGTAAACATAGTCGACCTGAAAAGTCTGCTCGGAAAAACTCTGGTCATTGACCTGCGTATAGTCAGGCCTGTCATAATTAATGCGGTCGTCGATCACCAGATTGCTGTTTTGGGTATTGTTGAACCCATAATAACGGTATGAAAAAGTAAGCAACCGGTTTTTATCTGCCTTAAAGCCCTTTTGATAGTTCAGCGCCGCATCCATTCCGGTACCTGTTCCGTCATTGCGGTTTGTGACATTATACCTTTCCAGAGTTTCCCCGCTTGCGTTGATCACAGAGTTTTGAAGGCCGGAACCATCTGATTTACTGCCATTGAAATTCAACTGGGCGCTCAGCAGGTTCAGGCTGTCCACTTCATAACTAACCTCGTAGCCGATGTAAGCGTTTTTATTCCCCGATCTGGCATAATTTTCCTGATACAGTTCCGATGGCTCTGTCCCGGTGGAACTACGCCCTACAATTGTACGTGTCAAAGGCGTGTCGTACTGCCCTCCCCCAGCCATCGCTGTCATCCCGAGCTTGCCGAGTTTTGCCGAAACAGATCCGCCAAAACCAGGCCCGCCTACCCTGAAACGTTCACTGACGTTCAGCGTCCCGTTGTAACCATTATCGATTTTTTTATTGGTAATAATATTGATAATCCCCGCCAGCCCTTCCGCGTCATACTTGGCCGGAGGCGTGGTGATCACCTCGATACGTACAATAGAAGATGCCGGCATGCTCCGCAACACATCCCGGTAACTCCGCTCCATCATACTCGATGGTTTCCCATTGATCAGGATCTTAAAATCGGCATTCCCTTTCAAATAAATATTATCGTCCGCGTCTAGGGAGAGGTAAGGTACTTTCCGCATCATTTCCAGCACGCTGTAAACCTTGCTTTCCGGGTCGGCTTCCAGATCGTAGGATATCCGGTCAACTTCTTGTTTTACAATCGGTTTAACACTGGTTACTGTCACTTCTTTCAGACCGATCACGTTGCTGCTGATACCAACAGAGCCGAGCTCGACAGTCTTTCTGGTACTGTCCGAAAGGTCCACCGCAATCATTTTGGTTTGGCATCCTACCCCTACGATGACGACTGAATATTTGGCAGGCTTGACATTTCGAAATACAAAAGAACCATCTGTCTTCGTAAAATCGGCTTTGACCGCAGTATTTCCGGCCATCAAATTAACCGTCACCAAATCCAGCGGTTTCTTGCTTACTGAATCCGCGACAATACCTGAAATTTTGGCCCCGCCGGGCGTGGCAGTCTGGCCAAAAGAGGCCTGGCTAATGCACACAAGCCCGGAAAAAAGAATCGAAAATAGAAAAAGGAGTAATGTTTTCATGGCTAAAATTTTAAATGGCTAACAGATTTGAAAAGGCATAGAAATTCCGGTAAGAGTTTGCACTCTTTTAAAATTTTTCCGGTAGTTGAATCGATTCAGCGCTAAGCTGTTACGACGATTTTTGCGTGATAACAGCTAACACTATTCAAAGGTATAGAAAGGTACTTTGTGATGCAAGGTACTATGCTAAATTTTTTTGTATCGATCCTTTGTTTCCTGCACAGTTTTCGCTCGATGAAGAAATTGGCGATCAGGCTAACACCTCTGAGAATGAAAATCATAGACATACAGGCAATGCCTCCGGGCAAATCGAGGTTTATATATAGCACATTACCGACAAGAATACCTGTTGCGATCCCGACAAAAAGCATCCCGAATTTCAGAGTGGAGAACGCCGATATTTTGTTATCCAAAAAAAATTGAAGCGTCTGCCCGTTTTCGATCAAGGCTATACGTTCTCTATGACGTGCCATCCAATACACGTATATGCCACCCCGAAAAACTCCTGCTACAATACCAAATACTATAATAACCGGGTTCAAATCATTTTAAGTTGATTTGCGCGTTCCGCTTTTTCATTTACGCAAAAAATGCAATCAACGTTTGAGCTGGTTGGGCTCGCGCTGATTGCATTATCTTCATTGATGCTAATAGATTATTTTATGCGGACTTATTCGTCCCGTCAAATCCCGACGAATCAGGTTATCCTCTGCGGTTGTAACGGTTATCGAAGCGGTTCGAATTCTGATATGCGAACAAACGCTGACGCTGGGCCGGGGTTAGTACTGAAAGAATTTCTTTTTGCTTCTGCTCTTCCAGACGTTTTATTCCCTGGTAAGTACTGTAACGTCTGTTTGTGGAAGTCAAACGATCGTAACGGTTTTCGATCGCCTTGATCCGGTTTTCCTGTTTACGCGTCAGTTTAACGATCTGATCCAGCTTGTTGATGCGGAATTCTTCATAGGCATTGTCACCTCTGGAATTATTCACTGCCGGGATTTCGGCATGTTTGTAGCTGCGTTGCGCGAAGCTGTTCCCGATGGTCAATGTTACGATTGTTGCGATGGCTAAGATGGTCTTTTTCATGGTTTCTATTTATTAAATTGTTTGTTTATGTAGGTTAGAGGCCTTTTTTCAACAAACGTTTAACACACCTGAAAACCGATCTGCGAACTCAGCTTTTCAGCAGATAGTATGCGTTTTTTAATCGACGAAATGTAAAAACAGGTACCAGGTGAACCCTGACTTTTGACAAATATTCCCGTTACGCACTCTCTTATTCACTCCGCAAAGACTTCACAGGATTCATCAAAGCTGCTTTGATTGCCTGGAAACTTACTGTCAATATGGTTATCAATACCGCTAAAAATGCCGAAACTGCAAAAACGATCCAGCTCAGCTCAATGTGGTACTCATATTTTTTGAGCCAGTCGTTCAGAAAATAGAGTGCGATCGGCGAGGCGATTACGCACGATACGATGACGAGGTACACAAACTCTTTGGACAGCATCGCCCACATTTGCGCCACGCTTGCACCCAGCGCTTTCCGTATCCCTATTTCTTTCGTTCTTTGTTCGGCAGTATATGCGGCCAATCCGAACAATCCTAGGCAGCTGATAAAAACAGCCAGCACAGCAAATACCCGAGCCAGTTTGCCAATACGCTCTTCGGCCCTGAATTTGGCTTCATACTCCTCATCGGCAAACTTGAATTCAAAAGGCGAATCGGGATCATGTTTTTTGAAAACAGCCTCTACCTTTTTCAGCGCCTGATCCACCGGCGCATTTGGCATCAGTTTGATATTGATCAGATTAGCCCACTCGTAATCCATCAGAAAAATGGTCGGGACGGCAGGTTCGTAGGGTGATTGCATAACCATATCTTTGATCACACCAACCACCTGCCGGGGCTTGCCGTTATACCGGATCGTTTTACCTATTATATTCTTGATACCGGTCAACTTAACCGCCGATTCATTTAAAACAAAAGCCGCAGTATCGGTTGAGAAATCGCGGGAAAAATCGCGCCCCTGAACAATTTTCCAGCCGATTGTTTTTCCAAAATCATGCGTACAGGCGATCGTTCCAAACAATGGAAGCGAGTTCGGCTCCATCCCTTCCCATTCAAAACCGATCTGATTGGAATAAATACCCGTGGTAGGGCTGGAAGATTCGCTCATTTCAAACACAGCACCGGATTTCAAAAGGTCGTCCCGCAACGGATAATATTTGCCATACATATTCGGCGAAATATTGATCTGCAACAACCCGGACCTGTCGTACCCTATCGGCCGGTTTTTGGCGTGCTGGATTTGCTGGAATACAATAATGGTCCCGATGATCAGTGTAATTGAAACTGTAAACTGAAGAACGACCATTACTTTCCTCGGCGTGGCAGACCATTTCCCTACCTTGAATGTACCCTTTAAAACAGCAAGGGGATTAAAAGAAGAAAGATAAAACGCGGGATAACTTCCCGAAACCAGCCCCGTGAACAGCGAAAAAATCAAGAGCGCCAGCCAGAACTGCGCATACATGTAAGGAAACCCGACATGCTTTCCGGATAATTCATTAAACGCCGGCAAAGCAAGCAAAACAAAGAGTATGCCGAGGATCAACGCAAAAGAAACCACCAGCAGCGATTCGCTCAGGAACTGGAATATCAACTGACTTCTCTGCGAACCGATTGACTTTCGGATCCCTACTTCCTTGGCGCGCTTTTCGGAGCGGGCTGTACTCAGATTCATGAAATTGATACAGGCCAGCAAGAGGACAAAAACACCGATAATGCTGAACAGCCAAACGAACTGAATGCTTCCCCCGATATTCTTGCCATTTTTAAAATCCGAATAAAGATGCCAGCGGCTCATCGGATGCAGAAAATACTGCGGCTTGTCTGTTTTGGAAAAACTGTGCGGCAACTCCACATCTCTGATCTTCAGCGAGACTTTACCGATATCTGCATGGTCGGCCACCTGTGCATAAAACTGAAAAGAATGGTTTCCCCACTGCTCCTGCGCCTCCTTCACCCAGCCTTCTGCCTGCAGGTAGTCGTTCCAGGTGAGCAGCATTTTGGTCTCATTAAAATTGGAATTGAAAGGGATATCTTCGTAGACGCCGGTTACCTTCACGTCTTTCTTGATATCCAGTTTAATTGTTTTGTTAAGCGCATCTTCATTTCCGAAAAGTGCCTTGGCAAGAGATTCAGCAATAATGATTGAGCCCGGTTCTTTTAATGCACTGTAGTCTCCTCTCAGCATTTTCAGCGAGAGCATTTCAGGAAAAGAAGGCTGCACATACATGCCGCTTTTATTTATCTTTTTTTCTCCATTCGCCAGCAAATGCCCGTAATTCCAGGACGCCATGGATGTATACTTGAAATCCGCGCTGTATTTGGTGGCCATCTCGCGCACTGCCGGAAGCGATACCGCGACGCCGCTGCCCGTTTGCCCGTTAAAAGTTTGGCTGATCCAGGCTTGTACGATACGGTCGTAATTTTTGTGATACTTATTAAAAGACAGCTCATCCCAAACCCAAAGTCCGATCAGCATCGCAACCGCAATCCCGACCGACAAGCCGATAATGTTAATGAATGAATAAACCTTGCTTTTAGACAGGTTACGCAGGGCGATTTTTAAATAATTTTTGATCATGGCTGTTTTATTTTGGAGTGGAAAATAGGGGGAGGGAGGAAAGGGACGATGGAGGAAAGGAAGGATGGGAAAAAGGGAGAACGGGGAGGAAAGGGTGGGAAGTTCCTCCCCTTCTTCCCCTTCCTCCCTTCTTCCCTTCTCCCTCACTCCGCTTTCAAAGCTTCGACCGGGTTTGTAAGAGCTGCTTTTACACTCTGAAAACTAATGGTTATTAACGCTATGATTACTGCCGCAACACCCGCCAATACGAATATCCACCAGTTGATATTCACTTTATAGGTAAAGTCCTGCAACCATTCATTCATCGCATACCAGGCCACCGGAGAGGCGATGACCAGCGCAATAATGACCAGCTTGACAAAATCAATGGAAAACAATCCGAAAATATTCAGTGCGGATGCCCCCACTGCTTTTCTGATCCCCATTTCTTTGGTCCTCGATTCGACCATAAAGGCGACGACTCCGTATAATCCGAGGCAGCCGATAAAAATAGCTATCCCGGACAGCAGCCTGAAAAGAGAAAAGAATTTTTCTTCCTTCTCATAGAAACTGTTTAACGTATCGTCCAGAAAACTGTATTTGAACAAGTAATCAGGGTATACAGCCGACCATATTTTCTCAATTCTTTTGATCTGGTCAACGTCCGCGTTTTTATCCAGCTTCATACCTAGTGTCCTGTATTCCCGCAGTGAACTGGTTAATACGCAAGGAATAATCTCATGATGCAGACTGTACGTATTGAAATCCTTCACGACCCCCACAATCGGCAATTTCAATGCCGACCGCCCGATTGCAAGCCTTTTTCCCAACACTTCGTTCGGATCGGTAAAACCCATTTTTTTCACAAATGTTTCATTAATAACATACTCGCGCATGGTATCGGCAGGAAGGTACATTCTGCCGGCAATTATTTCCAACCCGTATGTTCTGACATAAGAAGTATCCGCAGGACGCATCACAATTTCGAAATCAAGTTCTTTCGCATCATTTTCGTATGTAAAACCCGTCTGCCAGTTGCTTCTCGACATGGGGGTAAACGCGCTGAAACTGAGGGAACGAATACCCGGTTCGGCTGTAAATCCAGCCCGGAGCGCTTCAAGCTGGCCTGGATTATTTTCGGGGATGACCAGGTTTATAATTTCATCTTTCTCAAAACCCAGATCCATGGTCCGGAAATATTTCATCTGGGTATAGGCTATCAAAGTGCCTATCAAAATAATCTGCGAAATAGTAAACTGTAGTACGATCAACCCGCTCCGAAGATTGGACTGGCTACTTCCCGATGTTTTCATTCTGCCCTTCACAGCAAGAATCGGCTGATAACCTGACACGATCAGGGCCGGATAGCAGCCAGCAAGCAAAGTGGTAACGATAGTCAGTATAAGAAGGAATATAATAACCGACAGGTCTGTCACAAACAGGATCCCTTCGGACTGGATGTTCAGCAGGTTTGCCACGTAAGGCAGGGAACTTTGCGCGATAACCAGAGCCAGAACAACCGACAACATTGTAATGATACCGGTCTCGGAAAAATACTGCCGGAGCAGCTGTCCCCGCGTACTTCCCAAAACTTTCCGTACCCCGACTTCCCGGGCACGTCGCAATGCCTGTGCAGTGGCCAGATTTACAAAATTAACACAAGCTGTCACCAGCAAAAAGATCCCGACAAGAGCCATAGACCAGATCATCCCCTTGCTGATCGAACGGTTGGCGTAGTTTCCGATTTTAGTTGCAAAATGAATATCCTTAACAGGCTGAAGCACAAATGCCAGCTTTGCACCCTCTTCCTTCTCTCGGTATTTTTTGTTGAAAGCAATCAGTTGTTTGTTAAACTGTTCTTTCGAAACCGACTCCGGCAGCATCACATACATTTGCCCGCCACCGTAGGTAGAAACCCAGTCGTCCCAATTCGTGAATGATCCATATTCTTTCAATGAGGCAAAAGAGAGCATGGTTGTAAACGGGAAATTCGTTGTAGCAGGCGGGTCAGCGACTACTCCCGTGACGATAAAATCCATTCTGTTACTGACCCGGATTGTTTTTCCCATCGGGTCGGCGTTACCAAAATATTTCCGGCCTTGCTGCTCGGTAAGAACTACCGAACCCGGATTTTTCAATGAAGTTTGAGGCGACCCTTTGAGCCAGGTATAGTCGAGCATCCCGAAATACTCCGGCCCGATAAAAGACACGGCATAAAACGGCTCCGAAAACTTCTTCTTTTGCCCTCCTTCTATTGTAGTAATGAGGGTTTCACGTATAGCATAAGTGCAAGTGGTTGTGATTTCCGGAAAATCGTTGCGTAAAGCCTCCAAAGCCGGAAGAGGAATGCCGGTATTGAACCCGTTTTCTCCGCCAGCCAGGTCATGGTTCAGGATCCTGTAAACCTTGTCGGCATTCTTATGATGTACATCAAAACTGAGTTCGTAGCGTAAAGTGAAGAAAATCAGCAAACAGCAAGCCAGTCCAAGCGACAGCCCGGTGACGTTAATAATAGTAAAATTCCAATTGCGGCGCAGGCTGCGAAGTGATGTAATGAGGTAATTTCTGATCATGGCAGATGGATTTAGTGCACGCCTATAAGGTGCTCTGGCTCAAAATACCAAAATCCATACCAGGCTTATATATATTTCATTTTCAAATACATACAACTCTTCCACGAAATTAAATTGTTCGCTTTCGAACACCTGTGATCGGATTTAAGGGGATGAGAGAGGCGTTTTTATATTTTGAAACAGAAAATATTTATCCTTTAAAAAATCGTTATATTTGATATACAAACAATATGCGCGGATATGTTAACTACAATTCAAGGCACTTACGAAGATGGGAAAATCACGCTCGACGAAATTCCCTCTGTAAAAAGTAAATCAAAAATTGTAGTTACATTTTTGGAAGAAATTTTGGACAATGCACCTAAGAAAAGAAAACTAGGCAGTTTAAAGGGAAAAATTGGAATCCCTGATGATTTCAACGATCCGATTGATGACCTAAATGAATATATGTACGAATGAGATATTTATTGGATACCCAAATTCTGATTTGGTCACTTGAAGACAATCCTAATCTCAAATTACACATAAGATCTATTTTAGAGAATCCGGAGGATATCATTATGGTTAGCCCAATTAGTTTAATGGAGATGTCTATCAAACTGAAATTAGGCAAACTTCCCAAATTTATCATTGGCATTGATGAGATTGTGGAACAACTTCTTAGAGACGGCTTTAAGCTCCTTGCGATCAAAACATCCCATATTTCCGCTTATCAGTCGATCCCATTTTACGATGATCACAGAGATCCCTTCGATCGGTTTTTGCTTGCAATTTCTTTATCAGAACAAATATCTCTGATTTCAGCAGACGAAAAATTCAGCCGGTACAGGCCGTTTATTAATGTTATTGATTAGCTACTCGCTCTTCAGCGACTTTACCGGATTCATCAATGCGGCTTTGATACTTTGGAAACTTACTGTGACTACTGCCACCAAAATCGCTCCGACGCCTACTATGACAAATACCAGCGGGCTGATCTCAATTCTGTACGGATAGTTATCAAGCCATTTTTGCATTAAAAACCAAGCTAACGGGGAAGATATCAGAATCGCGACCAGCACCAGTTTCACGAAGTCCTGCGAAAGCACAAAAACCAGATTGGCGATACTGGCACCCAGCACCTTACGGACACCAATTTCTTTGGTACGCTGCTCGATGACGATCAAGGCAACAGCAAATAGTCCCAGGCAAGACAGGATAATAGCAATGCCGGAAGCAAGACTAAAAACCTGCGACAGCCGTTCTTCTTCCTTGTACCAGGAATTAGTATTCTCATCCACAAACGAGCCTTTGAATTCCGATTCCGGCGCTACTTCTTTCCAGACAGCTTTGAGCTTGTCCATTGAAATTTTTAGACTTTGGGGCGTAACTCTGACAAAAATATAAGGCAGCCCGCCCGAACCGGACAGGTACATAGTGATCGGCTTTTTCTCGGCTTTGGATGAATAGAGATTGAAATCCGGGACGAGACCAATGATCTGATGTTTCACACCGGCGCTATCGGTTTGGAAAAATTTACCGACAGGATCTTTTTCGCCAATCATTTTGGCCATACTTTCCGTGATGATCACCCTGTCCAGCGTGTCAGAAGGATATGAAGGATTAAATTCCCTGCCGGATAAAAGTTTGATATTCAATGTTTTTAAATAATCATAATCAACCTGCAGCCAATCTGTCGAAATTTCCTTTTCTTTGAAAGTAAACCCGATCACACTTCGGGAAGTACTTCTGTCCAGTCCGAAACCCAGATTAACCCCGCTGCCTGTAATACCGAGAATCCCTGGGTCTCCTTCCAGCTTGTTTCGCATCCTTTGCAGGGCCTGCCGGCTGTTCACTTTATTGCCAACAGGGATGCTTATGACCTGTTCTTTTTGAAACCCAAGCGGCTGATTCCGCAGATGTTCCACCTGCTGGACCGCGATAATGGTGCTGCATATCAGCAAACCAGACAAAGTAAACTGGGCTATAATCAGGGAGTTACGAAGAAAGCCCGGTTTTTTCATGGTAACTTTTCCTTTCAAAACCTCCACTGCGTTGAACTTGGACATCTGCCAGGCCGGATACCCCCCCGCAAAGAATGTAACCAGTACAAAAACCCCTAACAGCAGCGCTACTTTGTCCGGCTGAAGTATATAGCTAAGCGTGAGCTTACTTTGAAATGTCGCGTTGAAAGTAGGCAGGAGCAGCATAGCAAGTATCACACCGCTCAAAAAACCTAGAAAACATATTACAGCCGCCTCTCCCCATATTTGAAAAAACAGTTGGTTTTTCAACGCACCCATGGATTTGCGGACACCGACTTCCCGAGCCCGGATGAACGACCTGGCAACATTGAGGTTAATAAAATTGATACAGGCGATCATAAGAATGAATATGGCGATACCCATCAATGCATATACAAGCGCAATCGGCGCGCCGGAGCTTCCCGAAACCTCGGTATCAAAATGAACATTCGCCAGATTCTGCAATCTTAATGCATACAAATCCCCTTTTTCATCCGGCTTGGCTCCTCTTTTTTTAAGGCTCGCAACATTGTTTGCAAAATACTTTTGTACGAATGGTTTAAGCCGTTTTTCAAAAGTTGCCTTATCTGTTTTGGGACTGAGTTTTAAATACACATTGTGCGAATACGAATCCCAATGATCCTTTTCATTCGCATAGTTTCCCAGATTTTCTGTTCTGGTGAACATGTCAAATTTTATAGTCGAATTCTCGGGAAAGTCTTTTAAAACGCCTGTAACGATATATTGCTTCCTGTTCTCATCGAGGCCGAGCTGCAACTGCTTGCCAATCGGGTCTTCGGTTCCGAAAATGTCTTTGGCAGTATTTTCGCTCAGCACAATGCTGCTTAAATCGTTGAGTGCGATTTCTTTATTTCCTTTTAAAAGCGGGAAAGTGAAAATTTTCAGGAAATCGGCATCAGCAAATTTGATGTTTTTATCAAAAAACTTCCCCTTATATTCCACCACTTCGCTTCCATTCACGAATCTTGTTATCCCTTCAATTTCAGGAAATTCCGATTTCAGTGCAGGGGTCAGCGGGAGCGGCATGTTAGCCGTTTTTCCAGCCTTTTCAGGATCATTTGAAAAGAAATAAGTCTGAAAAATCCGGTCGCGATCTACATGAAAATCGTCAAACGTGAGCTGAAAATATGCTGTCAAAAACAGGAAAACACTGACGCAGAACGCCACCGAAAGGCCCACAATGTTGATAAATGCGTAACCTTTATTTTTCCACAGATTGCGGACTGCAATTTTAAAGTAGTTTCTGAACATGGCGTTTTGGGGATTTCAGCTTTCGGCGGTCGGCTTTCAGCTTTTTTTAATTTTGGTACAGATCAGTTTCCAGGGTTTCTACCTTGAATTATTATACCAACAAGACGATCATTTGCAATTAACTGTTATTTAGGCAATTAGCAACCAAGTGAAAGACATTGATTGTTCGAAATTGAACAGTTTTTGTTCAGGGATGGACGGGGAGATTGTGACTAAGAAACCTCGGAAATTCAAATATCAATTTTCAGGTACATAGGGGTTGAAAAGTTCCAGCCCCTCAACCTTTGTAAAATCGCCGACATTCCTTGTTACCAGAATTAAATCATACTCCAAGGCCGTTGCGGCTATAATTGCATCTGGTAGCTTTATTTTACAAGTTTTACGGACAAATATTGTTCGATCTACAACCTGTTCATTCAAATTAAGAACGACTGCCTGCTCGGTGAGGCTGATTATTTCGGGTGGTACAGCCGGAAAAGATAATAATTCTATTTTGTTGATAATAGAAAGAATCGGTCCATTATCTATGATTTGAGCAATTTGTTGATGCGATGCAGTTGGAAACAATAAAGCGCAAAAGTCAATGATGGCATTCGTATCTAGAAGATATCTTTTCATCATTCATTTCGCATATTTTCCAACTCCCTATTCAACTCAGCAGCTTTCTTTTTATCTATACTTCCAGCCAATAATGAAGATAAGCTCGTGTCACCTGTTTCCTTTTTCCTTGTTAGTTTCTCACGGCTTTCCACAATAATGTTAAGCTTTTTTGCAAACGCTAGGATCAATTCAACCTGTTCGTCACTGTCTGTTTTCAGCACTAATTCCATAATATCAATGATTTATAACAATTAAATTTATGCAAAAAGATCGAATATTCAATTGTCCCTACTCACTCTTCAAAGACTTCACGGGGTTCGTCAGCGCGGCCTTGATCGCCTGCGTGCTGACTGTCAGTATTGCTATCACTACCGCCAACGCTCCGGCGAGGCCGAACATCCACCATTCGATTTCAATCTTATAGGCAAAATCCTGCAACCATTTATCCATCACATACCAGGTAATGGGCGTGGCCACGATAATTGATATCGCCACCAGCTTGATAAAATCGCCTGACAGCAATGTTACAATGCTGCCGATCGATGCACCTAATACTTTTCTCACTCCTATTTCTTTGATCCGTTGCTGCGCCGCAAAAGCAGCCAGGCCAAACAAACCGAGACAGGAGATCAGGATAGAAATGATGGTAAAAGAATTGACGATTCGGGATGTGCGAGCGTCAGCTGTGTAGTTCCTCTGAAAATCTTCATCAAGAAAACTGTACGAAAACGGCTCATCAGGAACCATTGACTTCCATTTCCCTTCCAAAAACGAAAGTACCTTGCCTACATCCTCTCCATTTACATGGGTGATAATGTAGTTGAAATCATTGGCAAAATGAGGGAGCAGCGCATAAGGTTCTATGGCCTGACGAAGGTCTGCAAAGTGAAAATCCTTTACCACACCTACGATCTCAATTCCCTGATTTTTACCATTGTCGATATCAAAATAAAGCTTGGAGCCAATTGCCTTGTCAAGGGGAATGCCAAATTTTTTGATCGTAGCTTCGTTTACCACCATCTTATGATTTGTGTCGCCTGGGAATTCAGCAGAAAGCATCCTCCCTGCCGCCATTTCAAATCCCATGGTTTTCATGAAATCCGGCGCTACATAGTTTGTCTTGACCGCCGCCGCCTCATTTACGCTCTGGTCGCCACGATATAACGACATATCCTGAGGGTTTTTGATGCCCGGATAATAGGAAGTTCCCGATGCACCGGTCACCTGATTGCTTTGCAAAATCTCATTTCTGAGCGAGTAATAAGACTTACGGGCCTGCTCACTCCGCAACGGAATTGCAATTTGCTGATCTTTTGTAAAGCCAAGGGGCTGGTCACGCATGAACCTGATCTGCCCCTGGATCACCATCGTTGCCACGACCAGCCCGATTGAGATAACAAACTGGAAAACAACCAGTCCGCGCCGTAGCGTGACAGCCGAAACAGAATTGACAAACTTGCCTTTAATAACATCAAGCGGATTAAAAACCGATAGATAAAATGCCGGATAACTACCTGAAAGTAAACCCGTCAACAAAGCGAGCAAAATAAATGCGACAACTATTTCGGGTTTGAAGAGATCAGAAACAAGCAAATTCTTATCCGACAACTGATTAAATATCGGCAGGAACAAAATCACTGACACTACTGCAAAAATCAAAGCAAGAAAGGTGAGGACCATAGATTCGCCCAGGAACTGTCCGATCAGGCCTTGTTTACCAGCGCCCATTACCTTGCGGATCCCGACTTCGGCGGCCCTTTTCGCTGACCGCGCAGTGGCAAGGTTCATGAAGTTGATACAGGCGATCAGCAAGGTAAACAATGCGATGGAAGCAAGTACGTATAAGTAAGTCGCGCTCGTGGTCGGAGTTGCTATTTCTGCAATTTTATTAAACAAATGTATGTCCTTGACCGCCAGCAAGGTCATGTGCTTTTTATACCCTGCTGCCTTTGTATCCTTTCCCGCATATTTCTCCACAAAGGCAGGAAGCTTCTGATTGAATTTTTCAGGATCAGTACCCGGCTTCACCCTGATGTAGGTGTAAAACATATTGTTATTACTGAAATTCTGGTCGGGCTGCCGCAGATAATTACCGACCCAGCCGGACGTCATCGGCAGGAAATAACGGGCGTCGATATGCGACCGGGCACTTTCATCGCGATAGACACCTGTCACTTTGAAATTTTCAGCATTCCCATCAGTACCGCCGATATTTACAGTTTTGTTCAAAGCGGATACTGTTCCAAAAAGCTTAGACGCAACGTCTTCCGACAACACAACGGAATGCGGATCACTGAGCGCTGTGCTGGGATCACCCTCTGTAAAATGATAAGAAAACAGATTAAAAAAAGTAGAATCCACATGGTAACCTTTCGTCTCGAATATGGACCTGACCGTTTTGCCTGACTCCTGGACTTTAAACAAGGTCTTTCCTTCCAGAAAATTCAGCCATGCTCTGGAAACCTGCTCAACCTCCGGAAACTCCTGTTTTAAGGCCTGTGCATAAGGGGACGGAGCCCTTGGATTATCCATTTTATCCCCACCAAAACGTACATTTTCGCTCCGCACAAGATAGAGCTCGTCAACATGTTCCTGGTGTTTGTCAAAAGAAACCTCGCTCAGGATATAAAGCAGCAGCAACATGCAGCAGGTCATCCCGACCGACAATCCGAACACATTGATCGAGGAAAACAGTTTGTTCTTCAGTAGATTTCTCCAGGCTATTTTGAGATAATTTTTGATCATGTCGTTTTTTGGCTAATGGCTGTCAGCTCATGTTGGCTGGCGGATAATTGGCAGTTTATTTGATATTGATATTTGCGAAGTTTCCGTCCGATTGATTACCCACCCAAAAACCAATTTTATCGCCTTTCTGA
Source organism: Dyadobacter bucti (assembly GCF_005869225.1). Classification (GTDB taxonomy): domain Bacteria; phylum Bacteroidota; class Bacteroidia; order Cytophagales; family Spirosomataceae; genus Dyadobacter; species Dyadobacter bucti. The sequence goes on along the minus strand of NZ_SWFP01000003.1, from coordinate 491,971 downwards.
TTACCCAATTGTTTTACGACAAGGCTCGGCTTCGGATTTTGGTTGACATAAACACTTACTTCCTCATTTTCCACAACCAGGCGACAATGTACCCAGTCTTCCGGTTCGGGCGCTGGATTTACCGGCTGCTCATATTTAAGCGGGAATTGTGAACGCAGCTTGGGCCAGTCAAACCCGGGGAGTGAGATGTATTGTACGGAGTGGTTTCGTCTTTCTTCCTCCGGCGATTTGAAATTGAACGGCCGGAAATAAACGGCGTCGTAAGTACTGTCATTGGAACCGTGGAAGGCAATTCCAACAAAGCTTTTTTGCAGTATATTTCTTCCCTTCACGTCAAATTCAATGGTGCCATTTGTAAACTTAACGCCTTCGAGCCAGGCTACTCCCGCGCCGGGCTTCTCATTCAAATGGATATACGAGCCTTTTGCCCCGTTCTCCACCATACTTACTTCCCGGTTCACAGCTCTCACCGATTGGTTTAATACCAATTTTGACAAATCGATGCTCACATTTTGGGCCACGGCAGTCAAAGACCAGGTCCCGATAGCGACCGCAATGGTCATTTTTTTTAAAAGTCCTGAAATATCCATGACCGGGAAAATAAGTGTTTAATGATGTGGCTAATAGATGAATGCACCTATTGAATAATTGTACCAAACTATAAAAATAACCTATATAACACTATATATCAACATATTACAATCAGTTCTAAATAACAAAAGTGTCCGGTTTCGGACACTTTTTGTTCGGTGACGGAAGCCAGGCGACTTCTATGATGCAGTTTAATGTGAGATCTTTAAGAACGTAACGGTAAGATACGCACCTTCGATTTTTGATCTTGTAAAGTAACAAGACTGCCTTCTTCGAGATAAGCCAAATATTGTTTCAAACAGTCAACAACTTTCTTTCCGATCTGCTCGGGCAATAAACTCTGGCTTCTCACTTGAAAAACACTTGGGGCACGAAGATTTGTTGCAGCTAATATTGATCCAAAATCAAGATCATTGGTGAAAACCACATAATTGTTTAAGATAGCATAATCGAAAATCACTACATCAGGATCTGTAGCTTTACCGATTGCTGACCAATGGACAGCTTAAATATCATTTTTCAGTAAAAACTCTGTCCACAAAGGTGACAGATTCATGTCAATCAAAATCCTCATGCAGCTAAAAAAGAGATTTCAATCTCTTCTGAACGCCATGCTGCATAAGATAATGCCTGCCGTATGTCTTCTATTTCAAGTCCGGGATATGCGAGCAATATATCATCAAATGTGATACCCGAAGCCACCAGACCAACTATCGTACCGACCGTGATCCGCATACCTCTGATGCAAGGCTTTCCACCCATCATTTGAGGGTTAAATGTAATACGATCTAATTCCATGTTAATAACATCTGATTTATCAAAATTAACCACAATATCCTTAACGTTCAACTCAAATGAATTTCAAATGGTTCGAAATCCTACTCACTCCGCAAGCTCTTCATAGGATCTGTCAGAGCGGCACGTACGCTTTGGAATCCGACTGTAAGGACGGTCAAAACGATTGTGAAAATTCCAACCAACGCAAAAACATACCACACCTGTGAAACCTGGTACTTATAGCTCCTCAGATACCACCATCATACTATCTATCAATGGATTACGATTTTTTTACAAACAACAAAAGTGTGCGGTTTTGGGCACTTTTGTTCGGTAACTGTTTATGCTTGGCGTAAAAATTAGTAAGTAAGCGGCTCTTGCTTGGTACTGCGCACACGAAGAATGTTGACTATTTTATTTTCTTCATCAACATAGAACGTTACACGAAATTTATACACTTCGAATGCCCTGAAACCTTCGTTATTATCAAGCCTCAATTTGTCGGGATTGTAACGTTTTGGGTCTTTATTTAAGCCTGCCACTTGTTCCAGTATTTTCTTCCTCACGGCCTGGGCATTTTGGTAAGAATCTTCCAGAATGTAAGCATATATTTCGGCAAACTTCAAGGCAGTTTTGCTCCACACTACTTTTTAGTCAGCATTTACCATTCGGAAGATAGCTTCTCGACCTCTTCCTGCGTTAGAAAATTCCCAGCGCGTATTTCTTCCAATGCATTGTCCAGTTCCTCGTTATACTGCTCAATCGAGATCCTTTCTTGCACTTCTTTTTTTCTCAAAGACACGAAAGACTTGATAACCCCCAAAATAGATCTTTTTTCTTCTTCACCAAGCAGTGGGAGATAGTCAACTATCTGTGAATCTATGGTTTGGACTGGCATAACTTGACATCATTCAAACTAATCGTAAAAATGAATTTAAGAATTTATCAATCAATTAACAATACCCTACTCGCTCCGCAAGCTCTTCACGGGATCCGTCAACGCGGCCCGGATGCTTTGAAATCCGACTGTGATAACGGTTAAAACCAATGAGAGCAATCCCACCAGTGCAAAAACATACCACTCCAGTGAAATGTGGTACTCGAAACTCTGCAGGTAATTCACTGAAAAGCTGTACGCCAGCGGAATCGCGATTACGATGGAAATGGAAGCCAGGATAACAAAATCCCTGGACAACAACACCGCTATCCCGATCACGCTCGAACCCAACACTTTCCGGATACCAACTTCCTTTGTCCGCTGGTTTGCGGCGAGCGTAATGAGCCCGAAAATGCCGGCGAGCGCAATGACAGTTGAAAGTATCGTTACAAAATTGATCATTTTCCAGATACCGTCGAGATGGTTATACTGGCGGCTTAATTCGTCGGACAAATAGAAAAAGCTGAAAGGTTTTTTCCCGGGAATTTTCATCATATCATTTTCCATATCTGCCAGCAAAGGCTTAGCCTGACTTATATCTTGAAACTGAATGCTGAGGTAGCTATTCAAAGCTGCCGGGCCATCATACCAGTGCAGCAATGGTTCTATTTTCTCTTTTAATTCCTGATAATGAAAATCCTTCATAACACCGATCACCGTATAAAATTCCGGATTGTTCTTTTGCCTTAACCGCTTACCAACCGCCGTTTTCCAGCCCATCGCCTTCATCGCAGCCTCATTGATCACAACCGGATGATTTTCTCCGTTTTTATCCAGTTCATCGGAAAAATCCCTCCCCTCCACCATCTTTATCCCGTAAGTCTCCGCATACCTCGAACCCGTCCCGACATGCCTGAACCTGATTTCCTTATTAGCGTCCCCATCCGGCAGATATACGTTGTAGTTAAACCAGTATTTGGTAGGCACAACGCCTGAAGTAGCCAGGCTCTTTACCTTTGAATTCCTGATCAGGTTATCCAGGATCGGCTTAAACTGGCTCATAGCAGCCGCTTCGTCCTTATATTGCCTGTCGGCCTGAACGACCACAATGTTGTTTCTGTTAAACCCAAGATCTGCCTCCCTCATAAAACTCACCTGTTTTCTGATCGCCACCGCGCCGATAACAAGCCCGATTGAAATCACAAACTGCACCACAATGAGGCCTCCCTTTGTCCAGCCACGCCCCTGCGGTTTATTGGAAAGTTTTCCCTTGATCGTATCCCTGATATCGAGCTTGTTCAGATACAATGCCGGATAAGTACCCGCGATAATGGCAATCAGACTGATAATTCCCACGAGGGTCAGAATTGTCACATAATCCTGCTCCCAGGTCACGATCAGCTGCATTCTTTCTTTGCGGAATTCATTAAACTGAGGCACGAGGTATATGATTCCGAACAACATCGAAAGCAAAAGTGAAGCTGTCAGCACAATACCGGATTCTGTCCAGAACTGGGTCAAAATCTGACGTAATGTAGAGCCTGTTACCTTCCGGACAGCCACTTCTTTCGCACGGGTAAACGCTATTGCCGTGTTGAGATTAAGCAGATTAATACTGATGATCAGCAAGATAAAAACCACAATGGCAATTGCGCCATTGATCATCCATTTAAAAGCCGGGTTTTCGTAATGTATAAAATCTTTGAAAGGTACCACGCGGATTTTCCGGTGACCAGCATCTTTCGAAAAATGTGCTTTCGCGAATGCAGGGAGTTTTGCTTCCAGCTTTCCGACATCTGCGCCTTTTTTTAATTTAAGATAAACCGTCGCGAACGTATTGTACCAATCCGCATTTTCTTTGAAATTCTTATCAGCTTCCAGATTCGAAATCGGCACCAGCACCTCAAACTGAACAGATGAATTGGCAGGAACATCGTCCAGAACGCCTGAAACACTAAAGTTCACCGTATCATTGACGGTTACCGTTTCCCCGATCGGATTTTTGTCTCCGAAAAGAGAAGCCGCGATCCTCTTATCGATGATGATCGACTGTTTCCTTTTCAATGCAGTTTCGGGATTACCATATCGGAGCTTGAAAGAAAACACATCGAAAAAAGTGGTATCGACATACTTGGTGCCGCCCTGAATGTCCTTTCCCTTGTAGTTGATCCAGACATTGTTCCAGCCCTGCACATGCGTACCGGTTTCAACTTCCGGGTAAGTCTTCACCAGTTGGGAAAGGATCGGGTAAACAGTTTGATTATACCGGCTCTCCTTGTCCTCAGTCTGAACAAAATAGATCTGATCATTATCCTTGTGGAAAGTATCGAAAGTGATTCCTCTCTGAATAAAAAGGATCAGTACGCCGGCACTGGCCAATCCCAGCGAAAGTCCCAGCAAATTAATTCCTGTAAACATCCGGTTTTTCCAGAGATTACGAAGAGCGATTTTTACGTAGTTTTTGAACATTTTTTGGCTATCAGCTGTCAGCTTTATTATTTGAACAATCAATCCGTTTATCTTCTGTATGCAAAGGAAGCTAAAAGCCAACAGCCAATAGCTATCAACCAGCAGCTACTCACTCTTCAACGCCTGCACCGGGTTTGTCAGCGCTGTTTTTATACTTTGGTAGCTGATTGTAAATAAAGCAATCAGAATAGCCGAAATGCCTGCGGCGGCAAACATGATCCAGCTCAGCTCGATGCGGTATTCAAAGCCTTCCAGCCATTTTTTCATAAAATAATACCCTATCGGAGACGCGACCAAGATGGAGATCAGAACGAGCACAATGAAATCCGCAGAAAGCAACGAAACAATCCCTGCTACTGACGCGCCCAGCACCTTTCGTATCCCTATTTCCTTCACACGCCGTTCCGCAGTGAAAGTAGCCAGACCAAATAATCCCATACACGAGATCAGGACAGCTATAACCGTGAAAGTGTTGAACAATGTGGCAGTCCGCGTTTCGCTTTTGTAGAGGTTATCGTAAGTATCATCCAGGAATTTGTATTCCAAAGGATGATTGGGGATCATTCCTTCCCATATTTTCGTTACCGCCTGAATAGCTTCGGCTTCCCTGCCCGGTTGTATTTTCACATACATACCCAGACTGAAACCGGTGTCATTGTACAATACGAGCGGCTCGATTTTATCGCGAAGACTTTTAAAATGAAAATCCTTTACTACACCCAAAACAACACCTTTTTTACCCTGAAAATGAAACCGTTTTCCCACTACCGGCTTTCTTAAACCGAGCTTTTTAACGGCCGTTTCATTCAAAATGACGTGCTCTTTGTCAGCAACCCGGTCAGCCGCAAACCACCGGCCTTCGGTTATTTTCAGGTCAAATATTTTTGCAAAATTGTCCTCCACTGCAATTTGTGAAACAGTTGGGTTAAAGTCCTTCGGACGTCCGTCCCAGTCATAAGAACCCGTTGTGCTGCTATTGATCTGCACGATACTCTGGCTCGAAAGTGTCACATCGGCGATGCTCGAATGGGACAGCAATCGGCTCTTTACTGTTTTAGGATCGACCTTATTTTTCATGCCCCACGGCAACCTGAAAGCAAGAACATGGGAGCGGTCATAACCGAGCTCTTTTTCCCTGATAAACTTCATCTGCCGATATACAATCAACGTAGAAATCAGAAAAACTACCGTCACCGTAAATTGAACGACCACAAGACCCTTGCGAAAACCCGCGTTCGAGGAACCGAGGACATTACTTCCTCTGATGGTGTCAAAAGGCTTGAAAGAAGAAAGCAAAAGAGAAGGGTAAATGCCTGTCAGGATAATAGCGGAGAGCGTTGTGCCTACCAGCACGTACCAAAGGGCCGGATTACCGAATGAGAAAGTGAAAGTTTTTCCGGTGAGGCTGTTAAAGGTTGGGGTTAAAACGTAGATCAGATACAATGCGAGCGTAAGGGCTGCAAGGCAGGTAAGAATAGATTCTGTCATAAACTGCCCGAAAAGATGCGCGTGTCTGGCTCCCAGGAGCTTTTTAATACCCACTTCTTTGGACCTCACGCTTGCCCTGGCCGTGGTGAGATTGATATAATTGATACAGGCAACGAGCAGGATCACCATAGCCAATCCGAAAAATATATAGATCGTTGTCCGGTCGCCTTTATCCTGTCCTGCACCCTGAATTTCCTTATTGAAGTGAATATTGGTCAATGCTTCCGCTTCCAGAACAGTGTTGGTTGAAGGTCTTCCATCGTCGTCTTTTTTAAAAGCGGATATAATTGCAGTCAACTTTTTCCCAACTTTCTTTCGGTCAGCATCTGGTCTTGATACAATGAAAGTTTCGTAGTTAAACTGGTTCCAGCTATTATCATTTTGGAAATTCTGTGGGTTAGCCAGATATGCCGACAATGGCAAAATGTAATCGTATTGAAAGCTCGAATTAGCAGGATTATCCTTGAAAACCGCGGCAACAACATAATCTATTGTATCAATTCGCAACAATTTTCCTGCTGCCTCAGACATTCCGAAAAGCTCGTTCGCCTTGGATTCCGTCATGGCAATAGTCCGCACCCCGGAAGCAAATTGAGCTGCCGAACCGTCCACAAAAGTATAATCGAAAACCTGAAACCAGTTGAAATCGACGTGCACTGCATTTTCCCCGACGATTTTCCGGTCACCGATCCTAATAGGCAGGTTGCCTGCGCTATTTTTCCGCGTAATCATTTCAATTTCCGGGACAACTTTGGTTTGTTCGGCGAGCAAAAGCGGCGTGCTGGACCAGTGCCAGGTTTCTTCCTTGCTGACCTGAAGATGCGTGATAACGCGGCTGATCCGTTCAGACTTTATGTGGTAAGAATCAAAGCTGAGCTCGTTTTGTACCCATAAAAGGATAAACACAGCCGCCACCATTCCACCGGTAAGCCCGGCAATATTCAGAAAGGTAAAAAGCCGGGAACTCAACAAATTCCGGAAAGCGATTTTTAGGTGGTTTGGGAGCATTTTTTTTGAGAGTAAGGATGAAAGGAGGAAAAGAAGGAAAGGGACGAAGGGGGCCGGGTGAATTAATTATTCTTCCTCCCTCCTCCCCTTCCTCCATCACTCCGTTCTTAAAGATTTCACCGGATCAAGCATGGCGGTTTTTATACTTTGATAACCTACTGTAAGCAGTGCTATTGCAATCGCCAGAACGGCGGAGATTGCGAAATACCACCAGGATATTTCAATCCGGTAAGGAAAATCCTGCAACCAGATATTCACCGCGTAATAGGAAACAGGCAGGGATATGATGATGGCGATCAGTACCAGCTTTACGAAATCCGCGGATAACAGTGCCGTGATGCTGGCCACAGAGGCTCCCAGTACCTTGCGGATACCGATCTCCTTTACGCGTGATTCAGCATTGAAAGTCGCCAGCCCAAACAAGCCGATGCACGAAACAAAAATAGACAATATGGCCGCCAGCGTGATCATCTGTTTCCACTTCGCTTCCGCTTCATACCGTTTCAAATTCGATTCGTTTTCGAACTTGTATTCAAAAGGTGTGAACTGCACATGTTTTCTGAATACGCTCTCCACCATTTTTATGGTCTCCGGAATATCGCCTGTATTGAGTTTCAGATAAATAGTACCCAGGCCATAATGAGGGTCCTGCGTGAGCACCAGCGGCTTGATCTTTTCTTTAAGCGAGGCATAATGATAATCCCTGATCACACCGATGATCGTCATTTTTTTCTCCTTCCAGAAAAAGTCGACCTGCTTGCCAATGGGGTTTTTCCAGCCAGTTTCCTTTACAAATGCTTCATTAACCACGATAGCGTCTGTCGGATCGGAGGCAAAGCTTTTGGAGAAGTTACGTCCCTTTATAACCGGGATCTGCAGTGCGTTCAGAAAATTATCGTCCACACCAATATATCCGAAACTGATTTCCCGCTCTCCGATCTTTGCGCCGGTACCATTGTAATTACCATTAAACGCTGCAATGGTTTCAATTCCCGCACGGTTTCTCAGTTCATTCATAACGCTTTCCCGCGCCTGCTCTCCGGCACCTCCCCTGCCAAGACTAAAACTCATCAGGTTTTTGTCATTATAACCCAAATCCTTGTTGGTGAGATATTTAAACTGGGAATAGATCACAATTGTACCAATCACCAGACAAACCGAGAGCGCAAACTGGAATACAACCAACCCTCTTGTAAGGTAATTTTTCTGCGTAAGCCGCGTCCGGTTGTAAAGAGTCTGAGCCGGACTGAACCCCGACAAAACCATCGCCGGATAAAAACCTGCTACTAACCCTGTAACCAGAAACAGGGCCAGATAGCCGGAAACAAGCTTGATATCCATCAGATAGGATAGCGCCAGTTGCTTGTTGGCCAGCTCATTAAAAGTAGGCAAAACGATTTGGGTCAATACAATGGCCAGCGTGAATGCTAGAAAAGACAAAAAGAAAGATTCTCCCAAAAACTGGTACATCAGCTGTTTCCGCTGGCTGCCAACCACTTTCCGGACACCGATTTCCTTGGCACGTTTCAGCGACCGTGCGACGGTGAGGTTTACGAAGTTGATGCAGGCAATAATGAGAATGAATATGGCGATCCCGGAAAGAATGTAGGAGTAAATCGGGCTGCTGCCGTGCGCGAGTCCGTTTCTTGTGTTTTCAGACTTGTCATCCAGGTGTATTTCAAGAAAAGGCTGTAAGTAGAAGTGAATTTTTTGATTAAAATCCTTGATCTTACTGATCTCCTCGGCTGATTTACTGATAAAAACCTGGTCCAGCTTTGGTGAAACAGCCAGATAATCCGCCTTTTTTTCCAATAAAACGAATGTGTTCATGTAAAAACCCAGCCACTCAGAATTGGTCCAGCCTTTGGCCTCCTGGAATTTAAATGGCAAAACGGCTTTGAATTGCACGGAAGAGTTTTGCGGACATTTTTTAGCAACACCCGAAACAAGAAAGGACTCAAATTTACCGTCCACTTTCAGCTCCATGGTTCTGCCGACAGCCTGTTTCGTATTGAAGTACTTTTCCGCGAGCTCTTCGGACAATACAATGGAATGAATGTCCGACAAAACCGTTTTAGCATTCCCGTAAAGCAAAGGCATTGAAAATACCGTGAAGAAATTATCGTCCGCAAACAGGACATCTTCATTGAGCAGGTCATTTCCCTTTTTGGTCACAAATGAGCTGGTCTGGGCGCGGACGATTTCCTTTATTTCCGGAATCTCCTGCTTGAAACTCGGGCCGTGAATGTAGTTGGTACTGCTGATATTATGAGTCCCTTCCGGGGTTGACATGGTTACATTGACCCTGTACAGCTGATCCTTGTTTTCCTGAAACCTGTCGAAGCTAACCTCGTCTTTGGTATACAAAACAATAAGCATGCAGCATGTCAGCCCCAGCGACAAACCAGCAATGTTAATAACAGAGAAAACCTTGTTCCTCGTTAAATTCCTGGCGGCGATTTTTAGATAGTTTTTAAGCATAGTTCTGGGTTTTGGATGTAGGATTTAATCGGAAGAAAGGGAGGAAAGGTAGAATGGAGGAAGCGTATCCTTATTCCCTTTCCTCCTTCATTCACTTCTAAGACTCTTCACCGGATTCGTCATCGCCGTTTTAAGGCTTTGGGCACATATTGTTGCTAGTGTAAGAGTCAGCAATAACACCGGCGGTACCAGGAACACCGAAACTCCCAGTCCCATGTGGAACGCATAGTTGTTGAGCCACTCGCGGGCAACGAAATACACGACCGGGATTGCGATCACTGATGCGATAAGGACGAGTTTCACAAAATCTCTGGACATCAAAACCAGCAAGCCGGGCACCGACGCACCCAATACTTTTCTGATACCGATTTCCCTTGTGCGCAGCCTGATCACAAAGCTTGACAACCCAAGCAGCCCCATAGAGGCGACCACAATAGCCAGCACTGCAAAAAGGCCAAACACATTTCCCAGGCGGCTGTCGGCCTGGTATTGCCTGTTGAAATATTCGTCCAGGAAAAAGTATTCGAACGGATTCCCTGAGAAAGCTTTTTTATAGAGCTTTTCAACATCTGCAATGGTTTTGGCTGCTCCGGCACCCTTCATATTGACCGATATATATTTCCATTCCGTGCGGGACGGATAGTAGAATAAAACAGGGTCATATTTCTCTTTCAATGAACGCTGATGAAAGTTTTTTACCACGCCCAGCACTTTGCAAGGCACGTCAAACTGCCCTAGCTTGAACTTGATATTCTGATCGACGGCTTCCTCAGCCGACTTGTATCCCAGCGCTTTCACCACCTCCTCATTGATCAGCACTTTTGTCGTAGCTATAGAGTCCAATTCCGAATAATCATTGCTTTCGAAATTCTTCCCGGCCGCCAGTGCCATTTTGTAGGTCGGAATGAAATTCTCGTCGATTTCCATCAGGTAAGTTGTGAAATTATGCTGCTTGTCCTGATCAGCCCTTCTTACCGAATTCCGGTAACGGATCATATTTCCGGGGATGTCGGAAGTGGCAGTTGCATTGGAAATGGAGGCAGTGTTGCGCATTTCCGATTTGAAATAATTGTATTTGGCAAAAATGGTAGTGTCAGAAATCACGGGTGCTTTCACGATGAGCACCTGATCTTTTTTATACCCAAGGCTCCCATTGCGCATGTAATTGAACTGCTTAAAAACCACGAATGTGGCGGCGATCAGAATAATAGACAGGGTGAATTGGAACGACACCAGTACACGCCTCAGCGAAATACTGCCTTTGGACTGGATAACCAATCCTTTCAATACCTTGGCCGGTAAAAAAGAAGACAGGACAAATGCGGGATAAGCGCCGACCATCAAGGCGCCGACATTGAAAACGAGTGCCACTGCTATCCAGAACACCGGCTCATTGCCCAGGCCGGTCGAGAAGAAACCGGTGCTGATATCCTTCCCGATAAACTGGTTGAAAAATGGGATAAAGGAAACAATAATAACCGCGGCGACGAAAAGCGCGAGGATGTTGATGATCAAAGATTCCAGCAGAAACTGGGTCACCAACTGCTTTTTAATCGCGCCGACCACTTTTCTGAGTCCTACTTCCTTGGCACGTTCCATGGATTTGGCAGTGGACAAATTGATGTAATTGATCCATGCGATGAAAAGAATAAATACACCGATCACGGCCAGAAAATAAATTTCTTTCTGGCTTCCGTTTGCCTCAGCCTCTTTCAGGTAATTGGAATTAAGGTGGATATCCGTAACCGGCTGCAAGTGAAAGCTCGACCGGAAATTGAGTTCCCGCATTTTCGCTCCCAGATATTTTTCTATAAAAGCCGGAAATTTGGCTTCAAGCTTCTTGACATCAGTCCCCGGAGCGAGTACCACATAATTGTAAAATTCCGGCCAGGTCCATTCTGTAAAACCCCAGTCGTGGCCGACGGTCTCGAATGAGATCAGCATATCGAACTTGATATGCGAGTTTTCAGGAATATTTTTAAAAACACCGGTTACTTTCATGGGCATCCGGCCGTTCAGCTGAAGGACTTTGCCCAGTGCCTCTCCTGTACCAAAATACCTTTTCGCAGTTGTCTCGGAGATCACAGTCGAACCTTCCTTCGACAGGCAGCTTGTTTTATCGCCGGACACCAGCGGGTAAGAGAATACCCTGAAAAACGAATGATCTGCAATAAAAATCTTGTCCTCGTTGAATGTCTTGGGTTCTCCCGCGCCTGCGTTGTAAGACATCGTAGAGGCATTCATAAAAAGCGAAACGCCCACAACCCGGACGTAATCGACCACTTCCGGGAAATCGGCTTTCATAGCCGGGCCCAGTGCAGGGTGATTGGTCGCGGTAGTAGGTACATCGGCCATACTGCCCGAATACGAGATCGGAACACGATAGATATGCGGGGCGTTGGTATTGAACCGGTCGTAACTTTCTTCGAAATAAACATACTGAAACACGAAGAAACATGCAGCCATACCCAGGGCAAGGCCAAAAATATTAATGGCTGAAAAAGCCTTGTTTCTCCACAGATTTCTACGGGCGATTTTGAGATAGTTTTTAAACATGGCGGTGGGGTTATCGGCTTTCTGCTATCAGCTTTCGGCTGTCTGGGGCTACGTTTATAAGTTTATTTTTGGGGCTTTTTCTGTTCCGAGTACAACTCGGGGAATAGTGTGCACCGAGTACAACTCGGCGATAGCTTCTCTCCTTCTTCCCTTTCCTCCTTCCTCCTCTATTCCACTTTCAACGCCTTCACCGGATTCATCAAGGCAGCTTTGATACTATGAAAACCGACTGTTAGCAGTGCAATGACAATCCCGGTTGCTCCTGCAAGGAAGAATACCCACCATTCGATTTCAATGCGGTAAGCAAAGCTTTCCAGCCATTTTCCCATCACCCACCAGGCTACGGGGGAAGATATCAGGACTGCTATTAAAACCAATGTCAGAAAATCCCTGGAAAGCAAAGACACAATACCTGAAACACTGGCGCCCAACACTTTACGGATACCGATTTCTTTGGTTCGCTGCTCCGCTGTGAAAGTAGCCAACCCGAACAATCCGAGACTCGCGATCAGAATAGCAAAAGCGGTAAACGACGAAACGATCGTTCCCATTTCCAGCTCACTGGCATACAGATAGCGGTAAGTGTCATCCAGAAACGCGTATTCAAAAGGCTTGATCGTTTTATACCGGTTATACACACGCTGTACGGCTGCGATCGTTTCGGGGACCGATGCGCCCTTGCTTATTTTTATATAGAGATAATTCCGGAAAGTAGTGTCATTCCCGACGAAAAGCGCCATCGGCCTGATCTGCTGGGCCAGTTTCACATAATGAAAATCCTCGATGATGCCCACAACTTCCTTCGTCAGGCCATTTCCAAGGTCAACAGTCTGACGGTAATTTTTAGCATTGATCCCTAATTGTCTGGCCGCAACTTCATTGATCACAATCGCATTTCCTGTATTAAATCCGCTTTTTTTTGATGGTTCAACAGCCCATTTCACATGCATGGTTTTAATAAATTCCTCGTCGACCGGATAGGTATATGCGTCGGTTTCCTTTTTCGCATCAATTCTTTTGATACGCCAGGCATTCATATAATCACCGTACATCAGAAGATTGGACGCAGTCACTGCTTCCACTCCTTTGATATGGCTAACCTCTTCCCGGATTATTTTGTAATGTTTGTCCAGCCCGTCCTCGGAATCCAGAAAAACAGTCGCTACTCTTGCCCGGTCGATCCCGAGATCCTTTTGAAGAAAGAAATCCATCTGCTGCTTCACCAGCACCGAACCGATGATCAGTGCGATAGAGACTGTAAACTGGAATACTGTGAGTCCTTTACGGATTTTCAATGCGGCATCTGCATTTCCTGTCGTTCCTTTCAATGTTTTGATCGCCGTAAATCCCGATAACAGCAATGCCGGATAACTTCCTGACAATAGTACGCTCACAACCCAGAACGCCGCCGCCGGAATAAGAAAAAACGGGGTAAGCAGGAATGATCTGTCTATATTCAGGTGCAGTGTTTTATAAAAAACTGGTTGTAATGTGACAAACAGCAAGAAAGCCAGTACATAGGCCAGCGTCACATATAAAACTGATTCGAGATAAAACTGCACGACAAGTGCTTTACGCGCTGCCCCGACAATCTTCCGGACTGAAACTTCGCGGCCCCTGACCGAAGAACGGGCAGTTGTGAGATTTATATAATTGATCAGCGCCAGGATCAGGATCATGCCCGCTATGGCCGAAAAGATCATCACTTTTTCCTGCGAATCAGGTGCAATCAATGAAAAGTGAACATCATAAAGTGGTAAAAGCTTGTAGGAATCTTTTGATTCCCGGATTTTCTCGCTCTCCGTGAGAAGCCCTGGGATCAGTTTTTCGATCTCCCGATGACTGCCCTTTTCATGTAAAAGAAAATACGTCTCGTAAGCCCCGCCGGTCCCGATGTTGTCAGTCCACTGCCTTGCAGTCTTTTCATCCATCATTGCCTTGTAACCTGCCACCTCAATGGCGCGGAAAGTGCGAAGGTCCGCCAAAAAATCAAACTGTACAGATGAATTTGCCGGCGGATCTTTCAACACCCCCACCACCAGCAGGTAATGTCTTTTATCATATACAATGGTCTTGCCCATCGGATTGACCGTTCCAAAATACTTCTTTGCCGACTTTTCCGTGAGCAATACGGTTCCGGGATTTTTTAAAGCATTTTCAGGATTACCCAGCACAAATGGAAAGGAAAACAATCTTAAAAAACCTTCATCTGCAAAACGGAAATCCGGTTCGAACCAGGCATGGTTTGCATCGCTTCTAATGAGCTTGCTGCCAAAACCTTTTTCAGAAATCCTTCCAAAATCCTGAATGTGATCCGACGCATTTCTTACCGCACCGGCAAAACCAAACGACATCGCAGAAACTGTGTAAAGCTCCTCTCCTTCAAAATGCCTGAATTGCGCCCGCATCACACGCTCGCCATCGGAATGGAAACGGTCGAAGCTATATTCATGCGCAACATATAATACGATAAGCAAAGTCACCGCCAGGCCAATCGCCAGCCCGGAAATATTAACCAGACTCACCACCGAACCCCGCCAAAAAGTACGCCAGGCAATTTTGAGATAGTTTTGGAGCATGGCTTTGTGCTTGGTTATAACGTTTTGGGAGGGAAGAAAGGGAGGAAAAGGACGAAGGGGAATAGAGTAATGCTAATCCTCTCGTTCCTCATCCCTTTCCTCCTTATTCCGTTTTTAAAGATTTCACCGGATTCATCAATGCTGCTTTGATACTTTGGAAACTGATGGTCAGCAAGGCAATGATGATCGCCAGCAGACCGGCGGCGGCGAACATCCACCAGGAAATATTGATATGGTAGACGAACTCGCTCAACCAAAGGTTCATTGCATACCAGGCTATCGGGCTGCCGATCAGAATTGCCAGCAATACCAGTTTCAGGAAATCGGTGGATAACAGCGTAACAATATTGCTTACACTCGCGCCCAGCACTTTCCTTACCCCGATTTCTTTGGTACGGCGCTCCGCAGTGTAGGCCGACAGTCCGAACAAACCAAGACAGCCGATGATGATGGATATCACCGCAAACGTGATAAATATCTGTCCAACCCTTTGCTCGCTCCTGTACACATTATCGAAATCATCGTCCATAAACCGGTAACTAAACGGTTGTCCCGGAGCCATATTTTTCCACAGACTTTTAATGCTGGCGATGGTTTGCGTTACATCATTGCTTTTCAAACGGATCGCCACGGAACCGGAACTTGGTTTGAGGATCATACTAAGCGCCCCGATATTTTTTCGTAGTGATTCAAAATGAAAATTTTTGACAACACCTATAATTGTATAGGTGGTTCTGTTCTCGTTGAGAGCATCCTGGAACATAAATACCTTTTTACCAAGAGGGTCAGCGAATCCCAGGATTTTTGCTGCGCTTTCATTGATGATAATGCCGGTGGAATCTGACGGATAGTTTTCCAGAAAGCCTCGCCCGCTCTTCACATCAAGGCCCATCGTTTTAAGATAGTCATGATCCACAGTCCATTGCTGCATATTGATCCCCTTATCCTGCTGCAATTGTCCCTCCGGAAAAAAAGTATTGTCGCTTCGGGAAGACGGCGTCGGAAGATAGCTGGATATAGTGCCGCTTTCGACATTGGGAAGCTGCAAAACCTCTTCCTTAAACGCCGCGGCCTGCTTGTTCAGAGCATAGGCATCATTGATAATCAGTACCTGGTCTTTGTTGAAACCGAGCTTTTTAGTCTGGATATAATTCAATTGTCTGAAAATGACGCCCGTACCAACGATCAGCATCACCGAAATCATAAACTGGAAAACCACGAGTGAATTACGTAGATAACCACCCTTTCCTTCCTGCGATACCTGGTTTTTAAGAACTTTCAGCGGCTGAAATGCCGACAGGAAAAATGCGGGGTAACTTCCTGCCAAAATACCGACCCATGCTCCCGTAAAAATTACGATGAGCCAAAACCATATATTTTGAAATGGAAATACGATCTGTTTGCTGGCAAGATTATTAAAAAGTGGCAATGCCGCGTACGCCAGTATTAATGCCAGTACCAACGACAAAAAGCTGAGTAAAACTGCTTCCGTGAGAAACTGGTTGACCAACGCGGAACGTTCCGAGCCCAGAGCTTTTCTTACACCTACTTCCTTTGCCCGGTTGGACGACCGCGCAGTTGCCAGATTCATAAAATTCACGCAGGCGATCACAAGCAGGAAAACCGCAACTACCCCAAATATGTAAACGTACTGAATATTACCATTTGGGCCGATCTCTGCTGTCCGGTCAGATTTCAGGTGAATATCTGTCAACCGTATCAATGAATATTTAATGTAGCTCCCGGATTTACGCAGGTCGGCGAGGGAAGCTCCCATGAGTTTCTGCACCCATTTCCCTGTATATTTTTCAATGACAGTATCAAAATTCTTTTCAAACTGGCGTGCATCGACACCTTCCCGGAGCAACAGATAGGTATTGAAATTATGACTGCCCCAGTTATCCCGGCGGCTTTCGTCGGTGGAACTCATGGAAAGCAGCATATTCAGACCGCCGAAATGCGAGCGGTCAGGCATGTTTTCCATCACACCGGTTACTCTGTACGTATGCTTGTTATCGAGCAGGAGTGTTTTACCAACCGGATTTTCTTTACCAAAATATTTACTGGCATCCCTTTCCGAAATAACCATCGTGTTAGGTTCGGTTAGCACAGTATTGGGATCACCGGCAACCAGCGGAGTAGAGAAAACCTTGAAAAAAGTGGAATCGGCAAAAACGACCTGATCTTCTTTCAAATTATCAATTGATCCCGTACGGCGGACCAGATAACTTCCATTTTCCCTTAGCCTGGCCACTGCTTCGAGTTGCGGGTAGTCCTTTTTCAGAGTAAAGGCCATCGGGTCCGGCGCAACAGCCAGTTTCATGTCGGCTCCTCCGAATTTGATATCGGAATTGATCCGGTATATCCTGTCGGCATGCAGAAATGACTTGTCATAACTGAGCTCATCCACGACATAAAGGGTGATAAGCAGACAGCTTGCAAGTCCGAGTGAGAGGCCAAAAATATTCAGGAAGGAATAGAACTTATGCTTGCGCAGGTTCCTCCACGCGATTTTGAAATAATTTTTTAACATTTCTGATCCCATTAAATGCCTCGTCCTGGCAATTCTATCTCGTTCTCAAAATTGTCTATAATGCTCTGACGCTCATTTTCCGATTTACCTGCTGCGTTGACCGTTTTTTCATAAATGAACTCTTCATTGTTCCTTGTAAAGCTATACTTCAGGAATAGCTCCCCCGATTCCCTGTTATATTTGATGAGCTTTGTAAATGGAAGTGAAATACCTTTTGCAACGGACTGTTCATTGATATCCGCCGACCATGCAGCATTTGGGTTCATATCGTTGGGAACATAAGCAACGACCGGTTCGGAAGGCGGAGCGGCTACTTCCGGCGTTCGCTTGGGAGGAGCGGCGACCTTTGGCGAACGCTGTGTTTTCTGGAAATCCATATTACCCGCTCCGATCGAGTTCAGGATCTCTTCCCTGAATGCGGCACGCTCTTCTTTATCCAGGTCTTCTACCTCAAATGTCTTATCGAAATCGACTTCCTTTCCGTCGACAGTTCCCTGTACCCGGATAGACATTTTTTTTCCGTCATCGTCAATACTTCTGCTCAGGTTAACCCTTTTTTGGGCAATCGCCAGTGTACTTACACCGGCGAGAAAAATAGTCAGGAATTTTTTCATGGTTAGATTTGGCTTTCTTGCCGTCGGCTGTTGGCTGTCAGCTACTGGCTTTGTTATATTGATCCGCGCACGATCCTAAAATTCTGCTTCATAATAATGCAAAACCTGCCATAGTGAGCCAGTGACCGACTGCCGATGGCCGCCAGCCGAGAGCCTCTAAACATGCACTTTTTCCGTTACGATCTTTCCATCAAACAAATTCACAATGCGGTGGGCAAAACCTGCATCGTAAGGGGAGTGCGTTACCATCAGGATCGTAGTTCCCGCTGCGTTAAGCTGGCTCAGCAGGTTCATTACTTCTTCGCCATTTTTGGAGTCGAGGTTACCGGTAGGCTCATCCGCAAGTATTGTTTTGGGTGTGGCCACTACCGCTCTCGCGATCGCCGTACGCTGCTGCTGTCCACCGGATAGCTGTTGAGGGAAGTGGTTGCGGCGGTGCATCATATTCATGCGGTTCAGCGCAGCTTCCACTTTCTCCTTTCGTTCTGCGGGAGGTGTTTTGAGATAAAGCAATGGAAGCTCAACATTCTCATAAACAGTAAGTTCGTCGATCAGGTTAAAGCTCTGAAAAACGAAACCAATGTTGCCTTTGCGTATTTGTGCACGCTGCCTTTCCGACATTTTTGCCACCTCGGTGCCGTAAAATTCATAAGACCCTTCACTTGGATTGTCGAGCAGCCCGAGAATGTTCAGCAATGTGGATTTACCACACCCCGACGGCCCCATGATGGCAACAAACTCGCCGTCTTTGATATCCATGTCAATGCCATTCAAGGCCGTAGTTTCCACTTCCTCAGTAGAAAAGATCTTATGCAGGTTGGTAATTTTGATCATAGCAGTAAATTTTGGAGGAAAGGGAGGAGGGAGAAAGGGGAGGATTTTTATACTACCTTGCTCCTTGTACCAATCCTTTTATTTATGTCAAAAGTTGAAAAATTCGAAGATTTAAAAGTTTGGCAAGATGGGCTTTCGTTGGCCGTCATGATGTATGAGTCGCTTGCCGGTTGCAGGGATTTTTCCCTTAAAGAGCAGATGTGTAGATCCGCGGTTTCTATTTCTTCCAATGTAGCCGAAGGGTTTGAACGTCATTCTAACAAAGAATTTATAAGGTTTTTAAGAATTGCAAAAGGTTCGTCTGGTGAACTAAGAACTCAAATTTATATCGCAATGAGCATAGGGTTAATTGAAAGAGAAAAGGGAAATTCACTTGTAGCAAAGACTCAGATACTATCAGCAATGCTGCAAAACCTGATCAAAACAAGAGAAACAAAATTCTAATCTACCAACTCAAACGTTCCTCCTGTTTCCCTTCCTCCCTTTCCTCCCTACTCCCTTTCAGAATTCCAACACCTCATTATCCCCAAAATTCTCATACGAGCTGGTGATAACTTTTTCGCCTGGTTTAAGGCCTTCGAGTACTTCGAAATATTCAGGATTTTTACGGCCTAACGTGATGTTGCGTTTGGCGGCGCGTTTTCCGTCGTCTCCTACTACGTATACCCAGTTACCGCCTGTTTCAGAGAAGAAGCCTCCCACCGGCAGCAGTGTAGCCTGCGAAGGCTGGCCGAGTTGCAAGCGGATCGGCGCCGATTGACCTCTTTTGATCAGTTCAGGAGCACCTTTTTCAAACTGCATATCTACTTCAAATCTGCCGCTCAAAACCTCGGGATATATTTTGATGATCTTTAATCCGTAGTCTTTGCCATTGAATTCCATAGAACCCTGCAATCCTGCGAAAATCCTTGAAATATAGTGTTCATCCACGCTGACACGCATTTTAAAACCATTCAAATCATCGATCTGGCCAATGTTCTGGCCCTGGTTGATATTGGATCCCACTTCTACGTTCATGGACGAAAGCAACCCGGAAACCGGCGCTTTAACCGAAAGGTTTTCAAGCGTTTGCCTCCAAAGGTTTACGTTTTTCTGTGTGCTTGCCAGTGTACCTTCCAATTGCGTGATCTGCATTTTAGAGTTTTCTTCCTGGTATTTCTGCGATTCAACTTCGATTTCCCGCTGCTTGGTGAGACGTTCGAATTCGCGTTTTGTTTTCAGGTAATCCGCGTCCGGGATCACTTTGTCTTTGTATAATTTGGTGTTACGGTCATGGGCGTCTTTGGCCTGATCGATCTGAAAATCAAGTTCGCTCAATGTCTTTTGAAGATTAAAACGAGCAATACGCAAGCTCTGACGCGTATTCTGAAGATCGTTTACCAATCGGCTCGCTTCTGTTTCAGATTGCAGAAAGCTTAGTTTAAGGTTTTGGTTTTCGAGTTTCAGGAGCACGTCGCCTTGCTTCACCATATTACCGCCTTCAATCAGTTTTTCGGTTACATATCCACCCACAATTGCATCCAGTTGTATGGTTTTCAAAGGCTGAACAACACCGGTCACCACGATGAACTCGTCAAATTTACCCTGGCTTACGGTTGATATGGTGAGTTTATCCTGCTCAACATTAAGTTTGCTGCGTTTATCTGCAAAGAAAAATTGATAGACCAGAAAAGAAACCAATAGTACGCTTCCGGTAATGATTCCGATCCGCTGGGTAGTCCAGAATTTCTTGGGTTTTAGTTTGTCCATTGACGAGCCTCCGGAGAATCCGTTATTGGTGCTGGTTGAGTTAGGTGTTTTAACTTCCATTATATTGATAGTAATTGAATTCGCTGTTTAACTTTGACAGATACTATCCAATCACTATGCCACGAAACAAATAAAGACGCAACTCACTGAAATTCAATTGAAATACAAAACAAATAGCAAGCCATTTTGTTCATTATCGGACATTTCTGTACGCGTTCGGACAAGCAGTTTTTTTGGGGATAAATTTTCCAAACACGGATATAAAATCGTAAAAACCATAAATTGCCGTCGCAAAGACACAACCCCCTTCAATTCTTTACGTTGCCCTGAATAAAAATTAAATAAAGAAACCCAGCCATGCAAATCTCCGAAGCCAAAATTCTGATTATCGATGACGATGTCGATGTCCTCAGTGCAGCCAAACTACTCTTAAAAAGACACGCAAAAGCCGTCGATATTGAAAAAAACCCTCAAAAACTTCCTTTTCTGGTAACCAACGGGGACTACAATCTGATCCTGCTGGACATGAATTTCACCCGCGATGTGAACAGCGGCCGGGAAGGATTTCACTGGCTGGACCGCATCCTCGACATCAATCCGGCTGCTAAGGTGATTATGATCACAGCTTACGGGGATATAGAAATGGCGATCAGGGCGATAAAATCGGGAGCAACAGATTTTGTACTCAAACCCTGGGAAAACGATAAGTTACTGACTACCATCAGTATGTCACTCG
Organism: Dyadobacter bucti; assembly: GCF_005869225.1. Taxonomy (GTDB): domain Bacteria; phylum Bacteroidota; class Bacteroidia; order Cytophagales; family Spirosomataceae; genus Dyadobacter; species Dyadobacter bucti. The sequence goes on along the minus strand of NZ_SWFP01000003.1, from coordinate 470,679 downwards.
AGGGAGGGAACAATAAACCGGTCGTCGTAGCAGAAGAAAAAACAAAGGAAGACAGTAAAAAAAGCAAGTCCTCCGCGGATACCATCGTGGCGTCGAGCGAAGCCATGCGACAGGTACTGAACACCGCCGAAAGAGTGGCCTCGACTGATGCCAACATTCTGATACTGGGCGAAAACGGTACCGGAAAAACGCAGCTTGCCAAGCATGTTCACCAGCATTCCAAACGGGCTGACAAACCATTTGTAACCGTTGATCTTGGCGCACTAAGCGAGACGCTTTTTGAAAGTGAGCTTTTCGGACACGTAAAAGGTGCCTTTACCGATGCAAAAGAAGACCGGGCCGGAAGGTTTGAGGAAGCAAAAGGCGGGACAATATTCCTGGATGAAATCGGTAACCTCACATTGCCGCTTCAAGCTAAGCTATTGACAGTCATACAGGAACGGCGCGTCACCCGCGTGGGCTCCAACAAGCCGATCACACTCGACGTCCGCCTGATCTGCGCCACGAACATGAATATTGAAAAAATGGTTGTGGAAAAAACTTTTCGTCAGGATCTGCTCTACAGGATCAATACCATCGAACTTGACCTGCCACCGCTCCGCGAACGTCCGGAGGATATCAGCGCCCTTGCGGAGTTTTATCTCAAACAATACAGTAAAAAATACAACCGGCCTGTCAGCGATGTCAGCAGCGCACTCATTAAAAAAATGCAGCAGTACAACTGGCCGGGGAATATCCGTGAACTACAGCATGCCATAGAAAGAGCGGTTATTCTGTCGCAGGAAAAAACGCTGCAACCGGATGATCTGTTCCTGAAAAGCTCCGGCGGAACACCAACAACCGCTACAGGATTTGACCTGGAAGACATGGAAAAGACCTTAATTGTGAAAGCCATGAAACGATTCAACGGTAACATTACCGATGCTGCGCGGGAATTGGGTCTCAGCCGGGCAGCTCTTTACCGGCGCATGGAGAAATACGGTTTGTAACATTCTTTTTGCCACTGGATTGGTCATTATTGGCATGTTTTTTGGAAATATAGTTGTTAAAACTCTTTGCATTTCAATTTCAACAGATCCAATAATGACCAAATACCTTTCATTATTCCTACTCATCTTTTTCTCTCAATCCCTATTTGCACAGGGAAACCGGATCAGCCCGGTACCCTTGAAAAATGTTAAAACACACAGGGGCTTCTGGCATACCAGATTGGAATCGGCTCAGAATGTAACAGTTCCTCATGCTTTGCATCAATGTGAAATCACAGGAAGGATCGACAATTTTGCCATAGCAGGAGGTCTAAAAAAAGGTGAGTTTCAGGGTGTACGCTTCAATGATTCGGATGTTTTCAAAGTTGTTGAAGGTGCTGCCTATGTTCTTCAGAATAAGTACGATCCCAAGCTCGACCACTACCTCGACAGCCTGATCACTCTTTTCGCCGCTGCCCAGGAGCCAGACGGATATTTATACACCGTCCGGACCATCAATAAAGATACCACCGGTTCCTACGACTGGATCGCTGGCCCCTACCGGTATTCCTTTGAAAACGGCAGCCATGAGCTCTACAATGTGGGGCATCTTTATGAAGCAGCCGTTGCCCATTACGAAGCAACAGGTAAGACGACATTACTCAATATCGCCACAAAAAATGCGGATCACCTGGTCAAAACTTTTGGCCCCAACCCCGGCCAGCTTGTCGTAGTACCCGGCCACGAGGAAATCGAAATCGCACTGATTAGATTGTACCGCACCACAGGGAAAAAAGAATATCTCGACCTTTCCCGTTTTTTCATCGATATGCGTGGGCGATCGGACAAACGGTCGTTGTACCTGGATGAACACAAGCTGGGCCCTGCTTATTTCCAGGACCAGGTTCCATTCGTACGTCAGAAAGAAGCTGTGGGCCATGCGGTCCGCGCTCAATATCTGTATGCTGCCGTTGCCGATATGCTGACTGTTCAGGACGATCCGAAATACGACGCCGCCATTCAGACGATCTGGAATGATGCAACTGCCAAAAAGCAATACATAACAGGCGGCGTAGGTGCTCGGGAAGATGGAGAAGCCTTTGACCAACCTTACGTGCTGCCCAACGACAATGCGTATGCAGAAACCTGTGCGGCTATCGCTAACATGTTATGGAACCACAAAATGTATTTGTACACGGGTGAAGCAAAATATATGGATGTTTTTGAACGTGTGCTTTACAATGGTTTTCTCGGAGGAATGTCTGTGAAAGGCGATGAATTCTTTTATGTAAATCCGATGGCTTCCAACGGAAAAAACGATTTCGGAAAAGGATCTGGTGCCGTACGACATGAATGGTTTGGTACTGCCTGCTGCCCTACCAATGTTTCACGTTTTCTGCCCGCTGTACCGGGCTACATGTACGCTACCCAAGGCAATGAATTGTTTGTCAATTTGTTCGCAGACAATGAAGCAACATTAACGGTTAATGATATGGTTGTAAAAATCAGCCAGCAGACCAATTATCCCTGGGAAGGGAATATCAAAATGACGGTTTCACCAGAAAAAACGACCAATTTCCTCTTGTCAGTACGTGTTCCGGGCTGGGCGAACGGTGAAGCCATTCCGGGAAACCTGTATTATTATCAGGATAAAAATTCAAACCCCGTTTTAGTGACGGTCAATGGTAAAAATGTGCCTGCGACGATTGAAAAAGGTTACCTGAAGCTGGCCAGAACCTGGAAAAAAGGGGATGTGGTCACACTTTCTCTGGATATGCCGGTCAGAAAAGTAAAGGCTAATGAAAAGGTAAAAGCAGGTAAGGGAAAAGTCGCGCTGGAACGCGGTCCGATCGTTTATTGTGCCGAAGGCCATGATAATAGCGGAAAAGCACTTTCGATCCCGGTTACTTCCGGTCAGATATTCAAATCCGAATACCGTCAGGATTTTCTGGGTGGTGTAAACGTACTGACTTCCGGGAATGTAACGCTGATCCCTTACTATGCCTGGGCCAATCGCGGGGCCAACGAAATGGCAATCTGGTTCGATCAGAAATAGCCTATTTTTTGCCCAGATTCTTTTTCACAGTTTCCAGGTCCCGAAGCTCTCCGTTCACGACAATATTCACGTCGCTGTTTTTAAAAGCATCGTTTTCGGAAACCAGCTTACTTTTAAAATAGAGCGTAAAAGGAAGGTCTTTACCTTTGCCCAGCAGCTGCACCGCAGCCTTCAAAGTTTTACCCATATCGATAGACAGCGGAATTTCATAAGTTTCGCTGCTCTTTCCTTTTATTTTGGTAGCTCCTTTCACACTTCCTTCTGCAAGTCTTTTTTGTTTACCGAGATCCACTACATAGGAAGGATTTTCAAACTGGACGGGAAACGGGTTCTGGTTGGAGAATTTGAGATGCAGAATAACTTCCGACTCTTTTAAACCAAATTTTTTCATGTCATAACCAGCCATTTCAACTTTTGGCAGACGGTACAATGGCAGCCTCTTGTCCATCTCAAGTTTCAAGGTATCTTTCCCTAAAAAGGGTTTTTCCAGATGAAAATGCGCTTCAAAATGATAATCCGCGCTGTCCTCCCCTTTCGCGGCTTCTTTTTCACCTTCCTTCTTTAGTTTCTTGATCTTTAGCTGGGCTGGTAAGGTGATCATATTGCTGTCCTGCGCATTGATAACCAGCGGTTTTGCATATTCATCTTCCACTACTGTCACCTGATTCATTTGAACAGAGTAGCTGAAATTTTTGGCATGTATTCCTATGGGCAAAGGATTGTCTACCAGCAAACTCAGCGTAAGATCAATGGTGCTGTCCGTTATATTGCTGATCTGCCCGATCCCCATTTCCACCCGCGGTTTGAGACCTGAAACGGGGTTGGCGTTTTTTTGTTTGTAAAAATAAAATCCGGCGCCCAAGGCTACGGCTAAGACGAGGATTATCAGGAGTACTTTGACCGGTTTGGAGAGGTGCATGTTCGAATGGATTATTAAGGATCGAAAAAGGTTTTATTAAAAAATCGTTCCGCGCGGGCCCTGACGTATAATCATTTGATTCACAATTAATTCCCCATATCCCACTCCAATTTTAACGTATATGTGTACTATTCTCTCAGTAAATAACTTCACAATCGCAGAAAGGATGTTTCTCTATTTGGTACAGGTTTTTAACGGGCGGCGTCAATGAATAATGATGTTCATATGTTTTTTTAACAAACCAATTACACCTTTTCAACGACGAAATCATGAAAGCGACTAAAAGTAAAACCACCAATCAAATTACAGAAACAGACAGCGAGAAATTGAAAGAACTTTTTGTAGACGGTCTGAAAGATATCTATTGGGCAGAGAAACACCTGGCTAAGGCACTCCCGAAAATGGCTAAAAACGCTACTTCCGACGAGCTAAAAGCTGCTTTTGAGAAGCACACTTCTGAAACCGAAGAGCACGCTTCACGCCTGGAAGAAATATTCGGACTCGTAGGTGAAAAAGCTCAGGCAAAAAAATGCGCAGCGATGGAAGGACTGCTCGAAGAAGCAGACGAGATCATCAGCAGTACCGATAAAGGTACGATGGTACGCGACTGCGGTTTGATTATGGCTGCCCAAAAAGTGGAGCATTATGAAATTGCTTCTTACGGCACGCTCCGTAACATTGCCCGCACGCTTGGCCACTCGGACGTAGCTGACCTGTTGCAGCAAACGCTCGATCAGGAGGGAGAAACGGATCACAAGCTTACCGAACTTGCCGAAACGTATGTAAACGAAGAAGCGAGCGCAGAGTAAGTTAATTATGGGTAGCCCCTCCGGGGCAAGGTTCTAAAAAGGGGGTTGCCCCGTGCTGGGGCAAAACTTGATTGTTATAAGTAGATTAACTTCTGTCGCAATGCTAGCCCCAAAAGGGCTATCCATTCCCAGAAACAAATGTACAGACAAGAAATTTTGCCCCAGCGGGGCTACCCATTCCTAAACGCAAATGCACAGGTAAGCAGTTGCCCCGGAGGGGCTACCCATTCCTAAACGCAAAAGTACAGGTAAGCACTTGCCCCAGCGGGGCTACCCATTCCTAGAAACAGATGCACAGGCCAGGAATTTGCCCCGGAGGAGCTACCCATTTATTTCCCCTGGCGAAAACTCTTCGTAATCCAGCCACCGCCAACTACATCATCGCCTTCGTAGAACACTGCGGCCTGCCCCGGTGCAATGCCATTGACACCGTCATGGAAATGGGCGACAATTTTATCGGGTTCTACTTGCTCTATAACCGCTGGTGTTCCATCGTGTTTATATCTCACTTTGGTAACTGTCTCCAAAGGCCTATCTATCGAAGCATATTTCTGAAGATTCAATTTCCCGACGTTCATTCCATCGCGGAACAGATCCGGTAAATCGCCCAAAACGACTTCATTGGTTTCTTTCCTGATCTCAGTTACAAATGCCGGTTTACCCAATGCAATTCCGAGACCTTTGCGCTGCCCTACGGTATAAAAAGGGTAACCTTCATGCTTACCAACAACTGTCCCGTCCTGAAAGACAAAATTTCCGCCAGCCACTTCCTGTTCAAGCCCCGGAATTCTTCTTTTCAGGAAACCGCGGTAATCGTTGTCGGGCACAAAGCATATTTCGTAGCTTTCAGATTTGTTGACGAGATCAATAAATCCCCTCTCCCGCGCCATTTCACGGATCTCTGATTTGTGCAGATAACCCAGCGGAAGTTTGGTACGGGAAAGGCTTTCTTGCGAAACTCCCCACAGCACATAACTCTGGTCCTTCCAGCTATCTATACCTTTTGAAACATAGTGCCGCCCATCATTGAATTGCATATTGGCATAATGTCCGGTCGCGATGAATTCGCAGTCTAGCCTGTCGGCGCGTTTCAGCAAAGCATCCCATTTGATGTGCGTGTTGCACAATACGCAAGGATTGGGTGTGCGACCTTCCAGATATTCGCCGGTGAAATGGTCAATCACATAGTCCCCGAATTCTGTCCGGATATCAAGAATATAATGTGGAAAGCCCAGCTCAACGGCAATATTGCGGGCGTCATTGATGGAGTCGAGAGAGCAGCAACCTGTTTCTTTTTTGGTGCCGCCACTGCTGGCGTAATCCCAGGTCTTCATGGTCATTCCGATGACCTCATAACCTTGCTCGTGTAACATAACAGCTGCGAGGGAGCTGTCGATGCCGCCACTCATGGCGACCAGAATTCTTCCGTGTTTACTCATTCCGGGAATCTGCGAAGGTTGAATGCCTTCCGATTTTGTTTTAGTTGAAAATTGCTAACAGAATATTTCCTGCTATTTGTTCCTTACAAAGGCAAAGTTAACGCTAAAATTCAGGCTTCACAGAATATCAGCGTTTTATCTCAGGCATTCACCTGCCGGATCACATTTTTGATATTCAGTTCTATCACGTCCGTCATGCTTTCACACTTGTAGTAGTGCGAATCACGGTAGTGTTTTGCAAGACCTTCCCGCAGCTCATGAATATTATCCAGGGTCGAAATATTATCTTTTTTGGAGACATCGCGGAGCTCTTTCAACCGGTGCTTCTCGCTTCTTGCCTGATACATGATCGACGACTGCTCTTCCTGCTGATATTGCAAAACCGTTTTGTCTGTCAAATATTCCATGGCCAGCTCTACATAAGGCCTGTTTTCCTTAAAAAACTGCGGCATGTACACTTTCAGGTTTCCTTCATAAAACTGCTGATCAAAATCAATGGCCCGCAGCCTGAACTGAAAATCATCAAAATCCGGAGTAATCTGCATCACAAAGTTATAAGAACGCATATCGCCAAGCAGCGTGATCATGCACCGTTCATTGAACTTCACAAATTCCTTCGCAATACGGATCGGATTATAGTCCGTATGCCTGAGACGCGTTTTGGCAAATTCATCACCCGGAATCCCGGCAATATGTTCTTCGATCAGGCTGTCGCCGTCGACCAGGTAGTTAACCTGATTAGGGGAAAATATCTCTTCAAGTTCCAATCCGTATATGCGGGAAGCGTCGGCCTTTTTTACATAAAAATAATCGTAAATATCATTGAGACGGTTTACAATCTTGATTCTGAATGGGTTGGAATTGCCAAATTTGCAATAATCTATCCTGTCAATGTATTTATGTTCCACAATCCTGAGATTGCCCGAAGCTTTCAGCATGGCATATGCTTTTTTCAATCCACTGTGCAGCCTGGCAATTTCATGCGGCGGATATAGCGGACTTTCCCAAAGTGTATCCTTCCCGTTTTTGTCCATAACAGGAAACGATTCGTAAAAGCTGAGCAGATCCTGATAACCCACAGGGAGCTTAGCATCACGCTGGTAAAAACGCAGATACCGCCTTAACTCGGTACTAACCGGGTAAATCGGTTTTTTTCGCAAGATCGTTACATCACCGTGTTCCATGTAAGGAAGTTAATGTTTATTGGGCGAAACTGCGAAAGAAATTCTAAAAAAGGCTGAAATGTCACCCCTCACGGGGTTCTCTATTTCCCTGATTGATTTTGGCTACAATAATTACATCCCTTCGGGATTTTAAGCGGAGCATTTCAAAGAAATTCCGGAAAGCCCGAAGAGCTGAAATTATTGTAACAAAGATGACGCATCTACAATCGCTGAACCTTTTTCTGATTGATTTTTATCTACGATAATTACTTCCCTTCGGGATTTTAAGCCGGGTATTTCAAGAAAATTCTGGAAAGCCCGAAGAGCTGAAATTATTCTAACAAAGATGACTCATCTACAAACGCTGAACCTTTTTCTGATTCATTTTTATCTACAATAATTACTTCCCTTCGAGATTTTAAGCCGGGCATTTCAAAATTTCCGGAAAGCCCGAAGAGCTGAAATTATTGTAACAAAGATGACGCATCTACAATCGCTGAACCTTTTTCTGATTGATTTTTATCTACAATAATTACATCCCTTCGGGATTTTAAGCCGGGTATTTCAAGAAAATTCTGGAAAGCCAACGAGCTGAAATTAGCGCAACAAGCGAGATATCATCAGCAAACGCCGAACCCCTCGCGGGGTGACATAAGTAATGTACCAAAAAAAGGCTTCCTTACGAAAGCCTTTTTTTGGTACAATATTGAGAAGACCGTTAATTCGGGATCATATTATGCGGATCGATCACAAACTTCTTGGCTGCTCCTTTGTCAAAATCCTTATAACCTCTCGGCGCATCCTGTAAGCTGATTACCTCCACATTCACTGCTTTTGCTATTTTTATTTTATCATATAAAATCGCATTCATCAACGATCTGTGGTACTTCATAACCGGGCATTGTCCGGTATAAAAGGAGTGTGATTTTGCCCAACCCAATCCAATCCGGATACTAAGACTGCCTTCCTGCGCCGCCTTATCTTTTGCTCCCGGATCCCCGGTCACATATAAACCCGGGATCCCGATCGCGCCTCCTGCCCTGGTGATGGCCATAGCCGTGTTCAAAACCGTGGCCGGGCGTTCTTCATCGGCGTTTTGTCCATGCCCGCGGGCCTCGAAACCAACGCAATCCACAAAACAATCCACTTCCGGAACACCAATGATGGCTGCGATCGCTTGTTCGAGCGGCACATCTTTTTTCAGATCGATGATCTCGCAACCGAAGCTTTTAGCCTGATCCAGTCTCTCCTGTATCATATCGCCCACAATAACCACGGCCGCACCCAGCAAATGGCAGGATGCCGCGCAGGCAAGTCCAACCGGCCCCGCACCCGCCACATATACAATAGAACCCGGGCCCACGCCAGCCGTAACTGCACCGTGAAAACCGGTCGGGAAAATATCGGATAGTAATGTCAAATCTTTAATGTAGGCCATTCCCTGGTCTTTATCCGGGAATTTGAGCAGGTTAAAATCGGCATAGGGAACCATTACATACTCAGCCTGACCGCCAACCCAGCCGCCCATGTCCACATATCCGTAAGCTGCGCCCGGACGTGCAGGATTTACATTGAGACAAATACCGGTTTGTCCGACTTTACAGTTCCGGCATCTTCCGCAGGCAATGTTAAACGGCACCGAAACCAGGTCGCCGACTTTGATAAACTCTACATCGCGGCCGGCTTCCAGGACAATGCCTGTAATTTCATGACCCAGGACCAGTCCCGCCGGAGCAGTAGTCCGCCCCCGGACCATGTGCTGGTCACTACCGCAAATGTTAGTTGAAACGATCTTAAGAATTACGCCATGTTCGCATTTCCTGTCCCCCAATGCCAGTTTTGGGTATTCAATTTCCTGCACTTCCACTTCACCGGGTTTGATGTAAGCCACTCCATGATTTTGACACATAAAGACTTAATTTAAGGGTTAGAAATTATTGAATTGTCACATTTATTCTTTGAATTTTTAAAGTTAACTAAATATTGGTAAATTCATCAAGATACATGCCGGATGAAATGCTGATCAAAAACGCGATTACCTGTTAACTTTATAAATCACAAGCAAAACGTTACCTTGAAACTGGGGCCGAGTAAATTGCTAGGAGAGTTGGAAATTATCAATATGCAGATTTCAAAGGACTTATATGGGTTGGTTGTTTGCGGCGGACAAAGTTCTCGCATGGGCACGGATAAGAGTCTTCTTGTTTATTATGACAAACCTCAGCGATATTATGTCAGCGAAATGCTCAGGCCGTTTTGTGAGGAAGTCTTTTTGTCGTGCAGCAGCGAGCAGGTTACAGATCTCTCAGCGGAATATAAAGTAGTGATCGATCTTCCCGAATATCAGCAAATTGGCCCAATCGCTGCTTTGCTGACCGCTTTTTCAACATTTCCGGGGAAAGATTTTTTGGTGATCGGATGCGACTACCCTCTTATCACCTCGAATGTGCTGAGCTGTTTTTTAGAAAACCTGGGAAAGCCGACATCCGCTTTTTTTAACCATGACAACAAATACGAACCGCTGCTTGCATGGTATTCCAGGGATTGTGCACCTTTACTAAAAGCATTTTTTAACCGGAACGAATTTTCACTTCAGCACTTTCTGCGGTCGGTGGAGGCGCAAAAGTATTATCCCGAAGACGATAAGGTGATGACCAGCGTAGATACTCCGGAAGCATATCAAAATATGAAACTGGTTCTGAACCAACAAAATATTAAGTAAAATGATCGAAACAGTATCGATTGTACGCAGGCAAATCAAAAAGGTATCTGCCGAAGGTATCTCGGATTTCACTGACCAGCTGGCCATTGAAGAGCCGCTGGAAATACGGCTGTCTTACAAAAACGAAGACAAACGCATCAGAAAAAGCATATCGGTGACTATGCGTACACCTGGGGGCGACGAAGAGCTGGCCGCCGGTTTTTTATTCACAGAGGGCATTATTCAAAATGCATCGCAAGTCCAGAATGTTATCGGAGGATTACTCGAAGAAAATACGGTTCTGGTAACACTGAATGATTATGAGGTGCCGGTTTTATCCTCTTCTGAAAGAAATTTTTACACCACATCAAGCTGCGGTGTTTGCGGAAAGGCCAGCATCGATGCTATCAAAACGGTATCCGCCTATTCAGGCCAGAATGATTCTATTACCGTCAACTCCCATATATTCTCAGGATTGATTGAGGAACTGGAAAAGCAGCAGACTATTTTTGAAAGTACCGGGGGCCTGCATGCATCCGCGTTGTTTGAACTGGACGGTTCTTTTGTAACATTGCGTGAGGATGTGGGAAGGCACAATGCCCTCGACAAGGTAATTGGCTCTATGTTTCTAAAAAACGCGCTGCCACTTGCCGATAAAATACTTTTGCTCAGCGGCAGGGCGAGCTTTGAGCTAATACAGAAAGCGGCGATGGCCGGGATTAAAATAGTGGCTGCGGTTGGCGCGCCGTCCAGCCTTGCGGTGCAACTTGCTCTGGAAAGCGGTATTACACTCGTAGGTTTTTTGAAAAAAGACAAATTCAATATTTATACCGGCTGGGAAAGAATAACAAATTATGAAAATACGCATTAACGGAAATTCAGTTCGTGTCAGATTGTCCAAAAAGGAAGTGGAAAGATTGGCAAATGAGGGTTATCTCTCTGAGAAAACTTCGTTTGGAAGTACCGCTTTTGAATATGTCCTCGAACAAAATAATGAAGTAAAAGACCTTTCGGCTTCGTTCGACGGCTGGAAGATCATCATGCAGGTACCTTCACTTTATCTGAAGGAATGGCCCGTCAATAATGTTGTAGGTTTTGACGCCAATATGCCAATCGATGGCGAGAAAACGTTGTATTTGTTATTGGAAAAAGATTTTAAATGTCTCGACAATACTACAGAAGACCAGTCGGACAACTATGAGAATCCAAAAAGCTGCTGACCATGATCAATGAAAATCCTACTCCCGAGACAGCCGAAAATCCCGAAGAATTTACGGGGTTGAAATTGGGCAAGATAAAAAAAGTAGCCGCAGGAATTCCAGCGGTAGTTTCCAGCCTCGAAAAAGTGGTAGGCGAAGCAGGATTTTCCCGCGGGATGAAAGCGCTATGGTATCTGAACAAAAAGGGAGGCTTTGACTGCCCTAGCTGTGCCTGGCCAGACCCCGACGATGAGCGTTCGGGAATAGCCGAATACTGTGAAAATGGTGCCCGGGCAGTGGCAGAGGAAGCAACGGCTAAAAAACTGGATGCCGAATTTTTCAGCCAGAATTCAATTTCTGACCTTAGCAAGCTTTCGGATTATGAAATCGGCGGCAAAGGGCGTATTGCACAGCCCATGTATTTACCCAAAGGAGGTACACATTACCAGCCGATTTCCTGGGACCAAGCTTTTGATAAAATCGGGACATCGCTTAACAGTCTTGCTTCTCCCGACGAAGCCATTTTTTACACTTCCGGCAGGACCAGCAACGAGGCTGCCTTTTTGTACCAGCTTTTTGTACGTGAATATGGAACAAATAACCTGCCCGACTGCAGTAATATGTGCCACGAAAGCAGCGGGGTAGCATTGGGACAGTCGCTGGGAATCGGAAAAGGTTCGGTGACACTCGAGGATTTTTATGAAGCCGAAGTGATCATGATCCTCGGCCAGAATCCCGGCACGAATCATCCGAGAATGTTAACGGCTCTGAACAAAGCCAAAGCAAACGGTGCAAAGGTCATTTCTATCAATCCATTGCCAGAAACCGGCCTGATGGGTTTCAGTAATCCGCAAACGGTCAAAGGGGTTCTGAACCTCGATACGACTTTAACAGACCTTTTCTTACAGGTTAAAATCAACGGTGATATGGCTTTGCTGAAAGCGATCCAGATCCTGCTGCTGAACCAAGACGACAAATCCCCCGGTACCGTGCTGGATGTTGATTTTATCAAAAATAATACCCTAGGTTTCAGCGATTTCAGGAAAGAAGTTGAACGATACAATCCTGCTGAGTTAGCTCAAATTGCCGGAATACCCTTTTCCCAGGTACAGAAAGCTGCGGAAATCCTGAAAAACAAAAAGAAAATCATTGCCTGCTGGGCGATGGGCCTTACCCAGCACAAAAACGCTGTGGATACAATCAAGGAGGTCGTTAACCTGCTCCTCATGAAAGGCAGCATCGGAAAACCCGGTGCGGGAACTTGCCCGGTGCGCGGCCATAGCAATGTGCAGGGCGACCGTACCATGGGGATTTACGAGAAACCTTCCGCCAAATTCCTTGCGGCTATTGAAGCCAATTTTGGTTTCACGCCTCCTCAAAACCATGGTTATGATACTGTGGAAGCGATCAAAGCGATGCACGAAGGAAAAGCAAAAGTTTTCTTTGCAATGGGCGGAAACTTCCTTTCGGCTACGCCTGATACCAATTTTACCGCGGAAGCTTTACGTAAATGTCAGCTTACCGTGCAGGTTTCTACCAAGCTCAACCGCAGCCACCTGGTTCATGGTGAAGAAGCTATTATTCTTCCCTGTCTTGGCCGGAGCGATATGGATATGGTGAATGGAGAAAACCAGTTCGTATCCTGCGAAAATTCAATGGGGGTTGTACAGTCTTCGAAAGGCGTCTTAAAACCTATATCCGAGCATTTATTGAGCGAGCCGGTCATCATGTGTAAAATTGCAAAAGCGACCCTGGGTACTAAAACGAAGACAAACTGGGAAGGTTACGCATTGCATTATGACCATATCCGGCAGGAAATTGAGCGTACAATTCCGGGATTTCAAAACTATAATCTCCGGGTGCGGGAGCCTGGCGGCTTTTATCTGCCGAACTGTAACCGGGAAGGCAATTTTGATACAATAAGTCAAAAAGCCCACTTTAACCTGGCACCGCTGCCTGAAAATAAATTACAGGAAGATGAGCTGGTGATGATGACCATCCGCAGCCACGACCAGTTCAATACCACCGTGTATGGCTTAAATGACCGTTATCGCGGAATTTATAATGAACGCAGGGTTATCTTAATGAACGCTGCTGATATGTCGGCGCGAAACCTGAACAAAGGCGATGTAGTGGACATTTTTAATCAGCATGCCGGGACGGAGCGGATTGCCCGAAAATTCATTGTAGTCGAGTACCCGATTCCGGAAGGATGCACAGCTACTTATTTTCCGGAAACAAACGTCCTTGTTCCGGTGACCAGCGTAGCTGAAAAAAGCAACACACCTACTTCCAAACATGTCATCATTACACTGCGTAAACGCGAACCTTAATATTCAGCTAACATTAGTAAGGTAAACGTACCTTACTTTTCACCTTTAATAGCAAACCTGGTATTTGCAGCCATGGTTGATGTAATTTTTATAGTTTAAAATTCACAAAATGAAAAGATTTTTTTTATCAGTTGCGGTGGCTTTTATCTGTTTAAGCACCTTTGAAAGTATGGCTCAAAATAAAAATAAGGTAATAGCACATCGCGGTGCCTGGAAAAATACGGGGGTTACTGAAAACTCGATCGGAGCTTTGGAGCACGCTATCAAGCTAGGCTGTTACGGAAGCGAATTTGATGTACACATGTCTGCCGATTCGGTTATATATGTGCATCATGACCATGCTATCAAGGGAACACATATCGAAAAAACGTCGTCAGCAGAACTATCTCAGATCAAGCTGGCTGACGGCGAAAGCCTTCCAACGCTTGAAGCTTATCTGAAAGCCGGTTCCAAACAGAAAAAAACGCGTCTGATCCTGGAAATCAAAACTTCGTCGATCAGCAAAGAACGTTCGCTGGCTCTGGCTACGAAATGTGTGGAAATGGTAAAGAAGTTAAAGGTTGAAAAAATCACCGACTACATTGCTTTCGACTTTGATGTTTGCAAAAAAGTAAAAGAGCTGGCACCGAAAGCACATGTCGAATACCTGAATGGTGATAAAACGCCCGCAGAAATCGCCGCAGCCGGACTGGATGGTATTGACTACCATTTTACAGTTTACAAAAAACATGAGAGTTATATCAAAGATACCCAGAAGGAAAAAATGAAGACCAATGTATGGACGGTCAACGATGAAGCAACCATGAAATATTTCCTGGAAAACGGTGTGGATTTTATCACTACCAACGAACCGGAACTGTTACTCTCAATTAATAAATAAAAATTTGTTACCGGGCTTCGACCTCGCCCACATGTAGGTTTCAGCGAAGTCGAAGCCCGGCGCTCGGAAGTTATTTCTTCCCATATTTATCAATTGCTACCTTGATCTTCTCTTCCCGGTTCGCGGGGCTGGGGTGTGAGCTCATAAACTCCGACTGCTCGTTACCACCAGAAGCTTTTTCAAGCACTTCCATTACATCCAGCAGTGCTTCTGGCTTGTAGCCGGCTTCAATCATATATTTAACACCAAAATCATCTGATTCAAGTTCGTCGTCACGTCCGTAGCTCAGATTGACCAGATTAGCGACATATTGTGCTGTCTGGGCGGAAGTATAATCTCCGCCGGCGACTCCGGCAGCGCCCGCAAGTCCCTGCAATAATTCACCTTTTGCCATTTGCGCAGCCGAGTGCCGCCCGATGACGTGCCCCATTTCATGTCCGAGGACACCGGCGATCTGATCATCGGTTTTCAATTCCTTTAAAAGGCCCATAGTGATAAATATCTGTCCGCCTGGCACTGCAAATGCATTGACAGTTTTTGGATCAGCGAGAACGTGGAAATCAAATTTGTAAGGTGAACGGCTGGCTTCTGTTGAATTCACCAGTTTTTCTCCTATAGCATCAATCTTATTCTGGACCTGTGGATCCTGATACAGCCCTCCGAATTCGGCGGCCATCTGAGGTGCGGACTGCAGTCCGAGCTGGACTTCTTCCTCGGGTGTCAGGCTTACACGCTGCTTTTTGCCTGTAACCGAGTTGACCTGTGTTTTGTTAAAATAACTGAACAAAGTGACCAGCACAATGATAATTGCGAATATGAATCTTCCTCCCAGTCTGCGCATTTTTTGATAGAGTTTAAGTGACCTTCCGGTTTTGTTTATATAAAATGTATACCAAAACGTATAGCGTAAAAACAGTGGACCGGAACGAGGATTAAATATAAAAAAATCCTGTACGGAACGTACAGGACTTCGGTATCGGGAAGGAATGAATTTCAGTTGATTTTGGATAGCTGCAACTGTCCGTTGCTCTCCTGCCATGCACGGATAACCTGCGCCAGCTGCTTATATTCGATCAAAAAGCCATCGTGCCCGTAAAGGGAATCGATCTCCTGAAAAACGGCGTCAGGAATATGTCTTGCCAGAAACTGCTGTTCAGACAAAGGAAACAACAAATCTGATTTGATACCCAGCACCAGCGTTTTGGCTTTCACCAGCCCCAGCGCATGTACAATTCCTCCACGGTTTCTGCCCACATTATGTGAATCCATGATCTTCGACAATACCCAATAGGAGAAAGCATTAAAACGCTTCACAAATTTGTCGCCCTGGTATTGCTGATAAGACGATGCCCGAAAGTCGTCTATCTGATCAGGATTGTCACGTGCCTGGGTGAAATTGTAGGTATCGTAATTACGGTAGGAAAGCAATGCGATCGAACGTGCCGCCCGCATGCCCATGCCACCCGCCTCATTATTTTCGTTTTTAAAAGTAGGGTCAGCCTCGATAGCCATTCTTTGCGACTCGTTGAAAGCGATTCCCCACGGAGAATGCAACGCATTAGATGCGATCAAAACAAGCTCTTCACATAAGTCCGGTACTTCGACGGCCCATTCCAGAGCCTGCTGCCCTCCGAGTGAACCTCCGATGCAGATTTTGATCTTACGGATTTCCAGCTCTTGTCTCAACAATTCCATTGTGCCCACTACATCCCGGACAGTAATTACCGGGAAATTCCTGTAATAAGGTTTCTGTGTTTTCGGATTGACAGAAAGCGGTCCGGTGGATCCGTAAGCGGAGCCTAATACATTGACACAAATGATGAAATACTTTCGGGGATCAAAATATTTGTCCTCTCCTACCAGCCCGTCCCACCAGTCGGCTGCGTTGGAGCTGCCGGTAAGTGCGTGGCAGATCCATACAATGTTCGTATCATCCTCATTTCTTTTTCCATAAGTAGTGTAGGACAATTCAAAACCTGGCAGTTCACCTCCCATTTCCAGGGAATAGGCGTATGGGTATTTAAATATTTTTTGTTCCGCTTGCATAGTGCCAGAGCACAGAGTTTAATTCAACAATACAATTAACCGCAGAGCCCATAAAAAAGATGAGCGTACAGAATGTGAGATTAAAGCCATTCGGCTTACGGAAATTTCTAACTGTAAGTACACGCGAATTGAGTTTATATCTCCTAATAACTTAGGTGGGAATTAGCACCTTTCTCCAATGTGGTAGCAGGTTGCCAGAGGTTCGTAGAGCCCATTCTCTCGCCTCTTCTTTATAAATCAATCGCTGATAAGTGAAGCAATTGACTTGATGGTGCAATATTAATCCCGGATGCCTGAAAATGCAAACAAATGCCGAAATTCTATTTGCCCGTGAATGCAGCGGTTCTATCTTTGTCAATTAACGATCCGGATTTTAAATGAAAAATTATCTTCTCTTTCTTCTTGTTTTTTTACACGCCACGGTGTCTTTTCCCCAAAATGTGCATCCTTCTCCTGATCAAATATCAAAGCATATTTACAAGCTTGCCTCTGACAAAATGAAAGGAAGGGGTACCGGAAGCAAAGAGAACGAAAAGGCGGCAAAATATGTGGCCTCCCAATTCAAGAGATACAAACTTCAGCCCCAGGGAACGAATGGTTTTTTTCAACCTTTCACAGCCAAAATCCGCCGTGTCGTCGTTCCCGACAGCATACGCGAGACCAGGAACGTAATCGGCTTTCTGAATAACGGCGCGGATTATACCATCATTATCGGTGCGCATTTTGATCATCTGGGCTTGGGAAAACAAGGCAGTTCCAAGGCAGAAAAACCGGAAGGACAAATTCATAACGGAGCGGATGATAATGCGTCAGGTGTTGCCGGACTTCTGGAACTGGCAAGATATTTTTCTCAAAATGATGTCAAAGAGGCTTATAACTTCCTTTTTATTGCTTTCGGAGCGGAAGAACTGGGGCTTGTCGGTTCGCGGTATTTTGTAAATAACCCGACCATACCTTTGGATAAGATCAATTTTATGTCCAATATGGATATGATTGGAAGATATGACCCGAAGCGCGGAGTAGGGATCGGAGGCTACGGAACCTCAGAGGAATGGCCGGCTGTATTTAAGGACGTCGCGAGTGAGACTAAATTCTTTACAGATAAGGCTGGCAGCGGCGGATCGGACCACGGTTCTTTTTATGCGAAAAAGATCCCCGTACTTTTCTTTCATACCGGAGGGCACGATGATTACCATAAACCAACGGATGATCCTGAAAAAGTAGATTTCAAAGCGGAGGCAGGTATTCTTAATATTCAGATAAACCTGATAGAAAACGCTATGAAACTTCCCAAACTGAAATTCAAGGAAGTGACTGATTGATATAAGCCCCGTTACAAAAAACACTGAACAGCTATGACGGAATATTTCAAAAGACTTTTCAGTTTTAACAATTGGGCAAACAAAGAGATATTGGATTGTCTAATTATCAATAATATAGAGGATGAGAAAATCATTCGATTGATGAGCCATGTTGCCCACGCACAGGGCAATTGGTATAAACGGATAGTAAACCAGCAAAATGATGCGATGGTCTGGAGCGTACTCTCCCTGGAAGAAATTGGGCGTCAGCTTGAACAAAACGGAAAACACTGGCTGGATTACCTGAACAGATTACAGGAGGTCGATTTCAGGAGGTCTCTCCATTACCGAAATTTGCAGGGGCAGCCTTTTACAAATGATATTCAGGATATTCTTGCGCATGTCGTAAACCATTCAACTTATCACAGAGGGCAAATCATTTTAAGTATTCGAAATGCAGGATATCCGCCTCCGCTGACGGACTATATTTATTATGCGAGGCTTTTCCCAGGTTAAGCGAAAGAAAGCATTCTGTTTTTCAGACCTCTATCTACAATCATTTAAATATCAATAGCTTGTACGGATTCGTTTCACCCACTATCAAATATTGCCAGTCCTATACTTCTCCCGAGGAATTATACGGTAGTTTGTACAAGGATGTGCAGAACAGTCATATTTTCACCGACTCGAAGTCTTTCGCGGATGCCATCCCGTTGGAAGATCCTGTTTTGATCATTGAAAAGTATCATCAGCAAAAACATGACGAATGCTTTGACCTTGCAGGTTTTGTACGGTCTCATTTCAGGATACCCGAACAGATAACTTCCGATTTTCAGGCCGACCAGAATATGTCCACCTCGGAACATATTGAGCGATTATGGCCTGTACTTACCCGGGAGCCCGAAAACCAGGAAAACGGCGGTTCACTGATTCCCCTGCCTTTCTCTTATGTTGTGCCGGGCGGCAGGTTCCGGGAAATATATTATTGGGACAGTTACTTTACAATGCTTGGCTTGAAGGAATCAGGACAAAATGATCTGATCAAAAACATGATCAATAATTTTGCCTACCTGATAGACAATTTCGGATATATACCCACTGCCAACCGCACTTATTACCTCAGTCGCTCGCAGCCACCGTTTTTCTCGCTGATGGTCAAATTGTACTCCGAAATGGAGGGCATCGGAATATTACCTAAATACCTGCATCAGTTGCAAAAAGAATATGATTACTGGATGGACACCGGCAACAATACGCTGGAACCTTTCACCGCCCACAGACGGATTGTGAGTATGCCTGACGGGGTGTTTCTCAACAGGTATTGGGACGATAAAGCCTCTCCGCGACCTGAATCGTACCGCGAAGATATTGAGCTTAGCCACGAGGCCGCGGAAAAATACCAGTCATCCCCGGACTCCGTGTTCAGGCATATCCGGGCAGCTGCGGAGTCTGGCTGGGATTTCAGCAGTCGCTGGTTTGAGGATGAAACCGATTTTGCCTCTATTCACACAACTGATATCATTCCGATTGATCTGAACTGCCTGATGTATCATCTTGAAAAAACGCTGGCCGAGGCTTATCTCGTAGATGAAAACCCGGAAATGAGTATGCTTTACGAAGAAAAGGCAAACCGACGGGCTGAGGCGATCCAGACTTATTTCTGGGATGACAGCAGGAAATTCTATATGGATTTTGACCTCAAAAGCAGGAACTACGCCAAAGCCATCACATTGGCGGGCACTTTCCCATTGTTTTTCAAACTCGCCCCGAAACCGCATTCTCACTACATGAGGGCTTATATCCGCCTTAATTTCATGCGATCCGGAGGATTACTGACAACCACGCAGCGGAGTGGGCAACAGTGGGATGCACCGAATGGCTGGGCCCCTTTGCAGTGGATCACTTACAAGGGTTTGCGCAATTACAATTTTCACCGCACAGCTAACGAACTCAGCGAAGAATGGCTCGGCCTGGTAGATAAAGAATTCAAACACTCCGGAAAAATGCTCGAAAAATATAATGTGTCAGATACGAACCTGATCGCGGGTGGCGGCGAGTACGAGATTCAGGAAGGTTTTGGCTGGACCAACGGGGTTTACCTTCGGATGAAAAACAGAAAACGTTGATTTCGGCTATGAAAACGGCCGCTCATTTTTATCTGATTTTAATAATTATCTTGAAAATTTCCAGAGACAAGATATTTTTATAGAGAATATTTTTAATACCTTGGTGGTACTAACCCCTTATATTGCCTGATACATGAAACTATCAATATACCAGATTGACGCATTTACAGATAAGCTTTTCAGTGGCAATCCGGCGGCAGTTGTCCCGCTGAGCGAGTGGTTACCTGAGGAAACCATGATTAATATTGCAGCCGAAAATAATCTCGCCGAAACTGCATTTTATGTTCCGACAGAAAAAGGGTTTCACATCCGGTGGTTTACGCCCACAGTAGAGGTAGAACTTTGCGGACATGCGACTTTGGCGGCTGCATACGTCATTTTTAATATTGAAAAATATCCCGGAGAAAAGATCATTTTTGATTCAAGAAGCGGAGAACTTGCTGTTGAATGTAAGGAAGATTGGCTCACATTGAATTTCCCAACGGATCAGTTTCATGTGGCAGTCCCTCCCCCGGCACTTGTTGAAAGCCTTACATCCGCTGTCATGGTCGAGGTATATAAGGGAAAAACAGATTATCTCGTCGTTCTTGAAACGGAAGAGGCTGTCCGTGAACTTGACTTTGACATCATCGTACTTTCTACAATTCCAGCCCGCGGGATCATCGTGACCGCTGCTGGGGACGAGGTTGATTTCGTTTCGAGGTTTTTTGCACCACAATCGGGGATAGACGAGGATCCCGTAACCGGCTCTGCACATACCACCTTGATCCCTTACTGGTCCGGAAAACTATCTAAAACCAGGCTGACAGCAAAACAGCTTTCAAAACGCGGCGGTTTTCTCAAATGCGAACTCGACGGCGACCGGGTTTTCATCGGCGGCCAGGCAAGACTTTATCTTCAGGGTGAAATTACGATAAGCTGATTTTAAACTTTTTCTTATTTACCACTGCGTGCGAGCTTAGTCCGCTGACCTGCGTACAAACCCCCTATTACAAGGACAGTCCCTATAATGGTGTAAATTGTGATTGGTTCGGACATAAGCCACCATGCAAAAAAGAACCCGAATAACGGACAAAGAAAAAGCCACATGGATGCGGTAACGGTATCGATCCTCAACAGATAAAACCAGCATATCAATCCAACAATAGAAACGGCAAGGCTCAGCCAAAGTACTGAGGCGCAGAATTGCGTATCATAAACGGCTGTGGAGAAATCACTCAGCAAGAACGTTGCGGGTAACAAAAGTATCCCTCCCAAAAATGCCTGCCATCCATTGATCAGCAGATTCGGTAAGGACCAATGAACAGTTGCATAGTAAACACTCGCAGCTGAAACTGCTATCATGCTCACCAGCAACAAAATTACCCCCAACGCGGTGATAGAACTGTCCGCAAGAAGCGGATATGTGGCCACTCCCACGCCAGCCATTCCTAAAACGATCCCGAGCCACTCCTCCGGCCTGGGACGCCTTTTCAACCACCAGGATGAAAGTAAAACTATGATCAGCGGATTCACTGATACAGCAAGACTACCGATGCCGGCAGTACTATATTTCATGGCGCACACGTAGAGGCCGAGATAAAGCGTTGTATTGAGAAATCCAAACAGGCCGAGTTGAAACAGCTCTTTTCGGTCAGGCAGGCGGTAACGCTGATCTTTACCGAACAAATATGAAAAACCGAGCAACAGGATTCCCGCAATAAAAAAACGAATATTTGCCAATACCAGGGGCGGTGCTGACTGTACACCAAACTTTGTTGCAACCGAAGCAGAAGACCACAGAATGGAAAAAAGAAGACCAATACCAAGATTTTTCACACACAAAAACAATTATGCCGCAAAAATACATGATGCATTTCGGCTTCGCCCTCTACATTTCATATTTTTGAACATGATTTGCATAAAAGACGTGAAGTGGATTTTTTTGATTTTGTTCAACTTATCGTGCGTTGCCGCGTTTTCTCAAAGCCAGTGGACCTATGATTTTAATAACGGTTTAATACCCATCGAAAGCGGAGGACCTGCCTTAAAACAGCTTGGTCAGGCGGGACAGTTTATAAAAGAAAAAATTCCAAATTCCGACGATCTGAGTCGTACTATTTATCAGTTTGAAAAAAACAGCGGATTGCAGTTCAGCAATACCGAGGCAAAAGGTTTTCTGAACAAATCATTTACCATAGAGATCTATTTCAAGCTCAGTGAACTCGACAGCTGGAAACGCGTATTGGATTTCAAAAACAGAAAAAGCGATTACGGAAGCTATATATACGACGGCAAACTGAACTTCTACGACTTTGCAATCGGCGAAAAAGCTCCGGTACGGGCCAATCAATATGTCCATTATGTGTACTCTCGTGATTTCGAGACCAAAATCATCAAGATGTATATAAATGGCCAGTCTAAGCTGGAATTCAAAGATCCGGGCACGGAAGGAATTCTGGATGCAGACCAGGTGCTCAATTTTTTCCAGGACGACCTGATAGCCAATCATGAAGCCAGCGCAGGGGCGGTGGCGTTGATCAGGGTATATGACAGGGTTATGACACCCGTTTTTATCAGGAGAAGCTATCAAACCATCAGCAGGCTTAACAAAGAACAGGTCGCCAAAGAGGAGAAGGAAGAGGAAACGGAAGAAACAGCGCCCTCAGGCAGGAAAAATAGCAACATGGCAGTCGTCACGGGCAGGATTTACGATGGGCGAAACCTGAAACCGGTCAATGATGCAGAAGTATCGGTGAGAAAATCGAATAACGACTCCCTTGTGGCCCAAACCAAAACTGTCAATGGTGCTTATAATTTTGAATTACGCCCTTTTGAGTCTTATCGGATCTCTGCACAGGCCGACGGTTTTGAACCGAGAAGCATCGGGATCAAAACTACAAACAGGCATGAGGAAGTTAAATCGCTGATCAGCCTGGCACCTGAGACTTACACTCATCCACTTTCAACCGTTTACTTTTCACAAAGCAACGAAACGCTTGAAGGGGCGGCAGCGACGAGGCTGGATTCTGTTGTAGCCTACTTCGAAAAGCGTACTGATTTAAAGATCATGCTAAAAGGCCATACCGACAACACGGGCGATTTCAGTAAAAATCTGGAACTCTCAAACCAACGTGTACTGGCGGTCAAAAACTATCTTACCGGAAAAGGCATTCCCGAAAACCGCATCGAAGGATCAGGTTATGGTTCTACCCAGCCCAGCAGGCTCAATAAATCAGAGACGTTAAAGCAATCCAATCGGCGGGTAGATATTTGGGCGGAGCCTGTAAAAAGATAAAGCCATCTCATGGAGATGGCTTTATACTGACTATTCCTAAACCCTTAACCTTTTCTTATCTTTTATATCTTCAACTTATAAGCTTACAAATGAATTTGGCGCTTTCACTGCCGCATTTTCGATCTGATCTGCTGAAAGTGTATTTAAATCAAATGTTGTAATAAACTTCACCGCTTCTGCTTTTTTCAAAAGACTCTTTTTCAATTCAAGAGACTCCGGTGTATTTACTTCTTCCAGCTTGCTTCCCAAATCTGCGACAGCCGAACTAAATTTACCGATCAGACCCGCATCTGTAACGCGAAGTTTCGACGGTGTCTGTTGGTATAAAGTAATTATATTCTCAATAATACTCCAATTTTCCTGCTTAACAAATTCCGGAAGTACCTGCCCTATATACGACGCAAATTCCGAATCGGATTTATTGGCTAGAACAGTTGTCCTGTTATTAAGTTCATTTATTGTGTTCTCAGCCTGCGATTTTTTAGGAGCAACAAAAATTACAATTCCTAATACAATTGCAAATATAAAACTTTTCTGTTTTGTTTTCATGGTTTAATTCAATTTTTCTTTTTGCTAATAGTGATACAAATGTCACAATTAATTTTGAAATTACAAATTGAATAAAAACGCTACAACAGAATTTTATTTGGAATTTAATATTTATATAAGCACAAATACTGCTAACAAATACTATTTTTTAACCTTTAACTTGAAAATAATTTGGATAGTGATCCGGAAAACCAAATAAAATCACATCTTGAAATATTTATATTTTCTTGAAATAGTTCAATCATTGGTTATAATTGTTCATTGTATGTTGTATACCCAAAGTACAAAATGACACCACCATATCGCCGGCCTTGTCCAAAAATATAGGAAGTTCGCTCATTTCATCATTGGAAAAAGGTTTTAATACGTAATCTACTTGTCTGCCTTTTGGAAAATTATTTCCAATACCAAAGCGCAAACGAGGATATTCCGAAGTACCAAGCAGCTCTTCAATGTTTTTCAGTCCGTTGTGACCGCCATGACTTCCTTTGGGCTTGATGCGGGTAGTTCCAAAGGGCAGCTGCAATTCATCGACTATAACCAGCAGATTTTCAGCAGGTACTTTAAACTGGTCCATGTAATAGCGGATCGCCTTGCCGCTCAGATTCATGAAGGTGGTGGGTTTGATAAAATATATCTGGCGTCCTTTGTATTTCCATTCCGCCACGAATGCCAGACGCTCAAATGAGAACTTAAAATCATTTTGCGCAGCGAGCCTGTCCAAAACCATGAATCCGGCATTGTGCCTGGTGAAAGCATATTCCGGACCAATATTCCCTAGCCCGGCAATCAGATATTTCATTTGGTAAAAGTTTTTGATTTCATCTTTGAGCACTTAATTTAGGCTAAAATTCAGGGAAATTACGTTATGCCCCAAAAACGATTAATACTTAGCAGCCCGCTTCTCGAAATCATGACCAGCAGGTTATGCCAGCAACTCATTGAAAATCACCAGGATTTCTCTAACACTGTCGTCATGGGCCTGCAGCCTAGAGGAATATATTTTGCGGAACGAATTGTAGCTGAACTGAATGAACGCACTGGAAAAACCATTCCGCTCGGTTACCTCGACGCTACTTTTTACCGGGATGATTTCAGGCGAAGAGAATCTCCCCTTTTGCCCAACAAAACCAATGTCCCCTTTTTGATCGAAGGAAAAATGGTAATCCTGATCGACGATGTTCTGGCCAGCGGCAGGATGGTCCGGGCTGCAATGGACGCCATGACCGCATTCGGTCGCCCCAAAGCTGTAGAACTTCTGGTGCTGATAGACCGCCGCTATAACCGGGAACTTCCTATTGACCCCGACTATGCCGGTATGGAGGTGAGTACAGTTGAAAGCCAGCGCGTACTCGTCGAATGGAAAGAGCAGGGTTTCGAAGCGGACCGTATCTGGATGGTCGATTAATCGGGTTTCTACATCAACACATGCATGCTACCTCGGGCGTGACGCTTCTTCGCTTGTGTCCGCTTTTCCGATATCATCTGTTTTATATGTGAGTTTGTTGATATAAAAGACTTCCCGCCCCTGCCCGACAAAAGAAGTTCCTAACCGCTGCATTCCGTACGCAATGAAATATTGCCCATACCAAGGAGAAAGGTAACCGTCTTCATTATTAAGTACTTTTTCTTGCTCGGACTTAGGATTAATTTTGAACTTTTCAGTTTCCACAACCACTTTGTCCCGGCTGATTACCTCGGTATGAATTTCACCCTCCTGGGGATACGCCAGCACAAAATAATCATCAACCGGCGTCACCTGCACCATTTCCTGCAAGTCAAAACTTGTCAGATCTTTAATGGTAATACAATTGTCCCAGATAAATTTGCCGCTCCTGTCAAAACCGCAGACGATGGCGTGTGTATAACGATATCCTTCCAGCGAACGGGCAATGTAGGGCCTCGAAATACCTCCGGAAATAATTGGACTTGTAGAACGCTGATTGGGATAATAAACCTCTGCTACCAATACAATTTCGTTTTCGGTCTGGATTAGTTCGTGCACGAGAAGCCGGTACCGGAAACGGTTTTCCTTACCCAGGCTCTTGCGTTTACCAATGCGCTCCAGCATGCGCTGGCGGCGTTTCGGCTTCATGTAGTTGAAAAAATTCTGCAGTTCCGAAAACTCAATAAACTGAGGCTCACGGGGCTCGTCGTGTTCAATGTGAGTCACATACAGTCCCTGAGAGTACTGCGTGCAACCCACCGAATAATTGCCGATCAGGTAAGAGTCGTCCGGGTTTAAAGGAATGATCTGGCCGGATATAAAGCTGTTTCTGGGATCGCTAAGAGACGTTTTTTTCAGCAGTTTACCGTCGTAATTATAAGTTTTGATCTCAAAAACGCAGTTTTTTTTGCGATAGGCATAAGTGATCACATTGATATACCCGTCTATTTCATTGATATCAACGTTGTTGAGCTCCGTATTTTTTTCAAATAATCCCGGTAAGACACGGGTTGTGTGATCAAAAAACGAGTGTACGATCACGATAGGCCGCGACCGGTAATATCCAGAAACCAGCGCTTTGCTTCCAATAACCTTAAATTGCTGGACGTCAACCCCGGACAGCAAGTTTCCTTTGAAAACATCCATCGAACCGTCCGAAAAATTCAACTGCAAAAATAAAAAACGGTCGGTGTCCGGTTCTGCAAACAGCCAGTAGCCACTCTCCTCACCTTTGTAAGCCATCACCGGAATGTAACGCAGATCAAGCTTGTAGCCATTCCGCCAAACCATGTTCAACGTCGTATCATACTTTACAAACTGCCACTGTTCGTTTCTGTTATTGGAATATTGATCACCCCTGATCACCGATAAAATCCCCTGCTCACCCAGGCTGAACACCTCAAACTGCTCGGAATAGGAAGAAGTCGTCGGAATTTCCAGCCTGTCCGACTGCTGCAATTGCGCAGAAACATCATCAGCCCAGGTCAGGCTCATCAGTGTGATCAGAAAAATCCGAAAATAATATAGACAACGGTTATTCATAACTTCTTCCTTCGGGGTGTAAGTCTGTTCAATATTTACCCTAATTTTGCATCAAAAAGGATAACATTACTATTAATATTATAAATAATTTTACTCAAATAAAAACTTCGGAAAATGTTACTTCGATTTAAAGAGGACACTTTCTGTTTACCCCATTTTTCATGACGATTGAAGCAATACTGAAGGAAGATATCCAAAAAGCGATTCAGACAAATTTTGAAATAGCGGCTGATGAGATATTGTTACAGCCAACAAAAAAGGAATTTGAAGGATTTTATACGTTTGTCACGTTCACTTTAACCAAAACTACCCGTCGCTCGCCTGTGGAGATCGGGCAGATTATCGGAAATTACCTTAATGAAAACTCCCGGATCGTCGAAAGTTTCAATGTGGTTCAGGGGTTTCTGAATATCAATCTCAAAGACACTACCTGGCTGGATCTTTTCGGAGAAATTATTTCCGACGGATCATTTGGTACTTTTCCGTCCAACGGACAGTCCGTGATGGTGGAGTTTTCCTCTCCCAATACCAATAAACCTCTACATCTGGGGCACTTGCGAAACAATTTCCTAGGGGATTCTTTGTCCAAAATCCTGAAAGCAAGTGGGTTCGATGTGGTTAAAACCTGCCTGGTCAATGATAGGGGTATACATATCTGTAAGTCGATGCTGGCTTACCGCGAACTTGGCGGAGGCGAAACACCCGAGTCGAGCGGCATCAAAGGCGACCACCTTGCCGGTAAATATTATGTGAAATTTGATGTAGAATATAAAAAACAGATCGCTGAGCTGGTGGCCCAGGGGATGTCAGACGAAGATGCCGCAAAAAAAGCACCCTGGATTCTGGAAGCGCAGCGCCTTTTGCTCCTTTGGGAAAAGGGTGACGCGGAAACCGTCGCCTTGTGGCAGAAAATGAATAATTGGGTCTACCAGGGTTTCAGCGTAACTTATAACAAAATCGGTGTCAATTTTGACAAAACATATTATGAATCCAATACATACCTTTTAGGAAAAGACATCATCGAGGAAGGTCTCAAACAAAATGTTTTTTTCAAAAAAGAGGATAATAGCGTCTGGATCGATCTGACGGAAGAAGGACTGGACGAAAAACTTGTGCTGAGAGGCGACGGAACTTCTGTGTACATCACGCAGGATCTGGGTACAACAGAATTGAAAAACAGCGATTTTCACAATGACCGTTATTTGTGGGTCGTTGGTAATGAACAGGATTATCATTTTAAAGTTCTTTTTGGTATCCTGAAACGCCTTGGCCGCCCTTATGCAGATGGTTGCTTTCATATCAGCTACGGAATGGTCGATCTGCCCTCGGGAAAAATGAAGTCACGGGAAGGTACTGTGGTAGATGCGGACGATTTGGTGGATCAAATGGTGAAAACCGCGGAAAGCCGCACACAAGAGCTGGGTAAAATTGATGATTTCGCTAGTGATGAAGCACGCAAGCTTTACAATCAGCTTGCTCTTGGAGCTTTGAAATATTTCCTGCTCAAAGTGGATCCAAAGAAAAGAATGCTCTTCAATCCGGAAGAATCAATTGATTTTCAGGGGCATACAGGTCCATTTATCCAATATACCTACGCGCGCATCCGGTCTATTGCCCGCAAAGCTGAGCAGGCAGGTATTGCTGCGGTAGTACCGCCGGCGACTTACCAAATGCACCAGGCGGAACGCGAACTTGTATTTGCACTGGCCCAATATCCAACCAAAGTAATGGCAGCCGCAAATGAATTTGCACCGTCGATTGTTTCCTTGTATGCATTTGAGCTGGCCAAAGTGTATAATCAGTTCTATGCCGAGGTATCGATTTTCTCTGATCCGAACCCCGAGGCTGTTCAGTTCAGAATTGCATTATCGAGCGTAGTTTCTGAAACGATTCGCAAAGCTTTGGGGTTATTAGGCATAGAGGTGCCGGAAAGAATGTAGTGTGGATTTGATTGAATTCTCTGGTTAGATCTTAAATTCAGTATTATTAAGAATGTCCCCATATCGATTGCATTTGACCTTTAAACGTACTAACCAATAACCAGCTACCATTATGACCTTAATGAAAACAGTTCTTATTATGTTCACCTCTTTGCTTACAGGGCTTTTTGCCGACAAAAGCGAAATCGCTTCGAAACCGGCAGATGCCGCAGTTGCCAAACAAACACTTTACGATTTCAAAGTCAAATCGCTTGTAGGCAACAAAACCGTTGATTTAAGTAAATACAAAGGAAAAAAAGTAGTGATCCTGAATGTTGCGTCCAAATGCGGATATACCAAACAATATGCGGATTGGGAGAAATTCAATAAAGAGCATGGTGACAAGGTAGTAGTTCTGGGATTTCCTGCCAACAATTTTAATGGCCAGGAGCCAGGGACAAATGAAGAAATAGCCACTTTTTGCTCCGCAACTTACGGTGTTACATTCCCAATGTTTGAAAAAGTCTCCGTACTTGGCGACGATCAGGCTCCGATTTACAAATGGCTGAGTACTAAAGAATTGAATGGATGGAACGACAAAGTTCCGACGTGGAATTTTTGCAAATACGTAGTGAATGAAAAAGGCGAGCTAACCAACTTCTTTGCTTCCAAAATACTACCTACTGATCCTGAGTTCATCAACGCAGTGGGCATTTAATAAAGTTACATTTCCAGACGCAGAATTTCGCAAGGCAACGCCTGCGGATTCTGCGTTTTCAATAACCGTCGACTCTCAAAAAATGAATCCCTGGATTGAAGCTGCGCGCCCCAGAACTTTACCTCTTGCCCTTTCTTGTATTTTAATGGGCTGTTTTTTAGCAGCTTCTACCGGTCATTTCAGCTGGGCCGTCGCAGGGTTAAGTGTACTTACGACTATTCTTTTGCAGGTACTTTCCAATTTCGCCAACGATTATGGTGATGCGGTAAATGGTAAAGATACCGAACTGCGCGAAGGGCCAAGGCGCGCTGTTCATTCCGGGCATATCCAGGCAGGGACCATGTTACGGGCTATCATCGTTTTTTCAATTCTGGCGCTGATATCCGGGATCGCGCTATTGACTCTGGCCTTGAAAGATGCCCCGGCAAATACTTTCTGGGTATTTCTTGGAATCGGGATTGCCTGTATTATCGCCGCGATAACCTATACCGCCGGCAAGCGACCATACGGATACGTTGGTCTGGGAGATCTTTCGGTCCTGATTTTCTTTGGCTGGGTGGGTGTTCTGGGCAGCAGCTATCTGCATACGCATGTCTGGAACTGGGGACTTCTGCTGCCCGCCACAAGCTGCGGACTTTTTGCAGTGGGGGTATTGAATATCAATAATATACGTGATATAGAATCTGACAAAGCTACGGGCAAAAACTCCATCCCTGTCCGGCTGGGAAGGGAAAAAGCAATCGCATACCACTGGTTCATACTCACGATCGGTATGCTTTGTGTGCTGATCTATACAATTCAGCATTTTTCAGGATATACCAGCTTATTGTTCCTGCTGAGTTTCCCGTTTTTTATCAAGAACGGGCTGGCCATTTCCCGGCTCAAAAAAGCCAGTGAACTAGATCCTTACCTGAAACAAATGGCGCTTTCTACGCTGCTGTTTGTGATCCTGTTTGGGATTGGTACTGTACTTTGAGGCGTTCCGCTACTTCACAAATGGTTTAATCGCATTCCCCAGCAGTGAGTAACCTTTTGCATTCGGGTGAAGACCGTCCGAAAAAAGAGATTCATCAATTTTCCCGTCCGTTTGCAGAAATACCTTGCCGGGATCCAGATAATTGATATCTGCTTCACCGGTCAGTTGTGCCAACCTTTTGTTGAGGCTGGCGACACGTTCTTCCTGTTGTCTTCTCGGATAAATTCCAAACATTGTGATGATAGCAGCTGGCTGACGGTTTTTGATCGCCTCAATAAGCAATTTCCATCCTTCGACAATTTCATCGTCCGTATTTAGGTGCAGGTTGTTTGTGCCGATATTGATAAAGATCTGTTTGCATGAAAATCCGTCAAGCTCCCCATTGTAAATCCTCCAGAGTACGTTTTCCACGCGGTCCCATCCGTAGCCAAGATTTCTTGCGCTTTTGCCGAATGTACTGTTCCATGATTCTTCACCGGTAGCACGTGGTCCTTTTGGAAACCCACCCCAAAAATGGGTGATGGAATTCCCGATCACGATCGCCGATGGTGCTGATTTTTTGTTTAGCTCCAATATCTCTTTATGCCTCGATTCCCAATCATAATTATTCAGCTCACGCAACTGCGTAACCGGCTGGGTAGTCGACACTTCACCACTTTTTTCATGCAATATTTTCCGGATATGTGGTTCATACCCTTCAGCATAACGCATCATTCCCAGATCTGTAGGATGCGTTCCATCGACCATTGTTTCCAAATCCTGTTTAAAATCATCTTTTGGAATGAGATACAATTCCTGTATTCCTTCTGATTTCAGCTGTGCAAAAGCATCCCGCAAAATCCGGTTTGTTTCCAAGTAAAACCCTTTCCGCTCGGAATTGACGTCACCATCTGTATAACCTGCATGTTCAGCCAGCACAATGGGTACAGCTGGCCGTTTTTGTTTTAAATTACGCACCGAATTCAATATCCTGCTCCTGACTTCCTCCGCTGTGACTTGGGTCGATCCATCTGCTTTCACAATCATATTCGGCAGACAATCCAGCACATAAATTTTCGCATCGATCTCGGAAATCAGATCTATCACTTCCTTTTCCAGCCGCCCGTTTCCGGAAAAACCCAGGTTGATCGTTTGATGGTCAAGCTTGCGGCCCAAAATTGCCGGCCAGGCCATTCCCGGCCGCGATGCACAAGCTCCCTGGGCGATAGACGTACCGTACACCACCACCGGCTTTTCTGGCCTAACAGCCAGTGGAGTAAATACAGAACCCTCCTGTGTCCCTATTTCAAGCCATTTCACACTATTATATAAAGGCAAAAAAAGCCTGTATTCCCGCCCGAGTTTGTGATAATTATCGTTGGGTCTCAGACCATTGAAATCAAATGTTATCGTATCACCAAATGCATATTTCCCAGTGCACCACTGCAGTTCGCCGTCGCTGGAAATAGTGTACAAATCCACACCGCTTGCACCGGTCGGCGGCATGTGTGGCATACCATGTTTTCCGCCGACCGTATATCTGATTTTAATCTGAGGCGAATTAGCGCGAAACCTGATCATCAGACCAGCCGATTGACTGGACAAATCCCAAACCTGCTTCCTGACCTGCTTTTCAGCCCGGGCGGGAAAACGATCGTACGGATTTTTCAACTCTTTTGGCCAGGCCTGGCCTTCAACTACCGGAAATGCGGCGGTTTGGGGATTCCACCAATTCAGTTTGCCGGACTGTGCAAAAGATAACTGATGGCAAAAAAAACATAAGAACAGGAGGGCAGAGATTCTAATTTTCATACAAATAAAAAAGGACACTGTTGTATCTCTACAAAAGTGTCCATCCGGTTATTTCTTACTTACAGATGTGCTTATTTAACGATCACGCCATCAGCTATAAAAGTCAGTTCTTCCTGAGGCTCCGTAATTTTAGCAATTTCTTCTTGGCTTTTACCAGCATCCTTCGCATAATGCTGCAAATGCTCCACCGGAACCATTTTCTTCTGCGCTTCTCCCTCAAACACTACTGTTTTACCGGCAATATCTTTTGGGACAAAAAACGCATAGTCCTTAAACATCACACGCATGGTTTCGCCATTGTCCATTTTCACTTTCATCCAGCAACCTTTCACTTGACAAACCGATTCCACCGTACCCGAAACTTTCGCATCCATTTCGGTTTTGTCTTTCATTTTTTCAGGAAGAGAGCTGGCTGCTATGGCCATTTCATCATTGATTTCTTTCCCGAAATGATTCGTACTCTGCGCGTTGACAACCGAGAAACTGCCCAGAATAATTAATAAGAGAACTATCTTTTTCATATTGTTTTGATTTAAAAGTGTAAAATATAGTGTTTCAATTTTCTTTCAATAATGCTCTACAATCCTGATATTAAATTTAATAAATATCCCTTGGCGATCAAAACGGCCTTATTCCAAAACCTCGATCCAGCCTTTGCAGTGATTTCCCTGCGGGGTGTCCACTACATAATAATAGGTACCGTTTGCGATTCCTTTTCCCCAGTCATTTTTGTAGTCGGCAGCTTTAAATACAGACTTGCCCCAACGGTTGAAAATTTCAAGGGATGATGGAGAAACCGGCACTACAAATGAATCATTTTTCCCATCACCGTTGGGGGTAATCACATTCGTCAGAACAAAAGCCGGTTCCGCCTTTATTTTTTTTGAGTTTGATAACGAACACCCAGCTGCATTGTAAGCCGTGAGGGTGATCGTGTATTCCCCGGCCGTTTCATACACGTACTCAGTGACTTTCGGCTCGTTGATTAAATTTCCCGTGCCCATATTCCATTCATAGCGTTGCGCATTGGGTGTTTTATTATTCAAAGTATAATTAAACGGCTCATTACAAGCGCCGCCCGATTGTGTGATATCAAAAACAGGTTCATAGGATTTGTCCACATTCACCGTTATTTCCCGGACAGGCTTGCATCCGTCCGCATACAACCCTTCAATCGTATACGTAGTTGTTTGTTCCGGCTTCACGGTTACCGTTTTTGCGATCGTCTCCGGAAGCCCGTTGTTTGGCAGCCAGCGATAGCTTTGTGCATCCCCGGAAACAGTCAGGACAACCGTTGCGCCAAGGCAAACTTCCGTGTCGGGCATTTCTATAAAATCAGTTTTTTTGGCGACTGTTATTTTCACTGACTCATTCACCTTGCAGCCACTTGCATTACTCACCTCCACTGCAAACTCCGTTGTTTCTTTAACAGTAACCGTCGGTGCCGAACTTGTAGCATTGTCGAGTCCGTTTGCAGGTGTCCATTTATACTGCGTTCCACCCGAAGCAAATAGTTTTACGGCTGTATTTTCGCAGACCGTAGTATCTTCTTTTACTTTAACGTCCAGTGTTTCCACTATGATTTTTTTGGAGACCATATCAACCCGTTTACAGCTTAGACGGTTATATGCCTTTAAAGTAACGGTGTATTCGCCCGGTTTTTCAAAAATATATTCGGACTGGTCGTCCTCCCTCGAAAAAACATTCCCGCCTACGTCCCATATATAGTCTATGCCTCCTTCACTTGTGTTTACAAATGACAACGACAATGGTGCACAGCCCCGGGTTATATCTTTTGTACTTCCCGAATACACATCAAAATCTGCTTTGAGCCTGTCTATATCAATTTTAAACGCTGCATTGTTACAGTTCTCGCTGTTGTTGGTTTGGGACCAGGCCTGTGGGGTTACAGGAAAATGGCTGCCACCGCAGGCGCAGGTTGCATGGTAAATGGTACCGTTCTTGTCAAACCGGCTGGTTCCCCCGTCCACATGATCCCCCTGAACTCTCCCGGTGCGGTCAAGGTTGCCGAAGTAGGTGGCGTATAAAAGCGACTTGGCTCCCTGTTCCAGTATAGCGATATAAAAGTTGTTGCCATTGGTAACAGCTTGAATCGCATCGTCAGTGACCGGCAGATTGGTTGTACTGCTGAACGGGGTATGCTCTGATGTCACATTTACATTTCCACCCCAGCCAGCGATATAAATATTGCCGCATTCACTTACCAGAAACGCAGTCGGTGAGATATCCGGTGTTCCCCTACCAGAACCTATAATGGTCGAAAAAATAGATTTCGACAATGCAGCATCCAATGCATGAATGAATTGCCCGCTTTTTTCATTCTGATATACTCCCTGGCTTACAGGGTAATCACCTGTGCTGAGCCCGTACACATAAACATTGCCATTTTGATCCAGATCAAGGAGGTATCCTGCATCTTCCCGGTTTGTGCCGAGATAGGTTATGCCGAGCAATTTGTCGTTCGCATATCTTGCAACGAAAGCGTCTTCTACACCATATAAAGTCTTTTGATACGAATTTGCATTCACCGGCAGATCCGTACTTTGAGAAATACCCGTCACGTAAATGTCACCATTTGCCGCGGGCTTTACTGAATAAGCAGCATCCCACTGATTACCACCCAGATAAGTACTCCATAGCAGATCATTCAAGTCAGGGGAAAACTTAAGAATTACACCGTCCTGCTGGCCCGAAATTTTATCCTGAACCGGGTTTCTTAGTGGAAAATTGGGAGAATTGGTAGACGATGCAACCACGATATTGCCGGCTATATCTAAACCGATCTCGCCCCGGAAACTGTCACCGTAGTTCTGTATACCCGTATCCGACGGCATACTTACGCCATCATTTCCGCTGCCTCCGAGAAATGTGGATGCAACGAGCTGCTTTCCGTCAGCACTTAGTCTGGACACGAACATGTCCGCGCCATTCGGTAGTTCCAGACCGGAAATGGGCACCACATCGGTACCACCTCCAAAAACTTTTTGAAAAGCATTGGCTGTTACCGGAAAATTTCTCGAAGACGTTGTGCCCAGGATCAGCAGTTCTTTTCTGCTATTGACAATCAAACTGCTAGGAAGGTCCGTATCGGCTCCTCCCAGAAAGGTAGCATATAGCAACTCGCTTCCGTCAGGTGTAAATTTGAGAACGGAAACATCCACTTCTCCTCCGAATTTAACCTGAAAAGCACCGATAGTTGCCGGAAAATCTGACCCGAACACAGTACCACCGGAATATAGGTTACCTTCCTCATCATACGTTGCAGTATGTCCCCAGTTATCGGATCCTGAACCGGAATAGGTTGAAAAAATCAGCTCGGGATCAATCGTGAGTGTTTCGGATTTATTATACCCTTGTGGCAGGACAAAAGAGGCTGTGTGATCGGGACTAAGGGCAAAGCGGGAGGCGACATCCTTTGTTCTACCGGCGACACTTTGAAAGGAGTAGGGTTCCGCTTCTTTAAACTGCCCGACCGAAGTTTTGACAACAACCTGGCCTTTTTCGCTCAAAGAAATATCGTCCGTCCCGCTGTACTTCATCCGGATTTGTGACGCATCTGCCTGAGGATGAACTATAAATTCATATTTAAGCGTAAATCGATGCATATAGATGCGCATATCAATTCCATCATAAAGGTTTTGATAGCGTATTTCCTCATAGCCTTTTACATTGCCAGACCAGCCGGTAGGGTCTTTTCCTAAAAAATAATTGAAACGTGTTTTGACTTCCTTATTTGCCTTGTATGTAACGGTCTGCGAAGCGTTCTGAAACTGTACTTCCACCCCATGTGCCGAGATGGTTTCTTTAAAAAGCACATTTCCCTTTGCCAAAGCAGTTTTTACAGGCCTGCCGGCATGCCTGGCGGACACCTCCGAAGCATTATACAGCACATATACGATCGATTGCTTTTTAAGGAATAGAAAACCGCCTGGGATTTCGGCCCGGAACAATATCTCCTTCTCCCATTGCCCCTTGTTTTCGATAAAGTACATTCCTCCTGCCCGGACTTTGCTGCCCGCGCCACAAAGAAAAATCAGGATCAATAGCAGAATTGACTGTAAAGTTTCCCTCATAAAATGTACTTCACGTTTTTATTTGAACGCAGAAACGGTAATGATATTTTCACAAAATTCATATTCCTGCTCCACATTCGACCCGAGCAAAACAAGCTGATTATCTGTGTTATCAACCACGTGATCGAGGTACCAGCGTATGCCCTGAACGTCCAGGTTGGTAGTAGGTTCATCCAGAAAAATCACCGGCACGTCTGACAGAAACGCCAGCCCTAGCTTTACGCGTTGCTTCATACCGGAAGAGAAATGCCTTATAATTTTCCCGCTGGCGTGGGATAACTGTACAAAATCCTCAAAATCGGCGAATGAAATACCTTTTTTCAACGGTTTGAAGCTGCTGTGAAATTCAATCAGTTCACGCAGGGTAAATTCCTCGATCAGTTCAAGATAGGGTGCGGCGATGACCAGATGTTTATACCAATTATCTATCTCGATTTCCTTGCCTGAATTATCATTGTATTTAATGACACCCTCGGTTACAGGCATAATGCCGGTCAGTAACTGGAGAAGCGTAGACTTTCCGCTTCCGTTAGGCCCTACAAAAGTATATTTTTGTCCCCCCGAAAGTTCAAAACTCGCATGACGGATTATCCACTCGGTCACAAATTTCTTCCCAATATTTTCAACTGTAATCCGCACCAATCAGAACATTAAGGTTTTAAGAAATGACATGGCTTATTTTTTACTTTCGGCATAATGATCATAAGCCGCTTTTGCTATTTGGGCTATCACCAGATCACGCCCTTTTTCGTCCAGGGTCGAATTGGAAACGTAAACCACCAGAGCTATATGTTTTCCATCCGGCAAAGTGATGATGCCTACATCGTTGTTGGCTGCGGTGACACATTTGTCATTGGTGCCGGAAGTTCCTGTTTTGTGTGCGACAACCGCCGTTTTAGGAAGCAAGCCCTTGATCCGCTTCGGTCCCGTCGGAGAGTCCACCATTGATTTCCTGAGAAAATCAGTGCTGCTTTTCGAAAGCTTTTTCCCTTTTTGAAAAATATTAAGTAATTGCAACATAGCCTTGGGCTCACACCAGTTTGTAAACTGCACATCCCAGTGCCTGGACATTTCTTCTCCCGTAGCCACAATGGCAATGTCCTTTACGCCTAGATTATGAATGTAAGCCTGGACATTTTTCGGTCCGCCGAGCAGCCTGAAAAGTATATCACAGCCATTGTTATCGCTCCATGAAACCGTTGCATCCAATATCGCGGCGAGCGTAATATCTACGTTGCCGTCCGGATATTTATCCCGCAACGGACTATGGGTT
Source organism: Dyadobacter bucti (assembly GCF_005869225.1). Lineage (GTDB taxonomy): Bacteria > Bacteroidota > Bacteroidia > Cytophagales > Spirosomataceae > Dyadobacter > Dyadobacter bucti. The sequence goes on along the minus strand of NZ_SWFP01000003.1, from coordinate 433,153 downwards.
TTCGGCAGAAGGTCTTTTTTGGTGATATGTATTTTCTGATCCAGCGAAAGTTTTCCTTTATCCACCTGGTCCAGCACCGCCATGGCGAGGGGGAATTTGAAGACACTCTGCATCGGGAATTTGTGTTTTTCATTCACAATAGTTGTTTCCCGGGTTTCCAGGTGCATAATCCCTACGCCTATTGTGCCATTTGCTTTCCCGACAATTTCTGTGATGCCGGCTTTGAGATCCTGTTCCTGGGCGGACACGGGAGCCGATAAAAAAACAGTTGCCAACCCGATGTGGAAAAGAAACTTTATGGAGCGAAATCTTTGAATCATTATTAATCTGTGCGCTTTAACGGCGAATATTTGTCAATCAATTCTTTTCGCTTTTCCTATCTTTTTCCTGTATCGTCAGCCTTACCAATTCTATGCGGGTATCCTGCATAGACACCACCTGAAACAAATACGGCGCGATTTCAACTGTCTCGTTAACTTCAGGCAAATCGCCGTAAAAGTGTATCAACATTCCTGCCAATGTATCATAATCCCCTTCCGGAAGCTCCCAGCCATATTTTTCATTGAGATAATCGAGCTCGTGCCGCGCGCTGAGAATATAGCTGTTGTCGTCCAGCTGCCTTTCTGTCCAATCCTCGGTTGAATCGTATTCATCCTGGATTTCCCCGAAAATCTGTTCGACCACATCCTCCACACTCACCAGCCCGGAGGTCCCGCCGAACTCATCCACCACAAGTGCCAGACTTCTTCTCTCTTCCAGAAAACGCAGCATCAGATCGCTGGCAGGCATTGCCTCAGGTACGATCAGGATCGGCGTGATAATGTTGCTGATTTCCTTGGGCTTTTTGAAAAGCGACAGTGCGTGGCAATATCCGAGCACATCATCCACAGAGTCCCGGTGAACAATGATCTTGGAATGCCCGCTGGTCAGAAAAATCTTTCTCAGGTCTTCGATGCTCGCATTCACATTGACAGCAGATATCTCTGTCCGGGGAATCATACAATCCCTGATTCTCAAATCTTTAAAATCAAGAGCATTGATAAACATCCGTTCTTCAATACTATGGTCATCAAAGTCGGGATCGTCGGCTGAAATGGCATCATCCCGCAGCGATGCGGATAGAATATTTTCCTTTACAAACGGTTCCACAACCCAGTACAGGGGCGTCATCAGCCACTCGCCAAACCTGACAGGAAATGCCGACAAATCAAGTATTTTCGGAAAACTTCTTCCAATTTTCACCCAGCTGCTGTATGAGGCCATCCACATCACTATAAGAACAGCAAACAACACCGTGAGGACGATGCCTTCCCGAATGCCCGAGTGTTGAGATAGTATCGGAAAAACAGTGAGGACTGCAAAAAAACATCCCAGTGCAACCGTTGCGAGACGAATCATCCTCAATATTCTTCTCCAGTAAAGTGTCTGGTATACTTCCTCCGCTTTTTCATGGCGGATCGAATACCTGTCGATAGAAATATCCAGAAGGACAGACCGTACAGCGCCATAATACCCTGCCAGGACAAAAAATAAAATGGTCAGCCCGGAAAGTATCATATTCATTTTCGTGCGGTTTTACCTGACTTGATCTTTTGGGGAACAGCTTTGCCCTGTTCTTTTTCCTTGGCCATCATAGCCGCTTTGAGCCTGCTGAACTGGAACAATAAAAGGCATGTCACGCTCAGCAGCAGCAGCCAGTAACTTTCTAATAGTCCTGCCCGACGGAACTCCAGTATCCACACGGCAAAAAAACCGAGTGCGAGCGCAATCAAAACAGTCCTGGTAAGTTTGGAATTCATTAACAAAGGTGTTCGTAAAAAATACCCGTCCGTTTTGACAGCCGGATTTTCAATCTTTTTCAAAGATACACAGATTGAGTTAAAACGGTTAGGCCCGGATAAATCTTCGTAGTGAAGCATAATATACCATTCATATTCCCCCCATTTTCCCTAAAATACCTAACTTGCAACGTTTGCCGCACAGTTCATTTTTTATATCTGAATTGTCAAATTATATCTTGAAAAAATATCCTATTTTACTATGAGCGAGACCACAAAACGCTTTGCGCCAGGTGTTGTAACCGGTGACGGAGTTAGCGAAATTTTCCGACATGCCAACGAAAATAACTATGCCTTACCGGCGGTTAATGTAGTGGGAACCAATTCAGTGAACGCCGTATTGGAAACTGCAAAAGCTGTGAACAGCCCGGTTATTATCCAGTTTTCAAATGGCGGAGCTATTTTTTATGCAGGAAAAAGCCTTTCCAACGCCAATCAGCAGGCTGCCATTGCGGGTGGTATTTCAGGTGCGATGCATGTTCACCAAATGGCGGCTTTGTACGATGTGCCGGTCATCCTGCATACCGATCACTGTGCAAAGAAATTGCTCCCTTGGATCGACGGTCTTCTGGAAGCGGGCGAACGCTATTTCGATCAGCATGGCAAGCCTTTGTACAGCTCACACATGCTGGACCTGTCAGAGGAACCCATTGAAGAGAATATTGAAGTTTGCTCCAAATATTTCGAGCGTATGGCCAAAATAGGCATGACGCTGGAAATTGAATTGGGCGTTACGGGGGGTGAAGAAGATGGCGTGGACAACAGCGATGTTGACAGCTCAAAACTGTATACTCAGCCTGAGGAAGTGGCTTATGCCTATGAAGAACTTTTGAAAATTTCTCCAAACTTCACAATCGCTGCAGCATTTGGTAACGTGCATGGTGTTTACAAGCCGGGTAATGTGAAGCTTGAACCGAAAATCCTTCGTAACTCACAGCAGTTCATCAAAGAAAAATTCGGAACCGGCGACCTGCCTGTAAACTTCGTATTCCACGGAGGATCAGGTTCTTCCCGTGAAGAGATCCGCGAGGCGATCGAGTACGGTGCCATCAAAATGAACATTGACACCGATATGCAATGGTCAACCTGGGAAGGTATTCTGAAGTACTACAAAGAAAAAGAAGGATATCTTCAGTCACAGCTTGGCAACCCGGATGGAGCTGATTCCCCAAATAAAAAATACTACGATCCACGTGTATGGCTTCGTAAAGGAGAAGAGTCCATGATCCAACGTCTGAAAATTGCATTCGAAGATTTGAACTGCATTAATCAGCTGGGATAATCATTTCTTAGTTTTGATATTAAAAAAGCAGCGTTTAGGAGCTGCTTTTTTTGTTCTTCTCTTTTTCGATATTACATTTTACCTCTTGCTAATTGACAGCCACCGTTTGCTCATTTTAGGTGATTTTGGTGTAACCTGCCCGTGATATTACGTCTAAACGGCATCTTTCATCAAAATCATGTCCTATGAAAAAAATTGTATGTTTTATTTTTCTTGTCTTGTGTAGTTTTTCTCACGTAAACGGACAGGATAGCTTATTGTACCAAAAGGGACAACTAGGAACGATGTTTCATCCTAAACACAGGACGACTATCGCACAAACAATTTACCATGGCAAGTCAACATTCACCGCCAACCTGTTTTTACCTTTCCTGGAAGAGGAATGGGATCCATATTCTGGTGACATTCCTTATGTTGTCTGCACAAAAGGTATTGCACTCTGCGCCTTTAAAGAGCCTTTACTGGGATTGTACGCACCAACTGAAGTAGCTGGTGGCATCGGTGCAAAAGACTTGGTCCCATTCGCTGATGTTGTAACAGATAAGCAGGCATTTAATCCTTTGTACAAACCCATATTTGAAGATTTATCATACCTTAACAAAAGACCTCCCGTCGAATACAAGCACCCTTTACCCAGCGATGCAGCTGTGAGCATCCTCGAAGCAACACAGAAATTCACCAAATTCACCCACGATAATTTTGGATGGCAGGGGTTTGATAAAGAAGGTAATAAGGTAATAAAAAGTATCCTAACCATCGATGAAGATAACACGCGGTACGATCCTGACAGTAAATACATTTTTTATGGACGATTCTATAATATGTTCGACAAGAGCATAAAATATGAAACAAGCAGAGACATTATCGGGCATGAAATAACACACGGCATCATTGATCATTTGATTGGAGATGATTACGTGGAGACGGAAGCGGACGAATTACTTGAATCCTTTTGTGACATAATTGGAATGGGGTTTATGAATATGCAAGAAGTACCCTTTATCCCAAGGTGGTCGGTTGGTAGTTATATAGGAAAAGGCGCATACACCGGGTTCCGTTCTTTTGAGGAACCAAAGCTATTTGGATTTCCCAACACCTATAAAGGGGAATTATATTTGCATCACAACCATCCGGACTATGATCCTCACATTAATTCAACCGTTGCTTCACACGCATTTTACGCGATGGTAAATGGAAAGAAAGGTTTTATTGATGAAGACCCTTCAAAGGAATCTTGCCTAGTACGACAAATTGTCCCTGATGATTCAAAAGGTTCATTAAAGATTGCATTAAAGATATTTTTTAAGGCATTTACGGAGAAGTTTACAGTAGCATCCACCTATTTTGACATGAGGAACAACACATTGCAGGCAGCACAAGAGCTAGGTTATCCTGTTGGTTCCCATGTGTATGTTCAGATTATGAATGCGTGGCATGCGGTTGGAGTAGGTGGTAAATGGGACCCCGGAAAGCATAACCTTGTATGCCCGGTAACACGCAATGCGGAAAGCTGGTATAACGGGAATGTCAGTTTCGATGCCTCCGAAGCCACAATTGAGCCGAACCCGCAATCATCGAAAATATATTTTTTATCCAGTTGCGCCACTCCGGAACATGCGGCGATTAAAACAAGATATGATAGTGATCGGGATTGTCCTGAATATGTTGACGGAGATAATGATAACAACTACTCTCCCGAAAACAATGTAAATGAGTCCCAAACAGGTGTAACAATACATTGGGCTCATGAATTAGCATCCAGATATCTAAGCAATATGGAGATTTCGAAGGGGTTGAAATACACGGGCTATGGTAGTTCGTCAAGTATTATCCCAATAGAAACCTGCGTTGGATGCACGCTGCCGATTGAAACCGCACCTTCGTTCAATCCAGAAAACAACACGCTCAATTATCCTTTATTTCCAACGAATTGCCCCTCATCAGATCAGATTATTTCGACGTTGATGGACGGCGTCTACTATCACGAGCTGGGTTATCTTGAAAGTGGCAAATACATCAATCCGGAGGCGTCCGCCATTAAAATGTCTCTAGGGAATATTTTCGCGTTAGCTGTAAAAAATGGATATAGAGCTGGTAAACTGCTTCCTGCCATCTGGACTTTTGGTGAAGATCTTTATACAGGGTCTGATTTCATCCACAGTTTCAGTAATCCAAAAAGCAAAGGACAGGCCATGTATTTTCTGGGAGAAAACTATGACCCCAAGGTAATCGAGACGGTCTCAGGTGTTATGAATTATTGGTTTTATTTACTCGTGAAAGGTACGGGTCTGGAATATCCCAATGGCTGGCCAAATGAAAAAGGAGAATTATGCACTGTGTTCGGTATCGATACAAAACTAGCAGAACAAATTGTCTTCATCGCTTTTACCAAATACCTTCCCCCGAATCCTACATTTGAAGATATGCGTTTCGCCACGCTGCAGGCACTGGTAAATGAACTAGGACATGCAGCCAACTCTCCCGCCTACATTGCAGTCACCGATGCGTGGCATGCAGTCGGTGTTGGAGAGGCTTTTAACATCCTGCTGGCTCACATACCTGAAAACGGAGCTCCCAGCGTATATCCCATGCCGGTTGATTTGGGTATAGAGACCGAATACCCAAAATATGAGGACACCAGGCTATTCGAGCTGTCGACTGACCCTTCATTTGATGACAAGCTGGCAACAGTTTACAGAGCAACCGCTTATAAGGCCGATATCCTTCTGCCTTTTCAGGATGAAAACAATCCTGGAAAAAGCATGGCGCACGCGAGGTTCTTCATGGAACCCAACAAAATGTATTACTGGCGATCCAGGCTACTTACTGTCAAAGCTTCGGCCTGCCCTCCGGAAAACAATCCTTCGAGCCTCTGCAACCAGCTGGTGGTTAAGAAAAAATGGTCGCCAACCTACTGGTTTACAACCGGGCCTTTTACCGCTGAGACCATTACTCCAAATGACAAGCAGGCCAATGTGCACCCCTGGCCGCAACAGTTTACTTTCAAAACTAACCCCGGCATTATAAAGTCCGAGATCCAGGTGATTGAGGACGCCCTACCGAACAATATATTGGAAATCTCGCACGCCCCTGACGTATTCGACGCAGCGACGCCCCAGATCGACAGTTCAGAGGTTTTCAAAGTAACGACCCCATACCAATGGCGGGTACGGGATATCGGCCAAATGAAAGGATCGCCGGAAGGCCTTGATGCCAGCCTGAACCACATCGGACAGACCGGTCCCGAGATCATAACCGACTGGAGTAATAACGGCCAATGGATTTCGTATACGACCGGCAAACCCCAGGGAGCAGCAAGCACACCCGTCGACAAAATCACCGTTCCGCCGTTTGGACAGGATGTTGAATTCAGCTGGCTTCCGGTGAAAGGTGCTGCCGGCCATAAATTACAGTTTTCGCTATCCGATCAGTTTGATGTACTTCTGAAAAGCTATGACTTTGCCGACGGTGCAATCTTAAGTAAAACCCTCAATCAGATGCCCAGCTTCAAGGATAAGGAAGTCATTTACTGGCGTGTTGTGCCGGTGGGCCCTAAAGGCACGTTTGTGCCGGTAGGTGAAGAAGGCAACCCATCCGCAGTACGGAGCATCATGATCGACCACAATCTGATTCCGGCCGTAATACTTACCGGCCCCAAGGATGTGGTACCTGTCCGCTTCGGAGCAAATTTCACATGGGATCCGGTGGTTGGCGCCCAGACTTATGAGTTCAGTGTGGCACGTACGATGGATCAGGTTGTTCCTGCGAACGGAGCGGGCTCTACGCCCAACACCAATATCACTTTACTTGATATGGACATTTTACCTCCCGGTATCACAGGCGGTTACACCTGGACAGTGAGAGCTGGTGCCAAAGATCCGCAGACCCAGCAGATGGTTTTCGGCAAATGGGCTGCTCCTTTGACGTATAAATTACGACCAGACAAAGTGCTCAGTATCAAACCTGTTGAGGAAAGTGACGTGGACCCACCGGAACAGAAAGCAGATCTGACCTTTACAGCAAAGCAGAACATAGAATGGGCGCCAAGCGGATATAAATTCCAACTTAAGGAAGAAGGCAGTGTTGTTTTTGAGAAGCTGCTGCCCACATTAGAGTCTGTTAAGCTTTACCAACTTCATTGTAACACGGGGTACAAGTATACCTTTGCCGCATTGAATGACGATATTAGTTCCGTGACTACCTGGAAAGAATTCCTTACCCTCGGCGGAAACGCTTGCTCTGATGAAGGAAAACCTGATAAACCTACGGAGACACCGCCAGTCGGAAATGGTAGTGGAATTAGCAGCCTGGGATTTTCGCTGGATCTCTTCGATTTCGAATTTCCAAACGCAACCACTTTCCAGGCAAAAGTGACGGTTATCGCACCGGATGGAACACTTGCATACGAATTTGACAACATTTTTTCCAATGGAGCAGGTGTGATGTTTATTCCGGATCCTAATGCCCAGTTTAACGCGAACGGAAACTTGCCTGAAATGACCGGGATATACAAGATGACAATTGAAATTACCAAACTCCTGAATGGCACAGATGAAAACTTCGCGGCGGATGTAAAATTCAAGCTTATGGTTTTCGAATACGACAACAACACACTTGAAATAATCAAGGCAATAACCCATGAAGCTCCCCTCGGCGGAAGAGCTATCGGGATGTCGATCGATGATCTTGAAATTCCATATGTAATCCCCAATTAATTTATTCTTATGAAAAAAATCATCTTAATACTGCTATTTCTTGGCACAATGAACTCCATAAGCTTGCATGCTCAGAACATCGAAAGAAAGTCAGGGCTTTCGGAAATACGCTATAACCCGAATGGCGATCTTCGTATTTATCCGAATCCCGCAAAAGACATTGTGGATGTCCGAGTCGATAGTGACAAGATCCAAAAACTGGAAATTTTCGATGTCAAAGGCGCCTCATTGCTCAGGCAACCTATGCTTCCCAATGGCAAAATGGATATATCGAAATTGCCTCCGGGAACGTACCTGGTAACTGCAACAGCTTGGTATAAAACCTATTCTAAAAAACTGGTAGTAATGAAGTAGCAGGTAACGAGACGAAGATTGATACAGTTTGCATTCATAGCAAATATGGTTTAAAAAGCAGCTTTTCGGAGCTGCTTTTTTGCCTAAAAAGCCCGGCAGGTGACTCCCCAATAATGCCACCCCTGCCAGGGTTTTTGGTTAGCGAAGTGTCCGGTTGTTATAATAATATCAGCCCTTCGGGCTTCTACAAGTTACCTCCTAATTGAACCGATCCGGAATCCCGTTTGAAATCCCGAAGGGATGAAATTATTCTAGACAAAAAATCAATCACGAACACGTGAACCCCGTGAGGGGTGACATCGTTTTGCAACCGTTTGTTAAAATCAAATTCATTATTAATAACCTTTTGATCGACCGAACTCGCCGGCGGCTCATTGAAGCCTAGGTACTACAAAGATTCGTTTTGATCTGTTTTAGATTGGGAGGAATTGTAAGGATATAATACCCCTGATTTACGCAAGCACACGAATGTGACACACCTCAAATCGAATTTCTAAGTAAGGACATGGATTTGTTTAACAGTCTTGTGGGGTTACAATATTTCACTCAAATCGCCCAGAAATACAAAAAAAATATTTTTGATTACAATGTTAAAGTCACTAAAACTGATGATGAGATATATAATTACATCAATTCTTTGAGTGACCGAATTGTTGGTAGCTCTGCTGAAATAAATAATGGTTCACCACTTAATATCCTTGTAAAGCTACAATGAACACTCTTAGGATCATATCGCTGATATTTACCATTTTTTCCCAATTCTCATGCGAGGACAAGTTTTATAAAGAGAAGTTTGATGTAAAATATGCTATTATCAACAAAACCGATTCGATCATCCCGACAATCAAAGTCAATGCGAACAACGGAGCGAAAGTATGGGTCTTTAAGGACGTATACCCTGGGAAAACCGAAAAATTGACCTTCAATATTAAAAGAGATCTTCGAACTTCGGAAGGAAGCATCACGCTGATTTCTTCTTTCAATAGTAAAGATTCCGTATATCTCGGTGTAGCCTATTATACCAATTGGTACTATTTGGAAAAAAATCCGGCTGCATTCAACATTTATAAGGATAGAATAGAACAAGTTAAATAACTGTGCTCTTCGCACGGCCTAAATGGAGTTCAAGATGAATATTCAGTTTTGAAAATTGGATAGTCATTTTAAAACCGATATCCGATTTAATATGTGGGGAAAAGCAATTCCCCCTTACTTACCAATCAAAAAGCTATCACCAGCTGTAAAAATGCTGAACCGGATGTCTTTCATTTTGATTAGACCATTATCGGTAATTTTCAGACCTTCCGGTTTTGCTATCACCACCACCTGGCTGTTTCCGGCAACCCTTACTTTATTTCCGGTAACAATAATGGCTGTTTCTTCATCAATCCCAACACAAATGAGTTCAGGAAAACGGGCGATGGCGGATAAAAGCCGGTTATAACGGCTGCGGACAATAAAATGCTGGTCGACAATTACATTGGGCATGAGTCCGAGCCCCGGTTTTATTTCCAGGTTTTTGTCGACAATCTTTCGGAAAGTCGATCTTAATGTAGTATCGCCTACCAATTCATTGCCGGTTATCATGAACTTGCTCATGACAGCGGCGCCCGCACTCGTACCGGCAATCGTCGCGCCGTTCTGATATGCCCGGTGGATCGCATCATAGACCGGCGTGTTCAGCACCACGTCCATAAACCGCTCCTGATCACCGCCTGTAATAAAGATCAGTTTTGCTTTTTCGAGAGAGTCCAGCCGCAGCTTATTGTTTACCTCGGAAGACTTAAAATTGAGGTTAACGATTTGATTATTGCAGACCGGTTTCAAGTCTGCTTTGAAATAATGGAATGAAGTGTCAGGACTAGTGCCAGACATGGGCAATACCGCTACATAATCACCCGCATGCAGATTCGATACAGCTACCAGCTCCTTCATCAATGCCGGAGGGCGCTCACCGCCACCAATGATAAAAAGTGTTCCTTTTGCAGATTGTCCTGCTGTTTTGTAACTAATTAAAAGGATTAAACAGAGGAGACAAACCGGCAACTTCATCAAATCAATTTTCATGTTTGAAATTTAATAAAAGATGCCGGTATAAAAACCCACAGGCACACAGGATGCCGGTTATTTGCTTATTTTGAAATGATAATTCGCAAAATGGATAAAATTACCCCAGTCGTATGCAGTAAGATTATGCTCTCCTTCACGGATATGATATGCCAGTGGCGACCGGATGATCGGCTCGTTAATTCCCGGCGGATCGGCCGGCAGCGCTGATCTCATTTCATATAGACCGTACACGCGCTCCGCATTTTTCAAACTTAGAAAAGTCCCTTTCGGATCAGCCCAAAGATCTTTGGATGCATTGGTAGCATATACAGGTCTTGGCGCCACCAAGGCGATCAGCATGTGCTGGTCTACTGGTAACGCATTTTCACGATCGTTGTATTTCTTGTAATTGTTGTTGAACCAGTGCGGGAAAGTAGTGTTTATCCGGCTTATCCTTTCGCCAAACTGCCGCCTGGCTAATGCAGCACCTGTGTTTCCTGAACAATTCGTAACGCAGATTGCAAACCGCCGGTCCTGTGCCGCTGCCCACAGCGATGCTTTACCTCCCCGCGAATGACCTACGACCACTACCTTTTTTGCATCTATGTCGGTATCCGTTCCAAAATAGTCCATCACCCGGCTCGCGCCCCAGGCCCATGCCCCGATTGCCCGCATACCGTTGTCGGCGGCGAGCTGCTCGGGGTAAAGCTGTAAAACACCATTGCTGTAAGTATCCTTATTGTCCGGCGCAAGATCGCTGACGTGGAAAGCTGCCACTGCATAACCACTGTCTATCACCATTTCCGCGGGCCAGAACTCGCTTTTGATTTTTCTGGACGGGTCGGTGTTCTCCTTTCCGCGGTTGTTGATCAGAACAAATACAGGCACCGGCCTTTCTACATTACTTGGAAGTAGCAGTACCAGATCTATTTTCACCTGTTTTCCCTGCCGGAATACTTCAATCAATACTTCTCTGTGTTTTGCCCTGCCTTCCATCACGGACTGTCCCTCGCTCACAACATATCTGATGCTATCGTAGCGGGTTGGCGTCTGACCATAGATATTATCTTCAAAAAGTTTCCGGATTTCCGGGCGCCGAACATTTTCCCAGGTTTTTTCACTTTTCACCTTTTTCCTGCCCGTTGTTTTCAGAACATCAGGCAGAGTATAAGGGGGAACTTTTGACTCGTCATAATTCTGCGCCCGGGCTTCGGTCAGTAAAACGACTAATGCAAGTAATAGGAGGAGGTTTTTCATATAACATAAAGGTTCTTTCAGAAAAGAACCTTTATGTTATAATTTAACTTCCCCGTCTTCCATTCCCTGCCAATATTTAATCTGTTTGGCTTTGACAGAGATCATGGCCAGGCCGGGTGTATCAAGTCCTTCCTCAAACCACTGATCCAGTTCCGCCACCCAATGCTCGCTCATCTTATCTTTTGAACGCGTAACTTCAGCTTTTCCGGCTACGGAAATAAAGATGTCTTTCTCACCCTGAAAAGTAAGGTTAACGCCATTATCCAGCTCTATGTCGCTGACCATCCTGGAACCTTCCCAGGTAAAAAAATAAGAATTGCCGTCGTATTCAACCTGACCATTGTTGCTCATCGGCCGTGATGCCAGCATACCATTGGAAGTCGTCGTGGTGAGCATACAGATGTCAATGTCTTTCATGATCTTGCTGACGTCCTGAAGTGTTTTTTCTGCCATGATTCTATTTGTTTTTTTCCGACTTCAGCTAAAACAATAGTGCCGCATTTTGAAAATTCGGGTAAAATCCGGCGTTGGCTTCAAAATTTATCTTGTAGCTGTTGGATACTTACCATCAGAAGATTAATTTTCCTGACATTTAGCCTAATATGCCTTATCAAATAATTATTATAAACAAACCCTTACGCCCCTTCAATGAAAAAAATCCTTTTTACCTTTTCTCTATCCCTGCTATCGTTATTTGCCCTGGCACAGGCGGAAACCGAAAAGATCCAATATTACAAAGGCCGCATCATTTACCGAGGACAAGAAATTCCCAAGCCCAAGCAGATCAGGTCGTTATTGTTAGAAAAACCCTCTCCATCACCGGAACTGGAAATCTTTGTGAAGAAATATAGGAATAACAACAACATCGCGCTGACACTCGCTACACTCGGAGGTGGCGCTATCGGATATTCATTGGGAGGTGTACTCGGAGGTGCCAAAATCAATCCGGGCCTTTTGGCAGCCGGGGCCGGATTACTCGGGATCGGCCTGGCCTTTGACAGCAATGGCAGGAAAAATCTCAAACTGGCTGTCGCCGCCTACAACAAGTAACTAAAACCTGTAGTATCAAAATTCCATTTTGATACTACTTCTCCATAATCCTCTTACGGTGGGCAATGCCCCAGTTCCGCAACACTTCTATCACAGCTTTCAGGGAATGCCCGTACTCCGTGAGCTTATATTCAACAACAACCGGAATCGAATCATATACTGACCGCTTCACAAGATCGTTCGCTTCCAGGTCGCGCAGCTCCTTTGACAACATTTTATCAGTAATCCCGGGGACTTCTTTCGCGATCTGAGAGAAACGTTTGTTTCCGAACATCAGCGAAATTATGATCGGCAGTTTCCACTTACCACTCAGCACTTCCAGGGCATCCCGAACGGGAAGAATACTTCTGGTACATTCGCCCAAAGTATGACCTTCTATAGTTTTTTCTGTATCAATCATTGTTTATGGATCTTTTATCGCTATGCTTTTGTATAGTACTTACAAATATATAGTATATTTATTTAAGTTTGCATACTTAATTTTTAAAGCGAAAACAACATGAGTAATTTAATAGAGACCCTCAACTGGCGCTACGCCGCGAAAAGGATGACCGGAGCAGCAGTTCCCAAAGAAAAACTTGATACTATACTGGAAGCCATACATTTAGCACCTTCATCAGTAGGGCTTCAACCTTACAATGTACTTGTTATTTCAGATCAGGTAACGAAAGAAAAAATACACAAAATAGCAAACAACCAGCCTCAGATCCTGGAAGCTTCCCAGATCCTGGTTTTTGCCGCCTGGGAAAAGATCACTGCAGAAAGTATAGCCAGTTACATAAACCTCATTGCCACAACCCGCGACATTTCGGTGGAATCTCTTTCCGGTTTTCACAATAGCATTCAGGGAGGTATTTTGAGCAGAACGGAAGATGTGAATTTCCAATGGGCTGCACGCCAGGCCTACATTGCATTGGGACATGCCCTGGTTGCAGCAGCTACAGAGCAGGTTGATGCGACGCCAATGGAAGGTTTCAAAAACGCCGAGCTTGACGAATTGCTGGGATTGAAGGAGAAAGGACTAAAAAGCGTTGTGATCATGACGTTGGGTTACCGCGATAATGAAAAAGACCCGCTGGTTGGTGCCAAAAAAGTGAGAAGGCCACAGGAAGAACTTTTTATTTCGATTTAGAATTGACTAGATGACCTCGGCGCTCTCCTATCAGTAGTCGAAGGGCGCGCTAGGTGAAAATTAAACCTGACCAGATATGAAAGTTGAAATATGGAGTGATGTGATGTGTCCGTTTTGCTACATCGGGAAAAGGAAATTTGAGAAGGCATTGGAACAGTTTCCACAGAAAGACAAAATTCAGGTGGAGTGGAAAAGCTTTCAGCTGAATCCGCAAATGAAAAGCGAGCCAGGCAAAAGCATTAACGAATACCTGGCAGAAGTAAAAGGCTGGACGCTTGAGTATGCCGAACAGGTTAATGACCACGTTACGAACCTTGCCAGCGAAGTAGGTTTGGAGTACAATTTGTCCAAATCTGTTGTCGCCAATTCATTTGATGCGCACCGTTTTGTGCAGTATGCCAAGACAAAAGGCAAAGGCGACGCGGCGGAAGAGCAATTATTCAAAGCCTACTTTACCGACGCAAAAAATACAGCCGACCACGACACACTTGTTCAGCTCGGAACTGAAATCGGGCTTGATGCAAGTGAATTAAAAGCAGTACTGGACAGCACAAAGTTCAGCGATGAAGTGCGTAAGGATATTTACGAAGCCCAGCAGGTTGGGGCCAGAGGCGTTCCTTTCTTTGTAATGGACCGCAAATATGCAGTATCGGGTGCACAGCAACCGGAAACTTTCCTGGGCGCGCTCGAAAAATCTTTCGGGGAATGGGAAAAACAAAACCCCGCCCTGGTATCCCTGGCCGACGGTGAAAACTGCACAATCGACGGGGATTGCAGTTAAAATAATATATACTCCTCTTACTAAACAGTATGCGCGAAACGGCATACTGTTTTTTTATATAGTTTCAGCCTTCCTGATGTTACAAGTCTCACAGTTGCGCTGCATAGGAATCTTAAAGGGATGTAATTATTCCGGACATCAATATTGCGATGCCATCAGCCAGAAAGGCGGTATTGCTTTCGCAACGGTCAATCCTTCATCTTAAAAATCTAATAATCAACAACTTTAAGGGTGTCGGACAAAATTTTTTGCCCGCAAAATCAGAATTGGTACGGTTATGTAGTAATATAATAACCAGTTTCCCATAATGATCCTCTATGCGCCTTTTGTTCTTGTCAATCTTCTTCATCTTCAATGTCGTCTCGATCTCCTACCCGGGAGGTATCAAAGGACGTGTAACCACGAAAAATGGGGAACCACTGCCCTACGCCGGTATCGCGGTTAAAGGAACAAGCAATGGAACGATGGCTAATGAAGAAGGGGAATATGAGTTTAGTCTGCCTTCTGGAAATTATGAAATTGTGTTTCAATATCTGGGCTTCAAAAGTATTTTCAGAACCGTTACAGTGGGCACAGGATTCACCGAACTGAACATTACCCTGGAAGAACAGGCCCTGAATTTACAGGAAGCGACCATCGGAAAAGGGAAAGAAGATCCTGCATATACCATCATGCGCCGGGCTATTGCCAAATCGCGGTTTCACCAGTTACAGATACGTGGTTACACTGCCAAAGTGTATTCGAGAAGTACTGCGTTACCAACCAAAATCCCCTATCTCGTAGAACGACGGCTTAAAAAAGAAGGTATCCAGGAAGGGAAAGCCATATTGAATGAAAGTGTCGCCGAGATCAAATACCGAAGGCCCAATACTTATAGTCAGCATGTAATTTCTACCCGTAACAGTCTGGACAACAGCATACCTTCCCCAAACGAATATATTCTGGCCAGTTTGTACAGCCCTGAAATCGCAGGAACAGTCTCGCCTCTCTCCCCCAAAGCCTTTGCTTATTATAAATTTGAGTATGAAGGCTACTTCGAAGATCAGGGACAGATTGTAAACAAGATCAAAGTAATCCCAAAAGCCTATGGGGAAGGTGTTTTCAAAGGAAGCCTATTTATTCTGGAAGACCGCTGGTCGATCCATAGTTATGACCTGCAAACTACAACCAGCGGGTTGAATATTTCCGCCAGGCAGATTTTCAGTCCGATCCAGAATGTATGGATACCGGTTAACCAGCAGTTCAGGATCAACGGCAGCTACCTGGGTTTTGGAGGTGAGTTCAAATACCTTGTTTCCCTAACTTATGAAAAACTGGATATCGACCCGGGCCTCAGAGAGGATATTGTGATCAGCGATCATAAAAAAGAGCAGCCTGTGGAAGACAAAACCCGGCAAAAGAATCTCGAAAACATGATCCGGGACCAAAAGGAATTTTCCACAAAGAATTTCAGGAAGCTTACCAAAGAATACGAAAAAGAGCAGAAAAGAGAACAAAAAATGGCGGGAAACGATCGCCTTGTCCGTGCGGATTCTATTGTGATAGACTCTATGGCCAATAAGCGTGACACCACGTACTGGCAGACTTTGCGGCCAATCCCCTTGACAAAATCGGAAGTTTCGGGTTATTTACTTCAGGATAGTATCAAAATTGTAAAAGAAGAAGAAGGAAAAAAATCGAGGCCTGATTCTTCAAATTTCAAATTATCGCACCTCATCACCGGCAACACTTATGCCCTCGGCAACCGTAATTCATTTTATTTCAAAAGCCCGCTGCTGGCGATAAGTTATAACACGGTCGAAGGGAATGCTATAAATTTGCTTACCACGTGGCAAAAGAAATGGGACAAATCGTATGTCCTCAGTGTAACTCCTTTGATAAGGTATTCCTTCGGCCGAAAAAGGGTGTATGGAAATCTGGAAACCAATATAGGTAATGAAAAGTGGAACCTGATGCTTTCGGGAGGAGAAATGGCCAGCCAGCTTAACCCCAACAACCCGGTACAGCCCCTTCCCAATAGCATGGCGGCCCGTTTTTTCGACCGAAACTTCATGAAGTTGTACCAGAAACAATATGCTACCGCGGAGTATACCCTGAGAAACATCGGTGATATCCTGAGTGTATCGGCCAGGCTGGACTATGAGCACCGCAAAGAATTAAGCAATCAGGAAAGTGCCAGGCCTATTTTTTTCTGGAGTAAATTCGGTTTCACTCCTAATCGACCGGTCAATAAGGAATTAGCCGACACTGGCTTCCCTGAACACAATGCATTACTGCTTGATCTCACGGCTACGCTCCGTCCCTGGCGGAGGTATCTGATACGGAATGGCGAAAAACGTTATCTCCGGAGCAAGGGGCCATCATTTGGTATTAATTATAAAAGTGGATTGGAATTTGCGGGCGATGTTGACTACGCTCTTTTACAGGGCAGCATTCGTCAGGACATGAACCTCGGCCCGCGTAGCAGCCTCGAATATTTTGTCAGCGGGGGTAGTTTTTTGAGCACGAAAAAAATGTATTTCCCGGATTACAGGCATTTTATGGGCAATGAGTTCTTTTTCCAATACACATATCCGCCGGACCAGTTCCGGATGCTGCAATACTATCGGTACAGCACTTCGTCATGGTTCTTCCAGGTACATGCCGTCTGGAACTTGCAGCGTTTTGCGCTCACCCGTATCGAACCGCTCCGGCTTATCGGTATTTCTGAAACCTTGCAGCTGCATTATCTGAAAGTGCCGACGATCCGCAATTACACTGAGGTAGTCTACGGAATTGATAACATTGTCCGAGTCATACGTCTGGAGGCTGTTGCTCAGTTTCATGGAAGCCACTTTAAAGGAATGGGTTTCCGGCTCGGAACTTCTATCAAATTTGGAAGATAGCTGCCATAAAAAACTGGCTGACCAGAATAACAGTCCGATCAGCCAGTCCAGCTCTATTTATGAATTTCTATTTCACCGGAACTGCTTTGAATCTCGGAAGCTCTCTGGATATAGAGGGATAAGTGTTATTATCCGGATTAATATCTGCCATGCGCTGGCTCGGATCGATCACAATACGTTCAATATCCGTCAGACCGCGCTCAATTGAAAAAGCATACTCAGGGTAAGTCCAGCCCCAATCCGGCAAAAGGGTTGTTTTGGTATAAAGCTTTTCATTTTTCTCTCCCCTCATCATTTCAAGCGGGATATAAAAATTCTCCTGAGATCCGTCTTTGTAGCTTACCACCACATCCAGCGGCATGGGCATCTGTCCGGTTCTTTCCAAAACGACATCTGTTTTACCCGCATTGGAAACCACTTCCTTGATCCCGTAATCAATGGTTTTGGCCGTTCCCACAAAATCTTCCCAATACCAGTCCAGTTCCAGGCCCGACTCCTTTTCGATGATCCTTTTAAGATCATTCGGATTCGGATGTTTGAATTTCCATTCATTAAAATATCTTTTCATACCGCTTTCCAGCTTGTCTTTTCCTACAATATATTCCAACTGGTTCAGGAAGACCGCCCCTTTGGAATAGCTCGCAATGCTATATGCACGATTGGTATTAAAATGATCTGCATGGGTCGTCAAAGGTTCTTCAAGACCCGATTTTACCAGATTTCTGTAACTCATGGTGCTGCCGCGCTGGGCATCCAGCTTGGAGGGGAATAATTCGCTCATCACGATATTCTGCGCGTACGTCGTGAAGCCCTCGTCCATCCAGCCATATTTGGATTCGTTGGTACCCAGTACACCCTGAAACCAGCTGTGGATTGCTTCATGCACCGTTACGCTTACGAGTCCATGCAGATTCTGGCGTCCGACAATAAGCGTGGCCATTGCGTACTCCATACCACCGTCTCCACCTTGAATGACGGAAAACTGCTTGTAGGGATAACGTCCGAATTTTGCATTCATGATCTTAAAACACCTTACAGCCAACGGCTCCATTTCCTTCCAGACGTTCACCAGGGTATCGGTCTGATAGAAAAAATGCATATCCAGGTTATCATCTACCTTCACAACATCATGCGCATAATCTCGGTCGGCTGCCCACATAAAATCATGTACTTCCGGCGCTATAAAATGCCAGGTTAATTTTTCACCGGCTTTGTGTTTTACCTCTTTTTTTGAATAACCGTGACCAATTTTTTCAGGGTTCTGAAGATAGCCTGTTGCGGCTACAACATAGGAAGCATCCAATGTCAGCTTGACATCGAAATCACCCCATACTCCATAAAATTCCCTCGCTATGTAAGGATTGGCATGCCAGCCTTCATAATCATATTCGCACATCTTAGGGTACCATTGAGCCATGGAGTAATCAATGCCCTCATTATTGTTCCGGCCGGTCCGGCGGATCTGCACGGGCACCTGTGCCTCGAATTCCATGTCAAATGTATGCTGGGATTTGGGAAGAATTTTTTCCGCCAGCGTCACTTCCAGGATCGTACCCACAACTTCGTATTTCAGCGGCTTTCCGTTCTGTTTCAGAGAAATGATCTTT
This sequence comes from Dyadobacter bucti, assembly GCF_005869225.1. Classification (GTDB taxonomy): domain Bacteria; phylum Bacteroidota; class Bacteroidia; order Cytophagales; family Spirosomataceae; genus Dyadobacter; species Dyadobacter bucti. Next base: position 414,203 of record NZ_SWFP01000003.1, on the reverse strand, counting down.
TCATATCCGATCTCCGAAGGCGATAGTTTGGAAATACGGTCTTTTACCCGCGGATCAGGATCGCTGATGGTCCTTGAACGCACGTCCATCTGGCTGCCCGGCTGAAATGCATTCAGGTACAGATGATAAAATACCTTTTGCAGGGTATCGGGGGAATTATTTGTATAGACCAGCTTTTGTGTTCCTTTATATTGATGTTTTATGGCATCAAAATCAACATTCATCTGATATTTTACGCGTTGCTGCCAACGATCATTCTGCGCAGAAACTGTTAAAGTCATCGTTGTCAGCGCCAGCGCTAATAGTTTAAGTTTCATCCGGAGTACGGGTATGATTTAGATTGATAGTATCGCAAAATAGCATATTTGTATGGCTTATCAGGAAAAAATTTCGGTACTAAGCCGTTGTTTACAGCATGGCTACAAGATCTGGATGGGCATCATTCTCCACACAAAAGTCCTTGAAAAGGGACGAATAACTTCATTTTTAAGCCAGAAATAGGCTTTAACCGATAAACCCGCTTTGGCACATAATTGGTAATTCCTAAAAGCATATATGAATCAATCATAACCTTAACACTTTGTCAATTATGCTTAAATGGACCGTAATATTTCTAATCGTAGCTATTATAGCCGGAGTGCTTGGCTTTGGAGGAATTGCTGCCGGTGCTGCCGGAATAGCTAAAATACTTTTCTTCGTTTTTCTGGTACTATTTGTACTGAGCCTGATAAGCCGTGGCGTCGGGCGATCCTGATGATCTTGCAAAGACGATTTAAAAAGAGAAAAGCGGACATTGATCCGCTCTTCTCTTTTTAGGACTATTCCCACTCAATGGTTGCAGGTGGCTTGGACGAAATGTCATAGACAACCCTATTCACACCTTTCACTTTATTGATAATATCATTAGAAACCTCCGCCAGGAAATTGTATGGCAGATGCGCCCAGTCGGCGGTCATGCCATCGACGGAAGTAACCGCCCGGAGTGCGACGACACTTTCATAAGTTCTTTCGTCTCCCATCACACCCACACTTTGTACCGGCAGCAACATGACACCAGCCTGCCATACCTCTTTATACAGGTTCCATTTGCGCAGACTCCCGATAAATATCGCGTCGACTTCCTGCAGGATAGCTACTTTTTCCGGAGTGATCTCTCCCAGAATGCGGATCGCAAGGCCAGGTCCCGGGAACGGATGACGCCCCAGTATATTTTCATCGATGCCAAGTGTCCTTCCAACTGCCCTGACTTCATCTTTGAACAAAGTATTCAGTGGCTCCACCACTTTGAGCTTCATGAAATCGGGTAAGCCACCTACATTGTGGTGAGATTTAATCGTTGCGGAAGGCCCGTTGATGGAGACAGATTCAATGACATCAGGATATATGGTTCCCTGCCCCAGCCACTTTACCTCTTCGATAAGGTGCGCTTCCTGATCAAAAATATCGATAAAGGATTTGCCGATCGCCTTGCGCTTTGCTTCCGGATCTGTAAGCCCTTTGAGCGACTCGTAGAAATGAGATCTTGAATCTACACCTTTGATATTCAAGCCCATATTCTGGTAAGAATGAAGTACTTCCGCAAATTCATCCTTACGTAACAGGCCATTATCTACAAAAATACAATAGAGATTTTCGCCGATTGCCTGATGTACCAGCGTCGCAGCAACTGTTGAATCGACACCTCCCGATAATGCCATCACAACCCTGTCGTTGCCCAGTTTCTGGCGAAGGTTGTGTATGGTATGTTCCACGAATGACTCAGAAGTCCAGTCTTGCTTACAACCGCAGATTTTCACTACAAAGTTGTACATCAGCTTTTTACCTTCTGTGGAATGCGTTACTTCCGGGTGGAACTGGATACCATAGGTAAGTTCATCCTCAATTTTGAAAGCGGCAACTTTAACAGATTCCGTCGAAGCTACGATGTGGAAATTTTCAGGAGCACGAACGATCGTGTCTCCATGTGACATCCAAACCTGCGAAGATTCCGACAAGCCGGCCAGCAGGGAAGAATCTGTATCCTTCACATCAAGTCTTGCCCTGCCGTATTCGCGGTGCTGAGAAGGTTTTACGTCTCCACCGAGCATCTGGGCCATCAACTGCGCGCCATAGCATACGCCGAGAACGGGTACTATTTTACGAAATTTATCAAGATCTATTTTAGGAGAATCTGCATCCCGGACGGAACAGGGGCTGCCTGAAAGAATGACACCTTTAATGTTGGGAGTGAGGTCGGGGAAATTATTGTATGGATGGATTTCACAATAGACATTAAGCTCACGGACACGACGTGCTATTAATTGTGTATACTGTGAACCAAAATCCAAAATAAGAATTTGTTCAGTCATATAAATGCTATCTAAAACGCAAATGTAGGGAGATTGACCGAAACGAAAAAAATAGTTTAAAGGCAGTCGGATAACCCGTTGGCACAGAACTGCGATTCATTTTAATTTTTCAAGGTTATTTTGTACTAACACTATTTTATGGTTACATTTACCTAAATTTTTCAATATATAATTAATATGAATCAAGGAACAGTAAAATTCTTTAATGACTCTAAAGGTTACGGGTTTATTAAAGACACAGAGACGGGACAGGACTATTTTGTACACATCTCCGGTCTTGTTGACGAAGTTCGCGAAAATGACGACGTTACTTTTGACCTACAGGAAGGACGTAAAGGACTTAACGCGATTAATGTTAAGCTTGCCTGATAGGGACTTAATATAATTTTAAAAAAGCCGTTTCAATGCGAAAGCAACGAGGCGGCTTTTTTCATTTCAGGTATAGCAGTTAGTTATTGAGAGCAGTCGTATTTTGTCATGTGTCAGTTTTAGTCAAGTATGGTCGTTTTTAGTCAGACACAGTCAGGAATCGTGATAGCAACACATGACTGCAAATGACAACACATGACCTTCCTCCCTTTCCTTCTTCCCCCATCCCCCCTTTCCCCCGTCCAAACTTTTTTCCGTGCTTCATGCAACATTCATTTCTTCATTTGTATCTATAAACCGAATCCAGTTACACACTATCCACTTATGTAACATAATAACCATTTATGTAATCAAAGGTTCTATGTTATACAAAGTACTTACATTTGCAATGTACCGGAGCTGAGGAAGTAGCTTTTGCAATTTGCAGCCCGTACATTAACAGTAATCCATTAGCCATGAAATTCTTTACTAACCTAACTGTAGCCCTGCTACTGAGCGGAAGCTTTGTGCTGGCCCAAACTAATCCGAACCTTCCAGGGAAGGCAAAACTGTCCGGAGCAATCCTGGACGAGAAATCTCAGCCGTTTCCTTTTGTGAATGTACTGCTGCTCCACGCCAAGGATTCCGTACTCGTGAAAGGCCTCGCCGCCGACGAAAATGGAAAGTATGTTTTTGATCAGGTTGCGAATGGTAAATATCTCGTACTCGTCTCCATGGTTGGTTATCAAAAAAACTACTCAGAACCTTTTACGGTCAAGGATGCGCCTATCGCGCTGCCCGCCTCTCAGCTTACTACGGACACGCAGTCGCTGAACGAGGTAACCGTAGTAGCCAAAAAGCCATTTATTGAACAGGAGATCGACCGCACCGTCGTCAATGTTGAGAACAGTATTGTATCTGCCGGGGCCACTGCGCTTGAAATCCTGGAACGTGCTCCGGGTGTGACTGTCGATCAGCAAAATGAACAGCTTAAATTAAGAGGGAAAGAAGGCGTTATCGTCCAGATTGATGGGAAACAAACATTTTTGTCTCAACAGGAACTGATCACGCTTTTACGCAATACTCCAAGCGACAACATCGAAAAAATAGAGCTGATCACCAATCCTTCGGCCAAATATGATGCTGCCGGGAACTCCGGGATCATTAATATTAAAATGAAACGCAATAAAAATTACGGTACCAACGGAAATATTAATCTGGGGCTTGCTCATGCGAAATATGGCCGTGGAAATGCTTCTGTGACCGTTAATTACCGCGCAGGGAAACTAAGCTCATTCGTCAGCGCAGGTACTTTTTTAAATAAAGGCTTTAATAACAATGATATTTACAGAAAAATCCCTTTTGAAGGTAAGGTGACAATTTTCGATCAGCGCACAGAGCGCATCAATAAGTCGCAGTACCATAATATCAGGGCAGGAGTGGATTATTTTGCAACAGAAAAGACAACAGTGGGCGTACTTGTTTCGGGGTTCTATAACGATTGGAGTAATCCTTTCGGGCAAACCAATACGCGCATCCTGAATGAAGATCTGAGTTTGCAGAGAACATTCCGTACCGATGTTTTTAATGGTGGTACCATGCATAACATCAGTTCAAACCTGAATTTGAAACACCAGTTCGACGACAACGGCAAAGAACTGACCTTTGATATTGATTACGTGAATTATACCGGCACCAAGAAAAGCATACTGGATACCCGCTATTTTGCGCCGGACGGAACGCCCGACGGAAATCCCGAGAACGTCCGGAATAATATGCCTTCTAACATCAATATCGGTGTGGCAAAACTGGACTATACGCAAAAGCTTTGGAAAGGAAAGTTCGAAACCGGTTTGAAATCCAGCGTTGTTGCTTCTGATAATGACATGGTTTTTGAAACAAAGATCGACGACTGGGTTCTTGATCCTACCAGATCCAATCAATTTAAATACACCGAAAACGTAAATGCTGCTTATCTGAATTACAGCGGCAATATTTCAAAAAAGGTAAAATACCAGCTTGGTCTCCGGGGTGAACATACCCACTCGATCGGAAATTCAGTGACGCTGAACCAGAAACGCGACCGGAATTATGTAAATCTTTTTCCAAGTGTGTTTTTGTCCAATCAGCTGGATACCAACAATGTGATCAATATTTCTTACAGCCGCAGGATCGACCGTCCGAACTACCAGTCGCTTAACCCATTCGAATTTTATCTTGATCCATATACTTTCCAGCGAGGCAACCCGAATCTGAAACCGCAGTACACCAATTCGTTCCAGCTGGTCCATGTTTATAAAAACTTTCTGAATACCACCCTGGCATACAGCCGGATCAAGGATATGATCGCAGACGAGCTGCCTCAGCAAATCGCTTCAGAAAATAAGACTTTCGTAACATCCGATAACCTTGACAACCAAGATAATGTCAGCCTGACTGTTTCGTTCCCGATCAAGATCGCAAAATGGTGGAACGTGCAAACCAACTTTACAGGGGTTTACAACCACTATAATTCGATTTACCTGGAAGAAAAGCTGGAAATCAAACAGGCATCCTGGAATATGTATGCGAGCAACCAGTTTACATTACCCAAGGGATTCTCGGCAGAGATATCGGGCTGGTACAACAGCCGGGCGTTTTACGGTCTGTACGCAGCCAAGCCTATGGGCATGCTGAACGCAGGTCTGCAAAAAAATATAATGAATAAAAAAGGGACGATCCGTCTCAACGTGAATGACATTTTCTGGACTAACCGCTTTCGCGGTAAGGCGGTTTACAAGGACATTGATTTCTCTGTCCGCTCTCAGTGGCCAAGCCGCCAGTTCAGACTTACCTTTACATACAATTTTGGAAATCAAAATGTGAAGGGTGCCCGCCAGCGTAATACCGGTTCTGACGATCTTCAGAAACGTGCAGGCGGCAATTGATCAGGAATCCCGGTCGCAAGACCTGAATTCATAAATTAGTTAGGTTTGTTATGCAGAAAATCCATCCCTCGCTGTGAGGGATGGATTTCTTATTTTCTGCAATACAAACCTGAAGACTAGCTTTCCAAAGCAGCAACGCCTGGTAAAGTCTTCCCTTCCATATACTCAAGTAACGCTCCACCACCTGTCGAAACATAGCTTACGCGGTCGCCAAAACCTGCATTGTTGATCGCAGAAGCAGAATCGCCGCCGCCGATCAGGGAGAATGCATCATTTTCCTCCGTAACCGCTACCACTGCCTCAGCAATTGCGTTGGTTCCCTGTGCAAAGTTTGGAAATTCAAAAACACCCATCGGACCGTTCCAAAGAACTGTTTTTGAGTTTTTAACAATGTCAGCAAAAATCTTGATGGTTTCAGGACCAATGTCCAGTCCCTGCCAGCTGTCAGGAATCTCACCTGCTGTAACTACTTTACGCTCCGCATCATTGCTGAAACGGTCTGCAATGACAGTATCCACGGGTAATATCAGGTTAACACCTTTGTCTTTCGCTTTTCTAACCAGTTCCAATGTCAGATCCTGCTTATCAGCTTCCAGTAGCGACTGTCCGATGCTTCCACCCTGCGCTTTTGAAAAAGTATAGGACATCCCTCCGCCAATGATCAGATTATCCACCTTGTCAAGCAGACGTTCGATGATCAGAATTTTATCAGAAATTTTGGCCCCACCCATAATCGCTGTAAAAGGTCTTTCTGAATGTTCGAGAAGCCTTTCAGCATTATCAAGTTCAGCCTGCATCACATAACCGCAAACTTTATCAGTAAAAAACTTGCCGATAACCGCGGTAGAAGCATGTGCCCTGTGTGCGGTACCAAAAGCATCCATCACCCAAACATCACCCAGTTTTGACAATTTCTCGGCAAAAGCTTCATCACCTTTTTCCTCTTCCTTGTAAAACCGAAGGTTTTCAAGCAGCAATACTTCGCCCGGCTGCAAAGCGCCGGCAAGTTCGGTTGCACTTTCTCCAACGCAGTCGTCAGCGAACTTCACGGTTTTGCCAAGAATCAGGGAAAGCGGGTTCACGAGGTGCTTCAGAGAGTATTTTTCAGTCGGTCCGTCTTTCGGACGACCCAAATGCGACATCAGTATGACAGAGCCTCCGTCATTAAGAATCTTGTTGATTGTGGAGATAGTTGCACGGATGCGTGTATCGTCCGTGATCTCAAATTTGTCATTAAGCGGAACATTGAAGTCAACGCGAACCAAGGCTTTTTTGCCTGAGAAATCATAAGAATCTAATGTTGTCATGGGCAGGTAAAATTGTTTTCCATAGGAAACAAATGTAAACCAATTTCTTTATAATATACTATGTAATTGAGAAAAGCAAGCTTTCATAATAAGTATAATCCTATTTACACTATCAATTTTTCTAAAAATCAGCCATTTCGCAAAATAAATATAAACTTTAAAAACCCGTCCTGAAAATCGACGGGAGACGGATTTATTTGGTAACTTTATATTGATGTCAAATAATTTTTATCCGGTTTCCAGTACAGTGTTTTCCAATCCATTTGCTCAGAATACTGAGTTTCCGGCGGATCTGCCACCCAAGTATTACCATGATTATTTCGGTTATGTGCTGGATTTTGTGCGCAAAAGATATGCACACGTACTGAACGAAGACGAGAGCCGGTTCCTGAACCAGTATGATGGATTGTCGGAAGACGCGCAATGCCTTTTCATCCGTTTCAGCAACCGGAGCAAATCATTTTTCCGGGTTAACAGCCTTTCCTACTCCGAAATTTCAGACCTGCCAGCAGTTTTGAATGAGCTGCTGGAAAACGATTTTATCGAATCCCTCTGCGATTCACATCAGAACCGGCAGGATGAGATCATAGACCTTTTTACCAAACCCGAGCTGCTGGTCATCACCAAAATGCTGGGGCCAGACATCATGCCTTCCAAAAATATCCGCAAGCCCGATCTGGTGCGCTGGCTGGTCTACGAATATGAGTTCAGCAAATTATGCGAAATCATTTGCCAGACAGAGCCTGTGTTCAAGGTTAGCTTTGAGGCCGAAGTCATGCTGATGAAATTTCTGTTTTTCGGCAACCGGAATGCGGATATGACCGAATTCGTGATCCGTGACCTCGGGCATGTACGTTTCCAATCGTTCGACGAACAGCATTTATCCATACAATTTGAAAGCCGCAAGGACGTCGACGATACATTGATGGTCTCGCTGATGAAAGAGACTTTTGATGACATCAAAACCGTACTTCCGCCAGAAGAAATTTTCGACTGGTTTATGAACTGGCAATCCGGCAGCGGTACCGGTTTGAGCATTAAGGCCATTCCGTCTTTTAATTCCTTTATCCTGCGGGTAAGTGCCTGGCTGGAAAGAAAAAAAATGCTCTCACAGGCACTCACGATCTACCAGCTCACCAACGATGCTCCGGCCCGTGAAAGACGTGTCAGGCTGCTTTACAATCTCGGAGAAATAGATGAAGCCCTGGCACTTTGTGAAGAAATAGCTGAGAACCCGCAAAATGCAGATGAGCGTTATTTCAGCCAGGATTTTTATGAAAAAATCAGTAACAAAAAGAAACGGGTCGTCAAGCGTACAACCCAGGCATTGAAAGCAGCGGATGCTATTGAAGTACCTGTCATGTACCGCTATCAGGTTGAACTGGGCGCTATACATTACTATCGGGAACAGGGGTATCAGGCTTTTTTCAGTGAAAATGAACCGTGGCGGGCGCTTTTCGGGCTGCTTTTCTGGGACATTATATATGATACCAATGTCAAAACGATCCACAATCCGCTACAAAGGATCCCGTCCGACTTTTTCCTTCCCGATTTTTATTTTAAAAGGTCTGCCCAGCTCACCGAGCGGTTGAGACTAGCCAATAGCAAGGAAGTCATGGAAGATATAGTGAGGGAAACTTATGCTGAAAAATATGGCGTCACCAATGTGCTGGTGCCATGGTACGAAGGTGCCGTGGAAAAGGTCCTCACACTGATATCGTTGCTCAGCCCCGAACAGATCCATTCGATCATGATCGAAATCGCATTAAATCTCAGAGAAAACACCCGCGGCTTTCCCGACTTACTGGTCTGGAACGAAAACGAATATGCTTTTATCGAAATTAAATCCCCCACCGACCATTTGTCTTCCCGGCAGCTGCACTGGCAGCATTTCTTCGCCGAGCACCAGGTGCAGAGCAGGATTGTGAGGGTCAATTGGATTAAGCCAGACGTCGATTACAGCTCAAATTCCGCCACGACCGGCAAATGATCCGACGCATATTGCTCGTCAATTACACGGGTATTGGATCCTCGTAGCTTGCTGCCTTTATTTGACATGATAAAGTCAATCGTTTTATCCGGATTTTCAACAGGGATAGTGGGTTTACAATCTGAGCAGGTGCGCGTGAAATATTTGTCAAAATGAGCTATCACCGGACTTTCCGGAACCGCGTTGAAATCCCCCGCCAGGATCATAGGTAATTTGGTTTTGCCAAAATGTTCAATGATCTTTTCAGCCTGCAAAAGCCGGTTAGGTTCTTTTAACCCCAAATGCGTACTCGCAAAGATCATTTTTTGTTTTGAGGGGAGAACAACCGTTACAGCGGCTATCGTCCTGTTTTCTTCCGGCTTGTCGGCATGTACCGGCAGATCGTACCTTACGGAATCGACAATCGGAAAGCGGGACAAAACGGCTACCCCGTAATCTCCGCCCTGATGGTCAATGGCTTTGGAAAAATAGAATTTCATACCCGTCAGTTCGGCCAGCTGTTGCGCCTGATTTTTCCCTTTCCCCGAACGTTCGGTGTTTACGTCCACTTCCTGCAAAGCCACGAAATCAGGCTTTTCTGCGTTGATTACTTTGGCAATGGCCTCCACATCGATCTTGTCTCCGGCAGACGGCGGGTTACAATGATGAATGTTATAGGTCATGACTTTAAGAAGCTGCTTTTCCGGCGAAACATTTTCAGGATCTTTATCGGGAGCCGAGGTAAATGCAGCGCATAAAATCAGTGTCAGGGCACAGTAAAGTAGATTTTTCATCATTCAACAGGATATAGAAACAACAACGCCAAAAATAGCAGATTACAATCATGCTTTTTTCAAATTTCATTATCATTACACATCAATTAAAAACCAATATGCAATGAGGCTAAAAAATTTGCTGCTTTCCGCGGCATTAATCGCTGGTTTCGGGGCAGCATACGCCCAGAACAAACCAGACGACGTAAAGACTTTTACCTTACCGAACGGAATGAAATTTCTGGTACTGGAAGACCATTCCATCCCGACGGCAAATATGTACTTGTTCTGGAAAGTCGGTTCGCGAAATGAAGTCCACGGCATCACCGGCCTCTCCCACTTTTTTGAACACATGATGTTCAATGGTTCCAAAAATTACGGTCCCAAGGAGTTCGACCGCGTTATGGAAGCCAATGGTGGCTCCAACAATGCCTATACAACCGAAAACGTAACCGTGTATACCGACTGGTTTCAGAAAGATGCGCTCGAAACGATTTTCAAGCTTGAATCCGACCGTATTGCCAGCCTCTCCATTGACCCGAAAATGGTTGAAAGTGAGCGGGGTGTAGTACTTTCTGAGCGGAGCACCGGATTAGAAAACAGTAACTACAGGCTGATCGGCGAACAAGTACAATCGGTTGCTTTCCAGGAGCATCCATATATGTTTCCGGTGATCGGTTTTGAATCGGACATCAAAAGCTGGACGCAGGAAGACCTTGAAAATTATTTCAAAACATATTATTCGCCCAACAATGCTACTGTGGTGGTGGTGGGCGATATTACTATGGGCCAGGTGCGCAAACTGGCCGACCAGTATATGGCACCTATACCTGCGCGCGGCTTGCCACCCAAAATCAGGACAATAGAACCTCCTCAGAATGGCGAACGCCGGGTTACTGCTTATAAAGATATCACCACACCCAATATTCTGATGGCATACCACACACCGCAAACGGGCCACCAGGATTATTATGCACTCGATTTGCTGAGCAGTCTCCTGACTTCAGGCAATTCTTCGCGGCTGGTGAAATCACTGGTGATGGACAGTACGATCGCCGCAAGGGTGTTTACCTCGCTGGGAGAAGGTTTTGATCCCAATATTTTTACAATTTTCGCCGTAGCTGCCGATAATATCTCCGCAGAGGCTCTGGAAAAATCCATCTCCGGACAGCTGGAAATGATCATCAAGGACGGTGTTACCGAAGAAGAGCTTCAGAAAGTGAAAAATCAGAAGCTGATGGAATTCTATCGCACGCTGGAAACCATCAACGGAAAAGCAAACAGCATCGGGACTTATGATGTGTTCTTCGGCGATTACAGGAAAATGTTTGAGGCTCCGGAATTATATCAAAAAGTGACGACCGCCGATATCAAACGAGTGGCGGCAGCGTATTTTACCGACCGCAACAAAACAACAGGCTTTTTGCTCCCGGAAAAATCAAAATAATGTCTGCCAGTCAACTTATTTAAAACATCAATTCTTTCCCGATGAAAAATATATTCTTTTTATTTTTTGCGATGCTGGCTGTCAACGCTGTTGCGCAGAACAATTTTAAAGTCCCGAAATATGAAAAATTCACGCTCAAAAACGGCCTGACCATCTATCTGATGGAACAGCACGAAGTGCCACTCATCAATGTATCCGCGGTATTTGACGCCGGCGCCATGAACGACGGTGACCGGTACGGGCTGTCGAGCCTGACAGCGGATGCCCTTGTTTTTGGAACACAAAAATATACGAAGCCGCAGATAGAGGAAATGACGGACTTTGTCGGCGCGACGCTCAATACCGTGGCCGGGAAAGAAAGTGCCGGCCTGACATCTTCATTTGCTGCAAAAGATCAGGAAAAGCTGTTTGATATCATTCAGCAGGTACTGATGTATCCTGTTTTCGACGCGACGGAATTTGACAAACACAAGCAAAGGACTTTGCTCGAACTCACGCAGCAAAAGGAAAGCCCACGCTCGGTGATCGGCAATTATTTCAATGTATTTTTGTTTAAAAGCTTCCCCTATGCCACGCCTGTCGGGGGTACGAAATCCACGGTGGAGAAAATCACTTCCGCAGACGTAAAAGCCTTTTATAAAAGTAATTATACCACAGGACGTGGCGCAATTGCGGTGGTTGGTGATTTCAAAACTGCCGACATGAAAAAGACGATCACTGCTTTGTTCAGCAACTGGAAAACTGCCGAATCGCGGATGGTAAAACGGGTAGCTCCGGACCTAGAATTTGACAAAAGCCGGGTTCTGCTCGTCAATAAAGACGATGCACGGGAAACCACTTTTCTGATCGGCGGCAAAGGCATTGATTACAATTCTCCTGACTATGTGCCGGTGCTGGTGATGAATACAATTCTTGGTGGCCGGTTTACTTCCTGGCTCAATGACGCGCTCCGCGTAAATTCCGGTCTGACTTATGGTGCCGGCAGCCGGTTCAGCAGGTACAAATATGCGGGCACTTTCGCGATCAGTACCTTTACCAAAAATTCCACTACAGTCCCGGCGATCGATATGGCGCTGAGTGTATTGGACAGTCTGCACAAAACTGGTATCAACGAAGAAATCCTCGCCTCTGCCAAGGCATATGTAAAAGGCGATTTTCCACCGGAATACGAGTCTGCCGGTGCCCTAGCCCGTCTGTTAACCGATATGTTCGTCTATAATTTTGATGGAAATTTTATCAATACCTTTCAAAGCAAAGTCGACGGACTCACCACAGCACAGGCGAAAGAAGTCATTGCTACCTATTTTCCCAAAAACAATCTGCAGTTTGTCCTGATCGGAAAAGCCGATGAAATCAGAGACCAGGTAAAGAAATATGGCGAGATAACCGAAAAGCAAATCAAGGCAGACGGATTTTAGTATATCAAAGGAAGCACCTGCTTTTAACAAGGCTATCTTCGGGCATTCAATCTTAGTATCAAATCAAACTTTAAACATTATCAAAATGCAGAAATTAACATATTGGGGTTGTTTTTTAATTGCCCTGCTGGCCACTCAGACCGGCGTATTTGCGCAGGGAAAACCAGTTTATACAAGTCCCATCGGTCTGCAGGCATACACTTTCCGCGGCAGCTGGGACAAGGGTATCGAGGCGACTCTGGATACGATCAAATCCCTGGGCGTAACTGAAATGGAAGGCGGACCGCTCAAAGGCATGACAGCAGAAGAACTTCGCAAACAACTGGACAAACGAGGCATCAAAATGGTTTCCATTGGTGCTGATTACAAACTCCTCAGCGAAAGCACCGCCGAGACGATCAAGAATGCCAAAATCTTTGGTGCCAAGTATGTAATGGTAGCCTGGATACCTCACAAAGGAGGCAATTTTGACCTCGAAACTGCAAAAAAGGCTGTGGCCGATTTCAACAAAGCCGGCAAAGAGCTGAAAGAAGCAGGAATCACGCTTACTTATCACAATCACGGTTATGAGTTTGTGCCCTACGAAGACGGAACGTTGTTCGATTACATTGTAAAAAATACAAATCCCGAGTATGTATCCTTTGAAATGGATGTGTTATGGACTGCTTTTCCGGGACAGGACCCCGCAAAATTGCTCCTGAAATACCCTACCCGCTGGAAACTAATGCACCTGAAGGACCTGAAAAAAGGTGTGAAAGGTAATTTGTCCGGAGGCACACCCACTACCAATGATGTAGCGCTCGGAACAGGCCAGATCGATATCCCTGCCGTGTTGAAAGCCGCGAAAAAAGTAGGCATCAAACATTACTTTATAGAGGATGAAAGCCCATCTTACCTGAAACAAATTCCGCAGACGATTGCATATATCAAAGGAATCAAAGAATAACTTTTCAGACTTGCCGGGAATTAATATCCGGCAAGTCTGTTTTCTTTCGGGGGGTTGCAGAACCAACAGATAGTTTTATACTTTGCAAAAAAACAATTATGGAGCCTGCATTATTAAATCAAGTCCCGTCACTGGATTTAGCCAATTTCACTTCCGGTGATGCCGGCCAGAAAGAAAAATTTGTTGAAGATCTGGGGGAAGCATTTACAAACATCGGGTTTGTTGCCATCAAAAATCACGGACTCAGTGATGCGCTGCGGGCCAGTCTTTACGATACCGTCAGGGAGTTTTTTGAATTCCCCGATGAAATAAAAAGGAAATATGAATTTGCCGAACTTTTCGGTCAGCGGGGTTATGTGGGCAAAGGCAAAGAAACCGCGAAAGGATTTAAAGTAGGAGATCTCAAAGAATTTTACCACATCGGCCAGCCTGACCCGATCGGCAGCATGCCTTCCAATATTTTCCCGGACGAACTGCCCGATTTCAAAAAATATACACTCAAAGTTTACGAAACTTTTGAACAGGCGGGAAAAACATTGCTCAGGGCTATTGCGCTATACCTGAATTTGCCGGAAGATTATTTTGAAGATAAAGTTAAAAACGGCGACAGCCTTTTAAGGGCATTGCATTACTTCCCGATCCCAAACCCAGAACTGGTACCTGAAGGTGCCGTAAGGGCCGCAGCCCACGGAGACATTAACCTGATCACTTTGCTGATGGGCGCCAGCGCAGAAGGGCTGGAAGTGCTCCGTCGGGACGGTGAGTGGATCGCAATCACGGCCCTGCCCGATCAGATCGTAGTCAATGTAGGCGATATGCTCGACAGGCTTACCAACCATAAATTAAAATCCACGATTCACAGAGTTGTCAATCCGCCGCGGGAAAAAATGGGTACGTCCCGCTATTCAATCCCGTTTTTCATGCATCCCAGGGCGGATATGGACCTGACGTGCCTGGAAAGCTGTGTCACGGCTGACCAGCCAAAATTGTATACCAATATGACTGCGGGCGAGTTTCTGGATGAGCGGTTAAGAGAATTAGGATTAAAGAAATAAAAATCCATTGGCCTACCCACCTATCCGCCGTTTCCGTTACATCATTTACCTGATGGATATCCTGTTGTTGTCCCTTACAGCCTTTGGCGGGGCACAGGTGCATTTGATGATGATGATCGAAAGACTGGTGCGGAAACGACGCTATATCACCGAAGAAGAACTTCTTGAATTACAAGCTCTTTGCCAGCTCCTACCTGGTCCGAGTTCTACGCAAACCGTCACGGCAATCGGGCTAAAAATCGGGGGACAGCCTCTTGCCTATCTCAGCTTACTGGTTTGGTCTCTTCCTGCAATGGTATTGATGACCCTCGCGGCAATAGGTATCCACTACCTGGAACGAAATAGTGTTTCGCTTGGATTTACGCGGTTCGTAGGCCCGATGGCGGTGGCTTTTCTGATCTATGGCGCCTATGCTATCGCGCGAAAAGTAATCCACAACCTGCAGGGCTGGTCGTTCCTGATCATATCCACAGTGCTAGCTTACCTGTATCCATCGCCATACATGACTCCTGTGCTGATTATTTCCGGGGGGATAGCAGCTTCGCTGAACTTTCAAAAGCATGAAAAAATGGAAAAAGGGCCGATACGGATTCGCTGGCGGCCTATCATTTTCTGGATATCCGTTCTGATCACGGCAGCGATTGTAGGTAAGGTCACCAATTCATTGCCGGTACGTCTTTTTGAGAACTTTTACCGGAACGGCAGTCTGGTTTTCGGCGGCGGCCAGGTATTGATCCCTATTCTTTACAACGAATTTGTAGAATTCAAAAGCTACCTCACCGACCAGGAATTTCTTGCGGGAATGGCACTGACGCAGGTTGTACCAGGGCCCGTCTTTTCGATCGCAACTTTTGTAGGAAGCGTTTCCATGCAGTCGGAAGGTGTTACCGGACAAATCATTGGCGGTTTTGTGGCTACCGCAGGCATCTTTTTACCGGGGACTTTTTTCATATTTTTTGCTTACCCTTTCTGGGACCAATTGAAAAAATACCGGGGGATCAGGGCGTCGCTTCAGGGAATTCATGCCGCCAGCTGCGGGCTTACCATCGCAGCGGCTATGTCCCTTTTTCAACCCATGCTGACCGACTGGCAGCCGCTGCTCACGGTTATCGTAACGCTGCTGGTGCTGGCTTTTACCAAATTCCCGTCCTACCTCATCATTCTGGGTGGATTGATACTGGGATTGGCTTTTTAATCAAACATTACCCTTTATCCCTATATCATTGCCCGTTTAAGTTAAATACTTTCCATTGCAATAGTCGATAGGTTTTTCAAACTTTGGAAACTTATTCCTGTTATGTCCCAACTCATGAAAAAATCCTTCGCAGCCTTCTGCCTTTTACTTTCGAGTTTCTGTATTGCCAATGCCCAAATCATTACTTCCCCTAATTTCCTGAATAAAAACAAGCAGTGGGTCGATTCTGTCTTTGCAACGCTCACACCGGACGAGCGAATCGCCCAGTTGATCATGGTAGCGGCAGTGTCTGATGTAAAAAGAGCTTTAATCGATCCAAAGATCAGCAACCCGGCGGCCGTGGAAAAACTGATCCGCGAAAATAAGGTTGGAGGGGTTGTGTTTTTTCAGGGAGGGCCGGTTCCGCAGGCGCAACTGACAAACCATTTTCAATCGATCTCAAAAGTACCGCTTCTCATTGCCATGGATGCAGAATTTGGTCTTGCAATGCGGATCGACAGCACCGTTAGATATCCTTACCAGATGACTTTGGGCGCTGTTCAGGGAAACAATGACCTGATCTACGAAATGGGTGCTCAGCTCGCCAGGCAAATGCGGAGACTGGGTATGCATGTCAATTTTGCCCCGGTAGCAGATGTCAACAACAACCCGAACAATCCGGTGATCAGCTTCCGTTCTTTCGGCGAAAATAAGTACAAAGTGGCTGACAAGGCGGTGGCATATATGAGAGGTATGCAGGATGGCGGCTTGTTGACCAGCGCGAAACATTTCCCTGGCCACGGTGATACCGGCACCGACTCTCACTATGATTTGCCTTTGATCTCACACGATGCAACCAGAATCGATTCTCTTGAATTATATCCCTTTAAAGCACTTATCAATGCAGGACTAAGCGGAATGATGATTGCACACCTTAGTATTCCGGCTTTGGATAAAACAGCAAATCTTCCGTCTACGCTTTCCAAACCTATTATATCGGATCTTTTGAGAAATCAGTTGGGTTTTGAAGGGCTGATCTATTCCGACGCGATGAATATGAAGGGGGTGACAAAATATTTCCCCGACGGAAAGGCAGATGCTATGGGCCTGGAAGCGGGAATGGATTTGCTGGAGTTCACTGAAGATGTTTCCAAATCCATTGCCGAAATTAAAAAGAGCATTGCGGAAGGGAAAATCACACAAGCTGAAATAGACTTCCGCTGCCGCAAAGTCCTGGAAGCGAAAGCCTGGGCGGGTCTGAATCAATATAAGCCGGTCGACCTGAACAATCTTTACGAAGATCTGAACCCCAAAGCCGCCGAGCTTACCAACAGATTACTGACGGAAAAGGCATTGACGATTTTAAAAAATGACAACGACCTTTTGCCGCTGCGTGATCTGGATACTTTAAAAATCGCGTCCGTGTCACTGGGAGCAGATACGATCACCAGCTTTCAGAAAACGCTGGGTTTGTATACCACGGTAGATCATTATTTTATACCTACAAAACCAACGGAAGCGCAAATAGCAGCACTTCGCACTAAACTTTCATCTTATAATCTGTTATTGGTCGGTGTGCATCTCGGCAGCATTTCTCCCCGCACCAATTACGGACTTACGGATCAGATGAATGCAGTTTTACAAGAATTGATCGCTACCAAAAAAGCAGTGGTATCGATATTTGGTAACCCCTATGCACTTAATAAGATCCCGTCTGTTGAAAGTTCCCGGGCATTGATCATGTCTTATCAGCTCACTCCTTATACGCAGGATCTGTCTGCCCAGCTAGTTTTTGGGGCAATTCCGGCGCAAGGGAAATTACCCGTGACAGTGAATGCACAATTCCCCTACAATTCAGGCATCGAAACACCCGCCATCGGCAGGCTGAAATATACCATTCCGGAAGAGCTTGGGATGGACTCCGGAACCATCACTTTTAAAATTGACTCCATTGCCAACCTTGCCATCACCGAAAAAGCAACCCCTGGCTGTGTAGTGCAGCTGGCCAAAGACGGAAAAGTTTTTTTCAGGAAAGCTTACGGCAAACATACCTATGAAGGCCAGGCACCGGTGAAACTGACCGATCTGTACGATTTGGCATCAGTAACAAAAATCACCGCTTCTACACTGGCATTGATGAGTCTTTGGGACCAAAAGAAATTTGATCTGGATGCAACTATGAAGGACTATCTTCCGGATTTTGCCAAATCCAATAAAGCAGATCTGCAGTGGAGACGGGTATTGACCCACAGCGCACGTTTGAAAGCATTTATTGTGCTTTGGAAAGAAGCGCAAAATCCCGACGGAACATGGAAAAAGAGAACATTCAGCGCCAAACAGTCCAGGCGCTATCCTACTTCCGTCGTGGGCGACAGCCTGTTTATTTTCAAAAATTACGACCAGACCATTTTCCACGCCATCCGGGATTCCCCGCTGAATGAAAAGGAAGGTTATGTGTACAGCGATTTGTCATTCATATTATATCCACAAATTGTAAAACGCCTTTCCGGTGAAAATTTCGAGGATTATCTGAAAAACCACTACTATCATAAACTCGGCGCCAATACCCTTACATTTAATCCGAAACGGTTTTACAAGCTCGAAGATATCGTTCCTACCGAGCGGGATACTTTTTTCCGCATGACCCAGCTGCATGGCCAGGTTCATGACGAGGCGGCAGCTATGCTGGGCGGACTGAGCGGGCACGCGGGTTTGTTCGGAGATGTCAATGATGTTATGAAAGTATGGCAGATGTACCTGCAGCAAGGTTACTATGGCGGCCAGCAATTACTGAGCAAAGATGCGCTCATCGAATTTACCAGATATCAGTATCCGGAAATGGGCAGCCGCCGCGGAATTGGTTTTGACAAGCCAACTTTCAAATATTCGGGCAATGCTCCCCGGTATGCGAGTCCGTCGAGCTTTGGGCATACCGGCTACACCGGGATCATGACCTGGGCGGACCCGGCCTGGAAATTGAACTACGTGTTTTTCTCTAACCGGGTTTATCCGACCAGGGAAAACAGCAAGATATCGACTTTGAATATCCGCACTGCGATCATGGATGTGGTGTATCAGGAATTGTTAAAAAAGTAGTGAGTGTTGATGAGATCAATCTCCCTTATCTTTCTACATTTGTAATAATCCCTTTCAACTATGGCACAACACTATCGTTTTGATAAAGAAAAAGCATCGCGCCGGCCAGGTATTACTCCTTTAAAAGAAGCCATAGACCAGATGCTGGAAAAGTACCGGCTCCGCAACAGGTTCGACCAGTCCTATGTCGTTGCACATTGGGATAAAATAATGGGATCGGCAATCGCTTCCCGTACCAAAACTGTCTATATCAAAGAGCGGACGCTTTTCCTTCAGATAGAATCTGCTCCATTGCGGAACGAGCTGGTTCGCGCGAAATCAAAAATTATTGAACTCATAAACCGGGAAATGGGCACAAGCCTGGTCGAGGATGTGGTGTTTATTTAGCAATGGCCCACGCCTGTTGATCCGCAAAAAATTTGCATGAACGAAATCAAGCTCCCTCCTTTTTTGCAAGCAGGAGATAAAATAGGAATTACAGCTCCCGCAAGTATCGTACGTTACGAGGATGTAATTCCGGGAATCAACCTTTTTAAAAATAAATGGGGACTGGAAGTTACCGAAGGCGAAACGCTGAAAGACTCCTTTAACCAGTTTTCGGCAACCGACGCCGTCCGGCTTGCTGACCTTCAGAATATGCTGGACGATCCATCCATCAAGGCTGTTGTCGCGGCCCGCGGCGGTTACGGGTGTTCCCGGATTGTCGACCGACTCAATTTTGATCAGTTTTTGAAATCACCCAAATGGGTCGTTGGATTCAGCGACCTTACGGTTATTTTATCCCGGATATATCAGCTTGGTTATGCAGGAGCACATGCGCCTATGGCCAAGTCGATCACTACCGAGGGCGCCGGCCTCGCCGCCGAGTCGCTGAGACAGTTGTTGTTTGGCGAATTAGCTGAATACGACATTCCAGCACATCCTTTCAACCGGAACGGAATAGCCAGTGGAAACCTTGTGGGGGGAAATCTTTGCATTCTTGCTCACATGATTGGCTCTGCGACCGAGACCGACACCCGCGGAAAGATCCTTTTCATTGAAGATGTAGGTGAATACCTCTATAATCTGGACCGGATGATGGTCCAGATGAAACGCGCGGGAAAGCTGGAGCACCTCGCCGGCCTCGTTGTCGGACAATTTACAGACATGAAAGACAATAGCAATCCGACATTTGGCAAGGATGCAAATGAAATTGTTCAGGAACATGTTTCCGGATTTAATTACCCGGTTTGCTATAATTTTCCGGTCGGCCATGTTGGTGATAACCGGGCGATGGGGATAGGAATGAATTGCCGGCTGGAGGTAAATAGCCGCAAAGCTAAATTTCAGCACTTAAATACTTCCCCTTCAATTATCTAAATCATTTTCATGAACTCGTTTAAGGATAAGGTCGTATGGATCACGGGAGCTTCGGCAGGAATTGGCGAGGCGCTAACAATGGCCTTCGCTCAGGAAGGTGCAAAACTGGTACTTACTGCACGCAGGGAGGAGGAACTCGAACGGGTAAAAAAACTGACCGGGCTGCCAGAGTCTCACGTACTGGTGCTACCAATGGACGTTACTGACCTCGACAAAGCAAAACCTGCCGCCGAAAAAGTGATAGCACATTTTCAACGTATTGACATCATGGTCCATAATGCCGGTGTAAGCCAGCGTTCCTATATCCGGGACACGGAATTGGAAGTTTATAAAAAGCTGATGGAAGTGAATTTTTTCAGTACGGTGGCCCTCACCAAAGCTGTACTTCCCTACATGATGGAGCAGAAAAGCGGGCATTTTATTGTAATCAGCAGTGTGGCGGGGAAGATAGGAACAATTATGCGGTCAGGGTATAATGCAGCCAAACATGCGTTGCAGGGCTTTTACGATTCCCTGCGGGCCGAAGGTTATGAGCACAACATCAAAGTGACCACGATATGCCCGGGCTATATCCGTACCAATATTTCATTAAATGCGCTGAATGAGTCCGGAAGTAAGTTCGGCAAAATGGACGCCAATCAGCAAAAAGGGATCCCAGCAGAAGAATGTGCCGGGAGGATCCTTGAAGCTGTAAAAAAGGATAAAAAAGAAATCTATATCGGTGGTTTTAAGGAAGTTGCCGCTATTTATATGAAAAGGTTTTTTCCGGATTTCCTTTTTGACCAGGTTAGGAAAAATATTCCTGAGTAAAATATTATTTGGCTTTTTCCAGGTAATCCACTGCCAGCCGGCTTAGCGACCTCACGCCCAGTACCATGCTGCTTTCATCTACAAAAAAGTCGGGAGTGTGATGGGGAGCAGCCTCTGAGACATCCTTTCCTTTTGGTTTTCCACCAAGGAAGAAGAAGAAGCCAGGCACTTTTTGCTGGTAGTACGAAAAATCCTCGGCCCCTGTTTTGGCGGGGATCAATGTTACATTTTCCTTCCCAGCCACATTCTGCACAGTCCCGATCATCTTTTCGGTCAGCGCTACGTCATTGAAAGTTACCGGGTACAACACATCGATCTTCACGTTTGCAGTCGCGCCCGCACTCTCCGCAATGTGCGTAGAAATCTCAGACACACGCTTATGTACATACGAATGCATTCCTTCATCGAAAGTGCGGATTGTGCCGATCATCTTCACTTCTTCCGGAATAATGTTCTGCCGGATACCGCCATTGATTGCTCCGATCGTCACTACCGCCGGAGCTTGTGTGAGATTCAGATTGCGGCTCACAATGGTCTGCAGTGCTGTGACGATCTGCGATGAGGTCACAATAGGATCAACTCCCGACCATGGATATGCACCGTGGGTTTGCTTTCCTTTTACATTAATGCTAAAAAAATCAACTGCCGCCATCGTAGCACCAGGCCGGTAAGCGATTTTTCCGACTTCGATCTGTGAATCTATATGTAGTCCAAAAATCGCCTCCACTTTCGGGTTCTCAAGTACCCCTTCTTTGACCATCAGTTTGGCACCACCCTCCTCGCCTTCCGGAGCACCTTCCTCAGCTGGCTGAAAAATGAATTTTACGGTTCCTTTCAACTCATTCTTCATGGAAGCCAGTACCTCAGCGACGCCCATCAAAATCGCGATATGGGTATCATGTCCACAAGCGTGCATTACCCCGGTTTTCTGTCCGTTATAGTCTGCCACAACCGTTGATTTGAACGGAACCTCAACTCTCTCCGTAACAGGCAAACCGTCCATGTCAGCCCTTAGGGCAACAACAGGCCCTGCTTTTCCGCCCTTCAGAATCCCGACTACCCCGGTATGGGCCACTCCGGTCTTCACTTCAATCCCCAATTGTTTCAGGTGTTCTGCGACTTTTTCGGCGGTTTTGAATTCCCGGTTTCCAAGCTCCGGATTCTGATGAAAGTAACGCCTCCACTGAATGATTTTTTCTTCTATCGACCTGGCTTTCTGGTCAATATTGGAAACCTGACCAAAGCTGGGGATACCAAATAATAAAAGGCAGCCTAAAAGTAAAACACTTCGTACCATGAACATTGGGTTTATATAGTTGATATTGAAATAATCCTATACTGTTGTAACCGATCGGCGAAATATGATGTAATTGATTTAAAAAAAATTGTCACAATTTAATTTAGATCCATTCTTAATTACTATTGGAAATTCTTCATAAGCCAATTGCCAAACTTCATCGCCTCCTTGTAGTAATGATACGAAAAAGTTAACAAAATCATCAATCCATTAACAAAAATATAATTAGAACAACAATTTCAGAAATTTCAAACATTTAAAAAAATCGCAAAAAACAGACTACTTTAAATTAAAATTTGCTAAAACATACTGTTACACCAAAGCAAATTTTGAAAATTTGCAATTTGATCATTGTAATGGTTAAAACAATAATTAATTTTGCAATATTATGTCTGCATAACAAACCTAACTTTTATTTAAGTATGAAGAATACTCTATTATCCTTAATGGCATGCCTGCTTCTGTTGAGTGCGCAGGCTTATGCCCAGGATCGAGCGGTTACCGGAAAGGTGACAGCGGATGACGGCTCAGTACTACCTGGGGTTAACATTTCTTTGAAAGGTACTAATCGCGGTACTACAACCGACAGCGAAGGCGCTTACTCGATCACAGCAGCATCGGGCGCTACACTTGTTTTTAGCTTCATCGGCTTTCAAACTCAGGAAGCAGTAATAGGAAGTCTCACTACCATCAACATCACGCTTAAAAATGATGTCAGCCAACTTCAGGAAGTGGTTGTAACAGCATTGGGCCAACAAAGAAAAAGAAACGAGCTTGTGTACGCAGCTCAGCAGGTGACCGCGGAACAGATTACCCAGACCCGTGGCGCCAACGTAATGAACTCACTGGCTGGTAAAGTGGCCGGGCTCGATATCAAAACCAATAACAACATGGGTGGATCTACCAATGTTGTTATCCGGGGTTACAAGTCGATCACCGGTAATAACCAGGCTTTGTGGGTTATCGACGGGGTGCCGGTATCCAATGCCACCAACAACACCCAGGATCAGCAAACTGGTCGGGCAGGAGCGGATTACGGGAACGCAGCATCGGATATCAACCCTGACAACATCGCTTCTATCAACGTGTTAAAAGGTGCGGCTGCTACGGCACTCTACGGTTCACGTGCTTCCAACGGGGTAATTTTGATCACCACCAAACAAGGACGCAAAAACAGTTTTGATGTAACTGTCAACAGTGGTGTAACCTGGGGAAAAATTGACAAATCGACTTTTGTAAGATACCAAAAGGAATACGGTGCAGGTTATGGCGGCGACGGTGCAGCTGACCAGTTCTATCGCGGTGACCTGGGTTCAGGCGAAGGCGATATTGCCGTTTTCGATGCTGATGCTTCTTTCGGACCGAAATTTGATCCCAGCCGCATGGTTTATCAGTGGGACGCGATCGATCCCTTTTCGCCAAATTTTGGCAAAATGCGTCCATGGGTTGCCGCACAGAATGGCCCCGACAAATTTTACGAAACAGCTGTTAACTCTAACCAGAGCATTAACATATCGGGTGGAGGGGAAAATTCAACTTTCAAAGTTGGTTACACAAGAAGTGATGAAAAAGGTGTTCTTCCAAACAGCAAGCTGAACAAAAACCTTTTCAACTTCTCGGCATCATTCGATCTTTCGAAAAAGCTGACAGTTACCGCAAATGCCAACTATTCTCAGATCAAAGGTTTGGGAAGGTATGGAACTGGTTATGATGGTAAAAACCCGAACCAGCAATTCAGGCAATGGTTCCAGACCAACGTGGATCTGATCGAACAAAAAGATGCTTATTTCAGAAATAACCAAAACGTTACCTGGAACTGGGCTGATCCTACTGCTCCTTACGAAGAAAACGGGCCAATCTACTCTGAAAACCCTTACTTCTCCCGTTACCAGAACTACTCTAACGACTCCCGCGACAACTTTTTCGGCTACACGCAAGCCGTCTACAAAATCGCTTCATGGGTCGACTTCACCGGCCGGTTCGCATACAATGGTACCAGCGATATGCAGGAAGAAAGAATTGCTTTCGGAAGTGCGGATCCATCCCAGTACAAAAGGTTCAACAGATCTTTCCATGAAACTAACCTTGATCTGATCCTGAATTTCCGTAAAAGCATCTCCAAGGACTTTTATTTCTCGGGTTTACTGGGAGGAAGTATGCGGAGATCGAAAGAAGAGTCGATCAGGGCACAAACCAACGGAGGTATGGTGGTACCAAACCTTTATTCGTTGCTGAACTCGATCAACCCGATCGAAGCGCCGTCGGAAGTTTACAAACGTATCGGTGTTGACGGTCTTTACGGACAGGCTTCTTTCGCCTACAAGGAACTTGTGAACCTTGACCTTACGGCCAGACAGGACAAATCTACCACCCTGCCGGAGGGGAACAATACCTATTTTTATCCTGCGATAGGTGCCAACTTCAATTTCTCGAATCTTGAGGCTTTAAAAACAAACTGGCTGACGATGGGTAAAATCAGCGCCAACTACGCAGAAGTGGGTAACGATGCGCCTTGGGGAAGTATACTGGACGTTTATGACAAACCAACTGGTATCGGTTCTATTCCATATTTTACGCTTCGCAACACCAAGAATAATCCCAACTTGAAACCTGAGCGTACCAAAAATCTTGAATTCGGCCTTGAAACAGCATTTCTTGATGATCGCGTAGGTCTTAATGTTACTTATTACCGATCTAATACACTTGATCAGGTACTTCCTGTAAGGATTTCTGCCGCGACTGGTTATTCATTCAGGTATGTAAACTCCGGAGAAGTTGAGAACAAGGGTATTGAAATATCAGCTTATGTTACGCCTGTAAGAAGCGGCGACTTTTCCTGGACTATGAACGTCAATTTCGCAAGAAACAGGAATAAGGTACTCAGTCTGTACGGCGAAGGTGACAACAAAGTTACCAACGTGGAGATAGCTGCACCACAGGGAGGCGTCACGTTGAATGCTGCTGAGGGACAACCTTTCGGTATCATCAGAGGAACTGACTATCAGTACCATGCGAACGGGCAGCGGATCGTGAAGTCTAACGGTATTTACGCAGCGACTCCAGCTTCGGACAGAATAATTGGAAATCCTAATCCGGACTGGATCGGCGGCTTCTCCAATACACTTAAATACAAAACTGTATCTCTTAATTTCCTGCTTGACATCCGCCATGGGGGCGATGTATGGTCTCTGGATCAATGGTATGGTGAAGGCACAGGTATGTATCCGATTACTGCCGGCGTGAACGAACTGGGCAATCCTAAAAGAGATCCTGCATACGCTTATGACGAAGACGGACAAAGATTGAACCTGCTGCCAAATCCGGGAGGTGTTTTGTTCCCGGGTGTGAAAGCAGATGGTACACCTAATGATGTGAGAGCCGAAAACCTTGACGGTAACGGCGCAACTGCTTACGGGTATCCGGGCAATCCTCCACGTGCCATGTATATCTATGACGGAAGCTATGTCAAACTGAGAGAAGTTGCGCTTACTTTCGGTCTTCCGCAATCGGTTGTTTCTAAACTTCGCGCGTTCAAAGCCATCGATCTTTCTCTGATTGGTCGTAACCTTTGGATCATCCACAAAAACATGGAATATTCTGATCCGGAAGAGGGGTTGAGCTCAGGTATTTCAAGCGGAGCCGGTGGCTACCAAAGTGGTGCTTATCCAGCCGTCAGAAGTTATGGTTTCAATGTTAAATTCCGTTTCTAAAAAAATATATGAAAAAGATAATCATTTTCTTTTTGCCCATACTTCTGTTGACCGCTTGCGTCGACAGTCTGGATGACTACAATGTGGACATCAAACGTCCTTCGGTAGCACCGCCCGTAACTTTGTTCTCCAATGCACTTAAAGGACTTGCCGATACACTCACAAGTCCGAACGTGAATGTTAACAACTATCGTCTGTATGTGCAGCACTGGGCAACCACGACTTATCTTGACGAGCCAAGATATAATGTAACAGCCCGTATTATCCCGCAAAATTTCTGGCAGGGATTATACAAAGGGGTGATTTCGGATCTCAATGAGGCGAAAAGGCTGATCAATGCGGACGAGTTTATTTTGCCCGCTACCAAAGACGTACAACTTGCTCAAATTGAAATTGTTGAAGTTCTGACCTGGGCCAATCTTGTTAATACATTTGGCAATATACCTTATTCGGAAGCGCTCGACCCGGAAAAGCCGCTTCCAAAATATGATGATGCAAAAACTGTGTACGATGCGTTGTTGACCCGGCTGGATGCGGCGTTACCAAAACTGGAAAGTGGCGGAACCCCGTTTGGAAATGGTGATCTTCTCTATCAGGGAGACATCCCGAAATGGGTTAAATTTGGCAACTCAATCAAGCTGAAACTGGCCATGATCATCGCAGACAGCGATGCTGCGAAGGCTAAAACGATGGTGGCAGAAGCAGCGCCCAAAGTGTTTACTTCAAACGCTGACAGAGCTGCATTCCCCTACGTTTCAACACCGCCGAACTACAACCCGATCGCACAGAACATGAACCCGCTTTATTCAAGCCGTCAGGATTTCGTAGCTTCGGAGACGATTCTGAATCCGATGAATGAATTGATGGATCCAAGAAGACCTGCATTTTTTACCACTGTTGATGATAAATTTGTTGGCGGTAAATACGGGTTCCTTAACACCTATTCGGCATTCTCTCACGTAGGCGATAATATCATCGATCCCACACTGGAAGGTATGATCCTGGATTATTCGGAAGTTGAATTTTTACTTGCCGAGGCTGTGGAAAGAGGTTTCATTACTGGTTCTGCCGCAGAGCATTACAATAAAGGCGTAACAGCGTCAATCCTTTACTGGCTCGACAATATAGGCGTTCCTGCTGCTACCGCTACTACCGCAGCGGCTGCATACCTCGCGCAACCAAAAGTAGCCTATGCAACTGCCGGTGCTACATGGAAAGAAAAAATTGGCTTCCAGAAGTGGCTCGCACTCTACAACAGAGGATGGGAATCATGGGTTGAATGGAGAAGGCTGGATTTCCCAAAATTACTTCCTCCAACCGGTGGTAACGCCCCGGCAGGACTTGCCATTCCTGTCCGCATGATCTACCCTATCAACGAGCAAACACTCAACGGAGCAAACCGTTCTTCCGCTGCTGACGCTATCGGCGGTGATCTTGCAACCACTAAACTTTGGTGGGATAAATTCTGATCGATTCTGAACTACGATAAAGGCCGTCTCATTTAATTTGAGACGGCCTTTTTTGTGCCCGATCCCGCCAAAGACCGCTTGTGAACAGCCGGGCAAGTGGCAAGTTTTACCAGATTTCCGGTAGAAGTAAACAAGCAGCTTCTGACCGTTGCTCGGCATCTCTTCCGATTACACTGAAAATATAACCGTTAAAAAATTTCCATAAAGCCGAAGGATAACTACATCAAAATGAGGTTCGAAAAACAGATTTTTCAGGTTGT
The DNA here is from genome assembly GCF_005869225.1 of Dyadobacter bucti. Classification (GTDB taxonomy): domain Bacteria; phylum Bacteroidota; class Bacteroidia; order Cytophagales; family Spirosomataceae; genus Dyadobacter; species Dyadobacter bucti. The sequence continues at coordinate 386,490 of NZ_SWFP01000003.1, read as the reverse complement.
AATTTCAGAACAATAAAATTTTCTGAGTTAACAACAAACCTTACTTTGATGAAAAAAGCGTTACCCTTCTTTTTGGCGGTGCTGCTGCTCTTTTGTAGCCAGTCCTACGCCCAAACCCGCACGGTATCCGGAACCGTGAAGTCGCAGGACGACGGTTCTCCTTTACCGGGCGTCTCCATCCGGATCAAAGGAACCAACACCGGAGCCCTTACCAATGAAAAAGGCACGTACAGCATCCAGGCCAAAACCGGACAAACTCTGCTATTCTCCTACATCGGCTTCCTGAACCAGGAACTGAAAGCACCTGCCGAAGGGAACTTGGACATTTCACTGGTGCTGGACGAGTTGGCATTAAACGAGGTGGTCATTACCGCAGGAGGGTTGACAGCACAAAGGCGGGAACTGGGCAATCAGTCTACTACAATCAAGGCACAGGATATTTCGCAGGGCCGCCCTACCAGCGTCGCCTCCAGCCTTGCGGGTCGCGTTCCGGGACTGCTTGTGTCCGCAGTAAGCAGTGGGACAAACCCGAATTACCGGCTTGTGCTTCGGGGAAACCGGTCACTGACAGGAAACAACCAGGCTTTGGTGATTATCGACAACATCATATCTACAAGTGATATCCTGGGCAATATGAACCCGGAGGACATTGATGATATTCAGGTATTGAACGGTGCCGGCGCAGCGGCATTATATGGTTCCGACGCTTCCAACGGTGCATTGATTGTTACTACCAAAAAAGGAAAATCGGGCAAGACAGAAATTAAAATCTCCAATACCGTTACGTTCGAAAAAGTAAGTTTCCTCCCCCAACTTCAAAACGGCTTCGGTTCCGGCACTACGCCTGACGACGTGCCAAGTTATACACCTTACGAAAATCAGCAGTATGGCCCCGCTTTTGATGGTACGATGGTGCCGATAGGCAAGCCCCTTCAAGACGGATCGATACAGACGGTCCCCTACACAGCGCAAAATTCGAGGGAAAATTTCTGGAAAACCGGCATTGCAAATCAAAGCGACTTTAGTTTGTCTTCCGGTGATGAAAAGAGCACGTATTATCTGTCAGGGCAATATTTTGATCAAACTTCGACGGTTCCTTATGATAATTACAAGCGTTACAGTATACGGGCAAACAGCACCCGTAATATTTATAAAACCCTGAAAGCCACTTTTAACGCCAACTTTATCGCCAATCGGTACGACAATAGTTTGGCGACACTCGAGGCGTATCAAAGCCTGCTCATGTCGCCCCAGCATGTGGACATTACCAAGTACGAAAACTGGCGAACCGATCCGTTTGCGAACCCGAACGGTTATTATAACGAATATTACCAAAATCCCTATTTCACATTATCCAACACACGAAACAAGGCCCGCAACGATTATTTTCAGGGTAATTTGGAAGTGAAATGGAATCCTGTGAAACCGCTGACACTCACTTACCGGGTAGGGATCAGTACCAAAAACAATACTAACAAAATACACACGGGGAAATTTGTTTATTCTAACTATACCAAAGGAATTTCCGGGAGTTCGAAAAGGGATATTCCCGGAACTGTGGCCGATTACGCGGGATTCACGACACAACTTGTCAACGATTTTATTGCTGAGTACAAAAACAGCCTTTCCCGAAATATAAGCCTCAATCTCGCGCTGGGAGTCACATTTCGTGAAAACAGCCGCAAAGATCTGGCCGCTGGTATAACCGGCCTCGTTATCGACGATTTATATAATGCCGGGAATAGTCTGACTAACCCTACGGTGTTGGAGAACATATATAAAGCACGACAGGCAGGTGTGTATGGCGAGGCACGTATCGGATTCAAGGATTACATTTACCTGCACTTTACCGGCAGAAACGACTGGAGATCGGTTCTTGCAAAAGACAACAGATCTTTCTTTTATCCGTCTGTCGACCTGTCATTCATAGCCTCGGATGCGCTTCCTTTTCTTAACCAGTCAAATTGGTTGCAAAGCCTGAAAATACGTGGAGGATATTCGCAGGTCGGGCAGGTGAACCTGGCGAACACAACTCCCTACCAGTTCGGGACAACTTACGGGGCTTATGCATTAAACACTACATTTTCTCAGATCTACGGTTATCCCTATTCCAGCGGTGCCGGTTTTACAATGGGTGATAACATTGTCGCACCGAACATCAAACCGGAAATAACGACGGGCCTTGAAGGAGGATTTGATTTTGATATAAAACCGTTTAAAATCAGTGGCGGTCTTACATTTTATAAGACCAACACGGTTGATCAGACCATCTCAGTCCTGATATCATCTACAACCGGGTTTAACAGCTTGGCCACCAATGTGGGGGAAGTGGAAAACAAAGGGATGGAAATATACCTCAACCTCACTCCGCTCAAAACATCCTATGGGCTGGAAGTATCGCTGGGCGCTAATTACACCCACAACAGAAATAAAGTTTTATCCCTGTCGGAAGGGTCGAACCAACTAACGCTCGCCGGTGTGGGCGCCGTAGCAAGGGTACTCGCCAAAGTTGGCTCACCTTTTCCGCTACTTCAGACAACGACTTATAACCGCGATCCGCAGGGAAGGATTATTGTTGATGCCAAAACCGGTTATCCTTCATCCGACGGCACCTTCAGCGATATAGGTGTAACAAACCCGCCGCACATCCTCGGGGCAAATGGCACTATCAAATTCAAAGGACTCCGATTAAGTGCATTGTTTGAATACCGCAACGGACATTACATTTTCAATTCCATCGCAACCGGGTACGACTTTTCCGGAGCTGGTATCCGTACAGCCTGGTACAATCGCGACCGTTTCGTAGTCCCCAATTCATCTTATAAGAATGCCGAAGGGCAATATGTTCCAAACACGAATATCGCTGTGAGAAGCGGAGGAGCCGATTTCTGGACAGATGGAACCCGTAATACAAACATTGGCGAAAACTACATCAACTCAGCGGGTTTCTGGAAGATGAGAGAGGCTTCACTTTCTTATCAGCTTCCCGCTTCTATTTTGGCCAAAACAAAATTCATACAAGGTGTCACGATCAGCGTGCAGGGACGCAACCTGTTCATCTGGGTTCCCAAATCCAACCTGTATACCGATCCTGAGTATAGCTCCAACGGAGCCGACAACAATGCCGTAGGTATCACCAATCTGGCCCAAACACCTCCTGCCCGATACTTCGGCGGAACAGTATCCCTAACATTTTAAGCAACTGATATGAGAAAATATAATCGATTCTGGCTCTTGGCTTTGCTCGCCCTGCCCTCCTGCACCGACTATCTTGATATAAACACAAACCCCAATTATGCCACCAGCGCATCTGCCGAACTGGTACTTCCGCAGGCTATTGTGGGTTCTGCGTCCGTGTCCAACGCATTCAGTAGTCATGCAGCGCATTTTGCAGGCTACATGGCAAATGCCGGGGGATATTCAGGATTTGGCAGTTTGCTGAATTACAACCTTGTTCCGGGAGACCATAACACCATTTGGGTCAATTCTTACGATAATCTTCAGGATTTCAAATATGTAATTGATCAGTCAAAAGATCAGGATGAACAGTCTTATTTTAAGGCTTCAGCAATGATCATGACTGTGCTGAATTACCAGCGATTAGTAGATGCATACAATGACATTCCGTATTCGGAAGCTTTGAAAAGCAATGAAAACCTTACCCCCAAATACGATGATGCGGCCGCAATTTACCAGGACCTCGTCGTGAAATTGGATGAAGCTATTGCGGTCATAGACAATGCCAAATCCCCGGTAACACTAAATCCTTCATCCGATCCATTGTTTGGCGGGAATATGAACAGGTGGAAACAGTTTGCCAATACCCTGAAATTAAGATTGCTGATCCGGATTTCCGGTCTGCCCGCCCTGGCCGCTTTTACTAAAGACCATTTTGCAAAAATCGACCAGAAGCTGGGCTTCCTGACCGAAGATGCAATAGTCAATCCAGGATATGTAAGAGACAGACCGAACCCGCTATGGAACAGCTGGGGATATACTCCCGCAGGTGCCATTGCTAATTCGGCACGTATTCCTGCACAATTTATTTACGGCTTTTACAAAGGGCAAAAGCTAACCGATGAAGGCAGAGGCCTGGTGATTTTCAAAAACTTCGCGACTAATGGAACACCCGTAAATCAACTTGGAAACGAAACGAATGCCCCAACGGTAGTCACCAACTATTCGACCTGGTACACCGGTGTTTTTAACAGCTCCTCCAGTATTACAAATTCGCAGGGAATTATGAAAGGTCCATCGCAGGGGCAGCCGCTCATGCTTGTGGCCGAATCGAATTTCCTGCAGGCAGAGGCGAGGCTGAAAGGTCTCATACCCGGCAAATTCGAGGAAAACTTTGAGCAGGGAATTATCGCTTCATTCACTTATTTGTACAAAGACGTCACCAACCTTGTAGCATCCGGAAAAGACGTCAAATCTGATGTTGAACAATACAAAACGGATAATGAGGAGAGTTACCTCGTCAATGTTGCTCTTGCCAAAACACCGGCCGAAAAACTGGAGGCGATCATTACGCAAAAATACATTGCGCTCAATATGATCAATTGCGATGAAGCCTGGAACGAATACCGCAGGACAGGCTTTCCCGTCACGCAGCCGACAGGGGACGGTTATCACAACATGGCTTCCAATAAATCCAACTCCACCAGGGCTGATAAACTCCCGTCGCGGATCATGTATCCTTCATCAGAGTTATCTTACAATTCCGCCAACTACAAGGTCATCAATCCATTTTCCGACAAAATTTTCTGGGATCCCAATTGATTAAAGATATGAGAAATGAAATAAAAATGCTCGCCTTTGCAATGATGGCCACGCTGTTTTCCTCCTGCCTGACCGAAGATAATGTCGCGCTTGATCCCGAAAAATCAGTTAATGTGGTTGAGTTCAAAAACCCGTCAGCCTTTGTCTCACCCTATGGTAGTAAATATGCGCTGTACAACAATGCATTTGACCTGGCTCCAGAGGCAAATTATCCTGTTACCGTGAGCTACTCGGGAGCTCATGTCGCTCCTCAGGACATCACGGTAACCCTTGGTGTGGATACATCGGCAGTACGCCAGTATAATGAGGAACAAAAGGCAAAATTCGATGTCATCACTGCAGACCTTTATCATTTTCCTGCTACCGTAGTGATTAAAAAAGGGCAGCGCACAGCAGAAGTTCTAATCAAACTTAAAACAGAGAAATTTGACTTTGTGAAGAATTATGTCCTCCCGATTCAAATTAAATCCGTGTCTGTGGGAGAAGTAAGCGGTAACTTTGGCACAATATTGCTGGCTGTTAAAGCAAAAAACATCTATGACGCCACCTACGCAGCCTCCGGATATGTTTATCACCCCACCCTACCCAGGGCAGTGAATAAAAACAAGCCGGTCGTCACTGTCTCGCCGACGACAGTTAAAGTGGAACTGGGAGATTTGGGAGGATCAGGCTATTTTGCTGATCTGACTGTTAACCCGACCACCAATAAGGTAACTATAACTCCGTCGGCCGGGGCAGCGGGAGCACCTTACACGCAATTTGATACCGCATTGCCAGATCCTTATCTGCCTGCCTGGGCAAATGCCTCCAAAGCCAATAATACCTATGATCCTGCAACCAAAACCTTTTATTTGAGATACGGTTACATGGGTGCTAACGGGTGGCGCGTGGCGGAAGAAATCCTGGCAAGAAAATAGAGAAATGAAAATAGCCTGAAAATTAGCTGGCCGAAACAGGCTGGCTGATTTTTTTGTGTTTAATGTTGTTGGATCCCATAGAACGTTTTACAACCGGATTTTTTAACTTTGTCTGTTATCGTATCTAAAAACAATGGAATTCCTCAAAAGCCAGCGTCTGAACAATCTGAAATATGAGATTCGCGGCGCTACCTATCAAAAAGCACTTGAGCTGGAAAGCCAGGGCTACAAGATCCACAATCTGAACATCGGAAATCCTGCACCATTCGGATTTGACTCTCCGGATGAGATCGTTCATGATATCATCATGAACCTTCGTAACGCGCAGGGATATTCTGATTCAAGAGGACTGTTTGCCGCGAGGAAGGCCGTGATGCACTACACACAAACAATTGGTATTCAAGATGTTGAAATCAACGATATTTTCATTGGGAATGGCGTAAGTGAGCTTATTCTGCTCTCGATGCAGGCCTTGCTGAATCCTGGTGATGAAATTCTGGTACCGTCTCCGGACTATCCTTTGTGGACGGCCTCTATTGCGCTGAGCGGCGGAAAACCCGTGCATTATGTCTGCGATGAAGAATCCGACTGGAACCCAGACCTTGCTGACCTGGAAAGCAAGATTACTTCCCGCACCAAAGGCATTGTTCTGATCAATCCCAACAACCCTACCGGTGCTGTTTACGAGAAGGATGTTTTGATCCGTATCGCAAAGATTGCGGAAGAACACGGTCTGATCATTTTCTCCGATGAGATCTACGACAAGATTTTATATGATGGTGCCGTGCACTATCCGATGGGGTCTTTCGTTACCGACACGCTTTGCGTGACATATGGCGGTCTTTCTAAAAATTACCGTTCAGCCGGTTTTCGCGGCGGGTGGATGATCCTGAGCGGGGCCAAGCACAAAGCGAAATCCTATTCGGAGGGATTGCTGCTTCTCGCCAGTATGCGCCTCTGTGCTAATGTCCCGACACAATATGCAATTCAGACTGCTTTGGGAGGTTATCAGAGCATCAAAGAACTCGTTGTCCCATCCGGCAGGCTGCACAAGCAAATGAACCTTGTTTATGAGCGCCTGACTTCGATCCCCGGAATTACGTGCGTTAAACCCAAAGGTTCTTTATATGTGTTCCCGAAAATAGACCTTAAAAAATTCGGGCTGCATTCTGATGAACAGTTCGTATATGATCTGTTGAGTGACCAGAAGGTCCTGGTGGTAGCAGGTACCGGTTTTAATTACATTACCGATGACCATTTCCGGATCGTTTTCCTTCCCACAATTGATGAGCTGAACCAGGCGATGGACAAACTCGAATACTTTCTCGAAACACATCGGGTTTTATCGAACAAAACAGTTGAGGACATCATCGCATAAACAATAGTAATCAAACCTCCCAGTCAGCAAAGCAGCACGAATTAATGATCACTACAGCTAATACTTTACAGGACGCCAAAAGACAACGTCTGTTCCTGCTGCTATGCGGAATTTTTCTGACCAACGCGTTGATCGCTGAAATTGTCGGCGGCAAGATTTTCTCTGTGGAATCGCTGCTGGGTATTCCTCCGGCACAGCTGCTGATTGGTGGCCAGCGGCTGGATTTCAATATGACCGCGGGGGTGGTCAACTGGCCTGTGGTATTTATCACATCCGATATAATCAATGAATATTTCGGGCATAAAGGTGTAAAACGGATTTCCTTTCTCACGGCAGGATTTATCGTTTATACTTTTATCACCATTTTCGTCTCCACCAAGTTACCACCTGCGCAGTTCTGGCTTGACCTCAACAATACTGATAAAGAGGGAAATGTCTTCAATATCAATGATGCTTTTTCCAAAATCTTCAATCAGGGACTGGGCATTATGATCGGATCCATTGTAGCGTTTCTCCTCGGCCAGTTGCTTGACGTATTTGTATTTTCATGGCTGCGCCGAAAAACAGGCAGCCGCTTTATCTGGCTCCGCGCCACTGGTTCAACCATGTTCTCTCAATTGATCGACAGTTTCCTGGTGATCGGAATTGCGTTTTATATTTTTGGAAACTGGGACCTTAAACAGGTTTTTTCAGTAGGCAGCATCAATTACCTGTACAAAGGAATAGTTGCGATACTCCTCACACCTCTGCTTTATATAGCCCATTATTTTATCGATAAGTATCTTGGCAAAGAATACGCAGAGGAACTTTCACACAAGGCGGCACACGAATAGGGTCGCTATCCTGGGATCTGCCGCCGCAGATTATCCAGCATCACTGCGGTAGCGATCCCTACATTCAGAGATTCTGCTTCTCCGACTCTGGGAATTGTGATTTTGTTGGTAACAAGAGACGCCACCTCCTCGCCGATCCCATTGGATTCATTACCCATCACGATGAAACCTCCGGTTGCTGAAAAATTGAAATCATACAGCGATTCTCCTCCCAGAAACGCTCCGATTATATTTTTACCAGCTGCGTTTTCGGCCAGGTACGACGACAGATCCGTGTAAAAAACATTGACCCGCAAAAAAGATCCCTTGCTGGCAGTGATTACTTTAGGATTATAAATATCTGTGGTATCATTCGAGCAGATGATTTTGTGGATACCGTACCAGTCAGCAACCCTGATGATCGTACCGAGGTTTCCAGGGTCACGAACATCATCCAGAACCAGGACATATTCTGTTTTTTCGGGAGACAAAAAATCGTTTTGCTTTGTTTTAGCAACAGCCAGGCAAGAATCATTCGTTTGAAACGAACCCAATCCCTGCAATTCTTCCGCAGTAACCGTTTCTAAAAGTGCATTATGCCGGGTTAAAATACTTGAGTATTTTTGTTGAAATTCCTTTGTTACAAGTACAAACTCAATTTTGAAATCAGAATTCAGCAATTCCAGCACACTCTTGGCACCCTCGATAATAAAAGACTGATGAACCTGCCGGTATTTCTTGATTTTAAGTGAGTTAATATATTTTATACGATTTTTCGAGAGCATTGAATATTAATTTCAGGATTACATATAGCTGGTATCTCTTCCTTTTTCTTATGGGATTGGCTTCCTGCGCACCGAGGTCCGCAACACAGTCCAAAAGTTATTACCTTGGAAATTCTTCAATTAAAGGCAATCGGGTGATCAGCGATGCAGAGCTCGATGCCCTTATTCCTCAAAAACCCAACCGCCGTTTTCTTGGCCTTCCGTTCTTTCCGTATGTCGGTCTGTACCGTTTTGGCGAGCTATTTTACAACCGGGAAGAAAAGCTGCGAAAAGTAATTGAAGTCACGCAAAATTATCAGAAAGAATCACGCATTTACGAAAATTCTCCGCGAAAGCTGGAAAAGGTACAGCGCCGATATGCCAAAAAACTGGAAAAAGCACAGAACCGAGCCGACCAGGGCAATTTCTGGATGCGGGTAGTTGGCGAGGCCCCGGTTTATTTCAATATCAATGAAGTATCCCAGAATGCCGAGAAAATGCAGAAATACCTGTATAACAATGGTTTTTTTCAAGCAGCTGTGCATTTTAAGCAGGATACGATCTTTAATCGGATCAGGGTCAATTACCTTATCTCCGAGAACCGCCCTACCATGATCAACAACATCAGGTATCAGGTAAAAAACAATCTCGCGGACAGCATTCTTAAGGCAAATAACAAGGAAGCTACACTCGTCAGTAAAAAACGGTACGATGGCGATTCATTTGAAGAAGAAAGGATCAGGATTGAGACGTTGCTGCGAAATCAGGGTTACTTTGGTTTTTCCCGTCAGAATGTTACCTACCTGGTCAATGATACGATCACGAATGCTGCCACGGACAGTTTATTTAAATCCGTAGACGTCAATGTTTTGGTTGATGTACCTTCCCCGAACAGCAAGCAGGCCCGGTATAAGATCTCATCGGTAAATTTTGAAGTCCTTTCCCCCTCCGGTTTGCCTGATTCACTTTTCAGGAAGGATACGATTAATTTCCAGGGCATCAATTATATTTTTGCCGATAAAAAATTCTCTACCAAAATCCTGGACACGAAAATTCAGGTACGCCCCGGCGCATATTACAGTCAGCAAAAAGAGCGGGATACGCAGCAGCAGCTTTCGCTTACTGACCAATTCCGCTTTGTTAATTACAACTACACTTTCGACTCAACCGGTAAGGGGATCAATAGCTCATTCAAAGTGATTCCGCTTGAAAAATATCAGATATCTACGGATATAGGCCTTAACGTAATACAGCTGCAGGGTGCCCCAGGCCCGTTTGCCAATTTGACGTATAAGATCAGAAATGTTTTCAACGGACTGGAAAACTTTGAAACCAGCATCAGAGGTGGAATCGAGCTGGTACCCGGTTTTTTGGGTAACCGGCAAATATATCGCAGTGAGGAAGTGGGGGTGAACACTTCTCTTATATTCCCGCGACTGATTTTTCCAGGAAACCCTTTTCAGAAACAAACCGCGGGCTTTAACCCACGGACACAAGTCGGGCTTGGCTATAATTACGTAAACCGGCCGGAATATACCCGGACGAATGTCAAAATATCCACTACCTATTCGTGGCAACCTACCAATACCACCCTCTTCAATTTATCACTGATTGATCTCAATATTCTGAACACACAGAATATACGCCAAGATTTCCAAGATTTGTTGGTTGCCCTTCAATCGCAGGGAAATAACCTGATCAACAGTTTTCAGAAATCATTTGTATCGGACATTAACTTCAATTTTGTATATAATACCAATTCTTTGATCGGCCCACCTAAAAATGCGCGTTACCTCCGCGTTGCACTGGAATCGGGCGGAACTTCGCTCAATGTCCTGCCGGGCCAGAAACAACTTATCAAGAATGTTTTCGGCGATTTGCAGGGCGAATTGCAGTTTTATAAGTATCTGCGGGGGAATGTAGACTTTCGGCGCTATTGGCCAACCGGCAAACGTTCGGCTTTTGTTGCCAGGATCAATACCGGTGCTATTTACAGTTACGGCGACAGCAAGGTGCCACCTTACGAAAAATACTTTTTTGCCGGAGGTTCGAACAGTCTGAGAGCATGGCTGCCCCGAAGGCTGGGCCCCGGGTCATCGCTTCCCCGGCTGACTTCCGATAGCCTATCGATTGAGTCTCCAGGAGAATTTGTCCTCGAAGGAAACCTCGAATACCGCGGATTTCTTGCTAAGTTCTTTGGCGACATCAATTATGCATTGTTTATCGACGTAGGAAATGTGTGGAACCTCAACAGTACTGCTACCGAATCACAAAAACTGAAAGCAAACAAGTTCCTGAGTGAAATCGCGATCGGGACAGGTTTTGGAATTCGTTATGACCTGTCTTTTTTTGTCCTGAGATTTGATTTCGGGGTGAAAGTATATGATCCGTCGTTACAGCGCTTCGTCCTGGACGAACTGGAATTTAATAAGCTTTTCAAAAGAACACAGTCCAACTTTCTCAATATCAACCTGGGCGTAGGATATCCATTTTAGCAACTTCCTGTGCTATGACAGTTTGTCAGTTTTCGCTTATTTCTTCCTATATTTGTGATTGTCTGAAATGCTCTGACAGAGCATTTCAAAAACCCTCAGGTGCTGCGGGTAGTTATTTAAGCGTTTAGAATTTGTCCGATGGAGCATAGAATTGCAGAGACATTAAAAATACTGAGTGATTCAGACAAACAAGCCTGTGAAACGGTACGCACTACTGAAAATGAACCGTTTCTGGGAAAGAAAAGACTGTTCATCGAAAGTTACGGTTGTCAGATGAATTTCGCTGACAGTGAAATTGTAGCGTCTGTGATGCGTGACGCCGGCTTTGCCACCACTGCCGATGTAGACAATGCCGATCTTATATTTTTGAATACTTGCGCGATACGGGATAATGCTGAACAAAGAGTAAGGAAAAGACTCAGCCAGTTGAACGTAATCAAAAAGAAAAAACCCGGAATGCTCATCGGGGTACTTGGCTGCATGGCCGAAAGGTTGAAATCCAAGTTACTGGATGAGGAGAAAATGGTAGACATTGTGACCGGCCCTGATGCCTACCGCGACCTGCCGCGATTGGTGGAGGAAGCCGAAACGGGCCAAAAAGGTGTGAATGTGTTCCTTTCGAGGGAAGAAACCTATGCCGACATCTCACCGATCAGACTGAATTCCAACGGAGTTACTGCTATGATCTCCATTATGCGCGGCTGCGATAATATGTGCAGTTTTTGCGTCGTGCCATATACCCGAGGCCGGGAACGGAGCCGCGACCCCTACTCGATTTTGAAAGAGGCGGAAGACCTTTTCAGAGAAGGGTACAAAGAAGTTACGCTTCTTGGCCAGAACGTCGACAGCTATAAATGGAAGCAATCAGACGCATCGGTCAATTTTGCCGGGCTGCTGGAAATGGTAGCGAAAATTAGTCCTGAGTTGAGGGTAAGGTTCAGTACTTCACACCCAAAAGACATTACGGATGAAGTGCTTTACACGATAAAAAAATACGATAACATCTGTAAATACATCCATTTACCCGCCCAAAGCGGCAATAGCCGTGTGCTGGAAATCATGAACCGCACCTACGACAGGGAATGGTACCTGGAAAGGATAGACAGTATCCGCAGAATATTGGGCGACGATTGCGCGGTTTCCCACGATATGATCGCCGGGTTTTGTACTGAAACGGAAGAAGAGCATCGCGATTCGCTTTCATTGCTGGAATATGTGCGGTTTGACTTCGGATATATGTTTGCTTATTCGGAACGTCCCGGCACACCTGCCGCCAAGAAGTTTGCAGACGATATTCCGGCTGATGTAAAACAAAGACGACTGGCCGAAATCATAGATGTCCAGCAGCGCATTTCGTTGGAACGGAATCAGAAACTGATCGGAACCTTGCAAAAGATACTTGTCGAAGGAACTTCGAAACGCTCGAAAGAGGATTTTACAGGCCGCAGTGATCAGAACAAAAGAGTAGTTTTCCCGAGAGAACATTACAAAATAGGAGATTACGTAGATGTCATGATCACCGAATGTACTGCGGCGACGCTCCGAGGCCATGCTGTTTCGGAAGTTCCGGTGCTGCATTAGCTGTCAATCGTTTATTAAATTAATCGGTCTTTTAAAAATCAATATTAAGGTTAAAAGGCTCATTGTTAACGGCAACGGCCAACCGTAGCTTAAAGCCATCAACCATATTCATGAATCCATCGGAAATACAAGCGATAAAAAACCGTTTCGGGATTATTGGTACTTCGCCGGCATTAAACCATGCCATTAATGTAGCTATACAGGTAGCAGCAACGGATCTTACGGTGATGATTACCGGAGAAAGTGGTAGTGGAAAAGAGTCATTTTCAAAAATCATCCATAGCCTTAGTTCCAGAAAACACGGACCGTTTATTGCGATCAACTGCGGGGCCATTCCCGAAGGCACTATTGATTCTGAGCTCTTCGGGCACGAAAAAGGTTCTTTTACTGGTGCTCTCGATGCAAGAAAGGGTTATTTTGAAACTACCAACAGCGGTACGATTTTTCTGGATGAAGTAGGTGAAATGCCCATGGGAACCCAGGCCCGGCTCCTGCGCGTGCTGGAAAACGGGGAATATATCCGGGTAGGATCATCAAAAGTCCTTAAAACAAACGTCCGGGTGGTTGCCGCTACAAATGTGAACCTGCTCGATGCGGTGAACAACGGCAAGTTTCGTGAAGATCTTTATTACAGGCTCAATACAGTTCCTATTTATGTCCCGCCTTTGCGTGACCGGGGTGAGGACATTCTGCTGCTTTTCAGGAAGTTCACGAATGATTTCTCCGAAAGGTACCGGACAAAACCTGTAAGGCTGGATGTGGAAGCGCGCGACTTGCTGATGGAATATCCATTTCCCGGTAACATCAGGCAGCTGAAAAACATTGCGGAGCAAATTACAATTCTTGAAACCGACAAAGAGCTGCCTATCAGTGCGGAAACGCTGAACGGTTATTTGAACCCGCATCAGCCCGCAAGCCGAAAAGCATTGGTCCCCTTGCGTTCAGGTGACGATCAGGGATCATTTTCGGAGAGGGAGTTGCTCTATAAGGTCCTTTTTGACATGAGACGGGACATGACCGAACTTAAGAAACTGGTTAGAAATGTGCTCGAAAATGAAAAATACGGCGGCGAGATCCTGAAAGACCACCAGGAGCTTTTCAGTTCGCTGAACAATGCCGAACCGGTCATCAGCACCCCTACTCTCGAACCCGCCCGTTTGCTGACACCTCCGGCACCACGGACCGTTGATCTGGACAGATATTCTGACGAAAGAAGTGAGATTGAGGATGTTACGCATTTTACGGCAGAAGAAGAATCGCTCTCTCTGGAAGATAAGGAGAAAGAAATGATCATCAAGGCATTACGGAAAAACAATAATAAAAGAAAATATGCCGCCAGTGCGTTAGGCATATCGGAACGCACGTTGTACAGGAAGATCAAACAGTACGATATCGAGGAGTAAGTCAATATTAAATGTTTTATCCAAATGAATTTTGCCCAAAAAAATAGTTTAAAAAATTACGCTAAAAAGCTGTCATTGAAGGCATTTGACAACAAAAAGTGGCTGCTTTTGCTTTTTGTTCTCCATTCTTCTGTTTTTATGTCAGCCTGTGGTGTTTATTCCTTCACGGGCACCAACCTATCCCCGGACATCAAGACGTTTTCGGTGCTTAACTTCACAATGGGAACCGCCGGAGGGCCTTCCGATTTACCGCAAAGACTTACTGAGCAGCTGAAAGAATATTTTCAAAGAAATACCAGCCTCACCAGCCAGCCCGGCGGCGGGGATCTGGTTTTGGAAGGTTCGATTACGGGATATGACGTACTGGCCGCGGCCCCTACCGCCAATGACCAGGCCGGGCTCAACCGGCTGAATGTGACGGTACAGGTTAGATATACAAATGCAAAAGACGAAACCAAAAATTTCGACCAGGCTTTCACCTACTACGCGGATTTCCCTCAGGATCAAACGCTTAATCAAAATGAAGCAAGGCTTTTGCCAACAATCCAGGAAAACATTGTCCAGCAGATATTTAATAAATCCGCTGCGGACTGGTAACAGCCTCCTGTTTTAACTAATTTTATCCTCTTATTACTTTATTTATCGACACCCCATGGCAATCATCGAAAAGGAAACATTCAGTAAACTGGTGAAATCGCCAGGTATGCTATTGCCTGAGATGATCCCGGCCCTTGAATCCACGATCAAGGCATTCCCCTATTGTCAGATCCCCTATTCGCTGTTGGCGAAAGCATCCAACATGGCAGGTACCGAAAATTTCGAAGAAGCCCGTCCGCGTGCAGCTGCTTATGCGCTGAGCCGGATCGCCCTTCAGCAGTTGGTGGAAAGTGATACTGAACGTTACGATGCGACTGTAAATATTGATGAAGTAATTGAAGAGCAGGAAAAATCAATCCCGCAAAACGGAGAAGATATCCTGATCAGCCTGGTAGAACAGGAAGCTGTCCCAGTTCAAAATCAGAAAACCGAAGAGCAAAAAAGACAGCAACAGATCATAGAAGGTTTCGTCAGGAAAAACCCAAGGATCGTACGCCAGGATAACAATCTGGAACCCGTTTTGGTCGATATCCGCGGCAGAGTAGCGGAGTCGGGAACAGGAGGTATTGAAACCGAAGCATTTGCAAAAATCCTGGTCCGTCAAGGGAAAATAGAAAAGGCAATTGATCTCTACCAAAAATTGATCTTGAAAAAACCGGAAAAAAGGAATTACTTTGCGAAAAAATTAAGCGAATTAAACAATTCCGTCATTCGTTGATTTTTACTTCATTCACACATTGACTCATTCATTCATTCAATCATTAATTATAAGGCATGTATTTGGGTTTGATTATTCTGGTTGCGATCGTCGCAGTATTGTTGATTCTGGTAGTTTTGGTCCAAAATTCCAAAGGTGGGGGGCTTTCAAGCGAGTTTAGCGGAGCAGGTACTACCCAGATGTTCGGTGTTAAGAAAACTACCGACTTGCTTGAACAAATTACCTGGGGACTGGCAGGTGCGGTTATTTTGATTTCTCTCGCTTCCTACATTATCGTTGGCGGAAGTACCGACGGAGGTGGAATCAACAGTGTAAACATTGATAAAGCCCAGAATACTGTAATCCCGGGTGGAAACATTGCTCCGGCTCCGGCGCAGAATGGTGCTGCAACGCCTGCAACAACAACTCCTGCGGCTCCTGCTGACAGTGCGAAATAAGATTTCAAGAGATTAAAAATGACCGTTCATCGTGGTAAACACAGTGAACGGTTTTTTCATGTGCATAACTACGCAGTCCGGGCAATCCCAAAGGGATCTGATTATTCTAGAAAATAATATTGTAGCAAAACATGACCCCGTGAGGGGTTGGATGGTATAGCAGGTCATTTTGTTACAATAATTTCAGCCCTTCGGCTTTTCTTCACCCTGGTGCTTTGGCTACGCAACATTCATTTGTTTCAGCATTAATTTCTTGGCAACGGGCAATAGTGCCTCATGCAAAGGATAATCGTATTTTGACTCGACCACATAGGTAGCGGGATTTGGCAGCGACTTATTCCTGCGGGTCAGCTCAACCTTTAATTGAGAAACAGTACTACCCAACCCGATCCTGACAGTTTCTTTATATTGCGTCTTCATGTAGCGCTCCCTCATTTCGTCGTACAGTGCCAATTGGTATTCAAACACACTTACTACCGGCTGAAATGTGTGCAAAAATAATAGGTACCCCTCCTCTGCCCAAAGTGGCATAATTCCGACGGGAGAAATTTTGACATTTTCTTCCACTTCGCTGAACCGCTCCATACCTTCATCAATACTCCTGGAAAAGCGTGGAATCGCAAAATCCAGTATATAATTCAATTCATCCAGGTAGGGGTCGTCCTGGACAGTTTCTTCATACCTCAGCTTCCACGTGGCCACATCAATTCCGGTCAGATTTTTAGGAAATGCCGTTTTGATTTGCTTCTTCTTGGTTTTAATACTGATGCAGGAATCGAAATGAAACTTTAAATTTTTGAGGTGCGGAAAGAGGCGATTTTGCGTAAATTGGTTGTCTATGTCCTGCAAATATGCCATCAGCACATACTTCTTGTATTCAAAATCAAAGATGCCTTCGGTAAGCCAGTTTTTCTGAAGATCCGTCATAGAGTGTCCAGGTTTGATGCCGTTAAAAATTTAAGCATTTTCAATATCATTAACAATTAACCGGCACCGTCTGACATGCAAATAGGCTAATAATCATATCAAAGCTGACTTATATACAAAACTGTCACACTCCGCCGGAAAAAATGTCATAGCTACACTGCTGGCATAGATTGTGCTTACCGGTTATCAGTCAAATCAATTACTGACAATTAAAAAACAAACGTTTAATATTTATGTCAACTTTAGCAGAAATACAAGTGAACGTACAACCTCTGGCTGATCGTGTTCTTGTAGAACCAGCCCCAGCCGAAGAAAAAACAGCATTTGGTATCATTATCCCTGATACTGCAAAAGAAAAGCCTCAACGTGGAACTGTGGTAGCAGTAGGCCCGGGCAAAAAAGACGAGCCTATGACCGTTAAGGTGGGTGACACCGTATTATACGGAAAGTACTCTGGTACTGAACTGGCATATGAAGGAAAAGATGTCCTGATCATGCGCGAATCTGACATTTACGCCATTATTGGTTAATAATCTGAAGGTCAAAAAGTAAGTTAAAATCAAAAAAATCAAAACGATTAATTAGTATGTCTAAGAAAATATTTTTCGATACCGAAGCTCGTGATAAAATTAAGCGCGGTGTTGATACATTGGCTGATGCCGTAAAAGTAACATTGGGACCTCGCGGCCGTAACGTTGTTATTGACAAAAAATTCGGATCACCAAGCATCACGAAAGATGGTGTTACAGTTGCGAAAGAAATTGATCTGAAAGACCCTATCGAAAACATGGGTGCTCAGCTGGTGAAAGAAGTAGCTTCAAAAACTGCTGATTCGGCAGGTGATGGTACTACAACTGCAACTGTATTGGCTCAGGCTATCTACTCAATCGGAGTAAAGAACGTAGCAGCGGGTGCTAACCCGATGGATCTGAAACGTGGAATCGACAAAGCGGTTTCTGTGATCGTGAAAGATCTTGAATCTCAAAAGAAAAATATCTCTACTTCCAAAGAAATCGCTCAGGTTGCTACTATTTCGGCTAACCATGACGAAGAAATCGGTCAGATGATTGCTGAGGCGATGGAAAAAGTAGGTAAAGAAGGTGTTATCACGGTTGAAGAAGCTCGTGGTACTGAAACAGAAGTTAAAACTGTGGAAGGTATGCAGTTTGACCGTGGTTACCTGTCTCCATATTTCGTAACCAATACAGAGAAAATGGAAGCTGATCTTGAGCGTCCATACATTTTGATCTCTGAGAAGAAAGTTTCTTCTATGAAAGAACTTCTTCCTGTATTGGAAGCAGTTGCACAAACTGGCCGTCCTTTGCTTATCCTGGCAGAAGATGTTGACGGAGAAGCGTTGGCTACGTTGGTAGTGAACAAAATCCGTGGCGCCTTGAAAGTGGCTGCTGTGAAAGCTCCTGGTTTTGGTGACCGTCGTAAAGCAATGCTTGAAGACATCGCGATCATCACTGGCGGTACAGTAATTTCAGAAGAGCGTGGTTTCAAATTGGAAAACGCTACTTTGGAATATCTGGGTACTTGCGAAAAAGCGATTATCGACAAAGACAATACAACTTTGGTTAACGGATCAGGAAACTCTGAAGACATTCAGGGCCGAGTGAACCAGATCAAAGCGCAGATCGAAAACACAACTTCTGATTACGATCGCGAAAAACTTCAGGAACGTCTGGCTAAATTGTCAGGTGGTGTAGCTATCCTTTATATCGGAGCTGCAACTGAGGTTGAAATGAAAGAGAAAAAAGACCGTGTTGACGATGCATTGCACGCAACCCGTGCTGCTGTTGAAGAAGGTATCGTAGCTGGTGGTGGTGTAGCTTACATCCGTGCTACTGCTGCTCTTGAAGGCTTCACAGGAAACAACGAAGACGAGACAACCGGTATCAACATCATCCGCGTAGCTCTGGAAGCTCCTTTGAGAACGATCGTTTCCAACTCAGGCCAGGAGCCTTCAGTAGTTGTTGCGAAAGTGAAAGAAGGAACAGGTTCCTATGGTTACAACGCCAAAGACAATGTTTACACAGACCTTTTGGAAGCTGGTATCATTGACCCTAAGAAAGTTTCACGTCTTGCGCTTGAAAACGCAGCATCTATCGCAGGTCTGTTGTTGACAACAGAATGTGTAATTGCTGACGAGCCAGAAGAAGCTCCTGCTGCAGGTGGCCATGGCCACGGTGGTGGAATGGGTGGCATGATGTAATCAGCCATAACATAACAAAAAAAAATAGCCGTTCGGAAATCCGGGCGGCTATTTTGATTACTCAACGTTATGAAAAACTTCTCCCTTATGACGTGTAAAGTTTCGTTTGGTCACACGTTGAGTAAAAAAAATTTATTGGAGCATTGTTCCGTCCTGCATCACAAGCCGCCTGTCGGCCATCTCTGCCAGTTCTTCGTTGTGCGTAACGATCACGAATGTCTGCCCGATATCCTCTCTAAGTTTAAAAAACAACTGATGTAATTCCAATGCATTATGAGAGTCGAGGTTACCGCTGGGCTCGTCTGCCAGCACGATAGAAGGTTTGTTTAAAAGTGCCCGCGCCACGGCCACACGTTGCTGCTCCCCTCCCGAAAGTTGTGAAGGAAGGTGATCCATCCTGCCCGAAAGACCAAGCAGATCGAGCAGTTCTTTTCCTCTCTTCAAAATATCCTTTTCATTCATCGACCCATTGATATAGCCGGGCATGCAGGCATTTTCCAGGGCTGTGAATTCGGCCAGCAGGTTATGAAACTGGAATATAAAACCTACTTTTTCATTCCTGAACCTGGCAAGGTCTTTGTCTTTTTGGGTAAAAACATTGGTGTCCTCAATAAAAACCTGCCCCTCGTCGGGGCGATCCAAAGTCCCCAGTATATGCAGAAAAGTACTTTTACCAGCCCCCGATGGACCTACTATTGCCACCACTTCTCCCCGCTCCACTTCCAGATCGATCCCCTTCAAAACCTGTAACGAACCGTAAGTCTTCCTGATCCCTCTTGCCTGAAGTAAATGCATTGTCTGAAAAGATAATAGGCGAAAAAACTACGCCCGTTTTGATTAATTCCTTAATTTGCCGTGAAAATACCAATTTACTTTTATACTCATGAATATTCACGAATATCAAGGCAAAAGCGTTCTTAAAAAATACGGTGTGCGTATTCAGGAAGGGCTCGTAGCCGACACTCCGGACAAGGCGGTTGAAGTTGCGCGTGAGCTAAGCCAGCAGACAGGTACCAAGTGGTATGTAGTAAAATCTCAGATCCATGCCGGCGGGCGTGGTAAAGGCCGCATCGTTGGCACAGAACAGCGTGGTGTAGCCCTGGCAAAATCTGTTGAAGATGTACGCACAATTTCCAACAATATCCTCGGTAAAGTTCTGGTGACGCATCAGACTGGCCCGGACGGAAAACGTGTTAACAAAGTGCTTATCGCCGAAGACGTATATTATCCAGGGCCTAGCGAGCCGAAAGAATACTATCTTTCTATTTTGCTGGATCGTGGCAGGAATTGCAACGTGATCATGGCAAGTACCGAAGGCGGTATGGACATTGAAGAAGTCGCAGAGCACACGCCTGAGAAAATCATGAAAGAGTGGATTGATCCAAAAGTGGGCTTGCAGCCATTCCAGGCACGTAAAGTAGCCTTTGCTTTGGGTCTTGAAGGTGATGCCTTCAAGGAAATGGTGAAATTTATTACTTCACTTTACAAAGCATATATCGAAAGTGATTCTGCGATGTTTGAAATCAACCCGGTTTTAAAAACATCTGACAATAAAATTCTTGCCGTTGATGCAAAGGTTGACCTGGATGACAATGCGTTATACCGTCACCCTGAGCTTGCTGAAATGCGCGATACCAATGAAGAAGATCCTTTGGAAGTAGAAGCTGGAGCGAATAACCTGAACTATGTCAAACTGGACGGAAACGTGGGTTGCATGGTGAATGGTGCCGGTCTGGCTATGGCTACAATGGACCTGATCAAGCTCTCAGGTGGTGAGCCTGCTAACTTCCTGGACGTTGGCGGTGGCGCTAACGCACGTACCGTAGAAGCAGGTTTCCGTATCATCCTGAAAGATCCGAATGTAAAGGCGATCCTGATCAATATCTTCGGAGGTATTGTTCGTTGCGACCGTGTTGCTGCCGGTGTGGTGGAAGCTTACAAAGCAATCGGAGAAATTCCTGTTCCTATTATCGTTCGTTTACAAGGTACCAACGCCGAAGAAGGCGCACGTATCATCAACGAATCCGGATTGAAGGTTTATTCTGCTATCGAATTCAAAGAGGCAGCTGCAAAAGTTTCAGAAGTTCTGGCTGAGCTGGGCGTTTAAACTTTGTAAAACATAATGAAAAAGGACAGCTGGTGGCTGTCCTTTTTCTATGCATTTCATTAACAAAATTCACCCGGGATCACGCCAGGTTTAATTTTCCATGATCGCCTCCCTCCGGAGTAGTCCCTGTGAGAACAGCTTTCACCATTGAGAAAAATACTACCATTTTTGATGAAGTAGCGTCCCAGTATGCTGCCTCGTCGGTTGTAACTTTCAATACCACAAGGTTCGGGTCGTCCTTTCCGCCCGGAAACCATGCCTTCGACATCGGCCCCCACAATTCTTCTTTCTTTGCTTCGTCCTCCACAATGGCGGCGTCTCCCGAAACGCTTACATACGAATTGTTGGAAGGATCGGAATAAATCAATGAAACTGCCTCTTCCGGGCTAGTTTCGCTTCCTATTTCTGTGTTTCTGCTGGTAAAAAACCATACATTTCCTTCGTCGTCGATATCCAGGGTAGTCATAGGCCTCGACTCGATCCTGCCATTTTTATAAGTCGTATACATGCAAAAACGGATGCTCTCGGCAAGCGATTTCAGTTTTTTTATTGCTTCGTTACTTTGAAGGTCCTTTTCCATGATTATTTTTTTAATCTGTTGTGAAATTTTAAATAACGATGGTAAAACAACCGTTCCAAAAACGCATCAGAATTCCAGGCGATAGTTCAGGACTGGTATCAAGCCTGTTTGTGTTACCAGTTCTATCTTGTCCTCTTTATCGTCATAATATTTGTCAAACGCGTTGAGCCGGTTGGACACATTCTGGATGTCCAGTGAAATCGTCGAAGTCGTACGTTTTCTGTTTTTAGTATAGCTTACACGCAAGTCTGAGCGAAAATAATATGGGAGTTGTTCCGAGTAGCTTTCGGTCCAGTCCCGTTCGGTTTTGCCACTTACCCTCGATCTTTCAAGATCGATAGGTGTCGTTCTGTTTCCGCCGGAAGCCAGCAGTTTGATATTTGCCGCAAAAATATTGGTCTTATTCTTCCCCACTTTCCACTCTTTTCCGGCCAGCACATTCTGCACGAATTTCCCGTTGAAACGACTATCCCGCTCGATCCCGTCCCTTCCGGTATACTTCGACTGGTAGAGCGAAGTTGTACTCATGAAATAAATACCGTTGGTCAAAGATTTTTCCACAGTGAGTTCCAATCCATAACTCCTGCCTTTCCCTGCACTGACGAGAGAATCTGTCACAAAGCCACTGACTTCGTTGATGAGCGAATTGTGCAACAAAAATGGCGTTGTGGTATTTGCCGGCCCGATCGGAATGTTATAGTGGTGCTGATAGTATGCCTCCGTCTGAATCCGCCAGCTTGTCGACGGGCGGTATTCATAGCCTGCAACGGCATGACCTGATTTCATCAGTTTGAGGTTTTTATTTAAAAGATCAGTTTTATTGTCGCCTACACTTACCTGCGCAAAATAGGTTGATATGGATTCTGTTTTGCTATGCAGCCCCGCCCCCAGACTGACGGTATGTTTCGGTGCAACCGACCATTTCATCCCGAACCGCGGCTCTATGGAATGCTGATTATTCAAATCCAGGAGCATTGCATGTACGCCGGTGTTCAAAGTGATTGCAGGGGTAAGTCTGTATTTCCACTGCGCATATCCCTGAAAAAGCAGCGTATTCCCTTTCTGATCCACGTTCACGCGGAAAGGTCCGTCTTCATTGTCCCGATCGAATAAGTTAAAGTTCAGATGATTGATAATCAAACCAGTACGGAAAGTGTTCCGGCTATTCAGTTTATAATTATATAGCAAAGAAATGCGAAGGCCCTGATTCGTGAAATTTTGCTGAAAAGTGGTTTGCTTATCTTTATCATAAAAATCATTACTCTGCCGGGTGGCAGTATACGAAACGATGTTTTCCATATAGGATTTACTGTTCAGATAGCGCAGGTAATTCACGCCGACAATGCCACGGTTGGATTTGAAGTTTTCCTTAAAATCATCTTTGTCTACCGTGGAAGTGCTTAATCCACCCATCCCCCAAACTGTCACCACCGCCTTTTCATCGTAAGGAATATGGACTTTGAAAGCCCCGTCCTGAAAATCCGTACTCGCATCTCCAGCAATATTCAGCCCTATTTTATTCAATACCGAAAGTGTGGAATACCGGTAATTGGCAAGATAAGAAGCGCCTCCTTTTTCGCCGATCGGCCCTTCTGCTGCAAAATCCAGTCCCATCACGCCAGCCTGCATTGCATATTCACGTTTTTCATTATTCCCTTTCCTCATTTTCAGATCAAAAACACCAGAGGTTGCATTACCATACTCGGCAGGAAAAGCCCCGGTTAGGAAATCGGAGTTACCGAGCACGTTGGCACTCAGGGCACTGATACCGCCGCCACTGGAACCTTCCTGGGCAAAATGGTTGGGATTAGGAATTTCCACACCTTCCATGCGCCATAGCATTCCTTTCGGACTATTACCACGGATAATAATCTGGTTGCCGCCATCGTCATTGGTGGCAACTCCGGCAAAAGACAATGCCATCCTTGCCGGATCATTTACAGCCGCAGCAAAACGTTTGGTCTGGTCAACGGTGAATGATCGTCCGCTCACACTGATCATATCGTTGAGCGGTGCGCCATTTTCTTTTTGAGCTTTAATCACCACTTCGTTAAGTTTACGAAAGGACTCGGTAAGCTTGATATTCAGTTCGACCTCCTTACCCGATCCCACTGTTACCTCCTGCATAAAAGCATCTTCATAGCCAATGCTGGTGACCTTGAAGGAATGCCGGCCGACAGCCACGTTTTCAATCCGAAAATAGCCTTCCGTATCGGTAGTGCTGCCGATAACCGGGTTCAGGGAAGTAATAATAATGTTCGCGCCGATAACCGGTTGCTGCGATTCAGCATCAACAATACGGCCTTTAACAAGCTGGACTGGCTGCTGTGCATAGGCCAGTGAGTACGCTCCGGCCAACAAAATAAAGAGATATTTTTTCATAGCTAGTTGTTTTTCATTCCTGACAACTTAGCTATGGCTTACCCTAAAATGTTTGGGAGAAATTATTTTTTGGCTTTCGGCTATCAGCTTTCGACCGTCGGCTTTTCCGGAAAACTATGTCACCCCTCGCGGGGTTTCGATTTATGGAAATTCCCTTTTTCTATAATAATTTCAGCCCTTTGGGCTTTTTGTTGGAAGGCACTTCAATTGGCACTAACTAATATTCAAACCATCCGATAATCCCGAAGGGATGGTATTTTTCTAGAAAAACATATATCAAAGCCATCAAACCCCGCATGGGGTGACATATCAAACTCCAGTCATTAAAATAAAATGCCGAAAGCTGAACGCCGACAGCCCCTCACACCTCCCACGCCTCCAGCCGATACGCACTGTCCCAAAAAACATATTCCAGCCGGGAAGCTGTAAGGTATGCTTCGGTCATCTTGATTTTCGTGCTCTCTGATGCATTTTCAGCCAGCGAATCGCAGATCGCCAGGGCTTTTTCCACAGACTTTGCAAAGTCTTCGCCGGCATAGGCATCGATCCAGTTTTGATAAGGATTCGGGGATTTCTGATTGGCGTAGATGTAATCGCCGACTCTTTTGTATATCCAGAAACAGGGTAACAATGCGGCTACTGCCACTTCATAAGATCCATACGCAGAAGTAGCGAGCAAATAATTGGTATAAGCAAAACATCCGGGCGCTTTCCCACCGTCAAAGGCAATATCATATTCTTTGAAATAGCTGATATGCAGCGCCCGCTCAACAAGAATGGCGTTTTGTGCAAACTGAAGAAAATCCAGCAACTCCTGACTGCTGTTTGCCCGGGTACCTGCAAGTGCCAGTGCCTTCGCGAAATCAGCCAGATATAACGAATCCTGGTAAATGTAAAACTTGAATTTTTCAACAGGTAACGTCCCCTCTTTCAATTCCTGATTGAACGGATGTGACTGAATTTTTTCATAAACCGGCAATGCTTCTTGCCAGATGTAGTCCGTAAATTTCATGATATGATCTGCATTTTTTGAGGGGAAAAAGAATGGTTCAGCGGGCCGGAACCATGGCCGGTCACTATATTTTTGCCCGCTTCGATAGCTCCCGAGATATATTTTTTTGCAAAAAGAATGGATTCCGGCAATGAATATCCATTTGCGACGAATGTTGCAATGGCCGACGATAAGGTGCATCCGGTGCCGTGTACATTTTTGCTTTCTATGTAATTGGTTTCCAACACCAGCGTGTCTTCATCCCGTTGGGCAAAAACATCAAACAATGTCGGACCGACTAAGTGTCCGCCTTTCAGCAACACTGCCCGACATCCTTTTTCAACCATGGTAGCTGCCGCAGCTTTCATTGCACCTAGCGAATCAATGGTCCCGGGAACAAGAATCTGTGCCTCATCCAGATTGGGGGTTATCAAATCCACCCGTGGAAAAAGCTCCTGCCACAGCACTTCAACCGTCTCATCCTGAATTAATTTCGATCCGCTGGTAGAAACCATCACCGGGTCAAATACCACAAAACGTGGCTGAAACCTGTCGAGGATCCCGGCGATGACCAATGCAACTTCAACCGTATTGATCATTCCGATCTTGACGGCATCAATCGTAATATCATCGAAAACGGCTTCCAGTTGTTCTTGCAAAAATGCCGGAGGAACAGGGTGTATGGCCCGGACTCCGAGCGTATTCTGAGCGGTGAGTGCAGTGATCGCCGACGTCCCGTAAGCTCCCAGCGCAGCAATGGTTTTGAGGTCAGCCTGAATACCGGCCCCTCCTCCGCTATCTGATCCTGCAATGGTTAGTACGGTTGGGTATCGTTTCATTTGGGAAGTAGGATTTGGTCAGGAGTAGTCATTTATTGTCAGGAGTGGTCAGGTTCAGTTTGCTAATAATCGATTTTAGGGTTTCGGCGGCTGTTTTTGGAGATGGTGCGCTGCATATAGCTGAAATTACTGCTATTCCTTCGGCCCCGTTTTCAATCGCCTCTTTTGTATTTTGGTCATTTAATCCGCCAATGACTACCAGCGGATGACGGCTGTTTTGTTTCACCCATTGCAATCCTTCCATACCCCAAGGCGTTTCGGTATCTGTTTTGGAAGGTGTCGCGAACAGCGGACTCACTGCCAGGTAGGACAAATTCCATTGTTCCGCTTCTCGTACATTGTCTTTGTTTTCAGCTGAAAGACCTATAATTTTTCCCGGCGGCAGCAATTTTATCAATGTATCGACCGGCATGTCGCTTTGCCCTACATGCACGCCGTCGGCATCTGCGGCCAATGCAACATCCACCCGGTCATTGATAATCAGCGGAACATTGTATGAAGCAAGCAAATCTTTCAACCGTTTGGCCCTATCAATAAAAGCTCTTGTCGGCAATGCTTTCTCCCGCAACTGGACCATTGTGACCCCACCTCTGACAGCCTCCTCAACAACCCAGAAAAAATCCCTTCCCAGGCAAGCAGCTTCGTCGGTGACGAGGTATAGTTGGAAGTTATTTTTCGTCATGATTAGTCAGGGATTGTCATTTCTGGTTTTCATATTTAGGTCAGCTGGTGTTTTATTCTGGCTAGTTCGGCTAATTGCGCCGGGGTTATTTCCGCCAGTGCGTCGAGAAATGCAATTTGAAAAGATCCCGGAAGTTTTACTTTGCGATAGGCTATTTCACCGCTGAGCCCCATGGTTGCGGCAGCGGAAACTGCGGCGTCGAAAGGATCAGGCTGAATAGCGGCAAATGCGCCTGCAATGGCGGAGGCGGAGCAGCCCATCCCCGTGATCCGGGTCATCAATGGCACTCCGTTTTCTACAAACGCAGTTTTTTCACCACTTACAATTACATCTGTTGCTCCGCTGACGCTGACAACCGAGCCGTATTGCAGGCTCAATGCCCGGGCTGCGTCGATGCTATCTTTCGAACTGGCTGTACTGTCTACGCCTTTAGTTTGAACATTGGTGCCAGCGAGCGCAAGTATTTCGGAAGCATTGCCACGGATGATCGTAGGTGAAGCCGTAGCAAGCAATTCTGTCAAAACCGCGTTCCGGTAAGGTGTAGCACCCGCGCCGACAGGATCGAGAATAATTGGCTTCCCGATTTTTGAAGCTGCTTTCATAGCCAGTTTCATTCCTTCTACCCAAGCCGGTGACAATGTACCGATATTGATAACCAGTGACCCGGCAATAGCAACCATATCCTCCACTTCCTCCACCGCATGTGCCATGACCGGCGATGCTCCTACTGCCAGCAGTGCATTTGCCGTGAAGTTCATCACGACGAAGTTGGTAATGTTGTGAACCAGCGGGGATACAGTTCTTATCTTGGCAAGATTTTGTTCGGGATTAAACACCATTTGTATAAAAAATCCGGTGAAAAATATTTTAGCGGAACGGGCTTTGCGTTAGTGCTGTCAGATGCGTAAAACTGATGCGCGACAACTAAAAGAGTGAAAAGATAGTTAACTATCTGTACGCTTTTTCCTCCGACAGTATAAACTGTTTCAGGTTCAAAGGGTATAAATCTCAGTCCGTTTGGACACCCCCAAAGCCATTCTTACCCGCTAATGTAGTAGTTTTGGATTGAAAACGATTATTTAAAATTTCAAATACACATAATGATTAAAGCAGCCATATTTGACATGGACGGATTATTGATAGATTCGGAGCCGATCTGGACACAAGCCGCCCGTGAAGTGATGCAAAAAGTAAATTTCGATTTAACTGACGCCCTGAAACTTCAGACTACCGGATTATCCGTTAAATTATTTCTGGATTTTTGCCATAAACTGCAGCCCTGGAACACACCCACTTTCGAAGAACTTGAAAGGGATATCCTTGAAGTAGCACATCAAAATATTCTTGCACATGCCGTGGCTATGCCCGGAGCAATTGAAATAATAAAAGAGCTGAAATCGCAGGGACTGAAAATCGCGGTCGCTTCGGCATCTCACATGGAACTGATCGAAGGGGTACTCAAACGTCTGGAAATCATTGATTATTTTGATACCTGGCATTCCGGTGAGCTGGAAGAATTTACAAAACCACACCCGGCGGTTTATCTTACTACTGCCAAAAAGCTTGGCGTTTTGCCTGAAGAATGCATCGCGTTTGAAGACTCACATGCAGGTCTCCGCTCGGCACATGCAGCCGGGATGGTCACGATTTCGGTGCCGGCAGCCGAAGTATTTTCCGATTCAAAATTCGATCTGGCGCATTATAAAATTGCGTCTCTTGAAAAATATATACTCAGTGAAATGTCTGGTGTTCCGGAAAGTGCAGTAAATAAATAAATTGCAGGATCTTCCTGCTAACAGCTCTTAAATGACCGGACTACGCCACTTCAGTTTGATGATTACACTCAGGATCACACTCATCATCCTGAGCGTGATCGCCTTGGCCTGGCTTACGTCCAAGGAAACGAATGTAGTCCTGATTTACATTCTCGGAACGATTTTCATTTTCATACAGGGTTCATTGTTATACCAGTATGTCACGAATGTGAACCGCAAGCTGACGTACTTCCTGGAATCTGTGCGGTATTCCGATTTTACGATCAATTTCCGGTCGGATAATAAAATGGGCCGGACTTTTAAGGAGCTCAACCAGCAATTCAATGAAGTGCTGCATGCATTCCGGCAGGCAAGGGCCGAAAAGGAGGCTAATCTTCAGTATCTCAACACCATTGTTCAGCATATCGGTACCGGCCTGATTACTTTTGACAGTACCGGCCAGGTGAACCTGATCAACAATGCTGCGCTGCGGATGCTTGGCATTTACCGCCTCCATCAGCTGGGAGAGCTCAAAGACAAACATCCACGCCTGTACGAACTCCTCTCCAATCTCGATAGCGGCGTCAGGGAACTGTACCGAACTCCTTCGGATCAGCCGCTGGCATTGCAGGGTGCAGCTATTCAGTTGAGAGGAATGTGGGTCAGGATTGTGGTTTTGCAAAATATTCAGACAGAACTTCAGCAGCAGGAAGTAGAATCATGGCAGAACCTTACCCGGGTGCTGCGCCACGAAATCATGAATTCCATGACGCCTATTGTTTCTCTGGTAGGAACAATGAAACTGATTGTGCACGAGGATATTGAAAAATCAACGAGCGACCAAGAGGCTGTCAATGACCTGAAAGAAGCATTGCATACCCTCGAAAAAAGAAGCAAGGGAATGATGCAGTTCGTCAATGCTTATCGTGACTTTACCACGCTACCCAAGCCTGTTTTTGCCAGTATCAGTGTGGCAGAGCTTTTGCAGGAAGTCCTGCAGCTTCTGCAAACTGATCTTACAGTTGCAGGCGTTCTTTGGGCATTAGCAGTAAAACCTGAAACCCTTACTGTAAAAGCGGATGCAAGCCAGATCCAGCAGGTACTGATCAACCTGATCAAAAATGCGTCCGAATCTTTTTCGAATCAAACCAATCGGCTGATCAGTATTTCGGCCTACCAAGCTGACAATCTGACGATCATTGAAGTAAGTGACAATGGAGACGGAATTGAGCCGGAAGCGATCGAAAATATTTTTATCCCTTTCTACACCACAAAAAAAACAGGCTCAGGAATCGGACTGAGCCTTTCCCGCCAGATCTTGCAACAACATAACGGTCAATTGAATGTTTCTTCCCAGGTAGGAAAAGGTACGGTTTTTACACTTGTCATTTAACCGGCTGTCGGCAACTTCCTTACAACCATTCGACGCTTCCGCACGTCTTGGAAGAAATAAATCTGAATGTTATGAAAAAGTTTCTGTTGACGATCGCAGCCTTGTGGAGCATTTTTTCGTGCCAGAATTCTTCCATCGATAAAAAAGACGAGGGTATCAGATACAAAGAGACAGTCGTTATCAACGACGTCCCGAGGGCCACACTTACATTTTTTGATTTCTCGGACAGCCGTTGCCCCGAAGGCGTACAATGCGTGTGGGCGGGCTATGCATCTATGGATTTGGTGCTATCTGGCGTTACAACAGAGGGCGGCATTAATGAACACGTTAAAATGTGCCTGGGCGATTGCAGGCTTGTCCGCAAAGACAGCACCCAGGCGGGCTATATTATGGCCGATACGGTTGATAAATCATTTGCAGGACAGCAATACAGGTTCATACTTTCGTCATTAAAGCCTGGGCCAAAAGTGGATAGCACTTTGAAAAAAGAAGACTATCGCATCATGCTGAAAATAGAGAAAAAGTAGCGTCTACTGCTGATTAGCCAGCTTGCTTTTCCGGTATCCATAACAGAAATAGATCACCAATCCTATTGCCAGCCAGATCGCAAATATCAGCCAGTTGGAAGAGCCGAGCTCTGTCATCAGATAAAGATTAGTGAGAATCCCCGCTACCGGCAATATAGAAAAATCATATTTAAAGCTCATGATCGAGAGTATTGCCCAAACTATCCAGAAGACGATCGTCAAAAGCTTATGCTCCACAATTTCCGAAACAGTGAGCGCTTCCCATTCCAGAATGACGCTTTGTCCGTAAAGCAGCAGTCCCGCAATGGCCAATATGAATAGCAGGCCTACCAGATATTTTCCATTCAGATAAGGCACCCTGAATTTGGACTGGGCGGAGATACCATGGTGGTCCAGATATAAAACACCCGCACAAACAAGTATAAAAGCAAAAAATGTCCCTACGCTCGTAAGATCTACGAAGAAATCCATTTTGAAAAACAAGGCCGGAATTCCTACGACCAGACCGGTTATGATCGTCGCAAAAGATGGTGTCTGATACCTGGGGTGGATTTTGGAAAACTTCTTCCATAGCAGTCCGTCGCGGCTCATGGTCATCCAGATCCTAGGCTGTCCCAGCTGGTATACCAACAGGGCGCTGGTAATAGCAATGACCGAACTTATGGAAATCACCCCGGCCATAAAATCAAGCCCATTTTTCTGGAAAACAAAGGCTAGCGGGTCGCTTACACGTAGTTCTTTGTAGTTGACCATACCCGTCAAAACCAGCGTGATCAGTACATATAAAACCGTACAGATAATAAGGCAATAGATCATGGCTTTGGGCATATCCCGCTGAGGGTCCTTACATTCTTCTGCGGTAGTGGAAATGGAATCAAAACCTATAAATGCAAAAAAAACTGCGGCGACGCCACTCAAAACGCCCTTGACACCATTAGGGGCAAAAGGGGTCCAGTTTTCAGGTTTTACATAAAATGCACCTGCGAAGATCACGAGAAGCACCACGCCGATTTTGAGGACGACCATGATATTGCTGGCGGTACGCGACTCCCGGATACCAATATAAACCAGTGCGGTGATAAACAATGTGACAAGCCCGGCCGGCAGGTTCAGGATAATCGGGAAGTCGCCGATACGCGGGGCTGTTTCAAAAGTTGCAGCCGCCAGACGTTCGTAAGCTGATAATTCCGCAGCTCCCAGAGTCTGTAATTTCTGGAACGCCTCCGAAGCAGATTCCTGGTTCATGGTAAGCCAGCCAGGCATGGTGATTCCAAAACCTTTCAGCATGCTTACGAAATATTCCGACCATGAAATGGCCACCACCATGTTGGAAACCGCATATTCCAGAATAAGGGCCCAACCGATGATCCAAGCGAACAACTCGCCGAAAGCAACGTAAGCATAAGTATATGCACTACCGGAAACCGGCACTGTACTTGCAAACTGGGCATAGGACAAAGCTGTAAAAATGCAGGCAATTGCAGTAAAAACGAACAATAAAGATACCGCAGGACCACCATTGTAGCTCGCCAGACCAATTGTGCTGAAAATCCCTGCCCCTACAATGGCTGCTATCCCTAAAGATACCAGGTCGCGGACACCCAATATTTTTGCCAGACTTCCATGTTCGCCGGAATGAGCGTCTTTAAGAATTTGATCAACCGTTTTTTTGCGAAAAAGAGAAGAATTTTGTTTCATGCAGGAGCTGGTTATACGCGACAGTTGTATCCAATAAGATGGCTAAAATAATGATATTCTTAACGTATCTTCCGAATCATTGAAAATTTGTTGAATTATCGCCGAATACTCCATAGAAGATTCTTCAGCGATGTTATTTGGCTTATATTTACCGGCCCGTTCCTATACCTTTCAGCAAGTTACGTTATGAAATCCATCCTGATCCTTCTGTCCGGCATATTGGTTGTAATGCAAACAGTGACCGCCCAGAACATAAAATCCTACACTACCGCAAACGCCCATTCTCACAATGACTACGAGCAAAAAAGGGCATTTTATGACGCGTACGAACAGCAGTTTGGATCTATGGAAGCCGATCTGTACCTGGTGAACGACACATTGTTTGTCGCACATGAGATGAAAAATATTTCCAGTAAAAGAACTTTCCAAAAATTATATCTGCAACCGCTCAAGGAGTATACAGAGAAAAACGGTGGCAGCATTTATCCCGAAAAAAACCAGGTGATACAATTGCTGATCGATCTAAAAACTTCCGGAGAAGAAACGCTGGCTGCGTTGGTGAAAGAACTGGAACCGCATAAAGATCTGCTGGCACCCGCAGGTTCCGTAAAGATCGTGATCAGCGGCAATGTCCCCGACCCGGCAACTTTCGAAAAATATCCGTCTTATATATTTTTTGACGGACGTCCTGAAATTACCTATACTCCTTCCCAGCTTGCTCGCGTCGGGCTCATCAGCCAGTCATTTCAGATCTATTCGCGCTGGAATGGCGAAGGTCCCTTGCCGGAAAACCAAAAGAAAAAGGTGAACAGCATGATCGGGAAGGTCCACGATATGGGAAAGAAAGTCCGGCTATGGGCAACACCCGATAATATCAATTCCTGGAAAACCATGATGAGCCTGGGCGTAGATTACCTCAACACGGACAAAGTACGGGAGATGGGAGACTATTTACGCACCGCACCACGCTAAAACCAGAATTTTATACAGTAACATTTAATTTCTCCCATAGAAATGATGGCTTTGGGCCAGTTATGCCTTATATTGATCCGGTATAACCAATTCCCAATAACAACCCTCCAATGTCTGCTGATCAAAACGCTGCACTTAAAAAAGTTTTAAAACCAATACATCTCTGGGCCATAGCGGTCGGGCTTGTCATTTCCGGTGAATATTTCGGCTGGAACTACGGCTGGGGAGTTTCCGGTACCGTCGGATTTCTGATTGCCACGCTGGTCGTGACGGTGATGTATGTAACCTTCATTTTCAGCTTCACCGAACTGACAACCTCTATTCCACAGGCCGGCGGCCCTTTTTCTTATGCCTACCGGGCCTTCGGATGGTTGGGCGGCCTTATAGCCGGTTATGCCACACTGGTAGAGTTTCTGGTCACGCCTCCCGCCATTGCGTTTGCATTGGGCAGTTATTCCCATTTTCTATATCCTTCGCTTAAAGTCCTGGACGTTGCCTTTGCATGTTACGGCATTTTTATCCTCATCAACCTATTGGGGATCAAAGAGTCAGCTATGTTTTCACTGGTTGTCACCATTCTGGCGGTAGTGGAGCTGCTGATCTATATCGGCATAGTCGCCCCTCATTTCTCGTATGAAACTTTTGTTACAGAACCGATGCCATTTGGCTTCGGCGGCATATTTGCTGCCCTGCCGTTTGCGATATGGTTTTACCTAGCTATCGAAGGCGTTGCTATGGTGGCGGAAGAGGTGGAAGATCCCAAACGGACGATCTCGCTGGGATATATTTATGGTATTTTAACCTTGGTCGTACTTGCGCTGGCCGTGATGATTTTTACAGGGGGCGTTGCGCACTGGCGGCAATTGAGTGAAATAGATTACCCGCTTCCCGCTGCGCTGGGTATTGTATTGGGCCGTGACAGCAGCTGGACGCAGCTTTTTGCAAGTCTGGGACTGTTCGGTCTCATTGCATCTTTCCATGGAACGGTCATCGGGTATTCACGTCAGATTTTCGCTTTGGCAAGAAGCGGCTACCTGCCTTCATTTTTAGGAAAAGTAAATGCACGCTTCCAAACTCCCCACTGGGCGCTGATCGCGGGAGGTGTGGCGGGATGTGTGGCTTTGAGCCTCGGCACGACAGACCAGGTTATTATTCTGGCTGCCCTTGGGGCGGTGGTGATGTATATGATCAGCATGGTTTCGCTGTTTGCATTGAGAAAAAAAGAGCCTGATCTCGAAAGACCATTTTCCGTTCCGTTCTATCCGTTTTTTCCAATCGTCGCGCTGCTGTTATCTGCTATCTGCCTGGTAGCGATTGTGTATTATAACCTGATGCTGAGCCTCTGGTTTTTCGTAGGAATGATTGCCGTTGTAGGGATTTTTATAGCAACGGGCAAACACAAGACAATCGATCAGGACCCGATCAAAAAAACAATGTAAGGCTTAATCTTGCGAAAAATGGGGTACCCGGTGTGAAATGAATCTCCTCAACAGGCTGAGATTCATTCTTCAACCTGCTTTCCGTATCAAATTGGGTTTCTTTCCACTTGGTATTCAGCAGATTTTGGACGGACAAGCCTACGTTGTAGTTTTTCCTGGCATAGTTGAGCTGCATATCTCCGACGAAATATCCTTTTGCTACGATCGAATTGTCTTCATTGGCAGGACGGTTGGCCATATACCGGTATCTCAGTGATCCGCTCAGCCCGTTTGGCATCTGAAGGGAAAGTCCGCCGGTAGAAGTCAGAAGCGGCGCGAGGGGCAGATAATTCATACCTTCCATTTCGCCTATTGCCCGTGGCCTGGCAGTACTTACATCCACGTCGGCATAAAGCGTTTTGGTGAGCTGGTAGCGCACAGAAAGATCAATACCCTGCCTTTTTGATTTCCCGCTGGGCTCTATCACCCCGGCATCACCTACATAAACGAATTCCTGCTGCAGCCAGAGATACCATACCGCCGCATTGATAAACATTTTGGGAAAAGGCTTGAAAATCATTCCAAAATCAGAACCGTACGCACCTGGCAAAATTTGCTTGCCGCCTTGCGGAACCACTACCCGCGTATCGTTGGAATGGAAACCCCGTCCCGAATTAAGATACAACTGCAACCGGGGATTGAAGGTATAGTAAAAATTAAGTTTTGGGGAAACAATAGCGTCGCTGGCATGCCTGGTATTGACAGGATCGGCAAGCAGGTCTTCATATTGATTCCGAAAATAGTCCAGCCTAACCCCAGCATTGACCATAAACTTATCGGTTACCTGAACCTGCTCATCGGCGTAGAGAGATGCATTGAGTTCGTTCACATTCCCTAACTGGTAAGGAACAAGAGTTTCTGTCCTGTTTTTAGTATGTGAAAGTTCGCTCCGTTTGGTCAGGTCGTGGCGGTATTGTACGCCCACGGTCGTAGTCCAGTTGGTTTTGCCGATGTACGTTTCTTTTGAAATACTACCATTATAGCCAAACAGGTTACGTTTTTCTTTCTGGCGGATCTGGTCACCGTTCAGGGAGTCTTCCAGAAAAAATGTAAAATTGGAATAAAGCTCAAAGTTGTAATTACTAAAAAACGCCTGATTTTTGATCACATAGTTTTTAGCCGTCACGGTTACAAACTCAGCATTGAAATTGGTGCGGCTTGTTTCTCCTCCTTCCGACGGATCTATGGAACCGAAAAAACCGATTTGTCCCGATTCATAAGCACGGTCAGGAATTTGCCCGGAGTGGTTCCACTTACTCCAGAAAGTCGAGCCCGTTAGTTTGAGATTGGTATTCGGGCTGACATGCCCATGGTATTTCCCGACGACGTTCAAACGGTTGAAATCCTGTGGATTATCAAAATAGGAATTGGTGAACGAATATTCAGAAGCAATATAGGCCGATTGATTTTTATCCCTACCCTTCTTTCCCAGCAGATCAATACCCGCCACGGCCCGGTAAGAATCATATTGTCCGGCTTCCAGCTTGACGAAAGATTTGTCCAAAGCATCCTTTGTCCGGAAATCAACCCAACCTGCGGTGGTAAAATTCCCTTTATCAGCATGGTATGGTCCTTTTTTAAAATCCACACCCTGAACCAGCTCGGGAATTACAAAATGAAGATCGGCATAACCTTGCCCGTGCGCGTGAGAAACCATGTTTACCGGCATACCGTCCACCGTCAGACGGATATCCGTT
The DNA here is from genome assembly GCF_005869225.1 of Dyadobacter bucti. Taxonomy (GTDB): domain Bacteria; phylum Bacteroidota; class Bacteroidia; order Cytophagales; family Spirosomataceae; genus Dyadobacter; species Dyadobacter bucti. The sequence goes on along the minus strand of NZ_SWFP01000003.1, from coordinate 350,364 downwards.
CCATGATCGAGGTCAAAGCCGCGTAAAAAAATCTGCTCGGCTTTTCCGCCTCCCGCATGCTGGCCGATAAAGAGGCCCGGCACCATCCGCAGTATTTCCTGGGAATTGGTGATCGGTCTGAGCCGGATGTCCAGGTTGCTGATCAGCTGCTGATCGTGCGCGCGATGTGATGAAATGACAACCTCGCTTAATTCCACATCAGCCTTGGCTAATAATGTTTTTGCAAAAGTGGTTTCGTCATCCTTAACTGTTACTTCTATCACCTGCGTTTTAAAACTGAGATGCGATAACTCGACCTTGTACATGGATGCTACCAGGCCTTCAAACCGGTATTGCCCCAATTCATTTGTAACCGCCGACTTACCCTGGTTGGACAGGATAACGTTCACATTTTTAACCGGAAGATGGGTAGCCTGATCGTAAACAGTGCCGGAAATGCCGCCCAGATGCGCATAAGCGCCAAAACCAGCCAGCACAAAAAGGGAGATGAGTAGAAGTTTATGCATGGGCTTTCACGATGAAAATGTCTTTGTTAATCAGAATCCATGATCAAAGCACAAATTTAGGATTTGTTTTCTTTGCCTGGGCGAGCAATTTGCTTCCTTCATTTTTATTGCCCAAAGCCACCTCTATCTCACTCGCAACCCGAAGCAGTTCCGGGTCTTTGCTGCCTGTCCTTAATGCAACCGTCATATAGTCCTTTGCCTTCGCGTTATTTTTTTCTTTAAAATAAACCAGCGCCAACGTATGGTTCACATCGATATTTTTTGGCCTTTTTGCGTACTCATTCAAAGCATACTTTTGTGCAGAATCCAGTTGCCCGGTTTTGATGTACAATTTGGCAAGTTCAAGATCCACCGCGTGACCTGACTGCGCGTCTTCGTCCAACATTTTTACTACTTCTGCATACTTCTTCTGCGCTTTTATCTGGTCACCCTGCAAAGCATATATGTCGGCCATTTCCTCATGAAAAGAAAACTCCGGCATGATGGCGGCTGCTTTTTCCAGTTCTGCCAGTGCTTTGTCATATTGTTTTGCGGCCTTATAGACCTGTGCTTTTCCGTGTAAAGCGAATGCATAGCTCGGGCGCATGGCCAGGATTTCATCGTATTGTATACCTGCATCTTTCAGGTTACCGGTAGTTTCATACAAATGCCCCAGGGTATTTTTACTCCAGCATTGTGGCTCAGAACCAGGCAAACCGGCCTCCACCGCCAGTTTCATTGCAGCAATTGCACCGGGATAATTGCCGTAGATCTCCCGAAGGTAAGACGCGCGGGAATAAGATTCCAGAGAAGGTTTCAATGCCTGCATTTTGTCGGACATAGCCACGGCTTCCTCATAGTTGCCCAGCTCAACATTAGCGTCCACAAGCACTCCATATACATAAGCATTACTGGGATTGATCTGACGTGCTTTTTCAGCCAGGCCCCTCGCTTCCGAGAACTGATGCTGCGACATTTTTACAGAGGCTTTAAAAGTATTGGCTTCAAAATTCTGAGGCTCTATCGCCAGCACTCCGTCCAGTATTTTGAGCGCTGCCGGATAATAATACGGGTGCTCACCCGTGATTCTGGCCTCTGCCAGATAAATCACGACAACCTGTAAGCGGGGTTTTACATCTTTCGGGTTCTCTTTTATTTTTTGTTTTAGCTCGTCTACTTTTTCTTTGGTTTTTTGCCATTCGGCTGCTGTCGCCAGCTCACCGTGGCGCTCAAACAAAGGCGGGATATCTGTGCCTGATCCCGAGCTCTGAGAAGTTTCTGTTTTCTTCTTTTCAGTACATGCCGAATGAAGCAGCAACAGTATGGGAAGGTAAAGGGTGAATATCTTTTTCATGATACATGTGGTTGTAAATCCGGGAATAGATGTTCAAAAAATGGCCGGAGGGCAGTGTTAACCTCCGGCCGGTAATTGTTACTTCCTTAATATTTTGACAGTATGCCTGTCATCAGCCGTTACTACACGCAGGTAATAAATTCCAGGCTGACGTCCGATTTTGATCGATCTCTGCTCGGTTACTCCCGCTTTGCCGATCACCTGCTGGCCAATTACCTGTCCTTTTATATTCGCAAGATCCAGTTGCACCCGTTTACCGCTGGCTCCCCTGATCTCAACAAAGACCTCGTCATTGGTAGTCGGATTTCCCATGACGGTGGCAGATAAAGGAACCAGGGCATTTTCAGCATTGTCCTCAAATCCTATGCGCCATGTTTTCTGTCCGCAGAACGTCCGGAAGTCAAACTCCATAGTAACTTCGGAGGCAGGTTCATTAACATACCGTGCACGGGCAATCAAGACGCCGCTACTGTTTACATCTTTGAACAACTCGGCTTCTACCATACGATTTACACTTGTGCCATACACACCGTTTACAACCCCGGCAGCGGCATATTCGACCGTCTTGGAAGGATTTCCACCTGTGTGGCTGAAAGTGAATCCGCCTGTGAGACAATCAAAATTTGTAATGGCCACTGCAAGCGGCTGATCAGGATTGCTGACTGGCCCCTCATAACCATTACCCCGGAAACCAGGCCATGGGTTTTGCTCGTAAGGGAACATCGCTTTAAGCGTGGTGTCATTTTTGGTAACCCCGGCATTGAAGCCCAGTACACTCAGCAGATTCGGAGTTAAGGGGCTCGGCGTAACATTAGGGGTAAAGTCATCATACCATAATCCGATCGCAGCCAGTACCACACCTCCCACTGCCTGAAGTTCGATAGTTGTGACATCGTCTTCAAGACGGCGTCCGTTCGGGAACCCATCCATATTAGGGATAAACTGCAGATCGGTAGTGGTGTTATACGCTGCGTCTGTCAAGCCCAAAGCTGCTGCCTGCACTAAGCCCAGCGAACTGAATTTGGGATCGTTACGAGGCGTGGCCGGTACTGCCATGTTCAGCCGCAGCCAGTCGCCGAGTGTCGGCAAAAAATTGTGGATAAACGGTTTTCCTTTTGCCAGCGGATTACCTGCCTTGCCGGTTGCAAGCTGATAAGGGGGCAAATTTGGAACACCAGTATAAAATATTGGTAAAATATCCACCGCACGGGGGCTGGTCGCGTCCGGTAATAAAACACTACCAAAAGCTGCCTCGGAAAGCGCGGTACCATCAAGTGCTGCATTTCCTTTCAGACCATATAGACCTGCTTTGCCATTTCGGAAATCATACGCACCCAGTGATTTTGACTGAATCCTCAGCGGTGCCAGTCCAGGGACTGCTGTTCCAAACTGCGAATCATCCATGTATAATGCCAGTTCGGGATTGGTGAAATACTTGGCAAACTGCAGGTCGTTATCCGGAGTAGCCGCATTCCATTTATCTTTCATTCCCACCGGGATTACCGCTTCGTTGGTCAGCGGCATACCCAGCCGGGATACCTGTACCCATTCGCCGTCGAAACCCACGTCACCACCATTGTATATTGTGGTGATTTTCTTGCGGCTGGCAGAAGCATACACACCGATCACATAATCCGGATCCAGAATATTGGACGCCATCGCAACCGTTTTCTTGTCTTTTTGCAATGTAGCAACAGGAACCTCAATGACTATGGAATGACAATTGAATTTGGCGACTCCGTCCCTGCCGCTCTGGCGTACATTTCCAAGGTCGAATATACCTCCGAGGTCTACAAAGAAAGGGTCATCCACAGGGCCGCAGAAGATTTTCTCACCTGTGCTGGCTGTCATGATCGACTGCTCCACTATTGCGTTATAAGATTTACCCAGGCCAACCGTAGTATTGTCAATAGATCTCGGTCCTATGTGCGGGGGCGGTACTTTACCATCTGAAACAATGGTAGAGAATGTACGTCCGCCATCCGTACTGCGCTCGCAGGTATAGGTAGTTTTCAGATTCTCTTTACCCAGACGTATCAGAAAGAAAGTGGATGGGTCTTCATTCATTTTTTTGAATGTAAAACGGTAAACAACGTCCGCACCGGGAGATGCAGCATTGTTATCCACATGTACTTCATACCGGATATTTTCGCCGAATGAATACCAGTTTGGCCCTCCCGCAGGATGTTCAAAAGGTATATAATTGGCAATCAAAACGATATTTTCACTATTAACCGGGCTCTTGAAAGCGTACACATCGGTATTATCGGCCAGCGGATCGTTGGAGATCAGCGGCGCTTCGCGGTGGGATGAAGCAGTGGACTGATCAGGACTAAGGCAAATGGCAGCCAGGATCCCGATCAAGTATAAAATATTTTTCATAATGAATCGATTTATTATTGGATGATGGGATCAGAATCTTGGTTTTTCGGGATAGTCAAATCCTCTCCACGGATTTTGCACGTACGGGAAGGCAGCTTTTAACCCCACATCATTTTTAGTAGGACCGGAAGTAAAAGTGAGCACGTTCAAAAGCTGCTGGGAAACAGGGGCTTCTGCCGTAGCATCGTCATAAAATAAACCGACAGCCGCGAGGACCACGCCGGATACGGCTTGTAACTCAATGGTTGTCACATCGTCTTCGAGGCGGCGGCCATTGGGGAAACCGTCCATATTAGGTATGAATTGCAAATCGGTAGAACCATTGTAGGCAGGGTCGGTTATACCGAGCACAGCAGCCTGAACCAATCCGAGGGAGCTGAATTTTGCATCGTCGCGGGGCGTGGCAGGCACGGCCATGTTCAACCGCAGCATATCGCCTAGCGTTGGCAGGAAGTTGTGTATAAATGGTTTTCCAGCGGCAAGGGGATTGTTATTTTTGCCGGTAGCCAGCTGGTAAGGAGCCAGATTAGGAACGCCTGTATAAAATATAGGTAACAAATCAACAGCCCGGGGACTTGCTGCGTCCGGCAGCAGAATTCCTCCGAAAGCCGCTTCGGCGAGCGCAGTTCCGTCGAGCGCAGGATTACCTTTTAGTCCATACAAACCAGGCTTACCATTGCGGAAGTCAAAACTGCCCAGTGACTTGCTCTGGATACGGAGTGCATTCAGTGAGGGAACGGCTGTTCCAAACTGTGAATCATCCATGTAGAGCGCCAGTTCAGGATTTGTGAAATACTTGGCAAACTGAAGATCGTTTCCTCCGTAAGGGGTTACAGAGTTCCAGCGGTCTTTCATGCCAATCGGGATCACAGCCTCATTGGTTAGCGGCATGCCCAAACGGGAAACCTGCACGTATTTACCGTCATATCCAACATCCCCGCCACCATACAGCGTTTTGATCATCTGGCGGCTTGCCGATGCCCACACACCTATTACATAATCGGGATCGAGGATATTTGCTGCCTGTTGCACACCTTTTCCGTCTTTCTGCAACATGCTGACAGGCACTTTGATGGCGATAGTGTGCACATTGAAGCGGCTCAGCCCATCTTTAGTTTCGTTAGTGGAATTCCCTTCTGGGCGGAAGTTTCCTACGTCGAAAGCTCCTGCCAGATCCACGAAAAACGGATCGTCAACCGGCCCGCAAAATATCTTCTCTCCACTTGAGGCAGTTGCTATCGCACTTTGTACCAGCGAATTGTAATCCGCAGCTTCCAGCCCGACCGTTTTACCTTCAATCGAGCGTGGTCCGATGTTGGCAGGTGGTACCACTCCGTTTGCGACGATAGTGACGAAAGTCTGGCCGCCGTCGGTGCTCTTTTCGCATTTATAGGTGGCTTTCAGGTTCTGTTTCCCCAGACGGATATTGAAAAAAGTGGTAGGATCTTCATTGGTACCTGAAAAAGTAAATCTGTAAGTAATGTCGTCGCCGGCTGTTGTGGTCTTGTTTTTGATGTGAATTTCATATCGGACATTTGTGCCGAAATTGTAATAGTTCGGCCCTCCTTCCGGCGATTCGAAAGGGATGTAATTGGCGATGATCGTAATAGAATTTGGGTCGTCGGGGCTTTTGAAGGCGTACAGATCCGTATTGTCAGCAAGCGGATCGTTGGAAATCAAAGGTGCCTCCCTGTGACTGGAGGCGTAGCTGCCGAAAGAGGCCAGCAGCATTGCACAACTGAGGAATCCATTCCTGAGCCGGCAGAAACGCAAACGGGAAACTTGCATGAGGTAGAAGTTTTTAGATATGAAAGAAATTAGGATTAAAATGAAAATAGGATCTGACCGTCTTGACGACGTCGGGAACATGCAACGGAAAATTCTGGAGGGAGGTCGTATTTACAAATCAAATGATCTTACCATAATGCAGTAAAATCATGAATAATGTATAGATATACGATAGGTATAGAAAAATAGATCGAAGCAGATTATATTTTTTTGGAATTTCTGAAAGAAAATGTGAGAGTTAGCGTATTAGACGCGATCAGGCGGTCAATACCGCGCAATAAAGTTTAGCGAAATTAGTTTAAGCAGACGTAGAATTAAATTTATAAATATTCTTGCGAAAAATTATATGATTAATTCATACATTGACGAAATACCCGACGGGTTGGAAGCCTTCCCAATTTTGGGGTGGCGTTCCGGATAAACTACTTTATGCATCTGAAAATTAATAGTCAGCCCTTTTGCAAATCTGATTCTGGAATGGGCCACAGGCAGACGACAGGCATGAGCGGAGAGGGTGATTATAAAATTTTACTAGTCAAGCAATTAGATTTGATCAGCACAGCTTAGACGTCATATAAAAATAATTTTATAATTAATTAATTAGTTCGACAGAAAAAATCAAAAATAGTAGTTAATTCGTATACCAAATTCATTGTGCCACTATCGGAGACACACTTTATACGCGTAAACACACAATCTCAGCTATTTTTCCGTTCGGTCGGATAAATTCGAACACTTAAATCTGAAGATGAATATTCTAATTGTAGAGGACGATTTTATTATTGCAAAACATTTACAGTTTTTACTTAATGGCTTTGGTTATGATGCAAATGACATTGCAGGAGATTACTCCGGTGCCATCGAGATTTTAAACAACAAAGTTTTTCATCTGGCCATTTTAGATATCAACTTAAACGGTTACCAAACGGGAATCGACCTTGCAGATTATATACGGGAGAATCTAAAAATCCCGTTTCTTTTTCTGTCCAGCCACGACGACATTGCTGTGGTCAATGCAGCATTGCAATCGGCCCCGCACGCATTCCTGCAGAAACCCTTCCAGAAAATCACGGTTTATACGGCAGTAAAGCTTGCGCTCAAAAATTACCGACTTGCCGCGCTGGCGGGAGAAACGGAGTATGAAGAAAAACAGGATACGACTGTGATCAAAGATGCACTGTTTATAAAAGAGAAGCATATGTTCACCAAAATCATGCTATCAGACATTCTTTACATCCGGAGCGACGACAATTATCTGGAACTTCATACTGTTAAAAAGAAATACACGATCCGGGAGACATTAAAGAACATGATCCAGCAACTGCCTGTGAACTTCTTCTTCCGGGTACACAAGTCATTTATCATCAATCTCAATGCCATCACGGCGATCAACTACATCCATGTGATCATCAATGACATTGAGATCCCGATCACAAATGACAACAGGAATGAGCTGCTCAGCAGAGTAAAAACCTTTTCATGAGTATTTTTTTGGATGTAAATAAAATTTATTTTACATTCAACAAATCTATTTGTAGAAAGAATACGTAACTAGACGTAGCTTAAAAAGATGACTTATATGTGTAAAACATAGCATTATGCACACATACCCTTTTATCAGAATTCAGGGCTGCGCTAAGTATCTGTCTGTTAAGGTTAAATTTTAAATATCGTTGAGAATAATTAGACATCTCGGGGAAAGTTATTCCCGGGATGTTTTGTTATGTGCCTGCGAAGATTTTTGAATTACTATGAAATACGGGCTCAGGGATAGATCAGGTATTTTTTTCTCATTTCCCTGAACCTGGAAAGTCCGGGTTCCCAGCTTTTTCTGATCTCTTCCTCAGAAGTGCCGGCGATAATCTGTTTCCTCAGGTTTTCAGTTCCTGCGAGCTTGTCAAAATTCCCGATCTGCTTGCTCTGGCTCATATCAAAGAATCTCTCTTTGTCTGGATATGCTTTGTACATTTCCATCAGCCATTGCAGGTTAAGTTGCTTTTTCCTGATAATATCTTTCATATCATAATTCCGCAAATCCAGGCCGTGACACTCCTTATCCTGATGAAGCGGTGTTTCGCTCATGCCTTTGATGCTATGCGGTGTGAACGTGAAGGCATATTTCCCCTTAAGTAAAGGAGCACCCAAAACTGTAAATGGCATGTAAGTTCCGCGCCCTTGGCTGAGAATCGTCCCCTCGAACATGCAGATATGAGGATAAAGCATCACCGACTGCTGTGTGTTGAGGTTCGGTGAAGGCATGACCGGCAATATATAAGGTGTATCGTGCGTATAATTGGCGATTTTGATGATTTTAAGCTTGCATTTTACTTTGTTGCGAAGCCAGCCTTCCCCATTGAGCATTTGTGCAAATTCTCCCATGGTCAGTCCGTGTGTTACAGGAATCGGATAAACCCCAATACCTGAATGGAGATGATCTTCCAGGATGGGCCCGTCCACCATAAAACCGTTGGGGTTAGGCCGGTCGAGGATCACCATTTCTTTACCATTTTCAGCGCAGGATTCCATCACATAACCAAGTGTATTGATATAAGTATAAAAACGCGCACCCACATCCTGAATATCAAAAACCATCAGATCAACGTCCGCCAGCTGCTCGGGCGTCGGCCTTTTGAGTTTTCCGTAAAGAGAGATAGCGGGGATTCCGGTTTTCGGATCTACGTCGTCGTTTACTTTATCACCATTGCTGGCAGTACCGCGAAAGCCGTGTTCCGGGCCGAATATTTTGACAATGTTTATTCCCAAAGCCACCAGACTATCCACGATGGGAGTTTTCGCTATGATAGAAGTTTGATTGACCACGATCGCGATTCTCTTGCCTTTCAGGTACGACAGGTACTCGGAAGTCTGATCAGCCCCCGTGACAGGGCTTTTTGCGATAGTCTCTCGCGTCGCGCCCATATTCAGCGAATCGGCGTTGGCAATAACCGGACTTTTATGGGATGAAGAATTTACGCAATTGCTGGTCAGGCAAATTGCGGTTGTGATGCTCAGGATGCAGAGAATAATTTTCATACGAATGGGATTGGCTGGGCAAAATAAGTTTTTTATGCCACGGATGCACGGATTTACACGAATATTCGTGGGAATTGGTGTATTCGTGGCATAAAAAAATCTCAGAACAACTTCATCTGCCCGCCTCTCATAAACTGCGAAGTATCCAGTTTAGGCAATTCCTTATCTTTAAAATATTTCCGGCACGCCAGGTTATGAAGCTGGCGGATGTTCTCTGCAAAGTTCCCCTCTCCAACCATCCTGAACCCGAACCTGGAATCGTTGACGGTCCCTCCGTGACATTCTTTGATCTGATTGAGAATTTTGGCCGCCCTCTCAGGAAAATGGTGATTAACCCACTCTTCAAACAACGCCGCAATGGCCCCGTTCAGCCTTACCACGGTATATCCTGCCCAAACCGCCCCGTTTTCAGAAGCCGCCTTGATAATTGAAGGTATTTCGTGGTCATTCAATCCGGGAATGATCGGTGCTGTCATAACACCCATCGGAATACCGGCTTCATGCAAGGTTTTCACCACGTGCAATCTTCTTTTGCCGGTGACTGTGCGGGGTTCCAGCGCGGTCCTCAAATCTTCGTTCAGAGAGGTAATGGATATCGCTCCATGTACGAGGTTGAGTTTCGCAAGTTTTTCAAGTACATCAATATCACGCAGGATCAGAGCATTTTTCGTCAGGACGCTCACAGGGTTTCTGTATTTCAGACAAATTTCCAGAAGCTGCCGGGTAATCCTGTACTTCTTTTCCCCTGGCTGATAGCAGTCTGTATTTCCGGAAAGATGAATACTATGCGGTTGCCAGGATTTAGAGTTAAATAACTTTTCAAGCAGCTGGGGAGCATTTTTTTTAACAATGATCTTGGTTTCAAAATCAAGCCCGGCGGAATACCCCCAGTATTCATGCGAATTGCGGGCATAACAGTAAATACAGCCGTGCTCACAGCCCCTGTAAGGATTGATGGAATGAAAATGTCCGAGATCCGGGCTATCCGAAACGCTCATCAACGTCTTGGATTCTTCCTCGATAAACTGCGTTTTGGGATTTACTTCCTGATCTTCCCATTGCTGCCAGTCCTCGGAAGTATATTCGATTTCGTGTTTTTGGAACCTGTTATGGGTGTTAATGCCGGCTCCCCGTCCCCTCGCCCTGTTGTCCATGGATATTTTTTTTAAAGTAACTGCCCCGCACCCCGGCCGGGCAGTTACCCGGACCTCTTATTTTATATACCTGAAATCTTCGTCCCCTTTCAGCGAAAGCAGCACGTCGTGCATCAGCTGGATTACATTTTTTACATCATCCTTGTGTACCATTTCAACCGTCGTATGCATGTATTTCAATGGCAGAGAGATCAAAGCGGAAGCTATGCCTTCTGTAGAATAGGCAAATGAATCTGTGTCAGTCCCCGTTGAGCGGCTCACCGCCTGACGCTGAAACGGAATATTTTTCTCATCTGCAATTTTAATCAGAAGGTCGCGCAGGTTGTTTTGAACCGCCGGACCATAACAAATCACAGGGCCGTTACCGCTTTTCAAGTCGCCCTGTTCTTTTTTATTGTACATCGGTGACTGGGTATCATGTGTTACGTCCGTACAAATCGCCAGGTCCGGTTTGAGGCGCCGCGAGATCATTTCCGCCCCTCGCAAGCCGATTTCTTCCTGTACAGCATTCACAACATAAAGCGTAAAAGGCAGCCTGACATTGTTTTCATGAAGCATTCTGGCAACCTCTGCAATCATAAAACCACCCATACGGTTATCCAGCGCCCGGCCCAGATAATATTTGCCATTTAATTCATCGAATCCGTCAGCAAACGTTACGACCGTGCCGACATGGATCCCCATTTCAAGAACCTCGTCCTTTTTGGCAGCGCCTACGTCGATAAACAGCTCATGCACTTTGGGCACCTGGTCCTTCGCCACGTCACGAACATGGATTGCCGGCCAGCCAAAAACACCCTTTACGACACCTTTGGCAGTATGAAGATTAACGCGCATGGAAGGTGCTATAGCTGCATCGGAGCCCCCGTTCCGGCGAACGTGTATATAACCATCGTCAGAAATATAATTGACAAACCAGGAAATTTCATCGGAATGGGCTTCGATCACTACCTTATAGTCCTGCCCCGGGCCGATCACTCCGACTGCGGTACCATATACATCAATGATCTGTTCTTCAATGTAAGGCTTAATGTAATCCAGCCAGATTTGCTGACCAGTAGATTCAAAGCCTGTCGGTGAGGCATTGTTTAAATATTTGTAAAGGAACTCGGTGCTTTTATCTGACATACTATTATATAAAAATTACTAAAAATCCATATTCTATCCCTCCTCCCTTTCCTCCTTCATCCTTTCCCTCCCCTCTGAACATACTTCAAAAACGCCCAGAATTTTCTATTTTTCAGATAGTCAAAATCATCCTGGTTCCGGAAAGCTTCCCTTTCAAATGAAATATGAAGATAGGCTAAATAATGTTTTTTGTACTGAACCAAACGGATTAAATATTCCACAAAATACCACACATAAAACACTACCAGACCCATTTCAATCTGTTGCCTCAAATGAATACGTTCATGGTTGATCAGCAAACGTGCCGGGGATTTGGTTTTCAGAAAAATAAAGGGATAAAAGGCCATTCCTTCCACCCAGAGCGACGAAACATTTAGCACAATTCCTTTGAATTTCATATCGGGGTACCGTTTGTCGGTCGGCCGGAATTTTAAAAACCAATTTTAAATAAAAATGTTGGATTGTAAAATGAAGCTTTCACTTTACAATCCAACATTCAATTACAAATCCCGCAAACTATTCGCTGAACCTGCTTATATCAAGTACTTCAAATTCCATTAATCCGGCGGGCACTTTGATCTCGGTCGTTTCGCCTACTTTTTTGCCCAACAACCCCTTTCCGATTGGCGAACCTACCGAAATTTTGCCGGTCTTAAGGTCTGCTTCCTCTTCTGAAACCAGCGTGTAGGTCACTTCCATACCATTTTTACGGTTTTTGATCTTTACCTTGGAAAGAACCGCGACCTGTGACGTGTCAATGGATGACTCATCTATCACACGTGCGTTTGACATGATTTCTTCCAGTTTGGCGATTTTCATTTCATGCATTCCCTGCGCATCTTTTGCCGCATCATATTCTGCATTTTCACTCAAATCACCTTTATCCCGAGCCTCGGCAATCTGACGTGCAATCTCCGTGCGGCCTTTGGTTTTCATATCATTCAGCTCATTCTTCAGCTTATTTAATCCTTCTTCCGTATAGTATGAAATTTTAGCCATGACCTTAATTAAGTTTATATGTCTTTAGATTTTTGAAAATTTGAATAAAAAAAAAGAACGGCTCTAAGACCGCTCTACAAGAGTTTATATCACTCGTAGTAGAAGGCTAGAAGACCTTATCTTTTCGGCTTGTATGTAATTTGAGCTTCACCATAATTTTCTGTTAAGAACGACAAAAATAACAATATTTGTAAATGGTAACACGATTTTTATCCAAAAGAGACAACAATACATGTCAGAACCATTAAGAATAATATTCATGGGAACACCCGAATTTGCAGTCCCAAGTTTACAAAGTCTTGTCGATAGTAATTCTAACGTTGTGGCCGTAATAACTGTTCCCGATAAGCCCTCCGGCCGGGGCCAGAAACAGACCGCATCACCCGTGAAAATATATGCCGAAGAACAGGGAATTCCTGTGTTACAACCTGAAAAACTGAGAGATCCGGATTTTCTTGAAACACTCAAATCTCTTAAAGCCGATCTTCAGGTGGTAGTCGCTTTTCGCATGCTGCCGGAAGTGGTATGGAGCATGCCTTCCAAAGGCACATTCAATTTACACAGCTCCCTCCTGCCGCAATACCGGGGTGCCGCTCCGATCAACTGGGCTGTTATAAACGGAGAAACTGAAACAGGCGTCACCACTTTCTTCATTGAAAAGGATATTGATACTGGAAAGATCATTTTTCAGGAAAAAGAAGAAATACTTCCAGAAGATGATGCCGGCTCTGTGTATGAACGGCTGATGCATCGTGGAGCAGCATTGGTCGTAAAAACTGTTGAAGCCATAGCAAAAGGCAGTTACCCCCAGGTCCCGCAGCAAGAATCGGCTGTGCTTAAATCCGCGCCGAAGATTTTCCGCGAAACATGCGAAATCGACTGGAACAAACCCGCAGAGGAAATTCACAACTTTGTGCGCGGCCTGTCTCCCTACCCCGCTGCCTGGACAACCCTCAACGGCCTTTCATGCAAAATATACAAAACTGCCATTTCCGATTACCAGGAAGACGCCGCACCCGGGTCATACCGGACTGACCAAAAAGGTTTTTTATACTTCCGCACTTCCGACGGCTGGCTTTCTGTTAAAGTTTTACAGCTGGAAGGGAAAAAGAGAATGGAGATAGGGGAATTTTTAAGAGGGTATAAGTTGTAAAACCGCATCAGATGTTAATTTCAATTATAGTAGCGGTTACCGAAAACGGGGTGATCGGCAAAGACAATCAGCTCCTTTGGAGACTTCCAGATGATATGAAGCGTTTCAAACAGTTAACGATGGGCAAACCCATCATTATGGGACGAAAAACATACGAGTCCATAGGCAAGCCTTTACCCGGAAGAACTTCGATAGTAGTTACGCGCAATCCCGAATACAAGTTGGATGAAGCAATCGTAGTAAATTCTTTACAGGAGGCAATTTCAAAAGCACGTGAACTCGATGCACAAGAGGCATATATCATAGGTGGCGGAGAGCTGTACAGACAGGCACAATCCGTCTCAGACCGTTTGTACATCACAGAAATCCATACCTTTATGCCCGGCGACACTTATTTTGAGATCAAAGATCCGTCACAATGGATTGAGACGGAACGCTCTGTTCGTGAGGCTGATGACAGGCACAAATACGCATTTGCTTTTGTGGACTATATTAAACAAAAAAATTAATAAGTAATTTTGTCACTACGTAACCCTTAGTGACTCAACGTATGCAAATAGATTTAGAAGTTCTAACCATCGAGTTAGAGACACCTCCTTTCGATAACAGACCGGTTTACATTACGGGGAATTTTTGCAAATGGCTTCCCGATCTGGAAGAGTTCCGGATGACATTGGTTGCTCCCGGACATTACAGGTTTCAGTTCCCCGAGGACATGGAACTCCCGGTTCCACTGGAATATAAATACACCCGCGGCGGCTGGAACCAGGTCGAGCTGGACCGTTTCGGGCAACCTTATGCCAACCGGACTATTACCCAGACGGAAGGTGTTATTGAAGATTTCGTAACACGTTGGCAGACAGATAAGTCAAAAAAAGAAAGTCTGCTGCCGATTATAGAAGTACTTTCCGAAACATTTGAAATTCCGCAGCTCAATAAGAAACGCCGCGTTCATGTACTGCTGCCCCACGGCTATTACGAAAACCCGGAAGTACGCTACCCTGTCCTTTATATGACCGATGCCCAGAACCTTTTTGGAGACGGGTCTCCGTATGGCAACTGGCAAATAGACAAAAGCCTGACCAAACTTGCGGCCGAGGACAAAGCGGATGTAATCATCGTCGCCATTGACCATGGTGATGAAGAGCGTATTCAGGAATTTTCACCTTATGATAATCCTCGCTTGGGCAAAGGACTCGGTTCTCTGTTTTTAAAATTTGTGATAGAAACCCTTAAACCCGTTGTCGATGCAAAATACAGGACCAAACCCGACCGTCTGAACACGGGAATGGGCGGAAGCTCGGTAGGTGGGCTGCTCAGTATCTATGCTGCGCTGATGTTCCCGCACATATTTGGCAGGCTGATGATATTTTCTCCTTCCCTCTGGATTTCACAGCGCGTGTATTTTGATGCGATACATTTTTTCGAGCCCTTTGAAACGCGCATTTATTTGTATGCCGGCGGAAAAGAAGGAGCCAATATGCTGCCTAATTTCACCAAATTCCAGGAAACACTTAAAAATCAAGGCTTCGGTTACAGCCGCGTCAAAATCAACACATCCATTGATCCCCAAGGCGAGCACAGTGAAAAATACTGGAGCAGAGAATTCCCACTGGCTTTGGAGTGGTTGTTTTTTGAATAAGGCTCCTCCTTTTTCATCCCTCCCTCCTTTTTATTAACTTGATCAAACCTATCAAGTTATAACATGGATAGAATTGTGATTGAAGTGGATGACAACCTTGCAAAGGCATGGAGAATCGCTTCTGAAAAGAAAAGAAAGGAAATTGGAAACAAAATAAATGTTTCCCTGGCGCAGGAGTTCTTAAAAGATCCGGCCGGCGAATATCTCGATTTCCTTAAGACATTGAGAAATGACGTTGCCCAAAAAGGACTTACCCAAGACGAGCTGGACGAAATTTTAAAAGATAAGTAAGCCGTTCTTTGTCATTGACACCAATACATTTGTTAGTGCCAATCTCATTGAGAATTCGATTAGTGCACAAGCTTTTGACAAGGCAATTGCATTGGGAATCATTGCCATTAGCGAACAGATTCTGGATGAATACACAGAGGTACTTCATCGAAAAAAGCTTGATAAATATCTGACGGCAAACCAGAGATTAAAAGCAATACAACGAGTAAAAAACAATTCTGTTCTTTTAACCCAGTAATTTCTGTAAGTGATTGCCGGGATCAAAAAGACAATATGATCCTGGAATTGGCTTTAACGTACAATGCCTCCTGTATCATTTCCGGAGATTTCGACCTTCTGGTCCTTCAACCGTTTCGTTCCATACAGATAGTTTCCCCTTCCGATTTTGTAAATAACTACCCGCCGGCAGCGACGAAAGTTTGAAAAATAAAAGGGAGAATGGAGAAATGGGAGGAAAGGGGCAGAAAGGAATTCCGCAGTTGTCCCCCTTCATCCCTTTCCTCCCTCCTCCTTTCTCCCTCTACAAAATATACTGACTCAAATCCCTGTTTTTAACCAATACGGACAGTTTTTCGCTGACCATATCGGCTGTAACTACAATGTGTGAATCCGGGCCGATCATGTCGGGGATATCAAACATAAAATCATTGAGCAGCAAACTCATGACTGTCTGCAGGCGTCGCGCACCAATGTTTTCTACTTCGCTGTTAACTTCAAAAGCAATTCTTGCAATTTCCTGAAGAGCGCCGTCTTCAAATTCCAGCTCCACTCCTTCCGAATCCATCATCGCAATGTATTGCTTGGTAAGCGCATTCTTTGGTGTTTTCAGGATTTGGTAAAAGTCCGATTCGGTCAGACTGTTCAATTCAACGCGAATCGGGAAACGTCCTTGTAATTCGGGAATCAGATCAGAAGGCTTTGCAACGTGGAAAGCGCCGGCAGCTACAAAAAGTATATGGTCCGTCTGGATCACCCCGTGTTTGGTATTCACCGCGCTGCCTTCTACAATCGGCAGCAAGTCACGCTGCACGCCTTCCCGGCTTACGTCCGGCCCGCCTCCGCCGCCCGATCTGCTGGAAGCAACCTTATCAATTTCGTCTATAAAAATGATCCCCAGGTTTTCTGCTTTCTGGATCGCTTCCATTTTCACCTCATCCATATCGATCAGCTTGGATGCCTCCTCGTCCAGCAGGATCTTCTTTGCCTCACCCACTGTCACCTTGCGTTTTTTACCGCGCCTCGGCATCATATTCCCGATCATCTCCTGGATGTTCATCATCGAAACATCATCCATCGCGCCCCCTATCATCCCTACATTAGGCATCTGGTTCTGCTGGATTTCAATTTCGATCTTCCGGGAATCCAGTTCTCCATTTCTTATTTTTTCACGAAAACGCTCACGGGTACGCTGGTTCAGCTCGCCATCATCTTCCGGAATGGCGTCCGAATCTTCGGTTCCATTGTCTGTCCTTTGTTTTTGGACAGGCGCACCGTGAACGGGAGGAATCAGTGCATCCAGGATTATATCTTCCACGGCTTGCTCAGCCTTGATCTTTACTTCTTCTTTTTTTTGCGTTTTTACCATCGCCACGGCCTGTTCCACCAAGTCGCGGACCATACTTTCCACGTCGCGCCCTACATATCCGACTTCTGTAAATTTGGATGCTTCGACTTTCACGAACGGTGCGTCGGCAATTTTTGCGAGGCGGCGGGCAATTTCGGTTTTACCTACTCCAGTTGCCCCGATCATCAGAATATTGTTCGGGATAATCTCTCTCTGAATGTCCTCAGGGCTATTCATACGCCTCCACCGGTTTCTCAAAGCAATGGCAACATTACGTTTCGCGTCATTTTGTCCGATGATGTATTGATCAAGTTCGAAAACAATCTGACGGGGGGTTAGGCGGTTCAAGTGTTCAGTCATTGTGATTTATATCAATTCGTAACTTATTATTATTTTACACGGGCTTTCAACCTTATTATTTTAACGGTGTAAAGAACTATGCCCGTACAAAATGTCAGGTTCAGTTCTTCCGGCCAAAACTTTTGCCGGTTTACTTTTAGTTAATCGGGCTTCCATTACTTTTGTTTTATCATCACACTTTTAAAGCTGTCCACATCATTTTCCGTATGAAAAAAATTATCCATTCCCTCCTGATATTGTTTGCAGGAACTTCCCTGCTAGCCCAGTCTCCCTCACAAAAAAATCTGGTGGATATGGTCAATCCGCTTATGGGTACGCAATCAAAGTTCAGTCTTTCGTCGGGTAATACTTATCCTGCCATTGCACTGCCATGGGCAATGAATTTCTGGATGCCGCAAACCGGCAAAATGGGCGACGGCTGGGCCTATATGTACGATGCCGAAAAGATCAGGGGATTCAAGCAGACCCACCAGCCAAGTCCGTGGATCAATGATTACGGCCAGTTTTCGATTTTACCGATCACCGGAAAACTGAAAATTGATGAAGACAGCCGCGCAAGCTGGTTTTCACACAAAGCCGAAGTTGCAAAGCCACATTATTACAAAGTGTACCTCGCAGATTATGATGTGACAACCGAAATCGCCCCTACCGAACGGGCCGCACAATTCCGTTTTACATTCCCGAAAGCCGACAGTGCGTATGTGTTGCTGGATGCTTTTGACAAAGGATCTTATGTGAAGATCATTCCTTCCGAGCGCAAGATCATTGGTTACACTACCAAAAACAGCGGCGGCGTACCGGCTAATTTCAAAAACTATTTTGTGCTGGTATTTGATAAGGCATTCACGTTTTCATCTGCATTTCGCGGCAAGCAACTCGCAAAAGATACGCTGGAACTCAAAGCAAACCACGTAGGAGCAGTAGTCGGTTTTAAAACAAAAAGAGGCGACCAAGTTGGCCTGAAAGTGGCATCATCTTTTATCAGCCCTGAACAGGCAGAACTGAATCTGCAACGTGAGGTTGGCAATGATAATTTTGATACAACTCTGAAAAAAGGGAGAACAGCCTGGAACCAGGAATTATCACGCATTCAGGTTGAAGGGGACAATATCGATCAGATCCGTACATTCTACTCCTGCCTTTACCGTGTTCTTTTGTTTCCTAGAAAGTTTTATGAGTTTGACAAAGCGAATAAAATCGTCCACTACAGTCCCTACAATGGCGAAGTGCGGCCAGGGTATATGTTCACGGATAACGGCTTCTGGGATACATTCCGAGCGGTTTTTCCATTCTTTACTTTGATGTACCCTACCCTGAATGCGCATATCATGGAGGGGCTTGCCAACGCATACGACGAAAGCGGTTTTTTGCCTGAATGGGCCAGTCCCGGGCACCGCGACTGTATGATAGGTTCTAACTCGGCTTCGCTCATTGCAGACTCTTATGTTAAAGGGATCAGAGGATATGATATCAACAAGCTATATGAGGCTATCATCAAAAATACAGAAAATGCGGGCCCTGTAAGTTCTGTCGGCCGTTTTGGTCATGAATATTACAATGAGCTAGGGTATGTTCCTTACGATGTGAAAGTGAATGAAAATGCTGCCCGTACGCTGGAATACGCCTATGCGGATTTTTGTATTTCCCAATTGGCCAAAGAACTGAAAAAGCCGCAGACGGAAGTTGATCTGTACCTGAAAAGAAGCCAGAATTACAGGAATATCTTCGATCCGGAGACCAAATGGATGCGTGGAAAAAACAAAGACGGCCAGTTTCAGAAACCATTTAATCCTTTCAAATGGGGCGACGCATTCACCGAAGGTAACAGCATTCACTACACCTGGTCGGTGTTTCAGGATGTAAAAGGTTTGATCGGCCTGGTAGGCGGAAGGGAGGCTTTTGTTCAGAAGCTGGATACCGTATTTACACTTCCTCCAATTTTCGATGACAGCTACTATGGTTTCCCCATCCACGAAATCCGCGAGATGCAGATTATGAACATGGGCAATTATGCGCACGGAAACCAGCCGATCCAGCACATGATTTACCTGTATAATTACGCAGGAGCGCCTTCCAAGGCACAATACTGGTCGCGCGAGGTGATGAAAAAACTGTATCAGCCTACTCCCGACGGGTATTGCGGAGATGAAGACAATGGTCAGACATCTGCCTGGTATGTATTCTCATCCCTCGGTTTTTATCCCGTAACACCCGGGACAACCCAATATGTGATCGGATCGCCGCTTTTCAAAAAAGCAACACTTACAATGGAAAATGGGAAGAAATTCACAATTCAGGCACCGGCTTCCAGCGATACGAATATGTACATCCAGGGTGCTACGCTTAACGGTAAGCCCTACGGCAATACCTATCTTGAACATGCTGACATTCAGAAAGGCGGAACAGTTCAGTTCAATCTTGGCGGACAACCTTCCAAAACCTGGGGGACCAAGCCGGAAGCAGCGCCATTTTCGCTAACGAAGTAAGGCTATCGCCAACACAATTAACAACCTATGAAACTACTTCTGACATTTTCTTCTCTGGCTATATTCTGTTGTGCCATATTCCCGAGCCAGAATGATGAACTGGCCAAGAGCATCGAAAGAGGAAAAATGGTTTATTCCGAAAACTGTATCACCTGCCACATGGGTACCGGCGAAGGCGTCACCGCCACTTTTCCTCCCCTGGCGAAATCGGATTATCTGATGCAGACACCCGAGAATGCCATCAAGGCCATCAAGTTTGGCCTGGCGGGAAAAATCAAGGTTAATGGCGTTGAATATGACAACATGATGCCAAACCCGGGTTTAGGTAATGATGAAATAGCAGACGTTATGAACTATATCATGAATTCGTGGGGCAACTCGTCCGATAAAAAAATCATTACGGAAAAGGTCGTAGATGCAGTAAAAGAAGAATAGTAACTGTATTGCCGAAGGGTAAAAAACCAGGGTCGCTGCCAGCAATCCTGGTTTTTTATTGATGCCGTTATCGTAAAATCTCTCTCCCCGATCTTTATTATTTGAAATAAATCTAAATAAAAACTTGTATCACAAATTTCACAGGTGAATATTTGTTTTACAATTTAGACCAAGTTTAAATAATATGAGATTAATTTATACTCTAACGCTATGGACCTTGTCCTGCGCAGCTTTATTTGCACAAACCGGCAAGATTACCGGTCAGGTATTCAGTTCAGACGGCCAGCCAGCCGAGCAGGTAACTATTGGCCTTAAGGGAAGTTCGAAAGGTGCCATTTCAGATGCCAAAGGAAGATTCAACATTGATAAAGTGAAAGCCGGGCCCCATTTGGTTCTGATGAGCTTTGTAGGATCCGAAACGCAGGAAAAACAGGTTGAAGTTATTGCAGGAGAAACTATTGAGCTAACTTTTACCCTTCTGGAAAGCGCTAACCAGTTACAGGAGGTAATTGTGAAAGGCGGGAATCTTTACAACAACGAACAACTTTCGTCAAGCCTCAAATTGATGACGCCCATTCTTGAAACCCCTCAGAATGTGCAGGTGGTAACGTCCAAAGTATTGTCCGATCAGCAAATCATCAGTATGAGCGATGGTTTGATACGCAATGTAAGTGGCGCCACCCGTTTCGAACACTGGGGCGATATGTATGCGAACATCAGCATGCGCGGCTCGCAAATCCAGGCATTCAGAAATGGTTTTAATGTTGTAAACTCTTTCTGGGGACCATTGACCGAAGATATGAGCTTTGTAGAAAACATCGAGTTCGTTAAAGGTCCGGCTGGTTTTATGCTTGCAAACGGTGACCCAAGCGGGCTTTACAATGTGGTTACCAAGAAGCCTACCGGCGAAACAAAGGGTGAAGCTTCGTTCACGATGGGCAGCTTCGATTTTTACCGCACAACCCTGGATCTTGATGGAAAACTATCCAAAGATGGCAAGTTCCTGTATCGCCTGAACCTTGCCGGCCAGAACAAAGGATCTTTCCGCCCTTTTGAATACAACAACCGGTATAGCATAGCTCCTGTCATCACTTATCAGATTGATGAGAAAACAAAACTGACCGCGGAATACGCGCTGCAATATGCTAAGATGTCGAATGTAGGGTCGTTTTATGTTTTCTCTCCCGAAGGGTATGCGACTTTGCCCAGGGATTTCACCTTGATGGCTCCGGGCCTTGCTCCCACAAAGATTAAGGACAACAGTCTTTTTGTTAATTTACAGCACCAGATCAATGACGACTGGAAAGTGACCGCGCAGGTCGCCTACCTGCACTACAATATGGCAGGAAGCAGTGCGTGGCCTGCGATGATCAATTCCGACGGGACCATGCTGCGCGGCGTAGGCTTATGGGACGCAAAGAGTGAGATGACGCTCGGCCAGGTATTTGTTAACGGTAAAGTCACTACCGGAGGCGTGGTGCATCGCCTGCTGGGAGGTATAGATGTTGGTACAAAGGAATATTTTGCCGACTGGGGACAGTCACATGCACTTGATACACTGGGTGGTCTTTTTAATCCGAAAAGCCCAGTCTACGGAATTCCTGCCAATGGCTACCCCGCCTTTGACCGCACACTGGACCTGGAAGCGCGGGCCGTCAGTGCGGGCGGTTTGATGGACCAGAAATATACAGGCCTTTACCTGCAGGACGAGCTTGGATTTTTAGACAACAAGATCAGGCTGACGATCGCCGGACGTTATACTCATTTAAGCCAGGCACAATGGGGCGGGGCGCCCGACAAAGCAGACCACTTCACTCCTCGTCTCGGACTGAGCGTGTCTATTGATAAAAATACCTCCGTGTACGCCTTGTATGACCAGGCATTCCTGCCGCAATCGGGGCGCCTGAGCAGTGGCAAAAAAGTACAGCCTGTCACAGGAAATAATACTGAGTTTGGATTTAAAAGAGACTGGAACGATGGTCGCTGGAACACAACCCTTTCATTTTACCGCATCCTGAAAAACAACGAGCTTACAGGTGATCCGAGCCGTCCAAACTCCGGATTCAGTGTAGAATTGGGCCAAAAAAGAGCACAAGGGGTGGAATTCGATGTACGCGGTTCTATTTTGCCGGGATTAAACCTGACCGCCAACTATGCATATACGAAATCCGAAGTGACCAAAGTGACCGAGGGCGTTACCGTGGCGAAGGTTGGTGACCCGATCCCCGGATTTGCGAAACATACTGCGAACGGATGGCTGAGCTACAAAGCCCAGCATGGTGCGCTGAAAGGCACGGGAATTTCTGGCGGCTTCACCTACCTCGGCGATCGCGCTACCTCAACATGGAGCGATACAGACGACACTTATAACCTTCCAAATTACTTCAAACTGGATGGTGGTGTATTCTGGGAAAAAGACAAAATCCGCCTGACACTCAATGTATTTAACATCCTGGACAAATATTTGTACAGCGGTGGCACGTACGATTTTACTACCACCGGCGGAGCTCCGATCACATCCTACTACTGGCAGGCAGAAGCCCCAAGAAATTACCGTCTTAGCCTGGCTTACAAATTTTAAACTAGGTTATTTCACGAATAAAAAAGTCCTGACCGTCATTGCGGCTCAGGACTTTTTACTGATATAAAAAAAGAAAAAGGACTGAAAGCTCTGTTTAGGAAAACGACGGAAAAACGACGTTTTGTTCATTGAATTTCCCCGCAACAGTCTTATAAACCTGATGTTTCGCAGCATTCGGCTCGAACAGCACGCTTATCGGAGTGAACACTGTCATTTCCGAAAAATCTTTGGCAATCCCCAATGCTTTAAGCCCCATCATCACTGCGCCGACTGTGCCTGTATCCACGGTGTCGTTCAGGGATACCCGGATACCAAAAACATCGGCCAACATCTGCACCCATACAGAACTATTTGCAAAACCGCCGTTTGCATAGATAGTCAGGATTTTGTTTTTTTCAAGAAGCACCTGCCCTACCGACAAAAGGTTCAACAAGATACCTTCCATCACCGCCCTGACAAAATGGGCTTTTGTATGCTGGATGTCGAGCCCTGTAAAACCTCCCCGCACTTTTGAGCTCCAGAGCGGTGCCCGCTCCCCCAGCAGATACGGAAAAAACAGAAGCCCGTCGGAAGCAGCATCAATGGTATCGGCCTCAGCGAAAACCTCCTCAAATTTGAGATCCGGGAAAAACGTGTTTTTTAACCATTCAAAAATCACCCCGCCATTGTTGGAGGCGCCGCCTACTACATAAGTGTCTTCGTCGAGGATATAGCAGAAAGTACGCATTTTGTCATCCAGAAACGGCTCCCCGGAGCAGACCCGGATCGCAGCACTGGTTCCGATCGTGATGGCAAGAGAAGTAGGAGAAATCGCGCCACTGCCCAAATTGGCAAGGCAGCCGTCACTGGCTCCCATGATCAGAGGCGTTCCTTCGGGCACCTTAAAATCATTTCCTGCAGACAGTTTTTCCATGTGGTAGGGCGAGACTGCCTTGGAAAGGCACTTCTCATCCAGACCGATATGTTTCAACGTCCACTTATCCCAGTTTTTCTCTCTTATATTGAATAAACCCGTAGCGGAAGCAATAGAGTAATCGACAAGAAACTGACCTGTGAGCTTATAAATAACATATTCCTTAATTCCGATGAACTTCGCGGCTTTCCTAAAAACCTCCGGTTGATTTTCTTTGAGCCAAAGCAACTTGCTTACCGGCGTCATGGCGTGAATCGGGGTGCCGTTGTTAAGATACATTTTCTTACCTTCCTCTGAGGCTTTCAGGCTTGCAGCGATTTCTGCGCTCCTGTTATCGGCCCAAATAATCAGGTTAGATAAATGCTTTCCGTTTTCGTCCAGCGCCAGTACACCATGCATCGCAGAGCTAAAACTGATCCCCGCAAGTTCGCCTTTTGCGATGCAAGATGCGCTTACTTCCCTGACAGATTCACACAGGGCCTTGAAAATTTCGTCGGGATCCTGCTCACTCCAAGAGGGTTTGGGATGGTACATTTCATAACTGCCGCTGTGTGAAGTCAGAATTGCACCTGTTGCGGCATCAAAAGCGGTGGTTTTAACATTGGTTGTCCCAATATCACATCCGATAATGTAAGGCATTTCTATTCATTTTAGTATTAACGGGGCTTGCACACCGCGAAATATCACTAAAACAAATGTATTAATTCAGCACAAGAAATGATGTTTTAATTACCAGGATTTACCGGTCCCTAAATTTCCTGCCCCGGTTTTTTTTGTTTTTAGTTGAAATGCCAAAAAACTGAACATAGTCTTTCGCCACGAGGTAGGTAGCAAGGGAAAAAAAGGGATGCAGGGTACTGAAAGCTGAGACGTATTTATTATTTTCGCAAAAAACAATCAAGATATCAATCAGTCTGAAATTATGTCCGATACAACACAAACCGAATCTACTGCGCTTGGCAGCGGCGTTTATATTACAGCTTTTATAATCCTGTTCATTATCCTTGCCGTTTTTGCAGACCTTTTCATATTCATTTTGGGTACAATCGGCTTGGTTGTGACATTTGCTGCACTGACAGAGAGCAAAGGCCACGGCGCAGATCACCACTGACCTTGCTTGCATTGGGGATACTTAATGGGTTTCCCTACAAGAAATTTGTTAAACGGCTAACTCCGGAAGTACCTGAATAACTTCCCATCCGAGTTGGCCGTTTTGCATGTCTACCTTCCATTGTTCTGTCAACACGCAGGTATCTTCAAGATCCCTGTACGCTATGGTAAGCTTTTCATTGCTAAGACTCAACATCGCGAAACCATTATATCCCAAAGCATGCCCCTTCAGAACCTTCCTGACGCGACGGTCATAGTATCTTATTTTTGATGCATCCGTCGGGTCGGGCATTTGTATTTCCACCGGCAACCCTCCATGACCGAGGCAACGACCATAGGCAAGCGGCCCTTTCCCATTTCTGCCCTGATTGTAAACAACAAGCCGGTGGTCGTGCCCCCAGAGCCAAATTACCGGGCGTTCCGATGCTCCAAGCAATTCCCTGATTTGCTCTCCCGGCCTGGCATAATCCTCCCGAAACGCAGATATGTAGGGGTGATGGCTCAAAAATAACAACCCCCTTTTATCGTCAGGATTTCCAATATTGACCACGTCGCGGAGCCAGTCCATCTGTTCCTTTTTCAAATGGCAGTCGGGAGGAGAAAGAATCTCGACAAAAGGCCTGCCGACCGAGGTATAACCTGTATCCAGGCCGATAATACGCCAGTAATCATTTTCAAGGCAGAAAAAACCCGCCTGCTGGGTTTTTCTGACATCCCCCTGCTGGATATACATTGCTGGCAAAAGATGCTGAAAAAACGCATTTCCATTGGAATACATTTCGTGGTTCCCCGACAATGCCAGACTCCCCGAGGCCCCATAATACCACGACGCATAAGGTGCCGTAAAATTCTCCTCAACCTCCTTTGGGGCACCTACAAAGTAAATATCCCCCATGTGAATGGTATAGTCAGGGATATGCTTTGCCACCAGGTGTGCAACCCTATCCGACTCTTCAGTATCACTTGCCCAGTCCGAAAGCAAAGCGAGGGTAATCTCATCCCTTGATGCAATCGATGACTGCAGGTTATAAACCCCGGAATCGTCATTTCTTGGATAAGCCTGATATGGATGCCGCGGGCCAAACCTGCTCCTCAGATAATGCCACGCAAATCCGAAGAGATTTGTCTTGAAAAATTCTGATATCGCATTGGTGACTGACGACGTATCCTTCACATGCTTCTCATAGAGTTCCAGCTGTGTTTTTGCATGATTTTCCGCTTCGCTATGCCCCAGGTCGAGGTACTTTTTTGCCCTCTCCTGCGACGATTTCGGCTCAGACATATTTTTTGATAAAAAATGGTTCAGAATTAAATAAAAGCACAACCTAAACAACCCCTGTCACTATTACAAAATTTTCTTGACTGCATGTAACCAGCCGTTCAATTCCGGTGCCAAAATAGTTCTTCCCGGTAGTTGACAATAGCATTCCTTAGAACTACCTTTCGAATAAAATTCTCAACCACCAAAACAAAAAATCGGATGAAACTATTAAGCATTACCTGCATGCTCATTTTTGCAGCCAGCACTGCATTCGCACAAACTTCACGGTCGAAACAAATTGCCGACTGGGAGAGAGCCAAAGTGTTTACCAAGGAATATCTTGATGCCATGCCGGAAGACGGGTATGCATTCAAACCTACTCCGGAAATCCGTTCTTTTGCCCAGCAAATGGGTCACCTGGCAGACGCCAACTTCGCTTTTGTCTCCGGTGCCACAGGCAAAAAAAGCCCTATGGAAGGTTCTGTTGAAAAAATGACGGATCAGTCGAAAGCAGCTATCACCAAAGGTGTTATGGACAGCTACGATTTTGCTATTTCTTCTTTGAAATCAATGACGGATGCTGATCTTGGCAAGGATATTAAATTATTCGGCATGGATATGAAATCAGGGGTAGCCCTTGAAAAAGGATTTGAGCACCAAACTCACCACCGCGGACAAGCGACAGTGTATATCCGGTTAAAAGGTGTGACGCCTCCCAAGGAAAAGTTATTCTGAAAGTCTACCCCGACTTTGCGGGCATAATAATCCCGAAGGGATGTCATTATACTATCTGTGATGGGGTAGCCTCTACGAGGCATCTGGAAGCAGCTAGCGGGCATAAGTTAGTTAGGGGTTGCCCCGAAGGGGCATTATTAAGATACAGATTGCGCCGATGGATCATTATTTGTTTGTTTTGAGATAAATTACATCTACTCAAAGCAACGCTCTGCCTCATCGGGGCAATCTGTTACTTGTACAAATATCCTTACCATGCACCAAATGCCCCTGCGGGGCTGCCGATATATGGAAAATTGGCTCTTGCCAGTTTTGTTGTAATAATTTCAGCACTTTGGGCTTTTGTCACAACTGCTTGGTTCGGAAATTATACCAGCCCAATGCGAAAAAACTGTAAACTTTCATCAAAACCGGCGGGACTATGAAGTCTCGGATAATTTCTCTTTTCTGTTCGGGACCGGGTTGTGCCAACGAAATGTATTTCATCGCATATTTTGCTCTCGGCCAGTAACTGCTCCCATATTCCCTGGAAAACAGCAACTTATAATAATACGTTGCAATGTTTTTTCGCAACGTCTGGTCATATTTATAACCAAGTTCTTTATTGATATTTGAATACATCTGTATGCGGTTGAACAGAAAATCCGCGCTCTGATGATTGTCCACAAAGCTAGCCCCTCCCCTGTTTTTCCGGTAAACCGACATCACTTCATCAATGTACCCGATCGGTCCGCGTGTAGCAAACATGATATTTCTGGGAATATCGCCGCTGGTTGAGAGATTCGTCCATTCCGGATCCGGATTTCTGGCGAAGTCCTCCCGGCGGAACATCAGACTCGAAGTTGCAATAAAACACAGCTCATCCTCCCCGATCAGATCGTCGACTGTGACCGCAGGCTTGGCAAGCGTATTCACCAGATACGGAGGCGCTGCATTGTCATCGTAAATAACCCTTGCATTATGGTAGCAGGCCGAATATTCGGGATGTGCATCCAGCATTTCAACCTGCTTTTGGAGCTTGTCCGGCGAAGTCAGATAGTCATCACCGTCAAACTGTGCAATATATTCTCCCTTTGCCGCCGCAAATGTTGATAAAGCATTATACTTCCCGTTTAACCCCAGATTTTTTGAATGCAGGATCAGCCTGATCTTGTCGGGGTAACGTTGCTGATATTCTTTTAAAATCGTAGTAGTATTGTCTTTTGAGCAATCGTCACCTACAACAATTTCAAAAGGAAATGTAGTCTTCTGCATCAATATTGAATCCAGCGTCTGGGCTACAAACTTCTCATGGTTATAGGTAACCACACACACACTCACTTTTATCATCATCACTATTCATTAATAATGCGGGTTTCCACTCTAGACGGCCATTTCCGTCTTAAACTCGGAAGTAAAATGGAAGTGGATCGCCGGGTTATTTTCACGGTTCATCCGGATCATCCATTCAGATTCCGCAAGAAAAACAGGATTACGGTCCTTATCATAAGCAATCTGATTACCTTTCAGACGAATAAACTGATCCATTGCAGGTTTCTCATCGGCGGTAAGCCAGCAAGCGCGGGAAACGCTCATGGGCACCCAGCGGCATTTGGCGCCATATTCATGTTCCAGGCGATACTGGATTACATCAAACTGAAGTTCTCCGACCGTTCCCACAATTTTACGGTTACCAAGATCCAGCGTAAAAAGCTGGGCTACACCTTCGTCCGTAAGCTGCTGAATTCCCTTTTCCAACTGTTTGGATTTCATAGGATCCATGTTGATCAGTTCCTTAAAGATCTCAGGCGAAAAACTCGGTATCCCTGAAAACTGAAGATTCTCACCTTCAGTAAGCGTATCTCCGATTTTGAAACTTCCTGTGTCGTACAATCCCACCACATCTCCGGGAAAGCCTTCATCCAGTACACTTTTGTCAGAAGCCATAAAGGTAAACGGGCTCGAAAACCTAACATCTTTACCTAAGCGGACATGCCGGTAAAACTTGCCCCGCTCGAACTTACCAGAGCAAATCCGCAAAAATGCGATCCTGTCGCGGTGGCGCGGGTCCAGGTTGGCGTGGATTTTAAAAACAAATCCGGTGAATTTCGGCTCCGTCGGTTCCACTTCCCGCACATCCGTAGGGCGTGGCTGAGGGATTGGGGAAATTTCACAAAAAGTATCCAGTAATTCCTTGATACCAAAGTTGTTGATCGCACTTCCAAAAAATACCGGTGCGAGCTGGCCTTTCTGATAGGCTTCCTGTGAAAAAGCATCATAAACACCTTCTACCAGTTCCACATCCTCAATGAGCTGCAAAGCATCGCGCTCCCCAACCAGCTCAGCGAGATTTTCATCTTCCAGACCGATCTGCGCAACGTCTCTCTCAATTTTCGTTTTATTGATCTTAAAGAAATAAAGCATCTGCTCGTACAAGCTGTATACCCCTTTAAAATCATTACCCATATTGATAGGCCAGGTCAGCGGACGAACTCTGATACCGAGTTTGGTTTCCAGCTCGTCCAGCAGCTCAAACGGATTTCTACCTTCACGGTCGAGCTTGTTGACAAAAACGATCACCGGTGTGTTGCGCATCCGGCAAACTTCCATCAGCCTTTCCGTTTGTTCTTCCACACCTTTTACACAGTCAATAACCAGGATTACGCTATCCACTGCGGTTAACGTGCGATAGGTATCTTCCGCAAAATCCTTGTGACCGGGCGTATCCAGAATGTTGATCAGCAAATCCCTGTATTCAAAAGTCATTACCGAAGTAGCCACCGAGATACCCCTCTGCTTTTCGATCTCCATAAAATCGGAGGTGGCCGTCTTTTTGATTTTATTGGATTTTACCGCTCCGGCAGTCTGGATCGCGCCTCCAAAAAGCAGCAGCTTTTCAGTAAGCGTCGTTTTTCCGGCATCCGGGTGACTGATGATGGCGAAAGTCCTTCTTTTCTTTATTTCTTCTATATTACTCATATAAGGCTCGTAAACACTTCCTGTTATCTTAGTCCGCGATACTTCAAGTACTTTTTGCTCAGCAACTTGTCGGTACGGTTGAACAACAATTTATTATTTAAAATTTGCACAAAGATAAGAAATAAACAAAGCCGTCCTTAAAGGGGACGGCTCTAAATTGCCCTGAATCAGCAACATATTGTTTTTAAACTCAATCTCAGTAAAATGAATGCTTGTAATCTTCCACGGAAGTCATGATCACTTCGTGCGCCTCTTCCCTGCCGTACACATTGGTGATTTCAATATGCGCCTTTTCACCAGGAAGGTTTTTGTAAGTCAGGAAGTAATGCTTCAGACGTTCAACAATACCCTCCGGCAGCTCGCTCAGATCAGAAAAACCACCATATACCTCGTCTCCTTTCAATACAGCGATGATTTTATCATCTGCCTCTCCCCCATCGATCAGGCGAATCCCGCCGATTGGCTTGGCAGTACAAAGGATATCTCCGTGGGAAATGATCTTTTCGCACAAAACCAGGATATCCAGCGGGTCACCATCCCCCTCTGTAACATCTCTTCCGGAGCGTTCGCGGGCCAGCAAGGCGATTTTTTCCGCACAATAGGTTTTTGGGATGAAACCGTAGAGCGCAGGGACGATGTTCGAATATTTTTGAGGACGGTCGATCATGAGATAACCCGTCACTTTGTCTATTTCGTATTTAACTGTGTCTGTCGGAACAATTTCAATAAATGCATTGACCAGTTCAGGTGCATTTTCTCCCATTGGAATACCGTGCCAGGGATGGGCTTTGTGTACGTTAGCGATCATTATTTGTGTAATAGGTAATAAACTTTTTGTTAATAATTTTATGTATGCCGGATATCTTTCAAGCTCCGGTCTTTTCTGAAACGTTGTAGTCGCCGGTTTTGGAAATGGATTGCTTCACAAACAGCTCCCCAAGAAACCCCGCCAGAAACAGTTGTGACCCAACCATAATCGCGACGAGCGCAAGAAAGAAAAGCGGGTTGTCGGTAACGTTCCTGTAAGGCAACAAATGATAAATATTATAGATCTTTTTACCAAGAAGCCAGAAAGCTATAATGCTTCCGAGAAAAAACATAAGGGTTCCCAGACTACCGAATAAATGCATTGGCCTTCTCCCAAACTTATTCACAAAGGCAATCGAAAGCAAATCCAGAAAACCAAAAATGAACCTTTCCAGGCCGAATTTGGTGTAGCCATATTTGCGCGCCCGGTGCTGTACCACCTTCTCCCCGATCTTCCCGAAACCGTTCCATTTCGCGATTACGGGAATGTAGCGGTGCATTTCCCCGTAAATAGTAATATTTTTGACAACATCCTTCCGGTACGCTTTCAGGCCGCAGTTAAAATCGTGGAGCGCCACACCGGAAATACTCCTGGTGGCCGCATTGAAGATCTTGGTCGGAACAGTCTTCGTAACAGGGTCATATCTTTTCTTTTTCCATCCCGAAACCAGATCATACTTTTCTTCTACGATCATCTTGTACAGCTCCGGTATCTCGTCCGGGCTATCCTGCAAATCCGCATCCATCGTAATGACCACATCGCCTTTTACGGCCAGAAAACCCGTTTGTAAAGCTGCTGTTTTTCCATAATTCCTTACAAAACGCAGCCCCCGGATATTGGGATTGATCAGAGACAATTCGGTTATTACGTCCCACGACCGGTCCTTACTTCCATCGTCGATAAACAGGACTTCATAAGTGAACCCGTTTTCATCCATCACCCGCGCAATCCACTCGCTGAGCTCTGGCAATGACTCTTCTTCATTAAAAAGCGGAACTACAACGGAAATCTGAATAGCTGAGTTAATCATGGATAAGGTTCAATTGCAATACCTGCCTCGGAATTATGGCGCAAAGTTCGTGTTTTTCCTGATCAAAATATTAAATAAAAGTCTTTCAATAATTTCTTAAAATCCTCGTGATGGGCGGTACCGTCTGTTTCGTAAATGTATAATTCTTCGTCAACAGACACATTATGAACAGGTTCCGTTTTTTGAAATGTCATTAACTGGCGAAAGGATTTTTTGCCGGAATGGTGAAACAAAGTGAGTTTATGGGTCAAATACCAGCCTGTACTTTCCGCTTTTGTACAAAATTGCAACGCTTCCTCTACGGGAAAAAGAATATTGAACTTACCGGTAGGAGAAAGAAGTCTTTCAATGGATTCAAGCAGTTCGGAAAAATCCAGGGATTTGGCGTGATGCGCTATATTTTTTTTATCCAGAGGCGAGAGCAGGTCGGACTGAAAAAATGGGGGATTCGTGATGATCACATCATATTGATGCTCTGAAGTAAACTCCTGAACAGCGGAATGAAACAGTTTAATACGGTCATGAAATGGACTTTTCTCGACATTTTCACCGGCCTGGAAAAATGCTTCCGCATCAATTTCAACCGCATCGATCATGGCATACACATTCCTTTGCGCCACCATCAAAGAAAGCAGCCCGGTACCGGCACCGATATCCAGGATCCTGTCAGCATCCGTGACATCCGCCCATGCGCCGAGCACACAGGCGTCCGTACAAACTTTCATCGCACACTGATCCTGCTGGATCGTGAACTGCTTAAAGCGAAAGGAAGAATTTCGTGCCATATCTGTCTATTTTCTGCCAAAATCAGCCGGATTTTCACCCCAGTATTCCGTTTCCCATTTCAGTATCTTATTGGGAAAAGAGTTTGTAGCAAGCCATCGTTCAGCACGTTGCAACATTTCAAAAACAGGCTTGTTACGGGGCGTCAATACAAGTTTGGTATTTGCGTGCTTCTTCTTAATCCAGCTGATCGCCGTTCTGGAATCGCTGTAAATCGGCAGGTCACTTTCCTTTTTCTGAAGATAGGCAAGACCATGGACAATCGCCAGAAATTCACCGATATTATTGGTAGCATCCTTGAACGGCCCCTGCAAAAAAATCCGTTCGCCGGTTGCATAATATACCCCCTGATATTCCATATCGCCGGTCGCCGTGTTCCAGGCTGCATCTACGGCAATACTGTTTTTCAATGGTTTGCCAATATTGGCAGGTACTTCCTTTATTATGGCTGGCTTGGAATCCTTTTTTGCAATAAATTCCCAATAGTTCCGCTGTATAGCCGCCTCCGCTTCCTGAATAGAATCAAATGACTTGTAGCGAGCATCCTCAAAACCTTTAATCTGGGCCTCACATTCCTTCCAGTCCGTAAAAACCCCGGTTTTCCTACCCTGCCACACGACGTAGAATTTGGTCTTCTTGGACATTTTTAATTTTGAATGAGTGATTGAGTGAATGTGTGAATATTAATTTTGAATGATTGAATGACCGAATGATTGAATATAATTTTGAATGATTGAATGACCGAATGATTGAATATAATTTTGAATGAGTGATCGAGTGAATGTGTGAATATTAATTTTGAATGATTGAATGACCGAATGAATGAGTATTAATTTTGAATGAGTGAGTATGCGGATGAGTGAATGAAAAAAATTGAATAAATAAGCGGCAATAGGGTTTGAGATAGAAAATCCTAATTAAATAATTAATTCAATCATTCAATCATTCAATCATTCAGTCATTCACTCATTCACTCATTCACTCATTCAGTCATTCAATCATTCAATCATTCAAAATCCCCCCTCCTTCCCATACCCGGCAAATGTCCACAATCACCTCCACTGCCTTCTCCATATCCTGCACCGAAACCCACTCTAATCTTGAATGGAATGCGTGCTCACCGGCGAAAATATTGGGACAGGGTAAGCCCATGAATGATAGCCTCGAACCATCCGTTCCGCCACGGATGCTGCGTTGGATAGGCGATAGTCCTGCCATTTTCATAGCTGTGAGGGCATTTTCCAATACTTTGGGATGCTGATCCAGGATTTCCTTCATGTTCCGGTATTGCTCCGTTACTTTGAATTCTGCGGTAGAATTCGGGTAGGATTTCAGTACTTCGTTCAATATTTCTTTCAGCAAAGCCTCTTTTTCATGCAGGCCGGATTCTGTAAAATCACGGATGATAAAGCTCAAAATCGCCTTTTCCTGAATTCCTTCGATTTGAACCGGGTGGATGAAACCTTGCTTATCCTCGGTAGTTTCCGGAGAAAGCGAATCCTTGGGCAATTTCGCCAGGATTTCCCCGGCTATTTTCAATGCGTTTTCCAGTTTCCCCAATGCATATCCGGGATGTGTACTAACGCCGTGAATGGTAATCCTTACACCGTCGGCTGAGAACGTTTCATCTTCCAAAGTACCTACTGCTTCCCCGTCCACTGTATAACCATAATCGGCTCCCAGCTTTACCAGGTCCACTTTTTCTGTTCCTCTCCCCACTTCTTCGTCCGGCGTAAAAAGTATCTTGATCGTACCGTGCTTGATTTCCGGGTGGGCCTGCAGATACTCGGCGGCAGCCATAATTTCCGCGACTCCGGCCTTGTTATCGGCCCCCAGCAAAGTTGTACCACTGGCAGTAACAATGTCATTCCCGATTTGCGTATCCAGATCGTGCAGCTCGCCGATCCGCAATACCTGGGTAGGATCGTCGGGCAAAACAATGTCCGAACCATCCCAATTGTAATGTACGATCGGCTTCACAAACGCCCCTGAAACATCGGGAGATGTGTCGACGTGTGAGCAAAAACAAATGACTGGAATATCCGTTTTTTCTGAATTGGACGGAATGGTTGCATATACATAACCATGTTCGTCGAGATGCGCATCTTCGATGCCGAGCTGATGCAATTCAATAACGAGCTGGTTACTGAGGTCGCGCTGCTTGGCTGTGCTGGGGAAAGTCTCCGAATTCGGATCGGATTGTGTATCCACTTTTACATAGCTCAGAAAGCGTTCGAGAACAGATGACATAAAGTATTTTTTAGTGTGATAAAATATTGATAATCAACAAAAAAACCTCGTTAACCCAGTATTGAAGAAAGGTCAGCCGGGGAATAATTGATATTTTTCAACGTCTTGTCATCCGAAGTCCTGTAAACCAGATATTTGCCGTTATCTTCTTTGTAATAACATTCGGTACCTTTCGTCAGATAATGCGCTACGGTAGCTTCTGCTTCCTCTACATTCAGACATGCCTTCGACATATTGGAACGCTGCACCTCGTCAAACAGCGAGCGGAATTTTTCACCCAGACCAAATTCGAGCACAGCCCCGGACAATACATATTGGAGGTCACAAAGTGCGTCGGCTACTTCCACAATATCCTTTTCCAGTATCGCCACTTCCAGTTCCTTCAATTCTTCAGCCAGCAAAGCCACACGCAGCCGGCTTCTTTCTTCTGAAGGAATAGTCGGCGTTTCCAGTATCGGGTGTTTAAAGGTTTTGTGAAATTCTGCGACTTGATTAAGGCTGTCCAACTGTTGCATCTTTGAAATTTTAATTAAAATGATTTGATAAAAACCGGCGATCCGGCGTCTCGGCGACCGTCGCCCGGCTGATTACATGACCAGGTTTGTCTTGAATAATTTAATGGCAATGGCCAGCAAAATGATCCCGAACACTTTCCGCAGAACATCGGTACCGCCCTGCCCCAGCTTCTGTTCGATCCAGTCCGAAGATTTGAGGACGAGATAAACAAAAAACAGGTTCAGCAGGATACCCACCAATATATTCTGGATCTGATAAGCCGAACGCAAAGCCAGCAAAGTAGTCATAGTGGCCGCTCCTGCGATGATCGGAAAAGCAATAGGAACGATCGATGCCACGCCTACATCCACGGAATCATGTTTGAAAATATTTCTCCCCAAAATCATTTCCAGACCGAGGAGAAAAAGGATAATAGCGCCTGCAATGGCAAATGAAGCCACGTCAACCCCGAAAAGGCTCAGTAACCGTTCGCCCAGAAACAGAAAAACGACCATGATGATACCTGCCACCAGCGTCGCCTTCTCCGACTCGATTTTACCAAGCCTTCTGCGGAAATCAACAATGACCGGCAAAGAGCCCAATACATCGATCACCGAAAATAGAATCAGCGTGACGGAGATTATTTCCTTGACATTAAACATCGGATGGCAATTGCGGTGATCTGTTCCGCAAAGTTGCTCAAAACCGTCTGCTTACACAATTTAAAAGTTTCTTTTGTAAAACAGGCTGCTAAACTGAGCTGCCCGGCAGGAAGTTAAGGAAAGTATTGAACTGCTTTTTATATTTTTCCTCATCGATTTTGTAGAAAAAAGCGCCCTTTTTTGAATAACCTTTCTGCTTTTCATCAAGCTTGATCAGCAGGTTCGTCGACAGCAGCTTCCTGCTGAAATTCCTTTTGTCAAACTCCGCCCCGAAAATCGCCTCATACAATTTTTGCAACTGCGGAATCGTGAATTTTTCCGGCAAAAGTTCAAAACCGATCGGATGCTGGGAGGCTTTGTACCGAAGGTGTTCGATGGCCATATTGACCATGGAAGCATGATCAAAAAGCAGCTTGGGCAGCTCCTGCATGGAAAACCATTGTGCCTCAAAATTCTTGGAAATCTTATGATCGTAATCTTCTACGTTGATCAGCGCGAAATAGGCGACGGAAACCGTTCGCTCCACCGGGTCGCGGTGCGGGCTGCCGAATGTATGCAATTGTTCGAGGTAAATATCCGTCAGACTGGTGAGCTCAAAAAGAATGCGGGACGATGCGCCTTCAAGGCTTTCGTCGGGCTGCACCCAGCCACCCATCAAAGACCAGGTATGATGTTCATCTTCAATACCTCTTTTGACCAGTAACAATTTTAACTCTTCGCCGTCAAAACCAAAAATAATAGAGTCCAGTGCGACCAGACATTTCGTCTGGGCCTGGTATTGTTGTAAAATATCTAAACGCACAATGTGTAACCTCGGGACTGAGTAAGTTAATATTTAGTTAATAAATACAAATATCACTTATTACTACTCATTCGCTGTTTTTGAAGCCTCACCGATCAGGAAATCCTTCAAAATAGAAATCTCTTTATCGTCGATAGCAGGAAAATTGGCGATCCTGAAACTTTTTTCTTTGTCTTTTCCGTACCCGTTTCCCAAGGTGATGCCTGCCTGTTTCGCGGCTTTTTTCAGATACAATGCCCGATCTTTTTCCGCATAAACAGCGACTACCGTTTCGGAACGTACAGCTTCATTTTCAATCAAAAGCTGGTAATTGTTTTCTTTCAAAAATGAGTACCAATCAGCTGCTCTCCGGCCTGTGTGGCTGCTTACTTCTTTAATAGGCGCGACTTGCTTCATTACTTTGCCTAATAAGTAGATCGCCAGCGTATTCGGCGTATAAGACGTCTGGTTTTTAAGAAAATTATCCCGGATAAAGAGCAGGCTGTTGTAATGCGACCGTTCGCCGACCCGCTCAGCCTGCGCAATTGCTCTGGGCGAAACGATCATCACGCCCATTCCCGCCGGAAGGCCAAAACACTTTTGCACAGAAGCATACCAGATATCCGCTGATTCCCAGGGCATTTCCACCCCGGCCATGGACGAAGTAGCATCTATTGCAATGACATTTTGAACCTGCGAACGCAGCTTGTTTAAAAATGACGCTGGTATTGCAGTACCATTGGAAGTTTCATTGTGCGTGAGGCATATAACTTCATCAGGCGACGAAACTGTTATTTCAGAAAAATCAGGAAGCTGCTCTGGATCAAAGGCATAGCTCATTGCTTTGCCGGTGATATTGTGGGTGTACTCCTTCCATTTCTCACCAAATGCGCCATTAAATATATGCAGGCTGGAATCTCTGATCACTGATTGCGCAATGATTTCCCAGCATTCGGTGGCCGAAGACGTAAAATAAACCTCGTAATCATCGGGAACAGCTAGCTTCGATTTGAGATTCCGGATCGTTTCTTCCAGCATACGCATGAAAGGTTCGCTCCGGTGGTTCTCGCTGATCAATCCGCTTTCAAATGCTTCATGCAAATAATCTTCAACTTGCGGATATACTTTGGAGGGGCCCGGGTAAAAGGTGATCATTGTTTTTGGTATTAATTCAAATAAAAAACACCATAGTATTGGAAAAAATGCCAATCCTATGATGTCTGAACTTTAATTTATGCCGCTAAAATCAGTTGATTTATAAAAAACCTTCCCTGACCATTGCTTTTTCAAGCTTTTCGCCCAGTCCGGCCGAAGCTTTCAAGAGTGGCAAACGAACTTCCGAGCTGCAAATCCCTTTAATTTCAAGGCATTTTTTAATGCCAACCGGATTGGATTCAATGTAAAGCAAAGTATCAAATTCAAGAAACGCGAGCTGTAATCTGGCCGCTTCCTTAAACCTTCCTTCCAGTGCATGCCAGGTCAATTCGCCGAATTCTTTCGGAAAAGCATTGGCAATCACCGAAATTACCCCGTGCCAGCCTACACTGACCATGGTAGTAACAAGGTTGTCATCACCGGAAAGCAGTAAAAAATCATCGGGAACACGTGCCGCCAGTTCCATGCTTTGTTCCAGACTGCCGCCTGCATCTTTGATTCCGATGATATTTGGATGCGCGGCCAATGCCACAATGGTATCCGGTTTCATGTTCGTAACCGTGCGACCGGGCACATTGTACAAAAGCACCGGAACAGGAGAAGCGTCAGCAATAGCCGTAAAATGTGATATGATCCCTTCCTGAGTAGGTTTATTATAATAAGGACAAACAGAAAGTATGGCATCAACGCCATTAAAATCCGTTTCCTTGATTGTATCTATAACCGACTTTGTATTGTTTCCGCCGATTCCATAGACAATGGGCAGCGATTTGGGATTGTTCTTGATTGTAAATGCCAGAATCTCACGTTTCTCCTTTGAATTAACAGTTGGCGACTCGCCGGTTGTACCCTGTACCACAAGGTAATCGGTCCCTCCTTCCGTTACCAGATCAATCAATCTTTTTAATCCGGGGTAATCAATTTCATTCTGTT
The DNA here is from genome assembly GCF_005869225.1 of Dyadobacter bucti. Lineage (GTDB taxonomy): Bacteria > Bacteroidota > Bacteroidia > Cytophagales > Spirosomataceae > Dyadobacter > Dyadobacter bucti. The sequence goes on along the minus strand of NZ_SWFP01000003.1, from coordinate 311,655 downwards.
CATCAAAAGGTGTGATCAGCGCAGCTCCCACCCCTTTGAAACGTTCGTCCAATGGCATTATTTCCTTATATAATGGTTGAAATTTAAAAACACAAAGTTAGCTTTCTAAGCCATTTTTCTTCATTATTTCTCGATCATTGCCAAAAATTCTTCTTCGCTCAAAATCGTTACGCCCAATTTTCTAGCTTTTTCAAGTTTGGAAGGACCCATATTGGCCCCGGCCAGCAGATAGTTCAGCTTACCCGAAACCCCGCTCAGTATCCTTCCTCCGTTGACTTCTATTTTTAGTTTCAGGTCGTCGCGGTCGAAGTTTTCGAAAACACCCGAGATCACAAATGTTTTACCTTCCAGGATATTGCTTTCCAGCTCGACGGGCTTTTCATCACTTTCCATCTGTATTCCGGCATTTTTCAGACGTTCCACCAAATCCTGATTTTCGGGAACGCTGAAATAGGATTCAATGCTCAACGCAATCCTGCCGCCTATTTCAGGAACAGCGATCAGCTGGTCATAACTTGCAGAACGCAGTGCATCGATCGATTTGAAATAGGCCGCCAGCTTTTCTGCCACTGTCGCTCCTACAAACCGGATCCCCAGGGCAAACAGTACATTTTTAAAAGGAACCGTTTTGGACAGATCAATGCCTTTCAGAATATTTTCAACCGTTTTTTCACGAAAACTGATCTTTTTGGCTTTACCAGTTTCTTCGTTTACAATGTTCTTTTCGAGGCCCAGCAATTTATCATAATTAAGATCATACAGATCTGCGGGCGTGCGCACCAGATTTGTATCAAAAAGCAGCTCGATTTTACCTTCGCCCAGGCTTTCAATATTCATTGCTTTTCTGTGAATAAAATGCTCGATCCGGCCTTTGAGCTGGGGTGGGCAGTGGCTGTCGTTGGGACAGAAAAAGGCCACTTCACCTTCATTTCTTTGCAAGGCAGAGCCACATTCCGGGCAAGTAGTCGGGAAAACAATGGGCTGGGTCGGGAAGAGCTCGCGCTGGGTAACGTCCACACCTGTGATCTTGGGAATGATCTCACCGCTCTTTTCCACAAAAACGGTATCACCAAGCTGGATACCCAATCTTTCCAGCTCATTGGCATTGTGCAAAGTCGCTCTTTTCACCCTCGTACCCGACAGATGAACGCCTTTCACCTGATTATAGGGCAGCGCGCGTTCGGTCAGATCGCAAAGATTGGCAACCGGCGTAACCGCACCCGTCCGGCCGACCTGATAGGTAACAGCACGAAGAATAGCGGGTTTGTTTTCGGCTTTGTATTTAAACGATATGGCCCAGCGCGGACTTTTAGCAGTAAACCCAAGTTCCCGCTGCTGTTCAAATGAATTGACTTTGATCACAATCCCATCGGTTGCCAGCGGCAGGGTCGTCCTTTTTTCTTCCCATTCATGAATGTATTCAATCACTTCGTCAATCGTCTGCACCTTTTTCCAGCCCGGCGATACATTGAAACCCCATGCTTTCAGAGCTTCCAGGCTTTCTTCATGACTTTTAAAAAATTCATTGTCGCTCAAAAAGGAATAAAGGTAACAATCGAGACCCCTCCGCGCAGTTTCGGCCGAATCCTGTAATTTAAACGAGCCGGACGCTGCATTTCTGGGATTGGCGTAAACGGTATCCCCCAATGTCTCCATTTCTTCATTCAATTTCTGGAAGGAGCTGATCGGCATAAAACCCTCTCCGCGGATCTCGAAAAGCGGCGGCAGATTGTCAGCTTTTACCCGCAACGGCAAGGTCCTGATCGTCTTCACGTTATGGGTAATTTCGTCACCTCTGGTTCCATCGCCCCGCGTTACGCCTCTTACGAGCACGCCATTTTCGTAAGTAAAACTGAGTGATATCCCGTCAAATTTCAGTTCACAGATGTATTCATAAGCCTCTCCGTCCAGACCCTTTCGTACCCGGTCATCGAAATTCCGCAGTTCTTGCTCATTATAGGTGTTGTCCAGTGACAACATCGGATAGCGGTGATAAACCGCATTGAAAGTCTTGTTAATCGTACCGCCAACCCGCTGGGTAGGCGAATCCTCGAGGCGGAATTCAGGATACTGGTCTTCGAGCGATTTCAATTCTTTGAGCAACTGATCGAAGTCAAAATCGGATATTTCTGACACGCTGTCCTGATAATAGCGGTAGTTGTAATGCTGGATGGTTTCCGTAAGTTCCTGGATACGCTGTTCGGGATTCATAGTGATGGCGGCGGCTTTTGTAAAAATTCGCTTCTGACAATTTAATGCTTCAAAGTAAGCAATTGTTAGTGGAAAATTAAGGCCCGCGCCTCTCAACATTACTGCCCCGCGCTGATACCCCCAAGTCCCGGTCAGATTCCTTTGTTGTTCGGGGTTGTTTGCTTTTATTACTAAAACGCCGTATCAAACGACTATCCTACCGGCACTTACCCGTATACGATGCGTTTAGTTGGACTGATGAACTATAAATTCGTTAATTTCGGGCCGGTTTTACAATTATTACATAGATTTTCATGGCTGAAATTGCCCCTTCCATATTGGCTGCCGACTTCGCGAATTTGCAGCGTGACGTAGAGATGCTGAATAACAGTTCAGCGGATTATATTCATGTTGACATTATGGACGGTATGTTCGTCCCCAATATCTCTTTCGGAATACCGGTTTGTGAAGCCATCCATCAGCATGCCCAAAAACCGCTGGACGTACATCTGATGATCGAGCAGCCCGACCGCTACCTGGAAGCATTCCGTAAGGCTGGTGCCTCCATTCTCACAGTTCATTTCGAGGCCTGTCCGCATTTGCACCGTACTATTCAGCATATCAAAGAAACCGGCGCGCTGGCCGGGGTTGCGCTCAACCCGCACACGCCGGTCGAGCTTTTGTCAGAAATCCTTTCCGACGTCGACCTGGTTCTGATCATGTCAGTGAACCCCGGCTTTGGAGGTCAAAAATTTATTGAAAACACATACAGGAAAATTGCCCGCCTGAACCGGATCAGAAAAGAGTATAATTATCAATTCAAAATTGAAGTAGACGGAGGCGTGAACCTGGCCAATGCGGAAGCCCTGGTTGCAGAAGGAACCGACATTCTGGTAGCCGGCAGCTTCGTTTTTGGTTCTCAAAATCCTGTCGAGACCATTGCGGCGCTGAAAAACAAATAGTCATGAGACTGCGTCACTATCTTCCTGTCTGCGCGATCTTTTTGATCGGACTTTTGCTCTGCGGCTTTGCTTATCGGGGACCGGAGCCTTCTTATGAAAAATTTCCATTGAAAATCAGCCCCAACGGGAGGCATATATCTGATAATCAAGGCGCTCCGTTTCTGATGGTTGCGGATGTTGCCTGGCAAATGCTGCGGCGGCTCAGCTACGCGGATGCTGTGCATTATATGGATGTACGTAAATCCCAGTCCTTCAATACGTTTCTGGTCCAGTTGCTGCCCGCTTTGCCGGGTCAGCGGAATTTCAATAAGGCCTTGCCTTTCCTGGAGAACAACGACCTGAGCAAACCCAATGCATTGTATTTCGATTATCTCGAGAAAATCATCATCGCAGCCCGGGAAAGAAAGCTGGTCGTAGGGATTGTAGTGACCAGAAAAAGCTGGAATCCCGTTTTTGATTCCCAAAATGGAGATCCCTGGGAAACGTATGGCGCTTATGTCGGAAAACGTTTCGCCCGGTACGCCAACATCATTTACATCGTCAGCGAAGAAGAATATCAGAATACCGTCCAATTTAATGCAGTTTCCGATGGGATCAGGCAGAATTCCGATAATCAGATCATCGCTACGCTGTCAACCCGCTCACCCACCGGCACGGAAGGAGGTACCAAAAACCGGTCCGACCTGCGATTTATCATTCCTGATTCTACGGTTACCTCATCGGAATATGCAGCCGTGGCCAACTGGCAGAAAAGTTCTGCCGAAGCGTTTTCCCAACCTTTTCTGATCGCCAATTCAGAGTTTCCCAAGGAGATTACAGACCAGTCGGAATTGATCCGGAATCAGGCATATCAGTCTATTATGAGCTCTGCAGCTGGCTTTTGCCATATGAGCACGATCAAAAATTTCCATAATACCTGGAAAGTCAACATTACCCGGGACGGTGCGGAATATATTCAGAATTTTGTAAAAATCATGAAGGGAATCCCCTGGGAATACATGCAGCCCGATACCCTGGAAGAACTGCTTCCGGATTCCCTCGATAAGCATGAGATCGGTGTCGTATCCATGTCCAATAAAAGGATGTGTATGATGTACCTTCCATCTTCCCGTCCTGTCAAACTGAATTTGAATTATCTGAACGGGACCCATTTCGGAACAGTCTGGTATAGTCCGCGTACCGGGAGAAGGTGGATTGGCGAGGAATTTAAGGCAATAGATGAAGCGATAGTTCGCCCGCCGGACGCTCAGGCGGGCTGGGATTGGATTCTGCTCATCGGGACAAAAAACTGAGGTCAGGCTCTTTGTCCGTGTTTGACATTCAGTTATATTCTTGATAATATTACTATATAATGGAATTTCATGAAGTTTTGGGCATTTTTAACCCATCATCCTTAAAAAGCTGCGTACTCCGTCCTGATTTGAATAACCCATGAACATATTGAATAAAAGCTTACTGTTTTATCTCTTGGCAACGGGCATGTGTTACAAAAGTTACGGCCAGGAAATTTTGTGGGCTGATAAAGTTCTCGGTTACTCTTCTGAATACAGGCCCGCCCAATACGGACATGCTTATCGTGCCAAACAAATCCTCGGTATTCCCAACAAACTACCCCAGTTCGGTAACAGCCCATGTGCATGGTCCCCGGCAGATGCAGATGGCAGAAACGAGGAGTGGATCAAAGTGGGTTTTCAAAAATCCATCCCACTGAAACAGGTCGCAATAGCCGAAAATTTCAATCCCGGGGCTATTTCAAGGGTATATGCATACGACGAAGCGGGTAAAGAGTTTCTTATTTCGGAAGCGGTTCCGTTGCAGCAGCCTGCAAAAGGAAGGATGCTCCGGGTTTTTCCAAAACAACAGAATATCGTCGCAAATGCCATAAAAGTTGTACTTCAGCCATCAAAAGTGTCCGGTTTCAACCAGATTGACGCGATTGCCATTTCTGAAAGTACCGCTCCTGTCGAAGCAGCTATCAATGTAACAAGTTCACAAATCAAGGCCCAACGGGAGAATGTAGGCAAGGAAATCAATACCAAAGGCCAGGAAGTAGCGCCCATTATTTCTCCGGATGGAAAAACACTTTATTTTACCAGAAGTAATTATGCGGGAAACGTCGGCTCTGCCCAGAAACAGGATGTTTGGTTTTCGACATTAAGCGATAAAAACCAATGGAGCGAGGCTGTAAATATCGGCTCGCCGATCAACAATGCCGGTGACAATGCGATCACCAGCATTGCCGCGGACGGAAAAACCATATACGTCATCAATGTTTATCGTCCTGACGGAAGCATGTATTTTGGTTTGTCAAGATCTTTTAAAACCAAAAACGGGTGGAGTTTTCCAAAAGAATACAAGATCACAAACCTTTCAGGGTATGTGGGAAGTATGGAGCTTACCGTTTCCCCGTTTGGCAATGTAATGATCATTTCTGTTCAGCGCAGTGATACCGAGGGCGGTAAGGATCTCTATGTTTCTTTTCTTCAGGCGAACGATAGCTGGTCGGAACCGAGGCATTTGGGTAATGTGATCAATACCGCTGATTATGAAGGAACACCTTTTCTGGCGCTGGACAACAAAACCCTCTATTTTTCTTCCCAAGGCCATAGCGGCTACGGCGAAGGCGACCTTTTTCTGACCAGGCGGCTGGACGATACCTGGATCAACTGGTCCAAACCGGAAAACCTGGGCCCGGCGATCAATACGCCATTGTGGGACGCATATATCAATATTCCGGCCACAGGCGACTATGCTTATTTCAGCGCCAGCGACAAATCGCTGGGACAGGAAGATATTTTCAGGATCAGGATGACGCCCGAAATAAAACCGGATCCGGTAGCCGTTGTCACAGGTACGATTTATGAAGCAGAAACCAACAAACCTGTGAGATCGGAAATTGTAGCCGATATCAAAAAAACAAATGAGCTTTTTACAAAAGCGACTTTTGAACCTGAAACCGGGGAATACCGGCTGGTACTACCCCTCAAAGAAATATACCGTATATCGGCTTCAGAAACAGGTTATTTCCCGGTTACCGAAGAAATAGACCTGTCGGCGGAAACGGGTTTCAGGACGATCCGTAAAAATCTCTACATGCAGCCCATCAAAGCCGGGCAACAAATCAGGCTGATGAACACGATGTTCTCGCAAAGCAGTGCGGAGGTAATATCGTCTTCCTTTTCAGAACTGGACAGGATTGTGGCAGCTATGAATGCATATCCGGCTATGGAAATCTTGCTGGAAGGACATACTGACAATCAGGGAGAAGTGCAGAAAAATGTAAAATTATCGGAAGACCGGGTGCAACAGGTCAAGAAATATCTTTTATCCAAAGGCATTGAATCGCGGAGAATACAAACCAAAGCCTGGGGACCTGCGAAGCCTATCGCCAGCAATTTAACGGAACAAACCCGTCAGAAGAACCGGAGGGTGGAGTTTACGATTCTTAAAATCTAAAAATGTCCTGCAAAGTGAAATTTGCTTAATTTCGCCCAAAATAGCCCTGCTTGCCTGCATTGCAGTCCTGCGAACGTAATCAGGGATCATCAGCGAACGTCATAGCTATAATGTCTATACACTATCCGAAAGAAACACTTCAATCCTGGCTCATATTTTCTGCGATTTTGATTGCGGGAATTGCACTGAGAATTTATCATCTCGACAGTTATAGTATTTTTTTCGATGAAAAGAGCACGATGGTCGTGAGCCAGGGGATTGTTCTTGAGGGAGCCAATCAAAAGGAGGTTTTTTCCAACAGAAAAATAACGGTACGGGAATTCTGGAAAGCGCCGGTGCTCGACTACAGGCCGACTACCATTTTAAGGTCTTTTACTTTTAACGAAACATACAGCCCCCGGGCATTCACGCCGGCAGAGTTCTGGGCCCCTAAATCCATCGCAGATTATTACGAGGCGATGACCCGCAGCGACATTGGTAACAGCCCTTTCTACTACTTGCTGCTGCATTTGTGGATGGAAGTTTTCGGCCTTTCGGATTTTTCCGCGCGGTTCCTTTCTGTGATTTTCAGTACGCTGATCATCGGCCTCACTTACCTGTTCGGCAGACGGTTTTTTAATATCAACACGGCCCTGATCGCCTCTGCCATTGTTGCTATCGAACCGTTTTTCATTGCTTACAGTCACCAGGCCAGGAATTATTCGCTTACTTTTTTCCTGACCCTGCTTGCTACCTATTTCTTTCTGCAGATCATTGAAAACGGCAAGAAAAATATGGTGCTGGTCTATATCGGCTACATTCTTGCAGCAGGTCTGAGTTTGCTATCACACTTCCTCACGATTTCGGTGCTCATTGCCCATGCTTTGTATGCGCTTTTCTTTCTGAGAACCGTGAACGGCTGGATAAAAATGGCGGTTTCGGCTGTATTAGCGTTATCCGGTGTTACCTGGTGGCTGATTTTCGGAGGCGGCCAGTATACGCTCTACACACTCAATTACCAGGCAGATCTGTATAAAAGGATGGCGGAAACTATGCCTTACAACAACCCATTCGGTATCATTCTTCCGGCTACGTTTGCCAATGTTTTCAACAAGTCCCTGCCTATTTTTTCTGACCTACTGATATTTACAAACGGGCTGACGGATGCACTATCAGGCCGGAGAAATGTGATGGTAGCCATTGCAACAGCCTTAGTTCTCATCATTTGGTACCGTTTCAGCGACAGGATCAAAACACCTGTCTGGCTGACGCACCGCGTACCTTATACCCTGATCTTGCTCAGCTCCGTTTTTTATACCAACCATAAACTGCAGTTCTGCATCCTGGCGGTCAGTCTTTTTGCGCTTTCTTTTATTCCCGATTTGCACAGCCGGGCTACTACCGTACAAAAAAAACGGCTTTGGATGCTCTACATCATGGGTTTATTTCCAACGTTATTCCTGATCCTGATGTCGTTCAAAGGCGGGCATACCAACGGACTTACCCAGCGTTACTCAGGATTTTCATTTCCGTATGTGATCATTTTGATAAGCCTGCTTTTACAATATTACAAGACCCTGAAAGTGGAATTCCGGATCCTTATTTATGTATTCCTGGCCGCTCAGCTTTATTTTGTAGGTATGCGCCTGGACGAATTTTATCAGGACAAATCTTTGAAATACGGCTATTTTGCTACGCCGCGCGTTCCTAATCCCTACTATGAGGCAGCACAAAAGATCAGTGAGTTGTACCAGGAAGGCGATACCGTACTTTACCCTGCGCCACGTTTTCAGATACTATCCGAAATGGACCGCACTTTTCTGCCCTACTCGGTACAGGATGCGCAAATGACCAATTTGTATTTTCCAAAAAATGCGCAATACGTACAGGCGATGGATACTACTCAGACTGAGCTGATTCTGCTCAAAAAAGGCAATGGTACAGCACCGGTTGAAATCATGAAACTGAAAGGTTTACGTTACGGATCACAATAGTCGACTTGGGCAGTTTTGAAAAGCTGTCAAATAAGATTTTGTATATTGCATACCTTATTATCGAGTTTTGACCGTTATTTTGTCCGAATTATTTTTACAACTACATACACATCCCGCATGACTGCAGAAGAAATATTGAACGACCCCAATCAGTTAAGTGGTGAGCTCCGTCTCAAAATTCTGAGCTTGTACCACAAGGCAAATGCAGGACATATCGGCTGCTCGCTCAGTTGTATTGACCTGATGATCGCGGTCCTTTTTCTCAATAAATCTCAGGAAGATACATTCATATTATCCAAAGGCCACGCGGCGGCGGCACTGTATGCGTCATTGAATACGCTCGGGGAAATTTCCGACGAAGAACTCGATACATTTTATCTCGACGGCACCACCCTTCCGGCCCACCCTGCTCCCAGACAATACAAAGGCATCCCTTTTGCCACTGGCTCACTCGGCCACGGACTGCCCATCGCGACCGGCATAGCCCATGCAGCCAAAGTAAAAGATGAAGAAAGCTATTCCTACGTGCTTCTTTCCGATGGAGAAACCAATGAGGGAACAACCTGGGAAGCAGCGCATTACGCCATTCAGAACCAATTGGATAATCTCATTATGATCATTGACAAAAACGGTCTTCAGGGATTTGGTTTTACGGATAAAGTATTGGGTGAAACTGCATCGGTGGAAAAATGGAATGCGATCGGTTTCGAAACCATTGAGCTTAACGGACACGATATCTTGTCGATCGATCAGGCGATAAAGGAATTAAAGAGCCACAAAAACGGATTGCCCAAAGCTATCATAGCGAGTACCGTGAAAGGGAAAGGGGTATCCTACATGGAAAATAAACTGGAGTGGCATTACCTGCCCATGAATAAGGACCAGTACGAACAGGCCACACTGGAAGTAAAAGAACGCTACTTTAATGAATTAACGAATGCTTGATCAGTTACCGGTTTATCACGATAAAATAGAGAAATTAAAGGGCCCTGTTTTTGTTTTTGGTGCCAGCGGCTTCATCGGTGCCAATCTTTTCAATGAAATTTTTAAGATCAGAAAGGACTGCTTTGCGCTCACGCACGATGCTACCAAAGCATGGAGACTGAAACTCCTGAATGTTCCTTTCGAAAATATAATCCACTGCGACATACTGTCCAATAACTCCGTCATGGAGGTTTTTGAAAAGTATAAGCCGCAAACCATATTCAATCTCGCTGCTTACGGAGCTTACAGCAAGCAAAGCAATGTTAACCTGACTTATGAGACCAATGTGATCGGCACGGTTAACCTTCTTCAGAACTGTACCAAAGACATGGTTTACATACATGCCGGCAGCAGCTCGGAGTATGGTTTTAATTGTACTTCCCCCAAAGAAACCGACCGCGTTGAGCCGAACAGCCACTATGCTGTTTCCAAAGTTTCGGCTGCCTATTTGCTGGAATATTACGCCCGGCTTTTTGATCTCAAAACACTCAATTTAAGGCTATACTCGATCTACGGTTACTGGGAAGAACCCGACCGGCTGATTCCGAAACTGATCGAAAACGCTAGAAAAAAACAACTTCCTTCGCTGGTATCGCCGGATATCAGCCGTGATTTTGTTTTCGTGGAAGATTGTGTGGAAGCATTTCTGGACGCCGCGCTGAAAATTGACAGCAGCAATTCCGGCAAATCCTACAACATCGCGACAGGTAAAAAAACGACCATGGGCGACCTGGTCGATATATCCCGGAAAACCTTTGCTATCGAACAGGAACCGCAGTGGGGAAGCATGACCAACAGGAAATGGGACCTTGCTGAATGGTATGGGGATCCGTCGGCTTTCGAGCGTGATTTTGGCTGGAAAGCCCGTACTTCACTGAATGAAGGGTTGGCAAAAACGAGTAACTGGCAGCAGGAAATTCGGTACGAAGATAGTGTAATACCCGCGTTCGAAAATCCGAAACTGAACCCGGTCATTACAGCGATCATTGCTTGTTATAAGGATGCCCAGGCGATCCCTTTCATGTACGAGCGTCTTGTGAAAACTTTCAATGAGCTGAAAGTACGTTATGAAATCATCTTTGTTAACGACAACTCACCTGATAATCAGGAGGAAGTCATTAACAAAATCTGTGACAAAGATCCTAATGTGGTCGGTATCAGCCATTCGCGGAATTTTGGTTCGCAGTCGGCTTTCCTGAGCGGGATGGAAATCGCTACCGGCGATTGTGTGGTCCTGATGGACGGAGACCTGCAGGACCCGCCGGAAATCATCCCGGCATTTTACGAAAAGTGGATGGACGGCAACGATGTCGTGTACGGTGTGCGGGTGCAGCGCGAGATGAAACCGCATATTCATTTTTTCTATAAATCCTTTTACAAAATTTTCCAGGGACTGAGCTATATACCGATTCCCCGCGACGCCGGCGATTTTTCAATGATCGACCGCAAAGTGGTGAAAGAGCTGGTAGATCTCCCGGAAACAGAGCAATTCCTGCGTGGGCTGCGCGCCTGGGTTGGGTTCAAACAAACTGGCGTTCCCTATGTGCGGCCGGAACGTATGTTCGGCGTTTCAACCAACAACTGGACAAAAAATATCTGGTGGGCAAAAAAAGCTATTTTCTCATTCAGTTTTGCTCCTTTGGAATTGATGAGCTATGCCGGCTTTGGTTTAACGGGTTTATCGATCCTCGGGATTATCTGGCAGATTCTCGCCAAGTTATTCTTCTACCCCGAAACTCCCCAGGGAATCAGTACAGTCATTGTTTTGATCGTGCTTTTCGGCGGACTTACGATCCTTGGTATATCCTTTTTGGGAGAATACATCACCAAAATATTTGAAGAAACTAAAAAACGCCCGAAATACATCCGTACCAGAATCCGCCGCGGCTCAAAATCCTATAAAACCGCTGATGAGATCCGGACGCTGGTGAAGCAATTGAGGAAGTAAGTGTATTAAGTGTAATTTCCTGAATTTAAGTTAATTTGATAATTTCACACTTACAGGCCCGTTCATAGTTCACCATGATTTTGCTATGAACATTTCAACGGAAAAAGAATATAATGAGGCATTTAAGAAAATCGATGCCCTTATAGCAGAAGATTTTGAAGGTAGTGAAGCTAAACAAAAAGAGTTCCTGGAAGCGGCCAAAGCAATTCAAGACTAAGAAAAAAAATATTATCCAGTTTCCAAGCCTGAGCATCTTCCCGGCTTATCGAAATTAAAATCGGTTCACTTAAAGGTTCATCCTAATCAATGAATAAAAGGATAGCCAAATTTATAAAATGAGAAAAGAATTTTCAACCGCTATGGAGCAGCTGGCAATGGAAGACGATTCCATTGTTTTCATTACCGGCGATCTGGGTTACAATGCACTGGAAAATCTGCAGGCCAAATTGGGCAAAAGATTTATTAATGCCGGTGTAGCTGAGCAAAATATGATCGGCGTTGCAGCCGGATTTGCCCACAAAGGATATAAAGTTTTCTGTTACAGCATTGCCCCTTTCATTGTTTACCGCTGCCTCGAACAATTCCGTAACGACGTCTGTTTCAACAATCTGCCGGTTTTTTTGGTAGGAAATGGCGGTGGATATGGTTACGGGATCATGGGCAGCAGCCACCACACACTGGAAGATCTGGCCTGCCTGAGCGGAATGCAGAATGCCAATGTGTGGGTGCCTGCATTTGCTGATGAAGTCGAACCTGTTGTGCGTCAGATTGCGGCCGAAGGCCGGCCGGCATACCTTCGTTTGGGAGCAGGTAAAACCACACCGGAAAACAGTATAGCGATAGGTTCTTTTAAAATAATCCACCAGGGCAGTGCGTCAGAAATGACCATTTTTGCATTGGGTCCTATTGCCAACAATGTGATGACTGCCTTAGCCCTGTCACCCGAGCTGGCGGACAAGGTAAACGTAGTATCGGCACTTCATTTTCCGTTACAAATAAATGACGATCTGGCGACACTGGTGAAAAACGCACCTGCAATACTGGTGGCAGAAGAGCACATCAGCACCGGCGGACTAGCGCAGCAACTCTCAGTGCAGTTGCTTGAAAAAGGCATCTTTCCGAAAAGTTTCAAAAGTCTGAAAGCCGAAGGTTATCCGAACGGGAGGTATGGAAGTCAGTCCTATCATCAAAAGCTATCGGGGCTTGATCCCGATTCCATCCTGTCACATATTGGTCAAATAATGATTCCGGCATGACAAAAAAGGCTTTAACCTTAATCCTGAGCCTGATCCTGTTGCTACCGATCCTGATTTACTTTACGGTCTGGAATTATTATGCTATCAATATACCCAAGTGGGATGATCATGCTTTGAAGGCTTTTATCCAGGAATATGCCCACGCAACAGACTGGAAATCAAAAATCGCAGCACTTTGCAGACAGCATAATGAGCACCGGATCGTACTGACACGCCTCGTCGCATGGATCGACTACTCCATCTTTGGCAAATTAAACTTTAAACACCTGATGCTGGCAGGGAACCTGCTGCTTTTGGGAATTATTCCGCTCTGGCACCAGCTTCTTAAAAACAATAAGAAGCCGCTTTTCGCGCTTGTCCCCATCCCATTTATCTGGCTTTCACTGGCATTTTGGGAAAATATGTATTGGGGAATGGCTTCTATCCAGAATTTCGGGGTTGTAACACTCTCGCTATGGACGATTTATTTATGTATTAACCCAAAAAATGGACCTTTTATACTTTCCATTTTTCTGGCGGGAGTCACAGTCCTGACCAGTCCAAACGGTTTGTTTGTTCTGCCAATCGGCGCACTTCTGCTTTTTCTTACCCAAAACAGGAAAAGGTTCGCGCTATGGATCATTGTCAGCGGCGCATTCATTTTTGGCTATTTCTATAAATACAGCAGGCCGGAATCCAATCCGGAATCCAATGCATCCATTTTCCAGCTTGTGAAAGGATATATGGCATTTCTGGGATCTTTTGCCGAATCCATCCCGGTGCTCGACCATTTCAAAGCGTGCCTGTTTATAGGAGTGGTGCTATTTCTGGTAGCGGTTTCGATCATTTCCACTACACTTTTCAAGATTTCCAGAAACAAGTATGGCAACAAATTCGAGAGATATACAGACCTCTTCTGCCTTGGTACCATCCTTTTTATACTTGGTACGGCATTGGTTGTTGTGTACGGAAGGGCCGGTTTTGGCCTGGAAGGTCTTATCGATAGCAAATACAAAATTTATTCGGTACTGCTCCTTATCGTTGCCTATTTGTACGTTGTCATTCCGATCCGCGGCAGTTTTTTGTCCCCGTACATCACAACGATCGTATTTCTTGCCATTACATTCAATGTGTTCAGCTACCATTATCACCTGGTGGACGCACATAAATTACGGAAAATGCTGACGACAGATCAGTTCAACTGGACTTATACCGACAAGGAGTTAAAGTATCCCACCGACACTTCTTTTGCCGCCGGGATTGTAGCCAGGACGCCGGTGTTCTACGAAAAACTGCTGCCTCTGATTTCCATCGCAGACAGGCAAAATTATTCCGGCAGCTCACGTGGGATGGTCAATCTATACGACCAGACCACATTCAAAGCTGATGAAAAGTTCTTCACCGTCACAAACAGCAACTTTTCAAGTCAGCGCCTTCAGGACAGCGGCGTGTATATATTACTGAGCTCCAACGACAGATTCTATATTTTCCCTGCTCAAAGGACAAGAAACAAAAGCCGCAAAGAACTGTTTTTGAAACAATACTATTTTGCCCCCGGCTTCCATGCCGAAATCCCCTATTCGGAACTCAATAAAGGAACATACAGGGTTGCGCTTATCAGACAGCAGGGTGACCAGACCGGAATTCTCTTCAGAGATAAACAAATCAATGTGAAAGAAACACAGAAACAGAAAGCGAAGGTAAACTGGTAAACATGCATACAACATCGCAGGGACACATTATTCAACTTGACGGAATCCGTTTCATTGCCATAGCGCTGGTTCTCATCGACCACCTCTTTGTAACCGTAAACGTCATCCCTTTCGGAGCCCTTGGTGTAACCATTTTCTTCGTGCTCAGCGGATTTCTGATTTCCAGGATACTTTTAAAAAGCAAGGAAAAATCTTACGGAACGCCGGGCGGATTCAAGAAATATCTGCGTAAGTTTCTGATACGGAGAACAATCAGGATATTCCCGGTATATTATCTCGTCATTGTTTTCCTGTATGCATTTGATGTACCCCCCGTCCGGGAAAAGCTGGCATGGCTGGCACTTTACGGGACAAATATATATATGGCGCTGTACAAAACCTGGATGGGCTCCATGGATCATTTGTGGTCGCTGGCCGTCGAAGAGCAGGTCTATTTGTTTTTCCCTTTTCTGATCTTTTTTATACCCAAAAACAAACTGATCCCGGTATTGGGTGTGATGGGGCTACTCGGCCTTGCGTTTCGCTTTTTCTATTTTATCATGGTAAAAGATTTTACAAGCGATAACTGGATCGTCACCTATGTAAGCACACCTGCCTGCCTGGATTCATTTGCATTGGGTGCCCTGATGGCATGGCTGCAGCTTTATAAAGGAGATACATTCCGTAAGCTTTTTGACAAATCCTGGCCTGTATTAGGCGGATTAATCCTCTGGATCATTCTGCAATACTGGTCCCGGTCTTTTGAACAAAGATTCAATATCTCGTTCGTCGTCTTCGACAGGCTGGTTTCGTCAATCTTTGGTTTTTTCCTGATCGGCAGGGCTGTGATCGGTTTTAACGGGCCGATAGCTGCTTTTCTTGAAAATCCAGTGAGCATTTATCTTGGCAAGATCAGTTACGGCCTGTACTTGTATCACAACTTTGTTTATAATCATTTTCATAGTGGGCCTATGCACCCAACGGTACGATTATTTAACAAAATCTACCAGTACATCCCTGACCTGAGAGGCAATGTCGCTTTTGAGGCATTGATAGTCATGGCTCTTACAATTATAATCGCCGCCCTTTCATGGCACTTTTTCGAGAAGCCGATCAACGCATTAAAGGATAGGTTCGCTTACTAAATTATCATTTTTCATAGCCTGGTTACACGCTTTATTTATTAATTTCGCCCAAACATACCAAATAAGATTCTGCATGTCGTACCTTCTCAGTATAGTAATGCCCGCTTACAATGAACAGGATTGTATAGAAAAAGTAGTTTACAACTGGACTGATTTCCTTAAAAATAAATTTCCAAACGATAATACAACGCTCATCGTCATCAATGATGGGTCGAAGGATAATACGAAGGTTCTTCTGGATCAATTGGAACAAAAGGTTACCAACCTGACGGTGATCAACCAGAAAAACGGCGGTCATGGCAATGCTGTGGTAAACGGGTACCGCAAAGCACTGGAACTGGATTCACAATACGTTTTTCAGACGGATAGCGACGACCAGTTTGTTTCAGACGATTTTGATAAACTGTGGGCTAAGCGTGAACAATCACAGTTTATTCTGGGCTACCGGGAAATACGTCATGATGCCGGCGTGCGTTTGTTCATCACCAAATTCCTGCGCGGTACGATTTCAGCTGTTTATGGAACCTTTATTATGGACAGCAACATTCCGTTCCGTCTTATTAAAGGTACTTTCCTGAAAAAATTGATGGACCAGCTGCCTGTTCCAGAGCCTTTTGCGCCGAATATATTTTTGTCGGTAATGGCGAAAAAATCAGGACAACAGCTTTTTGATATTCCGATTACGCATAAAGACCGCGAAACAGGAACGGTTTCCATCGTCAAATGGAATTTGTGGAAAGTGTGTATAAGAAGCTTTAAAGAACTGCTGCGGTTCCGTCTGGATCTGAATAAAAAAGTAAGGGCGATCCGCGCTTAAAAACCAGGCTTGTGTCGAAAAAAAAGATTTTTGTAATCCTGCTGATTATTGCCGTTGCGTCAGCAGGATATTTCCTTTTTAAATGGTCCCGAGGCTCTTCTGCCGCCTGGAAATTTATTCCGTCCAATGCTATTGTTGTCATCACAAGTGAACATTTGCAGGATTCGCTGTATGTCGCGACGGAGGCTGATCTTGACATCAAAAGGTTGCCACTACTCGATATCGCAAGTGACAATCTTTCGCTGCTGAATCTGCTTACTCCTGATAAAAAAAAGCTTTACAATTTTCTCAAAGGCAAGGATCTCTCCTATTCATATCATCCCCGCACCAGTACCGAATGGGGGGTTATCATGTATATTCCGATTTCCGGTGATGAGGAGTCAAAATGGCTGGGCAGTCCCCAACATGCCAGCATCCGAGCTTTGCATCACACCTTCCAGGATCACCGGATCACAGACATTATCGACAATAATTCAAGACCGCTGTTCTCCTATCTGATCAAAGACAATTTCTTGATCCTCAGTTATTACGGCGACCTGATCGAAGATGCCGTCCGGGCTTCTTCCTTGAATATCAGCTCTTTCAAATTGAAATCGCAGTTTGCTTCCATGAGCGATTCTCAATATGGGACGAGCTTGTATATCAGAAATGAAGCATGGAAATCTGTGGTTCCGACGGGCGGGAGCAACGGAACTTTCAATGAGTTTTCGAAGGGTTTCCCGGTCCTCCAGGATTTTCATATTGAGAACACGATTAAGCAAGGCAATCTCTCTTTAAAGTCTGCCGGCGCCGATGCTCCTGATTATTACCTTACCAAAATCCTTAAAGATATCCCCGGTGCTCCGTTTGCAGGCCATAAACACATTTCTCAGCAAACCTCTTTCTTTTACAGGTCGGCGGCAGTGGATAAAGCGGCATTTAAAAAGGCATTTCTAAAATGGCATAAAGGCTACAAATCCGAAGCCTGGGACAAGCTCTATTACCATATCTCAAACGAGAGCAATCTTCTCATTGATAATCTCGGATCAGAATTGATTTTGTGCCAACTTGAGGAAAATAACAGCATAAGCGACGGAAAAATACTACTAGCTGAATTTTCAAACTATGATAAGCTGAGACCTGTTTTACAAAAGCTGGCGAAGCTTTCGACGCAGGAAACCAATGTTTCAGCCGACCAGTACCAGGGCTACGATATTTATTCGATTCCCATTCCCGAACTTCCATCCGGGCTTTACGGACCGATGTTCTCCGGTTTCAAACGAAGCTACATCACATACGTAGCGCCTTACCTCGTGATCAGCAACAATTCCCAGGTACTCCAGAATTACATTGTAGACTATGAAAACCAGATCACCTGGAAGCAATCTCCCGAATTTGACAGCGTGCTGACAAATGCTAAATCGGAAGCCCAGCTTTCTTTGATCGTTAACCTTCGCAAAGCCCAGTCAAGAACGGACAATGTGGGCACTAAAAACTACCCGGATTTCACCTCAAAAATTGAGTCAGTTCTTGTTCAGTGTCACTTGGAAAGCGATAATGCCTATCCTGAAATAACGTTGGTTCCAAAGAAAAGGCAGACCGCGAGCAAAGTACTGAACCGCACATTTTTGAATATTGACATTGAATGGCCGGTCATATTTGATACTGAACTTGCCGCACTTCAGAACCCGGTCGACGGCAGCTCGGAAATCCTGCTCACGGATCAGAACAACAATCTACTCAGAACCAATAATTTGAGAGAAGGTAAAACTGAAACCATTGCGAAGCTGAACGGCCCGATCGTCACGGCCGCTTATAAAGTGGATTTCCTCAATATCGGAAGGCAGCAAAGGATATTTGCCACCAGCCGGACGGTGTATGCCCTTGACGAGGACGACTCCACCAGGGTAACCACTTTCACAGGTAGTCTGCCTTCTGGCGAGGACATTAGTGCTTTGTATGCCATCGACGGCGGTGATGAAGGTAGTAACCGGTTTATTATCAAGAATAAATCGGAAGAATTGTTCCTTTGGGAAAGTGTTACCAAGCCTGTCAAAAAGCTGAATTACTCGACGCGTTTTGAAAATATCCAGGGTCCTGTGGTCGCGCTGAACCAGATCGGAAACCGGGGTTTCATTGTTACGCAGAAAAATGGAAAGATATATCTGCTGAAAGAAAACGGAACGGTACGCCCGGGTTTCCCCGTTGATATTCTGACGCGGACGGAAAGCGCATTTACCTGGACACAGAACCTGGCATCGGGCCAACCGGAGCTTGTTGGTTTGAGCGTGTCCGGCGAAGTGATCAGAATCGGACTCGACGGTAGGATTACTTCCAGAAAACAGCTTATCAGGCCCGAACCAGGCTCAAAATTCAGAACAGTTTTCGACCGGAATTCGCTGGACTGGATTTTGATCCGGTCGCTGAATTCCAAAACTGCTATCATTACCAAAGAGGGAAAAGAGCTTTTCGAGATCAAGGATATCCTGCCGAATTCGGTTATTCAATATCACTTTTTCGGTGTCGACAATCGTTTTATTTCGATCAAATCAGGAAATTACACCACTGTATTTGATATGACAGGTAAACGACTGGGTGACAAAGCAATTCCTTCAGAAATGCCTGTGCAGCTCACTTATCAGCCAGGGTATTACAAACTATTGATATTCAGCAGGTCGGAAAAAAAGATACAAGTTTGGTCGGTTAAGTTGCGGTAGCAATTATGAAATTCTTAAAGTACGCTATTCTCGTTTTGTGTTGTATGATTTGGGTAATCGGCCTAAGTCCGGCTTTGCTTTCACAATTTCAGCGTTTGGGCCTGATCCAGGATGGTTATCACTATGGTGACCTTTACCGGCTTTCCAATCTGTCCGACTTTCGCGATCCCAGGAAAAAGTGTACGGGATATAAGCCGCCCGTCAAATCAACTTCAAAAAAAGTCCATTTGTATGTGATCGGCGATAGCTTTACCGAAAAACAACGGGTCGAAAAAAAGGATTTTCCGGTGGACAATTACACCTACGTTCACTGGAGTGATTTTCTGCATATCAAAACCGATACCTCGGAAACCAATGTACTTTTAATCGAATCAATTGAAAGGCATTTCAGGCAAAAAATGGTTGCCCCGATTTCCGTCCTGATTCCTGATACCGCCACCTTTGTTACCAGATATGTTCCACAGAAATTCATGCACCGCCTGGATGATGCTTTTAAGTCCACGCACACAGAAGACCGCTTGGACGCATTACTCTTCCAAAACGACTTTTTTCTGAAATTAAAAGAATGGAAAGCCGATTTCAACCAGTTTGTTTTTAATCGGGTCAACAAAACCGTTACCCTTGTGAATAATGACAGGGATATGGTCTATTATATGGACACAGACCGGGACACTTCGACCGTTACTTCATCGTTCTCCGAACTGGATAATTCAGAAGTTGACACAATCGTCCAGAATCTGAACCGAAGCCGCGAAATAGCCGATTCTCTTGGTTTTGATGCTGTCATGTTATCCATCATTCCCAACAAGGTGTCTGTCCTGAATCCCGATTTTGGTGAGTATAACAACCTGATTGAAAGGATATACAAGCATCCCGATTTTCAAATCCCGTACATTGATGTTCTTGCCGACTACCGGAAAATGGGCACATCTTCCTACCTAAAAGGCGATTCGCACTGGACTTGCGAGGCACAGTTTCTCTGGCTGAACAAGACCAATGCATTGCTCAATCAGCTGGTCGAAAACCCTGAAATGTAAGGTGCTACTTATTATTTTCTTCGTTTTCCGTCATCTTGGCTGTCAGTTTCCCGACTGTAAGCCCCTGTACAATGATTGAGAAAAGCACCACGAAGTAGGTTACTGCGAGGATCAGATCCTTATTTAATTCCTGGTCTATCGAAAGTGCGAGCGCTATGGAGACCCCGCCCCGCAATCCTCCCCATATAAGGATCGTAATGGATTTTTTACCAAACTTGGTTTTAAAAGGAATCAACCGGACAGGTATGTAAATAGATACGAACCTCGCGAAAAGAACTACGGCAATGGTAATAAGTCCCGCCCAACTGTACTGTTTGAGGTCCGGTATCAGAAGCAGCTCAAAACCTATGATCAGAAATAGTATGGCATTCAGGATTTCATCCACGAGCTCCCAAAACTTGTCGATATAATCCCGCTCGGTTTCCGAAACTCCGCCCAGATTTTTTCCATAATTTCCCACTACTAACCCTGCCGCTACCATCGCCAGCGGGCCTGACATGTGCATTGCCTGAGCCGCCAGATGCCCACCCATTACAATGGCGAGTGTGATTAAAACATGCACATTATAGCCGTCGACTCGGTAGATCATCTGGGATCCTACAAAGCCCAGCACAAGGCCCAATGCAATCCCGCCGAGCGCCTCTTTCGCCAGCAGCATAGAAATACCGCTGAATGAAGTATTTACTTCTTCCCCACGCGCCAGTGCCAGCATCAGGATAAATACCACTACCGCCATACCATCATTAAAAAGGGATTCCCCAGCAATTTTAGTCTCGAGGGATTTGGGCACACCCGCTTGTTTCAGAATTCCTAAAACGGCAATCGGGTCGGTGGGAGAAATTAATGCTCCGAAAACGAGGCACTGGATCAGCGGAATATGCATCCCCAGAAGCGGAAGGATATTGAACATCAAAAAACCGATCACAAAAGTCGAGATCACCACACTCACTGTTGAGAAAATAATAACAGGCATTCGCTGTTCCTTCAGGTCTTCCAGATGCAAATGGATTGCTCCTGCAAACAACAGGAAATTAAGCATGGCGCCCATCAGAATTTCGGTCAGATCCACACTCGCGATCAGGTTTGTGATCCGGACGAAAGTCTTTGGAAAGATACTGTCAGTTGCAATTAAACCCAGCGAAACGATCAGGGCTATGACCATAATTCCGATGGACGCGGGAAGTTTCAGAAATCTGGCATTGACGTATGAAAAAATGGCTGAAAGGACAATTAAAGCAGAAAAAGAATAGTATAACTCCATGGATAACAATTTTAAATTAGCCCAAAATAGTAAAATCCGGGCTATAAACCTTGGCCAGAAAGGCCGTACGGAGCAACTCTAATGGTATTCTAATTTAAAATTCACTCGAACAATAGCAGCCCTAAATGACAGATTTGTCTGAAAAATTGGCCCGTATCGGCATCCTTCATGCAATTGTAAATAAACATGGGTACCTTTGCGGAAGCATACGGACTGAACGTTTAAAATTTCAGCGCTGTTATACCATCGGCCTGCATTAGGCCATTCATATATCCGGCCGTTTTATTTATCAAAATATGAGTGGCCTTTAAAAAAACCAAATGACATTTCAAGATTTAAAACTCATTGAGCCCATTGCAAAGGCGCTCCAAGAAGAAGGTTACACCACTCCTACCCCGATCCAGGCAAACGCCATTCCCATTATACTAGAACGCAGAGATTTGTTAGGCTGCGCGCAAACCGGAACAGGGAAAACCGCCGCTTTCGCCATCCCCATGCTGCAGCTACTGCATTCAAATCCTGTAAACAGATCCGAAAGAAGCAGAATCCGGGCACTGATTTTAACTCCTACCCGCGAGCTGGCCATTCAGATCGGTGAGAGTTTTACCGCATACGGAAGGCACACTTCTGTAAAGAGCACGGTAATATTTGGTGGCGTAGGCCAAAAACCGCAGACTGACGCAATCCAGAGAGGTGTAGATGTACTGATCGCCACACCGGGACGGTTGATAGATCTTATTAACCAAGGTTTTATAAAATTAAACCAGCTTGAATTTTTCATCCTGGATGAAGCGGACCGTATGCTGGATATGGGTTTTGTCCATGATGTAAAGAAGATCATCAAATTGCTGCCCGCAAAACGCCAGTCGCTTTTCTTCTCGGCAACAATGCCGCCTGCGATTGTGACACTGGCCAATACGATTCTTACCAACCCCGCGAAAGTAGAGGTTACGCCAGTATCTTCCACGGCTGACACAATCCGGCAATCTGTGTTTTTTGTTGATAAATCGGATAAGAACTCGCTGCTCCTGCATATATTAAAAGATACATCCATCGCAACTGCTCTGGTTTTTACGAGGACTAAGCATGGTGCAGATAAGGTTGTGAAAGTTTTAAGAAAAGCCGGCGTGACTTCAGAAGCTATTCACGGAAATAAATCTCAGAATGCGAGGCAAACTGCATTAAAGAATTTCAAAACACAGACTACCAGGGTTTTGGTGGCTACAGATATCGCTGCGAGGGGAATTGATGTCGACGATCTGACGCATGTGATCAACTATGAGATACCTAATATTCCCGAAACCTATGTGCACAGGATCGGCAGGACCGGCCGCGCCGGAGCCAAGGGAACTGCACTCTCTTTCTGCGACCTGGAAGAAAAAGCATTTCTAAGGGATATTCATAAGCTGATCTCCAAAAATATACCAGTCGTTCAGGACCATCCGTTCGCAAACGCCAGGTAAACTCCGGAAGTCGTGACAAGGAATACTTACACCGATATTGATCTGCCGGAAGCCAGAAAAATTATTCGTGACGATCCCGGTTCTGTGCTGGTTGACGTTCGCGAGGCCTGGGAGTTCGAAGAATTCAATGAAGGAGGGGTCAATATTCCACTGGCCGAAATAAGAGAAAAGAGAAGCATACTCGTACAGTATCAAAAAATAATTGTGATCTGTACCAACGGCGTGAGGAGTAAAGTAGCTGCGATGGACTATTGTCGTGTTGCTGACTGGAAGGATAAATCGATATTTCACGTAAAAGGCGGAATAATAGAGTCGGAATGAAAAGGGGGGTGCTCAACGGGCACCCTCTTTTTGTTGTTAATTTAAAGGCAAGCTATACATTTGAAGAACCATAGCACAAGTAAGCCAGATCCATGAAGGAGCAAAGTATATCAACACAAAAGCCACTTTTTCGCGTACCACGCATTTTCAGTCAATTTCCCGAGTTGATAGCAGCCGAGAGCACCAGGCACGGGGGAGTGAGCAAAGAACCTTACAACTCACTGAACCTGGGCGGCTCATCTCCCGACGATCCTGAAAATATTGCCGAAAACAACCGGCGCTTTTTTGCGGCATTAAACGTATCCCTGGACCGTGTGGCTAAGTCACATCAGGTTCACGGAACAGCCATTATGAATGTTGAGCATCCGGGAAGATTTGAAATGTACGATGCATTAATAACGGATAAACCCAATGTGCAACTTGCTGTGACTATTGCCGACTGCACGCCTATCCTGATCTATGACCCGGTACTAAAAGCTATTGCAGCCATTCATGCCGGCTGGCGAGGAACTGTCGGGCTGATTGTACAAAAAACCACACAAGCTTTACAAGAACAGTTCGGAACAAATCCTGGAAATTGCTATGCTTATATCGGAACCTGTATTGACGAATGTTCTTTTGAAGTTGGCAAAGAGGTAGCCGAGCATTTTAACCCGGAGTACAAACGATGGGACGCCGGACGAGGCAAATATTATGTAAATCTTAAACTGGCCAATCATGACCAATTGGTAAGTGCAGGACTTAAAACTGAGCATATCGAAATTTCTCCATATTCGACCGTCATCCACAATGAAGATTATTTTTCATACCGTCATGAGAAAGGTCTGACAGGAAGGATGCTTGCGACAATAGGAACAAACAGCACAAAAAAATTCAACCCTGTTGAGAGTTGAATGCGGTTTATCAAAATAAATTGCATTAGCGGGCTTTATTCTGCCGTAACCGGCTTAGCCTCATCTTTTGGGGCCGTAGTTTTTATCGCAGGTTTTGCGGGAGCTTTTGGGGCTGGTTTAGTGCTTGTTACCTTCGCTACTGCAGTTTTGGGTTGTGGTGCAACAGGTGCCGTAGGTGCAACAATGGCAACAGGCAGGGTTACCTTCTCTAATTTACTTTTTTTTGTTTTCGAATGCTTGTCTTTGGATTTTAACTTCTTTTCAGCGTTTTTAGCTTCCTTCGCTTTCTTTTTCAAAGTTTCCTTTTCAAACTTAGCCACCTTTTTGGCTAGTTTCTCAGCTGCTTTTTCGATAGACTTCTTTATTTTTTTTGATCCGGCCGAGACTGCATCGATTTTTCCTGCGAGCGTCTCTGCAATTTCATTCGACAATTTTTTTGTAGCAGATTTCATAACCTAAATAGTAAGATCGTTAAAAATAGACTGGTAACAACCAGATTCGGGCGTCTTTTAAACAAGCGGATCAGCGTTCACCATAACGTTAGTAATAACTTGCAATTACGTTTTATTAAATCACAAAGACCAAATTTTCTGTGTTATATTTATGTTAAGTTTTTTCTGACAAATTCCCATAATACGATCCCCGCTGAAACCGACACGTTAAAAGAATGTTTGGTACCAAACTGAGGTATTTCCAAGCAACCATCGGAAGCGGCAATGACCTCATCTGCTACACCCTCTACTTCATTTCCAAATACAAAGGCGTATGGAATACCTGGTTCAGGAGCAAAATTCTGCAACAAAACGCTGCCTTCTGCCTGCTCTACACACCAGACATGGTATCCCCGGTTTTTCAGTTTTTTGACTGCATCTACTGTCTGCCGTTCCTTTTCCCAGGTTACAGAAAGTTCAGCCCCAAGCGCGCTCCTGGTTATTTCCCGGTGCGGAGGCTGTTGCGTATAACCGCAAAGAATAATTTTCTGTGCCCTAAAAGCATCCGCGGTCCGGAAAAATGATCCCACATTATTGAGACTGCGAATGTTATCCAAGACTATCACGAAAGGAAATTTCTCAGACTCTTTGAATTCCTCCACCGTCAAACGGCCCATTTCCTCAACACTAAGTTTCCTCATAACTACCGATTTATTACCTGGTATGTAAAAAAAATCCCTGCCCCTTTGAGAAGGCAGGGATTTCAAAATTCCAAAAGAGCCTTACTTGATCTTGGTGATCAGCTCTACAATATTTTTAACGCCCAGCTTTTCAAATATCCTGGCTTTATAAGTACTAACTGTGGAAAGTTGCAGATTAAGCTTTTCAGCAATTTTTGCCGTTCCGAAACCTTCTTTAAGGAGGTTCATAACGTCCGTTTCTCTTGGAGAAAGGCTAACGATCGGATCTGGCTGAAATTCCTTGGGGTTGATGAGCCTGTTGATATTCATCTGCTGCATATCTTCACTCATGTATTTCTTATTATTGAGGACACTCATTACCGCAGACTTAAACTCTTCTTCCGGTGCATCTTTGGACAAATATCCGTCTGCTCCAGCCTGAAGATACATAAGGCCGTAAAGTTGTTCATCATAACTGGAAAACATCAGTATTCTTATCCCGGGAGATTTACTGCGAATGGTCTCAACCATTTTGGTGGTGTTACCTCCCGGAATATTGATATCCAGGATCAGGAGGTCGTAGGCTTTCGTTTCCAGTTCCTGAAGGATTTTATCAAAATCGTCAACATCAGAAATTGTTGACTCGGGGATTAAAGACTTCAGAAGGTGTTTGGTACCTATCCTCACCACTGCATGGTCCTCGGCAATAAGTATGTGTTTCATGTACGGGTTCGTGTCCAATTGAATTAGGATTACTTTGTATTCTTGGTTAAATTAAGCAAACTACTTTATGTTATACAACGATCTTTCAATAAAAGATCCTGATTTACAATCTAAACAGGCATTTGACGAATAATTTGCAACTGTGTTACGAATTAACAAATTTAGCGATCAGCATTGTATTAAACATGAAAAATATCAAATTAGTATACCAATTTTTAGCAAACGTGTAGAAATCGTTATCGATCGGCTCAAATTTCTAAAAAAATAAGTTCAATTAATGTACATATTTACCCTGATATAAAATTTTACATATATCAAACTAGATACACACTACTCTGAAACTAGGTGGCAGCATAACGGATGCGAAGTACGATTATTCACAACCTCGGACACTTCATGCGGCGATTTGAGCTTCCGTCCTTTCCTGTACCTGAAACCTGAGCATCTGGGCACACAGAGCACTGGGTTAATATTTTCTTTCCTGCTCTTCACTGAAAACATCCCCGCGCCTTGTGGAATTTTTCACTGCGCAGAGCCCACTCCCGGTCATTGGGTGTCGCCTCTCAGGGCTCCCTTTGGCGGAATTCAGGTGGATAAAAATTGTAAGCAAGATGATCTTGATTTCTTAGTTTGCTGTATAAAAGAATTTATTGCCGCTCGCGAAGGTAAGAAACTGATCGTTAAAACCGCTCCTTTAAGCTATTACGCCGCCTGGGAATATATACGCCTGGACTACACCTATCGCAGCGCTGGCTTCACAGTATCCGGCGAATTCATCAACCATTCAATTCCCGTTGATTCCGATAGATTTACCTATCACATCGCTGCATCAGAAAACAGAAAATTAAAAAGGGCAAAGGCAGCGGGATTCAGGGCCGGTCTGGAACAAAATCTCCCGGCTGGATTTATTCATAGCTTTTTGTTCGAATGCAGGACACTGAAAGGATATTCGCTCACATTATCGCAGCAACAAATTGAGGAACTGCTGATGAAATTCAAGGAAGAAGTAAAGATTTTTACCGTCAGGGATTCGGAGAAAATAATCGCCCTTTCATTGACTGTCCGCGTAAGCCGCGGCATTATCTACAACTTCCTGTCGGCAGATGTCCCCGACTACCGTCACTACAGCCCCTATGTGATCCTGACCGAAACAATTTACAGCTATTGCTGGAAAGAAGGAATAGCCACCCTCGACCTTGGCATATCACTGGATCATAAAGGAATTCATAAACCTTCTCTGGCCCGTTTTAAACAAAACATCGGAGGAAAAGAAAGTGTCAAGAGAACGTATGAACTGACGTTTTGAAATCAGATGCCCAGGCAATTATTATCCCGGTAAAATACACTGGTGCAGGTTTCAATGCCCACGATCGGCGCCATTCCAATAAAATCCAGTCTCCTGAAACCTCTTCCGGCCAGATATTCTTTAGCCGTCTGATACCAATGTCTCTCTGAATTGTCAAGAATGAGAACGCCGTCGTCCGTCAGAAAATCGATCGCAAAACTGGCACATTTAACCCGGTTTGGGCCAGCGACAGCTATGATATGGTATAGCTCTCCTGTGGACTGCACCGATTTAACATAGGAATCTCCCAAAGGCTTTTCGAGTATTTTCGCATTCGCCGGAAGCTTGGAACTTATCTGCCTGATCCAGTCACTGTCGTGCTCAACCGCAGTAATATGTTTTACCTGACCGGCGTACCATCTCGTCGAGTTACCTGAACCATACTCAAATACTTCAAAATGAGATTTGATTCTTGGTTTGAGGAATAAGATAAAAGGATAAGTATACCATGGCAACGGATCACCATTGATATCAATTGACTGTTTGGTGTGAAAGCTTCTGAACCAGCCATATTGTTTCAGGGCACCATCCAGGGATAGCTGGACGCTACCACCCAGACCAATACTGTTCAGCAAACTCCAGACACTGTTTTTTAAAATCTTGATCATTTCGGATTGGCCGTCAAGCCTTAATTTCTCACAAACGTACTAAATGTATTTTTCTCTTAAAATTGCAACGATCCTCTCAGCAGCCTGGCCGTCCCACAAATAGGGGATTTTACCTATTTTCGGAGATCCGCCGAGTATTGATTCCATGGCAGGCCGGACAACTTCCTTATCCAGTGTATTCAAAAGATTATTTGTCCCGACTTCTACGGTAACAGGACGCTCCGTACTTTCCCGGAGCGTGATGCAGGGTACATTTAAAAAGGTGGTTTCCTCCTGAACGCCCCCTGAATCTGTAATGACCAGTGCAGCGTTGTCCATGAGATTCAAAAACTCAAGATAACCCAGCGGTCTCATGATCTGAAGTCCTCTTATGCGTTCGACTTCATTTTTCAATCCAAAAGCTGCTATATTTTTCAAGGTACGCGGATGCAATGGAAATACAACAGGTACATCTCCGGCAACACATTTTATTATCTCAATAACTTGCCTCAGACTCTTTTCGTTGTCCACATTGGCTGGCCTATGCATTGTCATCAATACGTATGATCTGGTTCTCAAGTTGAGCTGCTCAGAAATTTTTAACTCAGAGGCCTTTGCACGATAGCGTACCAGCGAATCAATCAATACATTTCCGGTGAAGTGGATCTTTTCTGCCGGGATATTCTCTTTTCTTAGATTGTCCACAGCTGCCTGCTCAGTCACAAACAGTTGATCCGAAATGCTATCTGTCATGATCCTGTTGATCTCCTCCGGCATTCTCCGGTCCCCGCTCCTGAGCCCTGCCTCCACATGAACAACCGGAACCTGTTCTTTTGCTGCGACCAATGCACAGGCAAGTGTTGAGTTTACATCGCCTACTACCAGTACCATATCGGGTTTTTCAGTGTGAATAACCTTCTCGAATTGCAACATGATACCAGCGGTCTGCTCTGTGTGAGATCCGTTATTTATTCCCAGAAAATAATCCGGTCGCGGCAGATTGAGCTGATCAAAAAAAATACCAGACATTTGGTCGTCATAATGCTGACCGGTATGTACGATCCTGGATTCCATATCACGATGCTTTTGAAAAACTGCATGTATAGGGGCCACTTTTATAAAATTGGGCCTAGCGCCAACGATACTTAAAACTTTCAAACCAGATAATATTTAGTCATCAAAAGAAATATAGACTAAGACGACGATACCCCTAAATAGTAACGCTCGTTAGGCTATCTTGTCGTTTTTACCGTATTTCGCCCTGTTAAACCAAGTAGAACCTCAATGGGGATTATTGTACGTCAGGGATTTAAAAGCTCAATTGTTTCTTATATTGGTGTAATCATTGGGATTTTTAACATTCTGATACTGTACAATCAGTATCTGACCCAGGAGCAACTCGGTTTGTATGCTTCCACCCTGCTCACATTCCCGGTAATATATATGTCATTTGCCCTGCTGGGCGTCCCCTCAGTCGCGGTGCGGTTTCACAGCAGGTTTCAGGACGACCATTCAAGGAGGCAGCTTTTCACGTTCATCATTATCACTCCTCTGATCGGCCTGGCCGCTTTCGTCCTGCTGTATCTTTTGTTTAAGCCACTGTACTTAAAGTTTTATCTCGACCACTCGCCGATGTTGGTCAGGTATTACTATGTATTTATTCCGCTCACCGTTGGGATGGTTTACCTGCTGGCCCTGGAATCATACTCCCGGATCAATCTTCGTATTGCAGTACCTTCTTTGATCCGCGAGGTAGGATTACGGCTCGCGAACAGTCTGGTGGTCATTCTTTTTGGTTTCAAGATCATCTCTTTCGATACCATGGTCAATCTGACGGTGGTAAGTTACGGCGTAGCTATTACAGCGATGCTGGTGTATCTCCATTTTCAAAAACGATTGTACACTTCGCTTGATTTTGGTTTCATAAAACACCCGGCTTTCAAAGAAATGTACCGTTACGGACTCTGGGTAGTGCTTGGCGGCGCCAGTGCAGCTTTGCTCCCACATATCGAAAAGGTATTGCTTCCAGCTTTTCAGGGAGGGCTCGGTAGTACTGCTGTCTTCGATATTGCCTCACGGATCGCCCTTGTGATTTCCATACCAAGAAACAGTATTGTGATGATCAGCGCGCCGATTATTTCAGAAGCCTACGCCAGGAACGACATTGCTCACATTGATACCATATACAAAAAATCGTCCCTGAACCTTTTTATCATAGGCACGTTTCTTTTCCTCGGGATCTGGTCAAACATTGATGCGATTTTCAGCCTGATCCCCAAATCCGATATTTACGCGCAGGGAAAATGGGTGGTTTTGATGGTCGGCGTATCCCGGATCACGGACATGATGACTGGCTTGAACACCGAAATTCTCACCAATTCGCGCTATTATCGTTATGATATTGTGTTCATGCTTTTCTTCACAGTTCTGATACTTTTCAGCAGCCAGTTTCTGATCCCTATTTATGGTTTCAACGGTGCTGCCGCGGCTGCGTTATTTTCAACTGTAACCTACAATGTAGTAAAGCTGTTCTTCATACGTTACAAAATGAATATTCAGCCGTTTACAATCGGAACCGTAAAAGTTATCATTCTCGCGGCAGTGGCGTACCTGGCTGTCTGGTTTATTCCAGCGTCTTCTTCCGGCAAACTTTCCGATATTCTGGTAGATGTGCTGACCAGGTCGGTTATTGTCACGATTATTTTTGGCGGCGGGGTTCTTGCCTGGAAAGTTTCGGAAGATATTTCAAATGGTTTCAGCGCCGGCTGGAATTTGATCAAAACGAGTATTTCCAAAAGTGAATAAGCTGATTACTATCTTTGAGGAAACAAATGCATTACGAATTCCAGCATTTAATTAATTTATTTTTCTGATGTCTTTAACGCAAAAAATAGTTGCCGGCATTCTAAAACAGCCTTTCAGCCTGTTTCAGCTGGTTTCTTATGACCGTTCCAAACCTGTGAATATGGTTGTTGGCTCCATGTTTTCGCTTTATAAAGGATGGATCCATTCCGACATCGAAACTTTAAACCTTTTGAAAAAAAGCGACTGGGAAAAATACTTCCCCGAGAACTCAATCGACCGTATTCTGGCTGAGCACGTCTGGGAACATTTGACACCGGATGAGGGAAAACTGGCATTCAGGCACTGCTACACCTATCTGAAACCCGGCGGATTTTTGCGGGTTGCAGTGCCGGACGGTTTTCATCCGGACGAGGAATACATTAATTATGTAAAGCCGGGTGGTACCGGAAACGGCGCCGACGACCACAAACTCCTCTATAACTACAAACTGATGTCCGGTTTTTTAGAAGAAATAGGGTTTAAGGTAAAGCCACTCGAATATTTTGATGAAAACGGTGAGTTCCATAAAAATCCCTGGAAACCGGAAGACGGCATGATCAGACGTTCCGCTGATCATGACAGCCGGAACCAAAATGGCAAGCTAGGCTATACTTCTCTGATTATTGATGCCTTTAAGAGCTAATCATGACCTCGCCGGTTAATCTTGCCCCCATCGTTTTGTTCTGCTACAACCGCCCCTGGCATTTGCGTCAGACGATTGAAGCTTTGCAGCACAACACGCTGGCTTCCGGAAGCAATCTGATTATTTATTCCGACGGGCCCAGGCATGAATCAGATAAGCCTCTGGTAAAAGAAATAAGGGGATATCTGCGAGAACTTAAAGGATTCAAAGACATCAAAGTAGTTGAGGCCGACAGAAATAACGGCCTCGCCATATCGGTGATCAAAGGGGTGAGCGAAGTTCTGAAATTGCAGGGGAAGATCATTGTATTGGAGGACGATATGCTGACGACACCGGATTTTCTGGCTTTTATGAACGAAGCATTGGACACATATCAATCCCGGGCTGATATATTTTCAGTTACTGCCTATTGTCCGCCGATCCCGTTTCCTGCGGGTTATGGAAAAGATCTCTTTCTGGCCCCCAGGGCAAGTTCCTGGGGTTGGGGTACATGGATTGACAGGTGGAATAAAGCCGATTGGTCAGTTTCTGATTTTGTATCATTGAAAAAAGACAGGAACAAAGTCAAAGAGTTTGCAAAGGGAGGCGAAGACCTTTGGCCAATGCTGGTCAAACAACAGCAAAAAGTAATCGATTCCTGGGCAATCCGATGGACTTATTGTCAGTTCAAAAACAATGCATTCGGAGTTTACCCTGTCCGGTCCAAAATTAAAAATATAGGCACTGACGGCAGCGGGACTAACTTTACATTCAAAACTGGGTATTACGGTGAAGATATGAATCCCGAAAAGATTGAAATTGACCCCAACATCCAACCCGATGCAGAAATGATCAAACTGTTTGGTGACTATTATCGTCTTCCTTTTTATCTGAAAATAAAAAATTGGTTGAAGTATCAGCTTTGATCTGAACCAGAAAAGAACTCGCTATTGTATGTACTGGCTGCGCTATTTACTGAAAGAACCCTATCATTCTCTGCGAACGCAAACGAACCGCGAGTTTATGAAGCTGTTGTTCCAATACGGGAACAGCCCGCGTCATAAGCTGACCAATGTAGCGTTTGGCGGGTACCAGCTGAAAGTACCGGACGTGATGTCATTCCTCTGGCAGCACAAAGAGATTTTCGCAGATGAATTTTACCACTTTGAAAGTACTAACCCGGAACCCGTGATTTTTGACTGCGGGGCGAATGTGGGAATGAGTGTGCTATATTTCAAAAAACTTTTCCCAAAGGCGAAAATCACTGCTTTCGAAGCCGAACCGGAAATAGCCTCCCTACTGGACTACAATCTGAAAGCCAATGCAGTTGAGAACGTCAATGTCATTGAAAAAGCTGTCTGGATTGATGAAGGCGGTGTACTTTTGGGAAGTGAGTCGGCGGACTCTTCGTCTATATACTCCACTTCCGAAAAGAAAAAGATCCCTTCCGTTCGCCTGAAAGATTTCCTCTTGTATGAAAGCCAGATTGATTTTTTGAAAATTGACATCGAAGGAGCTGAAAAAGAAGTGCTTCATGATTGCCGGCACGCGCTGGGGCATGTAAAAAACCTCTTCGTAGAGTTCCACTCCTACCTCGGCCATCCGCAGGGGCTGGCCAATATCATCCAGATTTTTGAAGAAAACGACTTCCGCTATTTTATTGACACCAATCAGCACCGGCTCCAACCATTTACCAACCATCGCTACAGGGATAATGATGTGATGGACCTGCAACTGAATATTTTTGGTTGGCGAGAATAATCCTGTGACTTTGGACAAGATGCAGCGTATTAGATAAAACTAATGCCTCCGCATCGTCAGTCCGAACGTAAAGGCATTTTAACCAAACTTGTTTTTATGGATTTAGCAGTCATCCAAAGTAAGGTACTTACCCTGAGAGGACAGAAAGTAATTTTTGATTTTGACCTTGCCGCATTATATGAGGTCGAAACGAGAGTTTTGAAACAGGCAGTCCGTCGTAACATCGACCGCTTTCCCAACGATTTTATGTTTCAGATTACAGAAAATGAAATCGAATACTTGGTATCACAAATTGTGATACCATCTAAAAGCTATTTTGGAGGCGCCGCACCTTTCGCTTTCACAGAACAAGGCGTCGCAATGTTATCCAGTGTTTTGAAAAGCAAAAAAGCATTGCAGGTAAATATCACCATTATGCGCGCTTTTGTGATGCTACGCCAGTACTACATGGATTCGAAAGAATTAAAAACCAGAATTGAAACCCTGGAAAATGAAATGGATATGAAATTCCACGACATTCACCAAACCCTAAATCTCCTCATTGACCCGCCGCAAAAGGAAAGAAAGCAGATCGGCTTTAAAAATGATGAAAACTGAAAACCATTATACGTAAGGGTTAGGCGGGAAAACGTGAATTTGAAATCCTTCCTTTTTCATTTCCGCCATTACTTTTTCAGAAGGTATTTTCTTGAAGATGACAGCGCAAAGTATTTGCGAGGGCATAAAAGAAAATCTTGTCAGAAAATCGTGAAAAGCCAATTTACGTTTAATTTTCCTGAATGCTTTTGAAGAATCATCCGCTTTTTCCCGGCCGTATGAGGGGTGGTAATAGTTATTGTTGATCCCTTTGAAAGCCACCATCGGCAATCCCATACCGTTGGCCAGCTTATCCATCTCCCGCTCCGATAGCTTGAACACGTAATTACCAACTTCTTCAAACGAGTACCTGTTCTTCCAGTATTTTTGTAACAATGAAGTATCCCAGCGGTCAAAAATATTTCTCAGCGCCAGCAGAAATGGCATTTTTGATATAGGATCGTGTGGTTCTACCAATATCACAGCTTCTCTTGCAACCCTAAGCATCTCATAAACACCAAGATACGGCCTCGGAAAGTGGTGATAGGCTTCTTTGCAAAAAACATAGTCAAAACTATCATCCTGAAAGCTGAGCTTTTCCACATTCTCAACAGAATATTTGCCCAGGAAACCGCGGGACTGCGCAAGCGGCAAAAACGTTCCTGCTATATCAGTGGCGGTAACATCCAGACCCCGTTTGTAAAAAAAATTAGCATCGAAACCATATCCATCTCCTACGGTAAGCCATGATTTTGGCTCCGATAAAAAGGGATTGGCTAGTTGTAGCTGACGTTGGTGTATCCAATGATTAATTGTGTTGTGCTGCTCATCATATTCCCACAATTCTATTGCCTTATCCTTTGCCTCTTTGGTTGCATACTGTACCTCAAACCAACCCGAATGCGCCTCGTGGCTTCTTTTTTCGCTAGACATTATCCCTCAGTTGCTTATTTTTTGTTAAAGATAGTTTTAACGAATAAAAATTATTTACCGGCAGAACTATTTAATTTTACCCGGATGAATGCAATTGTCAACAATCTAATATATAAATGGTACTTCACCTGAGTACTTTTCATCTGGAAGGAGGCGCGGGTGTTGCCGCTACCCGACTGCACAGGGCGCTGCTGAAATACGGAACAGACTCATACATGCTGGTACCAACGGCTCAGGGCCATGAGGAAAAGGTGATTGAGCTCTCTGATAATAAATTGCAGAAGAAAAAGCACTTCGGACGTTTCATTGCGGAGCGACTTCATTTTTATCCTCAGGAAAAAGATAAAACAGTGAGATTTGCTTTTTCTCCGGCTGCCATAGGGGCAGATATTGCAGGGCATCCCTTGGTACAAAAAGCAGATATCATTCATTTACATTGGGTCAACTTCGGCTTTTTATCTCTCCAATCGCTGCAAAGCCTGTTTTCTATGGGGAAGCCTGTGGTGTGGACTTTGCACGATATGTGGACATTCACCGGCGGATGCCATTACAGCAGAGGTTGCGATAATTACCTTTCGCACTGCCAGTATTGCCCCTATCTTGCCAAACCTGATCAATATGACATCTCGTTTTCTCAGTTTGAGAAGAAACAGTTCATTTACGATCAGGCAAACCTCGCACTTGTATCACCCAGCAGATGGCTCGACGGGTTGGTAAAAGCCGCAGCCCTCACAAAGCCCCACACTTCCCTTACTATCCCGAATTGCCTGGACACAACATTGTTTTCCCCCTATAACAAGCTGGAAACACGAAAAATGCTTGGGTTACCAGAAAATAAGAACCTGATTCTTTTTGCCGGGGCAAACACCCAGGACCCGCGCAAAGGCTTTGCTTTTTTCAGAGAGGCCATCAGCCAAGCAGGCTGCGTAATGGAAAACGTGGAAGTGCTTATTTTTGGAAAAGCCAATCCGCAAAATTTCAGTAATTTCCCGGTACCGGTACACTATCTTGGCAAAATCACCCAACCGGAAGAAATGGTAAAGGCGTACAATGCTGCAAATATGATCGTGGTACCCTCCCTGGAAGATAACTTACCAAACACTGTCATGGAAGCGTTGTCATGCGGAGTTCCTGCTGTGGGTTTCTCAACCGGCGGTATTCCCGAAATGATCGATCATCAGGTGAACGGATTCGTGTCAGACTTTGGCTCCGCCGAATCACTGGCGGAAGGTATTGCCTGGGTTCTTCAGAATGACGGAAACAATGTGATTTCTGAAAATGCCCGGAAGAAAGTGCTCAATAGCTATTCTGAAAAATTAATCGCCAGTCAGTATCAAACCTTATACGCTTCTTTGTAATAAGTAAATATGCCTCTAATTACCATTATTACAATCACTTACAACGCGGAGAACTTTCTGGAACGCACTTTGAAAAGTCTTCAGAACGCTTTGCAGGAGGTCAGTGATCCATCGGTTATCGAATACCTGATTATAGACGGAAATTCGAAGGACAGCACTTTACAGATTGCAAAAAGGTACGAGCAGTTTATAAACAAAGTAGTCTCAGAACCAGACCGCGGACTGTATGATGCTATGAACAAAGGACTTTACCTCGCAACCGGAAAATACCTTTGGTTTCTTAATGCTGGTGACGAGGTTTATGATGTGAACACGCTTTCGAATCTTTTATCACGCTTAAAAAGCCGTGCAGACACCTATTACAGCGACGCTATGTTTGTGAAAGAAAATGGTGCCGAGGTTGGATTAAGAAGCCGGTTTACGCCGCACGTCCTACCTGAAAATCTCAAATGGCAGGATTTCAGGCTTGGTATGAAAGTGTGCCACCAGGCATTCATTGCCAAAAAAGACATTGCACCAAGTTATGATGTTTCCAATCTCAGCGCAGATATAGATTGGGAAATCACATGCCTGAAAAATTCGCGCAAAACGGAATTTCTCGATTTCATACTTTGCCGCTATCTGCTAGGGGGTACCTCCACCCAAAACCACCGCCGCTCCCTCACTGACCGTTTTCATGTACTCAGAAAACACTTCGGTTTTTTTCCCACAGTCTACAATCATCTG
This sequence comes from Dyadobacter bucti, assembly GCF_005869225.1. Taxonomy (GTDB): domain Bacteria; phylum Bacteroidota; class Bacteroidia; order Cytophagales; family Spirosomataceae; genus Dyadobacter; species Dyadobacter bucti. The sequence continues at coordinate 274,997 of NZ_SWFP01000003.1, read as the reverse complement.
GTGATACTCTACCGAGGATTTATGTTCGCGCGGAGAAATGGAAAATACTGGTAATTTTGTCGCTTTTTGTGAACTAAAAAACGTACTACGTTTTCTACATATATACATAATACAAAACATACCGCCTACACAAATACTTCACTACAATATTTTGTTGGTAAGACAATTACCATATATTTGTTTCATTTTGTAACCGAAAAACCAAATAAGTACTTATGAGAAAAATTTTGCTATTCGCACTCTTAAACTTGTTCGTGGTCGTCGCGAAAGTAAGTGGACAGAGTGTACAAATTACCGGAAAAGTAACCTCGGATGATGAAAGTTCTTCCTTGCCGGGTGCATCTGTGCAGGTGAAAGGATCCAATGCCGGGACACAGACCGATGTGGAAGGCAAATATGAAATTACGGTTCCTTCAAACAACGCCGTACTGATTTTCAGTTTTGTGGGGATGGTTACCCAGGAAGTGACTGTTGGAAATAGAAGCGTTGTCAACATTACATTAAGCAGCGATACACGCAGTTTAAATGAAGTGGTAGTAACCGGTTTCGGCTCTCAGATCAAGCGGGATGTGACAGGTAATATCGCACAGATCCGTGGAACGGAAATTCAGAATATGCCTGTTGCAAGTGTCGATGCGGCATTGCAGGGCCGCGCCGCAGGTGTTTATGTCAACAGCGGAACAGGAAAACTGGGCCAGGCGGTAAATGTCCGCGTGAGAGGGAACTCCTCAATCAGTGCCAGCAGCCAGCCGCTATATGTAATAGACGGCATGCCCATCACTACCGATGATCAGAGCAACAGAGGCGGCGGTGCATCCAACCCGCTGGCGGAGATCAATTCCAATGACATTGAATCTATCGAAATATTAAAAGACGCCTCTGCAGGAGCGATTTACGGGTCCCGCGCCGCGAACGGAGTGGTGCTGATCACTACAAAACGAGGAAAGGCAGGAAAAACCAATATGAGCGTCAATTACCAGATGGGTACCTCGGAAGCAACCAGGCGCGTAAGGTTTCTGAACGCAGAGGAGTACATTAATTTCTATAAAATGGCGGGCGCCAATACCGATCGCATCGACGGGATTGATCCGAGCGATCCGGAGTCAAACTCTTCCATCATGTTTGGCGAGGGTGGTTTTCTGGATTTCCAGAGCCTTGGCACATATAACACGCCCCAGCAAAAAAATTACGACTGGCAGGACCAGGCATTTCAGAAAGGCTCGATGCAACAACTGGATTTTCAGATGAACGGCGGGGTAGAAAAAACCAAGTTCTTTTTGTCGGCGCAGTACCTTAATCAAAACGGAACATTGATTGCCAACAAACTGGACCGTATTTCGGGCCGGATGAACTTGGACCATCAGGCTTATAACTGGTTGCAGGTCGGATTGTCGATGGGTTTATCAAGAACCGTAAACCGTCGTCTGCCGGGTGATAATGCATTCTCCAATCCTCTGCAAATGTCTGCAATCACGCCGCTCACCCCTTTTACGGACCCTTCTACCGGGTTACCTACGGGAACCCCTCCGGGCGAACTGTATGTACCGATCTATTTCAACCCCATGATCGCGACCAACTACTCAAAATTCATTTCTACTTCTTTCCGAAACCTGACGAACGGATATGCTCAGTTTAGCCTAACCCCCAACCTAAAATTCCGAAGCGAACTGGGTATTGATCTCCTCAATCAAAATGAAGAAAGCTATTACCAGAGCCAGAACAGAAGGCTTGTCGGGAGTGCCAGCAATGGTTTGGGAGAAAATTTTGGACCATTTGTTACCAATTACAATACCAACAATTTCTTCTCTTATGACCGGATTTTCGGAGCGCATAGTTTTGGGGGTACATTAGGGATGTCTTATCAGCAATCACAAACAAAAATAAACTTTATCGAGGGTACGCAATTCCCTTCCGACTCCTATAAAAAGATATCAAGTGCTGCCACCAAATCAGATGGCAGCTCAACGGAAACCAATTACCGGTTCCTGTCGTATTTTTTGCGCCTCAACTATAAATTTTCGGACAAATACCTCTTGTCTGCAAGCGCGCGTATTGATGGTTCATCCCGTTTCGGTGTAAATTCCCGGTACGGGTTTTTCCCTTCCGTTTCCGCGGGCTGGGTACTTTCCGAAGAAGATTTCCTGAAAAGCAACAGTGTGATCAGTTTTCTCAAAATCAGAGGAAGCTACGGTTCCACCGGTAACTCCGAAATTGGCGATTTCCCACAGCTTGGTTTGTTTCGCGGTGATGCGGGATATGCGGGTGCAGCCGGGCAGCGGCCTTATCAGATCGGCAATCCCAATCTCAAATGGGAAACCACCAACCAGGCCGATTTTGGAATTGATTTCGGCTTGTTCAACAACCGGCTTAATGGTGAGATCGATTATTACGAAAAAAAGACCAACGGACTTTTGTTGAATGTAAATGTGCCCGGAACATCAGGATTCACCACACAAACTGCCAATATCGGCAAGCTGACAAACAAAGGTTTTGAGCTGGTACTTAACTCCCAAAACATTGTCGGGGCATTTAAGTGGAACACCTCATTTAATATTGCTACTAATAAAAACAGGGTTACTGATATCCAGGATCAGATCATTCAGGGCGGTGTCGGAAACATAAACCGGGTGATGGAAGGTCAGCCGGTAGGGGTATTTTACACTGTTGAATACGCAGGTGTAAACCCTGACAACGGGGACGCGCTATTTTACAAAAACACACCGAATCCGGACGGTTCCGTGGATCGCTCAACAGTAAGTAATGACGATTACAATAGCGCACAACGTATCGTTGCGGGAAATCCTACACCGAAAATTGTCGGAGGTATTACCAATACTTTTACTTATAAAGGTTTTGATCTGAATGTATTCTTCAACGGAGTAGCTGGAAACAAGATCAACTTTTTCGGAGTTGGGCAGTACGCGTCAGGCAACGGGATTTACGAGGACAATCAAACAGCCGATCAGCTCAACGCCTGGACTCCGGAAAATCGGAATACTGATGTTCCGGAAGCGCGTTACCTGATCAGCAATGGTAACCAGGCCTCCACAAGGTACATTTATAATGGCTCATACATGCGCCTTCGCTCAATGACCTTGGGATATAATCTCCCTTCCGGCTTTACAAACCGCCTGAAAATGGAAAAAGTCCGTATTTATGTCTCCGCGCTGAATCTCGCAACCTTTACCAATTACAAAGGGTGGGACCCGGAAGTGAATACAGACGACCTCTCGGAAACGGAGTCCAAATTTGCGCTGGGAAATGATTTTTATACTTCTCCACAGCCAAGGACCCTGATGGTTGGAATTAACATTGGTTTCTAAAAGCATCGATTAAAGACTTATGAAAAAGAAAACATATATATATACCCTGACAATTTGTGTCGGACTATTTACGATAAACGGCTGCGCCAACAAACTGAATGTAGATCCTACGGAGGATATAGACGAAGGCGCGGCATTGAGTACGTCGAGGGATGTTGAAGTAACGCTGATAGGCTGCTACGACGGGTTACAGGACGTGGACGTGTATGGTGGCGCTTTTCAGGTAGCCTCCGAGCTGCTCGGCAACAATGACGAGCTGGGTTTTACGGGAACGTTCCAGAACTTGCTGGAACTAACCAATAAGCAAATCACCACCATCAATGCAACTGCCCAGGATACCTGGAACGATTCCTACGCGGTCATCAACCGCTGTAACAATGTTCTTTCCGCGATTGATATCGTCGATGAAGCCAAGCGCGAGCGTATTGAAGGTGAGGCGAGGTTCATCCGGGGCTCAGTTTATTTCGACCTGGTCCGGTTATATGCCAGAACGTGGGGCGATGGAGATAATGCTTCCAACCCCGGCATTCCGCTGGTCATGAAGCCCACCCGCGGCGTTACTGAAGAGGATAAGCTGCCCCGAAGCTCAGTGGCGGAAGTGTATGCGCAGGTGATTGAAGATCTGACGGCTGCCAAGGATCTGCTGCCGGAAACCAATTCATTTTATGCTACAAAATACGCCGCAGCCGCACAACTTTCCCGAGTATATCTGATGCAATCCAACTTTGCTGCGGCCCGTACCGAGGCGAATGAAGTGATAGCATCCGGCCAATTTTCTTTGAATACTAATTTCAGCGCGATTTTTAACACTTTTCTGAACAATGGAGGAGCTAATCCTAACGAGTATATCTTCTCGATAATGGTAACCCAGCAAGATGGCATCAACGATATGAACACCTTCTTTGGAACAGCCATCGACGAAATTCCTGGTACTTCCGGGCGTGGAGATATCAGGGTCTTGCCAAAACACCGCACGTTGTATGAAACCGGCGACAAAAGAGGGGATTTCTTTATCACTTCCAACGTTATTTATACACAGAAATATCTTGACAGATATACCAATGTGCTCCAGTTCCGCCTTGCCGAGATGTACCTGACCAGAGCTGAGACAAATCTCCGTCTTTCGACTACCATAGGAGCCACGCCCCTTGCCGACCTGAACGCCATCCGTACCCGTGCAGGGCTGAAAGCTGCAACTGCCGTTACATTGGAATCTATTCTGAAAGAACGCCACCTGGAACTAGCATTTGAAGGACATACACTGCATGACGCCAGGAGAAACAAGCAAAATATCGGTAATTTGCCCTACAATTCTCCCTTGTTGATCCTTCCTATTCCGCAACGCGAAAGAGACGTTAATCCAAAGCTGGTGCAAAACGAGGGGTACAACTAGAAAACTTCGTTTCCCGATAAGCAAAAAAGCACCTCTGAGTTTCAGAAGTGCTTTTTTGCTTTCTTTAAAATCCGGCAGATGCTCATTATCTTCTACTGCCAGCTGATCCACGTCTTGGCGTCCTTCGCTCCTACCATATCATAAGTGGTTTCAGATGTCTGAACCAGATAGTAGCCGCTAGGCTCATACAACGCATTTTTGGCATCAGCAGCTGGCCCGGTGGCCGGAACGGCTCCCTGTGTCCCGTATTCAGTAAAAATAACACGGCCGTCGCTAGTGAATCTTGGCCTGTTGGGGGCGTACCAGTAATTGATGGAATATTGACCATCTTCAAAGAAAACAGGCCCAAAAAGATCATAACTTGCATTAAGCCCTGGCTGATAGACGTAAAATGCATAAACTCCCTCGCCAGACGTCAAAGTTTTTACTTTGAGTGCATCATCCACTCCGTTGATATGAAATGCATCTCTGGTTCTCCAGTCTCCTCCGGATTCAATCGGATCCTGCCACCACCTTCTGGGTGCTTCCAGATCAATGACCAACGGTCTGACGGCGCCGACCACAGCACCTGTAAGACCGGCCGCCGTAACACCGAGCTGGACGCTATTTGCATTCCAAGTAATGTTACTGAAACCCGTTATCGTCTGGGAACCATTGACTAAGGGTGAATCAAATGTCAATCCGGCTGAAGAAAAATAGTATTTTGTAGAGTGCGATTTGGGATTAGCCCCGTCCATCCAGGTAATTTTTGCCTGACGTGAGTCCTGGTTAATACCGATTTCGTACGTGACACCACCTAATGTAACCCTTTTGAAATAAGTCAGATATTTCGAGATGTTGTTAAAGAGCAAACTTTTGGCCATATCGCCATTTGCGTAGGCTGCGGCCTGTGCGGCAGTAGCTTTCCTTAAGACGAGCTTGCTCTGATTTTTTCGACCAACCAGTGTTATCACATCGGCTTTAACCGAATCAGGGAAAATATTAAATTCGAAATCGGATTTGAACCCTTCCCCTGCATCCCCGCCATTTACATCCGGATCCGGATCCGATAATACATGCAGGTAGGAGTACGTATCGAAGATCAGGGCGGGAGTTTGCATCGCTTTTAGCCTGTAACTGCTTTCCTTGGACGTTCCCGCAGACTCCTCACTGAAATCGGAATACATCACAACCCGGTTTTGATCATCAAATTTCAGGTAAAAACCGTAACTGCCTCCTCCGCCAGGATATATTACAGCATTCCAGCCGTCAGGCGCCTCTATCAATTGTTTTTCATAAGAAGCCAGAGCAGCATTCAAACGAGCATCTGCCGTTTCTTCAAAAAGAGTATCATCCTTATTCTCGCAAGAAATGAAGGCATTCGCCAGGAAGAATAAATATATGATGGATTTTTTCATTCAATCAATTATTACAATAGTAAACGCTCGTCTTTTAAAATAATGACACCATCGCAGCCCTGGTTTTTGTCTGAAGGCTGTAAAAATCGATATTCCAGGATTTTTTGTAATAGGCCACCACCATATCTTCTTTTTGCCTTAATGCCGCCTGCGCCTGAGCTTTGGTTGTGCCTTTCGACGTGGTCCCTTCCGGAATTGAATTAACTATTTTATCAAAACCATCTTTTCCTTCCATCAGCATGACTGAGATCGTTTCAACGAAATCATCGTCAAATCCGGAGGCAGCATAGGCAGTCACAAAACCATCCCGTAAAGCATCTTCATTAGAAAAATTAATCCAGTTTCCTCCATAATATTTACCGGCTGTAATCAATTTGAAATCTGCCGGGTACATTTTATTCATGTGCAAAATATGCGCAAATTCGTGCTGGATAACGTGAAATACAAAGAATTTGGCATACACCGAATCCTTTTCAGCGGTGTACCCGGGCATACCCTTCACCTTGAACTGGTTAATCCCCATCATCACGATCTTTCTTCCGCCCTCAGCCTGCCCGCCTGTTACAGACCCATCCAGGTTGTATTCAACGCTGCCGGACAATACAAAAGTTTTAGGAGAAAACATGTTGAAGAAAACAGAGCCCGCCTCCTCGATATACGGCTGGGCCCAACCTTTGTTTATACTGGATAGCAAAGGAATGACCTGCTGTTCATCCGCGGGTACAAGCGTTTTGTTGATACTGCTCGGAAATTCAAACTGGTCCCATTTATACTTCACCGCAATGTTGTAAGGAGTAGTAAAGTTGTCGAGGATCCATTTATCAATAGGACCCTGTGCCCAGGTATCACCACCCAGCCCCGGAATATTTTCTACATCCCCGATTTCCTCTTCCTTGCACGAACTGAACATAACGCTCAGAAAAAGTAGCGGGTAAAGAAGTTTGTTTACTATTTTTTTCATCAGTATGTGATTTTAATAATCGATTGGCTAGTCTTATCTTTTGTTCTTTTCCAATCCGGACAACGCTGCCGTCTGGGGTATCTGCAGCACCCTTCTCGGATCATTTGCAGGGATGGTGATCACCTGGCCCGTATTGGTCGTGTGCTCAACTGGAATATTGTATCTCAGGATATCAAACCATCGCATTCCTTCCTGAACAAACTCCACCCTTTTAAAATCGAGTATGGCGTTGATCAAGCCGGTGGTGGCGTTGGAGGTATTATAGAAATTTCTGATCTTGGTTGCAGTGATATTATGGATGGTCGCGTTGTAACCAGTCAGTCTTTTGCTTGCAAACAGGTTCAGATCACTCAGTGCCGCTGCGGTATTGCCCAGATACACATTCGCTTCGGCCCGGTTAAACAACAATTCCTCCGCCGTAAACAAAGGCAACATCGTATACAAATATCCTATATCCGCATTTACAGACTCTCTGACAAAATACTCATACCATTTAGGGACGAAATAATTATTATCTCCCTGATAGTAAAGCGGATACGCCCATCTGGCAGAGGATGCGGCCAGGCTCTGGCTCTCGAATATCTCCTGAGATTTGGCATACGTCATTCCATATCGGTATTGCGGCATATACCTTCCGATGAGTGATGCTGTTTCGACGATCAGCAGATTCGCACCCTGGCTTGCCCGTGAATAAATAGCGTATAATTCAGCTGGTGACATGTTTTCCATGGAGGTATTCCACGGCCTGAGATTATTGGCGATGGTAGTACCCGGAAATGCCGCATTGGCATACTGCAAAACTTTGTTGTAATCTTTTTTGACCAAATAAAAACGGGCCGCAAAAGCATTCGCAGCGACGGTATTAAAATGGTATTTTGGTACTGTATAGGTTCCGTCGCTGATCAGGGGAAGCCCCTCCAGAAGATCTTTTTCGATCATCTGGTAAACATAATTAACAGTTCTTCTCTCATACTGCTTGATAACCACGGTTTCCGGCTCGGTAACATACGGTATGCCAGGATCAGAAGACGCGCTTTGCGGATCGTAAAACTTGCTGTAAAGGCACACAAGCATAAAATGTGCATAGGCACGGGCTACAAGCGCCTCTCCCCTTTGTGCGCTGTAAAGAGAGGGATCGTCCGCTTCCGCAATTATCTTAAGCGCCTGGTTAGCCACAGAAATCGCCCTGTAGCATTCCGACCAGTAAAGATCCGGCGAATCAGAGTCGTTGACAGTCGCCTCAACTTCTTCGAAGAGAAATGAACCTCTGTTGGTCTTATCGTCATATCCCTGCGATTTGTCTGAGACATTGTCGCTCATGGATTCGCCGAAAACAACGTAGCCTGCCTGCGGGTAGGCTGTGGCCAGCAACTGAGAAACTTTTTTAGGGTCATTGATAACGGCCCTGGTGCTGTCCGGTTCCTTTGAAAGGAAATCCTCACAACCGACCAATACCAGCATCGGAATTGCTAAAAAGATCGCTGTCAGTCCGCGGCTTCTATTTAATTTCTTCATCTCTTTCATTTTCTTGCGAGCAATCACACAATGTTTACAATGTCAATTTCAGTGAAACAGTAAACTGCTTTTGTATTGGCTGGGCAACACCTCCCGAATTAAAGAATTCAGGATCTTGCCCTTTTAGCTTTTTATCGGCATAAACAAGCCAGGGATTGATCGATGAGACCTGTATGCTGGCCCCGGACAAACCCGCTTTTCTTGCCAAAACCAAGGGAACCTTATATGCGAGTGAAACCGACTTTAAACGGATAAAATCTCCTTTTGCAACCCTGTCGGTGCTATAATTGTAAATATTATAAGGGTAAGTTCCAGCCAGGTACTGCAACTCAAGCTTGTCACTGATAGATGGAATACTTGTTACGTTTTCCTCTCCCGGAAGCACCCATCTGTCTAGAAATTCTTTGGGCATTGCATCGAGATCACTGAAAGCTCCTCTGTATAATGGGTTCAATCTGATTTTATTCCCTGCCTGAGCAGTAAACAGGACATTCAACGACAGATTCTTATAGGTCAGTGTGTTGTTGAACCCGCCAGTAAACGGAGGATCCACCGGCCCTTCATATTTCAGATAGCTTATATTCTGATCCTGAAGATATACATCCGAACTAACTTCCCCATTTTCATTTAGAAAGATCGGCACACCCGTCTTGGGATTTAAAGCCCGGTAGTCAATTGAAAACAAGCTGCGGACAGGACGTCCCTGAATATTTGCGCCTTCCGCTTTGACCAGGTCAAAAATACCCGGACTGTTATCCACATTAGTAATCAGCGTTCTGGCATAGCCAAAATTGAGGGTTGAGCGTAAATCCCAGTCTTTATTTTTGAAAATCACACCATTTAATGAAACGTCCACGCCATGTGATTCCATATCCGCGTAATTGGCCACCTTATAAATCTGACCGCCAATGCCGGAAGTCCTGATTACGTCTATCAGATCAAAACTGTTACGGATGTAGCCATCAATGGAGATGTTCGCACGGTTGGCCAAAAAACCAAGATCCAGACCGACATTACCACTGTACAGTTTTTCCCAGGTCAGTTCCGTGTTTTCAAGAGATGCGAGCTGGATGGCAGATTCCTTTTCATCGGCGAATGGCCTCCTGGTTACAATACTCTGAAACAGTACAGCGGAATTGGTTGCTGGCCCCGTATCCGCCGACAAACCATAGCTGGCCCGGAGGCGCCCCATACTCAACCATGAAAATCTCTTGATAAAATTTTCCCGGTCAAAATTCCAGGAGCCTGCCACTGTATACGTCGGCAGCCAACGCGCGATGGCCGATTTACCAAAACCATTGGATCCATCATAGCGCAGGTAGGCCGTAAAGTTGTATTTATCGTCCAGCGTGTAACCCGCACTACCGTAAAAAGCCGCGAACCGCTCATAATCTTCCCGCATTCCATAGTAGGCAAAATTGGACTCAATGGTTTGTTTAAGAATCCTGTAATCTATAAAAGGTGTACCGCCCTGATCGTATTGAAAACCATAACCGGTGTTATTCGAATTTTGTCTGTTGGTAAACTTGACTTCCTGCCCTGCAAGAAGATTAACAGCGTGCCTTTCCTTAAAAGTCCGGTTGTATCTGAGGTTATTCCGGACATTGTAAAACATCATCTGATCTTCGTTCCGGTTGTAAAAACCTCCGCTTGGTAAAACTACGACTGGGAAAGCGTTGGGATCGTCAGGATCCCGGTAGAGAAATTTATTCAGATTTGCGACCGTAGCATTATCTGCCGCTCGGTAGGCATTGGCCATATTGGAATGCTCGGTAATCCTGTGCTCCCTGCCAGTCTGGATATATCTCAAAGCACCGAGGAAGTCATATGTCAGGTGCTCGGTGATTTTGTAAGAAAAATCGCCCTGTAAACGTATATCAGCAAGGTTAAGGTTGATCTTGTTATTCTCTAGCTCCGAAATGATATTGAAGGGGGCGAAGTTCCTGCGGAAAAATTCAAGGTTGCCGTTCTCATCATACGCAGTCAGCGTCCGGCTCGTATTCAAGGCGTAGCTAAAAGGGTTTATATCAAAATCCCTGTCAAACTTTCCTTCAACGGGGTTGCTCCTCCTGCTAAGCGAACCCGGTACCTGCTGCCTCCTGATGGACGCAAGCGTTGAGAAACCGAGAGATACTCGATCGGAAAGCTTATAATTGTTGCGAAAGTTCAGGGTATAACGACTTACTTTATCAGCGATCGTCCAGCCATTGTCGTTGAGATAACTCGTCGAAAAATAAGATTGGGATTTGTCGGTACCAAACGAAATACTTAGCGAATGTTCCTGGATAAAGTTCTGCTTGAAAAGTACGTCAAACCAGTCAGTATTGGCCTTCGCGTATCTTAAGAGGTAATTCTTCTTGGCTTCGGGGGTATTGATGACCGGAAACTCGCCCTGACTGTCGCCGAATAATGAGTTGTAGTATTTACCATAAACCCCAAAATCCGGCTGGTCGAGAATATTAGAGTTAAGATGCCCTTTTCTTTCCAGTTCTCCCAGAACCGACATTTGCTGGGCCGAATTCATGATGTTGAAATTCCGGTAAGAAGGTTTTAACTGGCTGCTGAAATTGCCCGAATAAGAAATAACAGGTTTTCCGCTTTTGCCTTTTTTGGTGGTAATTACAATCACCCCATTCATGGCACGCGCACCATACAAAGCTGCCGCCGCCGCGTCTTTTAATATATCAAATGTTTCAATGTCGTTGGGATTGAGCCCCGCCACTGCCGAACCGAGTAAAGTATTGGGATCACCGCTGGAAAGCTGATCGTTGGAAATGTTAACAATATCCTCAAGTACAACGCCGTCCACCACCCACAACGGCTTGTTATCGCCATTCAAAGAAGTTGCCCCCCGGATACGGACCTTAGGGGCCGCACCAAACGTCCCGGATACGTTCTGAATAGACACACCGGCTGCCCGGCCTTCCAGCATCCGGCTTACATCTGGCAAACCATCTATCTTTACATCATCCGACTTCAAGGTAACTGCCGATCCGGTAAACTTATTCTTGTCAATTTGCTGAAAACCAGTAACTACCACATCCTGCAAGCCTACCGCATCCTCAACCAGTTCAATGGAAATACTGCGAGCAGCCTTTACCTCTTTTGAAAGAAAACCAATCATAGAAATCACCAAAGTCGCTCCTTCGTTCACACCCTGCAAAACGAATTCACCCTTTTCATTCGTAACCGTTCCTTTCTGGAGACCTTTAACACGAATGGTAGAACCGATCAGCAGCTCACCCGTACTACTCCTGACCACACCGCGAATATCAATGTCTGCAGCAGTGGCGGATGAAGAAAAATCTGAAATGAAGTTAGAAAGGAAAAATATACCAAGGAGCACCACTAACAGCCGACTCAGGCCACTGATCCGATAAAAAACATTCATATTGTAAGTATAGGTATAGCTCGAAATTAATGGGTTTTAATCAACAGTCCTGGTTATTCTTGAACTCAATAATACACATTATCAAAGTAAAAAACGAAAAGTTCTCTTGGTAATTCAGATGGAGTTCTTTCCGGATATTTTAATGGAAGATACCATTAACATACGCAATGGCGTGCATAAATGTTATTCCGGAAAAACGATTATTTTGTAGGGGCGCAAATAAACTTACGAATACTTTTACTTAAAACATAGAAGCTCAGGGATTTATTGCGGTTTTAAATCATGGCTTTCGTCTGGGATTAAACCTAATCCCCTCTTTATAAATAGCTTATAAAACTCCATAAATGGCAAAAAACAGGCTCTATTGCTCTCCCGTTTTCTTTTCCATCAACACAGAGGTGATCCTGTTCAGCTCATCTACTTTATTTGCGAAATCGCCCTTCAACATATCCCTGACCGCTTTCAGCTGTTCCATCGCTGTTTCAAGATTATCGGGAAGCGCCTCTCCCAAAACTTCTTTAAGACGTTTCGCAAAGGTCGGCGACATGCCATTTGTTGAGATAGCCACTTTGAGATTACCCTTGCGCACTACAGAGGACAGATAAAAATCGCAGATCGCCGGCGTATCAGCTACGTTCGTGAGTATGTTCTTTGCCCGGGCAAGCGCGGCTATTCTTTTGTTTTCTTCCTTGTCATTGGTCGCGACAATAACCAAATCTTTTTGCAAAAAATCTTCCTCCTGAAACTTCCGGTTAATTAGATTAATACGTGAATTCCCGGTGGCAAGACTAAGTATCTCATTCCTTATTTCAGGCGAAACCAGCGTCACTTTTGCTTCTGGTGAATTGTCCAGGACCGCGGTAATTTTCTCAAGACCCACATACCCGCCGCCAACGATCAAGGTGTGTAAATTTTCAAGTTTCAGGAATATGGGGAATAGGTTGTTCATGTCTCAAATTTACATTAAATCTTAAAATTAACGTGTGACCGGAGCGTTTTATAACTATTCCAACAATTACACTTTTTCTATCTCCTACTTTCCCCGTACCTTTGCGGTATGATCGCGATTACGAACCTCAGCTACTTTCTTGGCGACCGCGCACTTTATGACAGTGCCTCGCTTCATATAAAGCCAAAACAAAAAATCGGCCTTATCGGTCTCAACGGAACCGGAAAGTCTACGCTTCTACGGATGATCAATGGTGAATTCCAGCCGGATGGCGGGCATATTTCCAAAGCCGGAGATTGCACTATCGGATTTTTGAACCAGGATTTGCTTTCTTACCAAAGTGATGATTCCATTCTTTCCGTGGCGATGCAGGCATTTGAAAGGCAGAACCATCTGCAAATTCAAATGGACAAGATCCTGCATGACATGGAGCACAATTATAGCGACGCCCTGGTAGACAAACTTGCCAAAGTGCAGGATGAATTTGAAGCATTGGACGGATATACTATCCAATCCAAAGCAGAAGCCATTCTGGAGGGTCTGGGATTTGTTACCGATGACCTTCACAGACCCCTAAGATTGTTTTCCGGAGGATGGCGCATGCGGGTTATGCTTGCTAAACTTCTGCTGCAAAAGCCTTCTTTACTCATGCTGGATGAGCCAACCAACCACCTTGACTTGCCGTCTATCCAGTGGGTAGAGAAATATGTACAGAGTTACGAAGGGGCCGTAATTGTCGTTTCTCACGACAGGCAATTCCTGGATAATACTATCGATACAACTGTTGAAGTATCCGGCGGAAAACTGAATTATTACGCTGGAAATTACTCCTACTACCTGGAAGAAAAAGAGCAGCGCAATGACATTCAGCGGGGCGCTTATGAAAACCAACAGGCAAAGATCCGTCAGACAGAACGTTTTATTGAACGTTTTAAAGCGAAAGCAACCAAATCCAGGCAGGTTCAGAGCCGTGTGAAGGCTCTGGATAAAATGGAAGTTGTGGATCAGGTGATTGATGAAAATGCAAAGGTTCATTTCCGCTTTCAGTTCACTACCCAGCCGGGGAGGCATGTTTTCCAGCTGGAAGATGCGTCGAAGGCTTACGGGGAAAAAGTGATATTGGACCATACCAATATCAGTATGGAGCGCGGCGACAAAATTGCACTCATAGGGGCAAACGGCCGTGGTAAATCCACCGTACTCCGGGTCGTGGCGGGTACGGAGCCTATCGAAGGAAAAAGAAGACTCGGTCATAATGTATCGTTTACTTTTTATGCACAGCACCAGCTGGAATCGCTCAATGTTCAGCATAATTTGATAGAAGAGCTTAAATACGCCAATCCAAATAAAACAGAAACTGAATTACGGACTGTTTTGGGCTGTTTTCTGTTTAGCGGTGATGATGTTTTCAAGAAAATCAAAGTTCTTTCGGGAGGTGAAAAGTCGAGGGTAGCTCTTGCAAAAGTATTGCTATCACAAGCGAATTTCCTGCTGCTCGATGAGCCTACCAACCACCTGGACATGCAATCTGTAAATATTCTTATACAGGCTTTGCAGCAATATGAGGGAAGCTACATCGTCGTTTCCCACGACCGTTATTTTGTTGAGAACATTGCCAATAAGATCTGGTATATTGAAGACCATCAGATCAAGGAATATCCGGGCACTTATCAGGAATATGAAATTTGGGTAGAGGAGCGAGGTCTGCTCTCTGCTGTTAGCGATAAAGCAGTTGTCAGCAGCGCGCCGCCTCAAACCAAAAGCAGCCAGCAACCGGCCAGCAATGGTAGTGCTCCAAAATCCAACGGAAAGTCGTTTTCAAATGAGGAAACGCAGCGGCTAAAAAAAGCGCAGAAGCAAATTGAGGAGTTTGAGACTACGATCAGCAACCTGGAAACCCGCAAAGCCGAAACAGAGGCAAAACTGGCTGATCCAAAAATATATAATGACCAAGCTGCCCTCTCAGAGCTGAACCGGTTTTATCTCGACATCAAGCAAAAACTCGAAAAAGCGACTGACTCCTGGGAAAACGCAATGCTGGAAGTTGATGAGTTACAAAGCAAATAATTAAAAAAGGGAATCTGACGGTTCCCTTTTTTAATGCCCGAGTCGCAGACGCTCACCACAACAAGATAAGATTCGGTTTCTGTGTAAATATCTGTCATCTTTATGTAAGTTCAACGCTGCCCGAAGTTATCACTTCACAAATGCTACATGCTTCCGAATCAAGGAAACCTCTCTCCTTTAACGTAACCCGAGGTACTTTTCGAAAGTACTTCAATAATAACCGATGGGTTGATAATGTGATCCTTTTTATGGCCAAGATATTCGTTTCTTCCGCATATAATCAACCAGTCGGGATAAGTATATAGCCAGCTGGCAGGTATGTGGATACGCAGATCACTGGAATAGTGTGATTATGCCTGCATACTGCCATAGTAACTATTTTCCCACGATAGAATTCGCTCTTGTAGTCAGCGTCTCTTTCCATTTTGAGATATTCTCTTCAGACTAAAAAATTCCAGCCCGTGCTGTCATAGTTGTGCTAGTGATGCAGAAAAATAGTTGATAATGAACAAAGACCTTTCCTGAACTATACGTACATTATCAGCCGAAGTAACGTTAATATTGAAAATATCCCGTTATGCGTACATTACTCCTGACATTTCTTTGCCTGTATCATTCCATTGCTATTGCACAGCGGCAAAACATTCGGTTGGAGGACTATATTTACAACAATAAAATCAACACCGTTCTGCTTTACCCGGCAATTGACGACCAGGAAAACCCCAGGAGATTGCTAACACCGCCCATCAAGCCGCTCAACAGTACTTCTCCTTTAGTTCTGGAGTTTGATGATCTTTCTGGTCAGTTTGAAGGTTACAGAGCTAAAATCATTCATTGCAATGCGGACTGGACGAAATCGAACCTGAACGATATCGAGTTCACCTATGAATTTAACGAGTACCCGATCAGTAACAGCGAACAATCTTTCAGTACCAAAGTTCCTTATTTTCATTATCGCCTCGACTTGCCGAGATTAAAAATCTCAGGCAACTACGTGATATATGTGTATTCCGACCGGGACCGGAAACCCGTTCTGAGCCGTAGGTTTATGCTTTATGAGACGAGGGTAAATGTGACCGCAAAAGCTCGGTTTTCACAAGGCATCCAGCAACAGTTTACCGATCAGCAAATTGACTTTACAGTCGATTACAAAGGTTATCCGCTGAACGCACCGCAAACGGATCTGAAAGTAGTTCTGAGAAAAAACTTTCGCTGGGACCAGATACGTTCAGGATTCAAGCCTACCAATGTCAAACCGTTTGACCAGGTTTTGGAATACATATTTTTTGACCTTGAAAATACTTTTCCCGGTGGAAACGAATTCCGCTATTTCGACAGTCGTACTTTGTCCGGCAGGGGTTACGGGATCAATGAGATCGAAAGATCTGATGAATTTACAAGGCTGAGTCTCTTTCCTGACAAATCCAGATCTGAGGGGTCTTACCTTCAGATTGATGATTTTAATGGCCAATACATTGTGGATCAGCGCGAATCCGGAAGGGGAAGTATTGAGGCAGATTATACGCCGGTACTTTTCACATTGCGCATTCCGGAAGAGCAGGGTGCTACATTTTATGTGAACGGGGCCTTTAACCTCTGGCAGCTGACAGATCGAAATATCATGACATACAATGTTGATAATAAGGCTTACGAGTCAGAAATAATGATCAAACAAGGTGTTATCAACTATGATTATATTATGGTTAATAATTCGGATAAAAAAGCCGATGAAGCTTACATTGAAGGCAACTATGCACCAACAGAAAATGACTACGATATTTTAATCTATCACCGCCCGCCGGCAGGCCGGTCTGATCTTTTAATCGGATACCGCACGGTGGAATGGAACCGGAGACGCTAAAAAACGCAACCATGGACTCTTCTAACAGAACTTATCTGACTTCTAATTTATCCATCACTATTGATGAAAGTCATATCATTGATTGTCTGGTAGATCATGAGGAAATGCCGGTTGATTTTGAAAATAATCACGTCATATCATTTTATGTCAAATCGGATTTTTACCTCGTCTTGTATTTTCCGGAGTGGAAAGACAGAGGATTTCAGATGTATGTTGTTGAGGACTTTTCAGTAAATATTGATGATCTTCTTTATCTGAAAGAGATCTTTTCCCAATTACTGAACGAAGGTTACAGCACCGACCTTCTGACCAAAGCGCACTATCGGGTTGATTCTATCATTCTGATGGCGAAAACATTGCGAGAAGTCATTCACAACGACCTCGCTGATTTTTAGGAATTATCGGGCGGATTTATACAAAAAAGAGGCGTAGTTTTTAAAGCTACGCCTCTTTTTCAGTAGTATTTATTTTCAGGGTTATACATTGAACCTGAAATGCATGATATCGCCGTCGGCAACTACATATTCCTTTCCTTCAACGGCCATTTTTCCAACTTCCTTTACGCCTGCCTCTGTTTTATATTGTTCATAATCAGCAATTTTGATTACTTCGGCACGAATAAAACCTTTTTCAAAATCACTATGAATAACGCCTGCTGCCTGGGGTGCTTTCCAGCCGCGAATAATTGTCCATGCTCTTACTTCTTTCACTCCAGCCGTGAAATAAGTGATCAGATTCAAAAGTGAATAAGAAGCTTTGATCAGCTTGCTCAGTCCGGATTCTTTCAAACCGTATTCACTCAAAAACATTTCATGTTCCTCCGGATCTTCAATTTCAGAAATCTGAGATTCGATCGCCGCACAAAGTACAATTACGTCGGCACCTTCGTGCTTCACAGCTTCCCGCAATTTCTCTGAGTATTCATTTCCGGTAAGCATTGAACCCTCATCCACATTCGCAACATACAAAACAGGTTTGGCAGTCAGCAATTGCAGATCTCCGATCACAGCCTGTTTTGTTTCTTCATCAATCTGAAGACTTCTGGCATTTTTACCGGCTTCCAGTGTTTCTTTATATTTTTTCAGCCACTCCAGTTCCGCTTTTGCTTTTGCATCACCGGCCCTGGCGCCTTTTTCTGTACGCTGTATTTTCTTATCTACCGATTCCAGATCCTTCAATTGCAGCTCGATATCGATAATTTCTTTATCAAAAACCGGATCAACACGACCTTCGACGTGCACCACATTTTCATCCTGAAAACAGCGTACTACGTGAACAATGGCATCCACCTCCCGGATATTGGCTAAAAATTTATTCCCCAGACCCGCCCCCTGGCTTGCGCCTTTTACAAGGCCGGCGATATCGACGAACTCAATGATCGTCGGTATGACTTTCTGTGGTTTTACAAGGGTAGTTAACGTATCTAAACGTTCGTCCGGCACTGTAACAACACCCACATTGGGCTCTATTGTACAAAAAGGATAATTGGCAGCTTCGGCTTTGCCGGTAGAAATAGCATTAAAAAGAGTGGATTTCCCGACGTTTGGCAATCCTACAATCCCACATTGAAGACTCATATTATAAAGGTATGCAGTGAACAGCAAATGATAATTTTTGCAAAATTACCATTTAGCGAATACAAAAACCAAAAGCCTTCGTAATACATTGCGAAGGCCTCCTGTTAAAAAAATAAATTTTTTAATCCCACTTAAGATCCGACTCTCCTACTACATCCACTTCGTCGGCTTTGGCTTCGAACTGAGAGAAGTCAACTTCCGGCATCAACTCTGTTTTCACATGGTCCACCGCATCTTTCAAAGCATCTACGAATTTATCAAAGTCCTCTTTGTACAAAAACATTTTATGCTTTTCGTACGTGAACCCGTCTCCTTGAGGATGACGACGACTTTCGGTGATGGTAAGATAATAATCGTTGGATCGCGTAGAGCGAACATCGAAGAAGTAAGTCCGTTTTCCTGCCCTGACCCTTTTGGAGTAGATTTGCTCTCTGTCTTCCACTATGTTAAGTTTTAAATAGGTTTTCAAACGCTAAAATATAAAGTTTATTGCTGCTATCAAAAAAACGGTAACATATTAGCAATTTGTTATTATTGGGCGCAAAAGAATTTGCGGACATTTTACTTAAAAACCATAGAATCTGTTCGTTTCTGTGTTTTTTCTGTTACTTTTGAAATCTGTGGCTTTCATTTTCCTGCAAAGTCACGACGTTATGATACAAAAATAAGGTACCTATTCCTTATCATGTTATACCTAAATCCACAGATATGGTTTATCATAGGATTCTGATTCTTATCATATTAGCCTTTGCCGCCGGGTCTGCCTCATTCGCTCAGGTTAAGTTAGGCAAAACGGAAACAGGGAACGCTTCCTACTACTCTACCAAGTTTAACGGCAGAAAGACCTCCTTCGGCGAATTGCATAAAAGCAATGAATTGTCGGCTGCCCATAAAAGCTATCCCCACAATACGATGCTTGAAGTTACGAATCTGGATAATGATGAAAAGGTAATTGTGCGGGTTAACGATCGCGGCCCGTTTAAAAAAAGCAGGGTTATCGATCTAAGTAAAGAAGCAGCCAAAGTAATAGGTATCCTGGGTAAAGGAATAGCAAATGTATCTGTGAGGGTTGTAGGTATGGAAGGTATGATCCTGCTGGATTCTGATGAAGAAATCGACCCGAAATCAGGCAAAGTTATCTCCATGCGAACCAAACGCTAATCTTTTTTCTACCGATGAGTAGCCGCCAACTTGATTTAGCCAAAGTAAGAGAGTTCGGCAATCTGGAATTTCTGGCAAAACAGCTGGTAGAAGGCTTTATTACCGGACTGCATAAATCTCCATTCCATGGTTTTTCCGTAGAGTTTGCGGAACATCAGCTGTACAACACGGGCGAATCCACCAGAAATATTGATTGGAAAGTTTTCGCAAAAACAGACCGTTTATACGTAAAACGCTACGAGGAAGAGACCAATTTAAGATGCCATATCTTGCTGGATACATCATCTTCCATGTATTATCCGGAAGAGAATAACGGCAAAATGACATTCAGCGTGATGGCCGCCGCCAGCCTCACATATCTTCTTCAGCGACAGAAAGATGCCGTAAGCCTATGTACGTTCGCCGAAAACATTGAAATACAAACCGCGGTAAAATCCACTCCTTCCCACGTCCACAAAATTATGTTGGACCTGGAAAATCTTCTCCAGAGCAAAAGACCACTGCTTAAGACCTCAGTATCCGGCGTTTTGCATCAGATCGCAGAGAAAATTCACAAAAGATCGCTTGTAGTAATTTTCAGTGATATGTTTGATAACCTGGAAGATGCCGACAAGATATTCTCTGCATTGCAACATCTCCGGCACAACCTCCATGAAGTCCTTTTATTTCATGTGACCGACCGGAAAACAGAAGAGGAGTTTGCATTTGAAAACCGACCTTATGAATTCATTGATCTGGAAACGGGGGAGAGAGTAAAAGTCCAGCCGGATCAGGTGAGAGATTCCTACAAGGAATTTGTCGGCGACTTTTATCAAAAACTAAAATTGAAGTGCGGACAGTACAAAATTGACTTTATTGAAGCCGATATTGCCAGAGGTTTCGACCCTATATTGATGGCATATTTAGTAAAGCATTCAAAAATGAAGTGATTTTAGAATATTGATCACGGTTGCTGAATTTTACTCCAACTTCTGAAAACATCCTATTCGTGACTGTTCAGAAAAAGTGACATAAACAGCTGATCCAGATGTGCCACTGGTATGATCTCGATTTTTGAGTTTTTGATATCCAGCCCCTTGCTGTTGTATTTTGAAATATAGATCTTTTTAAAACCCAGCTTTTCAGATTCGGAGATCCTGCTTTCAATCCGGTTCACGGCGCGCACTTCGCCTCCAAGTCCTACCTCGGCTGCAAAACAGACTGATGGGGCTATAAATTTATCTTCATAAGACGAAACAAGGGATGCAACAACCGCCAGATCGATAGCAGGATCTTCCACTTTTAATCCCCCGGCCACATTTAAAAATACATCCTGGACACCTAGACGAAAGCCTCCTCGCTTTTCCAGCACAGCCAGCAGCATTTGCAGGCGTTTCGCATCGAAACCGGTACTGCTTCTTTGCGGAGTTCCATAGGTGGCCACGCTTACTAGAGACTGAATTTCGACCAGTAGAGGCCTGTTTCCCTCCATCATACAGCCGATTGCGATTCCGCTGACCGGTTCGTCTCGCTGAGAAATCAAGATTTCGGACGGATTATTTACCTGCCTGAGGCCCGTTCCCTGCATCTCGTATATCCCCAGTTCAGAAGTACTCCCAAACCGGTTTTTGACCGTCCGCAGGATCCGGTAAGTGTTATGCCTGTCGCCTTCAAACTGAAGAACTGTATCTACCATGTGTTCAAGGACTTTCGGACCGGCAAGAGAGCCATCCTTGGTGATATGGCCAATTAAAAACACCGGCACACCAGTTTCCTTCGCGTATTTCATAAACTCTGCCGTACATTCCCGAACTTGTGACACACTGCCTGCCCCGGATTCGATATATGTGGACTGCATCGTTTGAATAGAATCGACAATCAGGATTTCAGGTTGAAAATCCTCTATCTGCCGGAAAATATTCTGTGTGTGTGTTTCCGTCAATATGAAGCAATTGCTGCTTCCAGCGGTCATTCTTTCCGCCCGCATCTTTATCTGCTGCTCCGATTCCTCCCCTGAAACATACAGCACTTTTCTGTCCGAAAGCGTCAGCGCGATCTGAAGCATTAATGTCGATTTCCCAATACCAGGCTCTCCCCCGATCAAAACCAGCGATCCCTGCACAATTCCTCCGCCCAGCACACGGTTCAGTTCATGGTCAAATGTCCTGATCCTGGGCTCATTCTGATACTCGATCTCAGCAATGGCCCTGGGCCTGCTAGCTAAATTAATTCCCTTCCAGCTAACAGCCGTCTTCTTGTCTTCCTTTTCAATAACTTCCTGAACAAAAGTATTCCATTCGCCGCAAGATGGACACCTGCCCACCCACTTGGGTGAATTATACCCACATTCCTGACAAAAATAGGCTGTTTTGGTTTTGGCCATAAGTAGAATAGTCTAATTTATATTTGCTTAAACACTAACACCGTCCGATGAATAATTATCCAAATATTCGTACGTTTCGACCATAAAATCAAAAAAAATATGAGTTAGGTATAGTTTTTTATTTTTAAACGTTATTAACCGGCTTTACTAAAAAAATTATATTATCCATGAACATCCTGACAAAATTGGCGTGCAGCTGCGTGATATGCATTCTTGCATTAACGTCAGCACAAGCGCAAAAAAAAGGTTTTGCCTTCGGTATTAAGGGAGGAGTAAATTTATCGCGCCTCACCATGGGAGATGTTTTTACAACACGCTATGATGACAACGGGAATCCTTATCTGGGATACGATGGGAAAGAAGTAAAGGACAATCTCAAACAAAGCTTTGATACGCGCACAGGAGCGGTCGGGGGGATTTACATGAGATTTGGCAAAACGTTGTTCATCCAACCGGAAGTTCTGGTCTCCACAAAAGGCGGCTCATTTCAGATCATTGAGCAAGATCAGGAGCAACCGGTTACCAAGACCGTCAATATTAAATATAGCAATATCGATGTACCGCTGTTAATCGGAATTAAAGCCGGCCCCGTGAGAGTGTTGGCCGGACCAGTTACTTCATTTAGGATCGGAGACAACCAGCGTTTACGTGACGCTTTCAAACAATATACTTCTGACTTAAATAATGCAATGTCCGAAGCAACTTTCGGATATCAGCTTGGCGCCGGGATTGATATTGGAAGCATAAGCCTGGATGTTCGAAAAGAAGGTGCATTTACAAATATTGCATCTTTTCAGTTAGACGGGCAACCGCTAGCAGGTGCAAATGGAAAGTTGAAGCAAAAAATCAGCTCCTGGCAGGTGACATTAGGGCTGAAGTTATTCTAGGATTTTATAACTTCCCAAAAACTAAACAAGCAGCCTTCGATCTGTGCGATGGCTGCTGTTTTTATGAATAACCCACTAATTTAATTCAATAAAAAAACTTGTAACGCAATCTTACGCGCTGATGCGAAGATTGGTATGGTCCAGAAGAAAAGTCACTTCTTTGATTTTCCTTCTCGAAACTGAGACTTCTTTTCCGCACGAAAGCCTCAGTACCCGGTCGTCTTCCATTCTCTCAACCACATAATCTGAATTGACCAGATAAGACTTGTGCACACGCACAAAATTTGAATTCAAGAGTTCGGCCAGGGATTTCAAAGTCTTTGAAACCAGATACTTCTTGCCGTTGTTCGTATAAATAAAAGTATAGTTTCCTTCACCTTCGAGGAAGGTAATTACGTCGGGAGTCAGATAAATGGTTCTGCCCATGGACTGAACCGAGATTGGAGAGGCAGTGCCTTTGAATGAATTTTCAGGCAGATTTCCGCGAGTAAAGCTTGTAAAATTTTTCATGGTATGTAAGACTAATATTGTTCCGATTGATTGAATCAAAATTAGTACATAGCGTAAATTTAGAAAATACGTAGAACTACGTATATATATCTAATAATCTCATTATCAGCTAATTAGTTGTAAACCAAAAAGTAAAATGACGTAACTGAACTTAGTAAAACACGTAATTTTACTTACTCTCTAAACTTGCTTTTTGAACGGTTTTCCGTCTAAAAAAAGTTTTCAGAGCTTCCTGGGACTGCAACCGACGTAACTTTAATTATCTTTGAAACCGTTTTGACGCGGATATTCGACATCAAAACCAATACAGGTACAAAAAAATTACTTATGATTACCGACCGGGTAAAAGAGCTTGTCTCAGAAATTGAAAAAATAACAGTTACAGACAAGGATCAGCTCGAAGCTTTCAGGCTTAAATACATCAGTAAAAAAGGCGTCGTTACCGAATTGTTTGAAGGGTTGAAAAACATTCTTCAGGAAGACCGCCGTGCAGTGGGCCAGGAATTAAATACCCTGAAAAATCTTGCGCAAACGCGTTTTCAGGAATTTTCAGCGGTTCTGGAAAATTCTTCTGATACGAATCCTGAGTTATTCATCGACTTAACCTTGCCGGTTGCTCCCAATATTCAGGGAAGTCTTCATCCGCTTACAATCGTACGCCGAAGAATCATCGAGATCTTTGAAAGAATGGGATTTAATGTTTCTTACGGGCCGGAAATTGAAAAAGACTGGTATAATTTCAGTGCGCTCAACTTTGCGGACAACCACCCCGCCCGGGAAATGCAGGACACATTTTTCATCTCAAAAAGTGATGGAGACGTAAAAGATGATGTTTTGCTGAGAACGCATACTTCCAATGTACAAGTGCGGCTTATGGAAAGGCAAAAACCGCCTATTCGGTCGATTATGCCAGGGAGAGTATTTAGAAATGAGGCTATTTCAGCGCGTGCGCACTGCGTTTTTCATCAGGTAGAAGGCTTGTATGTAGATAAAAATGTAAGTTTCAAGGATTTAAAGGATACTTTGTACCATTTTGCAAAGGAGATGTTTGGCAAAGATTCCAAAATCAGGCTTCGTCCTTCTTACTTTCCTTTCACAGAGCCCAGTGCAGAGATCGATGTGACATGTTTTATATGTAAAGGAAAGGGCTGTAATGTTTGTAAACATTCCGGCTGGGTCGAAATTGCTGGTTCGGGAATGGTAGATCCCAATGTTCTTTCCAATTGCGGAATCGATAGTGAAACGTATACAGGATTTGCGTTTGGAATGGGTATCGAAAGAATTACCATGCTCAAATATGGAATCAATGATTTACGGCTTTTCACAGAGAATGACGTAAGGTTTTTGAGGCAGTTTGAAGGAGCATAATTAACTGCTGTATTCCGATTATCAACATCGGAATACAGCGATTTCAAAATCTCGTCGACAAATAATGAGGGAGCATCCGGTTCCATACCCACCACTCATGAGGTATATCACTTCCCCAGATGTCCAGCTCGTGAAAAACATTTTTGGAAGCCAGTATCGCAGATATCTGCTTCGAATATTCCGGAACTTCATAGGCTCCTGATCCCGTTACAAAATGAATATGACGACTATCCCTGTACAGTGACAAATGCCACTCGGCTTTTAGCTGGGGCAGGTAATGTATAGGGGAATTAAAATATACGTTATCGTCGTAATATCCGTCCGTGTAAACGCTCAGATCATAACAACCGCTCATAGCGATCACTCCCTGGATAAAATCCGGATGTTTAAAAAACAGATTAGCAGCATGCAGAGCCCCAAATGCCGCACCGGCAGCTATAATTTCATTGGTCTGGCTTGAATTACTTCTAATAAAAGGGACTACCTCTTTGATCACATAATCATTAAACAACTGGTGCCTCACTGCTTTGTCATATCCATGCATGTGAGGGTTCATCCAACTCTCTGAATTGATACTGTTGATGCAGTATACTTTTACTTTTCCGTCATTAATAAACGGTTTGATACTCTCAATCAATCCATTGTGTTCATATTCCAGGTAATTTGATGCTGCTGTGGGAATCAGTAAAAGCGCAAATCCATAATGCCCGTAAACCGCTACATCCATATATTCATTCAGTGCCGGACTAAACCAACCGGTTACTTCACGTTGCATTGCTTTAAAATTTAAGTTGCTATCAATAATTATTTCTTAACAGTCAGGCAGTACATCAATTTTGGTTTAAAACCATTATCATCAACAGACTGCCGTAACTGTCAATAATAATTTAGTATAGCACCCACGTATCCTTGCCGCCTCCACCCTGAGATGAGTTGACGACCAGCGAGCCCTTTCTCAATGCAACCCTCGTAAGGCCACCCGGAATGACACTGACGTCATCCCCGTATAAAATGTAAGGGCGCAAATCCACGTGCCGACCTTCCGCATGCCCATCCACCATACACGGGACTCTGGATAGGGATATTGTAGGCTGCGCAATATAATTACGCGGGTTGTTCCTTATTTTTTCCCTGAATAGCTCATGATCCTCTTCGGTCGCCTTAGGGCCAATCAGCATACCGTACCCGCCGGCCTCGTTTGCCTCTTTTACAACCAGCTGAGCAATGTTTTCAATCACGTAATTAAAGTCCTCTTCCTCCCCGCAGATGTAAGTTTTAACATTCGGGATCATAGCTTCTTCTCCCAGGTAATACTTGATAATCCGGGGGACATAGGCATAAACCACCTTATCATCCGCTACGCCTGTTCCCGGCGCGTTGGCCAGCGCAACCCTGCCTTTTTTATAAACTTCGAAAATGCCCGGTATGCCAATCAACGAATCAGGGTTAAATGCCTCCGGATCCATGAAAGTATCGTCTATGCGACGGTAAATCACATCCACTATCTGGAGACCATTGGTCGTGCGCATTTTCACATATCCGTCGGAAACCACCAGATCCCTTGCGTCCACCAACTCAACTCCCATTTGCTGGGCCAGGTATGAATGTTCGAAATAGGCTGAATTATAAATCCCCGGTGTGAGTACAGCCACGGTTGGGTTGGGCCGGTCAGCAAGATGCTGAAGCATCTGCAGCAACCTGGTAGGATAATCAGACACCGGTCTCACTCCCGTCCGTGCCAGCACATCCGGAAAAATCTGTTTCGACAACTCTCTGTTTTCCAGCATATAAGACACCCCAGACGGACAACGGAGGTTATCTTCAAGCACCATAAAGGTACCGTCATCGCCTTTTATCAAGTCGGTACCTGTAATGTGGCACCAGATCCCTTTTGGTGGTTTAAGGCCAATGCACGGTTTTAAAAAACATTTACTGGACTCGATCAGCTCGCGGGGCACCACACCATCATTCAAGATATTCTGCTCATTGTACACGTCATCAATGAACATATTCAATGCTTTGATCCGCTGTTTGAGACCCTTTTCCAGCCATTCCCACTCTGCGTTAGAAAGTACGCGGGGAATGATATCGATCGGCATGATGCGTTCAGTTCCTTCACCTTCGGAATATACGTTGAAAGTGATGCCCATAGAGAGCAGCGCACGTTCTGTTGCCAGCTGGCGGTTGGTCAGATCTTCGTGTGTAAGGTTTTCAAATTTATTCTTTAAATGCTCATAGCCCGGACGGATCTCACCGTCTTCTGTGAACATCTCATCGAAAAAATTTTCGCTTTGATAATTTGAAAATGAAAAATTCATACAATACAAAATTTGAATAAGTATATATCTGTTATTTACAGAACAATATATGGTCAATGTTTGACTTAACAAAATAATCAATATTCACCAATGCCTATTGCACTATAATTTTATCTAAAATACTATACTTACCATATTTATCGCTTACTGCCCTCAAATGATACAAAGAATAATCACACGCACCGAATCCGCCCTCCGGGGAATTGTGTTCTGCAAATACTAAAATCATGCCGTTGTTATATCTGTAATATTATTTTCCCGATAGGCAAACATTCGTTGCAAGTACGTGCAGTTACGCTTTTATTTGCATGTAGATATAGAAAATGAATATCACCCCGTTTCTCTTTAACGATGTACAAATCCTGGGTACTTATATTGGTCATGATCTTTGGGCTTACTATCAAAGGTTTGCCGCAGCATTTGCCAGGTGTCTCTATGAGTAACTTTGCGGGTATTCATGCGCTATACCATAACCCTGCGTTTGTAGCCGACAGCAGGTACAGACTTTATGTAAATGTTGTGGGTTCTCAGTTCTACACCGCCAACAACCATGTAAAGTATGATGCCCCCTATTCTTTTTTAAGTCTGATCACCAACACCGTCTCTGATGAATATCGCAATGAAAGAGGTGCTCTGCTATTTCCACGCCGGTATCTCAAAGAAAAGCTGAACGGTAACTTCAAGTATCTGAACGCCGGCGGGGACTCGCGCCTGCCTTCCATTATGTTCAATTTGTTTCAGGGAAAAATCGGGGTGGGAATTTCCACAAGGGCCAGGTATATCCTCAATACCACCGCGGTTACCGAGCCGCTGGCGAGGCTGATCAGCAAAACAACACAGTTAAAGGATCTTCAGGGGCCAGTTTTCGATAACCAGTCAGGTAAGCTGCACTTAAATGCCACGGCTGAAATAGCTTTTACACTGGGCGGTGTTGTGGTGGATAATGAAACTGACTTTTTAAAAGTCGGTGTCACCGTTAAGAGACTGCTGGGCTTGTATAACGCACATGCCATCATTGAAAATTCATCGTACAATATCCTTCCCGATGAAACCTGGGAGAACCGGCGCCAGTATATCAATGTGAATGAAGCACATGTCAAGTACGCGCTTACACGGGACGAGGCATTTTCAAACATCCGGCCCACTCCCGCCTGGCTGCTCGGCAACGCAGCCCCGGGAAGCGGATGGGGTTTTGATCTTGGGGCCGTGTACGAGTACCGTCCCGACATTAACAAATTCAGCTATACGGAAAGGGGCGACCGCCTCCGCGACGCTTCCAAAAACAAATATTTGTACCGGGTGGCAGTATCCCTCACTGATATCGGCAGGGTTCACTTCAACAATCCCGCCTACGTCCTGCAACAGGAAACACATACCGTAAACAAGGAGTTTCGCTACGATTCTTTTGACAAACTTGGTGGTTCGGAAGAGATTTTCACTGCCATAAATACATCCCTGGACGGCGGTCAGCCTATTGCTCCCAATTTTAAGTCTGTGCTGCCGATGGCTTTTCAGGCGAGTGTCGATTACTATGTGAAGCCAAACGTATATGTGAGCGGGCTATGGGTACAAAATCTGATCTCCCAGGGGGCATTCGGCATGAAAGCTGAATCCGTGGTATCAGTAACACCGAGGTATGAGCACCGGTGGTATGAGATCTCGGTACCGCTGACTTTGATGAACCGGTATCGCTCCCCTGCGATCGGTATTGCCGGCAGAGTGGGACCTTTGTGGATTGGTACTGACCACATCACAGGACTTTTGAATATCGGCAACCCCAAATCTTTCAACCTTTATTTCGGCCTTTCTGCAGGTTTGTTCAGGAAAGCACCGGAATCTCAAAATCAATGCTGGCCTCCCCGGGATTCCTGGATCAGGCGCATTTTTACCAAACGATAAATGACGATAAAACGTTATTGATGGAAGTGGTACAATTTTCATGGATTATACCACGGTCCACAAACATTCGCAACAATGAGAGAAATAGAAAAAACCAGAGAAGAGTGGCAAAAGGAACTTACAGGACAGCAGTGTTTTGTACTTTTTGATAAAGGAACCGAGCGTCCGTTTTCACACCCCTACAACGACAATAAAGAAGAAGGAACTTACGTATGTGCTGCCTGCGGAACACCCCTCTTCAGTTCGGAAACAAAATACGAATCAGGGTCAGGTTGGCCGAGCTTTTTCCAGCCGATAGCTTCGGGAAACGTAGAAGAAATCGTTGACAGAAGTCACGGCATGACCCGTACCGAAGTTGTTTGCAGAACATGCGGAGGACATTTGGGGCATGTTTTCAACGACGGCCCGAAACCGACCGGTTTGAGATATTGCATGAATGGTGCGGCCCTGAAATTTGACAAAGCCGAGTAGTAAAAATTTCGCAAAAGCCGGACGTAGCCATAAATGTCCGGCTTTTCTTATCTTTGAATCCTTACGAACCTTAACGTTTGATGGAAGTTATCAGATCGTTTTACAATAAAATCAAAGCGATGTTTCAATTCATTGGAACACAGCTCAGAACACTCATCAACCGTATTGCTTACAAGCTCGCAACGCTTATTGCAGGCCACGAACGTACAGATGCATTCGTCTTTTCTGTCAGGAAAAACAGAAATTCCATCCGCTCCTGGTGGGAAGAAAAAATAGATGTCCACTCTCCTTATTACCGTTCAGTGGTGCTGCTGTGGAAAACACTGATCTACGGCATTGTCGGTTTCAGTATTTACATTTTTTGTGTGGAAACCAATTTTCTGTGGCTGATGGGCAGCATGCCAAGCGTGGAAGATCTGCAAAATCCGAAAGTTGCCCAATCTTCGGAAATCTACACTTCGGACGGGATTTTGATCGGTAAATTTTACACGGAGAACAGAACACCCGTGACCGCGAAAATGATATCCCCAAATCTCATCAAAGCGCTGATCGCAACCGAGGACATCCGTTTTTACAAACATTCCGGAATTGATTATAAAGCCATGGCGAGCGTTGCAGTAGGGATCGCTACCGGCGCGACCGACCGCGGGGGCGGCAGTACCATTACCCAGCAATTGGCCAAAAAACTGTTTAAAACAAGAAAAACGGACGCGCGCGGACTATTGGGCTACGTTCCGGGCCTGAGTACGCTGATCTATAAAACCAAAGAATGGCTTACGGCGATTAAACTGGAAAGAAATTTTACCAAAGAGGAAATCCTGACCATGTACTTCAATACCGTGGATTATGGAAACAATACGTACGGAATCAATACAGCTGCACAATCCTATTTTAGTAAATCCCCCGACAGCCTCAATGTTCAGGAATCCGCAGTGCTCGTCGGACTTCAGAAAGCCACCACAACCTATAACCCTATCCGTAATAAAAAACGCTCGCTGGAACGCCGCAATGTAGTGATCGGACAGATGCAGAAATACGGGTACCTTAGCGCGAAAGCCGCTGATTCTATCAGTGCACTGCCGATCGAACTGAAAACCAAGTTTGAAACCCCCTATGACGGAAATGCCAATTATTTCAAAAATGCGGTAGTTGATTTTGTGAAAAAATGGGGTGATGAAAATGGTTATGACCTGTATACGGATGGCCTGAAAATATATACGACCATCGACTCCCGCATGCAGGAAGATGCGGAAGAGGCTATGACGCAGAAAATGAAACAGCTGCAACGTGTATTTGAGGACCACTGGGGAAAACAGAACCCATGGGTAGACGAACAGGGGAAAGAGATCACCGATTTCCTTCAGACCGTCGTAAAAAGAACCAGCAAATACAAATCCCTTGCAGCGAAATTCCCTGACCAGCCTGACAGTATCAATTATTACCTTAATAAGAAGGACACGATGACCGTGTATGACTGGAAAAACAGCGGGGAAATGAAAAGATACTGGAGTTCGATGGACTCTCTGGATTATTACAAAAGAGTGCTGCGCGCCGGTATGATGGCCATGAACCCGCAGACTGGTCAGATCAAAGCCTGGGTAGGCGGACTGGATTATAATTATTTCAAATACGATGCTGTCAAACAAGGCAAAAGGCAACCAGGATCCACATTCAAGCCGTTTGTTTACACTACTGCGATAGACGATTCCAGTTTCAATATGTCTCCCTGTGACCAAATTGTGGACAAGCCCTTTGAGAAAAAATACATGGAAGACGGCGTTGAAAAAGAGTGGAAACCGAGAAATGCCACCGGTGTATTCTCCTACGCTAACATGACATTACGGCGTGCACTGGCTCAATCTATCAACTCGGTTACGGCTGAGCTTACCGATCGGGTAGGCCCTGCGAATGTCGTTCGCTACGCCAAGAAAATGGGTATTACGACACCTCTTAAAGCTGTTCCTTCCATAGGTCTAGGGCCTTTTGATGTTTCCCTTTATGATATGGTTGCTGCCTACGGGGTTTTTGTCAATAATGGTACTTATACGCAGCCTATTCTTGTAACCAAAATTGAAGACAGCAACGGAAAAATAATCGAGGAATTTCAACCCGAGCACCGCCAGGCGATAAGCCCTGAATCTGCTTTTATGATGGTATCCATGCTCAAAGGAGGCGTAGAAGAACCGGGTGGTACATCAGGAAGTATCCGCTGGAAATTTGATGTGACCAGAAATGGAAATGAAATCGGTGGAAAAACGGGGACCACTTCCAACAACTCTGACGGCTGGTTTATGTGCATTACCCGCGACCTGGTGGTGGGCGCATGGGTAGGCGGTGACGACAGAAGCATTCACTTCAGGACAACGAACCTTGGCGAAGGTGCCAAAACAGCATTACCGCTTGTCGGAAGTTTTCTCGAGAAAATATACCGGGACAAATCCATAGGAATGGAGCCGGGCCCCTTTCCAAAACCAAGTTTCAAGATTTCGAAGACCTATAATTGCCCTACAATATGGGCACCAATGGAAGACGATTCGCTGTATGATGGAATTGACAGTATCCCTCCGGTTAAACGCAATGATGAGGATGATTTTCTGATTGGCCCGCCGCCGATTCCGCTGGATACAGGTTCAAGAAATTAAGATAGCAAAAAGCCTGACGCTCGAAGTAAATCGGTGTCAGGCTTTTTGCTTAATACCCACTATCCTATTTTCAAGACCTCTTTGTACTGCATCCTGTACAAATTCGCGTAAAAACCTTCTTTTTCAAGCAGCTGCTCGTGGTTACCCTCTTCCACGATCAATCCCTTATCCACGACAAGAATCTTATTTGCTTCCTGAATCGTCGATAACCGGTGTGCAATAACGATGGCAGTGCGGCCTTTCATGAGTTTTTCTATTGCTTTTTGTATCAATTCCTCGGTCTCACTATCGACGGACGAAGTAGCCTCGTCCAGCACGATGATCTTGGGTTCGTGAACCATTGCCCTCACAAAAGATATTAGCTGGCGCTGCCCTACAGACAACGTCGAGCCTCTTTCCATCACATTGTAAGTATAGCCACCTGGCAATCGCTCGATGAAGTCATGAACACCTACCAGCTTGGCTGCCTCTACAATTTTATCGTGCGTAATGGTAGAATCCCCCAGCCTGATGTTGTTTTCAATCGTATCGGAGAACAGGAAAACATCTTGTAAAACAACGCCTACATGCTGACGTAAGGCATTCAGTTCGTAATCATGTACCTCTACGCCGTCCACGTAAATGTTCCCTTTGTTAATATCATAAAAGCGGGTCAGCAGATTGATGATGGACGATTTGCCGGCGCCGGTGGCTCCCACTAAGGCAAGGGTCTCCCCTTCTTTGACCTCGAAACTGATATCTTTCAGCACATATTCCTCATCATTGTAAGCAAACCATACATTTCGAAACGCTACATTTCCTTTGATTGTATCCGGCGCGAACGTGCCTTCATTGGCAGTATACTCGTCGCTGTCCAGCAATTTAAGGATCCGGTCGGTGCTCACAATCCCCATTTGCAAGGTATTGAACCGGTCGGCCAGCTGACGGATGGGGCGAAAGAAAAGGTTGATAAACATTACA
This sequence comes from Dyadobacter bucti, assembly GCF_005869225.1. GTDB lineage: Bacteria > Bacteroidota > Bacteroidia > Cytophagales > Spirosomataceae > Dyadobacter > Dyadobacter bucti. The sequence goes on along the minus strand of NZ_SWFP01000003.1, from coordinate 241,985 downwards.
AAAGCTGTAACAGTACCAAATGTAACCTCGGCTCCAAGGATCTGTTTTGAACCATACCAAACCACAAGGCCCGTTCCGGCCGCCGCGATTACATCGGCAACAGGAAAATAGATGGAATAGTAAAGAATAGACCTGATATGCGCATTCCTGTGCTCTTTATTAATCTCCCTGAATTTTTTGTATTCATTATCCTCGCTACTGAAAATCTGGACGATGCTCATCCCGGTAATATGCTCCTGCACAAATGAATTCAAATTGGAAACCGCGGCGCGTACCTCGTTGAAGGAATCTTTAATTTTTTCTTTAAAAACATAAGTACAAAAAAGCATCAGCGGAATCATCGACAAACTGATCAGCGAAAGCTTCCAGTCAGTATAAAACATGACGGCGATAATCAGTATCAGCTGTAAAATATCACCCGCAATAGCGGCCATCCCGTCGCTAAAAACATTGGAAAGCGTTTCTACGTCCGAAATCGTTCGTGTGACCAGCCGCCCGATTGGCGTGTTATCAAAGAACTTCAGCCTCAGCCAGATAATTTTTTTGTATAGCTCAACACGAATATCACGGATGATATACTGCCCTAGCCAGCCCGACATATAAGTGTTCCAGAACTGCGCGATACCCTGCAATATCGTCACAACGATCATTACGACCAGCATCAAAGTTAACTGCGAATAATTCCCGTTTGCAATAGGTGTATCAATTGTATATTTAATCAAAAGCGGGGTGAGCGGCGCCAGAAATGCGTTGAGCAAGATGATCGCAATCAGTAGATAAAACTGCGTCTGGTAAGGACGAACGAATGCATATAAACGTTTTAGGGTTGGAAGATCAAATATCTGGCCGCTTTTGGTTTCTTTATTCACCTGGTAAAATTGGAATTTAGATTTCGTATCTATTGGTCAACAATGTAAAAGTAAAAAATGTCGCGGAAGGAGGAAAAATCTTGGCTCTGTCATCACGCTACATGCCCTCACATTGGTAGTTTTACCGGTTTCCGGCCTTTTAAGTAAAGTTCAGTCTTTTGAAAAAGCTGTAGTCAGTACTGCGTATGTCCGATGCAATCCCTGTTCATTCCTTACCGAAAACACCCAGCCAGGTTCCGGCATTAAAGATTTTCAGGTTTAAAAACAGCGAAGGGCCGCAGAAAGAATCGCTTGTTCCGCTACCCATAACACCGCTTCCAACCGACACCCCTCACCGTCATACATACTATGAAATTCTTTTTATCGAAGAAGGCCAGGGATTTCACGAGATTGATTTTCATTCTTACAACATACAGGGTGCCGGCTTACATTTCCTGACGCCCGGCCAGGTTCATTTACTCACTTTTTCAAGCTCGTTTCAGGGTTATATTGTAGCTTTTTCGGAAGATTTCTACACGTTTTATAATCCTGCCAGTATTTCTTTATCCCAGCTATCCTTCTTCCAGCCAGTCCGCCGCCAGCCCATCATTACACTCACAAGCGCTGAGATAAAATATTTTCACAACATCATGGAAAATATGGTAACGGATCATCTCTCAGCGGAAACCGACCAGGCCCTGATCGGAAAGTACCTGGGCCTGTTGTTACAAAAATGTTCCTTTTTAGCTCAAAAAGACGTACTGCCTGTTGAATCCGGAGCTAACACCGTCCCCGAAATAGTGGGAAGGTTTCAGGAAATGGTGGAGAAAAATTTCAGGGAGATGCATGAAGTACAGCAATATGCACAGGAACTTTCGGTTTCTCCGGATTATCTGAGCAAGATCGTCAGGAAATTTCTTGGCATATCAAGCCAGGAATACATCCTCGACAAACTGCTTCTTGAAGCAAAACGGCTGCTTGTTTTCACCAATCTGAGCAGCAAAGAAATCGCCTACCACATCCATCTCGAAGACCCCTCGTATTTCAGCCGGATCTTTAAAAAGAAAACAGGTCTTACCCCTAATGAATACCGGGGCAATGTTCGGAAAAGTACCATTTAATAGCAAATATGTACCTTGCTATGCCATTTTTGGAACTATATCTTTGTATTATCCAAAATAAAAATGGCTAAATAATACTATCTTTTCCTACCATGCAGATTCGTAACGATCTTACCGCCGCCTCGCTTCAATCTAAAATTGATGCTTTATGGCAGCTCTCAGCCGAAAAAATAAGCCTGATTTCCAAAGAATATGACAGTACCAAAGGAACTCCGGTTTTCACTGTAAACGGTAAATACACGCTCCGTGGCTGGACAGAGTGGACACAGGGATTTCAATATGGAGCGGAAGTGCTTCAGTATGATGCGACGGAAGATCCGGCTTTTCTTGAAAGCGCACGTAAAAACACAGTAGGCAATATGGCGTCCCATGTAAGCCATTTTGGTGTGCATGACCACGGCTTCAACAATGTCAGCACATACGGAAATCTGCTCAGATTGATGAACGAGGGCCGCATTCCTGAAAATGAGTGGGAACGTAATTTTTACGAAGTTGCGCTTAAAATTTCCGGGGCTGTGCAAGCACACCGCTGGACCAATGCCAAAGACGGCCAGGGTTTCATACATTCTTTTAACGGCCCGCACTCACTTTTTGTGGATACAATCCGTTCGGTTCGCGCTTTGATGGTTTCGCATTTGCTGGGACACAGTTTGATGGGTGAAAATGATGTAAAAACAAGCCTGCTGCTGCGCGGAACTTTACATTCTATCGCTACTGCCAAATATTCGGTCTACTACGGCGAAGGCCGCGACAGTTATGATGTCTGGGGACGAACGGCCCATGAAAGTGTGTTTAATACCAATGATGGAAATTATCGCTGCCCGAATTCTCAGCAGGGTTTTTCCGGGTTTACTACCTGGACACGCGGCCTTGCCTGGGCAATGGTCGGATTTGCCGAGCAACTCGAAACACTTCCCAGTTTTTCTGACGAAGAACTGGCGCCACTCGGCGGCCGTAGCGAAGTTGAAAGCATATACCTGAAAGCTGCAAAAGCTACCTGCGATTTTTATATAGCAAATACTGCTTCCGACGGCATTCCGCATTGGGACACCGGCGCTCCGAATTTGCACAAACTGGGCGATCACACTTCCCGCACCTCCGATCCGTACAATGAATTTGAACCGATCGATAGCTCAGCCGCCGCTATTGGGGCGCAAGGTTTACTGCGTCTGGGAAAATATCTGAACGACCTGGGCCAAACCGAAGAAGGCAGCCGCTACTGGCAGGCCGGTCTGACGGCAGTTGATTCGCTGTTTGCTGAACCTTATCTGTCCACCGATCCGACGCACCAGGGCTTGATCCTGCACTCTATTTACCACCGTCCCAATGGCTGGGATAATGTTCCTGCCGGTCAGAAAATACCTTGCGGAGAGTCCAGCATGTGGGGCGACTACCATGCAAGAGAAGTGGCGCTTTACCTGCATCGGATTAATAAGGGATTGCCTTACTATTCTTATTTGGGTGCGGTGAAGTAGGGCGGATTTGGTCGTTTAATAGTCATTGGTAGTCACTGATTGTCATTTAATAGTCATGGATGGTCATTATTTGTTAGACTTTACGTCGAAACGACATTCACCCAAATGACAACAAATGACCATCCATGACAACAAATGACTAAAAATGACTAAAAATGACCAAAAATGACCATCAATAACCATTCCCAAAATAGCAACGTATAACAGAAATTAAACTTTGGAAAATATATCACTGGATCGCTGCTGCATTCATACAATTACTACAAAGCCCTGGGGACTTGCCGAGGCTGTTGAAAATTATGCGGCTGCCGGAGTAAAAGGGATTAGTGTCTGGCAAAACGCTACTGAAGGCATAGGGCCGCACCGGGCAGGCGAGCTGATCCGCAGCGCCGGACTAGAAATCGTTTCCTACGTACGAGGAGGCTTTTTCCCGCATACCACCAGTGCTGGAAGGGCGCAGGCAATTGATCATAACAAAAAGTTACTCGAAGAAGCTGCCGCCTTGGGCGCGCCGATGATCGTGCTGGTTTGTGGCGCATCTCCCGATCAATCGATGGAAAAATCGAGGGAACAGATTAGAGAAGGTATCAGTGCGATACTACCGCTTGCTGAAAAACTGAAAGTAAAACTGGCCATTGAGCCGTTGCACCCTATGTACGCCGCCGACAGATCCGCGATCAATACGCTGGCACAGGCCAATGATATGGCCGAACATTTCAACTCTCCTATCGTTGGCGTAGCCGTGGATGTATACCATTTGTGGTGGGACGGCGACCTGGAAAAAGAAATCGCGCGATGCGGAGCTCATGGCAATTTACTGGCTTATCACGTTTGCGACTGGAAAGTAAATACCATCGACCTGCTCAATGACCGGGGATTGATGGGTGAAGGATGTATCGACCTGAAAAAAATCAGAAGCTGGGTGGAAGCTACCGGATTCAATGGTTTTTGCGAGGTGGAGATTTTTTCAAATATACATTGGGCAAAAGACCAGCATCTGTTTTTGAAAGAGATTACGGAGGCTTTTGTAGAGAAGGTCTAGTTACCGGCCGGAGGCCTTGAAATAGTCGGCACGAAGCGGAGCTTCGCGCCACCCTGGCGGCTTGCATTGAAGCATCATTAATATTTTTTTAAATAGCTGAAAGCCGATAGCCGACAGCATATCTTAATCAACCAAACAACATGACAACACATACCATTGGCATTATCATGAACGGCGTAACCGGCCGCATGGGAACCAACCAGCATTTACTGCGCTCCATCAAAGCGATCATCGATCAGGGCGGCGTTAAAATTTCTTCTGACGAAGTGATCATGCCTGATCCTATTTTGGTAGGAAGAAACGAAAGCAAACTGCAATCACTCTGCAAGCAGTCGGGTATCGAGAAATATACTACGGATCTGGATTCAGTGATGTCCGATCCGCGTTACCAGATCTATTTCGATGCACAGGTTACCGGTCGCCGGGCGGCGGCTGTCAAAAAAGCTATCCTGGCTGGTAAACACATTTATTGTGAAAAACCAACCGGTACTACCACCGAGGAAGCACTGGAATTGTATGAGCTGGCTACTGCGGCAGGTTTGAAAAATGGAGTGGTACAAGACAAACTCTGGCTTCCCGGCATGCTGAAACTGAAACGCCTGATGGAAAACGGTTTCTTTGGTAAAATCCTTTCGGTTCGCGGAGAATTCGGCTACTGGGTTTTTGAAGGTCATAGTATCCCGGCCCAGCGTCCTTCCTGGAATTACCGCAAAGAGGATGACGGCGGCATTATAGTCGATATGCTTTGCCACTGGCGCTATGTGCTCGACAATCTTTTTGGCAAGGTAAAAGCTGTTTCCTGCCTGGGTGCAACACACATTCCCGAGCGTATCGACGAAAATGGAAAACCTTACAAATGCACAGCAGATGACGCCTGCTACGCAACCTTTGAGTTGGAAGACGATGTGATCGCACAATTCAATTCGTCCTGGACAGTCCGCGTACGCCGCGACGATCTGCTGACTTTGCAGGTCGACGGCACCAAAGGTTCTGCCGTTGCCGGTCTGCGCGATTGTTATATTCAACATTACGGAAATACCCCGAAGCCCGTCTGGAATCCGGATATTCCACAGCCAATACCATTTTTCGACGGCTGGTCCAAAGTGCCTGAGCAGGAAATTTTTGACAATGCCTTTAAAGCACAGTGGGAATTATTTTTAAAACATATCGTAAAAGACACTCCTTTTCCATGGGATCTTAAAGCCGGTGCCCGCGGAGTCCAGCTGGCTGAAAAAGGTATCGAAAGCTGGGAAAAACGGCAGTGGGTTAATATTGAGGAGCTATGAAAAAAACGGCATTAATTACAGGAGGAAGTCGCGGGATCGGTTTCGGGATCGCGAAAGCATTGGCAAATGAAGGTTATAATCTCGCTATCAATGGCGTCAGGGATGAAGAAGGCGCCGCTTCCGCATTGGACGAGCTTCGCCAACTGGGTGCAGAAGTAGTTTATTGCCAGGGAAATATCTCCAATGCTGCGGACCGCGAAGCTGTGATAGAGAAAGCCTATTCCGTTTTTGGACAGATCAATGTGTTAGTTAACAACGCTGGAATTGCTCCCCGCGAGAGACTGGACATTCTTGAAACCACGCTGGAAAATTTCCAGGAAGTGATGCAGACAAACCTGGAAGGACCTTTTTTTCTCACGCAGCAGATTGCCAAGAAAATGGCGCACGCCAAAACGAATAATCATGCATTCGAAGCAACCATCATTTTCGTAACATCCATTTCAGCAACCGTTGCTTCTATCAACAGGGGTGAATATTGTATTTCAAAGGCTGGACTCGCTATGACCAATCTGCTTTTTGCGGTGAGAATGGCTGAATATAACATCCCGGTTTTTGAAATCCGCCCGGGTATTGTTGCTACGGACATGACTTCCAAAGTGCAGGAAAAATATGACAACCTGTTCCAGGGTGGTATTGCCCTGCAACCTCGCTGGGGCACGCCGGATGACATAGGAAAAGCGGTTGCATCCGTCACGAGGGGCGATTTTCCCTACTCCACCGGCCAGGTTATCAACGTGGATGGTGGGATGCTGATTGACAGGCTTTGACGGCTGTCGGCTGTCAGCCATTAGCTATTGGCTGTAAGAGCCGCCGAAGATCTAACACAACATGCATTGAAGTATAAGGTTTATCTCAAACAAAACTAAAAGCTAAACGCTGATAGCTAAAAGCAATCAAAAATGCCTGAAAACCCAACCTCCCGTCCTTCCCTGCTTTCGCAACTTTTACAAGTGCCGGTCATTGTAGCGGCATTGGGTTACCTGGTCGATATGTACGACCTTTTTCTTTTCAGCGTGGTGCGGGTCCCGAGCTTAAAAGCGCTCAATGTACCCACCGATCAATTGTTAACCGAAGGGATCACCCTACTCAATTACCAAATGGCAGGGATGCTGATCGGAGGGGTTTTGTGGGGTGTTATTGCTGATAAAAAAGGAAGGCTTTCCGTACTTTTCGGCTCCATCATCATGTATTCCCTTGCCAATATCGGAAACGGATTTGTCACTTCACTTGATCAATATGCGTTCCTCCGTTTCATTGCGGGCGTAGGTCTGGCGGGCGAACTTGGGGCCGGTATTACATTGGTCACCGAAGTTCTGCCAAAAGAAATCCGCGGATACGGTACAACCTTAGTTGCAACTTTGGGCGTACTCGGAGCAATTCTCGCGTATTTTGTTGCCGACCTGTTTGAATGGAGAATCTCCTATTTTGTGGGTGGCGGAATGGGTTTATTGCTGCTGATATTAAGGTTCAATGTTTTCGAATCGGGAATGTTCAAGCAGGTTAAGGAAAAAACGGTCGATCGCGGAAACGTTCTGATGATCCTTACCAACGGAAAACGTTTCGGGAAATATATGATGGCAATATTGGTCGGGTTGCCGATATGGTTTGTGGTTGGCATTCTCATTACTTTTTCACCGGAGTTCGGCGCTGCCAAAGGGATTGAAGGAATTAATGCCGGCAAGGCGGTTATGCTGGCATTTTCCGGGCAGGTTTTCGGCGATATATTCAGCGGGTTGCTCAGTCAGTATCTTAAAAGCAGAAAGCGGGTGATCGGTTTGTTCATTATTCTGTCGCTGACGATGATGATCGGGTATCTGCTGATTCCTTCGCTGGATCTGTTTACGTTTTATCTGATGTGTGCACTGCTGGGCTTCTGCAATGGATACTGGACATTGTTCATCACCATCGCGGCAGAGCTTTTCGGAACGAATTTACGTGCAACCGTTGCCACTACTGTTCCCAACTTTGTGCGGGGCGCTACTATTCCACTGGCTGCTTTATTTGTGGGTTTCAAACCCGATCTTGGTGTGATTCAAAGCGGACTACTGATCGGAGTTGCTACCAGTGCAGTGGCGTTACTCGCCCTGTATTTTCTGGAAGAGACTTTTACTAAGGATATGGATTTCGTGGAGAAAGAATAAAATACGTCTCAAAATCATGTATAAACGGCTTTCTGGTAATCCAGGGAGCCGTTTTTTATTAAAATGGCCTTACCGGTTAATTCTTTATTTGCGATATGAACCATTCATCTGGTCAGATTTTCCGCTCCTGTACTTTGCATAACATAGTACCATGCTTAGCCATTACATTTGTCATGTTCTTTTAGGTAAGACAAAAGAAAAATCAGCCATAAAAATAAAATCAAAACAGCCATGAAAACTTCAATCAAAACTTTCGTTTGTGCCCTGGCACTTATTGCTACTGCTTCTTTCACAGCCAACGCAGAAGATAATGAGGCCAAAAAATCCTCAGGTTTCGGAACCGGCATTTATCCCACAAAAAGCGGAAAGATTAATGTACTGGTAGACAAAGCCAATGCTGACTCTCGAACCACCATTGTTCTGAAAAATGAAAATGGCGAAGTGGTGTACCGTGAAACAGTCGCTAAAAACCAACTCAAATTTGGCCGTACATTCAATCTGGACGAAATGCAGGCAGGTAAATACAGCCTCGATGTCATCAGCGGAAAAGAAAAACAATCCAAGTCGTTTCAATTGTCAGAGCAAAAAACCGAACGGTTTTTGACTGTAAAGTAAACAATCCAAAGGTTTATGAAGAAGCTCCCGGTCAACTCCGGGGGCTTTTTTTGTTGTGCGAAGCCCTTACTTTTTACATAACCCGCGTCAGAAGGTTGAAGCAAAAAAGACAAGTTCTATTAAAAGTAGAACTTTTTACTTAAATTCAATCACCCGTGACAATCGAAGGAAAAAAGATACTGCTCAGGTTTCTGGATAAAAACCGAGGTAATAAGAGGTTGATAACAGCAATAGAACAATTAATCTCGGATCTTGAAAACACTGAAATTAGATCAGCGGAGGATTTGTATAAAGTAAGAAGGGATGCAGATAAGGTGCACAATGACGGATTCTATTTCTTCGACATTCATGTTCATCGCATGATGATGCTTGTTAAATTTCATTCAAACCGGGCCATCGTTATTTGGGCTGGCAATCATGACAATTACGCAGCAACTTTTAAAAACAATAAAACCAGTATAGAGAAATGGCTCAGAACAAATGGTCACATACATTAAATGAGACTGATATCAGATCAATGATCCGTAAAGGGGAGCTAACTTCTGAAATAGAACTTGAGAGGGCTTCTCGCGCTGCGCGTTTTTTACGACTCCAGAGTAAAAGTCAGCCGGAATTGGAATCTTTGGAAGAAGAATTGGGCTTACTAATCCGAAAATACGAATCCATTCACTGGTCAGGAAAAGAACCTGTTCCCGATTCTCAAATAATAGAAAGTGACCTTGCCGAAGCCCAGGCTGACGCCGAATTCAGATTTTTCATTTCAAGAAGAGAATTGATCTTGTCAAAACTCAAAACAAAAGGTCTCAAACAAAACGATCTTGCCGGCATCCTGGCGCACAATAAATCCTACACTTCCGAGCTTTTGAATGGTATCCGGGCATTTTCAACGAAAGATCTTATTGTTATTCACAAGCTGCTGGATATCAAGCTGGAAGATTTATTCTTTACCCAAATTCCTCATGAAGTAGAGGAACGAATCAAATCTACGCTGGGCAAAATCTCTGACAGTAAAGCCAAATCACAGCCCCGACTGCTTGAAATAGCAGCAAAGTAAGGAGATAAGCCACCGGTCTAACTTTTCCCGATATCTCCGAACACTTTCCACCAAACCAAGCTAAATATGAATTCCCGTCGTGATTTTTTGCAAAAGATTTCATTAGGAATCGGCGCGACCGCTTTGACCGGCTTGCCAGAGGTTGCTTCTGCCCTTCCCGGTTTCAGGGCCGATAAACAGTTGCGGGTTGCATTAATGGGCCTCGGTGGCTACGCGAACATTGTGGCGCGGGGTATGAAGGAATGCAAAACCGCAAAACTGGTGGGCATCGTCACAGGCACACCTTCCAAAATCCCGGAATGGAAACAGAAGTACGGGATTGAGGACAAAAATGTTTACAACTACGAGAACTTCCACACCATTAAAGACAACCCCGATATTGATCTTGTATATGTGATTACGCCTAACTCGTTGCATCACAAGCATGTACTGATGGTTGCTGCGGCGAAGAAGCATGTGATTTGTGAAAAGCCGGTTGCCGACAATGCCAAACAGGCACGCGAAATGATCGCTGCCTGTGAAAAAGCAGGCGTGAAATTTTATATTGGTTACCGGCTGCATTTCGAACCGCACACCCGCGAGCTGATACGCATGCGAGAAGCGGGTGAATTTGGCAAGATCATGCACGTCAATAACTATGCTGGCTTCACAATTGGTGATCCTACGCAATGGAGGCTAAAAAAGGCGCTGGCAGGTGGTGGGGCGATGATGGACGTAGGTGTTTATTCGCTAAATGGCGCACGTTATTGTACGGGTGAGGAGCCGATCTGGGTTACGGCCCAGGAATCCAAAACCGATCCTGTAAAGTTCAAGGAAGTGGATGAAACGATCACTTTTCAGCTTGGATTTCCAAGTGGGATTATTGCCAATTGCGGTTGTACCTATAATTTCAACCATGCCGAGCGATTGCATGTGATGGGCAGCAAAGGCTGGGCGGAAATGAACCCATCCTTTGGCTACGGCCCGATCCGCGGCGTGACGCATAAAGGCCCTATCGACCAGCCGGATGTAAATCACCAGGCTTATCAGATGGACGGCGTCGCAGATGCGATCCTGAACGGAAAACCAGATCCGAATGTAACTGGCCAGGAAGGATTGAAAGATATGATCGTAGTAGATGCGGTGTATGAGTCGATCCGGAAAGGCGGGGCCAAGATATTTATCAACAAATAAATCACTGATCACCATGGATTCTCGTCGCGATTTTCTTCAAAAATTTTCACTGGGCATTGGCGCCACAGCACTTTCAGCGCTGCCCGCTTACGCAAATTCTTGCACCAGACCAAAGGCCGACAAACAATTGCGGGTAGCGATTATGGGCTTGGGTAGCTACGGGACGCGTGTGGCTGACGCTATGAAAGATTGCAAAATGGCTACCTTGGTAGGCGCAGTTTCCGGCACTCCGTCCAAGCTGGAAGACTGGAAAAAGAAATATGACATTCCCGAAAAGAATACCTATAACTACGAAACTGTCGGCCAGATCAAAAATAATCCGGATATAGACATTGTATACATTACCACGCCCAATTCGCTCCATCACAAGCATGTTCTGCAGATAGCAGCTGCAGGAAAACATGTACTTTGTGAAAAGCCTGTCGCCGACAATGCCAAGCAGACCCGTGAAATGATCGCCGCTTGCGAGAAAGCCGGAGTGAAATTTTACATTGGCTACCGCATGCATTTTGAGCCACATACCCGGGAGTTGATCCGCATGCGTGAAGCCGGCGAACTCGGGAAAATCATGCACGTGAACAATTATATGGGCTTTAAATCCGGGGATCCAAATCAATGGAGGCTCAAAAAAGCATTGGCAGGCGGCGGCGCGATGATGGATGTGGGCATTTATGCTTTAAACGGTGCAAGATATGCAACAGGCGAAGAGCCGATCTGGGTTACAGCCCAGGAATCTAAAACCGACCCGGTGAAATTCAAGGAAGTGGACGAAACGATCATGTTTCAACTGGGTTTTCCAAGCGGCGTGATTGCGAGCTGCGGCACCACTTATGCTTTCAATAATTACGAAAGACTTTATGTAGTTGGTGAAAAAGGTTTTGTAGAACTGAGTCCCGCGTTCAGCTACGGGCCCATTAAAGGCCGCACGCACCTCGGCCCGATGAACCAGCCGATAGTCACACATCAGACGTTGCAAATGGACGGGATTGCAGATATAATTCTCAACAACAAACCTGATCCGAATGTATCAGGAGCGGAAGGATTAAAGGATATGATCGTGGTCGATGCCGTTTATGAGTCCATCCGTAAAGGCGGAGCCAAGATTATGTTAGCAGGAAAATAAGACACCAAACACAGGATCATCATGAATTTTCGGAAGTTTATCAAGCAATTTATTTCGGGGATCATGGTGATTCTTGTGTTCAATACCGGTTGCAGCAAGAAAAGTGCGGTTATTTCAAAAAATGAAACTACGGACCCGATTTTCAAAGTAATCGGATACTTGCCCAACAGGACGGACTTACTCACGGCAGCAAATCAGGTGGACTATTCCAAAATCACGCATTTGTACATTGCATTTATCAATCCCGATTCCCTGGGCAATCTCATGGGGACTGCTAATTTAAAGGCAGTTGCAGATCTTGCCCATTTGAAAAATGTGAAGATCATGGCGTCGATCGGCGGAGGTGGCGCGCCGAAATATTACCCTTCATTTTTGATTGGAGAAAAGAAAACGAAACTGATCAATGATCTTGTCAATCTGGCAGTTACCAATAATCTTGACGGAATCGATGTAGACCTGGAAGGTGCTTTGATCGATGCCAATTACGAAAATTTTGTGGTCGACCTTGCTGCTGCGTTGAAACAAAAAAACAAACTTGTTACTGCCGCCATTGCCACGGTTTACAAAAGCCAGTTCACTGACAAAGCCCTCGCCCAATTCGACTTTGTCAATATCATGTCCTACGACCGCACCGGCCCCTGGCGTCCCGACAGGCCCGGTCCGCACGCCCCCTACTCCATGGCCGAAGAAGACCTTCAATACTGGCTCGAAACCCGCAAAATCCCGAAGGAGAAACTTACCCTCGGTGTTCCATTTTACGGCTACGGCTTCGGCGGCACCGCGCCGGAAAGCATGTCCTACAAAACCATCCTCCGCCAATACCCCGATTCCGTCAATCAAGATCAAATGCACCTGAACGGCGGTATGGTTTATTTCAACGGCCTTCCAACAATCAAAAAGAAAACCGAACTGGCAAAGAAAAAAGTCAGCGGCGTGATGATCTGGCAATTGATGCAGGATTCCACCGGGGTGAAGTCGTTGCTAGGGGAGATTGATGGGGTGGTGAAGGGGAGGTGATTTTTTGTATTTTTAATAAACACGCACTTGAATATTGAATCAAATACATGAATCTTGACAGATACGCACTGACTGCTGGTACATATTCCACAATTTTTGAATTCACAAGCGAGGGTCCGAAAGGGTATATTTCCAAGATAGTTGCTTTTCAAAATATAGGTCCGGGAATTTACAATTTAGCTTTTGGAGACAAGAACGATTTAACCGGCGACTTTGACGATCAGGCAACTTCCGACAATGGAGACTCCGAAAAAGTTCTTGCGACAGTTGTGCAAGCACTGTACAAATTCTTTGACGCTTACCCCTGCAACCGTTTACGCCGTTGGCAGCACAAAAGTCCGGACAAGATTGTACAGAATGGGTATAACCCAATATCTCAATGAGGCAGTTCAGGATTTTGAACTTTATGGCAGAGTTGGAGACGATTTTTTCAAGTTTGAAGTTAATACTCAGTACAGTGCCTTTCTTGTTCGTAAAAGAAATTACTAAATTGCACTAACATGAAAACGTCACAAAATAATTGGAGCAGTAAAGTCCCGGAGATTCAGATCGATCCTTCGCTGGATCAATTTATCCTCAAAAACCCTTTCCCGAAAAAGCTGGCACAGGCAAAGAACGAACTAAAAACCGCCAAACTTCCTCCAAGACAGGTTGTTGTTCCTGAAACTAAATGACCCGTCCCAACCTCCTCGTCATTTGCGGACGAAACAAAAGGCGAAGCCGCACGGCTGAGCACATCTTCAAAAATGACAGCCGATTCAATATTCGGTCTGCTGGATTAAGTCCTCAGAGCAATCGCAAAATTTCCGAAAGTGATCTTAATTGGGCTGACCAGGTACTGCTTATGGAAGCCGATCAGAAAACAAAAATCCGCAAAGTATATCAACATCTTGAGTTGCCGCCCATTGAAATTCTTGACATTGCCGATGACTATGAATTTATGGATGAATAACTCGTTGATACTTTGAAAGTCAAGATCAATTCCCTGCTCGCGATTAATTACGATTTATAAGCTATGAGTGCTTCTAGCCTGGTGAAGAATTATGTGAGGATATAACGTATTTCCAAGCTATTCACTTTGAAGGCACAAACAACTCTCGCACATCCACATCCAGCAACTTCGCAATCTCATAAAAAGTCTCAATCGTAGGCTGCATATCATTTGTGCACCAACGTGATACCGTAGATTTGTCCTTTTCAATCGCCTCTGCCAGCCACTTAGCAGACTTATCTTTCTCCGCAAGAATTATCTTAATCCTATTAAACTTCTGCTTAGGCATTAACTAAATGTTTTCGTTTGACGCAAACTTAGTGAAAACTTTAAGTTAATGATAATGAGTAAGTTGAGTGAGCTTTATATGCAAAAAACGAAATACTATTTACGTAAAACGAAATTTTAATTTAGTTTTACGTAAACTTAATTATCTTTCTACATGCATAGGTTTAAAGATCGCCAACTAAAAATCTATCCAAAATACCAAAGGACTTCCCAATGGAGAACCAAGTTTGTCCCAGAAATCAAGCTATGTGGCGAGTGGCTTAAAGATTTGGGATTTGATCATGGGGAGCACATTATGGTTCGGTTCGAAGATCACAGGCTGATTATTGAGCAAGTAGGAGAGCAACGGAAAAGTCCGCAGTTGGAGATTTGGGAAGATTAACTAAACGGATGAAAATCATGGCTAAAAAGAAAATCAAGAATTTGGACACTTCTCTTATGCCAATCGGCCTCAGCCTGACCGAGGCCGTATTTCAAGAGTTAACGTTGTCTGAGATCAATACGGAAGCAAAAGATCTCTTTAAAAATGTCCGGAAATCATATAGAGAATTCGTAACCTTTGACGAACACTTAGATGCTCAATATGGGAGGCCGGGATCAGAAACGAGAAAAAGATTTGAAGCAAAAGCGCAGGCTTTTCTGGCGAGTCAAATAACTGAAAGCAGCGCAATCACGGTCGATCCTGAGATCTTAGGTGGTACTCCGGTTTTTTCAGGTACGAGAATACCCATTCAAAACCTGATAGATCATTTAAAAACTGAGGAATCTGTTGAATCCTTTTTGGAAGATTTTGAAGGAGTCACCAAGTTGCAGGTTAAGAGGGTAGTAAGAAAGATTATGCGCTTTTCTGATTGACTCATAAACACTACATTTGAGTATGAAAACAAAAACACACATTCCATTTCAAGAACTGTTGATGATTGTAAAACAACTCTCACCAACCCAGAAAGCGCGCCTTCAAGAAGAACTTGCCGCAGAAAGCATACCGGAACCAAAAAAATCAAGGCTGACAGAATTGTTGCTGAACGGTCCGGTATTTTCCGACGAACAGATCAAGACCATTGAAGACAACCGCAAATCGATCAATCAATGGCGAACAAAATCCTGATGCTCGACACGAGTATTTTGATTGATTATTTCCGAAAAAAAGATAAATCCAAATCCAGACTAGTTCAGATCACCTACGAGTTCGAACAAGTGGCAATTTCGAGTAGCACAGAGTTTGAAATTTACGCAGGTGCAACATCTGATCAGAGAGCGTTTTGGACAGACCTCCTCTTCGAAATGATGGTTATTCCCTTTGACAGCCTGGCCGCTCACTACGCTAGCGACATTCAACAGGATCTTAAAAAGAAGCGCTGCCTAATTGATAAAGCTGATTTATTTATTGCAGCAACAGCCGTTGCAAACGACATGGCTTTTGACACACTTAATAGGAAACATTTTGAAAGGATAGTACGCCTCGATTTATTGGCAAATTAACCAAAAGCAATCAAATATATGCCGTCTCCAAGGTGTCACATTCTGGCACCTTTTTTGATTCTCGAAGTCTCCAAAAAACACCTCTCCAATCTCCAAGACAAAAATCCCCAAAAAATTTCGCCAAAACACTTGCGCAATCGATCGATTGCGCATAGATTTGCAATCAATCGATTGCGCATTTAAAATTGATATTATGAGAAGGGATGTATTTCAGGCTATTGCGGATCCCACGCGGCGGGATATTATTGCGCTGATTGCCAAAAAACCGATGACGCCCAATGCGGTCACAGAGTCTTTTGATGTAAGCCGGCAGGCGATTTCAAAACATATCCAGATCCTGACGGAATGCGGGATTCTGGCCCTCAATCCGCAGGGTCGCGAACGCTACTACACGGTCCAGCCGAAAAAACTGGCTGAGGTAGCTGACTGGGTTGAGCCTTTCCGGAAAATGTGGGAAGACAAGTTTGAAAGATTGGATAGTATCCTTAACAATTTAAAAACAGATAACGATGGCAAGTAACAACAAAACACAAATCATTGTCGAGCCCGGCAAACAGGAATTGTTCGTGATCAGGGAATTCGACGCGCCGAGAGAACTGGTGTTCAAAGCATTCAGCACCGAAGAAATTCTGGTTCAGTGGGTCGGCCCACGCGAAATGACGCTACGGTACGAAAAATTCGAACCCAGAGAGGGCGGCTCCTATCGTTTCATCAACGGACTTCCGAATGGAATGGAATTTGGGTTTCACGGCGTTTGCCACGAATTTACGGCCCCGGAGAGAATCATTCAGACTTTTGAATTCGAGGGTTTGCCCGAAAAAGGCCACGTAGTTTTGGAAACCACAAGATTGGAAGAATTGCCCGGCGGACGCACCAAACTGACGGTACAGTCTGTTTTTCAGTCGGTTGCTGACCGGGACGGTATGGTGGCTTCAGGAATGGAGCGTGGCGTGGTCGATTCTTACGAGCGGCTGGACGAATTTATTGAAAAAGGAGTTCTGAGCTTTTCAACAAACGAACTTTGAGCTTTTCAACAAAGCTGACGCCACGAATTCAGCTGACCTTTGTCAAAAATAAAATCAGAAAAGACAATGACAAAGGTTTGGTTTATTACAGGAAGCTCCCGCGGTTTGGGAAAAAGCCTGACAGAAGCAGTTCTGAAAAATGGCGATAAAGTAGCGGCGACAGCCCGCAATCCAAAACAACTCAAGGAATTCACAGAAAACTTTCCGGATCAGATCCTGCCGATCGAGCTGGACGTGACTGACAAAACGCAGATTTACGCAGCTGTTGAACAGGCTGTAAAGTATTTTGGTAAAATCGATGTGCTGGTCAATAATGCCGGTTTCGGTATCACGGGTGCTGCGGAAGCTTTCACGGACGAGCAGGTAAAAAGTCAGCTCGACACGAATTTGTATGCACCCATTGAAGTTACCCGCGCGGTTTTGCCCTATATGCGCAAGCAACGTTCGGGACGAATTTTGCAGATCAGCTCAATAGGCGGACGTGTGGGCAACGCCGGGCTGACCATGTACCAGGCTGCGAAATTTGGCCTTAGCGGATTCAGCGAGGCACTTTCGAAGGAAGTTGCCGCGCTCGGCATCAGAGTAACTTCGGTTGAACCCGGCGGATTTCGTACGGATTGGGCGGGATCTTCGATGAGTTTTGCTCCGAAAGTCGAAGGCTATGAAACGACGGTCGATGCGATTGCGGCATTTCTGGACGGAGGAAATTTTGTTCCCTCGGGTGATCCCGAAAAGGCTGCAAAAGTGATACTCGACCTTGCTGAGCATCCCGAGCCGCCCCTGCACCTTGTATTAGGCAGCGACGCCGTGGGGATTTTGCAGCAGGCAGATGAGGCGAGGCAAGCCGAATTTGAGAAATGGATGCCGGTAAGTTTGTCCACCGATCACGATAAAGCCGAAAACTTCTTCGAAACGGAAATAGGTGTTGCCTACAAAAAGATGAAAGGACTCTGATCGCCCGATTGCCGTACATTTTTGTGCGGCAATTTTTTATTTTTATCATTTGACAAACACATGACAGACCTGGAACAAGACCTCAAATTCCCTCAAATCGTCTATTCCTGCTACTATACCAAAAGCAGGGAAGGCGAGCAATTTGTGCCCGAACACGTTTTGAGCTACCAGATCGCCGGTAAGCTTGTTGTAAATGACGGACATCAGGATTACATTTTCAACGAAGGGGATTTTCGTTTCAGCAAGAAAAACAGCCTCATCAAATTCAGCAAATTTCCTCCTGAAGGCAGGGAATTCAAGTCCATTTCTATTTTTCTGAATCAGGAAATATTGCGGAGTATCAGCCTGGAATATGGTTACAAAGCTGAACCGGGCCATACAGCTGATAGTATAGTGGAATTACAACCTACCAAACTGCTGAAAACCTACATGGATTCGCTGATGCCATACCAGGAATTTCAGTTACCAAAAAATGAGCAGCTTATGTCGCTCAAACTGCGGGAGGCGGTTCTGGTTTTGTTACAAAGCCGGCCCGAACTGAAAGATATCCTCTTCGATTTCAGCGAGCCCGGTAAGATCGACCTGGAAGGTTTCATGAACCAGAATTTCCACTTCAATGTGCAGATGAAAAGGTTTGCATATCTCACCGGAAGAAGCCTGGCGACGTTTAAAAGGGATTTTGAAAAGATATTTCATATTTCGCCCAGCCGCTGGTTATTAAAAAGACGACTGGAAGAAGCCTATTATCTGATCAAGGAAAAAGGGAAAGCGCCTTCCGATGTGTACCTGGAAATTGGTTTTGAAGACCTGTCCCATTTTTCATTTGCTTTTAAAAAAGCTTACGGCGTGGCACCTTCCAAAGTCTGATCTGGTTCGGCAATTCCCTTCCGTTTCCCGGAAACCAGCAGCTGTAACCAATCGCCTACATTGCGAAACATTGTGATCGGATAAGGCATAAAATACTGGAAGAAAAACCATCTCATTGTCCAACCCAATACTCCCGTAAATTGAAATCCGTACAATTCGGTGATACCTTTTCCCAGGCCCAGACTCGCCGTCTGCCCCAGGCCTTTGTAGGTAAAGGGTTTCAGTTTTCTACCATTTATAGCCCGCGCTATATTCAATCCGGCATGGTAACCGTGTTTAATAGCCCATAATGCATTGGCCGGGCAAGGTTTTCCGGAGTGAAAATGCCGAACACGACAAGCGTCGCCACCTCCCCAAATATTGGAGGTAAAGCTGATTTGCAGGTAATCATTGGTATATATTCTCAACTCAGCGTCGCGATCCCACTCTTCTGTTCCCGGCAAAATCTTCCTGTCCTGCCCGACGGTCGAAATCACCATGACACTTTCGAGAAAACTGCCGTCGCTCAGGTGAGCTCCGCAGCTGGTTACTTCCACCAGGTATTTATTATTAACTATCTCAATATTATACCTTTCGAGTGTTTTTTGAGCATAGTCGACCAGCTTTTCCAATCCCGGTTCCAGCGCAGTCAGGATTCGATTTCCTTTATTAACTAGATAAATTTTTGGTTCAATATCATCCAGTGAAGCATATTGCTTTTTAGCCAGGCTAACCCATTCCGCAATGTTAGCCGCCAATTCTACGCCGGTTAATCCTCCTCCGGCGATGGTAAATGTGAGCATCCGGCTGGCCTCGTCCTTATTTGCCCCGGCAGCCTGGCCGATGGTTTTCACCAACGCCTTTCTCGTACGTTTGAATGCATTAGGCTCTTTTACCTGAAAACCTTTGACCTTTAAACCAGGGATTGTTGCCTTATCAAAAGAGCCCACCCCTACAAGCAGGTGATCGTACGGAACAGACATTCTTTTCCCGTTTTTTCTCACCAAAGATACTTCCTGTGATGTTTCATTTACCGCCTCGGCTACGCCCGTAATCAGCACAGCCCTGGGCAGAATTTCGGATAAAGGGCTCATCCGATTCTGTTCCTTAATAATTCCGGTCAGCGATTCGGCCGTCCAGCCGTGATAAAAGTGATGTTTATTCGGACAAATAACCGTGATCGTGACGCTGCCGTCCGCTAATTGCCTGCGCAGGTTCCTCGCCAGCGACCGATATGCCCAGACCGTGACATAACCGCCGCCCAACAATACAATTCGGGTTGAAAAAGATCGCATATCAAACAGTTTATATTCAAAAAACCTAGTCGTTATAATTCCGGAAAACCCTTTTTGAAACTGAAACAGGCTTCGCGCACAGCGGCTTTCCAAAACTGTGATCCTGCGCGACCTTAAACCCCAGATCATCAAACCTTTCGGCAACACTCCGGATAAACTCCGCCTGCTCCAGCGTGGGGTTCCCAATACTGAAATGGCCTTCATAACCCGCCTTTGCAAGCAGCATCGTTTCGGCCAGGCAGGCGTAGGATAGCCCCGCCGGCAAGCCGATCCCACCCCGCGTACATTTCAAATGCGGGATCGATACCAGCCCTCCGTCAATGACAGTGACATCAGGCCGTTCGAACAAAATACCCGGGTGAGTATTGCGCGGCTGCGTATCGTCGAGCACAACAGCGTTCACTTTCAGCTGATGCGCTTGCAAAAGACATTCTGCGGCCGTTGTAAGCAATACAACTATGTCTGCTTTTTTAACACATCCGATATTCTGCGAAATCGAAATCCGGTTTTCTGAATTGAAATCACGCATTTTATTGGCGAGTCCGTTCAGCCTGTTTTGATTTCGCGCGATGAGCAGGTATTCGTAACCAGGATTATGCTTGGCCAGCAGCATACTCACCAGCGAGCCTACGCTGCCCGTTGCGCCTACCAGAGCGATCACAGGGCGGTTATTAGGATAATCCTTAATCAAGCCGGTAATTCGTTCGTGAGTGATTACAGCCGTAAAAGCATTTCCATTGGTGACAGACAAGTGCGGATTATTGATGAGTAACTTCCCCCCTAGTGTTATCGGAGAGCTTAGCGCACCCAGCCCCATAATTTCCGCACCTTTTGCTTTTGCCAGTTTCATGGCACTCATAACCAGAGGCAACATCAGTTTTTGCTGTTCGATCAGCTGAGCGCCCGAATAAGGAAGCATGATCACAAAACCTTCCGGCTCCTTCGCGCCCGGCGTCAGCGTTACGTTGCTCCACACAAATGGTTTCAATGGGCGATTTTTTAACAGATATCGGTAAACCGGGTCGGGAATGTAGCCCAGCGGGGCTGCAAGTTCTCCCAGATCCTTGCGATAATTATCACGCAGATGCACCAGAAAAGCAAATTTCTTCATATGGTGTGTGTAAAATGACGATTAAAAACTTAATAAAAACTACAACCCCTGCTACCTATACGTCGTACCAGTTCCTTGTAGCCTCCCGTATTTATTGATAGGGTCGCCCGATAACTGCCCGATATTCATCATGCATTGCAAAAGCGAAGGTTAGTCCGGAAAATTTTCTGAGCCTTATTTCGATAAAGCAAAGCGTTTGTGGCAACATTGTTTCTATGAAATGATTGAAAGACAGGTATCAGTTTTCGAAAGGTATTTTGGCGCGTAGTTTTGATTCCTATTGATCGAAACAAGTAAACTTGTGCAGCCTCCTCGCTTTATAAACTTGCAGGGCACAATCCTAACGGCATGTTTTTTATTATGAAAAAACCAACAAACTTTTATTCGATCATACTAGGCGTAGCAATACTACTTTCTCCTGCGTCACTTTCAGCACAAATTATGGATTCAAAATCAATCGTTGCGCCGGGCGCCCAGATGGAAAAATTGGGTGATGGCTATAAATTCACCGAAGGCCCCGTGCCGGACAAAGACGGAAATGTATTTTTTACCGATCAGCCCAACAACAAGATCATTCGCTGGGATGCGGAGTCCGGGAAGTTCAGTGTTTTTTCAGATAAGGCCGGCCGTGCAAACGGAATGTATTTCGATAAAAAAGGAAACCTGGTGGCTTGCTCAGATGAAGATAACCAGGTCTGGTCTTTTGATAAAAATGGGAAACCGACTGTTTTGGTAAAAGACTATGACGGCAAATTGCTCAACGGCCCCAACGATCTCTGGATCGATACAAAAGGCGGCATTTACCTCACCGATCCGCTTTACAAACGCGATTACTGGAAACGCGACCCGGCTATGCAGCAGGATGGCGAACATGTGTATTACCTCAGCCCCGACCATAAAAAACTGGTGCGGGTGGATGAAAAGCTCAAAAAACCAAACGGTATCATCGGTACTTCTGACGGCAAAAAACTCTATGTAGCTGACATTGGCGACAACAAAACCTATGTCTACGACATACAAAAAGATGGCTCACTCGCTAACCGCACGCTTTTTGTACCAAAAGGTTCAGACGGCATGATCCTGGATGAAGAAGGAAATCTTTACATTACAGGCAAGGGAGTAACTGTTTTTGATAAGAAAGGTGAGCAAATCGCTCATTTCCCGGTGCACAATGGCTGGACGGCTAATATTTGTTTTGGTGGTAAAAACCGGGATATGCTGTTTATCACAGCAGAAACGGCGGTATATGGGCTAAAAATGAAGGTTAAAGGAGTGAAATAGCGGTCGGCGATCGGTTAAAATTTGCTGTTTGGATTTTTCGTTCAAAAAATAAGAATGGGGAATTTTCACGCAGCTATCGCAAATCAGATCCAGGGGACTTCTTTTGACCGTTCACACAAAATATCCCCTGCCTTACAACCTTCAATTGAATTGACGTTTCAGGCTGATAGAACATAATTAATCATTAGCGATGAAACAAATACTCAATTCCAGTTTACTTCTAACAAAAACTACTTTTTCCCTACTTCTTTTCACTGTGTTCCTTTTTTCATGCCGCACTGCCGAACTGGCGGTGGACAATGACCTTAAAAACGAAACGGAAATTTATTCAGTAAAAGGCAGGCAAGGTTCACAAATCGGGCAGGTCATATCATTTGGCGATTTCAAAACCAGCAAAGTGAAACGCGGCTGGACTTTCGGGTACTCAATTCCTTTCATTGTCAAGTTCAATGGGGCCAAAGAAAAGATCAGTTTTCAGCAATTTGGTGCAAACGGTACCTCGGCGGAAGTTGCACTGGTAAGCCGGTTTAAGGAAACAGAATATCAGCCGCTGGAAGATTTTTTCGCAGTTTCTCTTCACTACAAAAATTATTTCGCCGGCTCGGTAAAACTGAATAACGACAGTCAGCCCTGGGATTTTGTAGTACATAATGTCGATGGCGCCAATCGGAGCATGACAAAAAACAAAACAGTCGGTTTTATTCAGTCTGGCAAAACGCGTGTAGATATTGCCGGAATACGCGAACTGGAAGGTTCCAGCAGTTTCATAACCCAAAATGACGTTTACGGTTACGAATTCCAGCTCGACGGCAAGGTGATCGGGGCGGTCTCTACCATCAATAACGGTAAAGTGTGGTTTAAGAAAAACATCAGCGACGAACTAAGACTCGTACTCGCGAGTGTCTCTTCCGGTCTTATTCTAAGAAACAATGTGGAAGAAGAAGCCCTGAGCCTGAAATAATCTGCTACCCTTGCAGCTATTCATTGAATTGATAAATTGCGTGCTGAAAGTTCAACATTTCCACAATTAGCATGTCCATATCATTCAATGAATCTGTTCAGGGGCAAGAAGTTAAAAATCCTTTTTCAGAGCCATACAAAACACCGTTTCAGGTACCGCCGTTTGAGGCCATCAGACCCGAACATTTTATGCCCGCATTCGGGCAGGGTATGAAAAAACAACAAGATGAAATAACTGAAATCTGTGCGCAGGAAACAGCTCCTGACTTTGAAAATACCATTCTCGCACTGGAGGAAAGCGGAGAGTTATTAAAAAAGGTAGCTTCCGTTTTCTTCAACCTCTCGTCGGCCAACACCAATCCGGAAATTGAAGCGATATCCAAAGAAATAGCGCCCGAACTTTCCCGCCACAGCGATGACATTTATCTCAATGAGGCGCTTTTCAGACGCGTCAAAAGTGTTAACGACCGGTTACCGGAACTGGGCCTGACACCGGAGCAGGCGCGCCTGATGGAAAAAGCTTACAAGGCATTTGTAAGAAGCGGCGCTAATCTCGACGCCGGTCACCAATTAAGAATGCGTGAAATCAACAAGGAGCTTTCCGTCCTCACTGTCCGTTTTGGTCAGAACTTACTGGCTGAAACGAACAGCTTTGAGCTGATTGCCGACCAGGAATCCCAACTTTCAGGTTTGCCCGATTCCCTGAAATCAGCAGCAGCCCAGGCTGCTAAAGATGCAGGAGAAGATGGCAAATGGAAATTTTCGCTGCATAATCCAAGTGTAATGCCATTTTTACAATATGCCGACGACCGGCAGCTCCGGGAAAAAATATATGTCGCCTACACCAATCGCTGCAACCATAACAATGAATTTGATAACAATGAAATTGTTGTCCAAATCGCAGCATTAAGGGCAGAAAAAGCAGCTTTATTGGGTTACCAGTCCCACGCAGCATATGTACTGGAAGAAAGCATGGCCAAAACGACCAATCAGGTGTACGACCTTCTTGATTCTTTATGGAAAGCGGCACTGCCGGTAGCCAAAAATGAAGCCTCGGAAATGCAGCTTTTGATGGACAAAAATGGTAAAAATGAAAAACTGCAAGCCTTCGACTGGTTTTACTATGCCGACAAAGTGCGGATGGACAAATACAATTACAATGCAGAAGAACTAAAACCTTATTTTAAACTGGAAAATGTCCGCGACGGGATTTTCACAGTTGCGCAAAAACTGTACGGGTTAACCTTTACCGAAATTACAGAAATCCCGAAATACCATGAGGATGTGACAGCCTATGAGGTAAAAGAAGCTGACGGGACGCTGACAGGGATATTGTATATGGATTTCTTTACACGAAATTCGAAGCGCGGCGGTGCCTGGATGACTTCCTATCGCAGACAAAAACGGAAAGACGGCCAGCGAATCGCCCCGGTAATTTCAATTGTATGCAATTATGCAAAACCCGTAGACAACGAACCGGCATTACTGACGCCCGACGAGGTAGAAACCCTTTTCCACGAATTCGGACATGCATTGCATGGGCTGCTATCGGACGTAACATTTGAAACGCTGTCGGGCACTTCGGTGCCCAGGGATTTTGTTGAGCTGCCTTCCCAGATTATGGAACACTGGGCTTTTGAGCCGGAAATGCTGAAATCTTACGCCAGGCATTACCAGACTGGGGAAATAATTCCGGTTACGCTGGTCGATAAGATGAAAAAGGCATCGAAGTTTAACCAGGGATTTGCAACAGTTGAATACCTGGCTGCGTCTCTGCTCGATATGAGCTATCATACATTGCAGGCAGGCACCACGGTACAACCGGTTTTATTTGAGAAGCAAAAAATGGAAGGCCTGGGCCTCATTAGCCAGATCTCCCCGCGGTACCGCAGCAGCTATTTTCAGCATGTGTTTTCTGGTGGCTATTCGGCTGGTTATTATAGCTATATATGGTCTGAGGTGCTGGATTGCGATGCATTTGCCGCATTCGGTGAAGCTGGGGATATATTTGATGCCCATACAGCAAAATCTTTCCGCAAAAACATACTCGAAAAAGGCGCTACCGACGAGCCAATGGCATTGTATGAATCATTCCGGGGCAGAAAACCCGATCCTAAATACTTGCTGGAAAATCGCGGTTTAAGTCAGGCGTTATC
Source organism: Dyadobacter bucti (assembly GCF_005869225.1). Classification (GTDB taxonomy): domain Bacteria; phylum Bacteroidota; class Bacteroidia; order Cytophagales; family Spirosomataceae; genus Dyadobacter; species Dyadobacter bucti. The sequence continues at coordinate 216,701 of NZ_SWFP01000003.1, read as the reverse complement.
GGGTAGCTAGGAAATTTATAAATGCAAAAGTGATGTTACGCTGAAATAGTACTATATTTTCACCAAAGTAATTTTACAAGCCAGCAGGTATTGCCTATGCGATCGACTTTTGCATTTATATTTTTACTGATTTCATTTCTTTCATTCGGCCAGGAACGTATAACAATAAGCGGATTTGTAAAGGAACAAGGAAGCCAGGAGCAACTTCCTGGCGTAAACGTGTATGTGGCCGGCACACCCTACGGTGCGGTTACGAACACCTACGGCTTTTATTCTCTTACACTACCAGCAACTGACACAGCGACTGTTTCGTTTTCGTTTGTTGGATATGAAAAAACAGACCGCAAGGTCAATCTCAATAAAAATATTGAGATCAATATATTTTTACCGACCATCAACCAGCTCGAAGAAGTAGTGGTATCTGCCCGGCGGCAGGAGGATTATATAAGCCGGTCGGCACAGATGAGCCAGGTGGAAGTACCAATTTCGCAGTTAAAAAAAATACCGGCCTTTTTTGGAGAAAAGGATGTGCTCAGGGTTTTACAATTGATGCCCGGTGTTCAGAAAGGGACTGAGGGGCAAACCGGTCTGTACGTGCGCGGCGGCGGACCCGACCAGAACCTCATTATTCTCGACGACGCCGTGGTATATAATGCCAATCACCTCTTTGGCTTTTTCTCCATATTCAACAGTGATGCTTTGCGGAGTGTGGAGCTGACCAAGGGGGGCTTTCCGGCTCGTTATGGCGGCAGGCTCTCATCGGTGCTGGAAATGAATATGAAAGAAGGAAGTAAGGAAAAACTCCACGGAGAAGGCGGGATCGGACTTATTTCGTCCCGGCTTACGCTGGAAGGACCAATTAAAAAAGAGAAATCATCTTTTCTCATTTCTGGTCGTCGGACCTACATCGACGCCATTGCGGCCCCGTTGATCAAACAACAGCAAAAAGGAGACGAAAGCCAGGTAAAGCCCGGTTATTATTTTTATGACCTTAATGCCAAGATGAATTTTGACCTGGGCTCGAAAGACAAACTTTATATGAGCGGGTATTTCGGGCGCGATAAATTCTATGCAAATGAAACAGGCCCATTATCGGTAACCAAGGCCGGACTGGATTGGGGAAATGCCACCGCTACCATGCGCTGGAACCACCTGATCAACCAGAAGCTTTTTGTCAATTCCTCTTTTATATTCAGCAATTTTAATTTCGGAGTTTCGAGCTATGCCAGAGATATCAATGGCGATGGAACTGTAGAAGATGAGTTCAGCCTGCGGTATGATTCAAAAATCCGCGATTTTGCCATTAAAACAGATTTCGATTTCTACCCTTCCCCCAAGCATGCGGTTAAATTCGGGGCGCAAGCTACCTTTCACAAGTTCGTACCCTCCGCCTTTGCCATAGCCGGTTCATTCGTCGATGATCCGATTCAAAGAGCCGTTGAACCTGTGCACGCAACTGAGGCAGGCGCTTATGTGGAGGATACCTGGCAGGCACTGGATATTCTGAAAATGAATATCGGGTTTCGCATGAGCTTATTTCAGACCCAAACCAAAAATTACATCCGGCCGGAACCAAGGTTTTCTGCCGCACTGAGCCTTGCAAGGGATTTCTCTTTCAAAGCTTCTTATGCGCAGATGAACCAATATGTGCACTTGTTGTCCAATACCGGCCTGGGGCTACCGACCGATTTGTGGGTTCCTACCACCGACCGCGTGGCGCCTCAGCAATCGCGCCAGGTTGCCGTCGGTTTTGCTAAAGACCTGGAAAGGCCAGCCCTCACGCTTACGCTGGAAGGCTACTACAAGAACATGAACAACATTCTCAACTATAAGGAAGGCTCTTCTTTCCTTAGCATTAACGGAGAGAATGCAAACGAGCTGAGCTGGGAAGACAATGTTACCGCCGGTAAAGGATGGTCATACGGGGCTGAGTTTTTAGTCCAGAAAAAAACAGGGAAATTCTCAGGCTGGATCGGGTACACGTTGTCCTGGACATACTGGAAATTCCCGGAACTGAACTTTGGAAGAACTTTTTTTCCCCGCTATGACCGACGCCATGATTTGTCCGTCGTGGGTATTTACGAGATCAACAAGAAAATCACTTTGTCCGCCACCTGGGTGTATGGAACAGGAAATGCACTCACCTTACCGGTTTCGACCTACCAGGGCGTGAACGACAATTTCATAAACCGGGTGTACCCCAATGGAAAAACGGCCATCGGCTGGAACGGGCCGCGGGTGAGCGAATACGGCGAAAAAAACAGTTTTAGAGCGGAAGCTTTCCATCGAATGGATGTTGCCATCCAGTTTCACAAGAAAAAGAAACGGCACGAGCGAACCTGGGAATTCGGCGTTTACAATGCCTACAACCGTCGCAACCCGTTTTTCTATGATATAGTGGAAGAGACAACAACAGAGGGAACTACTGTCAAAACAAAAAACACACTCAAACGGTACTCGCTGTTTCCGGTGCTACCTTCATTCAGTTACAATTTCAAATTCTAAGATTTTACAAATGAACTTGCGGAATATAACCTTGCTGATCCTGATGGTAACCGGACTTGGAGCCTGCGAGTCTCTGATCACAACTATTCCGGAATCCAAGCTCCCCAAAGTTGAATCCAAACTGGTGGTCCAGTGTTTTATTTCTCCTCAATCCGCCAGGATCAACGTAGTGGTGACCGAGTCGGTACCGTTGTTCGGGGAAGCAACCGAAAGCGAAAATGTAGTTTTCAATGCCGTTGTCAAAATCTCAGACGGCACCAAAGAAGCTACGATACCTTTTGACACCGAAAGCTTGCTTTACACGATTGAAAGAGCTGCTTTCCCAATTGCAGCTGGTAAAACCTACACACTTTCAGTTACAGACGGCAAGAGATCTGTGTCGGCGAAATGTACTGTACCAAGGAAAAACGTAGCGGTAAAGACCTACACAATCGATTCTTCTTACAATGCCAGCGAATTTAATCCTGATACTACGCTTACCGTAAAAATGAGCTGGCAGGATATCGTTGCCGATACCAATTATTACCGGGTAAGGGCTTCCGTAGATCTGGAATACAGCATTCCGGCAGGGACGACGGTACAGGAATTCAGAGAAATGAGAATCCGCAACCGTTTTAATTTCAACTGGGACGAAACCATTGGGCGCAATGATTTTGTGAGTGATGCAAATCTGGACGGCACGTTATTCACATCACCGATTGGACGATGCCGGCTCCCGGGGGTTATCGTGTATGATTTCGGGAACGACAGAAAATTCACGATTTACCCGAAAAGTAAAATCATCATGGTCACCATGGATGTGTATAACACCGATGTCCATTATTTTAAATACCACAGATCTCTTGAACTCAGACGTAATTCGGACAACCCATTCACTGAACCTGCTTTGATTTATACAAATATAACCGGCGGATTAGGCTGTTTTGCCGCGTATAATTCCGGGCAAGTTGTGTACCGTCCATAATAAATCGGGCGCAAAAAAGAGCTTCATTCTACATCCCGATGCCAAACTGAGGTTAAAGTACCTCAAAATGTTCGGCATCATTCCTTATTTATTAAATCCAGAAACATCCTCCTTTTATACTCTTTGATCGATTCCAATTTTGTTTCGGGCCAATTTCCGTGATGCCCGTTCATGCACGTTGACGGGCACAATTTTTTCTGTGTCTCAATCGAATCATTGCCAGCTGCGGGAGCTATCGGGAAGCCTCTTTTGCGATCTTCCGCAATTTCCTTATAACCTAATGAAAGCGAGTATCAGTTTACTGATACCATATAGCATTGATAACCTTAACATTAATTCTTATGGACTTGCAAGGCACAGATCAGGACAAGGTTAACAAACCGAGTCCATCAAATAAAAACATGTCGGAACCTGACACGCTTATTGAGACCCTTGAAGATTTACAGGGGCAGGGTTATACCTATGACTTCAATTTGACGGCGCATGCATTGGAAATTCATCAGGACGATGGTATCTGTCTTACACTTTCGCCTGAAGATTTCGATATCGTTAACGTATACCGTTTTGAAGGTATGACTGACCCCGCGGATACGTCTATCCTGTACGCAATCGAATCCAAGACCGGGCTGAAAGGCACATTAGTAAGTAGTTACGGTGTTTACGCCGATGCTATGTCAAACGAAATGATCAAAAAACTGGATAGCAGAAGTTCTTTGATTGTACATCACAACGACGACGATATTGCCCACTAGGTCTAGTCGACAAGACTAGATAGATTTAGATGTTACTTTACCAAATGATGGTTTTGTAACATCTTTTTTTGGCTGTTCGCCGGGAATTACAATGGTCTCCCTGTTATACTTTTTACCCTGAAATGAAAGAAATCTTTGAATGGGAGCGCGTGCTGCTCAATGAATTACCGCCAATATTTCTCGCAGAAGTAGTATTCCGGTCAACCATCATGTTTGTATTCCTGCTGGCTGCGTTGCGAATCACAGGCAAACGTGGTGTCAGGCAACTGTCCATCTTCGAGACGGTAATCATTATTGCCCTGGGTTCTGCCGCGGGCGATCCGATGTTTTATGAAGATGTAGGTATTATTCCGGCCCTGGTCGTATTCAGTACTATCATTTTGCTCTACCGGCTGGTGACCTGGCTTACCGGGAAAATCTCCTGGTTTGAGAAGTTGGTCGAAGGTAAGACGGTATGTCTCATTCACGACGGAAGGTTTTCTATTTCTGAATTCCGCAAGGAAACACTGGCGCAGGACGAATTTTTTTCCGAATTACGCGTAAAGAGCATTGAGCACCTGGGACAGGTCCGAAGTGCTTACCTGGAACCCTCCGGAGAAGTAAGCGTGTTCTTCTTCACCGATGAGCATGTAAAATACGGGTTGCCGCTTCTACCCGAACGTTATCTTAAAAAGAGCAATATGATTCTCGAGGAAGGGCACCATTCGTGCGCATTTTGCGGTCACACGGAAAAACACCAGCCTGGAACCGCAGTATGCAGGATTTGTCAAAAAGAAGAGTGGGTACAGGCTATTAATACCCTGAGAATTAGCTAAAGTGTACAGGAGGGTTCATGCCTCAACTGGCACAGGTATTGTATCCCGAACTTTTTTTATATTTTGTAACAACATTACAGCCGAATCCGCAGTTTGGCAGACCAATAGTTAGTAGCCATTTTTTAGAAAGCACTGTTATGGAAATCATCGAATTGAGCGAAGAACTCATAGAAAACGTGGAAAAGCGGTCGGAGGGACAGGCTTTCCCATATTTTGTAAAAAACCTGAAGGCCGTGGGTGTCGACAATTATGAAATAAAAGTGCGGAATCATAAACGTACTTACACCGCAGTCAACGGGGAAAAGCTGACCATCCAGGGCGATATGCCCGAGTTTGAATGTGAGGAAACATTTAAACTGGAAGATGTGAAAGCCGCGATCAAACGTAATCAGGAGGGGCTGACGGACTATCCTACGTTTCTCAGAGAAATCGGCGAGGCGGGTATTCATACCTACGTAGCCGACCTGTCGGGAATGAAGGTGATCTACCAGGGGCCTAATTCGGAATACGAATACGAGGAAATTATACCTGAAGTATAATTTCCCTATCCGATCCTCCGCTGCATCTCGTTAAGATGTTCATCTGTAAAATCCAGGTGGGTCACAAAACGCACCAGATTTTTACCAAAAGTCACGGCACGGATTCCGGACTCCGCCAGTTTTTGGACATAGTCAGTTTCGGGAACAGAAGGGGCCAGCCTTATGATGACGATATTTGTATCAACCGGAAATACTTCTTCCACTTCCGGTTTGTCTGAAAACATGTCGCCGATCTGCCTGGCCCTGATATGATCCTCTTTCAACCGGGCAACATGATGATCGAGCGCGTAAATCCCGGCTGCGGCCAGAAACCCGGCCTGCCGCCAGCCACCGCCCATTACTTTCCTGAAACGCCTCGCTTTGTTGATCGAAGCTTTGGTACCAATCAACAAAGAACCCACCGGGCATCCCAGCCCTTTGGAAAGGCAAATACTGATGGTATCAAATTCCCGTCCATATTGCGCTGGCGATTCTCCGGTTTCTACCAGTGCGTTGAACAACCTTGCCCCGTCCAGGTGTAGCGGTATTCCATGTGCCCGGCATACTTCACGAATGGCTTTGATCTCTTCAAAATCATAATAACAGCCGCCTCCCTTATTCATGGTATTTTCCAGCGAGACCAGCCTTGTGAGCGTTGAATGTATGTCATTTTCCGGACTGATCGCCTCAGCTACCTGCACGGCTGACAATCTTCCGCGGTTGCCATCGAGGAGTTTTACGGATGAAAGTGAATTGAGCATAATCCCACCGCCTTCATAAAGGTATATGTGCGAATATTTGTCACAAATGACATCACTTCCCGGCTGTGTATGCACTCTTATCGCCAACTGGTTGGTCATAGTTCCCGAGGGACAAAACAGCGCATCTTCCATATTAAAAAGTTTCGCGGCCTTTTCCTGCAACGCATTGACCGTAGGATCGTCACCCATCACATCATCCCCCAGCTCGGCTGCCCACATGGCCTGCTGCATTTCCTTCGTTGGCCTGGTAACTGTGTCGCTGCGTAAGTCGATGGTCATCGGACCGCTGGTTTTCTTCATTCCCGTAAATTGCTTGAACCCATTAAACTGATATATTGCATTCAAAATTACGATCATGGAATTCAAAGAATATTTAAAAGAGAAAAAAATTGATGCGGCTGCCTTTGAAAAAGAAGATGCGCGAAGATTTAATGAGTGGAATGTGATATTCGAAACCATGCACCCCGAAAGTTTTACCGCCCAAAAAAAATTCCTGATCAACGATATCCGCAGGAGGTATATCCTGAAAGACTGACCAAAGTGGCATTTCGCCTGCGCTGATTTTTTAACCAAACCACAATTGCCTTTTCTATGAAAAAATTTACACTGCTTGCTTTTTTGCTCATTTCGCTTCAATCTATTGCCCAGCAGGGGCTTATTAAAGAAAGCCTGAAAGTAAAGAGCGCGCTGCTCAGCAAAGAAATGGAATACAGTATTTACCTGCCGGCCGATTATGAAAAAACAAACAGAAGCTATCCGGTACTATATCTGCTGCATGGTTACTCGGATGATGAAACAGGATGGACACAATTTGGTGAGGCACAGCACATTGCAGACAAAGCAATCAACAGCGGCGAGGCTCCGGCAATGATCATCGTGATGCCGGATGCCGGCGTTACGTTTTACATGAACAGTTCTGACGGCAAAGCCAAATACGAAGATTTTTTTGTTCAGGAGTTCATGCCACACATCGAGTCAACGTACAGGATCAGGGCAAAAAAGGAGTTTCGGGCCGTCGCTGGCTTGTCGATGGGTGGATTTGGCACCATGCTTTTGGCGACCAAACATCCGGATCTGTTCGCCTCAGCAGCACCTTTAAGCGGGGCTTTCTGGACTGACGAAGAGATATCGGCTATGCCAGCGGAAAGATGGGATGGGTTATTTACCAATTTGTTTGGAAAAGCAGCACCGGGTAAAGACCGCCTTTCGGAGCACTGGTATAAGAATTCAATTTTCAAGATCATTGAAACCACTCCCGTAGAAAAGCTGAAAACAATCAAATATTACATTGATTGCGGCGACGACGATTTCCTGATCAAGGGTAACATGCACCTGCACGCAGCCATGACCGACAAAGGTATCCCGCATGAATTCCGAGTAAGAGATGGTGGCCATACCTGGGTTTACTGGAGAACTGCTTTGCCGGAAGTAATGAAGTTCGTCGGACAGAGTTTTCATCGTTAACTATCAGTCACGGAAACAATAAGAATATGAAGGATAATTTCTCAAAACAAGCTGACGGTTACGCGACATTCCGCCCGTCCTATCCGCGCGAGGCCTTTGATTTTATCTTGTCCTTTGTTCCAAACAAAAACACAGCCTGGGACTGCGGAACCGGCAACGGCCAGCTGGCGGTGCAGCTGGCTGAGCATTTTGACAAAGTTTATGCTACCGACATCAGCGAAAAACAGATTTCGAAGGCAGCAAAAAAGGACAACATTGTATATGAGGTTTCCAGTGCTGAAGAAAATGCCTTTACAGTAAGCCAGTTTGATCTGATCACCGTTGCCCAGGCCATTCACTGGTTCGATTTTGACCGGTTTTATGCCAAAGTAAATGTAACATTGAAAAATGGTGGCATTATCGCCGCGATCGGCTACAACCTGCCCGAATCCGACGAGGCTATCAACCTTGTCATCAGACATTTGTACGCCGACATCCTGGACGATTACTGGGATCCTGAGCGTAAGTATATCGACAATGAATACAAAAACATTCCTTTCCCTTTTAAGGAAATACCGGTCTCCGAAAAATTTGCCCAAAGAGCAATGTGGACAATTGAAGATCTGAAAGGGTATCTCAATACCTGGTCAGCGGTGCAACATTATCTGAAAACCAATACTGAAAATCCTGTTGATGCGGTTTTAGATGATTTTAAAAAAGCGTGGGGAGACGGCGAGAAGAAAGAGTTCCGTTTCCCTACGCTGTTGCGTATTGGCAGGGTAATTAAATAATAGCTGCCTACAAAGTTTCTTTTAGCCAGGCAAAAAATTCCCGCTGCCAGACTAAGGCATTCTGCGCGCTCAATACCCAGTGATTTTCGTCGGGCAGGTATAATAACTTGCTTTTAATCCCTTTCAATTGCACAGCCTGGAAAGCCTGCAAGCCCTGCTCAATGGGAACGCGGTAGTCTTTTCCGCCCTGGATAATAAAAATGGGTGTATTCCACTTTTCCACAAAATTACTCGGCGACTGGCTGAATGAACGCTGCGCTACCGCATTGCCCTTTTCCCAGTAGTTACCACCTTTTTCCCAGTTTTCGAAAAACATTTCATCGGTAGTCCCGTACATGCTCCTGAAATCGAAAACTCCGTCGTGCGAAACAAATGTTTTAAAACGGCCATTGTGCAAACCTTCCAGGGCAAATACAGAAAATCCTCCAAAACTAGCCCCCACGCAGCCCAGCCTGCTTTTATCCACATAAGGTTGCTGTGATTCTGCATCGATCGCTGACAGATAATCGTCCATCACCTGTCCTCCCCAGTCTTTGCTTACCTGCTCGTTCCATTGGGTACCGTGCCCAGGCATCCCGCGCCTGTTCGGTGCAACAATAATGTATCCTTGAGACGCCATCAGCTGAAAATTCCATCTGAAGGAATAAAATTGTGTCAAAGCCGCCTGCGGGCCTCCCTGGCAATAAAGCAGTGCCGGGTATTTTTTTGAAGGATCGAAAGCAGGAGGGTATATCACCCACACAAGCATTTGCTTTCCGTCGGTGGTCGTGACGAATTTACGCTCGGTTTTGCACATCGGGAGTTTACTGTAAATAGCATCATTTACATGCGTAAGCTGCCTCATTTCCCCGGAATCTATATTTACAGTAAATAATTCAACTGCATGGTTCATGTCGCTCCGTGAAACGATCAGCGTATTTCCAACCTGTCCGTGCACTCCATTGATATCAAAATCACCTTTGGTGATCTGCGTAATGATCGGCGCTATCATTGTAAGTCCCGGATAATTCACCTTAAAAAGCTGGACTGTCCCGTCGGTCGCCGCCCAGAAAAAAATCGTTTTATTATCGTCTCCCCACTTGAACCCATCTACATGAATATCATCCCGCTGGCCCGTAAGATTAATGTTCCCATGTCCATTGCTTACAACAAGATCCTGTTTATCAGATTCATATCCGTCCCGTTTCATCTGCAACCAGGCCAATTCGCCCTTTGCATTATACGCCGGAGCTACGTCATAACCTTTATTATCTTCCGTCAGATTTTTCGTAGTGCCTTTTTCAATATCATATTCATACAGATCGGTATTCGTGCTGACGGTATAGTCTGTCCCGAACTTCTTTTTCGTGACATAAAGGACGCGCTTGCTATCGGGATGCCAGATAAAATCCTCGTCCCCTCCAAAGGGTTTTTGAGGACAGTCAAAATTTTCACCCGCCATGATATCCTTCTTACCCGCCCCTGCTTTCCCGTTCCCGTAAGGTGCTACAAAAACATGATCGAATTTCCCGTCCTCCCAGGTATCCCAATGCCGGTAGTTCAGGGAGGTAAAAACATAGGCATTGGATTTTTTGAGGTCCGGGTACTTATCAGCTCCGGTAATGTCAAGAACCTTAACAGCATCGCTGCTGATGATGAACTTACCGTCCGGAGAAATCCTGTCGTTCGGAAGTAGTCCCTCAGTACTTTTTATTTCCACTGCCGCACCGCCTGCCAGCGGAAGCAGGTAAGTCTTGCGATTGCTTTTGTTCTCTGCTGCATCCGGTGTACTGACCGAATAGATAATCTCTTTTTTGCTTTTGGAGAGCCCCAGAGCAGATACCCGCCCCAGTTTCCATAGTTGTTCCGGCGACAGAACATTTTGCCCGAATATCGCCCCGGAGAGCAGCAGCAGGCCGGCCAGGGATAGGGATTTTTTCATAGTTATTCGTTTTACTTTCTGAGTTCCACGGGCTATGCCCATGGTTGAGGTATGGGAGCCCGTCGGGCTCCGGCGTCAATTTTCTCGTGCTATTCCTTCCGGTCTTCCCTTTCCTTCCATTCTCCCCTTCCTTCCGTTCCTCCATCCTCCCTTTCCTCCATTCTCCTTTCCTCCATTCTCCGTCACCCCTTCATCTCCCGCATCAACTTTTCGAGGATGCCAACGGTTTTTTCCGTCTGTTCCTTGCTGGGGGTCGTGTCCCAGTTGCCTACGATACCGTTGCTGCCTATATAAATCCCGTCCTTACGCGAGATAAAATTAGCACCCTGGGTGTATAATTTATAATTGATATCACTTTGCGGGATAAGGCAAGAAAGCTGCCCGGATACTGGCGTGAGCTCCGTATCATTGAATACCGGCTTGGCGCCCAGGCCCATACAATTCACTATTACTTTTTCCGGCAGTGCGTCGATATCTTCCAATTTCTTAATCTCGTGTATCTTCACCTTTCCGCCAAACATCATAAAATCTGTCAGGTGATGCCTGAGATATGTCGGAATGTTGAACATCATGTTGGACCGGCGGGTGACGTATCCGGCTTTGAACGGATGTTCTTTGGCTCCCAGTCTTACACGTTCGGGTAACAGTCCCTCAATTTCAAAATCTTCTCCTCCGGCGCCGGGAATATATGCGGGTGTCTCATTAAAAACACTGTATTCCTCGGCCCAGCAGGCTATGTCATTCATACCCAAAAGGAACTGAAATCTACGGAAAGAAAATCGTGTTGCCTCTTCCCAGATAGCCTTAAAATCCGGTTTCGCCACCTTTACGTCACATACCCGCGAAGCTGGTGACCACGTACCGGTCGCCAGGTTACTGGTAATATTGGGCGGGACGTCCTTTGTGTAAATTGTCACTTCACAGCCGCTTTCCTGCAACAAACGGGCAGTAGCTATTCCAACGGTACCGCATCCCAGTAAAGCAATTTTCTTCTCGTTTGTTGCCAGTACCTTATTGCGTGTAATGTTTCCGGTCCCCCAGGAAAGCGACCAGCCGCTGCCTCCGTGCCCATAATTATGTACGATGGTCTTGTTACCCAGCTGTTCGACATCCAGCCTTGGCCCCGATGCCCGGAAGGGACGAAGGCCAACCGTTTCTTTCACAATCCGGTCCATGGACAACCGCAATTTTGGTATCTGGTGATAGCCGCGGTTGATATGGAAATGTTTGTCGGGATACTGAAGCTGGGTTTTGGGCACACAAGAGGTTGCTACTGTGCCGAGTGCAAAGCCAGCCGGAATTGCCTTTTCGAAGAAATTTCTACGGTTCATTTATAATGGGCTTGAAAAGATGGAAACAAACGAAAAATAACCATCATGCAGATCGATTGCAAATTTTATATTTTCATTTCACCATTATACGAAATATTATTTTAATTTATACGAATAAATCCAAAACTTACTTTTCATTATACTATAACTTTTATGAACAGATTGGCCTTGTTAACCTCAGTTATTGCTTAAAGAAAAGGGTACACCGTAAGTGCCGGCCGCCCACTCCCTATTTGGTTTTTCACCCATATTCAAAACCAGTTTTCCACCTTTTACAATTTCGTCATGCGTTAAAAAGACCCGGTCAAATACCTGCCCGTTGAGTGTAGCCGACTGTATATAAATAGCCTTATCGGAAACACCTTTCGCTTCTATCCTGAATTTCTTCCCGGCTCCGCTATTGATGGTAATTTCTCCAAAAGCAGGGCTCCCCAGTATATACTGCGGCGTTCCGGGTGCAACCGGATACAAGCCCATCATACTGAAAACCAACCAGGCAGACATCTGTCCGCCATCCTCGTTACCGCTCAGCCCGCCCATCCCGGTGTCGTACTCGTCTCTGATCGTTTTCGTGACCCACTGCTGTGTTTTCCAGGGCGCCCCGGCGAAGGCATATAAATAAGCGATCTGGTGATTAGGCTCGTTTCCATGCCAATAATAGCCTTTTTCAAAAAGCGTGTCCAGCTTATTCACGAACGCAGCCTTTCCACCCATGATTTTCTGCAGGCCGGCAATATCCTGTGGAACAAACCAGGTATATTGGGCTGGCGATCCTTCCGTGATGAAACTTACCCGTTTTTCAAAAGGATCAAAGTTACCGATCCATTTCCCGTCTGCATACCGGCCACGCGCATAGCCCGTCTGAGGATCTATGACATGCTGATAGTTAAGTGCCCGTTTTTTGAGTTGAGCTGCATCCTGTTCCTTGCCCAGGCCAGTCGCCAGAACCGACAAACAGAAATCGTCGTACGCATATTCCAGCGTCCGCGAGACCTGCTCCCGTTTGTGAAATGCCTGCCAGACACTGTCTTCGAGCGGTACATAACCATATTTCAGGTACGACTGCAAGGCACGGCGGCCTTTGCCTTCTTCATAGCTCTTAAAATTAGTATTTACTTCAAAAGCATTTTTTCTGAGATACTTATAGGCACTCTCTGCATCGAAGTTCCTGACATTTTTCACATAAGCATCAGCCACCACCGACATCGCATGATCGCCGGTCATGGCGGCGGTATAGTGGTTCCAGCATGGAAATATGGGCATCCATCCGCCTTGTTCAGCCTTCTTCACCAGCGACTGTACCATATTCCCGGATTTCCGGGGTTCCAGCAGCACGTTCAGCGGCATAGCTGCCCTGAAACTATCCCACATGCTGAAATCACAGTAATAGTCAAATCCGTCCGCTTTTTGCAGGGGAGTTCCTCCCGCGAAAGAAGGATACCTACCGTCAATATCCGAGAAAAGCCTGGGTGATAATTTGGTTCTGTACAATGCACTATAAAAAAGGACTTTATCCTTTTCACTTCCTTTAACATTTACTTTCCCCAGCTCTTTGTTCCAGCTCTTTTGCGCCAGTTTTCTTACTGTTTCAAAGTTTTCCTTTTCCAACTCTTTTTCCAGGTTCAGCCGGGCACCTTCTATGCTGGTAAACGATGTGCCGATTTTAACATGTACCTTTTGCTTTTCTTCCCCAAAACCCAGGTAAGCTCCTACTTTTTCCCCTTTTTTCTTACCCGTGATCACTCTTCCCATCGGCGTAAGCGTATCTTCCCGCCAGGTTCCGAACTGGACAATTTTTTTATCAAATTTTAAAACAAAATATCCACTGAAACCTGCCGGCTGGCCAGACCCCTGATAAATCCGGTGCACAGGATTATAGCCCACGATTTCTCCTTTTTCCGGAAATACCTCCACAAAACCCTGTCCTTCATCACTGTTCGGCTCGATGACTATAAATGATTCGTCCCCGCTTTCAAAGCTGAAACGCATGATCGCTCCGCGGGCGGAAGCGGTTACCTCTGCTCTGATTTTATGTGCTTCCAGCCACACACCATAGTACTCCGGCGCAGCTTCTTCTTTATCATGCGAAAATGCCGTTGCTCTTAATTCCGGATTGGTTGTCAGTGAACCCGACATGGGCATGATCGTGAAAGACCCGTAATCCTGAACACAGGACCCATTCAGCCAGTGCGTTCCCCGGAAACCCTGAAAAGTTGAGTCATTATAGTAATAGGGAGCTATGCATTTGGTCTCAGTGGAACGTGTTTGTGGTGTCCACTGGGTCATTCCGTTGGGTGTTCCTACCCCAGGAATAGTCTGTCCTTTCAACTCGCTGCCTGCTTCGCTGTGAAACCGGGCACTTTCGGTTGTGGACGGTGCCGTTCCAATCCTTGTTTCTACATATTGAACAGGGGTTTTCTGTCCGGCAACATGCTGAAAGCCGGTCAGAAGAAGAAAAATGAGGCTACATAAAACGCAGGAAAAAGTAAATCTGGAATGCATAGGCAACGTTTTGTTTAGCGGAACAAGCGGTAAATATTAAAAAAATAATAGTATGTTTCGAATCGTTTATAAAACTCGTAAAACGATCAAAGTCCAAAGAAACAAACATCTAAATCAAACTGAACCCTCTATGAAAATAAATATCATCGATACCGGTTTTTTTAAGCTGGATGGCGGGGCCATGTTCGGCGTGGTACCCAAAACGCTTTGGAATAAACATAATCCGGCAGATGAAAAGAACCTTTGTACCTGGGCCATGCGCTGTCTGCTCATTGAAGACGGCGACAAGCTGATATTGATCGATACGGGCTTAGGCAACAAACAAGACCAGAAGTTTTTTGGACACTACGATCTGCACGGTGACGACTCACTGCTTTCATCAATACAGAACAAAGGTTACCATCCGAAAGATATTACCGATGTGATACTCACGCATCTCCACTTTGACCATGTTGGCGGCGCGGTCCAATTTACCAAGGACGGTTCCCGGCTGGAGCCTACATTTCCAAATGCAACTTACTGGTCCAACGATGCGCATTGGCAGTGGGCCGTCAATCCTAACCCGAGGGAAAAAGCTTCTTTTTTAAAAGAAAACATTCTTCCGTTGCAAGAATCTGGCAGGCTCAGATTTATAGACAAAGGCACGTCCCCGTTTCAATCCATTGATTTTATCCATGTGGATGGGCATACGGAACAAATGATGCTCCCGGTAATCAGTTACAACGATCAGAAAATAATATACGTAGCCGACCTGATCCCTTCGTCTTTTCACATTCCGCTAGCCTGGATCATGAGTTACGACATGCGGCCTTTGCTGACCATGCAGGAAAAAGAACTTGCGTTGAAAAATGCGGCCAACGAATCACATATTCTGTTATTTGAGCATGATCCCATCTACGAAGCAGCGGTAGTGGAACATACAGAAAAAGGGATAAAAATACGTGAGCGTGGCCCGCTAACCAGCTTTTTAGATACCAATTCATGAGATCGGGCCTCGTGTTATCGGGTGGTGGGGCACGTGGAATTGCTCATATCGGTGCGGTAAAAGCACTTTTCGAACATGGCTTCAAACCGGATATTATCAGTGGGACAAGTTCGGGGGCATTTGTGGGAGCGATGCTGGCGCACGGCCATTCCCCCGACGAAATCATTGAGCTGATTCTCCAGACCAGTTTTTTCCCTTATTTACGGTTTGGATTCGGTGCAAGCGGGCTGCTCCAGATGAACCGCATCGAGGCAGTACTTTGCAAATACATCCCCGAAAACCGATTTGAATCCCTGAAAACTCCGTTGGTCGTAACTGCGACGGATGTTATTTCAGGAGAGGAAGTACAGTTTAGAAGCGGTGAAATCGCAATCCCGGTACTTGCTTCCTGCTGCATTCCCGGCGTTTTTAGCCCAATACAATATCGAGGGCATACCCTTGTGGATGGCGGCGTTCTCAACAATTTACCAGTCGAACCAATCATCAATGAGGCTGACTATGTCGTAGGAATACACTGTAATCCCTTTGCGATCGACAAACCGCTGAAAAGAACCACCGAAATTGTCTACCGCAGCCTCATCCTCGCTATGCACGGCAAAACCCGTGAGCGTTTCAAAATGTGTGATCTATTGATAGAACCGCCCGAATTGAGCCGTTTCAGCATTTTCGATTTCCGGAAAGCAGGGCAATTGTTCGATGTGGGGTACCGCTACACCAGGGACTTCCTGGATAAAAACCCATTGAAAATCATACATTAAAATTGCCAACCAAATCAATCAACAGCGATCCGTTTACCTATCTGGATGTTGAGAATCCGCGCAACCAGATCAAGCTATACTTGTATCCAAAATCTCAAAACGAATCTTGCGTTACCAGACTCCCGCGCTGCTGCCATAAACAAAGTGAACTTCTTTTTTTAAGATCAGAATTCTCCTTTTTCATGCCTGCAAGATACATTGAAAAGTCAGTGTGGGCGCTAGATAATTTCATTGATTTATATGCCGATTCGAGGAAAAGCAGGCTAGTTATTTGCGGAATTCTTACCTATATTCGTGGCTTGCTTTTAAATTTTCCTTACCAATTTGTATATACGAATGAAATTTCGCTTACTCTCCCTGATGTTTCTGACCGTTCTTTACAGTTGTAAAAAAAATGCTCCGCCGGAAGAATATAATACCAAAGCATCCGACCCACAATTATTTCATGAAACTGCCACACATCTTACAGACGTAATTATCCACGACATCTTCAAACCCCCTGTTGCCAGTAGGATTTACGGATATTCATTCCTTGCGGCTTACGAAGCACTTGCCCCCGGAAATCCTGATTATCAATCACTTGGAAATCAATTGGTAAAATTTACGGTCTCGCCAAAACCCGATCCAGGCGTCGCATATTGCTTTCCGCTGGCCAGTATCAAGGCTTTCGCCACAGTGGGCAGAACGCTTACCTTTTCAGGCAATATGTGGGATGACTATGAAAAAGGTTTATTCAAGAAATACCAGGATATGGGCATTCCTGAGGACGTTTACGAACGTTCTATGGCGTACGGCGACACGGTAGCCAAGCATGTACTCGCCTATTCTGCAAAAGACCACTACAAGGAAATTCGCGGTTATCGATATACAGTCACAAATTTACCAGGCACTTGGGTACCTACGCCTCCTGCCTATGCAGATGCGTGCGAACCTATGTGGAACACCGTTCGCACTTTTGCCCTTGACTCGGTGACGCAGTTCCGCTGCCCGCCTCCTGCAAAATATGATCTTGCCAAAAACAGCAAGTTTATGGAGCTCGCCATGGAAGTTTACAATACCGGGAAGAACCTGACCGATGACCAAAAAGCGACGGCCTATTTCTGGGACGATAATGCTTTTGTGACCAACATAGTGGGGCATGCAATGTTTGCCAATAAAAAAATGACCCCGGCAGGCCACTGGATGGCGATCATAAGGACTGTGACTACTGATAAAAAGTTTGATCTTATGAAAGTAACAGAAGCCTATGCGCTGGGTGCCCTCTCTATTTTTGATGCGTTTGTCGCATGTTGGGATGAAAAATACCGTACGGTCCGTATACGTCCTGAAACAGTGATCAATAACAACTGGGACCCGAACTGGCGTCCGTTCCTGGAAACACCGGCATTTCCTGAATACGTAAGCGGCCACAGCTCTATTTCAGCCGCCTGCGGTGTGGTACTCACACATCTCATCGGAGATAACGTGGCTTTTACGGATACCACCGAAAAAAAATACGGGCATGGCGTAAAGTCTTTTAAATCATTTGAAGAAGCTTACTGGGATGCATCCATCAGCCGGGTTTATGGTGGCATTCACTACCGCGACGGTGTAGAAGAAGGGACTTACCTTGGTCAAAAAGTAGGAGAAAATGTATGGCAAAGAGCCATTACCCGAAAAGACAGAAAAGTGCTGGCAAATAAATAACGTAAAGCCGGGTCTTTGAAATAATAACCCGGCTCATTTCAATCTATATGGTCTGAATTATAATGCAGCCCGATGTTTTCACGCCGGGCCATAGCCATTTTGATGATCAGATACGAAACCGATATCATATTACGGAGCTCGCAGATCGCAACCGAAACTTTTGATTCCCTATACAGTTCTTCGTGTTCCTGATGCAGTAACTCCAGACGATCGTACGCCCGCTTCATCCGCCTGTCCGTACGAACAATACCCACGTAATTGGACATAATACTATTGAGTTCGCGGGTCATTTCTGTTACCAGTACTTGTTCTTCGGGGTGTGTTGTTCCGGAATCGTCCCACTCCGGAATGTCATCCGGCGTCTGGGAATTGATGTACCCCTGCACGGTACTTTCATAGGCGCGGTGACCGAACACCACAGCCTCCAGTAAAGAATTGGAAGCTAACCGATTGGACCCATGCAACCCAGTGCAAGCACACTCCCCGACTGCATATAAAAAGTCAATGTTGGTTTTGCCCCACTCGTTCACCCGTATACCACCGCACATATAATGCTGGGCAGGAACAACAGGTATCATATCTTTTCTCACATCGATTCCAGACTGCAGGCAATACTCTGTGATGTTGGGAAAATGTTCGAGGAATTTCTCATAGTCACAATGCCGTACGTCCAGGTATACATGGTCCACCCCATTTTTCTTCATTTCGGAGTCTATTGCCCTAGCTACTATGTCGCGGGGCGCAAGGGAAAGGCGGCTGTCGTAATTTTCCATGAAAGTGGTACCATCCGCCCTTTTCAGTATTCCCCCAAAACCCCGTACGGCCTCAGAGATCAGAAAAGAAGGCTTCTGACCGGGCTGGTAAAAACTGGTTGGATGGAACTGGATGAATTCCATATTGTCGCAAATGCCCTTTGCCCGGTACGCCATAGCGATCCCATCTCCGGTAGCGATGGTAGGATTGGTTGTACTCTGATAAATATTACCGATCCCGCCGGTGGCAAGCATGGTGGTTTTCGCAAGAAACTTTTCCACATCACCCGTCCTTCGGTTCAGCACATAAGCACCGAAACATTTGATATCCTCCTGATAGCGGTAAACTGTCTCGCCCAAATGATGCTGGGTGATCAGCTCTACTGCGTAATAATGCGTAAAAATCTGTATGCATTTATGCCGGTTCACCTCTTCCAATAAAGCACGTTCAATTTCAGCTCCGGTAATATCTTTAAAATGTAAAATCCTGTGATCCGAATGCCCGCCTTCCTTGGCGAGGTCATACTCCCCGCCGGACTCTTTATCAAAGCGCGTTCCGTAATCGATCAGCTCTTGTATTCTTTGCGGCGCTTCCCGGACTACAATTTCGACAATATTCCGCTTATTGACTTCGTCCCCTGCATCCATCGTATCCTGGATATGCTTTTCAAACGAATCTGATTCTGCCCATACCACCGCAATTCCTCCCTGCGCATACTTGGTGTTGGTTTCGTCAGCCTGGACTTTTGTAATAACAGCGATGGAAACCTCCTCGTTAATACTATCAAAATGTCTGGCCAACTTGGCGGCGTAGCTCAGCCCGGCAATTCCCGAACCTATTATCAGAAAATCAAATTGCGGCATAAAATCAGAAAAGTGTTTGAAGTTTAGGGGTTAAAAATCAGATGCCTTTGCTCAGTTCCAGCATCCGCGCCACAGATTCATAGGCTTTAAGCCTGATGTCTTCCGGAACAAAAATTTCGGGTTGTTCGTAATAAAGCGCATTATAGACCTTTTCCAGCGTGTTCATTTTCATATATGGACATTCGGAACATGCGCAGGTATTATTATCAGATCCCGGCGCAGGGATCAGCTTCTTATCCGGCACCGACTGCTTCATCTTATGCAGTATGCCAGCTTCCGTCGCCACAATGAATTTGGTATGCTCCGAGTCCTTTACAAATTTCAGCAGACCGGTTGTTGAGCTTACAAAATCAGATTGTCTGAGAATATCCTCCTTGCACTCAGGATGCGCAATCAGCAGCGCGTCCGGATTTTCCTCCCGGAGCTGTTTCAGTTTTTCCCGCGAAATATCAATATGGACGATACACGCACCATCCCATAAAACCATTTCACGCCCTGTTTTATGCGCCACATACCTACCCAGGTTGGCATCGGGTGCAAAGATGATTTTCTGGTCCTTTGGAAGACTTTCAACGATCTGAAGGGCATTGGATGAAGTACAAACAATATCTGTCAATGCCTTAATTTCCGCGGAACAATTGATATAACTAATTACGATATGATCAGGATATTGTGCTTTAAAAGCGGCAAATTTATCAGCGGGAGCGGAATCGGCCAGGGAACATCCTGCATTCAGGTCAGGGATAACCACTTTTTTATTCGGGCTCAGGATCTTTGCTGTTTCACCCATAAAATGGACTCCGCAAAAAACGATCATATCCGCCTCCGTAGCAGCTGCCTGCTGCGAAAGACCAAGACTGTCGCCAATATAATCCGCAAGATCCTGAATTTCAGAATCAACATAATAATGCGCAAGAATCACGGCATTCTTCTCTTTCTTCAACCGGTTAATTTCGGCAATCAGGTCAATATCCTCAGCAATAGTTTCGGTCACATAACCGTAACGGTTCACTTGCTCTTCAATGGTTGTCATTATGGTGAATAATTGGTTTTTAGATAATCAAAAAATCCAGTTCCGAATTTACGATATTAAACCAATGAAAAGCAAAGAAAGTGCGCCATAGCAAAAACAGGGCGCCGCCGGAACGAATCCCGGCGGCGCTTAGTATGCTGGTTACAATTCAGCAGGATATTTCAGTTTTTTCAAACCATTAAAATATCCATCTGAAAAAAACATATAGTGTACCTGATAAAACCATAGTAACAGGCAATGTCAACACCCATGCAATGACAATGTTCCGGATTGTGCCGCCCTGGAGGTTCTTAACCCCTTTACTGGCAACCATTGAACCCGCAATACCTGACGAAAGTACGTGTGTTGTACTCACCGGAAGTCCGAGGTAGGAAGAAACCCCGATGGTACTGGCAGCCACAAGCTCTGCGGAAGCACCCTGGGCATAAGTAAGGTGTTGTTTACCGATTTTTTCACCAATCGTAACTACGATACGCTTCCAGCCTACCATCGTTCCCAAACCAAGAGAAAGCGAGATCATCAGGATAACCCAGTCAGGTGCGTAGTCGGTATATCTCCGGATACCGCTCTCGCTGGAAGCCTGCTTTTTCAAAAATGCCTGATCAGCAGGGCTCAGATTAGCTTGACCGTTGTCCAGGATAGTCTTCGTATTACGGCTGATCAGCAACAATGCACGGCGAACATTCATGCGTTCTTCCAATGGCAGCCTGTTATCAACCAATGGCCTGCTCACCAGTGCATTCAGCGTATCGATTTCTTTTTTGATCGTATGCAAATGATGCCTGTCGGAAACGGACAACCTGGATGAATCGATGCTGCCGATGGCGGTTTCTATGCCCGCCAGATCTGTCTTCATCGCAAGCGGGTCTTTACTATTATCCAGTGCAAAATGTGCAGGGACTATACCAATCAGGATCAGCATGACCAATCCCACACCTTTCTGACCGTCATTGGATCCGTGGAAAAAGCTTACAAGCGTACAGGTTGTGATGAGGATGGCGCGAATCCATATCGGAGGTGGCTGGTTCTTTTTCGGCTCGCTGAACACGATTTCACGCAAAGGCTTCGAAAGCATCCGCCGAAGAATGAACATGATGATGATCGCCAATGCAAAACCGAAGATCGGGGAAGTAAGCAGAGAGGTAAACAGTTCCTCTGCCTTGGTCCAGTTCACACCGGCGCCCTCGGAATTTTCAGGCATAAACGTAAAGGCAAGACCAACACCCAGAATGGAACCTATCAGCGTATGGGAGCTTGAACTCGGAAGACCAAAATACCAGGTACCCAAATTCCAGATAATTGCACTGAACAACAAGGAAAAGACCATGGCGGCGCTATGGTAGACGTTCTGATCGATGAGGAGCTCTACGGGAAGTAAATTAACAATCCCCATCGCTACTGCGATACCACCCAGAAAAACGCCGCAAAAATTCATAAAACCCGACCAGATCACTGCAATATTTGGTTTCAGGGAATTGGTATAAATCACCGTGGCAACTGCATTGGCAGTATCGTGAAAACCATTTACAAACTCGAATGCACAGGCCGCTAAAATACTAAAAGCGAGGAGGAGGAAAATGTCGGTTTCAAGACCAAACATAAAGTAGCGTATAAGTTGATTTTAAAAGACTTACTTTTTGAATACCGGCAAAAACGAAAATTTAAGCAATTCTTTCAATCAGCAAGAACAAATTTTGGCACAAAACTACTTATTCTTGCCCGGCCCAATATTAACAAATTGTTAACTTGAGCCGTCCTGAACATTAAACTTTGGAAACTGTTTCCAATTTTTTAAGCAGTTTCTTTATTCGCAAGCTGTCCGCAGGCTGCGTCAATATCTTTGCCCCTGCTCCGGCGAACGTGCACCGAAACGCCTCTGTCTTCCAGGAATGCGGCAAATTTGTCAAGCCTGTCGGCCTCTGTATTTTTAAAATCAGCTTCTGCGATCGGATTGTATTCAATGATGTTCACCCTGGCAGGTACGCGCTTTGTAAACTCCCAAAGCTCCTTTGCATCCTGAAGTGTGTCATTGAAATTATTGAAAACGATATATTCAAAAGTGATGCGGTTTCCGGTTTTTTTATAAAAATAATTGAGCGCCTCGGCCAGGTTATCCAGCGAATTGGATTCATTGATCGGCATGATCTGATTTCTCTTCGCGTCGTTGGCGGCATGCAATGAAAGAGCGAGCCGGAACTTCACTTCATCGTCGCCCAGCTTTTTGATCATTTTGGCAATACCCGCAGTGGAAACCGTAATCCGTCGCGGAGACATATTCAGTCCCTCCGGAGAAGTAATATATTCAATGGATTGCAGCACATTGGCATAGTTCAAAAGGGGTTCGCCCATACCCATATATACAATGTTGGTCAGCGGAGCTTTGAAACTTCCTTCCGCCTGCCGGGCAATGGCTACAACCTGATCATAAATTTCACCTGCTTCAAGGTTCCTTTTGCGGTCCATATAGCCGGTAGCGCAGAATTTGCAGGTAAGCGAACAACCTACCTGGCTGCTCACGCAGGCAGTCATCCGGTCAGCAGCGGGAATCAGAACGCCCTCCACAAGGTTTCCGTCAAAAAGCCGGAAAGCAGACTTAATCGTTCCGTCATTGCTCTGCTGCTGCTTGGCAACGTCCATGTTGTGTATCACAAAATGTTCGTTCATCAGTTGCCTTGTGGTAAGTGACAGATTGGTCATTTCGTCAAAAGAACCGGCCGATTTCTTCCAGATCCATTCAAATATCTGTTTTGCCCGGAAGCCCTTTTCTCCATGCTCTGTCATCCAGCCCTTAATCTGGTCAACGTTCCATTTCCGGATATCCTGCTTGCTCTTTACTTCGGTCATTATTTTATATCAATTGTTAAATGCGCCATACATTTAACGCTGTTTTTCTGCAAAGGTACTGAAAGTCAACTACGGAAGCTTAACCCTCCGGTGAATTCGAAAGTTCATTATCAGCCTGATCATCCAGATATTCCTTTTTCCACTCACGGATCAGGTCGGTTCCCGCCGGCATTAGAGACAAAGCTTTGGTAATAACCGTGGGAGCTACCGGCACTACCAACGGGTAAAGCCAGGTTTCATGGGTGCGGTGTTCCGGTATTTTTACACCAATGGTATTTACAAGCCAGAAAAAAACACTGATCCCGAACACCCAGGTAAATATACCTACCATAGCACCGGCAAAACTGTCGAAAGTGCCAAGTATCGAATACCGGAGCGACCTTCTGATCGAGTATCCGAACTGGTTCAATAAAAAAATAGTCGGAAAAAAAATAGCCGAAAACCCGATATAAGGAAGGATTTTCCTGGCCATGCTGTCACTAAAATAAGGAGTTAGAACTTCCATTCCCAGCCCCAGAAACTTGAACCCCAGTATCATGGCTACCACAAGGCCTGCTATACCGATGATTTCAATCAATAAACCTTTACGGTAACCATGTAATGCCCCCCAAAGCAGGGGAATAAGGATGAGCACATCCAGTAATTTCATGCCAATAATCCCTTAACCAAAGCCGATACAATCTTTCCATCAGCCTGCCCGGCAAGTTCCTTGGTAGCTACGCCCATTACTTTACCCATATCCGACGGACCAGCCGCGCCCACTCGGGCAATAATTTCCTGCAATTTGGCTTTTATTTCATCTTCCGTTAATTGTTTGGGAAGGAACTGTTCGATCACGGCAAGTTCCGCTTCTTCTTTTTCAAGCAGATCAGGACGACCCTGAGTTTTATAAATATCCGCTGATTCCCTGCGTTGTTTGGCGGCTTTGGTAAGCAGCTTCAGTTCATCGTCTGCGCTCAGCTCTCCGGTTCCGCCGCCCTTTGTTTCTTCTAACAATATAAGAGATTTAATAGCACGCAACGCACGCAAAGTATCCTGATCTTTGGCCCGCATGGCATCTTTAATACCCGATTCAACTTGGCTTTTTAGAGACATTTTTAATTTTGAATTTTGAATGAGTGAATGAGTGAATGTTAATTTTGAATGGCTGGATGATTGAATGACTGAATGAGTGAGTAAGTGAATAGATATTAATTTTGAATGACTGAATATTGATTTTGAATAACTGTATTGGTAATTTTTGTGTGGGTTATTGTTAAGGAGTTAATAATTTATGGGTATATAAATGCGATTATGAATATGTGAATATTAAATTTGTCTTCGAGCCGCAAAGTTACACCAATCATGTTAATAACCATTTCCAGTAACCAAAGCACACACTTTCGAGCCTCGGCAAAAACATTCAAAAATTCGCTCAATCACTAATTCACACATTGAAAATTCATTCATTCAATCATTCAAAATTAAAAGATGACCCGTCTCAGCGTAAACATCAACAAAATAGCCACACTTCGGAACTCCCGTGGAGGAGATAATCCCAATGTGCTTAAAGTAGCGCTGGATTGTGAGCGGTTCGGGGCACAAGGAATTACGGTACACCCACGGCCGGACGAGCGGCATATCCGTTATCAGGACGTGTACGATCTGAAAGAAGTGGTAACGACTGAATTTAATATCGAAGGGAATCCCTCTGAAAAGAAGTTTGTGGAGCTGGTGCTGGCGACGAAGCCGGAGCAGGTGACCCTTGTCCCTGATGCTCTCCATGCCATTACCTCAAATGCAGGCTGGGATACGATCAATAACCGGACGGAGCTTACCGAGCTGGTGGGAATTTTCAAAGAGGCAAACATCCGAGTTTCCGTTTTTGTTGATCCGGATGAAAATATGGTAGAAGGTGCTAAAATCTGCGGCGCCGACCGTGTTGAACTTTATACAGAACCTTATGCGGCGTATTACTTTGAAAACCGCCAGAAGGCAGTAATCCCTTTTGTAAAAGCTGCCGAAAAAGCACGGGAGGTAGGATTGGGACTAAACGCCGGCCATGATCTGAGCCTCGACAATCTTCATTTCCTCAAACAAAGCATACCCTGGTTGGATGAAGTTTCCATCGGCCACGCCCTGATTTCCGATGCTTTGTACCTGGGACTGGAAAATACCATTCAGATGTATTTGAGAGAACTGGAATTGTGAAAGACTTTCCGGATTTGACAATCCGGAAAGTTCACGAATATTTTACCAGCCGGTACGGTAGTCTCTTTTCACAAATTGATTGGCGGCATCAAAATTGGTGATTTTCATATTATCCCCGTCCCAGATCAACTTTTGCCTCCCCGGGAAATTGACCCCTTTCCCATCTGCCTTATTTTCGCGAAGCAGGAAAGACCGTACAGCAAGGTTGCCCATCAAAACAATTTCTGTCAGCGGCCCTGATTCATCGAAGGAAGAGCTTGTGTAAGTTCCATAACCTTTTTTGCAAGCCTGCACAAACTGCTGCTGATGTCCTTCCCAGTTACCCTGAACCAGTGCCCTGGTCGGTGCAGCAACTTTTACGTTCTCGAATTTTTTCTCCGGCCATAGTCTTGGTTTTTCTCCAAACATTTCAGCGCTCAGAATTCCTTTTGTCCCGATGAAAAGCATCCCTCCATCGGTACTGCCGAAAATTGTTTTATAATCGCAGCCTTCCGGCAGCTGCGGCCTTATTCCTCCGTCATACCACGAAAAGCTGATTTCCTTTCCTTTGGTTTTTGAAGCAAATTTTAAATGTATAGATGTAGACGGCGGGCAAACATCATCAAAAAACGCCTGCTGAAAAAAGTCGGCGTAGACCGAGCCGACGCTGCATTCAACTGAAGTCGGGTAACCCAGTTTCATTGCACGGAATGGGACGTCAATAAAATGGCAGCCCATATCGCCCAGCGCGCCGGTTCCAAAATCCCAGTACCCCCGCCACCTGAAAGGCATATATGCTTCGTGGTAGTCGCGTTTCGGAGCAGTTCCAAGCCATAAGTCCCAATCGACTCCCGCCGGTACCGGTTGCGACTCTCCCCTGTCTTTGGGAGATTTTACACCCTGCGGCCACACCGGACGGTCTGTCCACACTTCAATGGTATGAACTTCTCCCAAAATACCCGACTGGACAATAGCTTCCGTTTGCCTGGTACCAGCACTGCTGCTGCCTTGATTCCCCATCTGGGTCACCACTTTCCGTTTTTTGGCAGCAAGTGTCAGGTTTCTTGCTTCCCAGATATCCTTCGTCAGCGGCTTTTCCACATACACATGTTTTCCCAAGTCTATACAAGCCATGGCGATCGGGAAATGCATGTGGTCGGGAGTGGTGACAAACACGGCATCAATATGCTGTGCTTCTTTCTCAAGCATTTTCCTGTAATCCTTGTAATAGGGTGCCTTTGGAAATTGCTTCCGGTATTTTTCCGACTGCCGGTCATCAACATCGCAAAGCGCGACAAAATTATCTGTCCCTCCATTATAGGCCTGACGGATGTTTACATCAGCCTTTCCACCGCACCCCACTGCTGCCATATTCAGCTTGTCGCTCGGAGCGATGAAGCCTTTGCCGAGTACATGGCGCGGTACTATCATAAAACTTCCCGCTGCCAATGCGCCTGTTTTAAGGAAATCCCTGCGTTTGACATCTTTTTCATTTGCAGCCTGTTGATTTTCCATGTCCGATCGTGAATTACCTTTGTGAAAATTATCTAAATCTCTACAGGAAAAAGACAATAATTTTCAAAGCCTACTACCGCCCGCCGAAAGTTTCAGCAATTTTCATCGCTACGCCCATGTCACCGTCAATTTTTAGTTTTCCGGTCATATAAGCCATCATCGCATTCAGGTCGCCATCGATCAATTTCAATGCATTTTTAGCGGAAATCTCGAAAGTACAATCCGCAGGAAGATCCTCCGTGGAAACAGTATTGGGGACACTTTTGCCGTCTATGAACAAAATGCCCTCGTCCGTTTTAAACTTAACAGTAGCGTCAAGGCCGCTGTTGGTTCCAAGAATATTGGTGACGCGTTCAGTGAGAATTTGCAGGCTCATAGGTGAGGTCTTTATTTCGTTGTGATTTATTATACCAAAACGACAAATGTATGTTCCTTGCAAGAATATTCAAATGCCTTTGGTGTTTTCAATGAAAACATCAAATTTTACATCCTTCATCAGAAAAACCTGCTGATA
Organism: Dyadobacter bucti; assembly: GCF_005869225.1. Classification (GTDB taxonomy): domain Bacteria; phylum Bacteroidota; class Bacteroidia; order Cytophagales; family Spirosomataceae; genus Dyadobacter; species Dyadobacter bucti. The sequence continues at coordinate 189,278 of NZ_SWFP01000003.1, read as the reverse complement.
TATTTTTTATAGAATGAGTGACATTGTCAATAGACCAACGTTTTTAACAGTTTTATGTTTCCTCACGTTCATGAGTGCCATTTCGGGCCTCTGGACTCAGTCTGAAAGACTATGGAGCCCGGGTATCATGGCCGACAAAACCCGCGAAACATTTGAAGCAGTCCGCGAAAACGTCGAGAAAAAGTCGTCCGGCGCGGATGCCGAAACCATGGACAAAATGTTCGAAGCCGTTATTGAGCAGACCACACCGCAAACCATCAAGACCGGCGCGATCATCATGCTGATATTTGAATCCCTTTCACTATATGCTGCATACCTGATGTGGAACCTCCAGAAAAAAGGGTTTTATCTCTATCTGGCAGGGATAGCGATAGCATTTTTAGCTCCCTTATTGCTCATCGGCGGCTGGCTTGGGCTCATCACTTCCATGGCCGGAATCATCCTCAGTATTTTCATGCTGATTCTCTATGCATTCAATTTAAAACACATGCATTAGCGAACCGGCGCTGACATCTGCCGCGAATTATTAGAATTTGAAATCTAAGCCCTTGCATTCCACGAAGAAAAGATTTTATTTTGCGCACTAATTTGAATAGAGAAAATGGCTTTAATTAACAAAATCAGAGAAAAATCCGGGGTTGCTGTAACAGTAATCGCTATCAGTTTAATTCTTTTTATGGTGGGAGGCGACCTGTTGGGGCCAAATTCCATGCTGGGCGGTAGCAGTAATCAGGTTGTAGGTGAGATTGCCGGTAAAGAAATCAATATCAAGGATTTCCAGAGCCGGGTCGACGGTTTTCGTCAGAACTACGAAGCTCAGTCTGGCCGCAGCCTCAATGAAAATGAACTAGCATCTCTGAGAGACCAGGCCTGGAACCAGTTTGTGGTTGACATTGCCTATAAAAAAGAATTCGAAGATCTTGGCCTTACAGTCACGGACGACGAACTCGTTGATATGGTTCAGGGAAACCACATCAGCCCCTCTATTCTTCAGGCTTTTTCAGATCCTACAACCGGGCGTTTTGATAAAAATGCGGTTGTCAACTATCTGAAAAATCTCAAAACCCTCCCGATCGAACAACAGAAATCATGGGAGAATTTTGAAAAAAGCCTTCGCGAAGAGCGTACGCGAACCAAGTATGAGAACCTGCTCAAACTATCTACTTATATCCCAAAAGCCCAATCGGAAAAGGAATACGTTGCGCAAAATACCAAAGCCACTTTGCGTTACTTATACGTACCCTATTTCTCGGTTGTCGATACTACCATTAAAGTTACCGACGCACAGCTGGAAGATTATCTTAAAGCCCATCGGAAAGAATACAAAGGAACAGATACCCGTTCAATCGAATACGTAACTTTTCCCGTACAGCCTGCCAAGGATGACAGCTCTGCGTTGTATACAGAAATAAAAGAGCTTGCGCGCGGCCTTGCCACTGCACAAAATGACTCTGCATTTGCCAGTATGAATTCAGACATTCCATTGCCGATCAATATGTCGTTCGCCAATATGTCTGATCAATTGAAAGAAGCTGTTAAGACTTTCGTTCCGGGCGGTGTATATGGTCCGTATCGCGAAGGGAATACCTACTTTATCTATAAATACGACGGTACCAGAGTTGACAGTGTCTCTTCTGCAAGAGCAAGCCACATCCTGATCCGCGCTGAAAACCAGTCGGATTCTGCCAAAGCAGCAGCCCGCACAAAAGCAGAAGGTATACTGGCGCAGATCCGCGCAGGAGCCAATTTTGAAGCCCTTGCAGCTACTTCCAGTGCAGATCCGGGTTCAGCACAACGTGGCGGTGACCTGAATTATTTCCAGAACAACGGTGCAATGGTGAAGCCTTTTGAAGAAGCCGTTTTCTCCGCAACATCAACCGGCCTTATTCCCAGACTTGTAGAAAGCCAGTTTGGTTTCCATATCATTAAAGTAACCGCTACCAAATCCAACACACTGTACCGTATTGCGGCGATCGGTAAGACCATTGCGCCAAGCCAGGCTACACGTGACGAAGCATACCGGAAGGCGGATGAATTTGCTAACTCGGTTAAAACAAAAGAACAGTTCAACGAGGCAGTTAAAAAGAACAAAGCACTCGTTGTCGCTACCGCAAACCGCATCCCGGAATCCGCTACCAATATCAATGCTATTCAGAATGGTCGTGATATTGTAAGATGGGCATTCAAGGATGACTCTAAAATCAACTCGGTATCTCCGGTTTTTGAAACGGAAGAGCAATATATCGTAGCTGTACTGGTTGGCAAATCTGACCAGGATGACGTGAAAGTAGATGATTTCCGTGACGAGTTGACTACCAAGGTCCGTAACCAGATCAAATCTGAACAAATTACAGCAAAGCTAAAAGGCGCGTCCGGCGACCTGGAAACGATTGCTAAAAAATATGGAGCAGGCGCCCTGGTCGAATCGGCAACTGATATTTCACTTGCTACAGGCTTCCTGACCAGCGCAGGATTTGATCCGATCGCACTGGGAAAAGCATTTGGGTTGAAACCAGGACAAAAATCAGGCGTATTCACCGGAGAAAACGGCGTATTCATCATGGAATTAATCGGCAAGACCGACGCTCCTAAAATCGCTGATTTTACTCAATACAAAACACAATTGACCCAATCGCTTGAAAGCCGGATGTCATATCTGGTCAATGAAGCCATCCGCGAAAACGCCAAGATCGAGGATCGCCGCGCGAAATTTTTCTGAGCAAAATAAAAAAATCTTACAAAGAGGAGCAGAAATTAATTCTGCTCCTCTTTTTGTTTAGACTGCAAATTTTTCAAAAAAAAGTGATAGTATTGCAGTATAAATTGTCAATTGTACACTTAATAACCTAAAAGGAAGAAAAGGCTGCATAAGCAATGTCCCTTTCCATCCATTACAAAAACGATTAACTAAAACACAATGAGCATTTTACTCGGAGAACAGGAGTATTTTAAAGGCATCGGGAAAATTGGATATGAAGGCCCCGAGTCCGACAACCCGCTGGCTTATCGCTGGTATGATGAAAACCGTATTGTTGGTGGCAAGACTATGAAAGACCACCTTCGCTTTGCCATTGCATACTGGCATACATTCTGCGGATCAGGCCTGGATCCTTTTGGGGGACCTACCCTGTTTTATCCGTGGGACCAGAAGTCGGATGCCGTTGACAGGGCAAAAGATAAAGCAGATGCTGCTTTTGAGCTGATTACAAAATTGGGAGTTCCATACTACTGCTTCCATGATGTTGATGTCGTTGACTACGCTGATGACGTGCGTACCAATGAAAAAAGGATCCAGACCCTGACCGAGTATCTTGCACAAAAGCAAAAAGAATCGGGTGTTAAGCTGTTGTGGGGAACTGCCAACCTTTTTGGGCACCATCGTTACATGAACGGTGCTTCCACCAATCCCGACTTCGATGTAGTATCACATGCGGGCGCGCAAATAAAAATGGCCCTGGATGCTACGATTGCCCTTGGAGGTGAAAATTATGTATTCTGGGGAGGACGTGAGGGTTATATGACCTTGCTGAATACAGATATGAAACGCGAACAGGAACATTTCGCGCAAATCCTGAAAATGTCTGTTGCTTATGCTCGTGCGAACGGCTTTAAAGGCAAGTTTTTTATTGAACCAAAACCATGCGAGCCAACCAAACATCAATACGATTATGACGCTGCAACTTGTATCGGTTTCCTCCGTCAGCATGATCTGCTGGATGATTTTGCATTAAACCTGGAAGTGAACCACGCTACTTTGGCAGGCCATACTTTTGAGCACGAGTTACAGGTAGCGGCTGATGCTGGTATTCTGGGCTCTATTGACGCCAACCGTGGCGACTACCAGAATGGCTGGGATACCGATCAGTTCCCGACAGACATCGCTGAATGTACCAAAGCATTGCTGGTGATCCTTCAGGCAGGTGGACTGAAAGGTGGCGGAATTAATTTTGATGCAAAACGCCGTCGCAATTCAACAGATGTGGAAGACGTATTCCATGCGCACATCGGAGGTATGGATACAGTAGCAAGAGCACTGATAGTAGCTGACAAAATTATCCAGAACGGAGAGTATAATAAGATCCGCACCGACCGCTACGCAAGTTTCGATTCTGGAAAAGGGTTGGATTTCGAAGGTGGAAAATTGAAGCTGGAAGATCTTTTCGAACTTGCAGCTACCAAAGGCGAACCAGCAATTCTATCCGGCAAACAGGAATATCTTGAAAACCTGATCAACAGATTTATCTGATTTGGGGGTTTTCAATAAAAAGAACGGGCGGCAAATTTTCGAATTTGCTGCCCGTTTTCGTCATATCAGCTGAAACCAGATTCCAGTACAACGTGGATCGTAAGGCCAAATGATATCATCCATTCTCCCTTCAAAGCATGTCTCAGATGCTTCAATGCTCTGGAGATGTGGACTTCAACAGTTTTGGGCGAAATATGCAGCTCCTCAGCTATTTCGTTGTATTTTTTATTTTCAAAACGGCTGAGCAGGAACACTTTCTGGCATTGCACAGGAAGTCCGGATATGACTTCGTTTACTTTCAGAAAGAGATTATTGTAGTGAATTTCAGCGTCCGGCTGCTGATGGCAGGTTGAATAAGTACTTTCCACATGCGTTTCCAAACTGTCGCTTTTACCAAACTCTCTGCGCATGTACGTATAACATTCATTTCTCACTGACCTGAAAAGATAACTGTTATAGGAAGTTGTTATGTTTTCATAAGCCCTGGTCCGGTAAAACTGAAAAAAAACTTCACTTACAAGGTCTTCCGCAATTTGCCGGGAGTATACAAACCGTACCGCGTGGCTGCATAACGGATTGTAAAATCTTCTAAACAGCAGTTCAAGCCCTTTTGCCGGGTTTTGCTCAAAAACGGACTTCAGAAACTGTGCAGAATCCACCTTTACGGACCGAGGCTTTTCCTGCTGGGAAGGCGCCGGGAACGGGCTTCCTTTCTGAGGTTCTTCGTTAAGTAAAGGATTGTGCATTGAGTTTATGAGTTATATAAATATTGAATGCCGTTTTTGTATTTAATCCACCCATCTATTGAAATAAAAAATGCATTTTATTTAATCGGGTGACATGAATTGGAACAAAAACAGCCGTCATCCCGATGGATGGCGGCTGTTCAATATACATTGATTTTATTTACAGATTCTTTGCCTTCAATTGTTTTACGGCATAATCCGCTGCACGCGCTGAAAGCGCCATATAAGTCAGAGACGGGTTCTGTGTCGAAGTTGAGGTCATACACGCTCCATCGGTCACGAATACGTTTTTACAGGCATGCAACTGGTTCCATTCGTTGAGCAAAGATGTTTTCGGATCTTTTCCCATACGAACACCGCCCATTTCATGAATGTCATTACCCGGATTTCTGTTACCATCATGTGCTTTTACATTTTTGAACCCGGCACTGGTAAACATCTCACTGATCTGCTCAACGTAATCCTTGATCATTTTCTCGTCATTATCGTCATAACCCACCGAAATTTTGAGCTGAGACATGCCGAAAGGGTCCTTCAGATTCTTGTCAAGCGCAACGTAATTGCTTTCCTTAGGGATCGTTTCTCCCATCATGTGGGAACCCACACTCCAGTTGCCATACTTGGTTTCCAGCAAACCGGCCTTCAATGACTCGCCGATACCATTCCTGTCTGAATAAGTCATGCGGTTAGCCCCGAAACCAGCTGCGTATCCTCTCAGAAAATCCGTTTCCTGCTTATATACATTTCTGAACCTTGGAATATATCCGCTATTCGGGCGCTTTCCGTCCGTAGTTGAATCCAGGAACCCTTCGTATTCACCGGATACGCTGGCCCGGTAATTATGAAATGCAACATATTTACCAAGAACACCGCTGTCATTTCCAAGTCCATCAGGGAATCGTGATGAAATAGAGTTCAGCAGAATCAGATTTGAGTTCAATGCAGCAGCATTTACAAAAATAATATCCGCGTAAAACTCTATCATTTGCTTGGTAGTCGCATCAATTACGCGTACTCCGCTCGCCTTTTTCTTCTTATCATCATAAATAATAGAATGAACAACTGAGTGCGGCCGCAGCGTCATATTGCCGGTTTTCATCGCCCAGGGAATCGTGGACGAGTTACTGCTGAAATACCCCCCGAACGGACATCCCCGCTCGCACATGACACGATGCTGGCATTTTGCACGTCCCTGATCGAGATGTATCTGCTGTGGATCCGTGATATGTGCAGCCCGGCCTATAATGATATGCCGGTCCTTGAATTGCTTTGAAACCTGCTCTTTAAAATACTTCTCCACGCAGTTCAGATCGTGCGGAGCCAGAAATTCGCCATCCGGCAAAGTATCGAGGCCATCCTTGTTTCCGGTGATACCGGCAAATTTCTCCACGTAACTGTACCACGGAGCAATGTCATCGTATCCGATCGGCCATTCCACAGCAAATTTGTCTCTCGCAGGGCCTTCAAAATCATATTTGCTCCACCGCTGGGTTTGTCTGGCCCAAAGCAGGGACTTTCCTCCAACCTGGTAGCCTCTTATCCAATCAAAAGGCTTTTCCTGTACATAGGGATGCTCATTGTCTTTTGCAAAAAAATGAGCGGAAGATTCTTTAAAGTTGTAACATCTGCTCGCGATCGGATTGGCTTCAACAACCTCCCTCGGCAAACGCTCACGATGCTCAAATTCCCACGGCATCATGTTCGTGGTTGGATAATCCTTAATATGCTGCACGTCCCGGCCACGTTCAAGTACCAGCGTCTTCAACCCTTTTTCTGTCAGTTCTTTCGCTGACCACCCCCCGCTTATACCTGAGCCAATAACAATGGCATCATAGGTACGGGCCTTCTTACTATCAATATTGAAATTAGCCATATTTTTTTAATCGGAAGAAAGGGAGAAAGGAGGAAAGGGCTTAGCTGTTAATTGGAAATGTATTCCCTTTCTTCCCCTTCCTCCACTCTCCTTTTCCCCTCTATTATTGTTTAACTGGAACACAACCATGGTAACGTGCCGGGATCATTTCGTAATGCGTAATATTGGTCATCACGTATTCCGAGGACATGTATCCTTGAATTGTCAGATTTTTAACGGTTCCAAAAAATGCCTTTTGATCCGCGTCACCGCTTTTTTCCATAGCAGTTAGCAATTGTGTCTGCTGCGCCCGGTTGATATCAGTGAAAGCTTTATTGAAATCCTTCATGCTTTGTGTATTCAGGGTTTCAAGACCTTTTGCCAGTATATCCTGCGATTTTTTATCATAGCAGTCTTTCACCATTTTTTGTACAAAATCACCAACCCCAAGCTCACCTGCTCCCGGCGTATCTGTTTTTGGGATAATTGCCTCAACCACTCCCTTCAGAACCGCCGACTGGTCTGCTGAAAGCAGTATGCCGACTTTTAGCGAACTCTTGTTCCATCCCGATGCCCAGGCAGGCAAACCCGCCATTGCGCCCATGGCTACGGCCATACTTTTCAGCGCCACGCGTCTTTCCATCTTATCTACAATTTTAAATTACAGTTATAAAAAATTCCGGTTTTTAGTCATGTGTTTACGTTTATTGTCATTTTTAGTCATGCGTGGTCATTGATAGTCATTTATTGTGCGATATATTACTACGAATAACGATACCTGACTACAATTAACCTCTCATGACCACACCTGACAATACCTGACTACACTTGACCACACATGACCAGATCTTACTTCTCCTACTCTTCCAAGAAATCCAAATCCCTGTTGTGTGTTTCCGGGACGGTTAAAATACAGTAAATGCCTATCAAAAAGCATATTACCCCAACCAGCGCTCCTGAATTGATTACGGAAAAAGATTCCTTAAAACTGGCAAATAAAGTGGTCATCATCACCACCGTCCCGCGCACCATATTCGGTATCGTCGTGGCAGCAGTGGCCCTCAGGTTTGTACCGAACTGTTCCGCTCCTATTGTCACGAACATTGCCCAATACCCAATCCCGAAACCGAGTAATCCGGCCACAAAATAAAACTGTCCGGAAGTCTTAATTCCCGCGTAAAGATAAATACAACTGCATAACAACGTGAAAAGCATCAGATAAAATACAGCCTTTTTACGCGATTCAAGCCAGTGGCTCAAAAACCCGCTGCAAAAGTCACCAATAGAAAGTCCCACATAACACCACATGATCGAAAGCCCGGGCTTGATAGCTTCGGCAATACCCAAGGCTTTACCGAATTCATTGCTGAAAGTGGCAAGGATACCGATCACAAACCACGTAGGCAGACCAATTCCGATACATTTGAGATAGCGCGACAGCCTGTCTCTATTATTAAACAGAGAGAAGAAATTTCCCTTCTCAACATGTTTCTGATTTTTGAGATCTTTAAAAATACCTGATTCAAAAACCCCGATACGCAGCAGTAAAAGAGATATTCCAAGTCCTCCACCGATGAAATAAGCATATCGCCAGTCGAAAAACTCAACCGTGAAATAGGCTACAACTGCGCCTAGCAAACCAATGCCTGCCACCAGCGAAGTACCTATCGCGCGAAGGTGCTTTGGCAGGATCTCCGAGACCAGCGTGATCCCTGCACCCAACTCCCCGGCAAGTCCGACACCGGCAATAAAACGAAGTATTTTATAAGTATCGGCGTCCTGTACAAAGCCGCAGGCGATGTTCGCAAGAGAATAGGTAATAATAGAACCGAACAGAACAGATAAACGTCCTTTTTTATCCCCCAAAACACCCCACAAGATCCCACCGAGGAGCAAGCCGGTCATTTGCCAGTTTAAAATACTGGCGCCGGTGAGCGAAATTTCAGCTTCGGACAGACCGAGCGACGCGAGACTGGGCAGGCGCACAATACCAAAAAGAAGCAGGTCGTAAATGTCAACAAAATAACCAAGGGCAGCAACTATAACCGGGGCACTGAAAAGATGTGAAGCGTCTGAACGTGATGCAGTAAGGGTCGTCATTTGAGTTTAGATAGTTTAACGGAATTAATGCAATATTATGCAAAATAGCCGGACTTCTACCCGGCTACCTGCTTCAAATTTTTCGAAAACCTAAATGGTTATTCACACTTAAAGGCCAATAAAATTCCGAAAAAGCCCTACAATGCCAACTTTTGCTTGTCTTTGAGAAGCTGCTCCTTTAATTTGGCATAATCAACTTCCTGAACAGAAACACCTCTTTCAATGGCCTGTACTGCTGCTGTCGCGGCGCTTTGCCCCAATATCATGAATACCGGTTCCATCCGGATAGAGCCATACGCGATATGCGTGCTGGACAAACAAACGGGTACAAACAGGTTCTCACATTCCTCTTTTTTAGGAATGATAGACGAATATGAAATACTGTAAGGTGTTTTAGGGTGAACGCCGATATCACCTTCATTTTGCACAAATCCGTCAGCTTTCACATACCGTTGTGCATTATGTGCGTCCAACGCGTAAGATCCCATTCCAACCGGTTCGGAAACTGCTTTTTTACCCAAAGTTTCATTTTCCGTCATCACTGCCTGCCCGATCATACGTCTTGCTTCCCGCACATAAATCTGGTGAGGCCAACCACCGTTGTCCTTGAACTCATCTTTTGGCAGGCCCCACTTGTTTACTTCTGTACGTACATCAGCCGGAACACGCGAATCGTTGGCAAGAAAATACATCAGCCCTTTCTGGTACAGCTCATGCTCTTTGATAATTTCTTTTCTTCTTTCATATGTAGCCTCCGGGTAATCGTAGTTCTGTCCGATAAAATCCGTACTGAACGGGCCGTGGTTGTTGGTATCCGTTTTTTTGTTGGGGATCGGATCATATTTTTGAAAGGTTTCTGTCCAGCCTGCTTTATAAACCCGCGCCAGCAATTCGTACTTGGTGGAATCGTAACCTTCCGGCTTTGCAAAGGGAATGCGGTTGTCCGGATTCGCTGAAAGGCACATACGGAAACAATATGCCTGGATCTTGTTATCACCGTCTCCTTTTTTACCTATTTTTTCACTGGAAATGTAAGGCAGCAAACCACTCGTGGAATCACCTTCGATCTTATACGGGCTGATATTCTTTTTGAAATAATGCCCATGCTGGAAAACCTCCGGCTGAAGACCGTTCCATTCTTCATTATAAACGCTGTTTGCTTCACGTCCAACGTGGAATTTCACGCCCGCGGCAGCCATCAGATCGCCCTCGTAAGTTGCATCTATGAACATTTTACCTGTAAAAGTCTTTCCGCTCAGGGTTTTGAAAGAAGTGATCTTACCATCCTTTTTCTCAACACCATTTTCACGGTCGAGCCACTCGTCGCGGTAAATTTTCAGGTTATTTTCTTTTACAAAATCTTCGAAAACCTGTTCGGCCACGTGAGGTTCAAATATCCACATCGTACGGTCAGCTCCATCCATAGCAGGGGTACCCTGGCCTTTGTTTCCATATTCTTCCTTTTTTTGCCACTGCCACGCTTCCGGCTTATCGTAGTGCATAAATACACGATGATAAAACTCCCGGGCAAGGCCGCCGATCACCGATTTGTCGCCGGTATCTGTAAATCCAAGACCTCCCGCTGAAAGACCGCCCAAATGTTTGTCGGGAGAAACGACGATCACCGTTTTTCCTGATTTCACTACCTGCACGGCCGCAGTGACCGCAGCGGAAGTACCACCGTAAACAATCACGTCGGCATCATAGGAAGCATCGTTCTCCTCCTGTTTGCCGCCGCAGCCGGTGTTAAGCAACAGGATGGCCAACAAACCTCCTTGCAATACCCGCTTCAATAAATTGTTAAAGAACATATGTATTTACTTATTGTTGAAAAATAGAATATCGAAATTATGGTCGCTGTCACAGCGCTTTTGATCAGTAGCCCAGCAATCTTTTGAGGTAACCCGGATAACTGTTGCCGTCCACGCCTCCCCCGCCGTTTGTAATGCTGTCGCCAAAGCATACCAGCCGCTGATAAGGCGCATTGGTACGGATCAAAGCTTCATAGATGGCAACAGCCATGGTGCGGTAACCATCAGCAGTAGGGTGCACGCCGTCGGTTTTCTGACTATTTAAAGCATTCTGAATCAAACTGCTACTCTCTTCGCCGACATTTCCTATGCTATCGAATACGTGGTGCATATCCAGAAAATGAAGTTTGTAATCGTCAGCAGCCTTTTTGATTGTCTCATTAACCTTAACTTTTCGTGCCTTGTGGCCATCCGATCCATAGAACGCTTTTTCATGGCGGGTATACAGATAAGGCTCGTGTACCGGCAGGATCGTCATCAGCATAATCTCGCTTTTTACACCCAGAATCATCTCAATGATCTTTCTGAGATTCTTTTCATATTCTGGCAACGGGATGTACTTCTTGCTGTTCATATCATTTGTCCCGATCATCAAAATCGTCATATCAGGCTTGTGCGCCAGACAATCCTTATCGATCCTGCCCAGGAGATCAACAGTATTGTTGCCTCCGATTCCGGCGTTGATGATAAACGGTGCCTCAGCAGTGCGCGCCTGTTTTCCCTGCACCAAACCGGCAGGAAAAGCAAGGGAAGCTGACACGATAGTAGTCTGTAAAAACGTCCTTCTTTGCATAGATGTGTTTTTTTAACTTAGAAAAGGAGGATCAGAACTCCGGATTTTGGGTGAGGTTGGGATTGGCGTCCCGCTCCGTCTGCGGAATAGGGAAAAGATAATTTTTATCCGTTACCACAATTGTCGGATTCTGCGCTTTCATTGCGCTTACGAGCCGCTTCGTACGAACCAGATCATACCAGCGATGCCCCTCAAAAGCCAGTTCCAGCCGTCTTTCCAAAAGAACTGCGTCACGGAAAGCAGCCTGGCTTAACGTTGATGGCAACACTGCCAGCCCCGCCCTTGTTCTGATTTTGTTGATAGCATTGAAAGCCTCCGCATTTCCCGCCGCCTGTTCGTTGAGCGCTTCTGCATACATGAGCAATACGTCAGGATAGCGGATGATCGGGTAATTATTACTTCCTTCTCCATTCGCTGTCGCAGATGGGTCAAGATATTTGTAAACATAAGCCGGATAATCTACGCTGGCGGGAGCGGCAGGGGTACTTGTGGCAGAGTACAGCCTGATATTCACATCCCGGCGTTTGTCGGCGGCAGTATACGTATCGTAAAGATTTTTGGTCACCGGGTCATCTCCGAAGCCGGAAATGTTGTTTACCCTGTCAAAATTAGGGCGCATATAGCCCTGCATAAAACTGCCTTCATTGAAGCCGCCACCCAGTGCCTGCACTTCGAAAACTGCCTCTTTCCCATTTTTATTGGCGATCAAAAAAGCATCTGAATAATTGGCCCAGAGATCGTAAACTCCCGAATCTATAACCTGCTTTGCTTTCAACGCAGCATTGGCCCAATCCTCACGGGTAAGGTAAACTTTCGCCAGAAAGGCCGTCGCGGCACCTTTGGTAGCACGACCTTTATCGGCACCTGTGTAAGTTAAAGGCAGCACGGCTTCAGCTTCTGTGAAATCCTTGATCACCTGCGCATACACTTCCTCAGCTGTTGCGCGCGATACCTGAAGGTTGTTGAGCGAAGTGGTCTCGTTAAGTAAAAGCGGCACCCCGCCAAACAGCCTCACCAGCGTGAAGTAGTAAAAGCCCCGCATAAATTTGGTTTCAGCCAGCAAACGTGTTTGCAGCTCGGTATCCATAGTAATGCCCGGAACTCTCTCCAGAACAGTATTTGCCCTGTTGATACCTCTGTAAACCGTTGACCAAACGGACAAAAAGGTGCTTGTCGCTGGAGTAAATGTATATTTGTCCAGATCATTTTTCGCCTGATTGGCCGTGGAGCGTCCGCCCCCCCATTCCGAATCGTCGGTAGCCTGGTCCTGTATGATCCACATCACCTGGTTATACATTTCCGCAGTGTTCATCGGATCATAAACAGAGTTTACCGCAGCTTTCGCGTCATCGGCATTTTTGTAAAAATTAGCAGGCGTAAAGTTGGATTCCGGAATCTGATCCAGCACATCACAGGAACTTGCCCAGAAAAGGATCAGAAAGAATGGAAGTATCTTTTTCATTATATGTATATTTTTTCAACGGCCGGATGAAGGCCAGGTTGGTGTTTTTATAAAATTGATTCAGCCGGTTCTAAAAACTTACATTCAGGCCGAAAATCATTGTCTTAGCCGCAGGATAACTTGAGTAGTCAAAACCCTGGCTGCGGCTGTCCTGTCCGAATCGGTTCACTTCCGGATCATATCCCGAATACTTGGTCCAGGTAAGGTAGTTCTGTGCAGTAACATAGAGCCTTACCCCCTGCACATGCAGTGGCTTGGTCAATGAGGCAGGCAGATTGTACGCCAGCTGCACATTTTTCAACCTCAGGTAAGAACCATTCTCGATCTGCCGGGTTGAGATCCTGTTGGCCGGCCGGGTAGTGGACGCTCTGGGAATATCAGTATTCGTATTGGTTGGGGTCCAGCGGTTGAGCATATCGCGGTCCTGATTGTTGGTCCCGTTCAGATATTCCAGCTCAAACCTGTTGGCGTTCAATATTTGATTTCCATAAACACCCTGGAAGAAAACGGTCAGGTCGATGCCTTTATACGAAAACGTATTGCTGATCCCGCCGATGAATTTCGGTTGCGCACGGCCAATGATGGTCCGGTCATTATCATCGATCCTTTTGTCCCCGTTCAAATCTTTATAGCGGCGGTCTCCCGGTTTTCTGGCACTGCCGTCTGTCAATGCAAGCAGCTCTTCCTGGGTTTGATAAAGACCATCAGTAACATAGCCATAGAATGAACCCAGCGGTTCACCAACCCTGATAATACCCGAATTTACATTCTGCGCGATATTGGCCACTTCACCGGCAAAAATTTGCGGCGCGCCACCGATATCCAATACCTTATTACGGTTTAATGCATAGTTAAACTCCGTAGTCCATTTGAAAGCCCCGTCGATATTGTGAGAAGTAACACTCAGTTCAATCCCTTTGTTTTCTACCCGGCCAAGGTTTTTAATAGCGCTGGAAAATCCGGATGAGCTGGGGATCGTAACATTTAACAGCAGATCTTTCGTCCTTTTCAGATAGGCGTCAGCAGTAATACTGATCCGGTTGCTCAATAAACTCAGGTCGATACCTACGTCAGACTGGGTTGTAGTTTCCCACGACAGGTCGGGGTTTGCGATCTGGTTCGGACCGATTCCGGTTGATACCACATTGTTAAGTACATAGTTCTGCGTTGAAAGCAACGAATAGGCCGGATAGTTGCCGATACCGTCCTGGTTTCCGGTCGAGCCGATTGTCGCGCGGACTTTCAGTTCACTGATAGCCCTGATATTTTTGATAAAGCTCTCTTCCGACACCCGCCATGCCAGTGCCATCGATGGGAAAAAACCATAACGCTTGTTTGCTCCAAATCGCGAGGAACCGTCTGCACGGAATGAGGCGGTAAGGAGGTACTTTTCATTGAAACCGTAGTTGATACGGCCTAAATAAGATTCCAGCCCCCATGTTCCTATTCCCGAAGAAGGTACCAGTGCCACTGAGCCTGAGCCCAGGTTGCCGGTCGCGAGATTATCGTTCACAAAGTTCCGGGAAGCTGCATAAGCATTCTCAGTCCTGTTGGCTTGCTGGGTATACCCTACAAGCGCAGTTATGTTATGTTTCTGGTTAAAATTTTTGGTATAAGTCAGAAGGTTTTCATTGAGCCAGGTGATCGACTGATTATTTGTGATACTTCCCACTCCACCCTGCGACAAACCACTGGAAACACTTCTGGGCAGATAGCTATCCTGTTTCTGAAGGATACCATCCACTCCCAAAACTACTCTCAGGCTCAGCCCGTCCATGATCTGATATTCGCCAAAAACGTTGCCGAAAACCCTGTGCGCCTTATTGGTGTTTTTGCTTTCCCTGGCCAGGGCTGCCGGATTGTCTGCGGTAAAGGTCAGCGCAGGATGGTTCATCAGATAGCTGCCGTCCGGATTGTAAACCGGTAAAATGCCTGGGAACTGCAATGCAGCAATGGTTACCAGGCCGGCACTCCCAAGGGAGCCGTCTGTCCTCGACTGGTTCGTCAGGGTACGGTTTACCGTCAGGCTGTTTCCAACCTTGATTTTGCTGGTAAGTTTCCTGTCAAGGTTTACACGAAAAGAATATCTGTCAAAATCGGAATTGGTTACAATCCCATTCTGCTTGAAGTAACCTCCAGATATCGCATATTGTGTTTTATCGTCGCCTCCGCTCATCGAGAGCTGATAGTTATACATCGGTGCCGAACGGAAAATTTCATTCTGCCAGTCGGTGCCCTCACCGAAAGCTTCCACTTGCTGAGGCGTATACACGGCCGCCCTGCCTTCATTGGTATTTGCCTCGTTCACAAAAGCTGCATACTCGCTTCCGTTAAGCACGGGATATTTACGGCGCACATTCTGCACACCATAATAAGCATCCAATGTCACATTCGACTTCCCTGCTTTCCCACGTTTTGTAGTGATGATCACCACCCCGTTCGCTCCCCTGGAACCATATATGGCCGTGGAAGAAGCGTCCTTAAGAATCGACATGGATTCAATATCACTTGGGTTTAATGTGCTCAGAACATTGAAGCTCGAACCATTGTTAGAGCTTTCGTTTTTGAAAGGAATCCCATCAATCACATACAAAGGCTCGTTATCACCCTGAATGGAATTCCCTCCACGTATCCGGATCGTTGTAGCTCCGCCGGGTGCACCAGAGTTCTGGGTGATCTGTACACCAGCCGCGCGTCCTTGTAATGCCTGGTCCATGGACGTAACAGCTACCTTTTTGATTTCGTCCACCGGAATAGTGGTTACAGAGCCTGTAAGATCAGTTTTCCTGACCTGTCCATAACCTACTACCACTATTTCCTGCAATGACTTGTCCTCCACAGCCATTTTCACTTCTAAAACAGACCTGTTGTCGACAGCCACTTCCTGGGTAGTGTAACCGACAAAACTGAATACCAAAACCTGCGCCTGTGCATTGTCAGGCAGGGTCAGCTGGAATTCCCCTTCAACATTGGTAGTAGTACCGGTCTGCGTTCCCTTTAATACCACGCTCACCCCCGGCAAACCCAGCCCCTGCTCATCAAGCACTTTTCCGGAAAGATCCTTTTTGGGAGCGCCATCTCCAGCCGGAGCATTGATTTCCGGCAAGTTCTCCGTTCTCTTAAGGATGATTATTTTGCCCGATACTTCATACTGCAGGCCGAGAGGCGTCAATATCTGGTCAAGGACTTCATAAAGTGGTTTGTTGGCAGCGTTGACCGTAACTTTTCTTGCCGATTTTATGATTTTTGAACTAAAAACGAAGCGAACATCCACCTGCTTTTCCACCTGGTTTAGCACTTTCTTTACTTCACTTCCATCCACCATCACGGTAATCTTCTGGGAAAGAAGAGACTGGGCATTGCTTTCATGCGCAAAACCGGTCCCGATAAACCAGACGGCGAGCATGATTTGTATAGCTGTTATTCGCATTGTCCAAAGTAATACCTGACGGTATTTTAAGGGTTTTTTCATAGATTTGATTGTTTTGTTAAGATTGAAAACTGACAAAACGATCCCTGCCTCCTACCGGAGGTGAATTGGCGACAACCAAAAGGGATAATACTTGAGTCGGTAATGCGGGAACATTGCCGGCTCTTTTTTTATTTTATTCTTTCTGTTTCGTTATTATCAAAAGGTTTAAAAAATGAATAGCTAAAATCCTTCCTTCCTCTATCCTCCCCTTCTTGCCAGATATCAATTCCGACATCCCTTACTATGTATCACAACCTGCCCATCCAGGATTTCATAACTGGCTTCCACGGCCTTGCAAATAATTGTCAGCTTTTCATGCAGGGTCTGATTGTCAAGGGTAGCAGTCAGCGGGCATCCTTTGAGCAGCTCTTCATCAAATAAAATATCAATTCCGTAAGCTTTGCCAATAGAAACAAATGCTTCGCTGACAGGCGTATCTTCAAATTCAAACTGCGGAACTTCTGTTTTTGGCAAAACAATTTCCGGCTTTTCAACCAGGGTTTTTATCATTCGCACTTCTTCACGCGTATAAATGATCTTCTGATTTGGGTTGAGCACCACACCTTCCAGCTCACGGTTAGACGCTTTTTCTACCACATCAGGATCCGACTGAGCAAAAACAGAAACCCTCCCTGTTTTCACTTCAACTGTGACTTCATCCGATAGCTCGTAGGCCTTGATCCTGAAACTCGTTCCCAGTACTTTGGTGATCAGGCCGTGGGCATAAACGAAAAAAGGATGGTCCGGATCTTTGGAGATTTCAAAAAAAGCCTCTCCTTCCAGATAAACCTCCCGTTTTGCGTCGACAAACTGTTCGGGATATCTGATCCGTCCTTTTGGAGAAAGGGTGATCTTGCTGCCGTCACTCAGGCTGACAAGCATGTTGGCAGAAGTTGTGTTAACTTTTTCGACAAGCAGCAGGTCTTTTCCAGCATCCGCATATGTGTATTCACCGCTTTGTTTTGCTTCTTTTTTGTTATAAAAAGAATAGCCTATCCAAGCGGATAGCATTAAAAACGCCACCGAAGCTGCAACCTGAAGCCACATTGCGCGATAAAAAGGTCGTTTTACGGGTTCTTCATTAGGGGCAAATTCAGGGGAATGCGTACGGATCCTGGATAGGGTTCTGTTGATAACTTCCCTGATCTCCGGCTCTGATATTTCGGGTTCATTCAGCCGCATGGACAACACGATCGACCTGGCCTGCTGAATGGCATCGGATTTCTCAGGATTATTTTCAGCCCACTCGTTCCAGGCGATATCTGTTTCGCGGGTAGGTGATAAAACCCACTGACGAAAAAAAACGTCCCAAACAAAATCCTCAACGGTGTAGTGATTGTAGCGATCCATACCAGATATAAGCGTCTGATCTACGATAGACGAAAACACGGTACAGATACCAAAAAATTTTGAATTATTTCTTTAAAAAAATATAAATCCTTGTGATTGATAGCATTATGATCCGGTTTTATATAAACAAATGAATCACAAAGAAGGTAAGAAATTCAGCTTTCCAGTGTTTTTTCAACTGCTTGATCGCGATCTGGAGAAGGTTTGATACAGTTTGCGGAGACACCGACATAATTTCCGAGATCTGGTCGCGGCTCATTTCCTGGAAGTATTTGAGGTAAATCACCTCTTTCTGTCTTTTGGGAAGTTCTCCAAGCAACTTTTCAAGCTGACGCGTGCGGGCAAGTGTCGACTCGTGGTCGATGTATTCCTGCTCCACTGAAAATTCCAGTTCAAAAGAACCTTCCTTTTCATCAAGGGATTCGCCTGCCATCCAGGATTTCGAAGAAATCGCGCGATGCATCAGCCGCCGTAACGAAGCCATCAGATAAGGTTTTACAGCAATGTCGTTGCCCAGGTTTTCACGTTTTTCCCAAAGAATTAAAAAAAGATCCTGGATACAATCTTTTACAAATTCCTGATCTTTTGAAAACTTGCTCCCGTACTGAAAAAGCCTGCGGAAATGGGCGGACATTAAATATTCAAAAGCTTCTACGTTACCAGCCAGAAAAAGCTGCCAAACCGTTTTATCATCAGAAGCTTCTGAAAAATTGGATTGTGATTTCATAACGTCAGGAACGTGGACTCTAAATAAGTCAAAGTTCCCGTCAAACTCAACTGGCCCTACAAGATTAGTCAAATTTTATCCACCTTTCATCCTAGATTCCCACTGCCCGGCTACTGTACCATTACCCGCAGAAATCTCTTTTTTTTGTCTTTATCAATGAAAGACAACACATATATTCCCGATGAAATATTTTGTTCCGGGCGTATCTCTATGATATTTC
Organism: Dyadobacter bucti; assembly: GCF_005869225.1. GTDB lineage: Bacteria > Bacteroidota > Bacteroidia > Cytophagales > Spirosomataceae > Dyadobacter > Dyadobacter bucti. The sequence goes on along the minus strand of NZ_SWFP01000003.1, from coordinate 170,499 downwards.
CGGATGCAATATGCTTTCGAAAAGCAACGGATTTCCCGTTCAGACCTACCATTTGCAGTGAAGAGGCTAATATACCGGCTGCTTTCAGGCGGATCAGTGCGGCGGAGGAAGGGTTTGGGATGATCAGTGGATTTGAAGTCTCACCATCCGCGGCTGCTTCGCGGATCAGGATGTTGCGGATACGGATTTTCCCAAGGCCGTTTCTGAACCTAATTTCAAAATTTGAAAGTTTGGTTTTGGAATAGGGAGAATTCCCCGGATAACCCTTGCTACTCTTGCTGACAAGTTCATCATCCACCCAGAGATCATAACTTCCCGCTTCAACATGATGCAACACGGTGTCCGCACCCGGGCGCTGGTAGGAGAGGCTTTTTGCAGCATTGTTAAGCACCCAGGTCAGCTTAGTATTTGTTTTAAGCGGAATATTTTTGCTGACTTTCTGCGTTTCCAGGTCTTTAACTGTAAAAGAAGTCCCATGAAAATTGACCGCACATTTCCCGAACATCAGCCTGTTTTCGGGAAATGAGTTATTGACAGGATTGAAATCTTCGCCTACATAAAAATAGACTGCATTCACGGCCGGATTCTGCATGGTCTCCACACTCAGCTGTATGCTGATCAAAAGCGTTTCCGGGTTGGGCGAAAACGGTGTGGCCCGCATGGCCCGTATGATCCCGCCGGTTGCCGAATCCTGCTGCGTCCGGGTAAGGTCCATGTAGCCTTTATAGAATTTGTGGTAAGACAGTTCCGGCGCGGTGAGGAGAATATGGCTGAACTGCCCGGTGTCGGGAGAAGGATTTACAAATGAACGGGTCTGGGAGAAATCCTGATTGAAAAATGTAACCTGCGCTAGGACTGCATTTGAAAATGTAATACAAAGCACGTAAATGAAAACCGGGGTGCGGTATAGTTGCGGCATAATACGAATGGTATGTTATGCCGTTTAGACGTCAGCTTTTTGTAATGGTCACTTATAAATAGTTACAATTTTGCCACGGACACGCCGATGGACAGGAATGTGGCTTCCATTCGTGCAAATCCGTGTATCCGTGGCATTAAAAACTACCTGCTGCGTCCAGCCTCTCTGATCTTATCAAGTTCTTCTGCCATCGCTTTTACTTTCGCAGGATTTCGTGCCGCCAGATTATTTTTTTCACCAATATCCTTACTCAGATCGTATAGCTGCGGTTTGGTATTATTTCCGGTTTCAGTATTTGTAAGTTTTTGCAGCGCAATACCCTCCCGTGGCTCAATGTATTTCCAGTTACCGCGTGTCAGGGATAAGGCGCCGCCCTGCTTCACAAGCATTTCACGACCCGTTTGAGTTCTACCCAGCAGCGCTTCCATCACATTAAAACTATCAGGAGCATCCTCCATTTCAATGTTTTGCTTAAAAAAAGACCCAAAAGAAGCGATCAGGTCGATCTGGCAAATAAGCGCATCAGAAACAATCCCAGGCTTGATAACCTTTGGCCAGCGCGCCAGCCAGGGAATCCGGGTCCCACCTTCAAATGCGCTGTATTTTCCGCCTCGCAGCGCACCGGCAGGATGATGACCTTTGGACAATTCCACGGCCCTGTCGGCATATCCGTCATCGAGAACCGGACCGTTGTCGCTGGAAAAGATGATCAGCGTATTTTCAGTCAATCCCAATTCATCCAGCTTTTTCAAGATTTCCCCTACTGTCCAGTCCATCTGGAGGATCACATCTCCGCGCAGCCCCATTGAACTCTTACCCTTGAATTGCGTACTCGGCATGCGGGGAACATGGATATCATTCAGCGAGAAATACAGAAAGAAAGGATTTTTGCTGTTCTCCTCCATAAACTGCTGCGCCTTGTTCAGAAAAACATGGGCGATTTCCTCATCTGTCCAGCGGGCCTGCTTTCCACCCTTCATCCAGCCGATCCGGCCAATGCCATTGACAATGGTATTGTTATGCCCGTGATCCGGTGCGGCCGGAAGTTTCAAAAGTTCTGGATTTTCCAATCCGGTGGGTTCCTGACCTATTTTTTTGGAATAATCCACTTCTATCGGATCGTTTGGATCCAATGCCTGTACCTCATGATTTTCAACAAAAACGGTGGGTACCCTGTCGGAAGTTGCAGGAAAGAAATACGCGTAGTCGAACCCTGTTTCGTTGGGGCCTTTTGTAATTGGTTTGTTCCAGTCGATTTGTTTGTTAGGTGCCCCCAATCCCAGGTGCCATTTCCCTACGGAAGCTGTCTTATAGCCCGCATGCTGAAAGAGCGTTGGTAAAGTAAGCCGCTCCGTGGGTATGATTAGCGAAGCATCACCCGGCAAAACACCCGTACCTTTTTGACGCCATGGATAGATCCCTGTCATTAGCGCAAACCGGGATGGTGTACATGTCGCAGAAGTTGCGTGGGCATTTGTGAAGCGGATGCCTTCTTTACCAAGGCGGTCGATATTCGGCGTACTGATTTTTGTCGCCCCGTACGAACTCAGGTCACCATACCCTACATCGTCGGCATAGATAAAAATTACATTGGGTTTTTGCTGCTTTTTCTGACCGAAGACGTCCGGCGCAGCAACAAGAAAAATGAGAGAAGTAAAAAGGCCAAAGTACTTGTTAAGCATAAAATAATCAGGATAAAAATTGCGGCAGTGAATATATCAATTTACTGCCGCAATCTTCTTCCTAACGGGCCGTCAGTTTTTTGATCAGCTCCGTTTCCTCTTCCTTGTAAGGTTTCCCGTCTTTCCTGAAAATATCATGAAACCAGAGTTCCGGCTCAGAGGTATACGTCTTTTTCCAGCTGTCCCATGGATAAATTGTCTGCGACTTCCCATCAACAAGTCCCCAGTTGATCGCGCCTACATTATATTTTTTTGCGATGGGCAGTGAACCTTCAAAAAAACTGCCGTTTCCGCGCGACATGTATTCCGTACAGATCAGCGGCCGGTCGTACTGCTGCAATTGCAGGATACGCTTTTCAAATTCTTTCGCATTTTCATAATTATGGAACGAGATCACATCCGATTCTTCGATACTTAATTTTTCAATCGGTTTCAGCGTCCCCGGAGAAGTCCAGTCACCCGCCCAGATCCCGGCAGTAAGTGGCTGAGAAGGATGGGCAGAACGCGCCCATTCAAATGATTTTTTCATCAAAGGCAACACATAATCCACTTTATTAGGGAGTTCCACAGCGCCGTAAGAGCTAGTATTCGGATTGTCGGGCTCATTCCAGATATCCCAACCCAATACGCGTTTATCGTCCGCAAACTGGCCTACCGTTCCTTTTACATACCTTTCTAGACGCGGATACTGCGTGCTGTCTTTCAATGCTTCCAGCCCCGGACTCTGCACCCAGCCCGAATTATGCACGCCGGGTTTCGGCTCGCGCTGCGTTCCCAATTTCGGAAATGGATCCCAGCAGGAATCAAACAATACAAACAACGGCTTGATCTTATGTTTGTCTGCGATATCCAGAAATACGTCCAGCCTGTTCATAAAGCCGACCGAATCCTGATCATACAGCAAATCATGCAGATAAACGCGCATGGTATTCATACCAATCGATTCAGCCCAGCCCAGCTCCCTGTTAATGGTCGCCGTATCGAAAGTTGCCTCCTGGAACATTTCGAGCTGATTTATAGCAGTACTTGGGAGAAAGTCGGCACCAACAAGCCAACTCTGTTTTTCATACCAGGTCTTGGCCTGTTCTTTTGTCCACACACCGCGATGCGCGGTCTCCGTATGTAAATCGTCTTTTGCGCTGTCTTTTTTCGAACAATTCAGGAGGGAGAGGGCAATCACTAGCCCAAAAGCAGTCTTTTTAATGAAGTTCATCAGTTAAATTTTTCGTTGAGTACTATGTTTAGATGATTTAATAAACCATAAAGACACATACACTCTTTTTCTATCTGAAAATAGGAACATTCTGATCATTCAGACCAGGTTCCGAATTGTAAATTTCCGGCCATCCATCGTTCCAGGTGACTTTGTCCAGCATTAAAACTCTTCGGTTGGCACCGGTCGAGACTTGTGGTTTGCTTTTATTGATTGCATGGTATAGCATCCAATCAACGCCCTGAATATCGGTAATGATTCTTGCATTATGCCCCGGCCCCACATATTTTTCATTTCCGCGGAGCAATATCGTACCTGTGCCGCGGGCAGTCAGTTCTTTTCCTTCTTTGTCCAGATAAGGTCCCCGAAGTGATTTAGAACGCCCGATCCTGATGTGGTATTTGCTTTTTGCGCCTTCGCAGCAGCTTTCTTTCGATCCAAAAAAATAGTAGTAATCACCTTTTTTCTGGATCATAACCGCCTCAAAATCTCCGGCTGCCACCTTAAACTTTTGGTGAAGATCAGGAACACTCCGGCCATCTGCCGAAAGCTCCACGCCATAAGTGCCCTGCGTAGGCGAATTGCTGTAACTTCCCCAGAAGATGTATTTTTTACCGTTTTCTTCGATATAAAACGGATCGATTGAGTTAGGCACATCCACTTCGGTGCTCAGAAACAACTTTCCCAAATCGGTAAACGGCCCGGCGGGAACATCCGCAACTGCCAGTCCGACCCCCGGATCGGGATCACCCCAGGTTGAAAAAGCATAATACAAATAATATTTTCCATCCACCTTTACCACGTCCGGCGCCCATATCCCACCCTTTTCTTTCCAGGATGGTTTTTTCAAAAACGCATCCTTTACATAAACCCAGTCGGTCAGATTTCTGGAACGGACGACCGGGATCAGGTGCGGCCCGTTTCCGTCGCCCCAGTTGTCCATGGTCCCGTATGCATAAAACCACCCGTCTTCTGCCTTTATAACCGTGGGATCGGCGAGTATGGGTTCAAAAACCGGGTTCCGATACTTTGTCGAGTCAATTTTGGATGGCCCTTGTACAACGGGATTCCCGGTAATGCCGCAGGCAGTCGGCCAGGCCAGCAATACCAGCTTGATCAGAAAAGTGGTTACCATTTCCATTGGATTTATGAAAAGAGCCTTTTGTAAAAATCCAGCCCTTCACTGGCGAGCTCGTCGGCACTGTTTGCCAGCGGCCGCCATATACAAGCCGCCCTGGCAAGCTCTTTGGAAGGCTGCCCGAATGTTTCGATCACAACAGCTCCGTCGTAACCGATTTCGTTCAGAGCGTCTCTGATACCTTCCCATTCCAAATGCCCGGTCCCGGGTGTTCCCCGGTCGCTTTCATTACCCTGAACGTGACACAGCAAGTCCTTGCCAATCTTGCGTATCGAAGCAGGAATATCTTTTTCTTCAATGTTGGAATGAAAAGTATCCAGCACGATTTTCAGGTTAGGACTATCCACTTCCCGAACAATCGACAACGCCTGATCCACTGTATTGACCATATCCGTTTCAAACCGGTTCAATGGTTCCAGTCCTACCACGACGCCGTGATCGGAGGCTATTTTGCCGATCTCAACCAGCGTTTCCACACACCATGCACGTTCCTGCTTTTTTTGTTCTTCGGAAACGATCCTCGTTTTGCCGACTGCCGAATATACCGGCCCCCCAAAGATGGGACTGCCCGTATCCGCTGCGATTCTGATGCAGTCGATAATGTATTCTTTGCCAAGCTTGCGGTATTCAGGTTCGGTGCTGGAGATATCCCGTTCTTCTCCGAAGGCACCGCTGACGGTGATTTTCAGATCGAGATCCCGGGCCACTTCCTTGATAGATTTCCAATCGATGATACTAGTGTCTTCCACGGCTATTTCAATGATATCATAGCCCATATTCTTCACTTTGGTAAGCAAATCAATATTTTTTGTGGAAAAGGGTGAAACCCAAATAAATGTACTGGCTCCGAATAACATGTTTATGAGATATTAAATCCTTTCAGGATTAGATTTTTGCCGTGGGCGTTTTTGCCCACGGCAGAGATAGTTTGGCCCGTTGGGCCGTTTTTTTCGCGAACGGGGATTTTTGACCCGTTGGGCCTTTTCCCGACCGTGGGTTTTAACCCCGGCACCATCGAACCGGAATTCTGGCCCATCGGGCCTTTTCCCTGACCGTGGGTTTCAACCCACGGATCGGAGCGAAGGCTTTTTTAATCTTCGAAGGTGGGGACATTGACGCGGATACCGCCGTTCATGGCCGATTCGTGTGCGCAAATGCCGGCACAGGTATAGTTAGCAGCCAATGCAGCGTCCACCGCCGAATCTCTTTCTTCAATGATCGCGGCTACGAATTCCTGCACCAAATGCGGGTGAGAACCTCCGTGCCCGGCGCCCTGGAGAAACGAAACATGGTTAGGGTCGTCAATTTTCTCACGTTTGGTAAAATGTTTGATCGGCTCGATCAGCAGCTCGTCGGTGTCGGGCACGTCAATGCGTTTTGCATTTTCCCCTCCGTCAAAAATAACATGACTTTCATCTTGCAGCTGCTCCCATTCAAACGACATTTTGGTACCATACACATCGTAACTTTCACGGTACTGACGCACCACGTCAAACAGCGAACGCGTAGCTTCTGCTACCACATCGGAGTTTTTAAGCGTAAAAGTCGCCGTTTCAACTGCAAACGGAGACCCATATCTGCTCGCCAGGTCCTCGCTCAATCTACCGGATCCGTGGCAAACCACAGTTTCCGCCTTTGTATTGTTTATTTTCAAAAGGGGCGAAATCGCGTGTGTTCCGTTGAGCATCGGCGGGTAACCTTTCCAGTATTCGCCCCAGCCTTCCATGCTCATATCCTGGATATGCGACCCGCGTACAAACTGGATACGTCCCAATTCTCCGGTCTCCGCCAATTTGAGCCCATATAAAAACTCACGCGTATACAGCGCGGTTTCCATCATCATATATACTTTTTTGGCCCGGCGTTTTGCCTCAACAATAGCCGTGCAATCTTCAACAGTCATAGCCATTGGAATTGTGCAGGCTGTGTGTTTGCCGGCATTCAGCGATGCGAGGGTCATTTTGGCATGTTCAGGAACAGGCGTTACAATATGTATCGCATCCACATCCTCTCTTTTGGGAATGTCTTCGAAATGTTCGAAAACCAGGTTTTTGTCAAGATTAAACTTCGCAGTCAGCTCGTCCCGGGTTTCCTTGCTTCTTGTACAGATTCCTACGGCCTTGATATTGGGATGGCTCTGATAGATTGGAATAAATTCTTTTCCGAATCCCATACCTACGATGACTACTGTGATTTGCTTCTGACTCATTGTTTTTTTTTGTTTGGTCCCCGAACTGAAGTCCGGGGTTATGTGATTGATTTTACTTTCTGGTTCTTTTGCTTTTGCGTCCCATCCTCCTCCGGACTGAAGTCCGGAGCTGGGGGGTTATTTACCGGCTGCCCATTTTACGGCATTTCTTAAAATGGTCTGGTACGGTGCGATCGTATGCGATGCAGCATCGTGACCCAGTGCTATGCCCACAATCCTTGACTTCGGATATTTCACGATCACTATGCTTGGAAATACTTTGTCGGAGTTGGCAGCTTTGGCTGTTGCTAGCACTTCTACCGGAGAACCTGACGGATCTGCGATAAGGTAATACAGCTCGTCGTCCAGGTGAAATTGCGCCGGGACATTTTTGGTAACAGGGTGTTTTTTATTGGTAACTGTTACATCAAACGGACCATATTTATCATGACCTTTTGAGCCTCCGCCTACCAGCTTCTGGTTATATTCCGGCCAATCGGCCCAGTTGTACCACAATGCCGGGTGCGCAAGCACCAGCCCTTTTCCGGCTTCCACGAAATCAAAAATAGCTTTTCTGGTAGCTGCATCAGCAATGGGCTGATTATTTGCCAATAATAACACATCTATTTCCGGCAATTTCGACAAGATTGTCGTCGGATCGCTGGTATATTCCACGGCCGCCAGACCGTCTTTCTGCAAAGTTTGCACATCTTCCTGCTTGTACCATTTGTCAAAATCATGGGAAGATCCGCCGCCTACGAGCAGTACGCGTATCGGCTTGTTTTTCGGCGGCACTTCCGCCCGGACATTGATGATAAAGGCCGGGGCGATCAGCATCGCCAAAGCAAAAACAGTCTTAAAAATTGAATTCATCATCGAAAAACTCCGGTTTTAAAGTTTATAATTATAAAGTAACAGCACATCTTCAAACGGCAATACTATTTCACAACTCTTAAAATTCCGTTCATACCACGCCAGTGACCAGGGAAAGTACATACATAAGGATAGTCGCCCGGCTGGCTCGGAACTGTGAATTCCAGGCTGACGGTCTCTCCCGAGTTCACCAGCTTGGTAGCATAAAGCACCTCCGCGATTTTTGGAACATATTGTTTTTCAGCAGCTTTCGGATCGCTCAACATTTCGTCGGCGGCTTTGCCCACCTTTTGCAAACTGCCCGGCTTAATGATCAGCAAATTATGCTGCATACCATCCGGGTTCTCCAGATTGATCACTACTTTCTGTCCGGCTTTTACAGTAATCAGCTTTTTATCATACTGCATGATCTCCTTCTCTACTTTCAGCTCAATGACCGTCGCATTGGAAGATTTTGAAGCAGCTTTATCGGAAGTTTTGGTATTCGGTTCCGCATTTTTCGCGCTCTCGGAAGGATCACTCAGTTCCAGTGAAGCCTTTTGAAAATTGCCTACAAATCCAAACCGTCCTTCATAGGTACCGATCTTGTCTTCGCCTTCTACGTCCTCGCCGGTACGCAGGCTATTGCCCAACGGAGCAGGGAATAGCATATGTGCCTTGCCTTTTGCTGCGGGTTTGCCGTCAATTTCGATAGAAATATCGCCGGATGCAGCCAAATGAGCCACTACATCAAATTTTTCAGGAAGCGGTCCGGTAGTTGCGGCCTGACTGACCATACCATGTTGTTTCACGGCCATAACCAGTTTTCCGTCCTGGATATATAAGGCATATCCGCCGTCTTTTCCACCTTGTCCGGCGATGAAACCTTGCAAAGCTTTGTCTTTGGCCTTGGTAACGCTGGCTTTGATGGTGATTTCCTTACCTGTTACATCGGGTGGGAACTGCATCGTATTTCTCCTTCCAAGCGGATAAACTTCTTTATGCAGCGCCTGTACAATCTGCTCGCTGAAAACCGATTTCAACGACTGCTTTTGAGACGCGGCCAGAAATCCTTTCTCATGTCTGATCGCCGCAGCCAGCAGCGCTTTTGAAAGCCACGCATCTTTGGCGTTCTGCTCATCCAGAGAAGCCTGATAAATTGCTTCACCTGCTTTTTCAGATGAAGGCAATTCTACCAATGCCACAAAAACCGCCAGACGCGTATTGAGATTCGGATCTTTCATTGATTTTTGAAGCATCTCGAAGCTCTGGTCATTTTTTGGCAAAACAGTCGCTGCCGCCTTGCGTACGCCGGCTGCCGGATGCGAAAGCGCTTTATTAACAACCTGAAGTGCCTCCATATTAGAACCGTCCAACACGCCCAAGCCGTGTAAAGTCCATAGTGCGTGTACAGCGGGGCTGTTTAAGCCTATTTCATCCACTTTCTGGTTGTTCACGATTTTGTAAAGATCAGGAACCACGGACAGCTTTTTCGATTCCACCAACAGACGCTGGGCGGTCATACGCCAGAACATATTGTCATTTTCCAGCGCTGCAACCAACCCCGGAAGATCGTCTTTGGAAAGTTTGAGCGCAGGCGTTTTCTTGCCGTTTTTATAAACAACCCTGTAAACACGTCCATGATTAAGGTCGCGCATAGGGCTGCTGAATGCATTACCCGGGCCGTGAGGCTGTTCTTTGAAAGGCAGTATAAATTCGGAAGGCGACTGCGCGGGCACGAATACATTGTGCTGAATAATGAAATTATACCAGTCTGCAATCCATACGGCACCGTCGGGGCCTACCTCGGCCTGCACCGGGCCAAACCATTCATCCGAACTGGCCATGAAATTCCAGCCATCTTTTTCTTTAAATCCTGCTCCATCCGGTTCCAGTATCGCATTATGCACCAGACGGATCGTTGGCTCGGTCACGAATGCGATACGGTTCCAGTATTCTTTCGGGAAATTTCTTGCTGTATAAAAGTGATGCCCGGCCGCAGAAGTGAACCCGCCGACTACATCCACCTGGCGCAGGTTAGGCGTTACCGCATGTGCGTCATAATGTCCGTCAATTTTTTGTACAGATAAAACCGAAGGCTGATCTTCCGATAATGTGCGCTGCATATACCTGGCAGGCATGGAATAAAAAGCGCTGTGGGTATTGTTGGCAGTAGATAGGAACACATTGTTATCCTCCGTAAACCCCAGCCCCCAGGTATTGTTGCTGCTGTTTCCCAGAAAAGCAAAGTCCTTGCCGTCGGGTTTGAAATGATACACGCCCTGAGGAAAATTCCACTTCTTGCCGTCGATGGTGCCGTTAAATCCTGAGTAACCCAGGACACCCCAGATTTTGTTATCAAATCCGTATTGCAGATTGGAAGGGCCTGCGTGGGTATCGTTTTTTCCCCAGCCGGTCATGATCACTTCACGAACGTCTGCCACATCGTCACCGTTCGTGTCTTTCATGAAAACGAAATCAGGTGCCATAGACACGATGATACCACCATTTGCAAACACCATACTGGTAGGGATATTGAGCTTGTCGGCAAAGACCGTGAATTTGTCTGCTTTTCCATCACCGTTTGTATCCTCGCAAATTTTGATACGGTCGTTAGCTGCTCCGTCGGTTTCTTTGAATGTGTTGGGATAATCCACAGACTCGACTACCCATAACCTGCCCCTTTCATCCCAGGCCATCGCGATCGGATTGGTAATGTCGGGCTCGGCGGCAAAAAGCTGTATTTCGAAATCGGCAGGAACCTGTGTCAGTTTGTTGGATTCGGCCGGCGAAAGCGATTCCTGCATTTTCGGAACCACGTGACGTTTGGTATAATGTGCAATCGTGTCCGACTCGTATATATCCACCTGCGGCAGTTTCAGCGCATCAATTTTAGCTTTTGCTTCGTCCCCGATCGCCCACAAAACCCCGTTTCTTACCAGGTCCAGGAAACCTCTGTTCGTCCAGGTACTATCTTCATGACCATAAGCGGTATAAAAAACGCGTCCTTTTCCTTCGTTCCGCACCCAGGTGTAAGGTTCATGTTTATCGCCTTCTATCCTTTCGCCCAATACAGTTTTGTCGGGATTCAGGTTTTTGTGTACGTAAGTTTCGTCCCAGGTAGAAAAATCCGTGATCCCTTTCATGACGGGATGGTCGGGTTTCAGGATGATGTTTTTGAAAGTATCTACCTTGTGCGAAGCAAACTGTCCGCCGATGGTCTTGATATACCAGGCAGAATTACGGAAGCAACCCGAGGCAGAATGGAGGGGGATCAAACCCTTTCCGCCTTCCACAAATGCTTTCATGGCACTTTCCTGTGACGGCGACAATGAATCGTGGTTGGCATAGATGATGAGCCCGTCGTACTTTTTGAGATTTTCAGGGTTCAGGTCATTGAGGTCGACGGTATAAGACATGTTGATACCGCTTTTGAACAACTTGACCGAAAGCCAGGGCGCATACTTATTGGCATCATGGTGTTTACTGTTGTGCCCGAGGAACAGAACTTCCGCTCTTTTTCCCGTGGTTTTGGTACTTCCGGCGTTCTCTCCGGACGAACTCATTTTGTTGTGCGCACACCCTGCCGCAAGCAATCCACTCAATAATACGACGAAGTATTTCTTTTGTACCAGATTCATTTAATCACATTTTTTGGCATGAAAAATATTTGCTGCTTTTATATAAACTTAAAGTTTCGCTATTACTGTCCGGGTAAATACAGAGCACTTTTTGACCTGTATTTACCCGGAATTCCTGATATAATTAAAGTGCCACTTTCTCCACCGGCGAGAAGACCATGTCCTCTACATCCTTGATTTTTACGCCTACCCTCGCAAAGACATAGTTTTGCAAAGGTGCCAGCGCCGGGACATTTGTGGAAAGGCTGATACTGTTCAGATCCTTGACCTCGCTACCGGCAACATCGGTAACCCCCACATTGGTAGCCCTGGACACAAACTGACTTTTATTAATATAGAGTGAAATTCTTTCAATATCCCTTGCATTGACATCGGTAATAATCTTTTCCAGTTTCAGTGTCACCGAAACTTTGTTCTCGCCACCGCTGAATTTTGGGGTACGGATCATGTAATAAGGCATTACCTCCACATCAAGCTCCTGATTTCCGCTGATATTTACAAACAATGTATCCTTCACCGCAGCATCTTTTTGTATTGTCCTGAACGGGCCTCTTCCCTGGGGGAAAACCATTTTGTAACTGCCGTCAAAAAGCAGGGCGGAGTAAGAACCACCCTGGTCTACCTGCGCGTCGAGAGCGGCCAGCTTTCCGAAACCGGGTTGCCACAATTGCAGCCGGACCTGATTGTATTCCACCCCGATCGGCTCACCATTATAAACGATTCTGCCGGAAAGGATCGACTTCGGCGCTGTGTAATTGTCTTTTTCGCAGGAGGCAAAAAGGATAAGCATTGCCAGGAGCGTCCTGATTTGAAACCTGATTTTCATATAAAATGTCTTTAAATGTAATGATCAATGATTTGGATTTCTAACAATCTTGGGATTGTTGTTGATAATGTCGTCCGCGATCAGGGAATAATAATTTCCAAGCTGGAAACGGTCGGAACCGGTTACGCGGCTTAGCTTTACAGGTTTGTAAATCCATTTTCCATTGTTCGGAGAGGCCGGATCGTAAATTTTGTAAGACCAAAGTGCCCACGGCTGCGTATTCCTCTTTGTTGCTTTACCAAGATCTTTGGATAGATCTGCCGCGCTGATCGCGTTTCCGTCCATGACCAGATGTGCGATTCTCCACCGCTGGATATCGTAGTGATAATGTCCTTCAAAAGCCAGTTCGACCCTGCGTTCATGTGCGATACGGTCGAAATTAACGTCGGCGGCTTTCAGCGGAGTAATCAATCCTGCCCTCTCGCGGACCTGATTCATATACCCCGCTGCTACCGCAGGTTGTCCGAGTTCAAAAGCAGCTTCCGCCGCATTGAGCAGCACTTCTGCATACCTGTATCTGATAAACCATACTTCACTGTTCACCCCGCGCTGGCCGGAACCGACAACCGGATCGAGGTATTTACGCAGGTAAAAACCGGTTTGGGCAGTAAACTCGAAACCATCTATCGGGCCGTCAAAGCCTACGACTTGTTCCGGTACGGTTTTGCCTGGCAAAGTTTTCTGCGCGCCCCGGTCGTCACCACTCACGATCGTGCCGTTTGCCAGCTGAAACCCAGCCCAAATATCAACTGCCCGGCCTTTAAATGTAGTCCCGGGTAACATTACGGTTCCTCCAAGGCGGGCGTCCCGGCCCGCGAAAATGTCAATCTGATTGGTATAATACAGCGGGGTACCTGCTGCATTCGCTACCGGGATCGGTGCAAAAGTATTGTCCAGCTTTTCAAATGCTTCCACAAAATTAAGCGAAGGGTTGATCCTGCCGCCTTCTTCCTCCTCGGCGCCATAGCGTGGCTGGTTCCAGCCTGTGAAGTAATGCACCTTGCCGCTTTGCAGCTTGTAATCTTCGGCAAAAATAACCTCGGAGTTGTTTGCCTTGTCATAAAATATGCTGGCAAAATTTTCCGAAAGGTCCGGCTTTTTGTTGTACAGCGCATAAACACCTGCGCTTCCGCTGATGATTTCCTTCGCAGCACTTAACGCTTTAGTATAATAACCTGTGGCCAGATTGGCCGGAATTCCTACTTCGCCACCGGGCAAAGCCACCTGAGGCGTATTAACACCATATTTCGCAATAGACGCTGCATACAAAGCTGCTCTGGCCTGCATTGCCAGCGCGGCAGCCTGCGTGGCCCGGGATTTTTCACTGGCGTTAACCGGAAGTTTGGATTTGATCTCTTCCGCCTCCCTGATGACGAAATCATATATTTCCGATTCTTTGGCCCGGGCATGCTGCAGATAAGTGGGATCACCATTGAAATCGTAGGTCATCGGTTCCAGGATCAGCGGCACCCCGCCCATGCGTTTTACCAGCTCAAAATAGTAAGAAGCACGCAGGAACCGGGCCTCAGCAAGGTAACGTTCTTTGACAGCCGGTGAGAGCTTTTCAGCTTCTGTACATTTCCGGATAAATAAATTCATTTCCCTGATGTATCCGTAATCCCATATCGACCATGTATTGTAATCCCAGCCGCTGTTCTGGAAATCACCATACCGCCCCGCCTCCGACCAGAATGCTTCGTTGAAATCCGCCATTCTTGTCCACCCTGCCAGGGTAGAAAGCCCCGGACGCGGGAAATCCCTGAAATTGGACAGGTCAACATACCGGTTGTATAAATCGGCAAGTACAGATAAAACCTGGCCTTCATCTCCCCACACCTGTTCTTCTGTCAAAATATTGGTTGGCGGCCTGTTTAAAAAATCGTCGTCGTTGCAGCCCCAACTCAGCAAAAGCATGAATATTACCTGTGTATAAAATATCTTTTTCATCTTGAATTGCTTTAAAAAATTAGATTGAAAGGTTGATCCCCACGTTCACAAACTTGTTCTGAGGATATTGCAGACCGTTGTCGTCGGCAATTTCAGGATCCACACCAAACTCTTTCAGGTTATCAATTGAAAACAGATTATAGCCATTGATATAAATCCGCGCACGCTGCAATTTCACTTTTTCAAGCAATGTTTTAGGCAAAGAATAGCCGAGTTCAATGGTTCTTGCGCGAAGGTATCTCACATTATGCAGCCAGAAAGTCGAGTTTTTATTGTAATTGCTGTGCCCGCCATCATTGTAGCGCAAAGCAGGATATTTCCCGGGGATCCATTCGCTGTTCAGGTCGAAAGGATCAGCGCGCCGCCACCGGTCCAGAAAAATCTTATTCAAAGCCCCATCGTTCTGGTATGCCCATCTTTGTTCCCAGTTCTGGTTCCACGAATACATTGCGCCGCCCGAGAAGTCTGCATTGAAAGTGATCCCTTTCCAGCTTACCATGAAGTTCAATCCAAAATTCACATTCGGCTGACCATTTGTCGTAAAGCCGATTGGCTTTTCGTCCAGGTTATTGATCACATTATCTCCATTCATATCCTTGTAGATCAAATCACCGGGCAGCAAGGTCCGGTTGCCCTGTCCGTCAATATTAACAGGATATTCATTAATCTGCTGCTGCGACTGAAACTGGCCCAACGCCTCATATCCCCAGAAAATATTATTGTAACGGCCTTCGGTAGAATTGCGGTAGCGATCCTGAGAATTGTTAAAAATGGGTTTATAAGATGAGACAAACTTGCTCCGCGAGAATGAGACGTTCCCACCGATCGTGTAGCTGATATCGCCCGATTTTCCATTGTAAGCAAGCGCAGCTTCCCAGCCAGATTGCGAATCGCTGTTTACATTTTCATCCGGCAAACTGTATCCCAGTTCGCTTGGTACCAGCAGATCATACTTACGTCCCAGCAACCCCGTGCGAAGACGATAGAAATAATCCACAGAACCGGTAATTTTTGTCCCAAGGAAAGAGAAATCGGCACCGACGTCGGTTATTTTACTCTTGAACCACGATATGTTATTAATAATCTGGCCTTTATCACGGGAGGTCACTACGGGCACTCCGCTCAGGATCGCATTACCCTGGTTATAATTATATCCCGGAAGATATGCATATGGACTCAGCGGTTGATTCGGGTCATTATTGAACAAAATATTATCATCGCCCAGAATCCCGTAAGATCCTCTGATTTTGAGGTCATCGAGAATGCTTCGCTGACCAATGAGCTTTTTAAAGAACTCTTCTTCCGTAATCCTCCATCCCGCAGAAGCCGAGGGGAATAGCCCACCCTTCTATCCGGCGCAAACTTCCAGGAAGCATCCCGGCGTGCCGATAATTCTACGTAGTATTTGCCTGCATAATCATAATTAACCCTACCGATGTACCCTATACGTGCCAGCTGGTTATCCTTGTCGTCATAGGTATCCATGGTAGCGAAGTAGATCAGCGGAAGCACATTGGTTTTGGGAACGGAATGTGCCCATTGTTCCTGATCTCTTTCCTCCTGCCGCTCGGCAACGAAAACGGCACCTAATGTGCTCTTGCCAAAAGTATTATTGTAATTTAGCCCGCCCTGGTACACATTACGGATGATCTTTTGAGTCCGCCTTTCGCGCCATGGATTGGTACTTCCACCGGTCACTTTATAGGTGTCGTCGGTTGGATTGTAAGTGTACGCTTCATAAGTGTATTCGTGTCCATTAAGGACCCTGTCTCCGATATAATATGAATACATGCCTTTTGCAACGAGTCCCTTCACTCCCGGTATTTTGTACTCGGCATTCATGTTGGTTTGCAGCACCCGCCAGATATCTGTCTGATAGCCACCAAGTTTCTTGTTGTTATAAGCCCAGTTGGTTTCGTTGTGCTTGATATCATTCAGGTACAAGGGATTATCATTGGCATAAGGACGCTCAAAAGGTCTGTTACGTAAAATCGCGAAACGCGGCAGCCAGTAATCGTCGCCGCCGGGAATCCCGGGCTGGTCACGGATCTCGATCCGGCCGTTGATCTGAACTCCTACTTTCAGCCCTTCGGTAATTTTGGCGTCTACATTACTCTGAATATTACTCCGGTTAAAAGTAAACTCCCGTCCCAGAACAGAATTCTGGCTCAGACGCGTGGCGGAAATGTAATAGCTGATCTTGTCCGAACCTCCTGTCATGTTGAGATTTATCGAAGAAAGCGGTGAATTCTTTTTCACGATAAAATCTTTCCAGTTGAAAGTCTGATAACCCATTTCCGTGCCGACCCGGTACTTTTCAAGCTCAGCCTGGGTAATGGACGTCCGCCCGTACTGGTTCATTTCAGCCTCTGCTTTTCCAAGCATCCACTGGTAAGAATCGTTGACCACATTCGGGAACCTCGACCAGTTTTGCCAGCCGTTGTATGCGTCGAGGTTGATTGTATTTTTTGTTCCGTTTTTCCCTCTTTTGGTAGTAACCACAACAACGCCATTTGCAGCCCTGACGCCATAAATTGCTGCAGAAGCGTCTTTAAGCACCGTTATGCTTTCTACATCATTGGGGGAAATGTTGTTGAACTGGGCTGCGTCCTGCTGGATTCCGTCAATTACAAACAATGGATTTCCCATATTCCTGATCTGCACATTTGCACTGGCACCGGGCCGGCCGTCGGGCATACGGAAAGTTACACCGGGTATCTTCCCAGCCAATCCCGAACTGACCGTCGATCCGCCGTGAACACGGTCAAGATCCTTGCTGGTTACAGTTGCGATCGCCCCCGTAAGTGACTCTTTTTTCTGTGTTCCATAACCTACCACAACTACCTCTTCCAGCGCTTTGTCATCAACTTTCAGCGTGATATCGATAGTACTCTGGCTTTCAGAAACTGTCACCTCCTGGGACAAAAATCCCACAAAGGAAAATATCAAGGCAGTTTCTCCATTCGGAACGGTGATCGAATACTTCCCTTGCCCGTCTGTCAATGTTCCCGTTTGCGTACCTTTTAAGACCACGCTGACACCCGGCAAACCCGCACCGGATTCTTCCTTGACCATACCTGTAATCGTCTTTTCGACTGAAAAAATAACCGTTCCCTCCGGAGAAGCTTCCTTGGTTATTTCCGGCGTCTTTTCCTGAGACACATCCGGTTTAATAATAATGAGATCGTCTTTGACCTTGTAATGGAGCTGCAATGGTTTTAACAATCCATCAAGCACTTCCGATAATATTTCGTTCTGAGCTTTAACCGTCGCTTTTCTGTCAGACTGGATCAGTTTCGAGCTGAATACAAACTTCATGTTCGTTTGCTTTTCCAGTTGCTTGAGGATCTTTTTCACATCCTGGTTACGGATGTCCATCGTCACTTTCTGACTCAGAGCGGATTGAGCCAGTCCGTCGTGTGCCCACGCAATGCCTGCAAACAGACCCGCCAGGATGCATTGGATAACCGTTATTCGCATGAGAGTGATGAGAAAGTATTCTGGTCGTCGAATTTTTTTCATAAGTTTGAATGAATTTGTTGGTTAACGCGATTGATTCAACGAAATCTTCCCCTTCATTCATTTTCCAATGAACTTGCATGTAATGTCAGTTACGTGTGGGGAATCTTAGATCAGTCATGCTGGAACATGGCTGATCTTTTTTGTAAAAGGGATGGTAGCTCTACGTCATAGATGCGCTTTCAGGTTGATTAAATTTGTTAGGTTTGTTATTTAAATTCATGGGTACCGTTATTCCTTTGCCTTAAGGACAACCGGTCACTTACAGCCGCGCCCCGAAATAGTCACCCTATTGTCGGTAATGTCAAAACTGGCGTCCAGCGCGTTGCAGATCACTTCCAGTTTTTCAATGAATGGCTGGCCTACCAAGGTCGCATTGAGCGGACAGTCACCCATTCTGGACTTATCATATATTATCTCAATGTTGTATGCATTTTGTAAGGTCAAAAAGACCTCAGAGGCAGGCGTCTCATCAAAAACAAATGGAATACTGGAGACATCAGAACCAATATGGCGTTCGATGACAGACGTCTGCAACTTAACAATCTTCCCATTTTCACGTGAAAAGGCTATTTTCTGATCGTTCCGAAGCAAAACACCTTTCAACTCGGGCTTATCATACTCCGACTCGCGTTGCTCTTTATCAAGATCGCCTATCGCAAATACTGAAACAGTTCCGGTTTTAACCTCGACCTTGATTTCTTTACTCTCCTTCTCCGCTTCGATCACAAAACTTGTCCCAAGCACTTTCGTCGCCAAACCATAACTGTATACCAGGAAAGGCTTTTCTTTGTTTTTTAGGATTTCAAAAAAAGCCCTGCCCGTCAGGGTAACTTCCCTCCGCTTCCCGCCGGCATTTTCCGAATAGCTCAATGTCCCTCCCGGCTGCAGTACAACCGAACTGCCGTCTGTCAGCAGGATCATCATTGGCTTGTCTGTATTATTCTGTTTTTGAATGGCCCCGGTTTTCGACGAGGCGTAAGGAACCACGGCTGAGCCTTCACCCCTTCCTGTTTTTTGATAGTAAAACCAGTAACTGGCGGAGCCAATGCCTAAAATCAATGCAGCCGAAGCTGCCACCCGCAACCATCTCCATCCCACAACTACTTTCCCTTCAGAAGAACTCTCCGTCGAACCGGATGACGGCTCCCGAGCGGCATGCATCTGACTTTCGACCACACTCCACATACGGTTGCTTTGCTTATCGCTTGGCATGTCGCGGCCGGTGTCCTTCGCCAGCAGGATCACGTATTCCCTGGCAGCCTCCACCGTCTTTTTCTTTTCCGGATAATTTTCCAGAAAAAGCCGCCAACGGCTATCGCTATCAACATCCGGATTTGTTACCCAGGCAATAAAATCTTCGTTGCGGATCAGTTCGGTTAAAGAATAGGGATCATGCTTCATACTAGCTGGATACGGATCATCGTCTTTCAAAAAGAAAGAGCGGACTATCTGAAAAATGACCCCTGCAAAATGAAATTATTTTGAAGGAAAGTTTCAAAAAACCAATAACAACCAGAATATCAGGCTTGAAATGATAAGAGCCTGGCGGTTTTGACGGAGTGAAGTAAGAGCTCTATAAATAAAATTTCGAACCGACTTTTCGCTCACACCCATGATACCGGCAATTTCTTCAATGCTGAAGTCATCAAAATATCTCAAAGTCAGCGCCTCGATCTGGCGCTCGGGAAGCTGTGAAAGTAGTTCCTGAATCCGTTTTGTACGCAGCAAAGACGATTCGGTGTCGATCAGGATGGTTTCTGAATCAGAAAAATTAGCAGGAGTTTCCCGATCCCGGAGTAGTGTGATTTCTTCGGTCAAAGGAAATTTATCAAGAGCCAGGTGAATCCTCCTTCTAAGCGCCCTGTACAGGTAAAATTTAACAGAAGTGACATTTTCCGTGAGGTTATTTCGCAGGCGCCAGATATCTATAAATACATCCTGAACAGCGTCTTCAATAATCGCAGAATTATGGCAGAGCTTGCTTCCGTAGTTGTACAGCGTGCGGTGATATTTCTCAAAAATAAGGGTGAACGCCTGTTCATCGCCCTCACGAATTCGTTTCCATAAATGCTGGTCCGCCTTCCCTTTGGTTAATGTCTCAAAAGTGATCACCGCCTGTCTTTTTTGCTTTCAAAGTATAAAGCTAAATATTTATCCCCAAAATGCTATTTGACAAGCCGACATTACCGACACTTTTACAGTTTTTCTTTTATTTCCATTACAAACTCCAGCGGGACATCAACTAGCCGGGCGATTTCCTCAGGCGGAAAAGACGTTTCCTGAAGTAATTTTTTGGTAAATGAAGTATTCTTTTCCTCGCGGCCTTTTTCAATACCCTTCTCCAGTCCCGTCATCTCAGCATCATATAATAAATACTCTTCGATTCCCATGGTAGTTTTATCGTTATGTGTTAGTGTATCAATTTCTGAATCAAACTTTTCATCCAATTCCTCTTTTCCAAGTCTCACATAAAATTTCAAAAAAATCATCAACTTTCCAATTTTAGCTTTCGGTATATTCCTGGAAAGCAGACGTCTCGCAAGTTGAATTTTTAATGAAAGCAAATCCTCTTCTCCCAATTTCTTACCACTCAGGGCAGCTTTAACAGTCAATATAACCTGCGAGAACGGATTATTACTCTCAGCGAGGCATTGATCCGACTGATCCAGTACTTTGAATGTATTAAACTGATAAGTCAGTGCGGTGCCTAGAAATGAATGTTCAAACTTGCATGGACGGAAGCTTTCATTTTCGTCTGTAAGGATCGCAAAAGCTATGGTCCGCCTCCGATATTTATCCCAAATGCGGTAATAATAGGTGAACATCCTGTCAGCAAAAAACTTGTCGGCGTATCCCTGCACTTCAATGTGAACCAGTATCCATTCCTCAGAACCTTCATTTGTAAAAACCTTCACTAGCTTATCCACATATTTCGGGGCATATCTGTCTTTTTCGGGAGGAAAAAGCTGTTCTAGCTCTTTATCCAAATATTCGAATCCGAGGTCAAAATCAAAAAGCTCATCTGCGTCCGGGAAGAAGAATCTCAGAAAATCATCAAAAGTATCTTCCAGTATTGACTTCCAGAGTATATCATTTCTTTTCATAAACAACGAGGGCCGGGTTTCAACATCAATACGTTGAAACCCGGCCCTGGTCACTTTTAAAAAATATTATTATAAATTTCCCAATTCCTCGATAAGCTCCTCGACCTGTCCAAGCGAAGTAGCCGGGAAATTAGCAATACGAAGCTGGGTGGATTTAAATTGCCCATAACCGCTTCCGATCACCATTCCTTTTGCCTTGATGTTTTTAATCACATCAGCTGCGGGGATTTGGGTATCAGCCACGATAACGGTTTGTGAACGGAAAGCTTTCTCTTTTACAAAAGGTGAAAAGGCGGACGATTTTTCAATAAACTTGTAAAGCAAAGCGGCTTTCTGCTCTGTCTCTTTGCGCATTGTTTTTACACCAATTTTATTGAAATCTTCTGCAATTTTCCCCAGCAAATAGATCCCCATTACATTCGGGGTAGCAGGCGTTTCATTGTTCAACGCGTTTTTCCATAATGTAGGCAGGTCATTGTGCGCGCCAATGGAATATTGATTTCTGATATACTCAGCTTTCTGAAGACACTTTTCACTGACAATCCATACACCTAGTCCGGCTGGCAACCCGAAGGCTTTTTGAACTGAGAAAAAAGCTGTGTCAATGATACTGAAATCCAGATCAGGATATGGCGCGGATGAAACCATATCTACAGCGACAAACTTATCAGGGTTTTTCTGTTTCAGTTTTTGTATTTCAGAAACCTGCATCTGAACACCGGAACTGGTTTCATTGTGGGTTGTACAAATCAATTCCGCATATTCCGGCACGACAATTTCCGAGGCCATAAAACCTTCGCCCATAGGCTTTTCCAACTTATGTGCATATTTGTTCAATGCATTGGAATAGTCGTAAAACTTTTTCGAAAAAGAGCCATTCACAAGGTGAAAACTCTCAAGTTCCACGCAGCTGAATAAGATCCGTTCCCAGATTTCGGACGCTGAGCCAAGGAAAAGAATGGCATGAGAATCGGGAACATTTAGGAGAATCCTCAATTGATCCACCGTAAACTTGTGCAGATCGCGGTATTGTTGGCTGCGATGCGATATCGACCCGAGCTGATTTTTTACAAAATCTTGTAAATGCTGTTCAAATGTTGGATACAACTGAGCAGGACCCGGCGTAAAGAAAGTTAAAGACATATAAAATCAATTACAGAATTGGGGAATGACCGCGCAAGCAAGAGCTGTTTGCGCGGCCTAAGCTTTTTAATAACTCAGTATAACATCCTGAACCGGATCGTTCCCTCCACTTCTTTTACTTCCTGAATAAATTCTTCCGTATAATCTTTTGCAATATCCACGATCACGTAACCGATATTTTCATTCGTCTTCAGATACTGGCCCGTGATGTTGATATTATTTTTGGCAAAAATATGGTTCAGTTTCGCCAGAACGCCTGGCACATTTGCGTGGATATGCAGCAAACGGTGCGAGTCTTTCAATTTTGGCAATTGAACTTCCGGGAAGTTCACGCTTCCATAAGAGCTGCCGTTATTCATAAATTCCAGCAATTTGGCCGGCACAAAATGCCCAATATTTTCCTGCGCTTCCTCGGTACTTCCTCCTATATGCGGGGTAAGGATCACATTAGGCAATCCGCGCAATTCACTTTCGAAAGATTCGTCGTTGGTCTTAGGCTCTTTCGGGAAAACATCCACACCGGCCCCTGCCACTTTTCCGCTTTTCACAGCTTCCGCCAATGCATGAATATCCACTACATGCCCACGTGACAGATTCAAAAAGATCACGCCGTCCTTCATCAGTTCAAACTCACGTTTTCCGATCAGGTTCGTATTTTCCTTGCGACCGTCTACGTGCATACTGATCACATCGGCGATAGAAAGCAAGTCGTCCAGAGAAGTCACCTTGCGTGCGTTACCCAGAGAAAGTTTTTCTACTTCGTCATAAAAATAAACCTCCATGCCCAGCGCTTCGGCTACCACTGAAAGCTGTGTTCCGATACTTCCATATCCGACCATACCCAGCTTCTTGCCGCGCACTTCGAAACTTCCGTTCGCAGATTTGTCCCAGTTGCCGAGATGCATCTGATTACTTTTTCCGACAATATTACGGATCAGCAAAATCATCTCTCCTACCACAAGTTCCACGACCGACCGCGTATTACTATAAGGTGCGTTGAAAACTGCTATGCCGCGTTTTGCAGCCTCTTCCAGGTCAATCTGGTTGGTGCCGATACAAAATGCGCCAATCGCCATCAGGCGGTTAGCATGGTCAAGTACACGTTTGGTGATATTGGTTTTGGAACGGATACCAATGATAGACACGTCTTTGATACGTTCGCAGAGCTCGTCTTCGTCCAACGCCCCCTTTACGAACTCTACATTAAACCCTTGTTCCTCAAAAGCACGCAAGGCTACGGGATGCACGTTTTCCAGCAGAAGTACTTTGATCCGGCTTTTCGGATAAGACTGGCTCCTGCTCATTTTATTATCATAAAGAAAATCGTCGAATGAAGTAGCGATGTGATCCGCTACCGCCATCACCCTGGGGCGTTCTACATTTTCTGTAAATGCATAAAAACGGTTCGCAAGACCGGATGATTTCAGTTCATAGTCTGTATACCCGTCACCGATTGCATACACTTCACCGATCAGATTCAGCTGGGAAAGGACTTTTATCTTCCCGCCGTCCATTGAAAGGACATTATCCTCATCAATGCCGATGATATTGCCTTCTTCGTCGAACACAAATTCATTGGCATACACATGGTCCGGCCGGATACCCAGCTCGGAAGCAACAGGAACAATAAACTCTTTGAAACCACTGGAAACAATATATATCTGATCCGTATTCTCGGTCAGGAACTGTGTATTCCTCTGAAAGGAATCAGAGATTTTAGTACGTAAAAAGGAGATCAATTCATCGATATGCGAACGGTTTGCCTTCAACAGACTGATCCGTTCGCGTAGTCCTTCCGCAAACGACATTTCGCCATTCATTCCCTTATTGGTCAGTTCCGATATTTTCTGAACAATCTGATCTTGTTCAGGATGGCCTTTCAGGGCGATCACAGCGAGTTCGTCAAGCCCTTCTACCTTGGTAAAGGTACTGTCGAAATCAATAATAATGTACGGGGGGGGATTGAGTGTTAATGTGGACATGAAGCGGGAAATAACTGAATAATAATGATCGAGTTAAAAGTAAAAAGGTTTCTGTGATCAGGGTCGTTTCAACTAGGGTAATTCTATCGTGACGCAAAATTACAAAATCTGTTTACTACGACACTAACAAAAAATTGAACAGATGAGTTTTCCCGAAAAGAATCATGACCGAAGGAAGCTCAGCGCCCTGTTTTCAGACCAGTATATGCCACCGGAAAGCCTGGCAGGACGAAACCCGCAATGTCCTCCCTGGTTGGTGGCTTCAAGCCAGACATTAGGATGATTCTCAATTTCCGTCACCGGTAAACTGCCAAAAGGCACGATAGGATCGTTCAATGCATTGACGATCAGCGTCGGAATTTTAATGTTTTTAACAAAATACATAGAACTGCATTGGTCATAATAGTGATCTGCACTGTTAAAACCATGAAGCGGCGCAGTGTAAATATGGTCGAAATCATACAAAGTCCGCACATGTTTGTAGTCTTTGATATTGAGCTTGTCCGGGAAAATTTTCGATTTTTCATCCACTTTCGGCTTGAGGGTATTCAGAAACCGGTGCATGTAGACCCTGTTTTGGGGTTGGATAATCGCTTGGCTGCAAGCTTTTAAATCCATCGGAACACTGAAAAGAACGGCTTTTTCAATTCTTTTATCCAGGTTATTGCCCGATTCCCCCAGATATTTAAGTGTAAGGTTTCCGCCCAGGCTAAACCCGACCAGCTGAATACTTGTATACCCCTTGCCCAATGCGTGCCTCACGATCAGATCCAGGTCCTCTGTGGCGCCGCTGTGATAGAATCTCGCAGTTTTATTCATTTCCCCGCCACAGCTCCGGAAATTCCAAGCCAGACAATCGAATCCTTCCTGGTTCAAGAGCCGAACCATACCCAATATATATTGCCTTGAGCTGTTGCCTTCCAGTCCGTGAGAAAGGATTACGAGAGATCTTTTCTCACCATCATCTGCAAGCGACCAGTCCATATCCAGGAAATCTTCATCGGGTGTTAGAATTCTTTCGCGCTGATAATTCACCCCCTTTACCCTACGGAAAAGTGCAGGATAAATGCTCTGAAAATGCCCGTTTGGAAGCCAGTATGGAGATGTTACTGAGGAATTGTGAATTACAGGCATTGCTGTCAGCGGGTTATTTAAATAGAACTATTCTAAACGTTTTTAAATTTTTAATCTTGTTTATATATTTTTTCTGTATACATTTGGTTTTTAAAAATATATAAGATCAATACTAATGGCAGAAGGTACAGTAAAGTTTTTCAATGATTCCAAGGGATTTGGTTTCATCCAACCATCAACTGGTGAGAAAGACATTTTCGTTCACGTTTCAGGTCTTCAAGACGATATCCGTGAAAATGACAAAGTGTCTTACGACGTAGAAAATGGAAAAAAAGGTCTAAATGCAGTTAACGTTCGCGTTATCTAAGTTTAGTCATAATAAGACATTTCGAAAGCATGCTGTACTGCATGCTTTTTTTGCTTTAGAGTCCGTTCTGTTATCTTGCAACTTCGATCTTGAACTTTTTACCTTTCATTTTCTCGGTCGATACCAGATTCAGCATCGATTTCAATTTATCCTTTTTTACTGCTGCAAAGGAAATATTATCCTTTACTTCGATCAATCCCAGATCCTGCTTTTCCAATTTTCCTTTTTGTATTAAAAATCCAACGATATCCATTTTATTCAGCTTGTCCTTTTTGCCGCCGCTGATATAGATCGTCCGCCATTCTGATCCTCCCGGTAAAGGTAATTTGGAAGGAAGATCGAGGATTTTTGGCTTTCTGGTGATGTAATCAGGCAAAACCTCGTCGTCACTGGTCAAAATATAAGCTGTTCCCTCAGCGAGCATACGGGCTGTACGACCGTTCCGGTGTGTAAATTCATCGCCCTTCATCGGAAGCTCATAATGGATCACATGCTTCATGTCAGGAATATCCAGACCCCTGGCCGCAAGATCTGTGGCTGCGAGGTAAAGGACCGAACCATTGCGAAAACGAATCAAAGTCCGCTCCCTTTCCTCCTGTTCCATTTTCCCGTGAAAAAATGCGCATTCGATTCCTTCTTCGTTTAAAATATTGCTGATCTGTTCGGCACTATCGCGGAGATTGCAGAATATCAAAGTAGATTCCGCCCCCAGGTAGCTCAGCAACTGAATAAGTCGCGTCATTTTATCACGCTTTTCAGCCAGAACCTGGACGACCGTCAGTTTGCTTTTCTGCGCTTTGTCCTGAACAAAATCAAGTACCAGAGGCGATTTGACACGGGTAAATGCCGGAATTTTTGCAATTGCGGTGGCCGATACCAAAACTTTCTTCCTCAACCCATGCAGGTTTCCGATGATTTCCGTCATCTCTTCCTGAAAGCCCAGTTCCAGTGATTTATCAAACTCGTCCAGCACCAGCGCGGATATATTTTTGCAGGAAAAAGATTTTCTCAGGATATGGTCAACAAGGCGGCCAGGGGTCCCGATCATTAATGCAGGCGGCTCCGCGAGGCTTCGCACTTCGGTCTGCATATCATGCCCGCCGTAGCAGCATGTAACTTTAAAGCCCGTCGCCATTTTTTTCCAGACCTGCTCAATCTGCAATGCGAGTTCACGTGTAGGAACAATCACAAGACATTGAACATGCGTTACATCCGTTTTCAAAAGTGACAGCACCGGCAACAGAAATGCAAGTGTTTTACCCGATCCGGTGGGGGCAAGAAGAACCACCTCATTATTTTCCTGAATGGCGATATTTGCCTCTACCTGCATTTCGTTCAATGCAGTGATTCCTAATGCGGCAAGAATAGGGCCGGTATTTTCTGTTTCTGACATGCGGCAAAGGTACTTACAAAATCGATGGCACCTGAGCTCTTTTAAAGTTCGGTCAACTTAAAAGAGCTCAGGTGCCACCACTAAAATTGATAGTAAAATTATTCAGGGACCCGGTCGCGGCCCTGGCGGGCAAACATCCAGGCAGGGTACTCGGTATTTAATTCACTGATCTTGTTTAATTTATCCAGATCTTCCTGAGTTAACAGCACCGACGTAGCCGCAATATTATCTTTCAATTGCTCTGGCTTTTTCGCTCCGATAATCACGCTGGTGACACTTTGCTGATGCAACAGCCACGACAGTGCAATCTGCGCCACAGAAACTGAATGTGCCTCTGCGATAGGCTGGATTACATCAATGATATCGTAAGCTTTTTCTTTGTCTATCGGAGGAAAATCAAAACTATCGCGGCGGTTATCACCCGAGGTAGCATTGTTGCGGGTGTATTTGCCCGATAAAAAACCACCAGCCAGGGGACTCCAAGGCATTAAAGCGAGGTTTTGATCCTTCATCATAGGTACCAGTTCACGCTCGATGTCACGGCCGGCAATGGTATAATAATGCTGGCAGGCCACGAACTTCGTCCAGCCATTCTTTTCAGCAATACCATTTGCTTTCATAATCTGCCAGGCAGCATGATTGCTCACGCCTAAATAACGTACTTTTCCCGAACGGACAATATCCTCCAGTCCACGCATAGTCTCCTCCAATGCAGTTTCAGCATCCACACCGTGAATGTAAAATAGGTCTATATGGTCTGTACCGAGCCTTTCCAGGCTTTCATTCACAGAATCCATGATATGCAATCTCGACAGGCCGATCTGATTTGCACCTGCCGCCATACGGCCTCTGGCCTTCGTTGCGATAACCACATCACTTCTTTTTACACCAAGATCTTTGATCGCCTGACCCAGGATGATTTCGGATTTTCCGTAGGAGTACACATTCGCAGTATCAAAAAAATTGATGCCGCTGTCGAGAGCTGTTTTAACCAAAGCACTGCCTTCATCCTGTTGCAACCTTCCGATTGCCTCCCAATAACCGTCTCCTCCAAATGTCATTGTTCCAAAACAAAGTTCTGAAACAAGCACGCCTGTGTTACTTAAAAACTTGTATTTCATCCGATTAACATTGAGTTTAATTTAGACTGGCATTTTTTCTTTCGGCTATTCAAAAAGATCTTCTGAACGTTCGAGCATCAATATGGAGGACTGGGGTACGATCACATATTTTTGGCCATCATATTCAAGATCAATCGCATTTCTTTGTAAATAAATAGCCAGATCGCCTTCCTTAGACTGTAATGGCATATATTTTACTTTTTCCTCGGTTGCTTTCCAGGGTTCGTCCTCGGCCGCTACCGGGATCGGATAACCGGGGCCGACCTTGATCACATATCCGCTCTGTACCTGTTCTCTTTCTGTGACGGTGGGAGGTAAATACAGTCCGCTGTTGGTGCGGTCACTTGGACTTTTGGGACGGATCAATACTCTGTCCCCTACTACTATTAGACTTTTTAACCGGTTGTCAGATGTTACTTCGTACATTTTATTAAGAACTTGGATCGATTGAGAAGGACATAAAATGTCCATTATGATTTGGGTAACAAATATTTGCCCCTAAATGTTTGTGCGCTGCATCAGCTTTCTAAAACTGAAAATATATAAACTGGTTTTCCGTTACCAGACCCAGGAAATAGGTCAGAAAGGCAATTAACGGAAATAAAATGAAAAACAGCGTTGTGCTTCCGGTAGGGATCTTCTCGTAATAATGTTCTTTTACCAAAAGGAAAGCTACCAGAAAGACGCAAAACCACATTTCGACATTGTTGAAAGGAGTAAGCAAGGGGTCTGCCCAGGAAAGGTCTGCAATTTTACCCAAAATCGTGAACGACCTTTTAACAGGTGCTTCCTTGTTACGGAAAAATACCCAGGCGAATGTTACCAGAATGAAGGTAAAAATTACGCTTAGTGCATTTGTGAAATTATTTTTGGGAATATCGATGCCTGCCTTTTTCATCCATTTGTCCCGAATGGATGCGGTTACCTGGTAGGTCCCGTGCAGCCCACCCCAGATCACGAAATTCCAGCTCGGACCATGCCACAATCCGCTGACTAAAAAGACAATAAACTGATTGATGTATTTCCTAAATTCTCCTTTCCGGTTTCCTCCGAGTGGAATATAAAGGTAATCTTTAAACCAGGAAGACAGGGAAATATGCCATCTGCCCCAGAATTCGGCCACCGATTTGGATTGGTAAGGCGAACGAAAATTGTCCATTAATGTAAAACCCATCACCCTGGCCGCGCCAATTGCGATATCGGAATACCCCGAAAAATCGCAGTAGATCTGAAATGCAAAAAATACGGTGGCGACCAGCAAAGAAAGGCCATTGGTGCCATTTATATCATTGTAATTAAAATCAACGACTTCCGCGAGCCGGTCGGCAATGACAATTTTCTTGAACATACCAAACGCCATCTGCATCAGACCTTGCTTAACCTGCTCAAAATCATATTTGAAAAAAGAGTGGTATTGGAAAAGCATGTGCTGCGGACGCTCAATAGGCCCCGCCACCAGCTGGGGATAAAACATGACGTACAATGCATAAATCCCGAAATGCCGCTCGGCAGTCTGATTTCCACGGTACACTTCAATTGTGTAGCTCATAGCCTGGAAAGTATGGAATGACAGCCCGATCGGCAGCAGCACTCTGCCTTCACCAGTCACCATCCATTCAGCGATCCTCGGGGGTATCAACCGTGTCAGCGGCGGGACGATCGATCGGATTTCCATGCTATTGAGCACGCTATTGACCGAATCCTGTAAAAAATCGTAGTATTTGAAAAAAGCGAGGATCCCGATATTAGAGATCAGGCTGATGATTAACAGCAGTTTTTTCTGTTTGGGATCTTTTGATTTTTCTATCCAGATGCCCGCATAATAGTCGATGATAATGGTACCAAACAGTATCAGTATGAATACCGGTTTGAAAACCATATAAAAATAGCAGCTGGTTGCCAGCAAAAGCATCCAACGGCCCCGCCACGACAGACTGAAATACGCCAGCGTAACGACAATAAAGAAAATGATGAACTGTATTGAGTTAAAAACCATCCGATCAGATATACTCGCGATTGATTATCTCTTCCTTTATAATGAACAAAGGGCGGTTTTTCGATTGAAAGAATATACGGAGTACATACTCCCCGATAATTCCCAGCGCCAGTAATTGTACCCCGCTAAATAATATGATCACAAAAAGCAATGATGTAAAACCCTCGATCACATGTGAAAAAAACATTTTTTTGACCACCACCGTCAAAAAGTAGATCAGTGAAATCAGAATGGCCAGCACACCCATCCTGCTCATAAATTTGATCGGAAACTCACTGAAATTGAAAATACCGTTATAGGCCAGTCCAAACAATTGCCTGAAGGAATATTTAGACTCCCCTGCAGCCCGGGCGTCCCTTTCATATTCAAAACCTATTTGCTTGAAACCGATCCAGGAGCGCATTCCGCGCAGATAACGGCTTTCCTCAGGCATTTTGTTGAGCACATCCACCACCCGCCGGCTGATCAGCGCGAAGTCTCCACTGTCGAGCGGAATTTCCACGTAAGATATGGACCTGAGCAACCGATAGAAAAGATGATATCCTGTTTTTTTCACAAAACCTTCTTTTCGCTTTTTCCGGACGGCGTATACCACATCATTGCCCTCCTGTAACAATTTATAAAAATCAGGAAGCAGTTCAGGTGGGTCCTGCAAATCACCGTCAATTACAAAAATAGCCTCCGTACCTCTTGCCGAAGCGATTCCTGCCGTAAGTGCGAGCTGATGACCATGATTTCTGGACAAAAATACGCCATGGTACCGTTCGTCTGTAAGTGCAAGCTGGCGCATCCTGAGGGCGGTATCATCTTTACTCCCATCATCAATTAATACAACTTCAATCGCCAGCGGACTTGAATCCATTAAAGCATTGATACGCTCAACAAGCAGAGGGAATGTTTCGGACTCGTTGTAAAGCGGAGCAACAATAGATATTTGTGGAATTTTCAAATTCTTTGGTTTTTCGATTTGAGCAATGAAGGCAAAAATACACGTTTCGGCGTATTATAGAAAAAATCCTTCGTCAGGGGATTGTGATTCTTTTGAGAACTCCGCCGGTCGTTTTCCCTTTCAGGACTTTGGCAATGCCCAGATCATATTCTCCGGGTTTCAGGGTAGCAAAAGGAATTTCCACACCAGAACCTGTATCGTATTGCCGGAAAGGGTTTCTCCCCGTGTATTTATGTGCGGTCATTTTGAAGAAATAAAATCTTTGACTGTTTCGCACAAAGGCATATTCGCCGTCGTATCGGTTCCAGGAGATTTCTCCTTCGGGATCATTGATCAAAAAAGAATTGTCAGAGGTAGTTATGCTGATGTTCTCACCGTCGGAAATGCTGGTAGTGATCGCAAATGCTTTTTTGGCGAGAACCGACGGCTCCAAAGGATATTTGTACACCCCGGAATCCACCATGTTCTTCATCAGCACATCTACGTACCTTGCCCCTTCCGAAAAAGGTACGTGTCCCAGGCCAAATGCCTCGTGCTCCTGGTTAAATGCATTGACCAAAAGATATTTTCTTCGTTCGGCAATACCTGGCAGGTAAGTAAAAATGGACATGACCCAGATGCCGATGCTCAATGTTATTGACAATAAAAATACCCTTTGCCTGATATTTTCTCTGACGGAAGATGTGATAAACACAGCATAGGCCACAATCAAAAACAGCGCGGGATACATCTTGTAGTTGCTGACAATCATTACAAAAAACCCAAAACGTGGACGCAAAAGGCCGATGACGAATGCATTAACCAGCAGAAATACTAAAATACCGAGTAAAAATTCATTCAGGCTTTTGGTCTCGTTTTGCTGCGGACTGTCGGTTTTAAGCCAGGCGGGGATAGTCCTGGGCCAGTTTAATGTACTTTTTAGCCAGGGAACAATCTGACGAAGAAGCCAGGTTGCAATCCAGATCATCACCGTGAATCCCATCAAAACAGGTAGTACCGAGCGGGCAAAGATGGATTTCTCCGGAAAGAGATCGAATAGTCCGCCCAAAAACGCAAAGAACCCCAGAACAGATAAATGCGGGTATTTTATAAAAAATGCCATGCTGGATTCATTTCCCTGCGCTGACAATCCGTAAAAATAAAACCCTACCGCTATCACACCGGCAAGAAGCCAGAGCAAAAGCTGCCTGTAACTTGTTCTTAGCACCAAAACAACGGCTCCTGCCACCCACACAAAAATTCCGTTGCTCATCGCATAAGTAGCGCATAGACCTGCAAAAACAGCCCAGCCGAAACGATTTCTCGACAACAGGAACATGGAAAGACATACGAAGAAAATAACGGGCTGATGCTGCAGGCTGCAAATTGCCCAAAGGAATACAAGATGGTACTGCAATTGAAAGAGCAGAAACGGCACCGGTAAAAAATACCACCATTTCACATTGTTTTTTTTGAATGCCAGCCAGAACAGAGTCAGCGTTCCCAACGTAAAGCAGGCGCCGGCAATATGCAGAAAAGTAAAATTAAGCGTCCCAGTAAGTTTGAAATACAGAAGGGTAACGAGTTTACCGATGACCATTCTGTGCTCGTTATTGGGCTTAAACAGGAGCTTCAGATTGTCGAAAAAAGAATCATTGGCGATCCAATGACGCAGAAAATCCGGAAAAGGGTCGAAATCGTCATACCAAGGCACATTAACCGAATAGTACAGGATAACAAACATCCAGACCAAAACGGGCAGCACCATTGCAGAACCAACTAGGATCTTTTTATTGCTGGTCACCATCCGGATTTTTCAAATAAATGGTTTTCTTTCCAAAATACCCGGCCAGACATTTATTCCACCAGTGACCCTCATCGGCTTTGATATCGTCGTCGTAAAATATAGATAACGGCTTGGAACGGATCGGGTCGAGATAAACAACGTCCTCTTTGGTATTTCTGATGGTCGCGTACCGTTCCCACATTTCCTTATCGAATGCTGCGGCTTTCCCTTTCAGAAGGTCGGTGTAAACCAGGCGGACATTCATGCTTTTAAAAAATGATAACCCTATCGACAAGATTAATACTGCATACAAAACTCCGTACCTCGCGACTGAAAAAGGGAACTGACCGTTTTTGCTTGTTCGGAAATGGTGAAATATCACTCCGATCACATAAAACCAGCCGATCAGGAAAAAGAAATAAACGCAGTTGATCACGCGCGCCGTGGGCTCTATACCCACACCATAATAGGAAGGAAACAACTGGGCCGCAAGAACGCCTATGAACAATAATATTGCATACCATACCGGAATTGAAAAATAATTTCTCGCACCTGCCGACAACCGTGAAAGTACGATCAGCCAGGCAAGGGAAAAGAAAATAAGCGGTGTCCGAAAAACCCAGTCGTAACTCAACGTACCAAGCTTATCAAAAGATGACAGAACTGAAAACGGAATATTGCCCCCGAGCGGATTACCCCCGATACGCGCCTGATTCCCCGGTGAGCTGAAATAGAAATAACAGGAAGCTGCCGAAACGAGCAGCATGGCGACCATGAACGCGTCGACCTTCCGATGAAAAAGCAAACGATAGGCCCACCACGCCCCTATCAGCAGGACCATGATCAGGAGATTGGTTTCACTGCTTCCGATCACGGCGAATACCAGAAATCCTGACAGAAAACCCAATAAAATCTTGGCTGGCTGTGTATCCTGCCGGTACCATCGTAATACCAGGACGATCCATAATAATGTAAAAATGTTGGGAATCGTATAAGTCACGAAAGCAGCCATCCAGTAAAATGCCTCGGCAATGCTGCTCATTTTTAATATGTAAAGAAAAAAAACAACCCCGGCAAAACCGAAATGAGCCATTTTGGACAATGTCGGTGTCAGATGCCGGAAGAGGCTGTACAATGCGAACACCAACCCGGAGAGTAATACTGCCGGCAATATTTTAAAGCCGTTTACCCAGTGAAATAACAGCGGATTGGAGTGATTCAGGAAAATCCCGAAATAACGGCCCGTCCATCCTGAATAATAATAGTTCATGGCTTCGAGCCACCCGAATTTAAAAACAGTGTCAATGTAACAATAGTCGTCTGCAGGTGAAGGGTGATTGTAATACGACAGCGCAAGTAAAGGAAGGAGCACTGTGAACATCAACAAAATGTTGACCCAGTTGCCAAAAATGCGGTATTTTCTATAAAATCTATTCATTGACAATTTTTTCAATAATGTAGCGGGGGCGTCCTTTTACTTCTTCATATATCTTACCGATGTATTCACCTATCAGGCCAAGTGCCATCATATTGGAACCACTGAAAAATGTGAGCGGAAGCATTGTGGAAGTCCAGCCCGGAACTGTATACCCCACCAGGTAGGAAAAAAGGATATAAACCACGATGGCCATCGCGACCAGAAAATTAAAAAGGCCAAAATAAAGTACCAGGCGCATTGGAAAGGTAGAAAAGGAAGTGATCCCGTTCCAGGCGAAAAGAAGCATTTTGCTTAACGGATATTTCGTTTCCCCCGCCTCGCGTTCCAGTCTGTTATAAACCACCTTATCATTCCGGAAACCGACCAGCGGGACAATGCCCCGGAGAAACAGGTTAATTTCCTTGAAATTGCCGAGTTCTTTGAGCACCCGGCGGTCCATTAACCTGAAATCCGCGTGGTTGAAAATTACCGGCACGCCCATTTTTTGCATGAGAATATAAAATCCTTCTGCTGAAAAACGCTTGAACCAGCTGTCGGAGCTCCTGTCGCCCCGGACTCCGTACACTACCATCGCTCCTTGGCCATGTTTTTCGATCATGCCAGTGATCGCATTGATATCATCCTGCAAATCGGCATCAATGGTAATAAAGCAATCAAAATCATCGATATTGTGTTCCAGGCCGGCCATAATAGCACTCTGATGCCCGAAATTCCTCGACAGGCTCACACCGATAATGTCGGCATCACGTTCACACAATTCCTCAATGATATCCCAGGTCTTGTCCCTGCTCCCATCATTAACGAGACAAATCCGGCTGTTTTGCGC
This sequence comes from Dyadobacter bucti, assembly GCF_005869225.1. GTDB lineage: Bacteria > Bacteroidota > Bacteroidia > Cytophagales > Spirosomataceae > Dyadobacter > Dyadobacter bucti. The sequence continues at coordinate 135,413 of NZ_SWFP01000003.1, read as the reverse complement.
AATCAGTCCCTGCTCCTTAATGCTGTTATAGTAACTGTTTAGTTTAGAATAGGTCAGGTACAAGATGGACTCCTCATTGTAGCAAGGTATTACTAAAAGTAAACGGGTTGGATTCATATAAGATCCTTTTGATTGAATCGACAAAAATAGCAGTAATATATTAACATGCGCCTTTTCTGTCAGCGGGGCAATGTTTTATATAAAACCAACCCTATGCATGAAAAAACGATGTTCGGTAGCCATACCGCAAAAAGTGTATTGATGGTACCGGCTTCCGCCACGCCTTTGGACAGTAGAAAAAACAGGATGTAGATAAACGCCAGCATAAAACCCAGTGCGATCTGCCAGCCCACGCCTCGCCTGCTCTTTCGGGCCGATACAATCACACCTATGGCCGTAAGGATCAGAATTGCAAAGGGTTGCGTAAACCGGATATATTTTTCGATCAGATAAACTTCCAGACCGTCGGCGCCCCGGCTTTTCAGCAGATCAATGTAAGCGTTCAGTTCCGGCAGCGTGAATGTCTCAAAAAGATTATAATCACTTTCAAAATCCTTGGGGGAAAGATTAATGGTGGTATCTATCTCCATACCGCTGCTCAGTTTTTCACCGAGGCTGTCGAGTGTACGGACCTGATAATTCTGTAAAGTCCATTTTCCTTTCTTGGGCTGCCAGACAATTTTGTCAGCATAAAATTTCTGGATCAGCTGATTTCCCTTGATCGTTTCAAGCGTGAATTTGTTTCCTGTCTGTGTTGCAGTATTGTAACTTTCAAGATAAGCGTATACATCCGGTGCTATCGTAATGTGCACATTGTGCCCGCTGAAATAGAATTCCTGCTTCACGTAAGTTTTTTCGAAGCTGTTACGGATTTTATTTGCCTTCGGTAAAATCCAGCCGACCTGTACAAAAGTGAGGATCCCCAGCACAACCGCCCCCGCCATATATGGCAAAAGCATTCTACCAAAACTAATTCCACTGCTCAGCATGGCAACAATTTCGGTGCGGGCCGCGATGCGTGAAGTAAAAAAAACAGTCGCGATGAAAACCATCAGCGGACTGATATAGTTGATCCAGTAAGGAATCAGATTAAGATAATAATCAATGATGATTTCATTGAGCGGCGCTTTTTTATCCAGAAAGTCATCGACTTTCTCTGTATAGTCGATCATACAGATGATCAGCACGATCACGAAAGCAACAAACACATACGTTATCAGAAAATTCTTGATCAGATAACGGTCCAATATTTTAAATCTCATGGCTGGGGCGTCTCACCGAAATTGTACCAGTAAATTTTTAGATACCTCGAGACTGATAAACAACGTCTGTTCGCCATTTATTTGTACGGAAGCAGATTTATCATATTCATTTATTTCCTTCACTTCAATTACACAGCCCAGTGTAATACCCGACCTGTTCAGATGCTGTAAAAAAGAAGGCGCGTGATCCAGAACACCCATCATCAAAACCTTTTCACCAGGCTTGATGTCCGTCAGCACATGATAGTCCGGGTCTGTGAGATTGCCCTTGGCGTCGGGAATAGGATCTCCGTGCGGGTCAAAACGCGGATGCCCCAGAAACATGTCCAGCTTTTCAACCAGGATTTCCGAGGGAATATGTTCAAGTTCTTCTGCGATATCATGCACTTCGTCCCAGCCAAAACCTAGCTTTTCTACAAGAAAAACTTCCCAGAGCCTGTGTTTTCGGATCACTTTGATGGCTACTTTTTCGCCTAGCTCCGTGAGCCTCACTCCCTGATATTTTTTATAATGGATCAAGCCTTTCTCTGCTAGTTTCCGCAGCATGTCTGTTACCGACGCTGCACGGGTAGCAGTACTCTCCGCCAGGGCGTTTGTGCTCACTTCCAGGCCGTCCCTTCCGGAAAGCGCGTGGATAATTTTTAGGTAATTTTCTTCTGTGAAGGAATTTTGCATCTCAGGTATACACCGATTTCTATCTTACTATTTGGTAAAAGTACAATTTACAAACCATAATAAAAAAAATTTAGACTACCCTAAAAATGAAACCAACATTTTCCTTATCTTTGATTTCAGCACTAGTGAATTGTTTATTTCGAAGGCTCGTAAAATGATCGACCACATAAAATTGAAAGAATCTCTGCAGAAAAAAGGAATGGATGACTCCAATCAGCTGGCTTCACTCTCAGAGGTCCATTCTACTATTGAAGTCCCGGAAGGAGCTGGCTTTTGGAAAAAACTGATGGCTTTCACCGGGCCAGGGCTGATGGTCGCCGTGGGCTACATTGATCCGGGCAACTGGGCAACTGATATCGAAGGTGGTTCCCGGTTTGGATATGCATTATTGTCGGTAATCCTGATTTCAAATCTTTTTGCGATGCTTTTGCAACACCTGTCGCTCAAACTCGGGATTGCTTCCGGACGGGACCTTGCGCAGGCCTGCCGCGATTATTATTCCAGGCCGGTGTCCTTTGTGCTTTGGGTGCTTTCAGAAATTGCAATTGCTGCAACCGACCTGGCAGAAGTGATCGGGTCTGCGATTGCGCTCAACCTTTTGTTCGGTATCCCTTTGCCGGTAGGCGTCTTGTTTACCGCTTTTGATGTTCTGATTGTGCTATATTTTCAGCAAAAAGGTTTCCGGATCATCGAAAGCATCGTGGCTGGTCTGATGAGCATCATACTGCTAAGCTTTTTGTATGAAATGATTGTTTCAGAACCTTCCCTGGCAGGAATTACGAATGGATTGTTGCCTAAAAAAGATATCATCACCAATCCCGGCATGCTCTATATTGCTATCGGAATCCTCGGTGCGACGGTTATGCCGCACAATTTGTACCTGCATTCCAGCATTGTTCAGACCCGTGCTTTTAAAAGAGATGAGGAAGGCAAAAAAACGGCTATTCGTTTTGCTACGATTGACTCCACGGTATCACTGGCACTCGCATTTTTTATCAATGCATCGATCCTCATTCTGGCTGCTTCTGCTTTTCATGCCAACGGGCATTTTGAAATTGCCGACATTACCGATGCTTATCATTTACTGGACCCTGTGCTCGGCGTGAGCATGGCAGGCATATTCTTTGCCCTGGCACTACTGGCGTCAGGCCAGAGTTCGACCCTGACGGGCACGCTGGCGGGACAGATTGTGATGGAAGGTTTCCTGAACATCCGCCTGAAACCTTGGCTGCGACGGCTGATTACCCGCGGCATCGCAATTATTCCTGCTTTGATCGTATCCTCACTATACGGAGAAAAAGGTACTGCTGAGCTGCTTGTTTTCAGTCAGGTAATTTTATCCTTACAACTGAGTTTTGCAGTTGTGCCGCTCGTATTTTTTACATCTCAAAGTAAAATCATGGGCAGCTTTGCGAACTCTAAACTCCTTACTGCATTAAGCTGGATAATTACACTGATTATCATCGCCTTGAACGGCTACCTCCTTTTCAATACTTTCAGCGGATAAAAACCGGTGCGTAAATTAAATTTGCGGCTTCAGATATCTTCTTTGACTTTGGTTTCCTAACTTTCAACGATTTTTTCAAAAAAGGTTAATGGAATCCAAACATCATACCGACAAGGTTAGCGCCGCAGGAGTACTCGTTGCATTTGGCATTATTTATGGCGATATAGGAACCTCTCCGCTATATGTAATGCAGGCCATTATTCTCGGTGAGAAGATAACGGAGCAAATTATTTACGGGGCTATCTCCTGCATTTTCTGGACTTTGACCCTCCAGACCACCATCAAATATGTAATCCTTATTTTACGTGCCGATAACAGAGGCGAAGGAGGGATATTCGCACTTTACGCGCTGGTTAGGAAGCACGCCAAATGGCTGACCATTCCGGCGGTGATCGGAGGTAGTACGCTTTTAGCCGACGGTATCATAACCCCGCCCATTTCAGTTTCCTCTGCTGTGGAGGGTTTACAGCTTTTGTATCCCAACATCCAGACTATCCCCATTGTTATCGGGATTCTCACATTGATATTTGTCATCCAGGCTTTTGGTACCAAAGTAGTCGGCCGTGCATTCGGTCCGATTATGGTCACCTGGTTTGTCATGCTGGGCGTGCTCGGTCTTTTTCAGATTATTGAGCATCCTGAAATCCTCAAAGCGTTTAATCCTGCCTATGGTTTTGACCTTATTGCCAAGCACCCTGGTGGTTTCTGGATACTTGGAGCTGTGTTTTTGTGTACGACCGGAGCCGAGGCATTGTACTCCGACCTGGGACATTGCGGACGCGAGAATATCAGGATCAGCTGGATATTTGTCAAAATATGTCTGTTGCTCAACTATTTCGGGCAAGGTGCATGGCTTATTTCCGAAATGGGAAATCTGCTGAATTCCCGCAAGCCTTTTTATGAAATCATGCCTGAATGGTGGCTGTTACCAGGCGTTGCCATCGCTACATTGGCCGCCATTATAGCAAGCCAGGCCGTTATCACAGGTTCATTTACACTCATTTCCGAAGCTATACGGCTGAATTTCTGGCCAAAAGTCCGCCTGGTTTACCCTAGTGATCAAAAAGGACAATTGTATGTACCGAGTATCAACTGGCTTTTATGGCTGGGCTGCTCGGGAGTAGTGCTCTATTTTGAAAAATCATCTAATATGGAGGCTGCTTACGGTCTGGCGATCACACTCACAATGATCATGACCACCATTTTGTTCTCTTACTATTTGTATATCAAAAGGGTCAATCTCTGGATCGTGATTGCTTTCATGCTTTTGTACCTGTGTATCGAAGGTATGTTCCTCGGCGCCAACCTGCTTAAATTTACGCACGGCGGCTGGTTTACAATCATGATCGGCGCACTGGTCGCTGGCTTGATGACCGTTTGGCTGAAAGCATTCTATATCAAACTGCGTCTGACTGAATATACCAAGCTTGAAAAATATCTTCCAGCGCTGCACGAGCTCAGCCGGGATATCAGCATCCCGAAATACACTACACACCTTGTGTTTATGACCAATGCCTCCCGGGCAACGGAAATTGAAACCAAGGTTATTTATTCGATTTTTCAGAAAAGGCCGAAGCGTGCGGATGTGTACTGGTTTATCCACGTGGATACTACCGATGATCCGTACACTATGGAATACAAGGTCCTTTCCGACGATGATAACAATGATAATGTCATCAAAATTAATTTCAGGCTGGGGTTCAGGGTTGACCAGCGGATCAATATGTTCTTCAGGAAAGTAGTGGAAGATATGGTGATGAACAAAGAAGTGGACATTACCAGCCGGTATGAATCCCTGAACCGCCAGAACATTACCGGGGATTTTCGTTTCGTTGTACTCGAACGCTTTCTTTCTTTTGAAAACGACCTGCCTTTCGTTGAACAGCTCGTCATGAAAACTTACTTCTTTGTCAAAGACTTTACGACGCCGGAAGACAAGTGGTTTGGACTGGACAGCAGTTCCGTAAAAATTGAAAAAGTACCGCTGATTATCCGTCCGGTAGAAAACATTAAACTGAGACGGGTTTATAATTAGTGAAAATAAGAATCAAAATCATAGGGTTTTTCTCATTCCGACAAAAATGTCAATTTAGTATAGATCGATCTACATTAAATTAGGTATATCAAAAGTGACATTGTAGACAAAGTATTGCTTCGCGATCTGCCCAGCTTGTACGGAATTCAGGATGTTCAGGAATTAAATGCTTTTTTTCCGACGCTGGTATATTTCTGCGGGACAGAAGTATCACTGGATGCCTTATCTAAAAACAGCGGAATTGATAAGAACCTTTTGAAAAAATACCTCGAATATCTGGAAGCGGCTTTTCTTATACGCCTTGTCCACCGGATCGACGACAATCCCAAACGATTCCAGAGAGCAAATTTTTATAAGGTATTCCTCACAAATCCGTCGCTCCGAAGCGCACTTTTTCGCCATTGCAGGCAACGGACGATGCCATCGGTACTATGGTAGAAACCGCCATTTTCTCCCAATGGATGCACCGCGACTGGTTTACTCCCTGGTATGCAAGATGGTCGTCCGGTAAATTCAACGGAGAGGTGGACATGGTAAGCCTCGATGAAAAATCCCAGAAGCCCAACTGGACCATTGAGGTCAAATGGAGTAATCGTTATTTTGCAAGAGCCGAGGAATCAAAAAGCCTTTTCCAGTTCTGTGAAAAGAACAACCTGAAATCCGCATTGGTAACAACAATAGACAAAGAAGGTACAGTTGAGCTGAATGGCATTAAATTGAGTTTCGTCCCTTGGGCCATCTATGCCTATGTTGTAAGTGTGAATATTTGGATCAGAAAAGAAAAATGTAATCCTATTTCAAATAAACACCTTCTTCCTCCGGCAGACTGAGGATCACCTCCACATGTTCCGTGAGGGTGGTACTGAGCGAATATCCTACGTAATCAGCATGAACCGGAAAAAGGTGGTGGCTGCGATCAACAATAACAGCAACTTGCACCTTTTTCATCCTGACTTTCAAAAACGGCTCCAAAGCAAAAGCCAGCGTCCTTCCGGTATTAAGTACGTCATCGGTGATCACTATCACCTGGTCTTCGACAACTATGTCTTTATCAAACAAGATCGGGCTCTGGTGGTGAATATGTTTGTCAAAACGGAGTTCGATGAACTGAACGTCAAGGGGAGAAATGTCACTGAGTTCGGCAGCAAGCCTTTTGGCAAAAGCATACCCTTCGCCAGCAATACCTGCGATGATGATACCTTTTTCCTCAAAATTCTGCTCATATATTTCAAAAGCAATCCGCCGGATTTTCTGACCCGTCTGGTGGGAACTGAGTATCTGCCTCCGGGAAATAGTGCTGCTGCTGGTCATTTTAAGTCTGATTGGTACTAAACTAAGCCTTCGTAAAATTAAGAATACATCGCGCTACTTCATAACGTAACGAAGTTCTTTATCCATTCTGCCACGATGATTTCATGTGTGGGGAGTTCAAGACTGGCTATTCCAAGATCTACTTTTGCATTCCCTATCCGCTCCACCCGTAATTCCATCAAAGCCTGATCATATGCTTTTGGAAATTCGGGATGGGCCTGAATTCCCAGCATATTGTCGCCAACCTGAAACATGGCAAAGGGACAATCAGAAGTCTCAGCGAGCAGTACTGCGCCCTCGGGAAGCTCCACGACCTGATCCTGGCACATCATCAGAAGATCGAACGAAGACCGGGCCGGCATCATCCAGTTCTGAAATTTTATTGTTTCAAAATGATGCACACCCACACACCAGCCAACCTCCGATTTCCGGACCTTTCCACCCAATGCTTCGCCCAGCATCTGATGCCCGAAACACACTCCGACATATGCTTTGCCGGAGTGCTGGATTTCACGGACAAATTCTTTCAACCTGGCAATCCATGGCTCATCGTCGTAAACAGAACTTTTGGATCCCGTGCAAATGTAAACATCGCATGCATTTGCGGACCCGGGAAAAATATTATTGCAAACGTCGTAGAATTCAAACTCCCAATCAGGCGCCACTTTTGAAAATAAGGACGGGAACATCTGATTATAGTCCCCTCCAATTTGCAGCAATTCCTCCCGAACATGATCGCATTCCAGTAGTCCGACTTTCATTTCAATCCGATGTATTAGGCGTTAATTTTCAAATGGAATGATTTCGGCCTGGTCAACGCTTCATAACCGACCGTCGAAAGTGTACATCCGCGACCGGAATTTTTCACGCCCGTCCAGGCAAGTGCAGGGTCCAGATAATCGCAACGGTTCATAAACCACGTCCCTGTTTCCACTTGTTCACCAATTTGTAAAGCAGTATCAAGATCGGTTGTCCAGATTGAAGCAGTAAGGCCATACTGGCTATCATTCATCAATCGGATCGCCTCTTCATCACTGTCCACAGGCATAATACCGACTACCGGGGCAAAAGTTTCCTCCGTCATCACCTGCATGGAATGATCCACATTCACCAATACCTGAGGCGCGAGATAGGGAGTGCCAGATTTATGTTCAGGAAAAAGGGCCGGATCAATCAATGCTTTGGCGCCGGCTTGAACAGCTTCATCAATTTGCTTCTGGGCAAAATCCGCCGCCGACGTCCTGACCATCGGTCCCAGCGTAGTAGCCTGTTCCAGCGGGTTACCCAGCGTATACGTTTTTGTCAGTTCGGCAAAATCATTTATAAACTGGTCGTAAACATCTTTATGAACATAAATCCGCTCGATTCCACAGCAGGATTGTCCTGAATTAAAGAAGGACCCGTCCACCAGGTTTTCAACGGCATCAGCCAAATTGGCATCGGCACGTACGTAAGCTGGATCTTTCCCGCCCAGTTCCAGGCCACCGATAATAAACCGCTCATTGATTGCATTCTGTACGGCATGTCCGCCTTCAACCGAACCGGTAAATGCCACATAATCGATCCTGCTGTCACCGATCACGCCAGCCACCTGTTCATGGCTGAGATGCAGGTACTGGAAAACGCCCTCTGGTAAACCGGCATATTCAAATGCAGCTGCATAACGCTCGGCACACAACGGTGTCTGCTGCGCGTGTTTCAAAATCACTGCATTGCCAGCCATAATAGCCGGGATAACCGAATTGACCGATGTCAGATAGGGATAATTCCAGGGAGCCACTACAAATACTACTCCCAAAGGATCGCGGCGTATAAACCGCCTGAAGCCTGAAATTTCGGCAACTTCCACATCCGCCAGCGCTTGTTCTGCCACAGATATCATATAGTTGGCCCGCTCCTGAAACCCTTTTCTGATCTCATTCGCAGTATATCTCACGGGCCGGCCCATTTGCCAGGTAAGTTCCAGACCAATTTCATCCGCGTTGTTCAGAAAATATTCAACGGCTTTCCGGCAAATTGCTTCCCGTTCTGCCAACGAAGTTTTGCGCCACTCTCTCTGCGCCAGCACAGCTTTACTCAAAGCTGATTCCACCGCGGCAGAATCGGCAAGCTCGCGTTCCACATAGACCGAGCCGTCAATAGGGCTGATTGTTTTTTGTATTGACATATTATTAGATGGAGGAAGGAGGAAAGGGAGGATGGAGGAAGTACCATATTCCCTAATCCCTGATTCGCTCTTTTTTTAATTTAATAAATTTATCGGTTCCTCGATTTTCTCCTCGCCCCTTTCTTCCCTCCTCCCATTTCTCCCGTTTAGAGCGGCGTCACATAAGCAGAAGTAATTCCGCCATCGACGAGGAAATCGGTTCCCGTAACAAATGATGATTCATCTGATGCCAGGAAAAGTGCGGCGTAAGCCATTTCTTTTGCCTCTCCAAACCGCCCCATCGGAATGTGCACTAACCGGCGCTGCTTTTTCTCTTCTGTATTTAAAAACTTCATTAACAGCTCAGTACGCAACGGACCGGGACATAAAGCATTGACACGGATGTTTTCCCGGGCGTGGATAACTGCCAGTTCACGTGTCAGTGCAAGAACAGCACCTTTACTCGCAGTGTATGCCACCTGCGGAGTTGCCGCACCAAGAATTGCTACAAAGGATGCCGTATTGATAATAGAGCCGCCACCTGCTCTTTGCAAAGCCGGAATACCATATTTGCAACCCAGAAAAACGCCTTTGGCATTGATATTCATCGTCAGGTCCCAGATAGACTCCTCCGTCGTCATGGCGTTATCATCGTCGCTATGCATAATACCCGCATTATTGAAAATGATATTCAGTTTCCCGAATTTCTCTTCTGCAAATGCAACTGCCGCTTCACAGTCAGCCGCTTTCGAGACATCGGAATGAAGGAAAAAGGCTTCTCCCCCATTGCTTTTAATTTCATCAGCCGTTTCCTGACCGGCTGCATCGTTTACGTCGGTAACAACAATTCTGGCTCCTTCTTTGGCAAATAACAAGGCGGTTTCCCGTCCGATTCCACCACTTCCACCTGTAATGAGGGCTACTTTATTTTCTAAGCGCATTGGGATATGTTTTAGTTAATAATGGGTGGCCACGCTGTGGCCGGTTTTTCTTTCTTTACGAGTGAGATAACATTATTTGCTATATCTGCTCGAAATATCTTTTTCTTTCCCAGTCCGTCACATAGGTATCATACGCCCTTTGTTCGGTTTTGAAAAAATGCGTGTAATGTTCAACTACTTCTTTTCCAAACACTTCCTTCGCAAACTTACTATGCTCAAACATGGCTGTCGCCTCGGCCAGCGTGTAGGGGACGCGGGGTAAATGCGCCGCAGCATAAATATCCCCCACAAAACATTCCGGCGGCTCAATTTTATTCCGTATTCCATCCAAACCTGATGCAAGAGATGCCGCAAACGCGAGATAAGGATTACAGTCTGCCCCTGGTATACGGCATTCGATGCGCAGGCTTTGTCCGCTTCCTACAACTCTGAAACCCGCAGTACGGTTGTCGTAGCTCCACGCCAGACGTGTAGGCGCCCATGAACCATCCACAAATCTTTTATATGAATTGATCGTCGGCGCATAAAACGGCATCACGTCCGGTACGTGTTTGATCCACCCGCCCAGAAACCACCGGAACAAATCCGAACCTTTTACCGGGCCGAATGAAGTATCTCCGGAAAATGCATTTTTACCATCTTTCCATAAACTCATGTGAATGTGACTGCTCGAACCTGCCTGATCAGAAACAAATTTCGCCATAAACGTAACCGACAGCCCCATCGCATCCGCAACTTCCTTCATACATTGCTTATAAACAATGTGATTGTCCGCCATCGGCAACACTTCCGAATACTTGACATTCAGCTCATGCTGCCCCAATCCCCACTCTCCTTTTGAAGTTTCAACCTGTATGCCTGAATTTTTGAGGTGCCGCCGCACGGCGGATGTATACTTTTCATTTCGTGTGCCCTGCATGATATGGTAATCTTCCAGGTAATAACCCGCAGGTGTCAGATTATGATAATTTTGTTCAAAAGCTTGCTTGTAACTGTTTTCCAGAAGATAATATTCCAGCTCGGACGCTGCGAAACATTGCATATCATCCTTTCCAAGTTCGTCAAGCTGTTTTTTCAGGATTGACCTCGGCGCAATGGATTCTAATGCATGTGATTTTTCATTATGAAGATCGCAGATGATCAAAGCTGTTTTGTCGAGCCAGTCGGCGATTCTAAGCGTTGCCAGATCCGGGACCAGATGAAAATCCCCGTAACCAAGTTCCCAGTTTGCATATTCATAGCCAGGGACCGGTTCCATCGCCATGTCCGTAGTGAGGAGGTAGTTACATCCGTGGGTACCCGATTTAATGACCGTTTCCAGAAAATAATCCGCATCTACCCGCTTCCCCATCAACCTTCCGTAATGGTCTGTGAAAGCCACAACAATGGTTTCAATTAAACCGTCTTCTACTTTACTTTCAAGTTCTTGTTGTGTCAGAAATCCTTTTTTACTCATCAGAAGGGCTTGGTTTTACGGGTCTATGTTTAGCGTAACTTGTCTATTTTGGCATGCATCGGAAATTTCAGGACCACTTTCTTTCCCGAAGCTTTTTCCAGCACAGGTGTCAGGATTTTTCTTGCATTTTCCCGCGTTTGATCCAGAATGCCCATATCCAATGCTGACTTCTGGATTTGTTTTTCAGCTTGTTTATAGGCTTCCTGCACCAGCCTTGCTTCCTCCATGAAAGCATATTCGGTATTGTAAACCTTTGACTTTTCGTGGTCTATTTTAAATACACATAATTCAGGATCGGGCATGTTCACCACCAGAGTCGTATCATTGGAACTAATGTCGGCAATCGCGATTTTGGTCAGATCCACGCAGCCGATCGCTTCTCCCTGAACAATCAGCACAGCCTTGGCATTAGGAAGCCACATTTTTACAATTTCCTGCTCCACCACATCTTTGAAATTGTATTTCACAAGTTCAAGCTTGCCCATTGCACTAATCTCCTGTAAAACCACCGTATGTACAGCTTCCGTTTTATCCTCGCCGCCGATCCAGTCGGGAAACCAGTTTCCCGAACGAAAATTAGTCCACAAAGACTGGATTCCCATCAGCAAAAGAACCAATACTGCCAAACGCACCACAAGGGATATCAACCGCATACGTTAATTTTTAACTATAATTCTATCCTCCTCTGGCTGCAAGGGTTCCTGCGCCAGTCGTTGGGCGAGGATACTGGCTGCAATCAGCTGCAGGGCATGATAGATCATGATGGGTAACAGCATAACACCTGCCTGCGGCCCCGGAAACAGCACTTTCGCCATCACGGCACCCTGTACCAGCGACTTTTTGGAGCCACAAAATACGGTAGTAATCTTATCTTCCCGGCTAAAATCTAATAAATCACTGATGAAGATCAGCAAAAAATAAATGCCGAAAAACAAAGCCAGCATTCCTATCCCTAAAAATACAATATCTTTTAATCCGAGCGCACTGAACAGGTTTTCGCCGAAGGATTCACAAAAGGATGTATACACAATCAGCAAGATAGAAGACTGATCAAAATAGCGGATATACTTTTTATTTGTCTCAGCAAAATGACCCCAACGCTTATTCAGCATGATGCCTGCCGACACCGGTAATAGTACTTGCAATGACAACTTTCCGACTACGGACAAAAGGTCAAAATGTTCAGCTCCGGACTCCATAACCAGCCCCAACCAGAGCGGTGTAATAAAAACGCCGAGCAAACTTGAAATACTTGCATTGAATATGGCCGCCGGAATATTACCTCTGGCAATGGAAACCATTACTACCGAGGACGATACAGTAGACGGAAGGGCTGTTAAAAAGAAGATAGCAAGCCAAAGCGTCTCCCCTTCTTCCGATTTAAAGAATGGACGAAAAGCCAGGGCAATCAGTGGGAAAAGGACGAAAGTAGACAAATGCACCATGGTATGAAGTTTCCAGTTCACAAGCCCGGCACGCAGCTTCTCCGGGCTGAGGCGCAATCCATAGAAAAAGAAGATCAACGAAACTGCATAAGTGGAGATCTCCGACAACGGAACAGGGCTTTCTTTCATACCAGGAAAGGGCCACAACCAAGCCAGGAGAATCATACTCAGCAATGCGAGCATGAATCCGTCTAACCCTGATTTCCTTGCTATCTCAACGACTTTATTCATACAAAAAAATAATTGCTACGTAAATTAACAGAACGAAGGTAAATCCATTCTGTTTCCGGGAATATAGATATTCAATAACAAAACACCGCAAACTAAGTCCTTACAAGGACTATATTTTTGATTCCCTGTTTTCATTACATTTGGAAATAACAAGTCTGCGCCCACGAAGTTTTCGATTTGAATTTGCCAGCTGAATATTTAAAAATCATTTTAATGATCTTTGAAGACTTTTACAAATCGACGCTGCTTTGGCTTGAAGAAAAGCTAAAATCGGGAAACTGGCTGCTTACGCTCACCTTCTGGTGCGTGGCTGTTTCCATTTTTCTGGCTTTCCCGCCTTATACCCTGCTACATGAGTACATTTATCAACATTCCGGTGTTCTCGATGCCTGGACATTTGTACACAATCAGGCCGATAATCTGTTACATCCCAAAGAGATCGGCTATGGCGTTTTTTCGCGCAGAAACGCCGTTATTTACAGGTGGACGCTGCCCTTTCTATCCTTTATTACAGGGCATAATATCATTTTGATCATCTTTCTTCAGGCTTTGCTGGGTATAGGAAACATTTATCTGATTGCAAGGTACGTATATGCACAGTCGAACGATAAGGTGACCGCTTGCCTTTTTGCTCTGGCCTTTTCAAATATATTTATCGGCTCCTGGGCATTTGTGGATATTCATGGCTACGGAGACACATTCGCCTATTCTTTCCTGCTGATCGCTGTCCTTGCACGCAGCCGGGCTTTAGCTTCCGTTTTTCTGATGATGGCATTCTTTACCGATGAGCGGGCAGTGGTCGCGGGCGGATATGTCCTGCTTTGGTGGATGCTGCGCAAAGCCTATGAAACAGGCGATTTTCGTTTCAAAACACTGATCAAAAATGCATTTCTGGGTAAAAGCCAGATTATATGGATGTCCTGGATTTTGTATTTTGCCCTCCGTTATTATATTGGAAAAAGTTACTTTCCCAACCACAGATACACCTACGACTGGGCGCCGATCATGTTGAAAGACTTGAATCGTTACGGACTTGGAAGCAGCCTGTGGACGGTTTTTGAAGGAATGTGGCTTATAATTGGCGCTGGGGTACTCGCACTCTGTTTAACCCGAAAGTACGCACTGCTCTTTGTCCTGGCCGCAGGATTTACAGTATTGATATCCACTGCCGTTTACGTGCAGGACGTTGACCGGGCTTTGTCATACGGATTCCCCTTTCTTTTAATGGGGCTGTTTATTTTATCAAAGGAGGCTTCACTCCCTGTGATGCGGGGGATCCTGTTTGTTGCGGCATTTATATGTGTGTTCCACCCGCTTTTATTCACGATGGGATTTAACAGGATTATCTGGGTAGAACCATTTCCTGTACGGTTACTCATGGCCGCCGACCGGGTTTTTGATCTGAATCTGTTTAACTGAACAATCAGTTGGTGCTATTACTCATCAGATCCGGCTTCATGGCTCTTAATTTTCTTACGTTTTTTTTGCTTCCTTTTTTTCGCCTGCCCCACCAAATCATAAACCCGGTAACTGGCAGCGTAGCACAGACCAGACTGGCAAGAAAAGCAAGAATTTTTCCCGGCAAGCCGAGAATCGCCCCCGTATGGATATCATAGTTCATACGGCGCAGCAGCTGGCCCAAATTAGCCTCGCTGTATTTCCCGGTATAAGGTCCGTCAACAGTTATTTTTTTCAGTGAATATTGATCAAAATAGTTGTAATCGACTTTATAATAAGTCCCGTCCCGAAAATTAACATAAGAGTAAATCGACTCCGCTTTCTGTGTGGCAAATGAGATATTGATACCCTCATTTTCAGGATATTCCTTTTTCAAAGCATACCATGCCCGGTCCGTAGCTTCTGCCGGCGATGAAACAACCGAAGTAGAAATCGTATCTGAAGGCGGAATCTTAAATTCGTCGGATCCTTTTCCACCCGTCACTGTATACAATCCCTGAGAAAACCATTGAAAACCCCAAACCAAGCCCGTAACCGCAAAAATAACCCCGATGGACATCATGTAAAATCCGAAGACATTGTGCACATCATAGTTCTTGCGCCTCCACGCCGCATCCCATTTAACCGAAAACCTTTGCTTTCTGGCTGCTTTATTCCTGGGCCACCATAAAACCAGCCCGCTGATCATCATCACGAGGAAAACCAATGTAAAGGAAGCTACGACAAACTGTCCAATGGTTTCGGGTAACCACAGGTAATAATGCCCGTGAAGTATAAAATGGAAAAAGTCTTCGTCTTCGTCCCATACCTTGGCCACTTTTCCGGTGTAAGGGTTGAGATAAACTACATTGTAATATTCCGGATCAATATTGTAAAAGCCTACTTCCGCATTCCTGCCGGGCACATTGTACAAAACCCCGTTTGCCTTTTTTCCCGGCAGCGCCTTCTCTGCAAAAGCCTTTAGAGCTGACGGAGGCAATATGCTTGTTGCGGGTCGAGCGTCTGAATACCTGTATGGTTGTATGATGCTCTTTATTTCCTGCTCAAAAGCCAGTATACACCCGGTTATAGCTACCACAAACACGACGACACCCGAGGTAAGTCCCAGAATCAGATGCACTTTTCCGGCCAGCTTTTTAAAAGTCATTGAAATCTATATTTAGACTTGTTACAGCTACTAATTTAAGGCATCTATTCTTTTTGATAATAATTTCATCTCAAAAAACAGGAAAATTGCTTCTGGAAACCGGGCTGAAAGGACAAAAAAAGAACCTGCCGACGTTTCAGCAGGTTCTTTCTCTAAAAATCAAACTTAAAAATACCTTCTACCTCACTTCCGGCCGGCATACTGAGAATAGGTTTGATGATCCCGTCATGCATCCCAAAAACCCAGCCGTGCAAATGCACAGGTTGCTTCTTATGCCATGCCTGCTGAATAATGTTTGTTTTCGCCAGATTGCGGACCTGCTCCACTACATTCAGCTCTACAAGCCTGTCGAATCGCGCTTTTTCTTCCTCTATCGCATTAAGTTCTCCGGCATGTTTATCATAAACATCCTTAATATTCCTGAGCCAGTTGTTGATCAGACCAAGGTCATCGTGCGTCATAGATGCCTTTACACCTCCGCACTGATAATGCCCGACGACCAGAATGTGTTTCACCTTCAATACCTCCACTGCATACTGAAGGACACTCAGCATGTTCATATCTGTATGTACAACCAGATTGGCGACATTTCTGTGGACAAACATTTCACCCGGGCTGCATCCCGTCAGATCTTCGGCAGGCACACGGCTGTCAGAACAGCCAATCCAGAGGAAATCAGGTTTCTGGTCTTTGGACAGATTCTCGAAGTATTTTTCGTCCAGGTCGAGCTGCTTTGCCGCCCAGGTCTTGTTGGCAAGTAATAGTCTATGGTATAATTCCATGTGAGTTTGGTGTTGAGATACTCGATTTTATCAAGGCCGTTGACGCTGCAATAATACAATGTATCACATAATCCTTAAAATCATCTCATTCCTTTAGCCGAAAAAATCTGTAATTTTGCACTCTTAAAATCCCTGATAGGGCCAAGAAATAAATCGCTTTTACATTACAACGCTGGTAGCCAACTGCTAACAGCCGACAGCTAACATGAAATACAACGAATATAAAAATCTGAGTTATCCGCAAATCGGAAACGAGGTACTACAATTCTGGAAAGATAAAAAGATATTTGAAGCGTCCGTAGAAACCCGCGAAGGAGCGCCCTCATTTACATTTTACGAAGGCCCGCCGTCTGCAAACGGAACCCCGGGAATACACCACGTGATGGCGCGGTCTATCAAAGATATTTTTTGCCGTTACAAAACGTTGCAGGGCTTTCAGGTAAAACGAAAAGGCGGCTGGGATACGCACGGACTTCCCGTGGAACTGCAGGTTGAGAAGGAATTAGGCATTACCAAAGAGGATATCGGTAAAACGATCTCGGTTGAAGAATACAATGAAAGGTGCCGCCAGACTGTGATGAAATTTACGGATCAGTGGAACGACCTGACCGAAAAAATGGGCTATTGGGTCGATCTGGACGATCCGTATATTACCTACAAAAGTGAATACATAGAAAGCCTCTGGAATCTGCTTAAAAAGCTGTATGACAAAGGTTTATTGTACAAAGGATATACCATTCAGCCCTATTCTCCCGCCGCAGGAACCGGACTTTCATCCCACGAGCTGAACATGCCCGGCACATATAAAGATGTGAAGGACACCACAATCGTGGCGATGTTCAAGGTGAAGACGGCTGGCAGCTATGCGGTTTTTGAAGGTATGGAAGATACGGATATCCGTATACTCGCCTGGACAACCACTCCCTGGACACTCCCTGCCAACTCTGCGCTGACTGTTGGCGCGAACATCAATTATGTTCTTATAAAAACCTTCAATCCCTATACGTATGAGCCGGTTCATGTGGTTCTGGCTAAGGACCTGATCGGTAAATACTTCTCAGATAAAGGTCTTGATGGTGATTTTGAAGGGTTTGCTGCCAGCGACAAAAAGTTACTTCCCTGGTCTGTTATCAAGGAATTCAAAGGAAAAGACTTGGAAGGCGTTCAGTACGAGCAGCTTCTTCCCTATGTCCAGCCTTTGTCTGATCAGCCTGCATTCCGGGTTATTCTCGGCGATTTTGTAACTACCGAAGATGGTACCGGCGTGGTGCATACCTCTCCTACATTTGGCGCGGACGACTTCCGGGTGGCACAAGCCAATGGAATTCCTTCTATCATGGTCCGGGACGAAACAGGCAAGGAAGTTCCGATCGTGGACAGACAGGGACGCTTTGTAAAGGAGATCACCGATTACGCAGGACGTTATGTGAAGCCTGAGTATTATTCTGATGAAGAACAAAACAATCCTGAATTCCGGCCAACCGACGTTCTGATCGCAATAAAACTGAAAGAAGAAGGAAAGGCTTTTAAAGTTGAAAAATACGAGCACCCATACCCGCATTGCTGGCGCACAGATAAGCCGGTACTTTATTATCCGCTGGACAGCTGGTTTATCAAAACAACTGCGGCAAAAGACAGGCTCGTTGAGCTGAACAAAACGATCAACTGGAAACCTGAAAGTACCGGAACCGGGCGTTTCGGCAACTGGCTGGAGAATCTGGTTGATTGGAATTTGTCACGTTCAAGATACTGGGGAACACCGCTGCCGATCTGGAGAAGCGAACATGGCGAAGAGATCTGCATAGGATCCATCGAACAGCTTATAGATGAGCTTGAAAATGCATTGATGTCGGGAAACCTGACCCGGGAGCAGGCTGCCAAGAACTCAGATTATCTGTTAAAGTTAGAAAACGGCGATTTTGATTTGCACCGTCCTTATGTGGACAATGTTGTGCTGGTTTCCAAAAAGGGCCATGTGATGCACCGCGAGCCAGACCTCATCGACGTTTGGTTTGATTCCGGTGCAATGCCTTATGCGCAATGGCATTACCCTTTTGAAAACCAGGAAATCTTCAACAAAAGCTATCCGGCCGATTTTATTTCGGAAGGTGTTGACCAGACACGTGGCTGGTTTTTCACCCTTCATGCCATCGCTGGAATGCTGTTCGATTCTGTTGCATTTAAAAATGTAGTTTCTACCGGTTTGGTTTTGGATAAAAACGGCAACAAAATGTCCAAACGCCTCGGAAATGCAATCGACCCGTTCACGACGCTCGCGCACTATGGGCCTGACGCAACCCGCTGGTACATGATCACCAACGCCGAGCCCTGGGATAACCTGAAATTCAATATTGAAGGAATTGGAGAGGTACAACGGAAATTTTTCGGTACGCTCGTGAATACCTATAATTTCTTCGCTTTGTATGCCAATCTGGACAACTACGAATTCCATGAGGCGAATTCTGTTCCGGTTGAAAAACGCACGGAGCTGGATCGCTGGATTTTGTCAAAACTGAATACGCTGATCAGGGAAGTTGGCGAGCAGTTTGACGATTACAATCCTACAAAAGCGGGTCGCCTGGTGCAGGATTTTGTTACGGATCAGCTTTCAAACTGGTATATCCGCCTCAATCGCCGCAGGTTCTGGAACCCATCACAGGAACAAGGTACCGGACTTACCGAGGACAAACAGGCGGCTTATGAAACTTTGCAGCACTGTCTTGCAACAGTAGCCCAGCTTATGTCGCCTATCGCGCCATTCTTCGGCGAATGGTTATATAAAAACCTGACAGACATTGACCGTGAGGCTTCTGTCAAAAACAATACAGCGTTTAAATACGAGTCCGTCCATTTGACCTAT
The DNA here is from genome assembly GCF_005869225.1 of Dyadobacter bucti. Taxonomy (GTDB): domain Bacteria; phylum Bacteroidota; class Bacteroidia; order Cytophagales; family Spirosomataceae; genus Dyadobacter; species Dyadobacter bucti. The sequence goes on along the minus strand of NZ_SWFP01000003.1, from coordinate 116,157 downwards.
TGGCCGAAAATTGAAAGTGAATTGGTAGATACAGACCTGGAAGAATCGATGGATTTGGCGCAGAAAATAAGCTCGCTGGTACACTCTATCCGGAAAGGCCATAAGATCAAAGTACGTCAGCCGTTGTCCAAAATCCTGATCCCGGTTTTAAGCGATAAAACAAAACTTCAGATTGAAAAGGTTACTTCTATTATTTTGAATGAGGTAAATGTCAAAACTGTCGAGTTTGTGCATGATGACAGCGGGATCCTGAAAAAGAAAATCAAGCCGAACTTTAAGACCCTGGGGCCGAAATTCGGGCCTAAAATGAAGGATGTTGCGGCCGCTATTTCGGCGATGACCGAATTGGAGATTAAAGAAATCGAGCAAAAAGGCTCCATTGTATTGAATCCTGCTGCTATTGAAATTTCTATTTCCGACGTGGAAATCATCGCTGAGGACGTTCCGGGCTGGCTCGTAGCTAGCGAAGGAGGCCTTACAGTGGCATTGGATATCAGCATTACAGAAGATCTTCGCCTGGAAGGCATAGCACGTGATTTTGTGAACCGTGTTCAAAACCTGCGCAAAGACAGCGGCTTTGATGTTACGGATAAAATCAGGATTACTTTACAAAACAATGACAGCCTGCTCGCCAATGCTGTGACAGCCAATAAAGATTACATCTGCCAGGAAGTACAGGCCCTCGACCTCAACCTGGTAGGCGACCTGAACGGAGAAGCAACTGAAATTGAAATGGATGAGTTTCTGTTAAAAGTAAAGATCGAGGTGGTTTCGTAATGAATTACGAGGCATATCCGTTCATTCTCAATGAAACGAACACACACTATAAATTTCAGAGCACTGGCAAACGCGGCATTTTTGAAAAGGCTGTTGCATTTTCGCCTTTAACTGACCAAATATATAATCTTGCGCTACTGGATCTGGATCCCGTAACGCAAGATTACGTTGACGATACTGTCACTGACAATGGTGATTTACCCCAGGTGTTGGCAACAGTGATGGCAGTAATTCTTGAGTATTTAAAAGAACATCCGAGCCGCTATATTGTTCTGACGGGCAATACCAAGTCAAGGACACGGCTTTACCAGATTGCTATCGGCAAAGTCGTAGTTGAGATGAAGGATTTCTTGAATATATGGGGATATCGAAATCATGAGTGGATTCGTTTTGAAGCAAACAGATCTTTTGAAAGTTTTTTGATTGGTCAAAAATCCTTAGATTCGTTTAGATAACAATTATCAATATGAAGGTTCTGGAAAAAAAATCGCTTATTTCTCCAAAAATAACAATAGATAACTCGCTGCCTGATTTATCTCAGCACCCGGTCGTATTGGAAAAAGCAGAAAAAGCGCGAAAGTTTTTGGAAGAGCATCCTATCCCGGAGCACATCCTGCGAAAAGTGAAATAGATGCAGTTAAAAAACGCAACAGTACTGATAACGGGCGGAGCTTCTGGTTTAGGAGAGGCTACCGCCCGTTTGTTTGTAAAACAAGGTGCCAAAATCGCCATTCTTGATCTGAACGGGGCTGCGGGGAAAAACCTCGAAAATGAATTTCCCGGCAATATCAAATTCATCAAAACCGATGTTTCCAGCGAGGTCGCAGTCCAGGCGGCCATTGATCTAATTCTGGAGTTATTTCAAAAAATTGATATTGCAATTAATTGCGCAGGTATTGCTCCTGCCCGTAAGACCGTTGGAAAAGTAGACGGGATTTACGGTCCACATTCCCTAGAAGTTTTTGAAAAAACAATCAAAGTCAATCTGATAGGTACATTCAATGTAATCCGGCTGGCAGCCTTTGCAATGGAGAAAAACATGCCGAACGAAGAAGGTGAGCGTGGTCTGATCATCAATACTGCTTCAGTAGCCGCCTATGACGGACAAATGGGTCAGGTTGCTTATGCTGCCAGCAAAGGGGGCATTGTAAGCATGACGCTTCCTGTCGCCCGCGACCTCGCAAAGTCGGGTATCAGGGTCATGACCATCGCGCCCGGGCTGTTTGAAACCCCTCTGATGTTGGGCCTGCCAGAAGAAGCACGTTTGTCACTGGGCCAGCAGGTACCCTTTCCATCACGGCTCGGGCGACCTTCGGAATATGCTTTGCTGGCGAAAGCGATTGTTGAAAATCCGATGCTGAATGGCGAAGTGATTCGCCTGGACGGTGCCATTCGAATGGCCCCAAGATAGCAACCTGCCATTTATCAGGATATTATGCTATATTTAGATGCGATGAAAATATCCAGGAACATATCAGAAAAAAAGTCGGTGATTAATTGCCTGCTGCTTGCTATACTTTCCGCAGGTATATTTCTTCTTCATGAGACAGGCGCTGGCCGGCCTGCGATCCAAAAGGAAACAATCCCTATTGCCGCAGGCTTTCCGGGTAAACTTCGCAATATCCCTGGCATTTATGAGGTTTCCACGGCTGCCAGTAACCATGTTTGGGCGTTTAAAAACAACAGCTTTCAATTTTTGATTTTAGAAGCGATCAGCAAAAGGGTTGATAACATTACTTCCGTCAACCTGCGCGAGTCGCAGAAAGAGTTACATTTAACTCTTGACAATCTTATCCGGCATTTTCATTGCTGGCCTCTGATTTCCGAAGATCCACTCATTTCATTTTCCTGAATACTATCCGGTTTTAACTGACCCGATACATCTGCCAGTCTTTGATTACAGCAGATCAACATCATTATTCAGTTCCCTAGGGGTTTATTCCAATTCCCTGGAAGATGCTCCATTATTTAATTTATGGAAAATGAAAATCAATATTATATTGAAACACACCCGAAAATGGCTCCGTAGGCTGGCCATTTCATACATGCTAGGCTTCGCCAGCGCTATGGATCACGACACAAAATCAGTTGACGATACCTTTTTCAAAATCGAGCAAACGACGACTGATAAAAAAGGTTAACACGCAGAAAGGCATCTACACCATACGGATGCCTTTTTCCTTATATACATCAAATTCCTCATAATCAGAGGATTGATCTGTTACAATTACCGATAAGTTATCGGTTGGACAGACGTAATAAGCTTCGGCAGTTCCGAGTTTTTCAAGTGTTGCCAGTGCAATGACCTCTTTGGAAGACTCGATCATGGCCCGTTTCACCTCACTTTCTTCAAAATCCGGCCCGGTAACTCCCAATTCCGTATGAATGCTGCAAATCCCCAGCAGACAAATATCAGGTCTGAACTTTTTGAAAAACTGAACCGTATCATTTCCAATGGTTACGAATGAATTCTTTAATAATCGACCACCTGCAAATAAAACCTCGACATGCTCGTGCTCTTCGAGCAGGGACACGATTGGAAAACTATTGGTTACTACCGTGATATGCAGATCCTTAGGCAGCGATTGAGCGATCAACAGGGCCGAAGTCCCACCGTCAAAAACAACAACCTGTCCGTCTTTTAGGAAATCCAGTGCTTTTACTGCTATAATTTGTTTTTGCTCTTTATCATGAGACATTCTGTCTCGGAAATGATGTGGGCCAGGGGAATGTGGCACCGCCCCACCCCGCACCGACTTCAGCAGCCCCTGATCTGCCAATTCTTTAATATCCCGCCTGATTGTGTCCTCAGACACATTCAGCAACGCGCTAAGCCTGCCAAGGTACACCTTTTGTTCCTGGCCCAGCCGATCCAAAATCACTTGAAAACGTTCCTCTTTAAGCATACTAATTTCTACTTTTTGCGAAATTACAAAAATTTAAAGGAAATATATTGCATAATTTTGCAAAAAAAATTTACATTTGTTGCATAAATTAGCAATATAAATAACAAAGAAATATGCCGCGTAAATCAATCGCTATTGACATGGACAATGTTATTGTGGACATTGAAACCAACTGGATTAATTTGTATGAAAAAGCATACGGGGTAAGAATTGCCAAGGAGGATTTGCTGGGTATACCTGAAGATGACGCCTTTCCGGATCCAGCGGCGGCGAGAAGTTTGATTTACAAATCCGGTTTCTTCAGGAATGCCCCTATTATTGAAGGTGCACAGGAAGCTCTGCTAAAACTGCAGGAAGATTTTGATATATTCATTGTTTCAGCGGCAATGGAATTCCCGAATTCACTTCCTGAAAAATATGAATGGCTCGGTGAACATTTCCCATTTATAACCTGGAAAAACATTGTTTTTTGTGGTGATAAAAGGGTCATCAATACGGATTTCATGATCGACGACCATTTGAAAAATCTTGATTTCTGTCAGGGAACTCCTATTCTTTTCACTGCATCGCATAATGTGAATGTCGATAAACATATAAGAGTGAACAACTGGAAGGAGGCTTTGGAATTGCTGATGCAAGCGAATCCGACAAATTCGATCTAATCCTATCTGTTAAGATTAACTTATAACTGATATTATTGATTGTACCACATCAGTCACAATTTGCGGTTTTAAGATACCCGTAGCACGAACAATAATGTTTTTATCCGCAGTAAAAATGCGGGTAGGCCTGATATAACAGCTAACCGGCAAGGATCCATGTTGAAAATCCTGATTGGTTATAGGAACGGCTCGGGAGTCTCTGGTATTTTGAGAAGTGATCTGACAAAGTAGAATGTCATCCCCATCAAGATCAGCAAGCACCATAGCTGGCCTTCTTTTTGACCCTGAAAGGTCTGAAAATGGAAATGGGATGACAACAATTTCCCCTTTTACAAATTTGCCCATGCCTCGTCTTCTTCGCAGGTCAACCAGTCTTTTACCAGAGAGTTTTGGCTGGCATAATGAGTAAGGGGTATATCTTTTGCTTCCGACTGATCAATTGTCTCATTAATCGTAAACGCAATGACCTCTACCTGTTTGCCAACAAATGAAGCAGGTATCTGTATTGAAACATCTTGATTTTCAGGTATCAGAAGTGTTCGTATCATATTGATAATTTGATCGTACCAATCATAAAGATAAAGAAATTATTTCCCTTTCAAATGGGTCGTTCAAGCTCACGCAGTCTCCTTCACCCGTTCCTTCAATTGCATCAGCTCATCCCGCAACCTTGCAGCTTCGAGGAAGTCGAGGTCTTTTGCCGCTGCTTCCATTTTTCTCTGCGTTTCGGCTAATAACTTTTGAAGATCATTTTTACCCATATATTGAACAACCGGATCGGCTGCGATGCGAATTTCCTGCGGCTCCACATACACTTTTCTTACTTTTGAATCGGCCACGGAAGTTTGTTCCATGATAGCTTCCTTCGATTTAAGAATAGTTCTCGGAGTAATGCCATGTTCAGCATTATAATCCATCTGAATACTCCGGCGGCGATTGGTTTCATCAATGGCTTGCTGCATTGAGCCTGTAATGACATCGGCGTACATAATCACTTTTCCCCTGTCGTTACGGGCGGCGCGTCCGATGGTTTGTATCATCGACCTCGTATCTCTTAAAAAACCTTCCTTGTCTGCATCCATGATCGCCACAAGGGAAACCTCCGGCAGATCCAGCCCTTCGCGCAGCAAATTCACACCCACCAATACATCAAAAACACCCAACCTGAGTTCTCTCAAAATCTCCACCCGGTCCAGTGCCTTCACTTCTGAGTGAATATAACGGCATTTAACCCCCACACGATCAAGATATTTGCTGAGTTCCTCGGCCATCCTTTTCGTCAATGTGGTGATGAGCACACGATCACCCATCTTGATACGTTCGGTGGTTTCTTCGAGCAAATCATCGATCTGGTTCAGGCTCGGGCGTACTTCGATTTCAGGATCCAGCAAACCGGTGGGGCGGATAATCTGCTCTACCACCACACCTTCCGATTTTCTTAACTCGTAATCCGCCGGTGTGGCACTTACAAAAATGGTCTGGGGCGTCATATCCTCAAATTCCTGAAAAGTGAGCGGCCGGTTATCCAGGGCGGAGGGTAAACGGAAACCATATTCTACGAGCGACTCTTTGCGCGACCGGTCACCTCCCCACATCGCGCGGATCTGCGGCATCGTAACATGGCTTTCATCCACAACCATCAAAAAATCCTCCGGGAAATAATCAAGAAGACAAAAAGGCCTTTGACCCGGAATCCGTCGGTCAAAATAGCGGGAGTAATTTTCTATACCGGAGCAGTAACCAAGCTCCCGCATCATTTCCATATCAAATTCGGTACGCTCCTTTACCCGCTCGGCCTCAGCCAATCTTCCATCTTTTGTGAAATAATTGATCTGCAGAGCAAGGTCGTCCTGAATTTCTTTGATAGACTGCATCAGCACATCCCTGCCGGTTACAAACAAGTTGGCAGGAAAAATAGCTATTGCGCGTTCGGACGATATTTTTTTCCCGGTTTCAGGCTCAATGCGCTGGATCTCCTCAATTTCATCTCCAAAGAAAATAACGCGGTAAGCAAAATCGGCGTAGCCCGGGAATATATCAACCGTATCCCCTTTCACGCGGAATGTGCCTCGGTTGAATTCCAGCTCTGTACGGCTGTATAAAATTTCCACCAGACGGAACAAGAACTGATTCCGGCTCACAATATCGCCTAGCTTGGCGCTGACGATACTCTTTTTGTATTCGTTAGGATTTCCCGCACCATATATACATGATACAGAGGCCACTACAAGCACATCTCTTCTCCCGCTCATCAAAGAAGAAACGGTGTGCAAACGTAGCTTTTCAATTTCCTCGTTGATCTGAAGATCTTTTTCTATATATGTATTAGTGGTGGAAATGAAAGCTTCCGGCTGGTAATAATCGTAGTAGCTGATAAAATACTCTACGGCGTTTTGAGGAAAAAACTGTTTAAACTCTCCGTAGAGCTGGGCTGCCAGGGTTTTGTTGTGGCTCAAAACCAGTGTTGGCTTTTTGACTTGCGCAACAACATTGGCAACTGTAAATGTCTTACCTGAACCTGTAACCCCGAGCAATGTCTGGGATGGCTCTCCGGCTTCAATTCCTTGTACGAGTTCGGCAATGGCCTGGGGCTGGTCGCCCGTCGGCTGGTATTCAGAAATGAGTTCGAAGTCCATAACGTTTTATAAAAGCACAACTGGGATAACGCATTTCAAAGATAAATTAGTTCTCTGAAATGCGCCCGGAAAAGACTTCTATGAATGCTATGCCAATACTTCTTTTGCATTCTCGGCAGCTTTACGCTCCTTCCAGTGCTGCCAGTCAATACCAAGCAGCTTGGTCATGCTTTTGTCCACAAATGTGTGACGGACTAGGTTCATACCACCGCGTACAGCCGTAAAAATTGAGTTATTTGCTCTGAGTGCCAGGCTGAATCCGCCATCTACATAACGGATGTAGTGCCACCACAATGAAGGGATAAAGATGGTCTCGCCATGCTGAAGAATGGTTTCATGGCCAACCGCGCCTTTCAACGCCGGGAAACGTTCATAATCCGGATTAATCGGATCAACCTTGCTCATCACGGTGAAAGGATGGTGATAAAGACGTTTGCTTTCCTCAGGAGAAAACAGGATTACCTGCTTGCGTGTCTGAAATTGTGTCAGAAATACGTTGGAGCAATCCATATCATAATGCAGGTTGGTGATAGAGCCTTCGCCACCGAAAAAAACGAATTTATAAGACTTAAGAAATCCATCCATGATCGTCGGGAAACGGATATCGTCTGCCAGTTCAGGGATTTTCTTGAAAATATCAAAAAGGAAAATACGAAGATCCGTAGGACCGCCTTCGATCAGGGTGAGGTAATCACCGAATTTCATGGTTTTGGCAATCTGAAAATATTTGTCGGCATCATGGATATGATTGTCAACCAGCGGCACGTCCAGATTTCCGTGATTTTCTCTGAGCCAGTCAAATGTCCATTTTTCAACTGCGGGCCAGTCTTTTGCCAAATCGGTGAAAACTACAGGACGGCTTGGCTTTAAATAATTTTCAATAAACTCTTCGCGGGTAAGTCCGCTACGCTTCTCTATGGGCACTAATTTCATGACAGGAACTGGGTAAGAAGGTAATTCAATAATTCTAAAATTTGAATCCTACAACGACTCAAATGTATTAAAGAGAATTCAAAAATATAAATTTCAGAAATACAATAATGATATAACTGCTAAATATATAGATTAAATAGGGTAAATTCTTCCCACTCCTTTGATTACTAATAGATCTGGCAAAATCTCTGGAATTAATTTTTTAGTGCACAATAAGTTATCTTCAAACCGGTAAATTCCCGGGCATATTTGAACTGTTATGAAATATTACACCCTACCACCGTCTCCACGGCTGGCGAAGTTCGTGAAGGCTTTCTGGGTTCTGGAACACGACGTGCAAAGTGGCACGCCTTATATACACCGGACACTCGCGGACGGTTTTGCCGAGCTTGTTTTTCATTACAAAGGACGATTCGACGAAATCATTTCCGCAGACCAGACAACTTCGTCGTTTTCTTCGGGCATACACGGACAGTCCCAAACCTTCAGAAGGTTCATCATTCAGGAAGATTTCGGGATTTTTGGTGTATACCTCTACCCTTTTGCCATACCCGCACTTTTGGGGATCCCGGCCGACGAGGTAACCAATGAAATGCCCGATCTCCATGCATTGCTGGGAAACAAGGGCAAGGAACTTGAAGATAAAATGATGCTGGCTGCCGATCACGTTGCAAGAGTGGAAATCATTTCCTCATTTCTGGAAGCTTGTCTGGTCAAAAACCGGGCATACGAGCCGGCAGTATTTTCGGTTATCAACCATATTATTGAAAACAAAGGCCTTACCAATGTACGGGAACTCGCGGCACAGAATTTTCTGTCAACCCGTCAGTTTGAAAGGAAGTTTAAGGCATTCTCCGGTTTCAGTCCGAAGCTCTTTTCCAGGATCACCCGCTTTCAGTCAGCACTTGGCGCTTACGGGAGGCTGGACAAATCATTGACAGAAATTGCCTATGAATGCGGGTATTATGATCAGTCCCATTTTATCCACGATTTCAAGGCCTTCTCCGGCCAGCATCCCAGGTTTTATTTTTCAGGTAAAGCGGAAGGAACGGAATATCGTGATGTATAATGTCGTGTTTTTCCAATTCCGGTTTTTCCGGCGCATTTACTTTTGCTTAAACTTAAATCAAAAATCATGAGCACAGTAAAAATCCCAAATGGACATCAGGCTGTTATGCCTTATTTAATGCTTGACGGCGCAGCCAGATTCGCATATTTCACAACCAAAGTATTGGATGCAAAAGTTATTTCGACCCAGATGAGTGAAGACTCGGACCTGATCCGGCATTCCGAAGTTGAGATCTCGGGAAGTACCATTATGTTTTGCGACAGCCGCCCGGAGTGGCCCGCACAAACAGCAAATATGTTTGTATACGTGGAGGATGCAGACGCAACCTATAAAAAAGCACTCTCCGAAGGTGGTACGAATGTGATGGAACCTGCAGATCAGAGCTACGGCAGAAGTTGCGGCGTAACCGATCCTTGCGGAAACACATGGTGGATCACGTCGGTACTTTGATAAAAATGCCATCTTTGCTGAAATTTCGCAGCAAGGGTGGCATTTTCTATTAAACAAAAGAACATGATCAATTACGACAACAAAGTGTTTATCCCGGTTTCCAACTCCGAAAACGGGGAAGTAGATTCCGGAATGCAGTTTTTGTATCGGCAGGAAGGTAATATGCTTACTTCCAGCTATTCAGGAGGCAGGATCAGAACCGGACATCTGATTGCCATTGTGGATGAAAACGGAGGCCTGGATATGCGTTACCACCAGATCAACGACCGGGGCGAGATCATGACCGGCTTTTGTAAATCGACCCCGGAAATTATGGAGAACGGAAAAATCCGGCTTCACGAAAAATGGCAGTGGACTTCCGGTGACTTTTCGGAAGGTAATTCTGTTCTTGAGGAAAAATAAAAGAAGTCATGAAAGCGATCGCTCGCATTTTCTACACCTTAATACTAGCCTCGCTTGTAAGCCCGGCATGGTCACAAACTTCGAAAATCGTATCCGGTTCTACCAGTTTCAGCGTAAAATTTATATTGGGAACTTGTGAAGGAACCTTCGACGCACCGAAGGGAACCGCCGTCTTCGATGAAAAGAACCCGCAAACAACTTCTTTTGATCTAACTGTGGCAGCTGCCAGCTTCAAAACCAACAATAACTCCCGAGACAAGGATATGAAGAGCGAGAAGTACTTTTTCGTGGAAAAATATCCGGAAATTCACTTCAAGTCTACTAAAGTAGAAAAGCAAAACGGTGCCTACCAAGCCACCGGCAAACTGTCCATCAGGGATGTAACCAAAACCGTTACGCTTCCTTTTGAAGCCAAAAAGAACGCCGATGGTACCTACGCACTTTCCAGTACTTTTCAGGTCAATCGCATCGATTACAATGTCGGCGAAAAGGACTGGAAACTCAAAGACGTCGTCACTGTGACGCTTAAAGCAATCGTCAAATAGTATTTACTAGACGCCAATGTGCTGTGTGTCAGCTCATAAAATATTATTTTAGACAATGATTGTAATTAGTCTAAATAATATTTTCCTTTGCAATGTATTCAATATAATTAGTCTAAATAAGAATTCCTTCATGAAACACATCTTCACGATCGTCTGTATCCTGATATGCTTTTCCCGGATGGCGTCTGCTCAAACCGCCTCTGGTTTGGTTGAAGGAAAAGTTTTTTCAAAAGACGGCAAGCCCCTGCCGGGTGCCCATATTCTTATCAAAGGAGCGTCGTCGGGTTTCGTCACAGCAGAACAAGGACAGTATTCTTTTTCCGCGCCGGCAGGCAATCACACGCTCGTTATCAGCACGCTGGGGAATAATAAAACCGAGATAGAAACGACCGTCATAGCAGGAGAAACAACCGTCATACCGGATGTTCAGCTGGCTGAGCTACCTCTTTCACTGGATGAAGTAGTGGTAACAGGACAATTTGAAGCTCAATCACTAAAGAATTCTGTATACCAGGTTCGCATCATCGATAGTGAACGTATACGACTCCGCGGTGCTACGAATGTCCAGACAATCCTGAACACCGAACTGGGAATCCGCTTTTCAAATGACCTGACCCTTGGCACCAGCGATATCCAGCTAATGGGCATGTCGGGACAGAATGTGAAAATACTGCAGGACGGCATTCCGATGGTGGACCGTGGAAGCACACGGGAGAGCCTCGGCCAGATCGACATCAATACCATTGAACGCATCGAAATTGTAGAAGGGCCAATGTCGGTCATGTACGGCACAGATGCTTTGGCGGGGGTGATCAATATCATTACTAAAAAAAGTATTAATGGCTCCAATCTGACTGTTACCGCGCGGTTTCAGGAAGAAAGTGCTGGTGAAGAATATGATGTTTTCACAAAAGAAGGTACCCATAACCAAAGTGTAGGGCTGACCTGGCAAATCAAAAATCTGCAGTTATCCGGAAATGTTACACGCAATAATTTCGGCGGGTGGCAAGGTTCTTCCACGGAACGGGCGAAAGATTGGATGCCAAAGGAACAAATGCTATACACCGCTTCCGCTCGGCATCAGGGTAATAAATGGAACGTCTGGTATCGTTTCAACGGAACCGATGAAACGATCCGATACCTTGGAAACAGAAATGCAATCACCAAAATTGCTGCCGATAAAGACTACAATACGTTCCGCTGGTTTCATCAGCTTCAATCGGAATACAGGGTAAATGAAAAACTGAACTTCAACGGTGCCTTATCTTATACCGATTATTCCCGGAAGACACTAAGCACAAATGTAGACGCTAATAACCGGCGGACACTTTCGCTTGAACCGGGTTCTCAGGATAAATCGGTTTTCACCACCACATTTTTCCGGGGAACTGCTTTTTACAAAGTCAATAGTAACTTTTCATTTCTGGCAGGGGTAGATTTTTCGGACAATAACAGCTCCGGTGCCAGGATCAAAGGTTCTCCGAGCATAACTGAATATGCGCTGTTTGTTGCTCCTGAACTGCGTTTCGGACAGATTTTCAAGCTAAGCCCTGGCCTTCGTTTTCTCAAAAACTCCGTGTATGATGCACCTCCGGTAATTCCGTCGGTCAATGGAAAACTGGCCATCTCAAAAACACTCGACTTCCGGTTTGGTTATGCAAGAGGTTTCAGGTCCCCGGCTTTGAGGGAATTGTATTTCGATTTTCACGATGCCTCGCACTCCATTAATGGAAACCTGAACCTTAAGGCGGAATATTCCAATAGCTTCAATTCATTTTTTGTATGGCAGTCTGTCAGCAAACCCGATCTTCGGGTAAGCAGTACGTTGGGCGGCTTTTACAATATCTTTCATAACCTCATCGATACCGGCGTCGACCCGAGCAACACGTCAGAAACGACTTATCTGAATATCCATTTGTTCAAAACCCAGGGGCTGACGCTGGATAATAGGATTTTCTGGAAAAACATACAGGCGAGCGTAGGCGGCTCATACATCGGACGTTACAATCAGTTCTCCGACGCCCCTGAGGAGTTCGGCCAGCTCCCGCAATTTGTCTGGTCGTCTGAGATCAACACGAATCTCTTGTATTCCTTCAAGAAAATAGGTGCGACAGTTAACCTTTTCTACAAATATTCCGGCAAGAGACCGATCTATGAAAGTACCGATCAGGTGAATGTACATCTGGCGGAGACGGCCGGTTTCCACATGGCGGACCTGACCCTTACGAAGCGTTTCGGCAAACTTCTCAACGTGATCGGCGGTATCAAAAACCTTTTTGATGTAACCACATTAAGCAACACTTCTACGGATACCTCCGGCGCGCACAGCACCGGCGGCGCGGTCCCTATGTCTTACGGACGCTCCTATTTCCTGGGCTTGAATATCCAGTGGTCAAAGAATTAACCAATACGCTTTCAATATAAATTTAACAATCATGAAGAAAATAGTTAAGTCACTGTTACTGGTTGCTTTTCTCGGAAGTTTTAATGCATGTAAGGATGACGAACCGCCGCTTCCAGATAACCTGGCTGCTTTTGAAACCACAGCGCAGGGTTTTGAAGGAGATGAAGTAGAAATAAAAGTCGCGCTGTCGCGGGCAGTTGATGCGGCCACGCCTATCTCGGTTTCGCTCACTCCCACCCTTTTGACTTACGGTACGGAGTTCACAACTACACCCGCAGCCACAAATAACACAATCGCTCTATCAGTTCCAGCCGGCCAGTCGGGCGTATCGTTCAAGGTGACAAGAAAAGCAGGTGTGCTGCTGGACGGTGATGAAAGTCTGGCATTCAAGATTACTTCCGTGGCAAGCCCTGTTCTTGCAGGAACCAATACAGACCTTAAACTGAGCTTCAAAGCCATCGTTTCTGAAGGCACATCGATACAGCTCAATGGAATAGCAGGAGACGAACCAGGTAGCAGCGCCGCCAATTCTGTGTTTCTTGACCTGAGTACCAATATCCAGACACCGGTACTTCGCGCAAGCTGGGATCTTGGATTTTACAGTGGGGCAGATTTTCGGGTCATCCTCAACAATACTACCGGAACATCTGCAATTATGATCAACCAGTCGGATATCAATGCTGTTTCTGATAAGGATATTACGCCGGATTCGCTTGCAGTTGGCCAGGGCAAAGGAAAACTTTCGCTGGTGGACGACGCAGCCGGAGGCCTTACCAAAACAGTCATCAAGGAAATTTCTGCAACTGATGCTGACAATAAAGTTTATGTAGTAAACCGCACCGGCGGAACGGTGTTGCCTTCCGACAAATTATACAAAATACGCGTTCTTCGGAAAGGAACAGGTTATACACTTCAGTATGCTAAAATCAACGACACGACTTTTAAAACACTGGACGTAACAAAAGACGCAGCTTACAACTTCGAATTTGTATCTCTGGAATCTGGCGCGACAGTTGATTTTGAACCGTTGAAAGATCGTTGGGACCTGCAATGGGGTTACAGCATGTATTTCACAAACTTTGGAACTGGCCTGATACCTTACGCATTCTCTGATCTGGTTTTCACTAACAAGGAAGCTAAGGTGGAAGCAGCGGAAGTCCTTACCAGCACAGTTACTTATGATGCCTTCGCAGAAGCCAATATTGCAGCGGCCACATTTAGTACAAGTAAGGATGCAATCGGGTCCAAATGGAGAGCAACTACGGGTACCGTCGGCGTAAAAACGGACCGTTTTTATCTGATCAAGGATGGCTCGGGCAATGTTTACAAGCTACGTTTCATCAGCTTCCATCCAGACGACAGCGGGGTACGTGGCAAGCCGAAACTGGAATACAAACTGGTTAAAAAAGGCGCATAGCATTGCGTTAATATAAGATATATTCCAAAATCGTAGAGACAATCTTTTGATTTGTCTCTACGATTTCTTAAACAGCAATGAAATGATACTGACCAAACTAATTTTGTCCCTATCTGCTATGTTGATCATCAAAAACAGTGCTGACAGCCAGAATCCGGCTGAGCAGAATGTTCCGTCCAATCCTGAAAAGTCCGAAATTATCGTGGTCAGAGATCTGGACGCCAACACGAAACCATTCGTTTATTTCAGCCTGGAAACAGGCAAAGATGTTCCTGCTGCGGATGCCAAAACTTCAAAGTGGGATATTGCTTTCAGCAAAACAACGATCGCCATAAACAGCGGGAGCAGCGGTCCGGGACAAGGTGGCGCGATGGTAGTTGAAAAACCCATCGACCAGATCGCAGAAGCCCCAAAAGACGGATATAAAACGGACAGCGACGGAGGATACGCAATTCCGGGCGGCAGCGGAAATTCGTGGTACAAATACGATATGAGCGTACACGCCATCATTCCGATCATCGGCCGGACAATTCTTGTAAAAACAGCCAATGGAAAATTCGCCAAGCTGGAAATTATCAGCTACTACAAAGGCGCTCCCGAAGATGTCCCTACGGAAGCATCCAGCTACTATACCTTCAGGTATGTATTGGCCGATGAAAACGGCAAATTCTAAATAAAAAGACTTCTCAGTGATCACCGGGAAGTCTTTTTATTTAATTTCTGAGGTATTTCCAGTTTCTGATCTTTCCTTCCGCCAGCCACTCCATCGCCGTGGCAAGTCGCTTGTTTCTGGTAGCTTCGGTTTTTGCTTCTTCGAGCCACTCCACATATTCCTTTTTTTGTGAATAACTGAAATTCTCAAAAGTCTGCAATGCCTCGGGGTTCTCACTCAACGCATCATACATATACGCAGGCACTATCAATTCTTTTACTTCTTTCGGCTTTTCTTCCTTTTTAACCTTTATGCCAGCGTCAATCAACTGCATAACCTCGGTGATAAATGCTGCGAGCTGCTCATCCGTAGGAAGGTCAGACAGGCTTTTGATCTTGCCTAGATTTCCCATCGAATTCCTTTCCTCGCCCGAAGCAAGAAATTTATGCGGATCTGTTAACAGCGAACCGTACCAGAAACCAAATGCACAATGATGCTTGAATGACGCCATACTACATAAAATACTGCCTTTGTACTCAAAATGCGGGAAACTCCATTTCATGGTTTCTTTTGCTTCGGGGCATGAAGCATGTACCAATTCCCGCAAATAAATCAGGATCGGCACCGCAAAATCAGCGGATTTGATAATATAATTGTCAATGCGCGGATCAGTATGATTCATTTCGGAAGCTATTTTTCAAGAATTGCTTTCAGATTATTTAACCCGTCCTGGAAATCTTTGCCCACAGATTCTTCCATTCCCATAAAAGGCAACATGACGTTCATCGGTATAGGCATGCTTCCCGAGAACCCCCAGCCGACCCTGGTACTCGACGGCCCGACACTTTCGGTGGTCATGTAAGCATTATTGGTACTCTCAAAAGGTTCGATAAACCGAAGCTCGGTATCGATACGTTCGCCGTCGACGATATTCTTTATCTCTTGTTCCCCTTTGCCCACATCCTCATTCCCCTCCCACATTGCGGTATAGCCCACGGTACCGTCCGTACCGGTAAAGTCCTTCTTAATATTCGGGTCTTTGGACATCCACACACTCCAGTTATCCTGGTTTTTCAGCATTTTCAGGTAGTCAAAAACCTCTGCTTTTGGCTTGTTAATCACAATCTCCCTTTTCACAGCATAGTCTTTCGGCATGATAAATGCTGCAATCAGCACCACTGCAATCAACGCAATAATAATGTAGAGTACTTTTTTCATAGATTGATTGGTTTTAAGTGAATAACTAAACTTGTATTTTACTTCATCAAGGTCTTCAATCATTTCTACATTGGTCATACCCGCTTTTTCCAACACCCGTATAGAGGCCAGATTATTTACATTAACAAATGCAATCACTGTTCCGGCGCCAAGTTTTGTTGTCGCAAATTCAATGAGGCCGCTGGCAATTTCCGTTGCGATCCCCTTGCCCCAATGATCTTCGAGGACACGGTAACCGATCTCTATCTCGGATCCGATCTTATCCAGTTTTGCTGTACCAATTAGTGCATCATTTTGCTTGTCTTCGATCAGATACCGTCCCAGGTATGTTTCGTTTCCATATTCTCTCAGGAAACCTTTCAACATTTCGTCTGACTCGCTGCGGGTGAGTGAATATCCCGTAACATATTTCATGACGTTGGGATTATTGCTTAGTCTGAAATACTTATCGCCGTCAGTTGCCGTCATTTTTGTCAGCACAAACCTTTGCGTTTCTATCCGTTTGATATCCATAAATGTATCCGCAAAAAAATGCAGAAAAGACTGCCCGGGCCCGAAAACCTGGTTAAATATATACTTTTTATCAAATATTTAAAATTGATAAAAGGGTGTAATTAATTGAAATAATCCGGGAAATGCAGTTACACTGGCCCGGCAAACAATTCTCCGACGATTAACAAAAAACGGAGAAGTTTCCGCTCTGCTGAAAAAAGAAATCACAACAAGAACACGTTGATACAGAACAATCCCGGAATTATTAACAGTTGTTAACATACCTTAAAATTTGGTTTGTACATCTGAATCCTTATATTTGAAGTATTGCCTCATTATATCATAATTCCGTTTTAATAATTCCAATCATTCTTGAATTCATTATAAAAGTATGAATTTTTTAATGTACTGATCTCAATCAGCATCATGACAAAAAGAACTTTTGTATTGTTTTTCTGCCTTGCAAATCTCCTGGCTTTATCCCTGTTCACAAGACAGGAGGGGAATTTATGCAAACTGAATTTTGCTTCGATAGGAATTTCTTCCCCTTCCGTCAATACCGATGACGCATCGGATCAGGCCGTTGCTTTTGACGATTTTATATGTCAGAATCAATGTATTGTACGTGCCGACGTATGTGAATGGAAGGAAGGTTTATCCGACCTGCTTCGGCACCGTAATTCCACATACAGGTTTATTACGCTTAAATCCGAGGCATTTTATTATTTCAGCTTTTCGCATTTTCAGAAACTTGTCCGGCAGTCCGCACAATTGCCCGTTGTGGCAAAGGGCTTGATAACCCTGCCCGATTATTACAGTTTTCTGCACCGTCTTTGCCCATTCTGACTTCCCGCCGCAAGCGTTCTTTCATTCCCAATCTTTCCGCTCAGTAACGGAATAAAGGCTCCATGCTCCAAGGACATGTAGTGTCTTTCCCATACTGTTCAGCATTCATATTTGGATCAGTCTGTACGTTACGGACTGCCCATGCTTTTTTCTGTACCCCAATAGTTAAAAAATCATTCATTTATCTACTCATCATGAAAAATTTACAATGGCCTGTGTTGTTTCTTGCGAGCATGTTTACCTATGGGTGTGCTTCAAAGGGTGAAACTACCTCTGAGAGCAAAGACAGCATCCTTACCATTCCTGTAACCGAACTCACACCCCAAAGAACTGACCTGCACAGAGAATATGTAGGTGACATACACGCAGTACGTAATGTGGAAATATATGCCAGGGTAAAGGGCTACCTTGAAGAAGTATACGTAGACGAAGGCAAGGAAGTAAAAAAAGGCCAGGTCCTGTTCCGGATCAATAACGAAGAATATGCAGCTCAACTGGCGAAAGCAAAAGCTACCCTGCAAAGTGCTATCGCAGAAGCGAAAGGTGCCGAGCTTGAACTGAAAAGGGTACGGCTGCTGGTAGATAAAAATGTTATTGCGAAAACAGAAGTGGAAGTGGCTGAGGCAAAACTTGCTGCTGTCAATGCCAAAATCGAAGAAGCACGTTCAGAGAAATCAAACGCAGCCATTCATCTAGCACAAACAGAAATTAAAGCGCCATTTGACGGGGTAATCGACCGGATACCTCACAAAATGGGTAGCCTTATCAATGAAGGCACGCTCCTGACGACTCTTTCAGATACCAAAAACGTCTTTGTATATTTCAATGTATCTGAAAATGAGTACCTGGAATACGTGAAAGCGAGAGGAAAAGCTGACAATAAATCGGCAATCGTCGAGTTGGAGCTAGCTGATGGTTCTTTTTTCAAACATAAAGGGAATATCGAAACAATGGAAGGTGCTTTTGATGAAGGTACTGGCTCCATTGCTTTTCGTGCGCGGTTCTCTAACCCTGAAAAATTGCTGAAACATGGCTCGACAGGAACCATACGCCTTACCAATACGGTAGAAAACGCGATTCTTATTCCTCAGAAAGCTGCATTTGAAATTCAGGATAAAAGCTTCGTATACGTAGTGGATAAAAATAACCAGGTGAAAACCAGGAGCTTCGTCCCAAAATCAAGATTTGCTTCTTACTATATTGTTAAATCAGGTCTTGAACCAGGAGAAACCATTGTTTACGAAGGGCTTCAGGGATTGAAAGACGGGGCAACTATTAACCCAAAGAATATTTCTCCTGACAGTCTTAACACGCAGGCCAGCCCAATAGAGCTTACTGCACGATAAGATCCTTTCTCACCTGAATTTCAGATTATGTTTCAAAAATTTATAGAGCGGCCGGTTTTATCACTGGTTATCTCGGTTTTTATAACCCTCCTGGGAATTTTGGCATTTAAAGGTTTGCCTGTTTCCCAATTCCCGGATATAGTGCCCCCATCCGTAGTAGTGACGGCAACATATACCGGTGCCAACTCAGAAGTATGCGTAGATGCCGTAGCCGTGCCATTGGAAAAGGCGATTAACGGTGTTCCCGGCATGACCTACATGACCAGTGTATCCGGTAATGACGGGGTAACTACCATTACCATTTCATTCAATGTGGGCGTCGACCCGGATCTTGCGGCAGTAAACGTGCAAAACCGGGTTCAGACTGTTATAGATGAACTTCCTGAGGAGGTAATCAAGGCGGGCGTAACCACAGAAAAAGAGGTAAACAGTATGCTGATGTATCTGGACATTATGAGTTCGGATTCATCTGTTGCCGAAGATTTCGTTTACAACTTTGCCGATATCAACATTCTCAAAGAACTTAAGAGGATAGACGGTGTCGGTAGGGCGCAGATCATGGGAAGTAAGGACTATTCCATGCGCGTATGGCTGAAACCTGACCGGATGGTAAGTTACAATGTATCTGCCGACGAAGTGGTGCAGGCTATCAGGGATCAGAATGTAGTAGCCGCCCCCGGGAAAACCGGTGTAAGTTCCGGACGTGAGGTGCAGGCGTTGCAGTATGTCTTGAAATACACAGGCAAGCTGTTTGAACCGGCTCAATATGAGAACATCGTACTCCGCTCCAACCCCGACGGATCAATGCTGAAACTGAAAGATGTAGCGGACATTGAATTCGGCACACTTGAATACGACATGGCCTCCAAATCCAATGGTAAGCCTTCGGCGTCGATTATGATCAAGCAACGGCCGGGATCCAATGCCCAGGAGGTAATTCAGAATATCAAAACGAAAGTGGCCGAACTCAAAACAACGACGTTTCCGCCCGGTATGGATTACTTCGTTTCTTATGATGTTTCCCGGTTTCTGGACGCGTCCATTCACGAAGTTGTACGTACGCTGATCGAGGCATTTATTCTTGTAATTATCATTGTTTACCTGTTTTTGCAGGATTTCCGTTCAACCGTTATTCCCGCGCTTGCAGTGCCCGTAGCGTTGATTGGCACCTTCGCTTTCATGCAACTTTTCGGGTTTTCAATCAATCTTCTAACGCTGTTTGCATTGGTACTCGCCATTGGTATCGTAGTTGATAATGCCATTGTCGTCGTCGAGGCCGTTCACGCAAAAATGGCCGAAAAGCATCTTGATGCACGGGAAGCGACCATGGAATCGATGAAAGAAATGAGTGGTGCCATCATTGCGATCACCCTTGTGATGTCGGCAGTGTTTGTACCGGTAGCATTTATGTCAGGGCCGGTTGGTATTTTTTATCGTCAGTTCTCCATCACGTTGGCCATTTCAATTGTGATATCGGGTATCAATGCGTTGACATTGACACCCGCGCTTTGTGCCCTTATGCTGAAAAACACGCATGGACAACCTTCTAAAAACACGCTTCTTGACCGGTTTTTTAAAGGCTTTAATAATGGTTATGATGGTATTTCAAACAAGTACAGAAAACTGCTCTCCCTCATTGTCAACAGAAGAGTCGTAACAGTTGGTCTTCTGGTGGCGTTTTGTATCGGCACTTACGGTATCAACACCGTTCTTCCCACAGGTTTTATTCCGACAGAGGATCAGGGAGTTATTAACGTCAATGTTACTACTCCGGTGGCATCCACCGTTGAACGGACGGAAGCAGTACTGGATGAAATTCAGAAGGTAGCGCAATCACTGGAACCCGTGGAATCTGTTTCCAGCTTGTCGGGGTACAGTTTGATCACAGAATCGGCCGGATCTTCTTATGGAATGGCCATGATCAACCTTAAACCCTGGGATCAGCGAAAGGCATCCGTAAAAGACATTATTACGGAAATGGAACAAAAAACCAAGCACATTACCGATGCCGATATTCAATTTTTCCCGCCTCCGACTGTGCCGGGATTTGGTAATTCAAGTGGTTTTGAGCTACGTGTTCAGGATCGCACAGGAGCTGATGATCTTCAGAAAACCGCGGAGGTCACCAACAAGTTTGTGAAGGACCTGATGGATTCACCGGAGATCGCCAGTGCATTCAGTAGTTTCGATGCCAGCTTCCCGCAGTATATGATCCATGTTGACGCTGATATGGCATCAAAAAAAGGCGTCTCAGTGGATGTTGCCATGAGCACCCTCCAAACGTTGATCGGCAGCTTTTATGCATCCAATTTCATCAGGTTTGGCCAGATGTACAAAGTGATGGTCCAGGCCGATCCGAGTTTCCGCAAGAACCCGGAGGATATTCTAAAACTATACGTTAAGAATAACCGTGGGGACATGGTACCGTTTTCAACATTTATCCGATTAGAAAGAGTCTACGGCCCTGAGCTTCTGACGCGCTACAATATGTATACTTCTGCCATGATCAACGGTGATGCTGCGCCTGGATACAGCTCGGGAGATGCGATCAAGGCTGTTGAACGAATTGCAGCAGAGAAGCTTCCAAAAGGTTTCACCTATGACTGGTCAGGAATGACGCGTGAAGAGATTTTGTCCGGCGACCAGGCTATTTATATTTTCGGGATCTGTCTGATCTTCGTTTATCTGCTGCTTGCGGCACAATATGAAAGTTTCCTGCTTCCGTTGCCTGTAATACTATCACTTCCTACCGGTATTTTCGGCGCATTCCTTGGACTGAAATTAATGGGTCTGGAAAACAATATCTATGCTCAGGTTTCGCTCGTCATGCTGATTGGCCTTTTGGGTAAAAACGCTATCCTGATTGTTGAGTACGCAATTATCCGACAGAAAGAAGGACGTTCGGTCTATGATGCAGTACTGGAAGGCGCCACCGAAAGGCTGCGACCGATCCTGATGACCTCCTTCGCATTCATCGCTGGTCTCATCCCGCTCGTAATGGCTTCCGGCGCAGGTGCAATAGGTAACCGATCTATTGGAACGGCCGCAGCGGGGGGAATGCTCATAGGTACTCTTTTCGGGGTCATCATTATTCCTGGCCTCTATGTACTTTTTGCTAGCCTCGCCAAGCCGAAGAAAGCCATTGAGGTTTTACCCGAAAAAGAAGAAGCTGTCCTTCACTAAATATCACCGACTTATCGGGCAGCCGGAATCCGTTTCCGGCTGCCTCATATAAATGACTTTCATTAATGAAAACCTACAAAAGGCTCGTCAATCTCCTGTTTATCGGGGCATTGATCACATTCTCAGGCTGCAAACTTACCAAGCCGGTGCAGCAGGCTTCCCGCATCGTTACTCCCGAAACGTTTGCCGGACAAACAGACTCAACAGGTATCGGGGCTATCCAATGGAAATCTTTTTTCAAGGACACACAGTTAACTGCACTGATCGACACCGCTTTGCAAAATAACCTGGATCTTAAAATGGCCGTTCAAAGAATAGAGATGGCCCGATCCAATATTATGCTGAGCCAGGGCGCTTTGCTACCTTCTCTTTCAGGCGAGATTTCCGGAGGAGGAAGGAAGTTTGGGGATTATACTATGGATGGAGTTGGAAATTACGATACCAATTTTTCGGACAACATTGATAACGACAGGAGACTTCCTGCCCCATTTTTGCCAGACTATTTTGTAGGCTTGAGAAGCTCCTGGGAAATTGATATCTGGGGCAAATTGAAAACGCAAAAAAAAGCTGCCTACACCCGTTTTTTGGCAACTGAAAAAGCCAGGCATGCCATCAAAACCAGCCTCATCGCACAAGTCGCCCAGCACTATTACGAACTGCTGGCATTGGATTCCGAGCTTTCGATTATCAAAAAAAATATT
This sequence comes from Dyadobacter bucti, assembly GCF_005869225.1. Classification (GTDB taxonomy): domain Bacteria; phylum Bacteroidota; class Bacteroidia; order Cytophagales; family Spirosomataceae; genus Dyadobacter; species Dyadobacter bucti. The sequence continues at coordinate 93,518 of NZ_SWFP01000003.1, read as the reverse complement.
GCACTTCAGGATTCCGCGGTGCAGACTGTTAAAATACAGAAAGAAGGAGGACGTGCTAACGAATTGGCAGTCAAACAATTTGAAGCCCAATTATTGAATACAAAAAGCCTAGAAATTGAAATTCTTCAGAAAATCACGGAGGCCGAAAACAATCTTAATTTGCTACTTGGCAGGTTTCCTCAGACGATCGCAAGAGGCAGCGCATCGGGGCAACAGCTTCCTGAACAAATACAGGCGGGTATTCCAACCAATATGCTTAAACGGAGACCAGACGTTCAGCAGGCACAGCTTGAAATGCTTGCATATTACTCTGACCAGCAAGCAGCTCAGCTGGCTTTCCTTCCTTCTTTGAACATCACAGCCATGCTAGGCTTTAATGCGTTTAAAAGCAACTTATTATTCTCACCCGGGTCCATTGCATATAATGCGCTCGGCGGCCTCACCGCTCCGCTAGTAAACCGAAAAGCGCTGAAAGCGGTGCAAAAACGGGCAGAAGCCTCCAGTCTTGAAGCGTATTATGCTTATAACAAATCCATTCTTACTGGTTTTCAAGAGGTAAGCACAAGTTTGAAAAAACTGGATAACAGCAGAAAAATCTCTGACTTCAAAAAGCAGGAAGTGGATGTACTCCAACAAACCGTTACTACTTCCAAAGACTTGTTCCTTACCGGATATGCTACTTATCTTGAGGTAATTACTGCACAAAGAAGCGTACTCGAGGCCGAACTGAACCTGACCAATGTTCAAAAAGAGCAGTTTCTGGCATTGATTACATTGTACCGTTCGCTGGGTGGGGGTTGGGAATGATGGTGTTAGTTCATAACTAACAGATAGATAAACAATTATAAAGCCTCTCGCAAAGCCCGAAGGGCTGAAATTATGATAACAAAAATCACCATACTATGATCCAGAACCCCGTGAGGGGTGACATTGCACGAACGATGTCACCTCTACAAGGTTATTTCCTCATACACAGTCAGATAACTATCTTTCCAAAGAGGTTTCAATAAATTGTCGAATTCTGTTGGCAGTAAGTTCCCCATAGTAGATCTTATGATTTACAAGTATTGTCGGAGTGGCCTCAATTCCAATGGCTCTCAATCTATCCATACTTAAAGTCAAACGTTTCTCTTCATACGTGTTAAAAAGACAACTTAGGCATTCGTCTTTTGATAATTGTAACTCCGCAATTAAGCCAATAGCGCTGGCAGTATCAGTGACGGCTTTTTTAAACAATACATCATAAGCACTCCAGAATCGATTTTGCTTAGCCGCACATTCAGCGAAAACCATTGATTTCGTTACCGAAGAAGAAAGATGTATATATTCGAAACGCAATTTATCTTTGTAGTCCTTATATAACTCTTCGAACAAAGATTGTTTCTCTCGGCAAACTGGGCAATTGAAATCAGAAATAACAGTAATGGAATTTGAGGCAGCTACATCACCCCGGATTTTCATTTCGACGCCGGCGAGGTCTAGCTTAGGAGTTATCGGAGGTTTAAGATAAATTCGAATATCACTCTCCTTCCTCAATTCTTGTATATATTCATTTCGCAAAAAATTCAAATAGCTTTCATGCAAAATTCTTTGCCCTTCTGCCGTTTTCAGTGGAATAAGTTTAAATGGATTTTTTTCGTCAACTACCCCATAATGCAGCGAATTGTTACGGATATATGAATCTATACTTATTTTCTTCTTCATACCTGCGATGCCTATTGAAAGAACGGAATCTGTCGAAATCCGATGGCGTCGCGCGCGAAAATTCAAAAGTCTTTGATTGATTAACTCATCGAGCGAAATTTTCCGAACATTGTAAATAGCAAAAAGGTATTCGTAAAGCGAATTCCGGACCATGCCGTCTATTTCCTGAATACTGATTTTCTGCCCATTGACTTCGGCAACGAAATTTTCATCTTTTGTTATGGTACATCCAGTAATAAGTAGCAATATGCAAAGCCACCCACATCGAATCACAGACTTACGGTTCATATGCTCGTACTATCATAATTTACGTGATAGGCTCAGTTTTGTCTGTAACTATCTAACCTTGCGAATATTAAAAATGGTGTTCCCCGGGTCGTTTGTCCTGTCCACACCTTTTCCCTGAACGCTTGAGGCATGAGTAATAACATTAGTATTCCAATCTTTTGAAAAAAGCTGGTTTGCATTACTGTTGTTTTCATCATCGGTTTTCAACATCCCAGTACCCGCTGCACCGCCTATCACCGGCGAAGTAAAGGTGCCAAAAACACCATAACTAAATCCAAGGTCCGGAAACTCGGAATCTTGATTAACACCTGGTGTATTTTTACCGGCAATCGCCCAAAATTGCAAGTTGGTCCCATTCTGATCCATTGTATTCGGATTGAAATCTCCTTCGGCAACTACATTTTTGTTGTTGTTATCCTCATTATCCAAATATACATTCCATACCCTTGGCTCCATATACATGGTTTTATTGTTCCCAAGCCGTACCAAGAGATACAAAGTGCTGGTGTTAAATGTCATAAATTTGAATGCCGCTCCATAAACTGAGCACAGCGTATGCCAAGTATTTCCATTAGCATCAACCGTCCACGCGCCAGTCCAGCCGGTTTTCATCGAATTCCCATTATCCTGGTTATCCATGAAAAATTTTATTTTCTCAGTACCGGCAGGACAGGCATCCACTGCTGGAATTACACCTACCGGGTATCCCTCAGACAAGTTTCTTGTCACATGATATCTCGATTCAAAGGTCTTCTGATATGCCAATAACCTCGATCTTACCTCATTTTGAATGTTCCAAGAAGCCATTGTTTCCTTTTCTTGCAAGCCATCAGTCTCAACCTTCACATTCCCTTCCTCATAAGCCTTCTCCACTTTTGTAATCAGCACATTCAAATCGTTTTCAGGTATCGATAAGGCCTCCTTTTCTTCACATCCGAAAAAGATTAGAGATAAAACGGTACTTAAGAAAGCATGTCTTACTAAAATCAATGATTTACGCCTTTTGCTTTTCATAGTCTGTAGATTGTTTAAATACGCAACAAAGAGCGTTATGTATTTGAATTTTTCAAAAGAGACAAGGTTGTATTATACCCCTACGATGGTTGTATTTTACAACTTGACGTTAGAAAAGATTTATTCTATTTTGCAAATATTTCCTCCGCACACTTTGAAAATTGAGATCCTCATGTCAACATTTAATGAGAAAATAAGAGCATTAAGGATGATGAAGGGTATTAAGCAAACTGAAATTGCTGAACTACTCAATGTGAAACAGCAATCAGTTTCCAAAATCGAGAATGGGAAAATTCAAATCGACTGTCAAATGGCCGATAAAATTGCCAAGCATCTTGGATTTGAAAATAAGGAAGAGATGGAGGCATTTTATGAGAAGCATATCTGTAAGAAAACGACCAGAGAACGGACTTTCTAGAATGGTAGCAAACCACTATCGCGTATTCTGCTTTTGCCGTTAGATAATTTTCGGCACCGATCGCTCAATAAGAGACGCAAAGCTACTTAAAACACTCAACTTTAATCTCACATTCAGGTTCTAACGCAGCTCTTGTCGTTTACAATGACCAACCACACATTAGCATTTAGGCAGACATTAAAGTTCCTCACATTATTGATCGCCGCTGCTTTTTGTGTAGCTATTATCTACAAAGGATACCCGACGTTTTCATGTACTGATGATAATGTTAACAATACAGGCCAGATCAACTTTTTGAAAATCAATATTCTTCTATTTTCTATTTATCAGAAATGTAGCATCGGCGACGTAGATACTGCACAAGACAGCTTTCTGGAACTAAAAAAGGAATGGCAATATCAGGACGTTCTCATGTTAGATGACAAAAACAAAGGTTATGTGAAGTTTTATTACCCTTCCGATAGCTTGTTCCTACTTGAAAATCTAGTAAACCAGCTGGAATATGACAGGGATAACAAGAACGTCAATTTTATGATTTTTAGAGAGATAAAGAAAATAAACGAGCGGATTGATCAAATAAAAATCATCGACAACAAAAAAAGGCGATGAACTAGGCATAAACCCCGATCGTCGCCTTTTAAAAATTATAACTTACCTTAATTTTTCTTCTTCGTTCCAGCGAGGCTCGGCTCTTTTGATATATTAATGAAGTCAACCAAAATCCTTCCGGTTTCATTCAGATAGATATCTTTTTTGGCTTTCGCCTCTTTTGGAGCATCTGTGGGCTTTACATCTGCATCCTCTTCTTCATCATCCAGACTGTCTTCGCCAAGCTGCTTCATTGCGAGCCTTTTCTTTTCAGCCTCATCGCGTTCCAGCTTTCTCTTCGACTCCTGTAGGGAAACAACTTTATTCTCGCGAGCCTTTTTAAATTCATCCAGTGTTTTGACCAACGTTTTGAGTTCTTCATCAGATTTCAAACGCTGCTTATATTTGTCGCGAACCTGGTCAATAACCTTAACATTAACATTGTTTGTCAAATCATAACGGGAAGAAGGAATCTGGTCCCATGGCAAAGCACTTGCCTGGGAACCTTCCCCAAATTCATTTGCACTGAAAGCTGTGGGTAGCTCCAGATCAGGCATCACGCCTTTCAATTGTGTGCTGCTTCCATTGATCCGATAAAATTTGGCGACTGTAAGCTTGACCTGTCCCAACTGATCGGTTTCTTTCGGGACCCATTGATTTAGGTCAATTAGAGTCTGCACGGTCCCTTTTCCGTAGGTTTGTTCACCAACAATAATTCCGCGCTTATAATCCTGGATCGCTGCCGCAAAAATCTCCGATGCAGATGCACTGAAACGGTTTACCATCACAGCCATCGGGCCATCGTAAGCGATAGTCGGATCGTTATCGGACTGAACCTCAATCTCCCCCTGTCCTTCCTTCACCTGAACAACCGGACCACGGTTGATAAACAATCCTGTCAGCGATACGGCTTCCGTAAGCGAACCGCCACCGTTATTGCGCAAATCGATAACTATCCCGTCCACATTGGCCTGTTGTAAATTAACGATCAGCTTCTGCACATCACGGGTCGTGCTTGAAAATTCTTTCTCTTTGTGCTGGGCACCTTCAAAATCGCGATAGAACAAAGGAATGTCTATCACACCCACTTTGTACTGTTTATTAGAAGAATTGATAGACACTATTTCACTTTTTGCGCGCTGCTCTTCCAGCTTTATTTTTTCCCGCACCAATCTGTATTCCTTCGGAGGAGTACCTGGCAGTGCGTCGGCTGAAATCACCTGCAGACGAACTACCGTCGATTTCGGGCCTTTGATCAATTTTACCGCGTCATCCACAAACCATCCTACGATATCTACCATCTTCCCTTCGTCGCCCTGGGCAACTGCAATGATCTTATCCTCCTTTTTGAGTTGCTTTCCCTTGAATGCAGGGCCACCGGGGATAACTTCCACAATTTTGATGTAATTATCTTCTTCTCTCAGCAATGCGCCTATCCCTTCCAGCGATTGGCTCATCTCCTGTTTGAAGCGATCAGCAGAAGTAGGTGCCATATAACTTGTATGCGGATCCATGGATTCGGCATAGGCATTCATGAACATTTGGAAAACCTGTTCGGTACGGATTCGCCCCAAAGCCCTGTCGCGGTTTTTGTAACGGTCACGTAAAGTTGTAATTACAGCAGTATCAGGTTTACCGGACAGTTTGAGGTCAAGTGCCTCGCTTTTCAGATATTTCCGCCAGGTATCATTGAGTTCATCCGTATTTTTAGCCCATGCTGCTTTTTCGCGATCCGTGTTCATGGATTCGTCTGCCGAAAAATCAAAGGGTTTCGTTTCACCCAACAGTGTCTGGATATAATTACTTCTTTCCTTGAAGCGTTTTCTGAACACATTGTAAATTTCGAACGGAACATCAAGTTCTCTTTTCAGCAAATAATCGTCGAAAGAGTTCTTAAACTTCTCAAATTCAGAAATATCTGATGCAAGATAATAGAGTCGGCCGTGATCGATCCCATCAATGTATTTGTCAAATATGGCAGCTGATAATGAATCATTCAGCTTGGTTTTACGATAATGGTAGCTTGACAGAATACGTGTGGTAAGTTCCTCTGCTTTATATTGAGCCGGGATCGGCTTAATATCTTCTTCCAAAGAACCCTCCACGGTTACCATTGGAGCTTTGTCCTGAACCGGACCCCGCTGCCAACCCAGCAACACAACCGGAATAAGAGTGATTAAGTACTTTTTCATTAAATTTTGTTATTTAACAATTTCCAATAATTCGACTTCAAATACCAGTGCCGAATAGCCCGGTATCTGACCACCTGCTCCCCGCTCTCCGTATGCCAACTGATAGGGAATGAATAATTTCCATTTCGATCCCACAGGCATAAGCTGAAGCGCTTCTGTCCATCCTTTGATCACACCGTTCACCGGGAATTCCACGGGTTCTCCGCGATCCACAGAACTATCAAAAACCGTTCCATTGGTCAAAGTTCCATGGTAGTGCGTCTTCACTTTATCCTCCGCAGTAGGCTTGGCACCTTCCCCTGTCTTAATGATTTCGTATTGCAAACCGCTCGCTGTGGTGGTGACACCAGTCCTTTTCTTATTTTCTTCCAAAAACTTTTCACCTTCCACCCGCACGGCTGCGCCCTTTTCTTCAGTTATCTTCTGAAAATATTCGCCTATAAATTTATTAGCCTCTTCTGGAGTGAAAGCCGTTTTAGTGCCTTTGAGAGCCGCATTGATCGTTTTGGTTAATATTTCACCATTGATATCGGCTAAACCTTGAGAAGTCAATGAATTTGAAAAGCTGACTCCGATTGCGGCAGAAAGGGAATCGCTTTGATTTTTGAGTACGTTAGCAGGACTTGCTGCTTTTACTGGTGCTGCGGGAGCTTTCTTTACTGCTGTTGCCGGTTTTGTTGTTTTTTTGATAGTCTGTGCTGTGCTTTCTGCCATTACCAAAACTCCAAATACTAAGGTTGCTAAGACGGTTTTTTTCAATTTGTGCATTGTACTAAGGATGGTCAATAAGTTTAATTTTGATTGGTAAGAGGTATTAACGAACTCAATTACAACAAAAACACAATTAGTACCTAAAAAAGTTTTAAAAATGTTGCTAATTGACCGACAAACGGTTAAATAGCCAGGCTCTGGGCTTTTCTGGCCTGCCCCTTAGAAAAATCTAATTTTATACGGTTGGTTTTTAGTTACACAATACTTTATTTACCAGAATAAAATCATACCTTTGCGGCAGTTTTCAAAAACTTACTACTATACTTTAAATAAGTCAATTATACTATGGTATCTGTTAGACCGGATGAAGTTTCGGCCATCCTGCGCGAACAACTTGCAGGAGCTAAATCTGAGGCAGAACTCGAAGAAGTAGGAACAGTCCTTCAGGTTGGTGACGGTGTTGCCCGCATTTATGGTCTTTCCCAGGTACAGGCAGGAGAGCTGCTTGTGTTCGAGAATGGTCTTAAAGCCCTCGCGTTAAACCTCGAGGAAGACAACGTTGGAGCCGTTTTACTTGGAGATTTCAGCGACATTAAGGAAGGTGCAACCGTTAAAAGGACCAAAGAAATCGCTTCTGTAAAAGTAGGCGACGGAATTGTGGGCCGGGTTGTAAATACCCTTGCCGAGCCGATCGACGGACGCGGCCCTATCCAGGGACAGCTTTATGAAATGCCTCTTGAGCGTAAAGCTCCGGGTGTAATTTTCCGTCAGCCGGTTACTGAACCACTTCAGACAGGGATTAAGGCTATTGATGCAATGATTCCTATCGGTCGCGGCCAACGTGAATTGATTATCGGTGACCGTCAGACAGGTAAAACTGCTGTTGCCATCGATACGATCATTAATCAAAAGGAATATTTTGACAAAGGCGAACCGGTATTTTGTATCTACGTTGCCTGCGGACAAAAAGCTTCCACTATCAAAGGGATCGAGGCGACACTTCGCCGCTACGGCGCAATGGATTACACGGTAATCGTTGCTGCTGGTGCATCTGATCCTTCACCAATGCAGTTTTATGCTCCGTTTACGGGTGCTGCGATCGGTGAATTCTTCCGCGATACAGGCCGTCCTGCCCTGGTTATCTATGATGACCTTTCCAAACAAGCAGTTTCGTACCGTGAAGTTTCCCTTTTGCTACGTCGTCCTCCGGGCCGTGAAGCTTATCCTGGAGACGTTTTCTATCTGCATAGCCGTCTTTTGGAGCGTGCAGCAAAAATTATCGCTGATGATACCATTGCAAAAAACATGAATGACCTTCCACCTTCTCTTCAGGGAATTGTAAAAGGTGGTGGTTCGTTAACTGCACTTCCAATCATCGAAACGCAAGCTGGTGACGTTTCTGCGTATATCCCTACGAACGTGATCTCTATCACGGACGGACAGATATTCCTGGAATCCAACCTGTTTAACTCTGGTATCCGTCCTGCAATCAACGTAGGTATCTCGGTATCACGAGTGGGTGGTAATGCACAGATCAAATCGATGAAGAAAGTGTCAGGTACGCTGAAACTTGATCAGGCCCAGTTCCGTGAATTGGAAGCTTTTGCGAAATTCGGTTCTGACCTTGATGCTGCGACAAAGCTTGCTATTGACCGCGGTCGCCGTAACCAGGAAGTATTGAAACAACCTCAGTACGCTCCGGTTCCTGTTGAACAACAAGTTGCTACAGTTTATGCTTCTACAAAAGGTTTGCTTGACAAAGTGGATGTAACCCGTGTGAAAGAATTTGAAAAGGATTTCCTTACAGTTCTGAGCGGACAATATAGCGACACTCTGGCTGCGCTTCGTGCTGGTAAGCTGGACAACAGCGTGACCGACGTCATCGAAAAAGTAGCAAAAGAAGTTGCAGTAAAATACTACTGAAATATTTAAAAGAGCAGGAACGATGTGATATCGTTCTTGCTCTTTCTATAGATACTCATTAAAATCCGCAGTGTCGGATTGCTTTAAACTTCCAAATAATGGCAAGCTTAAAAGAAGTACGTAACCGTATTGTGTCGGTTAACTCCACCCAGCAGATCACAAAAGCCATGAAAATGGTGGCTGCGGCTAAGTTGCGGAGGGCTCAGGATAACATCCTCCAGATGCGCCCTTACGCTCAGAAGTTGGGTGAAATGCTTTCTACAGTATCAGCAGGAGCTGAAAGCTCATCCGATAGTCCGCTGAAAACAGTCCGCCAGATTGAAAAAGTGTTGATCGTGGTAGTTACCTCAGATCGCGGACTTTGCGGAGCATTCAATACGAATATCATCAAAGCTACATTGCTGCTTATTGAAACCAAATATGCAGAACAGGCCCGTAAAGGGAATGTGGAAATTTTTGCAATTGGTAAAAAAGGCGCAGAGTCTCTTGCTAAAAGAGGTTTTGTTGTGAACAAAAAATACATGGACCTGTTCGGCAGGCTCAGTTTTGTAAATGCAAAATCAGCAGCCGAAGAGATCATGAAAGATTTTTCGGAAGGTCGTTACGATGCGGTTGATTTGGTTTATAACGAATTTAAAAACGTTGCCACCCAGATTATCCATACCGATCGCTACCTGCCTATTGAATCTGAAAATTTATCTAAGGCCAAAACCAAGAAAACCGAGGTTAATTATATTTTCGAACCGACTGAAGAAGAAATCCTTGCGGAATTGATTCCAAAATCATTGAAAATCCAGTTGTACCGCGCTGTTCTGGAATCCAATGCATCCGAGCAGGGTGCCAGGATGACAGCCATGGACAAGGCTACCGAAAATGCTCAGGAGCTTTTGAAAGAACTGAAACTGGTTTACAACCGTACACGTCAGGCGGCAATTACAACGGAAATCCTGGAAATTGTCGGAGGTGCAGAAGCATTGAAGGCTTAGTACAATTGTACATAACAGTAACGGAGCGGGCGGATGATTTATCTGCCCGTTTTTTTATTGCCCTTTCAATAAGCAGACTGAAATACAATATTGCAACACATTGCCAGTTCAAAATAGTACAACCAACTCGACTACGATGAAAATAAAAATGTTCGCATCACTGATAATTGTCTTTTTTACAGGATTTTTGAGCGCAGTTTCTGCTCAATCAGTTGATGAAATTATTTCCAAACACATTGCCGCGATGGGCGGTGCCCAAAGGTTCTCCAAAGTACAGAGTGTCCGCATCACCGCCGACATGCAAGTGATGGGCAAGCAGGTTCCGGTAGTTACAACAATCGTTCAGGATAAAGCTTTTCGCAGCGAAACTACCGTAGAAGGAATGACGATCGTTCAGGCTGTAAATGGTACCGCTGGCTGGATCATCAATCCGATGACAGGTTCCGCCAAAGCCACTGCCCTACCAGAAGAAACTGTCAAAGCAATGGCGGCAGAAACCGACCTTACCGGGCTATTCGATTACAAGAAAAAAGGTTACGCACTCACACTCGAAGGGGAGGATGACCTGGGCGGGGCAAAAGTTTATAAAGTCGGAATGACTACAAAAAATGGCATAAAACGTGTTAACTACATTTCAAAAGACACTTTTTACATTCTGAAAATAACCGTACAAGGCAAAGTCGGCGATCAGGAGATTCAATCGGTGAATACACAGTCGGACTTCCGTGAGGTCGATGGAATATTCTACCCTTTCACTTCCGAAGTTTCCACCTCAGCTATGCCCGGCGCAGCTATGGTCCTGAAAATAAAAACGCTTGAAATCAATCCTAAAATTGACGAGCAGATTTTTGCCATGCCCCAATAACTTTTGTTCCCTTCGATGCATCCGTAAAACCTCTTCGAAAAAAAAATCCACATCATGAAACTCTTTTGTATAATTACATGTATATACATTAAATGTTAATACATAAATAAATAACAACCAATATGGCAACGGCAACAAAATGGGTCATTGACCCAACACATTCAGAAATCCAGTTTAAAGTAAAACACCTCGTGATCTCAACTGTAACAGGTGCATTCAAAAGTTTTGAAGGCAGCGTCGAAAGCGAAACGGAAGATTTCGATGGAGCATCAGTGAACTTTTCGGCAGATGTAGCAAGTATTGATACCAACCAGGCCCAACGCGACGAGCATTTGAAGTCGGCCGACTTCTTTCACGCAGAGGCTTATCCTAAACTTAGTTTCACAGGAACTCTGACAAAAAAAGGGGAAGATACTTATGCATTGAAAGGAGACCTTACTGTGAAAGACATTACCAAACCCTTCGAGTTCAAGGTGGAATACGGCGGTGCGATGACAGATTTTTATGGTAATGTAAAGTCAGGTTTTGAGATCGAAGGCAAAATCAACCGCAAAGAGTTCGGCCTGGAATGGAGTGCTGTAACAGAAGCAGGTGGCGTGGTAGTAGGTGACGATGTGAAGCTGATTGCCAATATTCAGGTTGCAAAACAATAAGACATAAATAAATCCTTCTCGACAAAAGCGCGGATATATTCATATCTGCGCTTTTTTAGTTTTTTTATTCAAATACATATCAGGGCAAAACAGGATTCTGTCGTCAATTTGTTATTACTTTTGATCAAAAAAGATTTTACTCTTGATTATTGAAACACGCGCCTATGCCCGCGCCGGGCTGCTGGGCAATCCTTCCGACGGTTTTTTTGGCAAAACAATATCTATTTCGGTTAGAAATTTTGGTGCCTCCATTTCACTGTACGAATCTCCCGAGCTGCATATTGAGGCCCAGCCTCAGGATGTAAGTACTTTCCGGAGCATTTTTCACCTGCGGGATTCGGTTAGTATGCTCGGCTATAATGGCGGAATTCCGCTTATCAAGGCCGGGATCAAGAAATTCGGTGATTACTGTGAGGAACAAGGGATACGTTTGCCAAACCGGAATTTCACCGTGCGCTACCGGTCTTCTATTCCGCGGCAAGTGGGGATGTCTGGTTCAAGTGCCATTGTGGTTGCGCTTTTCAGGGCATTGATGCAGTTTTACAAGGTTGAAATTCCTGTACAATTACTGCCTCAGTTGGTAATGGTCACGGAGACAGAAGAACTGGGAATCACGGCCGGGTTGCAGGACCGGGTAATTCAATGTTACGAAGGCTGTGTGTACATGGATTTTGACAAAACGATGATCGAAACCAAGGGGCACGGACTTTACGAACGGATCAATCCGGCACTTCTTCCAAAACTATATGTAGCCTACAATACCAATCTGAGCAAGGTTTCCGGGAAAGTTCACAGCGATGTGCGTGCGCGATTTGACCGTGGTGAACAGGATGTGATAGATGTTTTAGGCCAAATAGCAAAAAAAGCGGAGGACGGCAGAGAAGCGCTCCTCGAAGGCCGGGCACACGATCTGCATCAATTGATGAATGAAAATTTCGACCTGCGCTGTAAAATTTACAATGTTCCCGAATCCAATAAAAGACTGATCAATGCTGCAAGATCCTGCGGGGCATCGGCTAAATTTGCTGGCTCCGGCGGAACGATCATTGGCATTTATCACGATGATGATATGCTGAACCAGCTTTTTGTAGAGTTGAAAAAGCATAATGCAAGAGTGATCAGGCCGTTTGTGGTTTAGGGCTGCCGGCTGTCAGCCATCGGCAGTCAGCTTTCTTTAACATATCAGAATATTCACGTTATATATATATTGGCTGGCGGCCGAGCGCCGAAAGCCGAAAGACAAACTTATGATTCGTAAAGCTGTAATACCCGCTGCCGGACTTGGAACCAGATTTTTACCGGCGACCAAATCAATGCCTAAAGAAATGCTTCCGATCATTGATATTCCCACCATTCAATATGTGGTACAGGAAGCAGTCGATTCCGGCATTGAAGATATTCTGATTATTTCCGGAAAGGGAAAGCGGGCGATCGAGGACCATTTTGACAGAAATGTAGAATTGGAAAGCCGCCTGGAAGAAAAAGAGGACCTGATGTGGTTTAATGAAATGCGCCGCCTGGCTGATATGGCCAATGTTCATTTTGTACGCCAAAAAGAAGCGAACGGGTTGGGTGATGCGATTTACTATGCGAGACATCATGTTGGAAATGAACCATTTGCCGTACTTCTTGGTGATACAATCATGGATTCCGTGATTCCGGTTACCCAGCAATTGATGGATACGTACGAGCAATATGGCGGATCTGTCATCGCTGTGGAAGAGGTTCCTGCAAATAAAGTAAACCGTTATGGGATTGTAGGCGGAACCTCGCTGAGTGATACCATTATGGAACTGAATACGCTGATTGAAAAACCGGCTATTGATCTTGCACCTTCTAATCTGGCAATTGCCGGCCGCTATATCCTTACGCCGGAAATTTTCCAGACCATTGAGCAAACACCCAAAGGAAAAAACAACGAAATTCAGCTTACCGACTCATTGCTGCTGCTTTTAAAGCGTGAAAACATTTATGCGCATCATATTGAAGGCAAGCGCCATGACATTGGTGACAAGCTTGATTATCTGAAAACGACGGTCGAATTTGCCTTGAAAAGGAAAGAATTTGCCGAACCTTTCAGAAAGTTCCTGGAAGATATTTTGAAGAAATAGACCAGTCCATCACCGGCAATAGTAAGCCTTATCTTTATGCAAAAACAGATTATCATCAGCGGAGCCTCAGGAAATCTTGGGCAGGAAGTTGTAAAAAAACTGACCGCATTGGGGTATGGCTTACATGCACCTTCACGTCAACAAGGCCTGTCAAAACTGAGCGAATTACCAAACGTGAAAGGTCAGGTTGTAGACCTATCGGATGCAGCCGATACGGACCGCTTTGTTAAAAATACAATTATGGAAACGGGTGGCGTTCAGGCCGGGATTTTCCTTGCGGGTGGCTACGCTCCCGGAAAGATATCGGATACAAGCGATGCTGATCTTGAAAAAATGTTCAGCACCAATTTCCTTACATCATTCCATCTTGTCAAACCATTGATGGAGCATTTTGAGGCCGCAGGAGGCGGGCAGTTTATTTTTATAGGCGCCAGACCGGCGCTGGTTGCCGAGCAGGGAGCAGGGAATTTTGCCTATGCATTGTCAAAATCCTTGTTGTTCAAAATGGCAGAATTCATCAATGCGGAGGGGAAAACTAAGAACATCACCGCCACAGTTATCGTACCCAGCACTATCGACACACCTGACAACCGAGCAGCCATGCCGGATGCAGACTTCGCAAAATGGATCCCGGCATCTGATATGGCAGAAGGCATCGCATTTGTTCTGAGTGAAACGGGTCAAAAGATGAGACAGACCGTTTTGAAGCTTTATAATAACGGCTGATAATCTCCCGAAAACTGCATTAACTGTCAATCGAAGTGATCTTGACCTGAGATATTGTACTCCGCTGTTTTTTAAGAATGGTAAACTCATAATGCTTTGTTTTGAGCTTCTCGCCTACCGAAGGAATTCTTCCAAACTTCCAGATCAGGTATCCCGCCAACGTTTCGTACTCGCTTTCCCGGGAAATATCGTGCGGCAATTTATCATTGATGTCTGAGATGGAAGCCGAGCCCAAAACCGTGTAGGTATTATCGCTCTCATTTTTAACAATAGGCGCTTCGTTGTCATATTCATCCTGAATTTCGCCTACCAATTCTTCCAGAATATCTTCCATTGTCACTATGCCGTCGACGCCGCCATATTCGTCGATAATAACCGCCATTTGCTGCCTGTTTACCTGGAAATCACGCAATAGCGCGCCGATAGGCTTGGATTCGTGCACCGTTGAAACGGGCCGTACCAGCTCAGAAAGAACAATTTCACTGCCTTTCCGCATTTTCAACAGCAGATCTTTCAAATGCAGTACACCAACAATATGATCCAATGTATCTTCGAAAACCGGGATCCTGGAATATCCTTCCTCAATAACTTTTTCAAGTGTTTTTTCATCAAAATCATTGATATCGATACCGAAAACATGAGGGCGTGGAATCATCACCTGCTTGACAATCCGCTCCGAAAAATTGAACGCATTTTTGATGAGGTCATAGTCGGCAGCCTCAATCATCCCGCTTTCTTTTTGTTGCTGCACCAGATAACGCAGCTCGTCGCTGCTATGTACTTCACTTCCATGTGAAGGACTTATCCCGACGCCTTTTAAAATAAAATTTGCAATGCCGTTCAAGACCCAGACAATTGGCCGGAAAATCAGAAAAAAACCATGTAAAGGATATGACAAAAATAGCGTGGTTGCCTCAGGCCGCTGGATCGCTATCGACTTTGGCGCTAACTCCCCAAACACAATATGCAGTACAGTTATAATAGCAAATGCAGCAGGCAAAGCAATCTGATGCGCCAGTTCGGGATCCAGAGAAATACCCACAAGCTCCATGCCTCCAATTAATACTTTTGATACAACCGGCTCACCGATCCAACCCAGGCCCAGACTCGCTAATGTGATACCAAACTGCGTAGCAGCCAGATAGCCGTCGAGGTTTGATACAATTTGTTTTGACAAAATGGCCATCTTATTCCCTTCCTGAGCTTTTTGCTCCAGCTGGGATGCCCGGATCTTGACAATTGCAAATTCGGCCGCGACGAAAAAACCATTGAGAAGGACCAGAACCAATGTTATTAAAACCTGAATTGCCATTTTGTAAGATCGAAAAAATTGGGGTTATGTGCTTTAAAGTACACATAGTACGAAAAAAGTATACCATTTAAAAAGTGTCGGTCTATTTCCGCTAACTTGTTCTTCACCTATCCTAAGAAAACCGACCTCCGCCAATTTCCCTCGACCTTTTTATTTTTCGTAACTTTCACCAATATGAAAAGTGGTCACGCAGATTTGCCTTTGCATTACGGAAAAGTGCCGGTTTGGTTAGCTCAAAGAATGAGCTCACTGGGCGGC
The DNA here is from genome assembly GCF_005869225.1 of Dyadobacter bucti. Taxonomy (GTDB): domain Bacteria; phylum Bacteroidota; class Bacteroidia; order Cytophagales; family Spirosomataceae; genus Dyadobacter; species Dyadobacter bucti. The sequence goes on along the minus strand of NZ_SWFP01000003.1, from coordinate 77,769 downwards.
GCTATTGTGGAAGCTGTGGTAATGGAATACGGCCGGGATGCGCTGTTACGAAGGATGAGCGATCCTTTCTGGTTCCAGTCGCTGGGCTGCGTGCTGGGGATGGACTGGCATTCTTCCGGGATTACCACTTCTGTGATGGGCGCGCTGAAAAGTGCTGTGAATAAAAAGTCTGCTGAACTGGGTATTTACATTTGTGGAGGACGCGGTAAATATTCCCGGCAAACTCCCTCGGAACTGCTTGCTATCGCAGAAAAAACAGGTCTGGACGGCAATCTTCTCGTTCACAATAGCCGATTGTCCGCCAAAGTGGATAATACTGCAATTCAGGATGGTTTTCAGTTATACCTGCATTCGTTTGTTTTGTCTGTGGAAGGTAACTGGGCTGTCATTCAGCAGGGAATGAACCCGTACGAGCGCATGGCGCGTCGCTACCACTGGCATTCTCCAGATATCAAATCATTTATTGAAGAACCGCATACATTCATTTATGGCCAAAATCGGGGAAGAATTCTGAACCTTACCGACAAAGCAGCCGCTCCTACCCGCTCCGGAATATTGGAACTGACGCATGAAAATCCGGATAAGATCATGCGCGAGGTGACAAAACTGGTAATGCCGGACCATCACGACGTGCGGGCCGAAGATGTCAATTTAAAAAGACTTGGAGCCGTACTCGCGCTGGCTCACGACAATCCGGTGGAAAATATGGAGTCGTTGCTGTTACTGGAGGGAGTCGGGCCAAGGACCATCCAATCTCTGACGCTGGTAAGTGAAATCATTCATGGTACACCTTCCCGTTTTTCCGATCCGGCCAGATTTTCTTTTGCACATGGCGGAAAAGACGGTCACCCGTTCCCTGTCCCGATCACAGTTTATGATGAGTCCATTCTGACGCTGGATAAAGCTATCCAACTCGCCAAACTGGGAGAAAATGATAAGTCCGATGCGCTTAAAAATCTCTCGAAAGTCTCTCAGCAGCTTGAAAAAGACTTCCTTCCCAACAATCGTTTTAATGATATTATTGATGAAGAAAGAGCCAATTCCTGGAAATATGAGGGCAGGACAGTTAAGGGAAAGTCGAAAAAGCCAGGTACTGGAAACGGGCAGTTGGAATTGTTTTCTTGATATATTTGACATGAAAATACTTTTACAGATACGTGATGTTGCCAAATATTATTCCGCCAGGATAGTAAGTTATTTTCAATTTAATTAAGTTTACTACCATACTCAGCAATTCGATTATGATACTTCATACTCCATCATCGGCTTTACCTCAGTCACTCGAAGAGCTTCTTCGGTGGGAACCTGTCGATGGTTTTAAATATGAATGGAGCGACGGAGAAGTTGTCAGATTCGAAAAAATGAAGAAAAAGCATCTGTTTATCATCAGAAAATTACAGCAGTTATTCTTCCGGACGGTCTCGTTTTCGCGGGGAGGAGCTTTCATTATGGAGCAAGATGTGTTACTGAACGGCTTACAGATGCGGCGTCCGGATCTTGCCTATTTCAGTGGAGCTCAAATTGATAATAGTACAATTTCCGACACAGAGCCCATTCCGGAATTTCTAATAGAAGTAATTTCCCCGACAGACGACGCGGAGAAAGTAGAGGAAAAACTGGCGGAATATTTCAAATCGACCGTCAAAGTTGTGTGGCATATTTATCCTGAGAATGAAGTGGTTTACATCTACACTTCCCGAAAAAATGTCGCTATCTGCACGGATACCGATGTCTGTTTCGCATCACCTGTCCTTCCTGATTTCGAACTGACAGTTAATGAATTGTTTTCTGCTGGGTCGTTGAATTAAATACGCTTCGGTAAAGTGGTCCTGCTGAACAGTAAAAAACCGTTGTCGTCGATCTTCTTTTTAATTTACTCCGTTTTTATACAAAGTCAATCTACCTATCTAATTAATGATCCCAAAAAAACTACTAAAAAATCCCTTACTGCTCCTGGCACTTGTCGCGGTGGTTGTAATATCCTGTATGAAAATGCAACCTTCCGGCAAGACTTCCAAAACCAACAGTACAGCTTTGGTCATTAAAGAAGATGCCGCTACGGGTAAAACGAAAGCGAAGGAAATCCGTGAGAAAACGGCCGTTAAGCTTGCCGATGGACTTAAACTTGATCTTTGGGCTTCCGATTCCCTGGCTCCCGACCCGGTTGCAATAGCGATGGACGATCAGGGACGGGTTTATCTGAACAGAACGAACCGCCAGAAAAATTCTGAATTTGATATTCGCGGACATCGTAACTGGATGACGGAATCCATCGGCCTTCAAACCGTTGAAGACCGCCGTACTTTTCTCCGTAAAACTTTTGCACCAGAAAAAAGCAAGGAAAATAGCTGGTTAAAAGATCTGAACGGGGACGGTGTCCACGACTGGAAGGATTTAACCGTTGAAAAAGATGAAGTCTGGCGGATTGAGGATACAGATAACGACGGAATCGCAGACGTTTCAACAAGGATATTGAACGACTTCTTCGAGGAAGTTTCCGACGTTGCGGGTGGGCTGCTGATCCGGGCGCACGATGCATTTGTTGCCATAGCACCCGATTTATGGAGGCTTAGAGACACAAATGGTGACGGTGTGCTAGACGAGAAAACATCGATCAGCCACGGATATGGTGTACATATTGGTTTTGGCGGACATGGAATGTCTAATCCCATTGAGGGGCCTGACGGAAAAATTTACTGGAATATCGGGGATATCGGTGCCAACATCACAACTGCCGAGGGTGTAAAACATGAGTACCCAAACTCTGGCATTATAGCCCGTTCCAACCCTGACGGTAGTGATTTCGAAGTTTTTGCTCATGGTTTGCGGAATACGCACGAGTTCGTTTTTGACGAATATGGCAACCTGATCAGTTCCGACAATGATGGCGACCATCCTGGAGAAAGTGAAAGACTTGTCCATGTTGTGGAAGGATCCGATGCGGGCTGGCGTTCCAACTGGCAATATGGAAAGTATACCGACCCGAAAAACAACAGCTATAAGGTGTGGATGGATGAGCAGCTTTACAAGCCCCGCTGGGACGGACAAGCTGCTTATATTATTCCTCCGATCCAGAATTTTCACAACGGTCCGACCGGAATGCAATACAATCCTGGCACCGCGCTGGGATCTGCGTGGAAAAACAAATTTTTCCTGGTTGAATTCGTCGGCAATCCCGCCCGATCACCAATATGGTCATTTGGCCTGAAACCAAAAGGCGCTTCTTTTGTCTTAAATGGAGAAAAGAATATCCTTACGGGAATCCTTCCAACAGGCATTCGTTTCGGACCGGACGGCGCATTATATGTTGCCGACTGGCTCAATGGCTGGGACACTAAAAACTCTGGAAGAGTATGGAGACTGGATGTAACCGACGAAAAAAATGATCTGAAAGCGATCAGGTTGGAAACCAAAAGACTAATCCAGCTCGACTATCCAAAACAGTCTGAGGACATGCTGCTCTCGTTGCTTTCCAACGAAGACATGCGGATTCGTCAGAAAGCGCAGTTTGAGCTGGCCGCACGCGGTGCAAAAGGAGCCGCGGTTTTGAGCAAAGCCATAGCACAAACAACCAATCAGTTGGCCAGGATTCACGGAATATGGGGTATGGGCCAGCTTGCCCGGCAGGACAAATCCTACGCCAATGTTCTTCTGACCTTGTTAAAAGATTCTGACGAAGAAATTACGGTCCAGGCTGCAAAAGTATTGGGCGACGCGCACATTGCAGAAGCAGGCCCATTGCTGATCCCGATGCTTTCAAGCAAAAATCCGAGAGCGCAATTCTTTAGTGCACAAGCGCTTGGTCGGATTAAGCACAAAGAAGCTGTGGCTCCTTTACTAGAAATGATCAAGGCCAATAATGACGAAGACGTTTACCTGAGGCATGCCGCGGTTCTGGCTTTGTCGCGTATCGGCGAAGCTGAACCTATTGTAGCGTTGGCTAATAACCCAAATAAATCACTCCGGATTGCCGCGGTTCTTGTCCTGCGCAGAATGCAAAACGAAAAAATAAGCCTGTTTTTATCAGACAAAGACGAATACATCGCTACCGAGGCTGCACGGGGCATTAATGATGATTTGTCCATTCCGGCCGCTTTGCCTGCATTGGCTGCAACGTTGAATGAAAAAAGATTCACTTCCGAACCGATGCTCAGACGCTCGATTAACGCAGCTTTACGGGTAGGTGGGGAACAGCAGCTGGACGACCTTGTTGCATTTGCCAAACGTACCGATTTGAATAAGGAAGTACGTGCAGAGGCGCTCGCTACACTCGGCACCTGGGCCAGCCCGTCGGTTATGGACCGGGTTGACGGCAGGTACCGTGGCGTTATCGAAAGAAATCCTGCGACAGTAAAGGCAAAAATCCAGCCCATTATCAGCAGCTTGTTACAAGATAACGACGCAAGCATTCTGATCGCAGCTTCGCAAATGCTTACGAACCTGGGTGTAACAGAAAATAATGCTGCATTGGCAAAAATTCTTGACACGCACAAGGACCCCAAGGTGAGAGCTGCCATGCTGACCGCACTAAATGACCTGAAATACACCGATATGGAAACGGTGATGAAGAAAGGCATGACCGATTCTGACGCCGACGTAAGAACTGCTGCGTTAGGAATGGTTGGAAGCGTCAATATGTCAAAAGAAACATTGACCGATATTTCAAAGACAATTTTTGAAAAAGGAAGCGTGCGGGAGCAACAGCAAATGCTTCGCGTGCTGGGTGAAATGCCGATAACAAAAACCGAAGGTATTTTTGATAACCTCATTGGAAAAATGGCTGACAAAACGCTCTCTCCCAGCCTAGCGCTGGATCTGGGAGAAGCGGTGGATTCTACCAAATCGGCCCCGCTAATTGCCAAACTTGCTCCGCTACGTTCAAAAGGAGCAACTGTTGCAGATTTCCAGGACGCGCTTTTTGGAGGTAATGCGCAGCTTGGTCGCAGATATTTTATGACCAATTCGGCAGCTGAATGTGTAAGATGCCACTCTGTTGGAGGACAGGGCGGAGAAGTAGGTCCTTCTTTATCCAATATCGGAAATGTACTTACCCGTGAACAGATTCTTCAGGCACTGATTGAGCCCAGCGCCCGGTTGTCGCCCGGGTATGGTATGGTTATGCTGACGTTGAAAGACGGTACCAGTGCAGCAGGAATCCTGTCGCAGGAAAATGAGCATGAACTTGTTCTGAAAACCTCGGAAGCTGAGCCGCTCAAAATTCCGGTAGCGCGCATCGCAAAACGTGAAAATGTTCCATCAAGCATGCCGCCGATGGGCTCGATTATGTCTAAAAGGGAAATCCGCGATGTTGTTGAATTTCTGTCTGGATTGAAGCGGTAAAACCATTTTAGAGAACAAATTGTAATCCCTTTGGAATTAAGTTATTCCAAAGGGATTTTTTATCTTTGAAAAACAGCCAATGACTATGACTGCTTATCTCACTGAAAGAATCGCAGTAAATCCGGACATTTGCAACGGACGCCCTGTCATCAGGGGAATGAGAATCACTGTGCAGACTGTTCTGGAATTTTTGTTTCCTGGAACGAACCGCCACGATACCGACATTTGGGGTTGATCAAAAGAAAGGTGCATGACAATAGTCACCAAAGATTCCGAACTCTCCAATCGAATTATCCTTTCCAATCCTCCTCCACGCAAAATTCATTTTTCCTACTGGAATCTTTCCATGAAAGCTTTTCATCACCTGGTTTCGTCTATCTGGGACGAGGTTGAAGTACTTAGCAACGATTATAAGCTAGTGGTCATATTCAGTGACAAGATTGAGGCTTTTATTTAATTCAATCTGGAAACATATATTTTGCGGGCATATTAATTTATACCTAAAATGTTCAGCACACAATTTTCATAAGCAATGGAATTAGACAAAAAAGAAGCAGCTGTTGTCGATAAGGCCATTCAATATTGGGAGGAGAACGCAAAAATTTCTCCGGATACGGCCAATGACTTGCGGAACAGCTACAAACTGAGGAATGCGAATGTCGATGCTATTGCTATTTATGCATTAATCTCCGCTATTTCCTGTGGTTTACTGGCTTTTGGTGCACTGGTGATAGATGAGAAATGGATTGAATTGCTGCGCAAAAAATGGGGCTTCTCCGAAACAATAGTGGGAATTGGATTTAGTATGCTGGCTGTTTTGTTTGTAATTCTCGCAAAAAGACGAAAGAAAAAATTCCCTACGGCCACTGCCAGCAATGAAACTTATAACATCACAATACTGCTTACTATCGGAATAGCTATTACCTACTGGACGCGAAGTTTCCTGAATTTCGAGGGGAATTATGCAATTCCGCTACTGATCGCGACAATTGCCTACGGAGGCGTCGCCATTTTTCTGAGATCGACTTTACTCTGGGCGGTGATGATCATATCTCTGGCGGGATGGTGGGGCGCGCAAACGCACTTCTGGTCTGGCGGGGCTTATCGTTTTGCAGGAATGAATTATCCGCTACGCATGACTTTATTCGGTATGGTAATCTGGGGCTCTTCACAACTTATTGCGAAAGTGAAGTCACTGGCTTCTTTCAAAGACGAAACCTACAACATTGGTCTTTTTCTGTTTCTTCTGGCTGGCTGGACATTATCCATATTTGGAAATTACGACGATCTGAGCGGCTGGACGGCTATCAAACAAAGCTATTTCTGGTATTGGGCGGCAGGATTTTCAATTTTATTGGCAGGACTGATCTATTACGCCTTGCAACACAAGCTCGACACTTTGCGGGATCTCTCACTGGTTTTCTTCTTATTGAACATCTACACCCGCTACTTTGAATATTTCTGGGATCGTACAAACAAAGGGATTTTCTTCGCAATTCTCGCACTTTCATTCTGGTTTGTCGGAAGGAAAGCCGAGCAATGGCGTAGCAGGGAGAGTGCCAAAAACTAATGTTTATGCATATATAGAAGATAAAATGCACAAGATTTAAACAATATGGAAAACAAACGCCCGATCAGGCAAAATGAGAAAGATCTGCTGGATTTTCTTTTGAAACAACTGAACCTAGCGCCGGAAGATTACCCCTACGATGAACTTGTGGACGAATATGAGGGCGGAAAAATGGGAAGCATCAGCCTTGGAGGCGATACTTCGGCATACGAGGGTGATCTGATTCAGGTGGAATATATCGATAGTGACAATACTCCTGTGGTCATCACGCTGACCAAAGACAACAAAAACCGGCTGCTTGATCTCGATTTCTGGAAGGTTGATTTTTCAAAACTGATCGATTATCCTACACCTGACAAGCTGATATTTAATAAAATCTAATGCAGCCAAAAGATTCAGGATTCTTCATAATCCAGTTCTTTTCCGTATGTCTCTTCCATTTTCCACAAAGATAAAAGCGCCAGTGCGAAACAAACTGCCCCCACGATCGCCCCGGCATTCAATACCCCCTGTCCTGGTTTCAGGAACTGGAATAATGGCAATGTCAGCAACACAGTCGCACGCACGTTATTGGCAACCGATGTGGTAACGGTGGCACGAAGATTGGTACCAAACTGTTCCGCAGTAGTAGTGAGGAACATCGCGATATAACCGATAGAAAAGCCCAGCCATACATAACACACATACAGCGTTTCGGGGGACTGGATTCCGCCATAAATCAGCCACACAACTCCGGCCAGCGTCATCGCTATCATCAGTAATATTGCTTTTCGTCTCGATTGCAGCCATTGGCTCAGGATACCGCTAAAAAAGTCGCCGGTTACAACGCCTATATACGTATACAATACGCACGTACTCGCCTGTACGTCGCCGGGAATTCCCAATGCTTTGGCAAATTCATTCCCAAAAGTTGCATAAATCCCGATCACCATATAAGTTGGCAAACCGATACCCATGCAACGGATGTACCGGACGAACCTGGAAAAGCTGGTGAAGATCGTCCACCAGGGAACGGGTTTCGACCCTCTTTTTTTAAGGCTTTTATTAAAAATAATTGACTCCAGAACATTGATTCTCAATATCAAAAGGACAATCCCCATACCGCCTCCAATAAAATAAGCAGTTCGCCAATCGGTCAGTTTCACTGCAAAAAAAGCTGCTATCGCCCCCGCAAGCCCTACACTTGCTACTACCGATGCACCGTAGCCTCTCAGCTCTTTCGGAAGGATTTCGGCGATCAATGTAATTCCTGCACCCAGCTCACCCGCCAGACCAAGGCCGGCAACGAAACGCAGCAAAGCATATACTTCCACATTAGATGTAAAACCGCAGGCGATGTTTGCAAGAGAATAAGTCAGTATCGAGCCAAAAAGAACGGATCGCCGACCAAGCTTGTCACCCAAAATACCCCACATAAAACCTCCGATTAACAAGCCAGCCTGCTGCCAGTTGTAGATGTTTGCCCCTATTTCAGAGATTTCTTCTTCCGTCAGCCCCAGATCCTTCAAGCTTGGCACCCTGACAATATTGAATAACAAAAGATCATACACATCTACAAAATAACCCAGCGATGCAACAATAACGGGAAGTGTCAGCACTGCACTGATTTTGGGTTTGGACGAAACGGAAGGGTACATATCTGCTCTATTTTCGGGAGGTTGAGGTTAGTCTTCGAAAGTCTTTTTTCTCAGGGATTTAATGATGGCATTACGTTGTTTGGTCTTCAATCTTTCTTCTTTTGATGCAAAGGTTGGTTTCGTTGCGCGGCGGTTTTTTTGTACTACGAACGCATTCCGTATCAGGTTATCAAATTTGGCAACGACTTTTTCCTTATTCCCTAATTGCGAACGCTCGGTTTGATGGTACAAAACGAGCACTTTTTCATTGGTTAATTTAGTCGCCAATTTTTCATAAAGTATCTCTTTCTGATCGTCGGTAAGGAGCTGGGAATTCCGGATATCAAATCTTAATTCGACTTTTGTCTCAACCTTATTTACATTCTGACCGCCTTTGCCGCCACTCCTTGCCGTTTGAAAAACAATTTCAGTGTGTAGTATCTGTGGGTTTATCATTATTCACTTAAAAAATATTGTTAACATTTTGTTAATGTTTGCTGCTACGCGTGGGGGTTTGAGGGCTCTTACATGTCATATTGTTAAAAACCAGTCATGAATTGTCAAAAATTTTTCTCATAAATTATTGATTGTGATCTATTTATATTTTCACCTTGACAACAAGACTTTTGAGACAATTTATTGAACCGGTTTTTCGTCTTCGTTGTAAAAATGTGCGGTCTCAAAGATCGTTAAACCAGAAACAAAAAAGAATGTCCAAGAAACGATTTTAACGAACAGAAAACAATTAATCCATATAGCCATGAACATCATGCGAAAACTTCGGATACTCGGCACAGCTCTATTAATCTTTGCGGGTGTATTTACAACTACCGGGATAAAGGCGCAGCCCGGTGTCCGGGTTTCATTTCAAACATTTTACGAGGATCTGTCACCATACGGACGCTGGATCAACTCCCCACAATATGGTTCCGTATGGCGGCCCGACGTGGAACCTGGTTTCCAGCCCTACTCTACAAACGGATATTGGGAAGTAACAGAGTATGGCAATACCTGGGTTTCGGCCTATGACTGGGGCTGGGCGCCATTTCACTACGGCCGATGGTCTTACGACGACTTTAACGGCTGGTTCTGGATCCCTGATTACGAATGGGGACCTGCCTGGGTAAACTGGCGTTCGGGTGGCGGATACTACGGCTGGGCACCGTTGGGGCCGGGTGTCAACATCAATGTTTCGGTTAATATTCCTTCTTTCTGGTGGGTTTTTGTACCGCAAAGATACATCACAAGTCCCCGCTGGCACTCCTACTGTGCGCCGAGGAACCGCGTAACCAGGGTTTACAACAACACGGTGATCATCAATAATTATTACCGCAATGATAACCGCACTTACGTTTACGGCCCGAGACGCGACGAGATCGAGAGAGTCACGAGAAGAAGCGTTCCCGTGCGTACCATCGACGCGAGCCCAAGAGGCAGGGGCCGTGTAATAGTTGCGGAAAACAGCAGAGGGAACGACAGATACAGTCCATCTTACGATCGCAATAGCAGAGTTGAAAGATCATCGGAACGCCCCAGAACAATCGAGGCCGCTCCGGACCGCCGAGGAAGAAATGAACGTGCAGAAGACAGCCGGACTGGCGCTAACTACGATTACAACAGAAATAACAGCAGACCCAACCGCGAAAGTGCACCCGAAGTTTCACGACCATCTGACAGCAGAAGCAGCCGCGAGTACGAGCCTTCACGCAATCCTTCCCCGGAAAGAGAGATAAAAAGACCGGACTATAACTCTGAAAGAAACAGCAGATCCAGTCGCCAGAGCGAGCCAGCGCCGCAAAACAGAAGCTCCAATGATTTTCCGTCGGCTCGTCCGGAACGGTCGGAAAGAAGTTCCGGTGAATCAAGAAGCAGACCTAGCGCGCCAAGTGAATCGCGGAGCAGGTCCAATGAGTCCAGAGGAAGTTCGCAAGGAAGCGAGAGATCCTCGAGAGGTAACTCCGACAGAGGATCGGGCGGGGGCGAACGCAGCAGCCGGTCGCCAAGATAAAAACCGACTCAGAACATAAAATCACCCGTCCGGAAAATAAAATATTCCGGACGGGTGATTTTGTTTTCAGGCCGCAATGCTGAAGAAATGTATTATTTTAGCCTGCTCCTAAAACCTGCTTCTTAATGGAAATACAGTTTGATATTGAATTCAAGGAAAGTGCCCCGAAATACATGCAAATCATCAAATCGCTTTTGCAGGCGATTAGCAAAGGAAAACTGAAACGCGGGGATAAGATTCCGTCAATCAATCAGTTAAGCGAGGAATACCTGCTTTCGAGGGATACTGTTGAAAAAGCGTACAAACACCTGATTAAAGACGGCGTCCTGATTTCGGTACGCGGCAAAGGCTATTTTATCAACAGGGTCGATATTGAAACTTCTCTGAGAATACTTTTGGTATTCAATAAAATCAGTAATTATAAAAAACAGATATACAATGCCTTTGTTGAAAATGTTGGTCGCAATGTAAATGTTGACCTGCATATCCATCATTCCAATGCCAATATTTTCAAAAATCTGATCAAGAACAGTCTGGGAGAATACGACTACTATGTAATTATGCCGCACTTTTATGAAAAAGCCGAAGAAGCCCTGGAAGTGCTGAAAATGATCCCGCCGGAAAAACTGATACTACTCGACAAGGACATTGACCTGAACAGTAAAAAACACTCGTCCGTCTTCCAGAACTTTGAAAAAGACATTGTTTCAGCCTTAAATGAAGCCGTTGATCTTTTGAAAGTATACAAAAAACTGATCCTCATTTTCCCGACGATTATCCGCTACCCCAAGGAAATTCTCAAAGGTTTCCGGATCTTCTGTATCCAGCATGAGTTCGAGCACGAGATCATGTATGATTTTCATGAAAACAGTACGGCCGTCAGGGAAACTGCTTATGTAGTGATTGAGGAGAACGATCTTGTAAACCTGATCAAAAAATGCAGGGAACAGAAACTCGAGATCGGCAAGGACATCGGGATTATTTCATATAATGAAACCCCTCTGAAAGAAATCCTGCTCGACGGTATCACGACGATTTCTACCGATCATGAACAAATGGGGAGAACAGCAGCTGAGCTGATCACCGAAAACCGGAGAGCGATTATTAAAAATCCCTTTACGCTGATTAAGAGGAAGTCGCTATAATGTATTTATTTAGAGCACCTTATAATCAATTTGTCAGCGCAGCCGAAGGGCACTGGCAATACGTTTCGACTGCGCTCAACGTGACGGTGTGAATCAAAGCCCGGTAGCAACCGTCACTTTTCCTCGTTCATTCATCAGTTCTGAACGTACGCTCAGATTCCTGAACAAACCGATCGGATCCAAAGCACCGCCGGTCAATCTCATGGATTCGCGAACCAAAGGACGAACGTCTGTTCTGAATGCATTTTGTAAAATCTGTTGGGCCAATACTACATCATTCTGATTTCTGGCCAGTTCCAGTTTTTTTCTGTCAACGATCAAAGCCTGTGCATAAGCCAGTAAAATCGCTTCTACGGATTGCAACAAATCTTCCAGAGGATCTTTAACATTGTGGCTGGCATCGATCATCCAGGCATATCCGTCACTGCCCTTTTCGGCGCGCTTCATACCTTCTACGAGCTCCACAAAAATCAGGAATAACATGTACGGACGGATACTTCCGACCGTAAGGTCATCGTCACCGTATTTGGAATCATTGAAGTGAAAACCTGCCAAACGGCCTTCCATCATCAACGTAGCGACAATCTGCTCGATGTTTGCGTTTGGTAGATGGTGTCCCAGATCGACCAGTACATCTGCTTTTGCACCCAGTTTCTGGCAAAACAATAGCGAGCTTCCCCAATCCTGGATTACCGTGGAATAGAAGTTTGGCTCATATGCTTTGTACTCAACAAAAACCTTCCAGTCATCAGGTAGCGCAGCATATATCTCCTGCAAAGACTCTAGTGTATTCCTGAAGGATTTTACAAAATTGGATTGACCCGGAAAACAAGAACCATCTGACAACCAGATCGACAATGCTTTTGAGCCAAGATCTTTGCCATATTTAATTACTTCAATATTATGCTCAACCGCCTGCTTTCTTACTTTGGGGTCCACATGAGAAAGTGAACCGAATTTGTAGGAATGCTCCTGATCTTTCTGATCCTGGAAAGTATTGGAGTTAACAGCGTCAAATTTCAGATCCAGCGAAGTAGCCAGGCTGATGATTGATTCCGCATCACCAGGAATATCCCAGGGAATATGCAGTGAAATAGATCCGCTCGACCGGTTCAATGCATGCAGAAGCCCAACATCCTCTATCTTTTCTTCAATAGACCTGGGTTCGCCGCCGCCCGAAAATCTTCCGAAGCGGGTTCCACCAGTTCCCAAAGCCCAGCTCGGAATGGCCACCTGAAACGCCTCCAATGCTTTTACTATGTCATTGGCGTTAATTCCCTGCTCGCCGAGTTGTTCTTTTGTATATATGAATTGATTGTTGTGCCGTGACAATAACTTGTCATTATGCTGCTCAATCTGGTATTGCTGTATTTTCATATTTCGTGTTAATTAAAAGGGGCACCGTGAAGGTGCCCCCGGCTTTATCTCAGGAATGCTGCGGGGACGCCTCCGTCCACGTTGATCACGTTTCCGGTACTTTTGCTCAGCAGGCCGCTGACAAAAATGTAAACACCGTTGGCTATATCCTCCGTATGAATTTCTGCATTCAAAACGGTGCGTTTTGCATAGTAAGCAGGTAATTCTTCGACTTTAATACCGTATGCTTTGGCACGGCCGGCTGCCCAGCCACTCTCCCATATTTTACTTCCCGCAATAACGGCATCAGGATTCACCACATTCACGCGGATTCTGTCTGGTCCTAGTTCGGCTGCCAAAAGACGTGTCATATGTTGCTGAGCTGCTTTCGCGGTTCCGTAAGCCACATTATTAGGGCCGGAAACAATTCCGTTTTTGCTGGCAATATTGATAATATCGCCGCCCAGTCCTTGCTGACGCATGATTGCGACGGCTTCCTGAGAAACCAGGAACTGTCCTTTTACCAACACGTCCTGCAAAATATCCCAGTCTTTGATAGTCGTTTCTGCCAAAGGCTTTGATATTGAAAGGCCGGCGCAGTTCACTATGATATCCACACCGCCGTATTTCAGCTTAGTAGTATGCAATGCCGCTTTTATCGCCTCAGGATCAAGTACGTTTGCAATCGTAGTTGCTGAAAAATCCTTACCAAATTTGCCATCAAATTCTGTTTTTGTTTCAGCTAATGCTTTTTCGTCAATATCCGAAATCACCACGCAGGCTCCTTCCTGTAACAATTTCTGTGCAATTGCTTTTCCGATACCGCCAGATCCGCCGGTAACAAAAGCTACTTTGCGGGATACCGATTTTTCTTTCGGCATACGCTGTAACTTCGCTTCTTCCAGAAGCCAGTACTCAATATCAAAAGCTTCTTGCTCAGGCAATGAAACGTAGGAGGAAATAGCCTCTGCCCCCTTCATTACATTGATTGCATTCACATAAAATTCCGCCGCAACTCTCGCAGTTTGTTTGTCTTTTGCGAAAGAGAACATTCCTACTCCTGGCAACAATATAATAACCGGGTTCGGGTCACGCACGGCCGGGCTGTTGTCATGTTTGCAACGATCATAATATGCCTGGTAATCCAGTCTGTAAGCTTCAAACTGCGGTCTGATCTGATCCAGAATTTCAGCATCGGTCAACTCCAGTTTTTCGAAAGGAAGATCCAGAACCAACGGACGGATTTTCGTACGCAGGAAATGGTCTGGACAGCTGGTTCCAAGTGGTGCCAGTTTGTCAAGATCATGGCTTCCGATGAATTCAAGCACGCGTTCGTCATCGGTAAAATGTCCGATCATCGCCTGTCTGTCCGAAGCAAGACCTCTCAGATAAGGTGCCAGTTTTCCGGCAATTTCCAGTCTGCGTTCCGAAGATTCAGCGGCAATACGCTGTCCGCCGAAAACGGGACGCGTTTTACCATAATTCTCATTCAGATACTCCGAAGCCTTCTCAATCGTATCAAGTGTGTTGATATAAGATTCATAAGCTGTATCGCCCCAGGTAAACAAACCGTGTCCACCCAATACGATTCCACGTATGCCGGGATTGTCAGCCAGTGCTTTTTCCAGTTTTAATCCGAGATCAAAACCTGGACGTTGCCAGGGCACCCACGCCAGTTCGCCTTTGAATAATTCTTTCGTAATAGCTTCACCTTCTTTGGAAGCTGCGATTGCAATTAATGCATCGGGGTGCAGGTGGTCAATATGCTTAAATGGCAACAAACCATGAAGAGGCGTATCTATGGAAGGAGCTTTGGATTTAAGATCATAAATGCAGTGGTTAAAAAGCTCAACCATTTCATCTTCAAATTCCAGCCCCCGGTATATATTTTTCAAGTTGTGCAAGCGGTCCTGGTAAAGCCCCGCCAGTCCGCTTCTTGTTAATGTGCCAATGTCACCGCCAGAGCCTTTGATCCACATCACTTCAACAGGGTTTCCTGTCAGAGGATCTTTCTCGACGGTTTTGCAGCTTGTGTTACCCCCTGCATAGTTGGTCAGGCGAAGGTCGGCTCCTAATAAATTGGAACGGTACAAGAGTAGTGCTACCTGGTCATCTCCAAGGGCAGCGGCTTTCTCATCATCCCATAAATAACTTACATACTTGTATTGGCTTTCTTTAATACTGCTCATATTCTTTTATTTATTAATTATTTTACGAGGTTAAGGACCCTATGCTGAGAAAAGATTTGACGGGATAGCTACTACTGTGTAACCAGGCACAAGATTAGAAAACTTACCTATACGCACCGTCCTGTGGTATCCTGCATGTAGAAATAAACTGAGAATAAATGTGAGATTTGGAAGTTTTACTTCCAAACAAGCCCCATGTTGCTGAATAGAAAGGCATAAATATCCGCCTGCGTTTCCAGTGCTTTTTTTGTGTTGCTCGCGCCATGTCCGGAATTGGTATCGATACGGATCAGGAGTGGATTAGCCGAGCTGGCTGCGGCTTTGGTTTGCAGTTCTGCGGCATATTTGAAAGAGTGGGCCGGTACAACCCTGTCATCATGGTCCGCAGTTGTGATCATAGTTGCAGGGTATTTTCCTCCTTCTTTTATGTTGTGTAAAGGTGAATATCCATAAAGCACCCCGAATTCCTCCGCGTTGTCGCTGCTTCCGTAGTCGGCAATCCAGTTCCAGCCGATTGTAAATTTATGAAAGCGGAGCATATCCATTACACCAACAGCCGGAAATGCTACTTTGAAAAGTTCAGGACGCTGGTTCATCACCGCGCCTACCAGAAGTCCGCCGTTAGAACCTCCCTGGATCGCCAGCCTTTCCGGAGATGTATATTTTTCTTTGATCAAAAACTCGGCAGCAGCTATAAAGTCATCGAAGACATTCTGCTTTTTCAGCTTCATTCCTTGCTCATGCCACGTTTCCCCATACTCGCCTCCGCCCCGGAGATTGGCCTGTACATAAACGCCGCCCTGATCTAAAAACGGGATGCGCGTAGGACTGAAGGCCGGAGTAAGGCTGATATTAAAGCCGCCATAACCATACAGGATTGTCGGATTTGAGCCGTCGAGTTTCAAACCTTTTTTATAGGTAACAAATGCAGGAATTTTGGTGCCGTCTTTGCTGGGATAAAAAACCTGTTTCGTTTCATAATCCTCAGGCTTGAACGAAACTTCCGGCGCGCGGAAAACCACGCTCTTTTTGCTCGCTATATCATAGCTGAAAATGGTCGGCGGATAGTTGAATGATGTAAATGTGTAAAAAACAAAACTATCCTCCTTTTCACCACCAAACCCGCTGGCTGAACCCAGCCCAGGCAGATTGACCTCATTTTCCAGCTTTCCGGTAAGGTCATAAACGTAAACCCTGGTAGTTACATCTTTTGAATACAAAGCGAACAGCTTCCCGCCAGCAGTACCTGCGCCCTGCAAAGGCTCAGGCTTTTCGGGAAGTACGTTTTTCCAGCTTTTATTTTTAGGCTGATACAAAACAACCTTGCTGTTAGGAGCATTTTCATTGGTTTCGATCAAAAAATCCCCATTAATATGCTCAATAACCCCGTAACTGAAATCAGTAATTTCCTCTTTGATTGCGGTAAAATTCGTGTCTCCTTTTTTCAGCACCCACAGTCCGTTTCCGTCTTTTCCTTTTCCCCTGTCGCTCACGCTCAGTACCGCATACTGTTCGTCTTCCGTAGTCCCGACAGTGTGAAAACGTTGCGGGTTTGCAGGATCTTCAAAGATCAGTTTATCCTCATTTTGGGCCGTTCCGATTTTATGGTAATAAACCTGATGGTTTTCATTTTTTGCTGCCAGCGCACTTCCTTCAGGCTTTGGATAGCTGCTGTAATAAAACCCATCGCCCTGCCAGGCTGCCCCTGAAACCTTCACCCATTCCACTTTGTCGGAAAGCATCGCGAGCGTTTTCATATCCATTACCTGATATTCCTGCCAGTCCGAGCCACCTTTTGAAAAGCCCAAAACTGCATAAGACCCATTTTTGGAAAGACTAAAAACGGTTAAACGCGTGGTACCGTCCGCAGATAGTTTGTTTGGATCTATGACAACTTCCGGTGTTCCTTTCAATCCTTTTTGCCGGTACAACACCGCCTGGTTCTGGAGCCCATCATTTTTATAGAAATAGAAATATTCTCCTTTTTTAGACGGTGCAGAATATTTCGGATAATTGTACGCTTTTTCGAGATCGGCAAAAATTTTGCCTTTAAATGGTATTTTATCGAGATAACCAAAAGTGACCTCGTTCTGTGACTTCACCCAGGCGGCTGTTTCTTCTGAGCGGTCATCTTCCAACCAGCGGTATGGATCGGCTACTTTTGTACCATGATAGTCATCGGTATGTTCGATCTGTTTTGTTTTTGGGTAATTCAATTGTTGGGCAAAAGTGTCGGTAGCCATTATGGCTGCTGTAACCATATTCATAATTAAAACTTTTGTGTACATAAATCCGGAAACTATTTGATTTTTGGATATTTACCCCGTCAGATTGAATACAACATCGCTATTGTAAAATGTCTGCTTTGGCAAACCGTATATTCCTCTGCAACAAGTGCGTGCAATATGCAGTCGGCAAGACAAAGGTTCTTAAACCTGATCGTGGTTATTTTCTTTTGTAATAATTCAAACTAACCGAAGAAGCATTTGATTTTTCACTGATGGTATAAAACCCGTTGGCCTGCCGGTCAAAACTGATCGCCTCCCCCTGCGGTTCCAGAGCCACAGAGAGCTGTTTATCCGAAGCTCGTGAGAGTGCATTTCCAATCGTTTCTCCATCTTTCCGTTTCCAATAATAGGCGGCAAGATAGGTCCGGATCAATATTTCACTCCCGTCACCTGAAATATCTCCACTGGTCACGATGAACACGCCGGGTATCGTCCCCACTTTTTCAGCTGTAATTGTCTCGCTCGTCGATTGCGGGAAAGGGAGTCGATAAATACCTGTTTCCGTTGCTTCTTTTGAAACAATGATGATATCCTTAGTTCCGGGATCCACCATCAGCGCCTCGGAATCGCGAGGGCCGTCCGGATACTTGAACGTGATTTTTTCCAGCGAAGCAGCTGCAAAGGAACCATTTTGATCAGTTATCTCAGGTATCCTGTATACGATATTGGTGGGAGTAACCGGCTGATTATTGTTTCCTGTTTCACCAATGTACAGATATTGAATACCACTGTCCGGCCCGGGCCCGATAGCAACGTCTTCCCAATCGTGATTCGTCGCACCGGGAACATTGAATTCCTTGATGGATTTACCGTCTTTACTAATCAGATACAAAGATGCCAGGTTTCCTGAATCCTGGATTGTCCACAAAAAGCCGTCCATATTCTGGCTTGGCGCGAGGCCTGATGCTTCATCAATGATTCCGGGAGCAATAGCAGATTTTTCAGGCGTGCTTTCAAATTCAGCGACCCCGCCTGCACCAGGTTTCGGGTCGGGATCACAGGCGCAGGTGAGGCAAATTACAAAAGAGTATGAGAATATTCTGATCTGTCTGCCAAGCCCTTTATGTAATTTCATAGAAAACTCATCATGTTAGATTTGCTAAAAATACGTACTTTTGCGCCATTTATTATCAGGGTTTTTCTTTATATCAGTATTAAAATAATTATATGTTACGTACACATACCTGTGGGGAGTTAAGCTTAGAACATGTAAATCAAGACGTTGTATTGTGCGGTTGGGTACAGCGCATACGCGATAAAGGCGGGATGATCTGGTTGGATTTGCGTGATCGTTACGGTTTAACCCAGTTGCTTTTCGAAGAAGGAAAAACGCCTGCAGATGTATTGGAAACTGCCCGTTCGCTGGGCAGGGAATTTGTTATTTCTACGAAAGGGGAAGTAATAGAGCGCCTTTCTAAAAACGATAAAATTGCGACGGGGTCCATTGAAATCCGTGTCTCCGAACTCACGGTTTTAAATCCTGCGAAATTACCTCCATTCCTGATTGAAGACGAAACGGACGGTGGCGACGACATCCGCATGAAGTACCGCTATCTGGACTTACGGAGAAATAATGTGCGCAAGAACCTTCAATTAAGACATCAGGTCGCGCGCCATACCCGGACTTATTTGGATGAATTGAATTTCATTGAAGTTGAAACACCAGTCTTGATCAAGTCGACTCCGGAAGGCGCACGTGACTTTGTGGTACCAAGCCGCATGAACCCTGGCGAATTTTACGCGCTTCCGCAATCCCCGCAAACGTTCAAGCAATTGCTGATGGTGGCGGGTTTCGACCGTTACTATCAGATCGTAAAATGTTTCAGGGATGAAGATTTACGTGCAGACAGGCAGCCGGAATTCACCCAGATAGACTGTGAAATGTCCTTTGTTACACAAGAGGACATATTGAATACTTTTGAGGGGCTGATTCGTAATCTTTTCTCAAAGGTAAAAGGCATCACGCTCCCGGATGTTCCCAGGATGACTTATGCAGATGCTATGAAGCAATATGGTTCGGACAAGCCGGATATCCGGTTTGATATGAAATTTGTGGAACTCAAAGGTGCTGAACAGGATCTGACTTCGGGTAAAAATTTCGGTGTGTTCGATGATGCGGAACTGGTAGTGGGGATTTGCGCGCCTGATTGTGCGGCTTACACCCGCAAGCAAATTGACGAGCTGACCGACTGGATCAAACGCCCCCAGATCGGTGCGAAAGGCTTGATCTACGTCCGCTATAATACCGATGGATCAATCAAATCATCCGTTGACAAATTCTATTCGGAAGAAGACCTCAAAAATTGGGTTATTGCATTCAATGCAAAACCCGGTGACCTGATCCTGATTTTATCCGGAACTGCTGACAAGGCCCGCAAGCAATTGAATGAGCTGCGTCTGGAAATGGGTACCAGGCTTGGACTCCGTAATCCTGATGAGTATAAAGTTCTATGGGTTCTGGATTTCCCACTGCTTGAATACGGAGAAGCCGAAAATCGCTGGTTCGCCATGCACCACCCATTTACAAGTCCGAAGCCAGAAGATATTGCATTGCTGGATACAAATTTGGGGCAAGTACGGGCTAATGCATACGATATGGTTATTAATGGCGTTGAAGTTGGCGGAGGTTCGGTACGGATTTTTGAAAAGGAACTTCAGCAAAAGATGTTCGGCATACTCGGATTTTCACCAGAAGAAGCTCAGGAACAATTTGGTTTTCTGATGAACGCTTTCGAATTCGGTGCTCCTCCACATGCAGGAATAGCTTTCGGATTTGACAGGCTTTGCTCTCTTTTCGGAGGTGCCGACTCGATCCGCGATTTTATAGCATTTCCGAAGAACAACTCGGGCCGCGATGTGATGATCGATTCCCCTTCTGTGATATCTGAAAATCAGTTAAAGGAATTAGCCATTAAGGTAAATCAATTAAATTAAAACTTGTTATATTACAAGGCATTAAGTCAAATCGGGTAAGGCAGGAAGCATTGGTTTTACCCGATTTACATATCTAATAATTCAATCGAACATTGCGGATCCCAATACGGATGTTCATGTAATTAAATACTCTGCATGCATTATCACTATCAATCAATTTTGAAAAGATACATAACAGGAGGTATCTTTTTATTTTTATTCTGCTTCATCAATCTCAGCGTTTTTGCACAAGATACCAGCCCGCAAATTCCCACGCTACCCACACAAACGGATCAAACCCCTGTATTACAAGGTCAAAAAGTAGATCCGTCACAGGTTACCAATCAGCAGGCTGTTGATTTTTACAATCAGGCCAAATCCTCCGGTATGTCGGATATGGAAATCGAACGGGCAGCCCTTCAGAGAGGTTACACGCTGGACCAGATTTCGGCCATGCGTAAACGAATTCAGCAAAAACCCGAGGAAAAGCAGGCTGCTGATCCCAACCGCGACGAACTAGACGAAACGCGCGATCAGGAACTGGAAGAAGAAGATAATAATTCAAGAGATTCGGCTGATGCAAGAAGAGCAGGCGGCCGAGGATTAAACAGGCCATTCGGTGCATCTTTTTTCTCCCGCCCGTCTTCTACATTTGAACCAAATTTGAGAATCGCAACCCCCAGAAATTATATCCTCGGGCCCGAAGATGAAATTGTAGTAGATATTTACGGCAATTCTGTTGATAATTTCCGCATGAAGATCAGTCCGGAGGGTACTGTCAAAATGCTGAACCTCGCGCCGGTCTATATCAACGGATTAACAATCGAACAAGCGAAAGAGCGTATTGTAAACAGGTTAAGACAAGGATATTCCACTCTGGACAGACCCGGTTCAGGCACCCATTCTTCGATCACGCTTGGGAATGTCCGCAGTATACGTGTGATGATCACAGGCGAAGCAGCGCGGCCCGGAACTTATACAGTTTCCTCTCTTGCCACCGCTTTTAATGCACTTTCGCTGTCGGGTGGACCCAACAGAAACGGGTCGTACAGAAACATCGAGGTCATCAGGAATAACGCCATCATCAAAAAGATTGATTTATACCGGTTTCTGGTCGATGCCGATTTGAATGACAATATTGCTTTGCAGGATCAGGATATCATTCTGATACGTCCTTTTGAGAGCAGGATCCAGCTTTCCGGACAGATAAAACGTCCCGGGATTTTTGAAGCAAAAACAGGAGAAACTATTAAACGTTTGATAGGCTATGCCGGTGGCTTCACTCCGGAAGCCTACACACGAATGTTTACATATCAGCGTAATACGGGTGCAAATTACGTCATCGGAAGTCTCGATTCCGCTCAGATTGAATCCTTTTTACCAAAAAACGGAGATATTTTTAACGTCAAAAAAATACTTGATGTTATCAGCAATCAGATTGAAGTCAGAGGGGCTGTGACAGTACCCGGTGTTTATGCGCTGGAAGAAAGATGCAATACAGTTCTTCAGCTTATTCAAATGGCACAAGGACTTAGCCCAAGAGCCTTTTTGAACCGTGCAATTCTCGAAAGAGCTGGCGGAGATACCCAAACAGGCATTGTAGCATTCGACCTGCGAAAACTAATGAGCGGCGAAATCAAGGACATTGTGCTTTTACCGGGTGATATTCTGACGATCAAGTCAGTTGAAGACTTAAAAGAATTTACATTTCTGTCGATCTCAGGCTCTGTTATCAACCCCGGGAATTATTACTATTACAAAGACATTACAATTGCCGATTTGATATTCCAGGCAGGAGGTTACACCGAAGGAGGTATTCCCTACCGGATTGAGGTGTCGAGAAGAGTTAAAACTGACACGCTGGATCTGCCTTCTACTCAAAATGTACGGATTTTCACCTTGGATGTGGCAGATAATCTACAGATGAATGAGGAGGACCAAAAATTCACATTGTTCCCTTCAGATATCGTTACTGTCAGGAAATCACCCAGATATGAAGCACAAAAGGTGGTCACTGTTCTGGGAGAAGTCACTTATCCCGGCAATTATACCATCAGGACCGATTCAGAGCGAATTTCCGATCTGTTCCCGAAGGCTGGCGGCTTAAAACGGGACGCCTACCTGGAAGGGGCACGATTTTATAGAAATCGCGAACTAGTAGCCGTGGATTTGAGTGCCATCACTGCAAAACCGACGCTTCCATCCAATGTGTTACTCCTCGACGGCGACACGCTAGTTATACCCAGAAAAATGGAAACAGTACGTATTCAGGGCGGTGTTTACAATCCATCCATAGTCAATTTTGACAAGCAGTTTTCACTCGGATCGTACATTTCTCAAGCCGGGGGTTTTACTGAACAAGCCAGAAAAAAACGGATCTATGTTTCTTATCCCAACGGAAGGACACACAGAACCAAGCATTTCCTTTTTTTCCGTTCCTATCCAAAAGTAGAACCCGGATCAACCGTTTCCATCCCTGTAAAGGAAGCCAGGGTAGAACAACCCATGTCCAGAGGCGAAAGACTGGCTATTATATCACTGTTTACAACATTAGCGATTACGCTGATACGTATTTTATAAATATGCCTGATCATCAAAGTACATCAAAAAACGAGACACTTGAAATAAGTCTCAGCGATTTGATTCTTTTCGTCAAGAAGTATTTTCTGGTTCTGGTAGCGGTTTCGGCTATTTGTGGCATCATTGGAATTGCATATAGCTATACCAGTCCGAAGGTATTTACTGCCCAGACGATCCTCCTGCCCGAATATAGCATGGGTAACAATAACTCTTTTTTCAGTATGGCGATGGGTTCCCAGAATTCCGGAGCCGAAAAACTAGTCCCGGACCTGTATCCCAATATCCTGAATAGTGTGCCTTTCGGCAGGCATCTTCTGACTGTACCTGTGGTAGATGTAACTGACAAAATGTATCCTTCCCTTAAAAGCTACTTGGAGCGGGATACTTCCGTAAGCTTTTTATCGCGGATAATGTCGATCTTCAGTTCCAGTCCCGCGCCGGCAAAGAAGACTGTCAAACCGAATACACCTACGCTTTCCAACGTACTCGTTTTGTCGAGTCAGGAGGAAGCTTATATACGGGGTGCAATGGGATTGATTGTTGCCAATGTGGATACCAGAAACGGCATCATTACTTTGGAATGTGAAATGACAGATCCTGTCGTTGCCGCGATACTTGTGGAGGCAAGTAAAAATTATCTTGTCAACTACGTTGAGGAATACCGGACTTCAAAAACCACTGAACAGGTTAATTTCCTAACTAAGCGTGTCCTGGAAGCAAAAAAACGTCAGCAAAGCGCGGAATTTGCCCTCCAGAGTTACCGCGACCGCAATCGCAATGCGTTTCTGAACGTGGCCAGAATTGAAGAACAGCGGCTTCAATCCGAGTATACACTTGCGCAATCAATTTATACCGATCTATCCCTCCGCCTCGAACAGGCAAAACTGAAAGTAAAAGAAGAAAAACCCGTATTTAAAGTACTTGAACCCTCTAAGGTACCCCTGAACAAAAGTGGCCCGAAACGATTATTGTCGGGCATTATCTTTGCTATTGCTGGCGGGTTGCTATCATTGTTTTATATCGTTTTTTTCAGAGAGAAATTGCACCTGAAGCTTCTTTGAGTTTATCGGAGGCATAAACCCGGATTTAACTTTGATCATCAATGAGAACAAGTCATGAACAGACTATTGGACTAGGTTACCTTACTATTTACACACGCTTGTCATGATGAAAATACAGATGGTTGACCTGAAAGGTCAGTATGCCAAAATAAAACCTGAAGTCGATCAGGCTATTCAAAATGTAATTGACACAACCGCTTTTATAAATGGCCCCCAGGTAAAAACATTTTCCGCGGACCTTGCAGAATATCTGAGCGTAAAACATGTCATTACCTGCGCGAACGGAACAGATGCTCTTCAAATCGCGCTGATGGCACTAGGGCTGGAGCAGGGGGACGAAGTTATTGTTCCATGTTTCACCTATGTGGCAACTGTGGAGGTGATTGCCCTTCTTAAATTGAAACCTGTGGTTACGGAGGTAGATCCGGACACGTTCAACATTACAGCAGAGCTGATCGAAAAGGCAATTACCCCGCGGACGAAAGCGATCGTACCGGTTCATTTGTTTGGACAGTCAGCGGACATGGCGGCAATTATGGCTATCGCCAGAAAACATAAGCTGTATGTAATCGAAGATACTGCCCAGGCCCTAGGTGCAGAGTATGTCGGTATTGATGGTTCCTCAAAAAAGGCCGGGACGATTGGGGATATCGGCTGTACTTCTTTCTTCCCTTCGAAAAACCTGGGATGTTATGGCGATGGAGGTGCATTGTATACAAACAATGACGAACTTGCAACGCTGATCAGGAAAATTGCCAATCACGGACAAGCAAAAAAATACCACCACGAAGTGATTGGTGTAAATTCCAGACTTGATACGATTCAGGCGGCAATATTATCAATAAAATTAAGGCAACTGGATCAATATTGTAAAGCGCGCAGAGATGCCGCAGATTATTACGATCAACATTTGGCTGGATTGAGTTGGTTGCAAATTCCGAAAAGACATCAAAATTCCACACACGTTTTCCATCAATACACTCTAAAACTGGTCGATCCCGTCGATAGGAATGCTTTGAAGGACCATCTGTTATCGCTTGAAATCCCATCAATGGTCTACTATCCGATACCATTGCATCTGCAGGAAGCATTCAAGACTCCAGACTATAATGAGGGTGATTTCCCTGTAAGCGAAAGACTTTGCAGCCAGGTGTTATCTTTACCGGTTCATACCGAGATGGAGACTGAACAACAGGATTATATTATTGCAGGTATAAAATCATTTAGGAAATAACATGGCAGGAGAAGATTATTTCGCCCATGAAACGGCTATTATCGATGCTCCCTGCACCATTGGAAGCGGCACGAAAATATGGCATTTCTCTCATATTATGAGCAATTGTATCATTGGCGAAAAATGCAATATCGGCCAGAATGTGGTAGTATCACCCGGAGTCGTGCTGGGCAACAACGTCAAAATACAAAATAATGTTTCCATATACGAGGGCGTAACCTGCGACGACGACGTGTTTCTCGGCCCGTCAATGGTTTTTACAAATGTTACCAATCCAAGAAGCGCTGTTAACAGGAGAGGTCAGTATGCAAAAACACATGTCGGAAAAGGAGCGTCGATCGGGGCAAATGCTACAATTGTTTGCGGTCACGACATTGGTAACTACGCATTCATAGGTGCGGGTGCAGTAGTTACCAAAACGGTCGCTCCCTATGCTTTGGTTGTCGGCAATCCTGCCCGGAAAATCGGTTGGATCAGTGAATACGGACATCGTTTGGAATTTGATCCGGAAGGAACCGCTGTTTGCCCTGAAAGCGGAGAAAAATACAGGCTTGAGAATAATCAGGTAAAAAAATTAACGGAATAAATGGCTATACACGAACACAAAAAGAAATTTGCAGTAATCGGCTGCGGTCATATCGGGAAAAGACATGCCGAAATGATCACCAGAAATGAAGAAGCCGAGCTGGTCGCGCTTATTGATGTTAAACCCAGGGCAGAATTGGGCATTGACCAATACGATGCTCCTTTATTTGCCAGCCTTGACGACTTCCTGAATTCAGGCACTGAAGTAGATGTAATCAATATCGCCACACCCAATGGGTTCCATGCAGAACATGCGATGAAGTCGCTTGAAGCGAGGAAACATATTGTAGTTGAGAAACCCATGGCCCTGAACAAACATGACGCTGAAAAAATCATTTTTAAGGCCTTGAATGTACACCGGCATGTTTTTGCTGTAATGCAAAACCGATACTCCCCGCCCTCAGTCTGGATTAAAGATCTCATAGAAAGTGGGATTCTTGGGCAAATATATATGGTGCAGCTGAATTGCTACTGGAACCGTGACGCCCGTTATTACAAACCGGAAAGCTGGCATGGAAAAAAAGAGCTTGATGGAGGAACGCTTTTTACGCAGTTCTCTCATTTCATCGATATCATGTACTGGCTGTTCGGAGATGTGCAAAATATCCAGGGTAAATTCAATGATTTTAACCACCAGGACCTCACTGATTTCGAAGACAGCGGCTTCCTGAGTTTTGATTTTGTCAACGGTGGAATGGGTTCCCTGAACTACTCGACATCGATATGGAACCAGAATCTGGAAAGCTCGATGACGATTATAGCCGAAAATGGTTCTGTGAAGATCGGTGGCCAATATATGGACAAGGTTGAAATTTGTAATGTAAAAGATTACCAAATGCCGCAACTCGCACCCACGAATCCCGGTAATGATTATGGGGCGTACAAAGGTTCGGCAGCCAACCACCATTTTGTGATTGATAATGTAGTAGATGTTTTGAACGGAAGATCCGCGATCACAACCAACGCTTTGGAAGGCCTGAAAGTAGTGGATATCATTGAAAGAATTTACAATCTGAGGTAATTGCAATGGAACTTAAAAACAAAAGGGTACTGGTTACAGGAGCTGATGGCTTCATCGGCAGCCATCTGGTCGAAAAGCTTTTGGAAGAAGGTTGCAAAGTAAAGGCTTTCTGTTTTTACAATTCATTTAACAGCTGGGGATGGCTTGACTCTCTTCCAAAAGAAACCCTGCAAAAAATAGAAGTATTTACCGGAGATATAAGGGATCCCAATGGCGTGAGGACGGCAATGCGGGATATAGATGTTGTTTTCCATCTTGCAGCATTGATCGCAATCCCTTTCAGCTACCACTCTCCGGATTCATATATTGATACTAATGTCAAGGGTACCTTGAATATAGTGCAGGCTGCAAAAGATTTAGGGATTGAACGTGTTTTGGTTACGTCTACCTCGGAAGTATACGGTACCGCGCAATATGTACCAATAGATGAAATTCACGCCCGTCAGCCGCAATCCCCCTATTCTGCCTCAAAAATTGGCGCTGATTGCATAGCTGAATCATTTTATCGCAGCTTCGATCTTCCGCTGACCATAGTGCGGCCGTTTAATACCTACGGGCCGAGACAGTCGGCGCGGGCTGTAATTCCAACGGTCATCACGCAGCTGCTGAATGGAAAAACAGAGATCAAACTCGGGGATGTATCCCCTACCCGGGACATGGTTTTTGTCAAAGATACGGCTGCCGGATTTGTTGAAATTGCGAAATCTGACAAACTCATCGGGCAGGACTGTAACATAGCTACGCAGTCTGAGATATCGGTCGGCGACATGGCTCAGGAGCTCATTGACCAGATTAATCCGGCGGCAAAGATCATTTCAGATGCGGAACGCCTCCGGCCTCAGAAATCAGAGGTATTCAGGCTTTTTGGCTCTAGTCAGAAAATCAAGGAATTCACATCCTGGGAGCCGCAATATACCTTTTCGGAAGGTTTGGCGGAGACAATCGCATGGTTTCAGAACAAAGACAACCTACACCACTATAAAGCAGATATATACAATTTATGAAATCGAAAGAGCGTAATGAAAAGATAGTAACATTTATTAAAGACCAGTTTCCCGGTAAAGAGTTCATCCCGCTGCATGTCCCTTATTTTGGTGGAAATGAGAAAAAATACGTCCTTGACACCATCGATTCCACATTTGTTTCCTCCATTGGTGCCTATGTGGATAAATTTGAAGAGCTGATCTGTCAGATCACCGGCTGCCGGCATGCAGTAGCGATTGTCAACGGGACCAATGCTATTCATTTAGCTATGATCGTTTGTGGCACAAAACCAAATGACGAAGTCCTGACCCAGGCTCTGACATTCATTGCGACCTGTAACGCAATTAGTTATACAGGCGCAAAGCCCGTCTTTATTGATGTAGACAAAGATACAATGGGTATGTCACCTTCAGCTTTATCGAACTTTCTGGAAAAGAATGCTGAAAAAAGGAGCGACGGCTTCACTTATAATAAGAATACAGGCAGGAGAATTTCAACCTGTCTGCCAATGCACACTTTCGGAGTGCCCCTGCGTATAGATAAAATCGCAGCCATTTGTTCATCCTGGAACATTGTACTGGTGGAGGATTCGGCAGAATCTTTGGGTAGCACATTTAACGGAAAACACACAGGCACTATAGGAAAAGCAGGTGCTTTCAGTTTTAATGGTAACAAAACCGTTACCTGTGGTGGTGGAGGCGCGCTGATTACAAACGACAGCGAGCTTGCAAAAAAAGCCAAACATCTCTCTACCCAGGCCAAAGTAGCACATCAATGGGAGTTTTATCACAATGAAACCGGATACAATTACCGTATGCCTAACCTAAACGCCGCTCTCGCCTGCGCACAATTGGAACAACTGCCCTTTTTCCTTAAAAATAAGCGTGAACTTGCCCATCGATACCAAGCTTTCTTTGCACAAATGGGTATGCCCACCCATAGGGAAATGCAAGGAAGCGAAGCGAACTATTGGCTAAATGCGGTTATTCTCGATGATCTGGAAGGACGAAATGAATTTCTTGAATTCACAAACGCCAATGGAGTGATGACCCGCCCGATCTGGCAGCTTATGAACAGGCTCCCCATGTTCAACGATTGCGAACATGACGGTCTTGAAAATAGTCAGTGGCTGGCGGACAGAGTTGTGAACATTCCTAGTAGCTTCAGACCATGAACAAAATTCCATTGATACTGATTGGCGGAGGTGGCCATTGTATGGCGTGTATCGACGTAATCGAGCTTGAGGATAAATATGTGATTGAGGGGATTTTAGATAAGGAAGAGATGATTGGCAGGACGGTTCTTGGTTATCCGGTTATTGGTACTGATACCCTTGTCGCAGATTTAGTGAAAAAGAATTTTCATTTTCTTATAACCGTTGGCCAAATCAAATCAGCTGGAATAAGAAAAAGGATTTTTGAAAATCTAAAAGCCTACGGAGCGAAAATCGCGACAATTGTTTCACCGAGATCATATATATCGAAACATTCGTTTATTGGCGAAGGTACCGTTGTAATGCATGGAGCAATTATCAATGCAAGGGCGATTATCGGTTTAAATACCATAATCAATTCAAATGCTTTGATCGAACATGAAGTGATAATCGGTGACCATGTTCATATTTCAACGGCTGCGATTGTGAACGGAAGCGTGAAAATTGAGAATGAAGTATTTGTCGGTAGCAATAGTGTGCTTTGTAACCATATTGAGATTACCTGCCATACAATAATAGGAGCCGGTAGTACAGTTACAAATTCAATTACTACCGCAGGAACTTATGTCGGCAATCCGTGTAAACTGATCTCCCAGAAAAACAATCACCTATGAAATTATTAGTCGTCGGAGATGCTACGAGTCAGTTTGTTTTAAATTTTTCTTTGTATTTAAAACAGTATTACACAGATGTCCAAATTCATATCTTAAATACGAACAGCAGTGAGGACATAGTAAGCATACAGAGGAAATCAGGTTCTGCTTATGACAAAATATTTTGTTACTATAAAAAAATACCCCTCATCAATAAAATCCCCGGGGTACGGGGTGTGGTAAGACTTTTTACGGAAAGGCTGGTAAGGATGAAGGTTGAAAAGCAGTTTTATGATGTAGCATGTGTACATGCCTTGTTCGCAACCCAGTGTCGGATCGTAAAATGGCTTCCCAAAGTAACTTCATTTATAGTAGCCGCATTTTGGGGAAGTGACCTTTACAAACGAAAGGAAAATAATACCGAGCGGATACTTCTGCCTGCCCTGAATCTTTGTGACAGAATCAGTCTTTCGACGATGTCGATGCGGAACGACCTGATAGGCGAAATTGACGTTCCTATCTCTAAACTGAGAAATTGTCAGTTTGGTCTCAAACCACTGGAATTATTATTCTCTTCTGAGCATATTTCTAGGAAAGACGCAAAAACAGGACTGGGATTTGGAGAACATACATTTGTAATTGCGTGTGGTTATAATGGGCATCGTCATCAGCAACATTTGGCTATTATCCACAGCCTTGTCAAAAATAAGGACGAAATTCCAGAAAATCATCTGATGATTTTCCCCATGACCTACGGAGCTACGCCGGAATACAAAGATCAGGTTATCAACGCTTTAAGAGAGTCGGGACTGAAATACAAAGTCTTT
This sequence comes from Dyadobacter bucti, assembly GCF_005869225.1. Classification (GTDB taxonomy): domain Bacteria; phylum Bacteroidota; class Bacteroidia; order Cytophagales; family Spirosomataceae; genus Dyadobacter; species Dyadobacter bucti. The sequence continues at coordinate 47,246 of NZ_SWFP01000003.1, read as the reverse complement.
GAAAGTTTCCTGTCTGATGAAGATATTGTATTGATCAGAAAAGCAACGGACATTCTGGTTCAGGTACAAAAAACGGATGCCTTTTCTGGCTCCATGCAGGAACATCTGTTTTGCAGAAACATTGTTATAACAGGTGCCTGGCTTCCGTATGAATCTCTGACAGAAAAAGGGATCATCCTTGAAAAAATTGAAAAGATAGACCTATTGCCCGAAAAAATTGGCAAGGTGTTAAAAAACCGCCATACCTTGCAAAAGCAAGTTGAAGCTGCAAATACGCCGGACAAATTTGAAAATTCGCTATGGTCTGTGTGCATTCACGATTGGTATAATTTGCTTAATGAATATAACGCAGCTGTCTGAAAACAGGAAATTATCCCTGTATACGCTGTCATTTTGACTACTAACTCCTCATTGAAAGAAGCCCTTTAATTCGTGACCAAAAGTTACTGCATTGTGGAGCCGTTAGCTCCGGTCCTCAAGCAAACCAAGCATAGCTTTCGCATGCTAATCGAGTACAAAAAACGAATATAACACCCGGATGGACACTAAAATTCAAAAACTGATCGTCGCCCCTGATACTTCTCTATCCGCCGCTCTGAGGAAAATGGATGAAATCGGGCACAAATTGCTGATTATCGCTGATGAAACGCTGTCTTTTCACGGACTTCTTTCCATCGGTGATATCCAAAGGGCAATTATTGCAGACGCGGGACTTCACTCGCCTGCAACTCAGTTTGTAAGAAAAAAATTGCGCATTGCAAGGTCTACCGATAATATCGACAACATAAAAAAACAAATACTAAGGTACCGGCTTGAATACATGCCGGTATTGAATTTCGATGAAAAAGTCGTGGATGTGATCTTTTGGGAAGATATTATCGCTCCGGATACAGTTGAAGTCAATAATCAGATCGGCCTTCCGGTCGTCATCATGGCTGGAGGGTTTGGAACAAGACTTAGGCCGCTCACGAATATTCTTCCAAAACCGCTGCTACCTTACGGAGAAACCACGATCCTGGAAAATATCATTGAACGTTTCCGGAAATTCGGCTGTACAGACTTCCACATTTCGGTTAATTACAAAGCCGAACTGATCCAATTCTATCTGGACAGTCTTGGCGAAAAAGATTATGATGTCAATTTGTTCAGCGAGGACAAGCCGCTGGGTACCGCCGGGAGCCTTGGGCTTCTGCAGGATCGATTGACCACCCCGTTCTTTGTTTCGAATTGCGATATACTGATCGATCAGGATTACTCCGCAGTTTACGACTATCACAAAAAACATCACAATGAATTGACTCTGGTGGCGTCTCTGAAGCAGTATAATATTCCATATGGAACCTTAGAAAGCGGTGTAAATGGAGAACTGTTATCGCTAAAAGAAAAGCCAGAGCTTACTTTTATGATCAATTGTGGAATGTATCTTCTTGAACCTCACCTTTTAAAAGAAATTCCCGAAGACACATTTTTCCACATTACTCATCTCATCGAGAAGATCAAAGAGCGGGACGGCAAAGTGGGCGTTTTTCCTATCAGCGAAAAATCATGGATTGATATAGGAGAGTGGCCGCTGTATTCCAAAGTCCTTTTCCAGTAAAAAAGCGTTTAGATGAGTATCAAAAGACAAGCAATATCAGGCACCCTCTGGACCGCGGTAGCCTCCGCAGTACAGGCTGTTATTCAAATCCTGAGGTTGTCCATTTTAACCCGGTTTCTTGAAAAGTCAGATTTCGGGCTAGTTGCTATAGTGGTACTGATACTTGGTTTCACGCAGATATTCACTGATCTGGGAATTTCAGTCTCTTTATTCTCCCGGCACGATATCAGCAAAAACGAGTACAGCAGCCTGTATTGGGTCTCGCTGCTTCTGGGTGGTTGTCTTTATGGCATCGTCTGCATTTTTACACCTTTTATTGCCGACTTTTATAACCAGCCGGAGTTGTACGCATTAATTCCCGTTATGAGCCTTGACCTGATTTTCACAACAGCCGGACGGCAATTCAGGATATTCCGACAGAAGGCAATGAAGTTCAAGTCGTTAGCTATAATTGATGTAACAACTACCCTGCTGTCACTGATCGTATCAGTAATAGTTGCCTACAGAGGAGGCGGGGCTTGGAGCATTGTCTATTCCACCTTATTTGCATCCTTCACCTCTTCTTGCTTGTTGATACTTTCTGGCTTAAAATCCCATCCGCTATCGTTTTATATTAACTTTAGAGAAGGTCGATCTTTTTACCGGACCGGATTGTTTCAGACCGGGTCTCAGATACTGGACTATGTGGCCTCCCAGCTGGATATACTAATCATAGGCAAGGTGATGGGAACCGCTGAATTGGGCGTTTACAACCTGGTCAAACAGCTGGTTATGAGAATTTACGGGCTACTGAACCCTATTATCACCAGAGTTTCAATACCAATTCTCGCAACCCTCAACGAAGATCTCCCCTTGTTAAAGGAGAAATTCTTGCAGATGTTAAAGCTGACTTCGCTAATAAATTTTGCTATCTATGGATTGATGGCCGTTTCCGCAAAGGAAATTCTAACTATAATTTATGGAAAGAGCTTTGAGGAATCGTACTTAGTTTTACAAATTTTCTGCCTTTGGGGAGGTATTATTTCTGTAATGAGTTCAGCCAGTGGATTAATCGTCGCAACCGGGCGGACAGAATTAGGATTCAGATGGACAATGCTCCGTGTCGTCGCTAACCCAGTGTTCATTGCCATCGGATACCAATACGGATTTATTGGAATAGTAATTGCGCAAGCTGCCTACGTTGTGATATTTTATAATCTATATTGGCGGATTGTAATTCAGAAAATTCTAAATCCCTTAAAATACGGAGAATATTTTACGGTCATGGCGTATCCGCTGGCTTATTCAGTTGTTATTTTCTCTTTACTAACATATGTCAGAATATACCTGGGTCATATTGCAGGAAATATATGGTCAAACTTTGCCATATTTTCATTCAGCTATTTAATCGGATATGCCTTATTTAATAAAAATATTCTTTCTATCCTCACTAATGAATATCTATTTGGTCGGTCGCACCGGGCAAATAATTCACCCATAAATTGAATAACCCGCTTTCAAAATAATAAAGAAATTAATGGAGAAGATATTAATAATTTCTTATCGATTTCCTCCGGCAGATGAAACTGGCACGCAACGGACATGGGCTTTGGCAAAGTATTTAAAAGAATTTGGGTATTACCCAATTTTCGTAACCAGAAACTGGGGCCATCCTTTAAAATCCCTTGAAGACTTGTATGTACCGGTGGGAGAAAGAATTGAACACGAAATACATGAAAACTATGAACTACATACATTGCCATATAAAAACATCTTAAAATTAAGAATCAACAAGAACTTTAAAAACAAACATTCCTATATACGAAAAGCTTTCAACTTATTGGATTATATCCTGATGTATTTTGGTATATTTCAGCTTAATGAGTTTCGATCATTTATCGAACAGGCTTCTAAAATTGTCAGTGCTGATCCGTCTATAAAAAAAGCGCTGGTAATCACGGACCCGTATCCACTCTTTTACACCGGTTTCTATTTAAATAAGAAATTTGGTGTAAAATGGATAGCTGACTACCGGGATGACTGGAACACAAGAGAGGTAAGCGATACTTACAATTTCAAACCTACACGTCTGCATAAGCTTGTTCAATGGATCACAAGCAAGATGGAAAAAAAATGGGTTAAGACTGCCTCGGTGGTTACCTCTGTATCAGACGAATATACAAACAGAATATCCAGATTCGTATCTGTCCCCGGAGTTACAATTTACAACGGCTTTTTCGAAGAAGATTATAATGTGACAACATCTGAAAGAATTACAAATACTCCTCCCACAGAATTCACAATTGTCCACAACGGTTCGCTATACCCTCAGCAAAATATCGAGATTTTCCTAAATGGCTTCAAAAGAACTGCGGATGAATATAAAAACATCATACATCTGAATCTCAAATTTATAGGTGTCACTTACAAACCTGGGTCAAAGGAAAGAATTGCTGAACTTCTAAGAGGCTACGAGCCATACTACACATGCACGGACAGAATTCCTAAAGAAGAACTGTTTAAAGAGATAGACAAATCTCAAATTGCCCTGCTTATTTCCTTTGGCAAAAATTTTAAAGGTTTAACTACCAGCAAAATATTCGACTACGTTGCCATGCAAAAGCCGGTTCTATGTTGCCCTTCTGACGGGGATGTAGTCGAAGAAATACTCACGGAAACAGGGCTAGGATTTTTTTGTGACAACGAGGATGAAGTATACGCCCAGTTAAGCTCCAAGATTGAGGAATACATTAAAAACGGGAAAATAATGATTCCCGAGGGCCTTACTAACATAACGAAGTACTCAAGACGAAATCAAACCAAGAAAGTGGCCGCGCTCATGGCTGATTTGTAAATATTCAACAAACACAAAATGGGAATATACTTTGCTGTATATCTTTTCTTTTTTCTTTTCTCTGCCTGGGATTTATTCATCGTGGACAGACGAAAGGCTATTAAAATTAGTTTAATGGCGCTCCTCGGCATTACCATGGTTATATTTGCAGGCATTCGCTGGGAAACGGGAACTGACTGGGAAAACTATCTTTACTATTTCAAAATAATAGATATCCGTCCGATCGGCGGAACAGCAATGGAGATAGGATATGAAATGTTGGTTCGTAGCTTCAAATTACTCATTAGCTCGAATTATACCCCTTTTCTGTTCTTTTGTGCTATTTACATTATCGTTCTTACATACTTTGTTTTATTCAAATACAGTCCATTCCCTTTATTTTCCCTTTTTCTCCTTTTATCATACAGCTTCGTGGGAAGTGGCTTTGGTGTACGTCAGGATCTTTCTATCGCTTTAACTCTGATTGCTCTAATTTTTGTCGTTGAAAGGTCTCTTTTAAAATTCCTTGTAGTTGTACTTTTAGCCTCCCTCATACACAATTCCGCAATCGTGTTCATCCCCGCATACTGGTTGTATACTTTCAAGTGGGATACCATCAAAGTACTATCCATAGTTGTATTTACACTCTTTTGCGTGCTATTTTCTGAGAGGATCATGAGTACATTTGGCACTCTGATTTCAGCGAGAAAAGTAGAACTCTACATGACTTTGGGAATGGAAACTGAGGCGAACCCTTATACAACTTTGATAAAAGGCCTTTTGGGAAGAATATTATTTTTTGCTATCCTGGTCGGTTTTGTAGACTATAATAATGAGGATAGGAAAATGTTTAACGGACTTTTCAATTTATATGTCTTCGGTATTATCATTTTCAGTATCTTCTCACCAATCAGTTTGATATTTGGAAGACTTGCCCGCTACTACGACATTTATCAGATATTATTATTACCGCTAGCTTATCTCTACGCCAAACGTATATATAAAATAATAATATTTATTGTAGTTTCAGCATTCTCGCTCCTGAAATTCACTACAGCCCTCAATGGTTCGGACGGAACATTTATTCCTTATAAAACTATTTTTAGTAAGTAATTACACACCGCAATTATGATTTATGTAGCTGATATATCATCTGTTGGAATTCAGCATGAGCAATTCAATGCCTCGTTCATTCACCTACTTCAACAGGAGAATCCCAAAGAACCGATCACATTTTTTGCAGACTCTACGCACATTGAATTTCAGAAGAATAAACTTGATAATATTAAATTTGAAGAAATAAATATATACGATCGGCGAGGAGGACTTAAAGAATTTATTAGAGCCTATTTACAATTCAAATCCCTTAAAACTATTATCAGACAGCTGGAAGCCAAAAATGAAAGGCATCTATTTGTTTTATTAATTCATCCGTTCGCACACTTCCTATTCAAAAATTTTTGCAAATCAAATGTACGAACCACCCTGGTAATGCATGGGGAGCTAGAGTCTCTTAAATTTAACAAGCACTTTCTGAACAAAATATGGGGATGGTTTCTCAAACAAGCCATGCAAATCCATAAAACGAAAGTAAGCTATATTATCCTTGGTGAAAGCATTTATCAAAACCTTATAAAAGTGTTGCCCGATTTCACAGGTCAAACTAGTGTTGTTATAGATCACCCTTACCCATTTACAGATAAAGCCGAGAAAGAAATCACAAGTCAGAGAATTGTCTTTTCTTCAATTGGAGTTGCGACAATTCATAAATACACGCAATATTTGTTTGAAGTAGCTGAGCAGGTTATGAAAACAGATTTTAAAAACAATTGCAAGTTTAATATCTGTGGGCGTGTATATAGGGATATGGACGGGCATTTAAACAATTATGTTCACTACAAACAAGACTTTGGATATTATACAAGGGAAGAATTAGACAGCCTGCTTGATGAGTCCAGCTTTGCGGTATTTTATTATAGTAATGCCAACTATTCTTTGTGCGCGAGTGGTGCATTCTGGGATGCAGTAAACGTTGAACTACCTTTTTTATACGTTCATAATGACTATTTCGACTACTATTCGAATGCTGTCGGGGGCATTGGAATGGTTTTTGATACACCAGCAGAACTAAACGAATATATTTTGCAGGTTGCGCGATATGGTATTGATACTGAAGACTACAAAAGATTTAGGTCAAATATAAAAAAGTTAAAACTCCCTAATAATGAGTTAGTTAAAAACAAAAATCACTTCGATAAACTATTGAATAATGATATTTGACCGTCTTGGAACACGTTTTCCGAAGTTGTTGCGGAATAATACTAGGCGGCAGTCGTTTTCCTAGTGAACCTGCCTTCAAGAAAATTACAGGTATTCCCTCCCGCTACGAATCCGGACGTCTGGCCCGGGCCATGTCAACTTTAAAACTTAAATCATTACGATATGTTTAAGCAAATTCTTTATGCCTTTATGGCTTGTTTCATTTCCTCTACCGTAGTATCTCAAAACCTTAACAGAGAGAAAATACTGCGGGATAGCACTATCAAATACGGTGTGAGTATTGAACCGTATTTGAAGGGAATTAACGGACAAAATAAAATAGTACCCGATTTTAACTACTCACCTTACATCAACAAATTTTTAAAACAGCACAAGTACGTCAAATTTCCACCTTATGCAATTACTATCGGAATCGACAGCTCACTTCGGAATAATAATCGAAACCATCTGAATATTAATTCGGGAAACAGGTTGTACTTTCCAAAAGGAAGTAAACTAAAATGTCCGTCTGGCATGAAAACAAATGGATACATGTTGTTCGTTTACGGAGATGTGAAGGATGTATTTATTGACGGAATAAATATAGAAGGAAGTAAAGCTAACGAAGGCTATGTGACATCGGAATATGGTTCTGGAATTGCGCTTTATGCCCCAAGCAATGTGATCATATCAAACGCAACAATTACAAAAAGTTCCGGCGATGGCTTGACTGTCAGGACCAACTGGGGTAAACAAAGTGAAAACATTACTATCAATGGCTTGAAAATACTAAATTCCACGCGAGTGGGAATATTGATCACCGGTATAATTAACGGACGATTTAATAATGTATACATCGAAGAAACAGGCGAAAAGATAAAATCTAATATTGTGAAACCACAGACTGCTGTTTCGTTCGAACCAAACGATTGTACCAGCAAATATGTCAATTGTGTTTTCAATAATCTAGAAACAAAAAATAATTTAGGCCCGGTACTTGCTACTGCTAATTTCTCGGCGTTATTCACAGATAGTAAAAATAAATGCGAACCAAACAAAATTAGTGTGAAAATCAACAACTGGAAAGATCTGATAGATGATCCGGCTTGTTATGGAGCCACATTCGATGTTTCTACTATCGGCCTAAAACAAATATCACATTTTTATAATACAGACAAAATAACCGGCGAATTCGAGCTGATCAATCCTACTTTTACACGAAATACCAAAAAAGGACTTTTAGATTATTATTTCATCCAAGGCAACAAAGAGCTACTGGAGGGTGGAATTAAATATAAGATTACCAATTTGAAGTTAGTAAACCAGGGCAAATCTTACAGCAAAGCAAATCAACTTCAGGATACCCGTATTGGAGATATCATGAAGAGTACAAACAAAGTTCTCATTAAATAGCCACGTCAATCCATTGAAAGACAAAAAGAAACTTGTATATGTCCTTCACGACATCGCGTTGGGCGGTGCTGAGGTGGCACTATTATCTGCTGTCCCTGCTTTAAATGAAAAATACTTTCTAAAAATTATTGTGTTAGGAACTGTAAATCAGGATCTTATAAATAATTTTACTGAGACTGAAAAGCGTGCTTTTGTCTCTTTCAATTATCCATTTTACTTATATCCGTTTGTTCTGCCTAGAATTATCCGGGCCATACTGGATTTTGACCCGGAAATCATGGTGTGCTCGCTTTGGAGAGCGTCCCTTGTTGGTGTGTTTGTAAAAAGGCTCAACAGTAAAATAAAGTTCTTTTCATTTAACCATAGTACACGTTTTCCGCACAAACTTTCAGCATTTTTCACACGGGCTGCGGCAAAAACGGCTGACGTTATTTTGACAGACGGCATTGCCACCAGGGATTTCGTTCGGGATAAGCTAAATCCCGGAGCGCCGATCAGGACGGTATCATTTTTGACAAACCCCACTCCTACCTTTATTAAAAACCGTAAAGTAGGTCCTGCCCGGGAGGTAAAATTTATGTTTCTGGGCAGAATCAATAAAGTGAAGAACCTGCCTTTGGTAGTTGATACAATCAGATATTTAAGAGATAGAGGAGTGGCAGCCACTCTGGATGTGTACGGACGAAACGACGGTGACATCAGCGAAACGATTGCAGCTATTGATGTAGCGAAGATCCAGGATCATATCCAGTTTAAAGGTGAGGTCAGTATGGAAGAGAGAATGTCGTTATTTGATCGCTATGATTTTTACATACAACTTAGTACGTTTGAAGGAATGGCAATGAGCGTTGCAGAAGCGATGCAGCATGGTTTGGTCTGCGTTGTTTCCCCGGTGGGGGAAATCGTCCATTATGCGAAAGATATGGAGTCGGCCATATTTATTGATATCTCTAGTGAAGACCGACGTCAAAGCGATATGAAAAAAATTTACGAGGTAGTCGTAGACGAATCTCTCTATGAAAGGCTATCCGTTAATTGCCACCAAAATTTCCTGCAAAAACCCCGATATGCAGATTCACTCGTTGAAGAGTTAGAGAAATAGATTTTCCCCGCAAATCCTTCCCACCTGTATACCAGCGTTGTAGATCTAAATGACGCTCACGGGCGCGCACATTTATTCTACAAATTATAACATAAAATTTGTAGAATTTTTTCTTTCAAATGAATTATATTCACTTTTTAGTTAAAATTGTTCAAATTTAACCCACTCAACTGTGAAAATATTTATATTAAATCTCATAACAATCTTATTAATATATCCGCTAGTTGGAAAAATGGCGGCATTTGGCGATCCGAAAATTGATCCTATTAAATTTTCAATGAGTACGGACGCGGCATATGTTACCTTAAATGAGGAGTTTGAGATAAATATCAGAGCCAGCTATCTGTATATCCCCGCTAATACCGCGTTCGTCTTTGAAGGGGCCAACACGTTCAGGTTAAAACTTATCCTTCCCGAGGGCTTTGAGAAAACCGGAGGAACATTCTCCGATTTTGTAGGGGCCGAATTATCTCCTTCCAACCCTTACGCTGAATACACTTTGAGGGGAAAATTTACCAAGGCTTCCGGCGATGGAGTTTTTCAATTGCTGCGAAGCCACGAAAAGGCTAATAATCAGGCAACCTTCGTGCAAGTTTCAAAGATTTCCTACAAGATAGATGACCAAGTAACTGACAAAAACAATTCAAACGCAAGAATTTCGCTTGTTGAAACACCTGGATACATCCCTTATATTACTATTGCTGAACTACGTGCAGGTGTCGCCGACACGGCAGGAGCGGTTTTCATCACCGACCCTGGCAGATTTGGTATGTTCAGATATAACGCTGCATCCTCCCTGGCCGACGACGGAGCAATGACGATCGTTGCTTCGGGTCGCAGATACGAGCGCGTTTACGATGGTACTGTTAACGTAAACTGGTTCGGGGTGGTAGCAGACGGCGTTAACGATCAGACGGCAGCTTTGCAGACTTTACTAAATAACGGGCTTTATCGAAAAATACATTTCCCGAAGTCAGCAGCTTCCTACAGAATAAGAAGTATTCGTGTCTCAAGTGGCCGCACCCTAACTTTTGAAGAGGGGACCGTAGTGGAAGGTATGGGTAATTTGGGCGCTACCGAAAGAATGATCTTTATGTACGATGCAAGTGACATTGTTATCAGAGGGTACAATGTCACATTCAAGGACCATCGGGAAAACTATACATCCGGCCAACACAGACACATTTTTTCAATGGAGGGCATTACGAACGCCGTTATAGAGGGTATGTCTGCAAATGACAGTGGAGGTGACGGCTTTTACTTGGGCGGAGCTTCAACAAAAAAATTCTGTGAGAATGTAAAACTGATAAACGTTCAGGCCAAAAACAACAGGAGACAAGGCATCTCTCTTGTTTCAGGGAAAAACATTGACATTATTAATCCTATTGTATCCAATACAAATGGCCAGGCCCCTGCTGCGGGAATCGACCTGGAACCTGGTCTGACAGAGCACCTTTTAGAAGGAATTCGTATTGAGAATCCCAGAACAATTGCTAATGCCGGGCCTGGTATCCTTATCAGCCCAGGTACGCTTGCAGGGACCGACAGACTAATTGACGTTGTTGTTTCAAATCACATAGATGATGGAAGTACCTATGGATTTTTAGCCACAACGGTAAAAGGACAACTGGCAGGGTCAATAAATATTGAGAATCCGACATGGAAAAACTCTAAATACAACGCATTTGTAGCGCGCAATTGGGGTTCGAGGGCTTGCGCAATTGAGGTTATCAATCCCACCGCAATTAATCCTAATATTGCGTTATCCGCATCTCCGACAGCGGGCGCCGTATTTCTGGTTTATAGAGATGCGGCAGATACCGGAGACAGCAATATCGGGAATGTTCACATTCTTCGGCCTAAAATTGTTGATACGCGCAGCCCGCAAGGGATATCGTTTGGTTTTAGTTTCAGGGATCTTGCCAGTTCCAACAGAATTTTAAATTGTAGTGTAAATGAACCCGTTAAGTCCGGTACATTTTATCCTGGCAAAATGTCCATTATAAATGCGGAGGTGACAGTCACTGACATTTATAATGTGATAGCAGTAGATTTTGGCGCTTATAACAAACCATTGGATAATTCGTATTATGTTTCCTTATATCATAATCAGACTTCAACCGCAACGAGATCTGTTATCATGGCAAAAGTTAATGCCAATTTTCCGCAAGTTACGGTTGAAGTAAGATCACCTCAACACATCCGCATTGTACCTCATGCAACAGATAATATCGTACCGCTTTCCAATGTAAATGGAAAATACTTGACAAGCAATGTAGTAGGCAGCCGCATAACATTAAAAAAATCTACTGACAACAGTTGGTTTATACAGGATATATCAGGCACCTGGACAGTAGAACCATAGAGTTGCAGAACTTCGATATTTATTCTAATAAACCTATCAATTATTTGCCAGTAGCAGTTAGCCGGTAAGATTTTTTCATATAACAAGAGCTATAAGTCATCGGGATCGACTATTTTTGACCGCCCCAACGATAAATAATAGTCAACTATATGCACGTAAAAAATAAAACGATTTGTGTAATCGGCCTGGGTTATGTGGGCCTTCCGCTGGCAGTCGAATTTGGAAAAATCTTTGATACGATCGGACTCGATATTGACCAGCAAAGAATCAATGAATTAAAGAATCACTTTGATCGCACACTTGAGGTAGACAACGCCGGATTACTGGAAGCCTCAAAGCTACGTTACACTGCCAGCCCGGACGAAATCCATGAAGCTGCCATTTTTATTGTAACTGTCCCCACGCCGGTTGATAAGTTCAACAATCCGGACCTCACGCCGGTCCGTAAAGCAACTGAAACCGTTGCGCACAATCTGAAACACGGAGATATCGTCATTTACGAATCAACAGTTTATCCCGGAGTCACCGAAGATTACTGCGTCCCCATTCTTGAAAAAATTTCCGGACTGACCTTTAACAAGGATTTCTTCTGCGGCTACTCTCCCGAGCGCATCAACCCCGGTGATAAGCATCACACGTTGACGAAAATCAGAAAAGTCACCTCTGGCTCTACTCCTGAAATTGCCGAAGAGGTAAATGCTTTGTATGCCTCTATTATCACGGCCGGTACTTTCAAAGCATCCAGTATCAGAGTAGCAGAGTCCGCCAAGGTTATCGAGAATGCGCAAAGAGATATCAATATTGCTTTCGTCAATGAGTTGGCCAAGATATTCAACCTCCTGAATATAGATACCACCGAGGTACTTGAAGCTGCCGGAACCAAATGGAATTTCCTTCCTTTTAAACCCGGACTCGTAGGTGGGCACTGTATCGGTGTTGATCCATTTTACCTTGCGCAAAAAGCCAAAGAAGTTGGGTATCATCCCGAAATTATCCTGGCCGGCCGCCGTCTCAATGACTCGATGGGCGCCTATGTCGCCACTCAATTCATTAAACTTCTTATCCAGAGCGAAAGAAAGATCAAAGGACAGGACGTACTTATACTGGGCATAACATTCAAAGAAAATTGCCCGGATATCCGTAATAGCCGGGTTATTGATATCATCAGAGAATTACAATCCTATGAGGTCAACATTTTTGTGTATGATCCCTGGGCCGATAAGAAGGAGGTTTATCATGAATATGGCCTTAATCTGGTCGAAAAAATTGACGATTTCAGTAAGTATCAGGGAATAATAGCCGCCGTTGGTCATCAAGAATTCCTTGATCTCGATATTCCTACCGGCGAGAATCATCCCATTGTTTATGATGTAAAGGGGATTTTCCCGAAAGAAAAGGTTGACGCCAGGCTTTGAACCGATACCGTCCGTCATATCCCTCTCAACGTTCTATACTCTTTGTTTTTATGACATCCAGCAAATATCATGATCAGGATCTTTCTGAGTTTTCATTTTTGATAACCGGAGGAGCAGGCTTCATAGGGTCCAATCTGGTCAGCTACCTTGTTCGGTATAATGCCGGAAGAATAGTGATACTGGACAATCTTTCCACAGGATATGTGGAAAATATCAGCAAATACTTGTCCGACAGCCGGGTCGAATTTATCGAAGGCGACATCCGGGATTACGATACTTGCAAGTCTGCCATGCAAAACATTGATTATGTGCTGCATCAGGCCGCCCTCGGCTCTGTGCCCCGTTCAATAAACGATCCTATTACTACCAATGAAGTTAATATCACAGGTTTCCTGAATATTCTTCAATCAGCTAAGGAATCGGGTGTGAAAAGAATGGCTTATGCAGCCTCTTCTTCAACATATGGCGACAGTCCGTCATTGCCTAAAAAGGAGGAAATTATTGGAAATCCCCTCTCCCCATATGCTGTTACCAAATACGTAAATGAACTTTACGCAGATGTTTTTTCGAGAGTTTACGGTTTTCACAGTGTTGGACTCAGGTATTTTAATGTATTTGGCCCAAAACAGAATATCAACGGACCCTACGCTGCTGTGATCCCGCTGTTCATTACAAAAATCCTTAATAATGAATACCCTGTTATTAACGGTGATGGTTCAACGTCCCGGGATTTCACGTTTGTTTCAAATGTTGTACAGGCCAATATAAAGGCCCTGCTGGCAGGAAATATCACCAGGCACGAAGTTTTTAATATTGCCTGTAATCAACAAACAACTCTGAAAGAACTTGTTTATGCGATTGCCGAAGAATTAGGAAGTTCGGTAGAAGCCGTATATACTTCTGAAAGAAGCGGCGATGTAAAGCATAGCCTTGCGGACATTGCGAAAGCAAAATCCGTCCTACTCTACGAACCTGACATATTATTCAAGGAGGGGCTAGCAAAAACAATCGCCTATTTTCAGGATCAACAACCTAGCTAACCGTCTTGTTAATATTCATTTCATGCATAAAATAAAGCTGCTGAGAATAACAACAGAGACTTATTCGATGCATATATTGTTGAAAGGCCAGCTCAATTTCATGTCGCAAAAGGGATTGGAAGTGTACATGGCCAGCACTCCTGATGCCCATGTACCGGCGCTGGAAGAGCAACAAAACGCAAAATTCTTCCCGCTACCTCTTTCGCGCGAGCTGACTCCGGTCAAAGATCTTATCGCATTGTATCATACCATTCGTCTGATACAAAAATTAAAGCCTCAGATCGTCCATACACATTCCCCAAAAGCAGGCGTGGTAGGCATGCTTGCCGCATTTTTATGCAGCGTGCCTGTTAAAATACATACAGTTGCCGGTCTGCCCTTAATGGAGGTCACAGGTGCCAAAAGAAAATTGCTCAACTTCGTTGAATCATTCACGTACTGGTGCGCCGACTGGGTTCTGCCTAACTCGCAAGAACTTAAAAAGTTTATTCTAGATCATGATTTTACCAGGCCCTCCAAAGTAAAGGTCATGGGAAACGGGAGCAGTAACGGCATGGATCTGGCTTATTTTTCAATCACCCAGGACTTACTGGCAGAGGGGGAAGCATTCCGCCAGGAACATGGGATTACCGAAGAACACACGATTCTTACCTTTATGGGCAGGCTGGCCTTTTATAAGGGCATTAATGAACTGGTAGAAGCTTTTCAAATTCTTCAAAAAAAATACTCTAATCTTAAACTGCTGCTCATTGGTGCGCCGGAGGAATTGAACCCTTTGAAAGAATCCACTAAAAACGAGGTTATAAATAACAAGGATATTATTTCGGTCGGCCATCAAATAGATGTAAGAAAATTCCTGGCAGTTTCCGACATTTTTGTTTTCCCCAGTTACCGTGAAGGTTTTCCGCAGGCACTGATGCAGGCTAGTGCGATGGGCTTGCCAAGTGTTGCAACGAACATTAATGGCTGTAATGAGATCCTGGAAAATGGTAAGACCGGAATATTAATTGAACCCAAAAGTGTAGAAGCAATAGTTGACGCCGCCAGTCAATTACTGGATGACGAGCAGGGGCGAATTATCATGGCCAAAGCGGCTCAAAACTTCATTACAACCAATTTTGAGCAAAAAAAGCTCTGGCAAATGATTTACGATTTTTATGTGGATTGTGTCGGTAAAACAGGTCTGAAATAAGATTACGTTTTGTATTTAATATACGTAGATTATCAAATGAATTGATCGAAATTTGTAGCATGGTTGGCTAAAATTTCGCTGATAAATTACACGGCAAGGAAATACCCGTGATAACGTCATAAAAAGTCATTTTTAATTGCTTGTGAATGGACAAAAAACCCGGCTCCGACCGTTCCAATTGCAGGGAAATATAAGGTGTAGCAGCTAATTTCCGTCAAGATGGCATCACATCTTGTTAAAATTATAACTTTTATTATTAAAACTTTATCTTTAAACTTGCAACATATTTTTAACACACATATACATTTTTAACATTGCCGCACACCTATGAACCAAACTTCTGTTTCCCATCGTAAGTATGTACATCGTCTACCAAGCAAAGTTTCCAGAACCGAGGAAGCGTTGATCGTAACAAGTTATGACTATTTTCTCCAGAAATATGACCTAGCATTACTCTTAAAACGGTACAAAGAAGTTATCCTGATTCCAAATTCTTCTAACGACGACTATTTGTTAAATCACACCGTCAGGCCGTTACTGGATAAATTTGAGAAAATCCATCTGGTTACAAACCCGCAGTATGACAAACGAAACAGAGTTATATATGAGTTCGTAGTAAGGAAAAACAAGTCCATAAGAATTACTACGGTTTACGACTTCTGTGAGAAATACCTGAAAAAAGTTTACATTCCTGAGAATATTTCTGAAACGAATCCTAATCTTTCAGATCTTCCTACTTTCGGCAAACGCGTAAGATACCCCAAGAAAATAATCGACCTTACTATATCTGTTGTATTGTTTTTTACGACAATCCCACTTTGGATTTTAAGTTATTTCAGAATTAAAATGCAGTCCCCCGGCCCTGTTTTTTATCGACAAGAACGTGTTGGAATCAACAATGTACCATTCGACTGTATCAAATTCAGATCCATGGGTATAGATGCGGAAATAAATGGAGCTTCTTTTTCCAAGAAAAACGATTCAAGAACATTTTCCTACGGGTCGTTCATGCGGCTGAGCCGAATCGATGAGTTGCCGCAGATAATCAACATTTTCAGAAAAGATCTTTCGCTGATCGGCCCCCGCCCTGAACGACAGGTTTTCACAGAATCCTTTGAAGAAATCATCCCCTATTATAATGTACGACATAACATCAAGCCCGGAATTACAGGCTATGCTCAGGTCATGTATTCATACGGAGCGGGAGTTTATGATGCCAGGCACAAATTGATGTACGATTTGTATTATATCAAAAACTGGAGCCTGTTTCTTGAGCTCAAAATAATACTCCTGACCGCTGTCGTCATTTTTGGCAAGAGGGGAAGATAAATCCCCTTCTGAACAGATTTGTCGGAACCATCTTTAAATCCTGAATGAGGAATTCAATTATATTGCTGCTGTCGTGGTTAACATTTCCCAACCTGGCATACTCTCAGGATTCAACCTTTTTTTTTGATACCCGTTTGCAGGGAACTTTATCCACACCTCAAACTCCGTTTTGGTTGTATGCCAATCAGAACGGAGTTGTTCCTGTAAAAGGCTCCTTTCTGCTGGCACAAGCTTCTTTTCAAAGATTTTATAATCCCAATAACCCGAGGTTTTTTCAATGGGGCGGAGGTGCTGAGCTGGTTGCAAACGGAGGAAAACAATCTTCTGCGTTCTTTTCAGACCTTTTCATTTCCGGCAGAGCGGGCCCGATAGAGCTTTCCATCGGCCAGAGAAAAGATGTCATGGGACTTGCCGACAGTGTATTGACGATGGGCTCAGTCGCCATGTCTTCCAACTTCCGTCCCTACCCAAAAATCCAGATTTCAACGTCGAGGTTCGTAAATCTGTTACCCGGAAATGATATAGTTTCGGTTAAATTTTCCTATTCAGATGGGTTGTTTGGCGGGGCCGATATCGGATATGGAAATGTGAGCTGGGTACCAGACGTTTACCTGCACCAAAAATCACTGTATATAAAACTTGGTGGTCGCAGGCATAAATTGAATTTATACGCCGGATTTAACCACCAGGTAATGTGGGGAAGCGAGCAAAAAATCTTCTCAGGCGGTTTGCCAACGTCCGAAGCCTATAATTACGTAGTTTTTGGCAAGCCCTGGGGTGGCAGCCGTGTAGGCAACCACCTGGGAACTATTGATGTTGCAGGGGAGTGGAAGGCAAAAAACTGGAATATTTTTCTTTACAGACAAACCATTTATGAAGACGGCTCTCTGAGTAATTTGTCCAGTATTGCAGATGGGCTGAACGGACTGCGATTTAAGAGAATAAAAAAATCCCCCTACCAAAATTTTACGGTTAACACAGTCCTGTTGGAATTCATTTACACGAAGAATCAAGGAGGAAGTGATTTTGACTTCGGAACCGGCACTTTCGGCAGGGATAATTATTTTAACCACTATGTTTATAATCAGGGATGGTCTTACCGGCATATGACGCTTGGCACACCTTTAATTGCCCCCCAATCCTTGTTTCGTAAAAACTTAACATCCTCTGGTGCTTTGTTTACGACCAATAACAGGCTTTATGCCTATCACATTGGAATTGATGCTTCCTGGAAACAAGTTAATATGCTATTCAAAGGCACCAGATCTACAAATTTCGGTACTTATCAGTCCGAATTCAGGCCTGCGGTACAACAAACCTCTCTTTTGCTCAAAGTTGAGGCGCCTGTCCATTTTTGGGGCGAGAATTTCCTGAATGTAAGTTTAGCTGCTGATTTGGGCAAGTTATATCCTAATAGTACCGCTTTATCGTTGGGCTGGAGGAAATCCGGTTTTATCAAATAACTTTGAGAATATCAAACTATTTTGATCTCCGAGTAATTTTACACTTTAATGCCGGTCCTCTGATTAGATGCGAATTTGCCTTTTTCTATTAGCCTTCAGTATTGCGTTTTCCGTCCACGCACAAGATTCTACCGTTTATTACAAAGCGTCCGTGATGTTATCGGGCGCAACTGACCAGTCTCCTTTCTGGGTACATGCCAATCAAAATGGAAATATTCCAATGGATGGCAATTTTGCTCTGGGAAATTTGGCATTGTATAAAGTATATAACCCCAATAATCCCAGAGTTTTTCAGTGGAGCGCAGGGGCAGAGATTGTCGGAAGTTATGCCAAATCTGAAAAGATATTTGCATCAGACATGTATATCTCAGCTAAAATAGGAATTGTAGAGATCCTTGGCGGTCAGAAAAAAAATGTCACCGGCTTAATGGACACCACCCTCACTTCCGGCTCTCTCTCGGTGGCAGGCAATTCCAGACCATTTCCACGGTTGCAGATATCAATACCTGATTACACTCCGCTCTATTTCACAAATAATTTCGTGTCCATCAAAATGTCGTATTCTGACGGTTTGCTCCGTGGAAGCCGCGTCAACTATGGCAGTACTCCGTATGTCGACCGTACTTATTTTCACCAAAAAACCTTGTACCTCAAATTCGGAAATATCCATCATAAGTTGAATATTTATGCAGGTATGAACCACCAGGCAATGTGGGGAGGTGAAGATGAAATAGACCCTCTTCATGATCTGAAACCAGAAAAAGCTTACTGGTACACAATCTCCGGTAAGACTTTTAACAGCAGAAAAACGGGTAATCATTTTGGTACCATCGACGTTGGCGGCGAGTGGAAAAGCAAACAATGGTCCTATTTTTTATACAGACAAAATATTTTCGAAACCGGATCGCTTTTCAAAGTGATTAATTTTCAGGACGGATTGAATGGTCTAAGGGTCAAAAGAAATGCTCGGTACAACGCAGGCTCGAAAAAATTTGAATTACAATCATTTCTTTTGGAAGTAATTGGCACTCAAAGCCAAATCAACAAATCTCCGCTGTCCGGATTGGCCGTATATCAAAACGGGAATTATTTCAATAGCTATATTTATCAGACGGGATGGTCTTATCGAGGCAAGGGAATCGGTACTCCTCTGATACCGGAATCAGGAATTACAAAGAATACATTGCCAAGAAATGACTCGGAATTTACCAATAATAACAAATTCTGGGCGTTCCATACTGGCATGGTTGCTAATTGGCTCAGACTAAAATTAAGTTTAAGAGCAACATATTCCCGTAATTCCGGAAGTTATTTAAGCGCATTCGATTCTACTGAGCAACAGGTATCCATTCTGTTTTCTGCGGAAAGAAATCTTAAAGCATTGAAGGGTTGTAGTATTTATTCATCCATCAGTTCCGACTTTGGCGAACTATATCCCAACTCCTCCGGACTACTTGTGGGTATCCGAAAAAATGGCTTTTTAGATTGAGAACGCTGGTTATTGGTAGTGATAGAATACAATATGAATACAGAAAAGTTATACCTATTTTTGTTTTTTGCCAAAACGAAACATTATACACATATTAAAAAAGTTTGAGGGTATGTCTATGCGATTTTATATATACAGTATATTTCTTCTTAACATTATTTCAGGGGCCGGTTTTTCGCAATCCGTATCACCATCTGTATATTCCGACTCTACCTTAAATTACGTTGAAATTTCAGGTCTGGGAAGTAATAATTCACGTACACCGTTCTGGATACAAGCCAATCAGTTCGGAACTGTTTCTCGGGTTAGTCCCAACGGAAGTGCACGTGTAGGTCTTGAACATTACTGGGCGCTGCCTGCGAGCCAGGGTCAGAGAAGCAACTGGCGGCTGGGTGCAGGAGTAGAGGCAGTTGCTAATGTCAACCAAAGCAATTCAAAAATTCTTCTTCCACAGGTTCACGCAACCTTACGATATAAAAACTGGGAGCTTTATGTCGGCCGCAAAAAACAATGGCTGGGCCTGGCGGATTCCACATTGGGCACAGGTTCGTATGCATGGTCCGGTAATGCTATGCCTATCCCTAAAATCTACATCGGAACCACCCAGTTTGTATCTGTCCCGCTCACAAAAGGATGGGTATCCTTTCAGGGATTTTATTCAGATGGGGCTTTCGAAAAAGGCCGGCCAGTCACCAGTGGCTTGAAACTGCATCAGAAAGCTTTGTATTTGAGAATTGGAAAGGCGAACTCTATGGTCAGATTATACGGAGGCTTTAACCACCAGGTACAATGGGGAGGCAAATCTCCCTATCTGACGTCCGAAAGCGGAAAGCTTCCCGGCGGTTTTAGCAACTACGTAAGTGCTGTTTTAGGGAAAGTAGGTGGCACCGGGGAAGATATTATTCATTTTGATAGCACAAGCCGCATTGGAAACCACCTTGGTTCTATTGATATGGGATTGGAGATCGAGACCTATTCGACCATTTTATCTTTTTACAGGCAATTTGTTTACGAAGATGGCTCTCTTTTCTACATGACTACCATTTCCGACGGTCTGAATGGATTTCGCATACGTAGAAAAAACTCTTATGGGGCCAACTTTGAAGTTACAGAAGGGGTGGCAGAAGTACTTTATACCAAAAACCAGGGCGGGGATGTATTCGTGATTGGTGTCGGGAAATTACGGGGGAATGATGATTATTTTAACAATCAGCAAGTCCGGGACGGCTGGTCCTACTACGACCGCACTATCGGCACACCCTTTATTCCACCAACTTCCGAAACTATCTGGAAGTATCCGCAGTACTCCGACAATTTCACCAGCAATAACAGGGTAATGGTATTGCACTTGGGATTGAAAGGCAGCTTGTTCCGGAAAGTATTCTGGCAGACAAAGTTATCCTATTCCAGTAATTCGGGAACTTACAGAGGTCCGTTTGCAGATACGCCCACCCAGTTTTCCGGACTTATAGCTCTGCATATGAAACTGAATGTTCTGGGTGGAATGATTTTGAAAGGATCCTATGCCGCGGACATTGGCGATTTGTATCCAAAAACACACGGCTTCTCCCTGGGGTTGAGAAAAGACTTTGCGTTGGGTCCGGTGTTCAGATAATATTGTTTCTTATTTTTTCTGCCAGGGTCGCCAGTTCCTCTTGCGTTATTTTTATTTTTTTGCTGAAATCAGCATCTTTCATCGAGTTCAGCGGAAGCAAGTGTACATGTGCATGAGGAACTTCCAGTCCGATCACACTCAATCCGATCCGTAGACATGGAACAACTTTTTCAATAGCGGGAACTATGCTTTTTGCAAAAACAAAAAGATTGGCATAAAGCTCGGTGTCGAGATCAAAAATATAGTCTATTTCTTTCTTTGGAATCACAAGCGTATGCCCATAAGTGATCGGAAAAGCATCCAGAAACGCCAGGAAATCATCATTCTCCGCTATCTTATGCGAAGGGATTTCGCCATTTACGATTTTTGAAAATATAGATGCCATTTTATTTATTGAGCTGGTTAAAAACTTTTGAAATAGGAAAATGAGTTCTGTTAACTTTCAATTGAAATAATCAATTTAGCAAAGAAAAGTACTTAATATTGCGATCCAAAACATTTAACAAACAAGATATGAATTTTAAAAAATGGCAGGGATTCGGTAACGCAGCGATGGTTGCTTTGATAGCTTGCACCCTAACTACTAATCATGCTGAGGCACAAAATAAAGGTAAATGGGTAAAACTGTTCGACGGCAAAAGCCTTGCCGGATGGCATAGCTGGCAGTCCGACAAAGTACTTCCACAGTGGAAAATCGAAGGAGATGCAATTGTTCTTTCTGAAAAAGGTGGAAAAGACCTGGTAACAGATAAAGAATACGGTGATTTTGAGCTTGAACTGGAGTGGAATATTTCGGAAGGCGGAAACAGCGGAATCATCTATCACGTAATTGAGGATAAGAAATATTGCTGCCCATACTCCACCGGACCGGAGATCCAGATACTTGACGACGTTAAACACCCGGATGCAAAAGCCGGAAAAAACGGTAATCACAAAGCAGGTTCTTTGTATGATATGCTTCCTCCAACCGACTTTTCGGCCGTAAAACCCGCCGGTCAGTGGAATAAAGCTAAAATCGTTGTCAAAGGCGGAAAAGGTGAAAGCTGGTTAAATGGTAAAAAAGTAGTGGATTTTGCGACGCAGGGGGCTGATTGGGATAATTTGGTTGCCAACAGCAAATTCAAAACCTGGGAAGGATTTGGTGCGTTTCCAAAAGGGAAAATCGCATTACAGGATCATGGAAACAAAGTTTCATTCAGAAACATCCGGATCAGAGAGCTGTAATCCCAGCTGGTCAAGCGATCCTGACCAAATTTCGCGACTGTAAAAACGCCGGAAAGGCCAGTTCTTTTGTCGCAGTAGAAGGGGTAGATAAGCGTGTGGTTCTTTTGACGATTTACTATGATGATACAAATCATCATCCGTCAACACCAAACCTTTATATACCCCTTCTTTTTTTACCGTCAGGTCACTGAAAGGCAGTTCCTTTTCGAACTCATCATCAAGGCCGATCAACCGGTCTTTTAGAAGCCATTTTGACTTCAGCCGACTGTTTGAGAATGGCTTTGGCGTGAATTTCCCTTCCGATACTTCCATTGCATATTGCAAATAGGCCTTCAACAATTTAGGGCCTGCATTGGTACTCTGATCAGTCATAAGTTGCGATGGCCAGAGACTGGTAACAAAGAAAATACGTTCCCGCGCTCTTGTTACAGCCACATTGAGCCTGTTTTCCCCTCCCTGCCCGTTAAGGCTCCCAAATTGCATCGCCACTTTCCCTTTTTCATCCGGAGCATAGCCCATTGAGAAAATAATAATGTCCCTTTCGTCTCCCTGTACATTTTCGATGTTCTTTACAAACAGGTCCGTAGCCGTCACCCCCTCCCTTTCCAATCCATCCTGAATCGCCTGCTGCTGATAAAAATTGAAGGTAACGACCCCGATACTCTTGTCTGAAATACCATGTTCCCTCACAAGTTCTATTACCTTTTCCACCTCTGTCAGATTGGTGTTATTCTTCCAGATTCCGTCAGTTTTGATATACCGGATACCAGGTTCCGAACTATTTATTTTGTTGAAATCCGGAAGCAGCCGCAGTGAGTTCTTGTAAAAATGATGGTTGGAAAATTCGATCAGATCCAGTGACAAGCTGCGGTAATGCCCCCTTAGCTGATATTGATCCAGGGACTGAGCAGACAAATCCAATAGCGACTCTATTTCAAGAGCAGCAGAATATTCCTCTTCCTCTCTTTTTTCCTCATACCTGATTTTGTAAAGATCATTCGGGGCAAGCTGCTTGCTATCACCTGTAACAACAACCTGACGCCCCCGAAATGCAGCAGGCAATCCATACTCAGCATAACATTGAGATGCTTCGTCGAAAATGACCAGATCGAACAAGCCTTCCTGCATCGGAAAAATTGCCGAAACTGCTTCGGGCGATGCCATCCAGCACGGTACCATAGCAAAAACCTCGTCCGTGTAGTTTTCAACGAGCTTCCTGATCGGCCAGATCTTTCTTTTTTTAGTTACCTGATGTCCCAGTTCCCGGTAAGTAATCCTGTTGCCCAGCCTGTTTTTTTCTATATCCTGATACGTGGATTCTCTTAGTTTGATGCCCGTGATATCGCTGCTGAGCTTCTGCTTTTCACTTACGCTTTTCTGAAGCTGCTCTTCCCATTGCCTCATTTTCAGAGAAGTTACGGATCTCAGATGCGGATACTTCGTTTCAATATGCTCAATCCACGCCAGTCTTATGCTATTTTCAAACAGATTCAGAATTTGTTCCGGTCTGGTGAAATTATTTTTTCTACTCGCTGTAATCAGTAATCTTGTCGCGTCCTGCTCGATAGCACTCATTTCTTCCCATAACCGGTCCATGTCAACCAGCGAATCGAAATCCTTCCGCAAAGAATTCAGGAAAAGGCCACTTTGTATTTCAGGCTCCTGTATCAATGCCTGAATCTGATCCGCGAGAAGATAAGGAGCCATCGCTTTTTCAAGCTGATCCCATACGCCCAGCCATTTAATCAGATCGGTAACAATACTTCCAAAAACCCCGCATGTCTCTGACTGTCCGGCAACCGAGAAAATCACCTGAAACCAGGGATTGATCGATGCTCTCACTACGGCATCTGCTGCCGACTCCGCCCGCCGGAAAAAACCCAAATATTCTTCCGCCGATAGCGAAGTATCTTTAAAGTAAGCCGAAGCATAAGCAAGGTGACGGTTTTCAAGCCAGCTTTCCAGTTCAGTACGATTCCTGATCTTCGATTCAAGTTTTGAAAGATCTTCCGCCGAGGTCGAGAGATTATTGTTCCTGGCTATTTTCTCAATTTCCTTTTTCTCTTTCCCAAACAAATCCCACCATTTCCCTGATATGGCCGACTGTTTAGCCTCTATGGCTTTTCTTAACGATGGAATAATCATACTGATCTCCGATTTATCGGTTGTCAGCTCAATCCCATCTTCAGCTATAAATCCCTCCAGAGTATCCGTCGTTTGTCTGATAAATGCCAGTCTCTCGATCCCATTCCGGTTGCTGTCAATATATGTTTTGAATAATCCGAAGGTGATATCATCCTGGATCAGCTCAAAAATGTTGTGCAAACGCTCCGTTACTTCCCTGCGGTTTGCAAGAAAACCAGCTTCCCCCGGAAGGCCTGTCAGACTTTCAAACCATCGCATCTGCTTCACATAAGCCTCTGGCCAGTCCGAGAACATATCTTCCATACTCCGCAGCTCAGCGATGCCAAGTCCCGCAAAACTTCTCCGCACCGCCCACGCGTGATCTGCCCGGATGTGCAGGGTATAAGCCGCATATACTTTGAGACGTCTGAGAAAGTTTTCGTAGCTATCGATCCGGAAAGACCTAAAAAAACTGCGGACATCGATGGAAGGTGCTTTTTGATCACTTGTCAGATAGAGTTCCTTAACACTGACCCCGCATTCCGTTTCGTCAAAAAGTGCTTTCCTGAAAACTTCCAGATCCTCCACGGTTTTATCAATACCGCGACTTTCCTGGGTAAATTGTCTTTCAAGAAAAACTGCATCCAGACTATAATTTTGTTGTCTGTATTCCTCAACCTTTTCAATTTGAGACGCGAGCTGATGATATAATGCCGGCCTGTCGTTCTTGAAATCATGGATGAGCGCCACGAAGTTGCCCATACCAATGGTTTCAAGGCGTCGATATACGACATCCAGTGCCGCTCGCTTTTGGCATACCAAAAGTACCCTTTTGCCTTTCGAAGCAAAGTCAGCCATGAGATTACAAATCAGCTGTGACTTGCCACTGCCCGGTGGGCCCTGAACGACCAAAGATTTCCCGGATTTTACGGCGAGGATAATTTCTTCCTGGGATTCGTCCATTGGAAAAGGCGTCAGCATCTCTTCCTCCCTGACTATCTGCGGGCGTTTTGTTACAAGATTTTCTTCTCCGGCCAGCACATCGCTATTTTCTACATCATTCCCGATCAACGGAATCCTGACAGGTCCGTCTTCGAGGCTTGCCAGCAAAGCATTGTAATCAGGAACAAGGTAAGAGCCCGCCTGCGGGAAAATTCCCAGCACAGCTTCGGGGAATAGTTTCAGCTCACCGTTCTTCTCGTTTAGTTGAAGTTCGGAGCTTTTTTGCGTTTGAAATGGCTGCAGTGTTTCTTCAAAAAGCTGCTGATTGAAATTGATTTTAAATGGAGATTCCTTTAACCACTCATATAGCTGCGTCCGGAATTCCAGCAGGTCTTTGGAAAATTCTTCAAATGACTTTTCGAAGACATCGTCGGTAATCGGAGATTCATTAAAATGAGCGTAGGCCAGGGCGAAGCTCTGATTGAAATGGATTGCACTCTCTTCCCGTTCCGAAAGGCACCATTGTTCCTTCTCCATCAATAATGTCACCGGGAAAAAAAGCAGCGGGGCGTGAATTGGCGTACCATCGGCAAGTTTGCCTTTTACGAAAGGATATCCGACATACAAATCCCGTGATCCTCTCTCCTCCTCGATAAAGTGCTCAGTCCGGGCGATTTTCCTAAGCCTCTTGCTCACTTCGTTTACCTTCTCAAACCGCGGATCCAACACATCGCAAAGTACGATCCTGCTTTTTCGCTGCACCAGCTGCCTGATCAGTTCCATAGAAGATTTCCCCAGAAGGAAATCCGTATCATGTAAATCCAGGAACTGCTCTGCAGATAAACTGGTCAGTAGTAATGATTTGTTGCGACTGCTAAGGTTGGTAAGCCGTTTCAGGTAAGCCTTCAGAATCCGATTCATAGATACTCAAACGCTCACGATTGCTTAACTATTGGACAAAGCTTCCTCTGGCGCTTCCTTTTTTTCAGGGATAAGTACCGATGCCAATATACTCACTGCCAATATTCCGAGGATCACATACAGAGAATACACAGTTTCAAATCCGATCGCTTCCAGCTGTACGTGCGCAAGCATTTTTCCTCCTATAAACACCAATAGCACACCAAGACCGTATTTCAGGAATCGGAAAAGGCCCATGATGTTACTCAGGAAGAAGAACATGGAGCGCAGGCCCATAATGGCAAAAATATTTGAAAAGAAAACTACGTAGGGGTCTTTTGTAACGGAAAAAACGGCAGGGACCGAATCAACCGCAAAAATCAGGTCAGTAAATTCAACGATCAGAACAACTACGAACAGCGGGGTTACCAGCCATTTGCCTTTTTTCAATACAAAAAAATGTTCTCTCACGTAGCGGGGGAATACGGGAAGGTACTTGGATGCAAAACGCACAACCGGATGTTTTGCTGGATCGATCTTTTCATCGTCGCCCTTTTCAAAAAATATTTTCCCTCCCTGATAAACCAGCAGCAGACCGAAAATATAGATGATCCACTCAAAGCGCTGCATTAGCGCCGAACCTAGAAAAATAAATATGAAACGCATCACTATGGCGCCCAAAACGCCCCAGAAAAGCACTTTTTTAAAATATTTCGGCCTTACTCCAAATGACGAGAAAATCAAGATAATGACGAAAATATTATCGACAGAAAGCGCATACTCCAGCAGATAACCTGTAATAAATTCCAGCGACATATTCCTTCGGTAAATCTCGAGGCTTTCCTCGAAATTGCCCGGAATCAATGTCAGATGAGACGCATACTTCGTCTTGATCGCCTCTAGCTGCGCGTAATTATCGACGCCGTGAACAAGATCTCCGTGTGTATTGATGATAACATAGAACACCAGTGCTAAAAAAATCCAGGCAACTGTCCAAGCGGCCGCCTCTCCGAACTTCACGACATGATCTTTCTTGTTGAAAACCCCCAGATCCAGGAGAAGCATGATGCTTATAACCAATATAAAACCACCGAAAAACAGGACCTCGTTTGAAAACATGAAAAATCTCTCTTTAAAATTTATACTATAATTGAGCAGGACCAGATTTACGATTACTCCGTCCTGGATAAAACCATTCTTGTCAAAGCAGCAAAGGTAATCAAAATATAGGGTGCTTAAATTAATTGGTATGGACGGCGGACTGTATTTTCCAATAAATTAAATCATAGACTAAGCTGAATCGACGCATTCTTCATCCAGGCCTGGGAAACGGCCTCATCTTCTGAAGATCTGAAAAAAAACTTACATCTATAACCCTGATGATTTACAATTTGTTAATCAAAATCAGAGATCTTTTTATAAAATATTTACTAAGAATACTTGCGTCAAATAGATCAGCTACCTACATTTGCACCACCATAATCGAAAAAGGTTATGCGAAAGTAGCTCAGCTGGTAGAGCGCGACCTTGCCAAGGTCGAGGTCGCGGGTTCGAACCCCGTCTTTCGCTCAGAGAACATAAGCACCGGAAACGGTGCTTTTTTTCTCATAAGTGCCAGCGTAATCAACAATGGCTAATGCCGGGGTGGTGGAACTGGTAGACACGCAGGACTTAAAATCCTGTGAGCCGAAACGCTCGTACGGGTTCGATTCCCGTCCCCGGTACTGATTATCAAGCAGTTATAAACTTTGGTTTGTGACTGCTTTTTTGTTGGTACAACATAGGTACAACAACCTAATAAAGCACCTACCATTCAGGCTCTGATTAATAAGTCTTTGGGCTTGATACAATGATCTTGCATATTTCTTCCGATATTGACCAAAAGCAAAAAAGTCATTACTCAACCCTCATGAGCAAATGAAATATCCTGACGAGCCGATACATTCAGTAAGTGAATTAATTGAAAAGTTACAAGCTCACATCGACATCTATGCCGGCCCGGTTTGGTTCAGAGGCCAGACAAACCAGCTGTGGAATTTGGAACCAAAGCTTTTACGAGGAGGAAACCAAATACCAGAAACTCACTATTTTACAAGGTTCAAACAAGATGCATCTTTAATTATTAACCATCAGCCCAAATCTGAATTCGATTGGCTCTTTTTGATGCAGCACTACGGAGTTCCAACCCGCCTGTTAGACTGGTCCGAAAGCCCCTTGGTGTCTTTATATTTTGCAACAACAGAGCTAGCCGAAGACGGGTGTTTGTGGGTCCTTCTGCCAACTGAACTCAATAAAATCAGCCGATACCGATCCGTTTATGATTTCGAGATCCCGTCGTTTGAAGATCCGCAGTTAGCTCCGTACATTCCCAGTACAATTGCGGCCGAAAGCAAAACGTCATTAGATCCAATGGCCGCAATAGCTCCTAGAAATAGTCAGAGAATGCAAGCTCAAAAGGGTGTATTTACTATTAGCCACAGAGAAAACACTTTTATCAATAACCTTCGCTTAGGCGGTAGTGCTGATCATATTTGGCGGTATGTTATCCCGAGCGCGTCAAAGGATAATATTTTGAGAGAACTCAAGCTACTAGGGTATAACAAGTTTCAACTATTCCCTGAATTAGAAAGTTTAGCTGCTAACCTACTATAAAATGGCAACAATTAAGACATATCCAATGCCCAATAGTACTATTCTCCGAATTAATTCTGAGAAGGAGTTCATAAATACAAATCCAGAATATCAGAGAAATGGAGAGGTATGGACAAGAGAGAAAAAGCAATTATTAATTGATTCCATTTTAAATGACTATGACATTCCGAAATTATATTTTCATTTATTACCAAAAAATGCCGGAGAAGAAAATTATGATTATTCAATAATTGATGGTAGACAAAGAATTGAGGCTGTGTGGGGCTTTATGGATGGAGCGTTTCCATTGAGTAACGACTTTATTTTACTTTCAGATGAAACCCTTGAAGCTAGAGGATTGACATACAGCGACCTCGCTAAGGAATTTCCTAGACTAAGGGTAAGATTCGACTCTTATGTTCTCCCAATAGTTCTGGTTGAAACAAGTGATATAGAATTAATCGAGGACATGTTTTCTAGACTGAATGAAGCAGTACCACTGAATGCAGCAGAAAAAAGAAACGCACTTGGAGGCCCAATGGCTACTGCCATCAGAAAACTTGCTGAGGAGCCTTTCTTTAAAGAGCTCGTAAAATTTTCAAATAAACGATACCAGCACCGTGAGGTGGCTACGCGTTTTCTATTCATAGAGTATAGCTACCACTCAGGTAGGCTTTTGGATACTAAAAAACCATATTTAGACAAGATGGTTTCAAATTTTAAAGGTCAAAATTTCGAAGAGGTAGAGCCATATTTTAATGCGTCACTGCAAGTCGTTCGGGCGATGTCAGATATTTTTTCAATAGCCGATGTATTACTCAGGTCGCAATCAGTTGTAACAATATACTATCTTGTTGTAAAACTCGCCATAGAGAATAACGAAATAAATTTAGTTACGAGACAACGTCTATTGCAATTTTTCGGAGTGCTCTCTGATAACAAGAGAGCAGCGGAACAAGATATAACAAACGCGAATTACGACTATCTTGAATTTGATCGACTGTCACAGCAAGGAACGAATGATGCATACTCGATTAGAGAGCGTACGCGAATTCTTTGTGAATTCCTAGGCGTAGCTTATAGAAGCGACTTAGAGAGGAATTAATATTAATAAGTTGATTTGAAAATATGCAGGTTATCTGTCTTGAAGAAGCTGCTTTCTACACTTTAATTGAAGAGGTTGTGGTGCGGCTCAAAGATACAAATGATAGAAAAAAAGAGAAATGGCTATCAGATGATCAGGCCATGCAACTACTGAATATCAAATCAAAAACGACTTTACAGAAGCTACGCGATGAAGGGAAAATCCGCTTTTCCCAGCCACAAAAGAAAATCATTCTTTATGACCGGAATTCTATTGAGGAGTATTTAGACAAGAACGCCCGCAACACTTTTTAACAATGGAAAACGACGAAACCATCGATCCCGATTATCTCAAAGGCTTCAATGAGGGCTATGTCATTGCACAACATATGCCGGAACTTGCCGAACAACT
This sequence comes from Dyadobacter bucti, assembly GCF_005869225.1. Taxonomy (GTDB): domain Bacteria; phylum Bacteroidota; class Bacteroidia; order Cytophagales; family Spirosomataceae; genus Dyadobacter; species Dyadobacter bucti. The sequence continues at coordinate 16,839 of NZ_SWFP01000003.1, read as the reverse complement.
ATCGCGAGCCAAGGGTAAAAGCTCTAGATTGACGGGCATACAGGATGGCAGGCGTGAATATATGGTTGAACAGCTAAGGTCGCTGCGCCCTTCCCGTCTGCAAGACAAGCAGGCAGATTATAATTCACCTGAACCAACTCATGTCCCAGATAGAGATCCCGATAAAGATTTAGACCGATGACTATTCGTCCCGGTCGAGATCGACCTGTTGCACTCCCCCGCCTGGATCTTCTGGACCTTCCTCAACACGGTTATAGGTTGACGATTGGTTAAACTTCGCCGACATCGTCATCGACGCTTCTTTGTCAGTTTCTTTTCCCTTTTCAACAGGCATTTGCTTATCAGAATCGATTTCAGGCATCAGTTTTGGATAGCTCAGCGATTGAGAAAACCTCGCTGACATTGAAGATGTCTTCCCTCGCACATCTGATTTGTTTTCTGACTGGGACATAGTTCCCTCTTCTTTAACAGGAGGTTTTTCATTGGTACCCCTAAGTTGCGCATCCGCAAAATCCTGAGATACCTCCAAATCTTTTTCTTTGGGCCGCTCATTATCCACTGCATCCCGGTCAAGCTTCTTGAATTCATTCGGGAACAATCTCTCTCTGCTGATGTTTCTGGCTTTTTCATCCAGGGCTGGATCACCCCCCTTGGTGGCATCTTCAATGTCCTTCCAGGCCTTTTGCTGAACCTTGTCCTTTTCAATCTTCAGTTGCTCCTGTCTCACATCTTCTCCGGATACAGGCTTCGGCTCTGCTACTTCACCTTTTGGCACATTACGGGGCTGCGGCCCCCTCTCCTTTGGCGGATATTTATATTTTTCGTCCAACCGGCGCAATGTTTCCCTGGTATCACCAACTATCTTTTGCACATGCTCATAGCCCTCGGGGTAGGGCTCCTCTTTTTTTGGAAAGTCGAAATTTGATTTGAATTCCTCTAGGCGGCTGTTTTTATCATCAGAATTATCCATCGGTAGAAAGGGATTATTTGCTTGACATGCAGAAGGATTATGCTAACATAAACATTCAAAAGCAGACTTGTTTTACCGTTGGATAAGATATGGATTGGCGCGAAAAGAGAATTCAACAAGTTTATGGCGGCGATGAAAAACGCTACGAGAAGGCTTTTGCTGTCGGCGTTCAAGAAGCACGAATGAATGCCATGAACTGGGAAGACCTGCTTCTGGGCGTTACCGCATTCCCGGAAGTTGAAGTGAGATGTGAAGACCTGATCGAAGCCCGCCTTGGCTATGTACCCAGCGCTGCCGCGCTTGCCAAATATGCGCCATACCTGAGAGCGATCATTGTGAGCCATGATCAGGGAAACATCAGCGATTACGATTTTTACCAGCAAGCAGACGATCAAATCAAACTGATCCGAAATGAAGACCTGGAACACAACACCTGTCTTGAATATAACGAAGATATATATCAGAACTATCAGGAAACATTTGCTGCTTATGGACAAGAAGCAAAAGAAAGGCTGACCCGCTTTCTGGGATACGAACCCAAGCTCGAACATTCTCTCGTTGCCCAGATGTGGCTGAGAAAAGTTATGGCGGATGATACCTTTCAACTGCCTTCCTATATCACTGCCTGCGACTATAAAGCCATTACGCTAGTTAAGTACCGTGAAGTATTATTGGCCGAAGGAAAAGACACTGCGGACATGTCCCCATTGCCTCGAAACGTCCCTTTTACCGTTTAATAAGTTTACCAAAATTCCAATTGGGTTATTTGGAGAAATATTTGGATAGTGGTTACATTTGGCTAAACCTCTGTCTGATACCTGATTAAGCATTCTCCCCGATGACTTCATTTGATCTGGACAACCCCATCTTTGAACTGTCTTCAAGCACCGACAAAAATGCCTGGACACTGCGCCATGCCGTAGAAGGCGTTCAGATTTTTGGCGGCATCGGTTCGGGAAAAACATCCGGTTCCGGGCGCATGCTGGCTTTAAAGTATTTAAGTGCCGGGTTCGGTGGACTCGTCCTTACAGTCAAAGCCGATGAGAAGCAGGCATGGCAGGAGTATTGCAGAATTACCAAACGGGAAAATGACCTGGTAATCCTGGAACCAAGGGGTGAGCATAGTTTCAATTTTCTCCAGTATGAATCTTCCCATTCTGATAAGGACGGCAGCAGTACCGAAAATATCGTCGAAGTGCTGAAAACCGTGATCCGGGCCGGCGAAACAAAAGACAGCGGTAAATCCGATGACGCATTTTGGGAAACCGCGCTGGACATGCTCATCTTCAACGTCATTGACCTTTGCAAGCTGGCCTACGACAAAGTATCTGTTAAAGAAATGTATGACATCGTCCAGTCGATACCAAAAGGTAAAGAACAGCTCAAATCCGCCACGGAAGAAGACAAGCGTAAAGCGTTTCATAAAGCAATGAGTGCTGCATTAGGAAAAGTAACCAGGAAAATTGATGCCTGGAACGTGCACAGTCGGACGCCGACCGGAAGCGTATCATTGAAGATCCAGAAAGCTATGAAGAAAAGATGTTTGACGCCGTGCCCGAAGCCCGTCTGTTGGCATTTGTCGATCAATTCTTCTCTGATAATTTAATCACGCTCAGCGAAAAAACACGGTCTATCATCGATTTCTCGTTTTCAGGTTTTTTATTTCGTTTGCTCCGCGAACCGATCTATTCGCTCTTCTGCCGGTACGGCTCAACTGTTACCCCGGAAGACTGCCTACAGGGAAAGATCATCCTGCTTAACCTGCCGGTCAAAATCTACCACAAGGTTGGCAGGGACTGCCAGATCATGTTTAAATATATCTGGCAACGGGCCATGGAAAAAAGGGACACCAGCAAGAACAACCGGCCCCTGTTTCTCTGGGCTGACGAAGCCCAGAATTTCCTGCATGAGCATGACGCGACCTATCAGGCCACTGCCCGCAGCAGCAGGATTGCCACCGTTTATATCTCTCAAAACATCCCCAATTACCTGGCGTCTATGGGCGGCGACAAATCAGATTCACGGGTGAAAGGATTTTTAGGGACACTCGGCACAAAAATATTCCATGCAAATGCCGACGTTGAAACCAATAATTACGCTTCCCAACTGATCGGCCAGACCTTCTTTATCAATGAAAACGAGACGACGGGGCTTACCAAGGAGTTTTCCAAAAGCCAGGCCAAATCTCTGGAACTGGCCGCTGCCGTCAGGCCGGAAGAATTCATAAGCCTTAAAACCGGCGGCCCGCAAAATACTTTTAAAGTTGAAGGCTACATGCACCGGCAAGGCGACAGCCTGCTCAATAAGAAGAACTACCTTAAAATGAATTTCAACCAAAATTACCTTGCCTAATCTATATGTTTCTTTCACTTTTACTCTTCAACGATCATGAAAAAAAACCTTTATTTCCGCGCGGTCCTGCGCCGTTCCAATCCGGTCAAGGAGCTCTTTTTTAATCTTTTTACCGCGATAGCCTCCTGGCCCCGGCTCTTGCTGGAAGTATTTATCCGTAAAAATTTTGGCGAGCGTTACTTCTCGTTTTCCAATGCGGTGATAATGGCTTTATTTCTGGCCGGTTTGCTGCCGCTTTTTGGCTTGCTTACCTCCGTGTTTACGTCATATTTCAATATGAAATATTTTCTGATGAACCACCTTACATGGTATTTGTTCCTGATCGTGTTAGTGTTTGTTGCCTATTTAAAGAAACGGGAAATCAAACGCCTGCCCTCTGTGTTCGACTTTGCCCGTTTCAGCCTTTCGACCGGAGAAATAAACCCCTTGTTCTACACGATCAAAATAAAGGGGAACTATGTTGAGACAAGGGAGATCGAAACTATATGCGAGCCCTTGTTCTGTATGATCATCGGACTTTTGATAATACTGGCTGGCCAGGTTGTCGGTATCCTTATAGTGTTTTGCAGCATCGTTTATTCGCTGAGCTATATGGCTGCCTACCATGTGGGGGACAATTTCGTTATGGACAAGATAGACGAATTGCTGTGCAACCAGGAGCTCTATAATGCCTTTGTTGACGGCGTCGATCCAAGCAAGACCAGGGGTGTCAATTATTACGGAAGGCGACCCGCCGATCCAGAGGCACGCCGCCGAGTTGCCGACGCGTTCATCGATCAGGATGAAGAAGAAACTGTGGACGCGCAATAACCTTCCTAAGCTGTGCTTAGGGCAGATGTCTGATGGAATTTATTTAACCCGCATTAACAGCTTCCCGAGCACAGCTTTTCAAAAAAACAGGTTTACTGTGTATGTACCGGCGATAACGAAATACCAAAGTTTTAAGATCGCGTTTAAAACCCTGTAAAGTCCCGGTCATGATACGAATGATCCAGTGCAACTCAGCGGCCCACGCCAAAAACTATTTCTCCGAATCCCTGTCCAAGGCGGATTATTATATCAATGACCAGGAACTCAATGGCAGGCTGCAGGGAAAACTCGCAGAACGTTTATCCATTACCGGGCCTGCCACCAAAGACGTTTTCCATTCCCTTGCCGACAATATCAATCCGCATACCGGTGAACGGCTAACCCCCAGGACAAAAGAGGAACGGATCACCGGATATGATATTAATTTCCACTGCCCAAAATCCGTCTCGATCCTGCACGCGCTTTCCAAAGACGATCACCTGATCAATGCCTTCCAGGAAAGCGTGCGCGAGACCATGCAGGACATCGAAGCTGACACCAAAACGAGGGTACGCAAAAATGGCCAGTATGATGACCGCCAAACTGGCGAGCTGGCATGGGCCGATTTTATTCACCAGACCGCAAGGCCTGTTGAAGACAATGCCCCCGACCCACACCTGCATGCGCATTGTTTTGTTTTCAACGCAACATGGGACGATCAGGAAAAACAATTCAAAGCCGCGCGGTTCCGCGACATCAAAAGAGATATGCCGTATTACGAAGCACGGTTTCACAAGAAACTCTCCGACCGGCTTATCACACTGGGATACGATATCCGGCGAACGGACAAATCTTTCGAAGTGAAAGGTGTGCCCCAGCGGGTAATCGATAACTTTTCAAAACGCACTGATGAAATCGGGCGCGTGGCAAAAGAAAAAGGGATAACCGACGCAAAAGAGCTGGACAACCTGGGGGCCCGCACCCGTTCTAAAAAACAAAAAGGGTTGAGTATGGCCGAGCTGAAAGCCGAGTGGAAACGACAGATCAAAGAACTCGGCCCAGATCAAGATGACGAAGGCGACCAGCCCGTACGTTTTGCCCCTGCCCGGCAAAAAGCACCTCTGACCCCTGAACTTTGCGTTGAACATGCCCTGCTGCACAAATTCGAACGTGCATCCGTTGTTCAGGACAGGCGGCTGCTGGAAGCTGCCTATAGGCACAGTTTTGGCGACAGCTCGGTATCCCTGGACAACATCACCAAATGTATTGAGCAGGATAAACGGATCATCCATGTCAGGGAAAAATCAAAGACGATGTGCACAACCCGGCAGGTATTATCCCAGGAACAGCAGATGGTTAACCTTGCGCGTGAAGGCAAAGGAAAACTTAAACCGCTTTACATCGACGCCACCGCTATAAAACTCAAAGGCCAGCAGGCAGAAGCTGTCCACCACGTACTGACGACCCCAAACCGTGTATCCATCATCCGCGGTGCAGCTGGAACAGGAAAAACAACGCTGATGCAGGAAGCGGTCAGCTTAATCGAAAAGTCGGGCAAAAAAGTCACGGTCGTCGCCCCCACCGCCCAGGCATCCCGAAATGTGCTCCGGCAGGAAGGGTTTGAAAACGCAGAGACTGTCGCCAAACTTTTGACGGACGAAAAAATGCAGGCGCAACTGGCCAATCAGGTCCTTTGGGTCGACGAGGCTGGCCTGCTTGGCACGCAGGATATGGCATCACTTCTCGAATTGACCAAAAAACAAAATGCACGATTAATCCTTGGCGGGGATACCAGGCAACATTCAAGCGTGATCAGGGGCGATGCCCTTCGTATCCTGAACACGGTGGGCGGCATCCGGTCCGCAGAAGTCAGCAAAATCTACCGCCAGAAAAACGAATATTTCCGCTCATCGGTCGAAGACCTGTCAAAAGGCGATATCCATAGCGCCTTTCAAAAGCTGGACACCATTGGCTCTATCCGGGCCATCGACCCTTTAAAACCAAATGAGGCCCTGGTGGATGACTATGTTGAAGCAATCAAGGCCAAGAAAACAGCCCTTGTCGTCTCACCGACGCACCAGCAGTGCGACCAGGTCACCGAGGCGATCCGTCAGAAGCTAAAAAAAACCGGATTGATCGGCAAAAAGGAAATTCTGGCGACAAGACTAAGCAACCTGAATATGACCGAAGCCCAGAAAAACGACTGGCGGAATTTCCAAAAAGGCCAGGCTGTCCAATTCAGCCAGAACACTGCCGGCATCAAGCGCGGCAGTATATGGACAGTGGATGCGTGCTCCGAAGAAGGCGTCATGATCCGCAATGAAAATGGACATACCGCTCCCCTGCCCCTTGGGAAAAGCAATTGCTACGATATATTTTCCAAAACTCAAATCGGGATTTCCAAAGGCGACGCTATCCGTATCACCCGCAACGGATTTGATCAGGACAAAAACAGGGTCAATAACGGGCAGATCCTTGAAGTCGTCTCGGTGCATAAAAAAGGCGACCTTGTTTTGCGCAATGCTATCAGCAAAAGCACTTACAGGCTTAAACAGGATTACGGCCATATCTCCCATGCGCATTGCGTGACCTCTCACGCTTCGCAAGGCAAAACGGTGGACGAGGTTTTCATCTCCCAACCGGCTTCGACCTTCCCGGCGACCGATGCCAAGCAGTTCTATGTCTCCGTATCACGGGCAAGGGACCGGGCCCGTATCTATACCGATGACAAAGAGCAGCTGCTCGAACACGCTTCCGATCTGGGGGAACGCCAATCAGCTATGGAGTTGGTAAGCAGCAGAAACAAGACCAAGGAGGCTGCTTATCATCATATCCGCCAGGACATCAGCCGGGCACAACCCGACAGACCAGCAGGCAAAGAACCGGAAAAACCTTCACCCGAACGTTACAGCGATTATGAGCCAGGGATTTAAATTGCGGTATGACCAGATGCGCGAAGGCGATCCAACCAAAACGGACGATACCTCGCTGGCTGGTCAGGACGAAGCTTCGTACAATGGCCCCGGCCATGCCCGGAGCCTGTGTGTGGTATGGCCGGACGGAAAAAGGATGTTTTTTAACTACGCATATCTTGTTTGCGGCGAACTTGATGTTGCGGGCGATAAAAATGTAATAAGATTGGAATTTTCTGGTTCTACGCTGAAGCTTATAGGCTTCGGGTTAGAGGCATTATTCATGTCAATGCTCGAACAAGTTCCGAGGATAATCATCGCTATTGATGAACGTTACGTGTTAAATGACATCCCGCCAGAGGCCATTGTCATTGGTATCAGTGTGGAAAAAAAAGAATAGTAAATAAAATATGAATGCACGCCTTCCGGAACCAAGAAGTTTGCAGATGATTTAGCAAATACCTTACGCTAATACGGAATTAGCGCCTGCTTATAAAAATTAATGTGGCCAGTTGTTATTCTGGCTAGGGATGGTTGGATTTTAACGCAACACGACTTCATCTGCTTTCGTATCGCTCCCGTCTACCCACGACCCAACGCGCTATCATGCCTGATGGTGTGTCTGCTTTCCACGCCGTCTGTCCAGGTGATTACAGATAGACAGGGTGGGAGTCAATGAATTAGTTGTTCAGAACGATCAATCTCTTTTGGCGGTTGAGATTTAGATTTTATCTTATCTACACCTTCAAAGTAATTGCTAAACCCTCTTTGCGTAAAGTATATTGCTGCCGCGCTTGAAACGATTATTGGTAAAATTGATGGGTGTTCCTCTTGCAGAAACTTGTCGATAGTTACACTGCAGGATATGAGTGATAAACCTATTTCTACCAGTCCATAGTATTTTTGTTTATTTTTCTTGAATTTGTATAATATGTAACCCGATTCTAGTGCAATAAGTGCTCCACAAATCTTGTAAAAAGTGGCATTTTTATCGGTTAGTTGTCTAATAAAATATTGGAACTTTCCTTCTATATATGACCACACATCTCCTGGATGGTTAACAATATAGATGAAAGATAACAGAAAAGCCCACATGATTATATTTCCTATTAAACCTATTTCGTTTTCAGGTTTATTTTGACGGCCAACGCCACGTTCATGGTACCATGAATCGGGTACTCTGTCTTCTGCTCCGGTTATCATAGTTCTATGTTTTTAATTAATTATCGATACTGGATTTCAGATATTGTATTGCGTATCAGATTTTTTTGACCTGCATTTTAATATAAGCTTACCCGTTGAAAGCAACCTACTATAAAGCTAATTGCTAAAACCTACCGGAAGCCATATTTTAAAAAATACATATAAAATCCGGACAGGCTTTAGACCTGCCCGGATCACTTATTTATTCAGCCTGCGGTTTGTTCTTGCGAACCGTGACCGAAACCTTCTGGCCCATGACAGTGAGCGAAAGGTTAAGCCCTTCTGCATCGCCGTGTTCCCAGGCAACGCCGGTCTTGATCCATTCGGGCTTTTCAGTGCCTTTGTCTTTCACGAAGTAAACAGAATGGGTTGGCTTTTTAGGTTTGTTTTCAGTTTGGTCAGTCATCATCAAATCTCCTTTCTTTTGTTGTTGATGATGGAAGCAAAAGAGTTCAAAAAGGAGGGAAAGCTCCCCGAATAGAAAAAAATCGGCGCTTGCCGACTATTTTTTTCTATGAGTCGAAGAGCCATTTTATTTCATAAAATGGAGGGATAAGCGCCATCACGACTGTTGAACTATGCTGACATCATCAATCAACTGGCAAAAGAAAACAGATTTGATGATGACTGACCAAATGACTGCCTTAAAAAGCCATCCGTTAAAAGCTGAAAAGCCATGGTTTGCCGAATAGCCCATTGAATAAAAGAGTTTGCCCTTAAATGATGCAGAAGGCTGATGCCCCCCGCTTGCAATATCTGAAAGGACATTCGAAAAGCAAGGATTACGCCGCCGGACAAACCAAGGCCGGGTTCATTTAGATCTGTCCACCGGCCTGATTCAGATACCGCCTGAAATAATTATTGCCCGGAGCGTATTTATAAAAAAGCAAAAGTTTGTTTGAACCGCTCCCGTGCTTGAAGCATCGAAACATATATAAAGCCTGGCAGATTTGAGTCTGTCAGGCTTTACGTGTGTGCTATTGCTCGTCGCCGAATATAATAGAAGGATCATTGGACATGATCATTTCATAGAGTATTTCCTTTGCTATCGCGAGTTGGACGGTGGCAGGTAAATCCTCGGCCCCTGGCGGCATTTTAACAGAGACGGCTTGCGAAGGAACATTACGGATAGGCTTGTTTTGATTGTTCATCAAATCTCCTTTCTTTTTTGTTGATGATGGAAGCACACAAGGATCCGTCTTGACGGGAAAGCTCCCCGGAGTGAAAAAATCGATGCACAGCATCTATTTTTTTACGGAGTCGTCAGAGCTTTTTCGGTTCTATATCGAAAAAGAGGGATAAGCGTATCACGGCATGACGGGTCATGCTGACATCATTTGAAAACAAATAAGGAAACGGGATTTGGCGGGTGATCTACAGACGAACAACGCCTGCTCTATATTCGGCAAATTTCGCTTAGTCCACGAACAAAAAATGGCGGGAAGAAAAAGTTCAAGATTGACGATTTTGATCATATCGCCTCTTATACAGCCTATTACGGTACAAACGCTGCTCATCCTCAGTCCCCTCGATTTCCAGCAAAACTTCATCAATCCATGTATCCTCCTTCACTTTATTAAGATCAGTTTCAAAAATATCAAGCACAAAGCGTTCCTCGTTTGGCCGTGTTTCAAAAACTTTCAGGTTGCTTTTTTCTGCAAATGAGACCAGATGATATTTCAAACTACTTTCAATGCGGCACCCCATAAAAATTGCCTCGGCATACGGAAAGGCAATACAATTATTATTTAATAAATCCACCCGCTCGTTTTCTACCATCAGTCGCCATTCCTTTTCATAGCTCCAAAACGCAGACTTTGTGATCAATGCTTTCTTGGATGCTTTCGCTATGCTTAAGTTAGAACTGAATTTGTGATTACTATTAAGAGTTTCCAGGATGTTTGGAACAGACAATGTAGGGACATTACTGGTATACTTTACTGGCAACAAGCCAGTCTTTACAAAATCGGACGTCTTCTCGAGAGAATATCGGATGCAAAATCCAGTATGGTTACTGGCGTAGTGAGACCACATTGTTGTATTTGCCGCAAGTTCTTGCTCGTCCTCAAAATTGGAGAAACAAGTAATTCTTACGTCCACCTCCCGTATGGCATTGATTGTTTTTCTAAATGCCTGCCTTGCTTCCAGTTCCAGGTTCTCAATCAATATTTTGAAATTTTCGCTCTTGCCTGAAAGAACACTGCTCAATACCTTCCCGAAATATTCTCTATTCAAATAGTAATTTCCTGGTCGGCAAATCTCCTCTTCTGAGTATGAATGCCTTATCTCCCACATTTCTTTATTCGAGAGAGTATCAATACTTCCTTCTTTATTTATAAGACGCATTTTTTCCAATTCCTTTAAGATATACTTTTTTATAAAAGTCATCCTTTCAATGCACACATAGCTGTCGAAAGGGTCATTGAAGGAACGGGGAGAATTCAACCACAGTAGATTGTTTTCCAAACTTACCAAGCTGTGATGCGAGGGACCAAAAAACTTATATAAAAGCTTCGGAAAATGCTCAGTCTTGTAATTTGCCATTTCCGTGACAGCGGCCTCTAGGCCCACCTTAGCCGTTTTATCAACATATTCATTTATAAAGTGCTTTTGCCACACGCCTGAAAAATTTCGGCTCCGATAATCGGATGTAGGATAGCCCGACTCTTGATTACGTATCGACATCTGTTTTATTAAGTAGTTTTATAAGAAATTACAACAAGACAGCCATTCTACTCAAAATTTCACAATCACCAGATGAACGATTTGTCCCATGACAAGAAGCCTTAAGTTCAGGTTCTGATTAAACTCTATTTTCCAACCTATACCGATAATAGTGTCACGCATTTTCACCACGTGCGACGGCTTTTCACGCTGTTCGGCACTCGATAAGAATTTTTGGATCCCGTTCATCGCGGGCGATATTTCTATCGGAACTTCTTCGACCAATGCATTAGCCACGCTGTCCAAAACAAGAAATCGTATGCGAATTATTCCAGCCTGATCACATTCCCAACCCAAACCAATTCTGTCAAATACTGCCGATTGGTTTACGTTTGGGAACCAACGTAATAAAATCTTATGAGAAGCCGGTGCGGAAGGGTTATCAATTGTTTCATCAGAGGTCATCATCAAATCTCCTTTCTTTGTTGTTAATGATGAAAGCCAAAAGGACCTGTGATGATGTGAAAGCTCCCCGAAGTAAAAAAATCGATGCGCAGCGTCTACTTTTTTACGAAGTCGCCAGAGCTTTTTCGTTCTTACAACGAAAAAGAGGGATAAGCGTATCACGGCATGACGGGTCATGCTGACATCATTTAAAAACAAAGAAAGAAAGGAGATTTGGCTGGTGATCTACAGACAAAAATGTGCGTGCCACATTCGAACACTTTACTTGGGAAAGTTGCGGCAACGCGAACCAACCATGACCGGAAGGAAAAGGTCATAACGGAAGCATTGAAAAACAAATAAAGGAAGGGGATTGATGAAAAGACTGATTGATGAACCGCATCCTATTCAAAGCCGTTCGCAGCATAGGAAATGAGCTGATTGCTGCTGGTCACCAGTGTTGAATTTTGGGTATTTACAATGCCAACTTTGTTGATCAAAAAGCCCGCTTCTGTGAGATGGACTTCCATATTCTGCAGCCCGTAGGGAAGCATCAATATGTCGCTGCCAAACCGTTGCAGATCACGCGTGAATACCTCAAGCGTTTCCCGGTCCGGACTGCGAAAGCAGGAAAGATAAAAGCTTTGCCACTCCCATCTGGGGAAAATCCTGATTAGCTCCAGTGCCCAGGGATTTGGCAAATACCAGTACGATGCTGGCTCCGCCGAATTCGATTGATGACGCGCAAGCAATACTGCTTCAGGCCAAAGCTGAATGATAGCATTGTTAAGCGTTTTGATAATTTCTTTCATGAGTTGGTTGTGGCCTGAAGCTCTTTGATGAATTCCCGTGCTTCTTTTCGTAAAAGCTCTTTGAAATGTTTGGATTTATATTCATCATAATAATAAAGCCAGACCATTTCTTCCGATACGATAATATATCTTACCTCTTTCATTTTTTTCAAAATCAACCGCTCAAATATATTGGAATAAATCCATAAAAAAGGATTTATTCCAATATTAAATTCCGTTCTGTAAGCTAACCGGTACAATGAATTTAGAAATGATGGCCAGGCAAATTCTCACTTGCCTGGCTGCCAGTTTATTCCGGTTTCGGTTTGTTCTTACGGACGGTCAGTGAAACTTTCTGCCCCAGGCAATCCATGGAAAGATTAAGTCCTTCATGGTCGCTATGCTCCCAGGCTACCCCTGTTTTAATCCATTCGGCTTTTTCAATGCCCTCCTTGTTGCGCACGAAATAAACGGTATGGGTCGGCTTTTTCGGGTTTGGCTCATTTTGGCTGCTCATTGTTATTTCCTTTCTTGGGTGGGTGGTAAATAGCTGGCACCGTTTCCAGACGCTGCCAGCATCCTAAGGCAAAACGCTTTGATACGTTTTGCCGAAGCTTAGCTTATGCGGGAACACAATTTTGGCGGGATTGCTGGCCATGAATGTATTCGGCTGCCTTTTGCGCATGAGATGCCGCAAAGAAGATAAAACGCTTGTTGTCTTTGAGGACTTTCAGCCAAGACTGGATATAAGCGGCATGCTGCTGCTCGGGCATCGGTTCAAAACCAAGGTCGGCAGCAAGGAAACATGCGCCTAATTCTGCAACAAGCTCTTCTTCGGCATAGCCTTCATCACCGTAGTGCTTGCGGCCCAGATCACGGTTCAGCCGTTTCGGATGCTTGGTCCAGTGCGTTAATTCATGGGCGAGTGTCCCGTAATATCCGGCAGCTGTTTCAAAACTTTCGAATGGCGGCATCTGGATTTTGTCAGTGCTTTGGCTATAAGAAGCCTGGCTTCCGACGTAGATATCCGCCTTGGTCTGGGCAAAGAAGTCTCCAATTTCTTTGCTGCGCTGCTCAGGATTAGCCTTGGAGGGCTGCGGAAGCTTGTAAAATGCTTCTGGCAAACCTTCAATTTGCGATACGTTGAAGACTATATAACATTTCAGATACGGTATCTTGCTGATTTTAGTGTCCCCTTCTTCCTCATGTTCCTTTATAAGTGTATCGGCATAAACGACCTGGGTGCCCTTCTCGTCTTTACGGACGCAGCCTTTCATCGCGAGAGCCTGTTTAAAAGTCATCCAGTGCGGCAAGGCATAGCCTTTTTCTGCGGCAGTCCCCCAGAGCATCAGCGTATTAATGCCGGTGTAGGGGACGTTGTTAAACCGTAAGGGACGCATGACATATCCCGAGAGATATTCGGAATTCCAGGGCTTACGCCAGGTCAAATTGCCTTTTTCAAGGTCAGAGAGTATTTTGTTTGTGACGCGCGAATAGATGTCATTTTGAGATTGGCCTTCGTTTGTCAATTTAGCCTCCTTTTGTTTTGCTGATCGCTTTGTGGTCTTTTTGATAGAAGTGTTCATTTCAATTCTCAGTAGGTTAGGATTACGGAGATTGATCAACCCGGCGTCATAGCGAGTGAAACCGGCAAGAATTTTGGTTGGGCGGGGAATGGCGAAGCCAGGCGAAAATTGTTGTTGGTGCAACGAGCGCGGCGGGTAAATCACCGTCCTTTAATCCTGACCTGCCTTATGGAGAATTGACCTGAACCGTCGAAAATCACCAATGCAGTATCAGCTAACCGGGGAGATTAGTTATCTGGTAACGGTCACGAAAGTTTCAACTGGTGCATATGCCAGGCATTCACATCTTTATGGGGCGCATAAACGTTGTTCATTTTGACGTGTGTCAGGCACTCTTCCTCCTTTAAGAATTCCGCTAGCACAGCGGTTGCTTTTTTCCCGGCAGCGTCATTGTCCATCCAGCTGTAAGCGGTGCGGTAGCCGTATTTGTGGATATAAGCCATCGCCTGTTTAAGCAGGGCCACGGAATTCAGAACGATCGCGTCCCCTTTCAAAGGCTTGCCGTTCAGTTGGGCAATGACGGAAACGTAATCCATACACCCTTCAAACAAATGGATGCTTTCAGGCTTGGCCACTTTGCCACGGATAAAACTGATGGCCTTGGGCCTCAGGCAAGCTTTGAACATCGGGTTTCGCAATTCGAAACCGCCGTCTTCATTGCCGAAGCCTAAGGAAATAATCCGCTTGCCGGTGTTCCGGTTGACCACATGCATTTCGCGAAAATTCTGTTTGGCAAGGCTGAGCGGGATGCCCCGCTTTTCAAGGTAACGGATGAGCCCCAGATGCGTGATTGGCCGGTTTGATTTCAGAACCAGGGCGCTGTCTTTCTTTTCGGCGTTTCTCTCTCGGACTGGATCAAATATCTGGCAGTCTGGAAAGCTGCCAGATAAGTTTGTCAGCCACCGTACCGCGTCTGCGTTGGTGTGATTTTCCCCAAGGCGTTCCAGGTAAGTACTGGCAAACTTGATGAGCCCGCCCCCAATCCCCTCCCCATGGTCGAACCAGATATTTTCGTCAACATTGACATAAAAGCTGGGTGTTTTCTCATTTCGCCAGGGGGAGAAATACCGAAGCTCCTTTTTACCGGGATTTTCCGGGGAAATATTAAGCTTGCCCAATATTTCGGAAATAGCTATAGATTTAGCAAGTTCTGTATTCATTATGCTCTCTCAAGGATATGGTGGTACCGGACCCAGGGAAAGAAGAGTTTTCGAAGAACTTTTCTTTCCCGATTTTTATCGGATTAGATTTCTTTCGATAAATTTATCCAGGCTCGATAACCGGTACCTCACCGATCGTCCTACTTTGAGTGGCTGAAGGTCATAGCGTTTTGTGCAGTCCCAAACGGCTAACGTACCGGGTGATACGCGCAGGTAACGCGCCGCCGTTTTTCTGTCGAGCAGTTGCTCTGGCTGGGCTTTATTGGGCATCTCATATTCCTTTCTGAATAATAAAATGGTCTCAGGCATCAGGCTGACCTTTGAAACCGGGAAATTGATAAAAGATTTTTTTCGGCGCGGTCAATACAATCAGAGATTGATTAATGAATGATAAACAATGTAAATGTTAGAAAACTCAAGGACTGGTTATACCCGGATACATCGCTATTCAAGTATATTAGTAATTTCAAATCAAGTCCATCGGCTCCAATCAAACTTTGTTCACCAATTCCCCTGACAAGTAAAATGAATTCGTCAGAACAAAAAGATTTCGAGCATCATTCGCCGACGAAAGATGAGATCGAACACACGATAAACCTAATTTACGGCAAACTCGCACTCCCACAGATCCATGTTTCAAGCAACGCAGCAATTAAGGAGGGCTATGAAGAGGCTATTGAAATCCTGACGGATGGCAAAAGAAGTTATAATCAGATCTCCAAAAATCTTAAGACTGATCAGGGAAAGGCTATTGCAGTTCATGCGGTAGATTATCTCAATGGGGAATGCACAAGGAAGGTTTTAGTCGGGATACCAATAGCGGATGCCTGAGCCTTTACTGACAGGATTACTGACTTCCGCCAGCTTCAAACTGTATACTGCGCCATTGCCTGCCGTTACTTTGTTACTTTCTAGGATTGTGATTTGGCCAGGAATATCCATCGTGCCCAGAATATACGGAAAGCCAGGAATGTGCATTCTGATATTTTCTTGTTCCCAGGCTCATCTAAACCGATACTAATATCAAAATTCCCGTGAACTTCCTCCGCACGACTTTATGAATACCGTGTTTTGACAGAAACTTTCATCAACAGCTAACCAAAAAGCTGCCCGCAAAATAAAAAAGCACGGTGCTCCAAGTCAAAGATTCGGGAATAGTCAATTTCCAAGTCAGTCTCCATCGGTAACTAAAAATCTTCAATATAGAAAGTCTTATAGATATTTTTCGCGATGCTTCACACCGTTAAATAAATATAAAATAAAAATATATAAGAATATAAGTAGCAATCGGGTTACAAATCGCATTTTTACCTAAGTCGTACAAAACTTCTTCAACCCTTTAACAACTCCGCAATGACCACCCTTATTAAAAGACTACGTTATTTTCGACAAAAAATGGGAGTAAAACAATCATATATGGCACTGAAAACAGGAATGTCTCAATCCAATTATTCGCAAATAGAATCGGGAAAGATACAACCGTCTATGCACCAGCTTCATCAGTTTGCGGATATATTAGAAATTTCCCTGACGGAATTACTTGCCGAGAATGGAAAAGAGCAAACAATACCGAATCAAAGGTTCTTGCCTAATTCAGAATTCTTTATCCGATTGTTAGCCGAAAAAGATAGTCAAATTTCGATCTTAAAAGATCACGTTCGAAGTATAGAGCTTTTGAAAGAAGACATTCGTGCAATAAAGAATTATTTGCAACCCGAATGAAGTTTACCTTAAACATTGAATTATAAACAGTTATATATTTTATTGTCAATAAAATCGATGATACCTTTAGTTCCATCAAACTAGGAGCTTTAATTATTTTGTTATTCTGAATACTTGTTTGAGGTGGCTCCCGAAAGCGGCACACATTTTTGCACAACATGATGCAAAATGGGAGTTCAGAAAGAGAGCAAAACCCGAAAGAGTTATGATGCTGAGTTTAAGCAGGAAGTAACGAGAATGTTGGCT
>NZ_SWFP01000039.1 GCF_005869225.1 Dyadobacter bucti | reverse complement strand
CATTCTTCTTTAAACTATCTGAATCCTGCTGCCTTCGAGGCAGAATACTATCGGCAAACTGGGTGAGAATTGAGAAGTTAAATATTTACTAACCCGCAAAAGTGTAAACCAAAACGGAACCACGTCACGTATATTTATAAGGTTGGGTGCAAGTGTGAAAGATGACAGTAACAACATAAAACAATGCGAGATTTATTATTTGAGTTTATATCAAAATACATTTCGCTGACAGAAGATGAAAAGCAGGCAATCGTTTCATTAGCCATATTTCACTCAGTAAAAAAAGGGACAATTTTACTCAAAGAAGGACAAAAGTCTAATGATGGGTACTTTGTTCTTAAAGGTTGTATCCGGACATATTATATCATAGACGGAGAAGAAAAAACAACCGCTTTCTACACAGAAATGGAAGCCTTGACACCGCCTTGTGTTATCAATAAAGCCCCTTCCGAATACTGCATATCTTGTGTGGAAGATACAATTCTGATCGTTTCAAACCCTGATATGGAAACGGAAATGTTTAGTAAGTTTCCGAAGTTTGAAACCCTCTGCAGAATATTGGCAGAAGAAGTTTTGGCTAAACAACAAATTAATTTTGATGAGTTTAAGACCTCTTCGCCCGAACAACGATATTCGAATCTAATAAAAAAAAGACCAGACCTGATTCAACGTGTTCCGCAACACCAGTTAGCCAGTTATCTTGGTATAAAACCACAATCATTAAGCAGGTTAAGGGCAAGGATTTTGGAGAAAAATAAGAGTTAAGAGGCATTTCTTAACTTAAGTGAACGTATTTAAGCTACCCACCAATCTAATTTTGCAGTATCGTTCAACATTAAAAGAAAAGATATGCAAAAGAAAATTTTATGGTCCGCCTTGATTTTAATGATGGCAAGCACGCTACAGGTTAATGCTCAATATGCCAAACAAGACAGTACTTTTAAAAGATATTTTATAGGCAGTTGAGGTGGTTCCGAAAAGCGGCACACATTTTTGCACAACATGATGCAAAATGAAAGACCAAAAATCTGTAAAAAGTCGTCGGAGCTACGACGCTGAGTTCAAGGAAGAAATGATCAGAATGCTCG
>NZ_SWFP01000038.1 GCF_005869225.1 Dyadobacter bucti | reverse complement strand
GAATATCTAACTATTACTATACAACCAACCATTGGAAACATTACGAAAAAACATCTACAATCACATCCGCGCCAGTTTTGTAGTCTTTCCACTTGTACTTGCCATCCCCAATGCGCATGCTCAGGAAGTGATTGATGCTTCGGGTGGTGTGGCAACAGGGTCCGGAGGTACAGTCAGCTACTCGCTTGGGCAGGTGGTTTACACTTTCAACACCGGCGACGGGGGTATGGAAAACCAGGGCGTGCAGCAGCCGGTGGATTACACCTCGCTGCCGGTTACACTGGCTTATTTCGAGGCAGGCGCTGTCGATGATCAGGTGCAGGTGCGCTGGGAAACAACGTCGGAAGAAAACAATGATTTTTTTACCGTTGAAAGAAGCAGGAACAGCATTGCTTTCGAAGAAGTCACAACAGTGAAAGGGCCTGGCAATAGCAGTACCGTCAGAAAATACAGCTGGACGGACGCTTACCCTCTCGCGGGCATCAGCTATTACCGCCTCAAACAAACCGACTTCGACAAGTCTTTCACCTATTCTACAATAAAGGCGGTGAAAATCAAATCCCTTTCAAAAGGTGTCGTAGTGTACCCAAACCCGGTCACTGACTACCTGGTCCTGAAGGATGCCGACGAAGGCAAAAGCCGGTCTTACAAGATCTTCGATATCAAAGGAAGGTTGGTTGAAACCAGGGAATTTCCGGATGGAGAAAGGAAAATCGACATGACGCATCTTTCCCCTGCCGCCTATGTGATACATTATATTAATAACAGCGAAGTTCAAAAAATCAAAATCATAAAAAACTGAAACAATGTCAACATTATTACAAAAAGCAGGTGCAATCCTAACTATTATCTTGTTCACCAGCTTGTCGCTATTCGCTCAGGCACCGGAAAAAATGACCTACCAGGCAGTAATCCGGGATAGCGACAATGACCTGGTACTCAGCCAAAACGTCGGCATCAGGATAAGCATATTGCAGGGATCAAACGACGGGACGGCCTCTTATGTGGAAACGCATGCAGCGGTTACCAATGCCAATGGGCTCGTAAGCCTGGCCATCGGGACAGGGACAATCGTTTCCGGCACATTTGCCGCTATCAACTGGGGCAGTGGGCCGTATTTTATCAAAACAGAAACCGATCCGATCGGAGGCACAGC
>NZ_SWFP01000037.1 GCF_005869225.1 Dyadobacter bucti | reverse complement strand
TGTAAGCTTTCCCGAAATTAGGACAGTGTAGGATTAGACTCGAAATGAGCTAATTTTAACTGTCACATGAAAAAGAAAAACTACTCAGAAACCCAGATCGTGGCGATCCTCAAACAGTATGAGGGTGGCCGAGAAGCTATGGATGTTTGCCGCGAATACGGCATTTCCAAGGCAACCTTGTTTAATTGGCGCAAAAAATACAGTGGTATGGAAGCTGCACAATTGAAAGAGCTGAAGGCTTTGCAGGATGAAAATCGACGATTGAAGCAGATGTATGCGGAACTAAGCCTGGATTACAAACTTGCAAAGGATATCATCGAAAAAAAGCTGTAGAGCCTTGTCAGCAAAAGGAACTTGTGGGATGGGCTGTTGAAGAAAAAGTATCCGTTGGCAGGGCTTGCCGGGTAGTTGGGTTACATCGATCTAAGTGGTACTACCGTAGCAGAAAAGATGATCAGCCAGTGATTGAAAAATTACGAGCATATGCGGAAGTCTACCCGACAAGAGGCTTTGACGACTACTATGGGAAACTTCGCAATGAGGGCTTAGTATGGAACCGCAAAAGGGTTCTAAGGGTTTACCGACTGCTAAATTTGAAGCATCGCCGTCGTCACAAACGGCGTTTACCAGCTCGAATCAAGCAGCCCTTACAGGTACCCAGTGAGCCAAACAAGAGTTGGAGCATGGACTTTGTCTCTGATGCGCTGGTGAATAAACGTAAGATCCGAGTGCTGACAATTCTGGATGATTGCAGCAGAGAAGTACTTGCAGCACATGCAGATTTTTCACTTCCTGCTCAGAAAGTAATCGATGTTTTGGAACTGATAGCATTAGCCAGACGATACCCCGAACAAATTCGGGTTGACAATGGGCCTGAATTTCTAGCAGATAAATTCAGGCAATGGTGTGAAGATAAAGGCATCGCAATCCACTACATTCAGCCAGGAAAACCGATGCAAAATGGATATGTGGAAAGATTGAACCGCACGTATCGCGAGGATGTCTTAGATGCCTATTTATTTGATTCACTTGAACAGGTTCGTATTTTGTCTGACGAATGGATGGAAGACTACAATCGCTTTCATCCGCATCAAGCACTGGCTGGCTTAGCACCGGCAACGTTTGTCAAGAAACTAGAAATGGATAAAGTCTAAACGTACACTGTCCTCATTAGGGTAAGGCTTCA
>NZ_SWFP01000035.1 GCF_005869225.1 Dyadobacter bucti | reverse complement strand
TCCGTAACGAGTTCATTGACATATTGTGAAGTAAAAGAGAAAGAGAAATAGATCGCGCAAGCGAATTAAGGGCGCATGGGGGATACCTAGGCTCTCAGAGGCGATGAAGGACGTGATAAGCTGCGAAAAGCTTCGGGGATTGGCACATACAAATTGATCCGAAGATATCCGAATGGGGCAACCCAGTACCATGAAGTGGTATTACCCTACGGGGGGCAAACGCGGGGAACTGAAACATCTAAGTACCCGCAGGAGAAGAAAACAATAGTGATTCCGCAAGTAGTGGCGAGCGAACGCGGATTAGCCCAAACCACCCTGGTTACGGCCAGAGTGGGGTTGTAGGACCCACCAAGTGGGCATTGATCGAACTGGAATGGCATGGGAAGGCCAATCGAAGAGGGTGAGAATCCCGTACAGGTAAGAGAAGTGTCTGAGTGGGTATCCTGAGTAAGTGGGGACCGGAGAAATCCCCTCTGAATCCGGCGGCACCATCCGCCAAGGCTAAATACTCCTGAGAGACCGATAGTGAACGAGTACCGTGAGGGAAAGGTGAAAAGTACCGCGAGCAGCGGGGTGAAATAGAACTTGAAACCATGCGCTTACAAGCGGACGGAGCCTACGGGTGACGTCGTGCCTTTTGCATAATGAGCCTACGAGTTACGGTTACTGGCAAGGTTAATGTTTTTAAAAACAGGAGCCGAAGCGAAAGCGAGTCTGAAATGGGCGATTAGTCAGTGGCTGTAGACGCGAAACTTGGTGATCTACCCTTGGTCAGGTTGAAGCGCTGGTAACACATCGTGGAGGACCGAACCGGTAAACGTTGAAAAGTTTTCGGATGAACTGAGGGTAGGGGTGAAAGGCCAATCAAACTGAGAAATAGCTCGTACTCCCCGAAATGTTTTTAGGAACAGCGTCGTGGTCGAGTCATGGTCAGGTAGAGCTACTGATAGGACTAGGGGGAGTCAAATCCTACCAAATTCTGACAAACTCCGAATGGGCCATGATATACACGGCAGTGAGGGCCGGGGTGCTAAGGTCCCGGTCCGAGAGGGGAACAACCCAGAGCATCAGCTAAGGTCCCAAAATATATGCTAAGTTGAACTAAGGGGGTCCGACTGCAGAGACAGCCAGGATGTTAGCTTGGAAGCAGCTATACATTTAAAGAGTGCGTAACAGCTCACTGGTCGAGCGGGGCGGGCATCGATAATAAACGGGCATCAAGCATATTACCGAAGCTATGCGATAGTAATTTATTACGATCGGTAGGGGAGCATTCTCACAGGGGTGAAGGTTTGGCGTAAGCTGGGCTGGACTGGTGAGAAAAGCAAATGTAGGCATAAGTAACGATAATGCGGATGAGAAATCCGCACACCGAAAGACTAAGGATTCCTCCGCTATGCTAATCAACGGAGGGTTAGGCGGGGCCTAAGGGATAGCCGACAGGCGATTTTCGATGGACAGCAGGTTAATATTCCTGCCCTTGCATTCAGTGTGAAGAAATGACGGAGTATTGTGGTATGTACGTACTGACGGAATAGTGCGTTGAGCGGAACCTACGGGCGAAGCGAACATACGAAAAGGCTTCCAAGAAAAGTTTCTGAAACATCAGCTGATTGCAACCCGTACCGTAAACCGACACAGGTAGTCGAGAAGAATATTCTAAGGTGCTCGAGTGAATCACGGCTAAGGAACTCGGCAAATTAACCCTGTAACTTCGGGAGAAGGGGAGCCTCCTCGCAAGAGAGGCCGCAGAGAAATGGCCCAGGCGACTGTTTAGCAAAAACACAGGGCTCTGCCAAAACGAAAGTTGACGTATAGGGCCTGACACCTGCCCGGTGCTGGAAGGTTAAGAGGGGATGTCATCGCAAGAGAAGCATTGAATCGAAGCCCCAGTAAACGGCGGCCGTAACTATAACGGTCCTAAGGTAGCGAAATTCCTTGTCGGGTAAGTTCCGACCTGCACGAATGGTGTAACGATCTGGGCACTGTCTCGGCCGTGAGCTCGGTGAAATTGTAGTAGCGGTGAAGATGCCGCTTACCCGCCACGGGACGGAAAGACCCCGTGCACCTTTACTATAGCTTTGCATTGTTTTCGGGTCAGGGATGTGTAGGATAGGTGGGAGGCTGTGAGCCGGTGTCGCCAGGCATCGGGGAGCCAACGTTGAAATACCACCCTTCGCTGGCCTGGGATCTAACTTGACCAAGTCAAGGACCGTGCATGGTGGGTAGTTTGACTGGGGTGGTCGCCTCCAAAAGTGTAACGGAGGCTTCCAAAGGTCTGCTCAACACGCTTGGTAACCGTGTGTGGAGTGCAATAGTACAAGCAGGCTTGACTGCGAGACCGACGGGTCGAGCAGGTGGGAAACCAGGGTATAGTGATCCGGTGGTTCTGTATGGAAGGGCCATCGCTCAAAGGATAAAAGGTACGCCGGGGATAACAGGCTGATCTCCCCCAAGAGCTCACATCGACGGGGAGGTTTGGCACCTCGATGTCGGCTCGTCACATCCTGGGGCTGGAGAAGGTCCCAAGGGTTCGGCTGTTCGCCGATTAAAGTGGCACGCGAGCTGGGTTCAGAACGTCGTGAGACAGTTCGGTCCCTATCTGTGGTGGGCGTAGGAAGATTGACGGGGGCTGCCTTTAGTACGAGAGGACCGAGGTGGACCCACCGCTGGTGAACCGGTTGTCACGCCAGTGGCATGGCCGGGTAGCTATGTGGGGAATAGATAAGCGCTGAAAGCATCTAAGTGCGAAACTAGCCCGAAGATGAATCTTCCACATAAGGGTCGTTGTAGACTACGACGTTGATAGGCTGCAGGTATACGTGTAGAAATACATTCAGCCGAGCAGTACTAATTACCCAACAGCTTGCACATTAACATATCTTTATCTCTCTCTCTTTTACTTCCAATATGACATGAAAATCAATGCTGAATGTGCCAATGACCGAATGACCGAATGAAATATCCAGTCGTTCAATCATTCGGAATTCAAAATTGATAACTCAAAGAGCTTGTTGGTGGCTATTGGCCTGGACGGTGCGACGATCCGCTTCACCCCCCTTCCCCATACCACACAAACCAACAAAGACCTTGTTGGTGGCTATTGGCCTGGTGTTCACCTCTTCCCATCCCGAACAGAGAAGTTAAGCCCGGGACCGCCGATGATACTTGGATCAAACCTGGTAAAGTAGGTAGCCGCCACAATA
>NZ_SWFP01000034.1 GCF_005869225.1 Dyadobacter bucti | reverse complement strand
GTTTGTACATTCTGAGCAGCGTTTTTTTGTACAACAAAATCTCCTCATGCCAAGAAAAGAATACCTGACCTCAGAAGCTCGGCAACGATTTGACAATCCACCTGTTTTGAGTGTTGACCAGAAAATGATTTTCTTAGAGGCGCCCCAGTGGGCAGCTGATTATGTCAAGACTTTGCAAACGCCATCAAATAAAGTTGGCTTTCTTTTACAGGTCGGATACTTCCGGGTAGTCAGTCGGTTTTTTGCATCAAACCGTTTCCATCAAAGTGATGTGGATTATGTTGCGGAGAGGATTTCGGTTGATGTCAACGCAGTACTGATGACCAGTTACGAAGGACGGACTTCACTCAGGCACCGGGAGGACATTCTTTTATATTTTGGTTTTGCCGCCTTTGAAAAACCTTCAATTGAAGCGTTGACCGAAGAAACACAGCGACTGGCCCAGGTACAGACCAGACCATACTTAATATTTGAAGGTATGGTCGGCTTTCTCCAGGCACATCGTATTGAAATCCCTACCTACCAAAGCTTGAAAACAATCTTGGATAAAGCTCTTGTCAGTTTCGAGCAGAATCTCGAGTCCATTTTAAGTAAGTATTTAACAGCGGCTGACATTTTACTTTTAGACCAGCTTCTGGTAGAACACAGTTCTTATCAACAGGACAGCAGAAAGCATTTAAAGGTGAAACGTTATGAGATTACATTTTTTAAACGGGTCTCCCAATCCATGGAAACGAAACAGATCCATGAGCGGGTGACCAACTTTCGAAGTTTAAAGACCATGTATTTGCAGCTGTTACCGGTTGCAAGGCGCTTAAAGCTTTCGGATCCAACCATTCAATTTTATGCCGAATATGTAATCAATAACCAGGTACCGCAGATAGCTACACGCAGCACCAACCGTTATCTGCTTTTGATTTCTTTTATTATTCACCAATACTATATGTTGGGGGATGCACTTATCCTGACCTTAAATAGCGCGGTCACAAACTATGTCAATGGATGTGAGAATTCTGTAAAACAAGAGCTTTATCAAAACAGGATGCAGACCGCACAGCTGGTCAGCAGTGTTGCCCACCGTAGTCATACCCACATTGATGTTCTAGGTGCCATTGAAAAAATCATTGCTAATACGACAATGGAACCATTGGCCAAAGTGGCCTTGATTGAACAGCTTTTTAAAAACAAACGGTTATCTCAAAAACTGTTACAGGAAGACCAGCAGCGTCTTAAATATTTAAGGGAAGTCAACCAAAAGATAAACGACCGGGAAGATTTTTATCAGATGCTTGAAAAAAATTCGTCCAAGTTAAATGGCAAGGTTAGCGATATTGTAAAAGCACTGATCCCAAGTGCCACTTCTTCCGGGAAGGACATCCTTGCAGCGGTCCGGTACTACCAAGAAAAGAATGGAGTTATTCTAACACGGGCGTCGGTACCAACTGATTTTTTAGGAATGGAGCAGCAGCAGCGGGTGTTGACCCCGGAAGGCAAATTACGGACCGGTTTATATAAAGTTTTCCTGTTTCAGGAAATTCGCGATAATATCAAGTCTGGGGCACTCCCAATTGATTCATCCTATGATTACCGCAGTTTTGACGAGTATGAAATACCACCGGCGGTTTGGAATAAAGAAAAGGAAAAGCTGATTGAACAAGCCGGCTTGACAGCTTTTACCGATTCACGAAAAACCCTGGTTAAATTAAATGAAAGGTTGAATGCCCAGATTAAATTAACCAATGAGCATATAGAAGCAGGCAGTAACAAACAGGTATACTTCGACCCCACCGGTGACTGGCACCTGATGAAAGATAAGCGTTTGGAAGAAGTCACAGATTTGGAACCGCTCTATCCCCAAGAATATGTCATTCCACTAATTGAAGTTCTCTCAACCGTCCAAAACGCAACCGGCTTTATTTCTTCCCTTATCCATGGAGGAATTGATCATATCCCCAAACGTCCGGATGAGAATTTGTTCTTTGCGGCAATTCTTGGGTTTGGGTGCAATATCGGGATCCGAAAATTCTCGTTCATGTCAAAAGGCATCCGGACTAGTTCACTGGAAACAACGGCACTCCAATATTTTTCACCAGAGACTATAATGCAGGCAAATGACAAGGTACTTGCATTTAGCAATGGCCTACCACTTACCCGGCATTATAGAAAAGATGTAGACTTTGTT
The DNA here is from genome assembly GCF_005869225.1 of Dyadobacter bucti. GTDB lineage: Bacteria > Bacteroidota > Bacteroidia > Cytophagales > Spirosomataceae > Dyadobacter > Dyadobacter bucti. The sequence goes on along the minus strand of NZ_SWFP01000034.1, from coordinate 1,035 downwards.
CATACTTCCAGTGACGGCCAGAAGTTTGATGTTTCCGTTGCGTCGCTGGTTGCTTCTCCGTCATTTAAATACTTTGGTAATGGCAGGGGTGTTACCATGTATTCCTTTCTGGATGAAGCTGGACAGTTATTTTACTCGACAGTATTCAGTGCAGCAGAACCCGAATCACATTATGTTTTGGATGGCCTGACGCACAATGAAGTGATCATTCCAAATGCACATTCAACGGACACACATGGTTTTAGCGAACCCGTATTTGCCGTAACCGGCCTCTTAGGCATTGAATTCCGTCCCAGGTTTGCAAGGTTTCATCATCAGCAGCTTTATTCCATTGACGAAGCACGGACTTATCGTGAGCAAAATTATAAGATTGTGCCGGGTCTCAAAATAAACCTTGTCCATTTGGAAAATCATTGGGATGAAATTCTACGACTTGTTTGTACCATCAAGCTTGGTTATGCCAAAGCGTCCACATTGTTCAGACGTTTAAACTCGTATTCTAAACAACACCCGCTTTACAAGGCCCTCAAAGATCTGGGAAGACTCTATAAAACCGCTTACGTATACCAATATATGGATGATGAGTTAATCCGTAAGTCAGTGTCCGGATCGCTTTCTAAAATCGAAAGCAGCAATAATTTTTCCAAGGCCATCACCGTAGGCAATAACCAGGAATTGATCTGGGCCACCCGGAAAGAACAATTAACAGCAGAAGGTTGTAAAAGGCTGATTGCAAATGCGGTAAACACTTATAATTTGTTGTTATTATCCGAAAAACTGGTAGCAGCTGAGTCCGAACAGGACAGGCAGATCCTGTTGAAAAAAATTCTTGCAACTTCTACCCACAGCTGGGCACATATTAACCTGGTGGGAGAATATGACTTTTCTGATGGTAAAGATTATAAAATGTTTGATTTGGGCTCGATTATGGATTTGAACCTAACGCCTTAGAATTCAATATTCCGGACTCATGCCAAGTAAAAATGCTACACGAAAGTCGTGACGGTTTTTCTCCCTTTCTTTAGTTTACCCCAA
>NZ_SWFP01000033.1 GCF_005869225.1 Dyadobacter bucti | reverse complement strand
GAGGTTTTCATTACAAATGGACGGAAAATAGCGGTTTGCTAATTAACGCTTATCGACAGGCGGCCGCAAAGCTCGTAGCCCGTTCTCTTGTAACCTGATTTCATCGTTGAAATCATATTTTCCTAACCGGTTTATATGCTCAAAAGGGGCCGGAGAGATATGTTCCAGATCTTTTTCATCGACTTGATAACCTTCCTTTTGAAGCTGTTTAAGAATTTCCTGGATGTAAACAGTATTCCAGACCATTACGATATTTGTCAGCAGATTAAGGCATCTGGCTGTAACTTGTTGCTGTTTTTCTTGCTTCTTGCGAATGATCCCATCACCTCCGAACCAAAGATAAACCCGCAGGTTATGGAGTTGCTCCCCTTTATTAAGCTGGGTATTGATACGGTGCCTGAGCGGCAATTGTAGTAAGTATTTACATATAAAAATCGTTTTTACCAGTTGTCCGTATGACTGCAAAACATACATGAGGTTATTTTGTCTTGGGTAGGATTGAAGTTTATTGATTAGTAGTGAGGCTGTTACTGTTCCTGTCAAAACCGAAGCAGCCACTCTTTTAAGCTCATCGGCATGTTTTTTCAAGTAGTCGATATTGACACTGCCAGTGAACTTCAACTGCGGGTACTGTATTTCGACCAGGTTTTCTTTCTCAGTTTTTATTTTGCATAGACGTTGATTTTTTATGTCGCGAAGCCGCGGGGCAAAACGTTTGTTGGCCAGGTCAAAGAATGCGAATAGTAAATCTGAATACCCATGTGTATCGGTGGTATGTTCAACAATGGTTAAATCCGTTTCATTAGTCAGGATTTCATCTAATACGTGTGGAGCATCCCGTTCAGTGCTGCTGATCACTTTTGTTCCGTATTGGGAATACTGATCAGAGGTGTGGGTGTAAAAAGTCACTCCTTTTCCATACCCAAAATACTTTGGCAATGCCTGGGCATTCCGGATTTTGCCACTTGTTGCAAATCTTTGGCCATCAGAAGATGATAGTGTCCCATCACCCCAATAGGATGATATCCATTGCCTGTGATGAAAATTTACCAAAAGGTCATTGGCCCGTTTAAGGTTCTGGTCAGAAAAGTAATTATTGGCAACCCACCACAGCGAATGGTAATCCAGTTCAGAAGATCGTGCCAGATCAGCAAGTGTCAGGTTGCATGCATTACCCAACAAAGCAGCAAACCTCAATGCATCATGTTCCGGATTACGGGGCAGGAGCTCTTCCTGTAATTCCTTTGCATAGCCAACCCAGGTATCTACTTCACGGATCATTTCTACCAGTCCAACGCGGGGCAACCGTTTGTTGATCTGCTCCTGTAGATCTTTGACAGATGCAGGAAGATTTTCTGCTTCCAGCGGCGGAACAACCAATATTCCATCTTCTAACCTTATCTGAGTGCCGTCTGATAACAGATCGGCCAAAGGTCCAAGCAGGTCTGTTAATTCAAAAACCTTTCCATCAATCCGTTTAACCATATCCAACCCTCCAAAAGGGAGGCATATCTCTGATGAAGCTACCTGCCACCGTGTTTTAGGGATCAGAAAGCTATTAAAATCCGCATATTTCCTGGATAACTCGACAAAAACATCGCCGGACTGGAGTCTGTCGTTGAGCACCGACAATACACAAAGCTCGTAGGCGGGCGCTTGCAGCATCTTGTCAATGATGACTACTTTTTGCCAGGCCTGGGTAATAAAATGGGTTGGAGCAGATTCCGGCAATTTTCGTTTTGTCCCATTTTGAAGCTGGGTAGCCAGATCCAGGCCGGCACCAAAATTATCTTTTGAAAAAGCTACTTTAAAATCCAGGACTCTGAGCAGGTAGGGAGTAAATTGTTTGAACCGGGCATAAGTCTTAAGTAAATAGAATACAGGAGTCTGATAGGCCGGTTTGGTTATTTTCAAGACTACCTGTAAAGCCTCTTGTATAGTTTCTTTTGATAAATTTTCAAATATTTTGCTTCTCAGGTACTGATTTTCAATGGTATCATCAACAACCATTTCAACAGTCTTTGTGAGCGTTTTCACAGCCTGATTTTGGGATTTGATAACCCCCAGCTGATATGCCTCCAAAGATTTTTTTGCATCGCTCAGGGCTTGGGTCCAGAAATCATGGTACATCACCAAAATGCTGTCGGTTGTATCAAGCAGCGTTTCCCGAAGGAAACACACCAGCAACGGATAACGCTTTTGTGGTTTGATACGCTGTAAATAATGATTTGAATTATTGCGAACGATGTTAGCTAAACGCTTTTTTCTGTTGGAAGGAATGACAGATAAATCCCAGGTGTCCACTTTGATGTTTTTCAAAAAGGTGATTTTATCAAGTGTTTGTCTGAGGCTTTTAGGCGTATTGGCCGTTGGCACCATACACAGCCAGCGATGATCGGTTAGTTTTCCGGTTTCATAGGTTTGAAGAAGATTGTCCAGTAGATTAAATAACTCAGGCTGCCATAAAAATGATAATCGTTGATAGGTCTCCGCGTGAAGATGCTCGTCAATGCCTCCAATAACCCTTTCCAGGGTACCTATGGATGGTCTTAAAATTTTATCCTGGTGCAGTTTCTGGCAAAGTTTGTTCAAAAGGTACCGCTCATTGTCATGCTCCATGCCCTGATGGATCAACCATTTTTCATACAGAGGTTCATCCATTGGCTGCCATTTTCGAAAGTTTAGATACCGGAGCATCTGTTGAAAATGAAACGAGCGTGTCATTGCCCTGTTTCCGTAGCTTATTAGATCAGCAGTAACGGGCGCATCGTTTCTACTTGCGAGTTGACGAGAAACGAAGGAAACTATGTTATCCGGAATTTGGGTTTTCCATCCATCATCTAAAAAGCCAAAATATCTTATCAGACAAAGCTGGATCCCGATTGCCAGGCGGTTGGTTGAACCATGGAACGACTGGATAAATATGAGATCGGGCTGTGTTAAATAAAACCCTTGTTGTAAGTCCGTTTCGTCCAGGTCAGGAATTTGAATATATTGATCACGCTCCGAAGTTGTTAAAAAAGTAGCCGGCATAGGTTATCAAAAAGGGTATGGTAAAATTCAGATAAATTAGCCCTATGAATCAGCAATTTATAAATCCGAATTCTATATTTGCAAAGGATTTCCTTTTTGATAGGCAATTAAATGAAAAACCAGGTAAACCAGGCCAAACGGGTAGCACTATATGCAAGGGTATCCACCCTGGATAAAGGGCAGGATCCGGAAACCCAATTAACCCAGTTAAGAGAATATGCACTGAGACGTAACTTTGAAGTCATTGGAGAATTTATTGATTATGCTTCTGGAACAACCCAAGACAGGATCCAGTACAAATTAATGATGGCAGCAGCCAAAAAGAGAAAACTGGATGTAGTACTTGTTTGGCGGTACGACCGCTTTGCCCGCTCGACCCAGGCACTGGTCAATGCTATGAAGGAATTTCAGAGTATGGGTATTGATTTTATATCCTATCAGGAGAATATCGATACTACCACGCCGACTGGTGAGCTGATATTTCATGTGATGGCTTCCCTGGCTCAATTTGAAAGCTCGCTGATCAGCCAAAGAGTAAAAGCAGGTATGGCCAGGGCAAAAGCACAAGGGAAACGTATTTCACGGCCTCCATTGCCTATCCAACAGCAACAGGAAATTTTTAAACTACAAAAACAAGGGCTTTCGATGAACAAGATTTCCAAGCAGCTCGGAATTGCTTACGGAACCGTGTATAATTATGTCGGTAAACTAAAAACGTAGCGGCCGCGCTGCGGTTCCTTAGCATATGTTTCCGCCCATTTGTAAGAAAAACCTCAGTTGCAGCTGCGGGCAGGCTTGAAACTGCTTATTTGACGATTAATATTATTTATTATGCTTTAATCTAAACGACACCAATATGAAAATTGAGAAAGTCAAAATGCGCGACCGAGAGCGGACAAAAAGTAAGATCCTCAAAGCAGTAGGCAATGTAATTGAACAACACGGAACAGGAAAAGTAGGTGTCAATTTAATTGCCCGAACGGCAGGGGTAAACAAGGTTTTGATCTACCGATATTTTGAGAGTGTCGATGGATTAATGGAACAATATGTAAAGTCAGGCGAGTACACCTCTACAACAAGCACCGATTACATTGAGAACATCCCACCGCTGGCCCCGGAAGAACGCAGCAAAGCGCTCACAAGTTTGATGCATACATTTATGAATGATCTACTGGAGCGGAAAGCTACCCGTGACCTTTTGCGCTGGGAGATCGGAACCGGCAAATCCATGCTATCAGATGCGCGCAACCAGATTGCAACGCGTATTTTGGACAAAATTGGCAATCTGCCTAATTACAACGACACCAGTGCGCTTGTTTCATTTCTTTCTGCTAGCATTTATTTCATGACTATTTCCACCGATTACCGGGAAAAGATGATCGATATTGACCTCCATTCCGACGAAGGTTGGAAGCGCATCGAAAAAGTGATAGAACGTATTATTATGGATATCCATAATTAACCCGCTAGAAAATTATTAGAGACAACTTTTACAAGTTAACCGGGAAATGTGCCCCATTTTCGTTTGGTAGGCCGGTTTCTGGGGGGCAGCCAACATTCCTGATGATAAGCCTGGTTTAGTTATTGAGCAGATTGTAGACTTCTATCGAGAACTCTTAATTAAGGATTGATTATAAGCTTAAATTCTTTCGTGTCTAACTAACGTCCGTCTTGACCCAAACTACATAGAACCAAGTAAAAGCAAATTCAGTACCTGCGCAAAACGTTGTTATCCCAGAATGCATCCGATCTGGACTTATTTATGAACAATGCTTTGCATAATTATTTGGCTAAGAGCAATGAATAATTTCAAACCGCTATTTTTCGTCCATTTGTAACGAGAACCTC
>NZ_SWFP01000032.1 GCF_005869225.1 Dyadobacter bucti | reverse complement strand
ACCCTCATACTGTTTGAGGATCGCCACGATCTGGGTTTCTGAGTAGTTTTTCTTTTTCATGTGACAGTTAAAATTAGCTCATTTCGAGTCTAATCCTACACTGTCCTAATTTCGGGAAAGCTTACAGCAGTACTATCATTGGAGGCGGCCAGATTTAAAGCAATCGTTTTAAGACTGTCAATGTTTACAGCAGCGCTTTGAGATTTTGAAGACGGTGTCTGGCAGCTCAATACACCAGCAAAAATTGCTGCAATGGAGGCAGTCAGCGCAATATTTTTTATGAATGTCAATTTCATGATCGTTTTGTTATGATTAGTAATTATTTAGAGTGATGACTATTGGTGCAATATTTTCCAACCCGCAAGCCAGTTATACCCATTTTTCAAATTCAGCTGGATCAGCAGCAATGACATATTTTCCAACGTCCGGCTCACATGCAATCCACCTGCAATGATGGGGTTGAACCCTACGGTTACTACGAGCTCGCTTGCTGTCTGTAAGGCATCCTGGTCATCTCCAGCGATGAATGCATCAGCTTGTTTTTCGGCAATGACCGGCTGGGCAAAGTCGGCTGCAAAGACCGTGTTAAATGCTTTTACGACTTTCGAGTTGGGCAGCAATTTTTGAAGTTCTTCAGCCGCGCTTGTATCGGGGGCGGTCACCAGCCCGTCATAAGTTTCGTTAAGCGGATTAGCAATGCTGATCACAATTTTCTGATTGGCTACTTCCCTGATTTTCTCCGCAATCTGCTGTTGTGCAGGGTAAGGTAAAGCCAGAATAATGACGTCAGCCTCCCAGGAAGCCTCAGTGGGGCACTCGCTTAGTTCAATGTCGGCAGTAGGATTTTTTGCCAGTATTTCAGTCTCGAGCGTCTGTAACTTGCTGAGCTCGTTTGCGAATAAGAGAAGGCGGTAGTTACCGGTGGAAAGATTTTTGGATATGCCAGAGCCCATATTCCCTGTGGCTCCAATAATGGCAATGGTTTGTTTTGTGTTCATTTTTGTATCGATTTTGATACACAAAACTACCAGCACCAAGCCCCGTGGGCCAATGCGTTTGGACAAGAAATTCTGTTGATTCCGGTCAATGAAAACCGTTGACGAAAATCAAGGTTTCGCTATTTTGAATTGTTCATCCTGCTGCGGATCCGGCTCAAAGTTTCCGGGGATAGACCCATATAAGAAGCAATCATGTGCTGGGGAACACGTTGAGCGATGTTTGGATAAGTATCTATAAACGCTTTGTAACGATCATCCAAGGACAAGCTGATCATGTTCAGGGTTCTCTTTTGAAGTGCCATATAGGCGTCTGTAATCAAAAGCCGGATGTATATTTCATACTTAGGCATTGTTTTAAGCAACTCATCATGTGCGGATTTGCTGACCAAGACCAATTCACAATCTTCTAGAGCTTCTATATTTTGTATTGACGGCAGTTCGCTTTGAAAGCTAGGTAAATCTCCAATAGTCCAGCCTTCTAGGGCAAAGGCTGTGATATGCTCCTGGCCGGCCGGGTCCACCAGATATGTACGCATTGACCCTTTCTCTATTAATGCTATGCTTTTGCATACATCTCCCTCCTGCAGCAGATATTGCCGTTTTCTTAACTTTTTAGGGATAAGGTATTGCTTAATGAAATTTTCTTCATCTTCTGTTAAAGGAGTCCTTTGGTTGAATTTTTGAAAAAACACTTCATACATAGGGAAGATATTAAAGGGAAAAAGTTGTTGCAAATATAAGCCTGGCTATCGGTTATAAGATGAATCGGACTTGTCAATATTAACCGTAGAAAACAATTCCGGCATATCATTTGATGTGCCGGAATCATTCTGCCATTATTAATAAGCGCTAGCCTGGTTTAACACCTCAAGGTCGCTGCTATCCAAAATAATGTTAGGTGCATCGGTCAAAACTGCTAGTTGCTGCTTTGAAGTCGCACTTACGATTGGTGCAATTACTTGTGGCTGGTTAAGCAGCCAAGCAAGCGCAATCGTTGCAGGCTGGGTATCATGTTTAGCCGATACCTTGTCCAATGCCGATAAAATGCCTAAACCTTTCTCGTTCAAATACTGGTTTGCCCCACCACCACGTGGACTTTTTCCTAGGTCATCAACTGAGCGGTATTTTCCGGTCAAAAATCCCGAAGCAAGCGAATAATAGGGAAGCACTGACAAGTTGTACTTGCTGACAATGGGTGCGTAGACTGTTTCAAATTCGCTTCTTTCGATCAGGTTATAATGCGGCTGATATACTTCATAAGCCGGTATTCCCTGATTTTTAGAATATTCCAGAGAAGAAACAAGATTTTCAACGCTTAGGTTGGATGCGCCGATATGCCGCACCTTTCCTTGTTTCACCAATTGCGCATGAGCTTCCATCGTTTCTTCTATGGGCGTTTTCCCGTCATCGATGTGGGTATAATACAGATCTATATAATCTGTTTGTAAACGCAGTAGGGATTCGTCTACTGTTTTAATGATATTTTCCTTGCTTATATCTGCTGGCCTTTCGTTGTTTTGAAATCCTACTTTGGTGGCGATAACCATATCCTGACGGTTGCCACGCTCTTTCATCCACTTGCCAATAATTGCTTCGGACTCTCCGCCAGTGTTGCCCGGTACCCAAAAAGAGTAAGTATCAGCAGTATCAATAAAATTGAATCCTGCTGCTACGAATGCATCTAAAATATCAAAGGACTCTTTCTCATTTAAAGTCCATCCGAATACATTACCGCCGAAATTAATCGGGGCAACCTGTAATCCTGTTGTTCCTAATGTTACTTTTTTCATTTGTGAATTTGTTACTGTAGATCAAAATTGGCGTAATTTTGGAAATATGCTTTCACATGAATGGGTCAAATGTCAAATAATTCAATATAGATGAACAAATGATCCAGTCGATCAAAAGGACATTCGATATTCTCGAATACATAGCCGCCAACGGAAACACTGTCCGTCTGAATGATATTGCTCAGGCACTAGGTCTTCAGAAAACGACCGTGCACAATTTTCTGGCCAGTCTCAAGCAATTAGGCTATGTTGAACAGGATAAGCTAACGCCACGTTACCGCCTAACATCTAAAATCCGTCATCTGGATTTCTCAGAAATCCCTTACCAAAAATTGCGAAGTGATTTAAGGCCGGTAATAGAAAAGCTGACTGCCGAAAGTGGAGAAACTTCCTTTATGGCGATCCAGATGGGAAGTTATTTTCGGTATGAATACAAATGCGAACCCAACAGATCTTTAAAAATCTCTCTTGAACTAGGCAAAGAAATAGAGATGAAGCACACTGCAATTGGGAAAGTATTTATGGCCTATTCGCCACATTTATCAAACAGTATATACAAGGGGGTTAGCGAAAACGAAATCAAAGCTCAGGAAAGCGAAATGCAGCGCATACTCGACAAAGGTTACGCCTTGGATCTGGAAGAATATGAAAAGGAGCTTAACTGTATAGCCATCCCATATTTTTACAAAGACAGGATCATATCCGTTATTGGATTATCAGGTCCGGCGCACCGGTTTGATAAAAAGAAAATGGAAACCATGGCTGAGCTGGTTAAGCGCATGATTTAGATCGCTATTCAAGTTGCAGGATTTCCGGAATCTCCAATACTTAATATAGGTTAAGGCTATTTCTTAATTTAGTTTGTGGGTACAGCCCTGTGGTAATGGTCAACTTTACGGAAAACTAATCTTACAAAAGCCGTATGGATCACAAGAAATCAATTACCAGGCTAGCTATCCTGTTTACAGTATTATATCTATGCTTGTCGACCTTTTCATTTGCGCAGCGCCATGAGCTGATTCCGAACCTGCCCAAAGATGGCCAGATTTATTTGAATCCGGAATTAGGGAGCGATAACAATAATGGACAAAAAGAAGCCCCATTACGGACCCTGTATGAAGCTGCCCGCCGGGTTAATGCAGCCAATGGAAAAGGAGCTATAACCATCCTGCTATCCGAAGGTATTTACGGTTTGGATGCCACTGTGACCTTTCATCCGGCCAACTGGTGGTTTTCCAAAACGGAGCGGTTAACGATCCGCTCAGAAGTTTTACCTGATGAGTCAGCATGGGGCCCAGCGAAAATGCCTGTCATTATCTCCACAATGCCGCTAAATTTTAAACCAATGGGAAGTAGTGATCCAGGCACTTCATATGGAATACAGATCGAAACCAGTCATGTTACTATTCAAGGCTTACGCGTTTTGGGAACACCCGTACATGAGCAGCCCACAGCAGGTGTTGTTAGAAGAAATTATCCAATTGTACGGGAGGGACTTAACCTGGACGATCTGAGAATTACGCAGTGCCTGTTTATTGGGGACAGAAATGCCATTCCAAATCATTTGGCGGTGCTTGCAAGCGGGCAGGGCGTAGTAGTGGATCATTGTGTATTTTATCATGTAAAGGATGCCGTCGTTTTCTTCTTATCCGAACGGCCAGCAGAGCACTGTGAAATGCACCATAATTTAGTGGTCGGCAACTATGGAGCAGCCGTTTGGTCATGGTCAGTAGCTAGCGATTTTAAGTATTACAATAATGTGGTCACAGATGCAAATATCTTTTGGGTATTGAATGAAAAAGATCAATTGTCTTTTGATTTGACCAATTCAATGGTCATTGGCTATAATCAACTGGTAAACAAGGGTGGCGGAGCAACCGGTTTTGGTGTGCCAGCCGACCCCAAAAAATTACGATTGGGTAAAGATGTGATTATCAAGAAAGAAGGTAAAGTACAGCTCGAAGATGATCAGACAAACCGAAATTATTTGCATTTAAAGCCTGGTACCTTAGGTGCTGATCTTGGTGCCGGTTTGTTTATGAAGTAACGGTGTAAGCTTTCCCGAAATTGTAAGCTTTCCCGAAATTGTAAGCTTTCCCGAAATTAGGACAGTGTAGGATTAGACTCGAAATGAGCTAATTTTAACTGTCACATGAAAAAGAAAAACTACTCAGAAACCCAGATCGTGGCGATCCTCAAACAGTATGAGGGTG
>NZ_SWFP01000031.1 GCF_005869225.1 Dyadobacter bucti | reverse complement strand
GGTCAACACTCAAAACAGGTGGATTGTCAAATCGTTGCCGAGCTTCTGAGGTCAGGTATTCTTTTCTTGGCATGAGGAGATTTTGTTGTACAAAAAAACGCTGCTCAGAATGTACAAACTAACTAGCCCATGTAAATCGGATCGAGCCTCTCAAACCCGGGGCATACTTTATCAAAATAGTAAAATAAACTTGTACATCAATCTAAGTACATTAAATTTGATCAAGCAGATGCATTAAAGTAGACAAAAATGAAAATAGGATACGCAAGGGTCTCGACCCAGGACCAGAATTTGGAAATGCAGCTGGATGCTCTGGGCAAAGCAGGTTGCGAAAAGGTATTTCAGGAAAAGGCTTCCGGAATAAAATCGGATCGGCCACAGCTTGAGGCAATGCAGCAGATCCTTCGCGAAGGTGATGTGATATACATTTATAAACTGGACCGGTTAGGCCGCTCTTTAAAACATTTACTTGAAATGACCTCCGATTTTGAAAAGCGGGGGATTGGCCTGGTATCGATCAATGATCATATTGATACGACCACCGCTCAAGGAAGGCTCATATTTAATATTTTCGCTTCGCTTGCCGAGTTCGAGCGGGATCTGATCCGTGAGAGGACACGGTCTGGCCTGGAAGCTGCCCGCGCCAGGGGAAGAAAGGGAGGACGGAGCCGGGGGCTTTCCAAAGAAGCTGAGAAGAAAGCGATGCTAGCTCAAACCCTGTATAATGAACGCAAGTTGGGAGTGAATGAAATTGCTGCTGATCTGGAAATTTCAAAAATGACCCTTTACAAATATTTGAGACATAGAGGAGTTAAGATTAGCGGTAAAAGCACAGTTGATTGATACTATTTTCATTTCAAGGACATTAGATTTTCATATACAGGCACAACGCCGAAGTCGTGAGGGTTTTTACGGTCAGCCGCTAATGTCACTTCTTTTAATCAAACCCAAATTTCGAATTGGGCATTGCGGTCGTCACTATAGTCTTCGGCACTGATTCCAAGCTACATTTGCAACTGTGATTAGACCACAAATCCCCCCGCCTAGCCGTCTATCCTATAATCAAGCCGCCGTATTTTCTCAGTCTCTGTTGGACAGAATACGGCCAGTTTATATTGGCTCCCAGGCTTCAATGTTTTTCCGAAATTCTTATCCAGGTAAAAGCCTTCCTTATAGTAATCGCCCTTGGTAAGCATGTTCAACCTGCCATTTTTGACGGGATTGGCAACAAATAGATAGATATTCTTGTCATTGTATACGACGAGATAGATACCTTTAAAATAATTCGAAACCGATGGGTAATCGTCTGTATGTATGGTAAGACATTTTCCGGACCTGCCGCTGCATCCCTCATTTTCAGAGATCCGGACATTTTCCAAAAAAGATGCCCTTTCTAATTCGCTATGCGAGAGTTCGGGAAAAACCGGGTTGAATACATAAACTGGCTGCAAGTTTGCAGAAATGGAATCGCTGAGCATTTTACTGGCACCTTCATAATAAGAGGTGTGTCGGTAGATGATCCACTGCCCATTGTTGTTATAATTGAAAAGACCTGAGAGAAAATAGGACTTATAGTTTGTGAGCTTGTCATAGTTGGTGTAATAGTTGAATAAAAGCATCAGCAAACTCGCACCTCCGAAAAACAATCCAACCCACTTTTGCTTTTTAAAATGGATCAGGCAAAAACAGTAAACCAAAATCCAACATAGCATGGAGTAAATCTTGTACCGGCTCGATAACGTGTTCATGGCAGCGCCAGACGTTCTGGAGTAAGCCATGACAACTGCGGTGATTAAAATGAATGCAGCCATACCAAGCCACACTAATCTTAAAGTCGCGGTATTTCTATTTTCGCTTTGGGATGGCCTTTTTCTCAAAAAAAGAAGACTGCCTACGCCGATAGATACAAACAAAAATAACCCTAGCATCACTGCCGGAATGTTTGATGCAACAATTGCAGAGTTACTATTTTCCGTGTAATCCAGGATGCCGCCGACAAAACCAAAGAGATTATACATTAAGTACAACGGCTGCTTAAAATGTTCGGTAACACTGAAAGCATTGGTACCACTATAGGCCTCAAAATCCTGGAAATATAGTATTACAGCCGCCACAGCAATAAGTCCAAAAATCACTGCGCTTTTAATCCTTTTTTGGTAGACCAGGACTGCGATTGCTGCAACGAAAGAGAACATTCCGTTGCCAAAAGAAAATGTGGCCAGCAGTGCTGTTAGTATTGCAAGGATGGCACCGGCCCGGCCATGGTATACAAGCAGGTAAATGGTCAACAGCCCTAGAAAAGCAACTGGCATGTATACCGTGCTTGCCCCGGCCCATAGATTGGCTTCATAAGTGACCGGGCTGAACAGTGTCAGCACAACCGGTATAAGATAGTATAAAGAAGCACCAGTCCTTTTAATCAGTTTCCAAAACAGGATAGTAAACCCTACCAGGGTGAAATTGCCTATCATGATGATCGTAACGAAGTTGACGTGGCTAGTCAGCCAATAAGACAAAAGCGCTGTAAACCTGGAATACACAATCCGGTGCTCAACCCACTGTCCTAGCAAAAGGTGCCAACGCTCCGAAAGCGTGGATGCATCCTGGAACTGCTGAGTGAAAAGCAAAAGGCAATAAAGGTCATCGCCGTTTGGTACATTGACCGAATTACTGACAACCAGGGAAAAAAATAATAAGATAAGCGCAAGGCAAATGCCCATAGCCAGAATCGAGTGTAGTTTCATACAAACTGGATTGTATTGTAGAAATCTTTGAAAAATGAAGTGAGAACCCTTTGTCGCCAAATACGTTACAATCGCCAAAGGCATCATTGATGCCCCTGGCAACAAAGCATATCCGGAAATGGCTAGAACTCGGATGTATTATAGGTAGCACAAGTCAATTGCTAGTTGCACTTAATACGAACTAAACAACAACCCGGTACGTAGGATCTTCAATGATATTGACATCAATGACATCGTTTGCATCTCGCAGTAACTGGCGGCAATCAGGGCTCAGGTGCTTCAAATGCACTTTTTTGCCTGCCTTGTGATAGCGCTCTGTAATCTTGTTAACAGCCTCGATACCAGACATGTCCGCAATCCGACTTTCTGAAAAATCGATCACTACTTCAGCCGGATCGGCTAAAACCTCAAACTTATCATTGAACGCACTGACTGAGCCGAAGAAAAGTGGCCCATAAATTTGGTAGTGCTTTACACCCTTCTCATCAATGTACTTTTGAGCCCGGATCCGCTTGGCATTTTCCCAGGCAAAGACAAGCGCGGAGATAATAACGCCAATCAAAACAGCCAGTGCCAGGTTGTGCAGCAACACCGTTACAGCGGCTACCAGGATACCTACAAAAATGTCATGCTTAGGCATCCTTCCGATCATTCTAAAACTAGCCCACTCGAAGGTGCCAATAGCTACCATTCCCATCACCCCGGTCAAAGCTGCCATCGGGATTTGCTCAATCAAACCAGAGCCAAACATGATAAACGCAAGCAACATCAATGATGCGACAATCCCTGAGAGCCTGGCGCGCGCTCCAGAGGATATATTGATCAGGCTTTGCCCTATCATTGCGCAGCCACCCATTCCAGAAAAGAACCCGGTTATAATGTTAGCCATACCTTGCGCAACAACTTCCTTGTTCCCCCTGCCTCTTGATTCGGTAATTTCATCAATCAGGTTCAGGGTCAACAAGCTTTCAATCAGCCCTACACCGGCTACTATCGCAGCATATGGTAGGATAATTAGTAATGTGTCTAGCGTGAAAGGGACAGAGGGAATATGAAAAGGAGGGAATCCCCCTCGAATCGAGGCTATATCCCCAACCGAGCGCGTATCAATATTAAAACCTATTACAATAGCTGATATTACCAGGATTGCGGCCAGTGAAGAAGGGATTGTCTTTGTCAGTTTAGGCAATCCCCAGATGATTAGCATCGTTAGCAGCACAAGCCCGAGCATAGTATAAAGCGGACTTCCTGCTAACCAGGATACATTACCAATTCCATCTACTGTTTGAAACTGGGCGATTTGCGACATGAAAATAACAATGGCAAGCCCGTTGACAAAACCGAACATGACCGGATGTGGAACCAGGCGAATGAATTTGCCAAGCTTCAATAGGCCAGCAACAACCTGTATAGTCCCAGCTAAAACGACGGTGGCAAATATGTATTCTACGCCGTGGGTCTTAGCGAGCGCGACAATAACAACGGCAATGGCACCGGTAGCTCCTGAGATCATACCCGGCCGGCCGCCGAAAATGGATGTAATCAATCCTATTGAAAATGCAGCATAAAGGCCTGTAAGTGGTGAGAGGCCTGCTATTAATGCAAAAGCTACGGCTTCCGGTATCAGGGCCAAGGCCACGGTCAACCCGGAAAGAATTTCTGTTTTATAATTAACTTTTTGAGAGAAATCGAAAATATTGAGGTAACCCTTCATGGACATGAGGTTATAGAGTATTGATATCCTCGCCCTTGCTAATACCCAAACACAAATAGCCATTTAGGCCACTTAATTCACGGCAAGTAGAGCAGAGAAATACCTAAATAATAGGATTATTTCCGGAATAAATTTCCAATAAGAGAAGCAACCCGAATATGGGTTAAGAAAATCTTCAGGGGGGACCACCGACTGGTGATGAAGATTTGAGGCTGTATGTATGATGTTGTGATATCATTTGCCTGCAAAACTATCGACTACGACTTGCATAACCTAACTTTCTTAAAAAAATCGATTTAAGCGGAGTCTGAGAACGCATCTTAAAGACGTAAAAAAAAACATCTTTTCTGTCCACACTTTCTACGCAATCACCACCAAAATTCAGCTATTTGAATTATTTGAAGATATACGTTGAAACCAGTTCGTCATCTTACCCAGGCTTTTTCTATTAGCAATTTTTAAAAAGAACCTTTGTAGACGCTCGGCATAGTTTTCTAAAATATATTCCATTTGTTGCTTCATTGCGTGAAGCGAATAATAACCAGGATCAGGCACGCTGCTAATAATTTTCGATTGAGGGAATCTGATAGTGGGATCCGCGCACCGATAAATGCCATAGGGATGCTTGTCAGGGCAAAAGGCCAGAACTTTTCCCACCGGAAATATCCTAGGCTACAATAGGCGCATTGATCTAAAAGACGCATACATTGGCAATTTCATTTCCGTGATATGCTTCTGCACCCTTATCTGATCGTTTTATTTAGCCCTGACAAACCTTAATTTAACTATATAGCTGTTAGCTGGGTGATGATAATCAGGCAAGTGTACCCTCTTGCCAGTCAGCTGGCGGATTAGATCATTATTAAGCTCATCATCTCTGGTGAATACCTTCACTTTTCCTATAGCGCTACCTTCACCGATAGAAAATTGTATCACTACTATTCCACCATTTGCCCCAAGAACAGTAGGATAATCAATAAGGGAAGATAATTGATTGCCTATTTCATGCGGCTTCTCCCGAACCGAAAGAGGAGAGCAAGTTGCCACAGTGGTAAAGAAGACCGAAAACAAAATCATCAAACCTTTCATTTCGATAAAGGTTAATATGCTTTCCTTAGATTATCTGCAAATGCATTTGGAAGCAAGCTGAGCTCTACGGCCTTCGCTGCTTTTTCGACATCGTATTCAACCCTTACAAATTCAACCTGAACAGCATCCTTAGACTTGCTGTTTGCCATTTGGTCAATGTTGATAAGTACATAGCAAGCGCGCGCATCACCATCTTTGGGTTTACCGACAGAACCCGTATTAACCAGGTGATGAAAATGTTCAATACCATTCTCTCCCGAATTAATAACACGGTGATAAGGCTTGTGAGAGTGCCCAAAGCAAAGGATATCCGCTTTAAATTCCTTGACCAGTTCCAGCATGTACTGCTCTGATAGCTCCTGCAACAGATATTCGTTAATGCTTCGCGGGCTTCCATGGACCAGCAGCATATTGAGCTGCTGATCATTAAGTTGAAATTCTAACCTGAGATGCCTGGGAAGTGTTAATAGGTAATCCCTTTCCTTGCTTCCGACCAGTTTATAGGCATACTCACTATTTTCTTCCTTGCTGCACTCGTCTTGCGATGAAAGTATTTTCGAAACTTTCAGGTCGTGATTTCCTGCAATGGTCGCAATACCATGTTTGTGGACCAGACCAATTACCTGATTAGGCCATACGTTGTAGCCGATCAGATCGCCCAGACAGTAAACCGCATCAGGCTGTTGTTTTTCCAGATCTTCCAACACCGCCTCGAAAGCGGGAAGGTTTGCATGGATATCAGATAGTAGTGCTATTTTCATTTTCCCAGACGTAATGATTCCGCATATGCATCAGGAAGGATACTGTCTTCTACGGCTTTCGCCGCTTTTTCAACATCGTACTCAAAACGTATAAACTCTACCGTAATACTATCTTTACCTGATATTGATGCATCCGCATTAATATGCAGGATCACATAACCACCTCTTGAATCTCCATCCTTTGGTTTACCCACCGATCCAATGTTGATTGCATGACGGAAATGGTCTGTCCCATCTGTTTGCACTGAGTCCAGTATCCGGTGATAGGGTTTGTGGGTATGACCAAAAAGCATCACATCTGCACCGGCCTGCTCCATGATCCGAAGCATGCTTTTTTCGTCGCGATCTTCAAACAGGTATTCGTTGATCCGGCGTGGGCTGCCATGCACCAGAAGCACCGAAAGTGATTTATCATTTAACTGGAAGTCCAGACGAATGTGCGCCGGCAGCGTTCTTAAATAAGCCCGCTGTGCGTCCCTGACGATCTCATTTGTAAAGGCAATCGATACTTTGCCATTTTCTTTTTCTTCGTCTGTCTTATATGCGCAGCCGCAGTCGTCGCTGGTTCTTCCGATTCCAAAATCGTAATTGCCGGCAATGGTAGGGATTCCCCGCTTTCTAATCTGGTCTATAACTTCATTAGGCCAAATGTTATAACCGAC
>NZ_SWFP01000030.1 GCF_005869225.1 Dyadobacter bucti | reverse complement strand
TCGCTGTTATTAATATAATGTATCACATAGGCGGCAGGGGAAAGATGCGTCATGTCGATTTTCCTTTCTCCATCCGGAAATTCCCTGGTTTCAACCAACCTTCCTTTGATATCGAAGATCTTGTAAGACCGGCTTTTGCCTTCGTCGGCATCCTTCAGGACCAGGTAGTCAGTGACCGGGTTTGGGTACACTACGACACCTTTTGAAAGGGATTTGATTTTCACCGCCTTTATTGTAGAATAGGTGAAAGACTTGTCGAAGTCGGTTTGTTTGAGGCGGTAATAGCTGATGCCCGCGAGAGGGTAAGCGTCCGTCCAGCTGTATTTTCTGACGGTACTGCTATTGCCAGGCCCTTTCACTGTTGTGACTTCTTCGAAAGCAATGCTGTTCCTGCTTCTTTCAACGGTAAAAAAATCATTGTTTTCTTCCGACGTTGTTTCCCAGCGCACCTGCACCTGATCATCGACAGCGCCTGCCTCGAAATAAGCCAGTGTAACCGGCAGCGAGGTGTAATCCACCGGCTGCTGCACGCCCTGGTTTTCCATACCCCCGTCGCCGGTGTTGAAAGTGTAAACCACCTGCCCAAGCGAGTAGCTGACTGTACCTCCGGACCCTGTTGCCACACCACCCGAAGCATCAATCACTTCCTGAGCATGCGCATTGGGGATGGCAAGTACAAGTGGAAAGACTACAAAACTGGCGCGGATGTGATTGTAGATGTTTTTTCGTAATGTTTCCAATGGTTGGTTGTATAGTAATAGTTAGATATTCGTGTAATAGTATTTATTTTTTGTGGATTATCAATATTTTAATTTTTCTAAACAAATTTTGCGGTCTGTCTACCGGGGCGGCTACCGTCCAGTAATGTACTATTTGTATAGAAGGCGAAGTGGATTATCCGTTGATCGGCGCCCAAAAACGGGTTGCAACGGTTGGGTCGAATCAATGTTCCAGAGGCACGGATAGTATTCCTGATGGATTTGGGAAGCCATTTACATCAGAGTTAAATATAAATGGCTTGCCATGCAGGAATTGGAAACCATCTTATGCGCAGCCTGCCTCAGTTCTGAATGAATTTGAAAGCTAGGTTAAAAAATTTTTTTTCGTTTATGTGGCATTCGCGAAGACGGCACCGAAAATCCTCCATGGTTATTCTGTACTCGACATGTTCTGAGATATGACGTTTTTGTAGCTCGGCAAGATGAACGACATCGAAGTTGTCAAAAGTAAATGCCTCGATTTCTTTGCTATGAAGTGTAGTAAGTAATTGTACTCCATTAATTTGAACGGCCTTTGATCGTTCCAGTTCTATGAACTGACGCCGACAAAGTTGAAAATATTCTGCTGAGAAGTTAAACACGTCCTGGGAAGATGAAGGTTTGAATCGTTGTCAGTTTGCCCACTCATGAAAAGTTTAAATCATAGTGTTCCTTTGCAACGGCGCAGTCTGACAGTGATTGTTAATCACCGGTCAAGATGCTGATTTTAAGGATGTTAATTCATCTAAATGAATTTGCTTTTGTGATAGCGTATGTATAGTGTAAACTTGTAGCGCGTTGATTGGACTAGTTCACTTTCAGTATTTTCTGATACCGGGTTCCGCCTTTGCCGGTTATCCGCCCTACATACAGGCCGGGTGATAGAAAGCTCACGTCAAAGCTTGTCAGCAGCTTTGAAGAGTCACTTCTTACTTGTTCATAGACGATCTTTCCGTTCATGTTAATCAGTTGCAGACGGTCGATGCCGCCGTTATTGTCCGTATCCAGGGTCAGTTGGTTGACGACGGGATTCGGATACAATGCAGCACGCAATCCAGCTTCAAATTCTATACTGCGTATGGTGCTATACGCAAATGAGTTGTCCTGGTCGATCATTTTAAGGCGGTACAGATTTATCCCTGCCTCGGGCATCTTATCCGTGTAGACATATTCGGCTAAAACCTTACTTTCCCCTTTTGCGTTGAGGGAAGCAACGAGCTGCCATGCGCGGCCGTCCATACTACGCTCGATTTCAAACCGGTCGCTGTTTGCTTCTTCTGTGGTGGCCCAGGCAATCAGGGCACTCCTGCCCTCGTCTTTTTTCACCAGAAATTTCGTCAGGGTAACCGGTAATGCGCCAGGTGTGTTGACAACAATATTGCTTTGCAGATTTATGGCCCCGGCGATGGATAACCCCCTTCCAAAAAGAGAAGCGCTTTCCAAAAGATTAATGGCCCCGTTAGTTATCGCTGTACCCCGGAAAATAGCGTTCGCACCTATGTCGAACTGCCCGTTGATCTGCCAGTACACATGATTCAAGGAGGTTCCGTTGATCAGCAGTACGCTGGATAAGTCAGCAGTCGACAGGGCACCGTCAATTTTAAAAATGAACACAGCGTTTGGGTCTTCCAATCCGTTCAGGATCAAATTGCCTGTAATAGTGGTAGCAGCACCCAGGCAATAAACCCCAGGAGTAAGTTCCTGGCCATTTCCCATCGAGGTGCTCAAAACGACACTGCCGCATGGGTTTGCAAGCAAATCGGCATAGGCACTTGTTACATCGGTTGCTGCCTGTCCGGCAATATCATCGGCTATATGCGTTTCTCCCACTATTATCCCGGGCGGAAATCCGTTAAAGGCTCCTGCGCCAGTACCAACGTCCCCGGTAACCACCGTAGTCCCCTGATTTGTAACTCCTCCAACTGCAGTAAACAGAGAAAAAGCCGAAGCAGCTCCCAAATCAGGTTCCGTCTGTGCAAAGCTGGTATGTGAAACGGAGAATAGCGTGGCAATTGCCACAAGGCAAGTATGTATTTTTATCATAATAGTTTGTTGATGTTTGAGAATTACTTTCTACTAGCATCAAAACTAATGATTCGCATAGCAAACAATATTACATATCCAGTAAGGATAGTTGCATGTTTCACACATTCGGCAAAATCAAGATGATCTGGTCAGCGGGTTTTAAGCAGTGGGAGAATGCGATGCTGAACGGTAAATGTTGTGGGCACATGCCCTTATAAAAAAGAGGTTGCGAAATAAACTCGCAACCTCTTTTTTATTCAGTACCGGGGACGGGAATCGAACCCGTACGAGCGTTTCGGCTCACAGGATTTTAAGTCCTGCGAATTTTGGTTTTATATGGTTCGATATGTATCAATGATATCTATTAATGAGGTGATTACAGATATATGGATTTTCTTAAATTCGTAAAAAGCCGCCATTTGTTGTACCTATGTTGTACCAAATAATTTCGATTAGTATTATATTTGTGTGTAGGAAACAAACCAATTTCAACTCATGGCTTCCACTATCAAAGCGGTTTTACGAAAAAAACCTAATCAGGACGGTACATTTCCACTCGCATTGCGTGTAACGAACAATCGCAAATCCACATATGTGTACCTCAAACAAAATTTGAAAGAGACCGAGTGGGATGCTAATGGACAAAAAGTCAAGAAGTCCCATCCTAATTCAGTTTGGTTGAATAATTTTATTCTAGCTAAGAAAGCTGAGATTAATGATCAGTTACTTCAATTAGCCACCCAGAAAAAAGACACTTCTGTAACTTCCGTTAGAAGGACGATAAAACAGACAATGGGTAGCAGCTTTTTTGCTCAGGCAAGTCTATACTGTGATCAACTTGAGAAGAACGGCAAATTCAACCAAAAGTCGGCAGACTTACCTCGCATCAATCGATTTAAAGAATTTTTGAAAGGGGCGGATATTGGATTTGCTGATATCAACCCTGGCATTTTACGGCAATTCCAAGCGTATTTAAGAGGGAGTCGTAAGATAACTGAAAGAACGGTAGTCAATCATCTTGTTGTAATTCGCACTATCTTTAATCAGGCTATCACCGCAGGGTTAGTAGATCAGAAATATTATCCATTTGGAAAAGGGAAGATTTCCATTAAATTTCCAGATAGCTCCAAAATAGGGTTGACAGCTGAGGAGGTTAAATTGCTAGAAGAAGTAGATCTTACAGGGGGGCAGCATCATGCACGAAACCTTTTTCTTATTGCACTGTTTTTCGCTGGGATGAGAATTTCGGATGTTCTAAGATTAAAATGGTCAGACTTCCAAAATGACAGGCTGTATTATTCTATGGGAAAAAATCTTAAAACCGGTTCATTTAAAGTTCCGGAGAAAGCCGCAAAAATACTCGCGGAGTACCCGAAGATCAATCCTCATAATTTGGTATTTCCTGACTTGGCTTGTATGGCTGATCTTTCCAATTCCTATACTGTACAGAGTTACATTAAAACAAGAACAAAGAGTTGTAATGACTACCTGAAACAAGTAGCTGAAAAAATCAGTTTGCCAAAGACGCTGACCATGCACATTGCTCGGCATACTTTTGCTCAAATTTCTTCGGATAAGATACCTGTCAATATTTTACAGCGACTGTATCGTCATTCGGACATCAAAACAACAATGGGGTATCAGAGTAATTTTATCAATAAAACTACAGACGATGCGTTGGACTCTGTTGTAAACTTGTAATAAAAAACGCTAGGCAATTATCCATCGCAGCGTTTTTTTATAAGGAGATTATTAAGGCGGAGGCAACATTGCTTACTGTTGGTTTGTTGCAATCACTACTGGTACTGGGGCACCTATACTTCTCAATAGCGATTCATATTGGTCATTATCAAGTGCCTTAATTCGGTCTAATATTAAATTGGCGGTTGAATTCATTTCTGGAACTTCAATTGGTAGTGCACCACGTTCGAGAACTCCACAAAGATGTGAATACTCATTATTAATTCGATCCGTCAAAATCGCAGGTAACGTGTCGCCACCAAAAAACTTCAACATTTTATCTTTATCCGAGGTTGAATCTGGATATTTGTAATACAAGAAAACCTCGAGAAATTTTCTCGCGTTGTTGCCAAAATTGTAATAAGCGCTGTAGTTTTGGTCATTCACCGTCAATAGGCTTGCGCATTTATGAATTTGTGCAAATAGGAAATTGAACTCTGTAATGTATTCTCGCAAGAACGAGGGCATAAGTTGGATAGAAGAGGTTTTGTTAGATCTCTGCACAACAAGATACCTAAATTTTGCCTTAGTTTCTTTTGTGGCGTCCGCGCCAGGAAGTCTCTTCAAATATTTAAGAAAATCGAGGTTATGAGTTGAGATAAAAGTTGTTCAGCTAACAACTTTGCAACGATCTCTGTGTTAATTAGGCTGTAAATGAAGAAAATATGATTTCCATCGAGGCTTGAAATCGGATCGTCGATCCAGATGACGGGTTTGCTCCCTTTGGTGTGAATATCATCCAGCTTAGCCATGAAATAGCAGAATGCGATCAGACTGCATTCGCCTTCACTTAAATGATGTGCTTTCTTGTTGTCACGAATGATTTCAAAACGAACACTTATGGCTTGCCCTTGGTCATCCATCTCATCTACTGATTGCAATTTCAAAAAGTCATGACCGAAGAAATTATTGAGATATTCGTTCACCTTTGTCGCACCTTTTTCTTCATCGTTTAACAGGCGCTTCTTCTTCTTAATCTGAGTCTGTTTATCTTTAATTTGTTGTCTTATTCCGTCGGAAACTGTTTTTTGGTCTTGGGCCTCGTTCTCTTGGATACCAATTGACGCTAAGTTAGTTGCGTATTGAATGGTTTCAATAAATTCATGAACCTCCTTAAAACGTAATTGATTCTTGGCAGCCGCCTGATCCTTGGAAAGTTGAGTTGAGTATGTGTTGGATTTCGTGCGCAGCCTTTCCTGAAGCTTGTAAACAAGTTTTATTCTCCCGGAATAGTCCAAAGCGCTCTCGCAGTTTACTGAAGTCATCGGGCTTTGTTTCCTGATTTCCAGCTGACCTACCAGATAAGTTAGTTGTTCCAAATATTTTTTCTGATAATGAGCAAATAACTGAGCCAGCGAGGATGCTTTCTGCTGAAATCGCGAGTAATACCTTTCTCTGCCTATCATCGCTAGTGAGGTGACAGCTGCTTTTTCCTTGTTGATTAATTGTAAGAGGGTTGCGACATCTTTTTCCAGATTTGCTAGTTCCTCATCGAAATGATTTTCAAGTTCCTTCCAACGTTCAGTACTTATTTCATTGTCGCAAAAAGCACATTTATCACGGTCTTCATGTAGCTTCTTACCCGTTGCAACCCATGAATTCAGCATTGCATTCTGTACAAGCTCTTCAATTTTTCCAGAATTACCAATTTTTCTCTGAAGGACGTCTATAGTTTCTAAATTGAATTCACCGATTTTGAATTCGGGTGGCATGACCGACTTAATGTCTTCGGTTACTTTTTCCGTTATGAGCTGGTCTAGCTCAGCGTATTGAGTTGTTGAAAGCAGTGAAAATGTAGTCTTTTGGACAGCTGCAATGTCTTGTAGTAGCTTTGCTTTGGTGTAATTCTGGTCGCCGAAGCGTTCTGAATTATATTTTATGCCAGTATTCCTGTCAGTGGCTTTCGTATCTAAAACTTTTTCCTGTAATTCTTTTGCAGTATCAAAGGCGGATTTTTTCTGCAAATAAAGCGCATTGGCCGTATGTAAATTTTCAAATAATCCAGTCTTGTTTTCTGGTTCATCTTTCCCAAGTTCTGATTCAAGTTGTGCTATCTCTGCTTCGATCACTGCATTGTTGCTTCCCAAAACTGCGAAGGATTTTATATCATCATCCGGGTTAGCGATAAACTTGAGATTTTCTCTTACAAAGTCTTCGTTGAATACGCGGATTGTTTTGCTGTGTCCGGTCAAATTATTTTGAGTGGCATCGGCTTCCCCTTTGATGAATACTGTAAACTCAGGGTTGTCGTATTTGCTTGATATTTGGCCTGTTTCCAGAGCCCTCATAATACGAGAAAGGGTAGTCTTACCGGAGTAATTTCGGCCATAAATGATATTTACTTCTTTAAACTCTCGTACGTCAGCACCATCAAGTACAGATGCATCCCAGGAGAAGTTGTTGAAGACTGCTAGATTTTTAATTGAGGAAAATTAGTTATCATGTTGAGCAGTGTAATTGAAATTGTAAATACTTCGATTTAATGCTTTTACGCGACTGTTTTAAGAATTTTGTCCGTTCCATTTATCAGGTCTGTAACCTGTTCATGCGTTGGTTCTTGACTCTTACTATGGTCGCATAGATTTCGGATGTCGCCGAGCATTGAAATGTGCCTCCACTGAGCAACATCAATAGTGCCGTTGGATTTTAAAATTTCATTCAGATCCGAAATGCCAGGATTCTTTTTGGTAATAGATAAACTTCGATCCTCGCATACTTGCCGTAAATGCTTTTCAAGGACTACACCGGCTATCGCTCCGGCAGCCCGAAGAAATTTGTGCTTTAGTAACTCACGTGCCGTATCTATTTCACTATCGAACATGTCAGCTTGAACAAGTTGCCTTATTTCAAATAGTGAACTCTCAAAGCGCTTCTCAGCTGCCCGAATAATCGCGACTTGCTGACGGAATTGTGGGAGAGCAGCAGAGGAATCCACAACAGTTTCTCCATAATTACTCACACGAAGCTTCTGAAGGTAGTCTTGTATAACGTAGTTTCCGTAGCTGACAGATTTACGCGCTTTTGGTTTTTCGTACAGTGCTACAAAATTGTTGACTCGATCGGGAAGTAATTGTTTCAATAAAGCCAATGACTCAGAATACCAAGCTTCATAGCCAATATTAAAATTGGGCAAAGCTTTGATAAACGCGTCTCCCTCTTTTTTGTCGTTAAATAGTTTTTTTACTTCTGCATCAAAAGCTGTGGTGTCAATTGTGCGAGACATTGCGTTTTCAAGAGCAACTCCTTCAGTAATAAGTCGATCTAGATCCTTTCGGAAGCGTTCTAAATTTGTTGCCATAGATAAGCCTATATTTATATTAAGGGTTGGTGGTCACAAATACTTTTTGTGACCATCAATTTATCAAAAGCAATTGTACAGACAAGATATCGTTGGTACAATACGTATATTTTTCTGGATAAATTATTTAGCGGGAGCGCTGCTCAGATTGGCGAGATAATCTGCATATTCTTGCATCATGGATACGCGCTGCGGTAAAAACTTCGCCCGATCATATGCTCGGTCAACGCTACTTTTGGGCGTATGTGCTAGCTGTCTGTCGGCAACTTCATGAGAATAGCCAAGCTTTTCCTTTACCACACTCATAAACAGCGACCGGAAACCATGTCCGGTCATTTTGTTTCTATATCCCATTCGTTTCAACGCAACCAAGATTGTTCCCTTGCTCATTGCTTTTCTTGGACGTGGAATACTCGGAAACATCAATTCTTTATGGCCGGTGATCTCGTAAAGCTCTCTAAGAAGTGCAACTGTCTGTGTCGCGAGAGGGACCAAATGCGTTTTTTTCATTTTCATCCGCTCGGCAGATACAGTCCACATAGCTTTTTCAAAATCAATCTCTGACCAACGGGCTTCAATTAATTCAGACGTACGAAGTGCAGTAAGCAACATGAGCCAGATAGCAATGTATGTTTGTCGGTAAAGTTGTGCCTTACATTTAGTAAGCGCATCCAAGAGCTTAGGCAATTCGTCAATATCTATCGAAGCAAAATGAGGTGGTTCCGAAAAGCGGCACACATTTTTGCACAACATGATGCAAAATGAAAGACCAAAAATCTGTAAAAAGTCGTCGGAGCTACGACGCTGAGTTCAAGGAAGAAATGATCAGAA